>CAWAZL010000011.1:0-186903 GCA_963786495.1 uncultured bacterium | reverse complement strand
GCGCGCCGTCCAGGTCCAGGTGGGCCTGCAAGTTGCCCCGTCGAGCCAACCGGTTGATGATGGACGCGCCAGCATCACGCTCACCGACGCGGCGGTCTTCCGCTTCTCGCCCTTCTCCGAGGACCCGACGAAGGTGAACGGCCCATGCGCGTGATTCGCACGATTGAGGCGCAGGCTCGCTCGGAGGAGCGGGTTCACGATGGGCGCCACGGTGCTCGGCGGCGCCGTCATGGGCCTGGTCGTCGTCACCGCGGTCACGGCCGCAAGGGGTGAGCTGAACGTCACCCGTGCCGGACCTCGCCAAAAGCAGGCCTACGAGGCAGCGCGCGCAGGATCGCCGACTACGCCTACCACCTCAACCAGGACACGAACTATTGGACGAGGTGCGCCAACGTGCCCCAGCCCACGGCGGTGAACCAGTCGGCTCGACGGCCAAACGCCGCGCGGTGCCAGGTACGACCGGCGCCGAGTACTCGATCGAGCTCATCCCGCGAACTGGTCGGCCCAATGCTCGGAGCGATCCCGTCAACTCGATGATCGAGCAGTCGGGTTCGAGCGTGGGCACCTTCCGGATCCGCTCCACGGGCTACTCGCAGGATTCTCCGAGATCTCGCTGGTCGCGACGTTCAAGCGCGCGAGCTTCCTCGACTTCCTCTATTTCACGCAGCTCGAAACCTCGGACCCCGTGACCTACAACAACACCAGGCGACGATCAACGGCGCCTATCAGCAGTGCACGAAGACCATTGCCGAGGGCCGCTACAACCAGAACATCCCGGGCTCCAACCCCGACCCAGGACGTGCGACTTCATCTACTTCGTCGGCGGCGAGCGCATCGACGGCCCGCTGCACACGAACGACGCGTTCCTGGTCTGTAACGGCCAGCCCGATCTTCGGCCGCACGGCCGCGGACGCCATCTCGGTGTCGCGCCGCCCGCCCGGCTGGTTCGGCTGCAGCGGCAGCTCGCCCAACTTCGAAGGCACCTTCGTCACCAACGCGCCGGTGCTGACTCCGCCGCCCACGAACGCTCGCTCAAGACGGTCGCCGCCGCGAGCTACCGCTACTCAGGTCAGACGCGGATCGTCCTCAACGGGAACTACCTACACGGTGAATGGCGGCGCGTCGCAGCCGATTCCCGGCGAACGGGGTCATCTACGTCTCGAACGGCGCCTGCTCGTCGGCATACAACCCGTTCACGACCGTGTACCCGAACAACTTCCACGTGCGGCAACGTCTATGTGCGGGGCAACTACTCGGGCCGCCTCACGATCGCCGCAGAGAACGACATCATCGTCGACGGCAACCTGGTCCGGAGCGGCAACGGAATGCTCGGCCTTATCGCGAACAACTTCGTGCGCGTCTTCCACCCGATCGCCAACCCGGCCTCGTCGCTCACCACAACCACGCAGACCTCGCCGCTCGAATTGCGGTAGCGGGTCAAACGGCACGAACAGCGTCAACAACCTCCGGATCGACGCCGCGATCCTCTCGATCCAGCACTCGTTCATCGTCGACCACTATTCCTGCGGGAACCCGCTCGGCAACCTCACAGTGAATGGCGCGATCGCGCAGCGGTTCCGCGGCGCGGTCGGAACCTTCAACTCTCAAAACGGCCAGGCCGTCTCGGGATACTCGAAGCGCTACTCGTACGACGACCGCCTTCGCTACATCTCGCCGCCGCACTTCCTCGACCCGGTCGAGTCGGCGTGGCACGTGCAGCGCGAGACGGTCGAGTAGCGAGCGGCAGGGGTTCGCGCGGCCGGTGTCGAAGGGGGTAGCTCTATGGCTGGCGTGGCGAATCGGCCTGTTCTTCCTGGGCGCGGTCTTGGGCAGCTTTGCGACGGCGCTCGCGCACCGGCTGCCCCGGAACGAGAACTGGGTCTCGGAGCGGTCGCGTTGCCCGAACTGCGGCGAGATGATCGGCGCTCGCGACAACATCCCGATCGCCTCGTGGATGATCCTGCGCGGCAAGTGCCGCAACTGCGGCGAGCCGATCTCGCCGCGCTACGTCCTGGCCGAGCTGACCCTGGCGACGCTGTTCGCGGCCACCTATCTCATCCTGGGCGACGACGAGACTGGCGAGCTTCTCCTGGGACTGGTTCTGTGCTTCGTCCTCGTCGTGATCACCTTGACCGACCTCGACCTGCGGATCATCCCGAACAAGGTCGTCCTGGCAGGTTCGATCGCGGCCGTCGCGATCGCAGCGATCACGATGCCCGAGACGCTCGATACACGCTTCATCTCCGCGGCAATCGCCGGTGGGATCATGTTCCTCGTTGCGTTCGTGTACCCGCGGGGGATGGGGATGGGCGACGCGAAGCTAGTGGGGATGATGGGTTTGTTCATCGGTCGCGCGATCGCGCCGGCGACCCTGATCGGCTTCCTCCTGGGCGCTGTCGTCGGAATCGCCATGATCGCCCGACAGGGCTCCGCCGCGCGCAAATCCAGATCCCGTTCGGCCCATTCCTGGCCGTGGGTGGCGTCATCGGGCTTTGGTTCGGCGACGACATGGTCCAGTGGTACCTGGACGAGTTCTTCCCCGACCTGAATAACAGTCCTCAAGGATCTCAGCGCCATGGACGCCGATTAGTGTTGTGCAGGGGAGTTAGGCCCCCTGACCACGAATCATGGCTCGCCTCACCACACAAAAAGTGAAGTCCACTGTTGGCCTCGATATCGAGACCGGCAGCGTCGCCGCGACCGAGGTCCGCGTGAACGGATCGATCGAGGTTGCGGGGGCGGCGTCATGCCTCTCGGCCCGGGCGTCTTCCGCGAGGGCGAGGTCGCCGACCCCGAGGCCCTGGGCCAGGCCATCAAGGAGCTCTTCAATCGCGAGAAGCTCTCGCGCGACGTCCGCGTGGGCATCGCGAACCAGCGCGTGGCGGTCCGCTCGATGCGCCTGCCGGCCATCGACAACCGCGACGAGCTCGAGACCGCGATTCGCTTCCAGGCGCAAGACCACATCCCGATGCCGCTCGACCAGTCCGTCCTGGACTGGCAGGTCGTCGGCCACTCGACCGACGAGAACGGCGAGCGCAAGGTCGAAGTCGTCGCTGTCGCCGCTCGCCGCGACATGATCGCGCAGCTGCTCGAGGCGCTCTCGATCGCCGGGCGTGCGGCCGATCGGCATCGACCATTCCGCTTTCGGCATGATCCGCGCGCTTGCCCGCGAGGTCGGCTCTCCCGTCGGCCCTGGCCAGTTCGTGTCCGCCCCGTCATACGAGGAGCGGGTCGGCAGCCCATGCGGGCGGCACCCCGGCCGTCGCGGTGGCCGAGAACCACGCCCCGCGCGAAGCTCTTTTGCAACCTCGGCGACGTCACCAACCTGGCCGTCGCCCGCGGCAGCTCCTGCCTTTTCACCCGCATCGCCTCGTTCGGCGTCGAGGGCATCGCCCAGAAGCTCGCCGAGCGCCGCAGGCTCACGGTCGAGCACTCACGCCAGTGGCTCACGCACGTCGGACTCGAGCAGCCCGTCGAGGCGATCGAGGGCGATCCTGAGCACGTCGCCGGCCGCTCGCGAGTGCCTTGCAGACGGCGCCGCGCGGCTCGCGGACGAGCTTCGGGTTTCGATGGACTACTACTCGGCCACGACGGCGCAGTGCCGATCGAGGGCGTTGTCGTCTGCGGCCCCGGCACGCGGATTCCCGGCATGGTCGAGCGCCTCCAGCGCTCCCTCGGTCACGCGTTCAGCGTCGCCAAGCCCACGCCGCTCGGCCACCTCGACGACGCCGCCGCCGTCCGCCAGACGCTCTCATACGGCCTCGCCCTGGAGCAGTAAGCCATGCGCCCCGTCAACCTGATTCCGCCCGAGGATCGCCGTGGCGACAAGGCCCCGCTTCGCAGCTGGCCCGCTCTCGTACATCGTCATCGGAGCGCTCGCGCTCGTCCTCCTCGGGGTCCTCCTGTGGTCACGACCTCGAACGACATCGCCGACAAGGAGGCGCAGGTCGCTCAGCTCGAGGCCGACCTCGAGGCGCAGACCGCCGAGGCCGAGCAACTTGCGCCGTACGCGGAGTTCGCGACCTCCGCGCCGAGCGCGAGGCGACGATCGCGAGCCTCGCCCAGAGCCGCTTCGACTGGGAGCGCGTGATGCGCGAGCTCGCCCTGGTTATCCCGGAGGACGTGACGCTCACGAACCTAACGGCGCGGCTTCGAGAACGCGGAAGGAAGCGCTTCGTCGACTCCCATCGCTGCACCAAACCTCACAATGTCAGGCTGCGCGGCCTCGCATGATTCGGTCGCCAGGCTCGTTGCCGCCATGGAGGACATCGACGGCGTGACCCGGGTTGCGCTTGGGCGACCGAAGCCGTCCAGGAGACCGAGATGAAGGTGCGGCTCCTTCAGCCGCTGCATCGACACTCTGCGGCGATGCGAACACCTTCGACGTTTCGGTCGCCTTCGACAACGCCGTCGTCAGCGCAGAAGCTGCCGAAGTCGCGTCGTTCGAGACCACGCCGGCCTCGACCGAGTAGACCCGGAGCCGACCCAGACCGCCAAGAACTCCGCGGCCAAGCAGACGAAAAGGCCAAGGACGCAGCCGAGGTCGTGCCGGGAGTTGTGACGCCATGAAGCCCTCTGACCGCAGCATCCTGATCGCCCTGATCGTCGTCGGCGCTGTTCGCGGCATTCTGGTTCCTCGCCCTGGCGCCCAAGCGCGACGAGGCCTCGAAGCTGGGCGACCAGATCACACAGCTCCAGAGCGACATCGCCGCGCAGGAGCAGATCGTGGCGGCGAGCAACAGGCCCAAGCGGAATACCAGAAGAACTTTTCGTCCCTGGTCGTGCTCGGCAAGGCAGCCCCGGCGGATGGCGACACCCCGTCAATGATCACGCAGCTCGCCGACATCTCTGACAAGGCGAACGACCGACCTTCGGCCTCCTTCAGCTCGGCACGGCTCCTGCGGAGCCAGAGCCGGTCGCCGCTGAGACGACGACGGACCAGACGGAAGCCGCCGAGGAGGCTCCGGCCGAAGAGGGCACTTCGACGGTCGCAGCTCCCGCGCCCGCCACCGAGGCGTCCGCATCGTCGCTCCCGATCGGCGCGACCGTCGGCTCGGCAGGTCTCGGAAGGCTTGTCTACGACATGAGCTTCCAGGGTGACTTCTTCCAGATCGCCGATCTCTTCAGGGGCATCGACAGACCTGGTCACCTCCAAGGCGGCGAGCGTCGATGTCACCGGCCGTCTGATCACGGTCAACGGCTTCAAGATGACCAAGGAGGACGGCCGATCAGCCCGCTCAAGGTCGAGCTCTCGATGTCCTCTTACGTCCTGCCCTCGTCGCAGGGGCTCACCGCGGGCGGAACCTCGACGATGCCGCCGTCCTCGGTCCCCGCGGCCACAACCACCGCTCCCGTCTCTACGCCATGAAGCTCGAGACTCCCCAAACGCAAGCCCAAGGCCGAAGGCACGAAGACGCCTTCGAAGGTCCAAGCCCCCGCGTTCGCTCAGGACCTCTACAAGGACATGCGCGATCGGCGCCTGATCATTCCGGCCGTCGCGCTATTGATCGCGATCGTCGCCGTGCCGTTCGTCCTCAGTTCGACCTCCGAGTCGGTGGTCAGCGTTCCTTCTCCGGCTGCGGACCCCCAGGCGGTCGCAGTTGAGCCCGCGGTCCTCGCCGTCCAGGAGGTCGGCGTCCGCGACTACCGCAAGCGCCTCGACAACCTGAGCAAGAAGGACCCATTTGGCAGCCGCTTCGAGCCTAAGGTCCCGAAGGAGAAGGATCTCGATGATGCTTCTGACGTCGGAGCGGGCGGAACGAGCGGAACCGGCGCGACCCCTAACCCCACCGGCTCAACCCCGACGGGTTCAACGCCCTCGACGACCACGACGCCTCCCGAGCCGTTCGTGATCGTCTCCCGCGTCGACGTGGTCACCAAGATCGTGGGCCGCAAGCAGGACGTCAAGCACGAGAACGTCCACTCCGGCGACATCCTCCCTTCGAAGAAGGCTCCGGTGGTCCTCTTCCTTCGAAACGTCGACGCCGGCAACCTGGCGGAGTTCATCGTCTCGCGGGACGTCTCGAAGGTCAACGGCGATGGGAACTGCAAGCCGGGCAAGACGAACTGCGAGTTCTTGACGCTCGCCGACGGTGAAACTGCATACCTTCGGTACGCCGACGGAAACCGCTACTCGCTCCGTGTCACCGACATCCGCTTCGAGCACATTCCCGAGAGCGAGTTCGACCAGTCCGACTGACGCGCGGGCGCGCAAGCAGCGCCTGTCATTACGCTGAGCGTCGTGGGTTCTCTCCGCTTCACGACTGCCGGCGAGTCGCACGGGCCTGGCCTGGTTGCGATCGTCGAAGGGCTGCCCGCAGGGCTCGAGCTCGACCGCGAGCGCATCGACCGCGACATGGCCCGCCGCCAGCTCGGCCACGGCCGTGGCGGGCGGATGAAGATCGAGCGCGACTCCGTGGAGGTCCGCTCGGGAATCAGGCATGGAAAGACGCTCGGCGGCCCGGTGTCGATCCTGGTGGCGAATCGCGACTACCCGAACTGGGAGGAGCGGATGAACCCCTGGCCCGTCGAGGGGCCGGTCGAGGAGTCGCATCTGCCGCGCCCCGGCCATGCGGACCTCGCCGGCTTGCACAAGTACGGCTTCACGGACGTCCGCAATGTCCTCGAGCGCGCGAGCGCCCGCGAGACGGCCGCCCGGGTGGCCGCCGGCGCGGTCGCGAAGGAGTTCCTGCTTGCGCTGGGCGTCGAGATTCGCAGCCACGTGCTGCAAATCGCATCGGTCGTCGCCGAGTCCGAGCGCGAGCTTGAGCTCGCGGACTTCGACGGCGTCGACGAGTCGCCGGTTCGAGTGCTCGACAAGGGCATCGAGGAGGCGATGGTCGAGGAGATCAACACGCTGAGGAAGCAGAACGAGAGCCTCGGCGGCGTCTTCGAGGTGCGCGCCTTCGGAGTCACCCCCGGTCTGGGCTCGCACGTGAGCTGGGAGGAGCGCCTGGACTCGCGCCTCGCTCAGGCGATCGTCTCGATCCAGGCCGTCAAGGGAGTCGCAGTCGGGGAGGCGTGGGACGTAGCGGGCCTGCCAGGCTCCGAGTCCCACGACGAGATCTTTTACTCCGAGGAGCGCGGCTGGTACCGCGAGACGAACCGCGCGGGCGGCGTCGAGGGTGGCATGACGAACGGCGAGACGCTCGTCGTCAAGGGAGCGATCAAACCGATCTCGACCCTCACGAAGCCTCTTCGCTCGGTCGACACTGAGACGAAGGAGCCCGCCCAGGCGATGCGGGAGCGCACGGATTCCACGGTCGTGCCCGCGGCCGGAGTGGTCGGCGAGGCGATGGTTGCCCTTGTTCTCGCTCGCGCGTACCGGGAGAAGTTCGGCGGCGACCACATCTCCGACGTCCTCGCCGCGCTCAAGGCGTACGAGGAGCGCATCGGATGGCGTCGCTAGGGGACGGTTCCGCAGCTCGAACGATCGCGTTCATCGGCTTCATGGGAGCCGGCAAGACCCGTGCGGCCAAGGGCGCGGCCTCGGTGCTGGGGATCGAGGCCACCGACGTGGATGCCGAGATCGAGCGCGAGTTCGGAAAGCGAGTCGCCGAGATCTTCGCCGGCGAAGGCGAGACCCGCTTCCGCGAGGCGGAGGAGCGCCTGGCGGTAGAGGCGCTTTCCCGCGGGGGCCTGGTCTCTCTCGGCGGCGGGGCCGTGGAGTCCGCCAGGGTCCGCGAGGCGCTCGCTGGTTCGTTCGTGGTGTGGTGCAGGATCTCGGAGGAGGCTGCCTGGATCCGCTGCCAGGACACCGACAGGCCTCTCGCACAGAATCGCGACGCCTTCTCGAGCCGCTTCCAGGCGCGCGAGCCCATTTACGCGAGCCTTGCCGACGCGGTCCTGACCGACGGCGGAGAGCGTGTCGCCCGCTTGGCCGCGCATTGGCTTCAAGGCGCTGCGGGCATCGATGGTGCCCGCCTGGCCTGGGCCTCCTCGGCCAGCGGCGAGTACCCGGCGATCGTCGCCGAGGGTGCCCTGAGCTTGCTCCCAGACGAGCGGCGGTGGTTCCTGGTGGCGGACCCCGCAGCGATGGAGCATCAGTCTTCGCGCCTGCCATCCGTCGAAGCGACGGTCGAGGCGGGGGGAGACGAGTCCTTGAAGACGATGGCGGAGGCCGAGCGCGTGATGCGAGCGCTCGCGAGCGCCGGGGCCCGGCGCGACGACGGAGTACTCGCGTTCGGTGGTGGCGTCGCGGGGGACCTCGCAGGGTTCTGCGCCGCTACCTACCAACGCGGCGTCCCCGTGGTCCAGGCGCCAACCACCCTGGTCGCTCAGGTTGATTCCGCATACGGCGGCAAAACGGGCGTCGACCTACCGGAGGCAAAGAACTACGCCGGCGCCTACCACATGCCGGAAGCAGTCCTGGTGGAGCCGGGCGCGCTCTCGACGCTGCCCCCGGAGGAGCTTGCTGCGGGATTCGCTGAGGTGTTAAAGACCGCGCTCATCGCTGGCGGCGATTTGTGGGAGCGCGTGCGGGCGCTCGATTCACTCGACGCAGCCAGCCTGGGCGCGCTCGTCTTCGACTGCGCCAGGGTCAAGATCGACGTCGTCGCCGAAGACGAGCGCGACTCCGGCCGCCGTCAGGTCCTGAACCTGGGGCACACTGTGGGCCACGCCATCGAGTCCGCGTCGGGCTACAAGCGCTACCGCCACGGTGAGGCCGTAGCGCTTGGGCTCGTCGCCGCGCTCGGTCTGTCGGGTGCGGAAGAGCTACGCAACGAGGTCGCGGGCTTACTCGCCCGCGCCGGGCTGCCCGCACGGCTTGACCCAGCCGTCGGTACGGAAGAGATCATGGCGGCGCTCGAGCGCGACAAGAAGGCCGACGCGGACGGCGTTCCCTTCGTTCTCCTCGAGCGACCCGGGGAGCCCACCACGGGCGCTCGGCTGGACCGAGATATGGTCCGCTCGGCTGTGGAGGACCTGAGGTGACGACAACGCGCAACAGGGTCGAGGTGATGCACGGCGCAAACCTCGACATGCTCGCGTCCCGCGATCCCGAGCACTACGGCGACTTCAGCCTGACCGAGCTCGAGGGCCGGATCGAGGGTTGGGCCCGCGACGCGGGGCTGAACGCGCGCTTCTTTCAGACGAACCACGAGGGCGAGTTCATCGAGCACCTCCACCGAGTGCCCGAGATGGCGGACGCCGTGATCGTGAACGCGGGCTCATGGACCCACTACAGCTGGGCGATCCGCGACGCGCTCGAGCTGGCCTCCGTGCCGGCGGTCGAGGTTCACCTCTCCGACGTTATGTCGCGAGAGGAGTGGCGCCACTTCTCGGTCTTCGACGGCCTCGTCTTGAGTGCGATCTCAGGCAAAGGCCCGGATGGCTACAAGGAAGCGCTCGACCTGCTTGCGACGGAGCTTGGCGCGTGACCGGCTCACGCGGCGACCGGCTCGCTGCCCTCGCCGCTGAGGCCGAGCTTGACTGCCTGTTCGTCGGCGACCTCGTCCGCCCGGGCGACTCCGGGCCGGACGCGATCGCGAACGTCCGCTGGCTGACCGGCTTCACGGGCTCGAGCGGCTTCGCGATCGTCGGGGAGGGGCGCCGCGAGTTCTTCACCGACTTCCGCTACACCGAACGCGCGCGCTCAGAGGTCACCGGCGAATTCGACCGGGAGACGCTGGAAGGGCGCTTGGTGGCGGAGCTCGCGAAGCGCTTCTCCGGCAAGGTCGGCTACGACGAGGATGCGACCAGCGTCGCGTCCCTTCGAAAGCTCGAGGACGCCATCCCGGATGGCGCGACGCTGGTTCCGGCGACGGGGCTGGTAGAGAAGCTTCGCCGGACCAAGGACGCGAAGGAGATCGAAGCGATCGCGGAAGCGTCGCGCCTTGCCGACGAGGTCTATGAGTACCTGGCCGAGCGAGGCCTTTCCGGCAAGACCGAGCGCGAGGTTGCCCTGTCGGCCGAGCAGCGGATGCGCGAGCTAGGGGCGGGACCATCTTTCGAAGCGATCGTCGCCTCGGGGCCGAACGGCGCGCTGCCGCATGCGGAGCCAAGCGAGCGGGTGATCGGCGAGGGAGAGCTCGTCGTCATCGATATGGGGGCCCGGGTCGACGGGTACTGCTCGGATGGCACACGGACCTGGGCGACGGGGGAGATCTCCGGCGACGCCCTCGAGACGTACGAGCTCGTCCGCCGCGCCCAGGCCGAGAGCCTCGAGGCGATCCGGGCGGGGGTGAGCGGGGCGGAGGCTGACCGGGTCTCCCGTGATCCCATCACCGAAGCTGGCAAGGGCGACCTATACGGACACGGTCTGGGGCATGGGGTGGGGCTCGAGGTGCATGAGGCTCCAAGGCTCGGAAAGACGTCTGAGGACGTACTTTTGGAAGGCGATGTCGTGACGGTGGAGCCGGGGGTGTACGTGCCCGGGCACCATGGCGTCAGGATCGAGGACCTGGTGGTCGTAGAGGCCTCCGGAGTGCGAAATTTGAGCTCGACCCCCAAAGAGCTCAGAATCATCGGCTGAGCGCCTGAAATTACCTCAAAACGGGCGTCCAACCGCCTGTTCTGAGCTCAAGCGTGCCCTGCGTGGGGCCGATGGATAACCAGGATGAAATCGAAGTTGCGGGCGGCCCGGGCGGCCGCCGGAAGGCGGATCAGAGATGAGGGGGGCTTCACGGTCCCCGAACTTTCCGTGGCCGCGGTCGTTTCGAGCATCGTGGCTGCCGCGGGGCTCGCCTTCGTCGTGGTGAGCATTCATCAGTGGGGTAATCAGGAGGGCCGGGTCTCCGCAACCGACGATGCCAGGAACGCCCTGAACTCGATGGCCGTCGAGCTTCGCGACGCGCCCTCGGTGACGCTCGTGAACGCGGCCACGGTGGACGCCTCGCTCTGGAACGCGGACGGCACCACCACGAACGTCAGGTTCGCCTGTACGGACGGCGGCGGGACCAGGAGTTGCACGCGCACCGTCATCGGCAGCGGGGAAACCGAGACCGTCGTGGACGACGTCACGAACACCGACAACTTCGCGGAGGTGGCCGGCTCTGACCTGACCGGCACCACGTCTCAGAACGGGGCGCTTCAGATCAGGGTCGACGTTGAGATCAAGGACCAGACAAGCGGCGCGGACGCCGAGAAGCCGCTCAGCCTGGTCTCGACCGTCAAGCCGAGGAACTGCGTCTCGGCGCCGGGGCCGGGGGTCTTGAACCCATCATGCTGAGGGACCGCCTTCGCTCCGAATCCGGATTCACCCTTGTGGAGGCGGCCGTCGCGGCCCTCATCCTCGTCATCGGGATCCTCGGCGGGGTGAGCGTCTTCGACACGTCGCGCCGCGAGTCCAACACGGGCGAGCGCCTTCAGATCGCGCAATCAAAGGCGTCCTCTGAACTCGAGCGCATGCGGGACGTCCCGTACGACGAGCTCGTAACGAACTCGTCGGAAAGCTGGGTCTCAACGGGCTATCCCGGCGATCCGACGGACCGGATCGTCGATGGCGCCGAGCCCGCTCTTAGGACGTCTGACGAGGGATCGGAAGAGCTGGTCCGGGCAGCGGGGTCCGGCATCAAGCCGTACTCGCCTCCCGAGTTGGTTGACATCGGCGGAGCGGAGTACAGCGTGTCCGTGTACCGCTTTGTCTCGTGGCGAGACGTCGAGTGCCAGATCCTCGATCTCGCACCCCTGGAGTCCGCCCTCGACGGAAGGATCGACACGATGCTCGCCCAGATCGCTTCGGTCAACTCACGGAGCAGCAACATCGTTTCCGGGCTGCTAGGAACGCTCCTTAACCTGCCGCTGCTCTCGAACCTCAAGAACGATCTCCAGCAGATTCAGACGAACGTCACCCAGCTCCAGACGCAGCTGAACGCGCTTCTGACCGCCGTCGCCAACCTCGACGAGCTCGACCCGTGCGATGCGGACCTCCAGGCTCTGGACGAAATCAACGACACCCTCGACACGCTCGCGCCTGCGCTCACAACCATCGACTCCGCGGTCCTGGCCGCGCAGAACGCGCCGAAGTGCACCGTGCTGATCGTCACGGTCATCTGCCCGACGGTCCCGATCAACACTTCGACGATCTACAACACGGCTCGCAGCCAGGTCACGGCGTTCCGCAATGCCGACTGGCCCGGTGAGGTGCAGGAACTGATCACCTCTCTCGGCGAGATCAGTTCCGAAGACCACACGCACAACACGAAGCGCGTGACGGTCGCAGTCTCCGTGGACCCGGTCAACGGGTCAGGTCCGTTCGAGCCCGTGTGGGCATCGTCGATCATCGCCGACCCCGACGCGGAGGCACTAAGCGGATGAGCCGGCTGCGCTCTGAGAGCGGGTATGCCGTGCCCGTGGTCTTGGCCATCCTTGTCATCGTCCTCGGGTTCGGCGCCGTGACGGTCGCGATCGCGACCCACAACGTCGACCGCTCCGAGCGCGACAGGGCGTCAAGCCGCGCGCTCCAGGCAGCGGACGCGGGCCTGGATGCCGCCGCCTACCGGATGGACAAGATCCTGCTCGCGTCCGAGATCGAGAACGTGCTCTCGCCCTCGACCGTTACGGCACTTGTTTCCGAGGTCGGCTGTCTCCACCTTGGAGTCGGCGACACACTGACCGCGAGTCTCGCGAGTGGCGGCACCTGCACGCCCACCGACGCGGAGGAGCTCGATCCCGGCGTGTCGGGCCACAGCCTGGGGTCGCCGGCTTCCTTCAGGTACTACATCAAGCTCAGGGCCAACGTCCTGGTCGGCGGCCACAGCGTGCTCGAGCGCCAGATCATCTCGGTCGGCGAGGTGGACGGCGTCATCCAGCGCGTGTCGGGCATTTACCGCTTTGACTTGAATACGCCCGCTACGTCGACGACGACGAGGACGTCTTACACGGTCTGCACCGCGGAGGACCCCGGAGCGTCGGGCGACGATCCGGCAGACGGCTGCCCCGACCTCTAGGAGTAGTCTCCGAGGCCCGTGGCGGCCTCGACGCACTTCCGGACATGCCCGTTCTGCGAGGCAACGTGCGGCCTTCAGGTCGAGATCTCTGACGCTGGCGAGGTCGAGTCGATCAGGGGCGACTCCGACGACGTGCTTTCAGCCGGCTTCATCTGCCCGAAGGCATTTGGCCTGAAGGAGCTCCGCGAGGACCCCGACCGCCTGCGCGCCCCGCTGGTTCGGAAGGACGGGGAGCTCCGCGAGGCAACCTGGGAGGAGGCGTTCGCCGCGGTGGAGGCCGGGCTCGCCCCGATCCTGGAAGAGCACGGACGCGATGCGCTGGCGCTTTATGTCGGAAACCCCAACGCCCACAACCTCTCGGCGATGGTCTACCTCCAGGTGCTTCTTCGAGCGGTCGGCTCGAAAAACGTGTACTCCGCTTCCTCGGTCGACCAGATGCCGAAGCACCTCTCAGCCGGCCACATGTTCGGCCACTGGACGTCGATTCCCATCCCGGACGTCGACCACACGGATCACCTGATGATCTGGGGGGCGAACCCGCTGGTCTCAAACGGCAGCCTTCTCACTGCTCCGGACATGCGCGGGCGCATCCGCCGGATCCGCGAGCGCGGTGGCAAGGTCGTCGTGATCGATCCGCGGCGGACGCGGACCGCCGAGCACGCCGACGAGCACCACTTCATCCGTCCCGGCACCGACGCCCTCGCGCTCTTCTCGCTCGTCTCCGTGCTGTTCTCCGAAGGCCTCGCCGATCCCGCGGACGTCGCGGAGCTGTGCCAGGGCCTCGGCGACGTCGAACAGCTTGCGGTGGGCTTCGAGCCAGAGCGGGTCGAGTCCGCGTGCGGCATTCCGGCGGACGAGCTGCGACGGATGGCGCGAGAGCTGGCCGCGGCGGACCGCGCGGCCGTGTACGGGAGGATCGGCACGACCACTCAGGAATTCGGGACGCTCGCGAGCTGGCTGGTTGACGTCTTGAACGTCCTCTCCGGCAGCTTCGACAAGCCCGGCGGCGCGGTGTTCGCGAAGGCGGCCGCCGCGCAGCGGAACTCGGTCGGGCGGCCAGGGAAGGGGAAGGGCGTCGCATCCGCACGCTGGGGCAGCCGGGTGCGGGGGCTGCCGGAGGTCCTGGGCGAGCTGCCGGCATCCGCGCTGGCGGAAGAGATCGACACCCCCGGCGACGGACAGGTCCGCGCGCTCATGACGGTCGCCGGCAACCCGCTGGTGTCCACGCCGAACGCCGCGCGCCTCGCGCATGCGGTCGAAGGCCTCGACTTCATGGTTTCCGTCGACATCTACCTGAACGAGACGACCCGGCATGCGGACGTCGTTCTTCCATCACCGGACCCGCTCGCCCGCTCCCATTACGACCTTGCGCTCTACCAGTTCTCTGCCCGAAACGTGGCGAACTACTCGCCCGCCATCCTCGAGCGCGACGAAGGGCTGATCGAGGAGTCCGAGATCTTCCTGAAGCTCACCGGAATCGTCACGGGACAAGGAGCGGATTGCGACGTCGAAGCGATCGACGACGCGGTGATCGGGACGCTGGTCGGCCGCGAGATCGCCACGCCCGACGGGGTCGTGGAGGGCCGCGACGCAGGCGAGATCATCGCCGCGCTCGAGCCCAGGCGTGGCGCTGACCGCGTCTTGGACCTCCTGCTCCGCACGGGCGCCTACGGCGACGGGTTCGGCGCAGACCCTGATGGGCTCACGTTGGACCGCCTGGAGGAAGAACCTCATGGCATCGACCTGGGAGCGCACGAGTCGCGCCTGCCCGATGTCCTTCGCACCCGCTCGGGCAAGATCGAGCTTGCGCCTGAGGCGGTCACCGCCGACGTCCCGCGGCTACGAGAGCGCCTCGACCAGGGGGCATGGAACGGCTCAGGCCCGGAGATGGTCCTGATCGGCCGGCGCCAGCTCCGCTCGAACAACTCCTGGATGCACAACCTGAATGCGCTGGTGAAGGGCAAGGACCGCTGCACCGCGCTCGTGAACCCCCTCGATGCCGAGCGCTACGGCCTGGAGGACGGCGCGATGGCGCTGCTTCGCTCGGACGCCGGCGAGATCGAGGTGCCGGTCGAGGTCTCCGACGAGATGATGCCCGGCGTGATCAGCGTCCCGCATGGCTGGGGCCATGACGTCGAAGGCGTTCGCATGGCGACGGCTTCCGCTCACCCGGGCGTCAACTCGAACTTCCTAGCCGACGAGACCGGGGTGGACGTTCCCAGCGGCAACGCGGTGCTCAATGGCATTCCGGTCGAGGTAATGCCGCGCATCGCGATCGCGAACCGGCGCCGGTCGCCTGAGTCAGACCTAGACTCATTCCATGAGCAGGACTGCTCTTAGGGGAGGCGGGCTGGTGGCCGCGATCGGACTCTTCGCTTTAGCGACGCCGGTCGCACACGGTTCCGTTCCCGCAACTTGTCCGGGCCCTGAGGACGCAGCTTTCGGCCCGGTCACAACGACGACCGGCACGTTCGACGCGTCGATGGAGAACTCCTATGTGCAGGTTCCGTTCACGGTGCCGACGGGGACGACGGCGGTGCGGGTTCGCTACTGCTTCGACCAACCCGACATCTCGTTGCCGAACGGGCTCAACAACAACACGCTCGACCTGAGCGTTTACGAGCCGCTTCATGCGGGCCACACCGTCCTGGGGCCCGATGAGCTTCGCGGCTCGTCCGGTAGCGCGGTCCGCGACGCCACCATCGCCGTCAACGGGTTCTCGAGCGAGGCGGTGTATGAGGCGGCGCCTAAGGGCTACGTCACCGGCCGCACCACCCGCGCCTACGAGCCCGGGCCGATCCCGGAAGGCGAGTGGGTTGCCGAGCTCGGCCTCGCCGCGATCTCGACCACGGCTGAGCTGAACTTCGACAACGCGGTCACCTGGCGCGTGGACGTGCAGACGACTTCGAGCGCTTCGTTTGCCAACGATCCGTATGTGCCGGCGCCGTATGACTCGACTCCCGTTCGATCATCGCCAGGGTGGTACGCGGGCGATTTCCATGTCCACGGCGAGCACGAGCCGGGCAACGCGCTCATGCGCGAGACGCTCGACTACGCGTTCCTGCCTGCCGCCGATGCCGGCGCTGGCCTCGACTTCGTCCAACTTGTGGACCACAACAACACCGTCGCGTACGGCGAGATCGGAAAGCTCCAGGGCGAGTACTCGAACTTCCTCATCTCGCGCGGGACGGAGGTGACGACATACGAGGGCCACATGAACTCGCTCGCGGCATCGGGCACGGTCGACTACAGGACCGCGCCGATCTACCGCCGTGAGCCGAACGGGTCGCTGACCCAGGTGCGAGGCGCCCGGCCGCCGTCCGAGATCTTCGACGCGGTCCACGCGGCCGGCGGCTTCACGCAGATCAACCACCCGACGATCTTCCCGTCGCAGATCCCGCTCCTCTCGGCCTTCTGCCGTGGATGTCCCTGGGACTACACCTCGGCCGAAACCGATTACTCGAAGGTCGATGCGATCGAGGTCCAGACCGGACCGCCGGGCTTGGACCAGCCACCGCGCCCGGGCCCGAACCCGTTCACGCCGCTCGCGATCCACTTCTGGGACCAGGCCATCGACGACGGGGGCCCCAACTCCAACCACATCGCCGCGACCGGATCCAGCGACTCGCATCAGGCCGGCGATCAGGGCTCGGGGGTTGACTCACTCCTGGCCTCGCCGGTCGGGGAAGCGACGACGATGGTCTTCGCGGACGAACTGTCCGAGACGGGTATCCAGGAGGGAGTCGAGGCGGGTCACACGTTCGTGAAGCCTTTCGGCGCGCTTGGGCCCGAGTTGCGGCTGACCGCAACCGAGAACGGGCTTCCGATGGCGCCGGCGATGATGGGCGACACGTTGAAGTCTCAGACGGGGTTCTCGGCGACCCTGCACGCCGAGGTCCTGGAGCTCGACGTCAGCCG
Source organism: uncultured bacterium (assembly GCA_963786495.1). GTDB lineage: Bacteria > Actinomycetota > Thermoleophilia > Solirubrobacterales > 70-9 > JALZKA01. The sequence goes on along the minus strand of CAWAZL010000011.1, from coordinate 170,095 downwards.
CCAGGTCCGCCCGGGCCTTCTGTTCGTCGTGGTCTACCGCGATGCGCTGCCCGTCTTGGCCCTGCCGCTTCCGCTGACAGGCGACGAGTTCGAGTTCGACCTGCCGACCCTCGGGTACGCCCGCTACCGGATCCAGGTCCAGCGCGAAGGCGCGATCGAGGCGCTCTCCAGCCCCATCTACATCGAGCCGGTCTCGGGCGAGCCGCCGCCGCCTACCGATTGCAAGGACGCGCCGGCCATCCGCCTGGGCGACGGCGACGAACGCTTCGACGGGACGCCGGCCCCGGACCGCGTCGCTGGCCGGCGCGGCGCCGACCGGATCAGCGGAGCGGACGGCGACGACTGCCTGTCCGGCGGCCGCGGGCGCGACCGGGTGAAGGGCGACGCGGGCGAAGACAAGCTGAGAGGCGGGGGAGGCTCAGACCGGATCATCGCGCGGGATGGGGAGGCGGACGAGATCCGCTGCGGCAGCGGCCGGAAGGACCGCGCACGAATCGATCAGGACCTGGACAGCACGACGGGCTGCGAGATCTAGGCGGGTGCCTGGCACCTTTGGTGCCTGGCACCAAGCGTGCGCCGCTAGCGACTCAAATCCAGATCAGGCCCGAGCGTCTCGGCGAAGGCGACGAGCAGCGCGACGGTTTTCTCTACGTCGTCCAGGTCGACCATCTCGACCGGCGAGTGCATGTAGCGCAACGGGATCGAGACGAGCCCTGCGGGGATTCCCGATCGCGTGATCTGGATCGCATCGGCGTCGGTGCCGGTGCGATTGCCGGAGCCCGAAAAGGTGTGGTCGATGCCGGACTTGTCCGCCACCTCGGCGAGGAGGTCGAAGACGACGGGCGACAGGGTGGAGCCGCGGCTGATCACCGGGCCCGTGCCCAGGTGGTGGCTGCCCTCCTGGTTCTCGTCGATGCCGGGCGCGTCCGTGGCGTGCGTGACGTCAACCGCGATGGCAAGCGTCGGCTCGAGATGAAAGGCCGCGGTCCGCGCGCCGTAAAGGCCGATCTCTTCCTGGCTGTTCGCGACGCCGGCGACTCGGCACGAAACCTTGTCCGACTCGGAGCAGCGGCGAGCGACCTCGAGCGCAACGTACGAGCCGAGGCGGTTGTCCATGGAGCGCGAAACGAGGCGGGAGCCCTGCACGCGCATCGGCTCGCCGCGGATCACGGCGGGGTCACCGATCCGCACGAGCTCCTTCGCGGCATCGCCGTCCTCGGCGCCGATGTCGATGTGGAGTTGCTTGAGCTCGACGACCTTCTTGCGCTGATCCTCCTCGAGGAGGTGGATGGGCTTTCGGCCCGCGACTCCGGCTACCGGTCCGTCCTTGGTGACGATCTCGACCCTTTGGCCGACGAGGATCTGCGGGTCCCAGCCGCCGATGGCGCCGAACCAGATGAAGCCCTTGTCGTCGATGTGGGTGACGACGAGGCCGATCTCGTCCATGTGGCCGGCGATCGCGAAGAGCGGCTGCGATTCGTCGTCGCCGACGACGGCGATGGAGGAGCCGATGCCGTCCGAACGCACCTCGGCGAACTCCGATGCGGCCTCGCGCCAGACGGCGCTGGCGGGCGCCTCATAGCCGGATGGCGCGGGGACTTGCAGCAGGTCTTCAAGAAGCTTTGGCGTGTCGGTCATGACGTGACAACCTATCCGCCCGGGTTTCGCGCGTGCGTGCAGCGGTAACCGTCGTACGTGAACCAACTGACAACGAAAGGTCTGACATGAGCGAAGGGAAGATTCACGGCGACGAGGACTACGTGGCCGAGCAGGAGGCTGAAGCTGCGCGCGAAGCGTCGGAGATCGGTGGCGACGCGGGCGACGGTTACGGCGTTGACGAGTCGGAGCGCGCACTTGCCGAGGCGGGCCAGGGCGAGGCCGAGGGCTTCGAGTTGGCCGAGGAGGAGCTGATCGAGAACGCCTCGCACGAGGCCGACTCGAATCCCGACCCGACCCACATGGCGGGTCAGGAAGAGGCGTCCGACCCCACGGCCCAGTCGTACGGCGAGGCCGACGAGGAGGAGAAGGAGGACCTCTAGATCTCGACGGCGAACTCGCCGCCGGTGATGCGGCGGGTGATGTCGAGGTCAAACCGCCCGAGCAGCGAGTGCGTGGCGAAGTCCGCGGCCAAGCCGCTGAAGTCGCCATGCCTTCGGAGCATGGCGTGCTTGCCGCCACGGACCAGGACGAACCCGGTCGGCGTGCGCGGGGCAAGCCGCCGCGCCAGGTCGAGCGCGCGGGACGGGCTCGCGATGCGATCCCCCGAGCCATGGACGATGACTATGCGCTGTCCGTGTAGCGGTGGGACGTCGTTCGGGTACACGTACGGCGCCAACGCAACAGAGCACCTGACCGTGCGCGCCCCTGACGCCAGGATCGCCGCGCGTCCCCCGAGCGAGTGACCGACAAGGCAGGTTGGAATCTCCGCGCCAAGCCGATCTCGAATCTGGTCGAGTGCCCACTCCGCGTCATTCACCGGCGTGTGCGAGGTCTCCCACCCCCGTCTTGAGTTCAGGAGCCGAAAGACAGCAAGCTCGCCCTTGCCGGCTCTGGCAATTCGCTTTGCGATCGGGGCCATTCGTAGTACGGAGAGCTGGGTTGGGCTCACCATGGCGTTCTCGCGCCGGCTCGCTCCACCGTGGAGGACCAGCACGGCTCCCTTCGGCGTCTCAGGGACGAGGACGTCAATCAGTTTGGGCTCAAGCTTCATCGATCAGCTCGGTACCCGGACTCGCGGGCGTTACGTCGCGTCCGTCATCTGGTGGCGGACCCGGTCGCGGAACTCGGCAAAGCGGATCGCCTCGTAGGCGATCAGTGCACACGCGATCGCCGTGAGGATCGAGACCGACGCCAGCGCGGGTAGCTCGGTCCCAACCGGGATCAGAACAAGCACTCCGATGCCCACGAACAGGCGGCGCCAAGCCATGGAATGGACGTTCCGCCAGCGGAACGCCACGTGCGCGAGCAGGTACAGGCTGAAGCCGCCGAGCAGGGCAGTCGCGGTCTCGATCTCGAGCGGGTCGTCGAAGTGGCCGATCGTCTTCTTCATTCCCAGCGCGACCAGGACGATCCCGGCCACCATCGGCAGGTGGAGGATCGAGTACGAGTCGCGCGCCATCTCGTTTCGTTCCTGGCGATCCTCAACGCGGGCGAGCCGCCTGGCCGAGGCGAGTGCGACGACATCGAAGTAGGCCCACCACATTGCCGCGGCGAGGGCGATACCGACAACAGCGGTGGCGACGATCCCCGCCGTGATCTCCCCGGTGACACCGGCGCCGATCGCGACGATGGACTCGCCAAGGGCGATGATGATGATGAGGCCGTGGCGCTCGGCGAAGTGCTCGGGCATGAGCTTCCATCCGGCGGCACCGAAGAAGTACGGCCCGCCGATATCAATCACGATCAAGAGGACCCACAGGGCTCCCTGCAGTACGCCGTCGGCGAACGAGGCTCCGACCAGGACGCCGCATGCGATCGCCGTTGAGATCCCGAGGCCGCTGGTCGACTTCCGAAGATCGGGATCGTCATCGCTCGCGATCCAGAACAGTGCAATGTGTGCCGCTCTCACCACCGCGTAGGCCGCCGCGAAGATCAACGCCGAGTCGTCGAAGGCCCCGGGAATGCAGATCGACGCGACCAGGAGACCCGCCATCGCGGCGAAGATGACGAGGCGCACTGCGCCTTCCTCGGGGTCGACCACGCTGGTGAGCCACGCGTAGCCGATCCACGACCACCACAGGACCGCCAGCACGAGCAGGCCTTTGGTAATGCCCTCCCAAGAGGGCTGGTCGGCCATCAGCTGCGTGCACTGCGTGATCGCGAGGACGAAGACGAGGTCGAAGAAGAGTTCGAGGGGCGTCACCGACTCGCCCTGCCTGAGGGTTGCGCTAATACGGCGCGATCGCGTCGACTGTTGTGAGTCCGACACGCTTCGGTTAGTTCGCGTTCAGAAAGCTCTGGCGGACCACGCCGTTACGGATGCGCTGCGGGTGCGCGCGGTTGCCGCCCGGCTCGCCGGTGGCGATGTGCTTGATCTCCTTGCGCTTGCGATAGGAGATGACCGAGATGTCATCGGTTCCCGACCACGACACATAACAGTTCCTCCCGTTCTCGGAAGTGGTCGACCAGTAGGGCTTCTCGCCCGCCTGGATGAGCTTCGGGTCGAGCGACTCGCTTGCGCAGCTTCCGCCTGCCGATCACCGTCGCGTAGGACGACATCGTGCCAGCGATACAGAGGCGCTTGTCGTTGCCGGCGAGGGCGATGCCGTGATGAGCGGAGTCGAGGAGGTACTGCTCGCGCGGAACGTTCGGAATGAGGTTGGGCAGGCGCGTAACCCGCTTCACCTTTTCCTTCCTGAGGTCGTACGAAACGACGCCATGGAAGAACGAGACCTGGAGGAACGCCTTGCGCTCGTTTGAGGCGATCGCCATCGGGCGGACGGCGGAGCTCATGTTGGGGTATCCGGCCTCCTCGAGCTTGTCGCCCATGTCGACCTGAGAGATGATCTCCTGAGTGTCCGCGTCGACGACTTGAAAAAAGCGGTCGCCTTTGTTGGTGTTCGTGTCGAAGATCGGGTCGTCGCCTGGTGTGTAGACGAGGCCGATCGACGCGTGATAGATCTTCGAGCCGTCCTCCGAGTAGGTGTTCTCGTGAGGCGAGTCACCTGACGCGAACATTCCCTCGTCGGCGCCGGTCTCCGTGTCGAGCAGGTGGACGACGTTCCCCGTTGAGGCCGAGACGGCAACCTGCTCGCCGTCGGGTGACACCGCCATGTGGTCGGAGCGCTGGCCAGCCACCTTGAAGCGCCACTTGATCTGCCCGGTTTCAGGCCCAACAAGGTGGATCGCCACTACGTCCCTGAAGCTCGGTCGCGAGACGACGAGAAGCTTCCCATCGGGAGTCGAGTACATGTCATCGACGAGCTGATCGTTGCCCTCGCCCACCAGCTCGCGGATCGCCAGGAAGTAGCCGAGGTCAACCGGATTCAGGCAGATCTCCATGACTCGCTCGGTGTAGTCGGGGACGATGTTGATCCGCGAGACGGTCTTGAACTTCTTCGGCCCCTGCGTCGCGACGATGTCCGCGGTGCCCTCCCAGTTGTTGCCGATGAAGATGACCTTGCGCTTGGGATCGTTCGGCCCGCTCACCGTCGGGTTGGGCGTGTTAGCGACCGCGTCGGGCGGGGGCTCGTTGAGCGGCGGAACGCAGGGCGGCAGGATGCCGGCCTGGGCCTCGTTCTCGCCTCCGCGCGCGACGAGGACCGCGGCCAGCGCGAGTCCCGCTAATACGGCAAAGAGGGTCGCAACCCTTGCCGCCCCCCGATTCGCCCTGACCGCCTCCATGATCGAAACGGTAGCGGGAGCCGTCGGGGAAGGCGCCACTCAGTGGAAGTAGGTAGTTCAAGCGCAAAATGAGGTGTTTCCGGTTGACCGCCGCGCAGTCGGGGGTAGCGTGGACGAGACAGGGCAGGCGCGGAGATACGCGGCTGGCCCAATGTAGATCAATGAAGGGTTTAGGGTGCATCGACTTAAGGAGCTCCTGCCTACGCGGCAGGGCGCGGTACTGCTCGCAGCTGCAGTGCTGCTGGGTGCCGGGTCCGCAGTAGCGGCCAACACCATCGACAGCAGCGACATCGTCAACAACTCGGTCAAGAGCAAGGACCTCAAGGACAACGGGGTCAAGAGCAAGGATGTAAGGGACGAGACGCTCCAGACAGTGGACTTGTCCCAGGCAGCTCGAGACGACCTCCAGGGCCAGACGGCGAAGACGGCCAAGACGGCGAAGATGGCGTCGCGGTGTACTCGAACCCCGAGTGGGGGATCATCTCCCGCAACCACATCGGTTCGGCAGTAGCCGACCTGCGTGGCGGACCGTTCGTGCCCGAGGTAGACCCGAATCCGCCTGTGACTGGGTCGCCGCCCTTCGGGGACGGCAGTCTGGCCATCGCGGTCAGTGATAACGCCCAGAACCCGGGAGCCCCCGGTGCGAGTGGCGTTTCGGCGGAGAAGGCGTCGTTCGGTAACGAGGTCGACTTTTTCGGAGACAACGTGAGCGACATCAACGCTCTCGGCTTCCACGTGTTCCAGACGGGTGAGAACAACACCCGCGGGAACCCGAACATGCCATCGATCTCCATCGAGATCGATCCGAACCTCACGGCGAACGGGACCAACTTCTCGACGCTGGTGTTCGTCCCGTCGAACTCCGCCGCGAACCAGTGGAGCGGCTACATCGATGCAGCTGCGGACGGCGCTGACTTCTTCCTCACGGGAGCAGCCGGCACGGCCACCGGTTGCAACCAGGTCACGTATTGCGACCTGGATGAGGTCAAGACCGCTCTCGCCGAGGGAGCAAGCCCCGACGCGACGCCGGCGAAGATCGGAACGGTCGCGGTGACCAAGGGCCGCGACAACTCATGGGTTGGTGCGGTCGATGGCCTCAGGGTGAACGACTCGATCTTCGACTTCGAGCCGTTCGGAGTCCAGGAGGAAGACGCGACCCCATAGTCGCCGAATCCAGTTCGTGAACTGCGCGAGGGCCCGGGTTCATCCCGGGCCCTCGTTCGTTCAAGGCGCTGGCTACCCTCGGCGCCGTGATTTCGACCAACCAGTTCAAGAACGGCGCACACATCGAGGTGGACGGCCAGATCTACCGGATCATGGACTTTCAGCATGTGAAGCCGGGCAAGGGCGGCGCCTTCGTGCGCACGAAGCTCCGCCGCGCTTCCGACGGCGGCGTGGTCGATAAGACGTTCCGCGCCGGCGAGAAGTTCCGGCCGGTGCGCACCGAAACGCGCAAGATGCAGTTCCTCTACGACTCGGGCGAGATGGCGGTCTTCATGGACGCGCAGTCCTATGAGCAAACCGAGATTCCTGTCGAGGCGACCGGCGAGGACATGAAGTGGGTCAGGCCGAACGACACGGTCGAGGTCCTCTACGTGGACGAGAAGCCGACGGGTGTCCAGGTTCCGAGCGCCGTCGATCTGGCCGTCTCGAAGACCGATCCCGGACTCAAGGGCGACACGGCATCCGGCGGCGGCTCGAAGCCGGCGACGCTCGAGACCGGAGTCGAGATCCAGGTGCCGCTTTTCATCGATGAGGGCGAGATCGTCCGCGTCGATACCCGCTCCGGCGAGTACGTCTCGCGCGCATAGACGGCATCTGCTTCACCGCGTACGCTTGACCGGTGCGACGCTCTGACCAACGCAAGGAAGCCGTCTTCGCGCTTTATCAGCGCGACGTGACCGAGCGTGACTTGGTTGATGTCCTCGAGGGCGCAAAGCCATTCACTCGCGAGCTGGCCGAGGGCACCGATTCGCGCCTGGACTCGATTGACGCCGAGATCTCGAGTCTTTCGAAGGGGTGGACGATCGACCGCATCGCGCCGCTCGATCGCGCGGTGCTGCGCGTCGCGCTGTACGAGCTCCACCACTCGGATGCGGTCCCGCCCGAGGTCGCCATCGATGAGGCGGTCGGCCTGGCCGCCGAGTTCTGCGGCGCCGACGCGCCGGGCTTTGTGAACGGCATTCTGGGCGCGGCGGCGCGAGCGGCGGGAGTGGCGACGTGAGCGACCTGCGCGAAACGACTGAGCGGCTCTCCGCCATCGCCGCCGAGCTCGGAGGCGATGACGTCACCGACGAGCGCGCCGAGGAGCTCGCCCGCGAAGCCGCCGAGCTGGTCGGCGAAGCGGCTAACGACCTCGACCGAGCGCTGCGTGAAGCGACCTCGGAGGAGGGCTAGCCGAGCTCAGGCTCCTCGCGTAATCGTTCGCGGCGTCGAGGCGAACCCCGCGGCGATTCCGGTGAGGGCGATAGCCAGGTGGAGGAAGTTGTCGGCGGTGTCGACCGGGATCAGGCCCAGCACGTTCGAACCGTCGATGAACCCGATGATCGTGACCAGCAGGTACACGAATCCGAAGCCGAGCGCGTAAGCCCTGGCGCCGGCTGCGGTGCCGGCGAGGGCGAGGCCAAGCAGGCCGGATGCGATATGGACGAGGTTGTGCGTCCCGTTCACCTCGAAGACAACCAGGTCGTCGCCCTGGATCCCGTCTCCGAAGTTGAAGCTCGAATCGACGAAGAAACCCAGAACGCCCGCGAGCAGCAGCGTCGCGCCGAATAGCAGGGCATAGAGCTGCGCGGGAGTCTTGTCGTTGGCCACTCGGTCTCGGGTGAGTGCATCACTCATCAGCTGTCCTTCCCTTGGTTTTCGCGCGCCGCTTACCCGGTTTCGGTGGGGTGAACCGCGCCATGGACGTACGCTCGGCAAATGAGCGACTACCCCGAGGAGCTGCGAGAACTCGTCGACGCGTACCTCGAAGGCCTCGAGTTCGGCGACGACGACGCGACGGCCGGCCTGTCCGGCGCGATGCGCTACTCATTGCTTGCGGGTGGCAAACGGGTGCGGCCCGTGCTCTGTCTCGCCACCGCACGCTCGTTCGGACAGGAGCCCTCTCACGTCCTTCCGGCGGCGGCCGCGATCGAGCTTGTCCACACCTATTCCCTCATTCACGACGACCTGCCCGCGATGGACGACGACGACCTGCGGCGAGGCCGGCCGACCTCGCACGTGAAGTTCGGCGAGGACGTGGCCATTCTCGCCGGCGATGGACTTTTCGCCGAGGCGATCAACCTGTTCCTCTCCGAGCAGACGGCCGAGCCCGCCAACCTGGTTGCGGCTCTTCGGTGCCTGGCGGCTGCGACCGGCGTCGGCGGCATGGTCGGGGGCCAGTACATCGACGTCGCCGCGAGCGTGGAGGATGCGGACGCCCTGCGAAAGCTCCACGGCCTGAAGACCGGCCGCCTCATCGCCGCGAGCGTCTTGGTGCCGCTCCACCTCGCCGGCGTTTCCGACGAAGATGCCGAGCCCTACCGGGCGTTCGCGGACGAGCTGGGGGTGCTCTTTCAGATCGTCGACGACATCCTCGACGTAACGGGCTCGGACGCCGAGCTCGGAAAGCCGCAGGGCTCCGACGAGCGCCACGGCAAGCTCACTTACGTCTCCCTGTTCGGGCTCGAGGAGGCCCGAGGTCTTGCAGCCGAGTCCCATCGCAAGGCCCGCGGCGCCCTCGAGTCGATCGACGGGAATACCGAGCGACCTCGAGCTCATTACGGACTTCATTCACACCCGGCACGCCTGAGATTCCGGGTCAGGCTGCCACACTTCTTTAGCCATGCCCAGGCTCCTCGACTCGATCGACGGCCCCTCTGACCTCACGGGGCTCGACGACGCACAACTGACCCAGGTCGCGCAAGAGGTCCGCGAGGACATCATTGATGTGATCGGCGAGATCGGCGGCCACTTCGGCGCCAACCTCGGCACCTGCGAGCTCGCGACAGTTCTTCACGCCCTCTGCGACTCGCCCACGGACAAGATCCTTTGGGACGTCGGCCATCAGGCCTACCCGCACAAGATCCTCACCGGCCGGCGCGACCAGCTGTCGACGATCCGCCAATACGACGGCCTCGCGCCGTTCTGCTCCATCGCCGAGTCCGAGCACGACATCATGGGTGCCGGGCACGCCTCGACCTCCATCGGCTATGCGGTTGGCTTGAAAGAGGCGATGCGAAAAGGCATCGGCGAGGACGGCAAGGTCGTCGCGGTGATCGGCGACGGCGCGCTCACCGGCGGCGTCGCCTTCGAGGCGCTTCACAACGCGGGCGGCCTGCAAACGCCGATCGTGATCGTCCTGAATGACAACGGCATGTCGATCTCGCCGAACGTCGGCGCGCTGTCCAGGTACTTCAATTCGATCCGGCTCAACCGCCGCCTCTACCAGCGCCGAAGCGACGCGGAGTCGCGCCTGACCCGCCTGCCGTGGGGCCTTGGGCAGCGCATCGAGCGCCTCGGGCCCGAGATCAAGGCCGCGCTCAAGGCGTATTGGGCGCCGGGGCTTCTCTTCGAAGAGCTCGACCTCGCGTACGTCGGGGTCGTCGACGGCCACGACGTTCCCGCGTTGCGCCGCGCGCTTGCCGAGGCGCTCGAGGCAGAGCGGCCCGTTGTCGTCCACATCCACACGGTCAAGGGCAAGGGCTTCGCACCCGCCGAGGAAGGCGGCCTCGAGGGCATGGAGCAGTGGCACGCCGCCAAACCGGGTTCGATCGTCGACGGCGCACCGGCGCCGAAGAAGAAGACGCCGCTCTCGCGCCCGCCCATGGAGGACGGGAAAGAGGCGCCGCAGGAGACCGAGGACGCGCCGCCGGCGCCAGTCACGCCTCCGCAGTACACGCAGGTGTTCGCCGACGCGATGGTCGCCGAGGCAAAGCTCGACCCGAAGGTGATCGGAATCACCGCGGCCATGGCGGGAGGAACCGGCCTCCAGAAGCTCGCCGACGAGATCCCGAACCAGTACTACGACGTCGGCATCGCCGAACAGGACGCAGTGCTCCTCGCCGCCGGGCTCGCGCTCCAAGGCGCTAAGCCGGTCTGCGCGATCTACTCGACCTTCCTCCAGCGCGCCTATGACCAGATCGTCCACGACGTCTGCCTCCAGGAGCTCGACGTCACCTTCGCGATGGACCGCGCCGGGCTCGTCGGCGACGACGGACCGACCCACCACGGTGCCTTCGACATTTCCTACCTGCGCTGCCTGCCGAACCTCGTGATCATGGCCCCGCGCGACGAGGCCGAGCTTGCCCACATGGTTCGCACTTGCCTCGACCACAAAGGCCCCGCGGCGGTGCGTTATCCGCGCGGCGCCGCGATCGGCGTGCCGCTCCCGGACCGCGGCGAGGCGATCCCGATCGGCACGGGGGAGACGCTGCGCCGCGGCGAGCGCGTTGCGCTCCTGGGCTACGGCTTCGGCGTCAAAGTCGCGCTGGACGCCGCGAACGAGCTGGCCGAGCACGGCATCTCCGCCACAGTCGCCGACGCCCGTTTCGTGAAACCGCTCGACACCGAGCTCATCGCTGCGCTAGCAGCTGACCATGAGCTGCTCGTCACCGTTGAGGACAACGTCGTGCAGGGCGGCTTCGGCTCCGCCGTCCTCGAGCACCTTGAGGACACCCACGGCCCGGGCGCCGAGCGCGCCCGAGTCATCCGAGTGGGCCTGCCCGATCGCTACGTGACGCACGGCAAGCCGGCGCTCCTCCACGAGGAGGTCGGGCTCACGGGCACCGCGATTTCGGAGCGGATCTTGAGCGCGCTAGGCGCTCCGCGCCTCGAACTTGGCTGAGCAAATCTGCTTCCCCGGCGGCCTGCTCGCCTGAGCCAGCTCTCCGCAGCCCAAAGAAAACGCCCCGCCGAGGCGGGGCGTTTCCTGGGTACAGGGAGGAGAGATATGTGTTTTTGGAGGGGGGTCGGCGGTACTCAGGCCCCGCGGGGCATGCTGAACCGCGTTGAAGCGGTCAGCGCTGCCAAAGCGGCGCCGATGCCGACCAGAAAGATTGATGCGTCCCAGAGCGCTGAGATGAACCCGACGGCCAGTCCGCCGGCGATGGCGAAGATGGCGAGCGCGTAGTCGTAGCCCGCATGCGCGGCGATCGAGACCGAGCGCTCGGGGCCGGGCACCTGGAGTGCGAGGCCGAGGAGGAGCGCGCCAGTCATGACGCAGATGACCGAGGCCGCAGGGCCAAAGCCGAAGAAGAACGGCGCGGCCATGATCGCGGGGGCGGCGAACGTCTCGACGCCGGCGTGGAGCCAGAGGGGGATGGCGCGATAAGTGCTCATCTGGTTGGCCACGATACGAACGTATGTGCGATGCATGTGTGAGGCCCATCACACTCGGGATCCCCACGGACCTTGTTCCGGTCGGTACTTTCCAGCGGTGGCTCTGAAGCGCGCCGACACCGTGATCGCCGAGCGCGGTCTGACCCGTTCGCGTGCCCGTGCGGCAGAGGCGATCAGGGCCGGCCGCGTCGTCATCGGAACCGGCGGCAAGAAGGTCGCAAAGCCAAGCGAGCTGATCGAGCCTGACGCGGAGCTGAGCGTCACGGAGGATCGCCCGTATGTATCCAGGGGCGGGATCAAGCTCGCGAACGCGCTCGACACGCTCGGCCTGGACGTGACCGGCATGGACTGCCTCGACGTCGGTGCCTCGACCGGAGGCTTTACCGACTGCCTGCTTCAGCGCGGCGCTGCGCGCGTGATCGCGCTAGACGTCGCCCACGGACAGCTGGAGTGGTCGATGAGGAACGATCCGCGCGTTGAAGTGATCGAGCGGACCAATGCACGCTCGATCGTGCCGGCGGACCTGCCGTTCCAGCCTCAGCTCGCGACGATCGATGTCTCGTTCATCTCGCTCGCGAAGGTGATTCCCGCCGTGGCCGAATGCGTCGCGCCCGATGGGCATGTCCTGGGGATGGTGAAGCCGCAGTTCGAGCTCGGGCGCGCTCGCGTGAAGGCCGGAGTCGTAAGGGACGCCGCGGACCGGCGCGAGGCGCTCGTTGGCGTCGCCACGGCCGTCGCCGCCCTCGGGCTCGGAGTCCGCGGCTTCGCGTCGTCGGACCTCCCCGGGCCGAAGGGGAACGAGGAGACATTTCTGTGGGCGACGCGCGGCGGCTCAGGCCTGGACGCCAAGGGGATCGAGAGGGCGGCGCGGGGGGTCGAGCCATGAACGGCCGCGCCCCGGGGCCAGCCGAGATCAAGACGGTCGGGCTTTTATCGCATACGCAACCCGAGCAAACGGGCGACGCCGTCCGCCTTGCGGTGGAGTCGGCGCGCGAGGCTGGGTGCGAGCTCGTCGCAGCAGAAGCCGAGCGCTCCAAGCACGGCTCGGCCGCCGAGGGCGTTGGCGCCTTGGAGGATCTTGAAGGGCACCCGGACGCCTGCCTCGTCCTTGGCGGCGACGGCACGATCTTGAAAGCGCTTCGTTTCTTCGCCGACACCGACGTGCCCGTGTTCGGCATCAACTACGGCACGGTGGGGTTCCTCGCCGCCGTGGATCCCGATGACGTTCGAGACGGTTTGGCCAAGTTCTACGCCGGCGACTTCGAGGTGATGTCCCTGCCGGCGCTCGATGCCGGGGACGGACGCCTCGCGCTCAATGACGTCTCGTTCCATCGCCGCCCGCACGGGCGCGTCGCAGAGCTCACGTTCAGTTTGGGCGAGCAGGACGTCGGCCATGTCCGCTGCGACGGCCTGGTCGCCGCGACCCCCGCCGGATCGACCGGATACAACCTCGCCAACAACGGGCCGATCCTGGCCTGGGGCGTGGAGGGCTTCGTCGTCTCGTTCATCGCGCCCCACACGCTGACGGCGCGGCCGCTGGTGGCGGCTCCCGATGACGTCCTCACCGTCCTGAACGCAGCAGGTCGCGAGGCGGTAGACCTCGTGATCGACGGCGAGCACATCTGCGACCTGCCCTCGGGCGATACGGTCGAGATTCGGTTCCGCGACGACGTCGGCCGGCTCGCTCAGCTACCGGGCGGCAACTTCTATCGCCGGATCGGCGAGAAGTTCGGCCGTTTGGCGCGCTAGCGGCGCAGGATTAGGAAGCTTCAGTCCTCAGGCGCGAGCGGCGCTGAGGCCGGGCCGTTCAGGACCTCGCCGCCGGGGCCGAAACGAGAGCCGTGGCAGGGGCAGTCCCACGTGCTGTCGCCTGAGTTCCAGCGGACGATGCAGCCGAGGTGCGTGCACCGCGCCGAGACGCGGTGGTGCTCGCCGTCTGAGTCGCGGCACTCGGCCACCTGGCGAAGCCCGTCGGCGACGATGCGCCCTTCGCCCGGCTCGAGCTCCGCGGATCGCTGCCTGCGAAGGCGCCCACCGAAGAAGCGCATGCCGACGTCGGCGTTCTCCTTGATCAACTCGGGCGCAGAGGCCTTCAGGTTGAGCCGGTTCGGATCGAATACCTCGCGCTTCGCGTCGGGATTGCCAGAGAGCTCATGGCCGAGCATCTGCGCCGCGGCAACTCCCGCCGCGAGGCCCCACTTCGAAAAGCCGGTCGCGGTAAGGATCCGTGAGGAGCGCGGAGCCAGCGGGCCGATGAACGGCAGGTCGTCAGGGCTCATCAGGTCATGGGCGGACCAGCGATGTTCGACCTGTCCCGCGTCGAAGTTCTCGCCGAGCCAATCCGCGAGTTTCCGGTAAGACTCGGCTCCGTCTTTTTGGCCGACCTTGTGGCCCTCGCCTCCGACGATGACGGAGCGCGAGCCGTCGGGCATAGGCGCGGAGCGGATCGAGCGCGTGGAGCCGCCGATTCCGAGGTGCATGCCGGCGGGAGCATTGGCGGCGGGCGCGCTCACGGCGTAGGACGCCTGCGGGCGTAGCCGGGCGAAGAAGAGCCCGCGGTCGAGCAGGGGCATGTGCGTTGCGAGGACAACCCGGTCGGCCCTGAGCTCTGCACCGGATTCGAATCTCAGCACGCACGGTGAGCCGTGCTTGACCGACGACACGCGGCTGTTCTCGTAGACGGACGCACCCGCTCGCTCGGCGGCATCGGCGAGCCCGCGGGTGAACGCCGCCGAGTCGAAGCCGATCTGCGCGTCCAGCCGAAGGGCGATCGGAACCTCGAAGGGAAGCTCGGTCTCGTCGGTCAGCACCGCCTCCAGGCCCGCGCCCCGGGCTGCTTCGGCCTCGGACTCGACCTTCTCCACGGCGCTCTCCTCAAGCGCGACGAGGTAGTTGGGCGCCGTCTCCAGGGAGCACTCGATCCCGTGCTCCGTTTGGAGCTTCCTGGTCTTGGCGACCCCTTCGAGGTTGAGCTCGGCATAAGCGGCGGCGGCCTCGCGTCCAACGCCCCGGGTGATCTGCGTGTATTGCGTTTCGTGAAGGGCCGACACCTTGGCGGTCGAGTGGCCGGTGACGGCGCCAGCGATCGTCCGCGCCTCCAGGAGTGCCACCCGCGCTCCGGCCTCGGCCAGGGCGAGCGCCGTCGCGGCGCCGACGATCCCGCCTCCGGCCACCGCGACCTCGACTTGACCGCTCTCCTCGAACGCGGGCCTGGCGGCCGGGGCGTCGTCCGAGAGCCAAAGAGACGAAGGTGAGCCAGGAAGCGATGGCATGTACGCCAACCTACCCGCGTGCGTGGGGGCGAATCCGTCGGCGTCGGCCGCTATCTCTGTAGGGATGCTCCTCGAGCTCAGAATCGAGAATCTCCTCGTGATCGAACGCGCCGAGCTCCGCCTGGGGCCGGGGCTGAACGCGATCACGGGCGAGACCGGTGCCGGGAAGACCGTGCTCGCGCACTCGCTCGACCTCCTCATGGGCGGCAAGGCGCGCACACAGGTGGTGCGCCCGGGCGCTAACGAGGCATACGTCGAAGGGGTCTTCGAGCTGCCGGCGGGCCTCTGGGACGACCCTGAGCTTTCCGACCTGGCCGAGCGCCTGCCAGAGGACGCCGAGGAGCTCGTGATCGCTCGCCGCGTTGGCGCGTCCGGGCGAACCAGCGCTTACGTGCAGGGCCGCTCTGCCAGCGCCGCCGACCTGAAGCTGCTTGGCACACGGCTGCTTGCCTTCTTCGGCCAGCACGAGCACCGGCGCCTGACCCTCGGCTCCGTGCAGCTCGACATCCTCGACGGGTTTGCAGGTGCGGACCACCTCGAGCTGCGGGAGGCCTATCGCGCGGCGCACCGCGCGGTCCGCGACGCCGAGCGCGAGCTCGCCGACCTGGCCGACCGCGAGGGCACCCGCGAGCGGGACCTCGACCTGATGCGCTTCGAGCTCGACGAGATCGACACCGCGGCCCCCGATCCGGATGAGCGGGCGGAGCTGGGCGCGGAGCGCGAGCGGCTGCGCCACGCCGAAGGCCTTCGCGAAGCGGCTTCGACCGCGCTTGCGGCGATCGCCGGTGCCGACGAGGACGGCGCCGGGGCCGCGGGTGCGCTTTCTGCCGCGGAGGGCGGGCTCGGGAACGCCGCTGGCGTTGACCCAGCTCTTGACGAGCTCGGCGAGCG
This sequence comes from uncultured bacterium, assembly GCA_963786495.1. GTDB lineage: Bacteria > Actinomycetota > Thermoleophilia > Solirubrobacterales > 70-9 > JALZKA01. Next base: position 154,268 of record CAWAZL010000011.1, on the reverse strand, counting down.
CGTCGCGGCAGCGTCCCTCGAGCTCGCGGACATCGCATCCGGGCTCCGCTCCTACGAGGATGCCATCGAGGCCGAGCCCGGCCGGCTGGAGGCTGTCGAGGAGCGCCTTGCGCTCATCGAGCGCCTCGAGCGAAAGCACGGTGGCTCGATCGAAGCGGTCATCGCCCACGCCGAGCGCTGCCGCGCCGAGATCGAGCGGCTCCAGGGCGCCGAGGAGCTTGCCGGCGAGCTTGCGCACCGCGTCGATGCGTCGCGCTCGGAGCGCGCAGGGCTCGCCGCGAAGCTGACGAAGTCGCGAAAGAAGGCAGCTCCGCAGCTCGAGAACGCGGTTGCGGAGGCGCTCGCGGGGCTCTCGATGGACGGCGCCAGCCTCGAGGTCTCGTTTGGCCCGGCCACCGAGGCGGACGGCTTTGGAGCGAGCGGCGCGGAGTCGGTTGAACTGAGGATCGCGACCAATCCCGGCATGCCTGTGTCGCCCTTGCGCGACGCGGCGTCGGGCGGCGAACTTTCGCGTGTGATGCTCGCGCTCTCGGGTCTTTCGGGCGGCGGCGGGGGAGCGACGCGTGTCTTCGACGAGATCGACGCGGGGGTAGGCGGCGCGACCGCGCGGGCGGTCGGCGAGCGACTGCGGGAGCTTGCGAACGACGCGCAGGTCCTCTGCATCACGCACCTGCCACAGGTGGCTTCGCTTGCTACGACGCACTTCCGCATCGAGAAGACCGTCGACGGCGGAGTCACTTCGGCGACCGTCGAGGCGGTCGACGGCGACGACCTGGTCGGCGAGATCGTCCGCATGCTCGGCTCCGAGGCCGGGGACGCAGCAGCGACGAGCCACGCGCGCGAGCTGTTGGCGGCGTGAACGAACTTCGGGAAGGCCACCGGACTTTCCCCGCATCCTCCGCATTTCCGCGACTCGGTTTCCGCCACCGGGACGTCTAGACTCGTCGTCCAGAGTGAGTGGCCCCGGCGGAACCAAATTCATCTTCGTAACCGGCGGCGTCGTCTCCTCTCTCGGGAAGGGCATCGCAGCGGCATCCATCGGCCGCCTTCTCGTCTCTCGCGGCTACCGGGTCGCCCTCCAGAAGTTCGATCCCTACATCAACGTTGATCCGGGGACGATGAGCCCGTTCCAGCACGGCGAGGTGTTCGTCACCGAGGACGGCGCCGAGACGGACCTCGACCTCGGCCACTACGAACGTTTCACGGACGAGAACACGTCGCGTGCTTCGAACGTGACGGCTGGCGCGGTCTATAACTCGGTGATCCGCCGCGAGCGCCGCGGCGATTATCTCGGCGCAACCGTCCAGGTGATCCCGCATGTCACCGACGAGATCAAGCAGCGCATCCTGATCGTCGCCGAGTCGCAATCGGTCGACTTCGTCCTGACCGAGATCGGCGGCACGGTTGGCGACATCGAGTCGCTGCCGTTCCTCGAGGCGATCCGCCAGCTCTATTCCGAGCTCGGGCCGAAGCGCTGCATGTTCATTCACCTGACGCTTGTTCCCTGGATCGGTCACGCGGGCGAGCTGAAGACGAAGCCGACGCAGCACTCGGTGAACGAGCTGCGCCGCATCGGCATCCAGCCCCACGCGATCTTCTGCCGCTCCGAGAAGGGGCTCGACCGCGACATTCGCAAGAAGATCGCGCTGTTTGGCTCGGTCCACGAGGACGCCGTCATCTCGGCGCGCGACGTCGACAACATCTACAAGGTGCCGCTGGTCCTCCGCGCCGAGGGCGCCGACGACCTGGTGCTCGACCACTTCGGGATGGAAGCGCCGGCGCCTGAGCTCGGCGAATGGGAGCAACTGGTGCGGCGCGCGGACGAACGCGACGGCAATGTCACGATCGCCCTCGTCGGCAAGTACACCTCGCTCGAGGACGCGTACAAGTCGGTCGTCGAGGCGCTCGACCACGGCGGGATCGAGCATGGGGTGAACGTCAAGGTCCGGTTCGTGAGCTCGGAGGAGTTCGATGCGGAGGACGTCGCCGAGTGGGCCGACGGGATCCTGATTCCCGGCGGCTTCGGCGAGCGCGGGGTGGAAGGGAAGATCCGCGCCACGCAGATCGCCCGTGAGAACGACATTCCTCTCCTCGGCATCTGTCTCGGCATGCAGGTCGCGGTCGCCGAATTCGCACGGAACGTTTGCGACATGCCCGGTGCGAACTCGACCGAGTTCGACCCCGAGACGCCGTTCCCCGTCGTCGACCTTCTGCCCGAGCAGAAGGAGGTCTCTGACATGGGCGGCACGATGCGCCTCGGCGCCGACCCCGTGAAGCTTCACGAGGGCACGAAGGCGCGCGAGATCTTCGGTGGCGAGGCCGTCATCTACAAGCGCCACCGCCACCGCTATGAGGTGAACAACCAACTCCGGCGCCGGCTCGAGGACGAGGGCCTGGTCGCTCTCAGGCACGTCGCCCGACGATCGCCTGGTCGAGATCGTCGAGCTGCCCGATCACCCGTTCTTCGTCGCTTCGCAGTTCCACCCCGAGTTCAACTCGCGCCCGACGCGTCCCGAGCCCCTCTTCCGCGACTTCATCGGCGCCGCGGCGGGTCGTGCCGCCGAGCCGGCGGCGAAGGGCCGGCCGCCGAGGAGACGGCGGTCGAAGAGGCATCGGACGCACAAGACGTACGCGTCCGCCGCGAAGCCTGAACTAGCCTGCTTCTTGTGAGCGAGGCTGAGGATTTGGTGCGTGAGGTCTTCTCGCGCTGGAATGAGGGCGAGCGCGATTTCGACGACGCCGTCTTCGAAGAGGCGCTGACAATTCATTCGGCCCTGACCGGCGACGTCTACGAGGGCATCGACGGCCTCCGCGCCTGGGCGGCGGAGATCGACGATCAGTTCAAGGACTGGAATCTCGTCGTCGACGACGTTGAGCCCCTGACTGACGACCGAGTTGTGGCTCGGGGTGAAATTCGGATGACAGGTCGCCAGAGCGACGTGGCGATCGCGCAGCCAGCGAGTTGGGTCATCGACCTGGTGGAGGGCCGCATAGCGACGATCCGCAACTTCATCGGCCGCAAGGCGGCGGCGGAGTTCGCGCGGGAGATGCCGTGAGCGAGCGACTTTTCGACACGTTCACGCGCCTTTGCGAGACCCGCTCGGAGACGGGGCGTGAGCGCGAAGTTTCAGATTGGATCAGGGCGCAGCTCGAAGGGTTCGGCTTCGAAGTGGAGGAGGACGATTCCGCGCAACGGGCAGATTCGGAGTGCGGGAATCTGATCTGCCGCATTCCCGGGCCGCTCGGAGTCGTGGGTGTCCTTCTTCGCCCACATGGACACGGTCCCGCACTCCGACCCGATCAAGGTCGTCCTGGCCGACGGTGTCTTTCGCAGCGCGGGCGAGACGATCCTTGGCGCCGACAACAAGGCAGCGGTCGCGGTGCTGATGGAGCTGGCGGCGAACGCGCGTAACGAGCAGCCGGCGTGCGGTCTCGAGCTCGTCTTCACCGTTGCCGAGGAGGAGGGGCTTCGCGGTGCTCGGGAGATCGACGTCTCGGCTCTCCGCGCGCCGTTCGGCTATGTGTTCGATCACGCGACGCCGATCGGCGAGATCATCACGGCAGCGCCGACCTACAACAAGGTGGTCGCCGAGTTCGAGGGGATCGAGGCGCATTCGGGGATCCGGCCCGAGGTTGGGCGCTCGGCGATCGAGGCCGCAGCTGCCGCTGTGGGGCGGATGGAGCTGGGGCGGCTGGACGAGGAGACGACCGCGAACGTTGGCGTGATCGAGGGCGGGACGGCCTCGAACGTCGTCGCGGGCTATTGCAAGCTCGTCTGCGAAGCGCGCAGCCTCTACGAGGAAAAGGTGGCGGCCGCGACCTCGAACGATCGTGGACGCATGCACGTGGGCGGCGACGGAGAGCGGCTGCGATGTCGATATCGACGTGTGGGAGGTCTTCCGGCGGTACAAGATCCCGCCGGGCGCCGAGTCGCTCAAGGTTGCGCGCGAGGCGCTCGCGGAGTGCGGGCATGAGCCGCGCGAGGTCGCGACCGGCGGCGGGCTCGGATGCGAACGCGCTGATCCTCCAGGGCTACGAGGCGCTCCTTCTCGCGAACGGCACCGAGGCGAATCACACGCACGCCGAGAGCGTCGCCGCGGCGCGGCTGGTCGAGAACGTCGCGATCTGCGACGCGCTGGCGGCCGGGGTTGCGGCGAGCGCAACCGGTTAGGGGGAAGGCCATGGAGCGGATCGGGAGCGAGACCGTCTACGAGGGCAAGATCATCGACGTCCGCACCGACACGTTCCGCTACTCCGACGGCGAAGAGGCGGAGCGTGAGATCGTCGCGCATCCCGGCGCGGTGGGGATCGTCGCGCACGGCGACGGCGTGGTGTGGCTTGTTCGCCAGCCGCGCGAGGCGGTGAGCGACCCGGAGCTGCTCGAGGTGCCGGCGGGGAAGCTGGACGTCGAGGGCGAGTCGCGTCTCGACTGCGCGAAGCGGGAGTTGGAGGAGGAGGTCGGGCCTGGAGGCGGAGGACTGGTAGGAGTGGAAGCGGTTCTTCACCAGCCCGGGCTTCGCCGAAGAGGAGGTGACGATCTTCGAGGCGACGGGCTTGACCGAGGTCGAGGACTTCGAGCCGGACCCCGAGGAGCGGATCGAGATCGTGAAGTGGCCGCTCGACGATCTCGACGGGGCGATCGAGGCGTGCCACGACTCGAAGTCGCTGATCGCCCTCCACATGCTGCGCGCGCGCCTAGGTGCCAGGCACCGTGCCTGGCACCTGTTGCCGCTGCGCGTGACGCTACCTGGTTCCACGCAGCGAACCGGGTGCAGTGGGAGGGGCGTGGCGCGGCGCGGGGAAACGAGCGGCCATGGCCGTCGCCGTCAAGCCGCCGCAGGACGCGAAAGGTCGAGGCGCGCTTCGAAGCGCTGGTCCTCGATTTCCTCGCCTACCTCGAGTTCGAGCGGGGGCTGGCTCGGAACACGCTGGACGCCTATCGCACGGACCTCTTGCAGTTCGGCATCTTTCTTGCCGACCGGCGAACGGGCGCGACCGATGTCGAGCGCGCCGACGTCTCCGAGTTCCTTGCCGAGCTTGCGACTTGGGCGCCCCGAGAACGGCGACGATCCGGCGCGGCCGCCGTGCTTCGCCGGCGACGATCAGCCGCAAGACGGCGTGTCTGCGCTCGTTCTACCGCCACCTTCGCCGCGAGGAGCTGATCGACGCCGATCCCACGGCGACGCTCGATCCGCCGCAGAAGAGCCGCAAGCTTCCGAACGTGCTGAGCCATGGCGAGGTGACGAAGCTCCTCGACTCGGCGAAGGGCGCCGACCCGATCGACCTGCGTGACCGGGCGCTCCTGGAGCTGATGTACGGCTGCGGGTTGCGGGCCTCGGAGGCGGTGGGGCTCGAGCTGACGGACGTCGATCTGAAGCGCGGCTTCGTCCGCCCGCACGGCAAGGGCTCGAAGGAGCGGGTCGTGCCGCTCGGAAGCGCCGCTTCGGCGGCGATCACGCGCTATCTGCGGAGCGGCGCGGCCGACGCTCGTCGGGCTCCGAGCCGGAGCGCCACCTCTTCGTCAACTTCCGCGGTGGCGCGCTGACGCGCCAGGGGCTCTACAAGATCATCCAGCGCCACGCGAAGGTGGCGGGCCTCGACGGGAAGATGAGCCCGCACACGCTTCGCCACACCTTCGCGACGCACCTGCTCTCCGGGCGGTTGCGACCTGCGCTCGGTGCAGGAGATGCTCGGCCACGCCGACGTCGCGACGACGCAGCTCTACACGCACCTTTCGACCGAGCGGATCCGCGAGGTCTATTTCAAGGCGCACCCGCGCGCGACCTGAGCTCCGTTCTAAGCTCGGATCGTGCCCGAGCTGCCCGAGGTCGAGACGATTCGCCGCCAGCTCGAGCCGGCCGTGGTGGGGCGGAAGATCGTCGCGGCTCGCGTGCTCGACGAGCGCTGGACGCGCCCCGAGCAGCCGGCGAGCTGTCGAGGAGGCCGTCACGGGCCGGGCGATCGAGTCCGTGGGGCGGCGGGGGAAGTACCTGATCCTGGGGCTCGAGGGCGCACAGGCACCTCGTCATGCATCTGCGGATGACGGGCAACCTGCTGCTCGCACGGCCGACGAGGACGGAGGACGGTGACGCTCGACCTGATGGACGCGCGCTTTGGCGCGCCGCGCTCGTACGAGGCGAATCCCGAGGCGCGGCACCTGCGCGCTGCCTTTGAGCTCGACGACGGTTCGGAGCTTTGGTTCACGGATGCGCGGCGGTTCGGCCATGGCGTCGTGCTCGACGGCGCGCGAGCTCGACGACTATCTCGTCGGCGCGGCTGGGCATCGAGCCGCTGACCGGGCGAGCTCACGGCCGAGACGCTGGCGGTGATGGCCGCGGGGCGGACGGCGCCGCTCAAGTCGTTCCTGCTCGACCAGAAGGGCGTGGCCGGCATCGGGAACATCTACGCGGACGAGGCGCTTCATCGCGCGTAGCTGCACCCGCTCTCGCCTGCGGGATCGATGCGGGCGGAGCATCGCGAGGCGCTGGTCGAGGGGATCGTCGAGGCGCTCGAGGCGGGGCTTGCGCATGGCGGCTCCTCGATTGACGACTACCGCGACTCGCGCGGCGAGAAGGGGTCGATGCAGGACGAGTTCCTGGTGCATACGCGCGAGGGCGAGGAGTGCCCGCGCTGCGGCGGCACGATCAGGCGGATCGTGGTTGGCGGGCGCTCGACGTACTTCTGCCCGGATTGCCAGATGCGGCTTCGGCGGCGGAGGAAGAAGGCGGCGAAGGCGATGAGCGAGCTCGCTGGCGCCGCCGGCGGGCTTCCGGATCGGCCACTGGACGGACGAGGTGGGACGGACGGGCTGCACGGTCGTGATCGCGCCGGAGGGGACGCGCGGTGGGGTGGACGTGCGCGGTGGCGGGCCGGGAACGCGCGAGACGGACGTGGTGGGCCCGTTCGCGGGGACGGACCGGGTGAGCGCGGTGATGTTCGCCGGCGGGAGTGCCTATGGGCTGGCGGCCGCGGACGGGGCGATGCGCTGGCTGGAGGAGCACGGCATCGGCTATCCGACGCCGGCGGCGTGGTGCCGATCGTCCCGGCGGCGATCGTCTACGACCTCGCCGAGGGCGATGCCAGCGCGCGGCCGACGGCGGACGCGGGGTATGCGGCGTGCGAGGCGGCGCGGGAGGGAGTGCCGGAGCGCGGGCAGCGTCGGCGCGGGGACGGGGACGGCGGCCGGCAAGATGCTCGGGCGCGAGTGCGGCGACGCCGTCCGGAGTCGGCTACGCGGCGGCGCGCGGGGGCTTCGGCGCGACGGTCGCCGCGCTCGCCGTGGCGAATCCGTTCGGCGACGTCCTCGGCGGCGGACGGCTCGTCCTTGCGGGGGCGCGGGCGAGGTGCGCCGCGGACGGTCGACTTCATCGCGGCGCTGGACGGAGCGCCGACTCGGCCAGGAGCTCGAGGCGCGCAGAACACGACGCTCGTCTGCGTGATGACGGACGCGCCGCTCGACAAGGCCGGGTGCGCGCGGGTGGCGCGCGCCGCGAGCGCAGGGATCGCGCGGGCGGTCGAGCCGGTGTTCACTGACGTGGACGGCGACGTCGTCTTCTGCCTCGCGTCGGTGACGGCGAGCCGCTCGGGACGGTTCGAGGTGCTGCAGCTCGAGGCGCTCGCGGCGCGCGTGACGGCAGAGGCGATCCGCGACGCGGTTCTAGCGCTTCTTGAGGGCGTCAGACACCGCTCAGTTGGACGTCCGCTGCGTTCGGCAGCATGAGGTGCGATGCCGGGTTCGTTCAAGACGCAAGCTGTGGTGCTTCGCTCGATTCGCTATGGAGAGGCGGATCGGGTGCTTCATCTCTACTCGGCCGCTCGCGGGCGGATCGGGGCGATCGCGAAGGGGTCGCGCAAGCCGCGCTCGCGCTTCGGCGGGCGCCTTGAGCCGTTCTTCCGGCTCGACATGGTGCTGCACGAGGGGCGGGGCGACCTGGCGACGGTGACGGGCGTGCACACCGTCGACGCGTACCCGAACCTGCGCTCGTCGCGGGCCGGCGCTGTCGGCGGCGGCGCGCGGATGCGACGCGGTGCTGCGGCTCCTGGACTCGTCCGAGGCAAATCCGGCTGCGTACAACCTGCTGTGCAGGTACCTGGCGCTGCTGGACGGGCAAGAGGAAGGCGACAGTGCGGTGGAGACGGACGGGGCGGCGGGGCTTGCGACGGCGCTGGCGTTCCGGCTGAAGCTGGCGCTCTCCGCGGGATTTGCGCCTGAGCTTCAGGCGTGCGCGCGCTGCGGAGAGGCGGACGGGTTGACGGCGTTTTCGGGCGCGGCGGGCGGAGTTGTCTGCGGCGCGTGCGAGCGCGACGGGTTCGAGATCTCGGCTGAGGCGCACCGGTTCATGCTGGACGCGCTGGGCCGTCCGTTGGCGCAGGCGCCGGTTGCGACGAACGGGGCGCTTCGCATGGCCGAGCGGGCGATCACGACGACGCTCGAGCACCACGCGCACGTGCAGCTTCGCGCCGCGGCCTGAGCGGGCGGGGCGCTCGCGGCGCTCCTCGCGACGGTGAGCGGTCATCATCGTTCCTGTGAGCGAGGCGTCCGAGCAAGAGGTGGAGGAGAAGGAGAAGGAGCCGTTCAACCTCCTCGAGGCGATGGGCGGGGGCCACGGCATCGCGGATTCGAGCTTGCCCGGCCTTGCATTCGTGATCGCCTACACGGCGAGTGGGCAGGACCTGGAGACGGCGATCTGGGCGGCGGTCGCGCTCGGCGCTGTGCTGCTCGTGGTGAGGCTGGCGCGGCGGGAGACGCTGCAGTTCGCGATCGCCGGCTTCGTTGGGGTGGCGATCGCCGCGTTCATCGCGCAGAAGACGGGAAAGGCGGAGAACTTCTTCCTTCCTGGCCTGCTGCTCAACCTGGGATATGCGCTTGCATATCTCATCTCGATCGCGGTGCGCTGGCCGCTGATCGGCGTGTTCATCGGGCCGCTCGTGGGCGAGGGGATGGAGTGGCGGAAGGACCCACGCCTCATGACGCGTCTATACGCGGGCGAGTTGGATCTGGGTCGGGCTTGTTCGTGCTGCGCCTTGCCGTACAGCTGCCGCTCTATCTCGCGGAGGATCTGGTCGCCTTGGGCGTGGCGAAGACGGCGATGGGTTTCCCGATATTTGCGCTAGCTGTGTGGCTTTCTTACCTCGTCTTGCGCAAGGACGATGATTTGCGCCCATATCCTCAGCGGGGATGACGGATGCGGAGTCGTTCGAGGAGCGGATCCGCCGCTTTGAGGCTGAGTTCTTCTGGGAGAGGGCGACGCCGTCGTATCCCGCGAAGCGGGTGGCTGAGGAGCCGCCGAGCGCGGTGCGCACGCCGTTCCAGCGCGATCGCGACCGGATCGTCCACTCGAAGGCGTTCCGGCGCCTGAAGCACAAGACGCAGGTCTTCATCGCGCCGGAGGGGGACCACTACCGCACGCGGCTGACGCACACGCTCGAGACGGGGTGCATCGCGCGCACCGTTTCCGGGCGCTCGGACTGAACGAGGACCTGACCGAGGCGATCGGGCTCGGGCACGACCTGGGGCATCCGCCGTTCGGGCACATCGGCGAGGAGGCGCTCGACCGGGCGCTTCAGGAGAGGGCGGACAGGCGGTTTCGCCACAACGAGCAGTCGCTTCGCCTCGTGGAGGTACTGGAGCGCGACGGCGAGGGGTTAAATCTGACGGAGGAGGTACGCGACGGGATCTTGAATCACACGGGCTCGGGGAAGCCGGCGACGCTGGAGGGGCGGATCGTGCGCCTGGTGGACCGGGTCGCGTACATCAACCACGACATCGACGATGCGGTGAGGGCGGGGATCATCACGCCCGAGGACCTTCCCGTCGAAGAGATCGAGCTGCTTGGGCCGACGGGCGCGGCGCGGATCGACACGCTGGTGGCGGACATCGTGGATACGTCGCGGACTGCCGGGGACATCGCTCAGTCCGATGAGATCGGCGGCGCGATGCTGCGGCTGCGGAAGTGGATGTTCCAGCGCGTATACCTGGGGCCGGAGGCGCGCTCGGAGCATGAGCGGGTGGAGAGGACGCTGCAGGGCCTGTTCGAGCACTACCTGGAGCATCCGGACGCGGTGCCGGCGGCGGCGCCGGCGGAGGGCGACGAGGTGCAGCGGGTCACCGACTACATCGCGGGGATGACGGACCGGTTCTGCATCGCGGCGTTCCGGCGACTATCGCTGCCCGAGGAGTCGCGGCTTAGGCTAGCTAGTGGCACGGTTTTCTCCGGAGTCGATCGAGCGGGTGAGCGATGCGGTCGACATCGCGGAGGTTCTCGCGCCGTACACGGAGCTGAGGCGGGCGGGGCAGCGGCTTCAGGGTCTTTGCCCGTTCCATGACGAGCGCACGCCTTCGTTCTCGGTGAATCCGCAGGACAAGCTCTATTACTGCTTCGGGTGCGGGGAGAAGGGCGACGTGTTCACGTTCCTCCAGGAGAAGGAGGGCCTGCCATTCGGAGAGGCGGTGGAGACGCTGGCGGACCGGTTCGGCGTGGAGGTCGAGCGCGAGCAGGAGGACCCGCGGCTGGAGGAGGCGCGCAAGCGGCGGGCGCGTCTTGCCGAGCTGATGGACCGGACGGCGGCTTACTACACGAAGTATCTGTGGGAGTCGGACGAGGCGGAGAAGGCGCGGGAGTATCTGCTCGGGCGGGGGCTGAGTGAGGAGAGCTCTGCGGGATTTCGGCGTTGGGTTTGCGCCGAATCGGTGGGACACGGTCGTGATGCGCGGCCAGCAGGGCGGCTTCTCGCAGGCTGAGCTGGCGGCGGCGGGGCTGGTGAAGCAGGGGCAGAAGGGCGGTTGGATGGACCACTTCCGGGCGCGGATCATGTTCCCGATCAGCGATGGGCGCGGGCGGATGCAGGGCTTCGGCGGCAGGGCTACGCGCCAGGAGCAGCGGGCGAAGTACGTGAACTCGCCCGATGGGCGAGCTGTTTCACAAGACCAGGACGCTCTATGGGATCGACAAGGCGCGGGCGGCGATCGCGAAGAAGGGGCGCGCCGTGGTGGTCGAGGGCTACACGGATGTGATCGCGGCGCATGCTGGCAGGGGTGGAGGAGACGGTCGCGGTGATGGGGACGGCGATCACGCCTGACCAGGTGAAGCTCCTGGCGGCGCATACGGGCGAGATTGTGCTGGCGCTGGATGCGGACCGGGCGGGGCGGGAGGCGATGCTGCGGGCGCAGGGCGTGGCGGCGGGGAAGAAGGTGCGGCTGCGGGTTGCGGCCATGCCGGAGGGGGAGGACCCGGCGGACATGCTGGGCGGCGAGGGTCCGGGCTCGAGCGCCGCGGAGAGATTTGAGGGAGTTGATCGAGGACGCCGTGGACCTGTCGGTTTTCCACGTTGGGACGCTTCTGGACGACGCGGACCTGGCGACGCCGGACGGGCGCGACAGGGCGCTCGACGAGGTGGTGCCGGTGCTTAAGGCGATGCCGGACTCGATCACCCGTGACGAGCTGGTGCGGGATGTTGGTGAGCGGCTCGGCGCTGATCCGGGCCTGGTGGCGCGCCGGCTTGCCGCGGCGCCGCGGACGCCGCGCGTTGCTCCGGTGGCCGCGCCCGCCGAGCCGAGTGAGGGCGGGGGAGAGGACTCGCCGTTTGCGCCCGCCGATACTGCCGAGGCACCGCGGGCTCTATCGACGCAGGAAAGGCGCGAGGCTGGTCTGCTCCGGATGTGCATCGCGGACCCCGCGCACGGGCGGGACTACATGGCGAAGCTGAAACGCGAGCATCTTTCGACGCCCGCGATGGGAAGGGTGCGCGACTGGTTGGCTGAGCACCTGGACGAGCCGATGAAGGGCCTGCCTGAAGGCGACGATGAGCTGGCGCTGATCGTGAGCCGCCTGGTCGATCGAGCGGCCGACGAGCCGGCAAGCCCGGAGGCGATGGAGCTGAGCTTCCTCCAGCTCGAGCAGGGAGCGATCGAGCGGCGCATCGCCGAGGCCGCGGCGACCGGCGCAACCGAGGCGAGCGTCGAGCTCCAGAAGCGCCGAGCCGCCCTCGCCGAGAAGATCGCCCACCACCAGTCGGCGATCCCGAAACCAGCCGTTCGCAAGTAGCTCTCAGGCACGAAAAGCGAACAGACGTTCGCCTTTTCCGTCCGACCCAAATGGGACGATCCAGCCATGGATCGAGCCCGCCTGGAGCGCTACCTGGCCGAAGGTCTCTCGCTGACTGAGATCGGGATCCTCGAGAATTGCGATCCGTCGACGGCTAGCTACTGGATGCGAAAGTTCGATCTCACACCGAACGGCCAAGCCAAACATGCTGCGAGGGGTGCGATCGACAAGGAGACCCTTAGTGCCTTGGTGGACGAAGGCCTCACCATTGCTCAGATCGCTTCACGCATCGACCGGAGCCCGGCGGGCACGAGGCATTGGCTGAGAAAGTACGGCCTCAGGACTAAGGGCCGGCGTGGACCGAAACCAATCGTGCCCCACGATCTTGTCGACGAAGCTCGCCGCAATGGACATCGAACCGTCGAGGCTGAATGTCCAACGCACGGGTTGACGACATTTGTAATCCAGGAATGCGGGAAGGTCGTGTGTCGCAAGTGCCGCATGGCCAGGGTTTCGGCGCGCCGGCGAAGGAATAAAGAACTATTGGCTGAGGAGGCAGGCGGAAAATGCGTGAGGTGTGGATATGACGTTTTCATTGGCGCACTTCAATTTCATCACCTCGACCCCGAAGAGAAGCGATTCGGGCTCGCTCAAAACGGATCGACCATGGGTCTCGATGCGCTGCGAGAGGAAGCGAAGAAGTGCATTCTCTTGTGCGCGAACTGCCATGCCGAGGTTGAGCATGGGGGAGGTGACCTGCCGCTAGAGTTCTGACGAGAGGAATCCGATCCGCAGAGCGGAATCGGTCACCCTGAGATCCCGGGTAGCTCAATGGCAGAGCGTTCGCCTGTTAAGCGAAGGGTTGCCGGTTCGAGTCCGGCCCCGGGAGTTGTTACTGGTTGCGAGCGGCGAACTCCTCGACCAGGGCCGCGCCCTCGGCCGCGCCGTCATGCGCCTCGCCCCACTCCGCGATCTCTCGCGCCCTCTCGCGGAACGACCCGTCGGCAATGATCCTCCGCACCGCCACTCGCAGCGATCCGCGCCCGAGCAGCCGCCACGGCAGCGCCAGCCCCACGCCGGCCCACCCGACCCGCGCGCCGTTCTCAGCCATGTCCCCGACCGCGGGGCAACACAGAACCGCCACGCCGGCACCCAGCGCTCGCGCAACCGTCCCGTGCCCGCCATGGCAGACAACCAGGTCAGCCGCCGCCATCGCCTGCGAGTAGCTCAGCCACCCGTACAACCGGGCATTCGCCGGAACCTCGATCCCTTCGCGCGGCATATGCCCGTTGGTCGTCGCCAGCACCCGCACCGGCTCATCCGCCAGCGCCTCCAGCGCCACTCGCACCAACCGGCACTCCGGGTCCTGCGCCGTTGAAGGCGCCACCAGAATAAGCGGCCCATCCCCTTCGGGCAGCTCCACCTCCTCGTACGCCGTCTCGAACTCCATCGGCCCGGTTACGTGCACATGCCCGGGCCAGGCCCGCGGGTACTCGAGCTGCGGGTACGTCGCCACCATCGCCAGGCCCTCGCTCGTCCCGCCATGAAACCGCTCCGTGGGCGGCAGCCCCGCCTTCTCGCGCTCGCCGTTCAGCTCATCGCGCCCCTGCCGCAAACCCGCCTCCAGCATCGGCACCGGAGCGCTCCACAGCCACCGCCCGATGAACGAGCGAGGAATCCGCGCCCCGCCGAACGCGAAGAACGGAAGCCCCGGCGCATGCTCGGGAAACACGTGTGGAATCAGCGTCGCCCACGGCACCCCAGCCTTCTCGGCAGCCAGCGCAGGCGCCAGCGTGAGGATGTCGTTCACCACCACATCGGGCCTGATTTCCTCCATCAGAGGCGCAAGCGCCACCGCCGCATCCCCCGCGGACGGCCCGTCCCCCGCGCTTGGCGCAAACACCCGGTACTCCTCTGCGGCGTGAAACTCGATCCCCGCCTCGTCCAGGACGTCGCGCCACTTCTCCCACGTCTCGAACACCACGCGATGCCCCCGCTTCTGAAGCGCACCGCCGAGCGCAATTCCCGGGAACGTATGCCCAGGATCGCCAAACGCGGCGATCAAAACCTTCAACTCCCGGCTCACGCCATCACCTCGTGAGGATGCAACATCTCTCCCCGAAACCCGCTCCAGCCGCCAGAAAACACCCTCGCGCCGCTACACCTCAGGGCGTGAGAAACCGCCGCGAGCGCCCCACATACGACCTTCGCCTTGCCGTCGAGCAGCTTCCCCAGCACACGAAGGAAGCCATGCTCCGCGGCATCGACACGAACCGCATCATCGTGGGCGCCTACGTCGACTCGCAATCGGGCGGCATCTGCCCGATGCTCGCCGCGCATCGGAACGGCGCCCGCACCTCCGTCGCCAACTTCGCCCGCGCCTGGGACACGTACACCTCCGCCAAGCGCCCCCGTCGCGCCACACGGCGCGAGGTGCGCACCCTGCGCTCGCTCTTGGAGTGGTCGCTCGATATCGACACCGACCTTTCCCGCGGCTCCCTCGCCGAAGCCGCTGCGCAGATCCGCGCCGAGCGCGAGCAGTTCCGCTGCGCCACCCCCGAAACCCCCGAGCTGACGATCACCAAGCGCGCCGACACCGGCGAGCGCCACCGCGGACGCGAGCTGAAGCTCTCCCGCGACTGGGCGTGGATGCGTCCCACCAAGCGCCTCGACGAATACAAGGACCTCCTCGCCGCTGCCGAGGAACAGCTCTCCGAGCAGCGCGCCGCCGAGATCCTCGGTGAGCCCGAGCTCGTCCGTAACTAGCCCGAGCAGAAAGCGCCCCTCAAGTCCCCAGCGCCGAGCCGTCGCCGGGGCGCAGGAACACGATCTCCGGCACCAGGCACGCCGGCGACGTCTTCAAGAGGAAACGCACGCTCTCGGCGATGTCCTCGGGGCGGATCATCGCCTCCGCCTCCACCTGCCCCTTCACGAAGTCGGTCATCGGCGTATCCACGAAACCGGGGCAAAGCGCCGTCACCTGAATTCCCGCATCCCCTAGTTCTGACTGAGTTGCCTGCGAGAAACCGATCACCCCGGCCTTGGTCGCCGAGTAGATGGAAAGCCATCCCTGACCCGCCTTCCCGGCAACGGAAGCCGTATTGATGATCAGCGCCTTCCCATGCTCGCCACCCGCTTCGCGAAGCATCCCCAGGCTCTCCCGCGTCGAGATCACAATCGCGCGCAAGTTGAGGTCGAGCTGCATGTCGATCTTCTTAGTCGGATAACCCTCAATGGCGCCGCCAAGGCCGACGCCGGCGTTGTTCACCAGCACGTCCATCCGTCCCCACCGCTCACGATGCTCGTCGACGGCGCGCACCACGTCCGCCTCCTCGGTCATCTGCACCGCCACGGCGTGAACGTCGATCCCATCCGAGCGCAGATCATTCGCCGCCGCCTCCAGCTTGTCCGGGCGCCGCGACGCAACCGTCACCCCATACCCGTCCTCTCCAAGCGCCCGCGCAATCGCCAATCCGATGCCGCTCGAACCACCAGTAACCAGCGCCGCCCGATCCGCCACTTTCGCTCCTCTCGTCGCACACACGCCGCGCGGGGCGCGCGGAAAAGCGCACCCTATCCACGCGCGACAAACAGGCGTGCTTAGGAAGGCATTTAGGCGCTCTCTCTACGATCGCCTGCCGTGCTTTCGAACCCCCAGACCATCTCAGCGTGCCTCCTGTCGGCACTCGCGCTCGCCTCCGCCGGTTGCGGCGCTGACGACGAGCCTTCCACCTCGGGCGAGCCGCCCACCGAAGCACCCTCCGCCTCCGACTTCCCGGAGCCCGGGAACGAGCCGATCGACGAGCTGATCGCGAGCGTGGGGGAGACGAACGAGATCGTCGCGGCGCCGGCAGGTCCCGTCTTCGTTCCTGGCCAAACACGCGTTGCCTTCGGCCTCTTCGACGTCGCCGGCCCGCAGATCGACGACGCGGACGTTGCCGTCTACCTGGAGAGTTCAAAGGGCGGGAAGGTCGAAGGGCCGTATACCGCGCGAACCGAAAGCCTCGAGGTGCAGTCGGCCTACAAGGCTGACAGCGCGGGGGAGGGCGATGCAACCAGCGTCTACGTCGCGGAGGTGCCGCCGCTAGAGCCCGGGGAGTATCGCGCGATCGCTGTCATCCGCGACGATGAAGGCACCCTCGCGGCCACCAATTTCCAGATCGCCCTCAACGTCGTCGAGCAGCCACAGATTCCGGCCAAGGGCGAGCCCGCTCCATCGGTCCACACCCCCACGCTGGAAGATGTCGCCGACGTCTCAGAGATCGACACCCGCACGCCGCCTTCGACAATGCACACCGAGGACCTCGTCGACGTCCTGGGCAAGAAGCCCGTCGTGCTCCTCTTCGCCACACCCGCGCTGTGCCAGAGCCGCGTCTGCGGCCCGGTCGTCGACGTCGCCGAGCAGGTGAAGGCTGAGTTCGGAGACGACGTCGCGTTCATCCACATGGAGATTTACGTGGACAACCAGTACGACCCGAAGGATCCGAACCTCCGGCCTCAGGTCAAGGCATTCGGCCTTCCCACCGAGCCTTGGCTCTTTCTGATCGACAAGGACGGCAAGATCGCTTCCCGAATCGAGGGAGCCTTCAGCGTCTCAGAACTCGAAAATGAGGTAAGCAAGCTTCTCGGCTAAGGCGCGCCCGCCGAAACGCCGAATAGGTCGGGTAGGAGTCATGGCCTTCCTTTCCCGAAAGCAAGCCGAGCACGAGTACGCACTGGACGTGGAGGCGCCGCAGATGGCGCGCGTCACCGCGCTGCTTTACGGCTGTGGCGCCGCATTCGTCGCGGCCTCGCTCGCGCTCCCGCACCCGGATGCCGCCGACACCGATGGCCTCTGGCTCGTAGCGCTCATCGCCCTCACGGCGAGCATCTCCATCTTCGCCCTGGCCGAGCACTTCAACACCTGGAGCATCCACACCGTCCTTCTCGTCGGCTCCGGACTAATCGCCACCTGCGTCGCTCTCTCCGATACGCCGTCAGGCATCTACGCCGCCATGTACATCTGGGTCGTCCTCGTCGCCGCCCGCTCCTTCTCCATCTATGGCCTCGTCTTTCAGTTGGCCGGAATCCTGGCGACCTACGGCATCGCCCTCATGACCCTCACAGCCAACCCGGGCGACTTCGCGACGATCACACGCTGGCTCCTCTCCGTCTTCGCCCTCTGCGTCACCGGTCTCATCTCGCTGCGCCTCGTCTCCGACACGCGCAAGAAGGAAGCGGCGCTCATCCGCATGTCGGGCATGGCCGTCCCCCAGCCCGCTCCGACGAACGGCTCAACGCCCGGAGAACTGCCCGCCGAGATACCCCGAGAAGCCGCCCCACCCGCCGGTAGTCTCGCCGGACAGGGCCGGTAGCTCAGCTGGTTAGAGCAGCGGACTCATAATCCGTCGGTCGGTGGTTCGAGTCCACCCCGGCCCATCGCGAAGGCCCTGCGAACCGAAGGGTTTTCGAGATACTCAAGGCGCGAGATTCGGAAACACGTCGCGAATGTGTCGCGAAACGAGCCCAGATCATTCCGCGGCGGCGCCACCTTGCTTAGGTGGTTTGCATGGAAAGCAAAAAGTCCGTGCTGCGCCGAGAGTCGTCTGACGCCCCTATGTGTCCGGCTATTTCGACCCTCAGAGACTTAGGTGCTTCTCGTCCAAAGCGCTACTCGGGGTGCCCGGCGGCTTCCGGCTCGTGTGGCGGCCGAGGCTAGGAGGCGGCCTCCATGTTCTTCGTGATGACCTCTATGGTCTGCGCGAGCTTGTCGGTCGGGCTGAACTCGACTACCTCGGTCCCGGCGTAGATGATCGGGGTGTGCCCCGGGCTCACGTAGTACGCGTCTCCGGTCTCGAAGACCTCCTCGGCGTCTCCGTCTCGGAACGCCACTTTGCCCTTGATCACGTAGCCCATATGCTCGGCCTGGCACTGATTGTTGGGCAGGCCATCGAAGAAGGGCGAGAGGTCGGAGTCCTCGGTGTAGGTCTCGAACCCGACGCTCCAGCCGCCGTCGAAATGCTCGAAGTGCCCCTCGTAGCCCTCAACCGACTCGTGGTCCGAAGCACTCGCTTTGGATGCTTTTGGCATCGCGACCTCCTAGGTAGTCCCCGGGCGCGGCACATCCGTCGCCCACTGGAATCCCATTCTCCCACACGACATTGCCCTCCCGCAGCCAGAACAACTTCGAGAGCCTCTTGCCCTTCCAGAAGCCAAGCACCTAATGCTTCTCATCCAAAGCTCTACTTTCTGAGCTACTCCGACAGACCGGCGGCTCCGAGGGCTGCTTCTTTGACGCCGTAGTCCTTGTATCGCCAGAGCAGGGCATCCCGATACTCGGCGATAGCGGCCGTGGGCATGTCCGTTTCGAGGCCGCTGCCACGACCGCGGACCGTAATCAAGCCCGTTCCGAGAATGCAGTTGTCCTCGAGTACGCGCAGGAAGTTCTTGGATGGCCTCACAGAACCTCGTATGGGTTGGACGAGCCTTGGTCTGAGGTCCGACGGATTCATGAAACTCATAATCCGTCGGTCGGTGGTTCGAGTCCACCCGAGAAGCGCCGATGAGGCTGATTTGGCGATGGCTCCATTCCACTGATACGGTCAAGCAATCCATAGCTCATCGAGCAAGGAGGAAATCTTGAAGGTAAAAGCAGTGGCGATTCTTGGGCTCGTGGCCTGCGGCACGCTCGTTCCGGGTGCCACCGCGGGCGGCCGGCAAGGCGGACACCCAGGTGACGATCAAGTCCGAGGGTGGCGATCCGGTCGGCACGGTCAATAGCCCGAACGAGGCCAAGTGCGCCGACGACCGCCTGGTCAAGATCTACAGGCAAAAGGGCGGGGCGCAGGGCGGCGGTGATGACGTCTACACGGGCAGCATGGACACCACGTCGTTCTCGAACGGCAAGTACCGCTGGTCCGTCGGTCAGCCCGGTCTGGAGGGCAAGCACTACGCCCGCGCACCTGGCACCTCCAAATGCAAGGCCGACAACAGCAAGACGATCGTTCTCGGCGACTAACGAGAAAGGGCCCCGCCGAAGCGGGGCCCATTTCCCTAGCGACTCGAGGCCGAGGATCAGCCAGCAGGCTGGTTCTTGCCCTTCGAAGCGACGAAGCTCACGCAGTCGCCCTGGTTCGGAACGTCGTCCCGTAGTTCATCCAGCCGCCCTTCTTGCACTGGTCGGCGCTAGTCGGCATCGGCAGGTCACGCTCGAAGTCGAACGTGGTCTTTGTGCCGTTGACCGAGACGTAGAGCGCGTCGGCGTTCGAGATGATTCCCGAGTTGAACGAGCCCTGGTTCACACCAAGCGAGCCGGGGCACGGCACCTTGACGCCGCCGGGTCCGCAGTTGACGCCCTCCTCGATCGTGGCGTTCGGGAACGCCGCGACGATCGTGCTGAACGAGCACGGGGTCGCCTGGCCGCAGCCGGCGGCGCCGGTGTTCAGCCACCACTTGGCCGCGCCGCCCTGATAGGCGTCCCAGTTCTGCCAAACGCCCGTCTGCACTGCCGCGTTGCCCTGGTCCTGGTACGGCTCGTAGACCATGTAGGCGTCGGGCTGGCCGTCGCCGGTCAGGTCGACCCGCATGTTGAGCGCAGACACGCCCGCGATGAAGCCGGTCGATGCGGGATCACGGTACGTCGAGTAGCCGATCCCGTCGATGTCGGCCAGCGCGTCGCCGTCGTACCGGTCCGTGAACAGCTGCACCTTTTCGGGGTTCGTCAGGGTCCGGAGCTCGAAGCTGCCGGTTCCCAGCGGCGGCGTGGCGGGTCCGGTCTCGAACGTGCCGGTTCCAGGCGGACGCGTGTCGGCCGTGAACCAGTCCGTCCCGGCAGCCAGGTCGGCCGCGGTGACGACCTCCGTCGTATCGGCGCTGGCGATTCCCCCGAACGCCGGCAGTAGGCCAAGCGCGACGGCGCCGGCGCAAAGCAGTCTCTTCAACTGTTCCTCCTTTATATGCCTTCCCGAGCACGCCAAGTCGGCGGCCCGGATCCCCCGCTTCAGCCTAGGTCACATCGGGGCGCGAAGCATCGGGAGTTTTCCCGGATTCATCTGCGGCGAAATACCTAATGCAAATCCTCGCGTAGGCAGCTGCGGTCAAAAACACAGCATGGGCTGGCCACGCTGATCCGGGGACTGGCGCTCGCGGTTGTGGCACGGGGTACGATTGGTCGTGCCCGCTGGGATCTCTTCGTTTCCTCTTCCCGCCGAGTGCCACTTCCGAGGAAACGAGATGCATGGAGGCCCAAAATTCCTGAGCCGATGCAGGTGCCGGAGTCCGACGACCTGTCCAAGACGCTTTGCGCGTCGCTCAACTCGGTCTGGAATCGCTATGCCGAAACCGCGCCGTCAGATGGTTTCGTTGAGCTCGACACCGGGGTCGTCCGCTGGTCGGTTCCGGAGGCTTCGGCAGCCGAGCTGAAAGAAGGAATCGCGAACAGAGTTGAAGACGACGGACCCAGGCGCACCCTGGCGTCATTCGAGCGAGAGACTGCGGATGTTGTGGCAAGAGCGATGCATCGCAAGATCACAGCGCGGTTCTCACAGAAGATCAAGGACAGCGTCGCCACCGAAGTCTTCGTGCTCGAGACCATCCCGCGCAAGAACTGAGGCGCCGCGGCTCGGGCTTGCCGCAGTAACAAGGAGCCCACACCGCTAAAGGGAGCGCCACGGGCGCCAATGCGTGTCAGCGCAGATCTCGCATGGCCGGCTGTGCTCGGTAGAACGCAGCCTGCACACCCGGGCCGATGAGCAGGGCGAACGCGACCGTGCCGATCCCGACGGTGCCGCCAAGCGCGAAGCCACAGACGAGCGCCGACACCTCGATGACGGTCCTTACGAGTCGGAGCGACCGGCCCGTGCGGGCGTGGAGCCCAGTCATCAACCCGTCCCGCGGACCCGGCCCGAGGCGCGCCCCCAGATAGATCCCGCCGCCGATCGCGACGAAAGCGATCCCGCCGGCCATGAGCACCCATCGCCAGCCATCCGCCGGGTCGCTTGGAAGCACTTCCACCATCACCCCCAGCGCGACACCGATCACGATGGCGTTCATCACCGTCCCGAGTCCTGGCGCCTGGCGAAGCGGCAGCCAAGCGCAAAGCACCAGAAACGAGATCACTACCGTCGCGCCGCCGATCTCGAGCGGGGTGTTCTCCGCCGTGCCCTCGGCCAGGACCGTCCATGGCGAATTGCCGAGATCCGCCGACACGATCATCGCCTCGCCCGTCCCGAACAGCCACAGTCCGCCCACCAGGATCGCGAACCTGAGCGGCCCGGGACGCCAGAGGTGCGCGGGAAACATGCCGCGACGCTAGCCGCGCCGCGCTACCGCGCCCCATCGGTCAATTGCGAAATGTGCGCGGAGGAGCCGCCGGAGGCGCCTACCGGCCGCGGCGCATGTCGCGCCGGCGCCGCCCGGGCTTCGAGCGGCCGCGCTGCGCCAGCTTGCCGGGGCTCGACTCGAACGCGCTCACCTTGCGCAGCTGGCGCAGCTCCAGGATCGGGCCGTCCTCGGCGCACGAGCGATGCCAGTGCTGATGCTCCGTGCCGCCCAGCCGCGCGACGGTCTGGACGATCACATGCTCCATTCCGATCTCGACCGCGCGCCCACACCCGGGACAGCGGTAGAGCTTTTGCGAGATCGCGCGGACCAGCCAAACCTCATCGCCTTCGGCGTTCAGGCCGCGCAGGCTGGTCCTGGAGTCCGGAAGTCCATCGAAGTGCTGCATTGCCTGGAGCCTGACAGGACTAGGCTCCAGCGACCGTGGAGGAGGCACCCCGCACCAACCGCACCGGTCTGGCCGCCGGCATCATCGGCGCGGTTCTGGTGCTCGTCATGCTCGCCATCGTGCTCGACCTCGGCCCGTTCGCCGACGACGAGCTGAGCGCGGCAGAGTTCCTCGCCCAAGGCGACGAGATCTGTAAACAGGCCCACGACGAGTTCCTCGATATCCAGGGTTCGACTCCGCGCACGGCGGCTGACGCAGAATCGCAGGTCGAGGCGCTGATCGAGGTCGCCGAGGAAGAGCGCGACCGAATCCTCGAGCTGGGCGCGCCCGATGCCCTCGCCGAGGACATCGATGCCTACATCGCCGACCGCGAGAAGGGCATCAAGACGCTGCAAGCGGGCCTTGCCGCCGCGCGCGACGACGACCCCTCTGAATACGAAGAGGCGCAAGCCGAGCTTGCGTCCCAGCAGGCGAAGCGCCAAGAGGTCGCGCAAAAGCTCGGCTTCAACGAGTGCTCAGAGCCGCTCGTCGACGAGGACGAGCTCGAGCGCCAGGCTCAGCCGCCAGCTGGCAGCTAGCGGCTCCGCGACGCGAGCCAGGCGAAGCCCAGTGCCATCGCGCCGTTCGCCACACCGGCGAGCTTGAGCCCTTCGGCGGCGCCGGGACGGCTGACCGCCGGCGAGCGCGCCCACACAACATCCGTCGCAAGCTCGGTGCCGCGAAGCCACGCGAGCGCCCACCAGTCGCGGCTCTCGCCGCGGCGGTCGGCGACCAGGTGCGCTGCGGCGAACGTCAGCCAGATCGGCCCGCAGCGCCGGAACAGATGCTCGGCGTCCTCGGAAGGTGCATCGTGGCCTAGCACGGCCAGAGTCTGTTTGGGCGCTAAAAGAGCGCCGGTGCCGAGCGCCAGATCGAACGCGATCATGTTGCGGTTGGTCAGGCGAAGCGCCTCTTCGAGATTCACGCGCACGATCCAACCACAGATCTCCGGAAAGCGTCGCCTGCGCAAATTTCCTGCATGCGTGGAAGGGAAAGCGCGAGGGGGGGCGAATCAAGCCGCCGTGAGCAAGACTGCGACGAAGACCCGCCCGGCTTCCTCGACGGCCCGTGCAGCATCTCGCGGCAACGGGTCGGCGACTCGGACCAAGTCCAAGAAGGAAGCAAAGACACTTTCCGCGTTCATCACTGAGCGCTTCGACGAGTTTTCCCGCTCGCAGAAGGATGTGGCCCGCTACATCGTCGACCATCTCGACGAGGCCGCATTCCAGACGGCTGAGGAACTCGCCCGCCGTGCGTCGACTTCATCCTCGACCGTCGTCCGCTTCTCCCAGGCGCTCGGCTTCGAGGGCTATCCCGAGCTCCAGCAGGCAGCGATCGAGGAATACAGGACGCGTCCGAGCGAGAACGGGGCCGCCGAGAAGAGCGGGCTATTCGATTTCGACCACTCCGAGTTCGAGGCCTCGC
This sequence comes from uncultured bacterium, assembly GCA_963786495.1. GTDB lineage: Bacteria > Actinomycetota > Thermoleophilia > Solirubrobacterales > 70-9 > JALZKA01. The sequence goes on along the minus strand of CAWAZL010000011.1, from coordinate 131,054 downwards.
TTGCCGCCGACTACGGAGATCTCGAGGACACGGTCAGGAATCTTTCCGCCGAGCAGATCGAGGCGTGCGTAGAAGCGCTCGCCGGCGCGAACCGCGTGATGATCGTGGGCATGGACCAGCTTGCTTTCTTCGCGAGCTACCTGCGTCACCTTCTCGCGCTTCTCGACATCCGCGCCGAGGTTGTCGCCAGCCCGCGCCAGGACTCGATCACGCGCCTGAGCCGCCTGGAGGAGGGCGCGCTCGTAATCGCCTTTTCCGCCGGCCGCGCGCATCCGATCGTCGTGCGCGCGATGAAGCTCGCGAAGCACCGTCAGGCGACGACGCTTGCGATCACCGACGCGACCTTGAGCGAGGTCGGCGAGCACTCCGACCTCACCCTCTATTTCTCGTCGAACAGCCCGTCCTTCATTCAGTCGAACACCTCGCTCTTGGCGCTGGTCCAGGCGCTCGCCTACGGGGTCTACTCCCGTGACAAGGGTGCGTACAAAGACCGCATCCGCGCTTTCAAGCTGAAGTAGCGATGGCCCGGCGAGACCGAGGAACGCCGGAAGCCGCCCGCTCACCCCTCGTGGATCTCGAAGCAGAGCTTCGAGCCGTGGATCGAAAGCGACGCGAAGCGCTCCGCCAAGCGGAACGCGACGCGGAGCGCCGCTTCGAAGCCCCACCACGAATCGTCCCCGGCGCGTGGTTGGAGCTCGAGACCACCGTCTACCTCGAACAAGCCGCGTAGCGCCGCGCCAGCGGGCAAACGTCCGTCACTACGGCCTATAGGCCGTACTCACGGACGGGTAGGGGGTGCGAGGGCGAGGAATGCCGACGGGCGCTCGTAGATGTGGTCGCTCGGTATGCGGTCGACTCTCCATCCTGCGCCTCGCCATGCCGCTTCCTTGCGCGCGTCTTCGCCCTTGTCCTGATGAAATGGGCCACCGTCGATCTCGATGATGAGCTTCTCGCTTGGCCAGCTCAGGTCGGCTTCTTCGCCGGCAACGCTTGCGTTCAACCGCGGCATTGGGCGACCCGCATCGCGCAGGAGCTCCATGGCTCGGATCTCGGCGCCGCTACGAGCTCTCGCAAGCGGAAGGTCCTTGTATCGACCGAGGGCGCGCGCCAGGCGCAGGCAACCTCTTCTGTGCTGAACCAGACCGAGGTAGTCGCCGAGCCCTCGCATGTTGGTGCGCTCTAGGCGGATCGCCTCTCGGATCGCGCGAGCCAGCGTTTTGTTACTCGCAAAGCACGCGAGGTCGAGGAGTGTGCGGGGCATCGATGTGACGGGAATGCCGCCGACCTCACTCGTTTCTCCATCCAGAGTCGTGCTTCGGTAGACAACGATTCCGTCAAACACACGCGGGCCGCCACTTCCGGGACGAACAACGGTCTCGTACGGGGGCCGGCGATCGAGAGCGCCCCAGGCGCAAGCGGCACTCAGGCGGTTGAGGTAGCTCTTGGGTGATGCGAGCGTGGCCGTCATCCAGGCCCCGCAGTCGTCGTCGATCAGCGGGGGGAATGCGAACACACCCTCGATGACGCGGACCAGCCGGCCAACCTCGACCCGATGCGCGATCGCATCCCGACTCAAGCCTGCCTCTTCGAGCTGAGCACGAGAGATCCGATTGTGTTGCTCGCGCGCCAGAGCGTGTAGGCATTCGTCCGTCACTACGTCCTATAGGGCGTACTCACGGACGTTCGCCCCCGGCGTGGCTGTGGGCGCTCCGGCTAGGGCAATCTTGCAGCGTTTGCCCTTTGGGCAGCGGCTTCTTCCGTATCCTCGAGACGATGACCGAGCGCGCAACTTTCCGCGTAAAGCGGGGCCTGGCGGAGATGCTCAAGGGCGGCGTGATCATGGACGTCGTCACGCCCGAGGAGGCTCGTGTCGCCGAGGACGCAGGCGCAGTGGCGGTCATGGCGCTCGAGCGCGTGCCGGCCGACATCCGCCGCGACGGCGGTGTCGCGCGCATGTCCGATCCCGCAATGATCAAGGGCGATCCAGGCCGCTGTGACCATCCCGGTCATGGCCAAGGCGCGCATCGGCCACTTCGCCGAGGCGCAGGTGCTGGAGGCGCTCGAGGTCGACTACATCGACGAGTCCGAGGTACTGACGCCCGCCGACGAGGCCAACCACATCGAGAAGCAGGCTTTCGAGATCCCGTTCGTCTGCGGAGCGACCAACCTTGGCGAGGCACTTCGGCGCATCGCCGAGGGCGCCGCGATGATCCGCTCCAAGGGCGAGGCGGGCACCGGCAACATCGTCGAGGCCGTGCGCCACCTGCGCGACATCACCGGCGGCATCCGCCACCTCCAGTCGCTGAACTCGTCCGAGCTTCCCTCCGCTGCCAAGGACCTTCAGGCGCCGCTCCACCTCGTGGCCGAGGTCGCCGAGGCCGGCTGGCTCCCCGTACCGCTCTTCTGCGCCGGCGGCATCGCCACCCCCGCCGACGCGTCGCTCACGATGCAACTCGGCGCCGAGGGCAACTTCGTCGGCTCAGGCATCTTCAAGTCCGAGGATCCCGAGCGCCGCGCTCGCGCGATCGTCGAGGCGACCACGCACGCCAAGGATCCCGCGCGCGTAGCCGCCGCCTCGATGGACCTCGGCGAGCCGATGCGCGGCGACGACATCGCAGAGCTTGCCGCTCAGGGCGAGCTGCTCCAACACCGCGGCGTCTAGCTCATGGCTGACGGGCCGCTGGTGCCGCCTGAAGGCGAAGCCAAGCGACTTCGCGTCGGCGTTCTGGCCAGCCAGGGCGACTTCGCCGCGCACGCACGAATGCTCACCGAGCTCGGCGCGGACGCCCAAGAGGTCAGGACCGCCGACGAACTGGCGACGCTCGACGCCCTTGTCATCCCAGGAGGGGAATCGACGACCATCGCCAAGGCGATCGAGCGCGACGAACTCGCCGACCCGATCCGCGCGCATCACGCCGCCGGCCGGCCGATCCTCGGCACCTGCGCCGGGATGATCCTCTGCGGGCGCGAGCACCTGGGGCTGATCGACGCACGCTGCCGCCGGAACGCTTTCGGCCGCCAGCTCGCCAGCTTCGAAGCCGACCTCGAGATCGGTGGGATTGGGCCCGAGCCCCTTCGCGCCGTATTCATCCGCGCGCCGTGGGTCGAGGAACACGGGCGCGGGGTGGAGGTCCTAGCCGAAGTTGAAGGTCACCCGGTCGTCATCCGCGAAGGCTCGGTGCTCGCCTGCGCGTTCCATCCCGAGCTGACAGACGATCCGCGCTTGCACGCGCTCCTGATGGCGATGGCATCGGAGGCGCAGGCGTCGTACCCTGCGCCGACAGAAGACGGCTGATGAGACGACCCTCGCGTCCTCAACCTCGCAAAGATCCTCGTCCACTACTCCACCCAGGTGGGCGAGGGCGACACCTGCCTGATCGAGGGACCGACCGCGGCCGAGCCGCTGATCGCGCCGTATACGACGAGGTCTTGAAGGCCGGCGGTCAGCCCGTCCTGTCGATGGCCTTCGACTCGCAGCCCGAAAGCTTCTACAGCCTCGCCTCCGACGCGCAACTCGAGTGGATCTCGCCGCTGTCCCGCTGGGCCGCCGAGGACGCCGACTGCCGCATCGTCATCGGCGCCGACGCAAACACGCGCGCCCTCTCATCGATCCCGCCCGAGCGCCAGACAAAGCGCCAGGCCGCGACGCGGAGCCTGATCGAGAACGTCATGAAGCGCTCCGCCGCCGGCGAGCACAACTGGGTCTACACGCTCTATCCCACGAACGCGTACGCGTCCGACGCCGAGATGAGTCTCGCCGAGTTCGAGGACTTCTACTACGGCGCCTGCCTGGCCGACGTCGACGATCCGCTCGCCGCATGGGAGGAGGCGTCGCGCGACACCAGGCGCCTCGCCGAACACGTCACGGGGCACTCCGAAGTCCACATCACCGGTGAAGGCACGGATATCCGCCTGGGCGTCGAGGGCCGCACTTTCATCCCCTGCTTCGGCGATCGCAACATGCCCGACGGCGAGTTCTTCACCGGGCCAGTCGAGGACGCTGTCGAAGGCGTCGTCTCTTTCCACCTGCCTGCGATGGTCGCCGGCCGTGAGGTCTCCGGCGTCCGCTTCCGCTTCGAGGCCGGAAAGATCGTCGAGGCGACCGCCGAGCGCGGCGAAGAGTTCCTGATCGAGCTCATCGACACCGACGAGGGCGCCCGGCGCCTGGGCGAGCTCGGCATCGGCACGAACTACCGAATCGACCGCGGCACCCGCGACGTCCTTCTGGACGAGAAGATCGGCGGCACCGTCCACATGGCCGTCGGCGCTGCCTATCCGGAGTCCGGCGGCGAGAACGAGAGCGCCGTCCACACCGACCTCGTCTGCGACCTCAGGAAGGGCGGCCGGATCGAGATCGACGGCGAGCTGCTGCAGGAGAACGGGAAGTTCGTCGTTTAGGTCCCGCTCGGAGATAAGCGAGTCGCGGTGGGCCCCCACGCCCACCGCGATCGCCTTTGGCATCCCCGATCCAAATCCCTGCTCTTCAAATGTCCTGAACACTCGTAAGTACGAGAAGTTGCGCGGTTTTTACATTCGTAGAATCGACTCATGGCCGGTCATTCCAAATGGGCGTCGATCAAGCACAAGAAGGCCGCGACAGACGCCAAGCGCGGAAAGCTGTTTACGAAGCTGGCACGCGCGATCACCGTCGCCGCGCGCGAGGGTGGGGGAGACCCCGCCGGCAACCACACGCTGGCCGCGGCAGTCGAGAAGGCCAAGAGCTACTCGATGCCCAAGGACAACATCCAGCGGGCAATCGACAAGGGCACGGGCGAGGGGGAGGCGGGCACGATCGAGCGCGTCCTCTACGAGGGATACGGCCCCGCGGGGACGGCGCTTTTGGTCGAGGCGCTCACGGACAACCGCAACCGCACCGGCTCTGAGGTCAGGAACGCCTTCGACCGCCACGGGGGCAGCCTGGGCGAGCCCGGGTCGGTGGCCTGGCAGTTCGAGAAGAAGGGCGTCGTCCTTCTGGACGGCTCCCGCTACGGAGAAGACGACGTGATCGGCGCCATCGACGCCGGCGCCGAGGACGTGGTCGAGGACGAGGACACGCTGAAGATCACCTGCGAGCCGCAGAGCCTCACCGCCGTGCGCGAGGCGCTCACCTCTTCAGGAGTGGAGATCGAGTCCGCCGAGCTTGCAATGGAGCCTCAGAACCTGGTCGAAGTGACCGACGCAGCGGAGGCGCGACGCTTGATCCGCCTGATCGACATGCTCGACGATCACGACGATGTCGACGAAGTCCACTCAAACTTCGACATCTCGGGTGAGTTCTTGGGGTCTGACCCCGAAACCCCGGCAACCGCATAGTCAAGCCATTTCAAGGGGGTCTGACCCCTCTTCGAGCGCCCGCCTAACTCCCCACTCTGAGTGGTCTACCAAAAAATAGGTAGTCGTCACTCATGACATCGCTCCGCCGTGCCCCGATAGTGGTCGTGCAATTCGGAAACGACGCGGCATCCGGGCCGCACAGGAGGAGTAAGAAATGAAGAACGCAAGCAGCACCACGGTCAAGGCAATCATCGGCAGCGCTATCGCAGCGTTTGCCCTCATGGGAGCGGGCACGGCAGTCGCCGGCGCACCCGCCACGCCCTCGAAGGTCACGCTGAAGGAAGACGCGAACAACAGCGAGTTCCGCGGCAAGGTCACTTCAGAGAAGCGCACCTGCGAGCGCAAGCGGACCGTCTACGTGTACCGCAAGGAAGACGGCGAGGACGAACTGATCGGCATCGATGTCACCGACTCGAACGGCAAGTACGTCGTCGACTACAACCTGATCGTCATCAACACCGCGCACTACGCGATCGCGAAGCCCAAGGAGTCGAGCAAGGCGAACTGCAAGGAAGCACAGTCGAAGAACCTCTTCCCTGAGGGCTAGTCAGAGAGAGAGAGCGAAGGGGCAAGAACATGAAGACCGGGATCAAGAGCAGGATGGCCGCGATTGCGGTGACGGTGGTGGCGGTAGGAGCGGTCAGCGCGGTGAACGCATCGGCGGCCGGCGACGCGGTCAAGTCCGATGTGTCCATCAAGTACAACCAGCCCTTCGTGTTCAGCGGCAAGGTCGACGCTGCGACGAAGAAATGCGAGCGGAATCGCGCGGTTCGCGTGTTTCGCAAGGAGGAAGGCAACGACCCCCAGGTCACGTTCGACAAGACGGATTCGGCCGGCAAGTACCGCGCCGAGGTCCAGGGCAGCCTGGAGGGAAGCACCAAGCACTACGCGGTCGCCGCCGAGAAGATCGTCGATGACACGGTGTGCAAGGAGAGCGCGTCGCCCACGATCGTCCCGAACGACGAACTTCCCTGATCTGAGCCAGATGAGGGGGATAGCGCCGCGGTCACCTGACCGCGGCGCTTCGTCGATTCCGGGGAGGCATCCGCCCCTCAGTCCAGAATCAGTACCCATGGTGGTAGTGATGGGCATAGACCCGGGTTTGGCCAACACGGGCTTCGGCATCGTGCGTGTGGCCGGCACCAGCATGAGCGCAATCGACGGCGGCGTCATCGAGACCCCTTCGGACCTGCCTCCTGAGACTCGCCTGGGCCGCATCCACGCCGCTCTGAAGGAGCTCATGGACTGGCACGAGCCTGTGTCCGTCGGCCTCGAAGACCTCTACTTCGGAAAGAACGTCAAATCGGCGCTGGCGGTAGGCCAGGCGCGCGGCGTCGCGATGCTCGCGGCAGCCGAGCGCGGGCTCTCCTGCTTCGACTACACGCCGCAGGCCGTGAAGATGGCGGTGTGCGGATCGGGCGGCGCCGCCAAGGCGCAGGTCCAGCAGATGGTCGGCACGCTCCTGGGCCTTCCGGCTCCTCCCGCTTCGGACCACGCCGCCGACGCCCTTGCCGTCGCGATTTGCCACGCCGGGCATCTCGCCCGCCACCAGGCCGCGCAGCGCGCCGACGACCGCATGAAGGCGCTCGCGTGATCGCCTCGGTGCGGGGCGAGGTCCTCCTTCGCCGGGCCGACCATGTCGTGGTCGACACCGCCGGCGTCGGCTATCGCCTGAACGTCTCCGCCGAGACGCTCAAGTCGGTGCCGCCTGTGGGCAAGGAGACTTTCCTGCACGCCCACCTCGTCGTCCGCGACGACGCCATGCAGCTCCTCGGCTTCGCGACGGAGGAGGAACGCGACCTCTTCCTCTATCTCAACTCCGTCTCCGGCGTCGGCCCCAAGGTCGCGATGGCGATCCTGTCAGGCGGTTCGCCGCGCGAACTCTTGAAGGCCATAGCGCTCGGTGACGCTAAGCGTTTCCAGGCGGTCCCAGGGGTGGGCAAGCGGACGGCAGAGCGGGTGATCGTCGAGCTTCGCGAGAAGGTCGCCGGCGAGCTCGAGAGCGCACCCGCGGCGACGCCAGTCGCCGGCTCGGACGAGCCACGCCTCCTTGCGCGTGAGGGGCTCGTCGGCCTCGGCTACACGCTGATGGAGGCCGAACGCCTCCTTGATGGCGCCGAGGGCGAGGCGCCCGAAGAACTGATCTCAATCGCGCTTCGCCGCGCGGGCGACGCCTCCGAGAGTAGGAACGGCTGATGGACACCGAGCGCAGCCCTGGGATCGTGCCCGACCCGTCGATTGAGGCTGCGGCCGAGATGCGCGTTCGCCGCATCGAGCCCGAAGAGCCGATGGCCGAGGCGCGCATTGCCGAAGGAGATGAAGAGCTCGACCGCTCGCTTCGGCCGCCGCGCCTTGCCGACTTCGTCGCCCAGGAGGCGGTCACCAGCCAACTCGAGGTCTTCATCGAGGCCGCGCGCCGCCGCGGCGAGCCGCTCGACCACGTGCTCCTCTCAGGGCCGCCGGGCCTGGGCAAGACCTCGCTCGCCCACATCGTCGCCGCCGAGCTGGGCGCCGGGCTGGTTCACACCGCTGCGCCTGCGCTGGAGCGCAAGGCCGACGTCGCGGCCTTCCTCACTTCACTTGAGCCGGGTGCCGTGTTCTTCATCGACGAGATCCACCGCCTCAACCCGGCCATCGAGGAGACGCTCTACCCGGCCATGGAGGACCGCCGCCTGCCCGTCGTCCTTGGCCAGGGCGCCGGCGCACGCACGGTCACGCTCGACCTGCCGCCGTTCACGCTCGTCGGCGCGACGACCCGCGCCGGTCTCCTCTCCAAGCCGCTTCACGACCGCTTCGGCGTGTCCTTCCGGCTCGAGCACTACGAGGCGGATGACCTCGCCGTGATCGTCCGCCGCTCAGCCGGGATCCTGGACGTCGAGATCGAGCCCGGGGGAGAGACATCGATCGCCTCGCGCTCCCGCGGCACGCCCCGCGTCGCCAATCGCCTGCTGCGCCGAGTGCGCGACTTCGCGGAAGTCCGCGGGACGGGCGTAGTCACACAGGAGATCGCCACGGAGGCACTCGGGCTCCTCGACGTCGACGACGATGGGCCTCGACCGCCACGACCGCACCATCCTCGAGACGATCGCGGTCAAGTTCACGGGCGGCCCTGTCGGCCTCACGACACTTGCGGACGCGATCGACGAAGAGCCCGACACGATCGAGGGCGTCTACGAGCCTTACCTCATCCAACAGGGCCTGATCAAGCGCACGCCCCGCGGCCGCGTCCTGACCGAGCGCGGCTACGAGCACATGGGCCTGCCGGTGCCGGAAGGCGCCGCAACGCTGTTTTAAGTCGGCGTACCGGGCGCCCATATGGTGGCCGGGATGAGCGAGCCCATCTATCGCGTGTCGTGCCGAGGGACGATCGATGGCGCCACCCGCGCACGCATCAGCCTCGAGTTCCCGGATGGAGGTTGGTCGGGCGAAGCTCTGCCCTCCGGCCAGCCCTTTCCGAGCGTCACCCAGCTGTTTCTCTTCAACGTCGAGGCTGCATCCTCGGAAGAGGCGATCGAAAACGTGCGAGAGATCGTGGAAGGCGCCGGGGGACACGTGGACAGGTTCGAAGCAGAGCTCGTCGCCGGCGACTAGGCGCCGATTCGCCTCGATGAACGGGCCGTTAAGGCGCATTGGGAGCGGCGGGCGGTTCCCTTTCTCTCGCTACGCTTCCGGCGTGCCGTTCTTCATTTGCCCCAACTGCGGAAACCGGGAGCTTTCGAACTCGCGAACGGCCGGTTTCTCCGACCGCCCCAAGAGTTGCGCCAAGTGTGGGGCGGGATTCATCTTCGAGCTCCTCGACGACTATTACCCCGCGCCCGACGCGGCCTTCTTCACGTGCGACAAGGACGGGCGCGTGCTGGACGTTGGTCGGGGCGGTTTCGAGCTCACCGGATTGAAGGACGAGGATGTGATCGGCCGGCCGGTCCGCGACGTGCTCGGCCTGGAGTGGAAGGGCGGCGACGACGTTCCCGAGGCGCCGCCGACCGAGAACGGCGAGACCGACCCGATCGGCACCACACTCGAGTGGGGCGTGCGCTCCCTTGGGCGGAGGGTCCAGGTGAACGCCGAGGGTGATTTACCGGCCGAGGCAGTGGCCGACGTCTTCCCCGCCTATGACGACGACGGCGGCCTCTTGCTGGTCCTGACCCCTGAGTAGGTTCTTACGCATGGGTCCGGGTATATCTAGCCCTGCAGGGGTCGCCTGACGATGGGTTCGCGTCGCCGCAGCTACATCATCCTCGGCCTCGTTCTGGTGCTGATCATCGCGTCGGCCTATGCGGTCACGTCGAAGCCGACGCGCCAGGGAATCGACTTGGCTGGCGGTACCGAGCTCGTCTACGAGGCGCGTGAGACCGGCGCCAACCCGAACATCAACGTCGAGGACGTCGATCGCTCCGTCGACCTGATCCGCGAGCGCGTGGACGCGCTAGGCGTATCGGAGCCCGAGATCTCGCGGATCGGCGCGACGCAGATCTCGGTCAGCCTGCCGGAGGTTCAGAATGCGCAGGACGCGATCGATCAGGTGGGCCAGACCTCGCAGCTCTCGTTTTACGACTTCGAGCCGAATGTAGTCCCGCCGAACCCGGACATCACCGACGCGATCGAGCGGCCCTTCAACCGCCTCTACGACGCGGTGATCGCATCGCAAGACGAGAAGCCTGAGTGCTTCGAGAAGAGCGGCGAGCCGCTCTGCACGCACGAGGGCCAGTTCTATCTCTTCGACGAGAACACGCTCGAGCTCCTGGCCGGCCCCGTCACCAAGGAGGAGGACCTCTACCTCAAGTTCGACGACGAGCAGCCCGAGGGCTCGGTCGTTGAGGAGGTACCCCAGGGCTATGTGGTCCTTCGCGAGGAGGCGCCGGCGGACGATCCCAACACGGATGCGGACGAGTCTGAGACGGGCATCCGCGGGTGGTTCCTCCTCAAGGACCGCCCCGAGCTGACCGGCGAGGAGATCCGAGACCCGAAGCAGGACTTCGACCAAGCAGGCATTCCAAACGTCACCTTCAACTTCACCGACGAGGGGCAGGAGGCCTTCGCCGAGGTCACGGAGCGCATTGCCCAGCGCGGCCTCGAGAAGGCGGGCGTGAACAGCCAGGGCCTCACGCCCGAGCAGGCGGCGAACATTTCCGACTCGTTCGCCGTCGTCCTCGACGGCGAGATCGTCTCGCGCCCGATCATCAACTTCAAGGAGAACCCGACCGGCATCTCTGGCGACCAGGGCGCTCAGATCTCGGGCAGCTTCAACATCACCGAGGCCCAGGACCTGGCCGAGTTCCTGCGCATCGGCGCGCTGCCGGTCGAGCTCGCGCTGATCAACCAGTCGACGGTCTCGGCGACGCTCGGGCAGGACGCCCTCGACGGCGCGATCAAGGCCGCCCTCTTTGGCCTCGCGCTGGTCGTCCTCTTCCTGCTGGCCTACTACCGCTTCCTCGGCTTCGTCGCCCTCCTTGGGCTGGCGGTCTACGCCCTCTTCTACCTCGCGATGATCAAGATCATCCCGATCACGCTGACGCTGCCTGGGCATCGCCGGCCTGATCCTCACGATCGGAGTCGCGGCCGACTCGAACATCGTCATCTTCGAGCGAATAAAGGAAGAGCTACGCCTCGGCCGCTCGACTCTGTCTGCGATCAGCCAGGGTTATCGCAAGGGGATCGCGACGATTATCGACGCGAACGTCATCACTCTGCTGACCGCCTTCATCCTCTTCGTCCTAGCGAGCGCGGGCGTCAAGGGCTTCGCGTTCACCCTGGGAATCGGCACGATCGTCTCGCTGTTCACCGCCGTCCTCTTCACGCAGGCGTTTCTGGCCGTCATGGGCCGCTCGCCGATGCTGCGCTCGAACCGCTTCCTCGGTGCCGGCGAGCGCCATTTCGAGTGGAATTTCGACTTCACGGGCCTCTCCAAGTACTTCTTCTCCGCATCCGGCGTGATCCTCGCGATCGGCGCGATCGCGTTCTCGACCCAACAACTCAACCTGGGCATCGACTTCGAGTCGGGCACCCGGATCACCGCCGCCCTCGGGGAGGACGCGAGCGTGGACGAGGTCCGAGGGGTCCTCAACGACGCCGGGATCGACGGCATCGACTCGGCCGAGATTCAGTCGATCGAGAACGAGGACTTCGGCGCCAACGTGATCCAGATGCAGGCCAAGATCCCGCCCAACGAGGCGGTGGCCGTACAAGGGGCGCTGAGCGACGCCTTCGGGCTCGAGGGCGACGACCAGGGCTTCCAGAACGAGTCGGTGGGGCCGACGTTCGGCCAGCAGGTGGCCGAGAACGCCGTCAAGGCATTGATCATGTCGCTGCTCGTCATCTCCGTTTACGTCGCGATCAGGTTCGAGGCGAAGTACGCCGTGCCGGTCCTCATCGCCCTCTTCCACGACATCCTGATCACGGGTGGCATCTACGCGTTGGCGGGATTCGAGGTGACAAGCGCAACCGTCGCCGCCTTCCTCACCATCTTGGGCTACTCGATGTACGACACGATCATCGTGTTCGACCGAATTCGCGAAAACGTGCCACGCATGCCGCGGGCCGCATTCTCCCAGATCGTGAACCGCTCGATGGCGGAGGTCCTCACGCGCTCACTCATCACCGGCCTCTCGACCGTCTTCCTGGTCGGCATGATCCTCGTATTCGGCGACGAGACCCTGCGCGGCTTCGCGATCGCGATGATGATCGGGATCGCCTCCGGTACGTATTCCTCGATCTTCATCGGCGCGCCCGTCCTCACCGAGTGGAAGGAGCGCGAGCCCACCTATCGCGCCCGCCGCCACCACATCGAGGAGACGATGGGCTACGTGCCTGTCTTCCCCGAGGACAACACGGTCGCTCGCGTCGAGGGCCACGGCGAACTGGGTGACGGCCCCGAAAAGAAGCTGATCGAGGGCGGGCCGCCGGTCGCGACCGAGGTGCCGGCCGACGCCCCCGACGCTCGGCCGCCGACGGGCGCGCCCGAGACCGGCCCGGTCCCCGATGACGAGGTCCAGCCCTCAGAAACCGTGACGGGCCCGCCGAGCGCCGCCGAGACAGACGGCTCGGGCTCAGACGGCGATCAGGCCGATCCGGCCGTCGCCGACCGCGACGCCGCGCACCGCGAGCGCCGCCGCCAGCGCCAAAAGCGCAGAAAACACGGGAGGAATCGCTGATGGCAGTCCTGGTCTGGTTCACGGTCGGTGTCGCTCTCTGGCACTTCACGGTCTTCTTCCCCGATCACTTCTGGGGTGGCATCGTCGGCGCGCTTCTGGGCGCCGTGGCCGGCGCGATGATCACAGGCGCGATCGCGCAGATCGTCATCGGCGACCCCGTCGGGGAGACGGACTTCGCGACCGTCCTCTACGCGGTGCCCGGGACCCTCATCGGCGTGGGGATCGTGTACTTGATCGGCACTCGGCACGAACCGGACTTCGACCCGTACGAAGCTCCGAGCGGCCGCAGGGCTTAGCTTTCGGCGGGACGCGGAGGGGTCAGTCCCCATTCGGGGACAGACCCCTTGCGATTCCGTCCCCTCTCGCACCTAGCCTGAGTCGGTGAACCCTTCCGGTTGGGCCCAGGGCCAAAAGAGCTTCCGACTCGCTCCGTACTCGTACGCGGAAGCTGCCGAGATTGCCCGTGCGCTCGAGTTGCCGGAGCCGGCCGCAGCTGCGCTTGTTCGCCGCGGGCACCGCACGGTCGTGGACGCCCGCGAGTTCCTCGCCGCCGACGAGCGCCACGATCCGTCCGAGTTCGCCGGGATGGACGTCGCCATTGCGGCGATCCGTGGTGCGATCGCCGCAGGCAAGGCGATCACGGTCCACGGTGACTACGACGTCGACGGCACCACCTCTACGGCGATCCTCGTCCGCGCGCTCCGCGAGGCCGGCGCCAGTTGCGATTGGCTCATCCCCGGCAGGGTCGAGGACGGCTATGGCCTCAGCCGGCAAACCGTCGACCGGCTGGTCGAGCGCGGGACCGGGCTCTTGATCACGGCCGATTGCGGGATCACGTCAGTCGACGAGGTCGCATACGCGAAGTCGCTCGACATCGACGTCGTCGTCACCGACCATCACCAGCCGGGCGCCGAACTGCCCGAGTGCCCGATTGTCCACCCGGTCGTCTGCGGCTACCCCTGCCCTGACCTCTGCGCGGCCGGCGTCGCCCACAAGGTTGCCGGCGCGCTACTGGGCGTCGAGCGTGCGGAGCGCGATCTCGACCTGGTTGCCCTGGCCACCGTGGCCGACATGGTGCCGCTCCTGGGCGAGAACCGCTCGCTCGTGCGCCGCGGGCTCGAGCACATGCGCCGCTCGCCGCGGATCGGCCTGCGCGCCCTCATGCAGGTCTCGAAGGTCACGCCCGAGCGAATGAACGAGACGGACATCGGCTTCCGCCTCTCGCCGCGGATCAACGCGGCCGGGCGCCTGTACCGCGCTGACGCCGCGGTCGAGCTATTCCTTGGCGACGATCCCGAGCGGGCGGGCGAGATCGCGGTCGAGCTCGACCGCGCCAACCACGACCGCCGCGAGACCGAGCGCGAGGTCCTGGCCGACGCCAACCGTCTCCTTTCAGATCTCGAGGCCGAGCGCGAGCCTGGCGCCGCGATCGTCCTGTGGGGCCAGGGGTGGCACCCCGGCGTCGTCGGCATCTGCGCGTCGCGCATGGCCGAGCGCCACATGCGCCCGGCGATCCTGATCGCCCTCGACGCCGACGGGCGCGGTAAAGGGTCGGGGCGCAGCGTGCCTGGGTTCGACCTCCTCGGCGCGCTTCGGGCATGCGGCGAGAACCTCGAACGCTTCGGCGGGCACCGCGCGGCCGCGGGCCTGGAGATCGAGGCCGAGAACCTGGAGGCCTTCCGCGAGAGCCTCGTCGCCCACTGCGGTCAGATCCTGTCCTCCGAGCCGGCGGCGCGAGTTGAGGAGATCGACGCCGTCGTCGGCACGGAAGCGCTCGGCCATGAGCTCGCGACGCAGATGGCACGCCTTGGACCGTTCGGAATGGGCAACCCCGAAGTAAGGCTCATCGTGCCCGGCGCGCGCGTCGACGACGTCCGGCCGATGGGCGAGGAAGAGCGCCACGCACGGTTCACACTCCGCGGCGGGCCGGGCCAGGTCAGCGGCGTCGCCTTCGGCGTGGGCAGCACGCTTGCGAAGCGCGCTGCCCAGGGCCCTGCGGACGCAAGCGTGCGCCTGGAGCTGAACGAATGGAACGGCGCTACCGAGCCACGAGCGGTGCTCGGCACGCTCTACGACCCTGCCGAGCCGCCCGCGGAGGGCGCGTGGCGCGCAAGCGACGGGGAGTGGACGCAGCGCCTCACCGCCGCGCTCGACGGCCCGCTAGCACTCCTCACCAACCCCCACGAACGTCCCACACCAAGCCCTATACGTCCTGACGCGGGACGTTCGTCCGGGGAGGGGCGCGAGGTGGTGGATCGCCGCGACGCCTCGGGCCTTGCGGTCATTGGGGAGCTTGCGTCCAGCGGTGAGCGCGTTCTCGTCTTGTGTGCGGATGCGCTTTGGCGGCGCGGCATCGTCGAGAGCGCCGTGCATCCCGGGCGCTACGGCGCCACCTCCGGTGCGATCGTTGCCGCGCGTGGCTCCCTTGCCCAGGCGGGCGCAGACGCGAACATTGTCCTCGCCGACTGGGGAGCCCTGTCTCTATTCCCGGATTCGCCAAGCGACTTCGAGCACGTGGTCATCGCCGACCCGGCCCCGCACCCAAGTCTCGCCGAGCTCGCGACCGCGGGCGACGGCTACCTCCACGTTCTCGCCTCAACCCACGACCTCTCGCAACGAGCCGTTGCAGCAGCGCTGCCGGACCGAAAGGCGCTCGCGGACGTCTACCGCGCGCTCAGCGACACGGGCGTGGCGCTCGAATCCGAGGCTTTGCGTACCGCCCTTTGCGGCCCGTCAGGAGCCGGTCGATCGCCTGAGGCGTGTGGTCTCGCGCTTCGAGTGCTCGCCGAGATCGGCGTCGTGCGGCTGACTCCCGATGCCCCTGCGGTCCGTGCTGAGGCCGTATCCTCGGTCAGGGGCGACCTCTCATCGTCGATGAGCTTTCGCCTCATCGAAAAGGCCAATGAGGAGTGCATCCAATACCTGAGCCAGCCGGAGAAACCGAGCTCGAGCCCGCTCGAGGCAGCGGCGTAGAGAACGCCGAGCCTGAGCCCGCGGGGCACACGCGGGTAGGCGCCGACGGCAACGGCGCCCGCGCAACGCTGCCCGACGACGAGTACACGAAGGCCCTGGACCGGGAGGAGCGCGCGCTTTTGGGTGACCTCTTCGCGGTGGTCGAGGAGCACTCCGATGAGGACACGGAAGCGCTCGAGCGCCGTTCCGTAGAGCAGGCGTTCGCGTTCGCCTGCGAGCGCCACGCCGATCAGCGCCGCCGCTCCGGCGAGGACTTCATCACCCACCCGGTCGAGGTCGCGAAGATCTGCGCCGGGCTTCGCCTGGATACCGAGACGCTGTGCGCAGCCCTGCTCCACGACACCGTTGAGGACACCTCCGCGAGCCTCGACGAGGTCCGCGAGCTCTTCGGCGACGCGATCGCCGGGCTGGTCGACGGCGTCACGAAGCTCACCGGGATCACGTTCCAGAGCCGCGACGAGAACCAGGCCGAGAACTACCGCAAGATGATGGTCGCGATGGCCACCGACGTCCGGGTCATCCTGATCAAGCTCGCCGACCGGCTTCACAACATGCGGACGCTTTCGGCGATGCCGAAGCAAAAGCAGCTCGAGAAGGCGCGCGAGACGCTGGAGATCTACGCGCCGCTCGCACACCGCCTGGGAATCCACGCGATCAAGTGGGAGCTCGAGGACCTCGCCTTCCAGCGTCTCCATCCGCGCAAGTACGAGGAGATCAAGAAACTCGTAGCCCAGCAACGCGACGAACGCGAGACCTACGTCGACGGCCGCCGGCGACTTTCCTCCAGCAGGAGCTGGCGGACGTCGGGATCGAGTCCGAGATCTCGGGCCGGGCCAAGCACTTCTATTCCATCTACGCGAAGATGACCAAGAAGGGCCGGGAGTTCAACGAGATCTACGACCTTACGGCCATGCGGGTGATCGTCGGCTCGGTCAAGGACTGCTACGGCGCAATCGGGATCACCCACTCGATCTGGAAGCCGCTGCCCGGCCGCTTCAAGGACTTCATCGCGACCCCGAAGATGAACCTCTATCAAGCGCTTCACACGACCGTGATCGGGCCCGAGGGCCGGCCGCTCGAAATTCAGATCCGCACGCCGGACATGCACCGGATCGCCGAGTACGGCATCGCGGGCCACGTCCTCTACAAGGAGCTGCCGAATCGGCGCCAAGGGCAAGTCAAAGGATCCAGCCGACGCCGCTCGCGAAAAGATGACCTGGCTCCGCCAGCTCCTCGAGGAGGAGGGCGACCAGGAGTCGGCCGAGTTCCTGGAGTCGCTCAAGGTCGACCTGTTCGAGGACGAAGTCTTCGTCTTCACGCCGAAGGGCGAGGTGAAGAACCTTTCCGCCGGATCGACGCCGCTCGACTTCGCCTACGCCGTCCATACGGACGTTGGGCATCGCTGCGTCGGCTCGAAGGTGAACGGCAAGATCGTCCCGCTCCACTACCAGCTGAAGTCGGGCGACATCGTCGAGGTCCTCACCTCGAAGGGCGAACGTGCGCCGTCGCGCGACTGGCTGTCGGTCGTGCGCACAAGCCGCGCGCGCAACAAGATCCGCGCGGCGCTGACCCGGGAGAAGCGCGAGGACGCCGAGCGCCGCGGTCGCGAAGACCTTCAAACCGCGCTGAAGAAGCAGGGCCTGCCGCCGCAGCGAATCGCGGGCTCGCCGCTTCTGGCCGACGTCATCCGCGAGATGGGCTTTCGCAAGGCGGACGACTTCTACGTCGCGCTGGGCGGCGGCAAGATCTCGCCAAAGACGACGGTCAACAAGGTCATGCAGCGGCTCAAGGGCGGCGAGGCAGTTGCCGGCGACGAGACCGAGGCGCGTCTTGCCGGTGTGCTCGAGGGCCGCGACGAGCGCCAGCGCCGCACCCAGGAGGCATCCGACTATGGGATCGAGGTGCAAGGTCAGTCCGACGTCATGGTCCGCCTCGCCAAGTGCTGCCGTCCCGTTCCGGGCGACCCGATCGTCGGCTACGTCTCGCTCGGGCGCGGCATCACGATCCACCGCGAGGACTGTAAGAACGTCAAGGCACTGAAGAAGGCGCCCGAGCGGTTCACCGACGTGGCGTGGGAGGGCGGCAACGAGGCCTCCTACCGCGTCGAGCTCGAGATCGACGCGTGGGACCGCTCCCGCCTTCTCGAGGACCTCTCGCGGAGCTTCTCCGAGTCAGGCGTAAACATCATCGAGGCCCGCTGCTCCACCAAGCATCCGATGGTCAAGAACCGCTTCGTGGTTGAGGTCGGGGACTCAGACCAGCTCCGCCAGTGCGTCTCGCGCCTGCGGCACGTCGAGGGCGTCTTCGACGCCTACCGGGTCACCCCGGGCGCCTGAACGCTCCACGAACGTGGCGAGACCGCCGATCAGTGTGGTCGTCCCGTTCGCGGGCGGGGTGGCGGATGCCAAGCGGCTGGGGGAGTCGCTCGCGCGGCTCGCGCTTGGGCCTGGCGATGAAATCGTCGTCGCAGACAACTCGGCGGAGGGGTGCTACCGCGAGGGCGCAGGCGTGCGAGTGGTGCGCGCAACCAAAGAGAGATCGTCCTATTACGCGCGGAACGCCGGGGCCGCGGCGGTTGCGAGCGGCGAGGGCAGAGAAACTCGCGATAGAGCCGGGAAAACCCTGCCCTGGCGACGAGGGGGAGCGATGGCTCGTGTTCACCGACGCGGATTGTGTGCCGCAGCCCAACCTTCTGGATGCCTATCTTGCGCAGTCGCCGGGAGAGGACGTTGGCGCTCTCGCCGGAACGGTTGCCTCGGATCCCGCGATCAGACGCACTTCCTCGCCCGCTACGCCACCGACCGCGGCTTCCTCGACCAGGACGCGGGCCTTCACACCGCCGCGGACGCCGCCGCGACGGCAAATCTCGCCGTCCGCCGAACGGTCTTCAATGAGCTCGGCGGTTTCACCGAAGGCATCCGCTCAGGAGGCGATGTGGACCTGTGCCGCCGGCTGACCGAAGCGGGGTGGAGGATCGAGCGCCGGCCGGACGCTGTCGTCACACACCTCCATCGCGAGTCGTTGCCGGACCTGATGGGGTCGATCGCCCGCTACGCGGCGGGGGCGCGATGGCTGGACGAGCGGTACCCGGGCACCGCGCCGGCCTGGCCGCTGGTTCCCGGGCTCGTCCACTGCGGTAAGGACATCGCGGGCGAATCTTGCGGGCCGCAGATTCGAGCAGGCGGCGTTTCGGGGCGTCGACGCGCTCGGAATGTTCGCCCACGCGATCGGCTACCGCCGCTCGAACAGCGCCTAAGCGGTCAGGCCGACAGCCGCTCGCGCTTGATCCTGATCGAGGAAGTGGCGGAGCCTGACAAGGGTCCCGTTCTCGATCGTGTAGACCGCAGCGGCCGGTGTGTCGATCTCCAAGCCGGACTCGGACATCGTTCCGACGACCCGAACGAGAAGGAGGACGTGGTTCTCAATCTCCACGACCTCAACCGACCGCAGTGAGTACGACTCCCATGGGCCAAGCCATTCGGCCCAGCCCTCGTGGAACCCGGTCGCGCCAAAGAAAGGCCCGCCCATCCCGCCCAGGAGGCCTCCGTACGGCGTGTCGAACTCGATCGGCGCCTTCGGATCAAACAGTCGCTGGTGAACTTCGAGAAGCGCCTCATCAGCGACTATCTCGACGAGATCGACATCCTCGCCGGAACCGGGAACCAGGCGGCCTCCGAATATGTCGACCACAAGCTGGACATTCTCGGATGGCATGCGCGGAGTTTAAGCCAGCGCGTCGCGGATGGAGCTAGCCACTCCGGCGGCTTGCGAATCCGACTCGTACTTCGTGCGCGGCCAGAAGAACCCCTTCAGGCCGTCCTTCTTCACGCGTGGGACGACGTGGCAGTGAAGGTGCGGAACCGACTGCGAGACGACGTTGTTCATCGCGACGAACGAGCCCTGCGCGCCCATCGCGTCGCGCACGGCAATCGAGAGGCGCTGCGCACGCTCGAAAAAGGGCTCGATCAGCTCAGGAGGCAGGTCGGCGAGCGTCTCGTGGTGGTCGCGAGGCACCAAGAGCGTGTGGCCGTGAAAGAGCGGGCGCACGTCGAGGAAGGCGAGGCAGAGGTCGTCATCGAGCACGACGTGCGCGGGCTCCTCGCCCGCGACGATCCGGCAGAAGAGGCAGTCCTTGCCGTCAGGCGACAATTGTGAGAGCGGCCGGGGCGATGCCCAGCTCGAGCGACTCGTGGTCGCCGATGTAGTCGCCGTCGACCTCAACCGGGAACGGGACGGTGTTGCCGGCGGCGTCGGTGGTGAGCGAGTCGACTCGCGCCTCGCGAAGCCCGGCGAAGTGTTCGATCTGCTTGTGGTCGACCGCGCGAAAGCGGCCGGAGGTAGAAAGGCAGCGCGCCATGACCGTCGGCATGTCGCGAAGCGCGGCGCGCTTCAGCACCGCGACGGACATCGTGCCGTTGTCGATGGCGATGTCCTCACAGACGCGGACCTCGCGGTTGCCGAAGTACGTGAAGGGATCGGAGTTCTGGGCGACGGTCGTGATGCCCTCTACCTCGCCCTGCTCGGAGCGCAGGCGAAGCGTCGCCGGCGTGCCCATGAGGTAGTGGCGGTTGAAGCCGGTGACTGCCGCGTAGGTGTAGTACCACTCGCGGAAGCGGGTCTTGAGCTTGGGGTGGGCGTCAACGCGCTTGACAACCATCGCGTCGAGTCCGGCACCGCAAGCGAAGACGAAGTGGCGCCCGCTCGCAAGCCCAAGGTCGATCTTCCGGGGCTGAAAGTTGTCGGCGAGGCCCAGCAGATGCTCGGTCGCGTCGACGACGTCTTCCGGGATCCCGAGGCTGCGGCAGACGACGTTCGTCGAGCCGCCGGGAAGCATCGTGACCGGCACGTCGGTTCCGGCCAATCCGTGTGCGACCTCGTTGAGCGTGCCGTCGCCGCCGAACGCGACCACGATGTCGTATCCGCCGTCAATCGCCTCGCGGCCGATCTCGGTTGCGTGGTTTTGTGCCTCGGTCATGACCGCCTCGACCTGGTAGCGGCCCTGAAGCGCGTAGACCACGAGGTTCTTCAGGCGGTCCGAGACCGTCGTCGCGTACGGGTTGACGATGACCAGCATCCGCTTCTTCTGAGGGCGCCTTGCACCGCCGTTGGTGGGGGCACTCTCAGCGGAAGCCTGGTCCGATAGTTGGGACGAGGGCTCCATGGGGGCCTCAATCGTGGCAGACGGCGGCGTATCGCACGACGTCCCCATCCTCGACTTCGCAAACCGTCCCTTCGTTCATCAGGAGGTCGACGTGCCCGATCACCTCGGAGAGGGTCAGGAAGGCCTGGGTCACCGCGACATTCCCCCAAAGGTCCTGAGCGATCTCGTGACCGGTTCGCGGCCTCTCTTCGATCAGCTTCCAGATCTTCTCCTTGCGCCGCTCGGTCATCCGCATCCGCTCGTCGATGAGCGTGACGTGATCGGTGATCGGCTCGCCGTGGCCAGGAAGGACGATCTCGGCGGGCATCTCACGGGTCGCAAGAAGCGACTCGCGATAGCTCACCAGCGCCTGTGTTCGCTCGTTCGAGCCGTCAAGCGGGCGGGTAATCAGCGGATTCGACGAGATGTGGGCGATCAGATGGTCGGCGGCCAGGAGGATTCTTCGCTCTGAGTCCCAGAAGACGGTGTCCGATGGGCTGTGCCCGGCGCGGTGAAAGACCTCGAGCTTTCGATCGCGCAGCTCGAGTGTCTCCCCGTCAGCGAGGGGGCGGGTAACGATTGCGCGCGAGCCCCAGGCACGGAAGCTTCGCGAGACGCCCTGAAGTGCAACCACGACGTTCTCGGGAATGCCGCTGCGGAGCATCAGCTCTGCCGAGAAGCGGTCGTCCAGCTCGGTGTCTTCTGAGAAGTTGGCGAGGCGGCGAACCGCCTTGTCGAGCGCAGCGACCTCCGCACCCGAGTGCTCGACGATGATCTCGACGAGCCCTACATGGTCGATGTGCTGGTGGGTGAGGATCACCAGCTCGATGTCGTCGATCGAGTGCCCGAGCTCCTTCAGCTGGTTCTGCAACTCGTCGAGCGCCTTTCCCGAATTGGGCCCCGTGTCGACGAGTGTCAGCGGATCATCCTCGATCAGGAAGCAGTTGACGCGCCCGACGGCGAACGGCGTGGGGATGCGGAGGGTGTGGATGCCCGCTTCGCGGGCGCGCTGCAGTGCCTCCTCAGGCGTCACGGATCTGAGCCAGGATCTGATCGCGCTTCGTCTCCATGTCCTCACGTGAGATGAGCGACTCCAGGTTCAGGCGGAGCAAGGGTTCGGTGTTGGAGGGCCGGACGTTGAAGTGCCAGTCCTCATAGTCGACCGAGACGCCGTCCAGCCACGTGACCTCGGCGTCGGGATGGCTGGCAGCGATCTCCTTCATCTTCGCGTCGGTGTCGGCCACCGTGGAGTTGATCTCGCCGGAGATGAAGTAGCGGGAGCGAAGCTCGCCGACGAGCTCGGAGAGTGGCCTGCCTTCCACCGAGAGAAGCTCGAGGACGAGGAGCGCCGGCACCGTGCCGGAGTCCGCCGAGTAGAAGTCCTGGAAGTAGTAGTGGCCGGAGACCTCGCCGCCGAAGGCGCCGCCGTGCTCGCGCATCGCGATCTTGAAGAAGGCGTGACCAACACGGTTGATCTGGGGCGTGCCACCGAGCTCGGTCACGGTGTTGGGCACCGCACGGGAAGCGCGAACGTCGTAGAGGATCGTCGCGCCAGGCTCCTTGCGAAGGACCTGCTTGGCTAGGAGCGCGGTCAGGAAGTCGCCGTCGACGAACTCGCCCTCGTTATCGATGAAGAAGCATCGGTCCGCGTCGCCGTCCCACGCGATCCCGAGGTCCGCGCCCTCGGACAGGACTCGGTCGATCACGAACTGGCGGTTCTCCGGCAGAAGGGGGTTCGGCTCGTGGTCGGGAAAGTTTCCGTCCGGCTTCCAGTATGTCTCGATCGACTCGATGGGCAGGCGGTCGAGCAGCGGCCCGGCCATCGGGCCGGCCATCCCGTTGCCGCCGTCGAGCACAACCTTCAGCGGCTTCACGAGCTCGGGGTCGATGAAGCTCATCGCATGGGCCTGGAAGTCGGGGTAGATGTCGACGTCCGAGGTGGAGCCGCCGCCCGGAGCGTCGGGGAGCCCGGATTCGATCTTTCGGCGGATGTCTTGGATCCCTGCGTCGCCCGACAAGGCGAGCGCCCCTTCGCGCACCAGCTTCACGCCCGTATAGGCCTTGGGATTGTGCGACGCGGTGACCATCGCCCCACCGTCGAGCTCGCGCGAGCCGACGAGGAAATAGAGCATCTCGGTGCCGACCATCCCCGCGTCGAGCACCTCGCACCCCTCGGCCATGAGGCCGTCGGCCAGGCGGCCGGCCATCTCGGGAGCCTGAATCCGCATGTCACGGCCAAGGCCGACGCGAAGCTCCGAGGTGGGCTTCTCGCGCAAGTCCGAAAGGACGCGGGCGAAGCCCCGGCCCACAAGGTAGGCGGTCTCGCCATCCATGTCGTCCCCGTAGAGGCCCCGGACGTCGTAGGCCTTGAAGATCTCCGGCTTGACGGCGCTCAACCGAGCTCGCCCTTGAGCGCCTCGTAGGTCTGCTCGAGCGTCTGCGGCATCACGCGTGTGTCCGCGAGGACAGGCATGAAGTTGGTGTCGCCACCCCAGCGTGGGACGACATGCATGTGGATGTGATGCTCGACCCCGGCGCCCGCGACGCGCCCCTGGTTGAAGCCGACGTTGAACCCGTGTGGCTCGTACTTCGCCTGCAGGACCGAGATCGCCTGCTGAGACAGGGCCATCATCTCGGCAGTCGTTTCGGCCGGGATGTCCTGGATGCGTCCCACGTGCTCGAACGGGGCGATCATGAGGTGCCCGTTTGTGTACGGGTAGAGGTTCAAGATCACGAAGCAGCTCTCGCCGCGGTAGACGATCAGGTTCTGGACGTCGTCATCCTCCGCGGGCTTCGCGCAGAAGATGCACTCGTCCTCGGAGTCCTTGGAAGCGTCCTTCACGTACTTGAGGCGCCACGGCGCCCAGATGTAGTCGCGGGTTGCCACACAGCCGCATCCTAAAGAGCGGCTGTTCTCAAGCCAGCTACTTGGCCAGACAGAACGCCGTGACGATCAGCGTGAAGTCCGTTGTCTCAGAATCGTCCACGTAACCGCCACCGCGCCAGCTGTTCTTGCCCGTCGGCCCGTTGATGTCCACGTCGGCGTAGTCATCCGAGTTTGCGGGCTCGCCCGTGTCCTCGCTTTCGAACAAGGCGCCGCCTCCGAGGAGCTGTTCTCCCTTGTTGCACTTGGCATCGGCCTGCCCATGGTTAGCCACCTGCGAATCGACCAGATCGGTCTCAGTGCGCTGCGTGACTTTGCCGAACTCCTTGGCTCCAACTTCGTTCTTGCCGATCTGGGTCGCCGCGATCGACGTTCCCGCCATGGCGACGACGAGTGCCAAGCACGCGACCACCAAAGCCGGACTCGGTTTCTTCATTGACGCTCCTCCCGTTGGGCCCGCGTGCGGGCCGACTCTCCTGAGCCGACCCTACCCCAATATGCGACCATTCGGGACGTGAGATCTGCAGGGTCCTCGCTGGCGTCGTGATTGCGCTGGGAGTGGAGCCGGATTCGGCCAAGTACGCCGATTCCGTGATCGTCGATGTCGGACGGGAACGACGTGATCCGCCTCGAGGACTGCTCGGAAGGGGCGGGGCGGACGAAGCGGGGTGACGACAATCGGCGGCAGGGGAGAGGACGAGCTTGACGCGGGCCTCGATGACGATGACGTCCGCGCTGCCGATGGCGAGGCGGACGAGGTGAACTGCGGGGAGGGCGGGGACGTGGCGTCGGTCGATCAGTTCGACGACGTAAAGAACTGCGAGATCGTGTCGAAGTGATCTTCGACGGGCCCGCGCGCAGCTAGAGCCAGCCGCGGCGCCTGAAGAACGCCAGCATCACTATGAGCAGCACGAGCATCGCGGCGACGACCGCGTAGAAGTCCTCCGAGTCGCCTTCGCCCGGCACGCCGACGTTCATGCCCCAGATCGATGCGACGAGCGTGAGCGGGAGCACGATGACGCTGATCGAAGTGAGGACGCGCAGGATCTCGTTGACGCGGTGGGAGATGACCGACTCGTTCGTGTCGTCCAGCGCCTCGACGACCTCCTTGTAGTTCTCGAGCATGTCCCAGATCCGCTCGTGCGCGTCGCCGATGTCGTCGAAGTAGATCTCGAGCTCCTCGCCCTCGGGTGGGGCGAGGAACCGCTGCTTGGAGTTCTCCAAGTCGCGTAGGACGGCGCGCTGCGGACGGATTACCTTGCGGAAATTGATGATCTCCTGCTTCACGTTTGAGATGTCGCGAACGACCTCTTCGGCAGCGCCCTCGAAGATCTCGTCCTCGACTGCGTCGAGCTTGTTGCCGATCTTGCGGAGCATCGGGAAGCAATAGTCGAACCCGTCGTCGACGATTCGGTAGAGCAAGAGCCCGGAGCCCTTGGAGAAGAGCTGCTCGCGGAGCTCCTCCTTCTGGCGGCAGCGCTCGAAGAGGTACTCGACAGGCTGAAGGGGAGTGTTCGGGATGGTGACGACGTAGTCCTTGCCGACGAAGAGGTCGAGCTCGCCCGCGTTCAGGCGGCCGACGGCCCGGTCGAAGACGGGGAAGTGGAGGACGATGAAGAGGTAGTCGGGGTACTCGTCGATCTTCGGGCGCTGGTTGCGCGAGAGGACGTCTTCCAGGTCGAGCGGGTGGAAGTCGAAATGCTCTTCGAGCCAGCCGGCCTCGAGTTGTCCGGGGCGCTCAATGTTGACCCAGCGGAAACCGCCGCGGTCGATTACCTCGACGCGCGGGGTGCGCTCCTGCTGCTCAGTCGCAGCAGGGGCTAGCGACCCGCGAGCAGGACGACGTAGTCTCGGCTTCGGAAGGCTCGGCATCGGCCGGCTCGGGTGTCGCGTCGCAGGGCATAGCTCGACCAGATTACCCCGCTTGTGAGACGCCCCGTCCATTGGTACGATCCCTTGCACATAACCGCTGCATCCAGAGGGGTGGAGGGACTGGCCCTATGAAACCCCGGCAACCAACGGAGATCTTCGGATCCGAGCGAGGTGCCAATTCCAGCAGGCGACAAGCCTGGGAGATGTGAACGGAAGTCCGGTCAGGACCTCTGTTTACGAAAGCAGAGGTCTTTTTCGTTAAACGACCGACCGGACTGGAGGACCAAGACATATGGCACCCACCTCACTCAGGTGCAAGGAGTGCAAGACGGACTACCCGCTCGGAGCAAACTACGTCTGCGAGGCATGTTTCGGGCCGCTGGAGGTCTCTTACGAGTCCCCAGGCGCCGACGCCGCGGAAATCAAGCGGAAGATCCAAGCCGGCTCGGCCGGGATCTGGCGCTATGCGGACTTCCTGCCCTTCACGGGCCGGCCGCGCGATCCGCTCGAGCCGGGGCTGACGCCACTGGTGCGTGCCGACCGCCTGGCCGAGCGGCTTGGCATCGGCGAGCTCTGGGTGAAGAACGACGCCGCGAACCCGACCCATTCATTCAAAGACCGGGTCGTCGCGGTTGCCGTTGCCAAGGCGCAGGAGCTGGGCTTCGACACCGTCGCGTGTGCTTCCACCGGAAACCTCGCGAACGCGGTCGCCGCGCATGCCGCTGCCGCCGGCCTGGAGTCGTATGTCTTCGTGCCGGCGAACCTGGAGGAGCAGAAGCTTCTCGCGACGGGCGTCTACGGGACGAACCTCGTCGGCGTCCAGGGCAACTACGACGACGTGAACCGGCTTTGCACCGAGCTCTGCGAGGAGCGGCCGTGGGCTTTCGTGAACGTGAACCTGCGTCCGTACTACGCCGAGGGCTCGAAGACGCTTGCCTACGAGACGGTCGAGCAGCTCGGCTGGACCCTTCCCGATCGCGTCGTCTGCCCGATCGCCTCAGGCTCGCTGTTCACGAAGATCGCACGCGGGTTCGAGGAGTGGCTGGAGCTCGGTCTCGTCGAGGGTGAGCTGCCGACGTTCAACGGCGCTCAGGCGACCGGATGCTCTCCCGTCTCAACCGCCTACGCCGAGGGCTGGGATGTCTGCAAGCCTCAGCGCCCGGACACGATCGCGAAGTCGCTTGCGATCGGCAACCCCGCCGATGGCCCGTACGCGCTCGAGCTGGCACGGAAGACCGGCGGTGGGATCGACGACGTGACCGATGATGAGATCCGCGCCGGCATCCGCCTGCTGGCCGAGACGACCGGCATCTTCACCGAGACAGCCGGCGGCGTCACGGTCGCAACCCTGGCGAAGCTCGCCGAGCGCGGGGACATCTCGCGCGACGAGCGAGTCGTCGCCTACATCACGGGCGAGGGCCTGAAGACGCTCGACGCCGTGCGCGAAGGACACCACATGTACGAGATCGAGCCGAACATCGAGTCGCTTGACTCCGCGCTCGGGGCTGCCGCGTCGGCCTAGCGTCTTAAAGTAGATTCCCGGCTCGATGGCAGTCACAGTCAAGATCCCGAGTCAGCTTCGCCCTGCCACCGATGGCGAGGGCGAGGTCGAGGTCGAGGGCGGAACCGTCGGCGAGGCGCTCGACGCCGTCTTCAACGCAGCACGACGGCCTTCGCGAGCGCATCACCGAGGACGGCACCCTTCGCCGCTTCGTCAACGTCTACGTCTCCGGCGAGGACATCCGCTTTCAGGAGGGGCTCGACACCGAGCTCTCCGACGGTGACGAAGTGACGATCCTCCCGGCCGTCGCCGGTGGGCGCTAGCCCACCTCAAGCGGCGGACATTCCCGTCGCGATCCTCTGCGGAGGCAGAGGCACGCGCCTGCGCGAGCAGACGCACGCGATCCCGAAGGCCCTCGTCGAGATCGGCGGCAAGCCGATCCTCTGGCACGTCATCCATATCTACGCCGCCCAGGGTTTCCGCCGCTTCGTGCTCTTGACTGGCTATCTCGGCGAGATGATCGAGGACTTCGTCGCGGCCGAGGACTGGGGCGAGCCGGTCGAGATCACATGCCTCGACACGGGCCAGGACACGCCGACCGGTGGGCGGGTCGCGCGAGCCGCCGAGGTCCTCGGCGGTGGCACCTTCTGTCTTACCTATGCGGATGGAGTCGCCGACATCGACCTGGACGCTCTGCTGGCGTTCCATGCCGAGAAGGGCTCAGCCGCGACGATGACGGTCGTCCGCCCTTACAGCCAGTGGGGGATCGCTGTGATCGACTCAGACGACCGGATCGGCGGCTTCGAGGAGAAGCCGCGGCTCGACTACTGGATCAACGGCGGCTTCTTCTGCTGCGAGCCGGCGTTCCTCGACTGGGTCGCCGGACGACGCCGTGCTCGAGCGCGAGCCGCTGGAGACGCGCGGCGGGCGAGGGCAGCTCGCCGCCTACCGGCACGACGGCTTTTGGGACTGCATGGACACCTATAAGGACGCGGTCGTGCTGAACGACCTCTGGAACGGCGGCCAGGCGCCCTGGCAGGTCTGGGACCGCGATCCGGCGGAGGCAAATGACGGACTCAGTCTTGTCACAGGCGCACGCGGATTCGTGGGCGGCTGGCTCGCCAAGGCGCTCCTCGAGCGGGGCGACCGCGTCGTCTCCTTCGACAAGCGGCGCGTGACCGAAAAGCCGTCGGCCGTCGGCATGCTCGGGATCGAGGACGGACCTCGTGCAGGTCGAGGGTGACCTGTGCGACGCGGCGAGCTCGAGCGCGTTCTCGCTGACAACGGAGTCGACACCGTCTTCCACCTCGCCGCGGAGACGATCGTCTCGACGGTCCAGGAGTCGCCGGTCACAGGGCTTCGAATCAAATGTGCGGGGAACCTGGACGCTTCTGCAAGCTTGCCTCGACCAAGGCGTCGAGCGGGTCGTCTTCGCCTCCTCGGACAAGGCGTACGGCGCGCACGAGACGCTGCCTTATCGCGAGGACTTTCCGCTTCAGCCGACGGCGCCTTACGAGGCGTCGAAGGCCGCCGCCGATCTCATCGCCCGCTCGTACTGGCACTCGTACGGGCTGCCGGTCGCGGTCACCCGCTTCGCGAACATCTACGGCGGAGGCGACCTGAACTTCTCGCGCCTCATCCCCGAGGCGGTCAGCGCCGCTCTCGACGGCCGCGCGCCTGTCCTGCGCTCGGACGGGTCGCCGGAGCGCGACTTCCTCTACGTAGAGGACGCTGCGTCGGCATATCTCGCGATCGCGGACGGCCTCGATCGCGACGACGTGCGCGGCGAGGCGTTCAACGCGGGCGGAGGCCGGTCCTATCCGGTCGCGCGAGGTGATCGAGACGATTGCGCGGCTCGCCGACACTGGGGTCGAGCCCGACATCCGCGGCACGGGCAACCCGGACGGCGAGATCGATAAGCAGTACGTGGACCCGACGAAGCTCCGGCGAGACGCTCGGCTGGGAGCCAGAGGTAGGGCTCCAGGAAGGCCTGGAGCGAACGATCGAGTGGTACCGCGACCACCCGGAAAGCTGGGCCCCCGCGCCGGATTGATGCGTATCGCCACAAGGGTCTGACCCGGGGTCAGACCCTTGTGCGGGTGTGCACTTGTTAGGCGGCGAGCTCTTGCTCGCGGGCGGCGAGCTTGCCCTTGCCGCTGACCTCGGCGAGGTCGCGGAGCGCTTCGTTCACCAGCTCCGGGCACTCGAGCGGCGTCTGGTGACCGGACGTCGGCGAGACGTAGAGGCCGACGGAGTGGGGGAGGCCCTGGTCGATCTTTTCTGCGTGTGCCACGGGCGTGAGGCGGTCGAGCTCGCCGGCGACTCCGACGGCGGGTACGTCGAGGGCGTCGAGCTCTGCGAGGAGCTTCATGCGCGACATCGAGATCGAGCATCCAGTACGGGCGCGCTGGCGGCAGTCCATCGCCATGCGCATGACGAGCTCGATGTCCTCGTCCCGGGCGTGGGGCGCCAGGGCGACGTAGGCGACGACAAGCCGAGCGATGGGCAGCGGGACCGAGCGGATCGAGCCTGGTGTGGCGAGGACCGCGTCTGCGACCTTTCCCTGCGCGGTGCCGAACGGACCGGGGAGGGGCTTGACCACGGCGCTCTCGGTGTTGAGGTTCTCGAGGCCGGTGGAGATGAAGGCGGCGCCGCGGATGCGCTCACTGACGGTGCCGCGATGGGCCTGGCCCCAGGCAGCGAGGGTCATGGCGCCCATCGAGTGGCCGGCGACGATGGGCAGCTCGCCGCCTTCGACGGCCGTTGCCTCGAGGACGAGCTGAAGATCTGCCGCCAGGGCATCCAGCGAGTAGTCGTTGTCGCGGGCGGATCGGAGAGCCCGTGGCCGCGGTGGTCGTAGGCGACGATGCGGAACTCGTCCGCGAGCCCTTCAATCTGTCGGTGCCAGAGCTCGGACGTCTCGACCCAGCCGTGAACTAAGACAAGCGTGGGGAGGTTGTCCGCGCCGTGGACCCGCACGTAGCGATAGCCGCCATCGGCGCCGAGAACTTCGACGGCCCGCCCCGACTCGGACTGAGCGCGGCGGGCCTTGCTTGCGACGTCGGCCCGCTTCGCATTCCAGCGCGCGTTGACCGCGGCCGCGCCGGCCAGGCCCGCAGCAAGGAGTGCTTCGCTTCTGGTCGGCTTCCTCATTCGGGGTGAGTATTGCGCCTGCGCTCGACAGCCTTCAGGACGAACACCGCGCCGACGACGAGGAACGCCGGCATCACAAATGGGACAGCCGTGACGAGCGGATGATGTGCAAGGAGGTCGATTACCCCAATCATGCGGTCACCTCGGACCCGATCTTGGTGCGGTCGGTGCGCGGCTCGCGTGTCTCTTGCTCTTGCTCGGATGGCTCCTCGACGACGATCGCGAGGCGGTGTAGCGCCCAGGCGATCATCACGAGAAGGGCGAGGGCAATGGACGCGACAACGAGGTACGCCACGATTGTCAGCCAGCTCGCGACGTCCTTCTGCTCGCGCTGAAGCACCTCGTGATCGGACGTGAAAGACCGCTCGAACGCCGGCTCCGCCGGGACGCCTTCGACCGGGATCGCCGGATCCTCTGGCAGGTAGATGGGCATCGCGTTCAGCGTGTTGCCGCCGGAGTACCGGACCATCGTCTTCCACGAGCCTCCGACCGGGACGGGCTCGTTCGTCGTAAAGACGCCGGGCGAGCCTGTTGATTCGAGCTCCTCGATTACGAGCCCGCCGCCCTGCCACGAGGTGACGTTGATGAACTCAGCGCCGTCCGCGGCATCAGTGGGCGTCATGCGCACGGTCGGGACGACTTCGCCCGGACCGGCATCGGCCAGCGTGACGCGGGCGCTCACGCCCTCGGCAGCGGGCTTGAAGGCGGCGAAGCCGACGAGGACAGCCAGGATCGCTGCGCCGGCGATGGCGCCGCTTCGAGTTGAGCGGAGCCGCGGCATCGAATCGGAGGCCAGGTGCGCACCGACCCAGACGCCCAGGAGCGATGCGCCCATGGCGGCAAGGAAGCCGACGATGGCGCCCTCGGGCAGAAGGTCGGAGGTCCATGGAATAGGCATCCAGATGTTCGACCAGGCCCACTCGGACGCGAGCCCGAGCGTCCCGATGCCCACGCCGGACACGAGGCCGAGCGTCAGCGGGCGGGCGCGGGGGAGGGCGAGGAAGACGGCTTCGACCACGAGACCCTCCACGATGAAGAGCGCGAAGTGCGGGGTCGTCTCGCCCAGGACGGGCCCGACGATCACCGACACAATGCCGCGGACGACGAGGAAGAATGCGACGGCGCTGATGGCCGCGCCGCGTCCGAGCCACATGCGCGTTGCCGTTAGCGCAATGCCGGCGGCGATCATCACGAGCATGGGGCCGAAGATCATGCGGAACTGCGGAACGCCGAAGTCGAACTCGACGGGGAAGACCATGAGGCCGATGAGGAGGCCGCCCGACAGTGCGACGCGACGGAGCCACAGGATCCAAGACTTTTGGCCACGCCCGCGAACGGCGTCGACGCGTCCGGCCTCGACCATCAGGATCGCGACGCCGATCAGAGTCATCGCCGCGCCGCCGATCAGCATCAGGTGCGTCGGCCCCCAAAGCGTGACGTCCTGGCCGAAGATCCGGTGCCAGACATCGTCGAGCGGGAAGCCGATCAGCGCGAACATGCCGCAGACCGCGATGACGACGCCGCCGAGCGGCGCGTACCAGTCGCCGACGATGCGCACGGCGCTCTTCGACGGCTTCTCGAGAGGGAGTACGCACGCGACGAAGCCGGCCGTGAAGATCCCGAAGAGGCCGCCGAGGATGAGGTAGTGCGAGGGATTGGCGAGCGGGCCCTCGTCACGGCCGGTGTCGATGTGGATCGAAACGTCCCAGAGGAAGCCGAGAAGGGCGACGAGAAGTGCGCCCGTAGCGATCGCGGAGGGGAGCGCTGTCCAACCGGGCAGGCCGCTCACGCGCTCGGAGTAGTTCGCAAGGCGCCCCAGGTAAGGGACCTTGCCGGAGCGGTGGCCCAGCCCGAAGTAGAGAAGGGCGGCGGTGAGCACCATGGCGCCGGCGGTGGCGATGATCACCTGGCCAATCGCTGCCCCACCGGCGGGCGGGGCGTCCTCGGTCGCCTGCGCAAGCGCGAGCGCCGGGGCGGCCAGCGGCATCGCTCCGGCGAGAATCAGGGAGGCGGTGAGCTTTCGCTTCATCGACGGGTTCCTTCCGATGGGAGGCATTTCATATGCGTCTGGGCACCTAAACCCAGTGCCCTGTGATTGTTACATCAAACCATGTCACGTTGGTACATGTATCACAGGCGGGTGATAGCTTTTCCATATGGAGCCAGGGAAACCACCGACACCTGCTTCTTTCGCACCTAAAGGTGCTCATCAAAACCTCCGGGTTGTCGAACCAATGCCCTCAGAAGAGGGGCACGAAAACACACTCACGGTCGAGCAGCTCGCGGCCGAGAGCGGCATGAGTGTCAGGAACATCCGTGCCCACCAGGCACGGGGGCTATTGCAGCCTCCCGAGGTGCGCCAGCGCGTCGGCTACTACGGGCCAGGGCACGTTGCGAGGCTCCAGCTGATTTCGCAGCTTCAGGCGGACGGCTTCAACCTGAAGGGCATCGAGCGCCTCCTCGAGGGGGCCAGCGGGGAGGCGTCGGAGGCGATCATGAGCTTTCGCCGCGCCGTCACCGAGCCGTTCGAATCCGAGCGCCCTCAGATCTTCACGATGTCCGAGCTTCGCGAGCGCTTTGGGGCCGACGCCACGCCGCTCCTTCTGCGCCGGGCGATCAAGCTCGGCCTCGTCTCGCCGGTAGGCCCTGCCTCGTTCGAGGTCTCCAGCCCGCGGCTGCTCGAGATCGCTGCCGAGATGCTCGAACGCGGGGTGCCCGCCGAAGCGCTGTTGGACGTCGTGGACGTCATGAAGCGCTCGAGCGAATATGTCGCCGACGCGTTCGTGCGTTTGTTCGTCTCCTCGGTGTGGCAGCCTTTCGAGGAGAAGGGGCGCCCGGAGGAGGAGTGGCCGAACGTGGTCGACTCGATCGAACGGATGCGCCCGGTGGCGTCACAGGCACTCGAGGCGATGTTTCAAATGACCATGAGCAAGGCAGTCGAGGACGAGTTCGGCCGCGAGCTTCAGCGGATCGGAAGCGAACCTGGGCGTAGGCGGAGGAAGCGGTAGTCGTGGCGAACCTGAGGCTTCCGATCGACATCGGTCCCATCACCGACGCCCTTCGCGACGTCTCTGAGTCGCTCAAATTGGTCCGCGACTCGGTGGCGCTTCTTCCCGAGGTTGCGAAGACGCTCGAGGAGATCAGGAAGGCGACTATCTCCATGGCCGAAGAGGTTCACCTGATGCGAACGGGTGTGGACGGCCTGGGCGAAGAGGTCGAAGGCATGCGCGCGGCGGTGGAGCCTCTCGTTCCGCACATGGACGTTGTCGCTGCCCGCATCGAGGCTCTCGAGCCCAGGCTCGAGGACCTGAGCCTTGCGCTTCACCCGATGCGACGCCTCACGAGGCGCCGGGGGGCGAACGGCGATGCTGGAGCCGAGGACGCTCACGCGGAAGAGGCCGAGGCGCAGGCGGCCGTCGCCGAAGGTTTGGCTCAGACGGACTCGGGCGAGAACGTGTCGCAGTCCGACGGATCGCCGGAGGAGTAGCCGCGCTCGAACCACTCGCGCCGCTGCTCAGATGAGCCGTGGGTGAACGAATCGGGATTCACTGACTGGCCGGCCTGCTCTTGCAGGCGGTCGTCGCCGATTGCCTCGGCGGTGTCGAAGGCCTCGTCCAGGTCGCCTGACTCGAG
Source organism: uncultured bacterium (assembly GCA_963786495.1). Classification (GTDB taxonomy): domain Bacteria; phylum Actinomycetota; class Thermoleophilia; order Solirubrobacterales; family 70-9; genus JALZKA01. Next base: position 97,413 of record CAWAZL010000011.1, on the reverse strand, counting down.
GTCGCCCTCGGCGAAGACGGTGGCTGCCCAGACGCCGGCGTAGCAGTCGGCTTGGAGCTCGGTACGTACAGATAGCTCGTTGGCGTTGTCCGGGTCGTCCTGCTCGAGGCGGGCCACCGTGTCGTTCGTTCCCAGAACGTTCTGGACGTGGTGGCCCATCTCGTGGGCGATCACGTATGCCCAGGCGAAGTCGCCGCCGCCCCCGAGCTGGCGCTCCATGTCCTCGTAAAAGGTGAGGTCGAGGTAAACGCGGGAGTCGGCCGGGCAGTAGAAGGGGCCGACGGCCGAGGTGGCGTTGCCGCAGCCGCCCGTAGAAACGGCGGCGTCGTAGACGACGAGCTTCGCGTCCTCGTAGGACTGATCGCCATTCTCGAAGGAGCTGTCCCATGTGCGCTGCGTGTCGTCGAAGACGTACTCGGAGAACTCGTAGAACTCGCGCTGTGGGTCCTGGTCGGGCGGAAGGGGATCGGGGTTCTCAGCGCCGGGGGGAGTCGCGCCGGGGCCGAGGATCTGACCGACGTCGAAGCCTGCGACCGAACCGCCACCGAACACCTGGATGCCAACGATGACGAGGGCGATGATCACACCGGCAGTGCCACCGATGCCGCCGACCGCGCCGCCCGGGAGGGAGATGCCGCCCAGTCCGCCTGAGCGCCCGCTCGACCCCTCGGCGCCGCGGATGTCGATGACGTCGCCGCTCGACTTCTTGCGTGGCTTCCACTTCACGGCGTGAAACCTATTCCGCGTCTTTACCGCGTCGCTCTTCAGCTGCTTCCTGGCGTTCCTCCAGGAGTTCTTCCTGTTGCTTCAGCTGATCCTCACGGCCTTCGATCTCTGCGCTCGAGGTGGTGCCGAATTGCGCGGTCGTGATGACGATCGTAATCGCGACGATCGCAAGGGCCACCACGATCGAGGCGATGATTTGCGGCCAGTGCGTCCGCTCGTCGTTCATCCGCTCGTCGTCTTTGAGCTCCTGGCTCATGATCCCTCCATCAGAAAGTCGCCGGCTGAAGAGGCCCAAGTGATCATGAAGAGGATGAAGACCGCGATTCCCAGCGGCGGGAGGAGGCGGCCGATCTTGAGGCTGTCGGAGCGGACGATGGCTGTTTTGACGACGAGGACTCCCAGCACGACCACGCCGGCGATCGCGTGCACGCCGCCGTCGTCCTCGAAGCCGTAAACGGACAGGCACATGACGCCGGTGATGATCGCGAGGGCGAAGATCGTGTCGCCGATCGCGCGGTGCGCGCGCAGAGCGGCTGGGTTCGCCAGGAAGGGGATGCGAACCTTGCCGTAGCCGATGGCGGCAAGCGCCAACTGATAGATCGCGAGCGCCGCGATCACCGATACGAGGATCACCTTCACCTCGGCGACGTTGCCGTTGGTCAGGTCTAGGACGAATTCCTCCACGGGGTGCGTTACCCGGCTCGCGCAGTGGTTAGGCGTCCGAGACGCGGAAACGAAGACCGGCGGCGTCGAAGCGCTCGGCCGAGGCGACTCCAAGCGCCACCGAGGGCGTGAGGCATCCCGCGCGATCAGGGGCGAGCGACTCGTCGGCCAGGACGAGGCCTGCCTCGCCCATCATGCGCGAGGTGGCGAGGTAGCCGGGATGCCCGTCGGCGTCGATCCGTACGTGGACGGTCTCGCCGCTTGTCGTTGCCGCGTTGACGTCCATTCGCCAGCGCCACTGCTCAAGCCGGTCCGGCCGGGGGCCGAAACCGGAATCGGGGAGAACGCGGGTGAGGACGGATGAGGTGCGCTTTCGGATCGAGCTGCGGGCGCCCGCCGCGGCTTTGGTTGCGGCCTGGATGCCCGCCAAGGTGCCGGCCGCCGCGTAGCGGAGAGGAAGCGTTGCGGTAGCACCGTCTATTGCCATGCCCTCCCGGTAGGCGAAGACGGGCCGATCCGAGAGCGCCGCAGAGCGATGAATGACGGCGGGGTTGATGTAGGCCACGGGCACCATGGGCGCCAGGACCGCGCCGTCAACGGTCCGCTGCGGCGCGAGCTTGATCGGGCTAGTGAGGCGGATCTCTTCGCAGCGCGCCTCGTCGAAGACCATGGCGGCTGGATCGAGAATGCGCTCCGCGTCATCCTCGCCGACCGCTTGGGCAAGGCTCTGCATAGTGCCGCCGGACACCAGGTCGGTGAGCCGAGGCATTCCAGGAGGCAGCTGAAGGGTGCGCACAGCGACCTCGGCTGAAGCGAGTTCTTCCGAGTGGCGTTCGCGCGCCGTCTCGGCCGCAAGGGCAACGCCCATGTCCGGAGGGAGCGACTCGAAGCCGCAGACCTGGACGATCTTGACGCCTGCCTTCTCGGCCTCATCGTGCACGTCGCGCGTGGTGCGCGAGACGAACGGCATCTCGCCCGAGAGGTCGACGTAATGGGCGCCGCCGGCGACGCATGCGTCGATCACCGGGCGCCCGTAGGAGGTGTAGGGGCCGACGAGGTTGAGGACGACCTTGGTGCGCTCGGCCATCGCCTTCAGCGAGTCGGGGTCCGTCACGTCCGCCGCGATCGTCGTCGCGCCTTCCACACCGACGTCGGCGAGTGTCGACGCGAGCTTTTCCGGGTTGCGTGCGGCGGCGGCCCAGGTGGTGTTGACGCCGGGGGCTCGCTTTGAGAGGTACTTGGCGATCTGGCGACCGGTGACGCTCGTGGCGCCGAACAGGGTCACGTCGATGTCTCGTTCGGGCATCGGCCCATCGTAGATCGTAGGCGGGGCAGTCGCTTGCAGGCCCCGTAACGGCGGTCAATCCAGCGAGGAGCGGCGGGCAGGGACCCCGTAAGGGACCCCTTCGGGGGTAACCGATGGAAGGAGACGGTAGGTGTCGCCAATTCAAGATGGAACGGACGGAAACGCCAGGTGGTGATCGCGTGCGCGGCGCTCGTTGCCGGGCTCGCGCACTCTTCGAGCGGCAAAGGCCAGCGCGCCTCACGTGGTCGCGCCAGGCGAGACGCTGTGGTCGATTTCGGCTGCGAACAACCTGACGACGCGAACTGTGGCGGTCTTCAATGGGCTATCCGAGGACGCGCAGGTGGTCGAGGGCCAGACGATCCAGGTTCCGACCGTCGATGAGGGCGCCGTCGCGCTTGCGAACGCAGGCATCACTGCCGGGTGCTCCCGCGGCGACGATGCCACCGCGGCAGCGGCTCCGGCGGCGTCGGCCGGGCTCGCACACCGTCGTTTATGGCGAGACTCTCTCGTCGATCGGCGCCGCGAACAGCGTCACCGTCGCGGACCTCGCGGCCGTGAACGGCCTGGATCCCGGCGGGGGTCCTGGTCGAGGGGACGGGCCTTTCGATCCCGCCACCGTCGGCGGTGCCGCCGGGATGGGGACGATTCCGTCGCCTTCGGGTGACCTGGCCCTCGAGCCGGCGGCCGCGGAGTCCTGGAATGCGATGCGAGAGCGACTCGCTCGACAACTACGGCGTCGACCTCTATCCGGAAGGCCCGGCTTCCGCCTACCGAACGACGGCGCAGCAGCAGGAGCTCTACGACCTCTATCTCTCGGGGCAGGGAGCGCCGGCGAACCCGCCGGGAACCAGCTCGCACGAGACAGGGACCGCGGTCGACGTCGCCGAGCCGGCCATGCGCGACGTGATCGACCAGATCGGGACGCGCGTACGGATGGGTGGGGACGATCCCGTCCGAGTGGTGGCACGTTCAGCACAACCCGTAACGCGCCCGGCAGGATTCGAACCTGCGGCTTCCACCTCCGGAGGGTGGCGCTCTATCCACTGAGCTACGGGCGCGGGATGCGGTGAGCTTACGGCGAGCAAGGGGGCTTGCCAAGTTGCGTCGTATATACGGACGCTTCTTCGCAAACCCCCTGCAGGGGTACGCTCGCCCGCATGGACCTCGACGTTGTCTTTCTCGGCACCGGTGGTTCCGTGCCGACGGCTCGGAGGGCTACTGCGTGCCTGCTAGTCCGTGCGGGCGGCGGATCGCATCCTCATCGACTGCGGCGAAGGCGCCCAGCGTCAGATGCAGCGCTCGACCGGCCTCGTCCAGGTCGACGACCTCTACATCACTCACTTCCACGCCGACCACTACCTGGGCGTTCCTGGTCTGCTCAAGACCTACGAGCTGAACGGGCGCGAGACTCCGCTTCGCATCTTTGGCCCACCAGGCCTCGAGGAGCTCTTCGGCGCCTTGCGCCGCATCATGGGGAACGTTTCCTACCCGCTCGAGCTCATCGAGCTCTGCGGGCTCGACGCCGGTTCGCTACGACACTTACGAGATCCGCCCTTTCGAGGTCGAGCACCGTGTGCGCGCCTTCGGCTACGCGCTCGTCGAGGACGACCGCCTCGGCCGCTTCGATCCCGAGGAGGCGGAGCGACTCGGCGTGAAGCCGGGGCCGGACTTCGCGCGCCTCCAGGAAGGCGAGACGGTCGGCGGAGTCTCGCCTGAACAGGTGATCGGCGAGTCGCGCGCTGGCCGCAAGGTCGTGATCACCGGCGACACCGCGCCGTGCCAGTTGGCTGCCGTCGCCGCCCATAAGGCAGACCTGCTGGTCCACGAGGCGAGCTTTGCCGACGAGGAAGCGGAGCGCGCCCACGAGACCGCACACTCGACCGCTCGCGACGCCGCGCAGCCTCGCCCGCGAAGCGGAGGTGCGCATGCTCGCGCTCGTCCACATCTCCTCGCGCTACCACGTCGGCGCCGTCCTCGAAGAGGCGCGCGAAGAGTTCCCGGGCGCGCTCGCCCCGCGCGACTTCGACGTGATCGAGATCCCGTTCCCCGAGCGCGGTGAGCCGCGGCTGATCGAGCGGGGCGCGAAGGAGCCTCGACCTGCTTAGCCCAGCGGGGCCGCGAGGTCCGCGATCGCCTGCGCGACCTCGTCGGGGTGGTCTTCCTGCAGGAAGTGCTTGGCCGGGAGGAGGATCGCGTCGTCAATGCCGAGGATCGCCTTTGCCGCCTCGAGGCGGTCGAGGCCAAGGGCAGGATCCTTCTCGCCCCACACCGCGCGGACCGGATAGTGCCTGTCGGCGAGCCCCTCGCGGAAGAACCGCTCCTTCTCCTCTGAGAGCTCGAAGCCGCGCATGATCTCGAGGAAGGCTCGCCCGCGGTCGTGCAGCCGCAACAGCGCGATGTGCGCGTAGATCTGAGAGCGCGGGACGTGAGTGCGATCCGTGATTCCCTGGCCGTAGAAGATCTCGGAGAAGAGAAAGCGCGGACTGAGCCGCAGCCACATCTCTCCAAGCCCCGGAACGGCGAACGGAGCCATCGGCCACGGGCGCTTGAAGTTCGCGACGTCGAGGAAGGTGTTGAGCAAGGTCACCGATAGGACCCGATCGGGATTGCGAATTGCCCACTCGAAGCCGATCGGCCCGCCGATGTCGTGCACCACCAGATGAACGCGATCGAGCCCGAGCGCGTCGATCGCCTCGCCGGTCCATGAGGCAAGCCCCGACCACGAGTAGTCGAAGGGGGCCGGCCGGTCCGAGAGGCCCAGCCCAGGAAAGTCGAAGGCCGTCCCGCGCAGCCCCTGGTCGGCCAGCACCGGAAGCACCCGCCGGTAGAGGAAGGAAGACGTCGGCACGCCATGGAGGAGCACCACGTCAGCGCCCTCGCCCTGCTGTCGCGCGAAAGCCCGCACGCCGCCCGCCTCGAACCGCATCCCCGAGGCCGAATGGCGCGCGATCGCGTCGTTTACGTCGCGGTCGATCTCGCGCAGCCTGCTGGGAGGCCGGACGTTTCGGCGTGGCATGTGCATCTTGCGAACGGGCGGCACTCCGTCGCATCATGCCACCCGCAACGTGCGGAGTCGCCGTTTGCTGAACGCCGGGACCGTTGCTAGTCTCGATGGGTCGGTTCCTTTAACCAGGCCCTGTGAGGCCAAGAAGGGGCGCGTGAACGAAAAAGTCGTACTTGACCGTGATGACCTGCGCCGAACCCTGGTTCGGATTGCGCATGAGATCGTCGAAAAGAACGCCTCCGAGGCGCTCGCGATCGTTGGCATCCACACTCGCGGAGCGATCGTTGCTCGCCGTCTCCACACCCTCGTCGGCGAGCTCACGGGAGACAGCGTCCCCCTGGGCGACATCGACATCTCCTTCTACCGCGACGACATCGACGATCGGGTGCCCGTCGGACTCGCCCATCGTCCACGCCTCTCACCTCGACTTCGAGATGAACGGGCGTACCGTCGTCCTGGTCGACGACGTCCTCTTCACGGGCCGCACCGTCCGAGCCGCCATCGACGCCCTCTTCGACTACGGCCGGCCGGAGCGCATCCAGCTCGCCGTCTTGGCCGACCGCGGGCATCGCGAGCTTCCTTTCCGCGCCGACTACGTCGGCAAGAACCTTCCGACCTCACGCGACGAGCGCGTCTTCGTGAGGCTCGAAGAACACGACGAGGTGGATGAGGTGGCGATCGGCTCCGGAGCGCCGGTCGGCGCGGCAACGGAAAGCGAGGACGCATGAGACACCTGCTCTCGATCGACGACCTGGAGCGCGCTGACGTTGAGCGCCTGATGGAGCGCGCCGACTCCTTCGCCGAGGTCGCCACACGCGACATCAAGAAGGTGCCGACACTGCGCGGACGCACCGTCGTCTCCCTCTTCTACGAGTCGTCAACCCGCACCAGCGCCTCCTTCGAGCTCGCCGCCAAGCGACTCTCCGCCGACCTCGTCTCGATCAAGGCCGCCGGCTCCTCGGTTGACAAGGGCGAGTCGCTCAAGGACACCATCGCGACGCTTACCTCCTTCGAGCCCGAGGCGATCATCATCCGCTCGCCCCACGCCGGCGCGGCAAAGCTCGTCACGGACTGGACCGACGCCGCGGTCGTCAACGCGGGCGACGGCAAGCACGAACACCCAAGCCAAGCGCTCCTGGACGTTTACACGCTTCGCAGCCGCCTCGATTCGCTCGAAGGGACGAAGATCTGGATCGTTGGCGACATTCTCCACAGCCGCGTTGCCCGCTCCTCGGCCTATGGCCTTCCGCCTGATGGGCGCCGAGGTGACGCTCTGCGGCCCGCCAACGCTGATCCCACGCGATGCCGCTGCCGCGCTCGGCTGCGAGGTCACGTACGACATCGACGGCCTCGAGGGCGCGGACGTCGTCTACGCGCTTCGCATGCAGAAGGAGCGCATGTCGGAGAGCTTCGTCCCTTCGCTCCGTGAATACGCCATCCAGTATCAGGTGAACGGCCGCCGCCTGGGCCCGCGCCAGCTCCTGATGCACCCCGGCCCCGTCAACCGAGGAGTCGAGCTCTCCGGCGAGGCCCTCGACGGTCCTAACTCCCTCGTGAACGAGCAGGTCAAGAACGGCCTCTTCGTCCGCATGGCAATCCTCTATGAACTCCTCGCGGGCGGCGACCGCACGAAGGCCGGGCGCCTCGATGCGGACGCCGAGCTGCCCGCGCCCACACCGATCGGCGAGCCCGCATGAGCCGCGCGATCTCAAGCCTCGACTGGCGTGGCGCGAACGGGCCTGCGGAGACCGTCGTCCTGCGCAACGCCCGCGCGCTGGACCCGCGCGCCGAGATCGATGCCGCCCACGACGTCGTCATCCGCGACGGGCGGATCGCCGAGCTGGCGGCGGCTGGCAAGGCGGACGTCGACGGCGCCGAGGTCGTCGAGGCAGACGGCCTCCTCGCCGTGCCCGCCTTCTTCGATCCGCACGTCCACCTTCGCACCCCCGGGCGCGAGGACAAGGAGGACATCGAGACTGGCAGCCGCGCCGCAGCAGCGGGCGGCTACTGCGGGATCATCGGAATGGCGAACACCGAGCCTCCGGTCGACACTCCGGCAGCGATCGAGTCGCTGCGCGAGCGCGCACAGACCGACGCAACCGTGCCTGTCGGATTCGTCGCCACGGTCACCCGCGGCATGCGCGGCGAAGAGCTCACCGATATGGCCGAGCTTCGCGACGCTGGTGCTGTCGGCTTCTCCGACGACGGCCTGCCGATCCGCAGCGCCCGCGTCATGCGCCGCGCCCTCCAGTACCAAGCGCTAGCCGGCCTCCAGATCGCCCTCCACGAGGAGGATCCCGACCTCTCCGGCAAGGGCGTCATGCACGAGGGCGAGATCGCCGCGCTCCTGGGCATGGCTGGCGTCCCGTCCATCTCGGAGTCCACGATGATCGCCCGCGACTGCGCCCTTGCCGCTTACGAGGACGCCCGCATCCACGTCCAGCATCTCTCGGCGAGGCAGTCGGTCGAGGTCGTCGAGGCAGCGCGAGCCCAGGGTGTCCAGATCACATGCGAGGCAACGCCGCACCACCTCACACTCACCGCCGACGCCGTCCGCTCTCTCGACTCGCGCTTCAAGATGAACCCGCCGCTTCGCTCCGAGGACGACCGCCAGGCGCTCATTGAGGCAGTCCGCTCGGGGCTCATCGACACCATCGCCACCGATCACGCGCCGCACACGCTCGAGGACAAGGAGGTCCCTTTCGAGGAGGCCTCGATGGGCGTCACCGGCCTCGAGACGGCCTTTGCCGTCCTCTACACCGACCTGGTCATCCCAGGAATCCTCGACCTCGCCACCGTGATCGAGCGCCATCTCCGCCGGCGCACTCGCGTTCGGCTTCGACGCGCCCAGCCTGACGCCCGACTCCGAGGCGAACGTCGCGCTCATCGACCTCGACGCCGAATGGGAAGCCGGCGCCGACGGTTGGGAGAGCCGCTCCGAGAACTCTTGCTTCGCCGGGCGAAAGCTTCAGGGCCGCTCGCAGATGACCATCGTCGCCGGCCAGGTCGCCTTCCGCCAACGGTCGTTCGCGATGGGAGTGGCATGAGCGGATACATCCTCTTGGAGGACGGCACGCTCTTCGATGGGGAGATGTGCGGCGCCGAAGGCCAGAGCGCCGTCGGCGAGGTCGTCTTCAACACCGCGATGACCGGCTATCAGGAGTCCGTCACCGACCCCTCGTACGCGGGCCAGCTCATCACCTTCACCTATCCGATGATCGGCAACTACGGCGTTGCCGAGCAGGCGATGGAATCGGACCGCATCCACGCCCGCGCCGCGATCATGCGCGACGCGCGAAACTCCGAGGACGCCGCCACCGCCGAGCGCGGCTGGCTCGACTGGCTCCGGGATTGCGGGTTCCCGGCGCATCACCGGCGTCGACACCCGCTCGCTCGTCCGTCACATCCGCGACGCGGGCGCGATGCGCGGCGGGGTCTTCGGAGCCGAGACGTCGCAGGACGATGCGCGCGCGATGATCGAGGCCGAACCCTCGATGGCAGGAGCTGACTACGCCTCCACAGTTTCGCCGGATGCACCGGTCGAGATCGACGGCGACGGCCCGCACGTCGTCGCACTCGACACCGGAATCAAGCTCTCGATCGTCCGCCAGTTCCGCGAGCGCGGCGCCAAGGTGACGCTCCTTCCCTGTACGACGGGCGCGACGAGGTCATGGCCCGCGACCCAGACCTCGTCTTCCTCGCCAACGGCCCCGGCGACCCTGCCGCCCTCGATCAGGTCGTTGGCACTGTGCGCGACATCGTCGGAAAGAAGCCCGTAATCGGCATCTGCCTTGGCCATCAACTCCTATGCCGCGCGGTAGGCCTCGACACTTTCAAGCTCCCCTTCGGCCACCGTGGCGCCAACCATCCGGTCAAGGAGCTCGCCACCGGCAGGATCGAGATCACCTCCCAGAACCACGGCTTCGCTGTCGGCCTTCCTGACGGCGGCCAGACCATCGACACCGACGAGCCCGTGCGCTGGGACACCGACTTCGGGGCCGCCGAGCTCTCGCACCTCAACCTCTACGACCGCACGGTGGAGGGCCTGGTCCTGAAGGACGTTCCAGCGCGCACCGTCCAGTACCACCCCGAGGCGGGACCGGGGCCCCACGATGCGCGCCACCTATTCGACGAGTTCCTGGAGATGGCGGCGTGACAGAGGAGCTCGAGACGTCGACTGGACGCGTTCTTTGATGCCGTGGAGCGAAACGATTTGGACGCTGTGGAGGAACTCACTCTGAGCCTCTGCGCCGAGGACTGCACGCTGGACGCCGCCGGCAGCGAGATGGAGGGCACCTACCGGGGGCACGAGCAGATCGTCGGGTTCTTCCGGTCGATCCTCGATGGATTTGAACCGCTTTACGAGAATCGGCGGCTTGAAGCGTTGGACAACGAAAAGATGATCTTCCACTACGACCAGACAATGAGGAGTCGCACGACAGGACTAGAGCTGAAATTCCCTGCGTGCGCGGTGTTCACGGTCGGAACCGACGGTCGGTTTACGAGCGGGCGCACAGTTCGTGGGAGCGCGGATGTAGAGGCGGCGGTTGCGGAACTGAAGGCCGGAGAACTTGCCTAAGCGCACCGACATCTCGAAGATCCTCCTGATCGGCTCCGGGCCGATCGTGATCGGCCAGGCCGCGGAGTTCGACTACTCGGGGGTTCAGGCCTGCAAGGTGCTCCAGGAGGAGGGTTACGAGGTCGTCCTCGTCAACTCGAACCCGGCGACGATCATGACCGACCCCGAGTTCGCCGACCGCACCTACGTCGAGCCGCTCGTTCCCGAGTCGGTCGCTCGCATCATCGAGCGCGAACTCCCCGACGCGCTCCTGCCGACGCTGGGCGGCCAGACCGCGCTCAACCTTGCGAAGTCCCTCCACGACGATGGCACGCTCGAGCGTTTCGGCGTCGAGCTCATCGGCGCCGACTACGACGCGATCCATCGCGCCGAGGACCGCGAGGCCTTCCGCGCCACCATGGCGAGCGCCGGCCTGCGTGTTCCGCTTTCCACGATCGTCTCCAGCGTCGCCGATGTTGAGACCGGGCTCGCCGATGGCTCGATCAAGCTACCGGCGATTGTCCGCCCGGCGTTCACGCTCGGCGGCCAGGGCGGGGGAGTGGGGCACACCGAAACGGAGCTGCTCGGCGTCGTTTCTGAAGGCCTCGCCGCGAGCCCGGTCAATCAAGTCCTCGTGGAGGAATCGGTCCTGGGGTGGGGCGAGTTCGAGCTCGAGGTGATGCGCGACCACAACGACAACGTCGTGATCATCTGCTCGATCGAGAACGTGGACCCGATGGGCGTCCACACGGGCGATTCCGTCACGGTCGCGCCCGCGCAGACTCTGACCGACCCGCTCTACCAGGAGCTCCGGAACCAAGCGATCGCCGTGATTCGCGCCGTCGGCGTTGAGACCGGCGGCTCGAACGTTCAGTTCGCGGTCAACCCGGAGACCGAGGAGATCGTCGTCATCGAGATGAACCCGCGCGTCTCGCGCTCGTCCGCGCTCGCCTCCAAAGCGACGGGATTCCCGATCGCGAAGATCGCCGCGAAGCTCGCGGTCGGTTACGCGCTGGAGGAGATCCCGAACGACATCACCCGCGCCACGCCCGCGTCCTTTGAGCCCACGATCGACTACGTCGTCACCAAGGTCCCGCGCTTTGCCTTCGAGAAGTTCCCCGGCTCAAACTCGGAGCTCACCACGCACATGAAGTCGGTCGGCGAGGCAATGGCGATCGGGCGCACCTTCCGCGAGTCATTCGCGAAGGCGATGCGCTCGCGCGAGCTCGACGAGCCGGCCGACATCCCTGAGGACACCGAGGACCTCCTGGAGCGACTGGAAACGCCCAGCGCCGACCGCTTTGACCTCATCGCCGAGGCCTTCCGCCGGGAAGTCAGCGTGGAGGAGGTGAACGCCCGCACCCATGTCGACTTTTGGTTCTTACGCGAGCTCGAGGCGCTGGCGCGCGAAGGCGACGGCACCGAGGGCATGCAGCGCACCTTCAAGGCTGTCGACACCTGCGCCGCCGAGTTCGAGGCGCACACGCCCTACTTCTACTCCTCGCACGAGCGCTCGCCCGAGGCCTTGGGCGGGGAGGTGCGCCGCGGCACCAACCCCTCGGTCGTGATCCTCGGCTCGGGCCCGAACCGGATCGGCCAGGGGATCGAGTTCGACTACTGCTGCGTCCACGCCGCCATGACCGTGCGCGAGTCGGGCCGCGACGCCGTGATGATCAACTGCAACCCCGAGACGGTCTCGACCGACTACGACACGTCGGACCGCCTCTACTTCGAGCCCCTCACCGTAGAGGACGTGCTCGCTGTGATCGAGGTCGAGCAGCCGGAAGGCGTGATCGTCCAGTTCGGCGGACAGACCCCTCTCCGCCTGGCGCGCGCCTTGGAAGAAGCAGGCGTGACGTTGCTCGGCACTCCCGTGGATGCGATCGACCTCGCCGAGGACCGCGGGCGCTTCGGCGCGCTGCTTCGCCGCCTGGAGATCCGCCACCCGGCTTACGGCACCGCCTTTTCGGCCGAGGAGGCGCAGGTCGTCGCAGAGGACGTCGGCTTCCCGCTCCTGGTGCGCCCGTCCTACGTCCTTGGCGGCAGGGCGATGGAGATCTGTTACTCGAAGGACGGATTGAACGCGTACCTCGAGGAGAACGTCAAGGCCGACCCGAAGCATCCACTGCTCCTCGATCGCTTTCTCGAAGACGCGATCGAGGTTGACGTGGACGCGCTTTGCGACGGCGACGAGGTCTCGGTTGCCGGGATCATGCAGCACGTCGAAGAGGCCGGGGTCCACTCGGGCGATTCGGCCTGCGTCCTGCCGCCGATGAGCCTGGGCGAGGAAATGCTCGACCAGATCCGCGAGACCACGACCCGCATCGCGCTGGAACTCGGCGTGATCGGCCTGATCAACATCCAGTACGCCGTCGCCCGCGGCGAGCTTTACGTGATCGAGGCCAACCCACGCGCCTCGCGGACCATCCCCTTCGTCTCCAAGGCGATCGGCACGCCCCTGGCGAAGGTCGCGTGCCGCCTGATGCTTGGCGAGAAGCTCGCCGACCAGGACATCGCCGAGCTTCCGACCGGGCACGTTTCGGTGAAGGAGGCGGTCCTGCCGTTCGCGCGCTTCGCCGGCGCGGACGCGGTGCTCGGGCCCGAGATGAAGTCAACTGGCGAGGTCATGGGGGTCGCCCGGGACTTCCCGACGGCTTTCGCGAAGGCTCAGGCGGCCGCCGGCGTAGAGCTGCCACTCGACGGCTCGGTCTTCATCACCGTCACGGACGACGACAAGGCGGCGGCGACGCAGATCGCGTCCCGCTTCCACGACCTCGGCTTCGAGATCATCGCCACCCGCGGCACCGCGCAGGCCATCTCCCGTATGGGCATTCCGGTGCGCGCAATCAACAAGATCGCTGAGGGCTCACCTCACGTTGTCGACTTCATCCGCGACGAGGACGTCGACCTTGTCATCAACACGCCGACCGGATCAGGCGCGCGATCTGACGGCTACGAGATCCGCAACGCCGCGGTGCGCGGCGGGGTGCCCTGCATCACCACCATGACTGGCGCCTCAGCGGTCGCCAGGGCCATCCACGCCGTCAGGACCCGCGGCGCCGAGCCGCAGAGCCTCCAGGAGCTCCACGGCGTCGAGGCGCGCGGTCCCAGCGTCTCGTGAGCGCCCGAGTCCTCGCCCCCTTCGGCGCCCGGAGCACCAGCGTGGTGGCCCGCCGCGAGACGGGGGGCTACGTCGTCTTCACGGCTCTTGATACGGACGGTCCCGACCCGGCTCCGGGGCAGTTCTACATGCTGCGCTCAGACGGCTGGGGCTCTGCGGCCGGCCGCCCGTTCCTGCCGCGCGCCTTCTCGGTCGCCGCGGCCGAGCGGACCGCTGACGGCGTCCGCCTGGAGTTCCTCGTCGAGGCCGTCGGCCCGGGCACCTCGATCCTGGCAGCGCTCGAACCGGGGGTTGAGCTGACCATCACCGGACCGCTGGGCCGCCCCTTCGCCGAGCCGGACGAGGTCAACCCCGGCGCTCCCGGCGCGATCATGGTCGGCGGTGGCATCGGCGTCGCGCCGATCGCGATCCTGCGCCGGCACCTCACCCAGCAGGGCATCCCCGGGCGAACGCTCCTCGGCTTTCGCGACGAGGCCCACTCGGGCGGCCTCGAGCTCTTCGGGGCCTGCCAGGAGGTTGGGCTGGCGTTCGAGGATGGGCACCGCGGCCACCAGGGCTATGTCACGGACCTCCTCCAGGTCGCGCTCAAGGGCGACGACGCAGCCGGTGCGGCGGTGTACGCGTGCGGCCCTCCCGCGATGCTCGAGGCGGTGCGCGCAATCTGCGCGGAGCGGGGCGCGCAGGCCGAACTCGCGATGGAGGCGCCCATGGCCTGCGGCTACGGCGCTTGCTTCGGCTGCGCGGTCCCCCTGAGCGACGGCAGCTACATGCGCCTGTGTGTCGACGGGCCTGTCGTCAGAGCCGACGAGATCGAGACCGCGCTCGTCGCCGGATCCGGCCACCGATGACGTACTAGCGCACGAAAACGTCGAGAACTTCGTTCAAGTCGTCGTCCACCAGGTTGCTCGCGGACGAGCTGAACGCGACAACGCTCCCGTTCCCTGAAATAGAGGGAGCAAAGCTCGCGGCATCGCCTTCGACACCGCTTGAGCTGACGCTTACGCGTTCGGTCGTCGCCGCGCGCACGCTGTGAACGAAGACATCTCGAACTTCGTTCTCATCGGCGGCGACGAGGTTGGTCGCGTAGGAGTAGAAGGCAATTGACTTCCCGTTGCCCGAGAGCGATGGGGCGAAGCTCTCGTCGTCGGCCTCCGTTCCGGCAGAGGCGACGCTGGCACGCTTCGCGGCACCTTTGAGATCGCTCAGGAACACGTCGGCGACCGCGTTGCCGTCGTCCTCAACGAGATTATCCGCAAAGGACGAGAACGCAACGGCCTTCCCCTTCGCCGAGATCGCCGGTGCCAAGCTGTCGCCGTCGGGCTCGTTGCCTTCGAGGCCGCGGCTGATCCGAATGGTCCGACGCCCTTCACGGACGTAGACATCTGCCAGGCCGTTGTCGTCGCCTTTCGCGAGATTGGTCGCATCGGAGGCGAAGGCGACGGACCGGCCGCTGGCCGAGATCGACGGCTGGTAGCTGTCGCCGTTGGCTTCCGTCCCCTTCGGCCCGACGGAGAGCCGCGTCGTCTTTCGCTTCTTGATGTCGCGAAGGAAGACATCGGCGCTTTCGTTTCTGTCTCGGCGAACCAGATTGGTCGCGAACGATGAGAACGCGACGAACTTGCCGTTGCCGGAGATCACCGGGTGAAAGCAGCCGCAGTTCGGCTCGGCACCGCGCCTACCTAGCGAGATGCGCTGCGTCTTACCCCTTTTGAGGTCGCGGACGAAGACGTCCCCCTGGTCGTTTTTGTCCGTCTTGGCGAGATTGGTCGCGTGGGAGACGAAGGCCACGTAGCGCCCGTTTGCGGAAAGCGTCGGCTCGGAGCTCGCTCCGTCCGCCTCAACACGTTTCCGGCCGACGCTGACGCGGGTCGTCTTCCCGCGCTTCAGGTTGCGGACGTACACGTCCGCTGCGCCGTTCGAGTCGTCGGCGACGAGATCGTCCGCCGACGAGACGAATGCCAGGTAGCGCCCATTCGAGGACAGCGAGGGTTGAGAGCTCGATGCGCCGGCCTCGGCTCCTTCCGAACTCACGCTTGCCCGCTCAGTCTGCGGATTCGAGCCCGCCGAGGCGAGAGAGGAGGTCAGCACCAGTGCCGCAATGGCAATCGCCGTCACGCCCGCCCGGGCTGTCACGTCACGCCCTCCATCGCCTACGGGGTTTCCCCTGCGTCGGAGGGGACGTCGATCGCCTCTGCGTACACGAGCCGGCGCTGATACACGCCTGTTCCGATCCCGGTCTTCGGGCCGAACTGCTCGTACTCGCGAATCGCGATCCGTTGCCGGCCTGCTTCGAAGATGGGGACCTCCCCTGCCCAGAAATCCGGGCTTCCTTCGATGCCCTCTCGGTATTCGAGCCTGACCGAATCGACTCCGGGTACCGGGACCCATCCGAAGAGGTCGTCGGTGAACTGCATGTCGTCCCGGCGTTGCTCCACCTGCGCCTCGATTATCGATGGGCCCGAGACCAGATCCCTCGAAGTTCTCCTGGAGCGCCCGGCTTCGTAGGTGGTGCCGCTGACGGTGACGTAGGCGAAGTCGTTGCCGAGATCGACCACGCTCGCGAAGCGGTTCGGGTACAGCTGCATGTAGTCGAGCTGAACGACCGGCGACAGGTCGAGTCCGAAGACGGCGTTCGGCTGATATCGAGCCAGGGCCAAGCGGACGAATGGCGTGTAGGCATCTCCGTGCGGGATATCGATGTCGCAATACCAGCGCAGATGCTCAGGGTCGGGTTTCACCTCGTGTCCCACCACCGTGAAGGTCCGATCGCTCGGTGCCTCCAGGAGGCGAAGGTTGCTCCGCGAAGCGACGCCAGCGGAGAAGTCGATGAGCTGCGGAAGCTCTGACACGCTTTCTGAGTCCCAGATCGGGTCTTGACCGAAACGGGTGACCAGATGCTGCACGCCGGTTGAATCCGGCTGGTCGGAGAGGACAACGCCCAGTAGCTCACCGTCGCCCGACGACCACCAGGGACGGTCCAGGAAGATCCGAAGCCCCGTCGATTCCCGCAGTGCCGTCGTGTAGCCGCTTTGGACGTCGGTGATCCGCCTGAACGCCGGCATCGCGTACTGGAGCTTGGGGGGATCGGGCCTGCGGGTGCTCAGCGCCCTCTTGACAGTCGGTTCGGCCTCGCGGGTGATCTCGCGCTTGATGTACGTCACCCGCACCTGATCCGGCAAGTCGGTGGCGCGCCCCTCGACGTCGAACCGCGAAATGGTGCCCGCCTCGTAGTCCATCGTGTAGTGGCCCGCCTCCTCGCCGGGCTGGTTGCGCTCGAACGTTTGCGTTCCGTCGAGGCTCGTAACCCGCTCGGAGTCCTCCACGACGCCCAGCCCGTTTGGAGCAGCGGGCCCTGTGTAGGCGGATGGGAGGAACGCGGGAACGCCCGTTTCCTGGAGCGTGACTTCTGCCCGTTCTGTGAAGTACTCCTTGAACCGGGTCGTCGCGACGGTCCGGTAGGAGATCGCCGGGATGTGACGCGTGGTGTGCAGCTCGTGCCGCTCGTTGATCGGCAGCGACCCGTTGGGCCCTTCGAGGTCGATCGGCTGCTCGAACACTTTGGCGCTCACCGGCACCTCGCGCTCGGGCTGCCATTGCTCGGGATTATGAAACTCGTCGACGCCGACCGGCAGATAGTCCGTCTTGTCGACCCAGTCCGCGTGTACCTCCACCCGCTCGGTGCTCTTGCGCGAGGTCGCCATCGTGTCCTCGAGCAGGATCGATGTCTCTCCAACCTCGCGCGTTACCATGAAGCCGCCGCTGAACTCTGTCGCGCGAAGCGGTTGGCGCACCGCATGGACGAGCCGCAGCTTGCGGGCTGGCGTGACCGCCCAGTGCTGGCCATTGATGATGAGCGCTTGAAGCGAAGAGGGAAGCTGGCTTGGCACGGCCATGTGGCCGATGAGCGAGGCGACCAGCGACGAGCTCAAACTCACCGTGAAAGACTCCGCCTTGGGTAGTCCAACCCGCAGTTCGTCGCCGACGAGAGCGGGAGCCACGAAACCCGCGCTCTCGAAGACGCGCAGTCGGACCGGCTTGATGTCGGGCCAAGTGGCGCCGTTGCGGTAGATGTCGTAGACCTGCACGCTGCCCGGCGACAAGCCCGGGAGCCCGACTAAGGCAAACCCGCCGCACATCGGGTCGGGCAACGAGGGGGTGCTTGCAAGAGTCGAGCCCTCGACGTCGAACTGAGGCGTGTCGACGTCGAAGTACGGGGCGTCGTAGTTGCCCGGGTCCTCCTGGGCATCAGGGTGGATGAAGTTGCCTGAGGAGTCGCGAGCGTCGAACGAGCCTCGCTCGCGCGCGGCGATCTGGTCGTAGAGGCCGGCGTTGATGCCGTCCGCAGCGTCGAACATTCCGTGGCACTCCGAGCGGAACTCGTCGAAGGGAGGGGGGAAGAAATGGCGGTCCGAGGGATCCGTCAGGGCCGCTGCGGTTTCGAAGTTGCTGCGAATTACGACTAGGTCGGGCGATTCCCCCTCGGTCACCCGCTTTCGCATCACGATCGTCGGCGGTGCAACCGGCTCGAAGCGCCCGTAGGGCGTCTCGAGGACATGGGGCCCCCCGAGCGCGGTCGCCTCGTCGCTCGTGATCGCGTTTCCAGCCAGGTCGACCGCACGCGCACGGAATCGGTAGGTCCGCCCGTATCGCTGCGGCGGCAGCGAACCCGGCTTCGCCACGTAGCGGACGGCGAGCTTGAAATCGCCGATTTCCGGAGCTCGCTCGACGGCCTGCTCCTCATCGGTGACCGACTGGCCCGGTCGCGCCGTGACCATGCTCCACCCGTTCGCCCAGCTCGCGATCGAATCGACCGATCGCCTGATCGTGTCCGCCACGCGGTAGCCCTCGGTGACCGCTGGTGAGACCCAGCCCTCGTCTTCCCAGGTGAGGTCACCAGGTAGCGGATCCGGGCTCGGATCTTCGGCTGCGTCGCCGAAGCGGGCGCGACCAATTCGGCTGGCACAGCGAGTACCAGCGGCTCGACACCGAGTCGAAGACGTCGTACGCGTAGCCGCGAGTGATGTCCTCTCTGTCGAGAATGATCGGCGGCGCCGAGGCGGAGGTGTTCAGCATCTTCTTGTTCAGGCTCACTTGGCGCTTGTAACTCGCCCAGAGCGCTCCTTCCCCGATCCAGCTCGGTGACCGAGATTCCAGCGGCCCTCAAGGACGGCGGAGGCTGGTCTTCCGGCGCAAACGGACTCGACCGCTCGGGAATCGTCAGGCGTGCGATGTTCTTCATGAATTCGAGCGTCTTGAGAATGCCGCCCTGAGGGTCGGTCTGGGTAAGCCCGTATTTAGGCCCCGTCTCGAGCTGGTCGGACAGGCGAAGGAGACCCCGCTCGGTAGCGGGCTTGAACGCCTTCGGCGCGGCCTCGAACACAGTGGTACTGAGCAGGCACCGGGTAAGGAGAAGAGGTGTCGGGATGATCTCGATGGGCGGCAGTTGTGAGTCCAGGTTGGCCTCAAAAAAGACGAGCGCCTCGATCGGCTCCGTCACTTCGAGGTCCGGCGGGAACGGGAACTCGAAGTCGACGACCAGCCCTAGTTGCCGCAGGAGGAACGGATGCGCGGCCGCAGCGCTGGCTGCCTGGTGAAAGTCGAGGTTGGGCGCCTCCGGTGGGTCCTCCGGACGAGGAGGCTCGCCGCCGCGGACCTGGGTCGCGAGGGTCCGCGCTTGAGCGCCGGATCGCACGGCCTCGCAGGCGGCTCGGAGGTTCTCGAGCGTCGGTTCGTTGAGCAGCAGCCCCTGAACGATGTCGAGGTCGGGCCTGTTCGGATCACTTCGGACCGTGCCTGTCTCGGCAAGCTGATCGACGATCTCGGCGAGTTGGCCGTCGATGTTCAGATCATCCCGTGCGGGGTCGTAGAAGTCGATCGCCGAGTACGCATCGCGCGCGGCATCGATGTCGGGTTCGTCGGGGTTGTTGGCAAGTCCGACGAGCGTCTTGATGAGATAGTCCTCGACCGGCTTGTCCGGGTGAGACAAGACGTAGCTGTCGCCGAAAGGCCGAGGTAGCGGGCCTGGGAAGTCCTCGAGCGGGGAGTCGGGAGGGCACAGCTGGCTCCAAGCCGAAGACGAAGGCGAAGCGCTCGTGATGGTCACCTGCGGCTCGTAGTCCTCTCCGCCGGCTGAGATGCCGAAGTTCCAGTCGATCCGGTTCCTGACGGTGTCCGGCCAATCGACCCAATCGGGATACTCGCCGAGCTGCCCCGAGGAGGAGCCTCCTCGGAGGCGACCCGCGGTATCCGGCTCCAGCCGCGGGGAGACGAAGACCGAGACGCGAAGATTGCCATTGGAGGGATTGACGCCGCGTGGCAGCGCCATGTAGTAGATCCTCTGCCTGGCCATCAGAAAGCCTCCTGCGCGAAGGCGGCGCGGTAGGTGTCCCAGCTCTCCGGCGAGAACAACTCGGCGAACGAAATTGGGGAAACGGCGGGACTGCCTCCTCTGAGCGCCTTCTTGTCGCCGTCTCGCGCCCGGAGACCACCTCCGCCACCCTTGAACCGCTTTTCGCAAGAGACGGACACGCTCTTCGAGAAGCAGAAAACCTCGACCTCGACTGTCAGCGTCGCGCGCCCCCATGCTTCGCCGGATCCGGTTTCGTAGGCGAGCGTGAGGTTGAACGTAAGCGACACGCTGATGATGCCGAGCACCTCCAACTCCCCCCGCAACCGCACGAAGCCGGCGAGCGTCGCGTCGGTCTTCCCCTCGATCGTCTCGACCTTGATCATGATCCCGGCCATGACCTGCACGCTTCCCGAGGCGACGCCGAGGTTCAGTGCAGCCGCGGCACCGAACTCGAGCGACACGGTCAGCGATTCGACGCCCTCCGAGTTGATCGCGATGTTCGCGTATCCGCCGCCGCCGAAGATGGTGTAGGTGAGGAGGAACGGCCGGTCCGGCTTGCAGAAGTTGAAGCGCGTCGGTGACCGGTCTGCCATCGAACGGCACCTCGACCTGGGCGCCCAAGCTGAGATCCGCGAGGGTCAGGATGCCGGTGGTAATCGTGGGGAAGTCGAGCCCGTAGCCGGCGACCACGCCACCAGGTGTGATGTCGATCGATAGGCCCGAGCCGCCGCTCAAGGAGCTCATCAGCTTGCGCAGGTCGTTGACGAATGAGAGCGGGCCCGCGAAGACCACATCGCGCATGTCGACGTTGACGTCGGGCTTCTGGTCGTTGCGCGAGCGGAACTCGAAGCGGTTGAAGTAGAGGATCAGGAACGCGCTGGAGCTGCCCGGCTCGCCGAACAGGGAGAGACCGAAGTTCTTGAGCTCGCCGGTCGTGTCCTGGCGGGCCTTTCCGAGCGCCTCCTCGGAGTCGGAGGTGACCGGAACCACGGTCACATTTCGCAGGAGCATCGTGGCCTTCGGCGTGCCCCCGGCGCCGTTGGCGATGAACACACCGTTCCCCTTCAGCTCGGGCTCCCAGACGAACTCTGTTCGGATCTCCCGTGGGATCTTGCGCGCAAGCTGACCGGTGCCGCCTTCGTAGATCGTCTCCGTGAGCGTCCGGGGCACCTTCGCGGCGGCCGCCGCGTAGTTGGGCGAGTTGGGGAGTCGGGGAGGGGGATGCTGGCGGGCAGGACGTCGGTGAACTCGATGCCGAGGAACTTCGCGCCCTTGAGGAAATCGGCGGGTTTGAGATTGGGCAAACTTCCGTCCTCGGGCGTGCCTCCCAGTGGGCCGAGGGTCCTCGACAGGGCGGTGAGCTCCATGTTCGGCGCGCCGAGGGCGCCGGTCGCGGCCGCACCCGCGTCCTTCGTGTAGTCGAGTGCAACCTCCTCCGCCAACGTGAGATAGGTCTGCGCGGCGTTCTTGGCCTGGTTGAACCCCTCCTTGACGTAGACCTCGGCCGGCTTCACGCGGAGCAGAGCTTCGGGGCTCAGCGCCCCTCTGGCCTGAGCCCCAGCACCTGAGCCCCCCAGCCCTCCGAGCGCAGGGTTCTTGATCGACGCCGCCCGCATCTTCGGGGTGAACCTCGGGGTCGTGCCACCCCCGGTCAGGACGGCACCGAGCTCCAGCACATCGGTCGGAAACGCGGCCTGGCGCGCCTTCCCCGGAACGGGCTTCGCGTAGGCGACCGATTGGCCTCCGAGAGGTCGCTTACTACGGGCATCGCCGGCGTAGTAGCCGGCGAGGTTGACGATCCGCTTGGTGCCGGCGCCCCCCGTTCCGGTGGCGTCGCTGACCCAGATCATGGGTGCCTGGAACTCGACGCGGATGCCTTCGACATCCGTGGCCGCGAGGGTCCAGAGGTAATCGCGCCCTCCCACCGCGGGCCAGAAGGAACCGTCGCCCGTGTTGCCGGGGGTCTGGGTGTTCCGCGCCTCGTCGAGGATAGGCGTGATCTCGTCCACCACCGTCACCGAGGTGAACGGGAACTCGAGGCTCGAGTAGTTCCTGGTCTTCTGCTTGACGACCAGGTACTGGCGCTTTCTCACCACGGCGTAGGCGTTGCCGCTCCTGACATCGATTTGCCGCTCGCTGATGTCGATCAGGGCCGCCTCGTGGCCGAAGGGGAACAGCCAGCCGCTCTGGACGACCTTGACGTAGTGATCCCGCCCGAGCGTTCCCCGGTTGCTCCAGTGGGTCACCCCATATTGGTCGCCCTTCAGGTCGGGGAAGTCGAAGCGCACGTCATGCGAGGAGCCCAGCGCGCTCAGCGTCAGCAAGCGGGACCTCCCGGAGGTTGGAGGGTTGCCCGACTTATGGTTGGAGGAAAGGCTGACGATCTCGCTGCGGGCTTTCGGCGTCAGCGTCATCGGCCGCCCGGAGGGGCCGAACGGATCGGGAGCGGTTTCCTTCGTCTTTTCCGGGTTGACGTTCCAGCCTGGAGTCCAGACCGCCCTGATCTCGCTCTCGGGCTTTGCCTCGCCGTTCAGGTCGCTGTCCCC
Source organism: uncultured bacterium (assembly GCA_963786495.1). Lineage (GTDB taxonomy): Bacteria > Actinomycetota > Thermoleophilia > Solirubrobacterales > 70-9 > JALZKA01. The sequence continues at coordinate 75,140 of CAWAZL010000011.1, read as the reverse complement.
GCCAGAACACAGATTGTCAAGGCAGTAGAGGTTCACGAGCCTGGTGTGCCAGAGCTCAGTGCGCCCGGCATCGATCAAGGGGCTGGTGCGGTTCCGCCAGAACTGCTCGCCGGCTCCGTCCAGGGCTGGAGAGATCACCATCCGGAAAGGCGCCTCGATGGCGGTCTCGGTGGGCTTCGGCTTCTGCGGGCCCGCGCGCAGCTTGAGCTTCTTTCGATCTTTCTTCGATCGAGCCGCCGGAACGAGCAGCATCTTCTTGCTAAGCGAATTCCCCCCGCGCTCGGCTCGGGGGGATGGAGGCTGCGTATTGAGCGTGACGAAGTTGAGGAGCGACCCCTCTTCGAGGGACAGTACGCCGCGAACGGAGAAAGCGAGGCGGGAGGGACCGCCTACCTGGGCCGCAACGGGCGGTGTTGTCGTGGTTACGGGACTCCCGGTGGCTGTGAAGGGCTCCTCCGCAACCGATTGGGGCCCGAACACGGCGACCATCAAAAATCTTCGCGCTGGGTACCGTCGGTGGGCGTAGGGAACGCGAAGGGTTGGCCTTCTCCGTTCACCTCATATGAGGCGTCGTAGAACTCGAGGTCGAACGCCAGCATGTCCTCAGGGCGCAGCATGCGCGCCGTGAACGAGGGCCCCTCGCCGGAGCCGCGAAGTAGCTGATCGAAGAGCGCCGTTCCGCTCTCGAACCGGGTAATGAGGGCAGCACCAGCGACGGCGCCACCCGCGACGAGCAGCTCACGCCGGCGAATGCCGTTCGCAATTTCGGCCGCCGGGGCTCCCCGCCCTGGCACGTCTGTGCCGTTAGAGCCGCTCGCCACTGGGTCCCTGCACGCCCGTTCCCGGCTCAAGCGAATCCCTTGCGAGCTCGATCGGCTCCTTCGCCTGCGCCAGCCCCTGCTTGAACTCCCTCAGGCTGGTGCCCAGGGCGCGGCCCGCCTCCGGCACCTTACGGGCACCGAACACGAGGAGGAAAAGGATCAGTAAGACAGCCACCTCCGTTGGGCCAACCGACATACCGCACGCTCCTCCCGAGCCCGTGGATCTACTGAACACCTCTAGCTCGTGGCGACCCTAGTTGCGTCGAGTGGCGCTCGCAATACCCCAGAGGGGTGAAACACTCACCCTTCAGCGATGCGCGCCGGGTAGGGTGCGGCTTTACGGCACGGAGGGCCGATGATCGAGTCCGAAAGCTTTGAGGGATACCGCGTCGAGCGCACGCTCGGGCGCGGTGGCATGGGGGTCGTATACGAGGCGGTGCAAACATCGCTCGAACGTCGCGTTGCGCTCAAGGTGTTGCGGCCGGAACTAGCCGGAGATCCCGCCTTCGCCGAGCGCCTGCGGCGCGAGGGGCGGATGCAGGCTTCGTTAGAGCACCCGCACGTCCTCGACGTGTTCGAGGTCGGCGATTCTGAGAGCGGCCTCTTCATCTCGATGCGGCTCGTCCAGGGCGCCACGCTCGCCGAGCTCCTGCGAGACGGCAGACTCGACGGACAGCGGACCCTGTCCCTGCTCGAGCAGGTCGGCGATGCCCTTGACGCAGCGCACGCGGCCGGCCTGGTGCACCGTGACGTCAAACCCCAGAACGTCTTGGTCGAGAACGACTACGCGTTCCTTGCCGACTTCGGGCTGACGCGGGCGGGCACCGAGGCGATGACCGCTGCGTCGCAGCTCATGGTGGGCACTGTCGCCTACCTCGCGCCCGAGGTTGTCAGGGGTGAGGACCCTACGCCCGCTTCCGATCGCTACGCCTTTGCGGCGAGCCTCTTCCACTGTCTGGCCGGAGACTTCGTGTTCCCGCGGGGATCCGATGCAGCAGTGCTGTTCGCGCATACGACTGAGCCTCCGCCCAAGATCAGTGAGCGACGCCCGGAGCTCCCGCCGGCTCTTGACCAGCTCTTCGAGCGGGCACTGGCGAAAGAGCCAGGCGATCGTCCGGACAGCGCCCGCGACCTGGTTTTGGCGGTTAGAAAGAGCCTCGGGGAGAATCTCGTCGCGGGGCTCGGCCCGCCACGCCCGCCGCGCGGCCAGTATCCAACGCCGATCACCGTTCCCTCGCTGGGTCAACCGGCTGCCCGGCAAGTCCGAAGCAAGAAGCCGACGGTTGCGGTGCTGGCGGGCGTAGCGCTCGCTGGCGTTCTCGGCAGGACTTGGTGCCGGTCATCTTCTCGATTCCGAGGCGAAGCCGGCCCCGCCCGAGGTCCCGGTCCCGCCGGTCGCGCCGGGCGCGACGGCTCTCGGCAGTGAATTGCCCTTGCCCACCCAGTCGCTCGACTGCCGGGGGGGTGAGCCCGATGCTTCCTCGCCTTCGTGCGCGATCGTCCAGCAAGAGCTGCCGGGGGCTCAGCTCCTCGTCCCGGAAGACGGGGTCATCTCGGGGTGGGCGGTTCGAGGCGCGAGCGGGGAGATGGCGCTCGGTGTGATCCGACCCGGCGGTGAAGACACGATCCGGATAGCGCTGTCCGATCGCGAATCCGTTGGTAACGAAGCTCCGCACTATTTCGAAACGGAGATCCCCGTCGAGCAAGGGGACCTCATCGACATCGAGTTGGGTCCTGGAGCCAGCATCGGCGTGGCTGACACAGAGGGAGCGACGACCCAGAGGTGGCTCGATCCGGTAGGTGGCTTCTTCGGCCTTCCTGACCGAGAGGCAGGAACCGGCTTCGATTACGAGCTGGCGCTGCGCGCGGACCTGGTCCCGGGTGAGAAGCTTCAGGAACCGAAGCAACTCCTGGGCTCCGCCGCGGCTCGCGCACCCGACGGCCGTGTCCGGAAGTCAGCCGAGGTGGACATTTCAAAGCCGGCCGACACCGTGACGATCGAGCTCGTCGAGGTGAAGGGGAAGGTCTTTCTGGACCTTGTGAATGATGGCGAGCGCCAGGCCCGGATCCTCGCGCCCGACCTCCTCCCCGGAGGCCAGTTGGTCGATCTCGAACTCCTCGTCCTCGAAGGCGAGCCCTACGCGGCAGTAGGCGTGTCGTGGATCAACCCGAACACCGGCAGGCTCCTGCTTCTCGGCTACAGCGCATACCGGAACCGATTCCTGTTCGTTGCGAGCTGAGCAGGCGGTAGTGGAACGCGGGGCCATAGTCGGTGGCTTCCGGATCGAACGCCTCATCCGCACGGGCAGTCTCGGCGCGGTCTACGAGGCCACTCAGCTTTCCCTTTCGCGCCCGGTCGCGCTGCGCCTGATCCCCTCGGAGTGCTTTGACGCTGCGGGGCGAGCAGAGACGTTTCGCGAGCAGCAGAACCGAGCGGCGACATTTCACCATCCGCGGGTCGTCCCCGTCTACGGGGCTGGTGACTGGGAAGGCGGGAAGTTCGTCGCGAGCAGGCTCGTTCGCGGCCGGACTCTCGCCGAGTTCACCTCCGCGGAGCACGTGTCGCCGCTGCGGCTCCGAGCGCTCCTCGAGCCGGTCGCTGCTGCGTTGGACGCGGCGCACGCCGCGGGCCTCGTGCACGGCGCTGTCAACGAACGGAACGTGTTGGTCGACGGATCAGGCGCCGCTCACCTGACGGATTTCGGGCTGGGCCGCCCGGGAACGGTGGCGTCGGATCGCGAGGCTCTCGCCTCACTTCAAGAGCTGGTGAGCTCAGGAGGCATGCGGCGGCAGAGCGCGTCACTGGCAACCCGGGCGATCGCTGCGTTTGCGGTCCTGGCGGTCGTGGGCGCCGGGCTGGTGATCGCTTCGGGCTCCGGTGAGGACGATCGCCCCGAGACCAGCGTTCAAACCGTCGGCTGCGCGGAGGACCCGGGGCCCAACACCCCTGCCTGCACCCTCAGTCAGACAACCAGGTCCGGCGAGCCGCTCGAAGTCAAACGCGCCGGAGTCATCACCAACTGGCGGGTGACGGGTGCCTCGGGAGACCTGACGCTCCAGATCATTCGCGGTAACGACGAGAGGCCGTTCGTCCACGGGTTCTCTCAACTCGCTCAGCCGCCCGACACCGGAACTCATGAGTTCTCATCGCAGGTCGCCGTCGAGCCCGGCGATCGCATCGGCGTTCTGCTCGGCCCGGGAGCAACCATCGGCGAGATGAACGGCGTGCCCGATCGCTCGGTCGTTCGCTGGAACGGCGCCTTGGCGCCCGATCCGAACAAGCATGGTTTCGACCGGTTGGAGGGCGAGATCCGGCTCGAAGTCGAGATCGAGGAAGGAACTCGCGCGACCCCGCCGGCGCAGCTCACGGGAAACGCGGCGGCAGCGGCAGCGCCGGGCCGGGTGCTCGGCTCGCGGTTCGTCGATACCAAGGCCGGTAAAACCGTGCGGGTTGACCTCGTGCGCATCAAAAGCAGGGTGGCGCTGGACGCCTTCCAGGCGGGCCGGCGTCTGGCTCGCATCGAGGCGCCAGACGTTCTCCCCGGCGGCGAGCTCTTGAACCTCGACGAGTTCGCGTTCTGCGGCGATCGCTACGGCCTGTGTCTGCGCTGGCTCAACAAGGGCGAGACTGCGCCCGTCATCCACGCGTATCGGTTTACTGGGACTGCCTTTCGAATGATCGGGTGATCATTTGCCCAAGACTGAATGAGCGATCCGCCTCCCAACACAGCGTTCCTCTTGCTTCGAGACGCCCAGGGCGCCGAGCACGTGATCGAACTCAAGGGAGAGCGTCTGAGTGTTGGCCGTGAGGCGGACAACGACCTCGCGCTCACGTGGGACCCGGAGGTGTCGCGCCTGCATGCCGTGCTCGAGAAGCTCGGCGGAAGCTGGATCGCCGTGGACGACCAGATTTCCAGCAACGGAACCTTCGTCAACGGGGCGAGGCTTCATGGACGCCGCCGCCTTTATGACCACGACTTGGTTCGTTTCGGCGCGACGGAGGTCCTGTTCCGAAGTCCCTCGGACACCGCCGATGAGACCGCGCCACCGTCAACGCGGGCCCAGATGGCGAACGTGAGCGGAGCGCAATATCGCGTGCTCGCCGCGCTCTGCCGGCCGCTTGCCGACCCCGGGGAGGCGGGCGTGGCGCCGTCGAACCGCGAGATCGCCGACGAGCTGGTCGTCTCGGTCGAAGCCGTTCGCTCTCACATGAAGATCCTTTTCAGGTTGTTCGAGGTGCCCGACCTGCCCCGGAATCGCAAGCGCATGGAGCTCGCCAACCGCGCCCTGGCGAGCGGCGTCGTCCTGCCGAAGGATCTTGCCCGCTGACCTATCCTTGACCCCAGTCATCTCATGACCTACGACATCGGCTCACTCTCGCTCGAGCATCCCGTCCTGAACGGCTCCGGAACCTTCGACGCGATCGCCGCCCGCCGAGCGTTCGGCGACGCGCTGCTTGACGACTTCCCGTTCAGCGCCTTCGTCTCCAAGACGATTACCCCGGACCCACGCGCCGGCAATCCGCCGCCGCGCCTCTATGAGACGCCCAGCGGGATGATCAACTCGATCGGCCTGCCGAACAAGGGCCTCGAGGGATTCCTCGCCAACGACCTTCCGCAGCTCGCCGAGCTGCCGGTGCCGCTGATCGTCTCCGTGATGGCGACGGACCGCGACGGCTTCGAGCGGCTCGTCGATGGAGTCGGCAGCCGCGACGAGGTTGCGGCGCTGGAGCTGAACGTGTCATGCCCGAACGTGAAGTCCGGCCTCATCGTCGGCGAGCAACCGGCGGAGACGCACGCCCTGGTGACGGCGCTGCGCGAGCGGACTGAGAAGCCCCTGGTGGTGAAGCTGACGCCGAACACCGCTGACCCAGCGGCGGTCGCGGTCGCGGCCGAAGAGGCGGGAGCCGACGGCGTCTCGCTGATCAACACCATCCGTGCCACTGGCCTTGCTCCGGGCTCGTCGGAGCCCTGGCTGGGTGCCGGAAGCGGCGGCCTCTCAGGCCCGGCGGTGCGGGCGATCGCACTCGAGCAGGTGCGCCGCGTCAGCGCCGCGGTCTCGATCGCGGTAATCGGGATGGGAGGCATCGAGACGGCTCAGGACGCCGCCGAGTTCCTCGCCTCGGGGGCCGGACTGATTGCCGTCGGGACCGCGAACTTCCGCGATGCGGCAGCAGGAATCCGAGTCCGCGATGGACTCGAAGAAATTCTCAACGACGCCTCGACCCTTCACCTCAACCTGAGGTCGAATTGAATTTGCCCTGTTAAGGGCGAATTGCTTTGCCCGTGGGCCTAAGCCGCGCTATAGTCGCCGCCTCGCATGGCCGTAAATCCCGCCGACACCGCCACTCCAGTCCCCGAGAGGACGCACGACCAGCGAATGAAGGCACTTGGGCGCGCGAACGACATCCGCACCCGCCGCGCCCAGTTGAAGCGCGACCTCAAAGCCGGCAAGACCTCTGTGGACGGGCTTTTGCTCGATCCGCCCGAGTGGGTCATGACCGCCAAGGTCTTCGACATGATCCTCGCCGTTCCGAAGTACGGCCGGGTCAAGGCGAACAAGATCCTCGGCCAGTGCCGGATCTCTCCGTCGAAGACCATCGGCGGGCTCTCGCAGCGCCAGCGCGCAGAGCTCGTCACCATGCTGCGCCGCTAGCTCCTCGCGAGCCTGGGGGGCATGTGTCCGGCCCGCGGGGTTTGATTGATTAATGGCTGCACGCGTCTTCGTCATCACCGGCCCGTCGGGTGTCGGCAAGGGCACTCTCATCCGCGACCTGCGCGAGCGCGTCCCGGGCCTCGACCTTTCGGTCTCGGCGACGACCCGCGAGCCCCGTGAGGGCGAGTCAGAAGGCGTCGACTACCACTTCCTTTCCGCCGAGGAGTTCGCCGAGCGGGCCGAGACCGGCGACTTCCTGGAACACGCCACCTTCTCCGGCAATCGCTACGGGACTCTCCGGTCGGAGATCGAGAGAACGCTCGACGCGGGCTCGTCGGTGGTTCTGGAGATCGAGGTCCAGGGGGCCCGGCAGGTCAGGGCCGCGATGGGCGACGAGGCCGTTCTGATCTTCATAACGCCCCCTGACCCTGAGGCCCTCAGGGAGCGTCTCTCGGGCCGAGGGACCGACTCGGCGGAAGCAATCGAGCGCCGCCTCGAGACCGCAAAGCAGGAGCTCGAGGCGTCCCAGGAGTTCAAGCACGTGGTCGTGAACGACGACCTCGATCGCGCCTCTGACGAATTGGAGGCGATCGTGCGGGACGAGTTGACAGGCTGAGGACTCCCGCCGGCCCGGGTATCCTGACGGCTAATGGTCAAGCCAAGAGTCGAAAACCTTCTCGAGCGAACAGACTCGCATTACGCCGCCGTTCTGGTGGCCGCCAAGCGAGCGCGCCAGCTGAACAGCTACTACCGCGCATTGGGCGAGGGGAGCTACGAGGAGTACACGCCGCCGATGGTGGAGACACGCTCTGGCAACTACCTGACGATTGCTCTCGAAGAGCTCGCTCAGGGCAAGATTAATTACGAGTACAAGGGTTAGTGGCTTGATCTGGGCTTCTCACGCACGTGAGAACGCCTGGTAGCGGCGCCGGATCGCGGCCGCGATCCTCGCCTGTACCACCGGTACAGGCTTCGTCCCACGTCCTCGCCCGGCTTGCTTCCAGACGCCCTCACGCACGCGTCAGCCCAAATCAAGCCACTAGACCGCACCGCCAGCCGCGGGCTGGCACCATTTCAGCATGCGGATCCTGCTTGGCGTAACCGGCGGCATTGCCGCGTACCGGGCCCTGGAGCTGGCACGTCTCGCGACCAAGCAGGGCCATGCGGTCCGTGTCGTGATGACAGAGGCCGCCACCCGGTTCGTGGGAGCGGCGTCGTTCGAAGGGATCGTCGGCGCGCCCGTCCTCATCTCCGAGTGGGACCGGGACCCGATGCGCGGCGGCTGGCCCGCCGAAGATCCCCCCACGCACGACCCGATCGGCCATCTGGCGCTGGCCGAGGGCTGCGACGCCTTCCTTGTTGCACCCGCGTCGGCCAACACGATCTCGAAGCTCGCCGCCGGCGTCGCCGACTCGATGCTGACCACCTCCTTCCTCGCTTGCGACGCGCCGCGCCTGGTCGCTCCGGCGATGAACGACCGCATGTACCGCGACGCGGCAACTCAGCGGAACCTGGAGCTCCTGCGCGAACGCGGGGTGGAGGTCATTGAGCCCGACGAGGGCCCGTTGGCATCCCGCGGCGAGCACGGAACCGGCCGGCTGCCCCAGCCCGAAACGCTTCTAGCCCGGGTCGAGTCGGCCCTGCCCGGGCCCGCCGGCCCGTGGGACGGCATGCACGTGCTCGTCACCGCCGGCGGCACGCGCGAGGCGATCGATTCGGTGCGCTTCATCGGCAACCGCTCCAGCGGGCGGATGGGGGTCGCGCTGGCCGAGGCAGCGGCACGCCGCGGCGCTGACGTCACCCTCGTCGCCGCCAACGTCTCGCTTCCGATCTCCCCTCAGGTAGGCGTCGTGAGAGTCGAGAGCGCGGCCGAGTTGGCAGAGGCAAGCCGCGCGGCCTTCGAGCACGCGGACGTTCTGCTTATGGCCGCGGCCGTTGCGGACTTCCGGCCCGAGCCGGCCGAGGGAAAGCTCGTCCGCGAAGGCAGCGGGGGCATGGAGCTTCGGCTCACCGAGACCGAGGACGTCGTCGCGTCGCTCGCCGGCAGGCGCCGGCCGGAGCAGACACTGGTCGGCTTTGCGGCCGAGCATGGCGCGGAGGCCATCTCGAGGGCGCGTGAGAAGCTGGAGCGCAAAGGCCTTGACGCGATCGTCTTCAACGACATCTCCCGCCCCGAGATCGGCTTCGACTCTGAGCGGAACGAGGTCACGATCATGACCGCGGGCGGCGAGAAGGCGGTTCCGGAAAGCACCAAGGAAGAGGTCGCGGAAGCCGTTCTTTCAGAGGTCGATTCCCTGCGGGGATTCGTACACTCAAAGAGTGACGACTGACTCCACCTACACGCTGTATCGCAAGGGGATGGAGCTGCTCGAAGACGGCTCGTTCGCCGAGGCTGCAGAGCCTCTCGCCGAGGCCGCCCGCCGGGCGCCCGAGAAGACATCCGTGCGCGAAGCGCTTGGCCGCGCCTACTTCCGGAACCGCCAGTTCTCGGAGGCCGCGACCGAATTCGAGGCCGTGGTCGAGTCGGCTCCGGTCAACGACTACGCGCACTTCTGCCTTGGTCGCGCGCTCACGATGACGGGTGAGACGAAGCGTGCCCGCCATCACCTGGCGCTCGCGGCAAACCTGCAGCCACAGCGCAGCGACTACCGCCTCTACCGCGACCGCGCCAGGCGCGCGGCGTAGTTCCCGGTCGTGTGAAGGCGCTCGTCCAGCGTGTCTCGAGCGCGCGCGTCTTGGTCGGCTCAGAAGAGATTTCGGCAATCGGCCCTGGGCTCCTGGTGCTTCTCGGGGTCGGCGACGGCGACGGGCCGGACCAGGCCGATCGGCTGGCGGACAAGATCCGGGCGCTGCGGATCTTCGGCGACGCCGAGGGGCGGATGAACGAGCCGCTCGGAGAGCGCGAGGTGTTGTGCGTCAGCCAGTTCACCTTGATGGCCGACACGCGCAAGGGCAATCGCCCCAGCTACATGGGCGCAGCACGGCCCTGAGGAGGCCGAGCCGCTGTACGAGCGCTTCCGCGAGCGCCTCGGCGCGAAGGGCGGCGTCTTCGGCGCGATGATGGCCGTGGAGCTCACAAACGACGGCCCCGTCACCCTCCTTCTGGAGGCGTAATCCTCGCTGGAATTCGGGCGTGTCGCCTGGCTGAGCGTGGCTATACTCGTTTTACCTCTTACGTACCCGAACCCTGTCGAGGTGGGCCCGGACCCGCCTTTTTTTACGGCCTGAACCGGGTTGCGGAGAGGCCAGAAAACCGACGGAGAAATCGTGGGTACGCAAGAAAATCTGAGGGAGACCATCGAGGAGCGCATTCGGGAATTCGACCCCGATGTCGAGCTGATCGCGCTCGAGCAACCCTCTGCCGGGACCTTGCGGCTCTATATCGACCGCCCGGGCGGCGTCGATCTGAGCGCTTTGCGAGTCGGTCACCGGAGAGCTTCGCGCTTCTCAACGAGCAGTACTCGATGGAAGTCTCCTCGCCCGGCGACGACCGCCCACTCACCAAGCCGGAACATTTTCAGCGCTTCCTCGGCCGCAAGGTGCCGCGTCAAGACGCGCGAGGCGATCGACGGTCAGCGCAATTTCAACGGCACCCTTGCCAGCGCGGATGACGAAAGCGTCACCGTCGCTGCGATCGGTGGGACCCTCGTACGCATCCCGTTCGACGGCGTCGAACGGTCGAACCTTGTTGGCGAACTATGGATTTGGAGGTGAATCGTGAGCCGCGAGCTTGTTCGACGCGATCAGGGAGCTCGGTGACGAGAAGGGCATCGACTCCGAGACACTCATGGCGGCGCTCGAGGACGCGCTGCTTTCGGCTTACCGGAAGAGCCCGGCTCCGCGCGCTATGCGCGTGTCGACCTCGACCGCGATACCGCGGACTTCCGCGTCTTCGAGCTCATCCTTCCGCCAGAGCTCGAGGAAAAGCTTCTGGCCGAGGCCGCCGAGGAGCAGGAGCCGACGATCGACCCCGAGACGGGAGAGATGCGCGAGCCCGAGGAGCCCGAGCTCGATCCGGCCGTCATCGCGCCGTACGAGGACCAGATCAAGACGCGCGACGTCACGCGCCGCCGCCGACGACTTCGGACGCATCGCCGCGCAGACCGCCAAACAGGTGATCCTCCAGCGCGTTCGCGAGGCCGAGCGCCAGATGATGTTCGACGAATACCAGGACCGCGTCGGCGAACTCGTCACCGGGATCATCCAGCAGTCCGACAACCGCTACACGCTGGTCCAGCTCCGCGAGCGGGTCGAGGCACTGCTTCCTCGCTCCGAACAGGTCTGGAACGAGCGCTACGACCACGGCATGCGCGTGAAGGCCGTCATCACCGACGTCTCGGCGGAGGGCAAAGGCCCGTCGATCGTCGTCTCGCGCCGCAGCCCGGAGCTGATCAAGGAGCTCTTCGAGCTCGAGGTCCCCGAGATCGCGGACGACCTGGTCGAGATCGTGGGAGTCGCGCGCGAGCCGGGGTTCCGCTCGAAGATCGCGGTGATCTCTCACGCGGACGGGGTCGATCCCGTCGGCGCATGCGTCGGACCGCGAGGCTCGCGTGTCCGCATGGTCGTCTCCGAGCTCCGCGGCGAGAAGATCGACATCATCCCGCACAACGACGAGCCGGCCAGGTTCGTCGCCAAGGCGCTTTCGCCGGCCCGTGTCCGCGAGGTCATCGTCGACGATGACACCAAAGAGGCGACGGTAATCGTCCCCGACGACCAGCTCTCGCTGGCGATCGGCCGCGAGGGCCAGAACGCTCGCCTCGCCGCCAAGCTCACCGGCTGGAAGGTCGACATCAAGTCGGAGACGGATTTCTCCCACGAGGATGCCGGCGATATCGAAGGCGAGAGCGAAGTCGACGACGGCCGCTGCGCGGCGATCACCTCCACTGGGCGCCGCTGTCCGAACGCATCGCTCGAAGGATCGCGTTTCTGCGGCCTCCCGCAACATCAGTCGCTCGCCCGGTTCGGCACGAACAACGTGACCGTCCTGTCCGGCGTCACCGAAGAGGACGTACCAGGTCCTGGCCAACCCAGACGCTGCCGATGCGGACGTCGCCGCGATCGTCGCCAAGGCGGAAGCCGCGGCACCAGCGCCCGAGCCCGAGCCCGAGCCCGAGCCCGAGCCCGAGCCCGCGGTCGACGTCACCGCCGCCGAGCCCGACGGCGGTGAGGCGCGCGCGGAGGAGGCGGAGTCGTCTGCTCCCGAGGGGTCAGACCCCGCCGTCGCCGAGGAAGGCGCCCATGGCGAGGTAGAGGGGTCAGACCCCGCCGTCGCGGAGGCCGAGATCGCCGAAGCTCCTGGCTCCGAAGAAGCGGTTCAGGAAGCCGAGTCAGCTGCTCCTGGGGGGTCAGACCCCGCCGTCGCCGAGGAAGGCGCAAATGACGAGGTAGAGGGGTCAGACCCCGACGCTGCGGAAGTCGAGATCGCCGAAGCGCCCGGCTCCGAGGAAGCGGTCGAAGAAGCCGCAGAGGAAGCACCTAGCCCGGAGTCCAACTCCGAAGCCCGCGAGGCAGAAGAACCGGGCGCGGAGTCCGGCTCCGAAGCCCCCGAGGCGGAAGAACCGAGCGCCGGGTCTGGCTCCGAGGCTGGCGAGGCAGAAAAGCCCGCCGCCGACGAGGTGCCTGACCCCACAGACGACACCGAGGAGAACCCACCAGCTGATGGCCAAGAAGCGCGTCCACGAGATCGCCAAGGAAAGAGGCCTCACATCCAAGGATGTGCTCGCGAAGCTTCAGGCTGCCGGAATCGAAGCCAAGGCCGCTGCTTCTAGCGTTGATGAAGACCTCGCCGCGAAGGCACTGGGCGGCGGCGCGCCCGCGTCTGTCTCCGAAGCACCGAGCGCGGGGACTGGCCCCGGAGCCGCCCAGGCGGATGAGCCCGCGGCGGACAAGGTGCCTGTCCCCACGGTCAGCCGAAGGGAAGCCTGCGCCGGCGGCCGAATCCGCGAAGCCGGTCCGTCCCGTGCGCCCTGCCGGCGACGGCGGTTCCGCGCCCGCTGCGGGCGGGGCCCAAGGCAAGCGCCGCCGTGTCGTGATCGACTCGCAAGCCTCACGCCGCGATTCCATGGGCCCGCCGCCTCCACAGCGCCCGCCGCGCCGCCGCGGAGGCCGCCGCCGGCGACCGCTGCTCGAGGAGCCGCCGGTAGCCGCGCCTGTCGATACTGAGATCCCGGTCATCAAGATCCCTTCGGGCGCCACGGTCAAAGAAGTTGCCGAGACGCTTGGCCTCTCGAGCGCCGAGGTCATCAAGACGCTGATGAAGCTCGGCGAGATGGCAACGCTCACCCAGACCCTTCCCGACGAAACGGTCGTCGTCCTGGCCGAGGCCCTCGACCGCAAGGCCGAGATGGTCAGCGCCGCCGAGGAAGAGGCCGAGGAGATCGTCTTCGAGGATTCCGCCGACGACCTTCAAGACAGGCCTCCGGTCGTGACGATCATGGGCCACGTCGACCACGGAAAGACTTCGCTCCTCGATGCGATCCGCGAGACCGAAGTCGTCGCGGGAGAGGCCGGGGGCATCACCCAGCACATCGGCGCCTATCAGGTGCACTCCGGCGAGAAGACGATCTCGTTCATCGACACGCCTGGCCACGCGGCCTTCACCGCGATGCGCGCCCGCGGCGCCGACGTCACCGACATCGTCGTCGTGGTGGTCGCAGCGGATGACGGCGTCATGCCACAGACGGTCGAGGCGATCGACCACGCCCGCGCCGCCGACGTGCCGATCATCGTCGCGGTCAACAAGATCGACCTCGAGGCCGCCAACGTCGACAAGGTCAAGGGCGAACTCGCGAACCTCGACCTGCAGCCGGAGGATTGGGGCGGCGACACGATCTTCAACAACGTTTCCGCGAAGGCCAAGACCGGACTTGACGAGCTGCTCGAGAGCATCCTCCTGGTCGCCGAAGTCGAAGAGCTTCGGGCGAATCCGGATGCCGACGCCTCGGGCTCGGTCATCGAGTCCCATCTCGATCCTGGCCGCGGCCCGGTTGTCACGCTGCTCGTTCAGCGCGGCACGCTCAACATCGGCGACTCGGTCGTCGCGGGCGCCCAGTGGGGCAAGGTCCGCGCGATGCTCAGCCATACAGGCGAGCGGGTCGAAACGGCTGGCCCCGGCGACCCGGTTGAGGTGCTCGGCTTCGACGGCGTCTGCGAAGCGGGGGAGAGGGTTGAGGTCGTCTAGAACGACCGCCGCGCCCGCCAGCTTGCCGGCGAGCGCGCACACCGTCTGAAGACCGAGGCGATCGCCCGCCGCGGCACCCGCAAGCTCACGCTCGACGAGGTCTTCGCCAAGGCGCAGGAAGGAGTCATCAAGGAGCTCAACATCGTGCTCAAGGCCGATGTCTCCGGCTCGCTCGAGGCGCTCACGGACGAGCTCGCCAAGGTTCCCGCAGGAGCAGGTGCGCATCAACATCATTCGCGCTGCAGCCGGCGGGATCAACGAGTCCGACGTGATGCTTGCCTCGGCTTCTGACGCGATCATCATCGGCTTCAACGTCCGCCCGCTTGTCGACGCGCGCCGCGCCGCCGAGTCCGAGGGCGTCGAGATCCGCTCGTACTCCGTCATCTACAAGGTGACCGAGGAGCTCCGCGCCGCGATGGAGGGCATGCTCGACTCCGTCGAGGTCGAGGACATCCTCGGCCAGGCCGAGGTCAAGCAGACCTTCCGCGCCTCGAAGGTCGGCATGATCGCCGGCTGCGAGGTCACCGACGGCATCGTCCGCCGCGACGCCGAGGTCCGGCTCGTGCGCGACGGCACCGTCGCCTGGACCGGCCGGATCGGCTCGCTTCGTCGCTTCCAGGACGATGTTCAGGAAGTCCCCGAGGGCCAGGAGTGCGGCATCGTGCTCGAGGGCTTCGCCGACGTGAAGGTCGACGACGTCCTCGAGGTCTTCTCGACGCGCCAGGTCGAGCAGACCCTGGACAACTAGCCCGGTGCGGTGGCCGACGGGTTCGTCTGCCTCATCGAAGCCCGCCTCCACTTTGGCGAGTCGCACGACCTCAAGGGCAAGCGAAAGCACCTCAAGTCGCTCAAGGAGCAGGACTTCGCCACCGTTTCAAGGCGTTGCGGTCTCCGAAACCGACGGCCACGACACCTGGCAGCGCTCGACGCTCGTGATCGCCCTCGTTGGTGACACCGCCATGGGCGACCGCGCCGACGACGTCTGCCGCTTCATCGAATCAAGTTGCCCGGACGGCTGCCAAATCGACCGCGACCTTCGAAGCCTCGAAGACATTCGGGGCTAGGCGGGCCAGGAGCGCGGGCGCCCGTCTATATGCTCAGCCGGCCATGGCCACGGACCGGATGAGACGTGTCAACGGCGTGATTCGCGAGGTGCTCGGAGAGTCGATCTCGACCGAGCTCGAGGATCCAAGGATCGGCTTCGTGACCATTACCGCCGTTGAGACCAGCCCTGACCTGCGCTCCGCGAGAGTGTTCGTTTCCGTGCTCGGATCGGAGGACGAGAAGGACTCGACGCTCAAAGCGCTGTCCTCCGCGCATGGCGTGCTGCAGTCGGCGATCGCGTCCCAGACGCACATGAAGCGCACGCCGACGCTCACGTTCCACTACGACGAACGCCAGAGCAGGGCGAGCGCATCCAGAGGCTTCTCAACGAATGAGTGCTCAGGCCAAGAAAACCAGCACCGACCTCGAAACCGTCGCCGCGGCAATCGCCGAGCGCGACCGCTTCCTCCTGACCACGCACGAAGGGCCGGACGGTGACGCGCTGGGCTCGCTCCTCGCCACTCACCGGATCCTCAGCCAGCTCGGCAAGGACTCGGTGATGTTCCTCGACGCCAAGGAGTTCCCGCTTCCGCTGGAGTACCGCTTCCTGCCCCTCACCGACGTCTTCCATGAGGCGCCGGCCGACGTCGAGGACCGCACGCTGCTCTTTCTCGACTGCGGGAACATCGACCGCATGCCGGTCGACTTCCTCCAGCGCGAGGGCACCGACATCATCAACCTCGACCACCACCACGACAACACGATGTTCGGCGGGATCAACCACGTCGACATGGACGCCTCATCCACCGCCGAGATCATCTGGCGCCTGGCGAAGGTCGTCGGCGCCGAGCTGACGGAGGAGATCGCAACCGCGCTCTACGTCGGCCTCATCACCGACACGGGCAAGTTCATGTACGAGAACACGGACCCGGACTCGCACCGCATGGCCGCCGAGCTGATCGAGGCCGGCGTGAACGTCGACGACATCTACCGGCGCCTATACGAGCGGGTGCCGATCGAGAAGGCGAAGCTTGTCGGCCGCGCGATCGAGAACATCGACCGCTTCGACTCCGACCGCCTCGCGCTTACCTACGTCTCAAAGGCCGACTACGAGGCCACCGGCGCGTCCGAGCACCTCACCGAGGGCATCATCGACAACGTCCGCGCGCTCGAGGGCACGCTCGTCGCCGGCGTCATCCGCGACAAGCCAGACGGCGGCCGGTCGCCCGCAAGGTGAGCCTGCGCTCTTCCGACGGCGCCGTCGACGTCTCGATCATCGCCCGCGAGCAGGGCGGGGGAGGGCACAAGCGCGCCGCCGGATTCGGCACCGACATGCCCTACCCGGAGATCGTCGAGTTCGTCCGGGCCGAGGTCGCCAAGCAGCTTGACTGACGACTTGTCGGGCACGGGGCTCGTGGTGCTCGTCGACAAGCCGTCCGGCCCGACCTCGCATGACATCGTCGCCCGCGCCCGCCGCGAGCACGGCGTGAAGCGCGTCGGACACGCAGGCACGCTCGACCCGTTCGCAACCGGCCTCCTGATCGTCCTCGTCGGGCGGGAGGCGACGCGCGAGCAGGCCCGCTTCATGTCGCTGCGAAAGACCTACCGCGTCACGGCCCGCTTCGGCGCCGTGTCGACCACGGGCGACCGCGACGGCGAGATCACGCACACGGGAAAGGTCCCGCCACCGAATGCAGAGCTGCCGACGGGCGAGATCCGCCAGCGTCCCGCCCGCCTACTCGGCCGTCAAGGTCGGCGGCGAGCGCGCGTACAAGCGAGCGCGCCGCGGCGAGGAGGTGGAGATGCCGGAGCGGATCGTCAGCGTCCACCGCTTCGAGGAGCTGAGCCGCGAGGGCGAGACGGCCGAGTACGAGATCGAGTGCTCGTCGGGCACCTACGTGCGAAGCCTGATCGCCGACCTGGGCGACGCCTATTGCGAGGAGCTCAGGCGCACGGCGATCGGCCCGTTCACGGTCGATGAGGCGGCCGGAGCGCAACCGATCGCCCTGGCCGACGCGCTTGCGCGCGCCGATGCATTCGAGGCTGCGAAAGTACGGGCCGAATGACCATGGACGTGACGAAGCTCCCCGACGCCCAGCCCCGGCCTCGCCAGGTCGCGATCGGCACCTTCGACGGTGTTCACGTGGGCCATCGCAAGGTGATCGAGGGCTCTGACACCGTTCTCACGTTCGAGCCCCACCCCGTGAAGATCATCCACCCAGAGGCCGCCCCCAAGCTGATCATGGGGTTCGAGGCAAAGCGTGACGTGATCGGAGGCTTGGGTGTTGACGAGTTGGTCGTGATTCCGTTCGACAAGGAGTTCTCGCAAAAGAGCGCAGAGGAGTTCATCGACGACATCCTGATCGCCAAGCTCGGCGCTACGCAGGTCTCGATCGGCGAGAACTTCCGATTCGGCGCCAAGGCGATGGGCACCCCCGAGATGCTCTCCGAGCGCGATGAGTTCGAGACCAGGATCGTCCCTCTGGTCGAGGCAGACGGGGAGACGATCTCGTCAACGCGCATCCGCGCGCTGGTAACCGCGGGGGATGTCGAGCTAGCCATGCACGGCCTGGGCGCGCCGTTCCTGCTCGAAGGCGAGGTGGTTGAAGGCGACAAGCGCGGCCGCGAGCTGGGCTTCCCGACGGCCAACATCGTCCCCGACGACGATCTGGTGTGCCCGGGCCACGGCGTCTACGCGGGCTTCGCCGACGGGCATCCGGCAGCGATCCACGTCGGGGTGCGGCCGATGTTCGAGACGGGGCGCGGGGTCCTGGTCGAGCCGCATCTGATCGATTACGAGGGCGACCTCTACGGCAAGACGCTCAGGGTCGCCTTCATTGCGCGTCTCCGCGGCGAAAAGCGCTTCCCTTCGGTCGAGGACCTGATCGCGCAGATGAAGCGGGATGTGGAAGAGGCGCGCGAGCTCTGCGCGAGCTTTCGCGGGCCGAAGAGCCGCGCCTAGCTAACCTTCCGGGCCGCATGAGCGTCACGCAGGAAAAGAAGAAGGAACTGATCGAGCGCTTTGGTCGCACCGAGAACGACACGGGCTCGGCCGAAGTTCAGATCGCGATCCTTACCGAGCGCGTCAACGCGCTCACTGAGCACCTGCGCACGCACTCGAAGGACCACCACTCGCGCCGCGGCCTGCTCATGCTGGTCGGCCAGCGCCGCCGCCTTCTGCGTTACCTCCAGAGCTCGGACCTCGACCGCTACCGCCAGGTAGTGGCCGACCTCGGCCTGCGCCGCTAGATCGAAGGGTCGAAGCAGACCGTGTAGGTCGTGTAGCTCTCGCTGCTGGCCCCACGGTTGTCGAAGAGGACTGAGGCGCCAAGGTCGGGCCCGGCGATCATCGACGTCACGACGATCGTCCCGGAGCCGCCGCTGTTCGAGTTCCCACCGCCTGTGCCTACGTCGCCGGGATCGCAGGGCTGGGACGCGCCGCCGCCGTGTCCGGGCGACGCCGGCGCCGGGGACGGGAAGGTCTTGACACTCAGGGCGAGCGACGGCTCGACGCACACTGCGTACGCCGTGACAGGCGTGGCCTTAGCAGTGCGGTTGTCGGCGAATGTCAGCCAGGCGTTTCCGGAGATGGGGAAGGTCGAGTTGAGGGCGACATCGCCGGCCAGCCCGCCGCCCACGGGCATCCGGTCGCCGCCACACCCGACGCTATAGGAGGTGAGCGCGTTTGGGGCGGCTTTCTTGCGCTGATCCTTGTAAACGGGGTTCAGCCGTTTCGTGCAGACCGCCCGTGCAGTCATCGTGAGCTTTCGGTCTGCCGTGCTTCGCACGGTGGACTTCCAACCGTCGTCGGGCTGCGATCCCGCGTCGGAACCGTCGTAGGGGATCCCGTTGATCGATGCCTCGCCGAAGAACGCGGAGGAAGATGCGCCGCCCCACCACACCTGGGTGTTGCCGGGGCAGGGGGCCTTCACGGTCTTCGACTTCTCAGCTTTGACCCTGCCCTCTTTGCTCACGTACTTGAAGCCGCCTGCAGACTCGACCGCAGCAGGCGCAGGCACGGCAAGCGCAAGCAGCGCCATTACGCACCCCGCAGCTCCGATCAGCCCTCGCATGCCGGGAACTATCGCGAATCAGAAGCACCGAGGCAACCCCCCATATGGGTGAAACGACCACCCAGGCCGCTTCGGCGATTAGCAGCGCCCTTGTACCCTAAGCCGCGATCAAAAGATCGAAGCTAACGAGCTGCCAACCGGGCAGCCGAAAGGAAAACACGAATACATGACCATGTTTGACGTGAACCGCGTCTCGGTTCAGATCGGCGAAAGCGAGATCTCCTTCGAGACCGGAAAGCTGGCGCGACAGGCGTCGGGTGCAGTCGTTGTGAGCTCGGGGGACACGATGGTCCTAGCCACCGCGACCGTTGGAAATCTTCGCGACGTCGACTTCCTGCCGCTCACGGTAGATGTCGAGGAACGCCACTACGCCGTGGGCAAGATCCCCGGCTCCTTCTTCCGCCGCGAAGCTCGCGCCGGTGAGAAAGCAACCCTGACCGCGCGCATGATCGACCGCCCGGTCCGCCCGCTCTTCCCCAAGGGCTGGCACTTCGAGACCCAGCTCGTCTGCCAGACGATGTCTGCCGAGCACGATCACCCATACGACATCCTCGCGATGAACGGCTCTTCCGCCGCGATCGCGGTGTCGGACATCCCGCTTCCCAAGCACGTCGGCGCCGTCCGCGTCGGCAAGCTCGATGGCGACTTCGTCATCAACCCCGGCGAGGAGACCTGGGAGGACCTGGAAATGGACCTCGTTGTCTCCGGTACCGACGAGGCCATCCTGATGGTCGAGTGCGGCGCCGACTACGTGACCGAGGCTGAGGTTCTCGACGCGCTCGACATCGCGCACGCCGAGATCAAGAAGCTCTGCGCCGCGTTCGACGAGCTGGCCCAGAAGGCCGGCAAGCCGAAGCGCGAGATCGAGATCCCGGTCGTCGACGAGGGCCTGATCTCAAAGATCAAGGACTCGCACGGCTCGAAGCTCGAGGAGGCCACGCAGGTCCCCGAGAAACTCGCCCGCCAGGACGCCATCAAGGCTGTCGAAGAGGACGTCCTCGGGACCTACGGCGAGGGCGAAGGCGAGGACGACAACCGCGCCGAGGTCGCCAAGGCCTTCGCGAAGGTGGAGAAGGACATGATCCGCCGCCACATCGCGGTCGACAAGAAGCGCCCCGACGGTCGCGCTCAGGACGAGATCCGTCCGATCGAGACCGAGGTCGACATCGCACCTCGCGTGCACGGCTCGGCGCTCTTTACCCGTGGCGAGACCCAGATCCTCTCCAACGTGGCCCTGGGCACGACCCGGATGGACATGAAGGTCGACAACCTGGGTCTCCAGGAGAAGAAGACCTTCTTCCACCACTACAACTTCCCGCCGTTCTCGGTGGGCGAGGCCGGCTTCATGCGCGGCCCGAAGCGTCGCGACATCGGCCACGGAGCGCTCGCCGAGCGGGCGCTTTCGCCGACCATCCCAGGCGAGGAGGAGTTCCCCTACGTCGTGCGTGTCGTCTCTGAGACGCTCGAGTCGAACGGCTCGTCCTCCATGGGCTCCGTCTGCGCCTCGTCGATGGCCCTCCAGGCCGCCGGCGTCCCGGTTGAGGCACCCGTCGCGGGAGTCGCGATGGGCCTCATCAAGGAAGGCGACGACTACATCGTCCTCACCGACATCGCCGGCGTCGAGGACCACCTCGGCGATATGGACTTCAAGGTCGCCGGCTCGAAGGACGGCATCACCGCCCTTCAGATGGACATCAAGATCACGGGCGTCACCTTTGACATCCTGCGCGACGCGCTCGAGCAGGCTCGACAGGGCCGCCTGTTCATCCTCGGCAAGATGGCCGAGGCGATTGATGGCCCGCGCGAGCAGATGTCCGAGCACGCGCCGCGCATCGAGACGATCCAGATCGACACCGAGAAGATCGGTGCGGTCATCGGTAAGGGCGGCGAGACCATCCGCGGCATGCAGGAGGAGTTCGAGGCCGAGATCGACATCGACGACGATGGCTCGATCCGCGTCTACGCACCCACCGGTGCCCAGGTCGACGCTTGTATCGCCCGCATTGAGGCGATGACGCGCGACGCGAAGATCGGCGACACGTTCAAGGGAAAGGTCGTCAAGACCACGACCTTCGGCGCGTTCGTCGAGCTCGTCAAGGGCACCGACGGTCTGCTTCACATCTCGAACGTGAAGCCGGGCGAGCGGGTCGACACCGTCGAGGACGTCCTCTCGCAAGGTGACGAGATCGACGTGACCGTGTTCGAGGTCGACCGCGAGCGCGGACGGATCGGCTTGAGGCTCTCTGAGGACCCCTCCGTCGCCGGCAAGTCGCCGGAAGAGATCGCAGCCGCTGGCGCCAGCTCAGGCGGCGGCGGCGGCGGCGGTGGCAATCGTGACCGCGGCGGCCGTGGTGGCCGTGACGGCGGTCGTGATCGCGGCGGCAGAAGTGGCGGCGGCGGTCGTGATCGCGGCGGCCGCGAAGGCGGCAGGGAACGCCTCTAAGGCGTTCCAAAACGCACCGTTGACTGCCCTCCCGGAGAACGTCCAGCTCACAACGCTTCCGAGCGGTGTACGGGTCGTGACCGAGGTTGTCCCCTCGGTCCGATCCGTCGCCCTCGGGCTTTGGGTCCGGACCGGCTCCCGCGACGAGCGTGAAGGACAGGAAGGGCTCTCGCACTTCCTGGAGCACCTGCTCTTCAAGGGCACCGAACGTTTCTCGGCAATCGAGATCTCCGAGAAGATGGACGGCATGGGGGCCTCGGCCAACGCCGCGACCTCCAAGGAATCCACGCACATCCACGCCCGCTTTCTCGACGAGCACACCGAGGACGCGTTCGACCTGATGGCCGAGATGATGCTCGGCCCGACTTTTCCCGACATCGACTCCGAGCGCGAAGTGGTGCTGGAGGAGATCGCGATGTACGAGGACGAGCCCTCGGACCGCGTGCACGACTTCCTCGCCCAGGCCGTCTACGGCGATCATCCGCTCGGTCGCCGGGTCCTCGGCGAGGCCGGGGTGATTGCCGGCACACCCGTGCCGAAGATCGCCGACTATCACCGCAGCCGCTATGTCGCGGACAGCCTGGTCGTCGGCGCTGCCGGCCATCTGGACCACGATGAGATCGTCGCCCTTACCGAGCGCTTCGTTGAGGCGCCCGAGGGTGGCGTGCCCGCTGTCAACGGCGGCGCGCCCAAGCGCGAGCCACGCGTCCGCTTCAACGCCAAGGACACCGAGCAGTACCACATCTGCTTCGGGGCCCCGGGCATCGCCCGAAACGATGAGCGCCGCTACGCCCTCGCCGTGATCGACTCCGCCTTCGGCGGCTCGGTCTCTTCCAGGCTCTTCCGCGAGGTGCGCGAGAAGCGCGGCCTCGCCTATGCCGTCGGCTCTTACGCCGAGCAGTACCTCGACCGCGGCTCGGTCGCGACCTACGTAGGCACTCGGGAGGACAACGTTGCGGAGGCGTGCGAGATCATCGGACGCGAGCTGGCGACGCTACGCGACGAGGGCGTCACGGGAGAAGAGCTGGACCGCGCCAAGGAGCACGTCAAGGGCCGCATGGTCCTGGGCATGGAGTCCACGGCTGCCCGCATGGCGCGAGTCTCTCGGGCGACCCTCTTCGACCTGGAGATGCTGTCCCTCGATGAGATGATCTCCCGCGTGGATGCCGTGTCAGAAGACGATGTGGCCGAGCTGGCCACCGAGCTTTACGACCCGAACGGCTTCAGCGCCGCCTGCATCGGCAAGAACGAGGAGTGCTTCACGAGCGCGGTCGGATCCGTTTCGGAGGCGCTTGCGGCGTGACGTCGTGGTTCGACGACGAACGGATCGATAGGTTGATTTCAGCCGTAATGGACGCGGTCGCGCGAGAGGACGACACGACCGACCTCGTCGAGGAGTATTCGCTGGGTGAGCGGGCGTCGGCGATGGAGACGCTCTTTAACCGCGGCGAGTACCAGCACGTTCATATGTTCCTTTCGCCAGACCACGTTCACGACGTGAGGCCCGTGCACGTGCCAGGTATGGGCGTCTATCGCGGTCGAGACGCATACCAGCAGTTCATCCGGGAGTGGACCGATGCATTTCCGGGCGCAACGCTCGAAACGGAGTTTGTTTTTGAGATCGACGAACCGGTGGACGCGGTTTTCACGATCTCGAGGCAGCATGTTCGCGGCGGCGCGAGCGAGGTCCCCGTGGTCTTCCGTTTCGCGCTGATCGCTGAGTACTCGGCTGAGAGGCACGAATCAACGTTCGGCACGGACATCGAAGAGATGCGCGAGACGTTTCGTTCGCGATACGGACAAGATCCAGGCCCCTTCGATTTCGAGCGGCTCGGTTCCGAGGAAAGGCAAGAAGCGTGAGCGCGATCAGGGTCGGTGTTGCCGGCGCCGCCGGCAGGATGGGGGCGACGACCTGTGAAGCGGTTGAGGCTGCGGACGACCTCGAGCTCGCCGCTCGTATCGATCCCGAGCTGGGAGTTGAGCTGGCCGACGCGCTGGGAGATGTCGACGTGGTCGTCGACTTCACCACTCCCGACGCCGCGCCCGGGAACATCCGCGCCGCCATCGGGGCCGGCACCCACATCGTCGTCGGCACCTCCTCGATCCCTCACGACGAGATGCGCGATGCCGCGAGCGGGGGAGAGGCGAACGTCCTGATCGTCCCAAACTTCGCGATTGGCGCCGTGCTTGCGATGCGCTTCGCCGCAGAGGCCTCGAAGCACATGCCCGAGGTCGAGATCATCGAGCTCCATCACGACAAGAAGCTTGACGCTCCATCGGGGACCGCCGCGCGGACCCGCGACATGATCGCCGAGGCCGGCGGGAACGTCCACGAGCCGATCCATTCGATTCGCCTGCCGGGCCTCGTTGCCCATCAAGAGGTCGTGCTCGGCGGGGAGGGTCAGACGCTCTCGATCCGCCACGACTCGATTGACCGCACCTCGTTCATGCCCGGCGTGCTCCTCGCGGTGCGCGGCGTCGGCTCGCTGCCCGACCGCTACACGATTGGCTTGGAGGCCGTCCTTGACTGACCTCGCCCGGATGGACGCGACCGCCCAGGCCGAGCTCGTCCGCTCGGGCGAGGCGAGCCCTCTGGAGCTCGTCGATGCCGCGATCGAGCGGATCGAGAAGCTGAATCCCGAGATCAACGCGGTCATCCACGATCTCTCGGAGGAAGGTCGGACAGCGGCTCAAAACTCGCTTCCAGACGGCCCTTTCAAGGGCGTTCCCTTCCTTCTGAAGGACATCGGCGCAACCTTTGCCGGGCAGCCCTTCCACCTGGGAATGCAGGTCTTGAAGGACGCCGACTTCCGCGCTCCCATGGACTCCTTCTTGGCTCAGCGCTTTCGCGACGCCGGTCTGGTCACGATCGGCAAGACCAACGTCCCAGAGCTCGGCATCCAGCCGACAACCGAGCCGGACGCCTACGGCGCGACGAAGAACCCCTGGAACACAGGTCACTCTGCGGGAGGTTCGAGCGGAGGCGCTGCCGCGGCGGTCGCGTCGGGCATGGTGCCCATGGCGCACGCGAACGACGGTGGCGGCTCGATTCGCATACCTGCCGCACAAAATGGCCTGGTCGGGCTCAAGCCGACCCGCCAGAGGATCACCGAAGGGCCCCTCATCGGGGACAGCCTGTCCGGGCTCGTTGCGGAACTCGTCGTTTCGAAAACGGTCCGCGACACCGCGGCGATCCTCGAGGTGGTTGAAGGCGGCGTCCTGGGGGACCCTTACTCAGCGCCGCCGAAGACGCGTCCCTACACCGAAGAGCTCGACGCCGATCCCAAGGACCTTCGAATCGGCTTCTCCGCCAACGCGGCGATTGACATCGAAGTCCATCCGGCGTGTGTAGCCGCGATGGAGAAGACGGCGAAGCTTCTCGAGGGGCTTGGCCACGAGGTTGTGCAGAGCTCTCCCGCGGATGGGGTGGCCGGGATGATGGGCTCGATTGACCTCGAGGACATCTTCTTGACCAGATGGGCGGCCGGGCAGGCCGCCACCCTCGACACGCTGTCGATGGCGCTTGGTCGCGAGATCGCCGAGGGCGATGTCGAGCCTCTCACGTGGGCGCTCGCCGAGATTGGGCGGGAGCGGAGTGCCGGTCGGTATCTCATGGACCTAGGCATCCATCACGGTCTCACGAGGATGATCGCCGGGTGGTACCTCTCCGGCTTCGACCTTTTGCTCACGCCCACAACGGCGCGCCCACCGCAGCCGCTCGGCACATGGGACGACGGGGGCGACGACCCCATGGACGCGTTTCACGCGGCCCTTCCGGAAGGCGCATTCACGGCGATCTTCAACGTCACCGGCCAGCCCGCGATCTCGCTGCCGCTCGGCGAAGCAGATGGCCTGCCGGTAGGCGTTCAACTCGTTGCGGCGCAGGGTCGCGAGGACCTCCTGATCCAGGTCGCCGCCCAACTCGAGCGCGCTGAGCCCTGGGCAGATCGTGTCGCCCCGACGTTCGCCGGATAGTTTTGTCCCGATGACGCCGTTCAAAGGAGTCCTGACGGCGATGGTCACGCCGTTCGCCGACGATCGCTCGCTTGATGTCGCTGATGCGCGCAAGCTCGCCGCGCATCTGGTCGAGAACGGCTCGCACGGGGTCGTTGTCGCCGGGACGACCGGCGAGGGACCGACGCTCTCCGACGACGAGACGATCGAGCTACTCGAGGCCATCCTTGAGGAGATCGGCTCGGACGCGACCGTAATCTGCGGCACCGGCTCGAATGACACTCGCCACGCTGCCGACCTGACGCTCCGAGCCGCGAAATCCGGGGCGCATGGCGTTCTCGTGGTCGCGCCCTACTACAACAAGCCGACTGAGGACGGCCTTCGCGAACACTTCGCTGAGGTCTCAGAAGCGGCGGGGGAGACGCCGATTGCGCTCTACAACATCCCGTCGCGCTCGGTGATCAACATGTCGCCGGAGTTCATGGCCTCGCTGGCCAAGGAGTTCCAGAACATCACCGGGCTCAAGCAGGCGAACAACGGCGACCTGAAGGCAATCGAGGGGCTTGACGTCCTGGCCGGCAACGATGACATCTTCTCGCGGTGCCTCCGCGAAGGGGGCACGGGCGGCATCCTGGTTGCCTCGCACGTCGTGGGGCCCAAGATGCGCGAGATCTTCGACGCGGCCTCCGAGGACGACCATGACCGGGCTCTCGACATCGAGCGTGAGCTTTCGGACGTCTACGCGACCATCTCCAGCGCGCCGCCCGCGAGCTCGATCAAGGCCATTCTGGCGATGCGCGGCCTGATCGGCGAGACGCAACGCCTCCCGATGGTCCCCGTCGCCGGACCGCTTCGCGAGGCGCTCAAAGAGATCGCGGAGAACGACTGATGAGCAAGATCAAGATCCTGCCCCTCGGCGGCCTCGGTGAGATCGGCAAGAACATGACCGCCATCGAGAGCGATGGCCGGATTGTGATCGTCGACGCCGGCGTGATGTTCCCCACGGCCGAGATGCTCGGCATCGATCTCGTCCTGCCCGACTTCACTTCGCTCAGGGAGCGTAAGGACGACATCGACGCCCTGATCCTCACCCACGGGCACGAAGACCACGTGGGGGCGGTGCCGTACGTGCTGCGCGAGCTTGGGATGCCGGAGGCGATCTACGGCGGTCCGCTGACGCTCGGTCTCGTGCGCTCGAAGCTGGAGGAGCGAAAGATCCGTGACGCCCCGCTTGTCGTGCTCGACCCGGGCGAGCGCGCCAAGGCCGGCCCGTTCGAGATCGAGATGATCCACATGTCGCACTCCATCCCCGATGCGCGGGCCGTTGCCCTCCACACGAAGCTCGGCGCGATTCTGATCACTGGCGACTACCGCTTCGACCAGACGCCCGTCGACGGGCACCCTGCAGACATTGCGCGCCTCGCCGAGCTGGGCTCGGAGGGCGTTCTGTGCCTCTGCGGGGACTCGACCAACGCTGACCGGCCCGGCGTCGGTGCCTCGGAGCGGAGCGTTGGCCCTGCGCTCTACGAGGTCTTCGCGCGCTGCGAAGGGCGCATCATCGTCACGTGCTTTGCGTCCAACGTCCACCGTGTTCAGCAGGTGATCGACGCTGCGGTCGAGCTCGACCGCAAGGTCGCGCTGGTCGGGCGTTCGATGAGAAAGAACTTCAACATCGCGTCCAACCTGGGCATGGCGAACGCGCCCGACGGGATCTTGATCAACCCCAAGGAAATCGAGAACTACCCGGACGACCAGGTGATTGCGATCTCGACGGGAAGCCAAGGCGAGCCGCTCTCGGCGCTCCGGCGCATGGCGTTCAACGACCACCGCGACGTGGAGCTTCACTCGGGGGACACGATCATCTTCTCCGCGACGGCGGTGCCAGGGAACGAGCGTGCCGTGAACGAGACGATCGACCGCATTTATGAGATCGGCGCATCAGTTATCACCGCTGCTGACGCGCCCATCCACGTCTCGGGGCACGGCTCGCGAGAAGAGCTGAAGCTGATGCTGAACCTGACGCGTCCCAAGTATGTGATGCCGTTCCATGGCGACCACAAACGGATTCGCCTCCATGCAGACCTCGCCGAGTCGGTCGGGATCCCGACCGAGCGGATCTTCAAGGGCCGCAACGGCCTTACGCTCGAGATCGACGAAAAGGGGGCCCGCTTCACCGACGACGTGAAGGCCGGCATGATCTTCGTCGACGGCGTGGACATCGGCGACCCGGACGACGTCGCGCTCCGCGACCGCCGCACGCTCTCGGGTGACGGCGTGATCATCGTCGTCGCGACGCTCTCGGGCGAGGACGGCTCGACCGCCACCGAGCCCGAGATCATCTTCCGTGGCGTCCCATTTATCGAGGGCGAGGACGCCGCGAAGCTGATCGACGAGATCCGCGAGGCGGTCGAGAACGCTCTGGCCGACGCGGTCCACGACAACATCACCGACGCCGGCGTCATCCAGGAGGACATCCACGACGACGTCGCCGAGCTCATCTACAAGCGCCTGAAGCGCCGCCCGATGATCCTGCCGGTCGTCGTCCAGGTCTGACCCTGGACATAAAAGTGGCCCGCCGGCTCCAGGGAGGGGAAGAGCCGACGGGCCTAGGGGGTTCCCGGCCGCTGGGGCCGGGATTCTCGCCGGCGGGGTCTCCCGCTCCGGCGAGTGGGTGTCTCGTCCACCTGGCAAATTACGCCCGCGATGTAAACGATCCCTAAAGAACTCTTGAAAGTTTCTTAGGAACGGCCGCGGGCGTTTCCGAGAGCATCGGAAGGGTCACGGTGAAGAGTGCGCCGCCGTGATTCGAGGTGCCGACGGTGACCGATCCACCGTGTGCCGTCGCCACGGCACGGACGATCGAAAGGCCCAGTCCGGCGCCCGAATCCGCCGTTACGTCGGCAGGGCCGGCGCCGCGGACGAAACGCCCGAAGACCTGGCCCTCGATGTCCGCCGGGATGCCGGGCCCGTCATCCGCTACCTCCAGGACGGCCTCCGAGTTGCGCTGAAAGACCCGTACCGTGATCGTCGAGCCCGGGGGAGTGTGCCGCGCCCCGTTGTCGATCAGGTTCAACACCACGCGGTGGAGCTCGTCGGGGTTCCCTTCGACGCTGGTCGGGCTCGAGGTCAAGGTCGATCTTGTGGTCGGGCGCGACTGGGCGGACCTCAGCGGCCGCGGCCTCCGTGATCGCGGCGAGGTCGCAGGGGCGGCGGGCGCCCTGGCGGCCGGCATCGGCGCGGGCGAGGATCAGCAGGTCGCCGACGAGGCGGCGCATCCGCCGCGACGATCGCAGAGCGGACTCGACCATCTCGGCCTCCTCGCCCTCGGTTGGGTTGCGCTCGAGCGCGGCCTGGAGAAGCTCCAGGTTCGCGAGGATCGAGGTCAGCGGCGTGCGGAGCTCGTGCGAGGCGTCGGCGACGAATTCACGCTGGGCATGGACCATGCCCTGAGCCTCGTTGCGTGCGGCGTCGAGCTCGCGGAGCATCTCGTCGAGCGTCGTCGCCAGCTCGGCCACCTCGTCCTCGGCCTCGGGCTTCGGCATAGTGCGGGCCGGGTCTCGGGTCGTGGCGATCTCGCGCGCAGTGGTCGTGAGGGCGGCGATCGGCCCCATCGCGCGCCCGGCTACTGCGAGCCCGGCAAGCGTGGCCAGGATCGAGCCGCCCGCGACGCCAACGGCGAGGAAGAACCAAAGGCGGCTGATGGTCGCGTCGAGCTCGTCGTGCTCGCGGGCCACCTGGACGAAGGTGACGCCCGCGCCGACGAGGGTCGTGTTGACCTGTGCCGTGGCGACGTCCAGATCGCCGAAGCGGACGATCTCGGGATCGGGCGGCGGGAGCTCGACGTCGACGCTTGCGATCGGGTCCCCGATCGCGGGCGTTACGCGCACAACCTCGTCGCCGATCGTCAACTCCTCGAACGGCACCTCGACCGCGCCGGATTCATCGATCTGGATCGTGAAGGCGATGCGGTTGGCGGCCGCTTGAAGCTCGTTCTGAAAGTCGTTCTCGAGGCGCTCCTGCGACGAGCTTTCCAACGACCGCCGCAAAGGCGAGGAGGATCACGAACGTGAGGCCTGCCGAGACCCCTGCCAGACGCCATCGCACGGGCCAGCGAGACGGCGTCAGGAGGCGAGGCCGCGTGGGCTCGTGGTCAGCCGGGGTCATCTACCCGGGTGGGCGAACGACGTAGCCCGCACCGCGTTTGGTGTGGAGGATGCGCTCCTCGCCGCCCTCCTCGAGCTTGCGGCGGACGTTCGAGATGAAGACGTCGATCGTGTTCGTCATCGCGAGCGGGTCGTAGCCCCACACCTCTTCGAGGAGGCGCTCGCGGGAGACGACCAGGCGCTCGTTTCGCATCAGGAACTCGAGGAGCTCGAACTCGCGCGCTGTCAGGTCGACCTCGCGGTCGCCGCGGTGGACCTCTCGGGTGGCCGGGTTGAGCTTGAGATCGGCGAGAACGCAGCGTCGCCGAGCCGCGCGGCGGGCGGCGGCGCATGACGGCCCGCATACGTGCGAGAAGCTCGGTGCGCTCGAAAGGCTTTACGAGGTAGTCGTCCGCGCCGAGGTCGAGGCCCTCAACGCGGTCCTCAAGCTCAGTCCGTGCGGTGAGGACCAGGATCGGCACGTCGTCGGACTCGCGGAGGCGGCGCAGCACCTCAACGCCGTCGATCTTCGGGAGTCCGAGGTCCAGGATCACCAGATCGGGCAGGAATTCCGCGGCCTCTTCCAGAGCCTTCTCGCCATCGCCGGCGGTGCGCACCTCGTGCCCTTCGGCCCGAAGCGTGCGCCGCAGCACATCGGCGATCTCTGCGTCGTCCTCGACGACCAGCACGCGGCCTGTCTGAGTCTCTGACTCGAGCACCCCTCAAGGGTAGGGGCGATTCATCAGCGCCGGCTTAAGCCGCGCTTGATCCGGGTAGCGCTCTTGCGAGGCCGGCATGACGCCGGACGAAGACAAACGAGGCAAGGAGGCCCACCGAGATGGCCCAGGGAAAGTCCCAAGCGTCGCGCCCAGCGAGCGACTCGGGCGACGACCCGCTCGACAAAGTACGCGACGCCGTCCGCGAGGACCGGCGCAAAATCGCTTACGTCCCGGTCGCGAGTCTGGAGCTGAAGCGGTCTTCTTCGAGGCTGCAAAAGGTCTACAGTCGATGAATAATGCCGCGTGTGTGATTTGGCAACCGCTGAGCGGTAGCGAATGCACACACCGACGTCGGCACTCGCGGCGGGTTTTAGGCGGGATCAACCCACGCACGAAGGGGACTGGGCTCAGGCGTCGAACCCATCTGCGATGGCCCGAGCCACCGCTAAGACCCGTGCGCCCAAAAAGCGGGCGGCGAAGCGTCCGCCTGTGAAGAGGGCGCCCGTGAAGCGCACGCCTGACGTGCGTCAGCGGGCGCGTGACGCCTTCGACGGGCTCGAGCAGCGCCATTTCGACCTGATCGGGCTGATCATGATCGCGATCGGCGTCTACTCGGCTTTCGTGCTCTACCTCGGCTGGGATGGCGGAGCGGTGGGGGGATGGCTCTCCTCCGCGCTCGAATACACGGTCGGCCGGGTCGCCTACGTCGTTCCGCTTGCGGTATTTGGCATGGGGCTGGCGCTGATCGCCCGTCCGATGATCCAGGCTCCGCGCGCCCTTAACACCGGCGCGCTACTCGTGATGCTCGCGCTGCTCTTGGCGTTCGCGGCCGGGACGCTCGGTTTGGGGCCTGACAAGCCGGTCCGCCGCGAATACTTCGACCCCGAGTTCTTCCGCAGCCACGGCGGCGCCATCGGCGAGTCTCTCTACTGGGCTTCGACGACCCTCTTCCAGCGGGTGGGTGCGCAGATCCTCGCCGTATTGCTGCTTTTCTCGGGCCTCCTGCTCCTGACGGGCATGACCATCGCGAACCTTGTGCAGAGCGCGGGGGTGGCGACTCGCAAGGCGTCCGGCGCGACGGCCGACGTCGCGCGCGCTGCCCGGGACAACGGCTTCCCGTCCACGCTTCCGGGCTGGGACGAGCCGGACGACTTGGACATCCAGATCACGCGCGCCAACGAGACGGAGGTGCTGGCGAACGAGCCCGAGTGGGACGAGCCCGAGGTCGAGGAAGAGGAAGCGCCTGTCGCCGAGGCCAAGCCCGCGAGCGGTGAGGGCGCGTTCTCGTATGACGAGGCGCACGCTGACGACGCCGAGCCCGTTGCGGAGCCGGTCGCGATCCTAGGCGAGGGTGACCCGGATGCGGTCGCCGAGCCGGTCGAGCTGACGCCCATGGGCAACAAGCGGACCGAGCACGGGATCACCGTCTCCGATGAGGCTGAGTACACGCCGCCGAATCCTTCGGTGCTCGCGAAGGGCAAGGGCGACCCGGGTCCCGATCCGAAGGAGCGGGAGGCGACGGCGAAGTCGCTCCTGGAATCGCTCCAGCACTTCGGCGTCGACGCGCGGATGATCGGCATGGTCTCGGGCCCGCACGTGAGTCGCTACGAGTTCCAGCTTGCGCCCGGAACGAAGGTCTCGAAGGTCGCGGCGCTCAAGGACGACCTGGCCTACGCGCTTGCCTCAACGGACATCCGGATCCTCGCGCCGATTCCCGGCAAGAAGGCCGTGGGCGTCGAGGTCCCGAACAAGAAGCGCCGCCTCGTGCGACTTGGCGATATCTACGAGGGCAAGCCGAAGGGCTCCTCGCCGCTCGTTGCCTGGCTCGGCAAGGACGTCTCGGGACACGCCTGCTGGACCGACATCGCGCTCATGCCGCACATCCTCGTCGCAGGTACGACGGGCTCCGGTAAGTCCGGCTGCATCAACGCGATCCTGTCGTCGATCCTGCTCAACGCTTCGCCGAACGAGTGCCGCCTGGTCCTGGTCGACCCCAAGCGCGTCGAGCTAAACCACTACGAGAACCTGCCGCACCTCCTCACGCCTGTGGTGACGAACCCGCGCCTGGCCTCGAACGTGCTCACCAACCTGATCGGGGAGATGGAGAGCCGCTACGAGGTGATGGGCAAGGCCCGAGCCCGCAACCTGGCTGAACTCAACAAGACTCGCCGCAAAGAAGGTGACGCGCCGCTTCCGCACATCCTCTGCGTCATCGACGAACTCGCAGACCTGATGATGGTCGCGCCGGCTGAGGTTGAGGACTCGATCATCCGCCTCGCGCAGAAATCGCGAGCGGTCGGCATCCACCTTGTGCTCGCGACGCAGCGCCCGTCGACGGACGTCATCACAGGAACGATCAAGGTCAATATCCCGGCCCGCATCGCCTTCGCCGTCGCCTCGCAGGTCGATTCGCGCGTAATCCTGGACCAGGGCGGCGCCGAGACGCTGCTGGGTCAAGGAGACATGCTCTTCCGGCCGATCGGCACCTCGAAGCTTCAGCGCATCCAGGGCGCGTTCCTCACCGAGGATGAGATCGCGCGCCTGACCAACCACTGGGCCAAGCAGGGCGAGCCTGACTTCGACCCCTCGCTGCTGGTCGAGAAGGTCGAGGACCAGGGCGTGGAGCCCGGCGGCGGCGACTTCTCGCCCGACGAGGACGACCTCCTCGAGGACGCTGCGCGGATCGTGATCGAGTCCGAGACCGCCTCCGTCTCCATGATCCAGCGCCGTCTGCGCGTCGGCTACACGCGAGCGGGGCGCCTCATCGACATGCTCGAGCGCCGGGGCATCATCTCCGGCTACGAAGGCTCGAAGCCGCGTCAGGTCCTGGTTTCCATGCATGAGCTCTCGGCGATCCTTGCCGGGCGGAGCCCAGGCGCCCCAGGCCCCGAGGTCGTTGAGGGCGACGACCGCTCTGACACCCAGTCCGAGCTCGAGCCGGTCGAGTCGTAGCCCTAAAGCCCGACCGCTTCATAATCCCGGGCGATGGCCGAACTTAGTCCCGGTACCGAGTTCGCCGGCCACCGGATCGAGGGGATCGCGGGGCGCGGCGGCTTTGGCGTGGTCTATCGCGCACGGCACCTCGCGCTCGACCACATCGTCGCGCTGAAGCTCATCTCGAGCGGGCGCGCGGGTGATGAGGCCTTCCGCGAGCGCTTCAAGTCTGAATCGCGGATCGCGGTCTCTATCCGCCACCCGAACGTCGTCGCTGTCCACAACGCCGGCGAGGAGGACGGCCTCCTTTTCGTGACGATGGACTTCATCGAGGGCGTCGACCTGCGTGGCCTTCTGAACCGTGAGGGGCGGCTTACGCCCGAGGAGGCGGTGGATGTCATTACCCCCGTCGCTTCGGCGCTGGACGCCGCACATGCGAAGGGCCTTGTGCATCGCGACATCAAGCCGGGCAACATCCTGATTGACGAGCGTGGCGGTGGCCGCCACGTCTTTCTGACCGATTTCGGGCTTTCGAAGCAGATGGACGCGACCAGCGGTCTAACGGCCTCGGGTGCCTTCGTAGGCACCCTCGACTATTCAGCGCCGGAGCAGATCCGGGGCCAGCGCCTCGATGCGCGTACCGACGTCTACGCCCTTGCATGCGTCACCTTCGAGTTGCTCACGGGGGACACCCCGTTCGCCGAGCAGGAAGAGCAGGTTGCGAAGCTCTACGCCCACCTTCAGGAGCCTGCGCCGCAGCTCGCGGCGCTCATGCCCGGGGCGCCACGCGAGCTCTCCGACGCCATCGAACGGGCGATGGCGAAGGACCCGGCGGATCGCCACCCGTCTGCCGGGGACTTCGCGCGTGCAGCGGCCGCCGCGGTTCAAGGCCGCGAATCTCTAGTGCCTGAACGAAGCGTCGGCGTCGGGGCTGCGGCGCTGACGCAGACGCTCGAAACGGTCACACCGGACGAGCCCGTCGAGACCGTCGAGGCCGAGACGTTGGTCACGCGCGAGAGCGATGTGCCCGCTGCTCCCGCGAATCGGGGGCTTCCCAGAGGTCGAATCCTGGGCGGAGTCCTCGTTCTCGCCGCAATAGCGGCCGGGGCGTTCGTCCTACTGGACGGAGGATCGCCGGATGAGGCGCCGGACCCCGCGCAAAATGGCGGCGGTGACAGCGGCGGACTCGCATCGGGAGACTCGTTCGACGTTCCCGACGAGCCAGTTGGGATCGCGATTAATGAGGGGACGGTGTGGGTGTCGTCGGCTTCCGGGCAGGCTTTGACGCGTCTGGATGCCGATACCGGCGAGCAGCTCGACGAGAAGCCGATCAATCTCGGTGGCACGGGCGACCAGATCACCTTCACGGACGACGGAAACGCCTGGGTTGCCGTCGCTGAGGATGAAGCGGCGGGCTCCGTATTGAGGTTCGAACCCAAAGGTGGCCAGCCCCAGACGATCCCGGTGGGCACTGGGCCAAGCGGCATCGCGGCTGGTGCCAACTTCGTCTGGGTCGCGAACAGCGGATCTGACAACACATCGAGGGTTGACCTGGTGGACAACACGGCGGACGCGACGGTCGAGGGGATGGCGCAGCCGGCGCGCGTCGTCGCGGGCAACGCCGACAAAGAGGGAGTTCAGCCCGCGAAGGGCATCTGGATTACGAACTCCGCTGGCGACAGCGTGAGCCGGATCACCGAGGAGGGCGACGTTGTGTCCACCCTGTCAGACGTGGGGTCGAACCCGATCGGGATAGTCATCGGCGCCGAAGATCTGGTCTGGGTCGCGGCGGAGGGCGACAACGCGCTCACGAAGATCAAGCCCGTGACCGAGCCGACTTCCGGTGGGTTGGCCGGCGAGGTGTTGCAGACGGTGGACTTTGAGCGTGAGGACTGTGTCGGGCCCCGCTCGCTCGCCGTTGGCTTCGGCTCAGTGTGGGCAACCTGCGCCAAGAGCGACACGGTCGTCCGCGTCGACCAGCTCACGGGCGATTTCCAGGGCAGCTCGAGTGACGTGGGCGCCGGCCCCGCGGGCATCGCGACCGACAACGAGGGCGTCTGGGTGACGAGCGGCACTGAGAACACCGTGACCTTCCTCGAGCCGGACGAGGTCCGGTAGGCGCAAAGCAAAGGGGCCCCGCCAGGCGGGGCCCCCTTTGCGATTCTCGGGCAGGCCCCATCCGGGACCTGGCTCGGCTTACTCGTAGACCGCTTCGAGGAGCAGCCAGCAGCCGTCGGTGTCCGTGGCGTCCTCGAACGGGCCGCCTGGGCGATGATCTTGAGCTCGTCGAGGGTGCCATCGTGCGGCGCCTTCGGCGAGCCGCCGAATCGCTCGCGCGACTAGAGCCCCTCGGGAGGGACCGGCGCACCCCCGGGTGGCGACGTTTTCACACCTCAGGGTGATGTCACGTGCCAGGCACCTTCGGAGCCAGGCACCGCTCTGGGGCTGCTCGATCTACAGATCCCGCTCGTTGACCATGCCCGTCTGCAGCGCGCGTTGGATGAGCGCCACGCGCTTTTGGTTCTGGGGCAGGTCGGCGACGCCGAACTTCTCGAACAGCGCGCGCAGGTGGGTCTTGACCGCGTCGACGGAGAGATGGAGCTCCTCCCCGATTTGGCCGTTGGAAGCCGGAGTGGCAAAGGCGGCGCCGTCCTTGTAGGGCCGGCACAGGGCAATCAGAACGCGACGCTGGGCCGGCGAGACGCCTCCCGCCTCCAAGAGGTCGGTCGAGATCGCTGTCGCCTCGGCACTGTCGGCGTGCGGCGCGCGGAAGATCACGAGCGACCGCCCGAAGCGCATCACGTCGCCGTCGCGAAGGAGCCTCCGGCCGCGCACCCGCTCGCCATTCACGTAGGAGCCGTTGCGCGAAAGTCCGTCATCCACGAGCGTGCCGTTGCGCCCGACGAACTCGATCTGCGCGTGAAGGCCGGAGACTTCCTCGTCGTAATCAAGGCGGATCTCGGCCGGCTCGCGCCGGCCAACCCACAGCTCCGTGCGCTCCTCTTCGATGGGGAGGATCACCTGGCGGTCTTCGCCATCGCGGTAGACGAGGAACGGCCGCCCTTCACGCTCAGCTTCGATCTGGGCCTTCAGCTCGGGCGCGCTTTGCGCCCTTGGGCCAGAGGTGGGATCAGACATGAGCGCGAACTCTACGCGCGCGACCGCCTGAGAGTTAGACGCAGATCGGCCCGTCGCCTTTCTGTTTCGGCAGGAGGACCGAGGTCGTCCTGTTCGTCGAAATCGTAGGGGGCACCCAACTGGGGCAGCTTCCTGACGAGTCCGCCTCCGAGACAGAGGTAGTCGCCCTTCGCTCCGCGCTTGTCGAACAGGAGGACCCGGTCGCTCTTCGAATTGGAGTACCGGCTCTTGACCGACGAGGCTTCGTTGTTCATCAGCTTGCCGACGTTCGAGGCGCCCGGCTCCTTGATGACAAGTTTCTTGCCCTCGTAGTTCTCATCGGCCCACAGGCAAAGCGAGTCCTTCGGGCACTTCTTGGTGCTCGCCTGGGCGTCGGACGCCGAAGCGAGCGCGACCAGGGCCATTGCTGCGATCAGTGCTGACTTTTTCATCTCATTCTCCTTTTGCGGATTTACGTTGCCGCACCAGGATCCCGCAGCCTCAGCGCGGTGTCATGAGTGGGGGCCACTCATCTTTCCGCGAGTCCGACGGCCGTGAGTGCCTGATCGCGCTCCCTGAAGGTCTCGAAGCGGATGATCATGGGACCGCGGAAGGTCCAGACGTTGTAGTACCTGAACTCGACCTCGGCTTGGCTGGCTATTCCCATACCTCGCTGCGTCACGGCTGCGATGACGCTGTCGCCCGCCTCTATGAGCTCCGTTGCCTCGATCGTGATGCGCTCCCATGGCTCCAGGAAGATGCGCGTGTAATCGGCGACCTGCTCAGGCCCCAGGTAGGTGCCCGAGTCCGGGAACTCCGGCCGCATGACAAAGACGAGATTCGGGTCGAAGTGCTCCGGCCCAACCGAAAAGTCACCCTGACCCCAGCGCTCGTATATGGCTCGGATCGTCTCGGTGTTGTCGGCGGCCATCGAGTGCATTATTGCCCGGCGACTACCGTGGGGCTCTCACGAATGGAGGAAAGAGAAGATTGGACCGAACACAGCTTCAGGAGATGCAGACGCCGCTCAAAGAGCGCTACAAGGACGATCCGGACGCTGCCCTGATCACATTGTCGGCAAAGGCGTCGCTCGGTGAGGGGATCTCCTGCTCGGTCGAGACGGGGCGTGCGATCGCCGAGGCCGGGCTCCACCCCGCGACCGGCGGCGACGGGACCCAGCTCTGCTCCGGCGACATGTTGCTCGAGGCGTTGGCAGCATGCGCGGGAGTAACGCTTCGCTCAGTCGCCACCTCGCTCGAGATCCCGGTGGAGGGTGGGACGGTCAAGGCGGATGGCGTCCTCGACTTCAGGGGAACGCTCGCCGTCGATCGGGAGACGCCTGTCGGCTTCTCATCGATCTCGCTCGCCTTCGACCTCGACACGGACGCCGACGAGGAGCAGCTCGACACGCTCATCAAACTGACCGAGCGCTACTGCGTCGTCTTGCAGACACTGTCGGCGTCGCCTGAGCTGAGCGTCACTCGGAGCCGTCAGGGCTAGGGGTTTATGCTCCTTGCTCGGCAAGGATCGAAAGCTACGGAGGGTTCGATGACAGGGACGGCGCGCAAGGGCAAGGGAAAGCTGATCGCAGGACTGACGCTTGCGCTTGGGGTCGCGGTCATTGCGGGGCCGAGCTCGAGTCAGGGAGCGCCCACGTTTTGGAACCCGGGCGACATCATCGTCGCCGACTCGTTGGATCAGCAAATTGAAGCCGTAGATCCCGTAACGGGATCCGTTTCGCACGTCTCGACCGGTGGCAACATGGTGTTCCCCGCGGGAATCTCTTTCGCCGACGACGGTGACATCCTCGTCATTGACCGTAATGCCGCTGCCGCCGGCGAAGGCGCCCTGATCCGCATCGACAGCGTCACCGCGGCGCAAACCGTGGTCTCCACCAACGCGATCTCCGTCGGCGCGGGCGGGGAAGAGCGCTTCAACGAACCGATCGCGGTCGACCGCAAGGGCAACAACGCCTACGTGACTGACTTCGGCAACAAGCCCTCGCGCTTGACCAAGGTGAACCTCGCCACAGGCAAGCAGACACTCGTCAGCGCAGGAAAGAACATCGGCGACCCGCTCGGCATCGACACCAGCCTCAAGCATGCTCTCATCGCGGACGCCGGCTCAAAGAAGAGCAACCTCCGGCTGAGCGGCGGCTTGATCGATGTGAACCTGGATTCAGGGAAGCAGACAGTCATCTCGACCAAGGGAGACTTCGAGGACCTCGTAGACGTGGACGTCGAGAACAAGCACAGCGCGCTGGTGGCAGACAGCGGCGCGTTCAACTTCACCGGAGCGCTGTTCCGTGTGGACCTCGATACAGGCAAGACGAAGACGATCTTCAAGGGTGGTGAGTTCGTCCCCGGCGCCCTCGCCATAGCCAGCAAGGATGAAGCGTTCATCTCCAGATGCTGCAACGGGGGCACCACGGCGGGTGGGATATACCGGGTTGACCTGAAGAGCGGCGACCGGACGCCTCTGAGCCTTTCCGGGTTCAACAACCCGCTGGGCCTCGAGATCGCGCCCTAGCCGCGGCACCACCGCCCTCCGTAGAGTGGGCGCCGTGAGCGAATCGCCTTCCAGACCCGTTCGCGCCGGGATCGTCGTGACCGGCACCGAGGTCATCACCGGGACGATCCAGGACAAGAACGGCCCCTGGATCTCACAGGAGCTCGCGGGGCGCGGGGTGGAGGTCTCCCACATCGTCGTCGTGGGGGACCGGCCGTCAGACCTCGAGCAGGCGCTCCGCTTCCTTGGCGACGACGGCATGGACCTGATCGTCACCAGCGGAGGTCTGGGACCCACGGCCGACGACCTCACCGCGCAGGTCGTAGGCACGTTTGCAGGGCGCGAGATGGTGCTCGACGAGGCCATGGAGGACAAGATCGCGAAGATCCTGGCGAGCTTCGCGCGCCGGCTCAACTTTGACCCCGAGGCGCTCCGCGAGGCGAACCGCAAGCAGGCCGTGGTGCCCGAGGGCTCTACGTTGATCGATCCCGCCGGAACTGCGCCCGGCCTGGTGGTTCCCGTCGACGATGGCCCCGTCGTGGTCGTCATGCCGGGGCCGCCGCGCGAGCTTCACGCCATGTGGCCGATCGCGGTCGAGACGGACCTCGTCAGCGAGGTCCTGGACCGGGCGGAGCCCTACGCGGGCGTAATGCTTCGCCTCTTCGGCCTCCCCGAGTCCGAGATCGCAAAGAGCCTGCGCGAGATCGAGGATGGCGGCGTTGCCCTCGACCAGCTCGAGATCACGACCTGCCTTCGTAAGGGCGAGCTTGAGATCGAGATTCGCCACCGCCCTGGCGCAGAAGACGCGCTTGCCGAGCTCATCGCGGGCATCGATGAGCGCCACGGCCGCTTCCTCTTCAGCCGCGACGGCGAGACCATCGACTCGCAACTCGCAAACCTCCTTGCCGGGCACCGGATCGCGACGGCTGAGTCATGCACAGGCGGCCTTCTTGCGGCACGGCTGACGGATCTGGACGGCGCGTCGGCATACGTCATGGGCGGCGCCGTGACCTACACGAACGAGTCGAAGACGAAGGTGCTGGGCGTGCCGGCAGAGCTGATCGCCGAGCACGGTGCAGTCTCTCCCGAGGTCGCCGAGGCGATGGCAGACGGCGCGCTCGAGGAGTACGACGCGGACATTGCCGTCGGGATTACCGGCATCGCCGGGCCCTCGGGCGGCACCGAGGAGAAGCCGGTCGGCTACGTGTGTGTGTGCGTGAAGACCGCCAATGGCGACAAGATCGCCCGCGACCCCGTCATGCCCGGGACGCGCGCGGACGTGCGCGAGCGCTCGGCGCTCCTCGCCATGCATCTGACCCGCCGCCTCCTCCTGGGCGAGGACTTCCCGCTCTGAGCTTTGGCGAAGCCCTCCGCCTATGAGATCTCGGTCGACGAGGCGACCCTCGACGACCTCCGCGAGCGCCTGGAAAGGACTCGCTGGCCCGAGGCGCCTGATCTCGGCTGGGACTATGGGATGGACCAGGGGTTCCTGCGGCGCCTCTGTGAGCACTGGGCTTCCGACTACGACTGGCGGGCTACCGAGAGCAGGCTGAACGAGTTCGAGAATGGGATTTGGGAGGGCATCCACTTCATCCGGGCGGGTGAGGGCCAGCCGATCGTGCTGGTCCACGGCTGGCCAGGGGCGGTGCTCGAGTTCGAGCGGCTGATTCCGCTTCTGGTCGAAGCGGGCCACCAGGTGATCGCTCCGTCGCTTCCCGGCTATGGGTTCTCGGACGCCCCCTCTGAACCGCTCAGCGGCTCGGGCGTGGCCGCTCTGCTTCGTGAGCTCGTCGAAGAGGGCCTTGGCATCGACCGCTACGCCGTCCAGGGCGGGGACTGGGGAACGGTCATGGCGGCGCGAATGGCCTTCGATTCGCCCGAACGTGTCTCGGCGCTCCACATCAATTCACCGTCGGTGCTGCCGTTCCCGGCCGACCTCTCGGACCTGACGGAAGCCGAGCAGGCGTGGCTCGCGCAGGCTGCCAAGTGGCGCACGCGCGGCGCGTATTACATGCTCACGCAGGGGCAGGCACCAGACACGCTCGCGCCGGCGCTCAACGACTCGCCCGCCGGCCTTGCGGCATGGCTCGTCTCCAAGTACCGCGATTGGTCCGACTGCGGAGGCGATGTCGAGACGCGGTTCACGCTCGACCAGCTCTGCGACTTCCTCACGATCTACTGGACGACGGGCACGATCTCCAGCTCGATCCGCCTGTACGCAGCCGAGGCGCGCAACCGCTGGAAGCTCGGCGCGGGAGAGAAGATCAGCGTCCCGGCCGCGGTCGCGGAATTCCCACAGGAGATCCTCCACCCGCCGCGCGAGTGGGCCGAGCGCACGCTGGGCGACCTGCGCCAGTGGACCGAGCACGATCGCGGGGGCCACTTCGCGGCATGGGAGGAGCCGGAGTTGCTTGCCCGCGATCTCGTCGGCTTCCTGCGCGAGGTTTGATGGAACGTCTCTTCGCGGCTCTCGACCTGCCGGACGAGGTCCGCGATGGACTGGACGCATGGAGCGCTCGCGAGCTCACTGATCCCGCCCTTCGGCCAGTGCGCCCGGAAGCGCTCCACATGACCGTCTGCTTTCTGGGCTGGACGCCGCCCGAGCGAGTCGACGAAGCCAAGGAGGTAATCCAGGCGGTCGAGCCACGGCCTGTGAGCGTTCGGCTCCTCCGAGAGCCTGTTGCGAAGCCACCACGCAGGCCTTCGCTGTTCGCGATCGAAGCCGAGGCGCCGGAGGCGACAGTCCTGGCCGGCGAGGTTTCAGCCCGATTTCGCGAACTGGGGCTCGCCGAGGACGAGAAGCGCCTCTTCTGGCCGCATGTGACGGTCGCGCGGGTG
Source organism: uncultured bacterium (assembly GCA_963786495.1). Classification (GTDB taxonomy): domain Bacteria; phylum Actinomycetota; class Thermoleophilia; order Solirubrobacterales; family 70-9; genus JALZKA01. The sequence goes on along the minus strand of CAWAZL010000011.1, from coordinate 33,712 downwards.
CGCAATGAGAAATCCAGGGCTGGGCAGCGTCGTCGTCCTTTACGCGTAGAGAGGCCTCCTGAGCCCCTCCCTGAGGACCTGGGGGGCGAGTTCCTTGCTGTCCGACTCTGTCTTTACCGTTCGATGATGCGGCGCGATGGCTCTCAATACGTGCCGCTTTGCAATTTTGAACTTGAGGTGAAAGAGAAGAATGGCTGAACAAACGAAGGCAGACCAGAAGGCAGCGGAGAAGGAAGCGAAGGCCCGCACGGCAGCGCTCGACGCCGCCAAGATCCACATCGAGAAGGAGTTCGGGGCCGGCTCGCTCATGACCCTCAGCGGGCAAAGCGCCCTCGAGGTCGAGTCAATCCCCACCGGCGCGCTCTCGCTCGACCTTGCGCTCGGCGTGGGTGGCGTCCCGCGCGGCCGTGTAGTCGAGATCTTCGGCCCGGAGTCCTCCGGTAAGACGACGCTCGTCTACCACATCATGGCCGAGGCGCAGAAGCGTGGCGGCGTCTGCGCGTTCATCGACGCCGAGCACGCTCTCGACCCCGTTTACGCCCGCCGCATCGGGCTCAACACGGACGATCTCCTGATCTCCCAGCCCGACTATGGCGAGCAGGCGCTCGAGATCGTCGATGTCCTGGTGCGCTCGGGCGCGGTCGACGTCATCGCTGTCGACTCCGTCGCGGCGCTGACCCCGCGCGTCGAGCTGGAGGGCCAGATGGGCGACCAGTCGGTCGGCCTCCAGGCGCGAATGATGTCTCAGGCGATGCGCAAGCTCGCCGGCAACCTCAACCGCGCCAACACCGTCTGCCTGTTCACGAACCAGATCCGCGAGAAGATCGGCGTCACGTTCGGCTCGCCCGAGACGCAGCCGGGTGGCCGCGCGCTCAAGTTCTACTCGTCGCAGCGCCTCGACATTCGCCGCATCGAGACCCTCAAGGAGGGCACCGAGGCCGTCGGCAACCGGGTCCGCATCAAGGTCGTGAAGAACAAGGTCGCGCCGCCGTTCCGCCAAGCCGAGTTCGACATCGAGTACGGCGTGGGCATCTCTCACGAGGGCTGCCTCCTCGACCTCGCGCTCGAGCACGACCTGATCCAGAAGTCCGGCTCGTTCTTTAGCTACGGCGAGCTCAGGCTCGGCCAGGGGCGGAACAACACCAAGGGCTATCTGGCCGAGAACCCCGAGCTGGCGCAGGAGATCGAGACGAAGATCTTCAAGCTGCTCGACATCGAGCGGGAGCCGCGGCCGATCGCGGCAGTGCCCGACGCTCCGAAAGCGGCCGAGGAAGCCCCGGCCGCGATCGCTGAAGAAGACGCCGAGCCCGAGCGCAAGGCGGCGTAGCCCGCGCGGGCTGCGTCCATGCCGGGACGAGAGAAGAGCGCCTTCGAGCTCGCGCTCCGTGCGCTCTCGCGCAGGGAGCACACGGTCGCGGAGCTCCGCGCCTTGCTGGCCAAGCGCGAAGCCGACCCGGCTGAGGCCGCGGAGACGATCGAGCGCCTGATCGAGATCGGTCAGCTGGACGACGAGCGGTACGCCTCGCTCTTCGCGCAGGACAAGCGCGAGCTTAATGGCTGGGGCCCCGCCAGGATCCGCGAGGCGCTGGTCGAGAAAGGCGTTGCGCGGCCAATCGCCGAGGCGGCCGCGGGCGGTGAGAGCCAGGACGAGCTCGCCGAGCGAGCGGCGGACCTGCTCAACCGGCGAAACGACGATCTCGACGACGACTCGGGCCGGGGCAGAGCCCTCGCATTCCTCGCCCGTCGCGGCTACGAGCTGGAAGTCGCCTACGCGGCGGTCCGCTTGGCTGAACGCCGCGCGGCCTGACCCGCATCACGAGATACGTTGGGAGTCATGTCACAAAGCAATGTGGCCCGCCATCGCCGCCTGAATTCAGCCTTCAATGCGCGCGACGCCGAAGCGCCAGTAGCCGTCTGCGACCCGCAGATCGAGATCCACTCGGTCTTCACTGCGGTTGGTGGCGCTATCTACCGAGGCCACGAGGGGGCGCGGCAGTGGCTGGGCGACATCGTTGAGGCGTGGACAGGCTTTCACGTCGAGGACGAGGCGTACTTCGATCTGGTCGAACAGAGCCTCGCTTTCGTCACCTTGCGCGGGACCGGAAGCGTGAGCGGCGCAGAGGTCGTAATGCCGTACGCGCAAGTGATGCGATGGCGAGATGGACGATGCGCATGGTTCAAGGCGTACGCACACCGAGATGACTCCCTCAGAGACCTGGGTGTCTCTGAGGAGAATCTCAAACCGTGCTGAGTCTCAAATAGCGCCGACGCTGGGCGTCGCGAGATACTGCGTGGGTGATGTCGCAGGAGAACGTTGATCGACTGATTGTGGCCACGAGGGCGTTCAACCGCATCGCAACGAACGTCGATGAGTTTGACCGCGACGCGCTCGAAGCCTGGCTTGGGTTCCTGGACCCACAGATCACCTTCGAACCGCAGCAAGCGGCGCTAGAGGGGACCTACGTGGGCCGAGATGGAGCTATGGAATGGCTCGCTGATCTTGCAAATCACTACGACAATGGCGCGGAGATTGTCTACACCGAGGTCCGCGATCTCGGGGATCGGGTCCTTGGCCTCGGGAGTATTCGGCTGAAAGGGAAGGCCAGCGGGATCGAGGCAGAGGTTCCCGCCGCTCTCCTGGTCACATTTCGAGACGGTCTCATGATCCACCTCAGGGACTACGGTGATCACCAGCACGCACTCAGAGACAATCAATTGCCGGAGTAGCGCCTGGGACAGGCGGCAAGTTGGACGTCAGCGGAGAGGCTGCAGCGCGTTTGCCCTTGCGCCCGGGTTTACCATCGGTGGATAGCGAGTAGCGGTTCAGGGCCGCAACTCAAATCGAACACTGAATCGCACCAATGAATTCTGATTACAGACACCCCCGCTGCCGGCTCTCGCCGCGGCGGGTGGAGGTGAAACCGAAATGGGACAACGCGCGCAACGCTTCGGCTGGCGCCGCGAGGACGAGGCAGGGGGGCTCGCGCCAAGCGCCGCCGCAGTGCCTACGACACCCGCGACTGATGGCAACCCCGTGGACGAGCTTCAGGCTCGCCGCGCGGAGATCGCACGTATGGAGGAGCTCGCCCTGCGCGAGACCGAATCGATCGCCCTTCGACAGGCCGATCTCGACCGGCGCCACCAGGCGCTCGAGGACCGCGAGCGCAACCTAGTCCAGCAAAACGAGGAGCTGAAGCAAGCCAAGCGCGTTCAGCGCCGTGAGCTCGAGCGCATCTCGGGCCTCAGCGCCGCGCAGGCGAAGCAGTTGCTCCTCGCCGATGTGGAGCAAGAAGCGCAGCATCAGGCGGCGCTGAAGATCCGCCAGATCGAGGACGAGGCCAAGCGAGAGGGCGACAGGCGCGCCCGCAACATCTTGGCCGTCGCGACGGGCAGGCTCGCCGCCAAGCACTCCAGTGAGGCGACGACGCGGCTGGTCGAGCTCCCCTCAGATGAAATGAAGGGGCGCATCATCGGCCGCGAGGGCCGCAACATCCGTGCGCTCGAAAAGCTCACAGGCGTTGACGTGATCATCGACGAGACGCCCTCGGCGGTCGTTCTCTCCAGCTTCGACGGCGTCAGACGCGAGATCGCCCGGCTCACGCTCGAGCGCCTGATCGCTGACGGCCGGATCCATCCCGCGTTGATCGAGGAGACCTACGAGCAGGCCAAGGCCGACCTCATAGAGCGGGTGATTGAGGAGGGGGAGACCGCAGCTCTCGAGGCGCACGTCCACGGCCTGGACCCCGAGCTGACGAAGCTGATCGGCCAGCTTCGCTTCCGCACCTCGTACGGGCAGAACGTCCTGGACCACCTGATCGAGTGCGCGAACCTCGCCGGCATCCTCGCCGAGGAGCTGGGGGCCTCGGCCGAGACGGCGCGCCGCGCGGCGTTCCTCCACGACATCGGCAAGGCCGTCACGCACGAGGTCGAAGGGCCTCACGCGCTGATTGGCGGCCGGATCGCAAGGCGACAACGGCGAGTCCGAGGCCGTTGCCCACGCGATGGAAGCCCACCACAACGAGGTCGAGGTGAAAACGGTCGAGGCGGTGATCGTCCAGGCGGCAGATGCGGTCTCGGGCGCCCGGCCCGGCGCTCGCGGCGACTCGCTGGAGCAATACGTCGGGCGGATGCGCGACCTCGAGGAGATCGCCTCGCGCCATCACGGGGTCGAGCGCGTCTTCGCGATGCGTGCCGGCCGGGAGATCCGCGTGGTGGTCGACCCGGGCATCGTCGACGACGACACGGCGGCGGTCATCTCCCAGGAGATCGCCACGGCTATCGAGAAGGAGGCGACCCATCCTGGCCGCACGAAGATCACCGTCATCCGAGAGAGCCGGGCGACCGCGTATGCGGATTGAGCGAAGGGGCAACGAGCGACGCGGTTTCCGTGCCTGCTCCCGATAGGATCGCGCCCGGATGAACGACCTCTTCTACGTGTTCGGGATCGCGCTCACGGTGATGGCCGTAGTCGTCGCCTTCGTCGGCATGCGCATGGAGAGCTTCCCTTCCAGGCCGGTCATGATCGGCAGCCTCGCGCTGATGTCCTTCCTGGTCGTCGGATCGGCGGCGTACGCGATCTCGCTGGCCCGGGAGGAGCACGAGCACCGCGAGGCGGAGATCTTCGAGTACCGGCGCCGAACAGGCCGAGGAGCTCGAAGAGGGCGAAGAGTCCACCTCGGAAGAGCCGACCGACATGGAGGAGCCGATCCAGGGCGGCGATCTCGCGCTGACCTCACCCGAGGCAGGCGATCTGATCTTCGAGCCCGAGGCGCTCGAGGCCAAAGCCGGCGAGGTCGTCCTCACCTACACGAACCCATCAGAGGTGCCGCACAACGTGGCGATCGAGACTCGATGGCGAGACCCCCGCCCAGAGCGAAACCGTGACGGGTGGCGGTACAGCGCCGATGCCACGGCCGAGCTCGACCCAGGCGAGTACGTCTTCTACTGCTCGGTTCCCGGCCATCGCGAGTCCGGGATGGAAGGCACCCTCACCGTCAAGTAGGGCCCCGCGCGCCGTTACCCTGCGCGGAGGATGCCGCGCTATCACGTAACCACCTTCGGGTGTCAGATGAACGAGCATGACTCGGAGCGCATGCGCGGCATGCTCGAGTCGCTCGGCTACGAGGAAGCCCCCGACCGCGAGGGCGCCGACCTGATCCTCTTCAACACCTGCTCGATCCGCGAGTCGGCCGATTCGCGCTTCATCGCGCACCTGGGGGAAGCCAAACGCCTCAAGTCCGAGGACCCGAGCCGGATCGTGGGGGTAGGCGGCTGCTGGGCGCAGTCGGTCAAGGACGAGGTGTTCGAGCGTTTCCCGTTCGTTGATGTCGCTTTCGGGCCGGGGCAGATCGGCCGCCTTGCCGAGTTCCTGACCACGGACTCGATCGGCGCCCAGGGCTTCTTTGAATTCGAGGGATTCGCAGGGCACCTGCCGATGAAGCGGGCGCGCGAGTTCCAGGCGTGGCTACAGATCTCCCAGGGATGCAACTGCGTCTGCTCGTACTGCATCGTGCCCTCGACTCGCGGCCGCGAGGAGTCCCGTTCCGCGCCTGAGCTGCTCGCCGAGGTTGAGCGGCTCGCCGGAGACGGCGTCCGCGAGATCACCCTTCTCGGCCAGAACGTGAACGCCTACGGGCGCGACCTACGCGGCGACGACCGGATGACTTTCGCTGAGCTTCTGCGCGGGGTCGACGCAGTCGAGGGCATCGAGCGCATCCGCTACACGAGCCCGCACCCCAAGGACATGCGCGAGGACGTGATCCTGGCCCACGCGGAGTGCGAGGCGCTCTGCGAACACATCCACCTGCCGCTCCAATCGGGTTCGAGCCCCATCCTGAAGAAGATGCGACGCACCTACACGCGCGAGCGCTACCTCGACCGGGTGGCGCTGATCCGAGAGCACGTGCCGGACTGCGCGCTCACGACGGACATCATCGTCGGCTTCCCCGGTGAGACCGATGAGGACTTCGAGCGCACGCTCGAGGTAGTCGATCAGGTTGCCTACGACGGCGCGTTCACCTTCGTGTTTTCGCCACGCCGTGGAACCGAGGCGGCGACGATGGACGGCCAGGTGCCGCACCCGGTGAAGCAGGAGCGCATGAAGCGCCTCGTGGACCTCGTGCAGGCGCGGGCGAAGGAGCGCGCGCAGCGGTTCGTCGGCCGCACGCTCGACGTGCTGGTCGAAGGCCCCAGCCGCACAGACCCCACCCGCCTGCGCGGCCGCAGCCGCCACAACAAGGCAGTCAACTTCGAGGGCACTGCCCAGCCGGGCGATCTGGTCGAGGTCGAGATCGCCAAGGCGACGTCTCAGACGCTTCTCGGGCACGAGCGGATCCTCAGCCGCATCGGCTGAGACCACGATGCACGTCGTCGCAATCTTCGGGCCGACCGCGGCCGGGAAGACGGGCGTCGCGGTTGCCCTGGCCGAGCTACTTCGCGAGCGCGGGGAGGACCCGGTCGCCGTCGGCTGCGACTCGATACAGGTCTATCGGGGGCTGGAGGTCCTGAGCGGAGCGCCGACGCCTGAGGAACAGGAGCGGCTGGAGCATCGCCTCGTTGGGGTCGCGGGCGTGGCGGAGGAGTTCTCGGCCGGCCGCTTCGCCGAGCTCGCGCAGGCGGAGATCGATGCTCTCCTCGAAGCGGGGCGGCGGCCGATCGTGGTGGGCGGGACCGGGCTCTATCTGCGTGCTGCCCTCGCCGAGCTCGAGCTACGCCCGCCCGTGCCTGCCGAGGTTCGCGACGAGGTGGAGCGAGACCTGGCCGAGCGGGGCTCGGATGCCCTTCACGCCGAGCTTCCCGAGGAGCTCCGCTCGGGCGTCCACACGAACGACGGCAAGCGCATCGTCCGCTTGACCGAGCTGAGGCGCCTGGGGATCGCCCCTCACGCCTCCAGCGAGGGCCTGTGGACCGAGGAGCTTCGCCGGCCCACCGTCCTCGCCGGAATCACCCTCGACCGCGACGAGCTCCGCCAGCGCATCGACACCCGGGTCGACGCGATGGTCATGGCCGGCGCGGCGGAAGAAGCCTCCCGTGCGGACCAGGCCGGAGCTTCTCGCACCGCTCGCGCGGCGATCGGCTTCGACCAGCTGCTGAGCGGCGACTCAGACGCGATGAAGTCAGCCCAGCGGGCGTTCGCGCGGCGACAGCTCACCTGGATGCGCCGCATGCCCGGCGTCGATCTGGTCGATCGCACGGGGCTGGATGACGGTGCCGTGGCCGCGGAGATCTTGCGGCGCCTCGGCGAAGCAGAATAGATTCGCCTCGTGCGTTTTGAGAAGTGGCAAGCGCTGGGCAACGACTACGTGATCGTCGAGGCCGCCTCACTCCCGTTCGAGCTCACGCCCGAGCGCGTCAAGCGCATCTGTGACCCGCACTTCGGCGTGGGATCTGACGGAATCCTGCTGCTCACGCCGGTCGAGGACCCCGACCACGTCGCCGAACTTCGGATCTTCAACCCTGACGGCTCCGAGGCCGAGTTGTCCGGCAACGGCGCGCGCGAAGCCGTGCTGTACCTCCGCTCGGCCGGTTGGACCGACCAAGACGAATTTTCGGTCATCACGAAGGCCGGCCCCGTGTCGCCCGTGATCACCGCGCCCAACGAAGTCCGCATGGAGATCGGCCGAGCGCGCGACGAAGGCACCGGCACGCTCGTCTCGGCGGAGCGGGAATGGCAGTACCGAAAGCTCAACGTCGGCAATCCGCAATGCGTGATCGCTGCGGGCCGCGAGGTCGAAAGGCTCGACCTGAGCGCGATCGGCCCGGGGATCGAGTCGAACACCGACCTCTTCCCTCAACGCACCAACGTTTCGTTCACCCGCATCGACGGCTCGACGGTTCGCGCGCGGATCTTCGAGCGCGGTGTGGGGGAGACGCTCTCATCCGGCACGGGCGCGTCGGGAGCCGCGGTAGCCGCCTTCCTCGAAGGCGCGCCCAGCCCGATCACCGTCCAGCTCGACGGCGGCCAGCTCACGGTCGAGATCACGGACGACCTCGAGATGACTCTGATCGGGACGGCCGAACCGATCTGCCGCGGCGAGCTATCAACCGAGTTTGTGGCCGCCTTGAAGCGTGTCTGAGGACCTCGAGCGGATGAAGTCCCTGGCGGACACGTTCGCGGGTTCGCAGTTCCCCGTAGTCAGGGATGCTCTCGCAGAGATCGCGGCGGGACGCGTGCCTCCGTCCAATACGGTCGATCTCGTCGCGGCGCAGATGAGGCAGATACACCCCGACGTCGTCCTCGACCTGCGCGAGCTCGAGGTAATGGACATCATCTACCCGAGCAGGGTTGCAAGGGGCTTCCGCCAATGGGCGGAGTTCTGGTCGGCGTGGTTTGAGGCCTGGGAAGCTCTCGAGTCACAGGATGAGTGGGAGGACGTAGAGCCTGGCGTTGTGCTGCAAGAGGTTCGGCTCGAGCTGTCGGGACGGTCGAGCGGAGCGAAGATCTCGATGCATCAATGGCACCGCTTCGAGGTCTACGAGGGCAAGCTGATGAGGCTTTCCTGCCATCAGTCTCGCGAGGCGGCGCTCGCCGGCCCAGGGCCTGTGTCCCGATAGCCTCACGCACCCATGGCACGCACCGATCCATCGCAACGCCTCGAGGCGATCCCGCCGTACATGTTCGCCGAGCTCGAGCGCAAGGTCGCTGAGAAGAAGGCGGCCGGGATCGACGTGATCTCGCTTGGCATCGGCGATCCGGACACGCCCACCTATCCGCACATCGTCGAAGCGATGCAGGCGGCCGTCGCCGACCCGGGGACCCACCAGTACCCGTCGAACCGCGGCCGCGCCGAGTTCCGCGAGGCGCTCGCCCGGTTCTACGACCGCCGCTTTGGTGTCGAGATCGATCCCGAGACCGAGGTGATCCCTGCGATCGGGGCCAAGGAGTGCATCTACAACCTCTGCTTCGCGTTCCTCGACCCGGGCGACATTGCGCTTGCCTCGGACCCGGGATACCCCGTCTACACCGGCGGCCCGGTGCTCGCGGGCGCCGAGGCGGTCGTGCTGCCGCTCGACCCCAGCCTGGGCTTTGTGCCCGACCTGGAAGCGATCGATCCGATGGCTCTCTCGAAGGCGCGCCTGATGTTCCTGAACTACCCGAACAACCCGACTGGCGCGGTGGCACCCGATGGCTTCTTCGAGCAGGTCGTCGAGCTCGCGCAAAAGCACGAGTTCCTGGTCGTCCACGACAACGCCTACTCCGAGACGACCTACGACGGCTACGTCGCGCCGAGCTTCCTGGCGACGCCTGGCGCGAAGGAGGTTGGCGTCGAGGTCTTCTCGCTCTCCAAGGGCTTCAACATGACCGGCTGGCGCTGCGCGGCGATCCTGGGCAACGCGGATGCGATCCAGACCTACTGGCGCTTGAAGACGAACATCGACTCGGGCCTGTTCGAGGCGGTGCAGCTTGCCGGATCGGCCGCGCTTGACGCGCCCTCGGACGCGATCGACGAGATGAACGCGGTCTACACACGGCGGCGGGACCTCGTCGTCTCCGCGCTCCGGGACATCGGCGTTGACGTGGCGTCACCGAAGGGGACGATCTACGTCTGGGCGCCCGTTCCCGATGGCCACACCTCCACGTCCTTCGCCGAGCTGGCGCTCGAGGAGGCAGCCGTGGTGATCTCGCCCGGGTCGATGTACGGGCCCTCGGGCGAGGGCTTCTTCCGGATCTCGCTGACGACGCCAGACGAGCGCATCACCGAGGCGGTCGAGCGGATGCGCGAGCACCTCTCGGCCTGAGCTCGTGGCCGAGCGACAGCGCATCTTCTCTGCCATCCCGCTCGAGGAGCGCTACGGCTACTGCCGCGCGGTCGTCGTGGGCGACAGGGTCATCGTCTCCGGCACCGCTCCTGTCTGGGATGACGGCTCGTGCGATCCCGATCCGGGAGTTCAGGCGCGCCGGTGCTTCGAGATCATCGAGATGGCTCTCGCCGAGGCGGGCTCGAGCCTGAACGATGTGGTGAGGACGCGCATGTTCGTGACAGACGCGTCGTACGAGAAGGCCGTGGGGCTCGAGCACGCGAGGGCGGTTGGCTCGAACCCACCCGCCACAGCCATGGTGGTTGTCGCGGGACTCCTCGACGAGCGCTGGAAGGTGGAGATCGAAGCGGAGGCGGTCAAGGCGTCCAAATAGGTCCGTAAACCTCAAGCGTGGCCAGGCAGGAGCCGAAGCCACTCTTGCAGTGTCGGAGCTAGGCATCATCTTCGCGGTCGCATCCGCCCTTACCGCGAACGTCGCCGTTCTGTGCAAGCACAGGGGAGCCACGAGCGTCCCGACCATCCTCTTTACGCGCCCGATCGAGAGCGCGATCAACCTCTTTCGCTCGAAGTGGTGGCTGCTCGGCTTCGCGGTCGCCGCCGTCGCCTGGGGCTTTCACGTCGTAGCGATGGCCATCGCGCCTCTGTCGATGGTCCAAGTCGTGACCGCGGGCGGCTTGGCGCTTCTCGCTCTCCCCGCGCAGCGGTTCTTCGGGATCCGCCTGGGCCGCCGCGAGTGGGCGGGCCTGTGTCTCAGCGCGTTCGGCCTCGCCTGGCTGGCCCTCACGGCTGAGGCGTCCGAGGTCCATTCCGCTTACTCCCTTGCCGCGCTTCTCGCTTTCGAGGGCGCGCTCGTCGCAGCCGGGGCGATGCTGCTTCACCGGGGCTCGAGGGGCCGCGACCATGAGCGGAGCGGCGTCATGTTCGGCGTCGCTGCCGGCATCCTCGTTGGCGTGGGAAGCGTCTCGACGAAGGCGCTGACGGGTGGCGTCGCCGAGAGCGGCTTGATCGCGCTCGTGAGCCCGTGGAGCATGCTCACGATCGGCGCCGGCCTCCTCGCGTTCTTCGCGCTCGCCCGTGGCCTTCAGATCGGCCCTCCGATCCAGGTGATCGCACTGTCGTCGATCGCGGCCAACGTGGCCGGGATCGCAGGAGGAATTCTCGTCTTCGGCGATGCGATCGGCGGCGACGCCTTGGGAATCATCGCGCGCGTTGCAGCCTTCTGCGCGGTGATCGCGGCGGCGGTGCTCATCCCGGCCCCGCGCACCTCTGAGGGCAACCCGGCCGTAGCCTGAGCAGTTCTAGACCTTGCCCTCGGCCTCGAGCGTCTCGCGAAGACCGCGCTCGAGCGGGCGGTGCTCGTAGCCGAGCTTTGCCTCCGCCTTGTCGGATGAGGCCCAGAAGGTGACGCCGTCGGCCGACGAGATCATCTCGCGCATGTTCGGTGGCTGGCCCATGATCTTCCCGATCACGGGACCTGCCGGCGCGATGGCCTTCAGGAGGCCGGTGGGGATGTTCCCACGCGGTTCGCGCTTGCCCATGACCTTCGCGGTTGTGTCCATGACCCCGCGCATGGTCGTGATGTCGCCTCCCAGGACGTACGACTCGCCGATCTCGCCCTTGTCGAGCGCCAGGAGGGTCCCCGCGGCGACGTCTTCGACATGGACCATGTTCATGCCGACCGTCGGGAACGCGATGAACGGCATCCGGCCCGCGGCGAAGTCAAGGATCTGCTTGCCGATCGCGGAGTGGTCGTCAGGTCCGTAGACGCCGCCCGGCTGAACCATCACACAAGGCAGGCCGTCTGCGATGAGCCCCTTGGCGATCTGGTGCGCCTCGTACTTCGTCTCCTCGTAGTAGGAGGTAAAGCCTGAACCAGGATGGTCGTAGGTCTCGTCGACGACCTCGCCCTTTGTGTTGCCGAAGGCGCCGATCGTTGAGATGTAGACGACGCGAGGGATCTTCGCGTCAAGCGCCGCGCCCAGGGCGTTCTCGGTGCCGACGACGTTGGCCTGGCGCATCGGCTCGCGCCGCGACTTGGGGATGCCGACCTTGTAGATGGCGGCGCCGTGGATAACGGCGTCGGAGCCCCGCATCGCCGCCGCGAGCTTCGCGCGGTCGGAAAGGTCGCCTTCAACGAGCGTTGCGCCCAGCTCGCTGAGAGCTTGCGCTTTATCGGGCGAGCGGACCAAGGCGGCGACCTCGTCGCCGCGCTCACGCAGCTGGCGCACGACATGACCGCCGATGAACCCGGTTCCCCCAGTGACGAAGACCTTCACGCGGGCAAGCCTATCCTCAACCCTCGTGGCCTCACGGACGATGGACAGGTGATGAGAAAGGCAGTTTTCTCAGGGGTGTTGGTGGCGCTCGTTCTTTGCGTGGCGCCGCAAGCCGGCGCCGGGGGCCCAGACGATCCGCTGCTTGTTGATGCCGAGTCGTTCGCGTTTGGGATTGGCAATGGCATGATCGAGGGAAGCGCGGCCGAAGTGGCCGACCGCTTGGGCGACTACGACGTTGTGGTGGTGGACGGCGAGGAGGCTTCGCAGGCAAAGGTCACCGCGCTCAAGGCAGAAGGCGCGACAGTTCTGGCCTATCTCAGTGTCGGCACTATCGAAAAGTGGCGCGGCTGGTACGACGACCTCAAGCAGTACCGCCTGGCGGCATGGCAGAACTGGAACGACGAGTGGTTCGCTGACGTCTCGAAGCCGGGTCTCCGAGACGCGCTCGCTGATGACATTGCGCCGGAAATCTTGGATAAGGGCTTCGACGGGCTGTTCCTCGACAACGTCGACATGATCGAGCCGAAGAAGCACTCAAAGCAGCGCGACGGCATGCGCAAGCTCGTTGCGCGGCTTGGCGATCTCGTTCACCCCGACGGCTTGCTGTTCGCGCAGAACGGCTACTGGGGGTTCAAAAAGTTCGGGATCCTCGACGACGGCCACCTGGATGGGTGGAATCGCGAGGACGTGACCTGGACCTTCGACTTCGACAGGCGCAAGTACGTGCGCAACTCGGACAGAGGCCGCGACGAGGCGCTCAACGACCTCTCGAAAATGGCCGAGCTCGGCCTCTTTACGGCCGCGACGAATTACACGAAGCGCTCGAATGGCGCCGCGGTCGACGAGTCGATCGACGACGCCTGTGGGGTTGGCGCGCTGCCGTTCATCGGCGACATCGGCCTCACCGCGAAGCGGCTGCCGCCTTCGCCGTACGTCTGCCCGTAGCGGTCTCACTGCAGGCCTACAATCGATCGGGTGGAGGTCTCCGCTAAATCCGACGGCGCCGCAGCCGGCCTACGCAACCCGCGGGCGCGCCAGCGCGCGCTCGCGATCGGCGCCCTGCCGCAAGCTGCGGCAGCGCGCAGACGACCCGCTTGCCGAGCTGAAGGAGCTCCTACGCACCGCGGGCGTGGCCACGTCGGGCGAGGTCGTTCAGGCGCGAGACCAGCCGGACCCCGACCGATATCTGGGCCGCGGCAAGCTCGCCGAGGTCAAGGACGCCATCAAGGCCTCCGGCGCGAACCTCGTCGCCTGCGACGACGAGCTGGCGCCGCGCCAGGAGCGGAACCTCGAGGCGGCGCTCGACGTGCCGGTGATCGACCGGACCGCGGTGATCCTGGACATCTTCGCCGACCACGCCCACTCAGCCGAGGGCAAGCTCCAGGTGGAGCTGGCGCAGCTCGAATACAACCTCGCGCGCATGCGCGGGCTGTGGACGCACCTCGAGCGCCTCGGAGCCGGGCGGATGGACGGCGGCATCGGCACCAGGGGACCGGGCGAGTCCCAGATCGAGACCGATCGCCGCCTCGCACGTGACCGCATCACGGCGCTGCGGCGAAAGCTCGAGCATGTGGAGAAGGGACGCGAGACGATGCGAGCGCGCCGCGAGGCGGCCGCGGTTCCTGCCGTAGCGCTAGCGGGATACACGAACGCAGGGAAATCGACGCTCCTGAACGCACTGACGGGTGCGGAGGTAGGTGTCGGCTCACGGCTTTTCCACACTCTCGACCCGACCACTCGCGCCTACGAGCACGAGGGGCGCCGATACCTCCTGACCGACACCGTCGGCTTCATCCGCAAGCTTCCGCATCAACTCGTCGAGGCGTTCAAGGCGACGCTCGAGGAGACGCGCCTGGCGGACTTGATCGTCCATGTCGTCGACGCGTCCGAAGACGACGAGCAGCGTGCCGGCTCGATCGCCGCGGTGAACTCGGTCCTCGACGAAATGAACGCCGGCGACCGGCCAAGGCTCCTGGTCTTCAACAAGATCGACCTGCTCGACGACGAGGAGCGCCGTCGCGTCCTCGTGGGCCGCCGCGACGCCGTCGGCATCTCCGCCGAGACGGGGGAGGGGCTCGACGACCTCCGCGACCGGATCGCGGTCGAGTTCGAGCGCACGCTCGAGCCGATGGAGCTCCTCGTCCCCTACGCGGAGGGCGCCCGTCTGGCCGAGCTCTACGAGCTAGCCGGCGACCTGGAACGCGAAGAAAGCCCGGAGGGCGTGCGAGTGAGCGCCAAGGTCCCGAAGGCGCTGGCGCACCGCTTCGAAGAGTTCTTGGCGAACGGCCGCCCAGTGACGCTCCCGGTTCGTCGCATCACAGCGACCGCGAAACTTCCAACGCGAGCGACGGCCGGCGACGCGGGACTAGATCTCTACGCGTCTGAAGAGGCGCGGCTCGAGCCGGGGGCTCGCGCAAGCGTCGGCACCGGGATTGCGCTCGAGATACCGGACGGCCATGCGGGCCTGGTCCTGCCGCGCTCGGGCTGGGCGGCGAAGCACGGCATCTCGCTGGTCAACGCACCGGGCCTGATCGACGCGGGTTACCGCGGCGAGGTGCGCGTGCTCCTGCTCAACACCGACCGCGACGAAGCCTTCGAGATTGCGGAGGGCGACCGCATCGCGCAACTCCTCGTGGTGCCGTTCGCTTCACTCGAGCCCGTGGAGTCCGAAATGCTCGGCGATTCCGAACGAGGCGAGGGCGGCTTCGGCTCTACGGGGCGGTAGCGCATGGTCGTCCGCGAGGCAACGGTCGATGACTGGCCGGCGATCTGGCACATCATGCGGCCGATCGTCGAGGCGGGGGAGACGTACGCGCTCGAGACGGACATGGACGAAGAGGCGGCTCGGCGCTACTGGATGCTCGGCGATGGTGTGCGAATCGTCGTGGCGGAGTTGGACGGCGAGATCGTCGGGACCGGAACGGGTTATGCGAACCGGCCCGGCAACGGCGCGCACGTCGCGAGTGGCAGCTTCATGGTGGACGCAGGAGCGCTCTGGCCAGGGCGTGGGGCGGGCGCTCGGCGAGGACCTCATCGCCTGGGCCCGCGATGCAGGCTTCAAGCTCATCCAGTTCAACGCGGTCGTCGAGACGAACCAGGGCGCCATCGCGCTTTGGAAGAAGCTCGGGTTCGAGATCGCAGGAACGGTTCCGAAGGCGTTCGAGCACCCGACCGAGGGTCTCGTCGGGCTCCACGTGATGTTCTTGGAGCTCTAGGCAGCCGCGTCGTCGGGACGCTTGCCCGAGCAGAGAACCCGCATCCAGACGATCTTCCCGGCCTCCGCCGTGAAGTACGCCTGCTGCTCGACGACGTACGGCCCGTCCTCGTTGCGGCCGCGGATGGCGTAGGCGACATGCTCGCGGTCGGCGAACGGCTTTGATTCGAACGAGATCAGCTCCTTGAGCTCGTCCGAGTCCTCGAACCACTCGCGCAGAACGCTTTTCACGACGTCGTCGGGCCCCGATGCCTGCCACTGCACGTTCGGCGTGAGCGCGCGGAAGTCAATGTCCGGATCCAGGGTCTCCGCTGCACGCGCGAAGTCTTTGGCCGCAAGGGCTTCGGCGAACTCCCTACCGGGCGAATCCGTTGCGGGGCTCACCCGATGGAGAGTACCTGCGATGGTGCCAGCGCTGATGTCCACCGAAATCCTGCTTGTGATGGAGCGGAACACGCTCCTCAAATTCTCGTTCGAGGACCTCATGCGCTACCACGGTCCAGGCTCGCCCGGCGGCGTCGCGCACGCCTTCAAGGTCCTTGAGCGCGCAATGCCCATCCTGAGCCCGAACACGCCGTGCGAGCGGCGGGAGATCTCGATCGCGACCTCGTTCAGCGGACCCGGCGCCCGCGACGCGTTTGAGATGGTCACGCGGGCACTCACAGGCGAGCGTTTCGAGATCGACGAGTCGCTGGCGCGACCCGAGCTCGGCCGTACGCGCGAGCGCTTCGTCTTCCGGCTCGGCTACCGCGGCGCAACCGTCGCGCTGGTGCTCCGGGAGGGGTTCGTCACCGAAGACTTCATCGACCTCGCGCGGACCGAGGATCGCTCGCCCGAGCAGGAGTCCGCTCTGGACCGGATGAAGCTCGAGATGGCGGAGCGAGTGATGGCGCGGCCCGCAGCTGAGGTTTACGACGCCGAAAAGGGCTAACGCCGCAACGCGGCAGCGCGAGCGCTCTCGTGCCCCGCGGCCTCGAGCTCATCGTCGAGCGGCTCCAGCTCGGGCTCGGATCCCTCGCTTCGCGCGATCGCGAGCTGGATCAGCCGGTCGGCGAGCCATGCGTTCTTCGGCAGGAGCGGGCCGTGGAGGTACGTGCCGAAGAGGTTGTCTCGGCGCACGCCCTCGAAGCCCGACTTGCCGTCGTTCCCGAATCCCTTGATCACACGCCCCAGCGGCGTCGCGCCGTCGCCGAGATAGGTACGCCCGCCGTGATTCTCGAAGCCGGCGAGAACCTTCGGACCCGCACCGAGGTCGACCTCGATCGCGACGTTCCCGATCAGGCGAGGCCCTTCCTCGCGAACGGTCTCGAGGTCTGCCAGGCCGAGCCCCTCGATCCGCTCGTCGCCGAGCTGGTAGGAGTGGCCGAGGAGCTGATAGCCGCCGCACACTGCCAGCACGACCGCGCCGTCGTCCACTGCGGCTGCGAGGCCCTCGCGTTTGGTCTCGACCATGTCTGCCGCGACCAGCTTCTGGTCGCGGTCCTGGCCGCCGCCGATGTAGATGAGGTCGTGGGCGGACGGGTCAATTCGATCGCCCGGGCCGGCGCTCTGCGTGCTCGAAGCCGATCCCGCGCCATTCGCATCGGCGTTGCCAGAACAGAATGTTGCCCCGGTCGGCGTAGATGTTCATCTGGTCCGGATAGAGGGTGAGGAGCCTGAGCGTGCTCATGGCGCAGCCTCCAACAGGACGACCGCTGAGGCCACATGGATGTCAGTCTCGGCGATCTCGCGGCGCCCGGCTGCCCGCAGGCCCGCCTGTTCGGCCTCAGCCTCGAGCGCGCCGGGCTCCAGGACGGCAAGACGAATCTCCGCTCGATCGTCAGTCAGGTCGCCGTCGGGAGCCACGATCTGCCGGAGCCGGGAGAGCGCGAGCTTTCCGCTGTCGGAGCGGAGCTCGACCGGCAGGCTCGAGTAGACCCAACCGTCGATCTCGGCAACGTCCGGGACCGGCGGGCCGAGGACAGCGCCCGAGTCGTCGGCCCCAGCATCGCCCTCCACGATCGCAACGGCGATCAGGCCGCGCGGCGCCAGAACTGCGCGCATGCTCTCAAGCGCAGCACGGCGCTCCACGGCGTCCTCCAGGAGCTGGATGGTCTGCATCGGGACAATGACCAGCGCGAACTCGCCGGTCACGTCCAGGTTGCGAATGTCGCCGACCTCGGCGTTTGCCTCGAGGTCTCGCTCGGCCGCACGCTCGCGCAGGGTGGACACGAACGCGGGCTCGATGTCGACGCCCAGCACGTGGTGGCCGTGGCGCGCGAGGTCGATCGCGACACGGCCGGTTCCACAGCCGACTTCGAGCACGGGCCCGCCCGCGCCAAGAGCGAGCTCTCGCCAGAGCTCCAGATCGGCCTCGTATGCGCCGTTCTCGACGTCGTGCCAGATCACGGCCTCCTCGGGGGTTCCCACGCTCATTCCCAGTACGCCTTTGCCAGGCCGCGCTCGGAGAGAAGCGTCCGCAGCTCGAGAAGGGCGGTGTAGGTGGGGAGGGCAAACAGGCGCTCGGGCGAGCCGGCAACCGCGCGGTCGAGCGACCCGGGGATGTCGTCGTGGACGGTGATGAGAGAGGGATCAAGGCCCGCGTACTTCAGCCGCACGGCCATCTCGGGCGCACGGGTCCCGGCGCACGTGACGCTCGCAACCGAACCGGCAAGTAGCTCGAAGTCGGCGTCCCAGACCCACGAGACGTCGCGCCCGTCCGCGATGCCGTCGTTGAGCGCGATCCAAAGGTGTACGCCGTTTCCGCCTCCGTACTGCTCGTCTTCCAGGCGAAGCGTCCGGATCACCTCGTTGGCGCCGGCGGGGTTCTTGATGAGGAGAATCGAAACCTGTTTGCCCGAGACCTCGACCGTCTCCACCCGCCCGAAGGCGGCCTCGGTGCGCTCGAGGCCTGTGACGGCCAGGTGCGGCTCCACGCCGAGCCTGATCGCCGTCGAAAGGGCCGCCAGCGCGTTGTAGACGTTGTAGAGGCCGGGGAGGGGGAGACGGAGCTCGAGTGGCCCCTCAGGGGTGGAGACCTCGACGCGTGAGCCGCGCATGCCGTCGAGCTCGATCCGCGTTGCGGCGATGTCGGGCGTGGGGCGGTCGGCGTCGCAATTGGGGCACGTGTAGTGGCCGAGGTGTCCGACGAATGCCCTCGCGTACGCATAGGGCGCTCCGCAGCGCCGGCAGTGCTTGGCGTCGTGCGCGTGCTGGAGCCCCGGCAGGGCCTGCGAGGCATCCTCGATCCCGAAGTAGGTGACGTCCGGCCTTCGCACGAGGTCGGAGTCCCGGCCCAGGTCGGCGACCAGTGGGTCGTCCGCGTTGAGGACCAGGCCGGCGGGGCGGGCCTCGACCATCTCGGCCCACTCGTCGGCCAGGCGCTCGAGCTCTCCGTAGCGGTCGAGTTGGTCGCGGAAGAGGTTCGAAAGGACGATGAGCCCGGGGTCGAGCGCCTCGACCATCCGCGGCAGCCATGCCTCGTCGACCTCGAAGAGCCCCTCGGCGCCTTCCTGCTCGAGGAGGGCGGTCGCAACACCCCAGCTCATGTTCGAGCCGGCGCGGTTGTGCACGGGCGTGCGTCCGGCTTGCTTGAGGGCTGAGGCGAGCATCCCGGCCGTGGTGGTCTTGCCGTTGGTGGCGCTGATGACGGTTGCGCCCGACGTGAGGCGCGAGCCCAGGCGCTCGATCGCGTCCGGAGCCATACGAAGGAGCATCCGCCCAGGAAGCGTCGTGCCGCCGCCGCGTCCGGAGCGCCGGGACATATTGCCGGCGGCGCGGGCAATCGCGACCTTCGCGCGGAACCCGGGGCCGGTCGCGGACGGTGCGCTCACGGTGCCGAGTCGGGTGGCACGATCACCCGCAGTGCGCTTGGGAGGATCCTGAAGGTTGTGGGCAGGTCTGCCACTGGGTCGCCATCGGCATAGACGGAGAACGGCCGGTCCGCCTCGATGGTGACCTCCGAGACGCGCCACGTTCGCACCTGCATCGTCTCCATGTGCTCGCCCTTGAAGACCTGACCCAGGCCCCGCAGGAACCGGAGCTTGGAGACGTTCCCGCTTGCGCTGACCTCGATGAAGCCGTCGTCGGGCACCGCCGATGGCACGGCGATCATGCCGCCGCCGTAAGCCTTCGTGTTCGCCGCGGCCACCGAGTAGCCCGTGACCTCGGCACGCTCGCCATCCAGCGTGAGAGTGAAGGTCGCGGGCTTCCAGGCCGCGAGGGCCCGCAACGCCGCGTAGGCGTAGACGACCGGGCCCTTGACGCGCTTTGCTTCGTTCGCGATGCGGTTGGCATCGGAGTCGAAACCGCAGCTTGCGATGCACAAGTAGCGCACGCCGTTCGCCTCGCCGACATCGATCTGGCGCGTCGCCCCGGCGGCAATGATCCCGGCAGCCTCCTCGACATCGTCCGGGATGCCGACCACTCGCGCAAAGTCGTTGCCGCGGCCGCCGGGGATGATCCCCAGCGCTGAGCGGGTGTTCGCGAGCTCGCCTCCCACCTGGCCGATCAGCCCGTCGCCGCTCATCACGATGACCGTCTGCCCGCGCTCGGCGGCCCTGCGCGCCTCGTCGCGTCCATGGGTGATGTTCTCGGTCAGGACGAGCCGGTGCTCAACGCCACCATCGGCAAGCGCTGCCTGAGCGTGCGGGAGGAGCTTGCTCGTTCGGCCTCCGCCCGCGGACGGGTTGACCAGGAGGAGGTGCGTGGGCTCCGCGGACACGGTGGTGAATCTATTCTCGAGCGCGGCCGACCCAGTAAGTGCCGTTCCCGGCACCACCCCAGACG
This sequence comes from uncultured bacterium, assembly GCA_963786495.1. Lineage (GTDB taxonomy): Bacteria > Actinomycetota > Thermoleophilia > Solirubrobacterales > 70-9 > JALZKA01. Next base: position 13,696 of record CAWAZL010000011.1, on the reverse strand, counting down.
TGCTCGTTGATGCCGTGCTTCGCAAAGCCGCGCTTGAGCACGGAATCCGGTGTGTAGAACGGCGTTTCGATGCCCCAGCTGGCGGCCACGACGACGCTTCCGCCCGGCCGGAGCACGCGGGCGATCTCGGCGAAGAACGGCGGCACGTTCATCTGCATGACCAAATCGAAGGAGTCGTCGGGCCAGGGGATCCGGGCCGCGTCGGCCACCTTGAACGCGATGCGCCCGTCGGGGTCGAGCCCGACCTTCTTCTTCGCGATCGCGACCATCTCCTCGGAGACGTCGATGCCTCGCACGCTGGCACGGGGGAACTCGCGGGCGGCCAGAAGCGCCGCCTCGCCAGTCCCGGTCCCGATGTCGAGGACGCGCTCGGGGGCGGGCGTCACATGGAGCAGGGCGGCGGCGAGTGATGTGAGGTGCTCGGTGGAGCCCGCTCCTGTGCGCTGGTCCCAGCCCAGCGCCAACTGGTCGAAGTAGCGGCGCATCGGGTACTTGAGGACCGGCCAGAGCCACGGCGCGCGGGCGACCGTGCTGTTCAGTGTGCGCCCGACGACCCGGATGCGGTCGTAGCGGCCTCTGTGCTGCGCTTTCCCGGCTTGTGCCACCGCTTGATAATGCCACCGGACGGGTGGATAGCCTTGCGGCGTGATGAAGCCGCTCACCCTGATCGCCGCCTTCCTCGTGGCCCTCGGCCTGGTCTTGTCTGCCTGCGGCGGAGACGATGAGGAAGATCCGGCTTCGGGCGGCGAGGAGACCTCGAGCACCGAGGAGACGGCGTGCGAGAGCGTCGATGTGCCGGAGCCGAGGGAGGTAAGCCTTGATCCGCCGCCGAAGGAGCCCTCGGCCGAGAACCTCGTTGCGGTGGTTGAAACGAGTTGCGGCACCTTCGAGATCGCCCTCGACACGGAGGGGAACCCGAGGACCGCGGCCTCCTTCGAATATCTGGCGGAGAACGGGGTCCTGGACGGCACGCCGTTTCACAGGATCATTCCCGGCTTCGTGATCCAGGCCGGTGACCCGGCCGGCACGGGGTCCGGCCCGGGCCCCGGCTACTCAGTCGACGAGGCGCCGCCGGATGACACCTCCTACACAGAGGGTGTGGTCGCTATGGCCAAGACCGCGGCCGAGCCGCCCGGGCGCTCGGGCAGTCAGTTCTTCGTCGTCACCGTCCCAGACGCCGGCCTACCGCCCGACTACGCCGTTGCGGGCGAGGTGACCGAAGGCATGGAGGTCGTGGCCGCGATCGAGGCCCAAGGGAATCCCGATGGGTCGGGAGCGCCGCTTGACCCCGTGATCATCAACTCGGTCACCATCGAAGAGGGCTAGCCATGGGCTCCGACGCGCGCCCCTTCGAGGTGCGCGCACCCGGCGGGAACGTCCTTCGCGGCGAGTCGGCCGGGGACGGGCCAGTCGTCTTGCAGGCACACGGGATAACGGCCGCGCGTCGTTATGTAACCCACGGGTCTTCGCTGCTCGAGCGCCGCGGCCTCACGTCCGCGATGTACGACGCGCGGGGGCACGGCGAGTCGGACCCTGCGCCCGAGGGCGAGCAGTACACGTACGAAACCCTCGCGAGTGACATGGCCGCGGTGGCGGCCGAAGTGGGGGAGGGGGACCGGGTTGTCCTGGCGGGGCACTCGATGGGGGCCCACACGGCTGCGGCGTTCGCGCTGGCCGAGCCGGACCGCGTGGCGGGGCTCGTGGCGATCGGGCCGGCGTCCCGGGGCAAGCCGCCACCCGAGGAAACGATCGCGTACTGGGCCGGCCTGGCCGACGGCCTCGAACGGGACGGGGTGGAGGGGTTCATCAAGGTCTACGACGACGGCTCACACGATCCTGAATGGCGCGAGGTCGTGCTTCGGCTCGCGAGGACGCGCCTCGCGCTCCACAAGGACCTCGACGCGGTTGCGCAGGCGCTCCGAGAAGTGACCGCGTCGGTGCCCTTCGACGGGCTCGAGGCGCTGGAGGGCCTCGAGGTCCCGACCCTCGTCGTCGCCAGCCACGACGAGGCAGACCCGGGCCACCCCTGGGACGTCGCGGTCGAGTGGACCGAACGGATCCCGGAGGCCCGGATGGTCAGCGAGGACGAGGGCGAGTCACCACTCGCCTGGCAGGGAGGCAAGCTCTCCCGCGAGATCGCCGCCTTCTGCGAAGAAGAAGCGGTTACTGAACGCCTCTGAGCGACGTGGCCGGTCCTGTTCCCGGACACCGCGAACGAAACGCACCACGTCAAGCAGATCGAGCGGCTCGGACGGCGTCGCGGTTCTCGCGTCTGTAGACGAAGCGCAGCCCTGACCACGTCTCATCGATCGCGCAGACCTTGTTGTCGACTAGGCCTAGCGGGAGGCCGACTTCTCGGAGCGTGTCCTCGGTGATGTCGGTCTCGACGCCTGACGAGCGTTTGGGCCACGAGATCCACAGGCCGCCGTCGACCCCAAGAGCGTCCACGAGCGTCGGCAGGCGCGCCTCGAGCTCTGAGCGGCGAGTGAAGAACGCGACGACCACATCGGCGTCGCTGCCTGTCCGGACCTGGGTGTGGACGCTCACCCCGTCGGGCAAATCGCCGAGGGTCTCACGGAAGTCCTCGGGCGCCCGGAGCAGTGCCAACGTCTCACCCTCCTTTATGCCGAGCTTCCGAGGAAGCGGCGTTTTCGAATAGCCAGCTGACGAGGCGGAGGCCATCAACTGAGCATGCCAGGGACTTCAAACGCACGCACCGACGGTACTTTCCCTAGAGATGAGACGCCTTGCCCTCATCGCAGCCGCATCGGCCTTGCTGATCGCGCCCACGGGCGCAGAGGCTTGAAAACCAATCAGGGACGTGGTTTGATGGGTTTGTGTCGGGGGTGTGGCTAAGGCGCGGATCAACCGCAGCGTTTGTCTGCGCCGCGTGGATGGCGTCGGCCGCAGCGCCCGCGTCGGCGGACCACCACGAGATTCTCATCCGCGAGGTCTTCCCCGCGGGAGTGGCAGCGGAGACGAGCTTCGTCGAGCTGCAGATGTACACGGCGGGCCAGAACCTGATGGCCACCCACCACATGGTGGCTCTACGGGCCCACCGGCACCCAGATCGACAGCCACACGTTCGACGACAACGTTACGAACGGTCAAAGCCAGCGGCGGGTGCTGCTTGGCGACACTGGTGTCGCAAATGCCGACTTTGCGGACGCTGGCCTGAACATTCCGGGCGGGGAGGAGCGGTCTGCTTCATCTCTGACACCTATCCGGACAACACGGCCATCGACTGTGTGACGTGGGGCGACTTCACGGGCACGGTGCCCGACCTCGCAACCGGGAGCCCCGCCTCACCAGGAGGGGTCACGGCCGGGAAGTCGCTGGAGCGCCGGATCGATCGCTGGCTGCTCGACGATCCTCGACATGCCGCAGGACACGACGTTCGACAGCGCCGCGGACTTCACCGAGCAGACGCCGAGCCCTCAGAACAACCTGGTGGTCCCCTCGTTCGTCCTGTGCCCCGAGAGCCGAATTCTGACCACCCCGGCGAATCCGAATAACGGCACGGCGGCGACATTCACGTTCGACTCGCCTGGCAACGCCTCGGGTACACCGGGTCTCTCGTTCCAGTGCAAGCTCGACAACGAGACGAGTTTCAGCTCCTGCGCGAGTCCCAAGACCTACAACAACCCGCCCCTCGACACCGGAAGCCACACGTTCAGCGCGAAGGCCGTGCTCAACGGCGTCGAGGATCCTACGCCGGCCACATAACACGTGGACGATCGACCGCACGCCGCCCGATACGACGATCACGGAAGGCTCGAAACCGGCGAATCCGACCGCTTCACAGACGGCCACATTTACGTACACCTCGACCGAGCCGGACTCGACCTTCACCTGCAAACTCGACCAGGGAGCGGCGGAAGTTTGCACCCCAGGTGCCTCAACGCAGCTACAGCGGCCTTTCGAGCGGATCTCACACCTTCACCGCTGTTCGCGACCGACACGGCAGGCAACAAGGATGACGCTGCCCCCGCCACGTACACCTGGGTGGTGGACCGCACGCCGCCCGACACAACCATCAACTCAGGCCCGGATCAGCCGGTCTCGACCGTTGACTCCGCGAATTTCACCTTCTCTTCCGAGGCAGGGGCGACGTTCAAGTGCAAGCTGGACTCGCAAGCGGAAACCGACTGCAACACGGGGGAGGCCTCGTACACAAGCCTGAGCGAGGGCCAGCACACGTTCCGCGTCTACTCGACTGACGCGCTCGGGAACAGCGAGACGCTCGCTGGTGCCGCGACCTACATCTGGACGGTGGACGCCGTCGTGGATCCGCCCGACCCGCCCGACACCACCATCACAAAGGCGCCGAAGCCGAAAGGCACCGATAAGACCCCGACGATCACGTTCACGGCGAACCCATCGTCCGGCGCGACGTTCCAGTGCCGGGTGGATTCGAACCCGTATGCGGCGTGCACCTCGTCGCATACGACGCAGAAGCTGAAGCCCGGCAAGCACACCTTCGACGTGTTCGCGTCGGGCGAAGGCGGCGACGATCCCACGCCTGCGCACGCCTCTTTCAAGATCGTCAAGAAGCGGTAACGGGCCGCACCAAACCTCCGCCTCCGCCTTCGCTATCTTGCGCGAGGCGTGCCTGACTCGGAGCTAAAAGCGCTCGGTGACCTGGCCGGGCGATATGCAGACGAAGCGCTCCTGAGCCCGATCCAGGGAGTCCATTCTGCGGTCTCGGAGCGCGTCTTCGGAGCGCTCGGCGAAGGCTCGGCTGTCGTCAAGCAGGCGCACGAGGCGATTTCGGCCGGCGTCTTCGGTGCGCTCAAGCTCGGCGGCAAGGGCGCAGGCGCCGCGATCTCCGCCGCGGGGCGCGTCGCAGGAGGCACCGAGGAGCGGACGGCTGTCAGCAACTCCAGTTTTGGGCGCCGCTCACAGGCGGCAATCAACGGCCTGATCGGCGATCGGCTGGAGGAGGAGGGGAGCCCCCTCGCGGTGAAGATGGCGCTCCGGCTGCCTCACCGCGACGTCGAGTGCACCCGCGCGTCGATCCAGGAGGCGTTCGACCACACGACGCCGCGGCTCGCGATCTTCGTGCACGGCCTGTGCGAGACGGAGGAGGCCTGGTGGCTGGGCACCAAGGCGGACCCCGAGATGGAGGGGCCTGCACCGCGCACCTACGGCCAGAAGCTCCGTGACGACCTCAACTTCAGCCCGCTCTACCTTCGCTACAACAGCGGCCTTCACATCTCCGAGAACGGCCGGCGCCTCTCGTGGCTGCTCGAGGAGCTATGCCGCGAGTGGCCAGTGGAGGTGGAGGAGGTCTCGCTGATCGGCCACTCGATGGGCGCGCTGATCGCGCGCAGTGCCTGCCACGAGGCCGCCGAGGCCGAACGGCGCTGGGTCCGTAACGCAAAGCACGTGATCTGCCTGGGCGCGCCGAACACCGGCTCCTGGCTCGAGAAGGTCGTGAACGCAGGGGGCGCAGCCTTCAAACGGGTGCCGGAGGCGAAGCCCTTCGCCGACTTTCTCGAACTGAGGAGCGTGGGGATCCAGGACCTGCGTTTCGGGTACCTGCGCGACGAGGACTGGACCGACAGGGATCCGCACGAGGTGCTGCGCAACTACTCGGCTCCGCTCGCGCCCGTTCCCGGTGTCTCGTACCACTTCGTCTCCGGTGGGCTCACCGCCTCGGAGCGCCATCCGCTCGCCGCGCTGATCGGCGACGTCTTGGTGCGCAAGGCGAGTGCAGCGAGTCCTTTCGACGGCGAGGGAAAGCCCCACGGGGACTCGAAGCACGTCCAGGGCGCAAGCCACTTCCACCTCCTCAACCACCCGCAGACTTACGAACACATCCGCGAGTGGCTCTCGCAGGCGCAGCTCGATCCTTCGGCGGGCGGCGACACGCTCGTATCCTCTGGCCCGTGAGCGAGGAATCAGCCCAGCGGGACGACGGCGTCGCCGTCCATTATTCGACCATTGCCCAGGGAACGCCTATCTACGGCTCCGACGGGGTCGAGGTGGGCAGGGTGGTCAGCGTCTCCGACAACAAGCGCGAGAACATCCTGGACGGTTTCATCTTCGAAGACGTCAAGGGGGAGACGAGGTTCGTTGACGCTCCCGAGGTCCAGCGCACCTACGAGCGAGCAGTGGAGCTCAACATCGACTCGGCAGCCGCAGCGCAGCTGGGCCCGCCGCCGAAAAACTCGAAGCTCGGCGGCCTCTTCGGCCGCTGAGCGGCGCTAGGGCTCGATGAAGATCGAGTTCGCTTGGGCGGCGGCGCAGATCCCGATCTCGGGGTCAACGCTTCTCGCGATAGCCGGGAAGTAGCTGCCGCGCTTGACCTCCTTGTCCACGCGGTAGCGGCCCTTGTCGTTGGTCTTGCCCTTGCCTTGAAGCACCGGGCCTACGTTGAGCAATACGACGAGTCAGTGGCTAAGCAGTTTTAGGCCGGCTTTAAATCTGGGTTGCCGCAGAACGCCGACGGCGCAGAATGAGCCTGCTGTGGCGCGCTTAATCATAGCTGATAAGGTTCAAGGAAGCCTGCCAAGTAATTGGTGCTGTTTGCCACTCTTGCTGTGCTCAGAATGACGAGCTTGGCGGCAAAGCGTAAAGTGCAGCCATGCCTCTCCTGCGATTGATGATATTGACGGCTGGTGGCTGACCTTTGTTACTGGAGCCGTGACCACCAAGCATTTGCTTATAGTAGTACTACCCGCGTTTGCACTGCTGGCTTTCACCGGTTGTGCGCCCAAGGCGAAAACCATCACTTCGCTCCAACGCAAGGATGCCACCCTGGCCAGCTAAGGCGGAAGTTCCGGCGCTCACGGTGAAAGATTATGCACGGGCGGCCGAACTTTATATCAAGGCAGCTGCGCTTTGCCCCGATGTCGTCGATTACTGGCTCGATCTCGGTGACGGCCGCAGCGCTCGCCTTGGCAAGCGCACCGAGGCCAAAAAGGCCTACGATGTGGCGCTCGCGACTGCCCAGGACTTACAAACGGGAGACAGGTTCTTCATCCGTTGCTGCAACAGGTCTATGTGCTCGCCCTGCTCGGATGCTGGATGATGCGCGAGTTGCACTCAAAAAGGCGAACCAGGCGCATGCGGGGGATTCGCGCGCGCAACCTGGCCAATACTTTCGATCAACTGATTGCCGATCCCAACTTCAAGGCGTCGGCGCTCTTATCGCCGGTTGCGCTGCTCGCGGCGAGCAGCATGGCACTAAGCCCGGTTGCCGCACGAGCGAGCTGGGTGAATACCCAATGGTCGCGTTGCGCCATGTCGGGCCCGGCAGTGGTATGAATATTCGCTCCAGGCAGCGAGAATGGCTTCGGATGAGCCGCTTGCCGCTGCGCCCTTTTCCACGTTGCCGGCGAGTGTTTCAGTTCGCCCACGAGGGTCTTGAACTTTTCCAGCTCGGGCCAGTTGAGCGGCGTGCCCGGCGCAGATGCAGCGTCATAACGGTCAGCGCGCGGGTGAGCCGCTGATTGCCGTTCGCGAGCTCGCGGCGGCTTCGAGACCTTCGCGCTGGTTTTTGGGATCGCCGGTCATTCGCTGGAGCGAAGAAAGATCGCGCTGTTGCCGGCTTCGGCTCGCGTTTCGCTGCGATGGCTTCTTCGTCGTAACGCTGCACCGCCGTGGCGAGCGCGGACGGCAGCAGTTGCAGGTATTCGCGGTTGCGCGCGCAGGCCTTGCGCAAGAATCGGCGGGAAACGATCGCGTTCCCACACCGGCCAGAAAAACAGCGCCGCCAGCAGCGCGAGCGCGCCGCCGGCCAGCGTGCTCACGAGACGTTCGACCGTGAACGCGATGGTCACGGGATGCTCCGCCTCCGTGAGCAGCACGATGAACAGCGTGATGAAGAAAACCGCGACGCGCGTAGTTTCGTTTCACGAAATAGCCGAAGGCGAAAATCGTGCCGGCCATGGCCGCTCGCGATCGCCGCGAACGGCATGTGCAGCCAGAGCAGCGCGCTCGCGACGGCACTGCCGGCGAACGTGCCCAGCACGCGTTGCGCCGCGCGTTGGCGCGTCGAGCCGTAATCGGGCTGGAGCACCACGACGATCGTGAAGGGCAGCCAGTAGCCGTGGGGAAGCGCGTAGGCTTTGAAAATCGACCACGCCGAACAGTCATGAAGACCGCGAGCCGCACGGTGAAACGCACCAGCGCGGGATCGACGCGACGGGTGAAATTCAAGGTCGAGGCCAGCGGCCGCAGCGTCCACGTCTCGCATGTCGAGCAGCTCGAGCGAAAACGCGCTGCGTTCCTCCGCGCGATCGATCGTGGCGCGCAGCGCGTCGTCGATTTCGGGCAGCAGCTGTTCGATCTGCCGGAGGATTTCCTGCAATTGCTGCGCCGCCCGCGGGATCGCGCGTCGCCGGCGATGCGCGCCTGCAGCACGCGCAGCAGCTTCGTGAGCCGGCGCAGCGCGCACTTCGACGGTCGCGAGATGCGCCGGCCGCCGCGAAACCACGGCGAGCGCGACGGTGCGGGCCGTGTTGGTGAGCGAGGTGAGCGCCGGTTGAAGCGCCGACGCGAAGCGCGGCGAACTCCGCCTGCGGCCATGCAGCGGTTCGAGCGCGGTGTTGAGGACGACGACGCGGGTCGCGAGCCGGGCGCCGGCGAGATTGAGGGCTTCGAGCCGCGTCGCGCAGCGGGCCGGGCCGCGCATGCGGCGAGCACGGCGTAGGTCTTGTCGAGGGTGGAGCGCAGTGTCGGCTTCGCGCTCGTTGACGCTGGTGTTGACGCGCGGCGTGATCCACGGTCTCGCGCGGCGTCATCGCTTCGAACAGATCGCGCGACCGCGAGCCAGGTATCCGCGACGGTTCGACGCAACGGGTGTTGGGGCGGAAGGGCCAGTTGGCGACCTGCAGCAGCGAGTCCCCAGAGTCCGCCGAGCAGCGCGGCCAGCGCGTGTGGCTCGAAACCGCGTGCGGATCCGCGGGCGACGCGAGCGCGAGGAAGAACACCAGCGTCGAAGAGATCGCGAGCGACATGCCGTAGTCGCTGCTCAGGTGCCGCCACAAGCCGCCGCAGAACGCCATGAGCACCGTCGCGAGCAGCTGCGGCGACGACATGGTTCGCGACTCAGCGCGCCCAGCGCCGCGGCTCCGACGAACACCGCCGCCATCGCGACAACAGCGCCAGCCGCAGACGGTACTCGCCGCGGACATCCACCATCGCGATATTTTGCGCCGCGATGGCGACGAAGGAACTTCGAGCGGCAACCAGCCCGCGGCCGCCAGCAGCAGCGGCACCATGAACGCGACCGTCGCGCGGATCGCCCGGCCGAGGTCCGGCTGCAGCGACTCGCTGTTCGGCGAGCTCACCAAGTTTTTTCCATGGAGCGCCGTCGCGCCATGATCGGATGCATCAGGAGTGTCACGGGTGACGTCGTCAGCACCGCGGCGAGATCGGTCTCAATTAGACGTAGACGCCGCCGCCGAGCAACCGCTCGCCGTCGTAGAGCGCGAGGATCTGGCCGCAGGCGAGGCCGCGCTGCGGCTCGCGGAAACGTCACGAGCGCGGTGCCGCCGCCTTCGGGGATGAATTCGAGCGCCACGCGCGGATCGCGGTAGCGCACGCGGCCTTCGAGCGTGCGCGCGGCGTGTCGATCGGGCTCGCCGGTCCAGCTCAGCGAATGGACGCGCACTTCGCGTTGAAAAAGTCCGGGCGCATCGGGATGGTCGAAGGCCACGAGCAGCGCGCGATCGGCGGCGCGTTTGCCGACGACGACGTAGGCTTCGTGGTCGGTGTTCGAGGGAACGCCGATGCCCTTGCGCTGGCCGAGCGTGTAGTAATGCAGGCCGCGGTGTCGGCCCAGTTCGCGACCGTCGTTCGCGCGGACGATCGGGCCGGGCGCGTCGGGCACGTAGGCGCGCAGAAAATCCTGCATCTTCACCTCGCCGATGAAACAGATGCCCTGGCTGTCCTTCTTGTCCGCGGTGGCGAGGCCGGCTTCGCGCGCGAGTCGGCGCAGTTCGGGCTTTGCCAGATGGCCGATGGGAAAACGCGCGTCGCGCAATCTGCTCCTGGTTGAGCAAGGCGAGAAAGTAGGACTGGTCCTTGTTTTTGTCCGCGCCCTCGAGCAGCGAATTGCAGGATCGGCCGCGTCGCCGGGTTCGAGCGATCGGTGCAATGCGCCGATCTCGACCCGCCGCGCATAGTGGCCGGTGGCGACCGCGGAGAAGCCGTGGTCCTTCGCCCACGCGCGAAACACGCCGAACTTGATCTCGCGGTTGCACATGATGTCGGGATTCGGGGTGAGCCCGCGCGCGTATCCGTCGAGCAGGTAGTCGACGACGCGCTCGCGATATTCGCTGCATCAGATTCACCACGCGGAACTCGATGCCGAGTCTGCTCGCGCGACCGCGCGGGCGTCCTCGATGTCCTGCTGCCACGGGCAATGGCCGATGACGTTGTCCTCGTTGATCCAGTTCTTCATGTACGCGCCGACGATGTCGTGGCCCTGCTGCTTGAGCAGCAGCGCGGCGACGGAGCTGTCGACGCCGCCGGACATGGCGACGAGAATCTTTTCGCGGGCAGGCACGGACGATGAAACGACGCATGAGTCGGCGTGAACATGTTGTCAAACCGAACGCTGGCAGCGCCGTGCATCTGCACTGCTAACCGCCGACTGCTGGCCGGATCGACAGGCTTACAGCCACTGCAGCTTAAGGTTTCCGCTGCTGGTGGAACGGCATTCTTTTCGGTCTTCGCTTTGTTGACGACAGTCATGCCGCAGATCGCCGGTGCCCGTGGCGCAAGCCGCAGCGGCCGTTTCCCGCGGTGCGAACACGTGGTCATCATCAGCGTCGACGGGCTGCGGCCCGATCGGCGCCTTGCTCGCCGACATGCCGACGATGCGCGACGATGATCACGAAGGCGCCTATACTTTCTGGGCGAAGACCACGGCGGTCTCGATCACGTTGCCGTCGCACACCAGCATGGTCACCGGCGTGATTCCCGCGTAAGCATGGCATCGAGTGGAATCGCGATCTCCCCTTCAGCGAGCCGGTTTATCCGATCGGTTCCTACCGTCATGGAAATGGCCACGCGTGCCGGCTATGTCACGGCGCATGATCGCGGGCAAATCGAAGTTCTCCGACGCTCAACAAACCCGGCACGATCACCTACGTGTCTATTCCTCCCGGAGAAAAGAGTGCGACGAACAATGTGGTGGCCGACGAAGCGGTGAAGATCATTGAAGCAGCACAAGCCCGATCTGATCTTCATTCATTTTCCCGATGTCGACGCAATCGGGCCACGCGAATGGCTGGGGCTCGCCGGAGCAGCTCGCGTCTATTGAGACAGACCGATACGGCAGCTTGGCCGCAGTTTTCGCGGCGCTCGATCAGGCGGGCATTCGGGACATCCACGGTTGTCATCGTCACGGCCGATCACGGCGGCGCAGGGCTCAACGCACGGCGCCGATGACGCGCGCAGCCGGCATATTCCCTGGATCGCCACCGGCCCCGGCGTGCGTGAAATATTTCGATCTGACGCAGCTTGCCGCGCTTGAAGTGCGCACCGAAGACAGCTGCGCGACCGCGTGCTAGCTGCTCGGCCTTCCGCACCGCCTATTTCGACGGCAAGCCGGTCTTGACGGCGTTCAACAGTGACGTTAACCGGCAAGTATATAAAGCATTGCTTCCGTTGGACGGCGCTGCGGAATGCTTTGCGGATCCGCATGGCTCGATACCCGCGCATCGCATCGTTCGGGCCTGGCTCGAATCGCTCGACCACCGGGGTGATCGAGCTGGATCGCGACTGGACGGACCGGCTGCCGCCGCCGCTTCACGTTCGGCGAGACAATGCCCGGCGCCGAGCGCTCTGGCGCCGGCCTCGGGCCTGCATGTGCGGGCGGCGCATTCGGCTATTTTTTGGATCCGCAGGGCGAGATCTTCGTTTCGTGTCCGCTGGAGCACGGCTGCGACGTCGATCCGGCGCGCGACACGGTTTACCTCGCCGGCGATTTCAACGGCTGGCAGGCGGCGGTCGGCGAGGACGAATGGCAGTTGCAGCCGGCCGAACTCGACGGCGAGCGGGTGCTGCTGTGGACGGGCGACGCGGCGCGTTTTCTGCGGAGCGCCGGGCTGCGTTTCAAATTTGTCACGGGCGAACATCAGTGGCTCGTGCCGCCGGACGATGCGCCGAACGTGGTGCGCGACGAGCAGCGGCAACTTCAACCGCTTCCTCGATCCGCACGCGCACCGGGCTGGCACCTCTGGCAGTTCACGCTCGCGGCGCCGCTGGACCTGGCGGAGCCGCGGACGGTGACCTGGGCGGATGCGCGGCGGCCGGCGAGCCGGCCCGGCGGTGCCGCTCGTGCCGGGAAATTTTTTCTACGAGCTGAAGACCGATCTGCCGCTGGGGCGCTGGTGCGCGGACGAGAGACGGTTTTCCGGCTGTTCGCGCCGCGGGCGCGGCAGGTCGACGCTGCTGCTCGGCCAGACAGGCCGACGCACGGAGCAGCCTGCAGACGTTTCCCGCTCGCGCGCCGGCCGGACGCGGATGGCGCGGCGGGCGTCTGGGAAATCGCGCTCGATCGCAATCTGCACGGCTGGTTTTATTGGTACATCGGTCGATGGCGTGCGCGAAGGGTCCGGGGCGGTTCGATCCGGCACATGCGCGTGCTCGATCCCTATGCGCTGGCGACGGTGGGGCGCGACGGTCCGGGCATCGTGCTCGACCGCGCGTGGGTGGGGCAGGGCGATCGGACGTTTCAGACGCCCGCGTGGCACGATCTGTCATCGCCGAAGCGCATGTGCGCGATCTCGCGGCGCAATGCGCCGGTCAAGGCGACGCCGGAGGAACGGCGCGGATTCGCCGGGCTGCGGAAGTGGGTCGAGAGCCCGGATTTTTATCTGCACCACCTCGGCGTGAACTGCGTCGAGCTGCAGCCGGTGCAGGAATTCGATAACCGCACCCCGGAGGAATATCACTGGGGCTACATGACGAATAATTTCTTCGCGCCGGAGAGCAGCTATGCGCTCGCGCCGGAGAAGGCCTCGGGCGTGCGCGAGCTGCAGGATCTGGTGGCGGCGTTTCACCGGCGCGGCATGGCGGTGGTGCTCGATGTGGTGTTCAACCACGTGGGCGAGCCGGCGCACCTGATGTTCATCGACCGGCTCTATTACTTCGAGCAGGACGCCGCCGGGCAGCTCGCGAACTGGAGCGGTTGCGGCAACGATCTGCGCGCGCGTTCGGCGATGGCGAGGCGGCTGATCATCGACAGCTGCGTGCACCTCATCGAGGCCTATGGCGTCGATGGCTTCCGCTTCGATCTGGCCGAGCTGCTGGGGGTCGACGTGCTGCGCGACATCGAGACCGCGCTGAAGCGGGTGAAGCCGGACGTGATCCTGATCGCGGAGCCCTGGAGTTTCCGCGGACACATCGCGGGCGCGCTGCGCGACACCGGCTGGGCGTCGTGGAACGACGGCTACCGCGATTTCGTGCGCGACTATGTGCGCGGCAACGGCACGCGCGGAGCGGATGGAATATTTCCTGCAAGGGTTCGCCGTGGTATTTCGCGAAATGGCCGGCGCAGACGGTCAACTACACCGAGTCGCACGACGACCGGACCTGGCTCGACATGATCACGGAGAATCCCGACTTACGACGGCTCTGCGCCGACGGCGAACGACCGCCGGCGCACGCACCTGATGGCGGCGATGCTGTTCATGTCGCTCGGCATTCCGATGATGGCGGAGGGCAGGATTTCCTA
>CAWAZL010000010.1:0-269840 GCA_963786495.1 uncultured bacterium | reverse complement strand
CTCCATCGGGAAGCTCTGAGGGTGTCGTGCATCGCTCTCCGCCGGGATCAGCCAGACCGACGAGGAGCAAGTCGCAAAGTAGTCCGCAGGCATCCTTGAAGCGACCTCCGTCTCAACGGACACCAGGCGCTCGCCCGCCTTTCGCATCACCAGCACGTCCTGCGAGTCGCACATGAGGTCTCCGCACGGCTGGTTGGGTGCTCCGTAGAAAGCGGCCTCATCGAGCTCGGCCCTGTCTTGGGGGAGCCACCGGATCGCTCGCGTTACGTCAAGCCCCAGCCGTCGCGTGCGGGCATGGATGTCCGACGTGAGCGGCAAGTCCTCGTCGCGCCGCGCCACGGGGCTCACAACGCAAGCGAGGTGCCCTCCCGGGGCCAGTACGCGGTCGCACTCGCTCCAGACAGCGTCAAGCTCGGCGAGGTAGTCGCCGTAGTCCAGGATCGCGGACAGCTGGCCGCGGAGATAGGACTCGCAGAAGGCGCCGAAGGCCGGCGGGTGCGTGATGATCAGGTGCACCGATGCGTCCGGGATAAATCCCAGGTTGCGGCAGTCGTTCTCGACCAGTGAATGCATCGTCATTTTTGCTGAACCCCCGTTCACGTTTGTCTTCTCGCCAGACCCGGCCGGCGAGGACAAGGAGGTTCACCGGGACGAACGCGATCCCTTCGCACTTACCGTGCTTATGGAGCTTGAAACGGAGCTTGCAGGCCCCGCCTGCCCCCGGTTAGCGGATGTTGTCGTAGAGCGAGAAGATCGGGAGGTACATCGCGATGACGATGAATCCGACGCCGCCACCGACGAGCATGATCATCATTGGTTCGATCAGCGAGGTCAGCGCTTTCACCTTCGCGTCGACCTCGGTCTCGTAGAAGTCCGCGACCTTTTCGAGCATCGTCTCGAGCTGACCCGAGTCCTCACCGACGGCCACCATGTGGGAGACCATCGCCGGGAAGGCGTCGTTCTCCTGGAGCGGCTTTGCAATCGAGCCTCCGGCCTTGACCGAGTTGTAGACGTCGTCCATCGCCTCTTCGACGACCGCGTTGCCGGCGGTCTGTCCGGCGATCTTGATCGCCTGGAGCATCGGGACGCCCGAGGAGATCGTGCCGGCGAAGGTGCGCGACCAGCGGGCCAACGCGACCTTGTGAACGATGTCGCCGATGTGGGCGGGGAAGTTGAGCTTCATCCGGTCCCACTGGTGGCGGCCGCGCTCCGAAGTCTTCCACCGGTTGAAGGCGTAGCCGATGGCCACGATCATCGCGATCAGGATGTACCAGCTACCCGTGATGAAGTCCGAGATCGCGACCACGATCCGGGTCGGCAACGGCAGCTGCGAGCTGACGCCGGGCGTCTCCTCGGCGATCTCGACGAAGATGTTCGTGAAAACGGGGACGACGAACGCGCATACGGCCGCCATCACCAGAAGGGCGATGACTAGCACCGCAGCCGGGTACATCATCGCCGAGCGCACTTGACGCCTGAGGGCATCCAGGCGCTCGAGCTGATTGGCGACGCGGTCGAGGGCCTCCTCGAGACGGCCCGATCCCTCGCCGGCCTGGACCATGGAGCGGTAGAGCGGGTCGAAGACGCCGGGCTGGGACTCCATCGCCTGGGCGACCGAGCTTCCCGCCTCCACATCCTGGCGCAGCGCGACGATCGCCTTCGTCAGCATCTCGTCGTCCGTCTGGTCCTCGAGGGTGTAGAGCGAGCGGAGCATCGGCATGCCCGAAGAGATCAGCGTCGCGAACTGGCGCGAGAAGATCGCAAGGGGGCGCGCTTTTACGTTCTTGAAGCGCTGGAAGACCGATTCGAGCTTGAACGCCTCGCGCGTCTCGGAAACGTCGAGGACAATCAGCCCGCGCTGGCGAAGCTGCTCGGTGACGGCAGCCTTTGACGACGCCTCGACCTCTCCGCGCGACGGTACGCCCGCGAGGTCGACCGCCCTGAACCCGAACATCGCCATGGCTCAGATTCCCGCCGGGACTGGAGGGCCGGACTGCTGATGGGCGTGGCCTGGGGCGACCTGACCGTTGGCGCCGGGCATCGGGCCCAGGAGACGCTTGAGCTCCTCGGGCACGGATGCCCGCTGCAGCGCGATCTGCGGCGAGATCTTGCCCATCCGCACAAGCGACGCAAGGTTCGAGTCCATCGTCTGCATGCCTACCGAGCCCGAAGTCTGGATCGCCGAGTAGATCTGGTGGGTCTTGCCCTCGCGGATCAGGTTCCGGATCGCCGGGCTGGGAACGAGCACCTCCGTGGCGCAGACGCGGCCGGAGCCATCTGAGGTCGGCAGAAGCTGCTGGGTGACGATCCCCTGAAGGGCGATCGAAAGCTGCATGCGCACCTGCTGCTGCTGGTGGGGCGGGAAGACGTCGATGATGCGGTCGACGGTCTGCGCGGTCGACTGCGTGTGGAGCGTGGCGAAGACAAGGTGCCCGGTCTCTGCCGCGGTCAGCGCGGTCGAGATGGTCTCGAGGTCGCGCATCTCGCCCACGAGGATCACGTCCGGGTCCTCGCGGAGCGCCGACTTGAGGGCGCTGGAGAAGTCCGTTGCGTCTGACCCGACCTCGCGCTGGTTCACGATGCACTTCTTGTGCGTGTGGAGGAACTCGATCGGGTCCTCGATCGTGAGGATGTGCTCCTCGCGCTCCTCGTTGATCAGGTCGATCATCGAGGCGAGAGAGGTCGACTTGCCCGAGCCGGTCGGGCCGGTGACCAGGACGAACCCGCGGGGCTTGCGACAGAACTCCTCGAGCACCTGCGGCAGGCCAAGGGTCGTTAGCGACTCGATCTTCTCGGGGATGTGGCGGAAGGCGGCCGAGATGGCCCCGCGCTGGAAGAAGACGTTGACGCGGAAGCGGGCCACGTTCGGGATCGCGTAAGCGAGGTCGAGCTGGAGGTTGTTCTCGAAAGCCTTGCGCTGCGAGTCGTTCAGGATCGAGTAGACGATCTCCCGCGTGTCCTGGGGCGTCAGAGGTGGATAGTCGTCCAGCGGGGTGATCTTTCCGCGCACGCGGACGGCCGGCGCAAAGCCGGGTGAGAGGTGCACGTCGGAGGCCCTCACCTCCACCATTCGATTGAGGACCGCTGCGAAGTCGAGGCTCATTAGGTTCTCTTTCGGCGCGTGACGCCTCAGGCTTGAGAGCCGGGACGGCTAAAACCCACGCCTAGCGTGCTACTCGGGCGACTTCCTCGATCGAAGTCACGCCCGCTTGCACCTTCCGCAGGCCATCTTCTGACAGCGTGAGCATGCCCTCTTGGCGCGCCACGGCCGTGAGCTCAGCCTCCGTGGCACCGGCGACGGTCATCTCCTTGAGCGCCTCGGACATGACCATCACCGAGTAAAGGCCGATGCGGCCGCGGTAGCCCGAGCCGACGCAGCGCGCACATCCGACGGGCTCGAAAACGGTCAGGTCGCCGTCCACGTCGTAACCCGCGTCGACAAGTGCCTTCTTGGGCATCACGGCCGCCTTCTTGCAGACGTCGCAGAGCTTCCGCGCGAGGCGCTGGGCGACCACGCAGTCGACGGCCGAGGCAGTCAAGAAGCTCTCGATGCCCATCTTCTGCAGGCGCACGATGGCGCCCGGCGCGTCGTTCGTGTGGAGGGTCGTGAGCACGAGGTGGCCAGTGAGCGCGGCCTCGATGGCGATGCGCGCCGTCTCACCGTCGCGGATCTCACCCACCATGATCACGTCGGGGTCTGCCCGGAGCATCGATCGGAGGCCCGCCGCGAAGGTGAGGCCCGCCCGGCGGTTAACGCCCATCTGGTTGATGCCGTCCATGCGGTACTCGACGGGGTCCTCGATCGTGATGATCTTCTTCTCGACCGAGTTGATCTCGTTGAGCGTCGCGTAGAGCGAGGTCGACTTACCCGAGCCGGTCGGGCCGGTGACAAGGATCGCGCCGTAGGGCTTGCGGTAGGAGGTCTCATAGACCCGTCGGCCCTCGCCGTCCATGCCCAGGTCGTCGAGCGAGCGCATCGCCTGGTCGGTGTCGAGGATGCGGATCGTGCAGCCCTCTCCGCGCGAGGTCGGAAGAGTCGTGATGCGGAGGTCGACCTTGCGCGCCTCGACGTTCAGGGAGACGCGGCCGTCCTGCGGGACTCGCTTCTCGGCGATGTCCATGTCGCTCATGATCTTGATGCGCGAGATGACGCCCGCGACCATGCGCTTGGGCACCCGCGCGGCTTCGATCAGAACGCCGTCAACTCGGAAGCGGACACGCATCTCGCCGTCCTGCGGCTCGAAGTGCACGTCGGAGGCGCCGTCGTTCGTCGCCTGCCCCAGGATCGAGTAGACGAGCTTGATGACGGGCGCATCGTCGGCGGACTCGCGGAGGTCCGTGATCGCGTCGGCGCCCTCTAGTTCCTCCTCTTCCTCGACGGCCTCGGTGACCGCGGAATCCAGCGTGTTGAGGCGGCGGATCAGAGCCTCGATGTCCTCCGGCCCCGCGACGGCGACGCGGCAGATCGAGCCGGTGATCATCTGGACGTCGTCGATCGCGATCACGTCGGACGGGTCCGACATCGCGAGCAGCACCGTGTCGTCGGGCATAAAGCCCACGGGCACGGCGTTATAACGGCGCGCCGCGGCGGGCGAGATCAGGTTCGACGCGCCCATGTCCACCTTGTAGGTGTTCAGATCGAGGTGGTACAGGCCGTAGCGCTCGGCCACCGCCCGCGAGAGCTGGCTGGAGTCGATCACCTTCTGCTCGACGAGGATCGACTCGGGAGTGCGGCCGGCGCCGCGTGCCTCGTCAACGGCAAGCTGGGCACGCTCCTTGTCGACGAAGCCGAGCTCGACCAGCACGTCGGTGATGAACATTCCCGAATGGCCCTTGCCAAGCGGCGGCGTCAAGCCCAGGATTCCGGGCGAGGCCGCAGGCGCCTGTTGGACCTGGTGCCTTCGGAGCCGGCGTCTTCTGACCGGGAGCTTCCTGGACGACGGGTGATTCCTCGACGGGTGATTCCTCGACGGGTGGCTCCGGTACCGGCGCCTCCTCAGGCTGATGCGCTAGCGCTGTGGCGCCGTCCGTGTCGGGGACGGTGTCGGGCACAGGCTTCAGGTAATCGGGGCGTTCGGTCATGGCGCACCCCGTGCCGCGCGGCGCATGGTGTCCAGGGGCGGCTCGGCGCCGGTCCAGATGCGAAGCGAGGCCGCGCCCTGCCTGGCGAGGATTTCGAGGCCGTCGACCGTTGTCGCGCCTGCCGCCTGAGCAGCCACGATCAGATCAGTGTCGTGTGATCCATAGACCAAATCCATCACCACCTCTGCCTTGAGACCATCGGCCAGGACTGAAAATGGCTTGAGATCGGGCTCCCCACGTTCGGCTAGGGGTTGCCCCTCATTGGCGCCCGCAAGCCCGACCGTCGTCGCGTTTACGAGGATCTGAAAGCCGGCCGTTTCGAGCCCCACGCCCATCTCTGCGGCAAGCGCCTCGGCCTTTTCATGCGTGCGGTTCCAGACGTTGACGGTCGCGCCCGCCTGCCTGAGCGCCCAGACGGCCGCCCTGGCGGACCCACCCGCACCCATCACAAGCGCGCTCTTGCCGTCGGGCGTGCTCGGCAGGGCATCGACGATCGCGGTCGCATCGGTGTTTTCGGCTCGGATATGCCCGTTCTCGAAGGTCAGGGTGTTCGCGGCGCCGATCTCGCGCGCCGCGTCGGACGCGTCGTCGGCGACCGCAAGAGCGGCAACTTTGTGCGGGACTGTCACGTTCACGCCCGCAAAGCCTTGTCCTGGCAGCGACCTCGCTAACGCTTCGAAATCTCCCGGCGAGACCTCGATCGCCTCATAGGACCAATCCCCCAGCCCCATCTCGGCCAGAGCAGCCGATTGCATCGCAGGCGACCGCGAATGCGAGACGGGTTGGCCGAGAACCGCGAGCCGAGGCATCGCTTGAGAGTAGGGAGAAAGTTGGGAGGGGTCAGACCCGGGGTCAGACCCTTGTGCCGTTGCGCATTTGCGCTCAGCAGTCTGTTGGGGAGCCGCCTTGGGCCTGGAGCGCCGCTTGGTACTCGGCCTCCGCGGCGGCGAACTCTTCCTCGGTCTCGACGAAGGTGTGCTCGTTGCATGAGCCGGGCTTGACCACGAAGAAGAAGAAGTCCGAGTCCGCCGGGTTCGCCGCAGCCTCGAGCGACGCGAGCCCGGGGTTGCCGATCGGGCCCGGCGGGAGGCCTGCGTTCGTGCGAGTGTTGTACGGCGTGTCCTCCTCGAGGCGCGAGAGCACGAGCTGGCCCGAGTAGTTCTGGTCCTCGTAGCGAATCGTGGCGTCGATTCCCAGCGGGTTGCCTGCCTCAAGCCGGTTGTTGATCACGGACGCGGCGAGCTCGCGCTCCTCGGGGACTGCGATCTCGCGCTCGACCATCGCGGCGATGTTGACCAGGTCGTACTGGGTCCTGCCCTGCTCCTTGGCCGCCCCTTCGAGGTCGATGTCGGAAGCGTTCGTCTCGAAGGCCTCGAGCTGCTTGGACACGAGCTCCTCTACCTTCGCACCCTTGAAGAGCTCGTATGTGGCCGGAAACAGGAACCCCTCGAGGTTCTGGGCATCCTGGGCGCCGTACTCCGCCAGGTCGAAGCCCTTGAACGATTCCGTCGCCTTCAAATAATCGCCCTTGAGGCCCGCCTTCTTCGCGACTTCCGCAATCTGTGTCCGGTCGTACCCCTCGGGCACAACCACCTCGATCGTCTTTTTGGCCTGAGGGACGCCGGTGCCCTCAGAGTCCGAATTGCCACTCCGGCTGATGATCGTGCCGATCACGGCGACGGCGACGATCAGCAGGCCCAGGCCGATCAAGGCAAAGATTCGCCGGCGGTGAACGGCTCCCGACGTAGGCCGTCGCGGCGGTGGCGGCGGCGCCGCAGGCTGGACCTGGGTGGGCGGCGCCTCAACCCGCGTCGGCGGCACCTCGGCCGGAGGTGGTTCCTGCGGCTGGGCCTCGGGGGGCGGGACAGGACTCGCAGCAGTGGGGGACGGCGTTGCCTCCTCGCCGTCGAAGCCGCGTACGCGCTCCCCCAGCGATTCGCGCGTCTCCTCGCCGCGGCGCCGGGCTTCGCGCTCGGCGCGGCGAGCTTCGCGCTCGCGCGCAGCTTCGTCGTCTGCAAAGGGATCCCGCCAGTCGCTCATGGGGTTCCATCACCCGGCTGGGAACCCGGTCCCGCGCGGTGCTGGAGGAATGACTCAAGCAGATGGGCGGCCGCCAGCGCATCACTTGGCGCGCCCGCCCCGGAGCGTGCGCTCGAGGTAGCCATTCGCGTCGTCAGGCGCTCGTCGTAGGTCGTGACCGGGATTTCCAGCAGCTGTTCTAGCTGTGCGGCGTAGGCGCGAGCGCTTTCGGCCTGCGGCCCCGCCTCGCCCGAGAGGGTCAGGGGAAGGCCGACAACGACTAGCTCAGCGCCCACCGACACGACCAAGTCCTCGACCTCGGCCGGATCGGGCCCGAGCACTCCAGCCGGGCTCGCGATCGTCTCAGTCGGATCGCAAGTGGCCGCGCCCACACGGGCTTCACCATGGTCGAGCGCAAGGATTCGCATGGTCGCTCAGCCGCCGAGCGCGGAACGAATCGCGGTCCGAGCGGCTTCGAGCGCTTCTGAGAGCTTGGCCGGGTCGCGGCCGCCCGCCTGCGCGGCCTCGTCACGGCCTCCGCCCCCGCCCCCGACGATTGGGGCGGCTTCGCGAACAATCGCAGCAGCCGAAATGCCACGCTCGATCGCGCTCGGGCTTGCGACAGCAACAAGCGCGACCTTTCCGTCTGCCGGCGCTCCCAAGACGACCACCGCGTCACCCAGCTTGTCGCGGACTCGCGAGCCCAGCTCCATCAATGCCTTGCCGTCGGTTACGGCGCTCTCCGCGACGACCACACGGATGCCGCCGATGTCCTCGGCCGCGGATGCGAGCTCGTCGGCCTCGTGGCCCGCTGCCTCGCGTCCGGCCTTCGCGACCGTCTTCTCGAGCTCGGAAAGGCGTTCCGCGGCGCGCTCGGCCGCCGCGACGGGATCCTGCTCAGAACCCAGGAGCGCGCCGGCACGGTCGAGAGCCAAGCTGCGCTCCCGGAACCAGTCGATCGCGGCCGGTCCTGTTAGCGCCTCGATCCTGCGAACGTTGGCGGCGCTCGAAGTTTCTTGGACGATCGCGAAGATGCCGCACTCGGCGCTCGAGGCGACGTGCGTGCCTCCGCAGAGTTCGCGCGAGACGCTGTCGATCTCGACCATCCGCACCCAGTCGCCGTACTTCTCGCCGAAGAGCGCCATCGCGCCCAGCGCGAGCGCCTCCTTTTGCTCCATCTCCATCGCTCGGACCGGGCGGCTTGCCTTTACCCAGTCGTTCACGACGTCCTCGACGTCCCGCACCTCCTCGGGCGAGAGCGGCTGGCCGTGCGTGAAGTCGAAGCGGAGCTTGTCGGGGCGCACGGCCGAGCCGGCCTGATGCACATGAGCCCCCAGGCGCTCACGGAGCGCCGCGTGCAGGAGGTGCGTCGCGGTGTGGTTGCGCATCGTGCGATGGCGGGTGTCGCGGTCGACCTCGGCCTCGACCCTTACTCCCGCCTCGAGCCCGTCCGAGCCCAGCACCAACGCCTGATCGTCGCCTGCGCGCACGACGTCGGCAACCTCGATCTCCCCGCCTTCCCAGCGCAGGATGCCGCTATCGGACACCTGGCCGCCGCCCTCGGGGTAGAAGGGGCTCTCCTCCAGCTTCACGAGCGGGCCGTCGGCCGCCGCAACGCTGGTTTCGGCGCTCAGCCGCTCGAAGCCGACGAAGTCCGTCGGCGGGGCACTGCGCGCGAACTCGAGCGCTCCCTCTCGGCCGGCGTCGCCGTCCTGCGAGCGCCCGCTTGCGCGAGCGCGGTCGCGCTGGCGTGTCATGTGCTCCTCAAATCCGGCAGCGGAAACCTCCAGCCCCTCCTCCGCCAGGAGCTCCTGGGTCACCTCGAAGGGAAAGCCGTAGGTGTCGTGGAGCTTGAACGCTTCTTCTGCGTCCACCTCTCGGGCGCCGGCGGCCTTGGCGTCCTCGATCACCCGTCGCAGTAGTTCCGAGCCGCGATGAAGCGTCCGCCCAAAGCCTTCCTCTTCGGCGGCGACCCAGCCGAGCACCGTCTGGCGCTCGGCCTCGAGCTGCGGCACGACCGCGCCGAGCGTGTCGATCGCTGTCTCGGCGAAGCGGCCCAGATACGGCGCCTCGAGCCCGATTGCGCCGCCCTGCTGGATGGCGCGGCGCATTACGCGCCGCAGCACGTAGCCGCGGTCCTCGTTGGACGGCACGACCCCATCGGCCATCAGGTTCACCATCCCGCGCGAGTGGTCGGCCAGGATCCGCATTGCCCGCGTCGTCTTTGGGTCGGAGTCATACGAGCGGCCCGAGAGCTCCTCGGCCAGCTCGATGAGCGGGCGAAACAGATCGGTGTCGAACACGGAGTCGGCCTTCTGCTGGATGAGCGCCATGCGCTCCAGGCCAAGCCCCGTGTCGATGTTCTGGTTCGGCAGGTCGGTGATCGAGCCGTCTTCGTGGAGCTCGTTCGCCATGAAGACGAGGTTCCAGTACTCGAGATATCGCTCGGTGTCGTCGCCCGGGCGATCATCGTCCGAGCCGTACTCGGGACCACGGTCGATGTACATCTCCGAGCAGGGGCCGCACGGCCCGGTGGCGCCGGCCTGCCAGAAGTTCTCGGAGCGCGGCAGATAGACGATGCGCTCCTCGGGCACGCCGAGCTCGCGCCACAACTCGACAGCTTCGGTGTCCGGCCCGAGGCCGAGGTCCTCGTCGCCGCCGAAGACGGTGACCCAGATCAGGTCGGGGTCGAAGCCGAATCCGTTCGTCGAGAGCTCCCATCCGAACCGCGTCGCCTCGCGCTTGAAGTAGTCGCCGAACGAGAAGTTTCCGAGCATCTCGAAGTAGGTGAGGTGGCGCTTGGTATTGCCGACCTCCTCGATGTCCGGCGTCCGAAAGCAGCGCTGGCACGAAGTGAGGCGCTTTGCCGGCGGCTCTTCGCGCTCCAGGAAATAGGGCTTGAACGGCTGCATGCCCGCCACGTTCAGAAGCGTCGAGGTGTCGTCGGGCGCGGGCACGAGGGACGCGGAAGGCATGCGCTTGTGGCCCTCAGCCTCGAAAAAGGCAAGGTACGTCTCGCGGATTTCGGCAGACGTCATCACGGGTTGTGAGTCTAGGTAGGCGTGCGGCTAGGCAGAGCTGGCGATCGTGGCGCGGCCGATGACCAGGTCGCCGTCATAGAGACAGGCGGTCTGGCCCGGCGCGACACCGTACGCCGGCTCGGAGAGCTTCAGCTCGAGTTCCGCGTGTTCGCCAGGGCCGGCCGCCGACACGCTGCAGGGGATCGCGTGTGCGTGATAGCGGAGCCTGACCGATCCGGCGCGCTCCGAGCTTCGGTATAGACGTGCGCCGCGCAACCGCACCGTTGTTCGCGCGAGGTCTTCCTTTGCGCCGACAACCACGCGGTTGCCGGGTGCGTCCGTCCCGGTCACGTAAACGGCCTCGCCAGTCGCCAGGCCCAAGCCGCGGCGCTGCCCGACCGTGAAGTGGTGGTGTCCCGGGTGCTCACCCACGACCTCGCCCGCCGAGTCCACGATGGGGCCTGGCTGGTCCGGGATTCCCCCCTGGCGCTCGAGGAAGGAACGCTTGCCCTCTCCCGCAAGGAAGCAGAGGTCCTGGCTCTCGCGCTTCGAGGCGACGGCGAGCCCTTCGGCAGCCGCACGAGCGCGGACGTCGGGCTTCGTGAGTTCGCCAAGCGGAAAGCGGAGCCGCGCAAGCGTCTGAGGCCGAAGGCCCGAGAGCATGTATGTCTGGTCCTTGGCCGGGTCCGCCGCCGCCTTGAGGAGCGGCCCCGAGCCATCGTCGGCGAGCCTCGCGTAATGGCCAGTGGCAAGCGCCCGGGCGCCGAGCCGGTCGGCGAGCGACACCATCGCGTCGATCCGCAGGTCGCCGTTGCAGATGACGCACGGATTGGGGGTCTCTCCCGCCTTGTACCCGCCCACGAACGCAGCCGACGACCTCGCGGCGAAACGCGTCCTCGAGGTCCAGGGTGAAATGAGGGATGCCAAGCGAGTGGCACATCGCGCGGGCGCCCCGGACGGCCTCGGGCGAGCAACAGGCCTGGGTCCCGTCGGTGCGCTCGTCGGCCCAGAGCTTGAGCGTTACCGCCACGACCTCCGCGCCGCGGTCTCGTTCGGCAAGGGCCGCAACCGCGGAATCCACGCCGCCCGAAACGGCCACAAGCACGCGTTCGGCTCCGTCAGCGCCGGCGATCGGCTCGCCCGACGATGCGAGCGCGCTCAGCGCGCGGGCGAGCGCATCAGCTACGAGGTCGGCGGCGTGCCTGCCCTGAGGCCCCAGGCCGCCGACTGCCGCAGCGACCTCTTCAGCGGAAATCGCAGCAACCCGAAGCGCCGTGGAGCCCTCAGCGTCCTCGCAGGCTGCCGCCGCGCATGCGCTGAGCGCCGCGCACCCCTCAGCGGCAAAACTCGCCTCAACTACGTGGCCGTCCACGACCCGAAGCGACATCCGCACGAGGTCGCCGCAGGCCGACCCCCCGGCGCTGCCGGTGTGTGAGCCGCTGGGCGCGGGCCCGCGACGGCTCTCGTCGCGTGCGTACTCGTCAAGGAGATCGGCGTTGCCGGACATGGCAACAAGGTAGCCCGCCGGATGTCGCGCGGGGCTACGGGGCGTATGTCTTGCTGTCGCCCTTGTAGAGAGCGTCGTTCACGGCCTGGGTGATGCTCTCCTTGCCGCGATAGCCATAGGAGACGCTGGCTTCCGGCATCGGCGCGGTCTCGCCCTTCTCGAGCGGCGTCTTCAAGGGGTGCAAGACGATGATGGCCGGCGTCCGGTCCAGCGACACGCCCTCGGCAATCCTGGAGTACTTCGCGATGGGAAGAGATTCGAACTTGTCCTGATTCGCGGCGGGAATCAAGAATTTCTTCTCCTCCTCAAGCGTGTATTTGGACCCATCCCCGGTCTCGGCGAAGAAGATGGCGGTGCCCTCGGGGTACTTGGCGACGACCAACTCGCGAACGAGCGCCTTGTCCTCCCAGCCCTTCTCGTCGAGCACGAGCAGGACTGGAGTCTCGCCGGCCTCGTACGACTCGACGAAGTCCGCGGGTAGCCCCTTGCTCGCCTCGAACGGGGTGCTGCCGGCGGGCACGGCTGTTGCGGCTGCATCGGGCGCTGCGGTTGAAGGAGCAGTCGCAGGCGGGGCGGCCGTGGATGCCGTTGAAGGGGCAGCGGTCTCGGTGGGCGTTGCCGCGGCATCCGTCGTCGCCTCGGGCTCCGCGCCGCCGCCACCCATGTTCCCCATGAACACGACTGCGACGAGCACACCCAGGACGCCGAGCAGGCCGATCTGGACGACGGGGTTGTCGTTGATGGCCTTGCGCATCTAGGCCACCACGCCCCGGATAAAAGAAAGCTCCGGCTTGCCGTTACCGCTCAGCCTGCGAACCTGGGTGAACAGGTGGGTGCCTACCAGCGAAGGCACACGGTCCTCCGCCGAGATCAGCTCCCGAGGCGTTTGTATTGGTTCACGATGAGAGCGGCCAGCGAACAAGCCAGAGCCAATGAAGAACGTTACAGGCACGTTCCTTGATTCGGCTAAGACCGCCGAAGTCTTGAGCCCTTTCTAGGGCGCCTGGTCCGGATTGTTCACCGCGGGGGTACCCGACGACCTCCCGGCCAGAAAGCTCGCGACTATCGCGAGCACGGCCGCGACGAGCAGAATCAGCGGCCAGCCGATGAGCTTGCCCTCCGGTGTGTCGTCGTCCAGATCGACCCCAACCAGGAACACGAAGGTCAGGATTCCGATCGCGCCCACGTACACGGGCCCGCGCACCTTCGTGAGGGTTCCGGCCGCTACGAGAAGGATCGATCCGGCGAGCAGCACGACGTCCCAGAAGAGTGATGGCTCCACCCCACCGGACGTGCTCGGCACGCCCGCCGCCGACGGCACGCCGACAGGAATAAACAACGACGAGACGTCCTGAAGGCCGACCAAGCCGGCTCCGACGACGAAGATGAGCCCGGCCGCAGTAACGACCTCGGCCGCTTCCGAGCCCTCGCGCCCACGGCTCTCGATGATCCAGGCGAATGCCACCAGCAGCAGGGCCGCGACCATGCAAAGCCCGCGGAAGGTCCCGGCGTCCTCGCCGATCCCGTTCTCGAGGATCTCGTCCCAAAGGGCCAGCCAGGCGATCGCGAGCGCGATACCGGCAACGAGCCAGCCGAACCGGACCCGCGCGAAGATCGCCGCGCCGATCCCGGCAGCGGCCACCACGGACAGCGTCCACGCCGTGTTGAGCGATGAGCCTGTGTTGCCGTCGACCAACACGAGGAACTGAAGCAAGCTGCCGTAGATGAAGATGAGGCCGAACACGACCCAGACCGAGTGCCAGATCCTGGGCTCCGCGGCGCGTGCCGCCAAGACGCCGCCGCCGTAGAGGATCAGCGCGGGAACGAGCCAGGCCAGGAACAGCGGGAGGTCGTCCCAACTCCCCGGCGTCAGCGCGGACTTGCGAAGCAGGAGGACAAGGCCGCCGATGCCAAGGAGCAAACCGCCGAGGGCGCGGACCATCTCTGTCCGCTCATCGTCATTGGCCTGCAGTCGCTTCAGGTACTCCAAGGGGTGCCTCCCTAACTAGCGGGGTTTTACCTGGAGGCCTAAGTCTCTTAGTTGCGTCGGATCGACCGGCGCGGGGGCGCCGGTCAGGGGGTCTGCACCGGACGCAGCTTTCGGGAACGCGATCACGTCGCGGATCGACGGCGCGTCGAGAACGCGCTGGACCCAACGGTCGAGGCCGTAGGCGATGCCGCCGTGCGGTGGCGCTCCGTAGCGAAGCGCCTCCAGGAGAAACCCGAACCGCGCCTCGGCCTCGGCCTCGTCGATCCCGATCGCCTCGAACGCCTTTTTCTGCTGGGCCGGGTCGGAGATACGGATGGATCCACCTCCCAGCTCCTGGCCGTTCCAGACGATGTCGTAGGCCTGCGCACGGGCGGCCCCGGGATCTGCGGGATCGAGGTCGCCGTCGGGTGCCGTGAACGGATGGTGGAGCGGGTCCCACCGCTTCCCTTCCTCGTTCCAGCCGAAGAGCGGCCAATCGACGATCCAGCAGAAGGAGTGCGCCTCGGGGTCGATCAACCCGAAGCGCTCGGCCATGTCCAAGCGAAGCTGCGCGAGCACGGAGTTGGCCGTCGCTTCGGTGTCGGCGACGATGAGCAAGAGGTCGCCCTCTTCGGCTTCGAGCACCTGGTTGAGCGCGGCAAGCTCTGCCTCCGAGAGGAACTTCGCGGTCGGCGAGCGCCAGCCGTCACCTTCGCGAAACGCCCAGACGAGGCCCTTGGCGCCCAGCTCCTGCGCGCGCTCGATCAGCCCGTCGAGGCCCGAGCGCGGGATCTCGCGCTTGCCGGCATTGAGGCCCTTGACCACTCCGCCCGAGGAGATCGCGCCTTGGAACACCTTGAACTCGGTCTCGGCGAGTGCCTCCGACAGGTCGCGTAGCTCGAGGCCGAAGCGAAGGTCCGGCCGGTCGGTGCCGTAGCGGGCGATCGCGTCGTCGTATGCAATGCGCGGAAGCGGCAGTTCGACCTTCGGGCCGCCCACACGCTCGAGCACATGGGCGAGCAGACGCTCGTTGACGGCCAGGACGTCCTCGACCTCGACAAATGACATCTCGATGTCGAGCTGGGTGAAGTCGGGCTGGCGATCGGCGCGCTGGTCCTCGTCGCGGAAGCAGCGGGCGATTTGGTAGTAGCGCTCGAAACCGCCAACCATCAAGAGTTGCTTGAAGAGCTGCGGCGACTGCGGGAGCGCGTAGAACGAGCCTGCCTCGCGGCGGGCCGGCACCAGGAAGTCTCGCGCGCCCTCAGGAGTGGATCGGGTCAACACAGGCGTCTCGATCTCCAGGAACCCCTCGCCGTCGAGGAACTCGCGCATCGCGCGTGACACGGCTGCTCGCGTCGCGACCGCGCGCTGAAGCGGCTCGCGCCGCAAATCGAGGTAGCGGTGGCGAAGCCGCATCTCCTCCCCAACCTCGCCGGAGAAGCTCTCGATTTCGAACGGCGGCGTGTCCGCATCCGAGAGCTGGTCGGCAGCGCGGACCCGGACTTCGAACTCCCCTGTCGCCATCTCGGGATTGACCGTCTCGGGCGAGCGGCGCACGACGGGGCCGGACACGGAGATCACGTCTTCGGCACGCAGGGTGTGGCCGAGCGCGAACGCATCCGCGGCCTCGTCGGGGTGGAAGACCAGCTGGACCAGCCCGGTGCGGTCGCGCAGGTCGACGAAGACGACTCCGCCATGGTCGCGGCGGCGGTGGACCCAGCCGGCGACCCGGACCTCGGAATCGCCACTGTCTTCGAGGATGCCGCCACACCACTTATCGCGATAACGGTTGGCGCTGAGCGCGGGAAGCTCGGTCATCTGGATCTCCCCCGCTCCCGCTCGATCTCGGCGACGACGTCGTTCACATCGAGGGGGCGCTCGTCGCCGGTTGACATGTCCCTGATCTTGGCGCTGCCGTCCTCGGACAGGATCACGGCGCGCCTGGCACCGGTTCGATCGGCCTGCTTCATCTGGCCCTTCTCCGAGCGTCCGGCCAGGTCGAGATCGACGCAAGCGCCGGCGCGGCGCGCCTCGGTCGCGAGGCTGAGCGCGCGCTCGCGCTGGCTCTCCGGCGCAACGATGAACGCGTCGAGGGAAGGCGACTCGTCGGTCTCGCCAAGCGCCAGCAGGATGCGCTCGATACCCGCCGCCCATCCAACCGCGGGTGTCTCGGGGCCGCCGAGCTCGGCGACCAGGCCGTCGTAGCGGCCGCCGCCGCCCAGCGCGGATTGCGCGCCGAGCGCGTCGGACGTGAACTCGAAGACGGTGCGCGTGTAGTAATCCAGGCCGCGGACGAGGGTGCCGTCAAGTACGTACTCGACGCCTGCATCGCTCACTGCGCGCTTGACGGCCTCGAAATGCTCGGCGTCCTCGGGGTCGAGCCGGTCGAGCATCGTGGGCGCGCTCTTCATGACCTCCTGCGTCCCAGAGTGGTCCGAGTCGAATGCGCGAAGCGGGTTCGAGTCGATCCGCGAGCGAACGTCGTCCGAAAGCGAGGCCTCGTTCTCTCTGAGATACGAACGAAGCTCCTCGCGGTAGGCCTTCCGCGTCTCGAACGAGCCGAGGCTGCCCAGGCGCAGCTCGACGCCGGGCACGCCCAGCTCAGCCAGAAGGTCGGCCAAAAGGATGATCGACTCGGCATCAGCCAGGGGCGAGTCGGTGCCGATCACCTCAGAATCGATCTGGTGGAACTGGCGGAAGCGGCCCGATTGAGGGCGCTCGTGACGAAAGAACGGTCCCCAGCACCAGAGCTTCACGGGCTGTGGAAGCTTGTGCATGCCGTGCTCGGCGTAGGCGCGGCAGATTGACGCGGTGGCCTCGGGTCGTAGCGTCAGGCTGCGACCACCCTGGTCCTCGAAGGTGAACATCTCCTTCTGGACGATGTCGGTGGACTCCCCCACGCCCCTGGCGAAGAGCTCGGTCTCCTCGAACACCGGAGTCTCGATCTTCCCGTAGCCCGCGCGCTCGAAAGCGGCGGCGGCGGCGCGATGCACACGCGTGCGAGCAGCCGAGTCGGAAGGCAGGACATCGAACGTCCCGCGAGGGGCTTTGAACTTGGCGGCCAAGACAAGGCGAGCCTAACGAGAGGTCAAGCGGCTTCTCGGCGTCCAGTATGGACTCGTTGCCCTCAGCATGCGGTATTCGCAGCCTCAGGGCGACGTGTCTTCTGTGTGGGCGCGTCGTCTCGCGATCGCTGACTTGAGATCGGCTGCCGTCGCGACATGGGTGTGGTCGATTTGCTCGGAGCCGTAGCGGATGACCTCGTAGTCCTCGTCACGGATCGCCAGTTCACGGCGGCGATCCACAACCACCGCCCCGGGGGTGCCGTGTTCCTCACGCCCGTCCAGCTCGACCGCGAGCCTTAGGTGAGGCCAGACCGCGTCGACCTCGTAGCCGGCAACCTCGATGTTGGGCACTGGGAGCTCGATCTCGTAGCGCTCGCAGAAGAAGAGAAAGCGATCCTCGAGGGGGCTTCGTGTTCGGGCGAGCTGCGGCATGTGCACCTCGAGCGCGTCGCGAACTTGCAGCGAGCCGCGCTTACCCGATCGCGCGAGCACGTCGAGATCGCCGACTGTCATCAGGCCCCGTTTGTCAACTAGGGCAATGGCTCTCCTTAGCCCGGGAAAGGAAATCATTGACGCCGACCCGAGCAAGGCATCGGCAATCGGCACAACGGGCAATCCATCGTGCCATTCGCGACCGACAGTCCCCGGATGGTGGACAACGACGCCTTCGCGTGATCGTCTTCTGCCCGGCGCGCTCACGTGTATCTCCTTGGGTGCAAAGCGGATCACGTCCCGCCACCAGAGACTCGTTGCATGGCTCAGCGCCGACCCCTCGCCACTCAGGAGGAGCGCGTCTATCAGTGGAGACTCCTCGGTGGCCGCGAGATACCCCAGCGCGTAAATCCCGTCGCTGATCCAAATCAAGCGTCCGCTCTGAAGCCAGCGAGTGATCTGCCACCTAGACAATCCACACCGAAGTAGCTGAGCCCGCGTGACCCGACCACCCTGCTTGCTCGCCAGCTCGCTCGCGCGACTCGTTGCCCTGACTGTGCGCACTGCGCATGCTGAGGGCTGCGAGTCCGGCATCCTCGCCACGCTGGCCGATGGCAGCGCGCATGTGGTGCGCAGTGTGCGCCGAAAGCGCGACTAAGTACTGGCGAGTTCTTGGAGGAACGGGTTCGTTGCGCGCTCGGCGCCGAGCGTTGTCACGCCCATGTGTCCCGGGTAGACGCCCGTCTCGTCGGGAAAGCGCTCCAGAAGGTCGCCGATCGAGGCCAGGAGCGTCGGCCAGTCGCCGAACGGCAGGTCCGTGCGCCCGACCGACCCCTGGAAAAGGACGTCGCCCGAGAACAGCACCCGCTCGTCGGGGATCGAGTACGTCACGTGCCCCGGACTATGCCCCGGAGTGAAGATGACGTCGATGTCGAAGCCGGCCAGCTCCAGGCGCTCGCCGCCGGAGACGGTCTCCTCGGCGTCCCAGCTCTCATACGGACCGAAGCCCTCCCACGGGATGTACTTCATGATGTCCGCGAGGACGGAAGTCTCGAGCTCCGGGCAGTAGACGGGAGCTCCGGTCGCTTTGGCCACCGGCGCGACGGCCCCGATGTGGTCGAAGTGCGTGTGGGTCAGGAGGATCGCCTCGAGCTGCGTGATGCCGAGTTGCCCGAGGGTGGCGAGGATGCGGTCGGCCTCTTCACCGGGGTCAATGATCAGCGCCGTGTCTGAGTCTTCCCGGCGGAAGATGTACGTGTTCTCGGCCACCTGCCCGACCGTGAGCATGCGGATATCCATGGGCGTAACCCCTCTCTAACGCCGCGGAGCGCGGCCGGTTGCCTGGGCGCGTGCGGCCTGGCGAGCGGCTTGCTCCTTCGCCATGCGCCTGCGGTAGAGGAAGCGCTCGAGGTAGTAGCCCGCCGGGGTGTAGAGCCCGAGCATGAAGACCGAGAGGACGGCGGATGCGCCGAGCGGCTGGCCGACGACGAACGCCATCAAGACGAACAGGATTGCCGACATGATCAGCGAGCGGTTGAAGGCGCTCTGCCAGGTCGGCGCAGCCGTGCGCTTGAGCTCAGCGTTGCGGCGGGCCTGAGCCCGGGCTTCGTCGCGGTTGCGAGGACGGCTTCTCGACGGCTTGTTGATCGAGCCGCCCTGGGTTCCCTTGTGCTTTCTCTTACGCCTTTTCTTGGTCTGGGCCACGGGTCAAATCTAGTGGCTTCGCGCTAATCACTCGCCAGCTCAGCGAGCCGTTCCTCGATCACGCCGCGGGCCCGGTCGAAGCCGGGCAGGGGCACGTCGGCCGGGAACCTGTCGAGAGCCGCTCTGGGCACAAGTCCGACGATCTCGGCCGCGCGGATCTCGCCCGCGTAGGGCTCGGCCAGCTCGCGCGCGCGGGCGACCACCTCGCCAAGCGGGGTCGCGGTCGGATCGTGCACGTTCGTTGAGATCTGGGAGACGCCGTCCAGTAATGCCAGCGCGATCGCACGCACGCCTGGCCGACCGCCCCCCGACTCGCGAAGCGCGGCTGCCACCGCCTTCGCGTCCGAGAGCGTCATTCCCACGAACTCCATATTGAAGGCGGCAAGCGGGGGCCGTGCTGTGACAAGCGTTGCTCCCGCTGTCGGGTGTGGTGCGGTGGGGCCCACGTCGGGCAGAAGCTCGCCCCGCTCCATGCGGGCAGAAAGCTCCGACGGCCCACCGGAGCGAAAGTAGGCGCGCTCGCGCCGCACGGGCGCAGATGCCAACTCTCCGTAAAGGAAAACCGGCACGCCCAGCTCGGCGATCTCGCCCGCCGCGGCAAGCGCCTGGCTGCGTGCCTCCTCGCGGTCGCCGGGGCCGAGATAGATCACCGGAGCGACATCGAGCGCGCCGATGCGCGGGTGCTCGCCATCGTGGGCTGACAAGTCGATCGCCGCGATCGCCTCGCGGGCTCCGCCAAGGAGCGCATCGGCGGCTCGGCCGTCACGCGGGGCAAGGCTGAAGACCGACCGGTTGTGGATGTGGTCCGAATGACGGTCGAGGACGACAGCCTCCGCGGCAAACGCCGCCTCAAGGCGCTCGATCGTCGCCGTATCGCGTCCCTCCGAGACGTTGGGGACCGCCAGGAGCCCCCGGCTTCAGCGCCCCCGCTCAAACCTGGAGCTCACCGTCCGAGATCAGCGCCCGCCCATCGGCCTCGACCGTCGGTTTCATCACGACGACGTCCTCGTGAATCGGCACCTGGATCTCGCCGCCGATGCCGGCCGATGCGCCGAACGCGACGTGGCACGTGCCGAGGATCTTCTCGTCCTCGATCAGGTTGCCGGTGAGCGTCGCGCACTCGTTCGTGCCGATCCCCAGCTCGGCCAGATACGTGCCGCCCTCCCCCGCGCCCCGCAGGATCTCGAGGAGGCGCGCGCCGGTCTCACCCGAAGCGTCTGTGAGCGCGCCACCCTCGACCGTCAGGGTCGATGGCTCGGGCCCGATGCCGAGCGAGCCCATCGTCCCGTCGACCACAAGCGTGCCCTCTCCCGCGTTGTGAAGCGGCGAGATGAATCCTTCCCCACACGGAAGGTTCCCGAACGCGCCTGGCGCCGACAGGTCGCCGTCGTCCGAGATCGCGGTCCGCCCGGTGAGGCTCAGCCGTAGGTCGCTTCCGTTCGGGCAAGTGATCCTGACCTCGTCCGCATCGGTGAGGATCTTCGCCACAGCTTGCCCCCGGCGCTTGAGCTCGGCCATGTCGGCGAGCATCACGCGGCCCAGGATGTCCTCGGTGACGTGCGGGAGCGTGCCGATGCGGGCACCGGCCTCACAGGCCTCGCGCCGGGCCGCGGTGTGGGACAGAGACTGCATCGTCGGGCAAAGGACGACGTCGGCCTTCTTCATGGCGGCGGCTATGGCCGCCGGCGGCTCGGTGCCGTGCGTTGCGCGCTCGGCCATCATCGCGAGCATCGCGTCGGCGCCCGCACGCCCCGCTGCGCCACGCAAGCGCTCCCCGAGCCCGAGCGTCGCGGGGTTACAGACAACTAGGACCTGCTCGCCCTCACGGACCGCCAAGCAGTCGTTGATGACTGCCTCCACCGCTCGATCGATATCTGTCACATGTGGAGCGTATGGTTCCGCGAAATCTCCCGCTCCTCGAAAGGACGTTCCCATGCGCAAGCCGATTCTCGCCGTCGCCGTTCTCGCCGTTGCGCTGACACCTGCGCTCTCGCACGCCGGCGGAACAGAGGACTCCACCATCACGGTTGTAGACGCCAGCAGCTCGGATCTCGGGATAGTCATCTCCGGAATCGTGGAATCTTCTAAGAAGTGCCGGAAAGGGCGCTCGATCGAGCTTTACGACAGGGGCAAAGACGGCTCGGTCCTCGAGGTTTTCGATGAAGACACCAGCTCAAACCGCGGTGCTTGGAGTGTTGTCCTGACGAAGGCAGACGGTCCGAACAACCTCTACGTGAGGGTGCTCAAGTCCACCGCCGGCAGCACGAAGTGCGGAGCCGCCAAGGAGATAGTCGTCTTCTGAGCCTGAAGCTACGATCGATGGCCCCGCCGGAGTAGCTCAGCTGGTTAGAGCAGCGGAATCATAATCCGCGTGTCGGGGGTTCAAGTCCCTCCTCCGGCATTCTCAAGGAACCGTGACTCTACGTTCAAATCCACTCTCTATTGCGGTAGCTGACCCCTGATGACCATCTCGGCTTCGCGGCGGTCGAGGTAGTCGATCTTCGCCAGCCTCCCTTCGCGCCAGTACCAGCGTTGAGCGATGGGCTCATCCAGTCGAAGCCCGCTCCCACGCCCGATCCCCCGGAGCGTTCCAAGGATCACCGTCCGTTCGGCCGTGATATCGGCGTAGTCAGTGAAATCCACCTCCATCCAGTCCCATGCATCAGCCAGATCGTTCCACCACGCGACCACACCTTCGCTGCCCCGAAAGATCGTCCCTGCGACCGACGTGAAGCGGGACTCGATTTCGA
The DNA here is from genome assembly GCA_963786495.1 of uncultured bacterium. GTDB lineage: Bacteria > Actinomycetota > Thermoleophilia > Solirubrobacterales > 70-9 > JALZKA01. The sequence goes on along the minus strand of CAWAZL010000010.1, from coordinate 248,292 downwards.
AGTCCTCGGTGACGTGAGCCACCCAGCTCTCGAGGTCCCGGGCGTTGAAAGCGGCGTTGAGCCGGTCAATCGTCGGAGAGCGGTGCGACGGCACCTGCCGAGGTTATCCCTCGCCGCTCCGCTCAAGCGATGGCCAGTTCCGATGGGCTGAGGCCCTAGAAGCAGCCGGAACTCGGAGTAGCTCGCGCGGCCTGAGTGGGCAACGGGTGGGCAACGCAGCATCCATGACCAGCCGCAACTCGCTCCGTGCGATTCAGGCGTGGAAACGCACGACCCGTGCGCTTAGTACCGCCAGCCGCAACCAGCCGCAACCTCAGGAGCCGAATCATAATCCGCGTGTCGGGGGGTTCAAGTCCCTCCTCCGGCATGCCAGAAGCGGCTAGAGGCGAGATACTGCGCGGCAGTGTCGCAGGAGAACGTGGACAAACTGCTTGCCATGAGGGAGGCGTACAACCGGGGCAACGTCGACGAGGCGGCGAAATACCTGGATCCAGATGTGGAGCTTCGACCGGCCGTCGTGGGCATGGACCTCGGAGGGCCGTGTCGAGGTCGGGACCAGGTGCTCCAGTACATCACGACGGTCAACGATGCCTGGGAGTCGGTACACGTCGAGGTCCAGGAGACGATCGAGGGGCCAGGGGATTGCGTATTCGCGGTCGATCTCTGGAGCGTTCGCGGGCGCGACGGGATCGAGCTCGAATTCCAGGCGATCGACGTCTACAGATTCCGCGACGGCCTGTTTGTGCGTATCGATGGCTTCACCGAACGGGCTCCGGCCCTCGAAGCCGCCGGGCTGTCGGAGTAGGCGATGTCGCAGGAGAACGTGGAGATCGTGAAGCAGCTATTCGACCGTTGGGGGACGGATGACTGGAAGGGCATCGTCTCCGAGGACGTGGTCTGGGACGCCTCGGCAATCAGCCTTGCCGGTGTCGCGGGGATTTACAGCGGCCACACGGGGGTCCAGAAGTTCTTTCGCAACTGGCTGGAGCCGTGGGACGCTCCGACCGTTGAGTTGCTGGAAGCTGCAGATGCAGGGGATTCCGTTTTCACGGCCATGCGGTGGCGCGGTCGCGGACGTACCAGCGGTGTCGAGGTCCAGGAAGACTTCTATGGCGTTTACGACCTGCAGCACGGGATGATCGTCGGCTTCCGTCAGCGCGACACGCGTGAGGAAGCGCTCGAAGCCGCTGGCTTGTCGAAATAGGACCCTTACGTCCAGATCGCCACCGCCGCCCAACCAAGGGATGAAAACGACCACCCCCCAGGTGGGCTTCATTCCGCCCAAGGGCCCCTAGTAGCGGGCCCCGATCCGGGCGAAGCTTCTCTCAGCAAGCAACCAACGCCCCACCGGGGCAGAAACGAGAGAAGAACATGAAGCTCAAGGCCATCATCGCAACCGCAGTCGTGACCGCAGCCGCAGGATTTGCCGCCACCGGCGCCAGCGCCGCGGACAAGGCAGAGACCACCGTGATCCTCAAGAACAACGGCGGCGATTTCTACGGCAAGGTGAAGTCCCCCGACACGGTCAACTGCCTCGAGGACCGCCAGGTCAAGGTCTACAAGATCGTCGGCGGCCTGCCTGAGTACGTGGCAATGGACACCACCGACTCGCAGGGCAAGTGGAACACCGGCAACAACGGCGCGGGCCCCGGCGACTACTTCGCCAAGGTCAAGAGCACCACCTACTGCCAGGGCGACAAGTCCAACGTCGTCGAGGTCAACTAAGGCCCGCGCAGCAGACACGCACGCTCTGAACGAGGGCCGGCCCCCGAGGGGCCGGCCCTCTTCGCGTGCTTGCCGAGAATCAGCTTCGGCGCGCCTAGGCACCTCTAATCTGGCCGAGGCATGGGCACCGCAACGACCACGCGCGGGGCCGCCTCGAGCTTTCGCCCGGACATTGAGGGTCTTCGCGCCGTAGCCGTACTCGCAGTGCTGCTCTGCCACGCCCAGTTCGGCTTCGCCGAGGGTGGCTTTGCGGGCGTCGATGTCTTCTACGTCATCTCGGGATTTCTGATCACAGGGCTCCTTGTGCGCGAGGTGGACAGCCGGGGCACGATCTCCCTAGTGGGCTTTTACGCGCGCCGGGCGCGTCGCCTCCTCCCTGCCGCGGCCCTCGTGATCGTCGCGGTCCTGTTGACGTCGGCTGTTGTCTTCAACCCCGTCCGCCAGGAAGCCGTCAACGGGGACGCAATCGCATCGTCCCTCTACTACGTGAACTGGCGCTTCGTTGCCCAGTCCGCCGATTACTTCGCCGCGGCACCGGATCAGAGCCCGCTCCAGCACTACTGGTCGCTCGCGGTCGAGGAGCAGTTCTACCTCGTGTGGCCGCTCCTTCTGATGAGCCTCGCCGCGCTTTGGCGCCGTCGCGGGCGGCCTCCGTCGAGAAAGGCTGCCGCGGGTGCGATCGGCGCGCTCACGGTGGCGTCCTTCCTCTACAGCGCACTTTGGGAGCCGGCTTCGCCGGGCGAGGCGTACTTCTCCTCATTCACGCGTGCATGGGAGCTCGGGCTCGGCGGGCTGGTCGCGCTCGCGCCCCGTTCGAGTCTTCGCCCGAGGCCGGCGTTTGCGCTGGGCACGGCGGGCCTAGCCGCGATCGCAGCCGCCGTCCTCCTGTTCGATGAGACCACGCGGTTCCCCGGAGTCGCTGCGCTCCTCCCTTGCTTGGGCGCCGCCGCGCTGATCCGAGCGGGACGGCCGGAGATGCCATACCGGCCCCTCACCGGCGCCCCGATCCAGTACGTAGGGCGGATCTCCTACTGCCTGTATCTGTGGCACTGGCCGGCGCTGATCTTCGTCGCCGTTGAGACGGGCCCGCTGTCGCTTGCCGAGAGCGCAGCCATCGTGTTCGCCTCGTTCATCCCAGCCGTTCTCACCCACCACCTGATCGAGCAGCCGATCCATCGCTCACGCGCCCTGCTTTCGCCCCCGTGGCGAGCGATTGGCGTCGGCGCGGCCTGCACCGTCGCCGGCCTCGCGACGGTGGGGGCGGTCGCCGCGGCCAAGCCCGATTACCGCACGGCATCCGTACAGGACGCCGTCGGGGCCAAGGCCCTCAAGCGCGACGCTCCGATTCAGGCGACGGCCACCGCCCTCCGGCCGAACCCGGTTGAGGTCGCTGCCGACAAGGGGCGCCTCGCAGACGACGGCTGCCTGGTGGACGAGGCGGCCCTGAATTCGGGCGAGTGTTCGTACGGCCCCGACGATTCAGATCAAAAGGTCGTCCTTTTCGGCGACTCGCACGCTTTGCAGTTCTTCCCCGCGATCGAGGAGATCGCCGAGGACGAAAATTGGCTCCTCACGGGGCTCACGAAGCAGAGTTGCACGCCGGCATCCATCTCAGTGTGGAGCGGAGTGCTCAACGGCTCCTATTCCGAGTGCGACGAGTGGCGCGAGAACTCGCTCGAAAGGATTGAGCAGATCGATGGTCTCGACCTCGTGATCGTGGCCAGCGCGAACTTCTACCACGTGGCCGGCGGCTCGGACAGTCTGAGCCGCCTCGAGAGCCGCCCCCTCCTCATCGAGGCATACTCCGAGACCCTGGAACGCCTTCAGGCGACCGGCGCGAGCGTCGTGATGCTGGTAGACGTGCCGACGGCCCCGTCTGACGTAACCGGCTGCGTCTCAGAGCACCTCGACAGCCTCTCCGAATGCACATTCGAGATCGAGGATTCGCCGACCGCCCGAAGGTTCGACGTGCCTGCCGGAAGGACCGTCCCCGGCGTGACGGTGGTCGACACCCGGCCCCTCGTTTGCCCTGACGAGATCTGCCGCGGGGTGATTGGGAACGTCATCGTCTACCGCGAAGAGGCCCACATCACGGCCACCTTCTCCGAGACCCTCGGGCCGTTCATCGAGCGCAGGCTCCCTACCGTGCGCTGAGCGTCGTCAGCGGTTCGGACAGCCTCAAGGCGGCCTTAGACTCCCCCACGGTCAACTCGACGAAAGGCGCATCATGAAGGGATTGATCGGGGTAATCGTCCTGGTCGCTGCAGTTGCACTTCCGGCCGCCGGAGCGGCACGTGCGGAGATCGACTCGGAGCTTTACGTCGCTCCGTTTGACTTAAACCCTGGCGATGAGAAGCTGCTTATGTCGGGCCGCGTGATTTCGAACAAGCAGAAGTGCGTTGGCAATCGCAAGGTGGCCGGGATCATCGGAGAGAAAGGTGACCTCGAGACGCAGGACACGGCGAAGACTTCGGCCGAGGGCGGGTTTGGCTTGCTGACGGAGGACGATGGTCCGATCTACAGAGTGAAGCTGTTCTCGAAGAACGTCGGAGGCGACCTCTGCAAGGGAGCCGTCTACACGGCCAGCTAGCCGGGACCGCACCGAATAGGGTTGCGCCATGTCCCAGGTGAACCTCGAGGTGGACCTTGACGCGCCCATCGAGGGCGTGTTCGAGGCGATGGCGGACCACGCTCGGTATGACCGGTTCCGCCCGATTGGCTCCTCGGAGCTCCTCAAGGAGGGCACTACGGACCGCAACGGGGTCGGCGCTGTCCGCAGGCTCAAGGCATGGCCGCTGCGTTTCGACGAGGAGATCACCGCTTATGAGGCGCCCAGCCGGCTCGACTACCTGATCATCGACGTCAACTGGCCCAGTCGAGCACGATGGCGGCTCGATCCGCTTCGAGCCGACGGCGTCCGGCACTCACGTGCTCTGGACCTCGACCTTCCGGGTCACCACTCCACTCATAGGTGGCCTGCTCGGCGCGGTATTCGCGTTCGCCCTCAAGCGCTCGTTTACGAGGATGCTCGAGGACTCGGCGCGACTTGCGAATGCGCCGGCCGACTTGGTCGCCGAGCCGGCTTAGCCGGCCCGCTCGCGCTCGGCCTCGGGCTCGGGCTCGAAGACGTTTCGCTGAGTGAGCGTGTAGAGCAAAGCGATCGACGGGATCACCAGGATCACCGCGGCGGCGAAGACGATCAGGACCATCGTCATGGTCGCGTCGGTGCCCGCGCCCGCTGCAATTGTCAGGTCGGTCGGCAGGAGGTACGGGTACTGGGCCACCCCCCAGCCCCAGATGATCGCGACCACGGCGCCGACCGCCAGTTCGCGCGCGCCGCGACGAGCGCGGCGGTGAAGCAGCAGCAACGCTCCCAGGCCGCAAACCGCAGAGACGATCACGAGTGGGATGCCTTCGCTCGTGAGGCCCTCGTAGGTGTATGGGTCGTCCTCTCGAAGGACAAGAATGCCGACGACTGCAATGACACCCGTGATGACGGCGGCGGTCATGGCCCTGACCCTGAAATAGGTCTCGAGGTCGTCGTCCTTGGAGCGGCGCGCGTCACTGACCAGGAACACCGCGGCGAGGTAGGCGCCGGTCGCTACGAAGAGGACTCCAACCATTATCGAGACAGGGTTAAGCCAACTCGAGACGGGGTCGCCGGCCGCGTTGCCCACCGGTACCCGCCCTGACGCGATCGCCCCGACGACAGTGCCCATGAAGAACGGCGTGATAACGGACGAAGCCGCGAAGAGGTGCTCGGCGAGCCGCCGGGTGCCCAGCCGGTCATTTGACTCATGGAAGGCGAAGCCGGCCCCGCGCAGGACGATGCCGAGCGCGGCGAGGCTGAGCGGAATGAAAAGAGTCGACGTGACCGCCTCAAACGCGACCGCGAAGCCGGTCCAAAGAATGACGAGGATGAAGATCAGCCAGACGTGGTTCGCCTCCCAGACAGGGCCGATGGCGCGGTCGATGAGGTGCCGGGCACGCTCCCCCCTCTCCCCGCTTCCGCTGACAAGGGCCCAGAAGCCTGCCCCGAAGTCGGCGCCGCCGAAGACGGCGTAGAGCGTGACTCCAACCCACAGGACCGCAGCGACTGCATCCGCCGTACTCATGCCTTGCCGTCTGGAGCTTCAGAGGGCGGATCGTCACGCGGTCCGTACGGGACCTGGACGGCGTCCGCCGAGGCTTCGCGCCACCGTTCGGCCATCCTGCGTAACACGACCACTGTCGCGACGCCGAGCAGCGTGTAGAGGACCAACACGATCGAGAACGTCACCCAGACGCCACTCGCTCCCGTGATCGCTTCTTCGGTGCGCATGATCCCGTTGACGACCCATGGTTGTCGGCCGACCTCAGTCACGATCCAGCCGCATTCCATCGCGACGATGGCTGCCACGCCCGACACGGCTACCGATCGGAGGAACCACTTCGACTGCGGGAAGTCCCGCTTGCGCCACCATGTGATGCCCAGCCAGAGGCCCAGCCCCAAGAGGGCGGTGCCGATTCCCACCATCGCGTCGAACGACAGGTGAAGAAGCGTGTTTGCCGGCGGGCGCTCGTCGGGGGGCACGGAGTCCAGGCCGATGACTTCCGTGTTGGTGGAAAAGTCGACCAGAAACGAGTTGAGGCCAGGAATGCCGATCCCGCCCTTCACGCCATCGTCGGTGCAGATGCCGCCGATGTACTCCGTCACGTCGCGATCGGTCTCTTGGACGCACGCCATCGCCGCAAACTTGATCGGTTGGTCCTTTGCGATCTCGCGGGCCGCGATGTCGCCGACGAAGAGCTGGACCGGGGTCATGATCGCCGCCACGGTGAGCGGGATCAACAGGCCGAGGCGGTGGTGGCGATCGCGCCGGCCCCGCATCATCCCCACCGCATAGACCGAGGCGACCAGGAATCCGGTGACCATGTAGGCGGCGAGGATCATGTGCGGGACCTCGTAAGGCACCGCATCGTTGAAAATCACCTTCATCGGCTCGACATCCGTGACGTTGCCCGCGGCGTCCATGGTGAAGCCGCCGGGCTGGTTCATCCAGCCGTTGACCGCGACGACGGAGAACGCGCCCCCGATCCCACAGACCACGATCGGCACGCCGGTCCAGAAGTGAGCCCACCCGCTCATTCGCTTCCAGCCGTAGATGTAGATCGCGATGAAGATCGCCTCGATGAAGAAGAAGATCCCCTCGATCGCGAACAGGATCCCGAAGACCTCGCCGAAGCGGCCTGTGAATGCGGGCCACAAGAGCCCGAACTCAAACGACAGAACGGTGCCCGTCACCGCGCCGACCGCGAAGGTGACCGCCGCGACCTTCGACCAGCGCTTGGCGAGTTCCAGCGCGACCGGATCGTCCCTTTTCAGGCCGATGTAGTTGGCGATAAGCATGATCGCCGGGAAGGCGACGCCGATGCAGGCCAGGATGATGTGGAAGCCGAGCGTGAACGCCATCTGGCTTCGAGCCGGCAGGAGCTCGGGCGACTCGGCAGCTAGGAAGGTGAGAGCGTCGAACAAACCGTTGAGCCCGGTTGGCTACTTCGTGATCGTTTTCGAGAACAGCACCGTACCGTCCGCGTCGATGAAGTCGAGCGTCATCTCGTTGCCCTCAATGACGACGTAGGCGAAGCCGAGCTCCTCGCTCTCGTAGTGGGTCGGGTTGTCCCCTTCGAGCTCCGTGCTCGATGCGGCGGTGCCGCTGACAATCAACTCGGTGCCGGGACAGTTCGTCGCGTCCTGTTCCAGCCACTGAAGGCTGTGGTCGTGGGCGGAAAAGTAGACGTCCGCCTCACCGCAGACGTGGTCTTCCATGAAGTCCTTGACGCCCTGGCCCGAAACGACCGGGATGTTCGGGACGCCGTCGTAGGTGCCCGCGTTTCCGTGTGGTCCGTTGGAGCGATAACCATGGAGACCTAGCGCGATCTTCCAGTCGGCGGTCGAAGCAGCGAGCCAATTGGACACGTCGGTCTCCTGCTGGGCGTCCATCCCGTACATCTGAAGGTTCGTATCGAGCGTGAAGAACTCGACAGGCCCGTCTTTGCGACGGTAGTAGGCCGCGGGCATCTTCCACTTCCCCGACGGGGAAACGTCCGTGTAGTCGATCTCGTTCTGCGCCTTCTCGAATTCGTTGCCCGTCCCGTCCCCGCCGTAGTCGTGGTTGCCCAAGCCAAGCCAGAACGGAAGATCGACGTTCGCGTAGGGATCCTCGAAATGCGTCTCGAACTGATCATCAGTCGGCGAGTCCGCGCCATCGTCGAAGATGTTGTTTCCGAGCCCGATGACGTAGTCGCATCCGCTCGCCGTGCACTTCGCGTCGATCGCAGCACCGATTTCGGCTTGGGCGGTGTTGCCCTTCCCCTGTGCGCCGATGACCACGAACCGAACCTCCCCGGTACATGCCGCCGCCTCGGCCTCCTTGGCGACTTGCAGGCGGTCCTTGGCCTTCCTAAGCGCCTTCTTCGCCTTCTGCTTCGCCCGCGGTGTTTCCGCTTTCCTGAGCGCCTTCTTCGCCTTCTTCACCTTCTGCTTGGCGTCGTCCAGCTCCGCCTTTGCGTCTTCGCAACCCGCGCTACCGGCGCGCGGCTCGGGCGCAGCGGCCAGCGAGACCCCCGCGAGCATGAGTGCAACGACGGCTACTGCGATCCGAGCCATCGGATCCAGTATCCGCTGGCCTCAGCGGTCTGTCAAGCGCGCGGGACCTAGGACTTCGGACGAGTCGTGGTCCTTGGCCATGGATCCTCCTCCGGTTGCAGGCAAGAAACGCGAAGCGATTACTCGTTTGCCGCCGTGCGAACCCGGTCAGCTAAAGCGGCATCGACTCGCCGGGCTGAAGCACACGCGCCTCGACATCCGGGGCGAGCTCCGCCATGCGGGCGGTGAACTTCTCGGCCGGGCGGACGAGGATCTCATGAGCGCGGTCACCGAGCCCCATCCGGAGCATGGTGCCCCAGTGAATCGGCACGGCAACCCGCGGGCCGATCGCGGCAGCGGCCTCGGCCGCGAGCCTGGCGTCAAGGTGATGCGCTTCGCGCAGGGTCGGGCCCCAGCCGGCGATCGGAAGCAACGCCACGTCGATGTCGGCCAGGCCGGACATGTCGAAGGGCGCCGTATCGCCCGCGAAGAAGACGGTCGACTTTCCTTGGACCTCGTAGCCCAGCGCCGGAACGCGGACCCCGATCGGGTACCGCCTTCCGTCGTGCTCGACGGCAACCGCGTTGATCCGTAAGTCTCCGATCTCGGCCCAGTCACCCACGGCGACCTCGTCCACGCGCTTGAAGCCATAGCGCCGCAAAAGCTTGGCTGAGCCCGCCGGCGCGATGATCCGCGTTTCTCTGCCGAGCTTGCGGATCGATGGCGGGTCGAGGTGGTCCGGGTGAAGGTGCGAGATGAGCACCGCGTCGATCCGCTCGACGACATCAGGCGCAACGGCTCCCACGTGCCGGCGGATGTGCAGAACCCTGTCTCTCAGGATGGGATCCGTGAGGACCCGCGCGCCGCCGATCTCGAGAAGAACGGTTGAATGGCCGACGAAAGTCAGATGCTCGCTTCGAGCGTCTGGGCTGCTCGCTTGGCTCGCCCCCGGCATCGCCTCGAAGCTACCAGCGTTTGGGCTGGGGTCTCGCTGGGTGTAGGCTCGTCGCATGCGGGGAAAGTGCGGGGCGACTGGATCTGGTGGTCTCATTCGTTCCCCCCGCAGGTTTTTCATCGTCGCCACTTGCTTTGGCACGCTTTTGATCGGTCCCCCTGCCGCGAACGGGTTCGTCAGCTTCCAATCCTCCACTGACGGAACATCTGACTTCGTCGTCTTTCAGACCAACGAGCGCATGGCTCCGGCTGACACGGACGTGGAGTCGGACCTATACCTGCGTGATCGCGACAACACGGTCGACGGTGGGACCACCGAACTGATCACGATCGGACCTACGGGCGGCAACTCGAACGACTTCTTCAATTTCTGGGCCGCAACGAGCGCCGATGGACTCCGCGTCTACTTCACGACCGAGGAGAGCCTCGTCGCCGCGGACAACGACTCGGCCATGGACATCTACGAGCGCAACACCGCGACCGACACGACGACCCTGGTCTCGACCGGGCCGACGGACCCCGGTCCTGGCGCAGGCGGAGGGGATTCCCGGCAGTTCGTGCACCTGATCGATTCGACCGGGCAGGTGTTCTTTCAAACGGAGGCCCGCCTGCTGAACACGGACACGGACCTCCAAGAAGACGTCTACGTCTTCGACGCCGACGCGCCGGCCCCGCTCGTGCACGTCTCGCAGGGCCCGGGTGACACCGGCACTCAACAGGTGGATTTCGTCGGTGTGTCCGACAGCGGCCTGCGGGTCTTCCTGCAGACCAATGAGCCGTTCGTCAGTGCCGATGGCAGCACCGACATCTACGAGCGAAACCTGTCGTCCAGCGTCACGACGCTTGTGACCCCCGGGACGACGGCCCCGGCTGGCTTCCACGATAACTCGGCGGACGGGACGCGGGTCATCTTCTCGTCGACTGAGGCGATCCCCGGCGCTGGCACCGACAGCGACACAGGCAAGCGCGACTTGTTTCAGGCTCTCGGCGGCGTGATCACACTGCTCTCGACTGGCGCCGGGCCAGGGGCTCAGGCGGCGCTCGACGTGAACTTCCAAAAAGCGTCAAGCGATGCCACAAAGGTCTTCTTCACCACGAATGCGGCGATGGTCGCCGGCGAAACGGACACCGTGCAAGACGTGTACATGCGTAGTGGGGCGACCACCACGCTGATCAGCGCCGGCACGATCAACGGCAACGGGTTGACCGGAGACTTCGCCGCCGACTTCAACGACATCTCGACCACAGGCAGCTTCGCGTTCTTCAGCACCGACGAGGCGTTGCTCATCGGGGACGGGGATTCGGCCAAGGACGTCTATCGCACCGATACGGCGAGCGGCGCGCTCACCCGAATGTCCGCCGGCGCGAACGACCAGGGCGCGTTCGACGTCAGGTTCCGCGCGGCGATCCCGGACGGCTCGCGCGTCATTTTGGAGTCTCAGGAGCAGATGACCACGGACGACGCCGACACCGCGCAGGACGTCTTCGGCGCCGGCTCGTCGATATTCCGTGCCTCGGCAGGGACGGCAGGCACTTTCGGCGGGAATGGGCCGTTCTCGGCGAGCTTCGCCGGCACAACCCCTGGGACGAACGTCTTTATCACAACGTTCGAGAAGCTTTCCGCCCTGGACACCGACAACGACCAGGACCTGTACGTCGGAGGATTCACAGCCTTCAGGCTGATCTCGGTCGACTCACTCCCGCCGGAGACGACGATCACAGACCCGCCAAACGGCTCGATCCGCACTTCCCGGGTAGAACTCGAGTTCAGCTCGTCAGATCCCGGTTCAACCTTCGAGTGCAGCCTCGACGGCAGCGGTTTCGCAGCTTGTGCCTCGCCGCGCTCGCTGACCCTTGGCGAGGGGGAGCACACCTTTGCGGTCCGGGCGACTGACGCCCCCGGAAACGTTGACGCCTCTCCGGCTTCAACGACGTTTACGGTCGACACGGTCTCGCCCGACGTTCTCATCACAAGCGGCCCCAAGGCCAAGACCAGTAAGACCAAGGCAAAGTTCAAATACGAGGCCGACGAGGGCGGCGTCGAGTTTGTCTGCAAGCTCGACGGCGGAAACTACACCTCCTGTCCCGCTGCGGGCAAGGACTTCACCGGCGTCTCACAGGGACGTCACGTTTTCCGCGTGCGCGCCGTCGACGAGGCCGGCAACACGAGCGCGGCAGCGCGCCACGTCTGGACCGTCAGCTAGGCGCCAAGTGCCGCGGGGCGGCGGTGTCGATCAGCGGCGGATGGGTCCGGTGGCGCCCGTCGCGCCGGTCGGACCCGTGGGTCCAGTGGGACCGGTCGGACCTGTCGGTCCCGTAGGCCCGGTCGGGCCGGTGGGGCCGGTGGGGCCGGTCGGACCGGCGTCGCAGCCGAGGTCGTTGCGGATGTCGCGCGCCTCCTGCTTCCAGCCGCGCTCCTCGCGGACGGTCATCCCGTTGTCGTCCGTCGGCGAGTTCTGGTTGGTGACCTGGACGAACTTCTTCAGAAGCGAACAAGCGAGCTCTTCGTCGCCGTCCTGCACCGCCTGCTTCGCGCGGTCGAGCTTGGAGAGCATCGACTTGAGCAGGCGCTCATCCCGGACGTTGTTCGACGCGATCTCATCGCGCAGCGCCTGGATCCGCCCGGCGATGCCGGCGCCCCTCGCGGAAGCGAAGCTGGGCGCCCAAAGAACCGAGCCGCCGAGGGCGACGCCGGACGCGATGAACTTACGACGGTTGAATCCCTGCTCATTTCCCATGGCGTGGAGAGTAGCTAATCAGGGCGCCGCACGCATGGACTCAGGGTCATCGAGGCTCGCCAATACCTCACTTTCGTCCATTACGGCCAGAGCTGCGCTGCGATCGTTGATCCCGAAGGACGCGACAAGCTCCGATCCGCGCCTCGCGAGCCCTGCACAGATCTCGATGTCGTGATCGGAAAAGTGAAAGCGCGGAGACACAGCGCTCAGGCGCCACTCCGGATCGAACGTCACCCAGCGGTGCAGGTAGCGGCGCGGGCCGCCAAAGTCGAATGCCTCGTGGACGCAGAAGAGCACGCCTCCCTCAACCGCAACGCCCTGGGAGCCGCCTCGGAACTCACTCGCCTCGTCCGGGGCGTCGTGATTTGCAAAGGGCTCCGGCCCCCCTGAGTCTGGGTCGACACGCGTAATCACAGTCGGCGAGCTCGTGTAAACGAAGAGGAGCTGCCCATCCGCGACGTACGGCATCCAGTTCTTTTCGTGACGGTGTTCGTTTGGCCCGGGAAGGACGCGAGCCGCCGCGATGCGCGCGCCCTCGAGCTCGAGCAGCACGGTTCTGCAAACGCCTTCGGGAGCGACTTCGCGCGATGTCGCGCTCGCGTACCACTTGCCGTCGAGCTCGAACAGACGGCAGTCCTCCCAGCCCTGGACCGAAAAGTCGTGCCAGTCCATCTCCCCCTCGAAGTCGCGAAGGGGCTCCACACTTAGAAGCCGAAGCTGTGCGTCGAACTTCGCAAGGTAGTTGATCGTGCGAACCGCGTCTGAGCCGTCGACGGTCGAGTAGACGCCGCTTTCGAGGTGGTAATTCGAGGTCCGCACAATCGCGCGGAAGCCGTTGCCGTCGGCGGCTATCGACGGGTTGAACTGCGGCCACGGCGGGTCGACTTCGAGCTTTATCTCCGCGATGCGCAACGACGGCACGAGGTCGGCGAGCGCAGCCTCGGATTTGCGGTCCGCCAGGTCTCCGTGCCCAGCCCGGTTGGCCATCCGCCGCAGGTTCTCCCTTATCGACGCGGCGATGTTCTCGGGCAAGTCGCGCTGGAGTAGCTCTCCGTAGGCCTCGTTTGCCTCGTCGTGGCGCTCGATGTCGTGCGCTGCGAGCCCGAACTCGAACAGCGCGCCCCACTCATACGTGCCGCGACCCACGAACAGGATGTCGTCGGGGACGGGGATCTCTGCGGCTCGCCGGGCGAACGTGTACGCAGCCTCTCGCCAACCGAGCGTGCGGCATACGTACGCGGCTTCGTGAAGGGGCTCCGCGCGGGTTGGTCGCCGCTCGAAGGCTTCGAGGAATAGGGGGATCGATGCGCGGGGATCGTCCTCGGCGGTCAGCATCGCGACCTGGAAGGCGGCGTAAAAGACCTCCTCGTCCCAGCCACCCAGCTCAACGCGCTGGCGGTAGCGCTCGATTGCACCAGCCGTGTCCCCAATGTCTCGCAGCGTCTGGGCGAGGTAGAAGGTCGCACGCTCATCGTCTGGGTTCGCCTCGAGCGCCGCCTCGAGCAAGGCGCGGTCGCGCTCGAACTTCTCGTCGCGGGTGCCGCCGTCCGCGTGATGTTCGATGACTAGCGCGCGGAGCTGCTCGCGCGAGTGGTCGCCGTCCAGCGCGAGGTACTCGTGGGTGGCGCCGGCGTAGCGCCACTCGAGGTCGCCGCGAACGAGGCGCGGGATCCAGTAGCCGAGCTCGCCCTCGTGGCGCAGCTCGTAGGCGTCGGCTGAGAGCTCTGGCAGGGGGCCACGCCAGTCGATTGTCATGTCGGCATCGACAAGCAGGAGGTAGTCGGCACTGCCGCGGGCGAGCGCCATGAGCTCCGAGCGGTTGCGGCCGAAGTCGCGCCACTCCGTGTGCCGGAGCGTCCCCGGGATGCCGGCCAGGCGTTTTTCGATCAGCTCGGGCGTTCCATCTTTCGAGCCGGTGTCGCAGATCGTCCATGTGTCGATCAGGCCGGCCACCGAGTCGAGGCAGCGCTCGATCACCTCGGTCTCGTCCCGGACGATCATGCAAAGGCCGATCGTCGGCTTGGGCGTGCCTTGGAAGCCCACGGCGGCCTCGTCGTCAGCGTAGGCGAGGTAATCGGCGAGAGGCCATCGAGTCTGGCCACGGCGATGGCATTCCTCCATCGCCTCGTCGGGCCGGATGGTCGAGTCGGCGGCCTCCTGCAGGGCAAGTGCCGGCCAGCTTGCAAAGCCGTTGCGAGGAACGGTGAAGCGCTCGGTGCCCAGCGGCAGCTCCTCAAAGGGGATGTCGCCGTACTCCTCCAGCGCGCGCTCGGCACGCGCGGGCGCCATCCAATAGCAGTGGCTGCCCCACATGTAGTCGGCCTCGATCGCGACCAGGTCGTGTCGGCCTGGGTCGCGCCCGGCCCAGACGAGGTCGGGATCGGGCGGGGCGAGCATGAAGCCGAAAAGGCACTGCGTCGCTTCCCGCGGCAGGTTCGCGAGCGCCGCCTCCGAGCGCTCGGCAAACTCGCGGTGGACGAGTGCATCGTCCTCGAACACGATCGCGCCGCTCTCCGCGAAGCGCGGGTCGGAAACCAGCAGACGCATCACGCCGAGGTGGCTGACGAAGCAACCGCGCGCCGATTTCGCCCAGTCGTCGCCCTCCGTGCCCACCGTCAGCCCGTCGACGGCGTCAATGAAAGTCACACGGTTGAGAAGGCCGCGCTCCTCGAAGCGGCGCTCCATGCGCTTGCGGCGATCCGCCGAGCGCGCCAGATTGATGCAGATGATCGGACGTTCGATGCCGCTGATCGTATGTAGGTGCCGGTCTCGGGCCTAGGACATTCGCCCATTGTTTCGGCTGCGCCTCACGGGATTTTCACGGTTTCGCCGGAGGGGTGGCTACGTTGAAACGCTCATGCCTGAAGAACTCGCAGTCGAGGCAAAGGGCCTCACAAAGACGTACAAGGACGTGGAGGCCCTCCGCGGGATCGACCTGCGCGTCGAGCGCGGGACCGTGCTCGGCCTGCTGGGACCGAACGGCGCGGGCAAGACGACCGCGGTCCGGATCCTGACCACGCTCCTTCCTCCCACCGCGGGCAAGGCGACCGTGATGGGCCTCGACGTCGAAGACGACGCCGCCGCGCTTCGGGCCGAGATTGGCCTCGCTGGCCAGAACGCAGCGGTCGACGAGAACCTGACCGGCTTCGAGAACCTGGAGATGGTCGGGCGCCTTTACCACCTCGGCAAGAAGCACTCGGGAGAGCGGGCGCGGGCGCTGCTCGACCGCTTTGAACTCGACGAGGCAGGCGACCGGCTCGTGAAGACCTACTCCGGCGGAATGCGCAGGCGCCTCGACCTCGCGGCGGCGCTGGTGGCGGACCCGCCTGTGATCTTCTTGGACGAACCGACAACCGGGCTCGATCCCCGCAGCCGGCTCGCCCTGTGGGAGACGATCGAGGCGATGGTTGGCGAAGGCACGACCGTGCTCCTCACCACGCAGTATCTGGATGAGGCGGATCGCCTCGCCGACCGGATCGCCGTTCTTGACCACGGGCTGGTGATCGCCGAGGGAACCTCGGACGAGCTCAAGGACATGATCGGCGGCGAGCGCCTCGAGGCGACGCTGCGTGAGCCCTCGCAAGCAGATGCCGCGGTCGCGGCCCTTGCCGAGGTTTCAGAGGAGGAGCCGACGAATGCTGACGGCGTGGTGAGCATCCCGCTCGACAGGGAGCGAACTTCGATCGCCGACGCGGTTCGAAGGCTTGACTCCGCTGGAGTCGAGGTTGACGACCTCGCCGTGCGCCGCCCGACGCTCGACGACGTCTTCATCTCGCTGACTGGCCACGCAGCGGAGGAGTCGGACGACGAGGAGGAAGCCGAGTGAACAACGCGATCTCGGACACCCTCGTCCTCGCCAAGCGCAACCTGATCAGGATCATCCGCGCGCCCGATCTTTTGACCGCGTTCACGGTCCAGCCGATCATGTTCGTCCTGCTTTTTGTCTACGTCTTCGGTGGGGCGATCCAGGTGCCGCCGCCCTTCGACAGTTACGCGGACTTCCTGATCCCGGGCATCGTCGTCCAGAACATCGCATTCGGCGGCTTCGCGACGGCGCTCGGCCTGTCGGCCGACCTCCAACTGGGCCTCATCGACCGCTTCCGCTCCTTGCCGATGGCTCGCTCGGCCGTGCTGGCGGGACGGACGATTGCGGATATCGCGACGAACCTGCTTTCGATGGTGATCCTCGTGATCGTCGGTCTCATCGTCGGTTTTGCCTTCGATGCCCCCGTCACGCACATCCTGCTCGGCTTCCTGCTCATGCTGATGCTGGGCTACGCCTTCTCGTGGGTGTTCGCCTACATCGGGATGGTCTCGTCTACGCCTGAGGCGGCAAACGCGTTCGGCTTCATGACGATCTTCCCGCTGACCTTCATCTCGTCCGCCTTCGTGCCGGTGGACACGATGCCCGCGGCGCTTCAAGCGTTCGCGGAGGCTAATCCGTTCACGACGATGGTGGACGCGATGCGCCATCTCTGGCAAGGTGCACCGGCGAATACGGATGTCTGGGTCGCCTTCCTGTGGACGATCGGCATCACGATCGTCTTCTTCTTTATCGCAACGGCGAAGTACAAGCGCGCGACAGCGAAGTGATGAAAGGCCAGTTCGGCCGCAGCGCAACAATGGGCTGCGGCGCGACGGCTGCCTGACCAACCGGCACCACGACGCTGGGAATTTTTGCCCTTTGGACCCGGGTGGGGTTCGTAGAGTTGCGTCGGTGCCCCGCTTGCCTGAAATGACCTTCTTGGCCGGCGCGCCCTCATCCTGACCGGGTCCCGCGGCTCGGCGGCCGCGCTGGTCATCGGCGGGATCGTGTCGGTCCAGGTCGGCGCGGCGATCGCGACGACCCTGTTCGACGAGGTTGGGCCCGGCGGCGCGGTGTTCCTGCGCATCCTCTTCGCGGCGATCGTCCTGGTGGCGATCTGGCGCCCTTCGCTTCGCCTGCCGGAGACTGGCGCGAAGGACGTGGTGGCGCTTGGCGTGATCCTCGGCTTGATGAACCTGACGTTCTATGAGGCGCTCGACCGGATTCCCCTCGGGATCGCTGTGACGCTCGAGTTCGTGGGCCCGCTGACGGTGGCCGTGATCGGATCCCGCCGGCGCCTTGATCTTTTGTGGGTGGCGCTTGCAGCGGCTGGACTGCTGCTCCTAGCCCCCGTGCCGGGCTCGGACCTGGACGCTCTGGGATGCGCGTTCGCGCTGTTTGCCGGCCTCTGCTGGGGCCTCTACATCCCGGTCACGGCGCGGGTGGGAAGGGCGCTGCCGGGCGGTGCGGGATTGGCGATCGCGATGGCGATCGCGGTGGTGGTGACGTTGCCGTTCGGGATCGTGGACGGTGCCGGGGATCTCCTCGACGGCGAGCTTCTGGCGATCGCTTTCGGCGTAGCAATGCTGAGCTCGGCGATCCCCTACTCGCTCGAGCTCGAAGCGCTCCGGCGGCTGCCACAGTCCACGTTTGGGGTGCTCATGAGCCTTGAGCCGGCGGTGGCGGCGACGGCAGGCTTCATCGTGCTGAGCCAGGACCTGTCCGGACAGGAGGTAGTGGCAATCGGGCTGGTGCTGGCCGCTAGCGCAGGCGCGCTGGGCGCCGCAGGCCGAGCCAACCCTCAACCACCCTAAAGGGGGTCTGACCCCGGGTCAGACCCCGTTGAGGGTTGGGCCGGCGGTTAGTGCGGGCCTTCTGGGGCCTCGGTGCCGTCGGGGCGCGGCTCGTGGCCCGGGCACTCGAACACCGGCAGGCGTGGGTAACGGGGGTAGGCGGCGTCCGTGCGAGAGCGGTCGCACATGGAGAATGACGAGCCTCGCGTGTTGCGGATGAGGCGCTGGTGGGTGCAGGTATCGCAGAGGCCGGCGGGCGGCCGGCGAGGGCGCGGAACCGAGGCTTCCCGCTCGTCGCTCATAAGGGCATTATCGCGCCGAATGTCCCCGCTTGGCCCAATACTTCACTTCGTATAGTAAGGGTGGATGGCATC
Organism: uncultured bacterium; assembly: GCA_963786495.1. Taxonomy (GTDB): domain Bacteria; phylum Actinomycetota; class Thermoleophilia; order Solirubrobacterales; family 70-9; genus JALZKA01. Next base: position 230,275 of record CAWAZL010000010.1, on the reverse strand, counting down.
ACTCTGGCGACTCTTCGGCTTCCTCCGCCCCTACAGGCGGGCGGCGCTGGGATCGCTCCTCTTCGCGTGGCTCGCGATGGGCGTCACGGTATTGATCCCGCTGCTCATCGGCAAGGCCGTGGACGTGATCAACGACGGCTCCGCCATCGACAAGGACGAGCTGTGGCCGATTGCGCTGGCGATCCTGGGCGCGGGAGTGCTGCGCCTGGGCCTGACGGTCGTGCGGCGGATCATCGCGGGCAAGGTGTCGGTGGCGGTCGAGTTCGACCTTCGCGAGTTCATGTACGCGCAGCTTCAGCGTCTGGAGCTCGGCTTCTTCGACACGCAGCAGACGGGGCAGCTGATGTCGCGGGCGACAGTCGATCTGCAGTCGATCCGCTTCTTCCTGGGATACGGCCTGATCTTTCTCACCCAGAACGCTCTGACGATCGTGCTCGCAAGCATCGTGATGTTCGCGCTCGACCCGCTGTTGGCCGCGCTCGCCCTCCTCCCCGTGCCGATCGTGGTCGCCACGGCCGCGCGTTACAGCCGGCTCAGCCGTCCCGCCCTGCAGGAGGTGCAGCAGCGGCTTGCCGAGCTGACGGCGGAGGCCGAGGAGAGCGTCTCGGGGATTCGCGTGGTGAAGGCGTTCGCACGCGAGGAACACATGCTCCGCCGCTTCCAGAAGTCGGTGGGGCGGGTGTTCGACCAGAACGTCTATTCCACGCGCCTCCGAGCCTTCTACAACCCGCTGATGGGCTTCCTGCCCTCGATCAGCCTGGCCGTTGTGCTGTTTGTCGGCGGGCGGTCGGTGATCGCAGGCGACATCACGCTGGGCGAGTTCACGGCGTTCTACGCCTACGTGATCATGCTGTCAGGCCCGATGCGGATGCTGGGGACGTCGCTCGGGATGGCGCAGCGCGCCGCCGCGTCGGGCAACCGGATGTTCGAGATCCTCGACCGCGCGCCGCGGATCGAGAGTGCTCCGGATGCGCCGCCCCTTCCGGACGGCAGCGGCCAAGTCGAGCTGCACGACGTGACTCTTCGCTATGGCGATGGGACGGGTGCGGAGCCCGCGCTCGAGAGCGTTTCGATGGCGGTCGCGGCGGGCTCGACGGTCGCGCTGGTCGGGCCGACCGGCTCGGGCAAGACGAGCCTGGTGGCGCTCCTTGCTCGCCTGTACGACCCGACGTCCGGGTCGGTGTCGATCGACGGCGCGGACCTGCGCGACGTGGATGTGGCTTCGGTACGCCGCGCGGTGTCGTTCGTCGCCGACGAGAGCTTCCTGTTCTCTGCCTCCGTTGCCGAGAACATCGCCTACGCGCGCCCCGAGGCGACGAAGGAGGAGGTCGAGAAGGCGGCGCGCCTCGCGCAGGCGCACGGGTTCATCGAGCGGCTACCCGACGGGTACGACACGGTCGTGGGCGACCGTGGGCTGACGCTCTCAGGTGGGCAGCGCCAGCGCGTCGCTATCGCGCGGGCGCTCCTGGCCGATCCGCGAATTTTGATCCTGGACGACGCGACTTCGTCGGTAGATGCAAGAACAGAGGCGGAGATCAAGCGTGGCCTTCAAGAGGTGATGCGCGGGCGAACGACGTTCGTGGTGGCGCACCGCCTGTCGACGATCTCGCTGGCGGATGAGATCGTTGTCATGGACGAGGGCAGGGTCGTGGACCGCGGCACCCATGAGGAGCTCCTTGAGCGCTGCGACCTCTACCGCGAGATCGCCGAGCACGGGTGCGAGGACTCCGTGTTCCTGCAGCGCGACCTCGAAGAGCGCGAGGAAGTGGCGCGCCTGTGAGCGATTCGCGAAACGGAGCGCCGGAACGCCCGGTCGAGGCTCCACCGAACGAGGATGGGCGCATCGCCGGCACGGTTGCGATGTTCCGCGACATGTGGCGGGTGATCCGCGGCGAGGATCAGCGCGGCCGGAAGGTGCGCTGGATGCTCGGGTTGCTGCGTCCGTACCGCAAGCAGGTGATCCTCATGTTCGGCGCGCTGATCGTCGCCACCGCCGCCGGCCTGGCGCCTCCGTATCTGGCTGGCCGGGCGATCGACGATGGGATCTCTGCGGGCGACGAGAGCGCGCTGACCGTGATCGTTGTGGTCTTCCTGGCCTCGGCGGCGATCTTCTGGGCGGCAAGCTACGCGCAGACGTATCTGGTCGGGTGGGTGGGGCAGCGGGCGCTCCAGGACCTGCGCACGCGGATCTACCAACACCTGCAGGCGATGTCGATCGGATTCTTCACGCGGCGCAAGGCCGGTGTCTTGATCTCGCGCCTGACGAACGATGTCCAGGCTCTCGATTCCCTCGTTACGGACGGGATCGTGACGCTCTTTCAGGCGACACTGACGCTTGTGGGCGTGGTGGTGATCCTGCTGCTTCTCGACGTAGGACTGGCGCTCGTCGTCTTCCTCACCTTCCCTCTCCTGTTCATCGCGAGCGTCGTCTTCCGGATCATCTCGGCGGACGCGTACCGGCTGACGCGCGAGAAGATCGCGAACATCACGGCGTATCTGCAGGAGTCGCTCTCCGGCGTGCGCGTCGTTCGGAGCTTCGGTCAAGAAAAGCGCCACATCGGGCGCATGTCCGAGTTGAACGCCGAGAACCGCGAGGCGAACATGCGGACGGTCTATCTGAACGCTTCGTACTTCCCGGCGGTTGAGTTGCTGTCCGCGATCGGAACGGCGGCGATCATCCTTTACGGCGGCTATCAGGTGATCGAGGGCAACATCGAGACGGGTGTGGTCGTGGCGTTTATCGGCTACCTCAACCAGTTCTTCGACCCGATCCAGCAGATCTCTCAGCTCTATACGACCTACCAGCAGGGCATGGCGGCGCTCGACAAGATCTTCGACCTGCTCGACACGCGACCTGACATGGTGGACAAGCCGGATGCGATCGATCCAGGCGAGATCAGGGGCGAGATCGAGTTACGCGACGTGTGGTTCTCGTACGCGGGCGGCGGTGATGCGCGCGAGGTGGGCGAGGACGACGAGTGGGCGATGCGCGGGATCGACCTGAGGATTCCCGCGGGCCAGACGGTGGCGCTTGTGGGTGAGACCGGCGCCGGTAAGTCGACGTTCGCGAAGCTTGTAGCGCGCTTTTACGACCCGCAGAAGGGCGAGGTGCTTGTGGATGGGTACGACCTGCGTGACCTGGACTCCTCGGCGCTCCGGAGCCGGCTGGGGATCGTGCCGCAGGAGGGATATCTGTTCTCGGGGACCGTCAGGGACAACGTCGCGTTCGGGCGGCCCGATGCGCCGGACGAGGATGTGGAAGCAGCTGTGCGCGCCGTTGGAGCGGAGCCGTTCGTTACGCGTTTGCCCAAGGGACTCGACACGGAGATCGGGGAGCGTGGCGTGCAGCTGAGCGCGGGGCAGCGCCAGCTCGTCTCCTTTGCGCGCGCGCTCCTGGCCGAGCCGCGGATTTTGATCCTGGACGAGGCGACGTCGAACGTGGACGTGCGGACCGAGCGAGTGATCGAGCAGGCGCTCGAGCGGCTGCTTCATGGCCGCTCGGCGATTGTGATCGCACATCGGCTGTCGACGATCAGGCGCGCTGGAAAGATCGTGGTGCTCGAGCACGGTGAGATCGTCGAGGCGGGAACGCACGACGAGCTGATTGAGGCCGACGGCGCCTACGCGCGCCTGTACGGCGCCTGGGCCGAGCTGGCTGCCTAAGGGGTGATGCCGCCGCCGCCGTCGTCCGCGGGCGGGGTTGTGGTGCCGTCGTCCACGGGCGGCGTAGTACTCGTGTCGGCCGGCGGTGTCGTAGTGGTGTCAGCTGGGGCGACTCCGCCTCCCGTGTCCGTCGTGGCGGTGTCATTGGCGCCACCGCCACCGGCTCCAGCGGGCGCGTCCTCGCCCGCGTCCAGGAACGCGCCGCATTCTGAGAAGCCTGCCTTCTTGCCGGACTCGCGTGCTGCGACCTCGGCTGTGTCGATCTCGAGCTGAGCTGCGTCTGCAGCTGTCACGTCTGCTGCCTTCGCCTTGGCCTTGAGGGCAGCGACGACGGCGCTTAGGTCGGAGAGGAACCTGTCGACGTCCGGCGACGGCTCTGCTTGCTGGAGTCCCTGGAGCGACGCCAATTCCTCATTGGTGATGTCGAACTCCAGCTGTGCCGCGTTGGGGTCAGCCGGGTCGATCTCACTCACGGCCACATTGGCGGGGCCGCAGATTGCGTCCGCTTCCTCGATGAAGAGCTCGGGGGTGAGCGCTCCGCCGGTCACGCCTGTTGTGCCGGCGGTAGGAGCAGACACGGTCTCGGTCGGCTCATCGTCACCACCGCAACTCTTGACGAGCAGCACGAAGATGATGAAGAAGGCCACAAGGCCACCCAGCGCCACAAGGCGCCGGCGCATATAGATGTCCATCTCAGCCATCTACGAATCCACCGTAAGGCGTCAGTTCACCGTATACCCCAATTTTCCTTCGCCGACCGGACGGCTTGTACGAATTCGAGCTACGTCACGAGGGGCGGCGCTGCTCACGCCTGCGGTGTCCGTTGCGTCCTCCATAGGTGTCCGTCAAGGAGTGGCAATTCGCACACAAGAGTTCCAGATTTTCGATCCGGTTGTCCGTGCCGTCGCCGTTCTTGTGATGAAGCTGGATGCTGAGCTTGCGTCCTCGCCAATGCGTAATGCCGCATTCCTCGCAGCGATCTTCCTTGATGCCCTCGTTTATGAGGCGCTTCTTGCGAAAGCTACGTCCATCTCGACTTGTCCCTTCGCAAAAGACCAGTTCGAGATCCTGGCGCCGCGGCCGAGGGACGACAACGCCGCGCTGAACGGCCTTGTGCCAGCTGGCTGAAGAGAAGCCAAAGCGCTCGATGCATTCGCGCACAGTTAGTCCGGAGTCATACGCCCTTTGAATCTCAGCCCAGTCGTATCGCTTCGCAAAGCTCTCCCTATCGGGCTCACCGAGCCTCCGAGCGTGGTACGCCACAGTGCTCTTCTTCAGATCGAGCTCGCGTGCGATCTCCGAGTAGGAACGGCCTTCGTCACGCAGGACGCCGATGAGTCGACGGGTCTCGCCCGGCGGGCGGTGAGGGCCATACTTTCGACGATCTGGCACGAACGCATGTTCGCATCCTCGTCGGACGGAAATCTGACTGGGGATCAGGGATTTGAACCCCGACTAACGCGACCAGAACGCGTCGTGCTGCCGTTACACCAATCCCCAACGGGGCACCAACGATAGCGTCCAAAACGGTCCTAAACGCCCACGCTTTCGAGCTCTGAATCCACGTCGGCCAGCTCGGCCTTTTGGGACTTCACCTTCGCACCCGTTTCGATCAGCATCCGCGCGTGGACCAGGTCCTCGGAGCGGCCAACAGCGAGCGCTCCCGCGACTGCGCCGTCCTTGAGGTACCAGGCCGAGAACTCGCCGTCATCCCGGGAGCCGCGAAAGACCACCTCGTCCCAGTCCTTCGCAGGACCGACGTACTCGAGACCCGTCCAGTCCGACAAGTCGCTGAAGAAATAAGGGATCGCACGGTACGGCTCCTCGTCGCCGAGCATTGCCTTCCCCACGTGCCGCCCCTGCTGAAGCGCGACGTCCCAGTGCTCGACGCGCAGCCGGCGCCCATGCACCACGCTGTCGTACGAGCAGCAGTCGCCCGCCGCAAAGATTCCCTCTGCCGACGTCTGCAGCCGCGCGTCGCAAGTGATCCCGTCGTCGACCTCGAGCCCGGCGCGCTGCGCGAGCATCACGTCGGGGCGCACGCCGGCGCCAACCACGCAGAAGTCGCACTCGATCTCGCGCCCATCCTCCGTCACGACCTTCTGGACGCGCTCGTCGCCGCCGAACGACCCGAGCGACGCGCCACCGACGAACTCGACGCCCTTCGACTCGAGCACCCCTTGGAAGAACCTCCCCGCCTCCTCGCCAAAGCCTGTCGACAGCGCGACGTCCTCGAGCATCACGACCGTGCACTGCACCCCCATCTCCACCAGCGACGCGGCCACCTCGCAGCCGATGTAACTGCCGCCGATCAGGACCGCTTTCGTCGCGCTCTTGGCGTCCTCGCGAATCGAGTCCGAGTTCCCGAACGCGCGCAGATAGTGAATCCCGTCGAGCTCCGCACCATCGACCCGCAAGATGTTCACCATGGCGCCGGTGCCGAGGAGCGCCTTTCCGAAACGAACCTCCTCCCCACCCTGGATCTTCGCCACACGCTCGCCGGCATCGAGCGACATGACGCTCTTCCCGGTCATGAGCTCGACGTCGTTCTCCTCGTACCACTCGGCGCCATTTACCGTCGCGTCGGAGCGCTCGGCATCTCCGCGCAGATACTCCTTGGAGAGCGGCGGGCGCTCGTACGGCGGGTCCTTCTCCCTTCCCACCAAAAGCACCGATCCATCCGCACCCTGGCGCCGGAGCTCGGACGCGCAGTAGGCCGATGCCATCCCGCCCCCCACGAGCAGGAAGTCGACCTCTCTCATTCGCCAGGTTTGGAAGCGGGCGCGGCGAAGTAGGCGGTCACGTCGTCCTCGATCTTCGGATCGAGGACGGCCAGGATCTCATCCCCAGGCTCAAGCACCGTGTCTGCGTTGGGAATCAACCCCTCTGGGCCGCGCAGGACCGAGATCAGCAACGTCCCCTCCGGGAGCGTCAGATCGCCGACACGCTGCCCAGTCGCCGGCGACCCCTCCGGCAGGAGCATCTCGATGATCTCGAGGTGCTGCTCGGGCAGATCGAGCAAGTGAACGAGCCCATAGTCCGGCACCTCATGCTCGATCAGGCGGATGATCAAGTCCGTGGCCGACACGACCGGACGGATCCCCAGAAGCTCGAAGTGCTCACGGTTGCGCGGGTTGTTAACGCGGGCGATGATGCGATCGACGAGGTACTTCTCCTTCGCCACCTGGCAGATCAGCATGTTGTCCTCGTCATCGCCCGTCACGGCGATCACCATGTCGGCGCGCTGCACGCCGGCGCGCTCGAGCACCCAAAGCTCCGAAGCGTCTCCGTATTGGATGTTGTGCTCGAGCTCTTGCTCGACCGTCTGGTAGCGCTCGCGATCGTTCTCGATCAGCGTCACCTCGTGGCCCTTTTCGAGCAGCTCGCGCGCGATGTTCCACCCGACCTTGCCGGCGCCGACCACGATCACGTACATGTTCGAAGCGTCTCCCATCAGATCAGCTCGTCGTCCTCGTGGTCAGCCGAGCCCATCCTCGGCGCCGAGCCGGCCGCGCGCTTCGCCTGCTCGCGAACCTCTTTCTCGAGCATCTCCACGGCAATCCTTGTGGGGCAGATCGTGTGCACCCCCTGGCGGTCGTACCACTCAGCGCGTAACGGATCCAAGATGCGGGCGATCACCGTCGGCACGTTGAAGCGCCGCTTCGCAAGCTGTGCGATCACGATGTTCGTGTTGTCGCCGTTCGTCGACGCCACGAACACGTCCGCGCGCTCAACCCCCGCCGCGGTAAGTGCCTCCACCTCGAGCGCCGCGCCAACCGTGAACTGACCGCCCATGTCCTCCCACGCCTTGTCCATGCCGATCTCCAGGCGCGCATGCGCCTCGGAGTCTTCGTCAAGGCACGAAACCTCGTGCCCTTCCTTGAGCATCGTTCGCGCAAGCGAAGAACCGACCCGGCCGCATCCGACAATGACGATGAACATCCGTGCCTGACTCTATTCGGTACTGCGCCGTCCCGAAAACCTGCGCCCATCGCCGACCGGAGCGGTAACGAGCACGCGACACGGCGCCCGGGAGAGCACGTATTCCGTGACCGGCCCGATCTCGGCCGGGCGGTGCCCTCCGATCCCTCCCAAGATCGCTCCACCCTTGATCTTCGATGGCGGCTCAGCACCCATCACGATCATCTCGGCGCCCATCTCGCGCGCCGCCTGAACAATGCCCGCGCCCGTGCTCCGCGCCCGCACCACCGTCTCTTGCACGTCCACCGTGTCGTACTCCTCCGCCACCAGCTTCGCCCGCTCGAGCGCGGCGTTCGCAAGCTCCATCCGCTCGCGGGGCGGCGGCGACGACAGGGGCACGGTCAGCGGCAGGTCGAGCACGAACACGATCCGGAGCTGCGACTCCACCCCGGAAGCACCCTCGGCCGCGGCCGCCAGGCGCCCCGCCGTGCCGACGATGTCGTCGTCGAGATGCGTTCCGAAGATCGGCACCAGGATGTCGTGAGACTCCACCGCGACCGTCTGCTTCTCGAGCGCCGAAGCTGGCACCTCGACCCTCTTCAAAAGGCTCGTCCCCTCGAAGCCCTTGCGGTAGATGACGTAGCCCACCAACCCGAACGCCATCCACCCGCCGCCAACCCAGCGCGCCTCGTCGTGATACACGAGCACGCTCACCCACGCAAGGCCGGTGATCACGAACCCGACGAGCGTGGGCAGCGGCAGCTCCCGGCCACCGATCCGCACGTCCCACGGCACCCGGAATGGGCGCGTCACCTCCGGGCGCTTCGCCCGCAGCCTGAGGATCGACGCATGCGCGATCACGATCGCGAGCGTTGCTCCGAACGCGTAGATCCCCGCCAGCAACTCGATGTCGCCGGGAATCACCAAACCGACGGCGATGAGCGTCGCCCCGAAGATCGCAACATACGGCGTTCGGCGCGAGGAGAGCTTTCCGAGCCAGCTCGGGATCTGCCTGTTCGTCGCCAGCACATACACGTGGCGCGACAGGCCGAGCATTGCCGTCGAAGCCGCCCAGATCAGCACCACAGGCGCGACCGCCACCACGACCACCTGCATGAAGTCCGACACCCAAGCCGGGTCGAAGCTCTTTGCCACCCCCAGGATGGGCTCCTCGATGAACTCGCCGCCAAGCGCCGACTCCGGCCCGTCCGGCGTCACCATCACGGGCACCGCCATCAGCGCGACCGCGGCAACGCCGGCATACACGATCGGCAGCAACGCGGCGCCCGCCGTTACGGCCCTCCGCATATCCGGCATGTCCCAATCCAGGTCCGGCGCCAAATCCGACGCCGCCTCGATCCCCGCGAAGGCGACCGTTGCGATCACGAACGCATAGATCGCATCAGCCCCCGTCGGGCTCGTACCCAGGTCCAAATTCTCAGTCAAAACCGCCGGATCCAGCGCCACCGCAAGCCCCACCACGATCAGGAGCAGCTGGACGACGATGTCGCCGATCGCGAGCGCCACCAGCAACCGCTGACGCCGAAAGCCCCACCAGCCCAGCACGTTCACAAGCGCGGCGCCGAGCACGATCGCCACCGCCGTCAAGACCTCGCCCGTCCCGTGGCCGAACCCGTCCCAGACCGGCGAGAGGTAGTGAGGCGCCGAGACCGCCGCGAGCGCGACCACAACGATGAAGTCGATCAGGAGCGCCCATCCGGCGATGAAGCTGATCAGTTCGTTGAACGCGTAACGGGCCATGTTCGACGACCCTCCGCGCTCGACGAACATCGAGCCTCCCTCGGCAAAGGTCAGCGTCGCGAGGATGAACATGACCCCCGCGCCCAGGAAGATCAGCGGCGTCAGGCCCAGCCCGTAGTCGGCAACGACGCCAAGCGAGAAGTAGAGGGAGAAGCCAACCGCCGAATACGCGACGGCAAAGATCATCGCCCCACCCGAGCCGCGCGGCGCCGCCTTATCTACCGGTAGCTCGCTCACGTTCGTAGCGACAGGTAGAGCCGCCCTGCACCCAGCCCGCAGAACACCAGGCCGATCCAAAGCCCCGTAGCGGCGATGCCTCCACCCCGCGCAAGCGTCAGCCCGACGATCAACAGGCCGAACACGATGATCACGACCGACATCACCCGCGTCGCACCGCGGTAGACCTCATCTGGGCGTGGAGCGGGCATCGCGGCGACTCTAGACAGGCGGCGAGGTGACGATCCCCGCGCGCGCCTCCTCCGGGCTCGCCGTCACCAGCACCCGGCAAGGTCGCTTCGCCATCACGGCCTGGAGCGTCTTGGAGTACACGGGCACGCCGGCGCGGTAGCGAAGCTGCATCACGATCGCCGCCGCACCCAGCGCCTTTGCCGACTTCACGATCGCCGCCGCACCCTGTCCCGGGCGAACCCGGATCAGCGACCCCGTAACCCGCTGTCCGCAAATCAGCTTCGCCTGCTCGATCTTCGCCTGCGCTTCGCTCTCCTCCTTGTCGAGCTCAGCATCCAGCGGCAGGTGCGTCGGCACGGTGATCAAGGAGAGCACGTGAATCGCCCTCCTGCGATTCGCCGCCAGCGCCTTCGCTGTCGCGACCATCTCCTCGTTGAACGGATCATCCTCGAAGACCACGAGGACGCTCTCGTACTCGGGCTCCTCCACGCCGAGCGGCGCAAGGTGCGCCACCTTCACCGTCTTCGTAAGCGGCAAGCCCTGATTTCGCCGATACGCGACGTAGCCGACCGTCCCCACGATCATCCAGCCGCCGCCGGTAGCCAGAACCACCGGGTCGAGCACGCATGCCACGACGAACGCCGCCGCCGTCCCAAGGCCGCCAAGCACCGCGAGGATCGGCACCTTGACGCCACGGATCGTGACGTTTCCCGGCGAAAGCCAGAGGCGCGAGCCGTCGCTCGCCTTCGGCCGCTCGTCAGGCGGGCGCAGCTTGCGCAATCGGATCAGCGAGACGTGCGCGACTGTGAACGAAAGCGTCGCGCCGAAAGCGTAGATCGTCCCCAGGAACGCGGTCTGCCCGGGCGCCATCACAAGCACCGCGACGCCGGAGAACACGATCAGCGCGACATACGGGGTCTTGTACTTCGGATGCACCTGCCGCAGCGCCTCGGGGAGCTGGCGGTACTGGCCCATCGAGAACGTCAGCCGCGACAGACCGATCAGGGCGGCGTTCGTCGCGATCAAAAGGATCACCGCGGCCAGGATCCCCACGTAGACCTCCAGCGCATCCGTGAGACCCACCCCCAGCCCGAGATTCTCCACGATGCCCAGCACGGGATCGTCGGCGAACTCGGTGCCCAGTGCAGTCGTGTACTCGCCGGCCGCATTCTGAGTGACTGGCATCGCCGACAGCGCGATCGCCGGCAGCAGCGCATACAGACCAACCACCGCCGCCACCACGTAGCCCGTCCCGCGCGGGATCGTGCGGTGAGCCTCCTTGGCCTCCTCGGCCATGTTCGAGATCGTCTCGATCCCGGTGTAAGCGACCATCCCCACGGCGATGCCCAAGGCAAAGTCCCCGACCGTCGGCGCCACACCCAGATCGATCTGGTTCAGCAGGAGGTCGGCGTCGAAGACCAGGAACAGGCCGATTCCGACCAGGACTATCTGCGTCAGCAGGTCCGCGATCGCAAGAACGAGATTGAGCTTCGCCGACTCCTCCGTCCCCTTGATGTTCAAGAGCGCCAGCGCCACGATCAGCCCCACGCCGAAGATCACGTCGCCCGGTCCGCTCCCCAACGGCTCCCAGAACACGGCGAGGTAGTGCGGAACGAAGAAGGCGGAGATCGCGACCGTGACGATGTACGTGAGCATCTGAGCCCACGCCGCGAGGAAGCTCGCCAGCTCGTTGAAGGCATGGCGGGCAAAGCTCGACGAGCCGCCTGCCTCGGGATAAAGCACCGTTGCCTCTACGTAGCTCGCGGCCGTGAACGCGAAGATCAGCCCCGCGATCATGAATGTGACCGGGGTCAGGCCGAGCGCGTAGAGCGCGACCAGGCCGAGCGCGTAGTAGATCGACGAGCCGACGTTGCCGTACGCCGCCGAGAACAGCGCCCCCGTGCCGTGAACCCTCCGGAGCGCCGCCTCCCGCGGCATGCGCTCAGCCATTACGAGACTTTCTCAATTCGCTTCCGAGTCTACGCCCGCACACGCCCGGGTAAGGTCGAAGACATGGCCTCTGAACTAATCCATACCTGCTACCGCATCACCGACATCGACAAGTCCGTCGACTTCTACGAAAAGCTCGGCTTCGAAGAGCTCCGGCGCATGGACCTTCCGGACGGCGCAACCAACATCTTCATGGGCCTCCCAGACGACGGCGCGCGCCTCGAGCTCACGTACAACCCGGGCGTCGAGTCGTACGACATCGGCACCGGCTACGGCCACATCGCCATTACGGCCGGAGACCTAGACGGCACGCTCGAGCAGCTCGCCGGGATCGGCATCGAGCCCGAGAAGCCTCCCTACCAGGTGCGCGAAGGCGGCTCGCGCCTCTGCTTCGTCCGCGACCCCGACGATTACCGCATCGAGTTGATCGAGAAGTAGGCGGGTTAGCGCGCCGGGGCTAGCCCGAGGTCCGGTCGCCCTTGAACGCCTCGAGCGCCGAATCTGGATCCCATGACCATTCCGCCCGGTAGATAAGTCCGTCGCGGAAGGTGATGATCAATCCGATCGCCGGACTTTCGACCTCAATACCGCTCGTTGCCCCGCGCACGTGGTTCCGCCCGCGGACGAAGACTTCATCTCCGCTCTCGACCGCCTCGTCGATCTCGAACGTCCCTTCAGGCCCAATGCCTGCGATGTAGTTCTCGATGGCGGTCCTCACGCCATCGGGGCCACGCCGCGTTCCTCCCTCCAACGCGTCGCTTGGGTTCACAAACTCGATCTCGGCGTGATGCAACTCTCCGATCTCCGTCATAGCTTCGTCGGCGGAGGTCGCCCGGTTGATCCCATCGAACCAGCGCCGGACGGTTACCTCGCCCTCACCCGTCATCGTCTGTCGCCTCCAGCGGCGCGCCGCCGAAGCCGATCTCGTTCCCGTCCGGGTCGCGATAGGTCGCCTTGCGAACGCCGTTCTTGTACGTCTCCCGCTTCTCAGGCTTGATCCCGCGCGACGCGATCTCGTCCACGATCGTCTCCAGGTCGTCGACGAAGATCGTGTGCGTGGCGTGCCCTGCACGCTCCGCGTCCTCGAGGATGAAGATCGAGCGGTGGTCGGCGAGGTCCCACACACATTCGGTCTCATGGGCGACGAAGGTCGGCTCCCGTCCGAAGAAGCTCTCGTACCACTCCTTCGCCGCTTCGTAGTCGTTCACACAGATGCCGGCGAACAGGTCCACACAGGGACCCTATCGCTGGCTCTGCCGTTCAGCTGCGCCCTAGGGCCGGTGGCTGTCGAACGAGATCACTTGCTGGATCCCGCTCGGGCGGTTCGCGTAGCGCATCGTCGTCGGGAATGGGATTCCCGTGAAGGAGATCCGCTCGCGCACGGCGTCTGAACGCCAAGCCAGGGGGTCTGCCCCCTGCTCGGTCTCCAACTCAGTCGCCGCTTCGTCAAGCGCCGCCCAGACGTCGACCTGGCACGAGCTCAGGTCGCCGCCGCCGCAGTAATCGTTCTCATACGGCTGCTCAACCTGTCTGACCCAGGAGGCTTCGGATGTCCTTGTCGAAGTACTGGTGCCAACCGGAGTACTGGCCGCCCGGCGGCAAGTCGTAGCGCGAGAACAGGCTCGCGAGCTCGTTGAGCTGCGGTCCAAGCTGCGGCTCCATGAACGCGTCGGCGATCTTGGGCCAGGCGCGGTCCATGATCGCGGCGCCGGGATGATCGATATCACCGTCGAGGTCCACGTCGAGTCGGCTGCCTCCCTCGGCGTTCCAGTCCTCGAGGATGTCGAGCGCCTGACCCGCCAGCGGACTCGGAGGTGCGGGGGCACCGTCGAGCAGGGTGGCCAGCAGCGGCACCGTGCGAACTGCGCGCACGTCCTGCGTCGCCGCGGCGTTCATCGCCGCCGTCACCTCGGCGAGGTTCCACTTGGCGTCGCCGCCGATGAGGTCCGCGAGGTTCTCGTCGAGCAGATCGACGCGCATGACCGAGCCGTTGCGGCCGAAGTTGTCGTCCGCGGCAGCAAAGCCGTGCGCGACGGTCTCGTTCCAGTTGGTCATCGTCCCGTCAGCCGGATCGATCCCCTGCGGGTGCTTGTCCGCCTCGAGGTAGCCCTTCCACTCATACTTGCCGTTGCCCTTGGTCAGCAGGCCGGGGTCAACCTTCCCGTTGCGGATCGGCAGCTTGCCCGCCGTGTACTCGGCGACGTGGTCGGTGTCGATGTAGAACGAGTTGAAGGTCTGCGGCGTCAGGGCCGCGGCCTCAAAGAAGTCCTGGTAGCTCGCAACCGAGCCGTTGGAGATCCGACGGTTGAAAAGCAGGTCGAGCGAGTCCTTGCCGAAGCCCGCACGCTTCTCGGCGATCGCAACCCGCTTACCGTTGACCTCCGCGTACCCGACCACGGGCCCGTGGACCGTGGTGTTGTAAGTGACGGGCGCGTTGCTGAGCGTTCCTGCGTTGACGGTCTCCATCTTCCGGCACTCGCCCTTGTACTTGTACTTGGTGTCCGAGCCGCCGCAGAGCTTCTCCGAGTACTCGTCGATCACGTCTGCCGAGGCGGAAGTGAGCGTGGTCGCGAAGTCTTCGCCGCGCCCGATGAGCATGTAACCGGGGAACGGCGCCGAGGTGACGCCGCGCCACTGGAGGTCGCCCGCGTCCATGTCCATCTCGTATGTGAAGCCGGGATAGAAGTAGCCGATCTGCGGGCCACCGACCATCAACGGATCGCCCGTCTCCGACTTGTCGCCGGTGATCATCAGCGTGTTCGAAGCCTGCTGTGGCGGATACGAAGTGCGCTCGGCAAGGCTGCGTGGGACTGCGGGAGTCGACTCGAAGGTGCCGGGATCGACAATATGGCTGCCCTTCGCCTCAGCCGGGATCTTGCCGTAGTTGAATTCGCCGTCAATCGTGGTCGGCGACTCCGGGTTCTTGAACTGGCGAAGGTCGTTGAAGACGCTCATGCCCTCCTCGTCGCCCAGCCGCTCCTGGAGGCCTCCAAGGAACTGCGAGCGGCGTGCCTCGTCACCGCCGCCGCGGCCGAGAAACTGGCTCTTGAATGCGTTGAGGGCAAAGATGTCGTTGCGCGTGAACTGCGCCTGAGTGCCGCCGTGGGTCGAGAGGTAGGCGTTCATTCCGGCGATGAAGGTGTCGATATCCGCGAGCACCGCCTCCCCTTCGGGGCCGGCGTTCTCCAGCACCTTCGCCTGCTTGGCGAGGATCGCCTCGGTCTCGGCGCTGGGCGAGAAGGTCTGCCGTGCCGCTGTGAGGCCGATGGCGCTGAGTCCCGGAATGTCGAGCGCTGCCGCCCTGCCGTTGTACCGCGCGGATGCGAGCAGGTTGCCGCGGTCTTCCATCGTCAGATAGCCGGCGGCCCAGATGCCGTCCTCGGCCGTCGCAGCCTCGATGTGCGGGACGTTGAAGGCGTCGCGGGTGACAGTGACTCCCGGCCGCGCGGGAACCAGCGTCTCGACCGCGCCGGGACCGTCGGTCCCGAGGCTGCCGAGAGCCTCGGACTTGAAGTAGGTACTCAGGTCACCGGTGGAGACGTTGTCGAAGAGAGGCGTGAGGCCGTCATAAAGGACGGCCTGATCGTCTGCTGCTGCCGGTGCGGGGAACGCGCCGTACTGCCCGGAAGGAACGATGTTCCGCGCGGTCGACGCGTAGTCCTCCGCGGCGGCCGGCTGGGCCGTGATCGCAAGCGCTATGACGACACCTGCACTCAGTACCCGAATCCTCGAAACCAACCGGTCCTCCTCCTTGAGTCCCGCTGCGACTTGACGCTGAGAAGTTATCAGGGGAAGAAAGCGACCATTCCGCCGAGGACGCCAAGGTAGATCCGCCCGCCGGGGCCGATGGTGATCGGCGCATAGTTGTTGTTGAAGCCGAGCCCCTCGCCGGCAAGTCGCTTCCAGCGCGTCTTCCCGGTCTCGAAATCGAGCGCCGTCAGGTACCACGGGTCGTCGGTCCCCGTCCCCTCCGGCTTCGTGTACGTGTAGACCAGGCCAGTCTTCGACGATGCCTTCGGAACGACCGACGGCGCGACCTCCTCCGAGCGCCACACGGTGCGGCAGCCGCCGAGCCCGCGCTTGATGCGCACGGCCTGAAGCCCCGGCTCGCTGGTGCCGCCCAGCTCGGTGTTGGGGATCGAGTACCCGTAGTTGTTCTCGGCGATAAGAGTCCGTCCGGCACCGATCAGGCTCTGGTCGGTCGCCGAAGCGCCCGCTTCGAACACCGGCTCCTTGCAGACGAGGCGCTTACCGCGCGGTCTTACCGCACGCTTGAAGGCGAGCACGTTGATCGGGTCTGCATTGTCTGTGATCGCGACCAGCCTTCCGCCAGCCAGGAGCGTCGGAGTCGTCCCCGACCCCGCTTGCGTCTGCCCGGGCTTCACAAGGCCGGTGTTCGGATACTTGCGCCGCCACTGCTCTTTTACCTTGCCCTTTCGGGCGCGCAGGCGATAAAGCGCCGCGTCGGTAACCATGTAGACGGCGCCTTTCTCGTCAACCGCGAACGAGTTGCCGATGCGCTCGCCGAGGTCCTTCGAGTGGACCGCCCCAGACCTGGGGTTGATCCACCCAACCACGCCCTTGACCGTTGCGAACCAGATTCGCCCACGCCAGTCGGGCAGCGCCGAGATCACCTTGTCGTCCGAGGCCACAGGCCCGTTCAGGTCGTAGTTCTCCACCCGTTCGAACCCCGGTTCGTCCGTCTGCGCGATCACGTAGACGTGCCGGTCGGTGGTCGGCATGACCGCCCGGTCCTTGTCGTCGAGATAGAAGTAGCCGCCCCCCGAGAAGTCGGTGAATGGGTTGCTCCCCGCCCCGGGAATGCGTAGCGGCAGGTCGTAGGTCGCCAGCGGAGTCAGCGTGTCCGGGTTCAGCAGAGCGAGGATCGGCCGTTCGACCCCGACGCAGATCGTCACCAGCCGTCCCTGCGAGTCGAAGGTGATCGACGCGCACTCGTGCAGAAAGAAGATGGAGTCCGTTGTCGTCTCTCCCAGTGGGCCGCGGATCGTGTTCGTGTCCGTCTGGTACGGGTCGACGTGGATGTTCGACTTACCGTTCGGCGCCATGAACGGGTGCTCCGGGGTTGGCGGGAACGCGAACGGATCCGCGTGCACAGCCCCTCCCTCGAACTGCGCCATGCCCCCGCCAAGCGGGTTCGGGATCGGCCCCGGATCGATCCCGGGCACCAGCACCTGCGCAGCCGCCGGCGAGCCTCCAGCCAGCGTCGCTACGCCAAGGACCGCGCCCAGCGCGAGTCGCGCGCCTCTCCCTCTGCGCCTGCGAGACATCTTGGGGCCAGGCTACCCCTGCTGCGGCCTCCAGGCGCCGGTTCTAGCGCCCAATCACGGCATGTCTCGAAGCGAGCCTGCGACGCTTACCGTCAAGTAATCAACCGGAAGGAGCCCACCATGGCTCAGAGCCCCACCGAAGATCAAGTAGTCGATGCAGCCAAGGAACTCGACAAAGACGAGTTCACGCGCGAAGACGTAGCCGGCCAGCTCGGCATGGAGAAGTCAGAGATAAAGGAAGGCTTTCAGCACGCGAAGAAGGCCGGCCGTCTCGTGAAGACCCGTGACGACGCGGAGAACACCGGGCACTTCAAGCTCGGTAGCTAAGCGCCTGAGGTCGCGCGCGCTACATGCGCGCGCGACACGTCGGCTGGCGTCCGACAGCCCAACAGCGCCAGGCCGAGCCGGATCTCGGCCTTCAGAATCTCGAGCACTTCCCGAGCTCCCTCCTCGCCATCGACGGCAAGTCCCCAGACGGCCGGCCGGCCGGCGAGCACCGCATCGGCTCCCAGCGCGAGGGCCACGAGCACGTCCGTCCCGCGCCTGATTCCGCCATCCACAAGAACTGGCACACGCCCGTCGACAGCGTCGGCAACCGCGGGGAGCGCATCGATCGTCGCCGGAACGCCGTCGAGCTGCCTGCCGCCGTGGTTGGAGACCACGACTCCCGCTGCGCCCGCTTCGATCGCCAGCTCGGCGTCCGCGGGGTGCATGATGCCCTTGAGAACGATCGGGAGCTCGCAGCCCGCGGCAAGCGAAGCGAAATCGTCCCAGTCCAGGGAGGCATCGACCAGGCCGAACACCTCTTTCACCGAGACGGGCCGGTCCGAGCCGATCGCGGCGGTAACGCTCGGAGCGTCGACGTCAACCTCGAAGCCCACACGCAGGTCGCGCTCGCGCCTGCCCGCGAACGGAGCGTCGACCGTTAGAAAGATCGCCTCGTAGCCCGACTCGACCGCCTCGGCCAGGAGCGCCTCGGTCACGCCGCGGTCGCTGAACACGTAGAGCTGGAACCACCTGGTCGTATCCGGCGCCGCGGCCGCAACCGATGCCGGGGTGGCTGTGGCGATCGTCGACAGGCACATCGCCGTCCCCGCCGCTCCCACGGCCCGGGCCATCGCCTCCTCGCCGTCGGGGTGGACGAGGCGCTGAAAGGCGACGGGTGCCTGGACTAGCGGCATCGAAAGCTCGGAGCCGAAGAGCTCGACCGTCGAGTCGACGGCCGAGACATCGACCAGGACCCGCGGGATCAGTTCCCACTCCGCATATGCCGCGGCGTTACGCCTCAACGTCCTCTCGTCACCGGCGCCGCCCGCGAAATAGCCAAGCGCTCCCGCCTCGATCCTCTTTGCCGCTAGCCGCTCGTAGTCGGCGACGTTGACGGGGCGATGGTCGCTCACGGCGGGCAGCGTATTCGGGAGACGAGGCGTATGGTTCCGTGTGTCAAACGAGCAGGGAGTCTTAAGTGAACCAATCGGGGAAGAAGCTGATGGCCTTGACCGCGGTGACGCTCGGGGCGTCCACGATGCTCACGGCCAGCGCGAGCGGTTCGGATACCTGGTCTGACAACGGCCGAATCATCTACATCAGCTGCGAGATGGGTGTCTGCGATCCGCACACGAGCAAGCACGATGGGACCGGTGAAAAGCCGATCGAGATCCCGGGGTTCGAGGACACGCCAACCATCTCCGACAACGGGAAGAAGATCGCCTTCAGGCAGGGCGGCGACATCTGGGTCGCCAAGTCCGACGGCACTGACGTCGACAACATCACCGAGACCGCCGGCGCCCAAGAGCTTGAGCCTGACATCAGCCCGGACGGCAAGTCGATCGTCTACACCTCCTTCAGCGGCGCCGCCGGCGACATCGTGCGATCGAATATCGACGGCAGCGACGTCGATCCCCTCCTAGAGGGCACCGAAGACGATGGAGCCCCAGAGTGGTCCCCCGACGGGACGCGCATCGCGTTCGAGCGGGGCGAGACATCTATCACCACCGGTGACGTCTATGTCATGAACGAGGACGGCTCGGGCCGAAAGCAGAGGACCGACACCCCCCAGAAGTCGGAGTTCAATCCCACCTGGTCGCCCGACGGCAAGCGAATCGCGTTTTCTCAGGCCAAGGGCAGCGGCTCCAAGTTGAAGACGATCAAAGCCTCTGGCGGGCCGATGACCAATGTCGGGGTCAACGCCGGCAACCCTTCCGTGCCGTGTTACTCACCCAACGGGACACGACTCTCGTTCTTCGACTTTGACAACGGCCAGCAGGACGTTTTCACCGTCAAGCTGAACGGCGAAGGAAAACGGAACATCACCGACGACGCCAACAACGACTTCTTCTACGACTGAGCCCTCAACGCGAAGCGGCCACCCGGGGGCGGCCGCTTTCGCTCAGGATGTTGTCCGGGCTAGAAGTTGACGATCGGGATGATCAGGATGGCCACGATATTGGCGACCTTGATCATCGGGTTGATCGCGGGACCAGCGGTGTCCTTGTAGGGATCGCCGACCGTGTCGCCGGTCACCGACGCGGCGTGGGCCTCAGAGCCCTTGCCGCCATGAGCGCCGTCCTCGATCAGCTTCTTCGCGTTGTCCCACGCACCGCCGCCGACGGTCATCGCGAGGGCCATGAAGAGGCCGACGATGATCACGCCGATGAGTAGCCCGCCAAGCGCCTTGACACTGATGACGCCTACGAGCACGGGAATGACGATCGGGATCAGCGACGGAAGGATCATCTCGCGCTGCGCGGCAGCCGTGACGATTGAGACCGTGTCCGCGTAGTCGGGCTTCTCGGTCCCGTCCATAATTCCGGGCTTCTCACGGAACTGCTTCCGCACCTGCTCGACGACCTCGCCGCCGGCGCGGCCGACAGCTTCAATCGAGAAGGCGGCAAAGAGGTAGACCATCATGCCGCCGATCAAGAGGCCGATGAGGACCGCCGGATCGGAGATTGAGAACGGGCTGCCGTTCGAGAAGAACTCAGCGCCGCCCTCTTCGCGGCTGAGCTCGATCTCAAACGCCTTGAACAGGACCAGAGCGGCGAGAACGGCCGAGCCGATCGCGTAGCCCTTGGTGACGGCCTTCGTGGTGTTGCCGACCGCGTCAAGCGGATCGGTCACGTTGCGGACGTCCTCGGGCAGCTCCGCCATCTCGGCGATTCCGCCCGCGTTGTCGGTGATCGGCCCGAACGCGTCGAGCGCGACGATGAGGCCGGTCAGCGAGAGCTGAGCGACGACGGCGATCGCAATCCCGTAGATGCCGGCGAGCTCGTTCGCACCCAGAATCGCGAAAGCCAGGACGAGAGCCGGAGCGGCCGTGCCCTGGAAACCCTGCGCGAGGCCCTGGATGATGTTCGTCGCGTGTCCCGTCTCCGAGGCCTTGGCAATAGTGCGCACGGGCCGGAAGCGAGTCGAGGTGTAGTAATCGGTAATCACGAACAAAAGCCCGGTGACCGCGATGCCGATCAGGGCGCAGAACCAGAGGTCAGAAACACTGAAGTCGAATTCGCTTGCAGCGATCGCATCGCTCATCAGCCAATCCGTGATGGGGTAGAAGACGGCAGCCGAGATCACGCCGGCGAGGATCACTCCCTTGTACAGCGCCCCCTCGACCCGATCGGTCGTCGTGCGGACGATGAGCGCTCCGGCGATGGAAGCCAGGATCGCGATGCCGCCCAGGACCAGCGGGTAGATCGCCACTTCGCGGGCAACGCCCTCCGGGAAGGAGAGAACGCCCAAAAGCATCACGGCCACAGCGGTCACGGCGTAAGTCTCGAAAAGGTCCGCCGCCATGCCGGCGCAATCGCCGACGTTGTCACCGACGTTGTCGGCGATTACCGCGGGGTTACGGGGGTCATCCTCAGGGATGCCCGCCTCGACCTTGCCAACGAGGTCGGCGCCGACGTCGGCTGCCTTAGTGAAGATGCCGCCGCCGAGTCGGGCGAAGACCGAGATGAGCGAACCACCGAAGCCGAGGCCGATGAGGGCGTCAACGGCCTCTTCGTCGCTCTCGCCGGCCAGAACCAGAATCCCGAAGTAACCCGCCACCCCGAGGAGCGCAAGCCCCACGACCAGCATGCCGGTCACCGAGCCGCCCTTGAAGGCGACGTCGAGAGCGGGCGGCACGCCCCCGCGGGCCGCCTCGGCGACTCTGGAGTTGGCGCGGACCGACAGGTTCATTCCGATGAATCCCGCCGCGCCCGAGAGGGCTCCACCGATGATGAAGCCAATCGCCACGGTCACGCTCTGGATCGCGACAAGCACGAGCACGAGTGGAATCGCGACGACGGCGATAATCGTGTACTGACGCGTTAGATAGGCCTTTGCCCCTTCCTGGATGGCGCCGGATATCTCCTGCATGCGCTCGTTGCCGGGAGACAGTGCGAGCAGACGCCGCGTGATGATCAGGCCGTAGGCGACGGCGGCACCTGCGCAGACGAGCGCGATGACGATGCCGTAGTCGGTCAGAAAGTCAGTCAAGGAAGGATCCTCCGGTTGATGTGGGGACGAGTTTTCGGGGGGATACGTGACAAAGCCGCCCGGAACGCGGACGGCCGAAAAGCGGGCGCCAGTTTAGCTAGTCGAGCTAGGTATCCCGGCCGGGAGTCCAGAGTTTCGGCGGTGGTTCCTGGCTCTGAGGCTGGGATCGCGGCGCCGGCTGGAGGCTCTTCGCCGCCCTCCTCAGGCGGCCCGTCGAGCGGCTCGCCCCGACTCGCCCTCGCATAGAGGAGCTGAAGGTCCGAGAGGGCCGAGCGGATCTGACCCGCGACCTCGCCCTCGACCAGGTCGACCAGCGCCCTGACGGCCTCGATGCCGACCCGGGCCTGCTCGAGGTCCTGCTCGTCGGGCTTCGCGATCCGGCGGACGGTCAGATTGACGATGGAAGCGGTGCTCTCGACGATCAGGTCCTGGACACGCACCTGGCGAAGCTGCTCCTCGAGGTGAGCGCGGAGCTCCTCCTCGGTCGGCTGATCTGCGGGCTGTTCTGGGGGTGTGCCTTCCATCTCGGTTTCGCAGCCTAGCCAGCGGTCAAGATCGGAGCGTAGGTGCGACGCGTCTCCTCGACGGCGTCGCTGTAGATGTCACCGAGCGCCGCCCCGTCAGCGAGTGCGTCGATCGAGCGCATGGCACCGTTGCGATCGGGCAGCTCGACGGGTGCGTTCATCGACGCGGCCGCGGGCGCGCTCCACTCCGCGAGCGATTCGACAACCTGACGCGTCGGCACGTTCCCGCCGCTCCCGCGCCAGTCGATCATCTCGCCGTCGAGGCCCCAGCGGATCGCCCGCCAGAAGTTCTCCTCGATCTCACGGCCGGGCAGTGGCTCTGGCAGCTTGCCCTCGTCGTAGTCCAGGGCGGACTGCGCGATACAAGCGCCGACGAGGCCAGCGAGCGCGAAGGACTCGTCGCCGCCGGTTTGCGCGTCGCAGATACGGAACTCGACCGTCCCGAACCGATGGTGAGGCCGGACGCTCCACCAAAGCTGGGTGGCCTCGACGATCGCGCCCGTCTCACGAAGCCGGTCGATGAAGCCCGCGTACGTCTTCCAGTCCCGGAACGGCTCGTGGATCCCGCACCGAGGGAAGGTGCGGGTGAAGATCTGGGTGCGGATCGAGTGCAGCCCGGTGTCATGTCCGTCCAGGAACGGCGAGTTCGCGGACAGGGCGAGGAGCGGTGGAACGATCTCGCGCAGGTGATCACACACGGCGATCGCGCGATCCGCCCCGCCGATGCCGACATGGACGTGGTTCGACCAGGTGTTGTTCCGCAGGGCGACCCACTGGAGCTCGCCGCGAAGGCGGTTGTAGTGCTCGGTGTCGATGATCTGCTGGTCGAGGTAGTTCGCCCACGGATGCGTCCCCCAGGACGCGAGCCCCAGGCGCATGCGGTCGGCCAATGCAAAGAGGCGCTCGCGATGCTCGGTCTGCATCGTTGCGGCGTGAGCGAAGTCGTCACCGCGGCCTGAGCGGATCTCGATCTCGGTGTCGATCAACTCCCCCGCGGCGGCGGTAGCGAGGAGCTCGTCCTCCTTGCACGCCTCCATCATCGCCGGGAACTCGTGCGCGAGCTCGAGCGAGTCCGGATCGACGATTGCGAACTCCTCTTCGAGCCCGACCGTGAAGTCCTGGGAAGCTTCGAAGATCTCCCTTGCGCGTCCGAGGTCGAGCCCAGAGTCCTCGCTCATGGTCCGACCGTTACCCCCGTTAAGCGAGGTAGAAGTAGAGCGCGTAGAGAAGGTCGACGGCAGGGCTCGATGTGTGCACTGTGACCTCGGGCGGGACCTGAAGAAGCTGCTCCGAATAGTTGAAGATGATCCGCACGCCCGCCTCCACGAGCCGGTCGGCAACGTCCTGCGCAGCATCGTTGGGCACCGCCAGGACGCCGACCACGATCTCCTGCTCGGAGACGATGCGGTCGAGCTCGGAGAGGTCCAGAACGGGAACACCTTCGATCTCGGTGCCCACTACGTCGGCATCGGTGTCGAAGACGGCGACGATCTGAAACCCGTGGTCGGCGAAGATGTCCGAGCCCGCGATCGCCTGACCGAGGTGGCCGGCACCGAACAGGGCGATGTGGTGCTGGCCCGAGGTCCGCATGATCTTTCGGATCTCCGAGATCAGCGACTCGGTGCGGTAGCCGACGCCGCGCTTACCGAACTTGCCGAAGCCCGAGAGGTCGCGGCGGATCTGCGTCGAGTTGATGTGTGTCCACTCGGCGAGTTCCTGAGACGAGATCGTTTCCTTTCCCATCTTGCGGGCCTGGATCAAGACCTGGAGATAGCGCGACAGCCGCGCGGCAACGCCAAGCGAGAGCCGCTCGGAGTCGCCTGCGACCCCGTCGCTCTCCCCTGTCGAATGTTCCTGGCCCGGAAGGCTCATCGCGTGGACTTGTTTAGCAGGGTTGAACGAAGCCGCCGCGCGTCGGGGACGAGCTCGCTGATGATGCGACCCTCCAGCTCGATGACCGGGATCCGCTCGAGAAATCGCCGATGGAGGTCCTCGTCGTCCTCGATGTTCCGCTCGACCATCACCACATCGCGAGCCTCGGCGACGAGGCCGTTCAGGACGTCCCGCGCCTCATCGCACAGGTGGCATTCAGGTCGGCCGTAAAGGACAACCCGCCTCGACATCACTAACGGCACCTGCTGCTTTCGCACCTAAAGGTGCTCATCAAGACACCCGCGCGTCCCAGGCGAGATAGTCCGGGTGAGGCGCCTGCTTAAGGCACTCGGCCGCAGCGCCGATCATCGCCGCGTTGTCAGTGCAGAGCTCGCGCGGCACCAGCTTCAGCATGAGGTCGCGCTCGGCGCAGATCTCGCCGACCCTGTCGCGGAGCGGGCCATTCGCCGCCACGCCGCCGCCCAGAGCGACGGCCGGCCATTCTCCGTGGTCGAGCGCCCGCTCGAGCTTCGCGGTCAACTGGCCTACTACCGCTGCCTGAAAGCTGGCCGCGAGATCGGCACGGCGCTCTTCAAGGCCATCCTCACCAAGGTCCCGTGCGGCGTAGACGAGCGCCGTCTTGAGGCCAGAGAAGCTGAAGTCGAGGCCTGGGTCGCGCGCCATGGCGACCGGGAACGCAAACGCCTCAGGATCGCCGTCCCGCGCGACGCGCTCGATCTCCGGGCCGCCCGGATAGCCCAACCCAAGCACACGCGCCGCCTTGTCGAGTGCCTCCCCGGCGGCGTCGTCCAGCGTCTGGCCGAGGGTCTCGAACCCGTCCTTGGCGGTGACGCCCGCGAGCAGGGTGTGGCCACCGCTGGCGATCAGGCACAGGAACGGCGGCTCGAGAGGGTCGGGTTCTAGGAAGTTCGCCGCAACGTGACCGTGGAGGTGGTCGACCTCGACCATCGGCAGGCGGCGCGCAGCCGCAAGCGCCTTCGCGGTCGAGACCCCCACCAAGAGCGCACCGATGAGGCCCGGGCCCCGGGTGACGGCAATCGCATCGAGGTCGTCCAGCGATATGCCGGCTTCATGCAGCGCTGCGTCCACGATCGGGTTGACCAGCTCCAGGTGATGGCGCGAGGCGATCTCGGGCACGATGCCGCCGAACGCGGCGTGGGTCGCCGCTTGAGACGAGATGACGTTCGAGAGGATCCGCCCCTCGTCCACCACCGCGGCGCAGGTGTCGTCGCAACTCGTCTCGACCGCGAGGATCACGACTCGCGCATGAGCTCGAGTTCCATGACGAGCGCGTCTTCACCGTTGTCCTGGTAATACCGCCGGCGATGCCCAACGGCGTCGAACCCGAAGCCGCGGTACATCTCGATGGCCGGCTCGTTCGAACCGCGAACCTCGAGCATCACCTTGTCGTGGCCGTCGATCTCCTCCAGGAGGTGTCTGATCAGCTCGTTTGCAACGCCCTCGCGCCGGTGTTCAGGATCCACGGCGACGTTCATGAGATGCCACAGCTCCGCATACCGCGAGCAGACGAGATAGCCGCGCATGGTCTCCCCAGAGTGGGCAGCGAGGCAGATTCCAGAACTCTTGGAGAGCTCGAGCACGAACATTGCCATCGACCAGGGCGTGACGAACGCCCGGCGCTCGATTGAGAGCACGTTCGGAAGATCCGCGTAGGCAAGCCTGCGGATCGTCAGGGGCGCTGCCCCTTCACCGATCGCTTGTGGTTCCGCGATCTCGCTCACGCCAAAGCTCCGCGTCAGGTCGTCTCAAGTAGGTCGGTTTGATCTCTGCGAGCGGCCCGGCGCCATTACCCGTTGCGAGGAGGCAGATATGCCGCGCTCGCACCCGGTGCGCCCCATCCTCATCGGCCGGGACCTCGGCCCCGGAGGCTTCGAGCTCGTCGCGAAAGCGTACTGCGCCGTCACCCACTGCAAGCGGCGGCTCAGCCATGGCGCGGACCCGGTCGGCAAGGTCGCCAGGCGTCCCCACCGACGCTTCCCAGACCTCATCCTCGCCCTCGTAAAGCGCCGCGAACACTTCGCTTCGCTTGGCGTCGGTCACGGCGAGAACGGGCGATGTCCCGGGAGACCCGGCGGCCAGCGCGCGCAGCGACGAAACGCCGATGAGGCCCAGGCCGCTCGACTGCGCGAGGCCCCGTGCGGTCGCGATTCCGATCCGAAGGCCGGTGAACGTGCCCGGGCCCAGGCCGACCGCGATCCGGTCAATCGAGTCCCAGCCCCCCACGTCGCCCAGGATCTCCTCAACCACCGCGAGCAGCTCCCGCGCATGGCGCGGGCGCCCGGTCGGATCGGGGTCGACGGTCCGCTCTGCGGCGACGTCGTGTCCGGCAGTGAGCGCAACGCTCAATAGCGCGGTGGAGGTGTCGAAGCCCAGAACCCTTTGCACGAGCTTCAAGCGTACGGTCACCAAAGCCGATAATCGGGTGGATGAACGCCCGTCGAAAACTGTCCGTGATCCCCGCATGCCTGGCGCTCGCGATCGGCGGAGCGGGCCTGACCGGCTGCGGCGGCGGCGACAACGCGGAAGTCGAGCCCGCCTCCCAGCAGGAGATTCAGCAACAGGTCAACGAGGCGCTCGACTCATCCGAGAACGGAAGAAAGGCGCAAAAGCGCTCCGACAAGCAGGCCCAGGACGCCGAGCAGGACGTCACCGACGCGCTCGAAGACGCCCAGGAGCAGACCGAGGGCGACGCCGAGAACCCGTCGTACTGACGCGCCCCTTCGCCGAACGTCCCTGAGCTACGGCTATAGCGATAGCTGCGGGACGTTCAGCGCCGGAAAGTCAGGTCGATCTTGCGCTCGTCGCCCCCGGCGTGCCGGATCTCCACCCGGACTGCGGGCTCGGGCAATTCATTTGCGGCAACCGCCGGCCACTCGACGAACGCCACGGCGTCCGGCGTCAAATAGTCGTCCAACAGGCCTTCCTCCTCTGAGCCCATGTCCGCGAGCCGGTAGAGGTCCAAGTGGGCTACAGCCAGTCCCGCCGGCGTCTCGTAGCGCCTGCCGATCGTGAAGGTCGGCGAGACGACGGGTCCCTCGATTCCGAGCGCGCGACATGCTCCGCGCACGAATGTGGTCTTGCCCGCACCAAGCTCGCCGGTGACCAGGACGAGATCGCCGGCCTGGAGTCTCCCGGCGACCTCGGCGCCCGCCCGCTCGGTCTCTTCCGAGCTCTGCGTTCGGGTCAAGCTCACCCGAACAGGTCGAGCTGATCGGCGGGGTCGGAGCCAAGCTCCGGCTCATTGGCCTGAGGGAGCGCCTCGGCCAGGAGCGCGGGCAGCTTTGCGAAGTCCTCGCGCAGGGTCTCCTTCATCGCCGGCGTCCGCAACGCGGCCGCCGGGTGAAGAAGCGGGAACAGGAACACCGTCCGCCCGCCGAGCTCATGGACCTGGGCTGTGCCTCGCACCTTGGTAATGCCGGTCTGATTGCCGCTCAGGAGCTTCGTCGCGAAATTGCCAAGGCTCGCGATGACCGTCGGCTGGATCAGCGCGATCTGCTTCCACAGGTATGGCTGGCAGGCCTCGATCTCGCTCGGCATCGGATCGCGGTTGCCGGGCGGGCGGGACTTGAGCACGTTGGCGATGAAGACGTCTTCTCGCGACATGCCGATCTCGCCCAGGAGCTCGGAAAGGAGCTGGCCGGCCCGCCCAACGAACGGGAGGCCCTGGCGGTCCTCCTCGGCGCCCGGCGCCTCGCCGACGAACATCAGATCGGCGTCCGCGTTGCCCGAGCCGAAGACCGTCTTAGTGCGCGTCTCGGCGAGCGGGCAAAGGGCGCAGTCCGAAACCTCGCGATAGAGCTCGACCAGCGCTTCGCGGCGCCGCTCAGCCTCGCTCACGGCCCACCTTGAGTGGCGCTCCCGCCCTTCTTCGCCTCGCGTGCCTTTTGCCGCTTCTCCTTGAACTGCTTCTTCGTCTCGGCGTGAAGCTTGGCGTTTCGCACTTCCTGCTGCCTGGCGGCGCCGACCGTCTTGACGAGCTTCCAGGGCGCCCCGGGCACGGAGAGGACACGGTGCGTCTCCGCAGCGCCGCACAGGCGACATTCCGTGGTCTCCGTGCCCGCGGGAACGAGGTCCTCGAAGCGCTCGCCACAAGCGTCGCAGTCGAACTCGTACATCGGCATAACGGGGAAACTACACTTGAGGGGTGCCGCGACCCCCTGGGCGTGGACACGGAATAAGACCAGCAACGCCTAACCGCAACACCAGCCGTCTGGATTCTCCCGTGCGAGAACTGGAACGCGACCACACCGACACCGCCACTACTGCGCCCGCTCTTTCGGGTCGCGTCGCCGTGATGGGCGCGGGCCGCGTGGGTGGCTCACTCGCGAGCGCTGCGCGGGCAGCGGGCATGGAGGTCGACGTGGGGTCCCGCGAGCTCGACCCGGCTGGCGCGGCGATTGTCCTTCTGTGCGTCCCGGACGACGCGATCCGCGCCGCGTGCGAGGCCGCCGCTTCGTCTCTCGAGCCCGGGACCTTCGTCGGCCACGTCAGCGGGGCGACGAGGTTGGACGCGCTTTCCTCGGCGGCAGAGGCCGGTTGCGAGACATTCTCGCTCCACCCGCTCCAGACGATCCCGACCTCTCAGACCGACCTCGCGGGTGCGCCCTGCGCGATCTCGGCTTCTAGTCCAGCGGGGAGCGCTGTGGCGCGCGGCCTTGCCGAGCGCCTCGGGATGCGGCCATTCGACGTTCCTGAAGAGAGCCGGGCCGCCTACCACGCCGCTGCCTCCATGGCGTCCAACTTCCTGATCGCGCTTGAGGAGTCCGCGGCGCAGCTGATGAAGTCCGCCGGGGTCCATGACCCACACGAGGTCCTCGCTCCGCTCGTCCTGCGGACCGCCGCAAACTGGGCGGACTCCGGCGCCGACGCCTTGACGGGACCCATCGCCCGGGGCGACGAAGAGACCGTCGCTCGCCATCTTGAGGCGCTCGCCGAGCGAGCGCCTGAGTTGCGGCCCCTCTATGAGGCACTGGCCGAGCGGACCCGCGAGATCGGGGGATCGCGATGACCACGGTCCAGGTCGTCCGCACGGTCGCCGAGCTCCGCGCCGCCCTCGAGCCGGCGCGCCGCAAGGATGAGTTGATCGGGCTCGTGCCAACGATGGGCGCGCTACACGCCGGGCATCTGAGCCTGATCGAGGCCGCTGCAGACCAGGCCGACGTGGTCGTTATGAGCCTCTTCGTCAACCCCACCCAGTTCGGCGAAGGCGAGGACCTCGAGGCCTACCCCCGCGATGAGACACGAGACCTGGAGCTGGCCGCCCAAGCGGGCGCCCAGATTGTCTTTGCGCCCATGGCGGACGAGGTCTACCCGCGGGGCTTTACGACGCACGTCGAGGTCGAGGGACTGACGGACGTCCTGTGCGGCTCACCGAGCAGCCGCGGCGCGGGCCACTTCCGCGGTGTCACAACGGTCGTGGCAAAGCTCCTCAACATGGCCTCCCCGGACTTCGTCTTCTTCGGCCAGAAGGACGCGCAGCAGGCGATCGTGATCAAGCGCATGGTGCGCGACCTCGATTTTCGCGCGGAGGTCGTCGTCGTGCCGACCGTGCGGGAAGCCGACGGGCTCGCCATGAGCTCGCGCAACGCGTACCTCGACCAGGCGGAGCGCGAGCGCGCCACCGCCCTGAACCGCGCGCTTGTGGCGGCCTCGGCGAACCGCGGCGAGGGGGTTGACGGCGCCCTGGGAGTCGCGCGGTCGGTCCTGGCCGAAGCCGAGATCGAGCCTGAGTACCTCGAGGCGCGCTATGCGGACGACCTCGAGCCCGCACAGAGCTTCAACGGACGGCCCGTCCTCGTGGCCGTCGCCGCGCGGGTCGGCAGGGCCCGCCTCATCGACAACGTGGTCATCGACCCCGATTCCGCCCAGAGATAGAGGGAATAGGAGTATTCCGAATGCAACGCCAGATGCTCAAGTCAAAGATCCACCGTGCGACGGTGACGGGCTGCGACGTGGACTACGTCGGCTCGATCACCATCGACCCCCAGCTGATGCAGGCCGCGGACCTGATCCCCAACGAGCAGGTGCACGTGTGGGACGTCACCAATGCCTCGCGCTTCGTCACCTACGTCATCGAGGGCGAGCCCGGCAAGCGTGAGATGCAGGTCAACGGCGCCGCCGCCCACCTCACCCGCGAGGGTCACACGATCATCGTCGCCTCGTTCGGCGCGTACGACGAGTCGGACCTCGAGAGCTACTCGCCGATTGCCGTCCATGTCGACGAGCACAATGAGATCGCCCGCATCGACTCCCATCCGGAGGTCCTTTTGGACTCGCCGCTCGCAAGCGAGGCGTCCCTATGAGCACGCGACCGCAGGAAGGCGCGGAGGGTCAGGGCGATCGCAAGCCGGTCACCCTGCCGCAGCTCCAGGAGATGAAGGATTCCGGCGAGCCCATCGTGATGATCACCGCCTACGACCACCCCTCCGCACAGGTTGTGGAGGAAGCCGGCGTGGACATGGTCCTTGTCGGCGACTCAGCAGCAATGACCGTGCTCGGCTACGACTCCACCGTGCCCGTCGGCATGGACGAGATGCTCATGCTCGCCGCCGCGGTGCGCCGCGGTCTGCGCACGCCATTCCTGATCGGAGACATGCCCTTCGGCTCGTACGAGCGCTCGGACGAGCAGGCCGTCGAGAACGCGCTGCGGTTCGTCAAGGAGGCCGGCTGCGACGCCGTGAAGCTCGAGCGGGGCGGCTCTTCAGTCGACCGCGCAAAGGCCATCGTGAACGCCGGCATCCCGGTCATGGGCCATGTGGGCCTGACGCCGCAGACCGCGACTCAGCTCGGCGGCTACAAGGCTCAGGGCAAGACGGCCGAGCGCGCCGCGCAGATCGCGGACGAGGCTCTCGCGCTTCAAGAGGCGGGCTGCTTCGCGATTGTGTTCGAGGCCGTTCCGGCCGCGTTCACCGAAGCCATCATGAGCCGCATGGACATCCCCGTGATCGGCATCGGCGCCGGGCACGACACCGACGGCCAGGTCCTGGTCTTCCACGATCTCCTTGGCATCTTCGGCGGCCACGCAGCGAAGTTCGTCAAGCGCTACGCCGACGTGCGCGAGGAGATGATCTCCGGCGTCTCCCAGTACGCAGCGGAGGTGCGCTCAGGCCTCTTCCCCGGGCCCGAGCACATCTACGCGATCGACCCGGCGGAGCTCTCGGAGTTCCGCGCGTATCTCGGCGAGCGGCGCGATTCGGAGGAGACCGGCACGTTCAGCCACTCCGACTGGGACTGGGGCCCATAAACAGACGCTTTGCAGGGATTCTTGCGGTAACCACGGAACGCGCGCGGGGTAAATCCTGTGCTGCCCCGCATCAAGTTGGGGCCAAATTGTTAGCGAGGTATCGCTGATGGAAACCCTCAAGAGATTCGAGCCGATTGCTCTTCTCGTCATGTTCCTCGGCGCCCTGAACTGGGGCATCCTGGGCATCACCGACGGGGAGACCAACGTCCTCTCCGAGATCTTCGGAACCGGGACGCTGATCGACGTCGTCTATGTCGTGATCGGAGTCGCAGGGCTCGTCATGCTTCCGAGAGTGATGGAAGCCTTCCACCTCTCCGGTGGCGCCCACCCCCGCGGCGTCTAACACGCCTGAGACGTTTCGTACGCGCGAGCCGGGCCTTCGGCCCGGCTCGTTTGCGTTCTAGGGACCGACTGGGACGTTCGAGCGCAACGAGTCCAGCTTCCAGATGTCGTCGTCCAGGACAAGCTCCGCGCGGAGCTCCTGGCCGTCGTAGATGCCGCCCTTCGGGTGCGCCAGCGCCTGCGCCACCGAGTCGGGGTTGATCACCACTTCGCTCACCCCGGCGTCGTTCGCCGGCTGGGCTGCCTTCTGCGCGGCCTCGCAGCCGGCGGCGTCGCCGTATGAGCGGCGAAGGAACCGCTCCGTGACCGAATCGCCGCACGCAATCGCCGGGTCACCACCCGCCAGCACGACCTCCATGGTCTTCACGATCTCGGCCTCGTCGTCGATGGGGTCTGCTGCCGGCTCGTCGGCCTCAGCGCTTTCCGTCTCGGTTCCGCTCGCGGCGGTACCGGTCGCTGCCGGAGCCGGCGTCTGGGAGCTCTCGTCGTCGCCGCACGCCGCGAGGCCCGGAGCAACGGCGATCACGGCTGCCAGCGCTGTCAGCCGGGCCCGCAGCCGCCCGCGAACGACCATGAAGTCCTCAGCGCACATGCGAACGGCACCTTAGCGAACCGTTAGGACTACGTAAGTAACTACTTGAACTCGATCTCTCGAATGACCTTTGCCGGGGTCCCCACGGCGATCGTCCCGGCTGGGATGTCTTCGAGGACGACCGAGTTCGCGCCGATCACGGCGCGGTCGCCGATGGTGACTCCGCCCGTTACGACGCAGTTGACGCCGAACCAGCAGTTCGAGCCGATCTTGACCGGGCCGCGCGCCTTGAAGCCCTGCCACGTGATCGGCGTCTCGCGGTCGTCGTAGCGATGCTCGCCATCGCCGACGAAGCATCCGTTGGCGAACATCGTGTGGTCGCCGATCTCGATGGACTCGACCGCGGCGAGCATCACGTTGCGGTTGAGAAAACAGCCTTCGCCAATCCTGATCTCCGCCTCGGGGCCCAGGGTGACCCAGCAGCCGGGCTCGAACAGCGTGCCCTCCCCCACGCTGACCCTGCCCTCGTCGAGCCCATCGAGTATCTCGCCCTCGTGAGGGCGGCGGACGAAGAAGCCACCTTCGGCAGCGTGGGCGTCCAAGCGGCGGCGCCGGTCGCGCGACGAGTTCCGCTCGTACCAAGCGCGCTTTTGGCGCCAGAGCTTCCACTGCTCGGGAGTGGGCATCAGCGCAAGCCTAAAGGCGCGCATCAAAACCACCGACACCTGAGTGATCCAAGTCGGGTCAGGCAGCGCTAGGTAGGCCACAGGTGGCCTAGGCCGGGGAGGCGGTACCGAAGCCACGACAAGGCGAGACAGCGGCGCGCTTCAGCGCTGCGCAGGAGGAAATACATGCCCAAGATCCCCAAAGCCAACCCACTCGAGTTGGCATATGAAGCAGTCGATCGCGAGTACTCAGGCGAAAGCGCACACACCAGACGCGCACTCGTCGGAGCCGCAGCACTCGGACTCGGCGGCCTGGCCGCGGCGTCGGTGCCAGGCACAGCGCTTGCCGCATCGAAGCGCCGAGGCGGGCCGAATGACCCGCAGACCATCCTCAACATCGCGGCGACCGCCGAGGTCCTCGCGACGATCGTGAACACCGTCGGCCCCGAAAAGGTCGATCTGGACAAGGTGACGAAGAAGAACGTCAAGGCCGCGGCTTACGAGGAGCTGATCCATTACAACACCCTCGACAGCCTGGGCGGAGTCCCGCTCACGAAGTCGATCTGGGTCCCCAACGCCGTATTCAAGAACAAGAGGACCCTGCTCGAGACCCTCGAGGTCGGCGATCAGATCTTCATCAACGCGTACCTGATCGCGACGACCGTCTTCGGCGACGCCGGCGATGGCGAAAAGGCCCGGTACACGGCGGAGTTCATGGGCGTCGAGGCCGTACATCGCGCGCTTGCCCGCCAGTCCCTGGGCAAGCTCGGAAACGACCGCGCGTTCATGAAGTACGACGACACGGAGCAGGCGCCCGGTGCCCCCAACAAGGGGACGGCCGGCTTCACCGACATCACGGTCGCCGCCTCGCAGCTCCAGGCTGCGGGCTTCGGCTTCGGCGAAGAAGGCGCGTCACCCGGCAAGTTCTATGACTTCGATGAGGTCAAGACCAGAACCCCGGAGCCGAACGCGGTCAACCAGCTGTCGGTCGACTAGGCCGCTACCGCTTCGCGCTTTCGCGAGCGCGAAGCCTTGCGGACCGTCGGTGCCTCCGGCTCCACCAGCTCCGAAAGGAATCGGCCTGTGTGGGAGCCGGGGACGCCGGCAACCTGCTCGGGGGTGCCGGTGGCGATGATCTCGCCGCCGGCGTCGCCGCCCTCGGGGCCGAGGTCGACGATTCGGTCGGCCGACTTGATCACGTCCAGGTTGTGCTCGATGACGAGCACCGTGTTGCCCTGGTCGACGAGGCGGCTGAGCACCTCGAGTAGGCGCTCGACGTCGGCGAAGTGGAGGCCGGTGGTCGGCTCGTCGAGGATGTAGAGCGTGCGGCCGGTGGCGATCTTCGACAGCTCGGTCGCGAGCTTTACGCGCTGCGCCTCGCCGCCCGAGAGCGTCGTCGCGGGCTGGCCCAAGCGGATGTAGTCGAGCCCGACGTCGTGGAGCGTCTGCAGGCGGCGCTTCAGCTTGGGAATCGCCTCGAAGAACTCGAGCGCCTCGCCGACGGGCATGTCGAGAACGTCCGCGATCGACTTGCCCTTGAAGCGGACCTCGAGAGTCTCGCGGTTGTAGCGCCGGCCGTGGCATTGCTCGCACGGGACGTAAACGTCAGGCAGGAAGTGCATCTCGATCTTGATCTGGCCGTCGCCGCGGCAGACCTCGCAGCGCCCGCCCTTGACGTTGAACGAGAAGCGGCCCGGCTTGTAACCGCGGGCACGGGCCTCCTTGGTCTTGGAGTAGATGTCACGGATGACGTCGAAGAGGCCGGTGTAGGTCGCCGGGTTCGAGCGCGGCGTGCGACCGATCGGCGACTGGTCGATGTTGATGATCTTGTCGATCTGGTCGATGCCCTCGACGCCGTCATGCGCGCCGGGCCGCGAGCGCGCGCGATGGAGGCGGTTGGCTGCTGAGCGGTAGAGGATCTCGTTGACCAGCGTCGACTTGCCAGATCCCGAGACACCGGTGACACAGGTGAATGTTCCGAGCGGGAACGAGGCGTCGATGCCCTTCAGGTTGTGCTCGCGCGCGTTCTTTACCTTGAGCTCTCCTGAGGGCTTGCGCCGGCTCTCAGGCACGGGGATCGACCGGTTGCCCGCGAGGTACTGGCCGGTCAAGGACTGGGCGACCTTCTTCACCTGAGCGGGCGTGCCCTCGGCCACGATCTCGCCGCCGTGCTCGCCGGCGCCGGGGCCCAGGTCGACCAGGTGGTCCGCCGCGTTCATCGTGCCCTCGTCGTGCTCGACGACCATCACGGTGTTGCCCAGGTCGCGGAGGCGCTCGAGCGTGCCGATCAGCTTCTCGTTGTCGCGCTGGTGCAGGCCGATCGACGGCTCGTCGAGGATGTACATGACGCCGACGAGGCTGGAGCCGATCTGAGTCGCGAGCCGGATCCGCTGGGCTTCGCCGCCAGACAGCGTGGCGGCAGCGCGCTCCAGCGAGAGGTAGCCGATCCCGACTGACTCGAGGAAATGAAGGCGCTCTGAGACCTCGCGCAGGATCAGCTTGGCGATCGCCAGCTCGGTCTCGTTCAGCTCCAGCTGCGAGACCCATTCGAGCGCGGCCTTCGCCGACTGGCGGGTGAAGGCCGAGATGTCGAGCCCGCCAACGGTGACCGCGAGCGACTCGGGCCGCAGCCGCGCGCCATCGCAAGCCGGGCAGGGCTGCATCGCCATGAGCTCCTCGACGCGGTCGCGGGTGTTATCCGAGTCCGTGTTCTCGTAGCGCTTCTCGAGCGAGTCGAGCATGCCCGGGAACCGCACGTTGTACGTGCGCCGGCGGCCGAAGCGGTTCTTGTAGGAGATCGTGTGCTTCTCGGAGCCGGTGCCGTCGAGCAGCAGGTCGCGCTCGGTTTGCGTGAGCTCTCGCCACGGAGTCGAGGTGTCGATCCCCGACGACTCGGCGACCGCTTCGAGCAGGCGCCGGTGGTACATCGACGCCGCCTTCGTCCATGGGTCCAGGGCTCCCTCGGAGATCGAGAGGGTTGGGTCGGGAACGATCAGCTCGGGGTCGATCACGCGCTGGAAGCCGAGCCCGTGGCAGCGCTCGCAGGCGCCGTGCGGCGAGTTGAAAGAGAAGATCCGCGGCTCGATCTCCGGCATCGATGCGCCGCAGTTGAGGCAGGCGAAGCGTTCGGAGTAGACCTGCTCTGAGCCGGTCTCGGGGTCCTGGATCGCGATGAGGCCGTCGGCGAGCTGCGCGGCTGCCTCGATCGACTCCGAGAGGCGCTTGCGGATGCCCTCCTTCATCACCAGGCGGTCGACCACGATCGAGATGTCGTGCTTGTACTTCTTGTCGAGGTCGATCTCCTCGTCGAGGCGCCGAAGCTCGCCGTCGATCATTGCGCGCGCGTAGCCCTGCGAGCGCATCTCGGCCAGCATGCGCCCGTACTCGCCCTTGCGGCCGCGGACGACAGGCGCCATGACCATGAATCGCTTGCCCTCTTCCATCGAAAGCACGCGGTCGGTGATCTGCTCGAGCGACTGGCCCTGGATCGGCTCGCCGCAGTTGTAACAGTGCGGCTTGCCGATCCTGGCCCAGAGGAGGCGCAGATAGTCGTAGATCTCCGTGACCGTGCCAACGGTCGAACGCGGGTTGCGCGAAGTGGTCTTCTGATCGATCGAGATCGCAGGCGAGAGACCCTCGATCGAGTCGACGTCCGGCTTCTCCATCAGGCCCAGGAACTGGCGCGCGTAAGACGAGAGCGACTCGACATAGCGGCGCTGCCCCTCTGCGTAGAGGGTGTCGAACGCCAGGCTTGACTTGCCTGACCCCGAGAGGCCCGTGATCACGATCAGGGCATCGCGCGGAAGCTCGAGATCGATGCCCTTCAGGTTGTGCGCGCGGGCCCCCGAGATGACAATTTTCTCTGATCGGGCCATCACGAAGAGTCTAGGGATACGAACGGATGTTCTCACCCGGGGGCACCCCTCCCAATACCCCACAAACGTCCGACGCCACCCCCTATTTGACCCCGCGTGGGACGTTCGTGGATGGTGGGGGCACGCCCAAGCCCTCGAACGTCCGACGCCAACCCCTATGTGACCTGGCGCGGGACGCTCGTGGGGCAGATAGCTAGGAGGCGGTGCGGCTGGTCGTAGACGTCGTGGGCCGGGATACGGCGAACTTCCCAGCCTGCATCGCGCCATGCCGCTGCCTTTCGTGCGTCCTCGCCTACGTCTTGGTGGAATGGAGCGCCATCGATCTCCACGATCAGCTTGAGAGTGGGCCAGCTCAAGTCTGCCTCCTCGCCGGCGACGTCTACGTTCAGGCGGGGCATCGGCTGCTCCGCGTTTCGAAGCAGTTCCAGGGCTCTCACCTCCGCTCCGCTCCGAGCCCGATCCAGCGTGAGCCCTGAATACCTCTTCATGACATTCAGCATGCGCCGCGCGCCTCTGCGCTTGCGCCGCTCGAGGACAAAGTCCGCGAGCGCATCGAGGGTCGTCAAGTCCCGACAAGCCTCCCTTACACCTCGTGCAAGGGCGGCGGTGCTCGCGTACCGGGTCATGTCCAGGAGGGTGCGTTCAACGGTTGTAATCGGCACGCCCTCGAGGTCGGTCGACTCGGCCGCCACGGTCGTACTGCGATAGGCAATGACGCCACTCAGCCTGCGTGGACCGCCGCTCCCCGGCCGCGTCACGGTGATCAGGCCACTCGGTCGATACCAGAATCCCCACGCAAACCCCGCCCACCCAAGGCTCAAGCGACTTCCAGGTGCCGTGAGCGTCGCCCCCATCCACTTCCCCCAATCGTCATGGTCGAGCACGGGCGCGACAGCAAACACACCCTCGCCAACAATGACTAGACGACCGGCCTTGACCTGGCGGGCGATCGCCTTCTCACTCAGACCAAGGCCCTCGAGCTGCGCCCTCGAGATCCGATTGAACTGGCTGCCGGCAAGCTGCGCTATCTGAACGTCCCACATCACCCCGGATAGGGCTCAGCGCTGGACGTTCGCCCCCTGGAAGCAACTCAAACGTCCCGATACCCCCCGCATAGGGCTCAGCGTCGGACGTTCGTGGAGGGACGGCGCGGCTCCGCGCCGCGCCAGCATCGAGGCGCTAGCGCTTGGCGCGCGTCATCACGTCGTCGAGGAGGCTGTCAGAGCCCTCGATCTCGTAATTCTCGTCTATGTGCGCGGAAATCTCGCCGCGCGACTCGCCGTCGAGGGCCATCTTCATGGCGACGATCCGGGCGGCAGTCGAGTCGCTCGAGCGGTTGCTCGAAAAGCCGTTCGTGAGCACAGGGGATTCGCGGTCGGGCTCGGCCGGCGCGGGAGGCTCGATTTCCGGCTCGGGCGGCATCGGCTCGGGCTCTACGGGGGGCTGTGGCTCCGGCTCCGTGGGCGGGGACGGCTCGGGCTCGACGGGCGGCATCGGCTCCGGGACCTCGGCGGGGCCGGGGTCGATCTCGGACGATGGCGGACCTCCGATGCTGCCTTCCAAATTCGACAGGGCCTCGCGGACCTTGGTTAGGCGGTCGTGCGCCTCGTTCTCCGCGCCCTCGCGGATCTTGGCCGCCTCGGCCTCTGCGTTCGCGATGAGCTCCCGGGCCCTCTCCTCGGCGTTCGCGACGATCTCGCGCGCCTTGACCTCGGCCTCGTCGAGCGCTGCCCGAACTCGCCCCGCAACGTCCTCGACCAACTTGGCTGCATCCATGCTCAGGAGGCTACCGCGACGGAGGCCCCGACAGCCCCACTCAGCGCCATGATGGAGACCTGCGGGTTTACGCCGGGGCAGCCCGGCAGGATCGAGCCGTCGGCGACCCAGACCCCGTCCACCCCTCGCAGGGCGCCCGTCGGGCCTACCGGATGGCGGGCCGGGTCCCCCCCGGCCGCCGCGGTCCCTGTCGGGTGGAAGGCGGCGAGATGCATGCTCTTGGCCTTCAGGTGCTGGAGCGCGGGAGCGATCTCTGACGGCGAGCGCACGATTGGCGTGCCCGAGCCCATCTCGACCTCGTCGGCGCCGGCGGCGAGCATGATCCGCGCCATAGCGTCGAGCGCCTCCACCAGGCGCCTCCCGTCGTGGCGCGCGAGCCGGTAGCCGATCACGGGCGTGCGCGATCCAAAGACCCGGCCCGAGGGAGCGTCGGCAATCATCGCGCCGATTGCCGCCATGTGATCCGCGCCCTGGATGCGCTCCACCAACTCCGCGCCGAATCCGGGTGTAAGCATGGAGCCCATCCCCGGCGGCGTCGAGGTTGCCTCGATCAGGATCCCCCGCTCGGCGTGAAGCTCTTCGACCCCCGCGCTCTGAAGCACCCCATGCCAGGCGACCACCGGCTCGGCGAACTTCGCCGAGACGCCGATCGCCGGATGGATCGACAGACCGCGTCCAATCTTCGGATGCTTGCCCAGCCCGCTGCGGCGAAGGAGCGGCGGAGTTTCGATCGAGCCTGCCGAGACAACGACGCGCTTGGCTCGAAGCTCGACGGAACTTCCGCCCGGCCGGCGGGCGCGAACGCCCGTAGCCCGCCCCCCCTCCGTCAGGACCTTCGAGACCCGCAGCCGGGTCGCGATCTGCACCCCCAGCTCGCAGGCCGCCGGCAAGGCGTTCATGTGGACGCCGCCCTTCGCGTTGTTCGGGCAGCCGATGGCGCACTGGCAGGAACCCCGGCATCCCGGTGCGTTGCGGCGAAGCGGGCCGTGCTCCCAGCCGAGCGCAGCCGCGCCGGCCAGGGCGAGCTCGCCGTTTCGTCCCATGACCTCCATGGGCACGGGCGCCACCCCGATCATCTCCTCAACCTCTCCCAAGCGCTCATCGAAGCCGTCTCCGGCGATCTCCAGCCCTGCCCCGCGCCACACGTCCACGACGGGCGCGGGCGGCCGATAGCACGTGCCCGAGTTGACAACCGTCGTGCCGCCGACCGCGCGTCCGGTGGGCAGGGCGATCGGCGGGAAGCCCAAGGCGATGGTCGATCCGGCGTCGCGATAGAGCGAAGCGAAGCGCTCCAGCGGATGCGTCGAGCGGATGCGCCCCGATGTCCAGCGCTCGCCCTCCTCGACGATCAGCACTTGAAGCCCGGCACGAGCCATCTCGAGCGCGGCGAAGGCGCCGCCCGCACCCGAGCCGATCACGATCACGTCGAACGACTCGCCGTGCGCCACGTCGTCGGCATGGCGGATGGTCAGCGGAGGGTCCGGCTTCGATGGTGGGTGCAGCGAGCCGACGCTGCGGATCTCAGGCGCGAACTCGTCGCCGCCCGCGCCCATGAGCACGAGGGTCTTCAGCGCGTCCATCGCCGCTGAGCCGATTGGCCCGGACGTCGCAATGCGCTCGACGAACGTGGCTCGCTCCTCGCTCGACAAGGCGCCGAGTCGCTTGCCGGTGGTGGCGAAGGCCGCAGCCTGGATCGCAGCGAGGACCACGCCGACGCCAACCCGCTGGCGAGCCGGCATGCCATCCAGGAGGATCCGCGCGGCCGACGCCACGCGATGGGGGTCAGGCCCGCCTGCCTCCGGGGGCAACAGGGCGGACGAAAGATCCGAGAGCGCCGACATGACGTGGATTATTGTGCGTAGCCCGAGGGACAGGTTCGCGGAATGCGTCCCTCCGAGGCGGCCTGCGCCCCGCCTCGCGCGCTTTCGAACTATTCCTCCGCCCCATTTCCGGGTAGAAGTAGCTGCATGCCGACGCCGAGGGAGATCAACCCGCTCTACCGTGCGGTGCTGCTGGCGGCCGCGCTGCTGGTGCTGGGCCTGCTCTTCCGCCAGCTATTGACCCTGGTCGTGGCGATCCTGATCACGATCATCGTCGCGATCCCACTCGCTCTGGCGGCTGACAACCTCGAACGAAAGGGCATACCACGGTTCTTCGGGGCGCTCTTCGCGCTGGTCCTTGGCCTGGGCATCTTTGCGGGCGTCATGGCACTGGTCATCCCCCCGTTCGTGGACCAGACGCAAGAGTTCGTTGACTCGGTTCCCGGCACCATCGAAGACCTGGAAGGCGAGGTAGCCGATGCCTTCGGGATCTCCACCGCCGAGGTGGGCCAGAACGTCCAGGAGTTCCTCGAGCGCTACGTCGAGGACCCGGGCAGCCTGATCGGTCCGCTCGCCCAGATCGGGCTGAGCGTCGTCGGCATCCTGGGCGCCCTCATCTTCATGCTCTTGACCGCCTTTTACATCGCGATCAATCCGCAGCCGTTGGTGAACGGCCTCTTCGCGCTTTTCCCACCATCTCGGCGCGAGGCGGCCAACCACTTGACGCTTCGGCTCCGGACGGCCTGGGTTGGCTGGCTCGAGGGCGTGCTTATCGACATGTTCGTCACGGGCGTCCTCCTCTATCTGGGGCTGACGCTCATCGGGCTCGAGTTCGCGATCTTCTTCGCCGTCTTCTCGGCGCTTCTCGTCGTGATCCCCTACTTCGGTGCGGTGATCGGTGCCGTACCCGTCTTCCTGTTCGCGCTTGCGGACTCCCCTACTACCGCGGTCCTAGCGCTCGTCGTCTACATCGTGGTCCAGCAGATCGAGGGCAACGTGATCATCCCGCTCGTCATGGCGCAGCGGGTGAAGCTCCACCCCGCCCTGATCGCGATCGGCGTCGTCTTGGTGGGGCAGCTGTTCGGCTTCATCGGCCTCTTCGTCGCCGTGCCGATCCTCTCGGCCATCGTGATCCTGGTCGACGAGCTCTGGGTCAAGCCGATGGAGCAGGAGGTCGGTGTCGCAACGGCGACCGAGAGGGAGATCCCGGCGCTATTGAGCCCGGAGGGGCTGCCCGATCCTCCTGTGCCCCAGGCTGACCCGGCGGCCTGAAGTCACTCGCGGGTTAGGTGAGGTCTGGCGGCGGCGAGGATTGACCCAGGAAGTCCGAGCCCCAGCACGCCACCTTGCCGTTCGT
The DNA here is from genome assembly GCA_963786495.1 of uncultured bacterium. GTDB lineage: Bacteria > Actinomycetota > Thermoleophilia > Solirubrobacterales > 70-9 > JALZKA01. The sequence continues at coordinate 188,757 of CAWAZL010000010.1, read as the reverse complement.
CTTCACACCGCATGTGTGCTCGCCGCCGGCGCTCACCGACTTGAACTTTCCGTCTGGCGGCGACGCTTGACCTTCGACGTTTCGACCCCAGCAGGCAACCTTCCCGTTCGTCTTCACCCCACAGGTATGCAAAGTGCCGACGCTCACCGACTTGAACTCTCCGCCTGGCGATGAGATCTGGCCGTAGTTGTTGATGCCCCAGCACGCGAGCTTGCTGCTGGACTTCACCGCGCAGTTGTGCGACCCGCCGGAGGAGCTCAACGACACGAATTTCCCACTCGGGGGCGATGCCTGTCCGTTGGCGTCGTTCCCCCAGCAAGCGAGCTTGCGGCTCAACTTGATCCCGCAGGAATGCGAGTTGCCTGCGTTCACCGACCTGAACTCTCCGTTAGGCGGCGAAGCCTCGCCTGAGTCGTCCCGCCCGAAACAATCGACCAGGCCGCTGGTCTTGACTCCGCAGGTGTGTTCGTCGCCCGCGTCGACCGACCGGAAGAAGGCGCCAGGTGGAGATGATCCTCCGAATCCGTTGTCGCCCCAGCACTCGACCTTGCCACTCGTTTTCAGGGCGCAGGAATGAGCAGCCCCTGCGCTCACCGACTTGTAGTTCCCGCTAGGTGTCGAAGACTGGCCGAAGCTGTCGCTACCCCAGCAGACCAGCTTTTGATTCGTCTTCACTGCGCACGTGTGACCGCTACCCGAGTCCACTTTCACCCCGGCATTCGCAATCGACGACGCGAGGCCTGCCCCCGCCATAAGCAGGGCGGCCAACGTGCCACCGCGCCGAAGAACGATGGATCCTCTCACGCGTCGAATCTTGTCCCGCGCTCGCACCGGTCCAATCTAATGCGAGCGCCATAGGCTCGTCAAGCCCAAATCGGGCCACCGTTTAGCTTGTCCCGCACACCACTTGAGAGGGGAGGCCCTGGATGGGCATGTTCGACATGACGATGACCGACGCGCAGGTTGCCGAGTACCGCGAGATGGTGCGTGGGTTGGCGGCGGAGAAGGTGAGCGAGCCGATCGTGGCCGCGGGCCTTTTCAGGCGAGGCGGCTCCGCCGCGAAGATGGGGATCTCCAATGCCGGGCTTGGCGGCATCGTCTACGCCGGCGCGGCTCTGTTCTCGAAGAAGCAGGCGGGCGGCATGCCCGACAAGGGACTCCTGGTTGCAACCGAGGACAAGATCCACGCGTACAAGGTGAAGTTCAAGGGCCGCAAGTTCGTGGCGGGCGACGAAGTGGCGGTGTGGGACCGGGCAGGACTCCGCATCAGTGGCAGGCCATCGATGGGCCTGACGATGCTCGAGATCGAGTCTCCCGCTGAGGGCGAGAAGGTCTCGCTCGCGCCGATCGGCGTCAAGGACGACCCGGTCTCCCTGGAGTTCATCCAGGCGCTCTCGACCCAGTGATCCACCCGCAAAAAGGCGGGCGCTACTGGTACTACTGGGCCATCATCATCGGCGGGACGATCTTCGTGATCGCCGCGCTCGCAACCGACATGTTCGGCACCGGCTAAGCGCCGGCCTGCAGCGATTCCAGGTCGCGGCGGAGCTCCTTGAGCTCGTCGCGGATGCGTGCGGCCTCCTCGAAACGGAGCTCCTCGGCAGCCACGACCATCTCCTCCTCGAGTTCGACGATCAGCTTCGCCAGGTCGTCAGGGCTGGTGATCTCCTCGTCCCCGACCTTGACGCGCCGGCGGCGCTTCGGTGAGGTCTTCGACTCCATCGAGAGGAACTCCGAGATGTCGGAGATGCCCTTCTTGATGGTTGCGGGCGTGATCCCGTGCTCCTTGTTGTAAGCGAGCTGGATGTTCCGCCGGCGGTCGGTCTCGGCGAGGGCCAGGCGCATTGCCTGCGTCTCCTTGTCGGCGTACATCAGCACTCGTCCGTCCTGGTTCCGCGCCGCGCGGCCGATCGTCTGGATCAGGCTGGTCTCGCCGCGGAGGAAGCCCTCCTTGTCCGCGTCGAGGATGGCGACGAGCGAGACCTCGGGCAGGTCGAGACCCTCGCGGAGGAGGTTGACGCCAACGAGGACGTCGTATTCGCCGAGGCGAAGGTCGCGAATGATCTGGATGCGCTCGAGCGTGTCGACCTCCGAGTGGAGATAGCGGACCTTGAAGCCGTGCTCGAGGAGGTAGCCCGTGAGGTCCTCGGACATCTTCTTGGTCAGGGTCGTCACCAGTGCCCGCTCGCCCTTGTCGACCGTCTTCCGAACCTCGTTCATGAGGTCGTCGATCTGGTTCTTCGTCGTCCGCACATCCACGTAGGGGTCGACGATGCCGGTCGGGCGCACGATCTGCTCGACGATGCGGGAGGCCTCGGACTGCTCAAACTCTCCCGGCGTCGCCGAGACCATGACGAGCTGGTTGATCCGCTTCATGTACTCGTCGAAGCGAAGCGGGCGATTGTCGATCGCCGACGGCAGGCGGAACCCATGGTCTACGAGCGTGCCCTTGCGGGAGGCGTCGCCGGCGGCCATGCCGGAGATCTGCGGGATCGTCTGGTGGGACTCGTCGACGAAGCAGACGAAGTCGTCAGGGAAGTAGTCCATGAGGGTGTGCGGCGGCGAGCCGGGCGGGCGGTTGTCGAAGATCCGCGAGTAGTTCTCGATACCCGAGGTGAAGCCGAGCTCCTTCATCATCTCGATGTCGTACTCCGTGCGCTGCTGGAGGCGGTGCGCCTCGAGAAGCTTGCCTCGCTCGTTGAACCATTCGAGGCGCTCGGCCAACTCGCGCTTGATCTCGATCAACGAGCGCTCCATCGCCTCGTCTTCGGTGACGTAGTGGCTCGCGGGCCAAACCGCGACATGGTCGATGTCGTCCAGGATCTCGCCCGTGAGCGGGTCGAAGTGGTGGATCGACTCGATCTCGTCGCCGAAGAGGTTCAGGCGGTACGCCGACTCAGCGTAGGCGGGGAAGATCTCCATCAGCTCGCCCTTCGCCCGGAACGTCCCGCGGGTCAATGCCGTCTCGTTGCGGTTGTACTGCATGCGCACGAGCTTTTTGAAGAGCTCGTCGCGGTCGATCCACTCCCCCACCTTGAAGAGCTCCATCTGCTTCGAGTAGAGCTCGGGCGAGCCGATGCCGTAGATGCACGAGACGGAGGCGACGATCACCACGTCGCGCCTGGCGAGGAGCGCCGCGGTCGCCGCGTGGCGGAGGCGGTCGATCTCGTCGTTGATCGACGAGTCCTTCTCGATGTAGAGGTCCTGCGCCGGGACGTACGCCTCCGGCTGGTAGTAGTCGTAGTAGGAGACGAAGTACTCGACCGCGTTCTCCGGGAAGAACTCGCGGAACTCGTTGCAGAGCTGCGCCGCGAGGGTCTTGTTGTGGGCGATGACGAGGGCCGGGCGCTGGACCCGCTCGATCGTCGCGGCCATCGTGAACGTCTTGCCCGTCCCGGTCGCACCCAGGAGCGTCATGTACTTCTCGCCCGCGGTGATCCCCTCGGCGAGGCCCTCGATGGCCTTCGGCTGATCCGCCGTCGGCGTATAGGCAGGATTCAGCTTGAACTCGGGCACCTACTCACTGTAGCCCCGCTTCGGACGGACGCTCCTTGCTTACATCCTGCGGATGAGCGACGAGCGCATGGGCCTCGCGGGAACGCTCGCGCTCTTGGCAGCGACCGTCGCTGTGCTCTTCGCGGTCGCCTTGACCACGGACGATGAAGTCGCGACGCCGGTCAACAAAGGCACCGCGGCGGAGCCCGCGCCGACGCTCGACTCGGACGAGCTCCTTGAGCTGAGCCTCGAGCTCTCACCCGCAGTCGCTCGGCGGGTCGAAGACATTCGCGGACTCAAATTCGACGAGGTCTTGGAGCCCCAGGTCAGCGACACCGAGGCTCTGCGCGATCTCGCGGAGAAGCAGGTGGCGAAGCCCAAGAACGCCAAGATCATCGCGGCCAGCGATGCCGAGCTGAAGCTGCTGGGGATGCTGGAGCCGGACGAGAGCCTGGGGGAAGCGACGACGGACGTAAGCGCCGACGCCGCCGCTTACTACGACCCGAAGGAGAAGGAGCTCTTTCTCCTGGGCGACGCGGTCCCGGCCGGGCCGGCCGTCGCTGAGTTCGTCCTGGCGCACGAGCTGAACCACGCGCTCGAGGACCAAGCCTTCGGCCTGCCCAAGTCGACCACATTGTCGGACGACGCGGTCCTGGCCGAGTCGGCGCTGGTGGAAGGCTCGGCAACGGCGCTCATGACCGAGTACGCCATCGAGCACCTGGCGGTGTCGGACCTCCTGAGCGACTCGAGCGCAATCGAGTCAGAAGCCGACCTCCCCGACATCCTCATGGCGCAGGTCACGTTCGCCTACTTCGGGGGGCAGAGGTTCGTCGACGAACTTCGCGAAGCCGCCGGCGGGGGCTGGGACCTCATCGACTTCGCCTACCAGCGGCGTATCCCCGCCACGACCGAGCAGATCCTCCATCCCGAGAAATACCTCGACGACGAGGGTGCCCTGTCCGTCCCGGACATCCCGGACGCTGGCCCGGGCTGGGACGAGGTGGACGACGGGACCGTCGGCGAGTTCTTCACCCGCGAGATCCTGCGCCAGGGCGCCGAGGAGGTCGGCGCCGATGAAGCGGCGGCCGGATGGGGCGGCGACCACTACCGCTTCTTCCGCCGCAAGGGCGCTCCAACCGAGTGCACGGACGACTGTCGCGAGGACTCCGCGATGGCGATCATCTGGCGCGGCGACAACGGGCGCGAAACCCAAGAGCTGGCAGCAGCGCTCGAGGCCTACGTCGAGCGCGCCCTCGAGGGCGAAGATGCGGGCCCGGGCGCCTGGGAGCTTGACGGTGGCTGGGCAGTTGTCGAGGAAGCCGGCGACGTCGTGACGCTTGCTTTCGCCCCCGACGAAGCGCAGGCGCGCCGGCTCTCCCAGGGCGCAGAGGTCCGGATTGACTAGCCTCGCCGCGGTGACGACCTCGCAGAAAGCCCTCGCCGCCTTCTTCAGCTTCACCGGGACCATGCACTTCGTGATCCCCAAGCAGTACGAGGCGACGGTGCCCGACTACGTTCCGATCAGCGCCGAGGCGGCCGTGTTCCATTCGGGCTGGGGCGAGATCGTCGGGGGGCTGGCGGTCATCCTGCCCTCGACGCGAAAGCTCGCGCGCTGGTGGCTGATCGTCCTGCTGGTCGCAGTCTTCCCCGCGAACGTCCACATGGCCGTCGCCCCCGAGCAGATTCGCGGCCTCGACCTTGACAAGGTCCCGCGCTGGGCACTGTGGGGGCGCCTGCCCCTCCAGCTCGCCGCGATCGTCTGGGTCTGGCGCGCCACCGAGAACTGATAAGGCGTGAAGGATTGGGGGCGCTATGGCGACCCCAATGCTGCAATCGGTCAGGGACGGGCCTCGATCCAGTCCCAGGTCTCGCCGCAAAGCTCCCGGAAGTCCGAAGCCCCCACGGTCCTGAGCTCGGCTTCTGCCTCGGCGCCTGGCCCGACCGCCAAGGAGCCATGCGCGCCGGCGCCGCCGCTGCCAGGCGCGAGATCGCTTCCTCCGGCTTCGACCGCGATCTCATGCGTGCCGGCCTCCAGAGTGACCGTCCCGAGCTCCGTGTAAAGCCCATCGTTGTTAAGGAAGTGGCCGACCGTCTCGACCTTTTTCCCATTAGTGATCAAAGAGGCCTCCCCCCGAACCGATCCTTCGAGCCAGACGGTGTAGGTCCCATCATCGACATCGACCTGCCCACTCGTCTCTTCCAGGAAGACCGGCTCCTCGGCCTCCGCAGCAAGAAGCGTCCCGCCGCGAAACCCCTTCGCCAGCGTCCGGACGTCAGCGCAGTCCGGCTCCCCGACGGGTGAGCGCCCTTCGCCGAGCGGAAGCCGCTCGGCAGCGGGCGTCACACCCGAGTCGCGGACCCATACCTCGTAGTAGTCGCCTGACCGCTTCAGATTGAAGTCGCCCGGCGGCCGGCTCTGCTCGGGCGACCGCCGCAAGACGAGCGCCTCATACGGCTCGAGTGCGTCGAGCCGGAAGTCGTCGGTGTCGGCCCAGAGCCCCTTGGCCAGCGTGGAGCCGTCTGCGAGCGGCACGACCCGGCGCCGGAGCTCCGAGGCGCCCTCCGCCTCGGCCTCGCGCAGGAAGTGCCGGACGCCGTACGGCAGGTACTCGGTCATCAGCACGGGCCCGTCCCCCTCGAGCGTCTCGCCGATGTCCTCGAGCTCTGCAAGCTGCTCCCGCGGTGCCAGGTTCACTTCGTTGTAGGCGAGCGCGTTCGACCACACCACGCCGACTCCGAGCAGCGCAGCGACGCCGGCGCCCAGGATGAGGCGCCGCTCGCTCCAGGCCCAGACACAGGCCAGAAAGGCCGAGAAGAGAAGCACCGGCGAGACGATCGCGAACGCCTTCCCGTCAACCCACGGAGAGCCGACAAGAGCGATCACAAGCGCCGCTGCAGGCACCCCGACGAGATAGGCCGCCAGGTCCCAGCGCCGCCCGCGCGCGGCGACGGCCCAGCCCGCTAGCGCGGCGGCGGCGGCGAAGACGCAGAGGGCGATCGTCACGGACATCGCATCTGCGTCGACTCGGAAGTCGCCCGCGGGCCAGATCCCCAGACGTTTGCAGCGCCGAAAGCGGCTCGATCAGGTTGCCGCGGGCGCTGGGATCGTCGAGCGGCGAAGAGGTGGGAGGAATGAGCGCGCCGCCGAGAAGGACCGGCGCGATCATCACGGCCACCATCGCTGAGAGGATCGCCGCCCGAATCGCGGCGGAGCGCGCAGACGTCGTGCTGATCGCGAACACGAGCGCGGCAAGCAGAAGGGGCCCGACCCAGACCGCCCCCGCAAGGCTGAGACAGCCGACTAGCGCGGCGATCGCAACCGCCACCGCCACGATGGGGTCAGACCCCACGCTTGGGGTCAGACCCCACGCGTGAGCTCTGTCCCCCGCTGGCCGCGCGGCGCGGAAGGCCAAGCACGCGACCAGCGCGATCAGTGCCGCTGCGGCCATCTCCTTGATCCCGCCCCACAGGTAGTAGCCGTAGAGAAGCGCCGGCTGGGCCGCCGCGAAGACCACCAGCCCCCGCGCCCGGGCGCTGGTGACAAGTCGGCCGCTGAGGTCCCAGAGCGCAAGCGCGAGCAGGACCGCGAGAAGCGCCATATAGGGCTGGATGAGCCAGGCGGCGTCCATTCCCGTCACCGCGCGCCCCACGCCCAGCGGGATGAAGGCGCCGACCGGGTAGCCATCAGCGATGTTGAAGAAGAGCGTTGCCTCGTATGAGGACGGGGCGAGCGCATCGATATCGCGCCCCGCCTCCATCACCCGGTCGGTCAGCGCAAGCCAGGTCGCGGTGTCGTCGAGGCGGATGTAGCCGGCGAAGGTGGCGCTTCCGGACAGGACGATGGGCGCGGCGTAGACCGCGAAGACGGCGACGAGGCCCGCGGCGAGCCACGGCGAGAGCCGGCCCCCGCGCCAAGGGGGCGCGAGGATGAACCCCGCCAGCGCCATGCCGACAACGAGCGGAGTCGTGAGCCCCGCGAGCCCGGAAACGGCCGTCGTGAACCCACCGGCCACCACGACGACGCAGAAACCAAGGGGCGCCAGGAGCGAACGCGGCAGCTCACCGGGGACGACGCGGCCCAGGAGCGAGCCGCACCCGAGCCAGATGAGAATCTGGATCGCCGGGAATGCGACCCAGGCAACCAGGAGCTCTGGCATCAGTCGAGCCCGAGTTCCTCCGCGTAGATCTCCTGGTAGCGGGTGCGGAACTCGAGCACGGACTCGACGTAGGCGCGTGTCTCCGGGAACACGATGTCGTCGATTTCGAGCGCCGACCCTCCCCATGCCTCCGCGTTCTCCGGGCCGCCGTTGTAGGCGGCGAGGGCAGCGATCTCGTTGCCCCCGAACCGGTCGAGCAGATGGTTGAGGTAGAACGTGCCGTAGCGGATATTGAGGTCGGGGTTGGCGAGGTCCTCGAAGACGAACGTCTCCCCGCCGGAGAGAGTCTCGATCGTCTCGGATGTGTCCGGGGTGATCTGCATCAAGCCTCGCGCGCCCGCCGACGACGTCTGATCGATGAAGTTCGACTCCTGCTTGATGATGGCGGCGATCAGGGCCGCGTCGATGTCATGGCGCTCGGCCTGCTGGCGGATGATGTCTTCGTGGCGAAGCGGGAGCCTCACCTCACGCCGCACCTTCTCGCCGAAGTCCGTCGCCAAGAGGACCACGATGATTGCGCCGATTACGACGGCGACGATGAGCCCAAAGCGCACGAGCCGCCCACGGCGTGTGGCGGTCACTGCCCCGTCCTCGCGACGAGTTCAGGCCACAGCGCACCGAGCTTCGCCTCCAGGTCTTCGAGCGTGCCGTCGTTCTCCACCACCCAGGTTGCCCGCTCGGCCTTCTGCGCCTCGGTCAGCTGACGCCCCGAACGGCCCTCGACTCCGGCATCGCCCCGCGCCTCGAGCCAAGCGTCGCGGCGGTCGCCGGCAACGACCACGAGAACCCCGTCGAACCCCGCCTCCATCCCCGCCTCGAACAGCAGCGGCACCTCGACGACGGCAAGCTCTACGTCCGGGCCGAGTCCCTGGCGCCACTCCCAGACCTTCTCGCCCACCTTGGGATGAGTGATCGACTCGAGCCACTTCAACTGGTCGCGGTCTGAGAAGACGATCTCGCCGACCGCCGTGCGGTCGACCGTCCCCTCGCTCTCGACCTGAGAACCCCAGCGTTCGACCAGCTTGGCGACGACCTCCGGATCCGCAAGGGCCTGGTGCGCGACCTCGTCGGTCGAAAGGGTCGCCGCGCCAAGGCGTTCCAGCGCGCGAAGCGCTTCGGACTTGCCTGACCCGATCGCTCCGGTCAGGCCGATGAACGCTGGCCGCGCCGTCAAGGCGCCGCGCCTAGCCTTCGTCTTGGTCGGTGGGTGGCGCCTCTTCGGGCGCGGGCTCGACCGGCGCGTCGGCGAAGACGTCCTCGGAGAGGCCCAGGTCCGGAACCTCGTCGGCGGGCGCCTCGGTGGCGGCTTCCGTCACGGGCTCGGTGACCTCGGTCGCGTCCGCGCTTGCCTCTTCCGGAGCTGCATCCGGAGCGGCGTCTGCAGCCTCGGCGGCCGCCGCGTCGTCTGAAGCCGCCTGGACGCTGGCCTTCAGCTCGTCCGGGATCAGGTCCGAGAAAGCGTTGTTCTTCGTCTCCGCGCGCTTGATCGAGAGCGAGATGCGGCGACGCTCCTCATCGATCTCGAGGATGCGGACCCACTTCTCCTCGCCGGGGGTGACGACCTCGCCGGGCGTCTCGACGTGATGCTCGGCAAGCTCGGAGATATGGACGAGCCCTTCGACGCCGGGCACGATCTCGATGAAGGCGCCGAACGCGACGACCTTCGTGACCTTGCCCTCGAGGACGTCGCCCTGGCGGTACTCGTTGAGCACCTTCTGCCACGGGTCCTCCTGCGTCTGCTTGAGGCCCAGCGAGATCCGTTGGCGGTCGCGGTCGATGTCGAGCACCTTGACGCGCACGTCCTGGCCGATCTCGAGCACCTCGCCCGGATGGTTGACGTGGCTCCAGGAAAGCTCGGAGATGTGGATCAGGCCGTCGATGCCCTCGAGGTCGACGAACGCCCCGAAGTCGACGATGTTGGAGATCTTGCCTTCGACGATCTGGCCGGGCTGCAGGCGCTCCAGGATCTGCTCGCGAACTTCCTTGCGCTCCTCTTCAAGGACGGCGCGGCGCGAGAGAACGACGTTGTTGCGCGAGCGGTTGAGCTCGATCACCTTGCACTCGAGGGTCTGGTCGCGGAACTCCTCGAGGTTGTGCACGCGGCGGATGTCAACCAGCGACGCGGGCAGGAAGCCGCGGACGCCGAGGTCGAGGATGAGGCCGCCCTTGACGACCTCGATCACGGAGCCCTCGACGGGCTCGCCGGTCTCGGCAGCGGCCTCGATCTTCCGCCAGGCCTTCTCGAAGCGGGCGCGCTTCTTGGAGAGGATCAGGCGCCCCTCCTGGTCCTCCTTGGTGAGGACGAGGGCGTCCACGATCTCACCCAGGTCGACCTCGTCGGCGGGATCCACCGAGCGGCGGATCGAGAGCTCGTGGGCGGGAATGACGCCTTCGGACTTGTAGCCGATGTCGACGAGGACCTCGTCCTTGTCGATCCGGACGACCTCGCCGTTGACGACGTCGCCCTCTTCGAAAGGCTTGATAGTCGCCGCGTAATTGGGTACGAGCTTTCCGTCGACCTCGATCATGAGGTCGGAGGAGCCGTTAGAGGCGGCGGGTGCCGTCTCTACGGCAGGGTCGATCACGGTCTCAGGCGTGGACACGGCTTCGGAGCTTAGCTAGCTCGGTACCCTCGGGCCGTGCCCACCCGCTCGACCAAGCGTGGCGCGGACCGGACCTCCGCTCTCCGGCGACTATGACGTCATCGTCTGCGGCGCGAGCTTTGCAGGGCTGACCGTTGCCCGCCAGCTCAGCGGCTCCGGTGCCCGCGTCCTGCTCCTCGACCGCTACGACGTCGGCGAGCGCCAGACCTCTGCATGCGGAATCCCGACTGGCTGGCTCAAGGCGATGGGCCTTGAGGGCTCGGCGCGCCAGGAATTCGGCTCGCTGGTGGTCCACACGCCCGCACGGGACCTCCCGCTACGACCTGCCATGGACCTTCTCGACCTTCGACTACCGGACGCTCTGCCAGATCCTCTTCGAGGGCTGCGACGCGGAGTTCGAGACCGCGAAGGTCGAGGGCGAGTGCCCGGGCGGCGTCCGAGGCCGCAGCGCTTCGGAGCCCGAGGACAGGCGAATCCTGTCCCTCGAGCCTTCGGCTCGACCTCGACTCCCTGCACGTAATTCGCACCGATCGCGGCGACGTCTCGGCTCCGCTCGTGGTCGACGCGCTCGGCTGGCGGCGCGTTCTCGCCTCGGCGGGCTACCAGCCGCCTGATGCGCCGCTCTCGCGCGGGCTCGAGGTCCATCCGCCCGGACCGGGCGACGATCTCGAGATCTGGATCGACCGCCGCTACGTCCCCGCCGGCTACGGCTGGTCGTTCCCAGCCGGCCAGGAGACCCGGATCGGCGTCGGCTCGTTCGACCCCGGCTTCCACGTCAAGGACACGACCGTGCTCCTCGCCGACGACCTGGAGCGCGACGCAGTCCGCTACCAGGGCAACTGGATCCCGCACAAGCTCCGCCGCGGCGCCGAGGACCGCGTCTTCTTCTGCGGCGACTCGGCCGGGCCACTGCCTGCCGCTCGACCGCCGAGGGCATCCGGACCGCCTTCTATTTCGCGATCGCACTGGGAGAGGAGCTGCGCGGCGTCGTCGAAGGGCGCAAGACGCGCGAGGACGCGCTTCGCGACTACGCAGCCTTCAACGACTCGCACGAGTGGAAGTTCAACTGGATGCTTCGCGCACAGCGCGCCGTGCCGCGCCTGCCGGCACGCGCGCAGCGCGGGCTTGTCGCCGCCGCGGGCCGCAAGCGGTTCGTCGACTGGTCGTTCGGTCACTACCTCGAGATCGCCCACCCTCGCTTCGCCGAGGAGCGCGCGCGCCTGGGCGCCGAGAAGCCCCAGCCCGTGGCCGCTTAGCGGACGATCAGGAACGTCCCGGCGAGGAGCAGCGCCACGCCGAGGACCCGGTCGAGCGTGATCGGCGTCTCCTCCAGGCCGAGAAACCCGATCCGGTCGAGGATGATCGAGAAGGTGAGCTGACCCGTGATCGTCGCTGCGGCGACGCCGCCTGCGCCGATCGAGCTGACCGTGACGAGCGCCGAGAATACGTAAGCCGCGCCCAGCACGCCGCCGAGGAGGAGGTACCAGGGCACGCCGGTCGCCTCCCCCACCCCGCCCGCCTGTCCGGCCAGCGCGACGATGATCGCCAGAGGAGCGTCCCGATCGCAGGAACGAGACAAAGCGCCGCCGCGATGTTCCCGGTCACCTTGCCGAGCCCCGCATTCACCGCCGGCTGCATCGCGATCAGACCGCCGGTCAGTGCCATCAGGGCTACAGCTATTCCGCGGTCCATCCAGGGCATCCTATGAAGCCTCGAGTTGCGTCTACTTGACGCTCAGCCAGTCGGGGCCTGAGCCCGCGTTCACCTCGAGCGGCGGGTCGAGCTCGAAGGCGTCGCGCATCTCGCGCACCGCGATCTCCTCGGCGCGCTCCATCTCGGCCTCGGGCCCTTCGAAGAGGAGCTCGTCGTGGATCTGGAGGATCAGCCGAGTCTCGAGGCCGGACTCGCCCAGAGCGTCGTGGCAGCGCACCATCGCGAGCTTGATGATGTCCGCTGCGGTTCCCTGGATCACGGTGTTGACGGCGAGCCGCTCGCCCAGCCCGCGCCGCTGTCGCTGGCTCGAGCGCAGCTCGGGGATCCGCCGGCGGCGGCCGAGGAGCGTCGTCACGAATCCCTCGTCGGTCGCCTTGGCGATCGTCTCGTCGATGAACTTCCGCACGGCTGGGAAGCGCTCGAAGTAGCGCTCGATGTACTCGGCGGCCTCCATGCGGGAGATCCCGAGCCGGTCGGCGAGGCCGTAAGTCGGTCAGGCCGTAGGCGATCCCGTAGTTGACCATCTTCGCCTTCGAGCGCTCGGCGGGCGTGATCGCGTCGGGATCCGCGCCGATGATGCCCGCCGCCGTCGCCGAATGGACATCCTCGTCCGTCTTGAAGATCTCGCGCAGGACCTCCTCGTTCGCCACGTGTGCGAGGACGCGAAGCTCCACCTGGTTGTAGTCGCACGAGAGCAGGAGATTGCCCTTGTCGGCGACGAAGCAGCCCCGGACCGGGCCGCCCGACTTCGGAGCGGATCGGGATGTTCTGAAGGTTCGGGTTCGTCGACGAGAGGCGCCCGGTGGCGGCCGTCACCTGGTTGAAGGTCGTGTGGATTCGGCCCGTCTCGGGGTCGATCAGGCCGGGCAGCGAGTCGAGATAGGTGTTCTTGAGCTTCGTGAGCTCGCGCCACTGCTCGACCGCCGGGAACGATCGGGTTCTCGTCGCGGATCTGCGAGAGCACGCGAGCATCCGTCGAATAGCCGGTCTTGCCTCGGCGTTTGCGGGTCAGGCCCAGCTCGACGAAGAGCACCTCGCCGAGCTGCGAGGGCGAGCCGATCGTGAACTCCCGGCCGGCTGCCTCGTAGATCTCGGCCTCGAGCTCGTCGATCCGGGCCTCCATCCCCTCACCGATCGCGGCCAGGCGCTCGGTGTCCAGCTTGAGCCCCTCGCGCTCCATCGCCACGAGCACCTCGACCAGCGGCAGCTCGACCTCCCGCATCGATCCGCTCGAGCCCGAACTCGGCGAGCTGCTCGCGCTGGCGCTCGGCAAGCTCCCAGGCGAGACGCGCCTCGACCGCCGGGTCGCCCGTCTCCTCGGGTTCCTCGCCCAGCGAAAGCTGAGCGTCGTCGGGCGAGCGGCCTCGGGCGCTTCGCCCGATCGGACGGCGATGCCCGCATCGGCCGCGAGCTCCTCGATGACGTAGGTGCGGCGCGCGGGATCCACGAGGTAGGCGCCGATCATCGTGTCGTGGTCGATCTCGACGACCTCGGAGCCGTTCGCCAGCAAGGCCGTGCCGGCCGCCGCCCAGGTCCTTCGCGTCGTGTGCGACGAGCGGGCGCCCGGCGATGTCCTCCGCAAGCGCCGCCAGATCCGCAGCATCGCCTGTCACGACCTTGGTCCCGTCGGTGGCGGCGTACCGGCCGCCTTGAATCGCGAGGCCGGTCGGGCCTTTCGGCAAGCTCCGCCGGTGAGCCCTCAGCGGTCTCGAGCTCGATCGTCTCGTCCACGGCGCGGTCTCGGGACCGGGCCCTTGTACTCCTCCTCGAGGCGCTGGATCACGGCACGGAGCTCGAACTCGGCCGCGAACTCGCGAAGCCTCGAGAGGTCCGGCGGCGTGTCCGGGCGGTCGAGGAGGCCGTCCGGCACCTCGACTTCGAGATTCATCGTCGCGAGCTGCTTCGAGATGCGCGCGTCGTCGGCGTGGTTGGTCAGGTTCTCCTTGCGCTTGGCTCCGGAGATCTCGTCCACTGAGTCCAGCACCGCCTCCAGCGAGCCGAACTGCTGAAGCAGCTGCGCGGCGGTCTTGTCGCCGATCCCCGGGACGCCCGGGATGTTGTCCGAGGTGTCGCCCTTGAGGCCGATCAGGTCGGTGACCAGTTCGGGCGGGACGCCGTAGCGCTCAACGACTCCTTCCGAGTCGTAGACCTTCGTGTCGGTGACGCCGCGAGACGTGGTCATGACGCGCGTCCCGTCGCCGACGAGCTGGTACACGTCGCGGTCGCCGGAGACGATCATCACGGGCCTCCCCCGCTCCTTCGCCTGCGTCGCGAGTGTCGCGATCACGTCGTCGGCCTCGAAGCCTTCGACGTGGACGTTGGCGAAGCCGAACGCCTCGGCAAGCGGCTCGAGATGGGGCCACTGCTCGCGCAGGAGGTCCGGCCGCGACTTGCGGCCCGCCTTGTACTCGGAGTACACCTTCTCCCTCCCGGACATCCCTTTGTCCCAGGCGACGATGACGGTGCCCGGCGCGTGGTCGACCAGGAGCTTGGCCATCATCGAGGCAAAGCCGTAGATGGCATTCGTCGGCCGACCGTCCGCCGTCGCGATCGACTCGGGTAGAGCGAAGAACGCGCGATAGGCAAGCGAGTTGCCGTCGATCAGGAAGAGCTCGCCATCGACTGGCTTTGGAGGTGCCGGCACGCTTCGATCTTATGAGCCGCGGCTAACGGCGGACCTGGCAGCTGGCGTCGATCCGCAGCAAGCGAGCAAGGCGATCGCGGTTGCCCGCGACCGCGCGATAGGCGCGCTCGGTCGCGCGGGGAAACGCACGCCCGGCTGCGAGCCAGGCGGACGTCCGCCCGGCATGAGGTCGAACAGCGGCGGAGCCGCCGCTCCAGCGGAGCGCACGCTCGCCTTCTGCGTCAACCATGTGCCAGGAGTCGAGCCGGCGCTCCTCCGGGACCGTGGCCAGAAGGCGCTGACCTTCCTCGCTTTGAATGGGCACGGGGCGCAGCTTGTGGGAGCGATCCCAGGCGAGGATCTTGTCCAGGCTCCACTTGCAAAAGCCGCAGTCCTCGTCGTAAAGCACGGTCGCCTCGGGGTCGGTCATGGAGATGACCATATATTTGCCGGTTCGTGGCCCCGTCCGTCTCCGCCCAGTTCTCCGTCACCGTCCGCGTCGAGCTCGACGCGCGCCAGGAGCCGCTGGGCAAGCTCACGGCGGCGATCGCCGAGACCGGCGGCGCGCTCCAGTCGGTAGACCTCGTGCCCGGCGCGGGCGCGGAGGGCAAGCGCGTGCGCGAGTTCACGATCGACGCCCGCGACCAGTCGCACTGGGAGACGATCCTTCGCGCGATCGGCTCCACGCGCGGCGCCCGCGTCCTCGAGTACGTCGACCGCACGATGGCGATGCACCGCGGCGGCAAGATCGAGCAGCACAACAAGTACCCCCTGAAGACCCGCGACGACCTCTCGATGGCCTACACCCCTGGCGTTGCCCGCGTCTGCCAGGAGATCGCGGCCGACCGCCAGAAGGCCTTCGAGTTCACGATCAAGAAGAACACGGTCGCGGTCGTCTCCGACGGCTCCGCCGTCCTCGGCCTGGGTGACATCGGCCCAGAGGCCGCGATGCCGGTCATGGAGGGGAAAGCGATGCTCTTCAAGGAGTTCGCCGACGTCGACGCGTTCCCGATCTGCCTCGACACGAACGACCCGGACCGGATCATCGAGGCGTGAAGCTGATGGCCCCCACCTTCGGCGGCATCAACCTCGAGGACATCTCTGCCCCCCGCTGCTTCTACATCGAGGAAACGCTGAAGGAGGAGCTCGACATCCCCGTCTTCCACGACGACCAGCACGGGACCGCCGTGGTCACCATGGCCGCCCTTTTCAACGCGCTCAAGATCGTCGGCAAGCCGATCGAGAACCTGCGGGTTCTCGTCGTCGGCCTCGGCGCCGCCGGGGTGGCCGTGACCAAGATGATGCTTGCGTCCGGAGTCGAGCACGTGATCGGCTGCGATCGCCAGGGCGCGCTCTCCACTGGGCGAGCGGACTATCAGGACGGAACGCTCTCGGACATCAAGCGCTGGTACGCGGAGAACTCGAACCCGGACAAGCTCGAGGGCGGGCCGAACGAGGTGATCGAGGCCTGTGACGTCTTCGTCGGCCTCTCAGGCCCGGGGATCCTCGAGGCGAAGTCCCTCGGAAAGATGGCGTCCGATCCGATCGTGTTCGCGATGTCGAACCCGACTCCCGAGGTAATGCCCGAGGAGGCCGAGAGTACGTGCGCATCATGGCCACGGGCCGCTCGGACTACCCAAACCAGATCAACAACGTCCTGTGCTTCCCGGGCGTGTTCCGCGGCGCGCTCGACGCCGGCGCCGCGCGCATCACCGAGCCGATGAAGCTGGCTGCCGCCAAGGGGATCGCCGAGGTGGTGGCGGACGACGACCTTTCAGAGGACTACATCATCCCGTCGGTCTTTGACCGTGATGTGGCGCCAGCAGTGGCGAAAGCAGTGGTCGAAGAAGCGCGGCGAGAAGGCATCGCCCGGGTCTCCGAGGAGACCGGGACGTTCTCGACGCTCGAATAAGGGCATAGGAGGCGGGATGAGGGTCTTGGTGACAGGCGCCACCGGCGCCATCGGATCGGCGGTGTGCGACGCGCTTCTGGCGCGTGGCGACGAGGTCGTTGGCTTGAGCCGCGACCCTGTGAAGGCGCGCGCCGACGAACCCGACGGTGACATGGCACGCATGGGACCCGGTGAACGAGCGCCCGCCGGCCGCCGCGTTCGACGGCGTGGACGCCGTCGTCAACCTGGTCGGCGAGGAGATCAACCAGCGCTGGAACGAAGAGGTGAAGCAGCGCATCCGCGAGAGCCGCATCCGCGCGACCAAGAACCTGGTTGACGGCATGCTCGCAGCGGAGCCGAGCCCGAAGGCGCTCGTCTCGGGCGCCGCCGTCGGCTACTACGGCTTGGAGAACGGCGATCGCATCCTCGACGAGGACTCAGCGCCCGGCAGCGACTTCCTCGCCCAGGTTGTCGTCGACTGGGAGGCGGCCGCGACCGAGGCGGCCAAGAGCGGCGTTCGTGTCGCCACCATCCGCACCGGCCTCATCCTGGAGCCGGAGTCGGGGCTGCTCAAGCAGCTCCTCCCCATCTTCAAGCTCGGCGGCGGCGGCCCGATCGCCGGCGGCGACCAGTACATGCCATGGATCCACATCGACGACGAGGTGGGGCTGATCCTCTGGGCGCTTGACAACGGGGGCATCTCGGGGCCGATCAACTCGGCGGCGCCGAACCCGGTCACGAACCGGACCTTCTCGAAGATGCTCGGCAAGGTGCTGAAGCGGCCTGCCGTCTTCCCTGCGCCCAAGTTCGCGGTCGCGGCGCTGCGCGGCGGCGAGGTCGCCGATTTCGTCACGGCGAGCCTGCGCGTGGTGCCCAGGCGCCCGCTCGACAAGGGCTTCACCTTCCGCCACCCGGACCTCGAGCCGGCGCTGCGAGACCTGCTGGACCGCTAAGACCGCCGGAGGGGTCAGACCCCTCACACGAGGCTCATACTCCGATTGTGAGCGACCTATGAGGGGTCTGACCCCTCCAGGATCGCGTCCATCTGGCCGACTGCGCCGCGGAGGCCTTCGACCATGCCCATCTCGACCAACTCCTGCATCTGCTCGCGAGTAGCAAAGGTGGAGCGGAGCGTCATCCGCGTGCCGCCTTCGTGCTCGGTCAGCTCCACCGTCATATCCGTGGTGCCCATGTCGTCGTTTGGGTTGCCCTCCGCGTCGGCGAAGCCATCGGTCACCTTGAGCGAGCGAGGCGGGTCGACCGCATTGACGCGCCACCAGCCTCGGTGCTTGTCACCCTCGGGCCCTGTCATGAAATAGGCAACTTCTCCCCCCGGGCTCAGATCGTGCTGGTCGAAGGTCGCCGGGTGGGTCGGCGGGCCCCACCAGCGCTCGAGCTTCCGCGGGTCGGCCCAAAGCCCCCAGACCTCATCGATCGAGGCGTCAAAATCGGCGACCAGCGAGAGGGTGAGCTGGTCGAGATCGGTGTCAAGGCTGGTGATGGACATGTCTTTTCTCCTATCTATCGAGGTTTTTCGCCAAGAGGTCAGTCATCCGGCTGATCGACAACCGAAGGCCTTCGGCAAAGCCTTCGGCCATGCCATCCATTCCCTCTCGCGAGAAGAACGTCGTGCGCACGGTCATTCGCGTACCGCCGTCGTGCTCCGAGAGTTCCATTGCGATCCCCGTGATCGCGTTGTCGTCGTTGGGCTCTCCGTCGTCGTCTACATCGGCGTCGCTCAGCTCGAGCGAGCGCGGCGGATCCACCACTTCGATCCGCCACACGCCCTCATGCTTGTCGCCGTCGGGGCCTGTCATGCAATGGGCCATCTCGCTTCCGGCGGTCATCTCGTAAGGCTCGAAGGTCGTCGTGTACTCCGGGGGTCCCCACCAGCGCCCGAGCTTCCCCGGATCGGCCCACAGCTCCCAGACGTCCTCGACCGGGGCATCGAAGTCGGCGACTACGGTGAGGGTGAGTTCGTCCAGTTCGGTTTCGACGGCGGTGACGGACATGGGAGGCTTCCTTTCGTTGGGTGTGGTTAGTCGGTTTCGAGGAGCTCGGACATCCGCTCGACCCGGCCGCGCCAGACCTCTTCGAGGTCCTCGAGTGCCCGCCGTGCCTCGGCGATCGTCCCGGGCGCGGCCTCGACGAGCTGCTCGCGGCCACGCCGGCGCTTCGTGACGAGCCCGGCGCGCTCGAGCACGGCCACGTGCTTCTGAACGGCCGCGAACGACATCGGGTATGAGTCGGCGAGCCTGGAGACGGACGGTGCGTCCACCCCCGTGCGCCGCAGGATGTCGCGCCGCGTCGGATCAGCGAGCGCATGGAAGACGTCGTCGGTCTTGCTCCTGGTATCTACAACCATTTGGTTGTAGATTAGCACTAACGGGCCGGCACTACCTCGCCGTCCTCCACCAGGTACGCCGCCAGCGGCTCATCGAGTGTCGTCTCCCCCTCGTCGGTGATCGAGTAAGTGCCGAGCACCGAGTCGCGCTCGGTGCCGTCGAAGTAGGCAGCGACAACCGACGAGCGCGAGAGCGGGTCGTTGGAGCGATCGACCGCCGCAAGCGCGGAAGCCATCGCCTCATAGCCATACGCGGCCCATGGCCCGGGCTCGCGGCCGTACTCATCCTCGAAGCGTTCGAGCATCTCCTGTGCGGGCAGGAGTAGCTCCTGTGGAGGCGCAGGGCCAGAGATGAGGTTCTTGTCGCCGAACCGCTCCTGGACGTCTGCGTCGGACGGCAGCACGCGAGCGAACGTCCTCTCCCCGGTCGCCTGGACGTCCTCGGGGACCGAATCGTCGAACGTCTCCTCGACGACGAGGTCGGTGGCGCCCGAGCCCGGTGCGACCTGGAGGAGGCCGGCAGAGTTCGTGATCGGCACCGAGGTGCGGCTGGCCGCCGAGTCGAGCTCGCCGATATACGCGATCGAGGTCGAGTCCTCCGTCGCCGTGCGGGCGTTTCGCCCGGCCGAGACGGGGTCCGAGCGGCTCTCGTTGCGGCCCGCTACGTCCAGGAACTTCGCCTCAACCGCGATCCCCCCAGCCTCGTCGTCGGCGTCGGCCAGCGCCAGCCGCGCGCCGTCGGCGGCATCCTGGCCGTCATTTCCCGCGGGGCCGGTTAGCGGCGCGCTCACGTAGATGGTGAGCAGGGGGTCGCCCTCGGCCTCTGGCTGGCCACAGCCGGATGCAATCGCCAGGAGCGTGAGCGCGGAAGCGCCCAGGGCTCGCGTCATCAACCGAAGAAGACCTCGGCCTCGCGGTAGAGCTCGGGCGGGACAAGCTTCAGTTCCTTCGTCGCCTCGGCCAGGTCCACCAGCACGATGTCGGTGGCCGTGAGCGCGGTCATCTTGCCCCACTGCCCCTCGTGCGCAGCGTCGATCGCGTGCAGGCCGAATCGGGTCGCGAGGACGCGGTCGAAGGCCGTCGGGGTGCCGCCGCGCTGTACATGGCCGAGCACGGTGGCACGAGCTTCGTGGCCTGTTCGCTGGGCGATCTCGCCTTCGAGCCAGGTGCCGATGCCACCGAGCCTCGCATGGCCGAAGGCGTCAACGGCCGACTCGTCGGCCGCGGGCATCCCGCCCTCGGGCAGCGCGCCCTCGGAGACGACGATGATCGGCGCGTACTGGTCCTTGAAGCGCTGTTCGATGTAGTCGCAGACCCGGTCGATGGAAAAGGGAACTTCGGGAATCAGGATCACGTTGGCGCCGCCCGCGACCCCTGCGTGAAAGGCAATCCAGCCCGCGTGGCGGCCCATCACCTCGACGATCAGCGTCCGCTTGTGGCTCTCCGCTGTCGTGTGGAGGCGGTCGATTGAGCCCATCGCGATATTGACGGCCGTGTCGAAGCCGAAGGTGTAGTCCGTCGCTCCGAGGTCGTTGTCGATCGTCTTGGGGACGCCAACGACATTGAGCCCCTCTTCGTTCAGCCGGGTGGCGACGCCGAGCGTGTCCTCGCCGCCGATCGCGATGAGACCGTCGACGCCGTCGCGCTCAAGCGTCTCGCGCACGCGTTCGATCCCCCCGTCCTCTTTGACCGGGTTGGTCCGAGACGAGCCGAGGATCGTTCCGCCTCGTGGGAGGATCCCCCGGACATCGGCGATCTCAAGCGGATTCGAGATGCCCTCGAGCGGACCCTTCCAGCCGTCGCGGTACCCGACGAACTCGTAGCCGTACACGCCGACGCCCTTGCGGACGATCGCGCGAATGACCGCGTTCAGGCCTGGGCAGTCGCCGCCGCCGGTGAGGACTCCGAGCTTCACCGAAGCGATGCTAGAGACAGTGCGGCGCTAGCGCTTGATGGCTTCGATCATGGGCTGGGCCCAGCGATCGAGGACGCCGTTGAAAAGCACGAAGAGGTAGATCATCGCGGCGATCGTGCCGCCCGCCCCGAAAGCGTAGGCCGTTACGGCGAGCATGATCCCGACGACGTTGAAAACCATGAGGCGCATCGGTGCGGGAGATTATCCGACCGCGGGGCGGCTCATCGCTTCTCGAGCCTCACCGACGAACTCGCCGACAGCGGCCGCTGCTGCCTCTGAGCTCTCGGCCTCAGCAACCTCGCGCACAAGCCGCGAGCCGATGATCACGCCGTCGGCCACCGCGCCGACCTCCGCTGCCTGATCGGGCGTGCCGATACCGAAGCCGACTGCCGCCGGAACGCTCGCGTCGGCCTGGACCGCGCGGACGAGTTCGCCGAGCTCCTCCGGCATGCTGTCGCGCTCGCCCGTCGTGCGCGTGTCGGAGACGACGTAGATGAAGCCGGTTGCATCGCCGCATATCTCTGCTCGCCGGGCTGCGGGCGTGGTCGGAGCGATCAGGGGGATCAGCGCGAGTCCCTGGCCGTCCAAAGCGCCGCGAACCTCGTCCGCTTCCTCTGGCGGCAGGTCGGGAACGATCGTGCCCGCCATTCCAGCGTCGGCAAGCTGTGCCGCATACCGCTCGGCGCCCCGGGCGAGGATCATGTTCGCGTAAACCATCGGGACGACCGGCACGCGCTCGGCCACTGCCCTGCCGGTCTCCAGGACCGCGTCGAATGTCGCGCCCGCGGCAAGCGCCCTCGTCGCCGCGGCGTGGATCACGGGCCCATCAGCCAGGGGATCGGAGAACGGGACGCCGAGTTCGATCAGGTCCGCGCCGGCGTCGGCGTACGCCTCGATTACGGCGCGCGACGTCTCGACGTCGGGAAAGCCGCCCATCAGATAGGGCATCAGGGCAGCGCGACCCTCCCCCCGCGCCGCCTCAAACGCCGCGGCGATCCTCTCGGTGCCGGTCACGAGGCGTCGAGCTCGTCCAGGCGCGCCGTGACCTCGGCGAGGTCCTTGTCGCCGCGGCCGCTCAGGGTCAGAAGGTCGTAGCCACCCTCGGGCGGATCCTCGTCGGCGAGCAGCCAAGCGATCGCATGGGCGGACTCGAGAGCTGGGATGAGCCCCTCCAGGCGAGCCGTCTCGCGAAAAGCGAGGACCGCCTGGGTGTCCGTGACGGAGACGTAGCGGGCGCGGCCGGTGTCGCGAAGGTGGGCGTGCTGTGGGCCGACGCCCGGGTAGTCGAGTCCCGCCGAGATCGAATGCGCTTCCAAAATCTGCCCGTCATCGTCGGCCAGAACGGCCGAGAGCGCGCCGTGGAGGACGCCGGTCGTGCCAGCCGAGAGCGAAGCGCCGTGCTTGCCGGAGCCGATGCCCTCTCCCCCGGCCTCGACGCCGATCAGCTCGACCCCCGGATCGTCCAGGAAGGCCGTGAATGTCCCGATCGCGTTCGAGCCGCCGCCGACACAGGCGATTACTCGAGCGGGCAAGGAGTCCTCGACGTCGATGAGCTGCACACGCGCTTCGTCGCCGATTACGCGCTGAAGGTCGCGGACGAGCGCCGGGTATGGCGCGGGGCCGGCAGCCGTCCCCAGGATGTAGTGGGTGGATCGCACGTTCGTAACCCAGTCGCGGATCGCCGCGCTGACGGCCTCCTTCAGGGTTTTGAGCCCGGCCTCGACCGGTTCGACGGTCGCGCCCAGGAGGTTCATCCGCTCGACGTTTGGCGCCTGGCGGCGCATGTCTTCGGTGCCCATGTAGACGACGCACTCGAGGTCGAGTAGAGCGCAGGCAACAGCGGTGGCAACGCCGTGCTGGCCGGCGCCGGTCTCGGCGATCACCCGCGGCTTGCCCATCCGCTTGGCGAGGAGCGCCTGACCGATCGCGTTGTTGATCTTGTGCGCGCCCGTGTTGGTTAGGTCCTCGCGCTTGAGATAGACGCGACGGCCTACCCGCTCGGAGAGCCGGTCGGCGCGATAAAGCGGCGTCGGGCGGCCGACGAAGTCGCGGAGAAGGCGCTGAAGCTCGGCCAGGAACTCCTCGTCCTCGCGCGCCTCGACCCAGGCGGCCGAAAGCTCGTCGAGGGCTTCCATCAGCACCTCGGGGACGAAGCGCCCGCCGTAATCGCCGAAGCGGGTTTCGAGCGCCTCGCTCAAGTCTCAACCCTCGGCTCGGCACTGGCAGGCGTCTCTACGGTCGCGACATCGCCCATGGCTGCCTCCGCCTCGCGCTCGGCGTCCTCCGCGCGCTCGGCTGCCTGGGCCTCGCGCTCGGCGATGTCCTTCTCCATGGACTCGACGAAGTGGTCCGGCTCGTGGAGCGGTGGCGGTCCAGAAGGCCCACCGGCCTCATCGGCAGCGGCGAGAAAGGCGGTCATCAGCTCGTGGTCCTTGATCCCCGGAGCCGATTCGACCCCGCTCGCGACATCGACCGCACCTGGGCGGGTCAGGTCGATCGCCTCGCCGACGTTCTCGGGAGTGAGGCCGCCCGCGAGGATCAGTGGCACGTTCGAGCGGCGCCGGCGAAGGAGCTCCCAGTCGATCGTGTGACCCGTGCCGCCGGGCATTCCCTCGCGGTACGCGTCGAGGAGGTGGAAGTTGACGCGAAAGGATCGCGCAAAGTCGATGTCGGCTGAGCTCCGAACCCGGATTGCCTTGATGACAGGGCAGCCGGTCCGCCGAGTGACCTCGTGGCAGAACGACAGGCCCTCGGCACCATGGAGCTGCACCATCGAGAGGTGCTCGTTCTCGACGGCCCGGGCGATCTCGTCAATCGGCTGATCCACGAAGACGCCGACGATCTCTAGGTTGCGCCGAAGACCTGCGCCAATCTCTGCCGCGACCGAGTGATCGCAGCGCCTGACGCTTCCCTCCCAGTGATTGAGGCCGATCGCCCACGCGCCGATGCGCGCCGCGTGCTCGGCGTCGTCATACCTCGTTATGCCACAGAACTTGACCCGCATCGTTGGTCAAGGATGGCAAGGACGCCGCTATATGCTCGGCTCTCGCCCGCTTGTGGGCCCTATGGAGCAGCTTCGCCAAAAACTCACGTATTCGCGTGTCGTCTCGACGCTGGCTCTCTTCGCCGCCCTCGGCGGCACCGCCTACGCCGCCGTCGAGCTTCAGAGGGACGATGTGCGCTCCAAGCACATCAAGAACGGACAGGTTAAGGGCGAGGACCTTGCGGACAACTCCGTGACCTCCCCGAAGGTCGCCAACGGATCGCTGCTGGAAGAGGACTTAGCGGCTGGTCAGCTCACGCAGGAGTTCGCCCAGTTCTTCGCCTTGATGCCCCCCAATAACGCTTCGACGGTTGCCGCTGGGGCCGCGGTCAGTTTCCCACAGGACGGACCGGCCAGCGGCGACATCGCCCGGGCGGCCGCGGACACCTTCGTCCTCCCAGAGGCAGGCATCTACCGAGTGGACTTCACGGTTCCAGTGTCGGAGGCCGGCCAGCTCGCGCTAAAGCTGGACGGGGACCAGCTCAATTACACGGTTTTTGGTCGGGCGACAGGCACTAGTCAGATCGCCGGGGAGGCGCTCGTCACGACCTCGACTCCTAACTCGACGATCTCTGTGGTCAACCCGGCAGGCAATCCCTCGGCGCTGACGATCACCCCCCTTGCCGGCGGCACCGCGCCCGTCGCGGCCTCGCTGGTGATCCAACAGCTCAAGTAGGACCGCACCGAGGCAGTTGCTCCCTGCCTACTGCGGGATCTCGTGCTCGCGCGTGAGCATGTCGTCGCCGCAGAGGTCGCGGACGGCCTGCTCAGGATCGGCGGAGCTCATGATCGCTTCGCCGATCAGGACCGCGTCGACGCCGATGCGTTCGAGTTCTTCAATCTGCTCGCGACTGGAGTACCCCGACTCGGCGACGACCGTCTTGCCCGCGGGCACATCGGTGATCAGCTCCTCGGTCGTGGCGAGGTCCACCTTGAGGCTCCGAAGGTCGCGGTTGTTGATTCCGATCACGTCGACGTCGAGCTCGAGCGCCACCTCCAGGTCATCCTCGTCGTGGACCTCGACAAGCGTGTCGAGGTCGAGTGAGCGGGCCTCGGCGTGAAGATCGGCGAGCTGGTTCGGATCGAGTGCCGCGACGATCAGGAGCACTGCGTCCGCGCCGAAGACCGCCGCCTCCACCAGTTGGTAGGAGTCGACGATGAAGTCCTTGCGCAGGACCGGCAAACCCGAGCCATCGCGCGCGGACCGCAGGTCCTCGACCGCTCCGCCGAAGCTTGAGGTCTCGGTCACGATCGAAAGGGCAGCGGCACCTCCGCGCTCGTAGGCGCTGACGATCTCGGGCACCTCAGCGCCGGCGCGGATGTCGCCGGCGCTGGGTGAGCGCCGCTTGAACTCGCAGATCACGGAGACACCCGGGCGAACCAGCGCCTCTTTGAATGGCCGGTCCTCGGCCCGCGCCTCCAGGCGCGACCGCAACTCCTCCATTGGCACCGCCCTGCTCCGCTCTTTCACGGAGTGCTTGGCGGCATCGACCAGCTCGTCGAGCCTGCTCATCCGCTCGCGGAGGCTAGCGATCGCAGCTTGTCGAGGACGCCCTTGGCGGCGCCGCGGTCGATCGCATCCCGCGCGCGGTCCATCCCGTCCCCGAGATCGGCTGCGGCACCTCCCGCGAGGATGGCCGCGCCCGCGTTGAGGACGACGACGTCGCGGGCAGGCCCTTCGTCTCCATCGAGCACAGCCTCGACTACCGCGGCGTTCTCCTCGGGGGAGCCGCCGGCTATTTCCTCAAGAGGTGTCTCTGAAAGTCCGACGTCGGCGGGCGCAATGAACCACTCCTTCGTGGAACCGTCCGCCACCTCGACGACGCGGGTCGGGCCCGAGACCGAGAGCTCGTCGAGGCCGTCCTCGGCGGAGACCACAAGGGCGCGCTCGCATCCGAGGGCCAGGAGCGCCTCGGCGATCGTCTCCTGGTAGGTGCGATCCGAGACGCCCAGGAGCTGGCGCGTCGCGCCGGCCGGATTGGTCAGCGGACCCAGGAAGTTGAAGATGGTCCGCACCGCAAGCTCCCTGCGCACGGGGACGACGTGCTTCATCGCCGCGTGGTGGCGCGGCGCGAACATGAAGCCGAAGCCGACCTCCTCGATGGACTTCGCCACGTCCGGCGGCTCGAGCTCGATCGGGACGCCAAGCGCCTCCAAGAGATCAGCAGAGCCGGAGCGGCTCGTGTTCGAGCGGTTGCCGTGCTTCGCGACCGGACACCCCGCACCGGCAGCCACGAGCGCGGCGGCCGTCGAGATGTTGAAGGTCGAGGGGCCTCCCCCCGTCCCGGCGGTGTCGACAAGGCCCTCGCGGGGCGTGTCCACCGATGCCGCCAGGCGGCGCATCGTGCGCGCGAGGCCCGTCAGCTCGGCAACGGTCTCGCCCTTGGCGCGCAGCGCTACGAGGAACGCCGCCGCCTGCACCTCGGAAGCTCGGCCTTCCATGATCTCGTCGAGCACGGCCGAGGCATGGTCCGCCGTCAGGTGCGTTCCTGAAGCGACCGAGTCGATCGCGCGCGTGAGGACGTCGTTTGGCATCAGGGGAGGTGGCTCATTGTGAGCGCTTCATGAGGGGTCTGACCCCTCCAGGAAGTTGGCGAGAAGCTTCTTGCCGTCGGGCGTGAGGATGGACTCTGGGTGAAACTGGACCCCCTCGGCCGGAAGCTCCTTGTGGCGCACGGCCATCACGACTTCCTCGAACGTCGCGCTTACCTCGAACTCATCGGGAAGGTCGGGATGGGCGATCAGCGAGTGGTAGCGCCCAGCGGCCATCGGACTCTCAACCCCGGCGAAGATCGTGAGGCCATCGTGCTCGACCTGGGCGTCCTTGCCGTGGATCGGGTCGCCTGTCACGACGGTGCCGCCGAACGCTTCCACCATCGCTTGGTGGCCCAGGCACACGCCAAGCGTCGGCACGCCCGCTTCGGGAAAGGCGCGCGACGCCTCGACGGAGATGCCCGCCTCGGCCGGCGTGCACGGTCCCGGTGAGATCACGAGTCGGTCGGGCTTGCGCTCCAGAAGCTCGGCGACGTCCGCCTTGTCGTTGCGCACCACGTCCATCTCGGCACCCAGCTCGCCCAGGTACTGGACGAGGTTGTAAGTGAACGAGTCGTAGTTGTCTACGACGAGCACTCTCATGGCCAGTCCTTCTGGCTCGTGGCTAGCTCAACGGCGCTGAAGACGGCCTTGGCCTTGTTCACGGACTCGCGGTACTCGAAGTCGGGCTTGGCGTCAGCCACGGTGCCGCCGCCCGCCTGTACATGGGCAATGCCGTCCTTGACGACGACCGTGCGGATATGGATCGCCGTATCCAGGTCTCCGTCGAAGCCGAGATAGCCGATTGCGCCGCCGTAGGAGCAGCGCTTGTGGGGCTCGAGCTCGTCGATGATCTGCATCGCGCGGACCTTCGGCGCGCCCGAGAGGGTGCCGGCGGGAAGGCATGCGCGAAGGGCATCCATCGCGCCGACCTCTGGGCGAAGCGTTCCGGCAACGCGGCTCACGATGTGGAGGACGTGGGAGTAAGTCTCGACGACCATGAGCTCCTCGACCTCGACGGATCCGTACTCCGAAACCCGCCCCAGGTCGTTACGCCCCAGGTCGACGAGCATCACGTGCTCGGCGCGCTCCTTCGGATCGGCCAGGAGGTCCTCGGCGTTCCGGCGGTCCTCCTCCTCGTCGGATCCCCGCGGGTAGGTGCCGGCGATTGGGCGGGTCTCCACGCGCCGGCCGGTCACCTTGATCAAGGGCTCCGGCGAGGCGCCCGCGATCTGGAAGTCCTCGAAGTCCAGGAAGTACATGTACGGCGAGGGGTTGACAGTGCGAAGGCCCCGATAGATCGAGAACGCCTCGACCGGCACCTCAGCCGAGAAGCGCTGCGAGGGCACGACCTGGAACGCGTCGCCCGCGTGGACGTAATCGACGATGGTCGAGACGTTTCGCTCGAACTCCTCGCGGGTGAGGTTCGACTCGAAGGCGACGCCGTTCGATCGGTCATCGGAAACGCCTTCGGCCCGCGGGACCGGCTGGGCGAGCGCGTTGCGCGCCTTGGCGATGAGCTCGCCGGGATCGACGCCGTCGAACGGGAAGACGACGATCAGGAGCTCGTGCTTTTGGTGGTCGAAGGCCAGCATCAGGCTCGCGACCATCAGGGCCATGTCGGGCAGGCCGAGCGGGTCGGGGTTCGGGGGGTCGAGCGGCTCGACGGTCCGCACAAGGTCGTAGCCGAAGAAGCCGACCGCGCCGCCGTTGAACGGATGGGCGGGATCGAAAGCGGCAACCTGCTCGGAACTCACCAGGTCGTGCGCGAGCTCGTACGGGTCGCCGTCGTCCCCGAGCGCCCAGCGCAGCGCGCGGTGAGGCATGAAGCCCAGGTACGAGTAGCGACCCAGCCGGCCCTGTTCGGCCGACTCCAGGAGGAATGCCGGCCCGTCGAAAGCCTGACGGAGCTTCAAGAAAGCCGAGACCGGCGTCTCGGTGTCGTCGATAAGGCGCTCGACAACCGGAGAGATGCCCCCAGGGTCAGCTGCGGCGTTCATCGAGCACCCCGAGCACGTCCGCCAGCGAGACGCCGCGAGAGCGAAGGAGAACGGACAGGTGGTAGAGAACGTCGGCGGCCTCTTCGGAGACCCGCTCGTCCGATTCGTCGCGAGCGGCGCGCGTGACCTCCTCGGCCTCTTCGAGGACCTTGTCGGCGATCAGGCCGGGATCGTCGAGGAGCTCGACGGTGTAGGAGCCATCGGGACGCTCCTCCTGCCTGGAGGCGAGCGTGCGCTCCAGCGCCGCCAGAGTCTCGTGGAGTGCCGGCTCGGGCGTCTTGCCGCTCTCGGCATCGCGGTGAAAGCACGAACGCTCACCTGTGTGGCAGGCGGGCCCGGCCGGGATCGCGAGCGCCACCAACGCATCCTCGTCGCAGTCCATTCGAAGTTCCTTGAGTTCGAGCGTGTTGCCCGAGGTCTCTCCCTTTCGCCAGAGTTCCTGGCGCGAGCGGCTCCAGAAGTGGACCTCCCGCGTCTCGAGCGTCAGGCGGAGCGCCTCGGCGTTCATATAGGCCAGGGTGAGGACCTCCCCGGTCCTCCAATCCTGGACGACGCACGGCACGAGGCCGCTCTCATCGAAACGAATGTCAGTCATCGGGACGTCAGCACCTCGTCTGCCTTGCCGAGATCGGCGGCGCCCGCAACGACACCGGCGATCACAGCGAGGGCGAGGATCGCGAACAGCGTCGACGCGATCGTCGTTGCGAGCCCCAGGCGCTCCCCCTCGGGCTTGATGAAGGCGTCAACTACGGCGGCGATCGCCGCCGCGCAGCCAAGCAGGCACCAAACCGCCAGGACGGCCGTTGAGGCGGTCTGAGAGCCGAGCAGCTTCTCGAGCTGAGTTCCGGCGAAAGCCGCAATCACGATCGAGAAGAGCGCTCCAACGCAGATCGCGATTGCCACAGGTGGTCTGGTTCGAATCTCAGGCGTCATTCGATACCGAGTCTGTCAAGCAGCCCGTCATCTCGGCGCCAGCGCTCGCGCACGCGCACCTGCAGGTCCAGATAGACCTTCCCGCCCAGCTCGCCTTCGAGCTCGCGACGGGCCGCGCTGCCGATGTCGCGCACCATCCGGCCGCCCTTGCCGATCAGGATCGCCTTCTGCGACTCCGTCTCGACCCAGACCTGCGCGTTCACCTCGAAGATTCCGTCATCGCGAAGCTCGAGTCCCTCGACGAACACCTCGACGGCGTGGGGCACCTCCTCGCGGGTCCGCTTCAGCACCTGCTCGCGGATCAGCTCGGCAAGGTGGACTTCGGACGCCGAGTCAGATTGATCCTCCGGCGGGTAGAGGTAAGGGCTCTCTGGCATTCCCGAGGCGAGGTCCGCGATCAGTGGGTCGAGCCCGGCTCCGGACTTGGCGCTGACGGGAAAGATCTCGTCGGCGATCTCGAGCTCTGCCACCTCGCTCAGGACCTTGGCCGTTTTTGCCTTGTCGAGCAGATCGCACTTATTTACGGCCGCGATGATCCGGGTGCCTGCACCCTGCTCGAGCAGAGTCTCCGCGATGAACCGGTCGCCGGGGCCGACCCCTTGCTCGCCGTTCACGACGAAGAGAA
The DNA here is from genome assembly GCA_963786495.1 of uncultured bacterium. GTDB lineage: Bacteria > Actinomycetota > Thermoleophilia > Solirubrobacterales > 70-9 > JALZKA01. Next base: position 158,883 of record CAWAZL010000010.1, on the reverse strand, counting down.
CGGTGTCGGCGTCGGCGAGCTCGCGTTCAACGCGGTGTTGCATGCGCTCGGTGAGCGAGTCGCGAGGGCGCTGCACGCCCGGAAGGTCAACGAGAATCATCTGCCAGCCCGCGTCCAGATCGGTTGCAATCCCGCGCACTGCGCGGCGCGTCGTCTGAGGGCGGTCGGAGATGATCGCCACCTTGCGGCCAACGATCGCGTTCACGATCGTCGACTTGCCAACGTTGGGCCTGCCTGCCAGCCCGATGAAGCCCGAGCGCGTCACTTGAGCCCCGCCAGCACTCGGTCCTGCATGGCGAGCATCTCGCCGGAGTCGGTCTCGTGGTCGAAACCGCAGAGGTGGAGGACGCCGTGGACCGTTGCCTCCACGACGTCGCTCGTGTGCTCGAGGCAGATCACCACGTCGCCAAGTTCGCGCGGCCCCGCCACCTCCCCGACGCCGTCGATCGGGAACGAGAGGACGTCGGTCGGCTCGTCGAGACCCCGGTGGTCGCGGTTGAGCTCGGTGATGCGCTCGGCCGAGACGAGCTCGACCGAGAGGTGGCCGTCGGTCACGCCTGCGGCGTCGAGCGCGGCCGAGGTCGCGTCGTGAAGCTCAGGGGGGACGTCGTTGAGGTCGGTCAACCGCGGTCTGGGTTCTTCTTGCCGCGCTTGCCGTGCGCGTCGTACGCGGCGACGATCCGCTGGACGAGCTGGTGGCGAACGACGTCCTCGCCTCCGAAGCGGATGAACGAGATGTCTTTCACCTCGTCGAGGATGTCCGAGACGACGATGAGGCCGGAGCGCTGATCGCGCGGCAGATCGACCTGCGTGATGTCGCCGGTCACCGACCATCTTGGACCCGAAGCCCAGGCGGGTTAAGAACATCTTCATCTGCTCGGGGCTGGTGTTCTGCGCCTCGTCCAGGATCACGAAGGAGTCGTTGATCGAGCGGCCGCGCATGAAAGCCAGCGGAGCGACCTCGATCACGCCGTTCTCGAGGTAGGCCGCGACGCGCTCGGGGTCGAGCATGTCGTAAAGGGCGTCGAACAGCGGACGCAGATATGGGTCGACCTTCGCCTGGAGGTCGCCGGGCAGGAAGCCCAGCCTCTCTCCCGCTTCCACGGCAGGCCGGGTAAGGATGATGCGGCTGACGCTCTTCCCCTCGAGCGCTGCGACGGCAGCGGCCACGGCGAGAAAGGTCTTGCCGGTTCCCGCGGGCCCGATGCCGAACGTGATCGTGTGCCGGCGGATCGAGTCGACGTAGCGCTTCTGGTTGACGGTCTTGGGGGCGATGCGGGTGTTGCGATGGGCCCAGACCGTGTCCTCCAGGACCCGCGCGGACGATTCACCGGCCCCGAGGGCGCCGGTCACGGAGTCGAGCGTCTGCGGCTGAAGGTCGTGGCCGCGCTCGATCAGGCCGACGAGCTCGTCCACGACGGTCGCGGCCTTGCCGACGTCGCCCTCGTCGCCGTCGAGGGTGAGCACGTTTCCGCGCAGGAAGACATTGCAGCCGATGCGCTCCTCGAGCTCACGGAGAACCGTGTCCTCGGAGCCCGCGAGCTCGGCCGCGACATCGTTCTCAAGCGTTAGCTGGCGGCGGGCCAAGGTCCTAGTTTCCCGCAAGGCGGGCCTGAACTAGCGCGCTCACACGCTTGCCGTCGGCGCGGCCTGCCACCTTGCCCATCGCGGCGCCCATGACCTTGCCGGTGTCCTGGGGTCCGGCAGCTCCAACCGATGAGATGGCCTCATCGACGATCCCGGCCAACTCGTCGTCAGACAGCTCGGCGGGCAGGTAGCCCGAGATGAGCTCGGCCTCTGACTCCTCAGCCTCGGCGCGATTGGCGTCGCCGCCCGAGCGGTAGGCCTCGGCGGCCTCGAGGCGGCGCTTGCGCTCACGACGGAGCACGGCCACCTCGTCCTCGCCTCCGGACTTGAGGTCTTTCTGGAGGGCGTCCGCGATCAGGCGCAGCGCGCCCACGCGCGGCTTGTCACCTGCCTTCATGGCGGTCTTGGTGTCCGCCTGGATCTGTTCGAGTGTCGACTCGGCCATCGGTTCAGGGTATCCCTCGGGGCCTAGACGTCCACAAGCTCGACTTCGCCCAGCGGAAGCTGAAGGAAGCGCGTGCCCAGTTCGTGGAAGCGCTCGGGCTCGGCGGTGCAGACGAAGCTGTATGAGCCCTCGCGGTGCGTAGGCGTGCTCAGGTCGCGCGCCTCCAGGATGCGCTCGACCGTCGCGGCCATCGCGTGACCGGCCGTGACCAGGCGGACGTCACGCCCCATGATGCGCTGAAGGAGCGGCCTGACGAGCGGGTAGTGGGTGCAGCCCAGGATCACCGTGTCCACGTCTGCCCGGTGAAGCGGCGCGCAGTACGAGCGGACCGTGTCGACGACCGCCTCCGAGAAGGGGAAGCCTCGCTGGATGATCGCCGCGAGGTCTGGCGCCGCGACCTGCGTGACGGTGAGCTGGCGGTGCTGTCTCGCGAGCGAGCGCAGGTATGCCCCGCCCTCCACGGTGGCGAGCGTCGCGAGCACGCCCACCCTGCCGGAGTCCGTAATGGCGGCGGCGATCTCGGACTCGGGCTCGATCACGGCGACCACCTCCACCCCGTGCTCGGAAGCGAGGCTGCGCGCGGCGTCGAGCCCCGCGCTCGCCGCGGAGTTGCACGCGATGACGATTAGCTTCGCGCCGCGGTCGAGCAGGAAGCGAGTGTTGCGCTCGACACATTCGGAGAGGTCGTCCAGGCTGCGCGCGCCGTACGGGAAGCGGGCGTCGTCGCCGAGGTAGAGGTAGTCCTCCTCCGGCAGCGAGACGAGCAGCTCGTGGAGCACCGTCAGCCCGCCGACGCCCGAGTCGAACACGCCGATCGGCGCCTCGGGTGCGGGGCCGTGGGGCATTTCCCGGTGCGGCGCCTAGAGGAAGGGCTTCGCGGTCATCACGTAGACCGTGAGGATCACGAGGACGCCCATGAAGGCACCGACCATGCCGATCTTCTGGCCCAGCGCCTGAGCCTCTTCCTCGTTACCCGCCTCGAGCGCCGCGATGACGCGCCGCTCCCGCGGCACGAAGTACGCGTGGGTCATCCCGAGGATCACCAGGAACACGATGTTGCCCCAGTTGACGAAGAAGTCGGAGAAGTCCCAGCGCTCGCCGGCCATGTAGTGGCCGGAGATCAGGAGGACCACGGCGCCCGTCGTGATGGCGATCCGGTCCCATTTCGCCATGACCTTCACGGCCTCGATCATCGCCGTCGGACCTGCCTTACCGGCGGCGGCCATGAACATGCCGTAGCCGTAGGTCGGCCCGAAGGCGATCAAGAACGCCAGGATGTGGATCCAAAGGACGACATCGTAAAACTGCACTGCGAGAGCCATACGCGCACACTACCCCGCCCGCAGGTCAAATCCTTCGCGATCTCGTTAAGCCGTGAGCAGCAGCGCGGACCAATCGCCAGAGTCGAGGCGCTCGGCCGCTTTGAGGCCGTGAACTCCGAACTCGTCCGCGACTCCCTGGGCCTCGTCGGTGAGGAGGCCGGAGAGGATCATCTGCCGCGGTGGATCGGCGAGGTTCGCCGCAACATCTCGAAGGACCGGCGCGGTCAAGTTCGCGACCACCGTGGGGGCCGAGGGCGCGGGTTCTGCCCGCAGGTTCTTCCGCTCGAACGAGATCTCGACGCCGTTTACTGACGCATTCTCTGCGGCGGCTTCCATGGCCGGGAGCTCATGATCAACTCCCAGGACCGGCGACCACCCGAGCTTCGCGGCGACGATCGCAAGCACCGCTGAGCCGGTGCCGAGATCGACAAGGGCGCCGCTCGCGCTCCCCTGGTCCGCCAGCTTGATCAAGAGCTCCACGCACATACGGGTGGTCGGATGCGCGCCCGTACCGAAGGCCTGGCCGGGGTCGATGACGACATCGAGCACGCCGGGCTCGGGCGACGCATGCCACTCGGGCCGGATCACGACGCGCCCGCCCGCCAGGACGGTCGGCTCATGGAAGTCGCGCCAGCGGTCGGCCCAGTCGTCGGGAATCTTTTCCGAGGTGATTTCGACGAGATCGTCGCCCGCCGCCGCCTCGACCTCGCCCAGGTCGGGCAGCTCGCCCTCGCCGCCGTAGATCGCGTACTCGACCCAGTCCGGTCCGGTCTCCTCTTCCACACCGCCGGGAGCGAGCTGAACAAGCTCCGCCAGCACCATCTCCGCCTGATCCGGGCGGCAGCGAACCGCCAGGCGGATCATCCGCCGGGATGCGGATCGTCGAGGGCCTCGTCGAGCTCCTCGGCCGCAGCGCGCTGTTTGCGATTGAGCTTTCGCGGGATGACGACGTCAAGCACAACGACCTGGTCGCCGCGCCGGCGGCCTCTCAGGGTCGGCAGGCCCTTTCCGGTGAGGATGACGTGCTGCCCGGGCTGAGCGCCCTTGGGCACCGTCACGTCCTGCATGCCCTCGAGCGTGGGGATCTCGATCGTGCCGCCAAGCATCGCGCGGGTAACGCTGATCTGGGCGGGCGTGATGAGGTGCTCGCCATGGCGCTCGAAGCGGTCGTCACCGATGACTGAGACCTCGACGTAAAGGTCGCCGGCCGCGCCACCGGTCTCGCCCTCGTGACCCTTGCCTCCCACGCGGATGCGCTGCCCGTCCTCAATTCCGGCGGGGATGTCGACCTGATAGGTCCGCTCCTTGCGAAGGCGTCCCAGGCCGTCGCAGGTCTCACACGGCTCGTCCGGGATCTTGCCCGCGCCGTTACAGGTCGGGCAAGCGGATTGGCGCATCATCTGGCCGAAGGGCGTGCGGCTGACCTGCTGGACCGCGCCCTGCCCTCCGCATGTCTCGCACGTGCGGATCGGAGTGCCGGGCTCGGCGCCGTTCCCGTTGCAGTGCTCACAGCGGGTGACCGCGCTGAAGGAAACCTCTCGCGCGGCGCCGGTCAGCACCTCGGCGAGGTCGATCGATACCGAGACGCCGATGTCGCCGCCGGTTGCGGGGCCGGAGCGCCCGCCGAAGCCGAAGATGTCGCCGAAGGGCGAGCCGCCCCCGCCGAACATCGCCGACAGGATGTCCTCGATCCCTCCGGATGCCGCCTGGGAAGAGAAGCCGTTCGAGCGAAGCCCCTCGTGGCCAAAGCGGTCGTAGGTGGCGCGCCGGTCGGGATCGGAGAGGATCTCGTAGGCCTCCGCGGCCTCCTTGAACTTCTCCTCGGCCTCGGGGTCGTCGCGGTTCACGTCCGGATGGAGCTCGCGCGCGAGCGTCCGGAACGCCTTCTTCAGCTCGGCGTCCTCGGCGGAACGCTCGACGCCGAGCACTTGGTAGGGGTCACGGGGCACGGGCTGAGTCTAGGAACGGGCCTTGCGCCTACCCGGTTTCGGGTGTATTCTGCGCTCATGCAGCGGGGGCTGTTCCGGAAACGAGCAGGTGCACTGGGTTGCGTGACCGCCGCGGCATCGCTTGCGGTGCTTCTGATCGCCGGTTCGGCGAGCAGCGCGGTCATAGCCGACTACCCAGATTTCACGGACGTCTCGAAGCTCAGCCTGAACGGTGACGCCGAGCAGAGCGGAAGCGTCTTGCGGCTCACATCGGCGGACCCGAGCGAAACGGGCACCGCGTTCACCAAGAAAGCCGTCTTGAATAAGAAGAAGTCGTTCAAGACGGAGTTCAATTTCTCGATGCACGATTCGACCACCGCAGCCGGGGATGGGATGGCCTTCTTCATTCACAGCTCTGGAAAGGGCGAGATCGGAGACGGCGGTGGCGGCCTCGGCTACGGCTCGATCGGCGACAGCGTCGCGGTCGAGTTCGACTCCTTCGACAACGGCGGGGCCGACGAGGAAGCAAATGAGGTCGCGATCATCGCGAATGGCAAGGCTGGCAAATCGAAGGCCTCGTCGATCCCGAACTTCACCCTTTACGGGGGTCCCCGCTGGGCATGGATCTCCTACAAGGCAAAGTCCAAGAAGATGAAGGTGTACGTCTCCGAGACCTCAACCAAGCCCGGCTCGCCTACGGTCCAGGCGAAGGTGGATCTCAAAGGCATCCTCAATCACGGCAGCAAGAAGCGCGCCGGCTTCACGGCGGCGACCGGTGGCAACAACGCGTTTCACGACGTCCTCACGTGGAAGCTGACCCAGTAGCGAATTGGCACCGGCCGCTAGCGCGGCTCGTATACCGACTCGAAGTAACGCGAAAGCTCTGACGCTGCTTCTCGCACCGAGGCGATCGCGGTGGCGTAGTCCATGCGTGTCGGGCCGAGCACGCCCACGGTCCCGAGATTGCGGTAGCCAAGGCCGTAGTTTGCGCCGACGACGCTGACCTGGCGGAGCTCGGGGGCGGGGTTCTCCTCGCCGATCCAGACGAAGACCGAGCGCTCGTCAAGCGCTGACTGAAGGACCCTGAGGAGATTGGCGCGGCCCTCGAGGACGCCCATCAACGACTCCATCTCGGGCAGGTCGGGGGCGCGCTCGTCGGACAGGAGCCGGGAGGCGCCATCGACGTAGAGGTCCTCGCCAGCCCGCCGCTCGAGATCTGTGAACGCAGCGCTGATCTCGGCCAAAAACCCGGCTTCGGCAGGCGACAAGGTCGGATCGCCCAGGCGGTCGCCCGTCATGCGCGCGCCCAGGGCGAGCCCAGAGAGGCGCTCGTTCAGGTAGCTCGACGCCCACTGGAGAAGGCCCGGGTCGAGCCTGCGTTCGAAGTTGAAAACGCGCTTTGCGACCGCGCCGTTGGTAGCGATCACGACCACCATGGCGACGGAGGGCTGGAGCTGCAGCACCTCGACGCGGTGGATGCGGGCCGCGCTCGGCGGCGGCGCGGTAGCTACGGCCAACAGGTCGGTCATCTGCGAAAGCGCGTGGGTCGTCTCGCGCATGGCGTCCTCTACCTCACGGCGCATGCGGGTCAGCTCGACCTCCTCGGGCTCCTCGTCCGAGCTCACGGGGGTCGTAGCGAGGAGCGCGTCGGCGTAGAAGCGGTAGCCGCGGTCGGTCGGGATGCGACCGGCGGAGGTGTGAGGGTGCGTCAGGTAACCGTCAGCCTCGAGCGCCGCAAGCTCGTTGCGGACCGTCGAGGCGCCCCACTCGACGTCGTCGCGCTCGGAGATCGCCTTGGAGCCGATGGGCTTCCCGCAACGCAGGTACTCCTCCGCCACCAGCTCGAGGATCCGCTGCCGCCGCTCAGAAAGCACAATCCAAGTCTAGGTGCGGACTCGGCCTACGATGAGATCGTGGTCGATCCCATGATCCTCCCTGATGACTTGCCGGTTCCCGAGGACGACGGGGCCTGCGATCACCTTCCTGGTGCGGACGTGCCCTCCGTCGCTCTCGCCGGCACGGACAGCGAGGCACATGACCTCTCCTCCCTCTCGGGCCGCACAGTCGTCTACGCGTACCCGTGGACCGGACGGCCGGGCCAGCCGCTTCTCGCCCAGGACTGGGATCTCATTCCGGGCGCGCGCGGCTGCACGCCCGAGACGTGCGGCTTCCGGGACCATCACGCGGAGATCCAGGCCGCCGGCGCCCGGGTGTTCGGGCTCTCCACGCAGGATTCGGACTACCAGCGCGAGCTTGCGGAGCGGCTCGATCTACCGTTCCCAGTGCTCTCGGACGCAGACCTGTCGCTCACAGAGGCGCTGCGGTTGCCGACGTTCCAAGTGGCCGGCCGCACCTTGATCAAGCGGCTCACGCTGGTGATCGGTTCAGGCCGGATCGAGCGCGTCTTCTATCCCGTGTTCCCGCCGGACCGGCATGCGAGCGTCGTGCTCGCCTGGCTCGAACAGAACCGCTAGACCGCCAGCTCGGCGGTGGCGTTGCGGATGATGCGGTTGTCGCCTTGGGCGGCTTCGGTCTCTGTGACGAGGCGGCCCCCGCCTGCCTCGGTGACGGACGAGGTGACGACGACCTCCTGCTCGGGGAAGCCCATGCCGCGGAACTGCACTTCGAGCCGCTTGAGAGCGAGCGGGTCCCCCACCGCCTCGCCATGGGCGCGGGCGACCTGGGCCATCGACCACAGCCCGTGGAGAATGCAGCCGGGCAGGCCGACCTTCTTCGCGAACTCCTCGTCGATGTGGATCGGGTTGGGGTCGCCGGACGCCTCCGCGTAGCGCTTGGTGAGGCCCGCGTCGGGCGTCACCCTCATCTCGGGGAGCGAGTCGCCGGTCGAGAACCCGGCCATCAGCCCACTCCCCTCACGATGTTGGTCCAGGTCGCGCGCACGACCTCGGCGCCGTCTTGATTCTCCGAGACGGTCTCGAAGACGTAGAAGCCCTTGCCGTCGCGCTCCTCGATCGATTTGCAGGTGGCGGTCGTCGTGATCTCGTCGCCTGCGCAAACGGGCTCACCCCACTCGAATTCCTGGCCGCCATGGACCATCGCGGCGAAGTTCATCTCGACCTCGGGATCGAAGATCGCCGGGCCCATCGCGGGCGACGAGTAGACGACGGCGAACATCGGCGGCGCGACAACGTCGCGGTAGCCGGCCTCTCGCGCCGCATCGGCGTCGCGGTGAATTGGGCTCGCCTCGCCGACTGCGTCGGCGTATTGCGCGATTCGCTCGGCGGTCACTTCGAACGAAGCGGGGTCCCAGGTCTTGCCGGCGGCGTCGGTCTTCAGTGCCATAGGCGGCGCATCCTAGTTCGAGACCTCGCGTTCGCGCGCACGTTCGACCGCGCGCTCACGCTCTTCGGGCCTCACAGCGCGTTGATTGCCGACTCTCGATCGGGTGGATCTCGAACCGGATGGCCTGATCGCCTTCGAACCGATCAAGAACGTGTTCTCCATTCCCACGGAATGCCCGATCCGGCACCGACCAAGTCTTGGGAGACGTGCACCAACGCCACCTGCCCGTCCACGAACTCGGTCTCGTTGAGCTTGATCTTGTTGGAGCTCCACGCTTCGGACCAGTCGGCCATCATCGCGCCGAAGCCCTCGATCCCCTCGTGCGAGCCTGGGTTTCCCAGCCCCTCGGCCACGCTCGAGCGCACCTCGGGATGGATGAACTCGAGCAGGGCGGCGACGTCCTCGTCGTTGAAGGCCTGAATCGCGCCCTGGATCAGTGGCTCGCGCGGGTCCTCGCTCACTGGTCCAGCTCCAAGACGGCGAGGAACGCCTCCTGCGGGACCTCGACGCGGCCGACCTGCTTCATCCGCTTCTTGCCCTTCTTCTGCTTCTCGAGAAGCTTCCGCTTGCGCGTCACGTCGCCTCCGTAGAGCTTCGCCGTCACGTCCTTGCGAACCGCCTTGACCGTCTCGCGCGCGAGCACCCGTGAGCCCACAGCGGCCTGGACCGGAACGTCGAACTGCTGGCGCGGGATCGTCTTGCGAAGCCGCTCGACGAGGACCTTGCCGGCGTCATATGCCTTGTCGCGGTGGACGATGATCGAGAGCGCGTCGACCGGATCGCCGGCGAGCAGGACGTCGAGCTTCACCAGGTCGGACTCGGCCATTCCGGTCGGCTCGTAGTCGAGCGACGCGTAGCCGGCGGTGCGCGACTTGAGCTGGTCGAAGAAGTCGAGGACGATCTCGCCGAGCGGCAGGTCGTAGCGGAGCTGTACGCGTTCGGACGAGAGGTAGTGCATGTCGACGTGCGTGCCGCGGCGCTCCTGGCAGAGCTCCATCACCGCCCCGATCTTGTCCGAGGGGCAAAGGACGCTGGCGCGGATGTGGGGCTCGGAGATCCGAACGATCGACCCCGGGTCGGGAAGGTCGACGGGCGAGTGAACCTCGATTACCTCGCCGCCGATCAACTCGACCTCGTAGCTCACGTTCGGGGTCGTCGCGAGCATCTCCAGGTCGTACTCGCGCTCGAGCCGCTCGCGAATGATGTCCATGTGGAGGAGGCCGAGGAAGCCGCAGCGAAAGCCGAAGCCGAGCGCCTGCGAGGTCTCAGGCTCGTACGAGAGCGCGGCGTCGTTCAGGGAGAGCTTGTCCAGCGCCTCGCGCAGGTCCTCGTAGCGCTCCGTCTCGATCGGGAAGAGCCCGCAGAAGACCATCGGCTTCACCTCGCGGTAGCCGGGGAGCGCCTCCGTGGTGACCGATGCAGTCGTGGTGAGCGTGTCGCCGACACGCAGCTTCGAGACGTCCTTCAGGCCTGTGATCACGTATCCGACCTCGCCGGCAGCCATGGCCGGTGCGGCGGTCATCTGCGGCTTGAAGAAGCCGATCTCGTCGATCTCTGCCTCGGTGCCGGTTTGCATCGCACGGATCGACTCGCCCTTGCGGAAGGCGCCGTCGACGGCTCGCACGTATGCGATGACGCCTCGGTACTGGTCGAACTCCGAATCGAAGATGAGCGCTCGCGGCTCCGCGTCCGGCTGGCCCAGGGGCGGCGGGATTCGCTTGACGATCGCCTCCAGGACCTCCTCGACGCCCTGGCCCGTCTTGGCCGAGATGTGAAGGACGTCTGAGGCTTCGCCGCCGATCAGGTCCAGGATCTCCTCGGTCACCCGCTCTGGCTCGGCGCCGGGCAGATCGACCTTGTTGAGGACGGGGATCAGTTCCAGCCCGGCCTCGATCGCCGCGTAGGTGTTGGCGACGGTCTGCGCCTCCACGCCCTGCGCGGCATCGACGACCAGGAGCGCGCCCTCGCAAGCGGCAAGCGAGCGCGAAACCTCGTACGAGAAGTCGACGTGGCCCGGCGTGTCGATCAGGTGAAGGTGGTAGGTCTCGCCGTCAGCTGCCGAGTAGTCCACGCGGACGGCCTGCGCCTTGATGGTGATTCCGCGCTCGCGCTCGAGGTCCATCGAGTCGAGCATCTGCGGCATGTGACTGCGCGCATCGACGGTCCCCGTCATCTCGAGGATGCGGTCGGCCAGCGTCGACTTTCCGTGGTCGATGTGGGCGATGATTGAGAAGTTGCGGATGCGGTCCATGCGGCCGCTGAGTATGGAGGGTGCGGCTGCGCCCTAGAGAGGCTTCGGGATCGAGTCCCAACCCTTGAGCGCGGGCAGAGGATCGTGTGCCTCGCCAGCCATGCCCTTGCCGTCGCGGATCTCGAAGTGCAGGTGGTCGCCCGAGCACGAGCCGGTGCAGCCGACGCCGCCGAGCAGCTCGCCGGCATCGACCTTGTCGCCGGTCTGGAACCGGGCGGGCTCGACCATGTGCATGTAGATGTACGTCTGGTCGCGCTCCGGGTCGTAGAGGTGGACGTAGTTGCCCTGGCCTCCATCGGAGCCCGCGTCGGCAATGACACCGTCTGTGACCGCAACCAGCGGGGTTCCCGTCGGCGCGAACATGTCGTGGCCCGGAGTGAACGTGGCCATAGCGGGCGGCGCCGAACGCGTTCTCAGACGTGCCGTAGTCGACCTTGCCCACAACCGGCACAAACGGACCGGAGTTGCGGCGCTCCCTCCGGGCGGCCTTGCGCTGCCGCTGCTCGCGAGCGAGATCGGCCTCGCGCACCGCGAGCGCGGCGGGCGAGCCGGGCGAAACGACGCGAAGAGCCTCGGCGGGGTCCGAGCTCTGAGCCTCGGCCGCGAGAGCAGGGGCGGCGACTGCAAGAGCTGAAATGCCAGTCACAAGCAAGCGGGTTTTGAAACGCGGGTACGACATGAGGGGTGTCACCTCTTTGAGTCGGGGCGCGAAATGCGCCACGGGCGCCGGTATTGGCGCCCTGAGCACCGGGATCGGCGCTCAAGTCCCCCGCGGCGCCTGCCGTGGCAGGTCGCGAAAGTGCGGGTTACGGGGATTTACACCCTGGCGGATCCAAGTAACAGTTGTGTGACCGGAGTCACACACGCTTTGCTTGCAATCGAGCGACCACCGAGCTCGGCAAGGCACGAAATGCAGAAGATCGGACGGCTCAGCGGCGGCGGATGAGGTCTCGTGACCTGGCTCATCTCGGGCACGCGCAGGAGGGTGAGCGCAACGCCGTAGACGATGGCGCCGGCCGCCAGCGCGACGCCCAGCGAGACGATCTGGCCGCCGAGGCCTCGCCCGAGCGCCTCAGTCGAGCGCGTCCCACGTGAAGTAGGAGACCGCCGCCAGGAGAGCCTGCCGAGACGAGGATGCGCGAGCCTGACCAGATGAGCTGCACCAGTTCGAGGCGGCCGAGCGCACGGTGGAGGATTCCGCCCCCGATCACGACGCTCAGGATCGTCGCGAGACTGGTTGCGGCGACGATTCCTCCGATGCCGTACGGCTCGTAGAGCAAGAACGCGACGGCGGCGGTGATCACGAGATTGGCGGTACCCACGAGGGTTGGCACCCACGGGCGCTGAAGGCTGAAGAAGGTCCGGGTCTGGAGCAGGAAGACACCGCTGAAGGGAAGCGACAAGGCGAACCAGAAAAGGGCTTCGGAAACGAGGTCCGTCGACTGCGCGTCGAAGACCCCGCGCTCATAGACGAGGCGTGTCATCGGCTCGGCGAGGACCAGGATCGATGCGGCGGCCGGCACGAGGAAGACGAGGATCTGGCGCGTCCCGTTAGCCATCGTTGAGCGAAGGCGGTCGAAGTCCGCGCGCGCGGCGTAACGCGCGAGCGTCGGGAAGAGCACTGTGGTGATCGCGACCGAGAAGACGCCCTGGGGCAGCATGTAGATCCGGAACGCCTTGTCGATCGCGGCAGGCGCCTGCTCGGAGACGAGGAAGCCGATCGACGAGTTGATCAGCAGGTTGATGTTGATGAGGCCGAGCGAGATCGTCACCGGCAGCATCAGGATGAGGATGCGACGAACGTTCGAGTCGTGCCAGTCGGCGCGGCTGAAGCTGCGGAGGGCGTGGACGGCGCGCCGAAGGCCGTACGGCGTGTTCTTGAGGTCCCAGGTGATGATCGCGAGCTGGACGATGGTGCCCGCCAGGACGCCGATCGCGTACGCGTAGATCTCGTCCTCCTCCGGGAACGCGGGCGCCAGGCCGACCAGGACGGCGATGATCACGACGTTCCAGAAGAACGGCGCGATCGCATACGCGCCGAACCGGTCGTAGGAGTTGAGGATGCCGACGACCATCCCGCTCGTGCCCAGGAGCACGATGATCGGGAAGAGGATCTTGGAGAGCGAAACGGTCAGGTCCGCAACGTCCGCGTACTGCTCCGGCACGAAGAGAGGCATGACGACGGGCGCAAGGAGGATGAAGAGCGCGGTGAGGGCGCCCAGGACGGCCGTGACGATGAAGATGAGCGACGAGGCGAGACGGAAGGCTTCGCGCTTGTTTCCCTGCTCGAGTTGCTCGGTAAAGACAGGCACGAACGCCGCCTGGATTGCCGCGTCGGCAAAAAGGCTCCTCACAAGGTTCGGGACCTGGAAGGCGATCGTGAAGGCCGACATCTGCGCCGTGACGCCGAAGTAGGACGCGGCCACGACCTCGCGCACGAGCCCCGCGACGCGAGAGAGCGCGGTGGCCGCCGAGAACATCGCCGTCGAGCGCGCCAAGCGGCCCGAGCGCCGCGGTTCTGGAGCCTGTTCGGCATCGGCCGTGCCCTCGCCAGGCGCGGCCTCATCGTGATTTCCGTGCTCGGTCACTCGGCTCTCACGTAGCTATCATCCGCCGTCGCTTCATGGCCAATATCGCTTCACAACGCAAGCGCAACGCCCGCACCATTAGCGAGCGGACCGAGAACCGCTACTTCTCCGGCGCGGTCAAGACGCACTTCAAGCGCCTCGAGGCGGCTGTTGCCGAGGGCGATTCGGCTACGGCCGACGCCGAGCACCTCACGCTCGTCTCGAAGATCGACAAGGCCGTCCAGAAGGGCGCCCTTCACAAGAACACGGGCGCCCGCAAGAAGGCCCGCGCCGCGCGCGTGCGCGCCGGCTCCTCCTCCTAGCGCCCTCTCCCCGCTCAACCGCCTCCGCGCGTGGCCCTCGCCACGGCGAGTGCCAGCGCGACCTCCTCGGGGTAGTCGGAGCCTCCGCGGGTCCACCACTCGAGGTCGGCGACGGCGCAAGTTGATGCGCGAAGTGAGGTCGAGGTAGCGCCTTTCACGCGACGGAGCAGAAGCTTCGCCGCGTATGGGTGCATCGGAAGCGATGCCTCGAGCTCGCGCGGGCTTTGCCCGGCCTCAAGGCCCGCCAGCGCCAGCCGCGCCTCCCGGAGGCGTTTTGCCATCTGGTAGACGAGCGGCGTCACGGATTCGCCCTGCCCTGACAGGCGCGCCGCGGCCGCTGCGGCAGAGGCGCGGTCGCGATCGACGACGGCGTCCGAGAGGTTCCACATGACCTCCTCTGACGTGTCGGCGATCATCGACTCGAGGTCTTCGACGGTCACCTCTCCCCCGTCGCCCGCCCACAGCGCGAGCCGGTCGAGCTCCGTCTGCGAGCCGCAGGGTGGATGTGCCCATGCGCTCGACCAGGAGCGCAGCTGCGTCGGGCGACAGAGCGAATCCGCGCTTCTGGGCGTCCTGGCGGATGCGCGACGGTAGGTCACGAGCTTTGGGTGCGTCGCAACGGCGCACCTCGCCGCCGGCCTTGCCGACGGCGTCGACGAGCGCCTTAGGCGCCTTCGGCTTCGGCGACCCCTCACGGGCGACGAGGACGATCGTCAGGTCGGGCGGCAGCGATCCGAGCGCCGCGGCGACCGGCTTGGCCTGGGTTGCGCTCCAGCGCTCGACACCATCGGCCAGGAGGAAGCGCCGCGTCGCCGTGAGCGACATCGCCGGGATCGCGCCCAGAAGGGCGTCTCGGGTCGGGCGCGCCGTCGGCGCCGAACGACTCGAGCGCACCCGGGCCCCCCTCGCTCTCCGCACGCGCACGGAGCCGGGCGAGCATGGCGTCGATCTTGCCGATGTCATCGCCCGCGAACAGGTAGACGGGGGCGAGCGGATTTTCCCCGCCCGCCATGCCTAGACGGTGTTGATGACGTACGTCAGGACGCCGAGGGCGACTGCAGCACCGCCGAGCCTCATCATCAGGCCGCCCTTTCTGCCGGTGAACGCCACGTAGAAGCCGAGCAAGCCGGCGATTGCAGCCAGGATCCCTGCCGGGACGGCAAGGATCTTCGAGATGGTGTCCTGGGTGCTGGAGATGTCGAAGCACTCTCCGGCGGCAAGGGCCTTCGCGGGTTCGGAGCAGAGCGGGATGTCATCCGGGTTGATCACAACGATGGCCATCACCGCAGCTCCGAAGAGCAGCGCGAGGCCGATGATGATGGCCAGGATGCGAAGTCCTGCGCCAGCCTTTTCTTCCTGTGGTTCCACGGACGTTCCCCTCTGTCGGTTACGGGCGTGCCGACCCTATCTAACGCTCCAGCCGTCCCCGCGGACCTCGATCACGATCTCCCCCGCCTCGTCCGTGCGGAGGACCGATGTGCCGTGCTCCCTCAGCGCTGCCGTGGTTTCCGCCGCGGGATGGCCGTAGGTGTTGTCCCCGCCGACCGAAATGGCGCCGAGCTCGGGCGATGTGCGGTCGAGAAGGCTTTCGAGCCCGGCGTCCGCACTGCCGTGGTGGGCGACCTTCAAGAACTCGACCGGCCCGGCGCCGTAACTCGCAGCCTCGGCCTCTGCGTCTGCCGTAAGGAGCGCATCGAACTCCCCGTGACGGATGTGGAGGACGAGCGCCGTCTCGTTCGGATTCGCGGCAGCAGGGGCGGTAGCCGGAGGCCACAACACCTCGACACGCGTCCGTCCCAGCCGGAACCGCGAGCCCGCCGAGAGACGTGAGGTCGGTGGGCATGCGAGGTACTGGCAGTCAGCAGGCGGCCCGTATGCCGCGAGGATGCGATCCACCTCGACCTCCTCGAGGACGCCGGAAAGGCCGCCCGAGTGGTCGAGCTCGTCGTGAGTGATTGCGACCGCGTAGAGCTCTTCGACGCCCAGGTCGGCCAGCTGCTCTCCCGCCTCGGCGTCGGGCGGCCCGGTGTCGATGAGCAGCTCCAGGTGGTCGCGGGGCTGGACGAGAATGGCGTCGCCCTGGCCAACGT
Source organism: uncultured bacterium (assembly GCA_963786495.1). Classification (GTDB taxonomy): domain Bacteria; phylum Actinomycetota; class Thermoleophilia; order Solirubrobacterales; family 70-9; genus JALZKA01. The sequence continues at coordinate 143,067 of CAWAZL010000010.1, read as the reverse complement.
CAAGGACGCGGATGGCGAGCGCCGGCGGCCGGCCGGGTGTGTCCCCGCCGGAGGCGAGAAGCGCCGCGGCCGCGACGCCCGTTGCGAGAACGCACGCCGCTGCGATCACGGATCGCCGAGGCGGGCGCGGCGCCGCGTGCATCGCCTGGCGCCGCTCGAAGGTCAGACATGCGAGCCGGGCGCCGCCCACAAGCACGGCGGTCCAGACGAGCGTCACGACTGGGCCCGGCTCGGGGAGGTCGAGCTGTGCCCACTCGGGCCCCAAGGTTCGGGCGACCCAGCCGATGAAAGCGGCGCAGAGGCCACCGAGCCAGGTGAGCGGCTCCACCGGCGCGTTCGGGACCTGGCCCAGCGCGCCGGAGAGCATCCCCAGCCACATCGCGGGCGCGATCGCCGGCAGGGCGACGAGGTTGGCCGGGATCGCGGTGAGCGAGACGGTGCCGAAGTGGTGAGCGGCGATCGGCGCCGTAGAGAGGGTCGCCGCCAGCGTCATCGCGGCGCCTTCAGCAAGGGCGCGGCGGGCGCCGGAAGAGTCCCGTCCGAGGATGCGGATGAGAGGCGGAGCAAGGACCAGAAGCCCCGCGACGGCGCAGAACGAGAGCTGCCAGCCGATGTCGGCGGTGGCGCGCGGATCGATCGCGAGGGTGACGGCCGCCGCCAGGCCCAGCGCGTACCACCTGGCCGTTGGCCGGCTCGCGAGAGCCGCGACCACTCCGGCGACGCCCATCACCCCCGCCCGCTGGATCGACGCGCCTGCTCCAGCCACCGGGACGTAGATGGCGATGATCAGCGCGATCGCAACCAGGCGGGAGCGCAGCGGCACGCCCGCGAGCGCCAGGAGCGGCGTCGCGAGGATCGCCAGAAGCATCACGTTTTGGCCCGACACCGCAAGAACGTGAGCGAGACCCGAGCGGCGGAAGTCATCGCGCACGTCCTCCGGGATGCGGTCGTCCTGCCCGAGCACGAAGCCACGCAGGAGCGCCGACGCCGGGGGTTGAGTGCCGCGCTCGAGCGCCGCTTCGGCGCGGCGGCGGACGTCGTCGAGCGCACCGCGAAGGCCGCCGCGGGAGGCACCGGTCGGCGAGACGTGATCGGCGGCCACAACGAGCGACGCGCCCGAGCGCTCGACCCGAGCCCGCTCCCAAGGCGCCGGTTCGCGCACCGTGCCGCTCACGGAGACCTCGGACCCCTCGTCAACCGCGCCGGGAGCACCGGGGGCCCGCGTTTCGACCGCGATCCGCCCGTCGGGCGCGTCGAGCGCGAAGCGTGTGAGCTCGCCGGAGGTTCGCGGAGCTGACGCGACGGTCCCGCGCAACTCCACTCGCGCGCCCCGCTCCGCCACGAGCCCTCCCGCATCGATCGCGGCCAGCCGCGCGCTTCCGACCGCTACCCCCGCGAGCCCTCCGACCATTACCACGAGGAAAAGCCACGGCAACGAGCCCTCCCGCCCCCTCCGAGGCCGGGCAAGCGCCAACACGATCGCGAGAGCCGCAACGGCCACGAGCCCCGAGGCGCTCCTAAGCCCCTCGGTCGAGCCGTTCTGAGCGACCTCACCCCCCAACGGCGCCACAAGCGCCAGCCCCGCCACGAGCCCGCCCAGCGCCGCAGAGCGCCACGCGTACGGCGTCGACGCCCAGCGCGCCATCCCTACGGCTGAAGCCGCGCCCTCAGCGCCTCCATCGTTGTCGGCCCGATGCCGCTCACCTGGTCGAGGTCGTCGACCGAGGAGACTCCACCGTTCTGGTCGCGGAACTCGAGTATCGCCGCGGCGGTGACGGGCCCTATGCCCTCGATCGTGTCGAGCTCCTCGACCGTCGCGGTACCGAGGCTGATCGGCCCGTCAGGCGTCGTCGCGCCCGGCGCCGAGGCGCCGCCTGCGACCTTCGCCGGCACCTGGATCTGCTGGCCGTCCGCAAGGGGCGCCGCGAGGTTGATTGCGTCAGGAGCCGCATCGCCGGTTGTGCCGCCGGCGCGATCGATCGCGTCCGTGACGCGCGAGCCAGGCGGCATTCGGTAGACGCCGGGATCTCCGACGGCGCCGGCGACATGTACAACGAGGTCTCCCCCGGTCGCCTCAAAGCTCCCCTCAGCGCCGTCGCTTGCCGGTGCGGCCTCCGCCTCGAACGCGATCGAGCCCCCCGGGGAGGCGGAGGCATCCTCTCCCCCGCTGCGGATCCAGCGCGACCCGAGCATGAGCGCAACGACGGCAAGGGCCGCATAGACGGCAAGCTGCGCTCTGACAGCTCGGGCATGCCCAAAGGCTCCTCGCCCGCGGCAGACGAGTGTCACCCGATTCGAGCCAATTCAGCAACGAGACCGCACCGACTCCCCCCAAGGGGACAGGCCCCACGCTCGGTGCCTGGCACCACGCTCGGTGCCTGGCACCAGGCGTCGGGCCTGTCCCCCTACTCGATCTTGAAGCTGGTGAGGCCTTCGGGCTCTTCGTCGCGCACGTCAACCCGCTCGACGTCCGCCCCCGATGGGCCCTGCTTGCAGAAGCCGAGGAGGGCTTCGATGTCACCTCGGCGCCCCTCTAGCGCCGCTTCGACGGTTCCGTCCCCGCGGTTCGAGACCCATCCGGTGACGCCGCGCGCTTCGGCACGCCGTCGCATCGTGTCGCGAAAGAAGACACCCTGGACGCGCCCGTGGATGATCACGCGCTTGCGGCGGGTCGGCCCGGCGGACGGCGAGATGCCTACTCGTCCTCGTACGCGTCGTCGTATCCGGCGGCCTGACTGGCGAGCCGGATCGTGAAGAGCTCGTCAGCGGAGACGCCGGGCGACTGGACGGAGACGAGCGCGAGCGTTTCCGTGCCGTCGTTCGACACGGAGTGCTCCGTCGCGGGCGGGATGAGGACGAAATCGCCGGGCGCGAGATCTTGCGTGTCGCCCGTCGCTGACATCGCTCCGGAGCCGGCGACGACGATGTAGGCCTGCTCTGCCTCCTCGTGGGAGACGAGGTCCTCGGAAGCGCCGGGCGGCACCTCGATCCAGTTCACGGACAGGTTTCGCGAGCCGAGTTCGCCGGCGTCCATAAGGATGTGCGAGCGGAGGCGGTGCACCTCGATGGTGGGCGCCTCGGAGAAGCGGCGTACGAGCACGAGGCGGTTTTAGCAGACGGACGCCCTGAGACCTGTGAAGGGTCAGCGCACGACGAGGTTCACCAGGCGGCCGGGAACGACTATTTCCTTCACGATCTCCTTGCCGTCCAGGTGCTTGGCGACCACCTCAGAGGCGCGAGCGAGGCGCTTTAGCTCGTCCTCCGGAGTGTCTGCGGCGACCTCGATCTGGTCGCGGCGCTTGCCGTTCACCTGCACGACGAGCGAGATCGTCTCCGAGGTGAGCATTGCGGGGTCGGCCTCGGGCCACGGCTCCTCCCAGACACGCGTGCCCTCGAGGGACTCATAAAGCTCGGCGCCCAGGTGTGGGGCGAATGGAAAGATGAGCGACGCGGCGGTCGATGCGGCGAAGCGAACGGCGGCGTCCCCCTCCCCAGAGCCGTAGAGGTCGTCCTTCAAGCGGTAGGCGTCGTTCACGAGCTCCATCACGGCGGCGATCGCCGTGTGCAGCGCAAAATCCGTCGAGATGTCGCGAGTGACCTTGTCGATGGCCCAGTGCGCCTTCTTCACCAGAGGCTCGGGATCGCCGGTTCCGGATCCGGACGGGTTGCCCACAACTTCCTGCGCGAGGCGCCAGAGGCGCGAGAGGAAGCGGAAGACTCCCTCGACGCCTTCGTCCGTCCAGTCGCCGCCTCGGGCCGGCGGGCCGGTGAAGCAGATGAAGGTGCGCAGGGTGTCGGCTCCGTAGCGGTCGACGAAGGCACTGGGGCTGACGACGTTGCCCTTCGTCTTGGACATCTTCGCGCCGTTGCGGGTGATCATGCCCTGCGTGAAGAGGTTGGCGAAGGGCTCCTGGACGCCGATCATGCCCATGTCCGCGAGCGCCTTGACGAAGAAGCGCGCGTACATGAGATGCAGGATCGCGTGCTCCACTCCGCCGATGTACTGATCGACCGCCATCCAGTGGTCGGCGATCTCGCGGTCCCACGGAGCCTCGTCGTTGTGAGCGTCGAGGTAGCGGAGGAAGTACCACGAGGAGTCGACGAAGGTGTCCATGGTGTCGGTCTCGCGCTTCGCTGGCCCCGAGCAGGAGGGGCAGGTGGTATTGACCCACTCCGCGACGCCGGCGAGTGGCGACTTCCCCTTGGGCGCGTAGTCGACGACGTCTGGGAGCTCGACCGGCAGCTGGTCGTCGGGGACGGCGACGATTCCGCACTTCTCGCAATGGACGACGGGGATTGGACAGCCCCAGTAGCGCTGACGCGAGAGGAGCCAATCGCGAAGGCGGTAGTTGACCGTGGGCTTGCCGCGGCCGTCCTTCGCGAGCATCTCGATGATCGCCTTCTTTGCCTCCGGCGAGGTCATGCCGTCGAAGCCGTCCGAATTGACGAGCCGCTCGTCGTCCGAGTGGGAGACGAACGGCTCCTCGGGTGACGTCTCCTCGCCCTCCGGCTTCACGACCTGGCGGATGGGCAGGTCGAAGGCCTTGGCAAATGCGAAGTCGCGCTCGTCGTGCGCCGGGACGGCCATGATCGCCCCGGTGCCGTAGTCCATGAGGACGTAGTCGGCGACGAGCATGGGGATCTGCTCGCCGCTCACCGGATTTGTGATGGTGCGTCCGAGCGGGACGCCCGTCTTCTCGCGGTCCTCGGCAGCGCGGTCCTCAGTTGACTTGCGTGCGGCTTCGGCGACGTAGGTGCGGACGGCTTCCTCGTTCTCGGAGCCGGCGGCGAGGGCGTCGAGGTCGGGGTGCTCCGGCGCCAAGACGAAGAACGTGGCGCCGAAGAGAGTGTCGGGACGGGTCGTGAAGACGGGGAAGTCGATGCCGACTTCCTCGCAGGTGAAGATGACCTCAGCGCCCTCCGAGCGGCCGATCCAGTTCCGCTGCATGGTCACGACGTGGTCGGGCCAGGACTCGAGGATCTCGAAGTCGTCGAGGAGCCGGTCGGCGTAGTCGGTGATCTTGTAGAACCATTGCTCGAGCTTTCGCTGCTCGACGAGGGAGCCGCAGCGCTCGCAGTGGCCGTCGATCACCTGCTCGTTGGCGAGGACGGTCGCGTCCACGGGGCACCACTGGACGGGCGCTTCGGAGCGGTAAGTGAGCCCCTGCTCGAAGAAGCGGAGGAAGAGCCATTGCGTCCAGCGGTAGTACTCGGGGTCGGCGGATGAGACTTCGCGCGACCAGTCGATGGAGATGCCCCAGCGCTTGAACTGCTTGCGGAACGCGTCGATGGACTTGCGCGTCGCCTCGGCGGGGTGCTCGCCGGTGCGGATCGCGTTGTTCTCCGCCGGGAGGCCGAAAGCGTCGTAGCCCATCGGGTGGATGACGTCGAAGCCCCGGCGGCGGCGGAAGTGGGCGATCGCATCGCCGATCGCGTAGTTCTTGAGATGGCCGACGTGGGGCTCGCCCGATGGGTAGGGCAGCATCTCGAGCACGTACGACTTGGGCTTCGAGGGGTCGAAGCCGGGATCGCCGGGGTTCGGGACCTCCCAGGTGCGCTCGGAGTCCCAGACGGCTTGCCAGCGCGCCTCGATGGCCTGGGGGTCGTACTTTGCGGGCTCTTCGGACACGCGCGCCAGTGTAGGGGCGCTCGGCGCGGCTACATCCGGTCTCGCCCGCCGCTATTTGACGCAGATCAAGTAGTTGAAGACCTTGGAACCCCCAACCGCATCAACGTAAGAGGCGGAGCCTTCGCCTGTCGATGAAACGCCTGTGCTGTTGACACCTGCGCGGCGCGCGCCTCGGTGGCGCCGAGGAGGCATCCCAGCGCCATCCAGACCGCGCTCCTCCGCTTCCAAGTCGACATCTTTACCCCCTGTTCGTCTGACCCCAAATCCCGCTGGTCAGGATCTCAAAAAGGGCGTATGGTGGGTCTCACAACGGCACCTGCTCTCGCATGGCGTGACGCCAAATGTGGGAGATGACCGCTCTACGAGGAGGGCGCATGGGACGTTTGATCAGGATGGATCGCACAGGGCACACGACGCTTGCGGAGTGGACGTCCGAGGATGATGCGGCGACATGGCGAGCCCAGGAGGCGCTCGCGCTCGAGCTTGAGCGCGGCTTGATCGCCTCGGCGGCCATGAAGGATGGCTCGGCCCAGGTGGTTCGAGTGCTTCCAAAGGATGCGGAGCTCGTCACGCTCCGCCGGCCAATCGTCGGCGGCTGACCTTTCCTGCTGATCCGTGGGTCGAGGCGCAAAGAGGCGCAGGCGGCGGGCTGCCCGAAGCCGAGGGCCTCGAATGGGGCAGGGAGCCCGCGACAAACCGCACGCTCACGCGAGACGGCAGGCGCTGGACGATGTGGACGGCTTGGGTGGTGGTGCTGTTCTCGGCGCCTGGTGTCGCGCTCTTGTTGATCGAGCCGCTGACGTTCCCAGTGGCCCTGCTGTGCTTCGCCCATGCGTGGGTTGTGCCTTGGCTTCAGGCGCGAAGGGGCGCCCAAGCGGTAGTTGCGCTCGGGAGCGAGAGGAGCGTCGCGATGGGCGACGGCGAGCCCGGGCCCAGCCACGTGGCGCTGGGGCTACTCGCCGACTTGGTGGGCAAGGACGGCATTGACGTCCTCAAGCTGACCGGGTTTGCGCCATATGGCGGCGAGTTCGGGTATTGGCTGGTGGGTGAGCAGGGTGCGCTTCTCGTGCGCGACGGCGTCATGGGAAAGCGGGTGTTCTCGTGGTGTGTTCGCGTCGGCGACGCCGACGGCCTTCCAGCGGCGGACCGGGTAGCCCACCTTCTCCTCGCCCTTCGCGAGGATGAGGAAGGGTTTGCGACGATCGCGAACCTGAACTTCTCGGGCGCGGGATGGCGGGTGCGGCAGCACCTGACGGCGGAACAGAACTAGGCGGCTAGAGCCAGCTCCAGGTCGCGTTCGGCTTCGGCGGCGACGGCTGAGGTGAGGGCGCGGACCGCGTCCAGCGCCTGTTCATCACGGAGGCTGCCCTCCGCGTCGAAAGCGTCGTCTGCCAGCGCGAGCGAGACTTCAGCGTCGACGACCCGGGCGCCCGTGGAGCCGAGGACCTTGCGGAGCTCGGCCTGCGCCCAGACGGCGCCGAACTGCCCAGTGGTTGCGCCCATGACTGCCGCGGGCTTGCCGGCGAGCGGCGTGGTGGCGCGGGGACGGGACGCCCAGTCGATGGCGTTCTTCAGGACGCCGGGGATCGATGAGTTGTATTCGGGTGTAGCGAAGATGAGGCCGTCCGCGTCGGCGATCAGCTTGCGGAGCTCGCGCACCGGCGCGGGGGCCGGGATGCGGTCGAGGTCGGCGTCGTAGGGCGGGATGTCGGCGAGTCCCTCATAGATCTCGATGTCGACGCCCACGGGCGCCTCCTCCGCCGCGATGCGGAGGAGGCGCGAGTTGTGGGAGTCGGCCCGGAGGCTGCCGGAGATGGCGAGGAGGCGCATGGACTACTCCTTCACCAGCTCGAGCTCGACGAGGAGGGTGACGTCGTCTCCGAGGACCTTCTTGCCGTTCGGCAGGTCCATGTTCCAGCCGATGCCGTACTCGTGGCGGTTGACCTGAGCCTTGAGCGACAGAGCGACGCGCTCCCCGCCCATGGGGTCGGTCAGCGGGCCCCGGAAGGCTCCGGTGGCCTCGACCGGCTTGGACTTGCCGGCGATGGTGAGGTCGCCTCGAAGAGTGACTTCGCCGTCGGCGACGGTGAGGTCGTCCGAGGTGAACTCGATGTTGGCATGGCGGGCCGAGTCGAAGAACTCAGGCGAGAGCAGGTGCGCCCGGAAGTCGGGCTGGGTTACGTCGATGCTCTCGACGGGTACGGCGCCTTCGAGCTTCAGCTCGTCGGTTGAGGTGAGCTTGGCGTCGAGCTCCCGGAAGTTCGTCCGGAAGAGCGAGAAGCCGTTGTGCTCGACCTCGAATGAAGCGCTGGAATGAACGGGGTCGACGCTCCAGGTGCCTGTCGGAATTTCGATCTTGGTGGCTGTGGTTGTCATCTGCTTGCTCCTTGCGTTGGCAATTGTTGTTGACGCAATGAATGTAGCAGAAACTATTGCGTCTTCAACTAATGCAAGGTGTACAATGTGCGAGTAATGGCAAGCGCGGTGAGAATGAGCGAGGAAGAGCTGGCCACCTGGCGGGCGTTTTTGCGCGCGCACTCGTCGATGCTGCGTCGCATCAGCTTGGATCTTGAGGAGGCGGAGTTGCCTCCGCTCGCCTGGTACGACGTGCTGGCCGCTCTCCGCGATGCCCCCGACAGAATGCTGCGCCAGGTCGAGCTCGCAGAGCGCGTTCTGCTCTCAAACAGCGGGATGAGCCGTCTGGTGGACCGGGTGGAGGAGGCGGGCTTGGTCGAGCGCGTTACCTGCCCCGGCGACCGGCGTTCGTTCCATATTCACCTGACTGGTGCCGGCGAGGAGATGCTCGAGCGGATGTGGCCCGTGTATGCGCGCGGAATCGCCGAGGACTTCCTCCCCGCCCTCGGGTCGAGCGAGGTCCGCGAACGGCTTGAGGCGATCGGACGCCAGTGCGAGGCGGTAAAAGCCGCCGAGGCCGAAGAGGCTGCCGTGGAGGCGGACGCGGCCGGGTCCGAAGAGGCCCAGGTCGCCGGCTAGTCCGGCAGACCGTTCACGAAGTCGACGAACTTCTTCGTGTCGCGCACGGGCGGGCCGTGGCCGAAGAGGACGAGCTTGGGCTCGAGGAGGCCGAGCTTGCGCGCGGAGCGGCGATTCTCGGCGGGGTCGGGAGTGAAGTACGTCTTGGGCTCGCGAAGGCCTGGGAGGAGGGTGTAGACGTCGGCGGAGTTAAGGACGTCTCCAAGGACGAGGACGCCGTCCGATTCGCGCCAGAAGGCGACGTGTCCCGCAGAGTGGCCGGGGACGTCTATGACCTTGAAAGAGGCGACCACGTCTCCCTCGCGCAGGGGACGGTCAACGTGGTGGGCGGGCCCGGTCATGGACTTGGCGAAAAGCTGGGCCATGAAATGGTCGGGCTGACGCTCGCCTATGAGCTTGGGGTCCTCGGCGGCGGGGACGTCCTTCTCACCGACCCAGAACGGGACGCCGAAACGCTCGCACACGGCGTGCGATGCGCCCTGGTGGTCGGGATGGGCGTGCGTGAGGGCGTGCGCGGAAAGTGGGCGCCCGTCGAGTTCCTTGATGATCTTGCGCGAGGCGAAGCGGGTCGAGGCGTCGATGAGGACGTCGTCGAGGAGGAAGACGTTGATTGCGTTCGGAGGGAAGAGGGAGAGTTGCCAGACGCCGTCTGCGAGTTGCTTCATGCTCGCAACGCTATAGGGAATCCTCGAAATCGCTTGGCTCGAGGTCGTCGAACGCGCCGGGCTCGAGCTCGTCGTTGAGCGTGCCTGGCTCGAAGAGGAAGATCTCGCGCTCGATGGTGCGGCCGGTCTCGAGGAGGAGCGACGTCGCGGTGTAGATGTCGCGCTTACGCCGCTTGAGACTTGGCTCGAGGGTTTTTGCGACGAGATCGCGAAGGACCTCGGGCGGCGGTGGGATCTCGGGGTCGTCGGATTCGTGGAGATACATGTGGTCGAGCATGCGGGCGAGCTGGACGCCGCACTCAACTAGCTCTTCGACGAAGCGGGTGACGTGCCTGGGGGCCGGTTTGTCATTCATGCTCGGGAGAGGGCTCGGGCGTTGAGTTCTCGCCCCCTTCGTCGTGCGAGCAGCGACTCTGGAGGGGTGAGTCGACAGAACGGCTTGCCGCGGCGGGTGACGTAGAAAGTCTCGCCGGCGGCAGCGCGGTGGGTAATGAGCCCAAGACGCCGACGGAGCTCTTCCGAGCCAACGTGATTTGGGCCTGGGGGAAGAGTGGAGCTGGACGGACTCGAACCGACGGCCTCTGCACTGCCAGTGAAGCGATCTACCAACTGATCTACAGCCCCGAGTTCGTATCGGGGCAGCCATTCTAACGCCAGCAAGCTGACCATTTCGAGCCGGCGCGAGCCTCAGGTGGATGCTGGACAGCCCCGTGATCTCAGCGATTGAAATGAAGTAGCACGTGTCATTGCCAGCGCAGTAGGCCACGACCGCATCGATCTCGCTCTCGTCGTATGTACTGCGGACGTAGCCGCGCGTCGGCGAGTGATAGTTGCCTCCGATCTGGACCGCCACAACGTCACCGCGAAGCTTCGCCCACTTACATTGGACGCGCAGTAGGCGATCGCCGATATCGAAGATGAGGTCGTACCGGCAGTGCTCCGTCATCGGCTTCGAAACCTCGAGCCCCAGGTCGGCCGCCGCCGCGAGGATCTTTAGCTCCGCGACGTTTCCCTTGTGATTCGAGTCTCCGATGGCCACGAACACATGTTCGCCGACCAACGTGAGAAAAGGCGCGCGAAAGTGCGCCAATTGTGGAGAAAAAGCGTGACTTCTAGGCAGTTGCGGGGGCGGCGGCCTGAGCCTCGCCCTCAGCCGCCAGCTTCCGCTCCCGCGCCAAGAGAAACAGCGGGAACATCACGCTCACCGCGATCAGGAACGAGCCCACGAAGTACACCCACAGATGCTTGATCCCGTGCCTCCGGCCCTCGACGAACATCAGCACGAACGCCGCCAGCAACATGAAAAGCAAATCGTTCGCGATCGACGCAGCCGCCGCGTTCTCGTACATCCCGTCGATGAACCCTTCGAGCCCACCGTTCCCCTCTTCTGAGAAGAACCTGATGTTCTGCGACCACGTCGCGACCAGCGCGCCGAGCGCGATCAGCCCGTAGATCCAGCAGAGAGTTTTGCTTCGCACGGCCTAGTCGCCGTCGACGTCGAGCACCACGCGGTCGTTCCGCGTGTCCCGCACCGTGAACTCGAAGGGCGCCCGCTCCTCGAGCTCCACCAAAAGCGCCACCGGCTCGCTCAGCTGCATCTCGAGTGTCGCCCTGCCCCTCGTGAACCGCTTCACCGAGATCTCCTCCGCGGCCCCGATGCCGTTAGCCGCGTCTTCGAAGCTCGCCAGCTGGTCAAAATCCGATAGCGGCCCGACCTCCACCTCGATCAGCCCGTCGAAGACGTCGCGCTCTTTCAGCGCATCGCCGCCACCCTGGAGCTCGTCAAGCCTGTCCGCCTCCACCCGCACGCGCAACTCGTCGAGCGCCGCGTCCAGTCGGGCCGTCAGCGTCTCGATCTCCTTCTCGCGCTCAACCACACGCAGCGCCAGCCGGTCCGCCACCTGCTCGATCGCATTCACCCGCGCAGCCAGATCGAGCGACGCCCGCTCGAGCTCATCGGCCCGCCGTGTCTCGTCGTCGACTCGCGCAGTGAGCAGGTCGGCGCGGGACGTCTGCTCGTTCGCCCGCTTCGTCTCCTCCGCGAGCGCCGTGTCGCGCCACGTCATCGCCTCGTCGACGTCAGAGCGCTTGTAGCCGAAGAGCGATCTCTTGAAAGCCCGTGGAGCGATGGTCCGCAGGCTATGGATCTGAGCGGACGGACGCAACCCCGCTTCGCCCGGCTTGGACGATCACGGAACTACAGCTCGACGCGCGGCGCCTCTCCCCAGAGCTGTTCGAGCCGGTAGTGCTCGCGCGCCTCGGGAACGAACACGTGGAGCACGCAATCGAGATAATCGAGCAGCACCCAGCGCGCCTCCTGCACGCCCTCGGTGCGCGACGGCAACAGGCCCTCCCCTTTGAGCTGTAGATGCACATCGTCGGCGATCGCCTTTGCAAGGCGCTCGTTGCGCGCCGTCACCAGCACCAGGAAGTCCGTGTAACTCACCAGCTCGCGCATGTCGAGCACGACGATGTCCTCACCGAGCTTGTCGTCTGCCATCGCAGCAACCCGCCGCGCCAAGTCCACTGACGCTTCTGGCGCCACCTCGCGAGCCTTCGCCACCGCCGCCTCCCGCTCGCTCACCGGTAGAGCCCCTTCTCCTCGATCAATCCGCGCACCGCATCCGGCACCAGATACCGAATCGGCTTGCCCGCGGCAATGCGCCGCCGCACCCGGGTCGAAGAGATCCCCAGCCCGGGCATCCTGATCGCCTCGTAGCGCCCGCCCAGCCCCTCGAGTGCGCTCTCAGCCTCGTCGAGGATCGAACCCGGCCTTCCGGCAACCCCCACCTCCGCCAGTTCCAGGACGCGCTCGGGGTTCTTCCACGACCCAAGCGATTCCGCGACATCGGCGCCCATCAAGAGCGTGATCTCATCCCCTGGTCGCTCGTCATGCAATAACTCGAGCGTACGGAACGTCCAGGACGGCTCATCCCTGGCCACCTCCACATCGGACGCCTCGAGCAACTCATCCCCTTCCGCCGCCAGGCGCACCATCTCCAGGCGCACGGCCGCGCCCGGCTCCGGATCGATCTCGCGATGAGGCGCGACGCCGGCAGGGATCATCAAGACCCGCTCCAGCTCAAGCTGGTGCGCCGCCTCGTGCGCGAGCACCAAGTGACCGATGTGTGGCGGATTGAACGCGCCGCCGAGAACGCCAGTACGGGAAGCGACCGTCCTACCCTCGGATCTGACCGTCGCCGCGGAGCACGTACTTGTACGTCGTCAGTTCCTTCATGCCGATCGGGCCGCGCGCGTGCAGCTTCTGCGTCGAGTTGCCGATCTCAGCGCCCATCCCGAACTCAAAGCCATCCGTGAAGCGCGTCGACGCATTCACATAGACGCAAGCCGAATCGACTCCCGTCGTAAACGCATCCGCCGCCTCTTCCGAGCTCGTCACGATCGCATCCGAATGGCCGGTGCCATGTGCGTTGATGTGCTCGACCGCCTCGTCGACCCCATCCACAACGCCAATCGACAGCTTCAAGTCGTGGTACTCCGTGTCCCAGTCAACCTCAGCCGCCTCGCCCATCTCGACGCCGGCGGCAGCGCCACGCGACCGCTCATCCCCCACCAGCTCGACGCCCGCATCCGCAAGCGCACTCGCAACGGCGGGCAGGAACGCATCCGCAACGGCGCCATCAACAAGCAGCGTCTCCGCCGCGTTACAAACGCCGGGCCGCTGCACCTTCGAATTGACGGCAATCCGCGCCGCCATCTCCAGATCCGCATCGGCGTGCACGTACACATGGCACACACCCGCCGCCGCGTACATGACCGGAACAGTCGCCACTTCCTTGAGCGCCGCCTTCAAGCCACCGCCACCGCGAGGAATCACCAAATCCACAAGACCATCAGCAGTCGCGAGCGCCGCCAGCTCCTCCCGGTCGCCCGAGAGCAACTCAACCGCCCCCTCGGGCAGCCCCGAATCCACAAGCGCCTCGCGCACGAGCGCCGCAAGCGCGCCATTCGAGCGCTCGGCATAGCTGGAACCGCGCAAAACAATCGCGTTGCCCGACTTCAAGCACAGCGCCGCGCAATCCACCGTCACATTCGGCCGCGCCTCGTAAATCACTGCCACTACGCCAAGAGGCACGCGCATCTTCCGCATCTCGATCCCGCTCGCAAGCGTCCCGCGCTCGATCTCCTCGCCCACCGGATCCTCGAGCCCAGCCACAACCTCCACGCCCTCGGCCATTGCCTCCACGCGCTCGGGCGTAAGCGTCAACCGGTCACGAAGCGCCCCGGTGAGCGCCGCGGCACGGTCATCCGCCAGATCCGCCGCATTCGCCTCGAGCACCTCAGCCGACCGCTCCCGAAGCAGCGCCGCGAGCCGCACGAGCGCGGCGTTCTTCACCTCAGTCGAGGCGCCCGCTAGCTCAGCCGACGCCGCTTTCGCGCCCTTCAGAGCGTCCGTCAGTTGTCCTCGCGGTAGTTGCCATCGGCACCTCGAAGGGTACCGCTGGTTGCTCAGGCCAACACGAAGGAATCGCGGTGCACGGCCTCGTCCGCCGCATGCGGCATCAGCTCCCGCACCGCGTCCGACTTCATCCCCTTGATGCGTCCAAGCTCTCCGGCCGAGTAATTGACGATCCCCTTCCCCACCAGCGACCCGTCCACCACCACCTCGATCGCATCCCCCGCCTCGAAGTCACCCTCAACCGCAACGATCCCCACGGGCAGAAGGCTCGACCCCTGCTCACGCAGGACGCGCGCCGCACCGTCGTCGATCCGTACCGTCCCCCTGCTCGGCTTCGCATAGCGCAGCCACAGCTTGAAGCTGGGCGCCCGTCCCTCACGCGCGACGAAGACCGTGCCGCACTGCTCACCCGCTGCTGCACGTTTCAGGCTGTCTCCGAGCGTGCCGTCACACACCACCGTCTCGATCCCCGCCGCCGTCGCCATCTCCGCGGCCGCCACCTTGCTCCGCATCCCGCCCGAGCCGAACACCGACGTCCTGTCGCCGATTTCGTACGCATCAAGCGCCGAGAAGTCCTCGACCCGCTCCACGAGCGTCGCATCGTCGTTATGGCGCGGATCCGCCGTATGAAGCCCCGCCGTGTCCGTGAGCAGCACGAGCTGGCGCGCGCCAAGAAGAAGAGCCACCTGCGCCGCCAGGAAGTCGTTGTCGCCGAACGTGATCTCGTCCGTCGCCGTCGTGTCGTTCTCGTTGATGACGGGCACGCAGCGCCACTGCAAGAGCCGCCGTAGCGTCGCGCGCGCATTCAGATAGTTCACGCGGGTCGAAACGTCGGACGAGTTCAAGAGCACCTGCGCCGCATGCACGTCATGGCTCGCAAGCCGTGACTCGTACGCGCGAAAGAGCGACCCCTGCCCAACGGCAGACGCCGCCTGCAGCTCGTCAACGGCGCGCGGGCGCGCGTCGAAGCCCATCAGCTTCATCCCCAGCGCGATCGCCCCCGAGGTCACCATCACCACGTCCTCTCCGCCGGCGTGAAGCTCCCCGACCTGCGCGCACACTCCGTCCAGGACGTCGCCGCGCACGTCTCCCGACGCCTCGGCGACGATCGAAGAGCCCAATTTCGCCACAACGGTCATCGCGTGGCGATTGTAGGTGCGCCATTCGGTCAACCCGGGTGGAGCTCGAACTCCTCCTCGCCGATCCGCACGTCGTCGCCGGGCTCGAAGCCCGCCTTCTCGAGCGCCGCGATCACGCCGATCTCGCGCAACCGGTCCTCAAGATAGGAGAGCGCCTCGTAGTTCGAGAGGTCGTGCCGGGCGACGAGCAATTCGATCCCCCGCCCTTCGATTCGCCACGCCTCGTCCTCGCGCACGATCTCGAAGCCCTGGTCCGCCGCCGGGCGATAGGTCATGTGCTCCGCCTCGAACTCGTCCGCGCCCTCGCCAGCCGGCACCTCCGCTCTCTCGGCGATGGGCACCGCCCGGAACAGCGCGTGGACGAGCGCATCGATCCCCTCCCCAGTCGCCGACGACGCGGCGAGCACCTGCCCGGGCGCGCCAATCGATGCCGCAAGCTCCGCCACCCACTCGTCCGCCCCATCGGGCGGCAACAAATCGATCTTCGAGAACAGGACGATCTCGGGCAGCTCGGCGAGTCCCGCGCCATAGGCACGCAGCTCGTCACGCACGGTCCGGTACGCCTCGGCCGGCTCCGGAGCCCCATCGGGCGGATCGACCTCAACAACATGAACCAGGACGCGGCAGCGCTCGACGTGAGCCAGGAACTCATGTCCCATCCCCGCACCCGACGCCGCCCCCTCGATCAGCCCCGGGATATCGGCAAGGACGAGCTGGCGCTCCGAGTCCTCGACCGTGCCAAGGATCGGATCGACCGTCGTGAAGGGATAGTCCGCCACCTTGGGGCGCGCGTTGGTCAGCCGGGCCAACAGCGACGACTTTCCCGCATTGGGCAACCCCACCAGGCCGGCGTCGGCGAGCAGGCGCAGCTGAAGCTCGATCCACCCCTCCTCGCCGGGCAGCCCCTTCTCGGCAAACCGAGGCGCCTGGCGCGTGGAGTTCGCAAAGCGCTTGTTCCCGTGCCCGCCGCCACCGCCCGCGGCCACAACGGCGCGCTGGCCGGGCTCTACGAGGTCATAGGAAGTCCCGTCGATCCCCTCCGCCGACGTGCCGGGAGGCACCGGGATCTCAAGCGTCTCCCCGCGCGCACCGTGCCGTCGCGCCCCCTCTCCGTGCCGGCCCCGCCCCGCCTTGAAATGCCGAGCGATGCGAAGCGCCGCAAGGTCGCGCCGCGACGGGTCGCAAACGAGCACGACGTCACCCCCGCGCCCACCATCGCCACCATCCGGCCCGCCCCGTGGCACGTGAGCTTCGCGGCGAAACGAGACCACGCCGCTACCGCCGCCACCGCCCTGGACCCAGATGCGCGCCTTGTCGGAAAACACGCGCTGAGTCTGGCAGCGCTACGGCAACTCAGAGAGGATGCGCGCTCGCAAGTCCGGGTCCACGCCGGTCTCCCGAAGCCCCTTGAGGGCAGCGATCGTCGCGCGCATCTGCTCGAGGTACGCACGGCAATGATCGCACTGAGCGAGGTGCTCGTCAGTCCAGCGCTCCTCCGCCTCGGAGAGCTTGCCCTCGAGGTAGTTCGTGACCTCCTCGACGAACTCCTTGCAAACAATGTCAGGTTGAACACTCATATGGCCAATTCCTTGCCTAGCTCCCTTTCAAGCACTGCGCGCACTTTCGAGCGCGCACGGTGCAGAAGGACTCGCTGATTGGTCTCCGATATGTCGAGCGCGTTACGCGCGTCCTCTGCCGAATAGCCCTGAACGTCGCGCAGGACGATCACCTCGCGCTGCCGAGGGGGCAGGTCCGCGATCGCCTCGAAGAGGACCCGCCGCGCCTCGTCGGTCTCCAGCTTGCGCTCCGGCTCCTGCCATTCGGCCGGCGGACTTGCCCAAGCTCCGCGAAGTTCGCCCGCGCCCCCGTGGAAGCGGTCCGGGTCAACCGCCGGCCCACTCCCCTCCTCCGCCCGCCGTTGGAAGAACGAGAACGGCAGCGTCCGCTTCTCGCGCTTGCCGCGCGTGCGCGCGATGTTGAGGAGGATCCCGAAGATCCAGGTGCGGAGCGACGAGCGCCCCTCGAAGCGCCCGATGCCGTTGATCACCCCCACCCACGTGTCCTGCACGACCTCCTCGGCGACGGCGCGGCAGGGAACATGCGCCATCGCGAGGCGAAGTAACGCCGGCGTCAGCTCATCGACAAGCGCCGCATAGGCCTCGCGGTCGCCACGGCGGAGCGCCTCGACCAGCTCGCCGTCGGGATCACTCTTCACCTTTACTGGGGCTTGCAGATTGCGTGGACCGTCAAGGTGCGTCCGCCGGCGCCGAGGTCGTCGACCCGAACTTGCCAAGCGTCGTCCGGCACCTTCCCCTTGTCGCGCAGGTCCCGAGGATAGGTCGACTGCAGATGAGCGTCGGCGAGGACTCCCGTTGCATCGACTCCTCCGCCGACAACATGACTCCCCCCGGGGCAGCGGGCCTTAGCCTTGCCGCGCTCCCCGCCGTCGATGCCCTTGTCCTTGGAGACGTACTCGTAGTTGCCGGCCGCGCAGACCACGTGAACCCTGAAAGAGCGTTGGCCGACGCTCACGTTGTGCGAGGTCACCAGCCAGCCGTCATCGGGCACCGAGTCCATGTCACCGGTGTCGATCGGGTGGGATCGAACGAGGTTCTGCTGGTCGTCTCCCCCACCTGCCTCAATTCCTCCCGCGACGGCACGGCCGGTAGCGCAGGTCAGGCTGGCGCTCTGAGTCTGGCCCGAGTTGATTGCGATCGAGCTGCTCTCGGCATAGGTGTGCTCCTTGCCCGAGCAGACCACATGCAGCTTGACCGGCACCTTTCCAGCCGCCTGGTTGTCCATGAGAGCGAGCCAGCCGTCGTCGGGCGTGTCGTTGCCGTCGTCGCCGTCATACGGCTGGAGGCTGTTGATCTGCTGCTGGTCGTAGACGCCCTTGCCGAAGACCCCGCCGCCCGAAGCTTGCGAGCCCGACGGGCACTTCCTGGTGATCGTGGTCTGCGCGACGGGATCGTTGTCGGCCTTCTTCACGACGTAGTCGAGGCCGCCCGCCTCGCCTGCGATGGAGATGCCTGTGAGCGCAAGCACGCTCGCGATCGCCGCCGCCCCTGCGGCGATCGAACGCCGCTTCGAGGGTCCGCGGTCTCCCCCTCCGATCGGATCACTTACTCCGCGTCGGAGACGGAAACGATGCGGCCCTTGCGGCCGGACGTGAACTCGACCGTGCCGGGTCGCGTCGCGAAGATGGTGTGGTCGCGGCCGATGCCTGCGCCGTTGCCGGGACGAAAGCGGGTGCCGCGCTGGCGCACGATGATCTCGCCGCCACCGACCTCCTGGCCGGCAAAAATCTTGACCCCGAGCATCTTCGGGTTCGAATCGCGACCGTTGCGTGAGGAGCCGAGCCCCTTCTTATGAGCCATTAGGCGTCCTCTTTCTTGGCTGCCGGCTTCTTGGCAGCCGGCTTCTTGGCCGCGGGCTTCTTCGCCGCAGGCGCCTTGTCTGCCGGCTTCTCGGCGGTTTCGGCCTTTGCCGCAGCCGGCTTGCGCGTGAGCATCTTTACGTCCTTGACCTCGAGCCTCGTCAGCGACGAGCGATGGCCTCGGCGCTTGCGGTAGCCCTTCTTCGCCTTGTATTTGAAGACCTTGATCTTCTCGCCGCGGAAGTGCTCGACGATCTCAGCCTCGACCTTGACCTTTTCGAGGTCCGCGCCTCCACCGACGAACTTGTCGTCGCCGGAGAACATGACCGGGCGAAGCGTGACCTTCGCGCCTTCGTCATCAGGCATGCGGTCGACAACCAGCATCGTGCCCTTTTCGGCGCGGTACTGCTTACCGCCAGCTTCAATTATCGCGTAGCTCTCAGCCATAAGAAATCCGGCCGACGAGTGTAGCCCGCGGCTACCGAACGCTCAGTTGCACTCGATCCACAGACATTGCTGCGGCTGTCCGTTCCCGGTTGCCCTGTTCTCGGGGTTGATGATCGACGGCGGGTCCGCCAGCATCTCCATGCCCCAATCGAAGTTGTAGTTGGCCTTCGTTCGCACGGCCAGGGGGTGTCCATTGATGTCCCCGTCAGGCGAGTCCGCCTGGATCCCGTCGTCCCCGTTCGACTTCACGATTGAGTCCGCAACCAGTGCGTACTGGTTCGCATCGTCCATATAATCCCGTCCGCGACGTTTCCGAAGGATGTGACCTCGTCGACGAAGCCCTGCCGGTTTCCCGTCATGTAGATCCCGTTCACGCCAGAGAACTCGACGGTGAAAGCTTGAGCGTGGTGCCCGTTCCCATCACGACCCCGTCGGCCGTCGAGTCGTGAACGGTCACCTCCTTCGCGGTGATGCTCTGTGCAGGCGGCTCGTGTCGTTCAAAGCAGCCCGTTCCCGAAGCTCTCGATGAACGAGTGCCTTCTGTCCCCGCCGATGCGGTTTGTCGGCCCCTTGGCCGTCCCGTCGATCTTGATGAAGCTGTTCCCGCCCGTGTCGATTCCGACGGCGGTTCCATTGCCAGTCAGGTTGTAGCCCTTCATCAGGACGCTCACGTCGTTGCGGCCGATAGTGATGCCCGGGCCGCTGCAGGACAGGTGGTCCTTGAAGACGACCTTGATCTTTGTCGGCCCGGATCGTGACGTTCAGGCCGCAGCTAGCGTGATGGTCTTCGTCGCGGCCTGCGACCCTGCAGCACAAGCCAAATCCTGCAACTACGATCACGGTCGCGACCAGAACTCGTCCAGGCCTCACGGGAACCCCCCTTCAACCTTATCCGCGGCCATCATGCCCTGCGGGCTCGGTGGTCCGACCGATTCGTCGCGGGCCCCCGACCGGCCGCGCCCTCCGCGGCTGCCTCGGCGCCGGCGTGGCGGCGACTCGTCGTCCCCGCCGGCCGGTGCTTCGCTGTCTGAATCCGAGCCGTTGTCCGAGCCGTTGTCCACCAGCGAGGCAGTCGCCTGGGAGCGCGCCACCGCGTCGATGCGGACCAGCCGGCGCTCGCCAACGTGCTTGCCGCCACCCGTCACCGAGACGATGTAGGAGTCGACGCGGGCAATCGCATCGTCCGCCTCGTACATGTGGGGCTCCTCGATCGTGACGAGCACTTCGTCGCCGACCGCGAACGGCAGCGCCATGCGCTCGATGTCCGTGCGCGTTCCTTCCTCGGACACCTCATATGTGTCAACGGCCAGCGCCTCGCCGCCCTCGAAGTGGAAGTCCTTACCGGACTCATTTTCGAGCTCGACCAGGCCGGACGCCTCCTCCGTGAGCTTGCCGGCGACGCGGGGGTTGACGCGGATCAGGAACGCCTCGGGCTCGGGCTTTTGGGCCACCAGCTCGCGGAGCTTGCGGATGACGTCGATCGCGACGGTCTCCTCGGAGAGGATCACGCCCTCGCCTTCGCACGTCGGGCACGTCTTGGTGAGGATCTCGCGAACGCCGTCCGTCACGTTCTGGCGCGTCATCTCGACCAAGCCAAGCGGAGAGATCTCGACGACGTACGTCTTCGTCTTGTCCTCGTCGAGCGCCTCGCGCATCGTCTTCAGGACCTGGTCGCGGTTGCGGGCCCGGGCCATGTCGATGAAGTCGACGACGATGATGCCGCCGATGTCGCGCAAGCGGAGCTGACGGACGACCTCTTCGGCCGCCTCGATGTTCACCTTCGTGATCGTGTCCTCGAGCCGGCCCTTGCCGCGCCCGGTGAAGCTGCCGGTGTTGATGTCGATGACCGTCAGCGCTTCCGCATAGTCGATCATCAGGTAGCCGCCCGAAGGCAGGTCCACCCGGCGGGTGAGCGTCGAACGCACGGCCTGCTCGGCGCCCTCGCGCTCGAACAGCGGCTCGGCTCCGTCGTAGGTCTCGACCTTCGAGACCAGCTCCGGCGCGGTGCGCTGGAAGAAGCTCGTCACCCGCTGGTGCTGCTTCTCGTCGTCGATGATCGCCTTGTCGAACTCCGACGGCAAGACGTCGCGAAGGACGCGGATGGAGAGGTCCGCCTCCTGGAAGACCAGGTCCGGCCCTTTCACCTCCTCGCCGCGGCGATCGACCACTTCGGCCAGCTTGTGGAGGTAGGCGAGGTCGCGCTCAAAGTCCTCTGCCTGGGCGCCCTGCGCAGCGGTACGAACGATGACGCCGCCCTTGCCCTTGTGGATCTTGTGGAGGAGCTTGCGCTGCCGGTCTCGCTCGTTGTCGGGAAGCCTGCGGCTTGCGCCGACTCCCGCGCCCTGGGGCATGTAGACGAGGTAGCGGCCGGCGATCGAGAGCTGCATGGAAAGGCGGGCGCCCTTCGTCTTCAGCGGGTCCTTGACGACCTGGACGAGCACCTCCTGCTTGGGCTTGATCAGCTCGTCGATCCGGCGGCCCTTGCCGTGGCCGCGGCGCGGGACCTTCTCGCCTCCGGGCAGGACGATCTCGTCGACGTGCAGGAATCCGTTGCGCTCGAGGCCGATGTCGACGAACGCGGCCTCCATTCCGGGGAGGACGTTGTCGACGACCCCCTTGTAGATGTTGCCGACGATGGATCGAGAGCCGCGGCGCTCGACGTACAGCTCGGCAACGCGCGACTTGGCGTTGCCCTTCTGTTCGAAGACCGCGACGCGGGTCTCACCGGCGTCGACTGATACGAGAATCTTTTTCTTCAACTAGCTCACCTCAGGAGCGGGGTACCCCGGCTCCCTGAGGCGAGCTGCGACTGAACATGAATCGACTGGAGCAATCCGAGCGCCAAGAAAGTGACGATTACGGATGAGCCTCCAGCACTCATGAGCGGCAACGGGATTCCCGTAATGGGTGCGATCCCGATGTTCATGCCCACGTTGACGAAGATCTGGAACAAGAAGGCGGCGGCTATCGAGCCGGCGATAATGGTTCCGTAACGGTTCTTCGAGAGCGTCATGATGCGCAGCGCCCGCCAGATGAGCAGGGCGTAAAGGGACAGGATGAACGCGGCGCCCATGAATCCGTAGCGCTCCCCAACGACCGCAAAGATGAAGTCGGTGTGGCGCTCGGGCAAGAAGCCGTCCCGCGTTTGCGTCGCCTCGTCACCGCGGCCGGTCTTGCCACCGGAACCGACGGAGATAAGGGACTGATTTATCTGATAGCTGGTGCCCGCCTCATCCTCGCCTGGCGAGAGGAAAGCGGTGAGGCGATCCTCCTGGTAAGGCTGAAGGATCGGCTTATTGGCCGCTGGGGCCACCACCAGTACGAGTGTCACAAGGGCCGCGCCCACCGCGCCGATAGCCGCCATGTGCTGCCACGGCGTACCGGCGATGAAGAGCACGGCAAGAGTCACGACCCCGTAGACCAATGCTGATCCGAGGTCGGGCTGCAAGAAGACGAGCATCGCTGGGATCGATCCCAGGAGCAGGACCCGGCCGGTCTTCCGCCACGAAGAGTCGCCATGCGAGCGGTCGATCACGACCGCGGCCAGGACCAGGATGAGAAGCACCTTGCCGAGCTCAGACGGCTGGAAGGTGAAGAACGGAAGCTCGATCCAACGGTGTGAGCCTCGCGTCGCCTCGGCGAACACGAAGACGAGGCAGATCGAGAAGACCATCGCCGAATAGATGCCGACGCGAAGCTCGCGAAAACGCGAGTAATCGACGCGTGCGACAGCCAGCATGAGCGCGATGCCCACGGTGGCGTAGATCGACTGGCGAACGACGTAGAAGTAGGGATCCCCCGGAACGTCCTGGGAGGTCGCCTCGCCGAGCGTGTAGATCGAAAACGCAATCAGGCCGAGTGCCCCCAAGAGCAGGGCAAAGTCCAGCCTCAACACCCCAGCGCGCTCGAGCAGGCTCTCGCGCGGCTCGGCGTAGGGCCGAGGCCGGGGTTGAACACGCGGCCTTGGTCCGCTTACTACAGCCATTACTCGGCTACCACGGTACCCGTTGCGTCCGTCGGAGTCGCCGCTGCCTCGTCGAGTTGGCGCTGACCGACCGAAAGGTATTTCCGTGCGTACTCCTCGAGGATCTGCTTTGCGGCGGGCGCGGCGCTGTCGACGCCGAAGCCGCCTCTCTCGATCGTGAAGACAACGGCGACCTCGGGATCGTCGGCGGGCGCGAGCGCCGCGTACCAAGCCTGGTCGACGTATACCCCATCGATGAGCTTCTCGGCGGTTCCGGTCTTGCCCGCGATGTCGACTGGGAAGCTGCCGAACACCGAATAGGACGTTCCCCCGGTCTCCATCGCCGCTTTTTGAAGCCCACTCATGATCGGATCACGCCAGGCGTCGTCGATCTCGACCTCGCGCGCCGGGGGCGGAGCAATTTCCTGAACCACCTTGCCGTCCGGGTCCTCGGAGCGAAGGCCGACGTGGGGCGTCACGACGGTGCCGCCGTTCCCGAGTGCCGCGTAGGCAACGGCCAGCTGGAGCGGAGCGGCGAGCAGGTCGCCCTGGCCGACCGAGAGGTTGACGTTGTCTCCCACCGACCAGGGACGGTCGGTGTTGCCGTCTTCGAACAGGTCGTTGCGCCACTCGGGCGTGGGGACCGTGCCGAGGGCTTCGCCGGGGACGTCGACTCCCGTGACGTCGCCCATGCCTAGCGACTTCGCCCAGTCCTGAATGAACTCGTCGCCGTCCTCGTCGATGTTTTCCTGCAGGCGGCCGCCGAGGGTGTAGAAGAAAACGTCCGAGGAGACTTTGAGCGCGTCGCTGAGCGCGAGCGGGCCAAGTGCGACGTCGCCGGCGTTCATGTACTCCTGCTCGCCGAGCTTGTAGAGACCGTCGTCGTTGATGATCTCGGAAGGCGTCAGCTTGTCGGCATCGAGCGCCGCAAGAGCTGTGATCGGCTTGAAGGTCGACCCGGTCGGATAGCCGGCCGCGATCGCCCGGTTGAACGCGGGCGCGCCGGTGCCCAGCGTGTCGTCGGGGTCGCAAGATGGCTTCGAAGTCCGAATTGGAGATCTCCGGCTTAGCCAGGGCTGCCGGGTCGAAGGTCGGCGCGGAGCCCATGCGAGGATCTCGCCGGTCTTCACGTCGAGCGCGACGAAAGCGCCCGGCAGGCCAAAGCTCGAGAGTGCCTCCTCGCCCTCGGCTTGAAGGTCCGAGTCGAGTCGAGAGCACAAGGTCGTTCCCCTGCGTCGGCTCGCGCACGCTCGTGGGGCGCCCGGTCGGCGAGCCCGATGAGTCGACCGGCACGCGGGTCGCGCCGTTCACGCCGCGAAGCACGCTGTCGTAGGAGAGCTCCACCCCTTCCTGGCCGATCTCGTCGCCCGGCTCGAGGTCCGTATACGCGTCCTCCTCGAGCTGCTCGGCGCTCACCTCCTTCACGTATCCCAGAAGGTGCGCGGCCGCGGAGCCCTGCGGGTACTGGCGCACATAGACGCGGTCGACCGAAACGCCCTGGAACTTCGCCTGGTTCTCGCGGACGTAGAAAACGACGCTCTCGGGGACGTCGCGCTGGAGCGTCACCGGGTTCGAGGGCAAAAGCTCGGTCTGCTCGTCGATCTCCTTGCGGATCTGCTCGAGGCTCATGCCGGTGACCTCCGCGACCCGCTCGAGGACCTTCACCCGCTCCGCGGAGACCTCGGGCAGCTCGTCCTTTCTGACCTGGAGCGCCAGGGCCGTGCGGTTGCCCACCAGGACATCGCCGTCGCGATCGAGGATCTCGCCGCGTGGCGCCTGCACAGTGACCTCGCGGACGCGGTTTCCCTGCGCCTCGGCCAGGTAGCGGTCGCCGGAGAGCACCTGCAGGTACCAGAGGCGAAACAGGATCACTCCGAACAAGACCAGCGCGATCCCGCCCAGGATCGCGACGCGCCGCTGGGTCTGTGACGAATCCGAGCGGTCCTTGTTCCAGCTCCCATCGCCGAAGCTCACAACAACCACCAGCACCTGTTGGTTTCGCACCTAAAGGTGCTCATCGAGAAATTCCCCCCGCCGCTGATCGGCGCACTCGGGATGCCGGCGCGGTTCGGCGTCGACTGGCGGCGCTGGCGCGCCTTCGAGGACCAGCGCGGGCCGGAGCGCCCGGCGAATCAGCGGGTACATGGGATAGGCCAGAAGGAAGGCGAGGAAGCCCTTGATGATCGAATCGCCGATGACCGAGCCGCTGACCGCACTATCGACCTCGAGAGTCAGCTGCAACGCGGTGAAGCCGGCGCTGGCGAAGACGGCGAGCGCTCCGGTCACGGCAGCGGGGGCGAACATGCTGTCGATCTCGAAGCTCTCGCGATACCGGCCGGCCAGGTAGCCCACGAAGAGCAGCACGAGCGAGGAAACGCCGAGGGTTTCCAATAGCGCCACGTCAAGGAGGAGGCCGGCTGCAAAGCCCGTCACGGCGCCGATCACGGCGCCACCGAGAAGCCCGATCACTGCGATCACGACCACGACGAAGTCCGGCGCGACGCCGAAGATCGAGATGTAAGAGAAGAACGCGACCTGAAGGAGCACTGCCGCGAGGACGATCGCTCCGAGCCGCACATTGATCCAGCGCGTGAGGATCATCCGTCGATCCCCGCTCTCTCAGGCCCGCCCGTGAGGATTTGGACATGAGTTAGCTCCTGGAAGTCCACAAACGGGTCCACTGTCACCTGCTGGAAGTCGAACTCGCCTGAGGAAGTCTCCGTGATGGCGCCGACAGCAATGTTCGGCGGGTACACGGACGCAAGCTCCGTTTCGGGATCCGCCCATCCCGCCGTGACGACGTACTGCCCGTCCGAGACTTCATCCTCATTGGAGAAGAACTCGAGCGTCAGCTCATCGTCTTGTCCGGCGGTCGCCGAGACGATCCCCTGCGGGCCGCCCTCGTCGGCGACGGACACGGACACGGCGTTCCGCGGGTCTGTCAAGAGCTGGACCTGGGAGCTGCCCGACGTCACCTGGGTGACCCGGCCAACGAGCCCATCGGCGGCGACGACCGCATCGTCCACCTCGACGCCGTCCGCGGATCCCGCGTTGACCCCAACGGTGGCGTTGACGAGACTCGGCGTGCGAGTCACGACCCGCGCGGTCACGGGCTCGAAGCCGAAGCCGTCGAGCTCGTCTTTATCGAGTTCCAGAAGGCCACGAAGCTCCTCGTTCTCGGCCTGAGCGGTCTCGGCCGCCGCGAGCCGGGTCCGCACCTCCGCGAGCTCTTCTTGCAATTCCTTGTTCTCGCCGCGAGCTTCCCAAGTCTCGTCGAACCAGTCGATGAGGTCGCGGACGGGTTTGAGCGCCAGGTTCGCCAGCGACTCGAGCGGCGACAACACGGTTGCGGTCGCGCGCTGGATCACGTGGAGCGGCCCGGATTCAGCCTCGGAGAAGTGCGCCGAGAGCAAGATCAGGGAACCCACGATCAGGCCGACGAGCACGGCGCGTCGGCGGCGTACTTGCTTGCGATACACGGGTCTTCAGCCCGCCCTGGGATGTGGCGAAGGGGGCATGCGAAAAGGAGGCGCAGGGTGTTGGGTTTGTTCGGGGCCAGACCCCAACATTTCGGACTGCGCGAACAGGTCGGATTCTTGGGGTCTGACCCCGATCGATTACTAGCCGTCCGAGGGCCGAGTGTAGCGATGATCCGCCAAGCCGCAAGCCCAACTTGAGGCTAGCGCCAAAGCCTAAGGGTAAACGTTCGCCTTAGGGTTTTGGCGCTAGTGCGATGCCAGCGCGGGATCGAGCTCCAGGAGCACCCGGACGGGCAGCCCGACGACGTTCGAGAAGTCACCCTCGACTTTTTCGATCATGATCGAACCGAGGCCCTGGATCGCATATCCGCCGGCTCTCCCCGCCACTCCTCGGAGTTCAGATAGGCCGAAATCGTCGCGTCGTCAAGGTCGCGGAACGTGACCGCGGAGCGGGACACCCCGGAGCGCTCGCGAAGGGGTGCGCCCGGGATGCCGGCCGCCCGGGGACCGAGGAGGCACACGCCGCTCAACACCTCGTGCTCGCGACCCGACAGCGTCCGAAGGCGCTCCTCGGCCGCAGAGCGGTCCGCGGGCTGCCCGAGCATCCGCCCATCGACGAAGACGTCGGTGTCGACTCCAAGGACCACGGCGTCCCCCGGCTCACCTGCCGCCTCGAACCCAGCGAACGCCTTCAGGCGAGCGTTCTCGAGGACCAGCGCCTCGGGGTCGTCTCCCTCGGAGAGCTCCTCGACCTCAGGCTCGACAACCTCGAACTCGACTCCGAGCCAACCCAGGATCTCTCTTCGACGAGGCGAGCGGGAGGCGAGGATCAGGCGCGAAGGCGAAGTCATCCGAACGATCCTTTCAGCCCGCTCTTCCGGATGGGGCATCAGAGAGGGAATCACCGAGCGAAGTCAACTGGTCGCCCTAACGACCAAAACCCTTCAGGGCCCGCGGCGACCGCGATGAGAACGGCAGCGGCGGCGGCAATCTTCTTGTGGCGGTAGAGTTTTGGTGCCACGCAAACCTGGGGGGCCGGTTACCGGCTCGGCGGGCTCTCCAATGACGGATAGGAGAAACCCATGAATCGGATTCCACGCAAGACCCCATCACCCTCGATGGCGGTGGCCCTTGCCGCCCTATTTGTCGCGCTCGGCGGGGTCGCCTGGGCAGCGGCCACGATCGGTGCTCGCGACATCAAGGACGACGCCGTGCGCACTGATCACATCAAGGACGGTCAGGTGAAGACCTCGGACCTCGCCGGGACGGCCAAGGCAGCCTTCCTGAGCAGCGATGTGACGGTCAGGGAGACCGTCACCCAGTTCGTCGATAACGGCAGCATCTCCGGGCCATCGGCGTCCTGTAACCCTGGCGAGATTGCGATCGCAGGCGGCGTGGGATGGTCAACAACGCCCCAGGCGAACACGATGGCGATGCTGGAGAGTGGACCAAATGGCACCGACGCTTGGACGGTGACGGTGGGGAACACCAGCGGCTCGACCCAGGGCTTCAGGGTGAAGGTGGTTTGCGCAGCGGCGGGGTGAGCCGAAGGAGGTGACGCGGCAGCGAGCACGCTCCGGTTCGCGGTCCGTCACAGGAGCGATCGCACATAGGGCCGTCACATCACTCTCGGCGAATTCGGGCTTAGTCGCTTCGAAGCGGTGCCGAGCGGAGAGGGAGGCATCCGAGCCCTCGATTCGCCCGAAGGGACGTACGTCGCGGGATACTGACGGCATGAACGAGAACACCGGCGGTTACATCGTTGAGCCTGGACAGGCCGAGAAACGGTGGATGGGCGACACCTTCACCTACTTCCTCGCCACCGGCGAGGAGACGGGCGATGCTTTCTGCCTCGTGGACGAGGAGGCCCCACGCGGCATGAGCGTGCCGCTGCACCGGCATCCCGACGACATGGAGTCGTTCTACATTCTGGAGGGTGAGATGACGCTGTTCATCGGTGACGGACCCGGCGTCAAAGCGCCGGCCGGCACCTTCGCGCACGTGCCCGGAGGCACGGTTCACGGCTTCCGCGTGGAATCGGACCGGGCGCGCTACCTCATCTTGACCACGCCCCGCCACGGCGAGTTCTACCGGGCGATCACGCGCGCCTCGGGGCCGGGAGGCGAGCCGCCTCAAGAGGAGGCCGACGGCCCCAAAGGGGTCGGTAAGGAGTACGGAATCGAGTTCGTCGGTCCGCTACCGGATTGAGCACGTCAGGTGCTTTACACGGAAAGCACCTAAGTCTCCAACCGCCGAAGTCGTGATCGGCGCCATCAGGCCGCGGCGATCGCACCTTCGATCGCGTGGCCAAATCGAGGGGGAGGGTGCCGCCAGCCAGTGGCGCTCATCTCGACCTCGCGGGTTACGTGCTTTGGACGAAAGCGCCCATGTCGCGAGGGCAGAGTTAGTGCCGCTATGCGTGACTCATCCCGCCCTCGTGAGGTGGATGTCGGCTTTCCATGCGAAGCACCTAAAACCGAAACGTCAGTTCGCCGCCTGTGCGGCGCCGGCTAGAGCTCGGGGAACCAGATCCCGATTTCGCGCTCGGCCGACTCGTCGGAGTCGGAGCCGTGGACCATGTTGAAGGTCACCTCGAGGGCGAAGTCGCCCCGGATCGAGCCAGGTGCGGCTTCGACCGGATTGGTGGCGCCGATGAGCTGCCGGGCGGCGGGAACCGCTTCGTGGCCTTCGAGCACCGCCGCAACCAGTGGGCCGCCGGTGATGAACTCCACCAGCTCACCGAAGAACGGCTTCTCGGTGTGCTCGGCGTAATGCTCGTTGGCGGTTGCCTCGTCAGCAGTGACGAGCTTCAAGGCCTTGATCCGGAGGCCCTTGCGCTCGAAGCGCGCGAGGACCTCACCCGTGAGGGCGCGCTCGAAAGCGTCGGGCTTGACGAGGATCAGAGTTCGGGACATCTAGCTGTCGCTGCTCGGCTTTGCGCGGCGCCGGGTAGGCGGCGGCTCGCTGCTGGTGCTCCGTGAAGCCGGCTTGGCCGCGGGCTTGGAAGGCTTGGACGCCGGCTTGGAGCTTCTGGCGCTGCGCGTGGCCGGCCTGGTGGGCGCCTCGGTCTCGGCAGTTGCTTGTGAGGAGCGCGAGACCGGCCTGGTCGCCCGGGTCGGTCGCGAGGCGGTGCGACGTCCGGTGCGGCGGGATGACGAGGCGGGCTCAGGCTCGGCGCGGCGGGTGGGCGTCTCGCAGTACGGGCAAAGGCTCCAGCGCGGGTCGACGGGCTTCCCACACGACTCGCATGGGTCCTTGATGCGCGCGCGGCAGTTGGGGCAGCGCAGATAAGTGCGCTCGACGGGGTGCTCGCAGTTCGGGCACGAGTTCTCCTCGAGCTGGCGCACCCGAAGCTCGGATGCGCGGATCTCGAGCTCTCGCTCGCGACGGTCCTCGAGGAACTCCGGCGGGCGCAGGATCGAATAGACGATTACGCCCACGAAGGGGAAGAGGGATGCGACCGTGGCGCAACCGACCAGCACGGGGTCCTCCAGGCGGCGCCTGGCGTCGAGGTAGGTGTAGGCGATAAGGGCCAGATAGACGACCACCAGGAACAGGATCAGGAGGTTGATCGCCAGGTTGACCCCGTCGTTTTCGATGCCGAAGATGCCGAGGGGGAGGGCCATGAGAATCGGGGAGTCTACTTCTCTGTGAGCAGGCAAAAGCCAATACGGACCTGGATGCAAGAGCGGTCCCTAGAGGAAGATGCGCCCGAACAGGTAGCCGAGCCCGAAGAAGACCAGGATGACCACGGCGACGACCGCGGCCACGAGGCCCATCATCTGCAGTAGCTCCGAGCGCGCCTCTGGGTCCATCAGTAGGACAGAAGGTAGTGCGATCCGGCGACAAGTGCCACCCCATTCGCCTCCTTCGCACGGGCGAAGGCCCAGGGAATCGCCTCCGAAGGGTCGAGAATTCCCTCGGTCGACAGGCCCGCCGCTTCGCAAATTCGCCCGAGCTCGACCATGGAGATCGAGGAAGTTCCCGGCCGCCCGGCGCCCTCGAGCCGCCGCGAAGGGATCTCGGTGACGACGACCGCCGAGAGCGCCGGCGCGAGGGCGCGCACGATCCCGGCGGCGTCCTTATCACCCAGTACTGCGAGGCAGGCGACCACAGGCCTCTCCCCCGCTTCGGCTTGCAGCGCCTCGGCAAGCGCCGCGGCGCCGGCGGGATTGTGCGCGGCGTCGCGAATCACCGGCGGGTCGCCGTCGACGAGCTCGAAGCGGCCCGGAAGTTCCAGGCTCGCCACAGCCTGCTCGACCACCCGTTGCGAGATCTCCCCCTCGAGGACTTCTGCCGCCGCAATCGCAACACCGAGATTTCGAGCGAGATACGGCGCTCGGGCGTGGGCTTCACCGGCCCGGATAACCGCGCATCCGCGCACTGTGGCGACAGCTTCAGCGTGCTCGGCGATCGCGGATGAGAGTTCGCCCGTGACGAGCGTGGTGCCTTGGCGCAACACCGCGAGCTTCTCTGCGGCGATCTCCACCTCCGTCTCACCCAGCCACTGGGTGTGATCGAGGCCGATCGAGGTGAGGACCGTGACCTTCGAGTCGAGGACGTTCGTCGCGTCGAGGCGGCCGCCGAGCCCAGCCTCGATCACACCCACCTCAACGCCGGCGTTGCTCAGCGCAACGAACGCGGCTGCCGTCGCCGCCTCGAACTGCGTCACACGCTCGTTCTCTTGAAAGCCCTCCTCGACCTCCGGCACCACTTCCGCGACGGCGCCGACCGCACGCTCGAAGGCATCGGCGTCGATCTCGCCGCCACCGATCCGCACTCGCTCGGCCCAGCGCTCGGAGTGCGGGGATAAGTAGGCGCCGGTAGTCCGTCCCGAAGCCTCCAGTAGCGCCGCGGTCATCTGCGTCACCGACGACTTGCCGTTCGTCCCGACCACGTGGATCGACTGGAACTGGAGTTGTGGGTCTCCAAGCGCGGCCAAAAGCGCCGTGATCCGCTCGAGCCCGAAGCGCCACCCGATCGGGTCGAGCGACGCAAGCCATTCGTCGGCGGTCACTCGAGTTCGGCGAGTTCGGCGCGATATCCCTCGAGCTTCGCGCGCTCCTCCTCGACGACCTCGGGAGGCGCCTTGGCGACGAAGCCCTCGTTCGAGAGCTTGCGCTCGCCGCGCTCGACCTCGGCGCGCAGCTCGGCCGCGCGCGCTTCGATCCGCTCGGCGACCTGCGCCGGATCGATCTCATCAGAGCCAAGAAGCTCCAGCGTGCCGACGCTTGCGAGCGCGTCGCCGCCTGCCCCGTCGAGCTCCAGGCGCGCAAGCCGCCCGACCAGCTCATGTGGCTCAGAGCCCTGCGCCGCAACACGTGCAGGCAGGACGCTCGCGACCGGCACGCCCGCCAGGTCGCGCCAGCGCCTGACCTGGCGCGTGAGCTCTATTGCGGACTCGATCTCGCTCTCGGCGTCGGCGTCGATCCTTGAGTCGTCCACCTCGGGATATGCCGCAACGATGAGCGGGCCGTCCGCGCCCGCGGGGACGTAGCTCCAGATCTCTTCCGTCACGAAGGGGATGAACGGGTGCGCCAAAGCGAGGAAGCGCTGGAGGATCCAGACGAGGTGACCCGACACTTCAGGTTCTGAGTCGTAGAGGCGGGGCTTGGCGATCTCGAGGTACCAGTCGCAGAACTCGGACCAAAAGAAGCGGTATAGCTCGGCGACCGCCCCGGAGAACTCGTATGCCTCGACGCGGCGGTCGACCTCGGCAACCGTGCGCTCGAGCCGCGATGCGATCCAGCGATCCTCAACTTCCCTGGCAGAAACGGCGGGCTGAACGTCGCCGGCGTTGAGCAACACCAGCCGAGAGGCGTTCCAGAGCTTGTTCGCGAGGTCCCGGCCCTGGGAGACCTTGGCGTCCGAATATCGAACGTCCTGGGAGGAGGACATGAGGAGCAGCCCGAAGCGGAGCGCGTCGGCGCCGTGCTCGTCGATGGCCTCGAGGGGATCGATCCCGGTGCCGAGGCTCTTCGACATCCGTCGCCCGTCCGGAGCCTGGATGACCGAGTGGATGTTCACGTCGGAGAAAGGGATCTCGCCCGTGAACTCCAATCCCATCATCACCATCCGAGCCACCCACAGGAAGATGATGTCCCGCGCCGTCGAGAGAACGTCGGTCGGGTACCACGCGCGGAGCTCCGGCGTCTCATCCGGCCAGCCGAGCGTGGCGAACGGCCACAGGCCTGACGAGAACCAGGTGTCGAGGACGTCCTCGTCGCGCCGAAGCTCGCCGTCGCAGGCGCCGCAGCGCTCGGGCGCCGACTCGGCGACGTAGATCTCCTCGCACGAATCGCAGTACCAAACGGGAAGCTGATGACCCCACCAGAGCTGGCGCGAGACGCACCACGGCCGGATGTTCTCGAGCCAGTCGAGGTAGACCTTCGCGTGCGGTCTCTCGGGGTGGAAGCGGACGCGACCGTCCTCCACTACCTCGATGGCGGGCTTTGCGAGCTCGGTCATGTCGCAGAACCACTGCAGGGAGATCAAGGGCTCGACGCGACGCCCCGACCGCGCCGAGTGCGGCACGTCGTGCGTGTAGGGCTCCTCGGCAGAGATCAGGCCTTGCTCTCGGAGCGCGGCCACTACTGCCTCGCGCGCATCGTCGGCCTCCATGCCGGCATATGGCTCGCCCGCGGCGTCGGTCATCCGGCCGTCCTCGCCGATGACCGAGACCTCCTCGAGCTCGTGTCGACGCCCGATCTCGAAGTCGTTGGGGTCGTGCCCGGGCGTGATCTTCAGCGCTCCAGTCCCGAACTCGGGATCGACGTGCTCGTCGGCGATCACCGGCAGGCGCCGCCCGACCAATGGCAGCACGACCTCTGAGCCGACAAGCGCCGCGTAGCGCTCGTCGCCTGGCGAGACGGCGACCGCAGTGTCGCCGAGCATCGTCTCGGGGCGCACCGTCGCGACCGTTATCGAGCCCGAGCCATCGGCCAGCGGGTAGTCGATCGAATAGAGCGTGTCGGTGAGCGTCTTCTGCTCGACCTCGAGATCCGAGATGGCCGAGCCGCAGCCCCGGATCCCAATTCACCATGTAGTTGTCGCGGTAGATATGCCCGCGCGAATGGAGCTCGACGAAGACCTTGGTGACGGCGCGGGCGTATGCGTCGTCCATGGTGAAGCGCTCGTTCGAGTAATCCGCGGACGCGCCAAGCCGCTTGAACTGCTCGATGATCTGCGAGCCGTGGCGCTCGCGCCAGGCCCAGACCCGTTCGACGAACGCCTCGCGGCCGATATCCCGGCGCGACGTGCCCTCGCCGGCGAGCTCCTTCTCGACCTGCGCCTGGGTGGCGATGCCGGCATGGTCGGTGCCCATGATCCAGCGCGTCGGCTTACCTCGCATCCGGTTGAGCCGGATCAAGGAGTCCTGGATCGAGCCGTTGAGCGCATGGCCCATGTGAAGGACGCCGGTGACGTTGGGCGGAGGCACGGCGATCGAGAAGTTCTCCTCCGCCTCACCCTCGGGCTCGGGGTGGAAGTAGCTGCCTTCATCCCACTTCTCGAAGATCCGCCGCTCGACCTCCGAAGGGTCGTAGCGAGTGGTGCTCTCGAGCGTCTTTTTGGCCTTGTCGTCCACCCTCGCCGATGTTAGTCTGGCCCGGAAAGGGGCCGGGAGCGGCGCCCAAGGAGCGAGGAGCAGCATGAGACGAGCACTCGCAACAGCTCTGTCATTCGCGTTCGTGTTCGGGGCGGCGGTCGCGATCGCCGGCGTTAGTTCCGGCGACGACGACAACGACTACGAAGGGCGCGTTAACAAGAACGACGATCTCTACTTCGGGTTCGACCTGAACGGTGACAAAACGAAAGTCAAGGCGATCACGGCAAAGCTCGGATATGCCTGCGATAACGATGATCTAGTCATCACGCTCGTTGAAACCGACGGCAGCCTGAATCTGAACGACTCGGGCCGGTTCAGCGGCGAGGTGACCTACAGGGAAAACCCGAACAACAAGGTCCACTACCGCGTTGAGGGGAAGCTGAGAAAGCAGGGCAGAGCAAGGGGCACCCTGAGGGGCACCTACGAAGACCCTTTCTATGAGACCCCATGCAGGACCGGCGAGGTTGATTGGCGAGCCAAGCGCGGCGCCGACATCGACGCCCGGTAGCTCGCGAGCAGTCGCTCTCGACCCGGCTACCGTTCGCCCCCGATGACTGAGCTCGGCCGAACGGCGATCGGGACCTGGGGCGGCGGGCGCTTCATGCGCTTCGGCGAGGCGATCGCCGACGACCGCCTCGAAGCGCTCTTCAAGCCCGGCAAGGGGATCGACACCGTCATCACGGCCGACGTCTACGGCGAAGGAGAGGCCGACCGCACGCTTGGCCGCGCCCTCAGCGCCAAGGACCGCGAGTCGTACCGCGTCGCGGGTGCCATCGGCCACGACTTCATCCACGGCGAGCGCCAGGGGCCGAAGGGCTTCCCGCGCTTTACGGCTCCCGCGCTCCGCGGGCCGGATGGATACGCGGGCTACCTGCGCGAGGCGGCGGAGCGCAGCCTCGAGGCCGTAGGCATCGACTTCTTCGACGTGCTCCTCCTCCACAACCCGGACCGGACCGGCTACGAGTCGCCAGCCGTTTGGGAAGGCATGGCCGCGCTTCGCGACGATGGGCTGGCGCGCGCGGTTGGCGTTGCGCCCGGGCCGGCGAACGGCTTCACGCTGGACCTCATCGCCTGCCTCGAGCGCTTCGGCGACGTGATCGACTGGGCAATGGTGATCCTGAACCCGCTCGAGCCGTGGCCGGGCGAGCTGGTCCTCGACGCTGCAACTGCCGCCAACGTCTCCGTCATCACGCGGGTCGTTGACTACGGCGGGCTCTTCTGGGGCGACCTCGAGCCCGACACGCCTCTCCACGAGCATGACCACCGCCGCTTCCGGCCTGACGGTTGGATCGAGCGCGGGCTCGAGCGCATCGAAGGCATGCGCCCGATCGCAAGGGAAGCCGGCCTCACCGACATCCAGCTTGCGTGCGCGTGGAACCTCTCGCACCCCGCCGTTGCCTGTGTCGCACCAACCTTGATCCAAGAGGCCGGCGCCGAAGCCCGGCCGATCGAAGACAAGCGCCTCGAGCTCGCCGAGCTGCCACTGGCAGGGCGCCTGGAACCTGAGCAGGTCGCTGCGATCCGCGAGCTCGGCGACAACACCGGCTCGATGAAGCTCAAAGGCGCAAGCGCGGACCACGAGGGCGAAGACGCGCCCGACCGCTGGTCCCTCTCACCCGAGCTGATCGAAACGGGCGAGCGCCACGGGATCGCGCCCGAGCGCGACCTGACTTATGCGGGTTAGGGCCTAGGCCGACTCTTCGTCGAGCGCGTCCAGGCCCGCATCCTCGGGCTCGTCCGCGACGGCCTCGGTCACGAGCGTCGGCTGGCGTCCCTCGGCGATCGTCTCGCGCGTTACGACGCACTTGCGCACGTCGCGCCTTGAAGGCAGCTCGAATTGGACGTCCATGAGCGTCTCCTCGAGAATCGAGCGCAAGCCACGGGCGCCGGTCTCGCGCTCGAGCGCCCGGTCGGCGATCGCCGCGAGCGACTCCTCGGCGAAGACGAGCTCGATGTCGTCGAACTCGAAGAAGCGCTGGAACTGCTTGGTGAGCGCGTTCTTCGGCTCGGTAAGGATGGTGATCAGGTCAGAGCGGCTGAGCTGATGGATCGCCGAGATGACCGGCAGGCGGCCGATGAACTCGGGGATCAGGCCGTACTCGACGAGGTCCTCGGGCAGGACCTTCTCGAACATCTCACCCAGGTCGTTCTTCTCGCGGGCCGAGTCGATCTTGGCGCCGAAGCCGACTCCGCGGTTGCCGACCCGCTTCTCGATCACCTTGTCGAGCTGGGCGAACGAGCCGCCGCAGATGAAGAGGATGTTCGTAGTGTCGATCGTCAGGAACTCCTGGTGCGGGTGCTTGCGCCCGCCCTGCGGGGGCACCGACGCGGTAGTTCCCTCGAGGATCTTGAGGAGCGCCTGCTGTACGCCCTCGCCGGAGACGTCGCGTGTGATCGACGGGTTGTCCGCCTTGCGGGCGATCTTGTCGATCTCGTCGATGTAGATGATCCCCGTCTCGGCCTTCTTGACATCGAAATCGGCGGCCTGGATCAGCTTCAAGAGGATGTTCTCGACGTCCTCGCCGACGTAGCCGGCCTCGGTGAGGGCCGTCGCGTCGGCGATCGCGAACGGCACGTTCAGGATGCGCGCGAGGGTCTGGGCGAGGAGCGTCTTGCCGCAGCCCGTCGGGCCCAGCAGCATGATGTTCGACTTCTGGAGCTCGACCTCGCCGTCGCCCGCGGTCTGCTTGATCTGGACGCGCTTGTAGTGGTTGTAGACCGCGACGGAAAGGGCGCGCTTGGCTGACTCCTGTCCGACCACGTACTCGTCGAGCACTGAGTTGATCTCGGCGGGCTTTGGCAGGTTCTCCAGCTCGAACGACGGCGGAGCGGTCAGCTCCTCGTCGATGATCTCGTTACAGAGATCGATGCACTCGTCGCAGATGTAGACGCCGGGCCCTGCGATGAGCTTTTTGACCTGCCTCTGCGACTTGCCGCAAAAGGAGCAGAGGAGCTGTTCGTTGGAATCAGTGGGGCGTGCCATCGTCGTCAGTTACTCCTCAGCTGGCTGCGTCCCTTCCCACGGATGCCTACATGCAACCGGGCAACGAGAAGCTGTTGCCGGATCGACAGCCTCCGGAGCAGAAGCGGTCCGATTCCCACGATCCGCATCCTTGCCCTCATCGGTTCGTCCCTCCAGGTCTTTTCACCGTTCCGTCGGAGGGTACCGCCGCTACGTTGACGCCGCAGGTGGGTTAGATAGCTAGAAGTGCTGAAGGCTCTGGCAAGGGGAACCGCCGCAATGACCGCGCTCGCTGCTCTGGCGGCGGCGGGCTCCGCCCTGGGCGGAGACCCGGAGCCGGCCAGTGTACTCCGCCACGTTTGAGTACGACAAGCCGCCCGACGGCACGATCTCGTTCCAGCGGGTGGAGGGGAACCAACATCAGAAGGTGCGCGACATCGAGATCGACGACCTCGAGGCGAACTGCGAGGAGAACCGCGTCCTACTCAACTTCACCATCTACAACAAGACGCCGG
The DNA here is from genome assembly GCA_963786495.1 of uncultured bacterium. Classification (GTDB taxonomy): domain Bacteria; phylum Actinomycetota; class Thermoleophilia; order Solirubrobacterales; family 70-9; genus JALZKA01. Next base: position 105,871 of record CAWAZL010000010.1, on the reverse strand, counting down.
TGCTCGACAACCGGAAGTTCGGGGTGTTCTCGAAAGATCCCGAAGGCCGAGGGAAAGCCATCGTCGAAGGACGGTTCTCAAAGAGCTTTCGAAGTGCGAAGGGCACCGCGCGTCTCTATGGCAGCTACCGGCTCACTGGCGGTAACGGCTGGTACAAGTGCGAGTCCGGGACGCAGAACTTCAAGGCAACGATGAGCGGCTAGCCTGCCGCTCGTTCCCAAAACAATCCGATTTAGAGGAGGCGGAATGAAGAAAGGTTTGATCGTCGCGGCTCTCGCGGCCACGGCGGTAGCGATGCCGGCGACGTCCAGCGCGGACAGCGCTCAAGAAGTCCACGGCGACAAGGGGCGCCGCTGATCCTGAGCATCACGTTCATCCTGGTCTCCGTCTCGCAAGGCAACGCCGAGTCGGATCAAGAACTTCAAGTTCAACAACTTCACGGTCCCCTGCGCCGTCGGCGGGCCTGTCGAGATCAAAGGCTAGATCGGACAAGATCGAGCATGAACAATAAGGGCAAGTTCGACGGAACCAGACGAAGAACGGCAACGGGAAGGTCATCGTCGAGGGTCAGGTCAAGCAGAACGGGAACAAGACCGTCGGCACACTCAAGGCCAAGGGTGACTTCGAGCGGCGGAGCCGAGGACTGCAACTCGAAGATCAACTGGGAATCCTTCTCCGCCTAACCGCTTACGAGTAGCGGTCCCAGCGTTTGAGATAGGGCTTCGGGTCGACCGGTTCGGCCCGAGGCCCTGATCTCGACATGCAGGTGACACGGCGTTCCGGACGCGTTGCCGGTGAGCCCGATCTCACCGAGCACCTCGCCGGTCTTTACGTGATCGCCGACTGCAGCGGTCCCAGGCTCGCGCATGTGCGCGTAGAAGTAGTCGATGGGTGACCAACGGGCATCGACTTCGATGAAGTGCCCGAAGAGCTTCGGGTCATAGCCGCGGCGTTCGACCTCGCCGCCACGCAGGGCCTCGAGGTCCGTGCCGCACGGCGCCGTTACGTCGAAGCCGCGGTGGCTCCGCCCGTCCACGCGCTCGGCGCCGAACTCGCCCAGTGCTCCTCGCGTGCCATGGGGCCCATCGACCGGGAACTTGTAGCCGCGAAGGAGAAACTGCCCGCCGGCGAAGTCACGGCGGCCGGGTGAAGAGATCCGGAACGCGTAGCGACCGTCGGGCGCGGGATCACCTCTCTGGTCCGAGCCGTTCCATTCGCGTTTGTAGAGCTCTCCGGGGTGTGCCTTCGAGCGCGTCCAGCGCGCGAGCGCCCTTCCCGTCTTGGGATTGATGACGCGCACCGATACCCGCCGGCGTTCGCCGGAGCTGTGGAAGGCGTAGCGAAGCGTCGGCGGTCGCTCGCCGGCAACGAAGGACTCGCTTGGCGCAACGGAGGATCGGTAGACGTCGAAGCCACCGCCCGATGATGCCGCGGTAGCACCCGTTCCGAGGACGGCGCATGCCGTCGCGAGGGTGAGGAGAAAGCGCCTCAGCGCTGCTCGAGGACGCGGTCGACGATGGAGTACTCGACCGCCTCCTCCGCACTCATGAAGTAGTCGCGCTCGGTATCGCGCGACACGCGCTCGAGGTCCTGGCCCGTGTGGTGGGCGATGATCTTGTCGAGTCGCTCCCGCACGTCGATGATCTCCTTGGCGTGGATCTCGATGTCCGTCGCTTGGCCCTGAAAGCCGCCGGAGACCTGGTGGATGAGGATCTTCGAGTTGGGAAGCGCCATCCGCTTCCCGGCCGTACCGCCCGCCAGGAGCAACGCGCCCATCGACATCGCAACGCCGACGCAGATCGTCTGCACATCGGGCTTGATGAACTGCATCGTGTCGTAGATCGCGAGGCCCGCGTACACCGACCCGCCCGGGGAGTTGATGTACATGGAGATGTCCTTGTCGGGATCTTCCGACTCGAGATGGATCATCTGCGCGACGACGAGGTTCGCGATGTCGTCGTTGATCGGCGTCCCCAGGAAGATGATCCGCTCGTTGAGAAGACGCGAGTAGATGTCGAAGGCGCGCTCGCCGCGCGACGTCTGCTCGACGACCATTGGAACCAGAGGGCTCATCGGCGGGTGAGTCTACTCACGGCCCAGGCGTCCAAAGCTTGTCCGGAGTGTCGCCCTGCGCCTCGCCCTCGGTCGTCGGCGCTTCGCCCTCCTCGCCCTTGTCGGGCGTCCAGATCGCATCGCGAGCCTCGGCTTTCTCGACCGGAATCGGCTTGGCTGAGTCGGCGATGAGCTCGGCCGCCTTGCGCAGGCGCACCTCCTCGATCAACAGTCCCTCGCGACCGTTCTCGCGGAGCTTGGCCAGCGTCTTCTCAGGCTTCTGCTTGCCCTCCGCGGGCCCGAGGGCCTCGATGAGCTCCTCGTCGGTCGGCTCGATTCCCTCCGCGTCGGCAACGGCGGCCAAGGTCGCCTCGCGGCGGAGCGTCTGCTCGGCGGACTCGTCACCTTCGGAGATCATGTCGTGGCGATCCTTGCCCTGCATCTGCGCGTACATCTGCGGGTCGATGCCGCGGGCCTGGAGGGTGCGCTCGAAGCGCTCCCAGAGCTCGTGCGCGCGGGCGTGGATCAGGTCGTGGGGAAGGTCGATCGTGGCGTTCTGAGCCGCAGCCTCGACGGCTGCGTCACGGAACTCCATCTCTGAGCGCCGCTCGATGATCTCGGCCAGTCGATCGCGGATCTCACCGCGAAGCTCCTCGAGCGTGTCGAACTCGGACGCGGACTGGGCGAAGTCGTCATCGAGCTCGGGTAGCTCCTTCTCCCGCACTTCGTTCACCTTGATGTGGAAGACCGCGGCCTTGCCCGCCAGGTCCTCGGCGCCGTAGTCGTCGGGGAAGGTCACGTCGAGGTCGGCCTCTTCGCCGGCGCTCTTGCCGACGAGGCCCGCTTCGAACTCGGGCAGGAGACGCTCAGAGCCAAGCTCGACGGTCATGTCCGTGCCGGAGCCTCCTTCGAAGGCTTCGCCGGCGACGGTGCCCTCGTAATCGATGACTGCGACATCGCCGTTGGCGGCCGGGCGGTCGACGGGGTTTAGTGAGCCGAAGCCCTCCCGCAGGCGCTCCAGTTCCTCGTCGATCCGCTCGGGCGGCACCTCGGCCTCGGGTTTCCCGACTTCGAGGCCCTTGTACTCGCCGAGCTCGGCCTTTGGCCTGACCCCCACTTCGATCGAGAACGCAAGGCCTTCGCCCTCGCTGGGCAGCTCGTCGACGTCAAGCTTGGGGTCGCCGACTGTGATTAAGCCCGAGGAGACGATCGCCTCCTCGTACCACTCGGGGAGCGAATCGCGGACCGCCTGCTCCACGACGGCCTCGCGGCCAATTCGCTGGATGACCATCTGCGGAGGCACCTTGCCCTTGCGAAAGCCGGGCACCTTCATTTCACCCGCGAGCTGCTTTGCGGCGCGGTCCAACCGCTTTTCGATCAGATCGGCCTCGACGGAAACGTCCAGGCGCACGCGCGATTCGGGCAGCTCGGTGAGTTCGGTCTTCATCGGTGGCTGAGCCTACTCAGGGTTTCGCCTGAGGCCCAGGCGCCGAAGGGCCCAGCCGCCGAGCGCCGCGCCCAGGTCGCCGAAGAAGGCGACGACGCGGCCGACCGGGCCCGTGAAGAGCCAGGCCAGGAACCTCTCGCCCACGCTCAGTTGTCTCCCGCGTAGCCCAGGATCGAGCGGTCGATCAGCCACTCAACGGGAGCGCGGTCGTCGGTATAGACCTCGCCCCCGGCGAGTAGCTCGCCGAACCGAGACGCCTCCATCGCTCCGAGGTTCGCGACCTCGACCGGCAGGTCCTCCGTGCCTTCGATGATCCCGTCGGCCGATAGCTCGCCCTCGCTGCCGACCAGGAGCGTGTTCGTCGGCTCGATGGGGTCGCGCATGACGTTCGGGAAGGCCTCGGACATCGTTCGGCCGAGGACCTTCTCGAGGTCGTCGTTCCCCTCGGGATGGCCGGCGTTCACGACGACGACGCCGCCGGGAGCGAGACGCTCGCGGACGAGCGAGAAGAACTCCTCGGTCGCGAGATAGAAGGGGATGTACGGCTGGCGGTACGCGTCGACAAAGATCGCGTCATAGCCGCCTTCGGAGCGCCGAAGCCACGGGCGCGCGTCCTCGGAGTGGATGGTCAAGTTCTCGTTCGAGTCCATGTCGAAGTACCTGTTCCCGACCTCCTCGAGCTCGGGATCGATCTCGACGCCGTCGACAACGGTGTCCGGCAGGTACTCGCCGTAGCTCCTGGCGGTCGTCCCCGCCGCGTTGCCAAGGATCGCGATGCGCTCGGGCGGCCCGTCGAGACCGGCGAACGGAAGCACCAGATACCCGTCCCAGACATCGTCGGTCAGCGTCGAGTCCGCGCGAAGCAGCGAGTGGACGGCCTGCCCTTCGTTCAGCTCCAGGAGGCGGTCCCCATCGGACTCCTCGATGACGCGGATGTATTGATGCTCGGAGTCCTTCTCGTAGATGACCTCGCCGTCCTCAGTGGACTTGATCGCCCCGACCGGGATCGCGAGCGTCGCGGCGATGAGCGCCGGCGCCAAGAGGTAGCGCCGGGGCAGGCCGAGGGCGCCCACCAGCGCCAGCATCACTCCGAAGATGATGAACGTGCGCTGCGTGCCGGCAAACGGGATCAGGACGAGCGCCGAGAGCATGGTCCCCAGGAGCGACCCGACCGTCGAGATCGCATAGAGGCGCCCGGCGACCGCGCCCGCGTGCTCGACCTCGTCGACGCTCAGGCGGATCGCCCAGGGCGAAACGGTGCCCAGGACGGAGAGGGGAATCGCCACGAGAAAGAGCACGGCGAAGAGGGAGCCGACGAACGCGCCGGCCTCGATCTCGTCGAGCGCCGAGATCGCCACCTCGAAAAAGGGCTGGGCGATGAACGGGATCAGGGTGAGGAGTACCGCGCCGCCGATCACGACTTGGCACAGCTTGGTCAGCTGCGGGTAGCGGTCGCCGAGCTTGCCGCCGTACCAGTAGCCGAGCGATAGGGCGACGAGGACGACGCCGATCGTGTTTGCCCAGACGATCGTGGACGCGCCGAAGAACGGGGCGAGCAGGCGCGCCGCCGCAATCTCGGCGCCAAGAGTCGATATCCCGACGGTGAAGACCGTCAGGTAGAGGAAGCGATTGCCTTTCAAGAGTGCTTGGCCTTTGCTCCGGTGATGCGCTCTTCAAGGCGAGCGCCGTGGCCGGCGCTGACCGCACGGTCGGCGCGCTCAGGAGTGAGTGGGACGCCGCGCTCCTCGGCGAGCTCGAGCAATCGCTGCTTTTCTGTGTCCTGGGCCGCCCATCGCAAGAGAGCCCAGGCCAGGGCGCCCAGGGTGATGAGGCCGCCCTCGACCATCATGATCACGCCCGCTGTGCCCTGATCAGCCACAGCGGAGATGTTCCAGTAGTCCTGGCCCGCGGCGTACTCGACGTACAGGACCGAGCCGGACCACATGAGGATGTTCCCGAGGCCCGCACTGGCCAGGCGGGCGACGACCACGTACCCGACCTGGGCTCCGCCGCCGAACCACGCCGGCTTTGGAAGCGGACCCGCGATGGGCATCCACATGAGGATTCCGAAGCTGATGAAGCAGGTGTGCTGAAGAGCGTGAAGCCACTCGTTCGTCACCGTTCCGTCATAGAGCGCCGGAATGTGCCAGATGTACAGGTTCGCAATCCAGAGCGGTAGCGCGATCATCGGGAGCGTGAGAAACTGCAGGCGGTCGAACGCCCTGAGCGCCATGATCGGCTGCAGCACGGCTCGGGTCAGGCCGAGCACGATCAGGAGGGCCGCGATGTCCGCGATCAAGAGGTGCTGGATCATGTGCGCCGTCACGAGCTCCCCGCCCATGTGGGCGAGCGGCGACACGAACGCGATCGCGATCAAGGCGACGCCAGAGAAGTAGGAGACGATCCGCCAGGTCGGCACCGGCCGTCCCTCGCGAGAGAGGTTGGCGGCCCGGATGGCGTAGACCGCGCCGAACGCGGTCAGGCCCGCAATCTGAAGCGGCTCGAAGACGCCTGATGAGACGTGCGCGAGCAGGTCCATGGACCGCTGAGCGTACCGGCGTCATCAACTGGGTAGGCGTGACTCCATGTCCGGAGGGAGAGCTCGATGAGTACCGCCGCAGCCGTGCCCGAGACTCGCGGCCTCGAAGGCGACGACGCAATCGACACGCTCAAGGAGGTCGGGGCAATCCAGCTAGTGCGCGACTCCTTCGTGCGGTTCCGCCGCGCCGACGCGTTCAGCCACTCCCGGGCGCTTGCGTTCCAGCTCGTACTGACGCTCCTCCCGGCGCTGATCGCCGTCGTGGGCTTTGCCGGCGTCCTCGACCAGCAGTCGTTCAGCCGGGTCCTCGAGTCAACCTTCAAGGATCTTGCGCCCGGCCCGGCGGGGGAGGTCCTCACTCAGACGATTCAGTCCGGCTCGGGATCGAGTGGGGTCGCCCTGTTTTTAGGGCTCGCCATTGCCGTCGTCTCGGGTGCGACCGCGATGGGGCAGATCGAGCGCGGAGCGAACCGCATCTATGGCGTCGAGCGTGACCGGCCGAGCGTCGCCAAGTACACGCGGGCGACAGTCCTTGCCTTGACGGCCGGCCTTGCAACCGTCGGCGCCCTCGTCCTGACCGTGGCCGGTTCCGAGCTTGGGAGCGCGCTTACGGATCAGGGCTGGAGCGACGCGCTCGGAACCGTCTGGTCGATCGCCCGCTGGCCGCTGGGAGCGATCTTGGTCGCCGGTGCTGCGGCGCTGCTCTTCGAGAAGTCGCCCAACCGCTCACAGCCCGAGCCGAGCTGGCTCGCCTTCGGCTCGGGCGTTTCTGTCCTCATGTGGTTCGCGTTCACTGGGATTCTCGCGGGCTACCTCGAGATCTCAAAGGACTTCGGCGAGACGTACGGACCGCTCGCGGGCTTCATCGGCCTGATGCTGTGGGCCCTGCTCACAGCGCTCGCCTTGTTCGCGGGCCTAGCACTGGCGGCACAGCTCGAGGCGATCCGCGCTGGCACGCCGGAGCCCGACAACGGCGCGAGTTGAGCGCTACAGCCAGTCGATCCGCCTGAAGAAGCTGTAGAGGCCGACGACGGCGACAAGCATCAGGATGAGCGCCGCCGGGTAGGCCCAGGTCTCCGAGAGCTCGGGCATGTGCTCGAAGTTCATGCCCCAGACCGATGCCATGAAAGTTGGCACGGTGATGATGGCCGCCCAGGCGGAGATCTGGCGGACGACGACGTTCTGCTTTACGCCCAAGAGAGCGAGGTTCGCCTCCAGGATCGAAGTCAGGAGCTCGCGCTGGCCCGAGACCTGCTCGTCGACACGCCGAGCGTGGTCGTGGACATCGCGAAAGTAGCGGCGGAGCTCGTCGCTCACACCCGGCTGAGCGCCGTACTGGAGCCCCTCCAGGGGCGCGAGCAGAGGCGCGACGGCGCGGTGGAACTCGATCACCTCGCGCTTCAGGAAATAGATGCGCTGGGTCGCGTCCCCCTGCTGGCCAAAGATCTCCTCCTCGACCTCCTCGATGTCGTTGTCGATGCCTTCGACAACCGGCGCATAGTCGTCGACGACCTTGTCGACGATCGCCCAAACTACCGCGCCGGGACCCGCGTCCAGGAGGTCCTCGTGTTCCTCCAGGCGCTTTCGCGCCGGCTTCAGTTCCGAGGCTTCGCCATGACGCACGGCGACCACGTAGTCCGACCCGACGAAGAGGTGGATCTCGCCGAACTCGACCTCTTCCTTCGCGTCGTCGTAGCGCGCCGTCCGCAGGACGATGAAGAGCGAATCGCCGTAGTCCTCGAGCTTTGGCCGCTGGTGGGCGCTCGCCGCGTCTTCTAGGGCGAGTTCGTGGAGCCCGAAGGCCTGCCCGACCTTTGCGAGCTCGTCTGGCGTCGGCTCTTTCAGCCCGACCCAGGCAAAGCTGTTGGTCCCGTTGCCACAGAGGTTGGCGGCCTCGTCGATCTCGATCGGGCCCTCGTGCTGGCGCTCTCCCCCTTCGTAATGGGCGCAGTCGACGATCACGCGGTCGTCTCGCGCTCGGCCTTGAACGCGCCGAGCTCGGCTCGAAGCTGCGCCGCAAGATCGAGGCCTGGGTGGACGCGCTCGATCATCTCGGCGTCACCTTCCCAGAGCCGGACCCTCACGTCGAGGGGCGCGTTGAAGCGCGAAGCGGCACCTTCGCCCACATTGCGATAGAGGGCGCGCAGGTCGCGCAGGTTCGCGACCTTGTCGGCGGCATAGATGAGGACGGCGCGCTCCCCGCCTTCCTCGACCTGATCGCGGTGGTGTTCCTTGCGCCGCTCATACGGCTCGACGTCCTTGTCCTCGGTCATCGACTCCACCAGGTCGCGCACCTCCGAGCCGAATGCTTCTTCGATCTCATCGAGCGTCGTGTCGGTGTCCTCGACGACGTCGTGGAGGAACGTGGCGGCCAGGATCTCCTCGTCGTCGTGGCCCGCCTCGTGGAGCAGTCGGGCGAGCTCGGTCGGATGGTTGATGTAGGGCGAGCCGTCGCCCTTGCGTTCCTGGCCCTCGTGGGCCTCGCGGGCGAACTCGTACGCCTCGTGGGCAAGGCCAGGGCCGGCGAGGAACTCTGGTGCGCGTTCCTCCACCGGCCCGGTCCGATGCTTCAGTCGTTTAGAACGAGACCTGGACGGGCTCGCGCTCGGCGGCGTCTGTGATCTCGAAGAACTCGCGTGCGGTGAAGCCGCCACTCGAGGCGACCATCGAGTTCGGGAAGATCTGGATCTTCGTGTTGTAGGCCTGGACGTTCGAGTTGTAGATCCGGCGCGAGGCCTGGATCTCGTCCTCGAGCTCCGAGAGATTCCGAGAGAGCTGCTGGAAGTTCTCGGTCGCACGGAGGTCCGGGTACTGCTCGGCCACCGCACGCAGGTCCGTGAGGGCGGCGTTGAGCAGGCCCTCTGCCGCGCTCGCCTCGGCCGGGCCAGAGGCCTGCATGGCCTGGGCGCGCGCCTGAGTCACTTTTTCGAAGGTCTCGCGCTCGTGCGTCGCGTATCCCTTCACCGTCTCGACCAGGTTCGGGACCAGGTCGTGGCGGCGCTTGAGTTGAACATCGATGCCCGACCAGGACTCGTCAACGCGGTTCCGCGAGCCGATCATCGAGTTTCGGATCAGGACGTAGATCAGCCCGAGTACCAGGACCAGGCCGACCACGATCAGGACAACAGTCATTCCCCAGATTCTCCTTGTTTTGTGAAGGTCCTTGGATTATCCATCAGTTGGAGGTCGGCAGGTGTCCGAGTCTCTCCAACGCGGACTCTACGAGACCTGTCGCAAGTTCTTCGGGCTCGGTTGCGTCGAGTCTGCCGAGCTCGTATGCGAGGGCTACAGCGTCGTTGCGAGCGGCGGCTGCCTCGATCGTCCGGGCGTACTCGCCGGGCGGCGGGTTCTGGCCGGCGTCACGGCGGAGCTCGGAGAGCTCGGAGCGCATCGCGGTCAGCGAGCCCGGGCCGAAGCCGGGCGCCGGAACGGCTGCGCCGAGCTCGAGCCCCGGCATGAGCGCCGGAAGCGGTGCGCGGGGCGGCTGGCCCGAAGGGGTGTAGTCGCGAGGCAGAACGCCGCGGTCGCGCAACCGCTCGATCTGGAGGTAGACGGCGTTGCGCGACACCCCGAGGTCCGTCGCGATCTTCTTGACAGGCATGTCCTGCTCGAGCCGCTCGAGGATCTCATGCTGGCGCTTGGTAAGGCTTTCGTCAATCATGCTTGACAGCCTACTTGACTGTCAAGTTGTTGTCAAGCACCCCCACGCGCGAAACTGCCAAGAGGGGTCTGACCCCGGGTCAGACCCTTGTCAAGTTGGCGCACTCACAGCGAGCCCTCGAGGTCGAGCAGCCAGCGCTTCAGTTCGCGGCCGCCACCGTAGTTGCCGGGATCTGTGCCGGCTCGCACGATGCGATGGCAGGGCACGACGATCGGCAGCGGGTTGGATCCCAGCGCGGTGCCGGCCGCACGGTGGGCCCGGGGGTTGCCGGCGCTTCGCGCGATCTCGCCGTAGGTCACCGTCGCGCCGTAGGGCAGCTTGGCCGTCGCGTCGAGCACCCTGCGGTAGAAGCCGCCCGGCGGCACGAGGGTCCAGTCGAGTGCGAGGTCGAAGTCTCGCCGGTCTCCTTCGAAGAACTCGGACAGCTCGCGACGGGCGAGGTCGAGCTTTCCGGGCGCTTCGACGACTCGCGGCGAGATTCGCGTGGCGAGCCGTCCGACGAAGTCGTCGAGTGGCTGATTGGGGAGGCCGACCGACACGATCCCGCGCGCGGTCGCCGCAACCGAGGTCCTCCCCACCGGCGTGTCGAGCGTCGCGAACGCAACCTCGGCGTCCCCGCTTTCCGCCGCCGCCTCGGCGAATTGCCTGGCGAGCTCCAGCGAGCTCTCATCAGCGTCGCCTTGGCCGCGAAGCTGGGCTTCGATTGGGTCGAGCTTCATCGCTCCTCCTTCGAAACGGTTTCGCGGAGCTTCTTCAGGCCTTCGTGGACGCTCCGCCGCGCGGCCTCCTCGGACGTGTCCATCGCTGCCGCGATCTCGCGGTAGCGAAGGTCGGCGGCGAAGCGAAGGCCGACCGCCTCGCGCTGGCGGTCGGGGAGCTCTGCCACCGACGCCCACAGCCCTGGATCGTGCTCGGCCTTTGCGGGCGCCGCGACGTCGGGCAGCTCGTCGCCCTGCGGCAGCGGCCGCCGCCCCGCCGAACGGTGATGATCGATCGCCTTGTTCCGCGCGATCGTCATGACCCAGGCGCGGGGGTTGGCTCCGTCGAGTGTCTCGTAGCTCCTGAGAGCAGCCATGAATGTCTCCTGAAAACAGTCGTCCGCGTCGCTCGGCCCCACCATCGCCCTCAGATACGCAAGCACCGGCCTGCGGTGCTCGTCGAGAAACGAGTGGAAGGGAAGCCGCGACATTTCACGCATCTTCGTATCTTGAAACGACCGAGGCGCGAAAAGCGTGAGATTCGAGGGCACTGGAGGCAGAGATGAAGAAGGGGATGTTCATTGGCGGAGGGGCGGCTGCGCTAGTCGTCGCCGCAGGCTTCGGCGGCATCGCGATCGCGGGAGGCGGAGGCGAGAGGGAAGCCGGTCCCAGAATCGTGGCGGAACCGATGGTCGCTACCGAGAGGGGGCCCGTTACCCGCGCGGGCAATGGCGCGAAGATCACCACCTTCTACGTCACGCAGCCCGTGGACCCGCCGGAGAATGGCGGAACCGTGATCGGGCCGCAATGCCCGGCCAAGGAAGGCAACGCCATCGGCGGCGGCGCGGCGACCAGCACAGGAATCGTTGTGAGCTACCTGTCGCAGATCAGGCCAAGCAATCAGGAGATCAAGAGCCGCGTCTACTGGGTCGGCGTCGACGACAACAGCACGACGAATCCAGCCAACGCCGGCGCGATCGTCGAGGTCCACTGCGCCAAGGGCATCAAGGTCGAGAAGGAATAGATGGACGACGGCTCAACCCTCAGCCTCTGGTCGGAGGACTCTTTCTGCTCGATCGCTTCGAAGGGCTCGTTCCTGTCGATCGGTTCGGTGGGCTCAGTCGCTTCGTTTGCGTCCGTGGGGTCAGCGGCGTCGGCGTTCTCGGTCGCCTCAGCCGCGTCGTTCGGCTCGGCGATGTCGGCGGCCTCGGCCGGCTCGGTCATGTCGGCGGGGGCGGGCGGCGCCGTCATGAATGAAGAAAGCGAGCGCGCCGGCCTGCTTGCCGCCCTCATCCTGATCGTGTGCGGCATCGTCGCGGGCTTCGCGATGCAGAGGCGGGGCAGCGGTTGAGCGGCACGATCCGCATCGAGGAGCGTGGCCGGGTGCTGCTCGCCACGCTCTCGAACCCGCCCCACGGCTTGTTCGACGATCCCCTGGTCGGCGCGCTGGACGATTTGGTGACACGGGCCGAGTCCGACGACGGGGTCGGCGCAGTCGTCCTGACCGGTGACCACCCCGAGCGCTTTCTCGCCCACTACGACGTCGGCGAACTCTTGGCCGGCGCCGAGGAGAGCCCCTCTGTCTCGCCCCGCGTCGCGCGTGGCTCCCTGCGGGCGGCGGGCGCCATGCGCAAGGTCCCTGGAGGCGAGAAGGCGCTGAGCCGCACTCAGCTCGCGGGGCTCGTCGCCATCGAGCGCTTCCACGAGATCATGCTGAGGATGGAGAGCTGCGGCGCGGTCTTCATCGTCGCGATCAACGGGTCCGCGCAGGGCGGTGGCTGCGAGCTCTCCTTGGCGTGCGACTTCCGCTGGATGGCCAAAGGCGACCACCTCATCGGCCAGCCCGAGATCCTGCTTGGCTTTCCGCCGGGAGGCGGCGGCACCCAGCGCCTTGCGCGGATGCTCGGTTCCAGCGGAGCGCTTCGCGTTGCGCTCGACGGCGGCCCGATGAGCCCTGACGAGGCGCTTGAGCTAGGCGTCATCGATCGGATCGTCCCCGCCGAGAGCCTCGTCGAGGAGGCTGCGGCCGAGGGCGCTCGCCTGGCGGGACGCTCAAAGGAAGCCGTCGCGGCAACGAAGCGCGCCATCTACTTCGGCGGCTCATTGCCGCTGCGAGATGGCATGCGCCTCGAGCGCGCCGAGTTCCTGGCGACCGTGGGAAGCGACGACGCGAAGGCCGCGATGCGCGCCTACCAGGACGAGTTCGCGCGCACAGGCGAGTTGCCGGCCTACGACCGCGAATTGATGCGCGAAACGATCGATCGGGGTCGTTTCGCCTGAGCCATCCCGGGAAGCCGTCTACTGAGAGCAAAAGGCGACAGAAGGAGCCCGAGATGGCCAATGAGCTGGAAGGAAAGAAGATCGCGTTCATCGCGACCGACGGCGTCGAGCAGGTTGAGCTCGAGGACCCGCGGCAGGCGATTGAGGACGCTGGGGCCGAAACGGAACTGATCTCCCTCGAAGAAGGCGAGATCCAGGCCATGAACGGCGAGATTGAGAAGGGCGACACGTTCGAGGTCGACCGGGTCATCGGAGATGCCGACGTCGACGACTACGACGGACTGGTGCTGCCGGGAGGCGTTGCGAACCCGGACAAGCTCCGCACCTCCGACGAGGTCGTGAAGTTCCTCCAGGACTTCTTTGCGACGGGCAAGCCCGTAGGCGCGATCTGCCACGCACCGTGGACGCTGGTCGAGGCGGACCTGGTCAAGGGCCGCACGCTCACGTCCTATCCGTCGATCCGCACCGACATCCGGAACGCAGGCGGCGAGGTTGTGGACGAGGAGGTCGTGGTTGATCAGGGGCTCGTGACGAGCCGCAACCCCGACGACATCCCGGCGTTCAACGAAAAGCTGGTCGAGGAGTTCGCCGAGGGCGAGCACGAGGTCGCGGCTTCGGGCGCGACCGCCGGTAGCGCCTGACTAGGCCGGTGGCCGGACGGCGCTGCCGAGAATCGTTGGTTTGACGCTCGGCGGCGCCTTCGGCTGCTCACCGCGCTCCATCCGCTCGACCTCGAGCGGGGAGTTCTCGATCATCTCCCAGGTGCGCCTGTTCGGGTGGCAGCCCGCGGCGATGTAGCGGTGGGGAATCTCGATCAGGTCCTGAAAGCGGCCAAGCATCGTGCCCTCACCGGCATGAACGTGCTCCAGGAAGATGTACCGGCCGCCGGGCTTGAGCACACGGGCGATTTCAGCGAGCGCGCCCTCTGGATCAGGGATCGAGCACATGATGAAGCCGCCCGTGACGGTGTCGAAGCTGGCGTCGTCGAACGGCAGGCTCTCGGCACTGGCGTCGGCGAGCTGCCAGGAGCCGACCGGCGGCGGATCCGCTTCAAGGCGCTCGCGCAGGTGCTCACGCATGTGCGGGCTCGGCTCGGAGACGACGAGCTCGGTCACCGCCTCGGTGTAGTGCGGGAGGTTGAAGCCGCTTCCAGCGCCGATCTCGAGCGTTCTGCCCCGCGCCTCGGAGAGGAGCTTGCGCCGCGTCTCCGCCTGGCCCGCGGCCTCGGCGCGCCCGACGACCTTCGGGTAGTACCAGGCAAAGAAGCGCTCGTTGAGGCCGAGGGGGTCTCTCACCCGGCAACCGTACCGTCGCGCTTCCCCTTCGTGCGGTACAGGGCCTCGTCGGCGGCCAGGAGGAACTCGTCGGCGGAGTCCCTCCCGTTCCAAGACGTGATCCCGGTCGAGGCCGACTGGCCGTCCGGCACCGCCTCGCGCAGCCTGGCGGCGACCCGCTTCGAGACATCGAACGCGCAGTTCGGCAGCACGACGAGGAACTCGTCGCCGCCCATCCTGGTGATCACGTCCTCTGAGCGAAGGACGGTGTTCCAGGCGGACGCGGCGGACTTCAATAGGCGGTCGCCGGCGGCGTGGCCGTGTTTGTCGTTGAAGTCCTTGAAGCCGTCGAGGTCGAGCGAGATCAGGCAGAGCGGAGCGCCCGTGCGCGATGCGTCGGCGAGCACCGCATCGAGGTGATCGGCGAGCCGGCGCCTGTTGCCGACGCCCGTCAGCGGGTCATGGTTCGCGAGGTGCTCGAGCTTTTGCTGGAGCTCTTTGCGGTTCTCGATCTCCCGGTGAAGCCCGGCCTCCGCGTTGCGCCGGCCCTCGACCAGCCAGGTGACCGCGGCACCGGCCGCGCTCAGCGCAAAGCCGGTCAAGACGAAGCGCGTGACCGGTGAGTAGTCACCAGCCAGGGGTTGGAGGGCTGCGAGCGCGACGCCGTAGGTGACCATGCTCCAGGCGATATGAGCAACGAGTGCGACCCGGGTCGCGACGCACGCGGCGACGATCACGACCCAGACGAACATCACGCTGTAGACGCTGGCCGGAAACCCGGAGAGATACACGCAGTACGAGATCAGGACGCTGGCAGCGGCAAGCGTGAGGTGGATCGCGGCGGTGGTCGCCCGCCCGGAGAACCGGTAGAGGATCCCGCCGCAGAGCGCCGCGAACAAGGCGACCGCGCTCAGCCCGCCTGCCTCGGTCGATATCGGGTGCGGCAAGGCGAGCGAGACGACGACGAGCCAGGCCCCGCAGATATAGAGCACCCCTGAGACACGGGCCATCAGGGCAAGGTCCGTGGATGCCCGATCGATGATCGGGCCGGCTTGGTTGCGGGCGGTATTCACTTTCATCTCACATCGGCTGAAAAGGGCCTCTTGATTAGCCGTGACGCGACGCTCAAGACCGCTACACTCGAATCCCGATCAAGTTTTAAGTAATTAACGAGGAGGCACCCTATGGCGCTCACGATTGGCGACACAGCACCGGACTTCGAGGCCGACACCACCGAGGGCCGGATCAGCTTCCACGATTGGATCGGCGACGGCTGGGCCGTCCTCTTCTCCCACCCGCGCGACTTCACCCCGGTCTGCACGACCGAGCTCGGCTACATGGCTTCGATCAATCCCGAGTTCGAGAAGCGGAACACGAAGATCATCGGCCTCTCCGTCGACCCCCTCGACAACCACGAGAAGTGGGCCGAGGACATCGCCGAGACCCAGGGAACGGCGCCGAACTATCCGATGATCGCCGACACGGACTACAACGTCTCGAAGCTCTATGGGATGCTCCCAGAGGACACCGAGGGCGACCCGACCGAGCGCACCCCCGCTCAGAATCAGACGCTGCGGAACGTCTTCGTCGTCGGCCCCGACAAGAAGATCAAGCTTGTGCTCATCTATCCGATGACGACCGGCCGGAACTTCGACGAGGTGCTGCGTGTCATCGACTCGCTCCAGCTCACGGCGAACAACCAGGTCGCGACGCCGGCCCAGTGGCAGGCGGGCGACGACGTGATCATCGCCGGCTCGGTCTCCGACGACGACGCGAAGGAGCGTTACCCGGACGGCTGGGAATCGCCCCGCCCATACATCCGCATCGTCCCTTCGCCGTAGCGCGGGCGCGGCGTCAACATCCGACGCCGCGCGGGTTGAAGTAAATGATGCGGTTGCCGACCCGGTGGTCGGTGACCTTGCGCATCCGTCGCAGCGCCACGCGCGGCTTGTAATGGGCGCCGCAGCTCTGCGGCTGCGTAGTCACGCCACCGAAGTCGAAGCACCCCCGCTTGCCTGCGCGACCGCAGTTCCCCGGCACCCTGTCCCAGCGATCGGCGATCCGCTTCCACGTCCGAGCCTGGCGCGGGTAGTAGACCTGCGGCAACGGGATGATCCCCTTGTCTTGCGAGACCCGCCCGACTTTGGCGGGTGTCCAGTTTCCCTGACACGCATTGCCGTACGGCGGGCAGAGGCCGGCCGTCCCGATGTTGAAGTACGGCAGGCGTCCTTGGGCGCCGGCGCGGGTCAGCGAGAGCGCGTCTCCGGATCCCATCGGATCCCAGCCCGGCTCGATGTCAACGGCGAGTGCTGCGTTCACGCCGTTCGGGAACCTGCGCTTCAGCTTCGCCGCAACCTCGTACTGGGCGCGGCCGGCGCGCCGCGCCAACCGATTGGAACCGAGCTCTCGGTTCAACTCGTAGTTGGTCACGCCGTACGCGATCCGCACCCTCTTCCGCGCCGGGCCGCGACAACGGTCGTACGCCTTCCCCGCGGCCAGCAGGGCATCCAGCACCTTCTTGTTCGAGTTGAACTTCGAATCCGCTCCAACGCCGAACTTCCCCGCGCGCTTGTTGACGCGCCCGACGAGAAAGATCAGAACCGCCTTCGTTCCCGCTCGCTGGTGCTGCTCGAAATTGCACGCATCCCTCTTGGCCTGCCCGGCGAGGTTGTTGGGCCGGTGGTTGAGCGGATACGAGCGCCAGGTCACCGGCTTCGCCGCGCTCGCCTTTTCGCTTAGGGCAACGAAGGTCAAGATCGCCACGAGAGCGACCGCCAGCCATGGCCCCCTGGTTTTCGGCCTACCTTCCGCCACCAACTGCCTCCTGCCCCTCACCATTGCAGATGCTCTGCTAGGTATCGCGAATGGATTACGAGACGATTCTCTACGACGCCCAGGGCGCAATCGCGACGATCACGCTCAACCGGCCCGAGCGGTTGAACACCATCGTGCCGCCGATGCCGGACGAACTCGAGGCGGCGGTCCATGCTGCGGGCGCCGACCCCGAAGTGAAGGTGATCGTCCTCCGAGGCGCGGGGCGCTCATTCTGCGCGGGCTTCGACTTCGGCGGGGGCTTCCATCACTGGGACGAAGGGATGACGACTGATGGGCGCTGGGACCCTGGCAAGGACTTCGCCATGGCGACCGCAGACCAGGGGCCGATCCCGAAGTTCATGTCGATCTGGCGCTCGCCCAAGCCCGTGATCTGCCAGGTCCACGGCTGGTGCGTCGGCGGCGGCTCTGACATGGCGCTTTGCGCGGACCTAGTGATCGCCTCAGACGACGCTCGGATCGGCACCCCGTACTCGCGCATGTGGGGTGCCTACCTGACGGGAATGTGGCTCTACCGGCTCGGCCTGACGAAGGCGAAGGAGTACGCGCTCACGGGCAAGCCGCTGTCGGGGAAGGAGGCGGCTGAAGTCGACCTGATCAACACATCGGTCCCGTTCGGTGATCTGGAGGCGACGGTGCGAACGCAGGCCGAGCAGCTCGCCGAGATCCCGTCCTCTCAGCTGGCCGCGATGAAGCTCATCGTCAACCAGGCCTACGAGAACATGGGGTTGGCCTCCACGCAGACCCTCGGCCCGATCCTCGACGGCCTGATGCGGAACACGCCAGACGCGGAGCGGTTCATCGAGCTCGCCGAGACCGATGGCGTCGGCGCCGCGGTGGCCGAGCGCGACGGCCCGTTCGGGGACTACAGCCAGGCCGGGGGCGACGAGAAGCCAGACCCCCGGCACACGATCGTCCCCTAGCGAGGATAGACCCGAATCACGGTCCGCCGGTGTGCGCGGAAGCCGCGCTCCAGCTGAACTCCCGCGAGGGCGAAGATCATCGCCGCCAGGAGCACGAAGCACGTCCATGGGTCGAGGTCGCCCGCGATGAGGAGGAGGGTTGCGACAAGGGTGTCGACGACGAGACTGACGGCGATCACCGTCACCAGATACGGGATGCCGCGCTCGATCGGGACGAACTGCATGACTGCGAGGCCGGGGCACGTCGCGAGAAAAAGGACCACGGCAGCTGCTCGAGCAGGCCCTCCCGCATCGACTACGACGAGGCCGCCGATGACCACGGAGCTCGTCAAAGCGAGCGCTGGAGCCCAAAGCCGCCCCTTCATCGGCGCGTCCTGGGTGCCGGGGCGAAGACGACCGCGTCCCGGTTCTCGAGCACGGTCTCGAAGCGGGGCGACGAACCCAGCGTCTCCTCGATCCGGTCGAGCGAATGAGCCGGCATCGTCCCCTGCTCTTCCACCTCCGCCTTCTGGCTCGCGGTGATGATCACGTAGGCCGCGCTTCGCGACGGATCGGTCGCCCATTCAGAGAGGACCGCGTCGGGACGCGCAACGACCCGCGCCTGTGACCCCGGTGGCTCCCGCGAGAGGGTCACGTACTCGAACCGCTCATAGTTCCGGAACTGCCCCGGGTAGGTCCTGGACCCCTCGACGAGGAGCGTGCCCGGGGGCGCGTTTTCGTATACGTAGCTCGCGGCGGCAATCTCATCCTCGGAGTAGTAGTTCTGACGGTCTTTCCCGTATTGCGCAACGATCAGCGCTCCAGCGATGAAGATCGCGGCCAAGCCGAAGCCGGCGGTCGCAAGCGATCGCGCCCGATGTCCAGTCCCCGCCGTGAACACATGCGCGGCAAGGAAGGCAAGGAACGGAAGCGCGAAGAGATAGACCCGAAACAGAATCTCGCCTCCATAGTCACCCGTTGCAAACAGGGCCAAAGGCGTCAGCGCCAGTGCCAGCGGGCCCCACGGCGTCTTCCCCGAGCGCACTTGTCGCGCCAGACCCACCGCAGCGAGCAGGCAGACGGCTACGACGAGGCCGCGTGAGACCGTGGCAACCATGGCCTGGGTGTCGCTGAGCACCGCCGTCGGCGCAAGGCTCGACTGGGTCGTCTGCCATGGCAATGCAACCGAGTCGATGGTCGACGCAAGGTTGGCAAGGAAGTATCCGGAGGCGAACGTGAGCGACCAGATCGCGACGATCGCCGCGGCGATCAAAGGCAAGCTCCGATACGCGCAGCGCCCGGACACGCTCAAAGCGAAAAGGGTGACGGGCGCCATGACAGCCGTCAGAGGGTGGCTGACGGTGATGGCAACGACGAGGCCGAGAGCCAGTGCCAGCGCCCAAGGCCGGCGCTGGTCGAGCCAATGTGCGACGACGCCGATTAGCACCAGATAGAGGAAGAAGGCAAACGCCTGGGGCGAGAAATACTCCTGGCCGACCCAGTTCGCGACTACGAACAGCCAGGCGGCTAGCCAAACGACGCGCGCATCCTGCGTGAACGCGCGACAGACGAAGATCAAGGCGCCGACGCTGAGCACGCTGAATACTGGCGGCGCCCACGTCGCAAGCGCAATCGCGTTGGGCAGGCCGGCGAGCTCGGTTGCGACGGAGTCCATGCCGAAGAACCCAGGCCAGTTGTGGTACACGGGCAAGTACTGAGCGCCCGTATCGACAGCACCGTGGCGTTGGATGAAGTCGATCACGCCAACGTGCTTCCACGCCCAGGAGTACCTGAGGGTGCCGTAGACGAGGATCGGGGTCACGTGGATGATCGCGATCAGGGCGAGCAGGTGGCCCCCGAGGATGCCTGGCACTCTCCTCTCGCGAAAGACCTGAACCGCGAAGCTCGCCGAGAGCGCGACGATGGCCAAGGCGAACGTCCAGGGAAGGACCGTCAAGAGGCCCCCATCGGTCATGTCGCGGGGGTCCACAGGTGCGATCGCTGCGATCCAGATCGCCAGCGAGGCGGCGATCGCTCCAAAGCCGAGAATCGTTCCCCACGGCCAAGCCGCAGATGGGGCACGGTCGTCCCAAAGCTCGAGCACAGGATCGATGTTGCGCCGGGCCCACAGGCGGCTCACGCGCTTGCGGGACACTGCATTGCCGGCGACATGGTGGAGCCAAGCGAGGATCAGCGCCGTTCGCTCGGGAAACGGCCCCCCGCAAAGCGGCTCGTGATCGCCCGACTCGCTCTCGAGGAGTTCGCGCACGATTGGGCCGAGCTCTCGACGCTCAGCGGACGCCCTGGTCGTGATCAGGAGGTGCATCATGTCGACACCGGCGTTCCCGTGCCATGAGGAGCGTTCCCAGTCGACGACCCCCGTCACCGTCGATCCATCCGTCTCGAACAGCATGTTCGCCGGCCAGAGGTCTCCGTGAGTGACGCAGGTGCGGACATCTCGACCGGTCAGCGTTCGGCGAAGCTCATCGCCGAGCCGGCTGAGTGCACGGCGCCGACCGCCCGCGAACCGCCCAAGGATCTCAAGCGGGCGTTCTACCCATGCCTCGAGCAGATCGGCGCCGACGACGGTGTCTTCCGAAGTCGCCCTGTAAAGCGGCACCAGTGCCGCAGCTCCGACTGCGAAGGCACGGCTAGGCGAGGACCCCGACTCGATCAGCTCGTCACCCGGTACACCCGGAAGGGGTGTCTCGGCTACGAAGGCACGACCGCGGAGAGTTCCGCTTGCTAGGAGCTTTGGGATGGGGAGGCCAAAGCCCGACGTTCTGGGGTCGGCCGACCGCGCCACGAGCGCGCGGCGCTCGCGGCCCACGGCGTCTTCGCCGGCCGTGCCGGACGCGCGCTTGATGACCGCGGCAGGCCGACCTGGGCCGATCGCAGAAACGGTTACGTCGCCGTCTGTGTCGAACGTTCTGAGGTGCTCCCAACGACGCCTGCCGCCCCCAAGCCTGTGGGGAAGCTCCTTCAGAGCGGCCCCCACGGCTGGGCGCGCGGTAAGCCGGCGGAACCTCACAATCGTCGCCCTGACTCGTCGCCAGAAGAACGCTTGCGCCTCTGGAATCCGAGTGACGATTGCCATCGCAACCACGGTTTGAGCGAGGAGCCAGGCGACCCCGAGCCCGGCCGTGCCGATCGCCGACATGAGCGGAACCCCAGCCAGCAGCACCAGCCCGCAGAGCGCCGCGTATGTGGCGACAACGGCTTGCATCCGCTGGCGGACCCTGGCCACGGTGACCCAGGTGGCTACGACGATGTATGGCACGGCGGAGACGGCGAGCATCCGAAGCAGCGCCACATGCTCCGTATATGGGTCGCCGAACATGGCTAGGAGCTGGGGCGCGGCGATCACGATCATCGCGGCACCCGGAACCACAACCTGAGCTGCCGCCCAGGCCATCCGGCGGGCGTCCCGATCCAGGTTTGAAGCGTCGCGCGACCCTTCGGCAAGGAGCGACATGCCAATACCGCTGCTGACGAGATACAGGGAATACGCGACAGCCCACGACGTGTAGAAACCCGCCGTAGCCTCCGCTCCTGCGATCCCGAGCACGATCAGCGGGAGGACGCCAATCGTGCCAGCCCAGATCACGTACGCGACCGAATCCCACGCTACGTACCGGCCAACCGACGTCAGGGACGCTGGAGCCGATGCGGCCGGTTCCCGCTCGTGAACCGGAAGCAACCGGCGAAACAGGAGCCAGTTGACCGGCAAAACGATGGCGAGCAGCGGCACGGTCCAGGCAAAGAACACGCCCAGAGTCGTGGCCGTTCCTGCGACAGCAAGCAGGATCAAGATCTTCGCGAGCGCGAACACGCCGTTCTCCAGCGGCACCCAAACGGCCTGGCGGATCCCCGCGAGAACGCTGTCCTGGAGCACGAAGATGGTCCACGCCAGGGTGCTGGCGACAAACCAAAGCACGAGTCCAGTCTGATCGCGCACGAAAGTCAGGTCAGGAGCCCACAGCCCGGTGCCGGCGATGAACCCCACAGCGAGTAACGCGGTCGCGATCAGGGCGAAGGCATAGGCTCGGAGCACCATGCCGCCGCTCCGAGCGCCCGCGGTCGGCAGGTATCGGTTGAGGGCGCTCTTGAGGTTGAGTTGCGCCACGGTGGCGAGGAGCGTCATCGCGGCGATGAGGGCCGCGCCCAGGCCCACCGCTTTCGGCGAGAACAAATGTGCCGCGAGCAGCCAGAAGACGAGGCCCAAAACTGACGAGAGCCACGACGCCGCCACCAGCGCGTAGCCGTTCCGATATAGGGGGATCCTGATCCGTGTGCGCACCCAGTAGCTGACGCGCGAGCTGACTGGCGCCCGACCGGTTGCTGCCTCCGACATCAGACCCGGCCCCGATGCAGCGTGCCGGCGACCGGCGCGACAAGCGGGGCGGCTCCCGCGCGGCGGACGAGGCGCCACGCGCCACGCTGAACCACTCGGCGCCGGTCGGCCGTGGGGCCTCCGGCGAGTAGCGATGAGAGAGCGATCGTGTCCGTGTCGCGGCTGATCACAAGGCGCGGCAACGCGAACTCGTCGTTCCCTGGGGTCGCAAACCCACCACCAACGGCGCAGGCGCTGAGAAACCCGGCCCGGGCGACCTCTCTGCGCACACGAGCCGAGTGATAACCGTGCGGGTAAGCGAACGAAGTGACACAGCCGAGCGCCTCGAGTGCAGCGCGACTCCGTTTGACTTCGTCCCGAACGGCCGACGTCGCAAGGGTGTCCAGCTCCGGGTGGGTGTGACTGTGTGCGCCAAGCTCGATGCCCGCAGCCCTCGCCTCGGCAAGCTGACGCCAGTCCATCAGCGGGCGCCGCCCCTCGCCGATGTCCTGGAGCCATGCGCTGGCCCGCCCGATATACGCGGTCGCGACGAACACCGTGGCTCTGAGCCCGGTCCGCTGAAGGTGCGGCAGCGCTCCGGTCGAGAAGTCAGCGAAGCCATCGTCGAATGTGATGGCCACCGATCGATCGGGAAGCGGCTCGCCGTGCGAGAAGCCCCGAAAGAGCTCGTGGACGGTCAGGGCTGAGTATCCGCCCGCGGCAAGGAGATCCATGTGCTCGCCGAACCGCCTCGGCGTTACGGTCCACGCCGCAAAGCGCGGGTCCGATTCGTCGGTCACGCTGTGGTAGAGCAGAATGGGGACGGCTTCGGCCGGCATCACGCGGCTCGCTCGGTTCGACGCCGGCTGGCCATGTAGACGAGCGGGCCTGCCAGCATGCCGAGCCTTTCGAGACGGACGAGTTCAAGTGGGAAGTCGTAAGGGAGACGCGCCCGCTTTGGCGAGTCGGCGCTGGTCAAATGAAAGAGCGCCGCCGGAAGCCGCACGAGCATGCGCGGAAGCAGCGCGGGCCTGTCACAGACGCACTTGGCGAGGAACGCGGTGAGGCCGACTCCGCAGCCGTAGACCTGTCGCCTAAGCGTGCGGTACTCGCGGCCGTGGCGGTGCCGGATCACCGCAGCCGGCTCATAGGCAAGTCGGTGGCCGCGTTGGATGACCTCGAAGAATGCGGCGAGGTCATCGCCCCCCTTGGCGCGAGTCCCGGCGCCGAGGGCCGGATCGAACCCTCCCAGCTCGTCGAGGAACGCACGGGTAAACGCCATGTTGGCTCCTGAGCCGAGCTTTCCCGCCGCGAACGGGAACAGCGGATCATTTGGCCGATTCGGACCGAGGTCGTAGACCATGCGCTCGGTGCCCTTTCCATAGCCGGCGAACGCCTCAAGCAGGTGCTGCGCCCTGGACTCGAGCTCGAGCGGGATGATCCTGCCCGTGACGCACGCAACCTCGTGATCGGCGAAGCCCTCCACCAGTCGCCGGAGCCAATCCTCGTCCGCAACCACGTCGTCGTCTGTGAAGGCAACGATCGGCGTACTCACGGCCGCAACGCCGCGGTTGTGCGCGTCGGATAGTCCCGAGCGGCCTCCTTCGACATAGATGACGGGCGCCCAGCGAGCGTGGCGCTCGGCAACTGCCTTGGTCGCTCCGGCCCCGGGCGCGTCGTCGACGACGACGATCCGGTCGGCCGCGAGCGTCTGAGCGGTCAGCGAGCGAAGGCAGGCGTCCAGGTCGCGCGGACGATCGCAGGTGGCGACAACGACGCTCGCCGCTGTCATCGCGTCACACGCGCTACGAATGCGGTCGAGAACCCGAGCGTGGTCGCGACCAGGCCGAGGACAATGGCCACGGCGCGTGCGACTCCGGCGCGATCACCCCTGAGACAGGCGAGGAGTCCGGCGCGAACGCCCGCCGGCAGCGTGCGGCGGGCGTAGGCGCGCTCGCTCGCAAGGGCGCTCTCGGTCCCAAGCCTCCCAGCGACCTCTGCCTTGGATCGGCCCTCCGCGTGGCAGCGGCTGAGAAAGTAGGAGAGTCGCGAGCGCTCGCGAGGCACCCAATGGCGCACCCGGGCCTGTGGTTCGTAAAGGATCACCGCTTGGGAATCGACGGTCCGCAGGCGGATGCAGAGTTCGGTCTCCTCGCAACCTAGGCGATTTGCCTGGCTGCGCCCAAGGTCGCCAGCAAAGCCACCAACCTCCTCGAGTGCCGTACGCCGAAACGACATGTTGCAGCCGATCAGGTTGCGGACCTCAGAGCGGACTCTGGGCTGCCCGCGATAACTGCATCCCACGACCCAGTCGAACTCCTCGGGCATCCAGCCTGGCCTCTCCCCTTGCCACGCCGGGATTACCGAACCACCAGCCGCTTGGACCTCAGGCTCCGAATACATCGCTGTCAGGCGCTCGAGCCAATCCGGCTCGGCGGCCGCGTCGTCATCGAGGAAGGCAACGATGTCTGAGCTCGACGCCTCGACCCCGGCGTTACGCGCGCCCGAAAGCCCGGGTGCTCCGGTACTCGCGATCACCTCGGCGCCGGGCAGCGAAGACCTGGCCCAAGTGTTGAGCGCTGGGGCGTGATCGGTGACCACGATCACCTCGGAAGGGGGCCTGGTCTGAGTGGCCAGCGAGCGCACGGCCGCGAGGAGCAGGTCGCGCCGCTCGTCCGTGAATGAGCACACAACGACGGCAGTTGAGAGCTCAGTCATCGCGAAATCCAATCGCCCGCTTGACTGTGGCCTTGACCGGCCCAGCGGCACGGGTGAGGGGGAGTCGCTCGATCCGATACTCGGCATAGCTAACCGGAAGAGCTCCGAACTTCTCCTTGAACCGCGCGAGCGACGAGGAGCATCCAGTCTCGCCCAGGTGGTAGTGGTTGCAGCCCGCGGCGCAGGCTTCGCGGATGGCCGACCAGTGAAGGAGTTCGTTGGCGCGAAGTGAACCCGCCCGGTCCACATCCATGGCGCCCCTCGTGTAGCTCGCGTTTCTGCCGAGCAGCACGATCAGCCCAGCGACCGGAGTGTCTTCGTGGTACGCAATCCAGATACGCAGACCCCTGGGAAGGGCGTCTGCCACGTGGAGGAACTTCGCGGGCGGGTCGCGGCGGAAGGCGCGCATCCGTGCGAGTGAGACCGGCTCGCGCTGGGCCGCTGCCCAGCGCCGCACCGAAAGATCAAATAGGCCCTGGAAATCCGAGAGGAGATCCGGACCGCTTCCAGCCCGAACCTCGAGGCCCGCGCGCTCGGCCTTGCGAACGGCACGCCGCGCCCCAGGGGCAAACACCTCGTTCCAGACAAACTCACTTCCGCCGGCGAGGTCGAGGACGTGGGCCCGCCGGCCGATCGCTGTGATCCTCGGGCGTCGGCACGCCTCTGCCCAGAGCTTCGCATGCACCGGATTCGGGCGAACGGTGATCTGCATCGATGGCAATGCGCAGAGCTCGTCGACGACGCGGGCGACGTCCTGAATGCCTGGCGTCTCCTCAGCGAGCAGCCCGCCCATCCCCCACGCCGGCGGCATCGAGGCAAGCGGCGCCAAAGCACGCGGCATCGACCTGCGGCGGCGCGCCAGCGGCAGGATCATGCGAGCGCCGCTTGCGGCCCGGAAGGTCCGGCTCGCGTCCTCGTACCCCATCCGGCTCAGGGCGTCCAGCCATTCGGGCGACTGACTCACCAGTCCTGTCGGATCGGCATCCACAAGGTCGGTCCACTGATTGCGGGCGGACGCGGGCGCAAGCGCAACAGGGCCTTGCTGAGTGTGGGTTGGGGGATCAGCGAGCATCCCGCGGAGCCTCTTGCTCGAGGTGGTGGATCCCGTTGCGCACCCCGGGCGGGAGGACGCGCGAGCGTGCGGGTGGACCGAGGAGGAAGCGCTCTCGCACGATCAGCCGCAGGACGCGAGCGCCGTCGCGAAACGTCCTCAGGTTGGTCACACCGTGAACGCGGGCGGCTTCGTGGCTGGGGATTTCGGCGACGCGAAGTCCGGATGCGAGCGCGCGGACATTCAGGAGCGTCTCGATCTCGAACCCGTCGGCGTCTCCCCCGATGGCTGGCAGGATGCGGCGCCAGAACGCGTTGTAGCCGTAGCAGAGGTCGGAGTAGCGCCCCCCGAACGACAACCGGACCGACGCTCGCAGCGCCCAGTTGCCGGCGCGCCTCAGCGGGCCCATATCGTCGGTGCCTCCGCCCTGGAGAAAGCGCGAGCCCTTCGCAAAGTCCGCTCCGTTGACCAAGCAGCTCACGAACAGCGGGATCTCGGACGGGTCAGCGGAGCCGTCGGCGTCGAGTGTGACGATGATGTCCCCCGTCGCCGCCCTGAACCCCGCCTGGAGCGCCGCGCCCTTGCCGCGGCGCGGCTGGCCGATCACCCGGATGTCTGGACGGAGGGCGCGTGCCACTTCAACCGTTCGATCTTTGGAATCCCCGTCGACGAGGATCACCTCATGCACCCACGCCGGGATGCGCGGCAACACGAGCGGCAAATTGCTCGCCTCGTTCATTGCCGGGACGACGACTGTCACCGTGGGTCCACGGTCATGTTGATCGGTCCGGCCCGGCTCTTGTGAGTCCCGGCTTGACCGGTACCGATACGGCGTGACACTCGTGCTGTGTGACTGAAACATCTGGGTTCCTTCGATCGCGTGAGCGGCGACAGTAGATGCGCCAAAGCCGAAATCCGCTGTAAATGACGAAGATGTCATCAGCCGTCTGGGTCGGCGACCGGCTCTGTCGATCGGGGAGATAACCTGCCGCTAGCCCTTTGCGGGGCGAGCCAAAATGCGAGTTCTCCTGGTCGAAGACGAGCCTCGAATTCGCGACTTCGTGCGTGACGCTCTCGAGGCCGAGGGCATCGAGCTGGAGACCGCGAACGACGGCCCTGCTGGCCGTGAAGCCGCACTTGGCGGCAGGCACGATCTAATCGTCTTGGACATCATGCTGCCCGGTGCCAACGGCCTCGCCGTGCTCCGCGACATCCGCAAGGCGAAGATGAAGACGCCGGTGCTGCTCTTGACCGCAAGGTCTGAGATGCCGATGAAGCTCCTCGGCTTCGAACTCGGCGCGACCGACTACCTGACCAAGCCGTTTGCGATCGAGGAGTTCCTCGCGCGGGTGCGGATCCAGTTGCGAGCGTTCGCCGGCCCTGACCTATCGACAATCAAGGTCGGAAAGCTCGAGCTCGACCTGATGCGCCGGGAAGCTCGGCTCGGCGAGGTGGTCGCAAAGCTCTCCGAGCGGGAGTTCGGCACGCTCCGATGCCTGGTCGAGAACGCGGGCTCGGTCGTCCCGCGCGAGCGCTTGCTGGCTGAGGTGTGGGGCATGGACTTCGACCCTGGAACGAACGTCGTCGATGTCTGTATTCGCCGTCTGCGCAAGAAGCTTGGACCGGGGGCGCATATCGAAACCGTAAGGGCCTCGGGGTACAGCCTCTCGCCGTGAAGGGGAGTCTCCGCCTACCCGAAATGAGGTAGGTACGGACACATTCACGATCCCCCACCGCGGTAATAGGCCTGCCTTGACCACCCGAAGAGCAGGAGAATCTGGTGGGATAAGAGGAGTTGGACGTGTCCGCCACGCACTGATGCGGGCGGTGAGTTGGCGTCGAAAGACGCCGGGATTAGGTGGATACATATGGACTGGACCGTTCCCGGACGGGTGCGAGGCTGGCGCCTTCTCCCGATCGCAATAACAGCGCTAGCCGCGTTTCCGGCGCAGAGCGCGGCGGCGACCGCCTCCGAATGCACTGATCATGAGGCCGCGCCGGTATTCGAGGCTTGGGGAGATGACGCCGGCTACACCCAGGTCCCCGGGGGCTCGTTCGAAGATGGGCAGACGTGGGTTGCCTCCGGCGACACCGGGCCGGCCCCGGAGACCGATCCGTTCACGATCAGCGGCCCGGGCGGGACGAGCCTTCGCCTTGGCGGCGGTGCCACGGCCACCTCACTCAGATTCTGCATCAACGACTACGCGCCGACACTTCGCTTCGTCGCGCAAGCACCGGTGCGCGGTTCGCATCTCAAGGTGTCGGCCATCTGGACGAAGGAGGATGGCAAGGTCGAGCAGACGGAGATCGCCGATCTGAACAGCGATCAATTCGGCGAGGCGACGCTTGTGAGCCCACTCGCCTTCCGGAGTGCGGTGCCCGATGCAGGTGAAGCGCGCGACGTTTCACTGCGTTTCTCGGTCAAGGGGGGGTCGGGCGGCTGGATCCTCGACGACGTGTTTGTTTCGAACGCCCCGGCCCCGTCGTGCGGCGACATCGACGTCTCCCAGGTCTTCATGCCATGGGGCGACAACGACTACTACGCCCCTGTTCCCGGTGGGGCCTTCGAGGGTTCGCTCTCATGGCTCGCGGAGGGCGCGCCCGCGTTGGTCCCAGAGGGCAGCCCATTCGAGGTCGGTGGCGAGAAGAGTTCCGGCGCGGTTCGCCTCGCGCTGGGCGATTCGATCACGTCACCCGCGATGTGCGTCAATCGCTACTACCCGCACGTTCGCTTCACGGCTCGCTCAAACGGTCCCGGTTCTCGGCTCAAGGTCGCCGCGCTCTGGACGGACAAGAACGGAAAGCCAAAGGTCACGAAGCTCGACGAACAGCACGAGAGCCGCTATCGGGGCTGGGGGATCTCCGGGAAGGTGCTCCTGAAGGGTGCGCTCCCGAAGGAGGAGCGGGTACATGACCTGCGCTTGCGCTTTTACGTGGACGGTGGAGCCACCGCATGGATTCTCGACGACGTCTACATCGATCCGTACAAGCGAAATTGACCGCCGCCGCCGGCTTGACTGTTCCATCGCGCTCGAGCGCCGAGCAGGGGAACAAAACCCCCGACGATCCCGCTGAGGAAGCCTGGAGGCTGGCACGCTCGCGCCCAATCAGAGGATCCGAGCTGCGGCTCGAGCTCGGGATGAACGCTGCCTTCCTGCTCATTGCGATCCCGCTTGCCCTCACGGCGATGCCGGGGACCGGCATCGAACCAATCGTCGTCGCCATGGTGCCCGCGTTCGCTATCGCCGCCTTGGTCGAGTTCCCGATTGCGGGAGGCTCGTTCACCCCCACTCAGCTCATCCTGGTGCCGTTGTTCGTGGTCTCCCCCGCGCCCTACGTTCCGTTGTTGGTTCTCGCCGGCTTCATCCTGGCTGCGCTCATAGCGCGCGCTAGGCGAGACCAAGCGCTCGACCGCGTCGTCTTTTGCGCTGGCGACGCGATGCATTCGCTGGGCCCGGCCGTTGTGCTCACTGCATTCGCGGCGGGCGACGCAACCGAAAGCACCGCTTTGGTCCTGGCGTTCGCATTCGTGGCCCAGCTCTTCGCGGACTTCGCATCCGCGAGCGTGCATGAATTGCTTTCGATCAAGGCGGTGCCGGGCGAGCACGTCCGCATGATGCTACGGATCTGGGGCGTCGATCTGGCGCTCACCACAGTGGGGATCCTTGCTGCGGGCCTCGCCGTCGAAGCGCCACTGATGGCGCTGTCGCCTCTCCCCCTCGTGCTCCTCCTTGGCCGGCTCGCGGCCGACCGCATGCGCCGGATCGACTCCGCCCGGGCCCGGGCCGTGGACCTAGACCTTGAGCGCAATCGGCGCCAAACGGCGCTTGAACAACTTGAGCGCCAGGTGAGCTTTCTAGAAGACGTATCGCATGAGTTGCGGACTCCGGTCACGATCGCCCGCGGACACCTCGACAACGCTCGCCGCGCCGGCAGCCGCCCAGAGCTGGGGGTTGCGCTCGACGAGCTCGAGCGGATCGACCGCATGATCGAACGCTTGCTCATGATGGCTCGAACCGAGCAGCCCGAGCTGATGGATCCTCGCCCGCTTGACGCTGAGACCTTCCTCGAGGATCGCTTCGTGCGCTGGTCCGACACGGTTGCCCGCCCGTGGCGACTGGGATCCCTGGCTCCCGGCTCTCTGGTCGCCGACTCTGACGCGCTGGCAGCGGCGCTCGACGCCCTCATCGAGAACGCCATCAAACACACGACCGGGTCTCAAGCCATCGAGCTCGGATCGAGATTTGACCGCGGAGCGCTGATCATCCAGGTCGCCGATCGAGGGAGTGGCATCCCGCCGGACTCTCTCGAGCAGATTTTCGAGCGATTCGGCCGAGCCGACTCTGCGCACGAGCGGAGCCTTAGTGGCACGGGTCTCGGACTCGCCATGGTTGATGCCGTAGCACGTGCGCACTCCGGCAGCTGTTCGGTCGAATCGTCGACCGACGGCTCGCGTTTTTCGATACGGATGCCGGAATTCGAGCCGTCCGCCGTGTCAACCGGCTGAGCTTCAGGCGGACTGGCGCTGGCGCCGGGTCACGGCGTCGATCGTCACGGCCAGGAGCAGAACGCCGCCGGTGATCATGAACTTGATGTCGGAGTCGAGTCCGAGCAGGTCCATGCCGTTCGAGATCGACCCGATGACGAGTGCGCCCAAAAGCGCCGACCAGATGAAGCCGCGGCCTCCGAAGAGCGAGGTGCCGGCGATGACCGGGCCCGCGATGGCGAGGAGCAGGACGTCGCCCGAGCCCGACTGTTGATTCACCGAGAGCAGGCGCGAAGCCGCGAGCACGCCGCCCGCTGCTGCCAGGGTCGAGGCGAGGGCGAAGACGGACATCTTGATCCTGTTGACGCGGATGCCGGCGCGCCGCGCCGCTTCCTCGTTGCCGCCGACGGCGAAGACGTGGCGGCCCCACCGGGTGCGCTCGGTGAGGAAGGTGAAGAGAACGGTGAGGCTCACGACGATGACGACCACCAGCGGGACGCCGCGGTCTTCGTTCAGCACGTACACCGTCGCGAGAATCGCCACGGCGACCAGGACGATCCGCGCGACAACGACCGCCACGGGCTCGGCCTCGAGGCCGGCGGAGACGCGCTTCGACCTGCCCATGAAGAGGCTCACCGCGAAGGCGGCGGTCGCAGCGGCGCCCAGGGCCCAGCCGACCGCCGGGTCGAAGAAGGTCGAGGTGAGGTCGGTGATGATCGAGTCGGGCAGGTTGACCGATCCCGTGTCGCCCAGTACGGCTAATTGAGCGCCCTGCCAGGCGAGCAGGCCCGCCAAGGTGACGACGAAGGACGGAATGCCGAACGTCGTGACCATGAAACCGTTGAACATCCCGATCGCGCAGCCCACGCCGAGGCCGGCCAGGATCGCGAGCCCAGGGTCGAGGCCTTCCTTGACCGACAGGACCGCCATCACGGCCGCCCCGAGTCCGCTGACGGCGCCGACCGATAGGTCAATCTCGCCGAGCAGGAGCACGAGGACGACGCCGATCGAGATCGTCGCGACTGCGGCGACCTGAAGCGAGAGGTTCGTGAGGTTGCCCGCGGAGAGGAACCGATCGTTGGCGATTTGAAAGATCGTCCAGATGACCGCGATGCCCAGGAGAACGCGGATCGAGCCGAGCTCCCCGCGCGCGAGCCGGCGCAGCATGACGCCGGGAGCGATGCGCTCCGCGATCTCGGCGTCGGGCGCCGGCGTGACCGTTTCGGTCTCGGCGCTCACAGTGGCGCCTCCTCGGTCGGGCGCTCTCCGTTGCCGAACTCGGCACCGGTGATCGCAGCGACGATCTCCTCCTGGCTCGAATCACCGATGTTGTAGGTGCCGGCAACGCGCCCCAGCCGCAGCACGGTGACCCTGTCGGCCACCTTGAAGACGTCGGCAAGGTTGTGGGAGATGACGATGACGCCGAGACCGCGGTCTCTCAGGCGTTCGATCAGCTCAAGGATGTGGGCGGTCTGGACGACGCCGAGTGCAGCGGTCGGCTCGTCGAGGAGGACCATCTTCGGCTCGCCCAGAAGGGAGCGCGCGATCGCGATGGCCTGGCGCTGGCCGCCGGAGAGTCGCTCGACCTCGGTGCGAACGCTCCGAATCGTGGTGACGCCCAGCGAGTCCAACAGCTCGGACGTCTTCTGCTCCATGGAAGTCTCGTCGAGAACGAACGGATTGCCGTTCGATGCCTCCTTGCCCAGGAAGAGGTTCGCGACGATGTCGAGGTTCTCGCACAGGGCGAGGTCCTGGTAGACGGTCGCGATGCCGAGCTCGGTTGCGGCCTGGGGCGAGTCGAGCCGGACGGCTTGCCCCTCGAACGTGGCCTCACCTTCGTCCGCGGGCTGGACGCCCGCGATCGCCTTGATCAGGGTCGATTTGCCGGCGCCGTTGTCGCCCAGAAGGCCCATGACCTCGCCGGGCCGAACCTCCAGGTCGACTTGCTTCATTGCTTCGACCGCGCCGAAGCTTTTGGACATCCCCTTCAGCGCGAGGAGGGGACGGGAGGCAGTTGCTCCGCCAGCTGTGGTGTCGCTCATGCTTCTCGTCTCCTCCTCACGCGTCCAGGTACCCGGATTACTACTCGATTCCGGCTTCTCCGCACGCCTTGGCGAACTCGCCGGCGCAGATCTCGTCGACGGGGTACACCTCGTCGGCGATGATCGTGTCCGCGACGTTGTCTGCCGTCACGGCAATCGTGTCGATGCTTGCCGTCGGGACCGCTTCGGTGCCGTTGTCCGTCTCACTGTTGACGAGATCGGACGGGGGCTCCTCACCGTTCGCGACCGCTACGGCGATCTCGGCCGTGGCTTCCGCCAGCGGCTGAATCGGCTTGTAGACGGTCATGAACTGCTCGCCGGCGATGATCCGCTGGACAGCGGTCAGCTCAGCGTCCTGGCCCGTGACGGGGATCTCGGTCGGATCCATTCCGTTGGCCTTCATCGCGGCGATGGCGCCACCCGCGGTGCCGTCGTTCGCGGCGTAAACGCCGGCGATCTCGTCGGCGCCAACCGAGGTGATCATTGCCTCCATCTCCTGCTGCGCGTTCTCGGGCAGCCAGTCCGGAGTGTCGACCTCCTCGGCGATCTCGACGCCCTCTTCCTCGAAGACCTCGTTGGAGCCTTCCTTGAACAGGGCGGCGTTGTTGTCCTTGGGGTCGCCGTTGATCTTCACGATCGGGCCTTCTCCGTCGAGCTCTTCGGTCAGAGCCGTTGCCTGCTGGCGTCCTACCTCGACGCTGTCGAACTGGACGTAGTAGTCGAGATCGGCATCGAGGATGAGCCGGTCGTACGAGATGACGGGGATACCGGCATCCTGTGCCCGCGTTGCGAGCGAGCCGGCCGTAGTCGAGTCGACCGGGTCGAGGACCAAAACGTCAACGTCCTCGGTGATCGCTGCTTCGACCTGCTGCTGCTGCTTCGCCGGGTCCTGATCGGCGTTCTGGTAAAGAACGTCACAGTCCGGGCAGAGCTCCTCGACCTTCGCCTCGAACAAGCGGCTTGTCGAGCGCCTCGTATCGCGCGGTCTGGGACTCTGGCAACAGGAAGGCGATCGATCCGCCTCCGCCTTCTTCGCCGCCGGAGTCTCCTCCGTCGTCGTCATCATCGCCGCAGGCGCCGATCGCCAGCGCTGCACACAGCGCGGCGAGGGCCACAAGCAGCGAGCGCATCTGCGTCCTCATGGGACTCCCTTCGTTTTGGGGTTTGTTTTCTTGCATGGCAAGTTCATGCGGCCGCCTTGAGGCCGGGGGCTGCGAAGCGCTCGGATTCGTGCATCACCAGCGCGAGGGCGCCGAGCATCTCCGCGCGCTCGCCCAGAACGCCGGCGACGATCTCGGTGTCGGCGGCGGCCGAGGGAATCGCGTTGCGGCGGACGACCTCGCGCACGGGGTCGAGCAGCACGTCGCCGGCGAG
This sequence comes from uncultured bacterium, assembly GCA_963786495.1. Taxonomy (GTDB): domain Bacteria; phylum Actinomycetota; class Thermoleophilia; order Solirubrobacterales; family 70-9; genus JALZKA01. The sequence goes on along the minus strand of CAWAZL010000010.1, from coordinate 72,182 downwards.
CGCCATGTCGCCGCCGATCACGACGGTCTCGGGGTTGACGATGTTGCACAGGTTCGCGACGGCAACGCCGAGGGCGCGTCCCGCGTCGCCGATGAGGCGCCGCGTCGCCGCATCGCCTGCTTCCGAGAGCTCGAGCATCCGCCGCGTCGAGATCTGCTCGCGCCTGCTCTGAGACAGGAGGTTCGCGACGGCGCGAGCCGAGGCGAGGGTCTCGAGGCAGCCGTGGTTGCCGCAGCGGCAGACGGGCCCGTCCTGGTCCACGATGGTGTGGCCGATCTCGCCCGCGGTTCCGCCGACGCCGTGGGAGAGGCGCCCGCCCGAGATGAGGCCGCCGCCGACACCGGAGGCGACCTTGAGGTATGCGACCTCGGAGCGGCCCTTCGCCGCGCCCCATGTGAGCTCGGCGAGCGCACCCAGGTTGGCGTCGTTCTCGACGACGACGGGAAGGTTGAGCCGGGAGCTGGCCTCCGCCGCCGCGTCGATGCCGACCCAGCCGGGAAGGATCGACGAGTCCCAGACCGTCCCCGTGAGGCGATTGATCGGCGCCGGGAGGCCCATCACCGCTCCGATTACCCGGCTCCGCTCGACGCTGGCCTCGGCCAAGACCTCGTCGACGAACTTGCCGGCCTCCGCCAGGCCTTCACTTGCGGACTGATCGACGTCGAGCTCGCGCCAGCGCTCCGCAAGGACGGTGTGCGAGAGGTCCGAGACGGCGACCCGCAGGTGACGGTGTCCGAAGTCGATCGCGAGCGCGAGGCCCGCGGACGGGTCGAGGGCGACCATCACGCCGGGGCGCCCTGCGTGAGCCTCGCCGTTGGGCTGGCCGTCGCGCTCCACCACCAGGCCCGCCTCCATCAGGTCGCCGACGATGGTCGAGATCGTCGAGCGCGACAGCTCGGTCGCGCGCGCAAGCTCCGCCCGGCTGGCGAGGCCGCGTTCACGCAGCGCTTCGACTACCAACCGACGGTTGCCTTCCCTCAGGGAGGCGAGTGAGCCGCTCCTCCTCGAACTCATCTGTCGCATTCGTTTCACACTCCGGGACATTTGTCAAGGCTTTACGCAAAAATTCCTCATTACCCGTCCAGTTATGTGCGAGTTTCGGTCTATCGCAGGCGGCGCACGCAAGGATTTGGCCAACCCTCGATGCCATAGTCCGATTCGGGCGCAGGTCGCCGATGCGATCCGGCCTTGCTCTTACGATCCCGCCGTGGCGTCATTTGTGAGGCGGGAACCGAGCGCGGTGCTTCTTGGAGCGCAGCTCGCCGGCGTCCTGCTCTATCCGTTCATGGAGGGAAGCGACGCCGGGCGGGCCCTCTTCAGCCTCTTCGGCATCGCGGTGCTGGGCCTGGTGGTCGTTGCGGTCCGGGCCACGCCGGCGTTGACCGGGATCGCCATCCTGGTCGGGATCCCGGCCACGATCCTGCTCCTGATCCAGGCGGTGACCGGTGACGACGCCCTCCTCCCCTACTCGTCGGCGTTCGAGGCGGTCCTTTACTTCTACGCCGCCGGCGCGCTGATCAAGCAGATCACCGACGACCATGTGGTTACGCGCGACGAGCTGTTCGCGGTCGGCGCGATCTTCACCCTCGTCGCCTGGGCGTTCGCCTACACGTTCACCGTCTGTCAGGCGATCGAGCCGGGCAGCTTCACGGCCGCGATCGATGCGTCAGGCGAGCGGTCGTGGATGGAGCTCCTGTTCCTGAGCTTCACCGTACTGTCGAGCACCGGCTTGAGCGACGTCGTGCCGGTCGAGCCATTCGCGCGCAGCCTTGTGATGATCGAGCAGGTGGCGGGGCTCGCCTTCATCGCGGGCGTCGTGTCTTATCTCGTGGCGCTGACGGTGCTCAGGCAGATACCGCGGGCATGAGCCGGAACTCGTGACGCACCTGGGCGGTGGCCGAGCTTCGACTGGCCACCGGAAGCGCTATCCGCTCGCGAGGCCCGCGTTGATCGCGTAGCCCGCTCGCGAGCCGGCCGCAGCCGCGAGCACGACGGCCTTCTTGTCGGTCGTTGCATCGCCGGCCGCAAAGACACCGGGAACGCTGGTCCGGCCCTCCTCGTCGATCACAACCGCACCTGACTCGTCGAGGTCGCATCCAAGCTGGGCAGGGATGGGGCTCGGAGCAAACGACGGCACGAAGAAGAGTGCGGCGCGATCTAAACTCGAGCCGTCGGCGAAGCCAACGCGCGCAAGCTTCCCGTCCTCGCCCTCAAGGTGGTCGACCGGCTCGTCGCGGATCGTGATCCCTCGTTGGCGCAGATCCTCGGCCTCCTCGCCACACAGGCTTGGGGTCCCGTCGGTGAGCAGCACGACGTCGTCGCTGAGCGAGGTGAGGAGAAGCGCGAGATGTGTTGCGCCTGCTCCGTAGACGGCGAGCGGTTTCTCACGCACCTCCCACCCGTGGCAATAGGGACAGTGGTAGATGCCCCGACCCCAGAGCTCGGCGATGCCGTCAATCTCCGGCAACTCGTACTTCATCCCTGTGGCCAGCAGCAGAACCCCGGCGTCCCAGGTCGTCTCGCCGGCCGTGACGCTGAATCCAGAGGTCGTGCGGCGAATGTCGTCCACCGTTTCCGTTCGCGAAGTGACGCTCTCATACGGGCGCAGCTGCTCCTGCGCAGTCCGACGCAGGTCGAAAGGGGGCGTTCCGTCATGGCCCAGGAACCCGTGTACGCCATCGCTCACACCGTGCGCCGGGTCGTCGGCGTCCAGCACCAGCACCCGCCGGCGCATCCGGCCCAAGATCAGAGCGGCGGTCAACCCTGCTGGGCCGCCCCCGACGATCGCTACGTCAAACGGCAAATGAGCTTCGGACTCCATGTCCGCAGTTTGGCATCAGGCTACGGTTCGCGTTGAGGGGTGAGCGATGGGACTTGAACCCACGACCGCCTGGATCACAACCAGGAGCTCTACCAACTGAGCTACGCCCACCGAGGCCTCTCAATTTAGCGCGGTTTGCGGTGTCCCCGCAGGGCTTGGGCGCTATTCGGGCTTGAGGTGGCAGACGGCCTCGAGGTTGTTCCCGTCTGGGTCGAGAACGAAGGCGCCGTAGTAGTTCTCGTGGTATTGCGGGCGCGGCCCGGGCGCGCCGTTGCCGGTCCCGCCGGCAGCGATCGCCGCCTCGTAGAAGGCATCGACGGTTGGGCGATCAGGCGCGCCGATCGCGATGTGAGACGGGCCGCTCGGCTCACCCCGCTCCGAGATCCAGAGGTCCGGCTTGCCGGCGTTGCCCATGCCTGCCATCTGGCCGAACTCCATGATCACCTCGACGCCGAGCGGCTTCAGTGCGGCGACGTAGAAGGCGCGGGAGGCGTCGAAGTCGCGAACGTTGATGTTGATGTGATCGATCACGGGCTAATGGTCTCAGTTGTCGCGTGCGAGGCCTTGAACAGCGCTCGGGCGGCGTCGATGCCCCCGATCAGGAGGAGTGCCGAGCTGACGATGAAGTAGGTGTTGTCGGCGAAGACGCCCTCGAGGCCTACGGCCACTGCGCCGAGGCTCAAGAGGACCGTCGGCCTGAGCTCGAGCATGCCCGCCCGCATTGCTCCCTGGGCTAGGAATGGAATGCCGAGGATCCAGCCGACGCCGAGCAGGTAGTACGGGAACGACCAGCCCGATTCTTGAAGCTCGCCGAAAGCCGCCTCCATCGTCGCGGCGTCGACATCGGGGCGCCCGGAAACCTCGCCGAGGACGCCCCACGCGAAGCCGTCGATCGCGAACGCCCACGCGAAGCCGAGGATTCCGATGAGCGCCGCGCCGCCCGCGATCACCGCGGTCCGCCGGTTGGTCCGTGCGACGATCGCGCTCAGTCCGAGGATCGCCACGACGAACACGATGAGCGATGTGAAGCCGATGAGGTGGGCGACCTGCCAGCGCTCCGGCGACTCGGCGATCGCTGCCAGCTGGGCCGCTTCGTTCGAGCGGCCGAGCTCCTCCGGATGGAGCAGATTGTCCACGAAGAAGATCGCGGGGCCGATCACGAGCGCATAGCCCGTGGCGCGTATCACGGAGGCGTTCAACGCCCCCGGCAAGACTCGAACTTGCGACATCCGGCTTAGAAGGCCGGCGCTCTATCCAGCTGAGCTACGGGGGCCACGGCGAGCGTAGCCCTACTGGACGGGATCTTGGCTCTCGGCCTTGCGTTCGGCCCGCTCCTTGCGCCGCTCCGCCTTGCGCTCGACTTCATCCAGGTCGCCCTTCTCTCCATGCGTGGGGGCCGCGGGATCAGGCTTCGGGCTCGAATCGGCGGCCGGCGCAGCCGCAGCGGCGGGCTCCGCGGGGTCCTTGGCCCCTGAGTCCTTAAGCGCGGCAGCAGCTGCCTTCGCCTTGTCGGAGAGGGTGCCCTTGCCCTTCGCGATCTCGGCGAGCTCGGACGCGTCCTTCTTGAGACCGTCCGTCCCACCCCGCTTCTCGACGAGGTCCTTCGCTTGTGCGCTCAGCTTCTTGAAGTCCACCATTGCTGTTGCCTCCTTGAAATCGAAGTCTTTGGCAAACGCTACCCACAACTAGACTGCCCTAGCCACGGGGCGTGGCGCAGCCTGGTAGCGCACCTGCTTTGGGAGCAGGGGGTCGCTGGTTCAAATCCAGTCGCCCCGATTCGAGCACGGTCCGCGGTTCGAAAAGCCGCGGGCCGGTCAGTTGTCCGGCGTCTGCTCCGGGTCGCGCCGGACGAGCGGAAGGACGAACCAGAGGGTCGCGAATAACGCAACGCCCCCCACGGTGCAGGCGATCGTTGTTGCGGTCGAGCCGTAAATGAAGTCGGCGATCAGCACAACGGAGCCGATGATCGAAACGGCGACGAAGACGAGGCCCCCGATCATGAGGCCGTTCGAGGTGCGGAGCATCTGCTCCTTGTCCTTGGCCCTGAAGTTGATGCGGTGATAGGCCGAGGGGGCGACCAGAAGCGCCGATGCGATCGCCGTCGAGCAGAGGACCACGAAGTAGAGCGTCTTCTGGAGATTCGTGACGTCGGCGAAGCCCTGCGCGAACGGGACCGCCAGGAGGAAAGCGAACAGCACCTGCACGCCGACGAGCGCGACGCGCAGTTCGTTGATCAGCTCAATCAGTTCGCGGTTGACCCGCTCGGAGTGTGACTCCTCACCGTCACCTTTCGACTTTCCTGTCGCTGATGCTTCTCCGCCCGCCATCGCGATCAGCGCCTACCCGCCACACTCAATCGTCAAGCATGAGCGTCGTACGTCCGCGAAACCGGGTAGTCCCTCCTCATGCCCGAAGTGATCATTGGCCCCATGCTCCGGTACGCGGGCGACACAGAGGCGACCGTGTGGGTCGAGACCGACGAGGCCTGCGAGGTCGAGGTCCTCGGCTTCACGGAGCCGACATTCTGTGTTGACGGGCACCACTACTCGCTCGTGTGCATCCACGATCTCGAGCCCGGCTCCGAGAACGCGTACGAGGTGAAGCTCGACGGCGAGGTCGCCTGGCCCGCGCCTGGCTCCGAGCTCCCTCCGCCCTGCATCCGCACCCTTTCCGAGGACACTGACATCCGCGTCTCCTTCGGCTCTTGCCGGATGGCGGTTCCGCACGAGCCGCCGCACACCCACTCCCAAGATGAGCACGACGACGGCCGCGAGGTAGACGCCCTGCACGTCCTGGCCAAGGAACTGGTGCGCGACCCGAAGAGCCGCTGGCCCAACCTGCTGCTACTCCTTGGCGACCAGGTCTACGTGGACGAGGGGTCGCCGAAGACCCGCGAGTTCATCCGATCGCGCCGTGACACATCGGAGGAACCCGGCGAGGAGGTCCTCGACTTCGAGGAGTACACGCACCTCTACCGCGAGTCCTGGACCGACCCGCTCGTGCGCTGGCTCTTTTCGACGATCCCGACGGCCATGGTCATCGACGACCACGACATGTCGGACGACTGGAACATCTCTCGCACCTGGGTCGAGGAGATGGAGCAGAAGGAGTGGTGGCAGAAGCGACTCCTCGCCGGCTTCTCCACCTACTGGCTCTACCAGCACATGGGGAACCTCTCCCCGTCTGAGCTCTCCGAAGACCGCACCTGGAACGAGGTGCGAGAGAACCGCGAGGACGCGACCGAGGTCGTCATGGACTACGCAAAGCGCGCACACCACGACCGCACTGGCATCAAATGGAGCTTCCACCGCGACCTCTGTCGCACCCGCGTGATCGTCATGGACAACCGCGGCGGCCGCGTCCTCGAGGAGGACCGCCGCTCGATCTTCGACGACGAGGAGCGCGACTGGGTCTGGGACAAGGCCAAGGGCGACTTCGACCACCTCGTGATCGGCGCCTCCGACCCCTTCCTCCTCACGCGCACCTTCCACTGGCTCGAGGCGTGGAACGAAAAGGTCGTCGAAGGAAAAGCGTGGGGCTCGGCGGCCGCGAAGCTCGGCGAGAAGATGCGCCGCGCCGTCGACATCGACCACTGGTCCGCATTCGGCTTCTCATTCGAGAAGATGACCGAGTTCCTCCGCCGCGCAGGCTCGGGCGAGTGGGGCGAGCCGCCCGCGACGATCGTCGTCTGCTCGGGCGACGTCCACCACGCCTACCTGGCCGAGGTCGCCTTCCCGCGTTCCGCCAACGTCAAGAGCGCCGTCTACCAGGCGGTCTGCTCGCCGTTCCGCAACCCGCTCGACTCCAAAGAGCGACGAGTCATCCGCCTTGCCACGACGAAGCCGGCCGCAGGCGGTCATGCGGGCCATCGCGAAGTCCGCAGGCGTCCCCGACCCCGACCTGCGCTGGCGCTTCGCCGAAGGCCCCTTCTTCGACAACCAGGTCGGACCATCCACTTCGACGGCCGCAAGACCAGCTCAAGCTCGAGAAGACGAAGCCAGGCGAGACCGAAGAAGAGTCGCTCGAGACCACCTTCGTGCGGCGCTTGGCCTAATAGCCTGCTGCGCCGATGGCAGAAGTCCGCCCGCTGAAGGCACTCCATTATTCGCTCGACTCCGTCTCGTCACTTGGGGATGTCGTCGCGCCCCCCTACGACGTGATCGACGCGCCCATGCGCGCCGCACTCCTCGAGCGCTCGCCGTTCAACGTCGTCGAGCTCGACCTGCCCGTCTCGCCAGGTGGCGGCGACCCCTACAACACGCCGCCGAGACACTCGAGACCTGGACCCTCCAAGGCGTCCTCGCCGCCGATCGCGAGGAGACGCTCTGGGCGCTGGAGCAGGAGTACGAGGGGCCCGACGGCTCGCGGCACACCCGCCGGGGCTTCCTCTGCCGCGTTCGGGTCACCGACTACGGCCCCGGACTCGTCCGCCCGCACGAGCGCACGCAGCCCGGCCCCAAGGAGGATCGTCTGCGCCTGACCCAGGCGACCCGCCACAACCTCTCCCCCATCTTCTCGCTCCACGAGGGCAACGCCTGGCCCCACCTCGCAGCCGCCGCCGAGGGCGCTCCCTGGGGCGAGGCCACCGACGCCGACGGCACCGTCAACCGCCTCTGGCGCATCGCCGACCCCGCGGTGATCGAGGCTGTCCAGGCCGAGCTCGCTCGACTCCGAGCTCCTGATCGCCGACGGCCACCACCGCTACGAGACCGCCCGCACCTACGCCGACCAGGTCGGCGGCGACGGCGAGCACCGCTACACGCTCATGGCGCTGGTCTCGCTCGAGGATCCGGGCCTCACCGTCTTCGGCTACCACCGCCTTCTCACCGACCTCGGCGACCCCGCGAAGCAGGAGGCCTTGGCGACAGCGCTCAAGGAGCACTTCGAGATCGAGGAAGTGGCGCTCGAGGAGCTCGACCCGGCGGGCGAGGAGGGAATCGGCGTTTTCGGCTACGCGGACGCCCACTTCAAGCGCGGTTTTCGACTGCACCTCAAAGACTCGGCCGCCGTTGACGCAGGAGCTCGCGGACTACTCGGAGGACTACCGGCGCCTGGACGCCGCGATCCTCGAGACGCTCATCCTCCGCGGCGCGCTGGGCATGACCCCGCAGGACGTCGAGGCGAAGAAGGGCATGGCTTACACGGCATCCGCTGACGAGGCCATCGGCCGCCTCGGAGAAGGCGCCGACGCCGTCTTTCTCATGCGCCCCACGCCGGTCGATCAGGTCCGCGAGGTCGCCGCCGCAGGCGAGACCATGCCCCCCAAGTCGACCTACTTCTACCCCAAGCTTCTGACCGGGCTCGTCTTCAACCCGCTGGAGTAGGTTGGGTCTGACCCCGATGTCGCACTGGAAATCCACGAAAAACCCGCGAGGGGTCTGACCCCTCATGCGGATCTACACGCGCAAGGGCGACGACGGCACCACCTCGCTCTGGTACGGAGGGCGGGTCGCGAAGGACGACGGGCGCACCGACGCCTACGGCACGCTCGACGAGGCGAACGCGGCGCTTGGATTCGCCCGGTCGCTGACGGGCGACGACGCCGATCTCGCCGCCGACATCCTGCGCATCCAGGACGAGCTCTTCGTCGCGGGCGCCGAGCTGGCAACCGCTCCCGAGGCATCCGAGCGCCTGGAGGACGGAGTCAGCCGCATCACGCCCGAGATGGCAACGGAGCTCGAGCCCCTGATCGACAAGTACATGGACCAGGTGGACCTGCCGCCGAAGTTCGTCCTGCCCGGCGGCACGACGCTTTCGGCTCAGCTCGACGTCGCCCGCACGATCCTCCGCCGCGCCGAGCGGCGGGTCGTCACGCTCAAGCGAGGCGGGCGAGCTCGCTTCCGAAGACCTCCTTCGCTTCCTCAACCGCGCCTCCGACCTGCTCTTCGCCATGGCGCGCTATGCCGACGTGGACGACCCCGAGCTTTTCGCCGGGCGCGGCAAGGGCGGCTGAGCCTTGCGGGTAGTCGCCCGCAGGCGCGAGGGGTACACCCACGAAGTCGAGATCGAGGGCGGGCACACGATCATCGTCGACGAGCCGGAAAGCGCCGGCGGGGCCGACGCGGGTCCCTCCCCCACTCGCCTCTTGGCGGCGTCGCTCGCGGCGTGCACCGCGATCACCGTCGAGATGTACGCCGAGCGCAAGGGCTGGGATGTCGGAGCGATCGAAGTCGACGTCGAGACGACCTACGACGGCCCCGTCCCCACCGCTTCGATGTCACGCTCAGGCCCACCGGCGAGCTGTCAGCCGAGCAGATGGCGAAGCTCCGTGTGATCGCGGGAAGTGCCCCGTTCACAAGGCGCTTGCCGGCTGACCACCGTTAACGTCTCGAGGACCCGGTCGGCCCAGAGGGATGAACCTCGGCCTCGAGGGAAGGCTCTGCCGTCGTCACGGGGGCCAGCCGCGGAATCGGGCTGGACGTCTCCAAGCGCCTCATGGAGGCGGGAGCCTCCGTCCTGCTGGTCGCTCGCGGCGAGGACGATTGGCGAGCCCGCCGCCGAGTCGCTCGGCGCCGGCGCAAGGTGGCGACGACTCGCACTGACGTCACCGACGCACGGAAGCCGCCGAGCGCATCGTCGCGGAGGCGACCGAGCGCTTCGGGCAACTCGACGTGGTCGTGAACAACGCGGGCCAGGCCAAGTGGCGGCAGCTCGCTGACGTGCCCGATGAGGACTGGCAGGCGGCATGGGAGCTGAACGTGATGGCGCCGATGCGCCTGATGCGCGAGGCGATCCCCGCCATGGCGGAGCGCGGGTGGGGCCGGATCGTCAACGTCTCCTCGACGGCAGGCAAGCGCCCGTCCGGCCACATGCCCGAGTACTCGGTGGCGAAGGCGGCCGAGCTCTCGCTCTCGAAGGTCTTTGCAGAAGCCCATGCATCGAGCGGCGTCCTCGTCAACGCCGTCTGCCCGGGCCCGACCGCATCCGAGATGTGGATGGAGCCAGGCGGGCTCCTCGACCAGTCCGAAGGAGCTTTCTGGCGCTCCCTCTCGCGAGGATGCGCTGGAGGCAGCGGGTGGCTCGCGGCCGATCGGCCGCCTGGCCGAGCCCGCGGAGGTCGGCGCCGTTATCGCGTTCCTCTGCTCGGATGAAGCCTCGTATGTGAGCGGTGCCGCTTGGGGCGTCGACGGTGGCACCGTCCAGGTGATCATCTGAGCGCCGCAGCGGGTCCCACCCCCTCGTCTGATCGCGAGATCTGGCCAAGGCTCTGCTGCCACTCGAAGAAGCTGCCGAGATGGCCGCCTCCGGCAGCGTCGACGCCGCCGTGCTCGTCCCGCTCTACGGCTGGCCCGAGCGCCCAGGGCTCGTCTTCACCGAGCGGCGTCATGACCTTCGGCGCCACGCGGGCGAGATCTCGTTTCCCGGCGGCCGCCGCGACGAGGCGAGAGCTATCTGCGACACTGCGCTCCGCGAGGCGCACGAGGAGATCGGCGCTCGACCCCGGTGTGTCGAAGTCGTCGGCGCCCTGCCGCCGATCGGAACGTTCGTCACCAACTTCAAGGTCCACCCAATCGTTGGCCTGATCGAAGCCGACATCGAGTACGTCGCGAGCCCGACCGAGGTCGAATCGATCCTGGCACTTCGAGCCTCGACCGACGCTTCGCGAGAGCTTCGCTATGCGCCGCCTGGTGCGCCGCGGGATCCCAATCCGCACTCCTACCTACGTAGTCGACGACCATCTGATCTGGGGTGCGACCGCGCGCATCCTCGGCGACCTCTTGAACGCCTGCCGCATTCCTAAACGGTGCCTGACCCCCTTTGATGGTTGTCGGTGGCGGTATGCCGCCGGCGGGATTACAGTTCCGTTCAGTGGCCGCCGATGACGAAAAAGCCTCGACGATCTGACCGTCGTCGAGTTGCGCGAGCGCGCATCCGAGCTCGACATCACGGGTCGAAGCTCCATGAACAAGGCGGAGCTCATCCAGGCCGTCGAGGACGCCGAGGAGCAGACCGCGATGATGCGCGGACGGCGGCAACGACAAGCGACGACGACGCGACTCTAACGAGGAACCTTCCGCCGATGGCCCTCGGACGAGGACGAGATCGACGCCGAAGGCATCACCGCCCCCTCGATCGGCCCCAACACCACGATCGAGCACGTCCCGCCCGGACGAGCGGCTCGACATGGACAAGATCTCCGACGTCGACGCGATGGGCCTCGACAAGCGCCGCCAGGTAGGCGGCCAGCGCTACGGCGCCTCGCCGGCGAAACAGCTCGCCGTCTACGGCGGCGCGCTCGCGGTCATCATCGCGCTCCTCATCGGCGCCAGCTCGTCGCACGGACGAGCTCGACCAGGCGCCACCCGAGGGCGAAGTGCCCCACGCGGTCTGGACGGAAGCCAAGCAAAAGCCGCCCGCGCCCATCGACTTCCCGCGCTCGACCGAGCAGTAGCGGGAAGTTAGACCGGTGCCAGGCACCTTCGGTGGTGCAGGGTTCGAATGAGCTTGATTCAACGGGAGCCAGGCACCGGCTAGGTAACTGGGCCAATCAGCTCGGCGACCGCGTCCCGCATGGCCTCGAGCCATGCGCCCTCGATCGTCGGACCGCCCCGACGCTCCGACGACCGGCGCCTGGTCTGACGCCGAGGCCACAGTCCGCTCGCCGTGGCCACCAGCCTCCGTTGCCTCCGGCTGATCAGGGGTCCCTCCAGCACGAACCCGCTGCACCGGCGTGTCGACGAGGCGCTCGAGCATGCGCTCTAGTCGATGCCCGTTCACGTCTAGCGCTGATCGGCCGGCTGCGCACCCCGAGCGCCCAAACCACCACGGCGACGTCGCCGACGAGCTCGAGCACGGTGCCTACCCGGTCGGGGTCGGCAACCACGCCCTCGATCCCGGCGTCCCCTATCCGCTCGAGCGCCCGCGGCGGTGCGCGAAGTGCCCGCGCACTGCCCAGCCGTCATCGGCGAGCCCGCGTCCCAGCGCTGTCGCCGAGGCATCCGCATCCGACGATCAGCGCCCGCGCCATCGCTCTGCGACCGCGCGCCAGACGCCGAACTCGTCCTCGAGCTCGTCGAGGCGCTTGTCGTAGTTGGCGCGAGCCTTCTCGCGGATCGCGTTGTCCTCGTCGGCCATCCGGTGCGCGTCCGCCTCGGTCAGCTCGGGGGCGCCGCGCTTTCGCCGGTACGCGTTCTGCGCGTCGATCATCTGCTGAACGTCGTCGAGCTCCAGCATCGCCTCCGTCTCATACGAGCGGGTCGGCTTCCAGTCCACGAGGTCCGCGCCGCAGCCCGGGTAAGCCCGCGCCAGAAGAACGAGGACGACGACAAGCGCGGCCACCAGCCCGAACGAGATGAGGATGAACTCCACGGCCCCGCCCACGATAGAGGCAAACGTCGGCCGTGCCAGAATCGCCGCCGTGCCAGAAGCCTTCATCGCCGAAGCAGTCCGGACGCCCATGGGGCGCTACGGCGGCGCGCTCGCCGGCATCCGCCCCGACGACCTGGGCGCGCACGCGATCAAGGCCGCGATTGAGCGCACCGGCCTCGATCCGGAGCGGATCTCCGACGTCTTCTGGGGCGCAGCGAACCAGGCGGGCGAGGACAACCGCGACGCCGCGCGCATGTGCAGCCTTCTCGCGGGCGTCCCGGTCGAGGTGCCCGGCGTCACCGTGAACCGCCTGTGCGCATCCGGCCTCGAGGCCGTAAACTCGGCGTCTCGTGCCATCCGGCTCGGCGAGGGCGACCTCTACCTTGCGGGCGGCGCCGAGTCGATGAGCCGCGCGCCGTGGGTCGTGCCGAAGCCGCTGAGGGGTCTTCCGCGGGGGCCCGAGACGATGCACGACACCGCGCTCGGCTGGCGCCTCATCAACCCCCGCATGGCCGAGATGCACTCGACGGAATCGATGGGCGAAACAGCCGAGAACGTCGCTGAGCGCTACAAGATCTCGCGCGAGGACCAGGACGCCTTCGCCCTCGCAAGCCACCAGCGAGCCGTCGCCGCGACAGAACGAGGCGTGTTCGGCGAAGAAATCGTCCCAATCGAGGCACCTCCAGCGAAGAAGGTGCCAGGCACGGTGCCTGGCACCGTTGTCGAGGCCGACGAGGGGCCGCGGCCCGACGCGTCGCTCGAGTCGCTCGCGAAGCTCCGGGCGGTCTTTCGCGAGGGCGGCACCGTCACCGCCGGGAACGCCTCGACCTTGAACGACGGCGCCGCGTGCCTTGTCATGGCGAGCGACGCCGGGCTGGAGGAACTCGGTGCGGAGCCGCTCGCCCGCATCGTTTCCATCGGCGTCGCGGGAGTCGATCCCGCGGTGATGGGCACCGGGCCGATCCCCGCGATTCGCAAGGCGCTCGAGGCGGCGAAGCTCGACCTGGAAGCAATTGGCCGGGTCGAGATCAACGAGGCGTTCGCCGCCCAGGTGCTCGCCTGCCAGCGCGACCTGGGAATCGACCCCGAGATCCTTAATGTGAACGGCGGTGCGATCGCGCTCGGTCACCCGCTCGGCTGCTCGGGCGCCCGCCTCGCGGGAACGCTGGCCCGCGAGCTCAAGCGCGAGGGCCTCCGCTACGGAGTCGCCGCGCTCTGCGTCGGCGTCGGCCAAGGGCTCGCGACGGTCATCGAGAACCCCGCAGCGAGCTAGAGCGCCGGGCGCTCAGTCGTACGCGTCGTTGTACTCCAGCCAGCGGCCCGTCGGCGTCTGCGGATAGCCCTCCGGGGAGTCCTCCCACTCCTCCTGGCGACCGAGCGCGGTCGCGTCCAGGTAGTTCCAGGTGCCGCCCATCGCCTCGTCGCCGCGGGCGTCGACGAAATAGGTGCGGAAGATCTGGTCGCCCTCCCGGATGAACACGTTGTGGCCATGCCAGAGATCGACGTCGAAATCGGCGTCGAAGTCGTCGGTGATCTCATACCAGGGGATGTGCTCCCATCCGTGGCGCTCCTTCAAGCCCTGAATCTCGGCCTGGGGAGCGCGCGAGATGAACGCGAGCGATGTATCCCGCGCGTTCAGGTGTGCGGGGGGTGAGACTTGGTCAGCGACCATCGAGCAGCCGAGACATGCCCGTTCGGGAAAAGAGGTGCCTTTCGCGGTCGTCGTCACGTCCGGCCCATAGAACGCGCGGTAGACGATCAGCTGCCGGCGCCCGTCGAAGAGGTCGTCAAGGCTCATCGGTCCGTCGGGTCCCTCGAAGCTGTACTCCTTCTCGACGGCCATCCACGGCATCCGGCGCCGCCTCGCAGCCAACGCGTCGCGCGCGCGTGTGTGCTCCTTCTCCTTGACCAGCAGCTCGTCGCGGGCAGCGGTCCATTCCTCGCGTGAAACGATCGGCGGCGTATCCATGACATCGATGCTAGAGGCACCGAGCAAACCCTCACCTAACCCTCAATGGGGTCTGGCCCCGGGTCAGACCCCCTTTAGGGTGGTCGAGGGTTTGGCTACTTCGTGAAGCGCAGGTTGTTGACGAGCGCCTGGGCCTCGAGCACCGAGGAGCTCGGTTGGTCCGTGGTGAATACGACCACTAGGTAGGCGCGCTCCTTTCCCTCGGCGGTGCTCACAAGGATCCTCTGGGCCTCGCCATTCTTGCCCGGGGTCGTGCCCGAGATCACGGTCGCCTCGCCCTTGAGGCCTCCGACCGGTGCTTTGTCGATCTTCTTTCCAACCTCGAGGTCGTCATATGACGTCCGCAACCCGGCGATGACCTGCGAGTGGAGTGCGCCAGCGTCGGCAGCGGGCCCAGGCGCGGAGATCGCCACCCGGGCGGCCCCGTCCTTGCTCTGGAGCTCCAAGACGTTTTGCTTCTCCTTCCGGGTCCAGCCCTCGGGCACGCGTAGCTTCACGCCCAGGCTGTCCTGGACCTTCTGCGGGCCGACCACCGGCTCCTTTACCTCGATCTCGGCGAGCGGCTGGGCCGGCGGAGCGTCGCCGCTCCCGCTCACCAGGATCGTCACGGGTATCGCGATCAAGAGCCCCACGATCGCCATGAGCACGACCCGCCGCCGCCAGATGGTGCGTCGGTCGGGTCCACTCACGGACGCGGGTGCCAGGTCGGCACCCGCGCTTCCTCGCGCGGCCGCGCTAGGCAACTGCCTTGCGCCGCCTGTCCAGGTATGCCATGAGGCCGAGCCCGGCCGCCATCACGATTCCTCCGATGAGTCCGAGAATCGTGAGATCGGCGCCCGTGAACGGCAGGCTGTCCGGTGAATCGCCGCTCGGGCCGTCCGGTCCACCCGGACCATTGGGTCCGTTCGGGGGACCGTTAGGCGGGCCGTTGCCGCAGTCCGGGTTGCCCGGGTCGGGACACTCCGGCGGCGGCTCCTCGTCGCACTCCGGATTGTTCGGGTCCGGACACTCCGGCTCCTCCGCGTCCGGGGCCTGTGCGAGCGTCTCGGCCTCGCTAGCGTCGAGGTCGACGCCGATCCCAACTACTGCGAGCAGAGGCAGAACCTCGATGCCCAGCGCCTTGCGGATGTTGTACGGAGCGTCCGCCTGGGTGCCGTTCGTGTCGTCGCCGTTGCACACGCCGTCGACCAGGGCCGGCAGCCCGAACTCGTCATCCACTTGATCTTCGTCGCAACCAAGCAGAGCCAGAAGGCCTGTGCCGTTCAGTTCCGCGACGGTCGAGTCGTTGGTCGACTCAGATGCGGTGCCGTCGTTACATGCTGTCGACTCCGACTCCGCGGCGAGCACGTCCGCGCCGACGGCGCCCGTGAGGACACCTACGTCTGCAGCGGTTGACTCGCTGTCGGCGGTCTGACACTTCTTGTTCTCCGAGATGTTGCCTTCGGACGAAAGTGCATCGGCGGCAACGACGCCACTCAGCACGTCCACGTTCGCGGCGCTGAAGGAGTTCTCGGAACCCTTGTCCGTCGTCTCCGAGTCGTAGTCCAGGACGTTGAGGCAGATGTCCGACCCGTTGCAGAGATCGTCGAGCGCATCGTTGATCGGGCCTAGCGGACTGCTTGCCGTTTCACCCTCTTCGGTCGAGATCCCGATCTCGATCGGGTTGCCCAGTCCCGTGACCGTGATGAGGTTGACGACGCCGGAGTAGTTCCCCTGTGCGTCCTGCTCTCCACGCGATTGGCCGACGGTGACGCCGAGGTCCGGCAGAACCGGATTGTTGATGTCGGTGTCGATGATCGCACCCTCCGCGTGCGGCGTGGTGCCTTCCAGCGGCGGTTCAGTCGTTGCCCCGCTTGCAGCCGGCGCGGGTGCGGGTGCGGGCGCTGGAGCCGGCACAGCGCCGCCAGCGCCTCCGGAGCCTCCGGCTCCACCGAGCACTCCGCCCACGGTCTGATTGACAGTGTCTTGGACGCCACCGAGGACGTCATCAAGCACGCCGCCACTTGCCGCCTGAGGCACGGCTAGCGCGACCGTTGCGAGTGCCCCCCCAATGGCCATTCCTAGCCTGGACTTACCCGACATGAAGCCTCCTTCGGCTCTAGTTTTTCCCTAATCCAAATCCCACAGCCAAGTTCTGGCTGCATGGCCAAACTACTACCGCAGAACAAGTACTGTCAAACCACAACCGTCAGTTGCAGGACATACTCCAAATCGGGCATCCCAAGCGTGTGCGCTAGCGTGGCACCTCATGACCCCCGAGGTACGCGAGTTGGCGAGCGTGGACGGCGAAATTACGTCCACGACTGAGGCGACCCTCCCCCTGCCCGACGATGGCCTTTACCGAGGCGACGGCGTTTTCGAAGTCGCGCGGCTCTACGCCGGCCGCCCGTTCGCGATGGACGAGCACTGGGACCGCCTCGAGCGCTCGGCCGCGACGATTGGCCTGCCGGTCGACCGCGCGGCCCTCGAGGCCGAGCTGCCGCCGCTCCTGGCCGAGGCCGGCGAGGTGGAGGCGAACCTCCGCGTGGTCGTCACACGCGGTGGGCGTCGCCTGCTGCTGATCGAGAAGCCCTTCCCCTACGCGGACTCCGCGTCCGTCGCGACGGTGACCTACCAGCCGACGGTGATCCTCAACCGAGTCAAGTCCCTGAGCTACGCCGCGAACATGCACTCGACCCGGATCGCCAAGGAGCGCGGTGCCGACGAGGCGATCTTCGTAACGCCCGACGGGGTCGTGCTGGAGGCGCCAACGTCGTCCGTGTTCTGGGCAGGCCCGGACGGCGTCCTCAAGACACCCTCGCTGGACAACCCGATCCTGGACTCGATCACCCGCGACCGCGTGGTCCGCGGAATCGAGGTCGAGGAAGGCACGTACAACGTTGAAGACTTCAAGGGCGCCACCGAGGCGTTCATGGCCTCGACCGGGCGCGAGGTACAGCCGCTCTCGGCGATCGACGGCGCCGCGCTCGAATGGCCGGGGCCAAATACCATCGCCGCGATGGACGCCTTCAAGAATGCGATCGAGACCGAGCTCGGCATCTCCCTGGCGGGAGAAGCATCGTGAACCTGGACCTCACCGACGAACAGAAACTGATCTCCGAGACGGCGCGGAACTTCGTCGACAAGGAGGTCGTCGAGCGGGCGCGGCAGAACGACCGCGACCGGAAGTTCGACCGCGAGCTCGCGTCGATGCTCGGTGAGATGGGCTACCTCGGCGCGCCGGTCGCCGAGGAGTACGGCGGCCGGGGGCTCGACTACATCGGCTACGGCCTGATCGTCGAGCAGATCGGCCGCGGCGACTCCGCCGCCCGCACGGTCGTTTCGGTACAGACCTCGCTGGTGTGCAAGTCGATCGAGGCCTGGGGAACCGAGGAGCAAAAGCAGCGTTGGCTCCCGAAGCTGTGCTCAGGCGAGTTCCTGGGCTGCTTCGGCCTGACCGAGCCTGACACCGGCTCCGACGCCGCAAGCCTTCGCACCCGCGCGGAGAAGACCGACTCCGGCTGGAAGCTCAACGGTCAGAAGATGTGGATCTCGCTCGGCAACGTCGCGAACGTCGCGATGATCTTCGCCCAGACCGAGCCCGGCTCAGGCCCCAAGGGGCTCGCCTGCTTCCTCGTCCCCACCGATTCCGCGGGCTTCTCGACCCAGGAGATCCACGGCAAGCTCGGCCTCCACGCCTCTGACACTGCTTCGATCGCTCTCGACGATGTCGAGGTGCCCGACGACGCGATGATGGGCGAGATCGGCGAGGGCTTCAAGGTCGCGATGTCCGCACTCGACTCCGGGCGCTACTCCGTTGCGGCCGGCTGCGTGGGGATCATCGACGGCTGCGTCGAAGCATCCGTCAGCTACTCGAAGGAACGACAGCAGTTCGGCGTGCCGCTCGCCCGCTTTCAGCTCGTCCAGGCGATGATCGCCGACATGATCGTCAAGCGCGACGCCGCTCGCCTCTTGGTCTGGCGGGCCGGAATGCTGAAGGACGCAGGCAAGCCGTCCACGCTGGAGACCTCCATCGCGAAGCTCTATGCCACCGAGTCGGCCATCGAGTGCGCGAACGACGCGATCCAGGTCCACGGCGGGGCCGGCTACGTGGACGACCATCCGGTCGAGCGCTATCTGCGCGACGCGCGCGTCGCCACCCTTTACGAGGGCACGACGCAGATCCAGAAGCTGATCATCGGCCGCGACGCCACCGGCATCTCGGCCTTCCTTCCCTTCGAATAGCCATGGCGTCCCTGATCGCGGAGGAGCGCCACGGCCACGTAGCCCTGGTGCAGCTCAACCGCCCCGAGGCGCGGAACGCGCTGTCGCCGGACATGATGGACGAGCTTGGCGCGGCCCTGGAGCGCCTGGACCATGACGACGAGGTACGGGCGATCGTCCTCGCGGGCTCCGACGAGGTCTTCGCGGCCGGCGCCGACATCCGCGCACTTCGCGATCGCACCTTCGGTGAAGCGCTCTTCCACCCGACATCGGTCTTCTGGAAGCGGGTCGCCGGCTGCCGCACCCCGCTGATTGCCGGCGTGTCGGGCTTCGCCCTGGGCGGCGGCTGTGAGCTGGCGCTTGCCTGCGACATGATCGTCGCCTCTGAGACGGCTGAGTTCGGCCAGCCCGAGATCACCCTGGGGATCATCCCCGGCGGCGGCGGCACGCAGCGGCTCGCGAAGGTGCTCGGGAAGCAGCGCACGATGGAGCTGGTCCTCACCGGCCGGCGCTTCGACGCAAAGCAGGCCCTCGAGTGGGGGATCGTGAACAAGGTCGACAAGGCGTGGCTGAACGCCGCGATCGACCTCGGCCGCACCGTCGCCTCCGGCCCACCGATGGCGGCCAAGCTCGCGAAGCAAGCCGTCCTGGCCGCGGACGAGTCCGGCCTGGCCGCCGGCCTCGACCAGGAGCGCCGCCTCTACGAGCTCGCGATGGCGACCGAGGACAGGGTCGAGGGCATGTCCGCCTTCCTCGACAAGCGCAAGCCCAACTTCGAAGGCAAGTAATGGGGTCTGACCCCGCTGCACTCAGCGTCGATGCGATTGTGAGCGGTTCATGAGGGGTCTGACCCCTCCGGGAGGCCGCCGTGAGTGTTGAGCGGCTCGGCGTGGTCGGTGCCGGGACGATGGGCGCCGGGATCGCTCAGCTCGGGTGCCTCGGTGGCTTCGAGGTCGTCCTTCATGACCCCGACCCGAATGCGCTCGCCTCTGGCGCTGACCGCCTCCAGGCTGCCTTGGCCAAGGGCGCCGGCAAGGGGCTTTGGAGCCCGGGCGACGCGGCTCACGCCTCCGCGGGCCTCGAGACGGACACAGCGCTCGAGGGGCTCGACGGCTGCGGCCTCGTGATCGAGGCTGCGCCCGAGGACTTAGACCTCAAGCGAAAGCTCTTCGCAGACCTCGCCCGGACGTGCGGCCCGGAGGCGATCCTCGCGACGAACACGTCGTCGATCCCCGTGTCGGACATCGCCGCCGAGGTCCCCGCCCCCGAGCGGGTGTGCGGCATGCACTTCTTCAACCCGCCGCCGCTGATGCGCCTGGTCGAGATCGTGGCGGGAGAGCGCACCGCCGAGGCGACGCTGGAAGCAGCCACGGACGTCGCGCGCGCGATGAACCGCGAGCCCGTGCGCGCGGCGGACGCGCCGGGGTTCATCGTCAACCGGTGCAACCGCCCCTTCTCACTCGAGTCGCTGCGCATCCTGGGCGAGCGCATTGCCGGCCACGCCGACATCGACCGGGCCTTCCGTGAGCTCGGCGGCTACCGGATGGGCCCGTTCGAGCTCATGGACCTGATCGGCGTGGACGTGAACCTCAAGGTGGCGCAGTCGTTTTACGCCCAGCGCGAGGTAGCGCGCTGGGAGCCGCATCCCATCCAGGAGAAGATGGTGGCCGACGGGCGCCTCGGCCGAAAGGCCGGGCGCGGCTTTTACGAGTACGAGCGGGGGCGCAAGGTCGACGTGCCCGAGCGGAAGACCGGCGAGACGATCGACCGGGCCATCTTCGAGCGCGTCGTCAGCTGCCTCGTGAACGAGGCGAGCTTCGCAGTCGAGGAGGGAGTCGCCTCAGAGGGCGACGTCGACACGGCGATGAAGCTGGGGCTCAACCATCCGCGCGGTCCCTTCGAATGGCGCGACGAGCTGGGCGCCGGCCGCATCGTTGCGACGCTGGAGACACTGGCCGAGCGCGCCGGGAGCGCACCGGAATCCGAGCGCTATCAGGTCGCGGAATCGCTACGGGATTTGGTGTAGCCCGCCGCTAGGTACGAGCCGAGCAGGATCAGCGCGAGCCCTGCGATCGTCGCCACGCCGATCGGCTCGTCAAGGAGAATCGCGCCGTACACAACGGCAAATCCCGGCGACAGATAGGTGACCGTGAACGTCCGGGCAGGGCCGATAGTCGTCATCAGCTCGAAGAAGATCGCGAACGCCACGCCGGTGCCGACGATGCCGAGCGCCACCACCGCGGCGGTCGGCCCCAGGCCGGGTGTTTCCGATGGCATGTCGGCGATCGCGAAGGGCGTCAGCAGGATCGTCGCAGCGAGCGTGATCCACGCAGCCACGCCCGCTCCCGCCGCGCCGGGCAGCTTGAGCTTCGTCACCAGGCCGCCGATTGCGTAGCCCAGGCTGGCGAGCAGGACCAGGGTGCCGCCGATGATCTCTGCGGACGCCCCGCGCAAATCGACACCGAGCAGAAGGCCGACGCCGAGCAACCCGGCCAGGACGCCCCACAGCTGGATGCCCTCCGAGCGCTCGTTGGGGTCGAGCTTGATCGCGAGCAGCGCGGTCCAGAGCGGCGTCGAGGCGACCAGGATCCCCGAGAGCGATGAGGTGATGTCCTTTTGGCCCTCGCCGATGAGGACGAATGGCACCGCCACCTGGGTCGCCGCCAGGAACACGACGAGCCCGACGCCTGCCCCGGGGACGCGAAGCACGCCCCGGTACCAGGCAAACGGCACCAGGAAGGCGGCACCCAGAGCGACCCGCGCCCACGCGACCACCGACGGGCTCATATCGCGGATTCCGATCTCGATGAAGAGGAAGCTGGCGCCCCAGATCGCGCCGACGATGAAGATGAGGATCCAAGAGCGCCGGTCCATCGGGCGAGGCTAGTGGGGCCCTGAATCGGCCTCAGGCGGTGATACTCTGGCTAGGCATGGAAGGCGGGGAGACTTCGGGCGTGATGGCGATGACGCGACTCGTGGCCGCGGCGTTCGTCGCGCTGTTCTGCGCGCTCGGCGCGTGGCTGCTTGTCACGTCCTCTTCGGCTACGGCCGGCTCGAGTTCCGGCGAGAACTCCTGCCCGACCTGGTCGTCGAGCCGCCCGACGACATCGTCCTCCAAGGCTCACCGAGCAGCAAGAAGACCTTCCTGCGCTTCTCGCACACGACCTCGAACATGGGCGACGGCCCGCTCGAGATCTATCCCGACCTCGAGACGAGACCTGCGACGACGCGGGCGATCGGGCATAGCGTCGCCTACCAGGCGATCTTCCAGGACTCGAACGCCAGCGGGACGTTTCCAGCGCGACGTGGACACCGAAACGATGCTCGATCCTGTCGGCTGCATGATCTTCCACGAGCATATCACAACCACTACCACTTCGAGGACTTCGCTCAGTACGAGCTCTACCGCGTCAAGTCCGGCGTGCTCAAGGAAACCTCGGACAAAGTCTCGTTCTGCGTCGTGGACATCCTGAACCCGCATCCGACCTGCCCGGGGCGCCCGAGCAGCCTTTCTATGGCTTCGCGAACTGCCAGGAGGACTCGGCATCCATGGCATCTCGGTGGGCTGGGCCGACATCTACGGCTCGAGCACGCAGGGCCAGGAGTTCGACGTCTCAGACGCGCATCCCGGGCCGCTACTGCCTGGTCGCCCGCACCGACCCCGCCGACCGACTTCGAGAGGTCGCAACAGGCGGCGAGGACAACAACATCCAGACCGTTCAGATCCGCGTGAACCAGAAGAACGCGACGGACTTCGGCAAGCAGGTTCCCATCGTGGACGAGCCCTGCGCGCCGCCGCCTACGCCGTAGCTTCGGCCACCTCGCCCGGGTCGGAGCCCCAGTGGGCCTCCGGGTTGGGCGGCGTGTCGCGCAGGTACCACTCGGCGTCGAGGGCGCCCATGCAGCCGGTGCCCGCGGCGGTTACCGCCTGGCGATAGGTGTGGTCGACGAGGTCGCCGATGGCGAAGACGCCTGCGAGGTCCGTGCGGGTCGACTTGGCGTCGGTGCGGACGTAGCCGTCCTCATCGGTCGCGACCTGCTCGGCCACGAGCTCGGAGCGCGGGATGTGGCCGATGGCGACGAAAGCGCCGCCGACCGCCATCTCCTCGGTCTCACCCGTGTCGGCGTGGCGGAGGCGCACCGCGCGGAGCTTCCCGTCGTCGCCCGCGATGAACTCCTCGGGGATGTACGGGGTCTTCAGCTCGATGTTGTCCGTTTCGCGCGCGCGGTCGAACATGATCTTCGAGGCGCGGAACTCGTCGCGGCGGTGGACGATCGTGAGCTTCGACGCGTACTTGGCGATGAACATCGCGTCCTCCATGGCCGAGTCGCCACCGCCGATGACGATGACCTCCTCGCCCTTGAAGAAGGCGCCGTCGCAGACGCCGCAGGTGGAGACGCCGCGGCCGGACAGCTCCATTTCGCCCGGCAGGCTGAGGCGCCGCGGCTCGGCGCCCATCGCCAGCACGATCGTCTTGCCGACGTGCTCCTCATCGCCAAGAAAGACCCTCTGAAGGCCGCCGTCCGAGAGCTCGACGCGGTCGGCATCATCGGTTATGAACCGCGTGCCGAAGCGCTCGGCCTGGGCGCGGAACTGGTTCATCATTTCCGGGCCCATGATCCCGTCGGGGTAGCCGGGGTAGTTCTCGACGTCGGTTGTGTTCTGTAGCTGGCCACCCCACTGGAAGCCCTCGATCACGAGCGGCTCGAGGTTGGCGCGGGAGGCGTAGAGAGCGGCCGTGTAGCCGGCCGGCCCGCCGCCCAGGATGATCACGTTCTCGACTTTCTTTTCGGTGCTCTCGTCGCTCATCTCGTTCTCCTCATGTCTTACTCATGATGATACTTCACTTTTTGAAGTATTGGCCGCGGCAGCGCCCGCGGCCAGGAGCTCACGCTCCTGCGGCAGGCCGCTCATCCCGTCGGTGCGATCATTCGGGCACTCCCCGTCCTCCCAGCGCTTGATCGTGCGCCGAAGCTGGAAAAAGGCGACGATCCCTGGCGGGAGCGGCAGCCAGAAGGCGATGAAGCGGTACATGAGGACGGCAGCGAAAACCGTCGAGCCGTCGAGCCCGAAGAGGACGTAGGTGCCGATCATCCCTGCGTCCACCGCGCCCACCCCGCCGGGCGCCCCGGGGATCAGGTTCGCGGCCATCCCGACGAAGAAGCCCTGTACGACGACCGCGCCGGAAACGTCCAGACCGAAGGCCTCGAAGCTCGCCCACATGATCGCGATGTTGGCGGCCCAGAACCCGATCGCACCCGCGATCGCGAGCCAGCCGCGGCCAGGCGTCTTGATGATCTCGATGGCCATCCGTGCCGACGTGGAGACGGTCGCCGGGACGGTCGCCAGTCGGACCGACAGACGCCCGTACCAGGTATCCGAGCTGGAGCGAGCCAGTCGGCGCTGGAGGTCGCCGGGGACGAACGCGGCCAGTAGGAGCAGGGCGAGGATTCCGCCCGCGATCGCCGCCGGGACGATCGTGAGGCCCGGGGGATTGGCGCCGGCGAGGACACCCGTTCGAAGCAGGATCCCTCCCAAGATCAGCGCGAGGAGGTAGACGGTGTACATGAGGATCAGGAACGCGACCATCCTGGCCGCGGACTGCTGGCGCGGCATGCCCGCCTTTCGAAGCGCCCAGTAGGTGAGGATGATCCCGCCTGCGCCTCCGGCCGAGAACAGGCGGGACGCGGCAAGGCTCGCCATGTTGATCTGATAGCTCTCGGGCCAGGTCAGCTGAAGGACGTCGCCGCCGACGACGCCTTTGAACATCGCGATCTGCGCCAGGAACATGGCGACGCAGAACGCCACCGCGATGCCGATCCAGACCGGGTCGCCATCGTCGAGCTTCGCGAGGCCGTCTTCGACGCCGACGATCGCAGGGAAGAGAAAGTAGATCGCCGCGATGAGGACGATGACCGACCCGATCGTGATCGCGATCGACTTCGGGTCCTGGAAGAACCTGGGCTCTTCGTCGTCCTCATCGTCGGCGTCGCTGGCGATCGGCTCGTCTCGTGAGGTAGAGCCGAGCCCCCCATTGGTCTCGGTGCGCTCAGACATCCCGAGCCTCATATTTACACGGACGGTGGCGGCGCGAGCGGTTTGGCTGCCCTCAGTCGGCGATCTGCTGCAAACGGAAGAGCGCGGAGCGGACTTCGTCCATAACCGGCTCGGCAACCGGGTCCCCAACCCGGACCGCGGCGACCAGCGCTGCGCCCGCGATGAGGTCGGTGACGTAATGCTCGCCCAGGTAGACGAGGGCGAAGCCCAGGATCCCCGCATACGCGGCGCCGACCGCTCCCGCCTTGGGCCCGGTCTCGCGGAGAAGGAGCGCGCCCATCAGGGACGATGCGAAGTGGAGCGAGGGGAACGCCGCCCACGGGTTTCCGTTGAACGAGTCGTAGAGCTTCGGCCAGGCGCGGCCCCAGACACTCTCCCCCACATCGATCATCAGGCGCCGGATCGGCTCCGACAGATACCCGTTCTCGGCCGCCCACCACGGCGGCGCGGTGGGCAGCGCCCAATAGGCGGCGGCACCGAGGTCGTATGTCGCAGACATCTGGCGGGCTGCACGCGGGAAGCGCAACTCTCCCTCGGGCTGGTCGTCGTCGCGGACGAGGATGTAGGCGACGGTCACGTGCGGGACGAAGAACCATGCCCAGTGAGCGACGGTAAGGACGCGGTCGAGCGCGTTCGGCTCCGCCGGATTGGCGAGCGCCCGCTGGAGGCGGATGTTCGGCAGCTCGCCGCCGCCGAGCAGGCGGTCGGCGCGGATCGGATAGTCGATCTTGAGACGGCGCCGGAGCGCCTCGGGATCGTCGTAGGGGAGCTCGTGCGCCATCACGAATCCCCACATCTGGAGCGCGTACATGGCGACGTCCCGCGCGCGGCTGCGTGGCCACAAGACAGCGATCGCCGTGGGCCCCGCAACCGAGACGGCGAGCGTCGCCGCCGGCGGCATCCTGAGGCGCTTGCGAAGGGGTGGGACGACGATCGCGGCGGCGATCGCTAGCGCGGCGCCGCCCCGGACAGCGCTCCGAAGGGCCGGGCTGGGGCGGCTGGATGGACGCGAAAAGCGGGGCAAGAGGGCGCGAGTATAAGAAGCTTCAGGGGCCTTTCGGGCCCGAAGGTGCAGCAGCGCCGCCCCTTCGGATTAGAATGCGGCGCTCGTGACGATGCCTAGCCCCGGTCGCCTCGTTTTCGCTCTCGCAGCGCTCCTCGCGCTGGCGCTCGCGCAACCCGCAAACGCGGCCATCGCGCCCGACGCCGCGCACTCGCCAAACGCCGAAGACATGCGCACCGGCTACTGGGTGATGCTGGTCGTCGCCATCCTGCTTAGCCTCGCGTTGATCGGCGGCCTCCTGGTCGCGGTGCGGCGCTTCCGCAGCGACGGAACATCCGAGCAGCCGCGGCATCTGACCGCCGGCCGCGGCTTCATCGCCAAGGTCGGCGCCGTCCTCACGGCCCTCGCCATCGCCATCTTCGTCTTCGGCGTCGTCGTCTCAAACGGCGTCAGGGACGCGACCGCCCAGGACGGCGTCGAGGAGATGGAGATCGAGGCCGTCGCGCAGCAGTGGCTGTGGCGCTTCGGCTATCCCGAGCAGGCAGAGGGCAGCTTCTCGGAGGGAATCTCCACCATCTTCAGCTACAGCGAGCTCGTTGTGCCCGTCGACACGCTGGTGACCCTGAACATCCGGTCCACCGATGTCATCCACTCTTGGTTCGTCCCCGCGCTTGGCCCGCAGGTCTGGGCGGTGCCCGGCGAGACCCAGGAGCTGTCGTTCATCGCCGACGAGGAAGGCCTCTACCCCGGCCGCTCGACCGTGTTTTCCGGAGCTGCCGGCTACCCGGTCATGCGCGCGGCCGTGAGGGTCGTCTCGGCCGACGAGTACGCCGACTTCATCGAGACGAAGAACGCTGAGCTCCAGGAAGGCCAGGCCGCCGTTCGCGAGGAAGCAGAGGCCGAGGTTGATGCCACGGGTTCGGAAGAGACCTCCACGGAGGAGAGCGAATGACGCCGCCCCCCACCATCGCCGACCGCCGCCCCGAGGTCGTAACGCGCGAGATCCCATCGTGGCGCGAGGGTTGGACCACGGCCGCGACGAGCGCCGATCACAAGGTCGTCGCCAAGCTCTTCATGGGCACCTCGCTCAGCTTCCTCGCCATCGCGGCTCTCACCTTTGCGCTGACGCGGGTCCAGCTGATCGTGCCCGACTCGACGATCCTCCGGCCGGACATCTTCAGCCAGATGTCGACCACCGCGATGGTCTCGATCACGGTGCTCTTCGCCGTGCCGTTCATCTGTGGCCTCCTGGGCTACATCGTCCCGCTCCAGATCGGCGCCCGCAGCGTCGCGCTCCCCCGCCTCAACCAGCTCGCCTACTGGCTGTACGCGGCCGGCGCGCTCGTCTTCTTCGTCAGCTTCCTCTATCTCGCGCCCGAGAACGGGCTCTCTCCGCTGCCGCCGATGTCCGACGACGTCTTCTCGCCGTCCGGTGGCGTGGATGCCTGGATCGGCGGAGTCGGCCTGGCCACGCTCGGCTTCATCTGCTGGTCGATCAACATGATCGCGACGCTCAAGAACATGCGCGCGCCGGGGATGGCATGGCGCCGCGCGCCGGTGCTTGCGTGGGCCGCCCGCGTCGTCGCATACGTCCTGTTGATCACGGGAGCGGCCATGGTGGCGGCGCTCGTGATGCTGGCGGTCGATCGCCAGTACGACGGCGTCTTCTTCGACGCCGGCCTGGGTGGCGAGCCGATGCTGTTCACCCACCTCAGCTGGCTCTACTTCACCGGCATCCACACCGTCATGGTCGTGACCGCGCTGGCAGTGATCTCGGAGATCATCCCCACCCTCTCGCGCAAGCCGCTCTTCAGCCACTCGGCCGTGACCGGGTCCCTGGTCGCCGTCGGCGTCCTGGGAACGCTCGCTTGGATGCAGAACCTCTACGCCAGCCCGCTGGCGGAGGGCTTCGCCTTCTTCACGATGCTCGTCGCGGTCCTGCTGCTCGTCCCCATCGGTCTCATCTACGTCATCTGGACGCTGACGATGTGGGACGGAGCCGTTTCGACCCGCGCTCCGTTGGTCCTCGCCATCACGGGCGCCATCACGATGGTGATCGGCCTCGGTGGCGAGCTCGCGACCTCGGTCGTCAGCGTGGGGCTTCTGCTCGAGAACACCGTCGCCGCACAACAGGACACGATCCTGGTCATCACGGGCTTCGTGCTCACGATGTTCGCGGCGCTCCACTACTGGCTCCCAAAGGTCACCGGCCGCGCTGTCCATGAGGGGCCGGCGAAGGCCGCCGCCGCGCTGATCTTCGTCAGCGCCTCCGTCTACGGCCTCGCCATGTTCTTCGCCGGGCTCGCGGGCCAGCCGGTCGACGTCTTCCGCTACCTCGATGGCGACGGCGTCTCGACGCTCAACCTGATCGCTTCGATCGCCTCCTTCTTCCTCTTCATCGGAATATTCCTGGAGCTGGTGAACCTCGTCCGCTCCTATAGCGGCGGCAGGGCCGTCGGGCACGACCCGTGGCAGGGCACGACGCTCGAGTGGTTCGCCCTCTCGCCCCCGCCCGCCACACAACTTCGACGCCGTCCCCGACGTCCGCTCCGCCGAGCCGCTTCGCGATATCCGCGACGCGATCCGCGAGCGCCAGGCGACCTTCGTCCCGCCCGAGCCCCTCGAGCCCACCGCACCCCCCGAGGTCGGGGTCCCCGACCCGGGCAACGACGTGGGCTTGTCCGAAGAGGCGGCCGAAACCGAAGCCCCAACCGCCGACCCCGAGGACATCGTCGTCGCAGGAAGAACCGAGCGAGGGGTCTGACCCCGACAGAGGTCGAAGCGGAAGAACCGAGACGCGGGGTCTGACCCCGAAGTCGAAGCTGAAGAGACCTCTGAGCCTGTTGAGGGGTCTGACCCCTCAGTCGACGATGATGCCGCGGACTCAGGCGAAACACCCCCGCCCGTATCCTGAGAGCGATGGATTCGGCCGCTGAGCTGGGGCGCTTCCGGCGCCTCGTCACCGCCACGATCGTCGCCACCTTCGTCCTGATCCTTATCGGCGGAATCGTGCGGGTTTCCGACTCCGGCCTCGGCTGTGGCCCGGAGGGCTCAGGCACGCACGGATGGCCGCTTTGCGAGGGCGGCGTGATCCCGGCCAACTCGGCCGAGTCCATGATCGAGTACTCGCACCGGATCGCCGCGGGCATAGTCGCCGTCCTGATGGCGCTGGTCGCCTGGCGCGCGTGGAAAGACCTCCGCGAGTACCGCTGGATCGTTGGCCTCTCGGCCACCGCGGGCGTGCTGGTGCTCGCCCAGGCGGGCCTCGGCGGCCTCACCGTCGAGGAGGGCCTCCACGAGTACCTGGTGGCCGCGCACCTCGGCCTGGCGATGATCTTCCTCGGCACCCTCTTCGCGCTGAGACGCCTCGCTTCCGAGCCCGAGCCGAAGCCCGCAAGCGGCACCAGCCTGTTGCGCACCCTCTCGGTCGTGACGGCCGTGCTCATCCTCGCGACGATCGTCGCCGGTGGTCTCGTCGCCGGCACCGAGGGCGAGGGCACGCCCACAGAACCGGTTGTGGGCGCTCACACGGCGTGTGGCGAGCAGTTCCCGGGCTGTGTCGATCAATTCATGCCGTTCGGCATCGACCGCCTCATCGACATCCAGCTCATGCACCGCCTCTTCATGTACCTGACGGCGCTCGCCGTACTGGCGCTGGTCGCCGTCGCGATCCGCCAGCGCGCCCCGAGCCGCTCGTTCGTCGCCGTCGGCGGCCTGGTGGCGGCGCAGATCCTCCTCGGCGCGGCCAACGTCTGGCTCGGCAAGCACGCGGGCCTCATCCTCGCCCACCTGAGCCTGGGGACCGCGATCTGGGCGACGATCGTCTACGCCAACACCACCTTGATGCGAATCCCGGCCCCCCGCTCGGTGCCAGGCACCGTGCCTGGCACCGGGGGCTCGTCCTCCCGCTCCGACGAGGCGGTGACCGCCTGATGGAGTCCGCCACAGCAACGCGCGACCCAGCGCTGACAGGCCGCTACGGCGAGGCGCGCCCGACGTTCATGGCGCACGTGCGCGACTACATCGCGCTCACGAAGCCGCGCATCATCTCGCTGCTGCTCGTCACGACCGTCGCGACGATGGTGGTCGCCATGCCCGAGGGCCTGGCGCTCTCGACCGTCCTGTGGACGATGCTCGGCGGCTACCTCGCCGCCGGCGGCGCCGGGGCGATCAACCACTACCTCGACCGCGACCGCGACGCCCGCATGGCCCGCACGCGCTCACGCCCGCTCGTCTCGGGGCGGATCGAGCCCGTCCACGGCCTCGTCTTCGGCATCGTCCTGGGGGCGCTCGCATTCGTCCAGCTCGCGCTCACGGTGAACATGCTTTCGGCCCTCCTGGCGATGGCCGGGCTCCTGGGCTACGTCTTCGTCTACACGATGTGGCTGAAGCCGCTGACGCCGCAGAACATCGTGATCGGCGGCGCCGCGGGCGCCGTGCCGCCGCTGGTCGGCTGGGCCGCCGCAACTGGCAGCCTGACGCTCGACTCGCTCTACCCCTTCGCGATCGTCTTCATGTGGACGCCTCCCCACTTCTGGGCGCTCTCGCTGCTGATCAAGGACGACTACGCCCGGACCGGCGTGCCGATGATGCCGGTGGTGCGCGGCGAGGAGTCGACGCGCCGCCAGATCGTCGTCTACGCGGCACTCCTGGTCGCGCTGACGATCGCGCCCGTCGCAACGGGCCTCTTCGGCACCTTCTACCTCGTTTCGGCCCTCGTCCTCGGCGGCGTGTTCATGGTCCTCGCGGTTAGGCTCCTGCGCTCACCGTCGCGCCAGGCTGCCCTTCGCCTCTACCTCTCGTCCCTCGCCTACCTGGCCCTTCTCTTTACCGCCATGGCCATCGACCGCGCCGTATAGAGTTCAGCGTCGATGGACAGGCGACTTGCCGACAAGAACCTCAGGACCGGCCTCTTCGCCGCTGCGATTGCGGTCGGCGTGTTCGCGCTCGCGTTCATGTTCGCGACCTACTACCTCGCGTAGCGATGGCTGACGAAGATCCTCAGCCGACCGAGCTCGTCTACGTACCCGAGCCCTCATGGGACCCGGCACTCCTTGCGCTCGGCCTCGCCGCCGTCATTGCCGGCATCTTCGTCTGGTGGCCATACGGCGCCATCGGCGCGATCGTCGCGATCGCCGCCGTCGTGCGGATGCTCCGTGGCACCGAGGACGGCGTTGCCCGCCTCCCGCGCCGCCAGAAGCTCACGACAGCGGTCCTCCCGACCGTTCAGCCCAAGAGCTCCGAGCCCAGCTCGTAGCCAGGCCGCGCCGCTCAGGCGTGTGAGGCTTCGGATTCGGGGGAGGTCATCGACGACGTTGCGCCGTCTGACGTCCAAACGCGCATGATGTCGCGCATCGAGAGGACGCCCACGAGCTCGCCGCCTTCGACAACGACCAGGTGGCGGATGTGGCGGCGGGACATCTCCATCGCCGCGCGCTCGAGGCTCCAGTCGGGCGCCGCCGAGATGATCGCGTCGGAGAAGTGGTCGCCCACGCGCTCGGAGTCGGGGTCCTCGCCCTTGCCGAGCGAGATCAGGATGTCGCGTTCACTCAAAACGCCCGGTGCCGGCAGCTGGTCGTCGATCACGACCGCGGCGCCGACCGCGCGCTCGGTCATCTTCTGCGCGGCCTCTCGGAGCGTGTGTCCCGGTCCAACCGTCAACACCACCCCAGACATCCCGTCCCTGACCTCCATCTGCTTGCCCCAGCTCCCTTCGAAAGCGGTTCTTAGTGCGAATCCGCTCTAAACATATCCAAGCCCGGAAGTTCGTGCGTCACCACGCATGCAGGTGCCGTCCCGCAAGATAGGATTGCGCGCGTGCCACGCCTCGTGTCAGTCGCCCGCGGGAAGGCGGTCATCGTCACCTCGCTCGCCCTCCTTACGGGAGCGGTCGCCGCAGGCTGCGACACCCAGGAGGAGGCCGACCTCGCCCGCGGCAAGGACCTCTTCAACCAGGGCTGTGCGAGCTGCCACGCGCTCACCGAGGCGCGCTCGGCGACGAACATCGGACCGAGCCTCGATTCAGCCTTCGCCCAAGCCCGTGCCGACGGCATGGACCAGGACACGATCGAAGGTGTCGTCGAGGACCAGATCGCCCACCCCCGCCCCGTCGACGAGGGCGATCAGGACTACGCGCAGACCTACATGCCCGCCGACATCTTCACCGGCTCTGATGCCAGGGACGTCGCCGCATACGTCGCATCCGTTGCCGGCGTCGAGGGGATCGAGCCGCCGCCGCTCGGCGACGGCTCGCAGATCTTCACCGACAGTTGCGGCGGTTGCCACACGCTGGAGGCCGCCGGCACGGCGGGCACCGTCGGACCCGACCTCGACGATGCGCTCGCAGACGACGACGCGGAGTCGCTCGAGCTGTCGATTCGTGATCCCGAGGCCGAGATCGCCGAGAACTTCGAGGCCGGCATCATGCCCCCGTTCGGCTGCGACGTCATCCCGCAGGAGAACCTGAAGGACCTCATCACCTACCTGCTCGAGTCCGTCGGCTCGAAAGAAACCGCGGACTCGCTGTCCGACGAGTGCTCGGCTTAGGCGCTCAAGCGCTCCCTGCGGACTCAGCCTCGAGGTCGACGACAATGTGACTGACCGGCGGGGGTAGCTCCTCCCTGGCCTTCTCCACCACTCCAGACTCCAGCCAGCGTGAGCGCTTGGGCGGATGGGTCGAGATCACGACCTCGTCGGCCGGAAATACCTTGAGGGCGTCCTCGATCGCCTGGTTCGGATCGTGGTGGTCGCCCAGGCGGCCTGACGCGTTGATGCCCGCGGATCGCATAGCGGCGACTGACGCCTCCAAGCGCTCCTTGGTCTCCGGGATGTAGCCGTCGATGTCAGACGACCAGTGCTCGGCCGCGGAGCCCGCGAGCGGCGGGCAGACGACCAAGACTTCCGAGCTCTCCTCGCCTCGGAGGCGGTTCTGGAGCTCTGCGAGCAGCGCGCGACCGCCCACGGTCTCATTTGCGACCACGAGCACCCGGTGCACGCCGTCGTCGGGCACCGGCGCCACCTCGGCTGCGCGGGGCTCGATGGCTCGCCAGCGCTGGTAGAGGTAGCCGATGGCAGCGCCGATCTCGATTCCGAACAGGATCGCTCCGGCGAGCGGATCGATCACGACCGCCAGCAGGATCACGGGGACCATCGCGGCTCCAACGGCCAGGACGACCTTGAACATCTGGTCCTCGGTGATCTTCACAGGGTCACCTTGGCAGCTGAACTAAAGGATGTAAACGGTCACGAACACGACGATCCACATGACGTCGACGAAGTGCCAGTAGATGCCCGGGCACCTCGACGCCCAGGTGGTCCTTCGCCGCGGTGCCGAAGTGGCCCTTGTACGCGCGGATGTTCGCGAACGTCAAGAGTAAGAGCCCGACGAAGACGTGGGCCCCGTGGAGGCCGGTCAGGCCGTAGAAGATCGAGCCGAAGGCGCCGTCGCGGGCCGAGAAGCCGATGTGGACGTACTCGTTGATCTGGATGAAGAGGAACGTCGCGCCCAGGAGCCAGGTTGCGCTGAGGCCCAGCTGCATCGCCCTGCGGTTGCCCTTCTTGGCGCCCTCGAGCGCCAGGTGGACGGTGAAGCTCGACGAGATCAGGATCGCCGTGTTCACGCCCGCGACCAAGACGGGTAGCTCGTAGGGCTCAGGGGGCCAGGGACCCTGGTTGGCGACGACCCGGATGAAGAAGTAGGAGGCGAAGAACGCCCCGAAAAGCATGATCTCCGAGACGATGAAAAGCAGGATGCCGAGCGTCTGGCGGTCGATCCGCGAGCTCTGATGCGCCTCGGGCGGACCGTGATGCTCGTGAGCATGCCCGGCTGAGATCGAAGCGGATTCCATCAGTGGGCCTCTCCTGCGGTGTCGCCGACCGTGACGCCCTCCGGGCGGTCCTCACCGGGCGCCTCATCGGCATCGGCGTCCGGGACTGCGGGCGGTGCGACGTCGCCGCCCGCCTCGACGTGCTCGACGGGCTTGTCGGTGATGTCGTGGACGCGGTCGATCAGGCCTTCCTCGAGCCAGACGGACTGCTCGCCCGCCAGCGTCGAGATCAGGATCTCGTCGACGCGGTAGTGCTCCACGGCGTTCTGGACCGCGGCGAAAGGAGCGGGGCTCATCGGCTGGCCCGTGGCGTCGATGTCCGAGCGGTACATCTCGGCGAGGGTGCGGGCGAGGCGCTCGCAGACCTCCTCGCGGGAGAGCTGGCCCGAGCGCGGGCAGATGAAGGTGTAGCGGTGGGGGCTTTCAGCGGCGCGTGACTTGAGACGGCCGAGAAGGTCGCCCGAGGCGACGGTCTGCGTGGCAACCACGAGGGTGTGGGTGACATCCCAGCGGATCGCGTCGTCGTCGAGGCGGACCGGCACGTGCGTGATCGGCACCTCGAAAGCGTCCTGCGCCCAGTCGATGAGGTTTCGGCGGGTCAGGCCGTAGCGTGACTCCGTGAGGCACGAGAGGAGCACCTCCGCCGGCTCGAAGGCGCGGATCGCGTCGTCGATGGCTAGCAGCGGATCGGGGTCCATGACGGCGCTCTCGGCCTCGATCCCGAACTCGGCGAAGACCGACTGCGTCACTTCGACTCGGCTCTTGGCTGCGTCGGCCAGCTCGGCGCGGTCGACGATCTGACCCGCGACCGGCTGGTTCTGCGGCGCGGCGATGGCGACGCGCTCGGCGCCGGCCTCGATCCGCTCGCGCACCTGGCTCAGGAGCTTGCGGCCGCCCGCGACTTCGTTCAGGAAGACCAGGATGGTGCCGCCCGAGACGTCAGGAGCGGGAGCCTCGGCGCCGTTATGGGCTACATCGGTCACGGTGACGCACCTGAGGTAGTCCCTGACGGTGGCGGGCTCGGGCTCGGCGACCTCATGCCCCTCCTCGCCGTGCATGATCGCGTGGCGCGCTCCGGGCACGCCGAACTCGTACGGACCGCCGACCACTCGCGGGATCTCGTCGAAGTTGTAGACCGGCGGCGGCGATGAGACGAGCCACTCGATCGTCTTCGCGCGCCACGGGTTGTCGCCCGCCTTCGGGCCCCACTTCCAGCTGACGACGACGTTGTAGACGAAGATCAGCTGCGCGGCGCCAAGCACGAACGAGAAGATCGAGATCACGAGGTTCCACTCGGCGAACTGGTCCGCGTAGTCGGCGACGCGCCGCGGCATGCCCTCGAGGCCGATCCAGTGCATCGGCACGAAGGTGCCGAGCATGCCGGTCAGGGTGAGCCAGAAGTGCGCCCGCCCGAGGCGCTCGTCGTACATGCGCCCGGTCATCTTCGGGAACCAGTGATAGATCCCGGCGAAGATCGTGAAGACCGAGCCGCCGAAGAGCACGAAGTGGATGTGGGCGACGATGAAGTAGGTGTCCGACATGTGGATGTCGAGGGGCACCATGCCCAGCATCACGCCCGAGATCCCGCCCACGACGAAGGTCACGATGAACCCCAGGGAGAACAGCATGGCCGTCGATTTCAGGTGGAGCACAGAATCGAACAGCGTCGCTAACCACGAGAAGATCTTGATCCCGGTTGGCACCGCGATGAGCAAGGTCGTGATCATCATGGGCACGCGCAGCCAGCTGAACATGCCCGAGACGAACATGTGGTGCGCCCACACGGTGTAGGAGAGGACCACGATCCCGATCAGCGCGAGCGCCATCAGGCGATAGCCGAAGATCGGTTTACGGGCGTGGGTGGATAAGACCTCGGAGATGATCCCGAACCCGGGCAGCATCATGATGTAGACGGCCGGGTGCGAGTAGAACCAGAAGATGTGCTGGTAGCTCAGCACGTCACCTCCGGCTGCCTCGTTGAAGAAGTTGGTGTGGAGCGCGCGGTCGAAGAGGACCATGAACTGGACGCCGGCGATGAACGGCGTCGCCGCGACGACGAGGAGCGAAGTCGAGAGGTTCGCCCAGACGAGCAGGGGCATACGCCAGAACGTCATTCCGGGCGCACGCATGGTGATGATCGTGACCAGGAAGTTCAATGCGGTCGCCACCGACGAAGCGCCGGCGAACTGCACGCCTAAGTTGAAGAACGACTGGCCTAACGGCGCTCCGGTCGAGAGCGGCGCGTAGCCGGTCCAGCCGGCGTCGAAGGCGCCGCCGGGAACGAAGTAGGACGCCATGAAGAGCACGCCCGCCATTGGCAGCATCCAGAACGACAGGGCGTTCAGGCGCGGGAAGGCCATGTCCGGGGCACCGATCATCAGCGGCAGGACGTAGTTCGCGATCCCGGCGAAGACGGGGATGATGAACAGGAAGATCATGAACGCGGCGTGTGTTGAGAACAGGCCGCCGAAGAAGCCCGGGTCGACGATCTGCGTGCCGGGGTTTGCGAGCTCGGCGCGGACCGTCATCGCCGCCATGCCGCCGACGATGAAGAAGAAGAACGTGGTGCAGATGTATTGGATGCCGATCACCTTGTGATCGGTGTTGAAGCGGAAGTAGTCCTTCCACTCCTTGGCGCCGTGCTGGGCGTGGTCCTCGGGGATCGTGGGCGCGCCGCCCGCCCAGCGGAACCAGTAGGAGAAGCAGCCCATGCCGACCAGGAATCCCAGCGGCGCGGTGATCGCGGGCACGACGATGTGCGGGTAGCCGGTCTGCTCGGTCTGGTAGATCTCGAGGCCCGAGATCGCGCGGAGCGCGACGACGAGACCGAAGCCGATCGCGCCGCCGACCACGAAGCCGAAGAGCGCGCGGATCATGCCCGGGTTACGCCACAGGATGTTCATCCTTCCACCGCGCTTTCATCTTCGGTGCCCGCCGCGCTTTCCTCGGCGACCCCTGAGCCTGAAGCCGCTTCCATCGCTTCCTCCTGCTCCGCCATCCATGCATCAAACTCTTCCTGGGACTCGACCACGACGTGCGCCCGCATCGTCGCGTGCCCCCAACCGCAGTACTCCGTGCAGATCAAGGCGTACTCGCCCTCGACATCGGGCGTCACCCTGACGATGTTGTCGACGTCCGTCGGGTTGCCGTCGGCGATGGGCACGAGGTCGCGCTTGATGCGCCACTCGGGTACCCAGAAAGAATGGAGGACTTCGAGCGCCGCGAGATGGAGCTCGAGCTGGGTGCCGGACGGCACGTGGAACTCATCGCTGACCACGCCCGTCTCCGGATATTCGAACGTCCACTTGAACTGCTGAGCCGTGACGTTCACTTCCATCTGGTCGGAAGCCTCGGCCTCGATGTCGTCCAGGATCACCCACGAGTAGGCAGCCGCGAAGAGCACGATGACCGTTGGGATCACGGTCCAAGCGATCTCGAGGCGGGTGTTGCCGTGGATCGGCTTGCCGTCGGATTCGTCGCCCGGCTTCGCACGGTACTTGTAGATGCAGTAGCCGAGCATCACGATCACGATCGAGAAAACGAACGAGGACAAGACGATCATCACGTCCAGGAGCAGGTCGATCTCGTCCGCCTCGGCCGAGCCCTGCATGCCGTTCCAGTCGGGGATAAGCATGATCACGGACTGCACGACCGTGAGGACGAGCATGAGTCCGATCAGCTTCATATAGGTGGCCCGGGTCACCGCGCGGCATTCTATTCAGACTGGGCGGAGGTTCAGGCGACGATCGGCACTAGTTCTCGCCCGTTGCGGCGGCGATCACCTTGCGGGCGACCTCATCCCACCCCCACAGGCGCTTCGCGGTCTCGCGAAGTCCCATGCGGGTGAGGCGCCGAGCGTGCGGATCCAGCCCTAGCCAGAAGTTGAGCCGGGCCGCGATCGACTCGATCGCCGAGGCGTCGAGCTTGAACGAAACGAGGCCGGCCGCCTCGTCGGGCAGGCCGTCCATCAGCGAGCGGCTGACCTCCAGCGCACCCGAGTGCGCGGCCGAGACCGGCAGCACTCCGGCCGACGCCGCCTCGGCGGCGACCATGCCGAACGCCTCAGGATGGGTCGAGGGGAAGACCAGCGCGTCGCACGCCGGCACCAGCTGCCCGACCTCTGAGTGCTCGAGCCGGCCGCTGAGCGCGATCGATCCCCCTGCGTCCTTGGCGGACTCGGCGTAGTTCGGCGGCGGGTCCGTCAGGAACGCCGTGAGGATCTCGAGCGGCTTCATCGGCCCGCCTTCCAGCGCGCGCCCGCGGTGGGCGATGCCCCTGGCGCCTTCGATGTCGCCCTGCCCCAGCGCGGTGATCAGGTTCTCGATCCCCTCGCGGTAGGCGCCGAAGCCGCTGACGATCAGGCGCGCTTGGGGGTGGCGCGCGTGGACCATAGGCCACGCGGCGACCAGGAGGTCGATGCCCTTCGAGACGATCAGCTTGCCCACGAAGACGACCCGCGGCCCTTCCGTCGCCGCGAGCCAGCGCACGGCTTCGGCCGCCTCGGCGCGGTCGCGGGCCCACGAGCTCTCGCCGGCGTCGGCGTCCTCGCCTTGCTCCAGGTCGTCGGCGAGCTCGCGCAGGCGTCCAGGCCCGTCCTCGCGCGCGATCGCCGCGAACAGCTCGGTATCGACGCCGGGAGGGCCAAGGCTCACCTTGGCGTTCACCTCGGGCTCGTCCACCGCCTCGCGGAGGCGCTCGGCGATGTGGTCTGAGCCGACCAGGATCCCGCGCGCAGCCCGCGCCCCATCCCGCGCCATCGGCCCGAAGCGCTCGAGCTCGGGGATGACGGTGTACGAGAGGTCCGAGCCGTGGACCTTGACCGCGAAGGGCAGCCCCGCCCGCTCCATGATGAGCGGCGCGGTGACCAGGTGGTTCGCCAGCGCCGCGTCGGGCGGCCCGGACCGCGCGACGACGTCGCCGCACGGCCCGGACGTTCGCCTCGATGTAGCCCTCGATCTCTTCGTCGGAGAGCTCCGCGAAGGTCTTCACCTCGAAGCCCGCGTAGCGGTCGTGAACGAAGACCGGCAGGATGCCGCCGATGTCGGGCGTGTACACGGTGGCCGAGCCTGCGTCCTCGGCCGGCTCCTCGCCCGCGGCACGAACCTGAAGCTCGCCCGAGTCCCAGTCTCCCGTGAAGTCCACCCAGTCGAGATCACCGGCATCGCGGTCCTGGCAGAGAAGGTGGACCTCATGGCCCATCCCCCGCATCGCCCGGGCCAGGCTCGCGTTGTAGACGTTCGACCCAGTCCCCGACAGCAGGTACCCATGGAAGATCAGGACCCTCACGGCGGGAACCCTACGCCTCCCGGTGCCAGGCACCGTGCCAGGCACGGTGCCTGGCACCACGTCTGACACGATGCGCCGGTGGATTACGGAGACCACTACCGCTCGATCTATCTCAAGGGGCTCGCGGGTGAGAAGCCTGAGTTGCCCGTTGGTTGGGCGGATCTCGAGGCGGCGGCTGAGAAGGCGATGCCCGAGGCGTCGGCCGACTACGTCTATGCCACCGCGGGCACCGGCG
The DNA here is from genome assembly GCA_963786495.1 of uncultured bacterium. GTDB lineage: Bacteria > Actinomycetota > Thermoleophilia > Solirubrobacterales > 70-9 > JALZKA01. The sequence goes on along the minus strand of CAWAZL010000010.1, from coordinate 33,472 downwards.
ACACGTATCGCGAGAACCGCGACGCTTTCGAGCGCTACCGGATCGTGCCGCGGATGCTCCGCGATGTCGCCGAGCGCGACCTGACGACCGAGCTCCTCGGCCAGACGCTGCCGGCGCCGCTCCTCCTTGCGCCGGTCGGCGTCCAGACGCTGCGTCCACCCCGACGGCGAGCGGGCGACAGCGCGCGCCGCGGCGACGCTGGGCCTGCCGATGGTCATCTCAACGGCATCCGACACGTCGATGGAGGACATCGCCGAGGCGTCGGGCGAGGGGCCGCGCTGGTATCAGCTCTACTGGCCGGCCGATCAGGGGATCGCGCGCAGCCTGGTCGACCGCGCAGAGGCTTCGGGCTGCAGCGCGATCGTCGTCACCGCCGACAACTACATCCCCGGCTGGAAGCCCCGCGACCTCCAGCGCGCCGAGCTGCCGTTCATCAAGGGCATCGGCGTCGCCCAGTTCTTCTCCGACCCGGTGTTCCGCAGCCAGCTGGAGAAGACGCCCGAAGAGGACCTGGGCGCCGCGGTCGGCCACTACCTCGGCGTCTACGTCAACCCGTCGCTCACCTGGGACGACCTGGAGCGCCTGCGCTCGTGGACTTCGCTGCCGATCCTCATCAAGGGCATCCTTCACCCCGACGACGCGGCCGAGGCGCGCGAGCGCGGGATCGACGGGATCGTCGTCTCCAACCACGGTGGCCGCCAGGTGGATGGCGCAATCTCGTCGATCGACGCACTCGGCCCGATCGCGGACGAGGTCGGCCAAGACCTGGCGATCCTGCTCGACTCGGGCGTGCGCTCGGGCTCCGACGCGTTCAGGGCGCTCGCCTTGGGCGCCGATGCCGTCCTCCTCGGCCGCCCATGGCTCTGGGGCCTCGCGCTCGCCGGCGAAGCGGGCGTCGAGGAGGTCCTTCGCCGCTTCCTGGCCGAGCTCGACCTGACAATGGCGCTCTCCGGCTACACGCGACCGTCCGAGCTGGGGCCCGAGGCGCTTCACCGCCACAGTGTCGGCTAGGGTTTCGCGCGATGGCAGACGAGAAGGAGACATACCGCCTTCGCGCCCCGGCTTCCGGCCGTGAGGCGATTGCACCCGCCGGCCCGGAAGGCGTCTACGTCGACTCGGTCACCGGCGAGGAGATGCAGCCAGTCGCCCGCACGCTGCCGCTGACGGAATCGCCGTCCAGGCTCATCCGCACGCCGGAGAACCTCAGGCTCTGCTCACGCTGCGATCAGATGCTGGGCGTCGACGTCGCCGACTGCCCGTATTGCGGCAAGCGGCAAGAGCCGCTCGGCCAGCCGGCCTAGTTCGGGACGAACCACGCCTTGTAAAAAAGGCGATCGTCGAACTGGCACGCGTACGGACGGATTGAGCCGACCTTCTTCTGCGGCTTGCCGGCGAGGATGCCCGCCTCGTTGCAGTCGCCCTTGGCCAGGCTCGCGCGCCATGCGGACTTGCCGTCGCCCCGCTTGTGCGGCTTTAGCATCGGGATCCAGGTGAGGCTGGACAGGCCGACGATCTCGCCCTCCTTGATGGGCAGCGGCCGATCGAGGGTGATGATGGTTTCCTTGCTGTAGAAGGGGCCGGAAAGCTTCTCGGCGGGGCTCTGATCGGCTAGTTTGAACTCGACTCCGCCCTGGCGCTTCAGGATCGCGAGTCGCGCTACCGGTCCCTTGCCGTACTTCTCGCTACCGAAGGTGTCTTGGAAGAACTCGAGGTTCGACTTGCCGTCAGGGTCGTTCTTCGGCGGCTTGTGAGCGGGCTTGTGGCCGAGCTCGATCGACCACGCGACGATCCTGCCGTCACTGGGCGCGACGAAGGGATGCTTCTTCTCCCCGAGCTTGTTGATGAAGGTTGTGAGGCTGCCGACGACCTGGCAGGTGCCGCGCTCACGGCTTTTCTCGCAGAACGGCTTGAGCTTCGAGTCGCCCTTGCCGAAGACCTTGGTGCCTCCCCCGCCCCCGCCCCCGCCGGCTGCGAAGGCAGCCCCGGCCACGACGACCAGGACGGTCGCCACAAGCGCGGAAATGATTGAAATGGCGGGTCGCTTCACGTTTGGACTCTCAAGGGGAACACGCGATCAGGGGCGCGAGTTGCGGTTGAAAACGATACCCAGGCCTATCGCCCAGCTCGATTGACACGGCCTATTCGGGACGGAGCGTGCAGCGCGCACATTCGGCCCTCGGGCGCCTCCCTAGACTCGGGCGCCAATGGTTGCGATCGAGGTTCGGGGGCTGGAAAGGGCGTTCGGGGACGACGTAAAGGCCGTGCGCGGCATCGACCTCGACGTGGCTGAGGGCGAGATCTACGCCTTCCTCGGCCCGAACGGCGCGGGCAAGACAACCACGGTCCGCATGCTCACCACGCTCCTTCGCCCCACGGGCGGCACCGCGAAGGTCGCGGGCTACGACGTCGTCGAGGAGGCAAGCGAGGTCCGCAAGTCGATCGGCGTCGCGCTCCAGGAGGCCGCCCTCGACCCGCTCATGACCGGCCGCGAGCTCATTCGGCTCCAGGCAACGCTCCACGGCCTCTCCCGTGCCGAGGGCGAGAAGGCCGCCGATGCCCTGTTGAAACGGGTTGACATCGACTACGCGGCGGACCGCCGCGTCGGCACCTACTCGGGCGGTATGCGCCGCCGCCTGGACCTTGCATCCGCGCTGGTCCACCAGCCGCGCGTCCTCTTTCTCGACGAGCCGACAACAGGCCTCGACCCCGTCAGCCGCAAGGCGATCTGGGAGGAGGTCCAGGCGCTGAACGACGACGGCGCGACGATCTTTTTGACCACGCAGTACCTCGAAGAGGCCGACCAGCTCGCCGACCGCGTGGGCATCATCGCGGGCGGCCTCCTGGTCGCCGAGGACACCCCCAGCGCGCTCAAGGCCGAGGTGGGCAATCCGCACCTGGAGATCGCTGTCTGCGACGGACAACAGGACGAGGCGCGGAAGGTGCTGGCGAACCTCGGCAAGGACCTGCCCTCCAAGGACGGCCTGCTGCTGATCGAGCTTGCGGAGGGGGCATCGGGCGTGGCACCCGTGGTACGCGCGCTCGACGATGCCGGGCTGGCGGTCGAGGGGCTCGACCTGGTCGAGCCGACGCTCGACGACGTGTTCGTCCAAAAGACCGGCTACCACCTGGAGGGCGACGACGAGGCCGCGCCCGAGCCCGAGCCGGTTCCGGCCGAGAGCTAGGGCTTGGGCTCCCTAGCCCAGAACGCGCGGGTCGTCGCGGCGCTCGGCAGGCGCTCGATCCGCCAGACCTTCCGGCGCCCCCAGCTGATGGCGCCGATCATCATCTTTCCCACGCTGCTCCTGGCGGTGCAGACCGGCGGCGCCTCGGGCGCCGTCAACCTGCCCGGCTTTCCCGAGGTGAACGGCTTCCTCGACTTCATGCTCGCCGGAGCGATGATCCAGTCCTGCCTGCTCGCGGGCAACTCGGGCGGCATCGCACTCGCCGTCGACATCGAGATGGGCTTTACCGACCGCCTACTGGCCGCGCCGATCTCGCGCTTTGCGATGGTGCTGGGGCGTCTGGCAGGCACCGCGGCGCTCGGCGCCTTCTCGGCCGTCTACTACATCGTGCTGGGCCTGATCTTCGGCGCGCAGATCGAGGAAGGGATGCTCGGCATCGTTCTCATGATCCTGTTCGTCACGCTCTCGGCCGTCGCCTTCGGAGGGATCGGCGCGGCAATCGCGATCCGCTCGGGCTCGGCCTCGGTCGTCCAGGGCCTCTTCCCGCTCGTCTTCGTGATCCTCTTCCTCTCCTCGGCGTTCTTCCCGTACGAGCTGATGCAGGAGCCGGCGTCGACCATCGCCGAGTACAACCCGGTCTCGCTCATCGTCGAAGGCGTGCGTGACCCGGTGATCTCCACGCTCACGGGCGAGGACGCCCTGAAGGCCTTCGTCTCGATCATCGCGATCATCGTGTTCAGCCTCGCGCTGAGCGCAGGCGCGCTGAGGCACCGACTGAGGACCGGCGGATGACGGCGGCGGCGATCCAAGCCGGCTGGCCGACGGTCTCGGCGCTCGTCCGGCGCTCCGCGAACGAGCTCCTGCGCGTGCCCGGCGCGGCCATCCCTGGCGTGCTTGCGCCCACGATCTTCTTCCTCGGCCTGACGGCCGTCTTCGGCGAATTGACCAACCTCCGCGGCTTCACGGGCGACAGCTACGCGAGCTTCCTCATCCCGGTCTCGCTCCTCCAGGGCGCCGGCTTCACGGGCGCGGCCACCGGCGTCAACCTCGCCCGCGACATCGAGCTGGGCTGGTTCGACCGGTTGCTGGCCTCGCCGTCGCCGCGGGCCGCCCTGTTGGCCGGTCTCGTGTTCTCTGCGTCGGTGCGCGCGCTCGTGCCGGCGGTCGTGCTCTTGACCGTCGCCTTCGGCGTCGGGGCCAACTGGCCGGGGATACCCGGCCTCCTGATCGCGCTCTTCGGCGTGATGGCGATGGGAACCGTGGCGGCGCTCTACGGGTGCTGGCTTGCGCTCAAGTTCCGAACCCAGGGGGCGGCGCCGCTGATGCAGGCCGGGATGTTCGTCGCGATCCTCTTCACGACCTCGTACGCGCCCAAGGCGCTCCTTCAGCCGTGGCTTCAGACGGTCTCCGAGATCAACCCGGTCACGCAGATCCTCGAGATGGTCCGCCAGGGATTCGTCACGGGCGGCGTGACCTGGGGCGAGACGTGGCCCGGGCTCCTTGCGCTGGCAGGCCTCATGACGCTCTTCGCCTTCCTCGCGCTGCGCGGCATGCAGCGAATGGCGGACTGAGCCGCTCGCGGTTCGGTCTCGCCCAGACGGGCATCAGAAGCCCGATGTCCGAGGTCCGCATCACCGAGTTCACCGATCCCGGGTGCCCGTGGGCGTACAGCGCCGAGCCCGCTCGGCGCCGGCTCAATTGGCTCTATGGCGAAGGGCTCGAGTGGCGGGTGAACGTTGTCGGCCTCGCGGAGACGCGCGAGGAGCACGAGGAGAAGGGCTTCAGCCCCGAGGACATGGCTGAGAGCTTCAAGAAGATCTCCGCTGATCACGGGATGCCGATCGACACCGGTGTCCGGGAGGCTGTTTCTGCGACCATCGACGCTTGTAGAGCGATCGTCGCAACGCGCCGCCACGATCCCGATCGCGAATGGGCTTTGCTGCGCTGCCTGCGCGTCGACTACTTCGCCGGCGGCCTCCTGGACGACCCGGAGCTGATCCGCGAAGCGGCGCGGACGGCCGGGATCAACCCGGACGCGCTCGAGAGTTGGATGGCCGAAAGCGAGACGGAGGAAGCTTTACGCGAGGACCAGGCCCGGGCGCGGGAGCCCATGCCCGCTGCCCGCGCGCTCGACTACAAGCTGGCGAACTGGTCGGGCGGGCGGCGCTACACGTGTCCGAGCTACGAAATCGAGCGTCTCGAAGATGGCGTGAAGGTGTCCGTCCCGGGCTTCCAGCCGTTCGCCGCGTACGACGTGATCCTCGCAAACCTCCTGCCGGACCTCGAGCGAAGAGATCCGCCGGACGACGCCGCCGAGGTATTGCGCTGGGCCGGCACCCCGCTTGCATCGCAAGAGGTCGCGACGGTCATGGACATCTCACGTCCGGAAGCGCGTGAGGCGCTGGGCCGAGTAGCCGAAGAGCGCCACGTGGGCGCGGACGGGTTCTGGACCCTGTCGTAGCGGCTACTTGTAGCGGTAGGTGATGCGGCCGCGGTCGAGGTCGTACGGCGAGAGCTCGATCTTCACGCGATCGCCGGGAAGGATTCGGATGTAGTGGCGGCGCATCTTGCCCGAGATGTGCCCCAGGACCTCGTGGTCGTTGTCGAGAGTCACCTTGAACATGGTGTTGGGCAGGGCCTCGGTGACCTCGCCCTCCATCTCGATTTTCTCTTCTTTACCCATTACTTAGGGAAAGCCTAGCCGGATCGCCGGCTAGCGACCCTTGAAATCTGAGAACTTGCCAGGGCCTTCCCGCAGGAATGATTCCACCGCGTTCTTGAGGTCCTCGGTCTCGAACAGCTCGGCAAACACGCCTGGAGTCACCTCGTCAGCGTGGTCGATGCCGCCGTCGAGGTAGGCACGGACGATCTGCTTCGTCTTCGCGTGGGCGACGGTCGGGCCGGAGGCGAGGTCGCGGGCGAACGCCATGCCCTTTTCGGCGATCTCCCCATCCGGAAGGACCCTGTTGACGACGTTCCAGCGCTCGAGCGTCGCCGCGTCGAATAGGCGCCCGGTCATCACGAACTCGCGCGCCCGTGCCGGGCCCGCGCGCTCGGCCATCCGCTGCGTGCCGCCGGCCCCCGGCGTCAGGCCGACGACTTTCTCGACCAGGCCGAACTTCGCCGACTCCGATGCCCAGATCATGTCGCAGCCCAGCGCGACCTCCAGCCCAGCCGTCAGGCACAGGCCATGGCAGATCGCGAGCGTGGGGATCGGCAGGGCCTCCAGGCGCTGGACGGGGCCGACCAGCGACGGAAAGCCCTCCCCCGCCTCGGCCGCATCCTTGAAGATCTGCACGTCGACGCCGGCCGAGAAGACGTCGCCCTCCGCTCGCCACACGGCGGCGCGGACATCGGAGCCCTCGATCTCGGCCACGCAGTCCTCCAGCTCGTGGAAGGCGCCGGCGCTGAAGAAGTTGAGGTCGCCGTTCGAAAGTGTGATGACGCCGACGTCGCCCTCCCTGTCATACGTGATCGCGGCCATTCAGCTGTCTCCTCTGATCGTCTGGGCGGTTGCCTTGATCTCGTCGGGGTCTCCCGGCCGGGGAATCCACGGCAGCTCGAGCGGGTCGTCGTGGCGGCGCGGCACGACGTGAAGGTGAAAGTGGAAGACCGTCTGCCACGCGGCCGAGCCGCAGCAGTTGAGGACGTTGAAGCCCTCCGGGTCGATCGTCTCGCTCATCTGCCTGGCGAGGCGCCGGGCGGCGAGCGTGCACGCGGCGAGATCGTCGTCTGAGATGTCGAGCAGGTCCTTCGAGTGCTCGCGCGGGATCACCAGCGCGTGCCCCGGGTTCGCCGGGTTGATGTCCATGAACGCGACGGTCTTTTCGTCCTCGGCGAGGATCTCGCCGGGCAGCTCGCCGGCGATGATCTTGCAGAAGATGCAGTCGGGGTCGGCCATGCGCCGAGGAGCCTACGCGAGCGTCTCGCGTGCGTGCGTGATGACCTCGTCGCGCCCGGAAACCTCGCCTGCAAAGAGCGCGGCCTGGATCTCCTCGATGAGGCGGCCGAGCTCAGGGCCTTCGGCGATCCCCGCTTCTCGCGCCAGCTCGTCGCCCGGCAGCGGCAGCGCCGGTGGGCCCGAGCGCTGCCACTCGAGGGCGTCGGGCAGGACCTCGCGGACGAGCTCCAGGTGCGCCTCGATCATCTCGGGAGCGGCGATCGCCCCCGACCCCCGCGCCGACATCCGGTCCGCCGCGGTCAGGAGCGTGACGTCGGGCGCTACGTCGCCGCACTTCTGGAGGTATTCGAAGAGCCGCCGGCGCGGCACCGGGCGCTCGTGGACCATGAACCCCAGATGCAGGTGGTGGCGCGTGAGCCCGGCGACGTAGCGGCGGAGCGCCCGGCTGGCCTTGAGCTGCCCCAGCGCCTCGTTGACGAGGTCGGCGCCGACCGAGTCGTGGCCGATGAAGGTGACGTAGCCGCCGTGCGAGCCCTTCGTGGCGGGCTTCCCGGAATCGTGCAGAAGCGCGCCGAGGCGGAGCCCGTCGCCGCGCGTGAAGTCGTCGCCGAGCGGCTGGGCAAGAAGCTCCCTCACTTCGTCGACGCTCTCGCCGGCGTAGCGGCCGAGGTCGGACTCGATGATCAGAAGCTGGCGTAGGACCTCGATCGTGTGTCCGTGGACATCGAGGTGGTGGTTCGGGTTCTGCTCGACGCCGCGGAGAGCTTCGAGCTCGGGCAGGACCCCGGATGTCGCGCCCAGCTCGTCGAGCAGCTCAAGCGCACGCACCGGATCCTCAGCGCGGATCAGCAAGCGCAGCTCGGCGAGGCGCCTCTCCCCGGCCGGTTCGGCGGCGCGGCCGGACTCAGCGCGCGCGAGCTCGACCGTTCCCGGCTCGATCTCCAGGCCCATCGCGCCCGCGATCCGCGCCGCGCGCACCAGACGCAGCGGATCGTCGGCGAAGGCGCGGCCCGACGCAGCGCGAAGGACCCGCGACTCGGCGTCCCCGGTGCCTCCAGTGGGATCGATTGGGTCTGCGTCGGGGTCGGACAGGGGAACTGCGATCGCGTTGATGGTGAAATCGCGGAGCCTGAGATCGGCCTCAATGTCGCCGGCGCGAAGGCGCGTGATGTCGAGGTGCCACGAGTGGTCGCGGGCCTCGACCCGCCAGGTGCCGAACTCCTCCGATAGCTGGAACGCCGCCGCGCCGGCCGCCTTGGCGACCGCTCGCGCGTCGGCCTCCTCGCGACCCGGCTCGACCGCCAGGTCGATGTCGATCACGTCGCGGCCGAGGAGCGCATCGCGGACGGCACCGCCGACCACCCAGCCGCCGTCGAGCGCATCCAGCGCCACCGCCAGCCCCGGGGCCTCGCGGAGCGCCTCCCCCACCCTGCTCACGAGCCGCCCTCGTATTCCCGCTCGACCCGCGGCAGGAGCGCGGTCGTGATCTCGTAGTTGATCGTTCCAAGCTCGCGCGCGAGGTCCTCGGCCATGATCCGGTCGCCAGCGCGCTCTCCGATCAGGACCACCTCGTCGAAGGCCGAGACGCCTGTCTCCGGGCCCAGGTCGACGGTGATGTTGTCCATCGAGACCGTTCCGACGATCGGACGTTTCTCGCCGCCCACCAGCGCGCTCGCGAGGTTCGAGAGCCCGCGGCGCCAGCCGTCTCCGTAGCCGATCGGCACCGGAGCCACCCAGGTCTCCTCATCGGCTTGCCACGAGCGGCCGTAACCGGCGCTCGCACCCTGTTCGAAGCGCTTCACGTCGGCGACGTAGGAGCGAAGCTCGAGCGCGGGCTCGAGGCCGTGGTCGCGCGGGTCGCGGCCGAACGGGTCGAGCCCGTAGATCGCGACGCCGCAACGCACCATGTCGAAGTGGGTGGCGGGGTCACGGAGCGTCGCGGCGCTATTCGCAGCGTGAAGCGTGATCTGCGGGTGGCGCTCCTTCGCAGCCTCAGCGACCGGACGGAAGCGCTCGAGCTGCTCCCGCATGAACGCCTCGTCGCCGTCAGCCGTCGCGAAGTGCGTCCACACCCCGGCGAGCTCCATCCGCTCGTCGGCCGCGACGGCGTCGATCAGCGCGGCGACCTCGGCCGCATCTCGCAAGCCGAGCCTCCCCATGCCCGAGTCGTGCTTCACGTGGACTCGCGGCACGACGCCGAGCTCTTCCGCGACAGAGCCCAGGAGCTCGCGCGACGCATCACGCCAGATCGTGATCTCGGCACGCGCGGCAAGCGCCTGGCCGATCTCCTCGCCGGCGACCGAGCCCATCACGAGGATCGGGGCCTCGCCGACCTCCGGGCGAAGCGCCCGTGCTTCACCGGCGGTGGCGACGGCGAGCATCGTGGCACCGCCGTTGAGGGCTGCCTTGGCGCTTTGGGCCATGCCGTGGCCATACGCGTTCGCCTTCACCACCCCGCATATCGCAGCGCCTCCCTCCAGCATCCCGGTCAGGTGCGCGACGTTCCGCTCGATCGCGCCCAGGTCGATGCGGGCGACGGCGCGCTTCACGGGCGAAGCCCCGCGGGCAGCGCGTCGATGACGTCAGACGCGATCACGGACTCGGCCGCGCCGATCCGCTCCGCGGCGGCGACCCCGGCGTTGGTGTTCGCCCACACGCCCGCGCAGGCCGCCTCGAACGGGTCAAGCCCCTGAGCGAGGAGAGCGCCGATCGTCCCTGCCAGGACGTCGCCCGTGCCGGCAGTCGCAAGCGCCGGCGCCGAGACCACGCTGACCGCCTCGGGGCCGCCCGGCGCAGCGACGATGGTGTCGTCGCCCTTCAAGACGACGACGCACCCGCCCTGCTCGGCCGCCTCGCGCGCACACGCCAGCCGGTGCGCACCGATCTCATCCGAGTCCTTGCCGAGCAGGCGCCCGAGCTCGCCCGCGTGGGGCGTGATCACCGTGGACTCGGATCGCGAGGTGAGGCTCCCGAGCGCGCCCGCTTGAGCGTTCAGGCCATCGGCGTCGATCACCAGCGGGAGGTTTGCAGCGGCGGCAACCTTGCGCGCAACGCCGAGCGCTGCGTCTGAGCGGCCGAGGCCGGGTCCGAGCACCAGGGCCGCGGCCTTCTCGCACGCCTCCAAGATCTCGTCCGCCGCACCGTCCGCGAAGGAGCCGTCGGCCGAGGCGCAACCGCGGCTCATCACCTCGGTCAGCTTCGTCTCGAAGATCGCCTCCAGCTCGCCGGGCACGGCGGCTGTCGCATAGCCCGCGCCCGCGCGGATCGCGGCGCTCGCCGAGAGGACGACCGAGCCCGTGAGGCCACGCGAGCCGCCCGCGACCACTACCTGGCCGGAGGTGAACTTGGTCGAGTCCGGGCCTCTCTTCGGAAGGCAGTTCAGCACCCGAGCCGTGACCGTTCCGGCCGGAGGCTCGGTGCCGGCATCAGCCGGGATGCCGATGTCGGCGACGCGGAGTTCACCGGTCGAGCGCTTCCCCGGCGCGATGCGGTGCCCCAGCTTCGCCGCGTGAAAGGTGACCGTGACGGCTGCATCGGCCGCGACGCCCTCGACCTCGCCGGTTGAGCCGTCGACGCCCGAGGCGATGTCCGCGGCCACAACGGGGGCGTCGCAGCCGTTCATAGCCTCGATCGCCTCCTTCGCGGGCGAGCGCGGCGCGCCGTCGAACCCGGTTCCGAAGATCGCATCCACGACACAGCCGGATCCTTCGAGCGCGGCGGCAACGTCTCCCGCCTCGATCTCGCGGCCGGGCTCGGTCAGCCGCTCGTGGTTGGCCGCCGAGTCTTCGGACAGCTCATCCGCCGGCCAGAGCAGGAGCGTCTCGACCTCGAAGCCGGTCTCGGCCAGGAGCCGCGCCGCGACAAGCCCGTCGCCGCCGTTGTTGCCTTTGCCGCAGACGATCCGGACCGGCCCCGCCTCCGCCACGTCGCGCACAGCCTCGGCCAGCGCAGCGCCTGCGGACTCCATCAACTGGAGCGAGGGAATGCCGCGCTCCTCGATCGCCTCGGAGTCGGCGGCACGCATGCTCTCGGCGTCGTGAAGCGGATCCAGCCAGTCGGGAAGCGTCATTGCAGCGCAGAGTAAGGGGTCTGACCCCTCACAATCCCTTTACGTCGCGAGCTTGATTGTCAGCGTTTCATGAGGGGTCTGACCCCTCCGACGGGCGGGCGACCACGATTGCGGCCGCGAAGTCGCGGGAGTGCGTGAGCGAGACGTCCAGGTCCACCCCGCGCTCCGCGGCGGCGCGCTCAGCCGAGCCCGACAGGCGAAGCTCCGGAGCCGAGTCCTTGCCGCCCTCGACCTCGACCTCATGCAGGCGAAGCCCGCCCAGGCCGAGCGCCTTGAGCGCCGCCTCCTTGGCGGCGAAGCGCGCGGCAAGGTGCCGCGCGGGATGCGGACGGGCGTTTGCGGCTTCGAGCTCGCGCTCGGTGAAGATCCGGCCGGCGAGCGCAGGGCGCCGCTCGAGCGCGCGTTCGATCCGTTCGATTTCGATCAGGTCGATGCCGGCGCCGAGGGTCACTCGCCCACGGTGAGGACGTAGCGCTGAATCGCTGCTTCGTCCTCGTAGCGAATGCCGAATGCGACGACGCCGAGCTTGTCGGCGAGGAAGGGCGCGATGAGCTCGGCCGGCCCCAGGATCGCGTCCGTGACTGACGGATCAGGCACGAGCTGGTCAAGAATCGGCGCCAGGTCGACCGCGCCGACGTACTCGAAGTCGTCGCCCAAAGCCTCCTCGCCCGCGGCGTAGGCCTCGGTCTCGCCGAAGCCGCCGGCGGATTCGGCGTCGGAAGCCTGGGCCGCCTCTTCATCCTTGAAGAAGCCGTAGCGGATGACGTCGCCGTCGAGCTCGAGGTTCACGAACGGCAGGTCGGCGTGGCCGGGGGCGCCTGTGGAACCGACTTCGAACTCACTGTCGCCGGAATACCCGCTGATGCCGATCGGGACGGAGCTACTCAGCACCGAGAAGCCGACGTCCGACCCTCCAACGGGCGGACCGAGCTTGGCGCCCTTCTCCTCGGAGACCTCCTCTTCGAGCGCCTCGATCAGGGCGGTCGCGGCCTCGGGTGTCAGCGGCCTCGATCTCACCCGCGACCTCAAGGGCATCCGGCAGCTCACCGCGCACCCACAGGCTGGCGTCGCCGAGCGCATCGGCGGCCTCGTCAAGCGGAACGCCCACATGGTCTTCGAACGAAGCCTCAAGCCCCTCCTCGGGGAACCCTTCGAGCTCGGCGCCGGCCTCATTGGCTCGCGTGAGAAGGTCGGCGACGGGCGGGCCGAATGCGCCGATGGACTCGATCGCCGCTGCGCCGAAGACGTCGTCGGGCGCGGAGCCCAAGAAGGTCGCTGGCGCCCGCCTCGGGCTGGCCCTCGAAAAGCGGCGTCACGTAGTCGAGGTAGATCTTGTTGCCCGCCGAGACGCCGGCCGAGATGGCGATGCCGCTCTCGAAGTACTCGGGCACGATGGCCTTGGCCTGCTCGAGCTCCTCCGGGTCGGTGGAAACGAGCTCTGTGAACTGCTCGATGTCGACGAAGGCCGAAACGAGCCCTTCGTCCCCGAGCTGGTCGAAGCTCTCGGTGAGCGTCTCGTTGGAGGCGAGGCTGTCGCCCTCAGACGCGTCGACGGAGGCCTCGAAGTCTGCGGGAGGCGCGAGCACGACGTGGCCGTCGAAGACGCCGAGGCGGTACGAGTCGCCCGGGGCCGAGATGTAGCTCACGCCCTCGTACTCGTCCTCCTCATACGTAACGGAATCCTGCGAGAGGATCGCGTCGATCGACTCGCGGGCCTGCTCCTCGTCGGTCGTCTCGAGCGCAAGGACGAACCGCGTCCCGCTCTCCGGCTCCTCGGAGATGCCGAACCCGGCCTTCTCGCCGAGCCACGGCTCGACGTCTTCGGCGTATGAGAACTCGACTCCGGCATCCGACGCCTGGGACTCGAGCTGCGAGATGATGAGACCCTTCGGGTCCCCCAGGTCAAGGCCCGGCAGTGGAAGCTCGGCCAGCTCTGCGAGGAGCGCGTCCACGTTGTCTGCCTGCTCGCCGTCGGGATTGACCGTTGCCTCGATGTAGAGGGGCATGTCGGCGGGAATGACCGTCGCGGGCCCCGAGGCCGGCTCCGAGTCGTCGCCGTCGCCACAGCCGGCGAGAGCGATGGCTACCACGGCGGTCAGCGCGATACATCTGCTGAGGCCTCGACTAGTCATTGGGCTTCTCTGCAAAGGCAAACAGATCAAAAGTGGTCAACCATCGGAGCACGGGAACGCGCGAGAATACGCGGTACGGGCGCTCGGATGGCGGATCGGGAACGAAGTCGGTGTAAACCCAGCCTCCCAGCCGCACCTTCACGCTCACGAAGCCAGCGTCCTTCAATGTTTTTCGCAGCGACAGCGGCGACTGCTCGTTCACATGCATCCGCCGCTCGAAGTCGTTCCGCGGGTCCTCGGGCCAGCGAGCTGCGCGGCCTGGCCTCATCCTCCGCTGCGCGCGATACGCAACGGTGTAGACGAGCCGGTTTGGCGCCGTATGGACGAACACTCGCCCGCCCGGCTTCAAAGCTCGACGCGCTTCGCCCAGGGAAACAGAAAGCTCTTCATCGGTGAGGTGCTCGACAACATCCAGCATCGTCACCACGTCGAAGTCTTCATCTTCGGCCGGCAGCCTACGAGCGTCGGCAAGCAAGACTTCAGCTCCCTGAACGTCGTCAGCCGCCGCAAGAGTCTGCTGTCCAAGCTCAACGGCGGCTTCCGAGTAATCGACGCCAACGGCGCGAGATGCACCCATCCTTATCGCCACGGGAAGAATGTCGCCTCGCCCGGTGCCGATGTCCAGCAACCGGTCCCCGTCGGCTAGTCCGGCCAGCTTCAACGCTCCTGGATAGATACCCGCGGCGTCTTTGCCTTCGGACTCTCGCCATTCATCCGACCCGATGCACGAGTGCAGGTAGTAGCTCGAGTCGTACTCAGTCGACTCAACGGCCGGCGGAGCGAGGTCGCTGTCGTTCATTCGACCGTAACGGTCTTGGCGAGATTTCGGGGCTGGTCCACGTTCAACCCCTGCATGCGGGCCACATGGTAGGCGAGCAGCTGGAGCGGGATGACCGCGACGATCGGCTGGAGGATCCAGTCGGTCCGCGGCACCTCGATCGTGAGGTCGGACGCCTCGGCCACCTTGGGCGTGCCCTCGGTCGCGATCGAGATCACGTCGGCGCCGCGCGCGCGGACCTCCTCGACGTTCGAGAGCATCTTGTCCAGGATCGGGCTGTCGGTGGCGACGCAGACGACCGGGGTCGACTCGTCGAGGAGCGCGATCGGGCCGTGCTTCATCTCGCCGGCTGCGTACGCGTCGGACGGGATGTAGGAGATCTCCTTCATCTTGAGCGCGCCCTCGAGGCAGACCGGCAGGCCGATGTTGCGCCCGAGGTAGAGGAAGAACCGGCCTTCGTGCTCGGCGCGAGCGACAGCCGTGACCTGATCCTCGACCGTGTCGAGGGTCTCCTGCATCGAATGCGGCAGCTTCTTGAGCTCGGAGATCAGCTCGGCCAGGCGCTCGTCGGGAAGCGAGCCGCGCTGCTGGGCGACCCACAGGCCGATCAGGTACATCGCGGCGACCTGGCACGTGAACGTCTTGGTGGCGGCAACGCCGATCTCGAGACCGGCGCGGGTGTAAAGGACGGCGTCGGCGTCGCGGGTGGCCTGGCTGCCCATGATGTTCGTGAGCGCGAGGACCTTGGCGCCGCGCTCCCTGGCGAGCCGCATCGCGGCGAGCGTGTCGGCCGTCTCGCCCGACTGGGTGATGCCGATGACGAGGTCGTCCTCGTTCACCACCGGATCGCGGTACCGGTACTCAGAAGCGATGTCCATCTCGACCGGCACGCCGCGCCCACTGCTCGATCGCGTAGCGGCCGACCAGGCCCGCGTGGTACGAGGTGCCGCAGGCGACGATGACGATGCGGCGCATGTTCTTGATGAACTCAGGGTCGATATCGAGCTCTGAGAGGTCGACGCGATCGGCGTCCGGCAGGCGGTCGGCGATCGTCTCGGCGACCGCGTCGGGCTGCTCGTCGATCTCCTTGCGCATGAAGGTCGCGTAGCCGCCCTTCTCGGCGGCGTCCTCGTCCCAGGTCACCTCGTCGGCCTCGCGCTCGACGGGCGAGCCGTCCGCCTCGGTGACGGTTGCGCCGTCGGCAGAGATGGTCACGATCTCGCCGTTCTCGATCGAAAGTGCCTGGCGCGTCTCGGCGAGGAAGGCGGGGATCGCGGAAGCGATGAAAGTCTCGTCCTCGCCCAGGCCGATGACGAGCGGGCACTCCTGGCGGGCGGCAACGAGGGTGCCGGGGTGCTCGGCGTGCATCGCCGCGAAGGCGTAGTGGCCGCGGAGGTCCGCGAAGGCGGCGCGAACGGCATCGGTCAGATCGCCCGCGTAGTGCTTCTCGATCAGGTGGGCGACGATCTCGGCGTCCGTCTCGGAAGAGAAGACGTGGCCCTCCTCGCGAAGCTGGGCGCGAAGCTCCGAGTGGTTCTCGACGATCCCGTTGAGGACGATGTGGACCTCGTCCGAGCAGTCGCCGTGCGGATGCGCGTTCTCCTCGGTGACGCGGCCGTGCGTGGCCCAGCGGGTGTGGGCGAGGCCGATCGTGGCCGGCGGGGCGGCAACCGCAACGCCGCCCTCGCCTTGGGCGATGTCGTCAGCCGCTACGGCCTCGCGTAGGTTCGCGAGGTTCCCGACCGCGCGCACGCTCTCGATGTGGCCGTCCTCGAGCAGGGAGATACCCGCTGAGTCGTAGCCGCGGTACTCCAGCTTCTGGAGTCCTTGGATGAGGAGGTCACGGCACGGCCGCTTCCCCACGTAGCCGACGATGCCGCACATGGTTCGGAAAGGTTAGAGGCGTTCAGCCGAGCTCACGCTCGACCGAGGCCGAAAGACGGCCCGCGACCAGATCCGCCTCGTCCTGGGTAGGCGCCTCCACCATCACGCGCACGAGCGGCTCAGTGCCTGATGGGCGCACCAGGATGCGACCGCGGCCTTCCAATTCGGACTCTTCGCGCTCGACCTCGTCCCAGAACGCCTGCGCGTCCTCGATCGCGTCGCGGTCGGCCACCTTCACGTTGATCAGCGTCTGCGGAAGCTTCTCCATCGGGATGGCCTCGGCGAGCGAGCGATCGCCGAGCGCCCGGCATGTCAGCAGAGCCGCCGCGATGCCATCGCCGGTAGGGGCGAAGCCAGTCCAGATGATGTGGCCTGACTGCTCGCCGCCGAGCGTCCAGCCGCGTTCGCGTAGCTCCTCGGAGACGTTGCGGTCGCCGACGTGGGTGGTCGATACTTCGATTCCGGCTTCCCTCATCGCTGTGTGGAAACCGAAGTTCGACATCACCGTCACGGCGACCCCGCCGCGGAGCTCTCCCGTCTCGGCGAGGTGGCGAGCGGCAAGGACGATGAGCTCGTCGCCGTCCCGCACCTGGCCGGATGAGTCAATCGCCAACACGCGGTCCCCGTCGCCGTCGAATGCGAAACCAACTTGAGCGCCGGATGACACGACGCGCTCCGCGAGCGACTCGGGATGAGTCGAGCCGCAGGCCTCATTGATGTTCCGCCCGTCCGGGTCGGCACACATGACCTCGGTCTCAGCTCCGAGGCGCTTGAAGATCTCCGGCGCAGCGGCATGGGTCGAACCGTTGGCGCAGTCGAGCACGACCTTCATCCCGTCGAGGCGCGTCCGGAACGCGCCCTCGAGCTCGCGGAGGTAGTCGTCCGTCGCGCCATGGAACAGGCGAACCTGGCCGACGGCCTTCGGCGGGCGCAGGTCGTCGCGAACAGCGGCTTCGATCCGCTCCTCGGACTCGTCGGAAAGCTTGGCGCCGTCGCGGCCGAAGAACTTGATGCCGTTGTCGTGCCAGGGATTGTGCGACGCGGAGACGACGACCCCGAGGTCGAGGCCGAGGCGGCGGACCAGGATCGAGGCGGCAGGAGTCGGGACGACGCCCGCGATGAGCGCATCTCCCCCGCCCTGCGCGACGCCCGCGGCAAGCGCGCCTTCGAGCATCGGCCCGGACTCGCGGGTGTCGCGGATGATCAGGACCTGGGGACGCTCGGCCCGCGCTTCGTCGGCCGCGGCGCGACCGAGGGCGACGGCAAGCTCAGCCGTCAGCGCGTCGCCGGCGACCCCACGGACGCCGTCGGTGCCGAAAAGACGCTTAGCCACGCAGGGTGTTCTAACGCTTTGAGAACTGCGGCCGCTTGCGGGCCTTCTTGAGGCCGGCCTTGCGGCGCTCCTTCTCACGCGCGTCACGCGTGAGCATGCCCCGGCGCTTGAGCTCGCCGCGGAGCTCGGGATCGATCTCGATCAGGGCGCGTGCGGTTGCGTGGCGCACTGCGTCGGCCTGGCCGGAGACGCCGCCGCCATGAACGCGGACCTTGATGTCGATCTGGCTGTCGTAGCCGGAGGTGACGATTGCCTGGCGGGCGATCGTCTGATGAAGGCTGCGCGGGAAGTAGTCCTCGACCGACTTGCGGTTGACGAGGAACTCGCCACCACCCTGCACCATCACGACGCGGGCGATCGCGGTCTTCCGCTTGCCGGTTGCCTGGATGCGGGTTCCCTCGGGAAGGTCAAGCTTTGCGCCTTCGCGAAGAGCGGGCTCCTCTGCGACGACATCGGTCTCGGCGGCGGCCGCAGCGGCTGCCTCCTCCTGCTCGGCTTCGAGCCGGGCGCGCTCCTCGGCGGATAGCTCGCGCTCGTCTTCGATCAGAAGCGGCTCGAGATCGGCGCCGGGCGCGACGTCCTTCTTCTTGGCGTCGGGAGCGGGATCCTTCGGCAGCGGGAGCCTCCTCGGCGGCGGCGCTCTCCTCGGCGGGCGCCTCTCCTCGGCGGGAGCTTCCTCAGCAGGAGAGTCCTCGGCGGGAGCTTCCTCAGCGGGAGCCTCCTCAGCCGGAGCATCCTCGGCGGGCGCCTCCTCAGCGGGCGCTTCCTCGGCGGGCGCTTCTTCTGCAGGTGTCTCCTCGGCTACCGGCTCCTCCTCAGGGGCCTCATCGGGCGGTGCGGCCTGCTCGTCGGCCTCGGGCGCGGCGTCTTCCTCAGGAGCATTGGGCTCCTCGGCGGGCGCGTCTTCCTCCGGGCTCGCGCCCTCTTCCTGCGTGGGGTCGTCGCTCAAGTCTCTATCTCCAGTGGCTTCGGCTGTTGTGCCGTGTGGGGGTGGTCGGGGCCGGCATAGACCTTCAGCTTCGTGAGCTGCGCGCGGCCCAGTCGGTTGCGGGGAAGCATGCCCTTTACGGCCTTGCGGATGACCTCTTCGGGCCGCGGTCGAGCTGCTCCTTGAGGGTGCGCTGGCGAAGACCGCCGGGATAACCCGAGTGCCGGTAGTAAGTCTTCTGCTCGAGCTTCTTGCCCGTGACAGCGATCTTCTCCGCGTTCACGACGACGACGAAGTCGCCTGTGTCGCAGTGGGGCGTGTAGTCGGGCTTGTTCTTGCCGCGGAGCTGATCGGCGAGCTGAGTCGCGAGGCGACCGAGCGTCTTGCCCTCGGCGTCGACGAGCACCCAGTCACGCTGGCGATTCTCAGGTGTGGCTACGTAGGTCTTCATGGCTCGATTACGCGGAAAACCGCGCCCGGCAGCGAGCCGTAGCGCGGGTTGGTGATGATAGAGGGTGGAACCGCGAGCTCCAAATCCCTGGCCGATGTCTGAAGTACGTTGGCGGCGATGAACGACCAACGCGAGCCCATAGCCCCGAGCTACGGCAAGTCAGCCGCTCTGCTGAGTGGAGCGCTGGGTGTTGCAGGCGTCTTGACGTACGGATTCTTCGCGCTGGCATCGCATTCGCTCAACCCGCACGACTACGGACTGGTCGTAGTCCTGTGGTCAGTCATGTTCGTGGCGATCTCGGTGCTGTTCCGCCCCGTAGAGCAGCTTCTCTCTCGCACCGTTGCCGAGCTGGAGGCCTCCGGGACGTCCGCCCGGTCCGGGCTTAGGGTCGCGGCGCAGATCCAGGTTGGCGTTGCGCTCATGTTCGTGGTGGGCGCATTCATTCTTCGAGGGCCGATCGAGGCGGAGCTCTTTGGTGGCGACGTGCTCTTCTTCTGGGCGCTCATCGTCTCCATCCTGGGCTTCGCCGTGAGCTTCTACGTGCGCGGGATGCTCGCGGGCAAAGGCCAATTTGCCGCGTACGCGTGGCTTCTTCTAGTGGATGCTGTTGCGAAGACGGCATGCGCCCTTGCCGTCGCCATTGGCATTAGCTCTGGCCCAGGCCTACTGGCCATCGGAATTGCGGTCGCTCCCTTCCTGAGCGTTGCCGTTGTTCCAATCGCTCTTTCCGTGTACGACGAGGACCGGGAGAAAGCCAGCCAGGCGGTGGGGGGACAAGACCCGGCACCGCCATTCACCCTCGCCCAAGGGGGCAGCTTCGCGGCGGCGATTCTCGTCGTGATGCTCAGCGAGCAAGTGTTCCTGAATAGCGGCGTCCTGTTTGTGAGAGCTGAGGATGGAACGGCGGCGGCAGGGCTCGCCTTCAACATCCTGATGGTTGTCCGGGCGCCTGCGGTGATGTTCCAGGCAGTGGCGACGAGCCTCCTGCCTCACCTCACCCGGGTCCGGACACTTCGTGAAGGCAAGGAGTCGGGCTTCGATCGCGCAGTCAGTACGACCCTTCTCGCAGTGGCGGCGTTCACGCTGCTGGTAGCGCTCGCAATGCTGATCGCAGGGCCTAGCCTGATGCAACTCGCCTTTGGCGATGGGTTCGAGTATGAGCGGGCCCAGCTCGTATTGATGAGCCTCGGAATGGGACTTTTTCTCGCGTCCTCGACTCTCAACCAGGCCGTCCTAGCGCAAGGTAGGGCCAGGACAGCGGCAGTGGCCTGGGGCGCTGCCGCTGCGGCACTCCTCATCTGGTCAGCGATTCCCGTAGTTGAGGACGTTCTCGTGCGCGCAGAAACCGGCTTCGTTGGAGCCGCCTCGGTCCTCTTGGTGCTTATGGCCGTGGCATATTCCAGGCCAGGTCAGGAAACCGACGAGATCGTGCCGGGATCACCGAAGGAGCTAGAGGCAACGATCGCGGCGGCGGAGGCTACGTGAGCGCAGGAGCCCCGAAGCGCTCAGGAACCGTAGGGCCTTCTTCGCCCGCGGTAGCGAGGAGATCGGCAACTACCTCCTCTGCCTCCCTGACGGCATAGTTGGTTCCACGGTCGTCAGGGTAGACCTGAGTGGTGTTCGCGAGATAGAGACCCGGTACCCCGGCTCTATATGACGGCATGCGATCCCGGTAGTTCGGGAGGACCACGGGCTGGCCGGCGGGTTCGCGGAACATCCAACTTTGTTTGATCCAGCTGCGCTCGAAGGCCGGGTTGACTTTCTTCAGTCCCGGCTCGTAAAAGTCGATGAGCTCATCCATCGATTTCGAAAGTAACTCGTGATCGCGGGGGAGATAGTTGGCGACATAGAGGAAGCGCCTACCGTCGAACCTCTCCGGCGGAACGAGATTCGTCTGCTCGATGAGCCCGATAAACCCAAGATCGGTGTCAGCGACGTTCGTCCAATAGAAGGGGTGGAACTGTCGGTCCATCTCACACAGGAGACAGAGGGCGGCGAAATACTCGATTCCCCGCGTTTTCTCGAGGTAGGGCTCGCCGACCTGGGCCGCCAGGTCGGGCTCGAGGAGCTGCTCGAAGACATCCGACGGCAGCGCAGCAATAACCGCGTCGTAGCGCTCTGGTTCGCCCGCCACTTCGAAATCGCGCGGGTCGTGGCCCCTGCGAAATGAATCGGGTGCACCAGGAGTGACGAGAAACTTCCCGTCAGCGTCGCGTGAAAGGGATGCCGCAGGGCGATCAATCAATACCCGTCCGCCGCGTTCCTCGATCAGAGCTCGCAACCGGACGAAGATCGTCTCGAAGCTGTCTTTCGGGATCACCAGAAGCTCACCTTTCGCCTCCTCGCCGGTGACCTGACGGCGATTGCGAAGCTTGGCCCACAGCCACGACATCGAGATGTCATCTGCCTGATCCCGGAACTTTCCATAAAGGAGCGGGCCCCAAACGTGCTCCCACGCCGGCTTGCCCATCACCTTCTCGACCCATTCGCGGATCGTGATGCCCTCGTACGGCTCCACGGAGTGAGCGCGCTTCTGAAGCCAAAGGGCTCCAACCCCCATACGAATCCGGGACAGAGGTGACATCGGGCTGAAACGGATGAGGTCCATCGGCGTCGTGAACGGATGGAGTTCTCCGTTTCGAAAGATCGAGACGGAGGAAGGCCATGTTTCGAGCACACACCCGATCTCTTGGCAGAGATCATGCATCTCCTTGTCGCTTGTGCCGATGTAGTGGCCGTAGGCGTGGTACTCGCGCCCGCGGCGCGAGATGACCACCGGCGTGTTCTCCAGCAGGTCGCGGAACTGGGCGGGCAGGTCGTCGATGGCCGCGGTGACGAGCTCGTCGAACTCGTCCGGGGGCAGCTCGGGGATGGGCAGCCGCGCGAGGGCCTCGCTGCGTTCGACGATGCGGTCGAACTGCTCCTCGGAGGGGCCCTCGTCGCCCATCAGCGCCACGAACGCCCAGGCGGTCAGCAGCACCAGGGCCACGGCACCGCCCATCCACAGCGCCAGCCCCGGCAGGCCCGACAGCGACGGTGGGTTCACCAGCAGCAGCACGACGCCCACCGTGAACGCCGCCACGAGTGCCGCCTTGAGGGGAGCGCGGGTCATGTCGAGCATGCTCCGAGGGTAGTTGGCGCGCTGAGCAATACTGGGGGGTCACCACCCCGCCAATGAACCTGATCCTGACCATCGTCGTCGTGCTGGCCCTGCTGATCGCCCTCGTGGTGCTGGCCGTGGGCCGCGCGGCCAGCCGCGCCCGCAAGCGCGACAGCTCACGCTCGAAGGAGCTGCTCGGGCTGTCGAAGATCCGGAGCGAGTCCGGCAAGCCCTTCTTCCCCACCGACGACTCGGTGCTGGAGCTGGCCGAGCTGCTTGACGACGTGCACGAACGCCGCCAGCGCGAGTCCGACCGGTGAGAGACCACCTCCAGGCCGAGGAGACCCGGCGCGTGCGCGTGCTGGCGGCCGGCGGCACGATCGCCATGTCGGGCGACGCCAACGGGGGCGTGACGCCGGAGCTGGACGGGCCCGCTCTGCTGGCCGCGATGCCCGGGCTGGAGAACCGCCACGGCATCGACGCCGAGACGGTGATCAATGTGCCCAGCGCCCACCTGACGCTGGAGGACCAGCTGCACATCTGCCGCGAGGCGCGCGACGCCGCCCGGCGTGGCATCGGCGTGGTGATCACGCACGGCACCGACACGCTGGAGGAGACGGCCATGCTGGCCGACGTGGTGCACGACTCCTGGGCGCCGATCGTGGTCACCGGCGCCATCAGGCCCGCCTCCGCTCCCGGCGCCGACGGCCCCGCCAACCTCGGCGACGCCGTCAGCGTGGCGGCCAGCCAGGCCGCGGCCGGCATGGGCGTGCTGGTGGTGTTCGGCGGCGAGATCCACCACGCGCGCTGCGTGCGCAAGACCGACACGACCTCGCTGGTGGCCTTCTCCTCGCCCCAGACCGGCCCGCTCGGCCGGGTGACCGAGGGCCACCCGATCATCTGGTCGCGCATCCCACGCAACCAGCCGCTGGATCCGCCGAACCTGGACAAGCGCGTGCTGGTGGTCCCGACGATGGCCGGGGACGACGGCTCGCTGGCCCACGCCGCGCTGGCCACCGAGCCCGACGGCGTGATCATCGGCACGCTCGGCGCCGGGCACCTGGGGCCGCCGCTGCTGGAGGTGTGGGCCGAGGCCGCGGAGCGGATCCCGGTGGTGGCCTACTGCCGGCCCGAGCGCGGCGTGGTGCTCAACTCGACCTACGGCTACGCGGGCTCCGAGCGCGACCTGCGCAAGACGGGGATCATCCCCGCCGGCTTCCTGTCCCCCCAGGCCGCCCGGATGAAGCTCTTGCGTGCCTGGCCAGCGGGCTGTCGAGCGACGAGATCCGCGCGGCCTTCAAGCAGGACGACGGCTGAGAAATACCCCGGTTGCAAGGGTTCTTGCAACCGTCCGGCGAACACCCCACCATGGCTCGCCTGATGATTCACCTCACTTCTGACCTGCTCCGACGAACGCTGCGACCACGCCGACGCCTTCGTCGGCCCCCTGGAGGACGCCGAGACCGTGCTGTGCGACGGATGCGGCTGCCTGATGCAGGTGCTTGCGATCGAAGGCGCCGAACAGCCGCCCGCCGTGGTGCTGGACTTCAGCGCCGCAGCAGAGCGCAGACAGCGTCTTCCTGCACTCCGCGCAGCCGCCTGAGCAACGCGCCCTCGGGCGCGGGGATGTTCAGCGACGTCGTGACCACCCGCTGGCCATCTGAACTGGCGGCGGCCCACTGCACGTAGCCGGGGAAGTTGCCGGTGTGGCCGTAGACCGTGCCGCAGCGCGAGCGGTAGCGGAACAGCGCCAGGCCGGCCGAGTTGGCGCCGGGCCCGGGCGGGCTGGAGCGGCCGCCGGCGAAGAAGCGCCGCTGCTCACGCCTGGCGGCGGTCCCGAACAGGCGGCCCGACACATACCCACGCATGAAGGTGGCCAGCTTACGCGGCGTGGACACGATGGCGCCCGACGCCCATGCGCCTGACGGGCTGAGCACCGTGCTCACGTCCTGCGGCCTGCGTCCCGGCTCCACGATGTAGCCGTGGATGAAGGGACGCGGCAACGGCGTGGAGCTGGGGAAGCTCGTCTCGCGCAGGCCGAGCGGGTCGAACACGTACTCGCGCAGCAGCGCCCCGTAGGCCTGGCCGGTGATTCGCTCGGCGATCAGCCCGATCACGATGTTGTCGGTGTTCGAGTACTCGTACCGCGAGCCGGGACGGAACGCCAGCCGGCCGCGGGCCACCCAGGAGATGATCTTGGCCGGGCTGACGTAGGCCTTGGGGGCGGTCTGGAACTGCTTCACGAAGCCGTCGGACTTGGTGTAGTCGGGCACCCCGCTGGTGTGGCCCAGCAGCTGGCGAACGGTCACGGCGCCCCAGGCGGGGGGCAGCTCCGGGCGGTGCTGGGCGATGGTGTCGTCCAGCCCCAGCCGGCCGTCGCGCACCAGCCGCAGCGCCACCGCGCCGCTGAAGGCCTTGGCGATGCTGGCGATGCGCATGTGGTCGGTGGAACGGGCGCGGCGGCGGGCGCCGCGATCCGCGTATCCGGCCCGCATCACCGTCGTCTTGCCATCGCGGTACATCGTGGCGATGGCCCCGGGCGGTCCGCCCTTGGCCTTGACCAGGGCGTGAAGGCCGCGCTGCACGCGGCTGTCGTCGCGAGCGCTCGCCTAGGCCGTCCCGGGCACGGCCAGGAGCAGCACCGCCGCGGCGCTGAAGCCGCCCTCATCCGCGCCCCGCCAGCTTGAGCTGGTACTGCTCCTCGGTGGAGCCGCCGACGGCATCGCGGAAGCACTCCTTGAGCCGCTCGGTCCGCCGCCCGGCGTGGAACCGCGGGCCGCCTTGCGGTGCTTCGGCGATTCTGGGTCGCCGTAGCCGGCGCGCGAACGCCGAGTCGGGCTTGCCGATCCGGATCGCACCGTAGTTGGCAAGCGGAACATGAAGAAGCCGAGGGTCGCGTGCAGGAGCCGCGACTTGAGCACGCACACCACCACGCACCAGAGATCACCAGGGAGGCGACGATGCTGGCCACGAGGTCGAACGTCGTGGCGTCGTCGACGTCGAACGGCCGCACGCCCAGCAGGATCAGCCCCATCGAGGCCACCGCTATTACCAGTGCGTCAACCGACTGGCGCCCGCGGTCCGCCCAGTACACGTCCTCCAGGTACAGCCACAGCGCGAACTCGTCGATCGTCAGCCCGATGCCCACGCCGAAGGCGAACGCGCACAGCTCGTAGATCGGCGACACGGCGAAGCCCGCGAAGCTGAGCGTGCCGGCGACCATCATCAGGACGATCCCGAACACCAGGTGGTGGACATGCACACCGCCTTCGCTGACGATGCTGCCCGGCCACCACGGGGTGCGGGGGCTGCGCATCAGCCGGGTGGACATGCGGATCAGCCCGAAGGACACGACGATGCCCAGCAGGACGAGGAACAGCCACTGGCGATCGTTGGCCACTAGCTGGTCGTTCCAGAAGTCGGACACGGCTGTGCAACCTAGACCTAGCGGTGGCGTCGCGCCAGTCCCAGCACCGCGACCGTCGCCGCGTCGGTGATGGTTCCGGCGCTCGCCATCGCCTCCACCTCGGCCAGCGGGAAACGCCCGACCCGCAGCCCCTCCTCCTCGGCCTCCAGCGCCTGCGCGCCCTCGGTCAGGCCGGTGGCCAGCCACGCGTCGAACTACTGGTTGGAGATGCCGTAGGCGAAGTAGCAGCCGCGACAGGTGCCGCAGCTCGGCGGCACGGAGGCCGGTCTCCTCGGCAAGCTCGGTGCGGGCGATCTGCTCGGCGTCGGTCACGTCCTCGCCGTCCAGCGCGCCCTGGGGCAGCTCCCAGAACCGCTCCCCAACGGGGTGGCGGTACTGCTCCACCAGCGTGACCGTGTCGTCGTCGTGCAGCGGCAGGATCACCGCCGCCGGCCCCTTCTCCACCACCGAGTACAGGCCGGGCGAGCCGTCGGCGCGCTCCAGCCGGTCCTCGCGCACGCGCATCCAGCGGTTCTCGTAGACCACCTCGGACGAGGTGACCCGCGGCGGCTTCACGCCATCGAGCGCGAGATCACCATGCGCTGGATCTCGTTGGTGCCCTCGTAGATCTGGGTGATCTTGGCGTCGCGCATCATCCGCTCCACGGGGTACTCGTTCACGTAGCCGAAGCCGCCCAGCACCTGCACGGCCTCCACGGTCACGTCCATCGCGGTGTCCGAGGCGAACAGCTTGGCCATGGACGAGTACTTGCCCAGGTCCTTGTCGTTGCGGTCGGCCTTCGCGCACGCGGTGTAGAGCAGCTCGCGCGCCGCGGCGGTCTTGGTCTCCATGTCGGCCAGCTTGAAGGCGATGGCCTGGTGCTGGTTGATCGGCTTGCCGAAGGAGATGCGCTCCTTGGCGTACTGGTTGGCGTAGTCGGTGGCGCCCTGGGCGATGCCCACGGCCTGCGCGCCGGCGCCCAGGCGGGTGCGCTCCAGCGTGGACAGCGCGACCTTCATTCCGCGCCCCTCCTCGCCGATCAGCGCGTCGGCGGGCACGCGAACGTCCTCGAACACCGGCTGGCCGGTCGGCGAGCCCTTGATGCCGATCTTGTGCTCGAGCTTGGGCACCGAGAACCCGGGCGCGTCCTTCTCGACCACGAAGGCGGAGATGCGCTTGCTCTCGCGGTCGGTCACGGCGAACACCACGTAGAAGTCGGCCACCGTCGCGTTGGTGATCCAGTTCTTGGTGCCGTTGATGATCCAGTCGTCGCCGTCCCTGACGGCGGAGGTGCGCATGGCGCCGGGGTCCGACCCGGCCTCGGGCTCGGACAGGCAGAACGCCGGCGACTTCTCGCCCGACGCGCAGTCCGGCAGCCACCGCTGCTTCTGCTCGTCGGTGCCGTGCAGCTGGATCGGGAGCGTGCCCAGCTCCTGCACCATCAGGATCAGCGCGCTCGACGCGCACGCCTTGGCGATCTCCTCGACCGCCACGTTCAGCATCAGCGTGCCGGTGCCGGTTCCGCCCAGATCCTCGGGGAAGGGCAGGCCCAGGATGTCGTGCTCGGCCAGCGCCTTGCGCACGTCCCACGGGTACTCGCCGGTGCGGTCGATCTCGGCGGCCCGCGGCGCGATCTCGCCGGCCACCAGGTCGCGGATGGTCTGCTGGAAGTCCTTGAACTCCTGCGGCAGCGTGTAGGCGTCGGCTCCGGGAGTGGCGATGGTGCTCATGGCCCCAGGCTACGGAACCGCAACACGCGCCCGCGGGCCGCCCGTACGATGGCCACGTGGACGGCAGGGGCCTGACACGGCGGGAGACGCTCGGCGCGGGGGCGGCGGGTGCGTTCGCCCTCGCGGTGCCCGCACGCGCGGCCGACCCGCTGGAGCTGGACGGGCTCGCGGGCGGCGGTTTCCGCGCCGAGCTGCTCAGCGTCGGCCAGCGCGACTTCCAGGCCTGGTGGCCGTCCGAGGCCGCGGCCGACACCATCGTCCGCATCGCCCGCGCCGACGGCCGGGGCAAGACGCGGCGGCTGCGGCTGGCCCGGGGCCAGACCATCCACGCCGCCCGCATCGACGACCTGCGCCCGGACACCCGCTACCGCTACGAGCTGTGGTCCGGCCGGCGGCGCCTACGGCCCAGCAACGCCAACCCAGGCTTCTTCCGGACGCTGCCGCGCCAGGAGGGCAGGCGGCTGGCCACGATCGCCGTCCTGAACGACATGCACGTGGGCGAGCGCTGCTCGGGAACCATCCAGACGATCAACGGCGAGTCCTACCCGCCGTGCTTCACCGGCGACGACTACGCGTACCGGATGACACAGGCGGCCCTGCGCGAGATCGCGGCGCTGAAGCCGGACCTGCTGGTGGCCAACGGCGACCTGACCGACCGCGGCCGGCCGGACGAGGTACGCCGTGCGCTGGCCCTGCTGCGCGGCGCGAAGGTGCCCCTGGTGGTCACCCGCGGCAACCACGACCGCCGCTTCCCTGAGGCCGGCGCGGCCTGCGCCGCCGACGGCGACTGCATGCGCGTGCAGGCCTTCCCCGGCCACGCCGCGGGGCAGCACGCCCTGACCTCCGCCGCCCGGGTGGGACGGCGCGTCGGGGTGGTTGGCCTGGACTCGTGCGACCCGGACAGCGGCGACGGCCGGCTGGACCTCGGCGGCCAGCTCGCGTTCCTGGACTCGACCCTCGCCGCCTTCCGCCGCGAGGGCCGGGTGCCACTGGCCTTCTGGCACCACCACACGGCGGCGCCGGCCAACGCCACCCATCCACCGCCGGTGGTGTTCGGTGTGAACCCTCTGCGCGGCGGCCTGGACGCGGTGCGGGTCATCGGCCGCCACCGGGTGCCGCTGGTGATGCACGGCCACACGCACCGCAACTACCTGGCGCGTGACCCTCTGGCTCCGCGCACGTGGTTCCTGGAGAACGGCGCAGCCAAGGAGTACCCGGCCGGGTACGCGCTGCTGCACGTGTACGAGGACGCCATCGTGCGCACCTTCGAGCGCCCCGTCGACCCGTTCGTGCGCGAATGGGTGCGCACCTCGGCCCGGCAGATCTATGGCCGCCAGCCCGCGTACACCCGCGGACCTCTGGCTACCCGCTCGTTCGCGCTGCGCACGGACGGCGGGCGCGGCTCCGGCTCCCCCGCGTCCACCCTGCTTGGCCCGCTGGGCGTCCCGCGGCTGCCCGCGGGCGGGCTGCTGGGCGACACGGTGCGCGGGCTGGGGCGGTCGCTGGGGGCCTAGCCCCCGACGAAGACCGTGGTGCCCACGTTCACGCGGGTGAACAGGTCCTTCACGTCGGCGGGGTCCATGCGCACGCAGCCGTGGGAGGCGGCCTGGCCCAGCGAGCCGGCCTCCTTGGTGCCGTGGAAGCCGACGGAGCCGTTGAAGCCGATCCAGCGCGCCACCAGGGGGTTGTCCGGATCGCCGCCGGGGATGGTCTTGCCGGCCAGGTCGCCGGCCCACTCGGAGTTGGGCACGTTCCAGGGCGGGTTCTTCTGCATGGCCTGGACGCTGAACTGGCCGGTGGGCGTCGGGTGGTTGGGCTCGCCGACCGCGGCCTTGTAGGTCTTGACCACCTTGCCGCCGTCGAACACGCGGATGGTGCGCCCGGCGCGCGACACGGTGACCACGGTGGGGTGCTGGCGGCGCAGATCGGCGGCGGTGACCTTGGGCCGCACCGGCTCGGTCCGGGCGCTGAAGTCGCGGTAACTGCCGGGAGCGCGCAGCGCGGTCTCGATCTTGCGTGTGAGCTGCTCGCGGCCGGCCAGCCGGCGGCCCGGCTTGGCCTCGGTCAGGCCCACGCTCTCGACGCTGACGCTGAAGCCCGCGTTGGTGGCGGGCCGGCCGGCGGCCTTGGCCAGGCCGTCCACGAACCGGCGCACCGCGGCGCGGTCCACGCGCACCGGCATCGGGATGTCGGTGCGCACGCGCCCGCCGTTCAGCTCACGCCAGCCGCGCTGGATGAAGTTGTCGCCCCGCCCCTCGGACAGCGCCTGCGGCACCGTCCCGGCCACGTCGACCGAGACTCCGCCCTTGCGCGCCTCCAGCGAGTGCGGGTGGCCGTCCAGGGTCACCACCACCGGAGCCATGGCGGGGTCGGCGATCCGGCGCTGCAGGCGCGAGCGCGCCTGGGCACCGGTCAGCCCGCCGACGTCCACGCCCTGGATCGAGACGCCCTGCGCGATGCGGTTCCCCGACTGCTTGTCCGCCCAGGCCAGGGTGCCGACAGCGCCACCGGCACAGAGCAGGCAGAGCAGCACGACGACGGCAAACAAACGACGGAACATCGAACCTCGGATCGGAGAGCGGAAAGGGGTGGCGGCTGACGCTAGTACGCGGTCGGCGCTTGTGCCGAAATTCCTGCGTTTTGCAGGCTTTCGCCCAGGACTTCGTTCTTACCCGTGGCTGCGGATCCGGTCCCGCGTGCGGGCGGACCAGTCGTCGGAGCCCAGCAGCTCGCCATCGAGGTAGAACGCGGGCGTGCCGGGCGCGCCACTGTCACGCGCGCTCTCCAGATCCGCGGACACGGCCGGGGCGTGGACGCGGTATCGCAGCTCGGCGGAGAAGCGGTCGACATCCAGGTCCAGTGCCTCGGCGTGTGCGATCAGCTCCGCCACCGGGAGGGTGTCCACGTCGGCCATCAACCGGTCGTGCATCTCCCAGAACCGTCCCTGGGCGCCTGCAGCCTCCGCGGCCTCGGCGGCCACCGGGGCATCTGGATGGGCGTCCTCGATCGGCAGATGGCGGAAGACCACGTCCAGGCGATCGCCGCACTCCTCACGCAGCTCGGCCAGGGCGGGCTCGGCGGCGCGCGTGTGCGGACACGAGTAGTCGCCGAACTCGACCAGGGTGACGGGCGACTCGGGCTGCCCGCGGTGGTGGTCGTTGCGCGGGTCGGCCGGTGGCGTCAGGTGGTGCACGCGATCGCCCGCCGGCTCGTCGCGGTCGCGCGTGCCCGACAGGCGGAACAGGGCCCATCCGATTGCTGCCGCCAGCGCCGAGGCCACCAGGACGCCGATCTTGGCCTCCTCCCGCAGGGCCTCGTCCGTGAAGGCCAGCTCGGCCACGAACAGGGAGACGGTGAAGCCGATTCCGGCCAGCGACGAGCCCGCCACCACATGGCGGCGTCCGACCCCGGCCGGAAGAATCCCGGCTCCGGCCCTCAGGGCCCCCAGCGAGACCAGCGAGATCCCGAGGGTCTTGCCGATCACCAGGCCGGCGATCACGCCCAGCGTGATCGCCGACGTCAACGCCCGTGACAGCGAGTTGCCGCCCAGCGCCACGCCCGCGTTGGCGAGGGCGAACAGCGGCACGATCGCGTAGCTGCTCCACGGGTGGATGGCGCCCTGGAAGCGCTCATTCGGTGACACGGCCCTGGACACCTCGAGCGCGGTGGCCCTTCCCCCGGCGGGGGACAGGTCACGCCGGAACACGCGGGCCAGCGAGGCGGCCCGGGCGATGGCGGCGCCTCGGGGAGGGTGCACGGCCGTAACCAGCCCCAGCGCCACACCGGCGATGGTGGGATGGATTCCCGCGGCCAGGACCAGGGCCCACAGCACCAGGCCGGCCACCATGTACGCGGGGCCGCGCCAGGTTGTCAGCCGCAGCGCGACCACGATCAGGCCCAGCAGCACCGCCGCGCCGGCAAGCGGCGCGAGCTCGATGCCGGAGGAATAGAAGACCGCGATCACCGTGACCGCGCCGATGTCGTCGACGATGGCCAGGGTCAGTAGGAAGAGCCGCATGCCGGGCGGGCAGCGGTCCCCCAGCAGCGCCACGACGCCCAGCACGAACGCGATGTCCGTGGCCATCACGATCCCCCAGCCGCCGGCGCCGGGCCCGCCCATGTTCAGGGCCGCGTACACCAGCGCCGGGACGGCCATCCCCGCCAGCGCCGCCAGCACCGGGATCGCCGCGGCGCGGCGGTCGCGCAGTTCGCCCAGCGCCAGCTCGCGCCGGATCTCCAGACCGACCAGGTAGAAGAAGAACGCCATCAGCCCGTCGTTGACCCAGTGCCGCAGATCCTCGTCGATCTTCAGCCCGCCCAGGTCGACCACCAGGTGCATGCCCCAGAGGTCCTCGTACAGTCCCGACAGCGGCGAGTTGGCCCACACCAGCGCCACGATCGTGGCGCCCAGCAGCAGGCCCGCGCTGCCGCTCTCGGTCTGGAGGAACTGGCGCACCGACCGGCTGTCGGTCTCCTCCCAGCGGGTGATCTCTCCCTGTGCCGGAGCGTGGCTGGTGGCGCTCACGCGGAGTCGAGCACCCGCTCGGCCAGCGCCCGGAAGAAGTCGCGGCGCGTGACCACACCCACCACCTTTCCCTGCTCGACCACGGGCAGCAGCAGCACGCGGTGGTGGAAGAAGGTCTCGGCTATCTGGCCGTCGGAGGCATCGGAGCCCACGTCCACGTGCTCGGTGAACATGTGGTCGCCCACCCGCTCGCGCACACAGCCGGCGCGCTTCTCCAGCGCCTCGTCCAGTGCCTTGGACACGAACTTGGCCGACTTCAGCTGCGAGAAGTAGCGCGGGAACAACGCCTCCAGGAACTCGCGCTCGCCGAACACGCCGGCCAGCGTGCCGTCGGTCTCCACCACCGGCACGGCCGGCAGGTTGTTGTCCAGGATCGCCCGCACCGCGGTCTCCACGGTGTCGTCGACCCTTACGACCGGGGGCCTCCCGCGTGATCGACCGGGTGACGCGCTGGGGGCTCATCGGCGTCCTCGTCATAGATAGCGTACGGCGATGTAGGCGGTGGCGAGGACCATCGAGATCAGCGTGGCCGGCACCCCCGCCTTGAGGAACGCGAGGAACGAGATCGGCTGGCCCGCACGGCTGGCCATGCCCGCCGCCGCCACGTTCGCGGCGGCGGCGATCAGGGTGAAGTTGCCGCCGAAGCACGCCCCGAGCGAGAGCGCCCACCAGTAGGCATCGTCGCCGCCGTTGTCGGCGTGCAACTCCTCGACCACCGGGATCATCGTGGCCGTGAAGGGGATGTTGTCCACCACCCCCGACCCCAGCGCCGAGATCCACGTGATGCCCAGCAGCTCGGCCGTGCGGTCGCCGCCGGTCAGGTCGCCGATGCCCTGCGCGACCTCGCCGATGGCGCCGGTCTCCTCCAGCGCCCCGACCATCACGAACAGGCCGAGGAAGAAGAACAGCGTCGGCCACTCGATGCCCGCCAGGGCATCCTCGATCTTCTGGTTGGTGACCAGCAGCATCACCGTCGCGCCCGCCAGAGCCACCGTGGCGGGCTCCAGGCCGATCGCCTTGTGCACGAAGAAGACGAGGATCGTTCCCACCAGGATCGGCACCGTCCGGCGCAGCTCGTCGGCGTCCTCGATCGCCCCCTTCGGCGTCGAGCTCCATCACCCGCTCGCGCGCCTCGTCGTCGACCTGGAGCCGCGGCCGGTAGGCCAGGTAGAGCACGGGTGACCACCACGAGCAGAGCCACGATCACGATCGGCGCCAGGTTCATGATGAAGGCCGAGAACGACAGGCCGGTGGCCCCGGCGATGATGATGTTCGGCGGGTCGCCGATCAGCGTGGCCGTGCCGCCGATGTTCGAGCTGATCACCTCGATGATCACCAGCGGGATCGGGTCGATGTCCAGCGCGTCGGCCAGCAGGAAGGTGATCGGCACCATCAGCAGGACGGTGGTCAGGTTGTCCAGGAAGGCCGAGAGCAGCGCGGTCGTCCCCGCCAGCGCCAGCACCACGGCCAGCGGGCGGCCCCTGGAGAGCTGGCCCGCCTTGATCGCCAGATAGGTGTAGACGCCGGTGGTCTCGGTCAGCTTGACCATCAGCATCATCCCCGCCAGCAGGCCGATCGTGTTGAAGTCGATCGCCTCGATGGCCTGCTCCTGCTCGAGCGTCTGGGTGACCACCACCAGCCCGGCGCCCAGCAGGGCGACCTTGGTGCGGTCGATGCGCTCGCTGGCGATCGCCACCAGCGCGACGGCGAATATGGCCACGGCCAGTCCCATGGGACCTAGCTGTGGGGGCGGTGGTCGGGTGCGCGCATGGGCAAAAGGGGTCGACGACGTGTGTCGCCGACCAGTCTTCCCGGCACACCTGACGCCCAGCCTACTCCTGCAGCACCGCCAGCGTGTTGCCCGCCGGGTCCTTGAACCAGGCGATGTCCGGGCCCATGTCCTGTGAGCGCCCGCGCATCACGCCCTTGTCGTCGGTGTACTCCAGATCCTCGAACGTCACGCCGGCCGCGACCAAACGGTCCACCGCGGCGTCGATGTCGTCCACCGGGAAGTTCAGGTGGGTGAACGAGCCCGGGGTGTGCCCGTCGCCGG
>CAWAZL010000009.1:0-34807 GCA_963786495.1 uncultured bacterium | reverse complement strand
AGGACTCCTCCGATTCGGAGATCAAGCCGCAGTACGTGATCGAAGAGATTAACCGCCAGACCAAGAGCGAAGCGATCATCACGACCGGCGTCGGCCAGCACCAGATGTGGGCGGCGCAGTTCTACCGCTGGCGCATCCGCGCCGAGATGATCTCCGGCGGCCTGGGCACGATGGGCTTCGGCCTGCCCGCGCGCGATGGGCGCCCAGCTCGGCGCCCGGCAAGACCGTCATCGACATCGACGGCGACGGCTCGCTACCTCATGACCTGCTACGAGCTGGCGACGATCGCCGAGTACAACATCCCCGTGAAGGTCGTGATCCTGAACAACGACTTCCAGGGCATGATCAAGCAGTGGCAGGACCTGTTCTAGGACAAGCGCTACTCCTCGGTCGAGACCGGCCTGAGCCCCGACTGTCGAAGCTCGCCGACGCCTTCGGGTGGACCGGCATGCGCTGCGACGACAAGGGCGACCTGCGGTACGAGATGCGCACCGCGCTTGAGACCGAGGGTCCGGTCCTCTTGGACGTTCATGTCTCCAAGGAAGAGAACTGCTACCTGATGATTCCGGCCGGCGCTGCCGCGCTGGGACATGGTGGGCTGATGGGCGAACCGGGAACACCCGAGCTGGTCAAGCTCGAGGACCTCGAGGCATCGAGCGCGCTCACCGGGCGCAAGCACATCCTGAGCCTCATGGTCGAGAACAAGCCGGGCGTCCTGGCGCGCATCGCAGGCCTTTTCAGCCGCCGCGGCTTCAATATCGACACACTGGCGGTTGGACCTACCGAGGACCCGGATGTCTCGCGCGTGACGCTCACGCTCGACGGCGCGGTCCACCCGATCGACCAGGTCACCAAGCAGCTCCACAAGCTCGTCAACGTCATCAAGATCCGCGACATGGAGCCCGACGGGACCGTGGCTCGCGAGATGGCGCTCTTCCGCGTGAACGCAGCGGTCGAGAACCGCGGCGAGATCATGCAGTTCGCCCAGAACTTCAACGCGAAAATCGTCGACGTCTCTCGCCGTAGCCCCTCACTATCGAGGTCACCGGCTCCCAGGACAAGATCGATTCGTTCGAGCGCATGGTGCGCCCCCACGGCCTGATCGAGATGGCCGGCACCGGCGAGGTCGCGATCACCAAGTCGCGGCCGGACGCTTAGCGGATCGCCGAGAGTTATCTCGCGGCCCAATATGTCCCGTCAGATCACACTCGGCGGACTAGGGGAGAAGCTCGAAGGGCTCACTGAGCGCTGGGACGGGAAGTCGCGGCGGCTTGTCAGCGCAACCGTTGAGGTTGAGCTCGCCGATCCGGTCGGCTCCGTTGTCGCCGCCCGCCTTGCTTCTGACCGCTGGTTCGCTTGGGAAGAGCCGGACCGAGGATTCGCGCTTGCCGGGCTCGGCTCGGCCGCCGAGACGGTCTCGCGGGGCGCCGGGCGCTTCACCGACCTTTCCGAAGGCTGCGCGGGCGTCCTGCGCGACCGCCTGTCGGACGAGCCGGCGGGCCTGCCTGCAGGCGCAGGACCGGTGTGGCTCGGCGGCCTGGCCTTCGCGGAGGACGGCGGCTCTTCAGCCCATTGGTCGTCACTCCCACCGGCGCTGCTCGTCCTGCCCGAGCTCTCCGTCGCTCGTGACGGAGACAAGACCTTCCTCACAGCGGCAACCCTGCTCGCCCCGGGCGACGACCCAGAGAGCGCGCTGGTTTCGCTTCGCGCACGGCTCGGCGCCCTCGCCGACAAGCCGCTTCCAATGCTCGATCCGGCCGCGATCGGCCAGGTGCGCGTCGCCAGCGCGGCCGAGCCGTCGGCGTACGAGCGCGCTGTCGCCCGGGCCGTCGAGCGCATTCGCGCCGGTGAGCTGAAGAAGGTCGTGCTGGCGCGCGAGGTGCGCGCAGAGGCGCCACGGGCGCACGATCCCGCCGCGCTCTTCGGCGCCCTTCGCGAGCTTTTCCCGTCTTGCTACTGCTTTTGCGTCGGCACGCCCGAGGCGCGTTTATCGGCGCCAG
This sequence comes from uncultured bacterium, assembly GCA_963786495.1. Classification (GTDB taxonomy): domain Bacteria; phylum Actinomycetota; class Thermoleophilia; order Solirubrobacterales; family 70-9; genus JALZKA01. Next base: position 32,807 of record CAWAZL010000009.1, on the reverse strand, counting down.
CCCCGAGCTTTTGGTCAGGCGGCGCGGGGCGGGGGCGCAGGCCGTCGCGCTCGCGGGCTCGACCCGCCGCAGCGCCGACCCGGCTGTGGACGACCACCTGGGCGAGCAGCTTCGCCAGTCGGCCAAGAACCGCGAGGAGCACGAGATCGTCGCCAGGCGGATCGAGCGGGCGCTCCGCCGTACTCGGTGTGGGTCGAGGCGGCGCGCGAGCCGGTGCTCGTCAAGGTCGCGAACATCCAGCACCTTGCGACGCCCATCCACGCCCAGTTGGCCGACCCGCGCTCGGCCGTGGAACTGGCGGGGATGCTCCATCCGACGCCCGCCGTCGGCGGCGAGCCGGGGCCGCTGGCCGTCCAGGCGATTCCGGAGCTCGAGGAGCTTGACCGCGGCTGGTACGCGGGGCCCGTCGGCTGGATGGATTCGGTCGAGGACGGGGAGTTCTGTGTCGCGCTTCGGTCGGCGCTCCTTCGCGACCGCACGGCCCACCTCTTCGCCGGCGCCGGCATCGTGGCGGACTCGGACCCCGAGGCGGAGCTGGCCGAGACCGAGCTCAAGCTCGGCGCGCTTTTGCCCCTCGTCGCCGGGTAGCTGCCAGAGCGACGAGAGGTGTATCCCAGTCGTTAACGAGTCCCTACACTGTCGGGATGCCTAAAGGCAACCTAAAGCAGCCTTCGGCCGATGGTCCTGCGTATTCGTCCGACGACGACGTCGGCCGTGCGTGGCTCGCGCCTGTGATCATCGCGGCGTTCTCGGCATCCCTGATGCTCATCGTCGCCTCGGTCGAGAGCCTGCCGCTGCGCGACCCCGACGCCCGCTACGTCGGCTCGCCGCTGGCGCTGATCGGGGTCATCGCCGGGATCTTCCTGATCCTCGACCTGGTGCCCCGCTCCTGGCGCCACTCGCGCGAGACCGGCACCTCGCTTCCCGCATCGTTCGTCGGCGTCTTCGAAGAGCGTTGGTGGGGGCGTCGCGGCCTGATCGTGATCGTCGCGCTGCTCTCGTTCTACGTCACCTACATCTCATACCGCAACCTCAAGAGCTTCCTGCCCTTCGTGACGGACGCGAACTTCGACGGTGAGCTCCTTTCGTCGGAGCGCTGGCTCTTCTTCGGGAACGACCCCGCCGAGTTCCTTCACAACTTCCTTGGCACAGGCTTCTCGGCCGAGTTCCTTTCGGCGGTGTACCTGGCGTTTCTCACCTTCGTGCCGATCTCGCTCGCGATCGCGCTGATCTGGTCGAACCGCCTGCGTGTGGGGATCACGTACGTCAGCGCGCTCTCGATCTGCTGGATCCTGGGAGCGCTTTCCTACTACATCCTGCCCGCGCTCGGCCCGGCCTTCGCTGACCCACAGGTCTTTGCCAGCCTGCCCGATACGGGCGTGTCGCAGCTTCAGGCGACCCTCCTCGAGCATCGCCGTGAAGTGCTCGCCGACCCGGGTTCGACAAACGCGGTCCAGTCGATCGCGGCGTTCGCGTCGCTCCATACGGGCGTGCTCGTCGCCGCGGCTCTGGTCGCACACCGCTCCGGCGTGCATCGAGCCATCCGCTACGGCTTGTGGTCGATGCTGGGCTTCACGGTTATCGCGACCGTCTACTTCGGCTGGCACTACATCATCGATGACTTCGCCGGGCTCTTCATCGGCCTCGTGGCCGTATGGGGAGCCGAGCGGATGACGACGCGCCTGTCGGCCCCGGGAGTCCGGAGCCGCGAGCTCATACCAGGGCCGTTGCCAGGTAGTAGCCGAGCGGCACCGTGAACAACAGCGCATCGACCCGGTCGAGCACACCGCCGTGTGCGCCTAGAAGCGTCCCCGAATCCTTGACGCCCGCCTCGCGCTTCAGCGCGGACTCGAACAGGTCGCCGCAAACCGCTGCGACCGTGATGGCGAGCCCGAACAGCGCCGCCTCCCACAGCTCGAACCACGGCTCGTCGACGATCGCCGCAAGCACGACGACGGCAGCGGTGCCGCCCACGATGCCGGCGACGAACCCCTCGACGCTCTTGTTCGGCGAGACCGATGGCGCCAGCGCCGTCTTCCCGAACAGCGAGCCCAGGATGTGGGCGAAGGTGTCTCCGAGGAACGTGCCCACCAGCACGGCCAGGACCAGTAACCCGCCATCTTCGAGCTCGCGCAGGAGGACGCCGTGTGCCAGCGCGGCGCCGACCCAGACCAGGCAGAGCGTGCCGGCAAGAACGGACTGCGTCCGGTCTCCTGCGCGGACGACCGCGAATGAGCCGATCGCCAGAATGCCGAACGCGGCCATCAGCGCCGGTGCCAGCGCTTCCGGGCCATCGACCGCCGCGGTGGCGATGATGCCTGCGGTCAGCGCGCCGGCTGCCAGCGCAAGCGCCTTCGCGTCGCGCAGAAGCCTTACGCCCTCGAACGCCGCGAATGCGGCGACGATCGCCACCAGCGACGCCCACGCCGCGTCGCCCACCCACAAGAGCGCCGCGACCACAGCGGCGCCGGGGATCGCGACCGCCAGCCGTCCGGGCAGGTCGCCCAGCCGGCCGCTCCGCGATGCCCCCTTCTCGTCAACGCTCATTTACGAACCCTCGCAGATGGGTAGGGGGTGGCAGTCCCGATGAACGCCCCCAACGCACTCACGATTTCACGCATCGCCCTGGTGCCGGTTCTCGCCATCGCGCTCGCGAAAGAGAACATGGACTTCGCGCTGGCGGTCTTCCTCGCCGGCATGGCCACCGACGTTCTGGACGGTCACATCGCGCGGACGCGCGGGCCGATCACCGACTTCGGCAAGCTCATGGATCCGATCGCGGACAAGCTCTTCGTCGGCACCGCGTTCGTCTGCCTGGCTGCGCTGAGCTTTCTCCCGGTGGTGATCGTCGCCGTGATCCTCAGCCGCGAGGTTGCGGTCAGCGGGCTGCGATGGGTCGCGAAGAACCGGGGCGTTGTGATCAGCGCCGACGGCTTCGGCAAGGCGAAGACCGGGCTTCAGGTGCTGACCATCGCGACGCTCATGTACGTGGCCGAACCCCTGGCTTCTGGCCCCCAGCTTCTGGTCGCGTTGACGACTGCCGTCACAATCATGTCCGGCATGTCGTACTTCATCTCTTACGCGACGTCAGACCGGGTCGAGCCGGCCTCCTCACCCGGCTAGCCAGATGCCCGATCCTGCCGTGCCCAGCGAGCCCGCGCGGCTCCACGATCTGGCGTGCGTCGTTCATCTCCACTCGGACTACTCGGATGGGACGGCGACGATCCCGGAGCTGATGGAGGCCGCGCGCGAAGCCGGCTGCGACGTCGTCCTCCTTACCGATCACGACACCTTGGGCGCCAAGGACGACGGGCACGAGGGCTGGCACGGGTCGGTCCTTCTGGGCGTAGGCGTCGAGGTAACACCGCGTGCGGGGCATTACCTGGCGTTCGGGATCGACAAGAAGATCAAGCACAAGGGCCTATCCGAGGCAGAGATCGCCGACGCCGTCGCCGAGGCGGGCGGATTCGGGTTCGTCGCGCACCCGTGGTCGAAGGGCGCCCGGATCCTCGAGCGTTACGGGCGCTTCGTCAAGCGCGGCCTGCCGCACGGGTGGAACGACCTGGACTTGGACACGGTCGCGGGGATCGAGCTTTGGAGCCTCACCACCGACGCCTCGGAGGACTGGCGCGGGCCGGTAGACGCGATCCGCTACATGCGCGATCCCGAGGCGCAACTCGACGGGCCACGGCCCGAGGACCTCGTTGCCTGGGACCGGATTTGCGAACGCCGCCGCTTTGTCGCCATCGGTGGCCTCGACGCGCATCAGCACGGCATCCGCGTTCGCGGCCGCCTTTGGAGCCCGATGCGAAACGCCCGCTACTTCGCGATCCTCACCACCTACGTCTCCTTGACCGAGGCGCCCCTTGGCGGCGAGCACGGCCAGCGCGACCTCGAACTCGTCTACGACGCTCTCCGCGAGGGCCGCTGCTACATCGTGGTCGACGCGATCGCGCCCGGCCGCGGCTTCCGCTTCTGGGGCGAGTCCGGCGACGCTCAAGCGATGATGGGCGAGGAGCACCCTGCGGGAACCTGGACCCTCCGCGCATCGCTGCCTGAGGACGCCCGGATCGTCCTTCTGCGCGGCGGCGACCTCATCGCCGAAGGCAACGGCCGCACTCTGGAGCAGGAGGTCACCGAGCCGGGTGCCTACCGCATCGAGGCCCACCGCCACTGGCGAAAGCGCGAGCGCCCATGGATCTACTCAAACCCGATCTACCTCCGCTAGGGGGACAGAGCCGACGCCTGGGGTCTGACCCCACGCATGGGGTCTGACCCCTCACAATTCGCTCATGAGCAAGACGACGCGGGCAGTCTGGATGGTCGACCGGCACCTCGTCTCGCGCTCGTTTTCGCTTCCGCATCGCGCCGGACGCGCCCTCATCGAGGTCCTCTCCCTGTTCGACCGGTCTCCTCGCGGCGTGAAGATAAGTCGAGGCACGGCCGGCGGCATTGACTGCTGGCAGGTGGCTCCCGACGGGGCCGGCGATTCGCAGCGGATCTTCTTCGTGCACGGCGGTGGCTACTGCATCAACTCGCCGCGCATCTACACCTCGTTCGCGGGCCACCTTGCCCTCGCAACCGGTGCCACCGTGATCCTGCCGCGCTACCGGCTCGCCCCCGAGCACCCGTATCCGGCGGGCCTCGAAGACGTTCTCGCCGCCTATCGCGCCGTTCGAGCGAACACAAACAGCCTGATCATGGCCGGAGACTCTGCCGGGGCGGGGATGTCGCTCTGCGCCGCGATCGCCATGCGCGAGGCGGGCGAGGAGGGCCCAGCAGGGCTACTCCTGATGTCGCCTTGGGTCGATCTCACCTCGTCGGGCGAGTCCATCCGCGCCAACGACGGCAAGGACGCGATCTTGCGCGCGAACGCCATTCCCAAGCATGCGAGGGCATATGCAGGGGGCCTCGCCTTGGCCGACCCTCGGATCTCGCCGCTATTTGCCGACCTCGCTGGCCTGCCGCCGGCGCTGATTCAGTGCGGAGGCGATGAACTCTTTCTTTCCGAGGGCAGCGTCTTGGCGTCGCGGCTCGAGGCGGCGGGCACCACCGTCGAGTTACAGGTGTACGAGGGGATGTGGCACGACTTCCAGGCACACGCCGGGATGATGGCCGAGGCGGACACAGCCGTTCAGCGGATGGCCGACTGGGCGAAGCCGCTAATCGCCCAAGGCGCTTAGCCGGGAGGCGACGTTTCGCCAGAGCGCGTCATGGACCGCGACGTTCTTGGAGCGATCGATTGGGACCTCGATCAGCAGGTGGCCACTTGCGCCGACGCCGGCCAGCTCGTCCAGGCCTTCGATGCGGCGGTGCTCGATGTCGTGGAGCGCGGCGAGCTTCGAAAGGTCCAGCCCGAGCGGGGTGCCGAACACCGCCTCGAACTCCTCGCGCGTCACCTGCGAAGCCTGCGGCAGGAACTCGAAGATGCCGCCGCCGTCGTTGTTCAGGCAGACGATCCGCACGGGGGCGGGAGCCTGCTGAAGGAGCGCGAGGCCGTTCGAGTCATGGTGGAGCGCGAGGTCTCCGATGACGACCCACGCGGGGCTCCCCGCGGCGACCGCCGCCCCGATCGCCGACGACACCGTTCCGTCGATGCCGTTCGCTCCACGGTTCGAGAAGAACAGGACGTCGCGCGGAGAAGCGGGCAGGAACGACTCAGCGTCGCGGATTGGCATCGACGAAGCGCAGAAGACCACGTCGCCGTCCCGGAGCGCCGCGCCAAGTGACATGTAGGCGCCAGGCTCGGTGGGCTCGCCGCCAAAGCGGCTGAGCTCCGCGCGGATCGCGGCCGCCGCGGACTCGTTGGCCAGGCGCCACCTTGCTGCGAACGGCGTCTCTTGCTCCTCGTCAAGCCGGGTGGCAAGGCCGATCGCGGTCAGGATCGGGTCCGCACGAAGCGTGAGGCCCGCGGTGCGGCTTGGGTCGTTCCAGGTGCCGGCAGGATCCACGACGAGCTGCGCCGCCTGGTCCAGGGACCCGAACCACCGGCGAAGCGCCTTGGACGTCGGCATGTCGCCAAAGCGGATGATCAAATCGGGGTCGAGGCCCTCCGGCCTGGCCCGGGCGATTGCGTCATAGGCCCAGATCACCTCCGCGCCCAGCTCCGGGCCAAGGCGAAGCTGCGATGTGGGTTCGGCCAGGACGGGGTAGCCCGAGGCGACCGCGAGAGCGGCGATCGCGGGCGCCAGCGCCGGGTCCGTCTGGCGGCCGGCGACGATCAGGCCGCGCTCGGTCTCGGCCAGGTCGTCGGAGATTGCGTCCAGCGCGGCCGCGTCCAGCGCGGGGGCAGACGAGTAGACGGAGCTCAGCGGTAGGTCGCCGCGGCCCTCCAAGGCCAGGGGAGAAGTTGCGGTCACGTCGCCCTCGCCCGGCTCGGGGCCAAGCGGGTCGCGCCACGAAAGGTTCAGGTGCACCGGGCCCGGGCGCGGATCACCGGCCGCCTCCGCGAACGCGCGGCAAGCCGACGAGCGCATGTGCAGCAAGCCGGCGTCGTCCGCGTCGTGAGTGCCCATTTCTGAAAACCAGCGGACGGCCGAGCCGTAGAGCTTCACCTGGTCGATCGTCTGGCCTGCGCCGACGCCTCGGAGCTCCGGCGGGCGATCGGAGGTCAGAACGATCAGCGGCACTGAGGCCTCATTTGCCTCGGCGACAGCGGGGTGGAGGTTTGCCGCAGCGGTCCCTGAGGTGCACGCGATCGCCACGGGAGCGCCGGATGCGACTGCCGCCCCCACGGCGAAGAAGCCGGCCGAGCGCTCGTCGACGACGCTGGTGGTCGCGATCCCGGGCTCGCGCAGCAGCGCGAGTGCGAGGGGCGTCGAGCGCGACCCAGGACAGATCACGGCGTGCCGCACGCCGGAGAGCGCAAGCTCCTCGACAAACGCCGAGGCGAGCGCGGTGTTGCGGTTCGTGGTGTCCATCAGCGCCGAAAGCTATCCGCGCGGCGGGCGAGCGCGTCCTCGTCGAGCTCCACGCCCAAGCCGGGGCCTTCCGGCAGGTGGAGATTGCCGTCGCGGAGCTCGCACTCGCGCGAGGCGATCGTCTCGTCGAAGAGGCGCTGCGTTGCCAGGCCTTGGGCCAGGCCGGGGTCGTTGCCGTCCTCGCGCAGGATCTGGGCGGCATGGGCGGCTGCGGCGATTCCGACCGGTCCGTCGAGCGCGCTCGAGAGGTAGGTGGGGATGACCCTCGCGATCTGGCGAGCGGCGCCGACGCCGCCCACCTTGGAGAGCTTCGCGGTGGCGTAGTGGCACGATCGCCGCTGGACCGCGCGGTGGGCGTCGGCCTCGGAGGTGATGGATTCGTCGGCAGCCAGGGGCACCTCGGTATCGGCCGCGACGCGCGCCATCGCTCGCAGCCCGCTGACGGGCTGCTCCGCCAGCTCGATCCCGAACGGCTCGATCAACTTCAGGAGGTCCGTGGCGAGCGGCGCGTCCCAGGCCTCGTTGGCGTCGATGCGGATCTTGACGTCAGGCCCGACCGCCTCGCGAACCGCCTCGACCGTCGCGACGTCGTCGTCGCCGGCGCCCAGCTTGAGCTTGACCGTCCCGTAACCCTCGCCGACCCATTCCGCGGCTTGGCGGGCGACGTCGTTGGGCCGGCCGGCTGTGAGCGTGGCGTTGCAGGCGATCGCTTGCGCTTCGGTCGCTCCCGCCAGCTTCCACACCGGCAGCCCGGCGGCCTTCGCGACAACGTCGAAGATCGCGCATTCGAGGGCGGCGGAGGTCGCGGGGGAGACGCGGCGCGCAAGGCGGAGCTCAACCATTGTCGTCACGGCGAACGCGAGCGGGTCCTCGAGCCCCTGCTCCAGGTCCACGCCGGTGAGGCGCCTGGCGGCGTCCTCTACCTGGTCAGCGACCTCAGATACGGGCTTGTCGCCGCGGAGGGCCAGCGGCACGGCCTCGCCGAGGCCTTCGAAGCCAGCGTCGGTCTTCAGGCGCAAGAGCACCATCTCGCGCTCGTGGATCTCTCCCCGAGCCGTGACATAGGGCTTGGCGAAGGGAAGGGAGTACGCGACGGTCTCGGCGCGCTCGATCTTCATCGCGCCCCTAACCGAGGACGAGGCCGACCGAGAGCAGCAAGCTGAATGCCCCCAGCAGCGCACCGGTCCCAGCCAGGGCACCATTCAGCGCCGGGCCGTCCGTGCGGGTCCGGACCGCCCTTAGCGGCTCGAACGCCAGCGGCAGCGAGCCGATCGCGATGAGCGCCAGCCAGGGCCCGTCGCCGAGAGCAATCGCGATCGGCAGCAAGAGGAAGGCACATCGACGAGGGCGGCATAGAGGTCCGTGTGCGCTCGCGCCCGAGGCGTACAGCCAGCGTCCGCTTGTCGGCGCGCTTGTCGGTCTCGAGATCGCGGACGTTGTTCACGACCAGGATCGCGGTCGAGAGGAAGCCGACCGAGACGCTCAGGAGCAGCGGCAGGCAGTCGAGTTCTTCGAGCTGCACGTAGAACGAGCCGTTCACGGCGACCAGGCCGAAGAAGAGAAAGACGAAGAGCTCGCCCATCCCCGCGTAGCCGTAGGGCCGGGGGCCGCCCGTGTAGAGGACGCCGGCGGCGATCGAGAGCACGCCTACGAGGATGATCACCGGGCCCGCCACCGTCGCCAGGTAGATGCCGGTCAGGGCCGCGAGCCCAAACGCGATCCAGGTGGCGCGGAGGACTCGCCTCGGGGCGATGAGCCCCGCCGACGTGACGCGCACCGGTCCCAGGCGGTCGGCGGTGTCAGCGCCCCGCTTGGCGTCCGAGTAGTCGTTCGCGAGGTTCGTGCCGATCTGGATCAGGATCGAGCCGACGAGCGCCGCCGCGAACGCGAGGCCGCGGATGTCCTCGACGAAGTAGTAGGCGCACGCGGTGCCCACCAGCACGGGGGCGACGGCCGCGGGCAGCGTTCGCGGCCGGGCGGCCATCATCCAGATGCGGAAAGGACTCAAGGCCTACGCGGGTACTTCGAGAAGTCCGGCGAACGCCCCTCCTGGAAGGAGTTGCGGCCCTCCTGGCCCTCCTCGGACATGTAGAAGAGGAGCGTCGCGTCGTGCGAGAGCTGCTGGATGCCCGTGACGCCGTCCTCGGTCGCGTTGAAGCTCGACTTGAGCAGGCGCAGGGCGAGGGGGGAGAGCGCGTTCATCTCGCGGCACCAGGCGACCGTTTCGCGTTCGAGCTCCGAGGTCGGGACGACCGTGTTGACGAGGCCCATCTGCAGCGCCTCCGACGCGTTGTAGAGGCGGCACAGGAACCAGATCTCCTTGGCGCGCTTGACGCCGATGTTGTTCGCGAGCAGCGAGGCGCCGAAGCCGCCGTCGAACGAGCCGACCCGCGGTCCGGTCTGGCCGAACTGCGCATTCTCGGCGGCGATCGTCAGGTCGCAGACGAGGTGCAGGATGTGGCCGCCGCCGACGGCGTAGCCCGCGACCATCGCCACGACGGGCTTCGGCAGCCGGCGGATCTGCACGTGGAGGTCGCCCACGTCCAGGCGCCCGACCCCCTTCTGCGCGACCTCGTCGTCCCCGATATAGCCATCGTCGCCGCGGATCCGCTGGTCGCCACCGGAGCAGAACGCATCGTCGCCGGCTCCGGTGAAGATGATCGAGCCGACCTCGGTGTCGTCCCGCGCACGGTTGAACGCGTCGCGCAGCTCCGCGAGGGTCTGCGGCCGGAATGCGTTTCGCACCTCTGGCCGGTTGATCGAGATCTTCGCGATCCCGTCGCCCTTCTCATAGAGGAGGTCGCCGTACTCGTGGGCAGAAGCCCACTCGATCGGCGCATAGAGGCTGTCCTCGGGCGGGGCGTCTCGGTGTCGGATCGGCACGGTGGGGGATTATGGCGAGGTGAGAGCACAGACCGACAGACATGGCTCGCCCAACGGGCTGCCTCGATGCCCGAGCGCTTCGCGTTGCGCACGAGCGGGGTGGACGTCAGCTTCGGCGAGCTGCAGCATGAGGCCGAGCAGGCCGCCGCCCGCCTCAAGGGGCAGGGCGTAGCGGTTGGGTCAATCGTGCCGCTTGAGGCACGCCCAACGCCGGAGTTCGCCGCCATCCTCCACGCGGCGTGGAGCCTGGGCGCAGCCGTTGAACCGCACGTACCGGGCCAGCCGCCGTCCCCATCGCAACCGCTTGACGCGATGACGGCCCGCGCATCGCGTTCGGATCCCCGGGGACGCTCGCGCGGCTCTACACGTGCGGGACCTCGGGCGCGCCGCGACCGGTCGACCTCACGCGAGAGAACTTCTCTACAGCGCGATCGGCACCGCCTTCGGGCTTGGCATGGCCCTCAGGACCGGTGGCTCTGCTGCCTGCCCGTTCATCACGTGGCGGGCTTTTCGATCCTCACCCGCGCCGCTGTATGCGGAATCGGCGCCGTGATCCACGATGGCTTCGACGTCGAGAAGGTCGCTGAGTCCTTCGCCGAAGATGGAGTGACCCTGGTGTCCCTGGTCGCCACGCAGCTCGTCCGCCTGCTCGAGGCCGACGTCGACCTCACGGGCCCCCGGGCGATCGTCTTGGGCGGAGGCCCTGTCCCCGTTGACGCGATCGAGGAGGCGACGGGCCGCGGCGCCACCGTGATCCAGGTCTACGGCATGACCGAGACGACGTCGCAGGTGACGCTTCTGGAGATCGGCCGACGCCGAGCGCAAAGCGGGCTCCGCCGGTCGGGCTTGCGCTCGGCGCCGCAGATGAGCATCCAGGACGGCGAGATCCAGTCCGCGGGCCTGTCGTCGCGCCCGGGCGCGGCGAGTCGAAGCGGCTGGCTATCACACCGGCGACCTCGGACCGATCGACTCCGAGGGCTACCTGTGGGTCGACGGCCGCGCGAGGACGACCTGATCGTCACGGGCGGCGAGAACGTCATGCCCGAGCGGGTCGAGGAAGTCATCAAGGCGCATCCCGAACGTGGCGGACGCGGCGGTCGTCGGCAGGCCCGACCCCGAATGGCAGGAGGCGGTGACCGGCAGTGGTCGCTCATACGGCCGGGAGCGGCGGAGGACGCGGAGGCGCTCCGCGCCCACTGCCGCCCGAGCTCGCGGGCTACGAGGTGCCGAAGAGCTTCATCTTCGTCCCGGACCTGCCACGCACGGCGTCCGGCAAGCTGATGCGCACGGTCCTGCGCTAGGGGTCAGACCCCTAACGAAACGCTCATGCTTCGTCGGGCGTGCCGAGTCGCTCGGCGAGCCAGGCGACCAGCGGCGCGTAGCGGTAGTTGATACCGCCGTGCTTGCCCTCGAAAAGCTCGAAGCGATGGTCGATGCCCGCTTGGTCGAGCCGCGTGTGGAGCATCGCCGTGCCCACTTGGAGGTTGAACTCGTCCTGCAGGCCGCACTCGAGCGAGATCGCCCGCATGCCGCGCATCTCGTCGAGATGGCCCGGCAACATCCGCACCGGGTCCCACTCGAGCCAGCGCTCCCACACGTCTTCGCGGAGCGACCCGTCTTCCATCGAGAACGGCAGCTCAGGCGCCCCGTCCGCGCCGGGCGAGTAACAAGCGGCCATGGCGATCAGGTTGACCGCGGGAAGGCGCTGTCGGGCACCTTGGGCTGGTCGAGCATCCAGGCCCAAAACGCATCGATCGAGTCGTGTTCGCGGAGGTCGACCAGGCCGGAGCGACGTCGGGCAGGTAGCAGTGCTCGAAGGCCGAATCGCCGGACACGTCGCCGAGCCCACCCCAGAGATCGGGGCGGAGCATCGCCAGGACCAGCGCTCCATAGCCGCCTGACGACTTGCCCTGGACCGCCCGGCCGCTCGCTGCGGCGATGGTCGAGAAACGCTCGTCCACGAACGGGACGAGCTCGTCGCAGAGGTAGGTCATGTAGGGGCCGGTGCCCGCCGAGTCGATGAACTGCGAGCCGCCGTACGCGGTCCAGCAGTCGGGCATGGGCATGACGACCGGCGGGCAATCGCCGGCGGCAATCAGACGGTCGACGTCTTCCGTGAATGTCGTGCCGTACGGATTGCGGTTCCGCCACATGTCGATCTGCCCGGTCATGCCCTGGATCGCCCACACGGCCGGGTACGGACCATCGTCGGGCCAGCCCGGCGGCGTGTAGACGTAGAGAGGCCGCGAGGCCGGGTCGCCGAGGGGGTTGCCCTTGAGCACCTCGCTCTCGAAAGTCAGCTCGTGGAGCTCGCCCGCCAGGTCGCGGCCCCAGGGGTCGTGCGAAGGCGACTTGATCACGGGCCGATTATGGACAGTAACCTGCCGCCGCATGCCAGACGATGGAATCTTCTACGACGCTGATGCCAACCCCGACGCTCTCAAGGGCAAGACGATCGCGATCCTCGGGTTCGGCTCGCAGGGTCATGCTCACGCCCTGAACCTCAAGGAATCCGGCCACGACGTCGTCGTCGGCCTGCGCCCCGACTCGTCCTCGCGCGCCAAGGCCGAGGCTGCCGGCCTCGAGGTCCTCGATGTCGCCGACGCCGCCTCGAAGGGCGACGTCGTGATGATCCTCTTGCCGGACGAGCGCCAGGCCGAGATCTGGGAGTCCGACATCAAGGACGGCATCTCCGAGGGCAACCTCCTGATGTTCGCCCACGGCTTCGCGATCCACTTCGACCAGATCGAGCCCCCGCCCGGCGTCGACGTCGGCATGGTCGCCCCCAAGGGCCCCGGCCACCTCGTCCGCCGCCAGTACGAGGAGGGGAGAGGCGTACCGTGCCTCATGGCCGTCCACGCGGACGACTCGGGCACCGCGCGCGAGCAGGTCCTCGCCTACGCCTCGGGAGTCGGCGGCGGCCGCGCCGGCGTCATCGAGACGACATTCAAGGACGAGTGCGAAACGGACCTCTTCGGCGAGCAGGCCGTCCTGTGCGGCGGCGCCACCGAGCTGGTCCAGGCGGGCTTCGAGACGCTGGTCGAGGCCGGGTACGACCCCCGCCTCGCCTACTTCGAGTGCCTCCACGAGTTGAAGCTCATCGTCGACCTCATGTACGAGAAGGGGCTAGGCGGGATGCGCTACTCCATCTCCAACACAGCCGAGTACGGCGACATGACCCGCGGCCCCCGCGTCATCACCGACGAGACGCGCGCGGCGATGAAGCAGATCCTGTCGGAAATCCAGTCGGGCGAGTTCGCCAAGGAGTGGATCGCCGAGAACCGCGCCGGCGGCGAGAACTTCGACCGCATGCGCAAGGAATCCGCGGACTCGCAGATCGAGAGCGTCGGGTCGGACCTTCGCGGCATGATGCCTTGGATCGACCAAGGCGAGCTGTAGAGTCGCATCCAACGCGGCGCGCCCGCCGCGTAACAACTGAATCGGGGGATTCAAGATGACGCCGTTCCCGCTGACTTACGAGATCCAGCATCAGGAGGAGTACAGCCGCTTCATGCCGCTCGTCAAGTGGCTCCTGATCCTCCCGAACGCCTTCGTCTTCCTGTTCGTCATCCTCGCAGCGTTCTTCGCATGGATCGGCGCCTTCTTCGCGGTCATCGTCACGGGCCGCTTTCCCGAAGGAATCTTCAACTTCCTCGTCGGAGTGGGCCGCTGGGGCGCCCGCCTCGGCGCCTACTTCTGCCTCCTGACCGATAAGTACCCGGCGTTCAGCACTCAGCCACAGCCCGACGACACGGTCGTCTACGACCTCGCCTACCCCGAACAGGGAGTCGACCGCTGGCGGCCGCTCGTCCAGTGGCTTTTGATCCTCCCGTACCACTTGATCGCCGCGATCCTGGGCTACCTCGTGGGGCTCGTCACCCTGATCTCCTTCTTCACGATTCTCTTCACCAAGAAGATCCCGACGGGCCTGTTCGACATGGCGCTGAACGGCATCCGCTGGCAGGCTCGCTCGAACGTCTACGGCGCCTTCATGGTCACGAAGTACCCGCCGTTCGAGTGGGACCCGGAGCAGCCAAGCGCGGCCGCTGCCGCACCCACTGCGCCGCCCGCTGCGCCAACGGCGTAGTCTGCCCCTACCTCGATCGGACCTCGGGGCAATCCTGACCTAGGGGGTCAACGTGTCGCATCGCCGTCTGCTGGTTGCAGTGCCGATCGCGACAGCCGCGCTCGTTTTCGCCGCGCAGGCACAGGCCGCCCCGCCCGGCAATGACGCGTTCGGGCTCGCTCAGACGATCGCGGGCCCGTCGCTGAACGTGAACGGGTCCACCATCGAGGCAACCGAGGAGGCGGGGGAGCCCAACCATGCCGGAACTACCGAGAGTGACCGCTCGGTCTGGTACTCGTGGACCTCGCCGTCGACCGGCACGGTCAAGCTCGACACGTGCGGATCGGGGCTCGACACGATGATCGGCGTCTACACCGGTGCCGCCGTCAACGTCCTGACGGAGCGGACGTCGAATGACGACGCGCACAATCCGCCGTGCAGTGATGCGAGCTTCTCGAGTCGCACCCGCTTCCGCGCCGAAGCGACGATCACGTACAAGATCGCGGTCGACTCCTACGACCCCGGCGCGTTCGATCTGCAACTCGACCTCGTCACCCCGCCTGCGAATGATGACTTCGCGAATGGCCAGGACTTGACCGGGACGCCGGTCACGGCCACGGGCAACACGAACAACGCGAGCCGGGAGACGGACGAGCCACTGCACGTTGCCGGTCAGCGCGGCGGCGCAAGCATCTGGTTCGACTGGGTCGCGCCGAGCACCGGCGCGTTTCGCATTGACACGTGCGGGAGCGACTTCAATACCAACCTTGCGATTTACACAGGAAATGCGCTGAACGCGCTCACGCCGGTACCCGGAGGCAGCAACGCCGACTCGTGCGGGCAACAGAGCAAGGTGCTGGTGAACTTGGCCGCGGCCACTACCTACCGAATCGCGGTTGACGGCGCCACCAACAGCCCCTTCATCTTCACCCGGGGCGACCCCAAGACAGGAAGCGTCGCTCTCAACATCAAGGTTCTCAACCCGCCTGCCAACGACAACTTCTCGAACGCCACAGCGGTGTCGGGTTTCTTCACACAGCCAGGGACCGTTGAGGACTCTGGGTCCGAGGCTGGCGAGCCCGTGCCCCTAGGTGCTTCAGTCTGGTACTCGTGGACGGCGCCGGCTGCCGGGCAATTCTCGGTCTCGAGCTGCGAGTCGAGCACGGAGGTGGACGTCTTCACGGGAGCTCCCTTGAACGCCCTTGCCGTCCATCCCGCCACAGAGAGCTCATGCGCAGGCGGCCAGCGGCAGACGTTCGCCGCGACCATGGGAACCATTTACTCGATTCGGGTACGCGATGCCGGCGGTGCGACCGACACGTTCGAGTTGCGCATGCGCGGGGCCTCGGTTCCGCCAAACGACGAACTGGCCGGTGCGACAACTCTGACCGGCCCGGAGCCCACGATCGCTGACGACAACATCGCGGCGACCGCGGAGGCGGATGTCCTAGGTGCCCCGTTTCCAACTGTCTGGTACTCGTGGACTCCGCCCGTCCCGGGCGACTACAGGTTCTCGGCATGTGAATCGAACTTCAAGGCGCAGCCCGTAGTTCACCTTGGAGACACCACTTCGAGCCTCGAGGATCTCACCGAGGAAGTGAATCCATGTCCGGGCAACAAGGGCTCCTACACAGAGACATTCGCAGACGGAACCGAGCCGCTCAGGATCGCCGTTGCGGGTCTAGCGGAGCAGGGTGAATTCACCCTCGAAATCACGAAGTTTGATCGCCCGGCAAATGACGATTTCGCTGACGCAGCCAGCCTCAGCGGCAACGTCGACTCGGACGCTGGGACAACGGCGGACGCAAGCGTGCAGGAAAGTGAGCCCAACTCGGAGAACCTGGTTTCGACCTGGCACAAATGGGTGGCGCCCTCGACCGGCGAGTACAAGCTCTCGACCTGTGGCAGCGAGACGCCGACGGCCCTGGCCGTTTTCACAGGGGAGGAAGTGGCCGCCCTGACGACCATCCGGCACCTGGGTGGCGGGGTCTGCGGTCAGGGGAGTACGCCCGGTGACAAGGCAGTCGTCGACACGGTCGCGGGCCAGACTT
Source organism: uncultured bacterium (assembly GCA_963786495.1). Taxonomy (GTDB): domain Bacteria; phylum Actinomycetota; class Thermoleophilia; order Solirubrobacterales; family 70-9; genus JALZKA01. Next base: position 16,887 of record CAWAZL010000009.1, on the reverse strand, counting down.
ACCGCATCCAGCTTGTCAGCGGCGACGGTGCCGACGACGAGGGCGCCTACACGCTTGAGCCCCAGCGGATCGCGCCGGCAAACGACGCGCCTGACACGGCGATCGACGAGATCACTGTGAAGAAGAAGACCGCAACAGCGACCTTCAGCGGCACCGACGACGGAACGGGCCTTACCTTCGAGTGCAACCTGGACAACAAGGGGTGGAAGGACTGCGTCTCACCTCAGAAGTTCAAGCGGCTCACGCGCGGCACTCACTCACTCGCTGTCCGCGCGATCGACTCCGAGGGCAAGCTCGACCGCACGCCGGCGGCCGACACGTTCAAAGTGAAGACGAACTAGGGCTGATCGGCCGTGCGGATTCGCCCGTCCTCGCCTTCGGGCTGCTGCCCGTCGCGGCCGACGTAGCCGCCCTCGGCGCCGACGATCACCACGACGGCCTCGTCTGAGCCGACGTTCATGAGCCTGCGGTGGGTGGCCGCGTCGACCCGCGCGAGCCCACCCGGGCCGAGCACCTTCTTCGTCCCGTCTCCGAACTCGAACTCGACCTGGCCCTGGTGGACGAAGTAGAGCTCCTCCTGCCGGTCGTGGTAGTGAAAGCCGCCCCCGACCCCTGGCGGGAAGACGAGCGCGTTCACGCCGAACTCCTTCACGTCGAGGTCGCGGCGGATCTTGCGGAACCCCGGCGTTTCCCCCAGCGCGTCGAGTGACCCGACGGCAAAGCCGTCGCCAGTAGTGATCCCACCGTTCTCATCAGGCATGTGAGGCACCCTAATACCCTGCTCGATTCCCTGTATGACGCCCATCACTGAGACCCAGATCCCCACCGAGCTCGTGCCTGCCGACGGTCGGTTCGGCTGCGGGCCGTCGAAGGTCCGCCCCGAAGCGCTCGCCCGCCTGGCCGATGCCAACGGCATCATGGGCACGTCCCATCGCCAGCGCGCCGTGAAGGACGTGGTCGGCCGGGTCCGGACCGGCCTCGCCGAGCTGTTCTCGCTGCCCGACGGCTACGAGGTCGCGCTCGGCAACGGCGGCACCACGGCGTTCTGGGACGCGGCCGCCGCGTGCCTCATCCGCGAGCGGTCACTGCATCTCACCTACGGCGAATTCTCCGCAAAGTTTGCGAAGGTCGCCGCCGGCGCACCTCACCTCGCGGATCCCGTCGTCGACAGCACCGACCCCGGCGACGCGCCCGATCCGCATGGCGCCGACGGGGTCGATGCGATCTGCTGGGCACACAACGAGACTTCAACCGGCGTCATGGTCCCGGTCGAGCGCCCCGGCGACGCGGGCGACGCGCTGGTCCTGATCGACGCCACGTCCGGCGCCGCGGGGCTCCCGCTCGATCCGGCCCAGGCCGACGTCTACTACTTCGCGCCGCAGAAGGGGCTCGCCTCGGAAGGTGGCATCTGGCTCGCGCTCCTGAGCCCCGCCGCGATCGAGCGCATCGAAGAGCTCGACGGCGCAGAGGGTCGCTGGCAGCCCGAGTTCCTGAAGCTCTCGACGGCGCTTGAGAACTCCCGGAAGGACCAGACCTACAACACGCCCGCCGTCGCGACGCAGATCCTTCTGGCCGACCAGCTCGAGTGGATGAACGACCAAGGCGGCCTCGACTGGTGCGTCGAGCGGACCGGCCGCTCCTCGGGCCACCTCTACGGCTGGGCCGAGGCATCGGAATATGCCTCGCCGTTCGTCCGGGACGAGCGCAAGCGCTCACTGGTCGTCGGCACCATCGACTTCTCGGACGAGATCGACGCTGCGGCGCTTGCTGTGACGCTACGCGCCAACGGCATCCTGGACACGGAGCCGTACCGCAAGCTCGGGCGCAACCAGCTTCGGATCGGGATGTTCCCCGCCGTCGAGCCCTCAGATGTCGAGGCGCTCACCGCGTGCATCGACTGGGTGATCGAGAACGGGGACGTGCGTTCATGAAGGTCCTCGTAAAGGAGAAGATCGCGGAGAGCGGGGTTGAGCTTCTGCGCGAGGACTTCGACGTCGAACTTGGACTCGACTGGGACCAGGCGACGCTGGAGGAGCGCATCGGCGAGTTCGACGCGTTGATCGTCCGCTCGGCGACCAAGGTCACCGCCGACCTGATCGCCAAGGCTTCGAACCTGAAGGTCGTCGGCCGAGCCGGCACCGGCGTCGACAACGTCGACCTCGTCGAGGCGACCAAGCGCGGGATCCTCGTGGTGAACGCACCCGAGTCGAACTCCGTCGCGGCGGCAGAGCACACGCTGGCGCTGGCGCTCGCCTTGGCCCGCAACGTGCCGCAGGCGCATGGCGCTCTGGTCGCCGGCGAGTGGGCGCGCTCGCGCTACGGCGGCAACGAGCTCTACGGCAAGACGCTCGGCGTGATTGGCTTCGGCCGGATCGGCCAGCTGGTCGCCCGCCGCGCCCAGTCGTTCGAGATGGAGGTGATCGGCTTCGACAAGTTCGTCACGGCCGAGCGCTTCCGCGACCTCGGGGTCGAGGGCGTCGAGACCTCCGACGAGCTGTACGCGCGTGCCGACTTCATCACGATCCACCTGCCGAAGACGCCCGAGACCGTCAACTGGATCGACGCCACGGCGCTGACCCGCATGAAGGACGGGGTCCGCATCGTGAACTGCGCGCGCGGCGAGCTGATCGACCTCGAGGCTCTCGGCGCAGCGCTTGACTCGGGCAAGGTCGCCGGCGCCGCCCTCGACGTCTTTCCCGAGGAGCCCACCACCGAGCATCCCCTCTTCGGCCGCGACGACGTGGTCGTAACGCCGCATCTCGGCGCCTCGACCGCCGAGGCGCAGGACCGCGCCGGAACCGACACCGCCAAGCAGGTAAAGGCGGCGCTTGACGGCGGCGTCGTCACCAACGCGGTCAACCTCGGCGCGCCGCTGCCTGAGGCGGTCGCTCCCTTCGTAGGGCTATGCCGCCGCCTCGGCACCCTCGCCCAGGGCCTCTCGGAAAGCGGTGTCGACCGCGTCCAGGCTGAGTTCCGCGGCCGTATCGCCGAGCACGACACGCGCGTTTTGGGCATCTCTGTCCTCGCGGGCGTCCTTCGCGGCCACACCGAGGAGCAGGTCAATCTTGTGAACGCCTCAGCCCTCGCCGAGGAGCGCGGCATCGAGCTCACTGAGCTGATCGACGCTTCAGCCGGCGACTTCACCGAGCTCATCACCGTGCGCGTCGGCACCGGTGACGACGCCGTCGAGGTGTCGGGCACCGGCGTCGGCCCGCGCAACGACCCGTACCTGGTCGGCGTGTGGGGCCAGAGCTTCTACCTGCCGCTTGCCGAGCATCTCGCCGTCTTCCGCTACTCCGACCAGCCGGGAATGATCGGCGCGGTCGGCACCTGCTTCGGCGAGGAGGGCGTGAACATCATCTCCGCGGCGGTCGGCGCCGAGTCCGAGGACGGCCAGGCCGTGATGGTGCTCACGACCGACGCATCGGTCGAGCAGTCGACGATCGACCGCATCCTCGAGATGGCCGGTTTCTCAAACGGCCACTCAATCGATCTCTAGGGGACAGAGCTGACGCGCGCGGTCTGACCCCGAGCGTGGGGTCTGACCCCGAGTAGGGTGGCTGCGTGCGCGCGGTCGTCATCACGAAGAACGGCGGACCGGATGTCCTTGAGGTCCAGGAGCGTCCCGATCCCGAGGTGAAGCCTGGCGAGATCCGTGTCGCCGTCAAGGCTTCCGGCATCAACTTCGCCGACATGATGGCCCGCTCGGGCGTCTATCCGGACGCTCCGAAGCCGCCGTCGGTCGTGGGTTACGAGGTCGCCGGCGAGGTCGAATCGGTCGGCGATGGGGTGGAGGACTACGCCGTGGGCGACCGGGTCGTCGCCGGCACCCGCTTCGGCGGCTATGCCGAGCTGGTGAGCGCGCCGGTCAAGGGCCAGGTGCTCCGCCTCCCGGACTCGCTCTCGTTCGAACAAGGCGCCGCGATCCCCGTGAACTACGCGACCGCCTACGCCGGCTTCGTGATGATGGGCGGCCTTCGCAAGGGCGACAAGGCGCTGATCCACGCCGCAGCGGGAGGCGTCGGCATCGCCGCGACCCAGGTCGCCAAGGACATCGGCGCCGAGATCTTCGGCACCGCGTCGGCCTCCAAGCACGACGCGATCCGCGCCCAGGGCGTCCACCACGCGATCGACTACCGCTCAACCGATTTCGCCGAGGAGGTCATGAAGATCACCGACGGCGAGGGGGTGGACGTCGTCATGGACGCGATCGGGCCATCCAGCTTCAAGAAGTCCTACTCCGTCCTTCGCCAAGGCGGCCGGCTCATCATGTTCGGCCTCTCCGAGGTCCAGACGGGTGAGAAGCGGGACCTTCCGGCCGTTGTGAAGGGCCTGGTCAGGATGCCCATGGCGACGTTCCCGTGGTGGAAGAGCCTCTCGGTCATGAACGAGAACAAGGGGATCTTCGGCCTCAACATGCTGAGCTGGTGGGACCGCGAGGGGCTCGACCGCGCGCTCGAGCCGCTCACTGCCGGCATCGAGTCCGGCGCCTACGTCCCGGTCGTCGCGGAGGCGTTTCCGTTCGCCGAAGCGCCCGCCGCGCACCGCTACCTGGGCGAGGGCAAGAACATCGGCAAGGTAGTCCTGGTCCCCTGAGCCGCTTCCGGAACTTCGCCGCTGCCGCTGCGCTTGGTGCGCTCCTGCTCTTCCTCCCCGAAGGGAGCGCTTCGGGGCCGGCACCGGAGGACACCATCACCGTCAACGGCGGCAGGACGTGGTCAACGTCACGGGCTCTCCCGGGCCAGAGGCACTATCGATCACTACGGCGCCCGATCTCCAGAGCGTCACCTTCAGGAGTCCAAGCGCTTTCGAGCTCTTCGGGCGCGGCTGCCATCTGATTCCAGATGGCGATGTGCGATGCGAGACGAAGCGCCCGAAACTCGTCGGCGTCCGGATGTTCGGTGGCAGCGACGATGTCACAGTCGGCGATCGCTTTCCAACCGTTCGCGGCAACCCGTCGATCGAGATCAGCGGCAAAGCCGGCGACGACGACATTCGCGGCAATACGGGTGCCGAGGTGCTGGAAGGGGACGGCGGAGACGACTCGATCAAAGGGCGTGGGGGTACGGATTCGTAGTCGGTGGTCGTGGGACCGATGCATGCGAAGCCGGGCCGGAGGCCTCCGTTAGGCAATGCGAGGCTTGAACGGCAAGGTCGTCCTCACCCCATAAGCGCGATAATGCCCGCCGGATGCCGAGCGAAAACGCAGAGTGGGTCCGGCGCATCTTCGAAGCGTTTCCACGGACGCAGGCGCGCCTGAAAGAAGGAACCCAGCCGATCGGCCCTCCGATGGCCAATGACATCGTGTGGGACGCGTCTGAACTGGCATTGCCGGACATGGGCGATGGGGTGGTCCATGGCTACGGGGGCGTGAGGCGGTTCTGGATGTCATGGATGGCCGCCTGGGAGGAAGTCAGCTTCGACTACGAGATCTTCGAGTCGGGTGAGGTCGTGCTGGTCGACATCCAACAGACGATGAGAACGAGCACCATCTCCGTCGACACGCACTACGTGCAGCATTGGACCTTCAAGGACGGCGAGGTCGTCCACTTCAAGCTCTTTTTGGACCCGAAGGCCGGGTTCGAGGCCGCAGGGCTGGAGCAACCCGCGGATCGCGCTCCTTGACGCTCCCGGCTGCCGGCATCTTCGACGTCTTTCACGACACCGGGCGCGAGCCTGAGCTCATCTTCCTGCTGGCCTTCCTAGGGACCTTCGCGTTCATCAGGACGAGCGCCCACATGATCAACGCGGGTGTGAGCTGGTGGCCCGGCAACGTGGAGGTCGGCGGCACCCACATCCACCACCTGGTGTGGGGGATCGTGATCGTCGTCATCACCGGCTACCTCACGGGGGTTGCCGAGGTTCGCGGGCAGCCGGGGTACTACATCCTCGTCGGCCTATTCGGCTTTGGCTGCGGGCTCACCTTCGACGAGTTCGCGCTCTGGCTGAACCTCCGCGACGTTTACTGGGAGAAGGAGGGGAGGCGCTCGATCGACGCCGTGATCGTTGTCGCGCTGCTCGGACTGATCGGCGTTACCGGCTTCGGCGCATGGGTCGAGTCGGCCGACGACATCACCAACGGGGTGTTCGCAACCGTTGGCATCCTGGGCGCCATCGCTCTCGCTCTCGCTTTGGCGACCGCGGCGAAGGGCAGGCTGCTTCTCGCGGCATTCGCCGTCCTGTTCTGGCCGGTGGGAATCGTGGGCGCCACGAGGATCGCCAAGCCGGGGTCGCTTTGGATTCGCTGGTTCGGGACCGGAACCAAGCGACGGCCGGGAACTTGACGGTCGCCGGTCCGCGGTCTATCGTCCACAGGGTGAGCAGGGGGAGATGGCAGACGGCCGCGGCAGGGCTAGCCGCGCTTGCCGCGGGCTCCTTGATGGCGGTGGTCGTCTCCGGCGCCGCAGCAGGCCCGAGCGATCGCGACGTCACGATCGACGGCACCAACAAGGTTCTGACGATCTACGGATCGCCGAATGCTGAGAAGCTCACGGTTTCGGGCCGCTCGTCGGACTGTTGCCTCACGATCGACGGCAGCAGCACCTTCTCAGAGTTCAGCGACGACTGCGACTACGAATCCGGCTCGCTCTCAAGGGTCATTTGTGACACGTCGAAGATGAAGGGCATCGAAGCGCCCCTCGGCGACGAGAGCGACTCCTTCGAAGTAGCCGGGCGCCTTCCCATCCTCACCGTGCGAGGTGAGACCGGTTTCGACACCATCAGGGGCGGCAAGGCCGGCGAAACCCTGAGCGGCGGGTCCGACGACGACAAGATCCGAGGCGGAGGGGGCAAGGACGACATCAACGGCGGATCCGGCAGGGACGATTGCAAGGGCTCACAAGAGGCGAGGATCAAGAAATGCGAGCACGGTGGCGCGCCCCGGAGGACCTTTACCCCGACGGTCTCGTACAACCCGCCCGTGATCAAGGCGAAGGACCTCGAGTCCCACAACTCGCAAGAGAACATGATCATCACCCTCACCAAGGACGGGAAGAGCATCAGCTTCGGCAACACGCCGGCCCCGTTCGTGATTGCCCCGGGCTCAGACCCTGGCTGCGAGAACGACGTGACCGTCGAACTGCCCCAAGAAGGGCGTCAAGAAGGTCGTTGTGACTCTCAACAACATGAACGATGAGGCCGTCATCGACCTCGATCAGATCGCCGACAAGGTCAAGCAGATCGTCAAGGGCCAGGACGACAACGACGATCTCGTCGGCGGGAACGGAACGCAGAAGCTGGTGGGTGGCGAGGGCGACGATGAGCTCTCGGGCGGCCCCGGCAAGGACATCCTCATCGGCGGGCCCGGGACCGACATCTGCATCGGCGGCGGGGGCAAGGACGTCATAAAGGACTGCGAACCCATCCCGATGCGCTAGGGCACTTTTCTCCGGTCGTTGCTACTCTGGCGAGACCGATGTCCCGCACGCCCTCAACCTGTCGCTCCTTCTTCTCCTCCCCCGCTGGGGGAATTAATCGTCGGCGGCGCGCGAGCCGCACACCCAGCACAGGTACATCGGTCTTAACGGAGAAGGAGTAAGCATCATGGGCAACACGCCCCCATCGGATCCGGATCGAGTCGAGATCTTCGACACGACGCTGCGAGACGGCGAGCAGTCACCCGGCATCTCGCTGAACACGCAGGAGAAGGTCGAGATCGCACATCAGCTCGCCCGCCTTGGCGTGGACGTGATCGAGGCCGGCTTCCCGATCACCTCGCCCGGCGACTTCGAGGCGGTTGAGGCGATCGCCCGCCAGGTCCAGGGTCCGGTCATCTGCGGGCTCTCCCGCACGCACAAGGCCGACATCGACGCTGCGTGGAACGCGATCAAGGACTCGGACCGGCCGCGTATCCACACGTTCATCTCGACCTCGGACATCCACATCGAGCACCAGCTCCAGACGACGCACGACGACGTGAAGGGGCAGGCGCGCGCCGCTGTTGCGCTCGCCAAGTCCTATTGCGACGACGTCGAGTTCTCGCCGATGGACGCGACGCGCGCGGACGTGGAGTTCACGGCCGAGGTCTGCGCGATCGCTGTCGAGGAGGGCGCAAACGTCATCAACATCCCCGACACCGTCGGCTACACGACGCCCGACGAGTACACGGCCTACCTCAAGCGCCTCTATGAGCTGGTCCCCGGCCTCGACAACGTAACCGTCTCGGTCCACTGCCACGACGACCTTGGCCTCGCAGTCGCCAACTCCTACGCGGGCGTCCTGGCGGGCGCGCGCCAGGTGGAGTGCGCGATCAACGGCATCGGCGAGCGCGCCGGCAACTGCTCGCTCGAGGAGATCGTGATGCTGCTTCGGACCCGCACGGACGAGCACGGGCTCGACACCGGCCTCGACGCGACCGAGCTGGCGCGCACCAGCCGCATGATCTCGCGCCTGACGGGCTACCCCGTCCAGCCGAACAAGGCGATCGTGGGCCGCAACGCGTTCGCGCACGAGTCCGGCATCCACCAGGACGGAGTGCTCAAGGAGCGCACGACCTACGAGATCATGGACCCGACGCACGTCGGGCTCGAGTCGAACTCGATCGTGCTCGGCAAGCACTCCGGGCGCCACGCGCTGAAGGACGCGCTGGAGCAGCTCGGCTTCAAGGTCGACGGCTCGGCGCTCAACCAGGCGTTCAAGCGCTTCAAGGAGATCGCTGACAAGAAGAAGCAGGTGACCGCGCTCGACCTGGAGGCGATTGTCTCTGACGAGATGCGCGAGCGCACCGACTCCTACGGCTTGAGCTGGTTCGAGGTCGAGGCCGGCTCGCGCAAGGAGCCGCACGCACGCGTCGCGATCCGGATGCCTTCGGGCGAGGAGGCGATCGGCGAGTCGACCGGCGACGGCCCGGTCGACGCGATCTTTTCGGCAATTCAGGCGGCCATTCCGGCCGAGTGCGAGCTCCGCTCCTACACAGTGAGCGCGGTGACCGAGGGCGAGGATGCGCTCGGCGAGGTCACCGTGATGCTGCGGGCGCACGGCCGGCTTGCGTCCGGACAGGGCGTCGCGACCGACATCCTCGAGGCATCGGCCCGCGCGTACGTGAGGGCACTCTCGAACGCGCTTGACGGCGCCGCAGTCCGCGAAGCCGAGGGCGTCACCGAGGAATCGGCGAAGCTTCCGGCAACGCCTGGGCCGTAGGCTCGGCGCATGGGCCAACTAGACGGGCGAAAGGTCTTGATCACCGGCGCATCCTCGGGAATCGGGGAGGCCACTGCTGAGGCGATCGTCGCCGAGGGCGGGTCCGTAGCGCTCGGCGCTCGGCGAAAGGACAAGCTCGACGAGCTCGCGGGTCGGCTCGGCGAGAACGCGCACGCGATCGAGGCGGACATCGGAAACGAGGAGGACGCCAAGGCGCTGGTAGAAGGCGCGGCGGAGGCGATGGGCGGCCTGGACGGGCTCATCAACAACGCCGGCGTGATGCTGCTCGGCCCGCTCCAGGGCGCAGACCCCGAGGAGTGGCGAACGATGATCAACGTCAACTGCCTAGGGCTTCTCTACTGCACTCACTACGCGCTGCCCACGATCCGCGACGGCGGGGGAGGGGACATCGTCAACGTCTCGTCCGTCGCCGGGCGGACGGCCGCGCTGGGATCCGGCGTCTACAACATGACCAAGTGGGGCGTCGTCGGCTTTTCTGAGTCCCTTCGGCAAGAGGGTTCGCACATCGGGGTCCGGGTTACCTGCGTCGAGCCTGGCTTCGTAGAGACCGAGCTTCAAGGGCACAACACCCACCCGATGGTGGTCGAGCGGATCGAGAAGATGAAGGAGAAGACGGGCAAGGTGCTGGAGGCGGCCGACATCGCGAACGCGATCGTCTATGCCATCTCACAGCCCAAGCACGTCTCGCTCAACGAGATCCTCGTGCGCCCCAGCACCACTCACTGAGCGATGTCGCTGCCAGGCCCGGTCGCCCAGTGGCGAGATCGAGGACAGCTCCTTGAGGTAGGCGGGCGCGAGGTCTTCGTCGTCCGCGGCGGTTCCGAGGGCGTGCCGCTCCTCCTCCTCCACGGCTTCCCGTCCTCGTCCTTCGACTGGCGAAGGCTCGTGGGCGAACTCGGCGACCGCGCCTGGGTCGCGCTGGACTTCATCGGCTTCGGTCTCTCCGCGAAGCCGCGCGTGGTCAACGACCTGCGTGACCAGGCCGGCGTGGTTGAGGCCGTCCTGGCGCAGTGTGGGATCGACTGCGTGCGGATCGTCGCCCACGACATGGGCACGTCTGTGGCGAACGAGCTGATGGCTCGCGACATCGAGGACCGGCTGCCGTTTGAGTGTGACGCGGCGCTCCTCTTCAACGGCTCGATGGTGGTTGAGCGCGCTTCGCTCACCTGGGAGCAAAAGGTCCTCCGCTCGCGCGCCGGGTTTCTCCTCTCCGCGCTTTCGAACAAGCTCAGCCTCAAGCGCGGCCTGGGCGGCACGTTTTCAGAAGAGCATCCGAGCGCCGAGGAGCTCCGATGCCAGTGGGCGCTCGTCGCGCACCGCGGGCAACCGCAACCTCCATCGCGCAATCGCATACATCGACCAGCGGATCGAGCGCGCGCCCCGCTGGCACGGCGCTATACGCGATTGGCCCGGGCGCCTGAGCTCGCATGGGGCCTCGAGGACCCAGTCGCCACAACCGACGTGCTCGCCGCGGTGCGCGAGCTACGGCCCACAGCACCCGTCCAGGAGTTGGCGGGCCTGGGGCACTACCCGCAAATCGAAGATCCGACACGGATGGCCTCGCTGGTCACCGCCATCCTGTAACGCTCCGCACAACCCCGCTGCTGAGACATGGGTGCGGCCGAGATGAAAAAATAGGTCTCGACAACGACTTGCAGGAGGGACCATGAAGAGACTGGTATTGGGCATGACCGCGGCTGCGTTGGGCGTGGGGCTGGCGGCTCCGGCCGCACACTCCGCCCCGGCAGACACCCACATCGAGTTCGAATCCATCGAGTATTCGGTTCCAGACGGGGAGTCTCGCTACGCCGGCGAGATCTTCTCGGACCGCCGGAAGTGCCTTCTGGACCGAAAGATCACTGTCTACCGGAAGCGCAGCGGCAAGGACGAGAAGATCGGCAAGGGGGAGGCTAACGAGGACAAGCCCAACAAGTTCGGCTGGTCTGTCTTCAGCCCCGGGCAGGCGAAGAACGGCAAGTACTACGCCAAAGCGCTCGCAATCGACGGGTGCAACGCAGACAAATCCAACACCTACGACCACCTGCAGGGGATGCCGCGATAACCCCGGGGGTCGACGCCTAGGGGGTCAGACCCGGGGTCAGACCCCTACGTATTGTCGCGTACGCTCGTATGCGATAACATACGCTCCGCTGTGAGTCAGATCGCGACCGATAATGGAGCCGTGGGCGAGCGAATCAAGTCGCTGCGCCGCTCGATGGCGCTGTCCCTTCGCGAGCTGTCCGAACGCTCGGGCGTATCCGCGCCGATGCTCTCGCAGGTTGAGCGCGGCGATACCTCTCCGACCCTCACGGTCGCAGGCAAGATCGCCACGGGCCTCGAGCTCACGCTCTCGCAGCTCCTTCGCCTCGACGAGGCCGAGCACGTCGTCGTCGTGCCGAAGGGCTCAGGCCGCGCGCGCGAGCGCGGGGGCCACCGCACCGAGGAGCTCACGCCGGCACTGCCGGGCCAGCGCGCGGACGTCTCGCGCCACACCCTGGAGCCCGGCGCTTCGACGGGCGGCCCGTCCGACCCGCCCATGCACGAGGCCGGCGCGCGCGAGACCGCACTGGTCCTGGAAGGCGAGCTCACGCTCGTCGTCGACACAGAGGACCACGTGCTCCAAGCGGGCGACGCCGTCACCTTCGACGCCGACTTGCCACACCACTTCGAAAACCGCGACAAGGCTCCATGTGAGTTCGTCGCCGTCGTCGCCGCAGGCTTGCGGCGCTCATAGGAGGCCACAGATGCCAAAGACCATGTTCGAGAAGATCTGGGAGGCCCACGAGGTTTCTGAGGGGACCATCTACATCGACCTCCACCTGGTCCACGAGGTCACCTCGGCCCAGGCCTTCGACGGCCTCCGCCTCGCGGGGCGCAAGGTCCGCCGGCCGGACCGCACGCTCGCCACCGCCGACCACAACGTGCCCACGGACGGTACGCCCACGTCGAAGATGATCGCCGACCAGCTCTCGCGAAAGCAAGTCGAGACGCTCGAGAACAACTGCGAGGAGTTCGGCATTCCGATCTACTCGCTCGGCTCCGAGCGCCAGGGCATCGTCCACGTGATCGGCCCCGAGCTGGGCGTGACGCAGCCGGGCATGACGATCGTCTGCGGCGACTCCCACACTTCAACGCACGGCGCCTTCGGAGCGCTCGCCTTCGGCATCGGCACCTCGGAGGTCGAGCACGTCCTCGCCACGCAGACGCTGATGCAAAAGCGCCCGAAGACGATGCGGATCTCGTATAAGGGCGAGCTCGGGAACGGTGTCTACGCCAAGGACCTCATCCTCGCGACGATCGGCAAGCTCGGCACGGGCGGCATGGTCGGCCACGCGGTCGAGTACGCGGGGGAGACGATGGCCGGCCTCTCGATGGAGAACCGGATGACGATCTGCAACATGACCATCGAGGGCGGCGGCCGCGCCGGAATGATCGCCCCTGACGAGACGACCTTCGAGTGGGTCGAGGGCCGACCGGCTGCGCCCTCGGACTTCGACGCCGCGGTCGCTGCATGGCGCGAGCTTCCGACCGAGGACGGGGCTGAGTTCGACACCGAGGTCGAGGTGAACGCCGCCGAGATCTCGCCCATGGTCACCTGGGGCACGAACCCCGGCCAGGTCGTCCAGGTGACGGACTCGGTGCCCGAGCCGACCGACGACGTCGAGGAGCGAGCGCTTCAGTACATGGCGCTCAAGCCGGGAACGCCCATGCAGGAGATCCCGCTCGAGCGCATCTTCATCGGCTCGTGCACCAACTCACGGATAGGCGACCTGCGCGAGGCGGCGTCGATGGTCGAGGGCCGCAAGGTCGCCTCGTCGCTTGAGGCGATGGTCGTCCCCGGCTCGGTCCAGGTGAAGGCGCAGGCCGAGGCAGAGGGCCTCGACGAGGTCTTCCGCGCCGCCGGATTTGACTGGCGCTCGGCAGGCTGTTCGATGTGCCTGGGGATGAACCCGGACATCTTGAGCCCGGGCGAGCGCTGCGCCTCGACCTCGAATCGCAACTTCGAGGGGCGCCAGGGCAAGGGCGGGCGCACCCACCTCGTGAGCCCGAAGATGGCTGCCGCGGCCGCGATCGAGGGCCACTTCGTTGACATCCGCGATTGGAGCTGACCCATGGACCCCGTGAACATCGTCGAAGGCCCCGTCTCCGTCCTAGACCGAGCCGACGTCGACACCGACCAGATCATCCCCAAGCAGTTCCTGAAGCGCGTGGAGCGCACAGGCTTCGGCGAGTTCCTCTTCTACGACTGGCTACGCGACGGCGAGATCGAGCTCGAGCCGAACCCGATCCTGGTCGCCGGCAAGAACTTCGGCTGCGGATCCTCACGCGAGCACGCGCCGTGGGCGCTCGAGGACTTCGGCTTCAAGGCGCTCATTGCGCCCTCGTTCGCCGACATCTTCTTCTCGAACTGCACGAAGATCGGTCTCCTGCCGGTAGTGCTCACCCAAGACGAGTGCAACGCGGTCGCTCAGGCCGGCTCGGCCACGGTTGACCTGGAGTCCCAAACCGTCACCTGCGACGCGGGCGTGTACTCGTTCGAGATCGACCAGGAGATCAAGCACCGCCTCCTGAACGGCCTCGACGACATCGGCGTCACGCTCCAAAACGAGGCGGCGATCGACGCTTTCGAGTCAGCGGGCAAGGCAGACCGCGCGCCTGTGACGACCGCGCTGTGAGAATGCAGGCATGAGCGCGCCATTGCGACCGGTCGAGTGGAAGGCCGACGAGTACGACCACCACTCCGCCCCTCACAACGAGTGGGCTGAGCAGATCCGCGATCGGTTCGAGCTCAAGGGCGACGAGACCGTGCTCGACGCGGGATGCGGCACCGGCCGGCTGACCAAGAAGCTGATCGAGCGTGTGCCGAACGGCCGCGTGATCGGCGTGGACGCATCGGCGCAGATGCTCGAGAAGGCCCGCGAACACCTGGGCGACGATGTCGAGCTTCTCCAGCAGGACCTCAGGCAGCTTGATCTTCCAAAAAAGGTCGACGCCGTCTACTCGAGTGCCGTTTTCCACTGGATCCAGGAACACGACCTGCTGTTCCGCTCGCTGCACGGAGCGATGAAGCCCGGAGCGATGCTCGAGGCGCAGTGCGGGGGAGACGGCAACATCGTCGAGATCGAGCGAGCGCTCGAGGCGCTGGCTGGCGACGAGCGTTTCTCGCCATATCTGCGGGGCGAGCGGGAAGCTTGGAACTACGCGTCGGTCGAGGACACACGCACGCGCCTGGCGCTGGCGGGCTTCTCCGACATCCGGGTCTGGACCCACCCGCACCCGGTCACGCCCTCGGACGCCCGCGGCTATCTGTCGACCGTGATCCTGCCCTGGCACCTCGACCGCCTGCCACCTGAGCTTCACGACACGTTCATCCGAGCTGTGCTTGAGACGGCACCGCGGCCGCTGGTCGTGAACTACGTTCGCCTCGACATCTCCGCCACGGCGTGAGCGCCTCGGCCACATCGCACTCCTTCCTGGCGACGGGATCGGCCCCGAGATCGTCTCGGCAGCCGTCCAGGTCCTCGACGCCGTCGGCGACTTCACCTATGAGGAGCATCTCGTGGGCGGCGCCTCGATCGACGCGAACGGGATTGCGCTAACCGACGTCGTCCTCGAGAAGTGCCGCAAGGCCGACGCGGTGCTCCTCGGAGCGGTCGGCGGCCCGAAGTGGGACACGACCGATCCGGACAAGCCCCGTCCCGAGCAGGGTCTCCTGGGCTTGCGCAAGGGCCTGGGCCTCTTCGCCAATCTGCGGCCGGTGCGCCCGAGCCCGGCGCTCGTCGACGCGAGCCCATTGCGGCCCGAGATCATCCAGGGCACCGACATCCTTGTGGTGCGAGAGCTCACCGGCGGGATCTACTTCGGCGAGAAGAAGCGCGAGCCGGACTTCGCCTCAGACACCTGCGTCTATACCCGCAGCGAGATCGAGCGCATCGCCCGGGTCGCCTTCAAGGCGGCTGGCGGCCGCGACGGGCGGGTCACATCGGTCGACAAGGCAAACGTTCTCGAAACGTCGCGTCTGTGGCGCGAGGTCGTCACCGAGGTCCACGTCGGCTTCCCGGACATCGCCCTCGACCACATGCTTGTCGACAACGCCGCGATGCAGCTCATCGCCGGCCGAGCCGCTTCGATGTCATCGTCACCGAGAACATGTTCGGCGACATCCTGAGCGACGCAGCGGCGATGCTCACCGGATCGCTAGGCATGCTGCCATCGGCGAGCCTGGGGGAGAGTGGCCCGGGGGTCTTCGAGCCCGTCCACGGCTCAGCACCCGACATCGCTGGCACCGGTACGGCGAACCCCTTGGCGACGCTCCTCTCCGTGGCAATGCTGCTGCGGGACGGGCTCGGCGCGAGCGACGAGGCAGCGCAAGTTGACGCGGCAGTCGACTCAGCGCTCGAGAGCGGTCTACGGACCGCTGACCTGGCAGGTGGCGCGAAGAGGCCGAAGCGGTCGTCGGCACCGAGGAGATGACTCAGGCCGTTCTCAAGGCGCTTTAGACGTGGCCTGCACGGGGGTAGATCGCGTCCGGTCATTGAGCTTCCGCCTGCCGTCGACGGGTGCGAAAAGTCCCTGGAGAGCAACGATCCCTGGCTCCACCTGAGGTGCTCCCTCGAGTGCCGCAGAGCGGTCGGCTGCTGCGACGACTCGCCGGACGCATACGGGACGAGCCACGCGAGGGAGACCGGCCACGTGCTGATCCGCTCGCGCTTCCAGCCGGGAGAGGAGTGGTCTTGGTGCTTCGAGGACGAGGCCTTCCTTCTGCTCCCGCAGGTCGAGGACCAAACGGAAATCCCGCCGTCGCCGCTCGGCGGCTGACAAAGGTTGTCACGCGCCGCCGAGCGTGAGAGGATCGCGGCATGACGCTCTACGAGTTGCTCCTCACGCTGCACGTGTACTCCAGGGATGACCTGGCTTGGGGCCGGGATGGCGTTTTCGGGTCTACTCATCAAGGCGAGACGCGCGAGCGACTCGGCAAAAGAGGCGTCGTATCACGCCGACATTGAGGTGCTCGCACCGATCCTCTTCATTCCGGCCTCGCTGGCGACGTTTGTCTTCAGCCTGGTCTGGGCGATCGAGGGGAACTGGGACTTCGGCCAGGCATGGATCATCATCGGCCTCACCGGCTGGCTCGTCTCGTTCGGGATCGGAATCCTCTACTTCAAGCCCGAGAGCGAACGGATCGCGGCGCTCGCCGAGCAGGGCGAGGCAGGGATGACCGAGGCGATGACCCGATCGAAGCGCATGACGGCCGTCGACAACTTCGAGATCACAACGCTTTACGTCGTGGCGGCGGCGATGGTGCTGAAGCCGACTGGAGACGATCCCGGGCTGCTGATCACGTTCGCGGTGATTCTGGGACTTGTGGCGTTCATTAACGCACGGGCCTTGGGCAGCCAAGCGGCGGAGGCCGGGCCGGCGGCAGCGAATCCGTAGGTCGCAGCCCCTCGAGTGCAGAGTTAGTGCCGCTATGCGCGATTAACTCTGCCTTCGGCGCGACCGTTGGCTTGCGGCATACTTTGCCGAAGCCCAAGCGACCCCGAGGAGCACCGTGGAAAAGTCTGAATGGATCTGGATGAATGGCGAGTTCGTCGCTTGGGACGACGCCAAGGTCCACGTGCTCTGAGCCACGGGCTCCACTACGGCACCGGGGTCTTCGAGGGCATCCGGTGCTACGAGACCGACAAGGGGCCGGCGGTGTTCCGCCATCGCGAGCACCTCGATCGC
>CAWAZL010000008.1:0-229550 GCA_963786495.1 uncultured bacterium | reverse complement strand
AGTCAAGGTAAAGAACAACAGGTTCGAGGCAAACGCGCAGTCGGAAGAGCCTGGTGCCGAATCAAAGCTGACTCTCATCGGCAAGCTCAAGAACGGCGGCCTGGCCGAAGGCACGATGAAGATTGAAGGTAAGGACGTTGAGGTCGATGATCCGCCGAACACGCGAAAGAAGTGCTCCAGCCCCAAGACGGACTGGAACGCGGCGACCGTCAACTGACGCTCAGATCAAGATCTCGGAGTCGTCCACCTTGGGCGACTCCGAGGTGATGCGCTGCGACAGCATCAGGAAGCGCGGCAGCTCGGGGTAGAGGATCGGCTTGCCGTTCGTGAGCACCGCGGCCGAGATCGCGCGCTGGGGTGCCGCCCAGCCCAGGATGTTCGTGAAACCGAGGTGCCCGAACGCGTGCTGTGTGTCGCGCCCGTAGAGGCTCAGGAGTTGGGCGCCGAGCATGAGGCCGTAGCTGAAGCGCGTCGGGAAGCCGAGCGAGAAGTCGATCTCCAGATGTGACTGCTCCTCCAGCGCCTTGCGGATCGTGTCGGTCTCAATCACGCGGACGCCGTCCAGCTCGCCACCGCAGCGCATGACCTCGAAGAAGCGCGACAGCTCGTGGGCCGTCGTGACGAGGTTGCCCGCCGGAACCACGCCGGTGACGAAGCGGTCGTCGTTCGTCGTCTCGACCAGCTCGTCGAGCGGCGCGCCGAGCGCACGCTGCAGGAGGGTTGAAAGCGGGGGGAGCGTGGTCGGCCCCGTCAGGTAGTTGAGCGCGACCTTCTCAGTGTCCTCGGGAGCGACGCCGTAGTTAGTCCAGCGGAAGCCGAGCGGGTCCAGGAATTCCTCGCGCAAGACGTCGCGGATCGACTTGCCCGTGACCTGCTGGACGACCTCGCCGATGATGAACCCGCCGGAGATGGCGTGGTAGGCAAGTTGCTTGCCCGCTTCTGACGTCGGCTTTGCGTCGACGAGAACTTTGGCCAGGTATTCACGGTCGTTGACGTACTCCAGGGTCAGCGCCTCGCGGGGGAGGTTGGGCACCCCGGCGCGGTGAGAGAGCACGTGGCCGATCGTGATCGAACCCTTGTTGTTCTTGTCGTAGCCCGGGATGTAATCGGCGACCGGATCGTCGAGTTCGAAAAGGCCCTTCTCGACCATCTTGTGCGCGACGAATGCGGTCACGCCCTTGGCGGCGGAGTAGACGGTCATGGGCGTGTCGGGCGTGGCGGCGACCTTGGGTGTGTCCTTCGAGTCGTCGGGCCCATTGCCGCGCGCGTGGCCGATTGCGCGGTCGAGCACGATCTCGCCCTCGCGGCGGACACACACCTGCACGGCGGGGTGGACGCCGGAGCGATACATGGCGACTGCCGCCTTCCAGATCTTCTCGACGCCCTCGGCCCCGATCGAGCCGCCGTCCGGGGCCTCATCGCCGACGGTTGTCACCGAGTCGAGGTCGCTCGGGATCTCGACTCGATTGAGCAGGTCCGGCACGAACGGAAGTCGAGGGACCGTCGGCATGGGGCGAGGAACCTATCCGTTCAGTTGGCGGGCTCGCGAACGCCAAGCGCAGGTCCCAGCTGCTTTGCTATCGCGGAAGGAATGGATTGGGTCATGGGCGAGTTGAAGAGAGCCGCTCTGGCGGCCGTCTGCGCGACGGCAACTCTGTGTGCGCTCGCAGCCTCTGCGACGGCTGCGGCTGATCCGCCGCCCGCCGGTGCCAACGATTTTGAGTGTGAGCCGAGCGCGGCGCACCCCCGGCCAGTGGTGCTCGTCCATGGCCTGGGCGCGACGATGGGTGCGAACTGGGGCTACAACTCCCCCCGGCTGGCCGGCGCCGGCTACTGCGTCTTCGCTCTGACCTATGGCCAGCGCTCAGAGCAGGACAACCCCGCCTACCAGCCCGGCGGTGTCGAGCGGATGGAGAAGAGCTCGAAGGAGCTGAAGGCCTTTGTCGCTGAGGTGCTCGACGCGACCGGCGCCCGCAAGGTGGACCTGATCGGCCATTCCGAGGGCACCGTCATGCCGCGCTACTACCTGGAGCGCCGCGGTGGCGTGAAGTTCGTCAAGCGGTTCATCGCGCTGACGCCCCTTTGGCGCGGCACCAACCTCGCCTCGCTGGCCGACTTCCGGGACCTCGCCTCCGGGTTCGACCTGTCAGGCCCGATCATCGACGGCGTGTCCGGGTTCTGCGCTTCCTGCCCGCAGTTCTTGCGCGGCTCGGACTACCTGAGCGACTTGAACACCGACGGCGAGGCGATCCCCGGGATCATTCACACCAACATCGCCACGAGGTACGACGAGCTCGTCCAGCCCTACACCAGCGGGCTGATGAGCGACGGCGGCACCAACATCGTTGTGCAGGACGTGTGCCCGCTCAACTTCTCAGAGCACCTTCAAGTCGCCTTCGACCCGGTCGTGACACAAATGTTCATGAACGCGCTCGACCCGAAGAACGCGACTCCGGTCAGGTGCTGAGAACGCGGCTCGCCGGCGCGGTTACCGCTTAGGCGGCGAGCGATGCGGCTTCGACGTCGGCCGCCCGTTCCGCGTTCTCGGCGATGGCGTCCAGGATCTGCGGCCAGGCGCCGCGAGGGAGGTCGTGGCCCATGCCCTCGATCATCATCAGGCGGGCGTCCGAGACCGCGCGCTTCGTCGCCTTGCCGCCGGAAGGTCGCACCAAGCGGTCCTCGGTCCCGTGGATGACGAGCGTCGGCGCCTTGATCGAGCGCAGCATGGCGTCGCGGTTGCCGGTCTTGAGCGTCGCGCCCAGCTGACGGCCAACGGCGGCAGCATCGTGGTCGCGGTCGAAGCTCCGCGCGGTCACGTCGCGGATGTACTCCTCGTCGTAGAGGTCGCCGTGGGAGCCGACGATGGCAAACAGCGCCAGCACGTGGTCGATAAACGCCTCGCGCTCGTCGGGCGCCTCTTTCAAGAAGAGCCGATAGGCGCTCAGCCCAGGCTGTCCGGTCCAGCGCGAGCCGGTGTTCGACATGATCGAGACGAGCGAGCGCACGTGGTCAGGGTGGCGCGCCGCCATGACCTGGCCGATCATCCCGCCCATGGATGCTCCGACGACGTGGACCGGGCCGAGGTTGAGCGCCTCGGTCAGGCGAAGCGTGTCGTCCGCCATGTCCTCGAGCGAGTAGGCGCTTTCCGGGAGCTTGCGAGTGAACATCTGTCGGAGTGTCGGCGGCGGGCCAGTCACATGGGTCGAAAGGCCGGCGTCGCGGTTGTCGAAACGCACGACGTAGAAGCCGCGCGAGGCAAGCTGCTCGCAGAAGTCTTCGCGCCACGCGATCATCTGGGTGCCGAGGCCCATGATCAGCAGCATCGGCTGATCCGAGGGGTCTCCGAAACTGTCGTGGCAGAGGGTGATGCCCTCGCCGATGTCCGTGAACTCTTCGCCGGGCATTGCCATCGAGTGTGGCAGGAGGCTTGTATTGGCCGTGGCTAGCCTCGCGTGAGCCGGGCGATCAGGCGGTCGAGCGCCCGGTCGGGCAGGACGGCCTTCATGGCAAGCTGGGCCTTGGCATCGCGCCCGACGACGTAGCGAGTCTTTGGCCGGTCTGCCGTGAGCGCGTGCGTGACGGCCTCGGCGACCTCCTGCGGCGGCACTCCCGCGGCGCCGGTCTTCTTTGCCAGGCCCTCAAACGCATCCAAGCGCTCGCCGTAGAGCCGGTTGACTTCGTCGCCCAGGGCGGCGCGCATCTCCTCCGCGCCCTCGAGCCCCTTGTCCCAGATCGGCGTGGCGACTGACCCCGGCTCGATGATCGCCACGTTGACGCCGAACGGCTGCATCTCCTGGCGCAGGGCATCGATCGTCGCGGGGTTGGTCACGTCGACGATCACCGGCTCGATCCCGGCGGCCGCTGATTTGAGCGGGGCTCCGTCGGCGTCCTTCCGCACTCCCGCCAGGACATGAAAGCCCTCGCGGTCGAGGGCGACCGCACACGCGTGTCCGATGCCGGTCGAGCTGCCCGTGACCACGACCGTCCCCCGGGCGGCCAGGTGCCAGGCACCACGCTAGGTGCCAGGCACGGTGCCAGGCACCATGCGTGCGGCTCGGTAGTCGCCCGGATTGATGCGCCGCGTTCGCCGGCGGTACTCCAGCCACGGCCCGACCCAGTTGTTCGTGTTGCGGCCCTCGGCGTTCGTGTACCAGTTGGTGCAGCCGCCGGTGGTCCAGACCGTTTCCCTGGAACGCTCGTCGATCTCTTGGCGCCAGCGCGCCTGGACTTCAGGCTTGACGTCGATCCAGCGCAGGCCCTGGGCCCGCATTCGGCGAACGGCGTCGATCACGTAATTGAACTGACACTCGAGCGTGTACGGGACGGAGCCGGAGCCGTGGTTCGTGTTCGGCCCGTAGAGCAGGAACATGTTCGGAAAGCCAGAGACGGTTGTGCCGAGGAAGGCCTCGGGAGAGTCGCCCCAACTCTCGTTCAGTGAGCTCCCGTCGAGTCCGTGGACGTCCATAGGGGAGACGAAACGCGAGGAGTCGAAGCCGGTGCCCCAGATGATCGTGTCGGCCTCGCGCTCGACGCCGTCGGCCCCAACGACCCCTGTGGGCGTCACCCGCTGAACGGCGCCGTTCAGCAGATCCACATTGCTCCTGTTGAGCGTCGAGTACCAGTCGCTGGTGAAGAGGACTCGCTTGCAGCCGACCTCGTAGTCGGGCGTAGCGCGCGCTCGAAGCTCAGGATCCGACAGTTCTGAGTCGCGATACATGTTCGCGATCTTGCGAAACGGCCCCAGGACCCAATCGGTCCCGGTAAAGCCGTAAGTGCCCGCCTCGAAGAACGTGAAGAAGCCGGCCCGGGACGCGGCAACCCTCGCCGGGAAGCGCTCGAAGATGCGGCGTTCCCACTCGGGGTACTCCCGGTCGGTCTTGGGCAGGATCCAAGGTGCCGAGCGCTGGTAGATCGTGAGCTCGCCGGCTTCCTTCGCGACCTCGGGAACGAACTGGATTGCCGAGGCGCCGGTTCCGATCACCGCAACCTTCCGGCCCGTCAGGTCATGCGTGTGGTCCCACTCGGCTGAATGGAATACGCGCCCTTCGAAGTCCTCGATCCCTTCGACGTGCGGCACCTGCGGCCGGGTCAGCTGCCCGCATGCCGTCACCAGGACGTCGAACTCGCGGGAACCGCCGCCTTCGGTCGTGACGCTCCAGCGCCCCGATTCTTCGTCGAACGTCGCGCCGGTCACCTCGGTGCCGAGCCGCAGGTGCGAGCGCATGCCGAAGCGGTCCGTGATCTCCTCCATGTACTCCTGGATCTCCGGCTGCGGGGCGTAGCGGCGCGACCAGTTGTGGCCCGGGGCGAAGGAGAACGAGTAGAGGTGAGACGGCACGTCGCAGGCCGCGCCGGGATAGGTGTTCGCGCGCCAGACGCCGCCGACCGCCTCCCCGCGCTCGAATATCTCGAAGTCCTCGACGCCTTCCTGGCGCAGGCGGATCCCCATTCCGATCCCGCCGAATCCCGCGCCGACGACGCCGACGGAGATGGGGCGGGCCGCGCCGTTGGAGCTCATCTCCCCCGAGCGTATCGCCGTAGGCGACGATGGCAGGTTAGGCGCAACCTTGGGGCCCGGCGACGACAGCGAGGTCTCAGGCGGTGATGGCGACGACCTGGTGGACGGCGGCAGCGGCGACGATGGAGCCGGCTATCTGAGTGGCGGGGCGGGGGAGAACGTCGTGCACGGTGGCGACGGTAAGGACCTCGTCGAGGCGACCGGCAGCCTTGCCGGCGAGAAGGAAGAGATTTTCGGCGACGGCGGCAAGGACACGATCGAAGCCGGGGATGGAGAAAAGGACGAGATCGACTGCGGAGGCGGCGAGGACTCGGTGATCTTCGACCAAGGCATCGACAAGCTCAAGCACTGCGAGGACAAGACGCCGGCAGTATGAGCGGGGCTTAGGCCAGGCGCGCGAGCTTCGCCTCCGCGCGCTCGGCCCTGCCCTTCGCGGCGTGGCTGGCGCGTTCGGCCTTCGCGAGCTCACCCTCGGCCCGGGCGACTTCGCGTGCGGCCTCTCGCGCTTCGGCCTTGGCCTCCTTGAGGGCTTCCTTCGCCTCGGCGAGGCGTTTGCGCTTGGCCTCTCTTTCCTTGGCGCCGGGGTCGGGCTTCGCGGCCTTTTCCGGCTTCGCGGACCGCTTCCGGCTCGGCCTGGGGCGGTGCGGCCAGGTTGTCGAGCCCCACCGACGCGGCACGTTCCTCGCGCTCGACCCGGCCGGCCAGCACCTTGTCTGCCAGATCGGCGTCCACCTGAGCGGCTTGCAGCGTCTCGCGCACCCTGTCGAGCGTGGCTGCGGAGGCGCCGTCGCCAAGGTCGCCCGCTTTGGCAACGAGCTCTTCGAGCAGCTCGCCCTCCTCGCGGGCGAGCTCTCGCATCCGCTTCGCATCCACCTTGCCCGACGTCACCTCGCGGAGCTTGTCCGCGAGTCCGAGATAGCGCTTGACCGGCTTTGGGTGTTCGAGCGCAAGAGCGTTCACCACGGCGGCCGCCTTCGAGGGCTTTCGAAGCTCCTTGACCCGCTTTGCCTCGGCGGCATCGCCATCGTCCTTGAGCTTCTTCGCGAGGGCGTTGCGGCCCTCGATGAAGGTTGCGGGATCTCCACCGAAGATCCTGTCGAGTGTCTTCTGGGTCTTCGTCGTCAACCAGGGCGGACGGTAGCCAATGCGCTTTCCACGCAGGCCCGGACGACCTGCTCGGACTCGACTCGGAAAAGCTCAGGCAGCCCGGCCTCGGAGCGCTTCATGCCGACGCGGATCCGGGCGAGGTGCATAGCTCCGAGCATCTGGGTCCACAGCATGTTCGCGGTGAAGTCGGGATCCTTGACGTTGAAGACTCCGGCCTCGTTCCCCGCACGCAGGATGCGTGCGACGTGGTCGACGGAATCGAGCATCGCGCGGCCGAGCCGCAGCCAGATCACCTCCGAGACGATCTCGTTCAACTCGCGGGCGGGACGGCGCATGATCGCGAGCGCGGAGTCGAGAAACGCTGGGTAGCGCTCGCAGAAGCCGGCGTACGCATAGGCCATGCGCTCGAGGCGCTCAACCGGGTCGTCGCCTCCGGCACTCTCTGCCCGGTCGAGCTCGCCGACCAGTTCCAAGAGATAGTCGGCGACGGTGGCGACGTAGAGCTCCTCCTTTGACGAGAACTGTCGGTAGATGAGTCCACGAGCGATCCCGACGGACTTCGCGATCTCCTCGATGGGGGCGTCCTGGACGCCGCGCTCGTCGAATAGGGCCCTGGTCGCGGCGATCAGGTCGCGCTCCCGGTTTTGTCTTTGCGCAATGCGTGAAGGTGCTGCCACCCGGGTAACGATAGACCAAATGTGTGAGATGAGAACACTGGGTTGACACACGTTCTCACAATCGGCTAGCCTGGATCTATGGCCGAAGTAGGAGCAGAGCCTCGAGTCCCCGCTGTGCGCAAGCGCGCGCTGCAGGCCATGCGTGGTCTTTTCACACCGCTCCTGCCCGATGACTACCTCGAGCTGATCAACCCCCTTTGGTCCACGCGTGAGCTAAGAGGGCGGATCGAGCGCATCAAGCGCGAGAACGACAACGCGGTGACGATCCTCATCCGCCCCGGCTTCGAGTGGGAGGGGCACAAGCCCGGTCAGTACCTCAGGGTCGGAGTCGTCGTCGACGGCGTCCACCACTGGCGCGCCTACTCGCTTACGTCCGACCCCGACCGTCCGGACGGCTGGATCTCGATCACCCCAAAGACCGTCGAGGAAGGTGTCGTCTCGTCGTTTTTCAACCAGAAGGCGCGGCCGGGTGACATCGTCCGCCTGGGCGGAGTCGAGGGCACGTTCGTCCTCCCCGATCCGCCGCCCGAGAAGCTTCTGTTCATCTCGGCGGGCTCCGGCATCACTCCGATCATGAGCATGCTGCGGCACATTCACGCGGCCGACGAGATTCACGACGTTCACCACATCCACTCCGCCCGGCGTGGAGACGGCGTGATCTTCGGCGACACGCTGGAGAAGATCGATTCTGAGAACGAGGGCTTCTGCCTCCATCGCCAGACGACCTCGGAAGACGGGCGCATCGGCCCGAAGGACCTCGACGACCTCTGCCCGGATTGGCGCGAGCGCGAGACGTTTCTGTCGGGCCCCGGCGAGATGATCGATGCGTTCGCCGACTATTTCGAATCAGACTCCGGCGCTGACCCCGAGAATCTTCACCTTGAGCGCTTCCAGCCGAAGGGCGGCGGGTCCGAGGAGGGCAAGGGCGGCACGGTCACATTCCTCAAGTCGGATTGCACGACGGAGTGCGATGGCAGCCAGCCGATCCTGGAGGCCGGGGAGGAAGCCGGGCTCGAGCTCGAGCACGGCTGCCGCATGGGCATCTGCCACACATGCGTCGGAAAGCTCACGTCAGGTGAGATCCGCGACATGCGCACAGGCGAGATCACCAAAGCTGACGGTCAGACGGTCCGGATCTGCATCACCACCGCCGAAGGCGACGTCGAACTTGAATTGTGAGCACTGCCGCAAGGGTCTGACCCCGGGTCTGACCCCTCTCGGCGAAAGAGACATGAAAGGAAACAAATGACACCCGCAACTGCGACCGAAGACAAGATTCAGAGCCCGCTAGCGCACCTCTCCGAGGAGCAGATAGAGGAGCTCGCGAAGGAACTCGACGCGATCCACGATGACGTCTATTCAGACCTCGGCGAGCACGACCGCCGCTACATCACGGCGATGATCGAGTTTCACCGCCGCCTTGCGGTGATGTCTCGCGTGGCCCTGCTTGCCGCCGACTTCCGGCCGGCGTGGGTGTTCGGAACCGTGACCAACTCGACGGCGAAGATCCTCGAGAACATGGAGATCGGCCACAACGTCATGCACGGTCAGTGGGACTGGATGAACGACCCGCAGATCCATTCGTCGACCTGGGACTGGGACACGGCGTCCACGGCCGAGGCATGGAAGCACTCCCACAACTACGTCCACCACACCTTCACCAACATCCGCGGCAAGGACAAGGATCTCGGCTACGAGATCATGCGAATCGATCCAAACCAGAAGTGGCACCCGGTCTATCTCTTCCAGCCGCTCTACAACCTGGTGCTTATGGCGCTCTTTGAGTGGGGCGTCGCCTTCCACGACATGGACCTCGAGGCCCTTCGCGCTGGGGAGAAGAGCAAAGAGGACGTCGTGGAAGACCTCAAGGGCATCGGCGTCAAGGCCCGCAACCAGATCGTCAAGGATTACGTTGGCTGGCCCGCCATCTCGGCGCTCGCCGCCGGCGCCACGGACTTCGTCGTTCGCCGCGACAAGGACAAGGCCCTGAAGCGCGCACGGGACACCTTCAAGAAGGCGGCTGTGGCCAACGCCACGGCGAACGTCGTGCGAAACCTGTGGTCCCACGCGATCATTTTCTGCGGCCACTTCCCCGATCAGACCTACACGTTCTCACAGGAGGAGACCGAGGACGAGAGCCGTGGCGCGTGGTACGTCCGCCAGCTCACTGGCGCGGCGAATATCGAGGGAGGCCCGTTCTTCCACGTCATGTCCGGCAACCTGGGCTACCAGGTGGAGCACCACCTGTTTCCCGACATGCCCTCAAGCCGCTACTCCCAGATCGCGCCGCGGGTAAAGGACATCTGCGAGCGCTACGAGCTGCCCTACAACACGGGGCCGTTCTTCCAGCAGTGGGGGATGGTGAACCGCACCATCGTCCGGCTCGCCTTCCCGGGCGGCACTGCGCGTCCCAAGCCCGGTCCGTACCAGGGCGACGAGGACAGCTCGCGTCCGAGTGCGAACGGAGCGAGCCGGAACGGCGCAAGCGCCAACGGGGACGGCAAGGTGCGCGAGCGTGAGCCGGCGCCACAGGGTGCTCCGGAGGCGGGGCCCGAGCAGCCCGAAGAAGGGGTGAAGGTCGACCCGCCTGAACGCACGGCCTGAGCCCGATCTTTAGAAACTCCCCGTGGGCTAAACAAATAGCCCATATCGACCGATGATGAACTGAAGCTTCAGGCACGGTCGGACGCACCGTGCCGCAAGTCGGAGGGAGTTCCGAAAATGACACCGAGACGAACGATGGTCTTTGCCGTCATGGCAGGGCTCATCGTCGCGGCGCTGGTCGTTTTCGGCCTCCAGCTCCGCAGCTCGCAGAACACGTCCCATGACGACCTCGAGGAGCGCTTCGGAGATGCCGCCGCGAACAATGCCGCGCTGACGCAGGCGCTGTTCGGAAGCACCTCGGGAACGTCCGGCGCCGAACTGGCGAAGACGTTTGGGGGCGAAGAGGTCTCCCAAGAGGTCCTCGACAAGAGGGTCGAGGAAGGCAACTCCACCTACGGGATGATCGTCGGCGAGAACGGCGAGATCATGGCCTCGTCAGGCAAGCTGCCCCGGGACACCCCGTCGCGGATCGCAGCGCTCCCTCAGCATGTAACGAGCGCCCTCGGCCAGCAGAGCTTCGGCCTGTCGGACGCGGTTGAGACGGCTGATGGCGTCCAGGTCTTCGAATACTCGAACGGCTTCGAGACGCAGGACGGAAGCCGGCGTGCGCTCGTCACGGCCATCGACCCCCTCATCCTCACCAGCTTCCTCGGTTCGTATTTGAACGAGACGCGGCGCCTCGACGGCGGAGAGGCCTACATCACCGACAGCGGTGGCGTGATCGTCGCCTCCACACAGGACGCCGAGCGGCCCCTCCCGGACGCGCTCGCGGCCGGTGGGCTGGAGGAGGGCTCGGGCGAGTACGCAGGCAATCGGCACTTTGCAACCGCGCCGATCGAGGGCACAAGCTGGTTCGTGACCTCGACCGTCCCAAACTCGGAGCTCTTCTCGGCCGTGAGCGGATCGAGCCAGTGGATTCCGTGGCTCATCTTCGTGTTCTTCGCGGCTGCCGCGGTCGTCGCGTTCGCGATGTCGCTTCGCGCCCTCTCCGACGCGGACCGCCTCAAGGTCGTGAACACGCGGCTTGAGGACACCAACGAGGAGCTCGAGCACCGGGCGCGCGAGCTTCAGCGCTCGAACGAGGAGCTCGAGCAGTTCGCGTCGATCGCGTCGCACGACCTCTCCGAGCCGCTGCGCAAGGTGCAGATGTTCTCGAAGCAGCTCCAGGCATCCGAGGGCGACCGCATGTCCGACAAGGGCTCGGACTACGTCGACCGGATGAGTCGACGCGAGCGAGCGGATGCAGCACCTGATCGAGGACCTCCTCGAGTTCTCCCGCGTGACGACGCGCGGGCGCCCGTTCGTCCCGGTTGACCTGGGAGAGGTCTTCCGCGACGCCGTCTCAGACCTTGAGGTTCCGCTCGACGAGGCCGGGCGCAGACGTCGAGATCGGCAGCCTCCCGACGGTCGAGGCCGATCCGCTGCAGATCCGCCAGCTGGCTCCAGAACCTGATGTCGAACGCGATCAAGTTCCGTAAGGAGGGCGTCCCGCCGGTGGTGCGCGTCAGCGGCGAGGTCCGCGTCGGGCAAGGCGCGCATCGAGATTCAAGACAACGGGATCGGCTTCGACCCGCGCTATGCCATGCGGATCTTCCGCGTTTTCGAGCGCCTCCATGGGCGCACTCCTATACCCGGGCACGGGTATCGGCCTCGCGCTTTGCCGCAAGATCGCGGAGCGCCATGGTGGAGGCATCGTCGCCGAGAGCGCGCCGGGAGAAGGCGCTACCTTCACGGTCACCCTGCCGGTCCGGCAGTTCCCGAGGCCGCGCACCAACGGCTCCGGCCCGGAGACCGGCACTCACGACGGAGATCTCAGAAAGGCAGGATGCCGCCGGTGCCATCAACTAACGGCCACCACACGATGACGATCCTCATGGCGGAGGACGACCCCGACGACCGCGTTCTCACGCGCGAAGCGATGGAGTCCGCGCACGTCGCGAACGAACTGCGTTTCGTAAATCGACGGTCAGTACCTGATGGACTACCTGCGCAGGGAGGGTGACTATGCCGACGCTCGGACGCCGACGCCCCCATGCCGGGGATCATCCTGCTCGACCTGAACATGCCGCGCACGACGGGCGCGAGGCCCTTGCCGAGATCAAGGCCGACCCGGAACTGCGCAAGATCCCCGTCGTGGTCCTGACCACCTCCAAGGCCGACGAGGACATCGTCAGGACCTACGACCTCGGCGTGAACTCGTTCATCACAAAGCCGGTGACGTTCACCGCCCTCGTCGAAGTGATGCAGACGTGGTCGCGCTACTGGTTCGAGATCGTCGATCTTCCCGGGGAGGCAAGGCTAAAAGGTGACCTCGCCCGGCCCTCCTGAGCGCATTCGCGTACTGCTGGTCGAGGACGACGAGGACGACTACCTCATCGTGCGTGACCTCCTGGCGGGCCAGGCGCGCACCCAGTTCGAGGTCGATTGGTCTCCCGCCTATGAGAGGCGCGCGCCGCCATCCTGGAGCGCCGCCACGACGTCTATCTGATCGACTACAGGCTCGGTTCTGAGACCGGCCTCGGCCTGATCTCGGAAGCATTCGGCGACGACATCGCCCCGGTGATCATGCTCACCGGGCAGCCCGACTTCGCGGACCTGGACCTGCAGGCGGCCGAGCTGGGCGTGACCGACTTCCTCTCGAAGGACCAGCTCGACGCGACGCTTCTTGAGCGATCGATCCGCTACGCGATCTCTCACAACGCCGCATTGACCGAGCTGCGCGAGAGCCGCGAACGCTACGCGCTTGCGGTCGAGGGGGCCAATGACGGGATCTGGGACTGGAACGTGGTCACCGACGACCTTCACCTCGGTCCGCGCTGGAAGGAGATCCTGGGCTACTTGGACGGAGAGCTCGGCAGTACCCACGAGTCCTGGCTCCAGAGCATCCACCCCGATGACCTGGAAACCGTGAGGGCGCTGGTCGACGCCCATCTCACGGGCAAGACGGAGCATTTCCAGGTCGAGCACCGGATGCGCCACAAGGACGGGAACTATCGGTGGATCCTCAACCGCGGCCTTGCCGTCAGGGACCGCGAGGGGAACCCGCTGCGGATGGCCGGGAGCATGTCCGACATCACCGACCGGAAGGCGGCCGAGGAACAGCTGCGCCACGACGCCCTTCACGACTCGCTCACCGGCCTGCCCAACCGCACCCTTTTTGTGGACCGGCTCCGCGTCGCGCTGGCCCGCGCACTCAGGACCGGGTCGAGCCACGCCGTTCTGTTCGTGGACATCGACCGTTTCAAGCTGATCAACGACAGCTTCTCTCACGCGGTTGGGGACGAACTCCTCGTCCAAGCCGCGCGCCGCTTGGACGCTGACCTTCGGCCGGGCGACACGGTCGCCCGGCTTGGAGGGGACGAGTTCACGATCCTGCTTGAAGGCATCGAGTCGCCCGAGACCGCGATCCACATCGCGGAGCGGATCGAAGCGTCGCTGCGGGAGCCGATTCTCGTCTCCGGCCAGGAGCTCAGCATCACGGTCTCGACTCGGGATCGCCATCTCGGAAACGGACTCCGAGGCAGCCGAGCTCATGCGAAATGCCGATATCGCGATGTACGCGGCAAAGCTCGACTCCGAGAAGGCGATCGCAGTCTTCGACGTGAGCATGCACAGCCGTGTCGTCGAGCGCCTCCAGGTGGAGACCGAGCTCAGAAAGGTTCTCGAGGAGAGGCGACTGGGAATCGCCTATCAGCCGATCATCGATCTGTCCAACCGGCGCATCAACGGCTTTGAGGCGCTTGCGCGCTGGCCCGAGGGCGGCGAGCCCATCTCGCCGGCCCAGTTCATCCCCGTCGCGGAGGACACGGGGCTGATCCGGTCGCTCGGAATCACCGTGCTTGACGGGGCGTGCGCCCAGCTCGCTGCGTGGCGCCGCGACGGGCTGGTCTCGGACGACGTGACGATGTCCGTCAACGTGTCCGGCCGCCAGCTCGCCGATCCGGACTTCCCGGAGGTGATTCGCGAGACGCTCGCCAAGCACAACGTCCCCGGTGACCGCCTCCGGATCGAGATGACGGAGAGCACGGTGATCGACGCTCCCGATCAGATGCGCGACGCGCTGGCGCGCATCGCCGAGTTTGGCGTCAAGGCGCAGCTGGACGACTTCGGCACGGGCTACTCGTCGCTCACCTTCCTCCATCACTTCTCCGGCGACGCGATCAAGATTGACCGCTCCTTCGTGATGTCGATGCACACCGACGCCGCGAACGAGGAGATCATCCGGGCGATCATCGAGCTCGCGCACAACCTGGGCCTGCGGGTGATCGCCGAGGGCGTGGAGGAGGAGGCGCAGCTCGCGATCCTCGAGTCGGTCGGCTGCGAGTACGCCCAGGGCTACCTGTTCGCCAAGCCCCTCAAGCCCGAGATGGCCTCAGAGCTCCTACGAGACCGGAAGCTCGAGCCTGCCCTGGGCCCGGGCTGAGCGCCTGCCGGCGCGGGCTCTCACGCGAACCGGCGTGCCGTACTTCGGCGCCAGCGTGATCCCACGCAGGACGACCGGGTCCGGCTCGGGCCTGACCGCCTCGAGATCGACACGCTCAACGACCGCCCTGATCACCTCGGCCATCTCCGCCTGAGCAAGCGCAGCCCCGATGCAGCGCCGGATGCCGCCTCCGAACGGCAGCCACGCGTACGAAGGCGTGTCCGCGTCAAGGAACCGCTCCGGCATGAACTGGTGCGCCTGGGGATAGATGTCCTCGCGGCGGTGGACGAGCGCGATCGCGGGATACACGCGGATGCCGGCCGGCAGGTCCCAGCCGCAAACGGTCCGGGGCTTTGCGAGCGTGCGCTCGACGGCATCGATCACCGGCCGGAGGCGAAGGCTCTCGGTCACCACGGCGTCGAGATAGTCGTCGCTCCCCGATTCGATCTCGTCGCGCAGGCGCGACATGACGACCGGATGGCGGGAAAGCAGATCGAAGGCGAAGGCCAGCCCGGTCGCCGTCGTCTCGTGGCCTGCCCCGAGCATCGTGAACAGCTCGTCGCGCAGCTCACGATCGGTCATCGCGCGCCCGTCTTCGTCGCGGGCGCGAAGCAGGAGCGAAAGAACGTCGGTGCGCTCGTCCAGGTCCGGCTCTTCGCGCCGCCGGGCGATCTCATCGAAAATGAGTTCGTCCGCGGCGGCCAGCCGGCGCTTGAATGCACCTCCGGGGCTGAACCGGCCAAGGTCGGTACGCATCAGTGCGGGGAGCATGAAGATCGAGCCCATGTCGATGACGGCCAGAAGGGCGGCGCGCAACCGCTCGATCCTGGCGCGTTCAGTCACGCCGAAGACAGCCTGGCAGATGACGTCGAAGGTGAGCGCCCGCATGCGCTCTCTTATCGGGAACTCGTCGCCATCGCGCCAGCCCGAGATCTCAGCCTCCGCCACGTCGCGGATGACCTCGCGGAACGAGTTCACCGCCGACCCCTGGAACGGCGGCAGAAGGAGCTTTCGCTGGCGCATGTGCTCGGGCCCGTCGAGGACCAGGACCGACGACTCCCCGAGGATCGGGCTGAGGGGTGAGTTTGCCTCTCCCGCAAGCAGGTCGGACTGGTCGCCGGTGAACATCCTGCGGATCTCGGCGGGGTCGGCGACGTAGACGCCCGTTCCGAAGACAAGGAACTTCACCGTGAAGACGTCCCCGTACGCGCGATGCCAGCGCAGAAGCGTGTCCAGGGGACGGCGAGCGAACTGGGCCGTAGCGACGGTGGCGGGGACGCGGGGTCCAGGAGGAAGCGCCATCGGGCCATTCTAGGTGCGAGACTGGCTTCAACTGGCCAGCTGGCCAGCGGTTCTCGGTTGACGGCATCCGCGTTCGCCCGTAAGTTCGAGGAGCGCGTCAATGGAATCAGGGGAGGCACAGGAGGAAAGGGCTCGCTGGCCTGTCGTGCTGGCGCTCGTTGCGCTGACCGCGATCCTCATCTGGCTGCTTGTTCCTGCGGGGTGGAGACGAGTACAAGGTCACGGCCGAGTTCTCGAGCGCGAGCCAGCTCGTCGAGGGCAACGAGGTTTCGATCGGAGGCGTCGGCATAGGCAAGATCGACCGCATCGATCTGGGCCCCGAAGGCCAGGCGCTCGTCACGTTCACCGTCGATTCGGGCCATGCCCCGCTCTATCGCGGCACCACCGCCACCGTGCGCTGGCGATCGCTCTCGAGCCAGGCGGCGCGTGAGGTCCAGCTGACCGTTCCCCCGGAGGGGGCCCAGGGCGAAGAGATCGAGGACGGCGGCACGCTCGACCAGTCAGAAACGGTGGGCGAGGTCGACATCGACCAGTTCTTCAACACGCTCGACGACAAGACCGTCAAGGGCCTGAAGCGCGTGATCCAAGGTTTCGAGCGCTCCTACGAAGGAGTCGAGAAGAACGCGAACAGGGGCTTTCAATACCTCAACCCGCTGCTTTATCAGTCGCGGCGCACGTTCGCCGAGCTGACCGCGGACGACGCGATGCTCGAGCAGTTCCTGGTGAACGTCTCCCGGTTCTCGGGCGCGCTGGCGGACCGCTCGACGGACGTCTCGCAGCTCGTCGGGCAACCTCAACCTGATGATGAACGCGATCGGCGACCAGCGGACCGAGCTCGCCGAGGCGATCAGCCTGTTCCCCAACTTCCTGCGGAGCGCCAACACGACGTTCGTGAACCTGCGGGCGACCCTCGATGACGTCGAGCCGCTGGTGGTCGCGACCCACCCCGTGGCGGTGGAGCTCGACCCTTACCTGACCGAGTTGCAGGGCTTCGCTCGCGGCGCCGTCCCGACCGTTCGCGACCTGGCGGCCACCGTCCGGCGCCGGGGCAAGGGCAACGACCTGGTCGAGCTCCAAAAGCTCCAGCCGCGCGTAACCAGGCGGGCGGTCGGGGATGGCTCGCCAGATTGCGGCCCTCACACGGGCGAGATGGCCGACGTGCTCGTGGCCGCCGACGACGACTTCGGCCAAGGCGCGTTCGGCGAGGCGGTCTGCTCGCTTCGAAACGGCGACGAGAACCTCGCCTTCTTCCGCGCCTACGCCCCCGAGCTCGTCGCCTGGTTCGACGGATTCAGCCACTCGGGCTATGCCGACGCGCTCGGCGCTGTCGGCCGCGTCTCGCTGACGCTCAACACGTTTACGCCGTCCATTCCGGGACTTCCCGGGATCCCGAACCTTGCCGACCTCGACACGCCCCCTCGATCAGCTCGACGCGCTCACGGTCGACCACGACCAGCGCTGTCCCGGCTCGGCCGAGCGGCCCGTTTCCCCCGACCTCGATCCGGGTGATGACTCGATCCCGTTCACCGACGACGGCGCGCTGACCGATGGCGACGGCGGCGACTGCGACCCCGAGCCAGATCATCCCCGGCCCGTGACTCGTGAGAAGGATCATCGCCATCCCGTTTGCGCTCGCCGCCCTCTGGGCGGGCTGGTCGGCCGTCGCCTCGGCTGAGGACGAGACCCGCACTTACGAGATCGAGATGTACAACGCCTTCGGAATCGTCGAGCAGTCCGAGGTGCGCGTCGCGGGCGTCAACGTGGGGGAGGTCCAGAGCCTTGACGTGAATGCGGAGAAGCGGGCGGTCGTGACCGTGGAGGTCTCCGACGAGCTCGCGGTCCTCGGCGACGAAACGACTTGTCAGTCGGAGCCCCAGTCGCTCATCGCCGAATACTTCATCGACTGCCAGCCGGCGGGACAGCCGCTTGAGGACGGCGGGACCATTCCTGCCTCCCAGGTCTCGCAGACGGTGCAGCCCGACCTGGTGCAGAACACGATGCGCGAGCCGTTCAAGCAGCGGTTTCGCCTTCTCATCAACGAGTTCGGTACCGGCCTCGCCGGCAACTCCGAGGCGCTGAACGAGGCGATCCGCCTGGGCGCACCCGCGCTGGCGGACTTAAAAGAGGTCACCGAAACCCTGCGCAGCCAGCGAACGACGATCCGCGAGCTGAACGAGGACTCGAGCGTGACCATCGGCGAGCTCGCCAAGCGCCGCGACGAGATCGCCGCGTTTGTCGACGAGGCCGAGGACACGGCGGCGATCTCCGCGGCGCGGACGGATGACGTTTCGACCAACTTCAGCCTGCTCGACGACTTTTTGGGCGAGCTTCGGCCGAGCCTCGTCCAGCTCGACCGCCTGGCCCGCGCGCAGACACCCCTCCTCAACAATTTGAGGGGGGCAGCCCCGCACCTTGCCCGGCTCTCAGGCAACCTGCCCGCGTTCAACCGCAACTCAGAGGACGCGCTCAGGACGCTCGGAAACGCGGGCGACGTCGGCCGCCGCGCCCTGACGAACGGCGCTGACGAGATCGAGCTCCTCGCTGACGCGGGTCGCAAGGCCACTCCCGCGATCGAGCCGCTCGGCGACTTCCTCTCCGACCTGGACGATCCGCGCCGCGCGGTCGAGATCGACGACCGGGCTGGCACGGACACCGGGCGCACCAGCACCGAGCCCGGCCAGCGCGACACGATGGGGTACACGGGCCTCGAGGGCCTCCTCAACTACGTCCGCAACCAGACGCTCGCCATCAACCAGTTCGACGGCGTCAGCCACCTGTTCCGCTTCGGCATCTACGAGGCGAACACAGGGCTCTGTGGCGGGTTCAACTCAGGCCGCGATCCCGACACCGGTGCGCCGGAGCTTCCCGCGCAGGCCGGCGGCAACACGACGGACTTCACCCAGCTCGCCGAATGCGCGGCCTGGCTCGGGCCCAACCAGGGCGGCCTGACGCCCGGCCACCTGGACTCAGACCTCGGGCTTCCCCCGTACGACCCGGCGGCTTGCCCGACCGAGACCCAGCCGCCCGATGCGCTCCGCTACTGCAACCCGGCCGGGCCAAGGCGCGAGGCCGAGCGCAAGCGGGCTGGAGCCTCCCAGAAGCCCAACGGCCGCAAGGACCGTCCCACCGCCGCCGCGGATGCAACGCCGCCATCGACCACCGGGCCGGGCCGCGATGAGCTGCCCGACCTCGACCTGCCCGGCCTGGGCGACGTCGCGGGGTCGCCGCCGAACGTCGGCGGGCTTGGAGGACGCGACGCGCAGAACGCCACCGCAGACCTTCTCGACTTCCTCTTTACGCCATGAGACGTAGCACCACATCCGTCATCGCCGCATCGCCCACGATGGTCGGGGCGGTCACCGTGCTCGTCGCGATCGTGGCCGTCTTCCTCGCCTACAACGCGAACAAGGGCCTCCCGTTCGTCCCCGTCTACCGGGTCTCGGTCGAGGTCCCGAATGGCGCGCGCGCGACCGACGCCAACGAGATCAGGATCGGGGGCACCCGCGTCGGCGTGATCGAGTCGATCGAGCCCATCGTCGATTCGAGCGGGAGCCAGACGGTCTCCGTCGACGCGGGCGAAGAGGAGCTGCCCCAGGTCGCCGCGCGCCTCAACCTGAAGCTCGACGAGTCCGCGAAGCCGCTCCCCGAGGACTCGGTCTTCCGAATCCGCTACCGCTCGGCATTCGGCCTCAAGTACCTCGAGATCGTGCGGGGGACCGGCGAGCCGGCGGAAGAGGGCTACATCTTCGACGGGCTCGACGACGGTGCGATTTGCCAGCTTCCGACGCAGGAGGGTGGCGCGTTCCCCGACGGCCGCGACTCAGCAGCCTCCAACGGCTGCTTCCAGGCTCAAGACGAGTTCGATGATCTCTCGAACACGTACGACCGCAAAACGCGCATGGCGCAGCGCCAGAACCTGGAGGGCTTCGGCAGTGCGTTTGCCGCACGTGGCGTCAGCCTGAATGACACGATCCAGGAGCTCGGCCCCTTGATGAGCTACCTGGGCCCGGTCGCGCGGAACCTGTCCGATCCGAGGACCCGCTTTGCCCGCCTGTTCCCGGCCCTCGCGCGCACCGCCAGCCTCGTCCGGCCCGTCGCGGTCCTTCAGGCTGAACAGTTCGCGTTCGCGGCGCGCGCGTTCGAGGCGATCTCGCGCGATCCTGACGCCTACGCAGAGGTGATCGAGCAGGGGCCCGAGACGCTGCGAACCGCAATCTCGCTGCTGCCGGCGGGCCGGGAGTTCAACCGCAAGTTCGCGGACCTGGCGATCGAGCTCAACCCGGGGATCAAGGACCTCCGCTCGGCGGCGCCGGCGCTGAACGAGGCGGTCGAGGTCGGCACGCCCGTGCTGGGCGACGCGCCCCCCGTCAACCGCCGCCTGGAGGGAGCGCTCGGCGCCCTCAACCGGCTGGTCCGGCAGCCCTCGACCCGCATCACGCTGATGCACCTTCGCGAGACGTTCTCCGAAGCGACGCCGCTCGTGCGCCACGTCGTGCCCGCGCAGACCGTGTGCAACTACTGGAACTACTGGTTCACCTACTTCCCGAACGCGCTCTCCGACGAGGAGCCGCTACTGGGCAACGCGTTCCGCCAGACGCTCACTCGCTTCCCGCTGACACAGACGGTCGAGACGTCGCTCGGCGGCTACTCGGGCGTCCCGGCGAACGGAAAGTCCGGCCCGGTGGACCCGGATGGGGCCGGTGTCTTCAAGCCGTATGAGCTGCCGCTGTTCAACTCACACCCATACGCGCCCACAGGTCAGGCTGGGAGCGGTCGTGACTGCCAGCCCGGGCAGGGCGGCTACCCGCTGGGCTTCCAGCCGGTGCCGGGCCAGCCGCTGTCGGACCCGGCAAACCGCGCCTCGGACCTACCCGGGTCCCGCGGCGTCACCACTCTCTTCTGGAACGCGGACGGGGACCGCCAGGTGGTTGACACGACGAACCGGAGGCGCGCGCCCGGGACGTGGGAAGGGAACCGCCCATGAGAGCGCGCCGCCGCGAGCGCATCCCGAACTGGGCAATCGGCCTGATCATGATCGTCGTGATCGCGGTCGGGTCGATGATGGCCTACACCAAGGAGCTCCCTTGGAACAACCCGTACGAGGTGACGGCGATCTTCCCGTCAGGGCAGAAGCTGCGCCCGTCGAACCCGGTGCGGATCGCCGGCGTGACCGTCGGAAAGGTGACTGAGATCGAGCTTCTCACCGAGGAGGAGGCCGACCAGACGGTCGCGACCACGGCCGATGCTCTCGACTCGCCGGAGGCGGGAGGGGTCGCGGTGACGATGGCGCTGAACGAGGAAGCTCTGCCCCTGCACGAAGATGCGCTCTTCAAGGTCCGGCCGCGACTCTTCCTGGAAGGCAACTACTTCATCGACCTCCAGCCGGGTAGCCCGTCGGCGCCGGTGACCGACGAGGGGCACACGTTCCCCGTCAACCGAACCTCGTACTCGGTGCAGCTCGACCAGGTGCTGACCACGCTCCAATACGACGTCCGCCGGAACCTCCAGACGCTCCTACAGGAGTTTGGCTCCGCGCTCATGGTCCACGGTGGCGCCGACGGCCTGCGCAAGCTGAACAAAGCCGGCCCGAACCTGCAGTACTCCGCTCAGGTCGCCGAGTCGACCCGGGGGACCCATGAGGGCGACCTGCAAGGCATGATCTCCGGCCTCTCCAGGGTCCTCGGCGGGCTCTCGAAGAGCGAGTCCGACCTGCGCGAGCTCGTCACCAACTTCCGCGTCTTCACCGGCTCGTTCGCTGCCGAGAGCGAGGCCCTTGGGCGCGCCGTCGAGCAGCTGCCCGAGACGCTACGGGCAGCGCAGCCCGTCTTCGACAACCTGAACGCGTCCTTCCCGTTCGTGAGGGCGTTTGCCCGTGAGGCGCTGCCGGGCGTAAAGACGTCCCCGGAGAGCCTCAGGGCGTCGCGTCCGTTCATCGAGCAGCTACGCCTCTTGATGTCGCCGCCCGAGCTCCAAGGGCTTGTCTCCGACCTACGGCCCACGGTGCCGCGCCTGTGGGCGCTCGGCCGAGCGAACATCGACCTCTTTAAGCAGACCCGCGCGTTCTCGTCCTGCTTCAACGAGGTCATCGTCCCGTGGTCCAAGGACGAGGTCCAGCCTGTGGACCCGGGGAACATCTACCCGCACGACGCCGACGGGGCCCAGGTGTTCGAGGAGACCCCGTTCGGGATCACGGGCACCGCCGTCGAGAGCCGCTCAGGTGACGCGAACGGGCAGAACCTCCGCGTCATGGGCGGTTCCGGTGCGAATCTCGTGCGCTCGAACATCGGCGGCATCGGCGACGTCGTCGGTCTGACGCCCTATCCGCTCCTCGGCGCGATGCCGGCGCTGGACGATTCCGCCAAGACGCCATTCCGCCCGAACGCCCCGTGCGAGGAGCAGGAGCCTCCCAGCCTCCAGGGCGGCCTGGGCTCGCCGCCGTCAGAACAGACGCCGGTGCTGAGGAGCGCGCAGGGGATCGGCGCGCTCGAGGGCCGCGGCTCAGACCGATTCCGCTCGATGGTCGATCTGATCGGAGGCCTTGGCGATGTCCCGCAGCTCATCGATTCGTCTGACCGGAGCATCCGCCGCAGCGCCCTCTCGGACCTCGATCGCGCGCAGTCCTTCATGAACGAGATCGGCCTGGCTGACGCCGACCTCGCGCACGCGCTGGGGGTCGACGGGCGATGAAGAAGGTCATCCGCGATCACCTCCGGGACTTCCTGGCGATCCTCTTCCTTGGCGTCTTCGCGCTCGGGATCTCGTACTACATCTTTCAGGAGCAGCGCCTGCGCATCCCGGTCCTCGAGGAGAAGCCCTTTGAGCTCAAGGCTGAGTTCGAAACGGCTCAGGCTGTCGTTCCGGGGCAGGGGCAGACCGTGCGCGTCGCCGGCGTCGACATCGGCGAGGTCAGGGAGGTCGAGTTGGTCGACGGGCGCGGGGTGATCACGTTCGACCTCGAGCGCAAGTACCTGCCGATCTACCGCAACGCGACGATCCTGATGCGGCCCACCACCGGCCTCAAGGACATGTTCTTCGACCTCGACCCCGGATCGAGCGAGGCCGGCGAGTTCGAGGAGGGCGAGACGGTCCCGATGACCAACACCCTCCCCGACGTAAACCTCGACGAGGTCCTCGAGGCGCTCGACTCGGACACGCAGGCGTACCTGCGGATGCTCCTGGTCGGGGCGGGGGAGGGGCTCGAGAACAACGGCAAGCGCCTCGGCAAGCTGCTCGGCAACCTGGGGCCGATTCAGGACGACCTCTCGACACTCAACGAGGAGGTCTCCAAGCGGCGCGCCGAGCTCGCGTCGCTGGTCCACTCATTCAACCTTCTGATGACGCGCGTCGGCAAGGTCGAGTCCGAGCTGACAAAACTCGTCAGCTCTTCGCGCCTGGCGCTCGGGGCGATCGCCGAGCGCGATCCGGACGTGCAGCGGTTCGTCGCCCGCCTGCCCGGGACTCTGGAGCAGGCCGAGACGACGCTCAACCACATGTCCGAGTTCGCGCGGGTCCTGGGGCCGACGTTCAACTCGCTGCGCCCGTTCGCGAAGAACCTGCCCCGGCTCAACGAGTCGAACATCCAGCTTGCCGAGTCGTCGACTCCGGTCGTGCGCGACCAGATCCGGCCGTTCGTGCGCGCGGCGCGCGGGCCGGTCCCGGACCTGCGCAAGGCCGCCACGCGCTTCGGAGAGGCGAGCCCTCACCTCACGACATCGTTCTCGAAGCTCAACCGTCTGGCGAACATGGCGGCGTTCAACCCCGATGGCGCTGAGCCCTCGGGCACGCCCGGCCGCGACGAGGGCTACCTCTACTGGGCCGGATGGCTCGGCCACAACACCGCCAGCATCTACTCGGCCGGTGACGGCAACGGCTACTACCGGCGCATCTACCTCTCGATGGGTTGCGAGCAGGTCAACGACCTGATCTCGGACCCGAACCCCATCGTCCAGCAAGTGACCCAGCTCGTCACGGGCTTCACCAATGCGGTGCTGGCCACCGCCTGCCCCTGAATCCATGCAAAAGCAAGCACCATCAGCCCTCAGGATCCTGATCGCCGCGGCGTTTGCGGTGTCCTGCTTCGTCCTGCTCCTGTTCTTGTGGATCGCGTTCGGCGGGCCCGTGCCCTTCAAGGCCAAGAGCTACCGCATCACCGCGTACTTCCCCGAGGCGGCTCAGCTCACCGTGGAATCGGACGTCCGGATCGGAGGCGTCTCGGTTGGCAAGGTGAAGGAGACCGGCGTTGCGCCGGCGTCGGTGCGGATCAACGGCAACGACGCGACCGAGGCCGTGATCGAGATCAAGCCCCAGTACGCGCCGATCTCCGAAGACGCCGAAGCGATCCTGCGCCAGAAGACGCTCCTCGGCGAGACCTACATCGAGCTCACGTCCGGAACGGAGCCCGGCTCGGGCGAGCCGACCGCCGGCGTCTCGCTCGGCGCGCAGGGCGGCTTGAGCGACGCCGAGGCCGAGGAGATCGAGGCGGTCCCTGAGGACGGCACTCTCGGCCCGTCGCAGACGACCGAGGCGAACCAGATCGACGAGTTCTTCAACGCCCTCGACGAGGAGGCGCGCATGTCGTTCCGCCGCTGGCAGGCTTCGGCGGCCGTAGCGGTCCGGGATCGCGGGCTCGATCTCAATGACGCCCTCGGGAACCTCGCTCCGTTCATCACCGACACCAGCGACCTCCTGGAGGTGCTCGATCGCCAGGAGGAGGCGCTTCGCGGCGTCGTGCGCGACACCGGAACCACCTTCGAGGCCCTGTCCGAGCGGGGCTCGGAGCTGACGGACGCGATCCGCGGCGGTCGCAATACCTTCTCGGCGCTGGCATCCGAGCAGGAGGCGCTTGCCGAGCTCTTCCAGATCCTGCCCGTGTTCCAGCGCGAGTCGCGCGCGACCCTGATCCGGCTCGACCAGTTCCAGGAGAAGGCAACGCCGACGATCGAAGCGCTCATGCCGGTCGCGCAGAAGCTGAGCCCGACCCTCGAGGACGTCCGCCGCCTGGCGCCGAACCTCCGCAACCTCTTCTACGACCTGCGCATCCTGAACGATGTCTCGCTGAAGGGCCTGCCGGCGCTCAAGAGCTTCCTCACCGGGCTTGCGCCCGTCCTCGACGAGTTGGAGCACTTCCTTGCGAACTTCAACCCGATCATCCGCTACCTCGGCTTCCAGAAGGCGACGGTCGCAGACTTCCTCACGGGCCCGGCGGCCTCGATGTCCGGCGTCCTCGACGGGTTCCCGGCGGACCCCGCGCGCAGGCATTTCCTGCGCCAGCTCACGGTGACCGGCACGGAGACGCTCTCGATCCACCCGAACCGGGTCAACACCAACCGGGGCAACGGCTACCTCGCCCCCGGCGTCCTGAACGGGCTCGCGGCGGCAACGCAGGGCATCTTCCCCAGCTTCGACTGTCGCAACACGGACTACCTGCCGTTCGACCCGGCGATCGGCGGCAAGGCCGACGAGGAGGAGCTGCGCATTGGCCAGACGGACCCCGACGTCAATTCCGGCGCCGCGCCGAGCGCAAGCTACGCGCCGTGCTACATCGAGGGCGAGTTCCCCGGCGGCGCCGCCTTCGGCGACGGCGACAGAGGCCCGGAGATAAGGCAGGACCCCTAGCCGCCCTGAATAGGCTGCCGGCCATGTCACTTCAAGGCCGGACGGTTGTCATGTCGGGCGGGAGCCGGGGAATCGGCCTCGCGATCGCGAAGCGGATCGCTCAGGACGGGGCGAACGTCGCCCTGATCGCGAAGACCGCGGAGCCGCATCCGAAGCTGCCCGGGACGGTCTTCACCGCCGCCGCGGAGATCGAGGAAGCGGGCGGCCAGGCGCTGCCGATTGTCGGTGACGTGCGGGACGAGGCACAGGTCGCGGGCGCCGTCGCTCAAACGGTCGAGAAGTTCGGCGGGGTGGACATCGTGGTCAACAACGCCTCCGCGATCAACCTCGCGCCCATGGCCGACCTGGAGGTGAAGCGCTTCGACTTGATGCAGTCGATCAACTCGCGCGGCACATTCGTCCTGACCAAAGCCGCCCTTCCGCACCTGCGCGAGTCGGACCACGCCCACGTCCTCACTCTTTCGCCACCCCTGTCGGCAGACCCCAAGTGGCTCAAGGGCAATTCGGCCTACACGCTCTCGAAGATGGGGATGACGATGCTGACCCTGGGCCTCGCCCAGGACGAGGCAGAGAACGGCGTTGCGGCCAACTGCCTGTGGCCTCGCACGATCATCGCGACAGCCGCGGTCCAGAACCTTCTGGGTGGCGACGCCGCAATGGCAGCCTCGCGCACACCCGAGATCTACGCGGACGCGGCCTACGCGATCGTCAAGCGCGACCCGCGCGAATGCACCGGCAACGCGTACATCGACGACGAGGTCCTCGCCGAGGACGGCATCACCGACCTGTCGAAGTACTCGCAGCCGGGCGCCGAGCTCGCACTCGACCTCTTCGTAGACGGCTGGCCTGAGTAGCTCTCCGACCCACCCTGCGTCGGGTGGGGGTCCGAAATGTCCATCAACGGGGACTCCGAACGGGCATGGATGCCCGGCCTGTTCGGTGAAGCATGGATGCTGGGCCCCGGGGATGGGCTTTCGGACGCCCACCCGCCTAGAAGGTGGGTACGAATGTGATAGTTTGCGTACCATCGCTACCGTCCTCCCCCCACGCGAAGAGGCCGACAAGCTGATCCCGCCGCCCGGCGGCGTGACCTGGCGGCTGGCGTCGGACGTGCGCCTGATGCAGGGGTCGGGCTACGCGCTCATGCTCCAGGTCGCGCATCCCGTTGTGGGAGCCGGGGTGTCCGAGCACTCCAACTTCCGCGCCGATCCGTGGGGCAGGTTGCTTCGCACGCTCGACTTCACCACGTGCATGGTCTACGGGGGGCCCGACCTCGCGTGGGACACATGCAAGCGCGTGCGGGAGATGCACAAGCACATCAAGGGCAAGCTGCCGAACGGCGAGAACTACCACGCGATGGAGCCCGAGGCCTACGCATGGGTACACGCGACTCTCGCCGACTCCATCATCCGGGCGTACGAGCGCTTCGTCGGGCACGTGTCGGCGTCAGAGCTCGAAACGTTCTGGGCCGAATGGAGGCGCGCCGGCCGCCTCCTGGGGGTTCGCGAACGAGACCTTCCGAAGCTATGGTCGGAGTTCCCCGACTACTTCGATTCGATGATCTCAGAGCGGCTCGAGCACACAGATGCCGTCACGGAAGTCCTCGAAGCGCTGGCCGCGCCGCCGCCGCCCGCGGTGCCGGGCATGAGCGACGCCCTGTGGCGCGCGTTGCGGGTCCCGGCCGCACGCGGCGCCGAACTCGGGACTGTGGGCCTGATGCCGGCATCCCTTCGCTCGAAGCTCGGGCTCGAGTGGTCAAACGCCAAGCAGCTGGAGCTGCGTGCCGTTGGCGCCGCATCGCGCCGCTCCGGCCCGCTGCTTCCGGACTCCTTCCGCAACTTCGGGCCGAGATACCTGCAGTGGCGCGCGGACGCGATCGCGCGGGGCGAGGTCGCATCCGGCAAGGGGTCGAAGTTCGAGCCATCCAAGACCGGGGCGGCCGCTGCGGCCGCGCCCGCATGAGCCAAACGCTTCTCGAGCGGGCCCTGGCCACGCCGGAGCTCGCTCCGGACAAGACTTCTGAGCGGATTCTGGATGCCGCGCTCGAGCTGGTCGCCGCCTCGGGCCTTCGCAACCTGACGATGGACGACGCGGCGTCGCGCGCGGGGGTGGGCCGCATGACCGTCTATCGGCGGTTCGGCGATCGCGAGGGCCTGATCGACGCTCTCGCGGCGCGCGAAGCGCGTAGCTGTCTGGCCGAGCTCGACCGTGCCGTCGACCCATCGCTTCCCGTCGCGGAAGGGATCGCCAGGGGCCTCGCGACCAGCCTGCGACTGATCAACTCCCATCCGGTCCTCGCCCGGTTCGCCCGCCACGAGCCCGAGGCCGCGCTGAGCGCGCTCAACGCCGGCGACGGCGCGATCCTTCGCATGGGCACGGCGTTCGTCGCCTCGCGGCTGGCGGAGGCCCAGGGCCGCGGCGACCTTGCGGCAGCGTCGACGCAACGCACGCCGCCGAGCTCCTCGTGCGGCTCGGCTTCTCGTTCCTGCTGCTGCCCGAGAGCTCGCTCGCGCTCGACGATCCGGAGGTCGCGGCCCAGCAGGTCGAGGACCTGATCGCACCCATCCTGGGCGCGCGCTAGACCGCCTACGGCAGGCGGTAGCGCTCGGTCTTGATCTTGCCGTCCAGGACGCTCATCTTGTCGTTCGGCTGCCCGGTGGTGAGCTTCGGGAGA
Source organism: uncultured bacterium (assembly GCA_963786495.1). Lineage (GTDB taxonomy): Bacteria > Actinomycetota > Thermoleophilia > Solirubrobacterales > 70-9 > JALZKA01. The sequence goes on along the minus strand of CAWAZL010000008.1, from coordinate 201,630 downwards.
CCGGCCATGACGATGTTGACGAACACCGGCTTGGGCTCGCCGCCGCGCTCCGGCATCTTGCGCTTGACCACGGCGGTGGCGGCCTTCGGCGCGTTGCAAGGGTCCTGGTGCGCGCTCCCGCCCTGAGTGCAGTTGAAGCCGTTCTGCTCGGTGATCTCGCCGCCGCTCGAGATGACGTTGGCCACGAAGCCGTTCGTGCGCTTCTCGGTCGGCGAGGTCGACAGGATCATCCTGGTCCCGATGAACACGTTGTAGGGCACGCTCGAGATGCCGATGCGCTGCTCGGCGCTGATCCTGATCACGTCGCCCTTCCTGAGGTTGTCCAGGCGGAGCGAGCGGACCACCCTCTGCCCGGACGGCCCGTCGCCGCTGGGGGTGATCGGCACCGACTCTCGCATCTTCTGTCCGCCCTCCTGCGTCTGAGGCGGAGGAACGTCGCCGCGGGCGAGCAGGCCGTCGATCCGCGCCTTGTCGCCATCGACCGTGCCGTCGGGGCGGTCGGCGCCGACGATGACGACGTCGCCGGCGCCGGCGTTGTGATGGTCGGCCGAGGCGATGACGTTGAGGAAGCAGGCGTCTGGCGGGCACGGAAGGTTTCCGGCGTTCTTGACCCGCTTGACCGCGTCGCCGAAGACGAAGACGCAATGGTGGTTCCGGTTGGGCCGCTGCTGGTTGCAGCGCTTGGTCCGCACACCCGACATCGGGTCCGCGTTCGACCCGCCCGTTGCCGTGGGGCTGGACGCCAGGACGACCTGGGCGTCCATGCGCGGGCTGTAGCTGTAGCGGCTGCCGATGCAGCGAGGCTCAGGCAGGACGCACGTCGTCGAGAGCTGTAGCTCGGCAGTTGCCCGCAGGATGTCGCCGCGCCTGAGGCCGCCGCGGGCGTTCACGCGCTCGGAAAGGACCACGAACGGCTGAGCGCCGCGGGATTGGGTGATCGGAATCGTCTCGCGCGTCTCATTGGACCCGCGCGAAGCGATCGTGGTGATCAGGTCGGGCTCCGTCTCGCCGTGGGCGGCCATCGCGGGAAGCGCGGCCGCGCCGGCGCACGCCAATGTCACGGCGAGCGCCGCCGTACGCGTTCGGCCCCTGCCCATCGCATCCATCGGTACGCAGTTTCGCATGTGAGGGGGCGGGTAGCGCCCGATGAGCAGTTCAAATTGCGAAACGAAAGGTGACTCACATGCCCAGCTTGAAACGTTCGAAGCCGAAGACCGTGACTGATCGCGTCAAAGCGGCGGGTGCCGTTGCCGGAGACGCCGGAAAGGCCGTCGGGAACGCTGCCCAGGCAGCCGGCGAAGTCGTGGCAGAAGGCGCCAAGACCGCGCGGGACCGAGTGGTTTCAACCACAAAGGGCGCCCCGTCGGGCCTCGAGAGTACGAAGGGCAAGGCCGTCGCGGCGGTTGGGGCCGCGGGCGCGGCTGCCGGCGCCGTTGCGTTCTGGAAGAAGTCGCAGGGAGGCGAGCCAGACGTGGTCGTCCAGCCTGGGGAGACGGAACCGACTTCCGTCGCCACCACCGAGACGTCTGAGGCGAAGGCTGCCAAGGCTTCGGCGGGCGGAGGCCCTAGCTAGGCGTTAACCATGCTTCCCCTTGGGTAGCGCTCTTGGAGAAGGCATATCTCCAACCCAAAGGAGGATCAAATGGCAAAGACAGCGCGCGACATCATGACCGAGGGCTGCGAGTGCGCCGGTGAGAACGACACGGTTGCAGACGCGGCAAAGAAGCTCAAAGACCTGGGTGTTGGGTCGATGCCCATCTGCGGTGAGGACGATCGCCTCAAAGGCATGATCACCGATCGCGACATCGTGACCAAGGTGATCGCCGAGGGCCGTGATCCCTCCTCGGTCAAGGTGGGCGAGCTCGGCGAGGGCAAGCCGGTCACCATCGGCGCCGACGATTCGGTCGCCGAGGCGATCAAGACCATGACCGAGCACCAGATCCGGCGCCTGCCCGTGATCGACGGGCATGACCTGGTCGGCATCGTCAGTCAAGCCGACCTAGCCAAGAACGTCGACGAGGACGATGTTGGCCAGCTGGTTGAAGCGATCTCCCAAGCCGCCTAGCGCGTGGCCAAAACGCGCTATTTCTACGGCGCGGCACACGAGGGCTTTCCGCCCTCTGAGCTGATCGAGCAGGCGGTCGAGGCGGAGAAGGCCGGGTTCGAAGGCATCTCCGCGTCCGACCACCTGCAGCCATGGTGGGAGCCGGGCGAGTCAGGCCAGGCGTGGACCTGGCTCGGCGCCGCCGGGCAGGCGACCGAGAAGGTCGAGCTCGGCACGGGCGTGACCGCTCCGATGTTCCGCTACAACCCGGTGATCGTCGCGCAAGCATTCGCGACGCTCGAGGAGATGTTCCCGGGTCGGGCCTTCCTGGGGATTGGCTCGGGCGAGGCCCTGAACGAGACGCCCACCGGGGCCGACTGGCCAGAGCCCGAGGTTCAGGTCAAGCGGATGGCTGAGGCGCTCGAGATCATCTCGCGCCTCTTCGACGGGGAGCGCCTTGACTTCGAAGGCGAGCACTTCACGACGCGCGGCGCCTATCTTCACACTCGCGGCGAGCGCAGGCCTCCAATCTGGGTTTCGGCTTTCGGGCCTGAGGCGGCGAAGGTCGCCGCGAGGTGGGGCGACGGGCTGTGGACGCTGGCCGATCCGGAGCGGGCGCCTGACCTGATCGACACGTACCGCTCGGCGTGCGACGAGGAGGGGTCGGACCCGGGCGAGATCGTGCTCCACACGGGGTTTTCCTGGCATGAGGACGAGGAGACCGCGTTCGAGAGCGCCCGCAAGTGGAAGTCGACTGGAGTGGACGCGTACTACACGGACGACATCCACGACCCGAAGGAGATGTACGAGCGGGCAGAACGCGAGATTTCCGACGACGAGTTCCGTGAGTCGTTCATCCTCACCTCGGACGTAGACGAGCACATCGACCGCGTCCGACAGATCGCTGAGATGGGCGCGACGATCGTCGTGCTCATGAACATCACAGGTGAGGATCCGCACGCGGCAATCCGCACGTACGGGGACAAGGTGCTGCCGGCCGTGCGTGGAGAGAGCTAGTTCATAGCCTTCGCATCATGGTCGGAGCAGTCATTCTCGATATCGACGGCACCCTCGTCGACACGAATTACCAGCACGCGATCGCGTGGGACCGGGCGTTCGCACGGCACGGAACGCACGTGGAGCTCTGGCGCATCCACCGCCACATCGGCATGGGCGGCGACCAGCTCGTGGCGGAGCTGGCGGGCGACGAAGTCGAGAAGGACTCGGGAGACGCCATCCGCGATTCCGAGTCGGAGCTCTACGGGGAGTTGATCGACGAGGTTCGCGTGCTCGCTGGTGCCCGGGAGTTGGTCGCAGGCATCAAAAAGCGCGACATCAAGATCGTGCTCGCATCGTCCGCGAGCTCGGACGAGGTCGAGCACTACGTCGAGATGCTCGACGCGAAGGACCAAGTCGATTGGACCACCTCGAGCGATGTCGAAAACACCAAGCCCGAGCCCGACCTGGTGGAGGCGGCGCTGGAGAAGGCCGCCACGAAGGACGCGCTCCTGGTGGGCGACACGGTGTGGGACGTGAAGGCCGCCGCGCGCGCCGGGATCCCGGCTATCGGCGTCCTCACCGGAGGCGTGTCCGAAGCGGAATTGAATGAAGCGGGGGCCATCGCGGTATACGAGTCCGCAATGGCTCTCGCGGACAACCTCGACGTCGCGCTCTCACGATGATCGGCGCAATCGGCGAAGGAACCATTCTGGGTGGGGGGCGCTACAGCTTGCAGGCACGCGTGGGCAGCGGCGGCGCGGCCACGGTCTGGCTTGCCGACGACGATGTCCTGGACCGGCCCGTCGCGGTCAAGGTGCTGTCAGAGGCGCTCGCATCGGACGACAGCTGGCTCGCGCGCTTCAGGCGGGAAGCTCGTTTGGTTGCGAGTCTCACCCACCCGAACCTTGTGTCCGTCTATGACTTCGACGCCAGCGATGAGCGCCCCTACATCGTCATGGCCTACATGCCGGGAGGCTCGCTTTGGGACCGCCTGCAGTTGGGCGAGCCGTCCGACCCGGAGCGCCTGGCGCGCGACCTCCTGACAGCGCTCGAGGCGATTCACGCTGCCGGGATCGTCCACCGCGACATCAAGCCGGGGAACGTGCTCTTCGATGCGGCCGGGACGGCGTGCCTCACGGACTTCGGCGTCGCACGGCCCGAGGACGCCACTGCGCTCACCCAGACGGGTCAGATCCCAGGGACTGCGAGGTTCATGGCGCCTGAGCTTTGGGCGGGAGAGCCGGCGGACGAGCGCACTGACCTCTATTCGGCCGGCGTCGTCTTGCGAGAGGCGATTGGCAACGACGGAGCGCCGCAGACTCGCGCGCTGGTAGACCGTCTCTGCGCCGAAGATGTGTCGGATCGACCTGAGTCCGCAACCGCCGCGCTCGGCGAGCTCGATCGGCGCGCGCTCGGCACCTGCGCCGACCTGCCCGCGGGCGAGCCGACGCCACGCACGATTGTCATTCAGTCCGAGAAGCGCTCCGGCGCGCCCCGCCGCGATTGCGGGACTCGCGCTGCTGGCTGTGGTTGCGATCGTCGCCATCGCTCAGGCGATCGGCAGGAGGCGACGAAGGCAGTAACGGCGGCACGAACGCGGCATCGAGCGGAGTGCCTCGAACGACGACACCGCCAACGAGGCGGGCTCTGGCGGCAGCAAAGACTCCGGCTCGGGAGACAGGGGCTCGGGCGGCTCGGCAACGGCGGCCGCAACGGCTGTCGACCCCGTCGCGCTCGACCAGCAGGGCAAGCGCGCTGATCGACGCGGGAAGGCCCGAAGAGGCCATCCCGATCCTCCAGCAGGCCGTCGACTTCTACCCCGAGGACTCGACGGACATCAACTACGCCTACTCCCTCTACAACCTCGGCCACGCGCTGCTTTTGGCCGGCCGTCCCGACGAGGCCATCCCATATCTGGAAAAGCGGCTCGACCTGGGACGACCAGACGCGAGACCGTGCAAGCAGACTCTCGACGAGGCTAACGCCGCAGCCGGCGAGGGCTCTGAGACCGGGGGCGATGCCAGGCCCAGCGGGAAGGTCCCTCCGGGCCAAGCGAAGAAGGACGAGTAATTCGGTCGGGCAGACCCCAAGAATTCGAACTGCCGCGCCAGTGCGCGATGTTGGGTCTGACCCCGATCTAGTTATCGCCTGCCCACCGCCAGGCCGCTCGCGGCATCGATCCCGAAGGTCCAGTCCGGAACTTCCTGGGCCCAGCGCGCGATGATCTCGCGCTCGGGCTCGCGATCAGCATCGTCCAAGAAGACCAGCGCGTTGGCGAACAGCCGGTCCGCGAGCGCCGGCAGGGCCGGATAGCGGCTGTACGCCATGCCCTCGCCATAGCCGGGCGGACCGTCGATGAGCAGCAGGCTGATGCCCCCCGGCAAAAGGGCGACCGACTCGCGTGAGTACCAGGGTGCGCCTGACCAGCTGGCCTCATGAGGCTCGAGCGAGGAGACGATCACCTCGATGACGTCCCCAAGCCTTTCGCGCTCGACCTGCCGCTGAACCAGCGCGGCCCAGTCGGGATCGTGCTCAACGGCAGTGAGCTTTCCGCCGCGCTGCGCCAGCAAGCGGCCGATCACGATCGAGGAGATGCCGGACCCGAGTTCGACGACCGTCCGGCGCTCGGCGAAGGCGATCTCGTTGAGGATCGCGACCAGGGCAGCCGGACGGATCGCGCCTTCGGTCCATGGCAGATATGGGCGACCGTCGAGCAGCGGCCTGAGGACCTGCCAGGCCCAGGCGTCAAGCTGCGCGGAGTTGTGCTGCGGAGCGCTCAGTGGCCCTTGAAGTCCGGATCGCGTTTCTGGGCGAACGCCATGACTCCTTCGATGAAGTCCTGGGACTTGCCCATCGCGCGCTGTTGGTCCGCCTCGGCCTCGAGCTGACCCGCAAGGTCCGCGTAGACGCGACGGTTGAGAAGCTCCTTGGCGCCCGCGTAGGAGCGGGTCGGGCCCTTTGCCAGGCGCTCGACGAGCGCGCGGGCCTCGGCGTGGAGGGATTCGTCGGGAACGACGGTGTTGACGAGGCCCCACTCGTGCGCTTTCTCGGCGCTGACTCGCTCGCCGAGCATCATCATCTCGGCAGCGCGGGCAAGCCCGATGCGTGCAGGCACGAAGGCCGTCGAACCGCCATCGGGCACGAGCCCGATGTTCACGAAGGCGAGCAGGAAGAAGGACGAGTGCGAGGCGACGATCAGGTCGGCCGAGAGCGCGAGCGAGCAGCCGATCCCCGCGGCGGGCCCGTTGACGGCCGAGACGACCGGCTTCGGCATGTCCCGGATCGCATGAATGATCGGGTGATAGCGCTCGCGAAGACGCTTCGAGAGGTCGAAGTTCCCGTCCTCGTCCACGCTGTCCGAGGTGCCCTCGCGGGTCTCCGTCAGGTCGGCGCCCGAAGAGAAGGCCCGCCCCGCGCCGGTGAGGAGGACGGCGCGCACCGCCTCGTCGACGGCGACCGATTCGAGCGCAGCCCGCAGGTCCTCGCCGAGCTGAAGGTTCCATGCGTTGAGGGCGTCGGGACGGTTCAGCTCGACCGTCGCCACACCGTCGGCGACCTCCAGGTTGACGGTTTCGAACTCAGGCACTTGCTTTCTCCTTGGGCTTCGGCTTTGGCTTCGGCTTGGGCTTGGTGACCTTGTTGTACCCGCCGTCCGAGTTCAGCTTGTAGGCGACCCCCTTCTTGCCGTCGGGAACGCCGAGGGCCTTGAGCGGGGCGGTTATCGGGCGGTACCACGTCGTGACCGGGATCTCGTCGGCGATGCGGACGTAATGGGGCCGGGCCTTCTCGGGCAAGGTGCGGAGCGCGTCCTCGAGGTCGGCGATCGTGAGTTTTTGACCCTTGCGCAGGGTGACCGCTCCGATGACCAGGGCTTCGGTCCCGTCCGGATCGTCGACGCCGAAGCAGACTGCCAGGTCTACTGCGTCGATCGACCACAGGGCGTCGCGAACCGGTGTCGGCGCAAAAGGCCCGTCCTGGGTGTGGATAAGCGTCGTGATCGAGTCGAGGAGCCAGAAGTCGCCGTCCGAGTCCTTGCGGAAGAGGTCGCCCGTCGCGACCCACGCGTCGTCGGCCTGGAAGACCCCTCGCAGGGGCGTCTCGGCTGTCGGATTCACGTCTGGGTCGACCTCGGAGACCAGGACGCCGATCTCGTTCGTCTCGCACTCGCGGGCGAACCCGTCGTCGGTGGCCTTGAGCTTGCCGGCTTCCAGATCGAGTGCCGCGATCCGCACGCGCGCGGAGCCCGGCAGCGGACGGCCCATCGCGCCGATCTTCTGGCCGGAGACGTTCGCGAGGACCACATCGCCCTGGGTCGAGGCGTAGAACTCGACGATCCGGGCGGGCGCGAAGCGGTCGACGACCCGCGTCCAGAGTCCTTGCGGCATGCCGGAGCCCATGAACAGGCGCACGGGATGGTGGCGCTCGTTCGGGTTGGGCTCGGCTTCCACCAGGTCGCGGAGCATCGTCCACGTGTATGTGCCGACCGTGACGCCGTAGCGGCGCACCTCGTCCCAGAAGGTCGCGGGGTCGAAATCGCGCGCCATCGCGATCCGCGCCCCGCCTGCGATCGCGCCCCCGAAGCTCACCATGAGGCCCGACGGGTGATAGACGGGCGTGACGGAATAGACAGTGTCCGCTTCAGAAAGTGACGCGGACGCCGCGGTCCCGAACGCCGAGAGGATCCAGCGACGGTTGGTGATCCGGTTGGGCCGCGTGCGCTCGCCCGATCCGGTGAAGAGGATGAAGGCGAGATCGCGTGCCCGGCCGGGATTCGGCTTGTACCAGCCGGGGAGCTTCACCTTGTCCGGGTCGATCCGCTCCATGTCGACCACTCCACGTCCGAGGTCGCGCGGGCCGGCGCCACCACCTAGGACCAGCACCTGCACGCCCGCCTTCCCGGCTTCGGCCATGTGCTCGGGATCGGAGACGACGCGTGCGATCTCGCCAAGCTCCGCCTCGCGCTCGACATCGCCGTCGGGGCGAAGCAGGACGCCAACGGCGCCCAGGCGGCTGAGCGCGGCGACGACGGTAAGCGCCGTCGGCCGCGGCTCCATGAGGACGCCCACGTGCTCGCCCTGGTGGACGCCGATTGAAATCAGGCCCCGGACGATCGAGTCGATTCGGTGTTTGGCCGCGGCATGGGTGTGGGCGCGGTCCTCGAAGAGGAAGAAGACCTGCTCGGGGTGGTCGTCGGCCTGCTCGTCGAGGAGCTTCCCGAGCGAGATCCGCGTGCGCGGACGGACCTGATCGAGGCGAATCAGCCGCGGTAGCTCGGAGAAGGCCTCTGAGCCGATCGCGCGCACGCTGGAGGCGGTGCGGGCAGCGCCCGAGAGCATCGATCGCGCCAAGTTCGAGGCGACGCCACCGGCGAGCGAGAGGCCGTAGCCCGCGCGCGCGCCGGCCCCCGCGCTCTCCAGCTCGGACGACTCCTCGACGCGGCGGATGGTGTCGGGCAGCTCGGCGTCGGAGTCGCGCCAGCGCGTCCAGCCGGCAACTGATGGCCAGGTGGTCGCGTTCGAAGCCGAGCCGACGACGAGGCCGAAATGGCCGGCGCGAAGCGCGAGCTCGTAGACCTCGGCGCGTGGGGCGGCGCGGACGATTGCCCGCACCGCGGCCGCGGGGGCGATCTCGTCAACCTCGCCGACGACGGTCAGGATCGGGCATTCGATGTCGGCGAGCGTGACCAGGCGCTCGTCGATCACGAAGCCACCGTCCAGCATCCGGTTGTGGGCGACGAACTGCTTCAAGAAGTCTGCGAGCGCGGGGCCAGGCCAGGCAACCCAGCCGTTGGCCTGTAGGAAGCTGGCGCTGTCGCTCGCGCGGGAGGAGCGCCTCGCGGTCGTGCAGCTGACGGACGAAGTCGAACTGCTGGCGGGCCGCCTTGACGGGATCGAGCATCCGAAACCCCAGGCGCGACATCCAGGCAGGAACCGCACCACGGGCCAGCGGGCTCACAGCGAGTACGTCGGCGAGGCGCGTCGCGACCTCCTCGGGGATGCCCAAAGGCATTGCGGCCGCCGTGTCTACGGGACTGCCGAACGTGATGAGGCTCGCAAGGCCCTTGCCCCTGCGAAGCGCCGCCGCCTGGTAACAGAACATCCCACCCTGGCTGTAGCCGCCGAGGTGCGGGTCCTTGCCCGTCGCCTTCCGGACCAGGTCGACGGCGTCCGAGACGGCCAGCACGTGGTCCGCGAGCGTCCGCTCGAACCCACCCTCTTCGTGCTCCGGGGCGCCGAAGTCGACGACCCAGGGATCCACCCCTTGGGCATGGAGCGTTCCGACCGCCGTCGAGGACGGCGAGACGTCGTAGATCTCCGACGCCAGCATCATCGGCGGCACCAGGATCACCGGAGCTCCAGCTTCCTCAGCCTTGTCGGGTGGGAAGTAGCGCCTCAGGCGGTAAATCGGCCGCTTCGCGACGACTTCGAAGGGTGAGGCCTCCTCGCCCGTCTCCAGGCCCCCGAAGCGCGCGACCTCGAGCGCGTTCTGGGCGGCGGCCCCGGCACGCGAAACCGGGCTGAGGATTGCGTCCAGCGGATTCACTGGCTCCGAACCCTATTTGCCCTGAGGTGCGCGCCCGCCCGTCGCGCGCTCGCCGGCCTCGATCAACTCGTCGCGGAAGTCGGGATGCGCAATAGCGGCAAGCGCAAGCGCCCGCTGGTGGACGGTCTTGCCCTGGAGCTCTGCGGCGCCGAACTCGGTGACGATCACGTCGACCTGATGGCGGGGGGTTGTGATCACCGCGCCGGCCTCGAACCACGGAACGATGCGCGACTGGAGCTTGCCCTCTTTCGGCTTGTAGGTCGCCGGAAAGCACAGGAGCGAGCGGTCCTCGACCTCGAGCGCCGGGCCCGCGATGAAGTCCTCGTGCCCGCCGATGCCGGAGAACTGGGTCCCGTTGATCGTGTCGGCGACGACCTGTCCATGGATGTCAATCGCCAGCGCGCCGTTGATCGTGATCATCTTGCGGTTCTTGGCGATCGCCTCGGTCGAGTTGACAAGCTCGACCGGCAGGAAGGCGATGTCCTCGTTCTCGTGGAGCCACTTGTAGAGCTCTTCCGAGCCGGCCGCAAAGGTGGCGACCGAGACGCCGTCGTAGACGCCCTTGTCGGCGTTCGAGACCTTGCCGGCCTCATGAAGGGCCATCAGCCCGTTCGTGAACATCTCGGAGTGGACGCCAAAGTCGCCCTTTTCGCCGTCGGCGAGCCGGGTGGCGATCGCTGAGGGAATGGTCCCGATTCCGGTCTGCAGCGTCGCGCCGTCGGGCACGAACGCCGCGGCGTGCTTTGCGATCTCCAAATCGGCTTGGGTCGGCTCGACCTCGGGCAGGGGGAGGGGGGAGCCGTCGCCCTCGACGAGGATGTCGATCTCGTCGACCTTGAGCGCGTGCATGTGCTCGGGCGGCACGCCGAAGGTCCGTGGGTAGTTGGGCGAGGTCTCGACCACCAGCAGGCGCTGGGGGTCCGCAGCGGCGCGGATCATCTCGGCCGATGTGCCGCCCGCGTGGAGCGAAAGCGAGCACCAGCCCTCGGAGTCGGGCGGGGCGGCGGCGGTCGCCATCACGCGGGGGCTCTGTTCCTCGAGCAGCGGGGCGAAGCGGCGGAAGTCGGCGGCAGCGAACGAGATGTTCGCGCCTTGGTCGCGCAGCGCGCGCTCGAACGGGCCAAAGAAACCGGACAGGTAGTGGACGTTCTCGTGGTTGAAGAGCGCGGTGCCGACTCCCAGGAGCGCCCCGTAGACCCTCAGGTCCTGCCAGTCGTCGCGCTCTCCCAAAGCGGCCATGAATTCCGGCGGCTGGCCCGTAGCAAGGGGGATCCCGAGCGTGTCGGACGGGAGGAGGCGCGCTGCGGCTTCGGCGGGGGTGAGCGTCTCGGCCACGGCGGCAATCTATGCGAAGATCGAGCCATGGAGTCTGGAATCCGCGAGGTCGAGGACAACACCGAGGCGGCTGAGGCCTGGAACGGGCCGCTTTACGAGGTCTGGATCAAGTACCGCGAGCTGGTCGCGGACGGCCTGCGCGAGCATGGCGAGAACGCGATCCGCCTGACGCCCCCGTCCATGGGCGACCGCGTTCTGGACATCGGCTGCGGCCTCGGCGATACGACCTCACGCCTGGCCGAACTGGTTGGCAAATCCGGTAGCGCCCACGGGGTGGACGTCGCCGAGCGGATGATCGCGACGGCGATTGACGAGGCGCGTACGAGCGAGGCTCAGAACCTCACATTCGCCACGCAGGACGTCGAGACGGAGCCATTCGACCGGGAGTTCGACTACGCGTTCGCGCGGTTCGGGACGATGTTCTTTGCCAACCCGGTCGCGGCCCTTCGGAACGTCCGGCAGGCCATGGCGCCCGGCGGCGTCCTGAACATGGTCGTCTGGCGCCGCAAGCTCGACAACGACCTGATGCACCGCGCCGAGTTGGTGGTCGCCGAGTATCTGGAGGAGCCCGAGGATTCAGGTGTGCCGCGGTGCGGCCCTGGACCGTTCTCGATGGCGAATGCCGACACCGTCACCGATGTCCTCACTCACGCGGGTTGGCACGAGATCCGCCTCGCTCGCCAGGACCTTCCCTATCGGATCGGCAACGACCTGGACCAGGCTGTCGAGTTCAACATGGACCTCGGGCCGGGCGCCGAGGTCCTGCGGATGTGGGGCGATCGGGTCGACGAGATCCGCCCGAAGATCGCTGCCGATCTGCGCGCGGCGCTAGGCGACTTCGTCCAGCCGGACGGCTCCGTTGTAGCGCCTGCCTCGACCTGGGCGATCAGCGCACGCGCCGCCGCGTAGCGCCGGCGCTTCTGTCGCCATTTTCGCTCACCCCTCGATCGAAGATGGCGACGGTTCGCGCTTGGACCGGGTCGCGATGGCCTCGATGATCTCGGCTGCGATGGAGGCTCCCTGGCGCTCCACCTGCCAGTACGTGTAGCGGAGCACCAGATAGCCGAGTCCCCGGAAGTGCATATCCCGCTCCGCGTCGATCCGGCGCTGCGTGGGCGAGCTGTGGTTGGCGCCGCCGTCGAGCTCGACGATGAGCATTGCGTTCGGCCAGAGCCCGTCGGGCCGGTGTGCGCCGAGCCGGCCGTTTGGGATTGGTAGCGGGATCCCGTAGCGCTCACAGAGGAGGAGCATCATGTCCTCCAGGGGGCTCAGCGTCTCGGAGAGCTCGGGCATGTGCTTCTTGATCACACGGCGCAGCTTCGCGCTCCCGGGATGTCCCCTTCCCATCACCGCGCCGAGAGCGTTCGGGTCCAAACGTTTATAGAAGTCTGCATTGGCAAGAGCCTTTCGAAGCTCGAACTCGCTGCATCCAGGGGCGATGTCCATCAGCGTCCGTGCGGGGGAGGTCATCAAGAATCTCTCGTGTCGAACCAACTCGATTCGGCGCGGGTGGTGAACGATCACGCCGTCCGTGCTTCGCGCCCGGCCCGGACTGACTACGTGAACGGATTCGGTGTCGTCGTCGTCGGTGAGCTTCCATAGGAACGCCGCGGTTTCGTGGGCAAGTCCACTTCCTGGGCCTGAGTGAAGGAGGGCCGCCGTGAGCCGTCCGTGCGGGAGGATCGCCGCATGGCCCAGGGCGTACACGCCTGGGTGGAGCCTGATCAGCCATCCGCGGGCCACCCACCTTCCGATGCCGGCGGGCGAGAGACCGCAGTCGATCAGTTGCTGCCGCGAGATGACGCCTCCTTGCGTCTCGGCTACCGCCCGGATCAGTTCTGTTGCCGTTTTCGACCACCCTTCGATCGGAAAGGGCGACAGTTGCGAGAGGGGCCCCATGTGGCCCGCAATGCTGATGGGCTTCGGCGCGCCGATGGGGCGCCGAACGCGCCAATTGGGTCGCGAGATAGTGTCCGGCCCGTGCCCAGCGTTCGCGATGCCTCATACGAGCTGTTCCGCCGCCACGGGATGACGACGATGTTCGGCAACCCCGGCTCGACGGAGTTGCCCATGCTCAAGGACTTCCCGTCGGACTTCCGCTACATCCTCGGGCTCCAGGAGCTGGTCGTGATGGGGATGGCCGATGGCTTCGCGCAATCGTCGGGGACGGTCGGTCACGCGAACCTCCACACAGCGCCGGGCGTCGGCAACGCTATGGGCGGGATCTTCAATGCGCAGGCCAACCACTCGCCGCTGCTCGTCACCGCCGGCCAGCAGGTGCGCCCACACGTCGGCATCCAGGCGAACCTGACCAACCGCGACGCGACTCGCATGCCGCACCCCCTCGTGAAGTCCAGCTTCGAGCCCGCCCGCGGCGCTGATGTCCCGCACGCCCTGGCGCGCGCGATCCACCTTGCCGCGACCCCGCCGAAGGGCCCGGCGTTCGTCTCCATCCCGATGGACGACTGGGATGATGAGGCCGACCCGGCCTTGACTGACAACGTCATCAGGCGCCACGTGTCCGGGTCTGCGATGCCGAACCCCGACGCGCTCGGGGCGCTCGCCAAGTCGCTCGACGGTGCTGCGAAGCCGGTGATGATCGCCGGCCCCGACATTGACGCTTCCGGGGCGTGGGACCTCGCGGTCGAGCTCGCCGAGAAGCAGAACCTGCCCGTGTTCGCCATCCCTGCCACGGGCGGCGGGCGGCTCGGCTTCCCCGAAGGCCATCCGCTGTTCCGCGGCACCCTCCCCCCGGGCATCGCGCCCGTCGCGGACACGCTCAAGGGCTACGACGTCGTTCTCGTGGTCGGCTCCTCAGTCTTTCCGTACTACCCCTACCTGCCGGGCGAGTACCTGCCTGAAGGAGCTGAGCTCATTCAGATGACCTCCGACCCCGACGAGGCTGCCCGTGCGCCAATGGGCCACGCGGTCATCGGCGATGTCAGGCTCGGTCTCAGCCGCCTGCTCGAGCTCGTCTCGGATTCGGACCGCGATGCCGGCGATTCTTTGCCCGACCCCATCCCGGGCGAAGTTCAGAGCCCGATCACGGGCACCGCGGCGATGCACGCGCTGCGCCAGGCCTTTCCCGAGGACGGGATCATCGTCCTCGAAGCGCCGTCGGCGACGCTCGCCCTGCGCAATCAGATGCGCCTCTCACGGCCCGGCTCGTACTACTTCGGCGCCGGCGGCGGCCTCGGCTTCGGCCTGGCGGCCGCGGTGGGCGTCCAGATCGCCCAGCCCGACCGCCCCGTTGTGTGCGTGATCGGGGAGGGCTCCGCGCAGTATGCGATCACCGCGCTCTGGAGCGCCGTCGCCTACGACGTGCCCATGACGGTTCTCGTCCTTCGCAACTCCGAGTACGCGATCCTCAAGTGGTTCGCCATGGTCGAGCAGGTCGAGAACTCACCCGGCCTGGACCTCCCGGCGCTCGACACCGCCGCGGTGGCCACCGGGTACGGCGTCAACTCCACGAAGGTCGAGGATGCCGATTCCCTGACCGAAGCGCTCAGGACCGCGATCGCCTCGCCAAAGCCCGAGCTGGTCGAGGTAGGCGTGGCGCCGGGCATGTGGCTCTTCTAGGAACTTCCTCGTGACGACCGCCGCCCCCGACCGAGCGCCAGACTGGGTCGCGGAGGGCACTCCCGAGCCGCTTCGTACCGACCTCGCGCGCCTTGTCGGCAAGAGCTCCGTGCTCGCTCGCGCGACCGACCTCGTTCGCTACGCCTCGGACGCGAGCCCCTATCGCCTGATCCCGCAGGCCGTCGTCCAGCCGCGCGACGCGGCGGGCGTGGCCCGCGTGATCGCCTACGGCCGTGAGCACGGGATCCCGGTCACCTTCCGGGCGGGAGGCACGAGCCTGAACGGCCAGGGCCAAGGGTCTGGAATCCTCGTAGACGTGCGCCGGCACTGGCGCGGGCTTGAGATCCTCGACGACGACGCTTCGCGGGTAAAGGTGAAGCCAGGGACGGTGCTCGGCCACGCCAACCGCGTGCTGAGCCGCCAGCACCGAAAGCTCGGGCCCGATCCTGCATCGACCGACATCGCCACCGTGGGCGGCGTCGTCGCCAACAACTCGGGCGGCATGCGCTGCGGCACGCGCTTCGACTCGTACCGGACCGTCACCGACATGACGTTCATGACGGCCGGCGGGACGGTCATCGACACGTCCGAGCCCGGCGCCGCAGCGCGCTTCGAGGCCGAGGAGCCCGAGCTCGCCGCCGGCCTTGCCGAGCTTCGCGATGAGATCCGCGCCGACAAGGAGCTGACCGAGCGCATCCGCCACAAGTACGAGATCAAGAACACGACGGGCTACCGCCTGTGCGCCTTCCTCGACGCCGACGAGCCGGCCGAGATCTTCCGCCGTCTCATCGTCGGCTCGGAAGGAACGCTCGCCCTCATCTGCGACGCGACCTTCCAGACACTCCCGGTGCCCGCTCACACGACGACAGCGTGGCTCCACTTCGCGGGTATCGCCGAGGCGTGCGCCCCCGTGCCCGACCTGGTCGAGCTGGGTGCGAGCGCGGTCGAGCTGATGGTCGCGCCGGCGCTGATGGTCGCCGCGATGAACATCCCGGGCGCGCCGCAGGACTGGCTCGAGCTCCCGCCGGAGTCGGCCGTGCTCCTGGTCGAGTTCGGCTCCGACGACGAAGAGTCGCTGGACCTCTCAGAACGCGGAGCGATCGAGGCCGTGAACGAGGACAACCTCATCCGCCCCGCCGACTTCACACGCGAGCGGGAGAAGATCGGCGTCAACTGGCGCGTGCGAGAAGGCCTCCATGGCCTGGTCGGGCGCCTGCGCATCCCCGGCACGGCGCTGATCGTCGAAGACGTCTGCGTGCCACCGGCGCGGATCGCCGAGGCGGCTCAGGACCTCCAGGCGCTCCTGGGTGAGCACGGCTTCCTGACCGGCGTCGCGGGGCACACCTCCGCGGGGAACCTCCACTTCATGCTCACGCCCGACTTCGCCAAGCAGGAGGACCTCGAGCGCTACGAGTCGTTCATGGAGGGCCTGGTCGAGCTTGTCTGCGACAAGTACGACGGCTCGCTCAAGGCCGAGCACGGGACCGGCGTGAACATGGCGCCTTACGTCGCGCGCGAGTGGGGTGAGCAGGCGACCGAGCTCATGTGGCGAGTCAAGCGCCTCGCCGACCCGGACGGAGTCCTCGGTCCGGGCGTCGTGATGAGCGACGAACCCGGCATTCACCTGGAGAACCTGAAAACGACCCCCGAAGTCGAGGAGGTCGTGAACACATGCGTGGAGTGCGGCTTCTGCGAGCCGGCGTGCCCAAGCCAGGACCTAACCACAACCCCGCGCCAGCGGATCGTGTTGCGGCGAGAGATGGCGCGCCAGGCCGAGGGCTCACCTGTCGCCAAAACGCTGGCCGAGGAGTTCGAGTACGACGGACTCGAGACGTGCGCGGCTGACGGGTCGTGCGTCCTCGCATGTCCGCTCTCGATCGACACCGGGAAGCTTGTGAAGGAGCTCCGGGCCAAGGAGCACTCGGCCACGGAAGAGAAGCTCGCGCTCCGCGCCGCTAAGAACTGGGGCAAGGTCGAGCGATCCTCGCGCGCCGGGCTGCGTGCGGGGCCGATCGCCGAGCGGCTCGGCGGAGGCGCAATGCCGAAGGCCGCGCAGGCGCTTCCCAGCTCGACCAGGCGCGACGGTGCGGCAGCGGTCTACTTCCCCTCGTGCACCAACCGGATCATGGGCGCGTCGAAGAAGGCGCCCCCGGGTCCGAGCCTGGCCGACGCGACAGTCGCCGTCTCGGAGCGCGCGGGAATGCCTGTGTGGATCCCGCCCGATGTCGGGGGAAGCTGCTGCGGCGTTCCCTGGTCCTCGAAAGGCCACCGCGAGGGTCACAAGTGGATGGCGCACCAGACGTTCCAGAAGCTCTGGGCCTGGTCGGATGAGGGGACGTTGCCCATCGTGAGCGACGCCAGCTCGTGCACGCTCGGGCTGACTTCGGAGACGCTCGCGGCACTGCCCGAGGAGCTGCAGGAGCGCCACGGAAAACTTGAGATTCTCGACTCGGTGCAATGGGTCGAGCGGCTGATCCCGAGCCTCGGAATCGAGCGAAAGCTCAGCCGCGTCGCGATCCACCCGACTTGCTCGATCCGTCACCTCGGCCTCGCCACGAAGCTCTCGGAGGTGGCGGCGCTGATGGCGGACGAGGTCGCCGTCCCCGCCGCGGCGCGCTGCTGCGGCTTTGCGGGAGACCGCGGGATGCTCCACCCCGAGCTGACCGCTTCCGCGACGGCGCCACAGGCCGCCGAGTTGGCGGAGCGCGGCCCATTCGACGCCTATCTCTCGACGAACCGGACGTGCGAGATCGGAATGGAGCGCGCTACCGGCGAGCCCTACGGCTCGATCGTGCTGGCGCTTGAAGAACTGACTCGCTAGCGCGGGGGTAGCGGCGCCGACCCCGGCGCCCTGAGGCCGTCGAGGATCACCGCCAGGAAGCGTTGCCACGAGGTGGCGCTCACGAACGGTCCGCTGGATCCTGGGGTGGAGGTTCCCAGCCCGCACATGAGCATGGGGATGTCCTCGGCCTCGGCGTCGGCACGAACGTGGCCGGCATCCTGTGCGCGGTTCATCACCTCGCGAGCGAGCTCGAGCACGCCAACCTTTTGCGCCGCCGCCTGCATGGCGTCAGGACGGTCGCGCATCACTTCGTTGAGCGCGCGGTCGATGGCCTGAAGCTCGGCGCCGCGAAAGAGGTAACGCTCGAAGGCAGGCCCGGGCTCGTCTTCCGCCAGGGCCTCGTGCGCGTACTCAGCGAGCCGCTCGAACCGGCGCTCGGTCAGCGCGTAAATCAACTCCTCTTTGGTCGGGAAGTGGCGGTAGACGGTGCCGACGCCGACGCCCGCTTCGCGCGCGATGTCGTCCATCTGCGCGTCGAGCCCGTCCTTTGCCATCAGCTTCCGCGCCGCCTCGATCACGGCTTCGCGGTTGCGCCGCGCATCTGCGCGCTGGACGCGGGGGAGAGCTTGGACTGGAATCGTCATTGGCGGATGGAGAAACGGAACCTGGGTTCCGTCTGATACGTTTCGGAACCGGAACTCCACTTCCGATTATACGCAGAAATTTCGACCGGACCAACACGAAGGAGTAAAGGCATGACGGACGAGCGTGAGTACATGGACAAGCGATGGGTCGCCCTAGCGCTTCTCTGCATGGCACAGTTCGTTGTCGTCCTCGACGCATCGATCGTAAACGTCGCCTTGCCGACGATCGGCAGGGACCTCCAGTTCGACCAGGACAGCCTCTCCTGGGTCGTCAACGCATACGTCCTCACCTTCGGTGGCTTCCTGCTTCTCGGCGGCCGGCTCGCCGACCTTCTCGGCCGCCGGAAGATCTTCATCGTGGGACTCCTCGTCTTCGCCGCCGCCTCCTTGGCAGGCGGCTTTGCCGAGTCTGAGGGCGCGCTGATCGCAGCACGGGCCATCCAGGGCCTCGGCGGCGCGTTGCTGTCGCCCGCCGCGCTCTCGATCGTCACGACGACCTTCAGAGACGGCTCGGAGCGGAACAAGGCACTCGGCATCTGGGGAGCGGTCGCGGGTTCCGGCGGCGCTGCAGGCGTGCTTCTCGGCGGCGTCCTCACCGAGTACGTGGGCTGGGAGTGGGTCCTGTGGGTGAACGTCCCGATCGGGATCGGCGCCGCGATGCTTGCACCGCGCCTGATCCTCGAGAGCCATTCCGACGCGGAGAACCGCACCTTCGACGTCCCCGGCGCAGTCACGGTGACGGCTGGCCTTTCGCTCCTCGTCTACGCGCTGGTTGAAGCACCCGAGGCCGGTTGGGGCTCGTCAGAGACGATCGGGATGCTTGCCGGCGCCCTGGCGCTCCTTGGAGCATTCGTCGCGATCGAGCTCCGCTCGCCCGCGCCGCTGGTGCCCTTCAGCATCTTCCGCCTGAGAACTCTGACGGGAGCGAACGTCGTCGGGATCCTGACTGGCGCGTCGCTCTTCAGCATGTTCTTCTTCATCTCGCTCTATATGCAAAACGTTCTCGGCTATTCGGCGATCAAGGCGGGGCTCTCATACCTGCCGCTTGCCGTCTCGATCATCCTCGCGGCCGGAATCGCCTCCCAGCTCGTCACAAAGGTGGGCTTCAAGCCGGTGATGACCGCGGGAATGGCGTTTATCGCGGCCGGTCTTTTCTGGTTCAGTCAAATCTCGGTCGACGGCAGCTATATGGGCGACGTCCTCTTCCCGTCGCTCCTGGCCGCGGTCGGGCTCGGGTTCGCGTTCGTTCCTGTGACGATCGCCGCCATGAGCGGGGTCAAGGACCGCGAGGCGGGTCTCGCCTCGGGCCTCATCAACACCTCGCAGCAGGTTGGTGGCGCCTTGGGCCTTGCGATCCTCTCCTCCGTCGCGTTCTCCTCGATCGGCGCCGCGACTGACCCGGTCGCCCTTACCGAGGGGTATGCGGACGCGTTCCTGGTCGGTGCCGGGATTGCGCTTCTGGGAGTGATCGCATCGCTCACGCTGGTTCGCGGCAGCGACTCGAAGGCGCACACGGAGATCGGCGCGGGCGAAGCGCCGGTCCCCGCGCCCGCGCCTGAGTCAGCCTGAGCCGCTTGGATAGCCTGCGGCCTCTTGCCCAAGGCCGCGACTAAGAAAGGCGCTCCACTCCCGTCCGAGGAGACGCTCCGCGAGGTCGTCTTCACCCTTGCCGCGATGGACCGGTCCCCGTGCTCGCCGGGCGAGCGCAAGGCGGCTGAGTGGCTCGCCGAGCGGTTCCGTGGCGCGGGGCTCCAGGACGTTGCCCTCGAGGACGAGCCCAGTTGGGGGACCTTTCCCCCAACGGTTACGACCCTGGCGGCGCTTGGAGCCGCAAGCGCGCTTCTGTCGCTCAAGGGCCACCGATTCCTGGGCGCCGTGGGCTCGGCCAAGGCCGGCCTCGGACTCTTCGACGAGGTCCTGAACGGCCCGCGGTTCTTCCGCCGCGCGATGCGCGAGGAGAAGACGACCGTGAACGTGCTCGCCAGGGCGGGTGACCCGGATGCAGCGCACACCCTCGTCGTCCTCGCCCATCACGACGCGGCTCAAACCGGCTTCCTGTTCGACCAGACGGCGGTCCGCGCGTTCCACGAGCGCTTCCCGACGGTCATTCCGAAGATCAAGACCCAGCCCCCGCAGTGGTGGGGTGCATTCGCGGGACCCTTGGTCGGTCTCGCCGGAGCCATCACGGGCCGTCGCGGGCTCGCGAAGGCTGCCTTGGTCTTGAACCTGGGGACGGTCGCGGCGGTGGGCGACATGTGGCGGTCCGAGACCGTGCCTGGGGCCAACGACAACCTCACCGCCTGCGCCGTCCTCGTCGCGCTCGCCGAGATGCTGCGCGAGAGCCCGCGCGAGGTCCGCGTCTGGCTCGTCTCTGCCGGCGCCGAGGAGACCCTTCAGGACGGTATCCGCGGGTTCATGGACCGCCACGCCTCCGAGCTCGACCGGGATACGACCTCGTTCCTTTGTATCGATACGGTCGGCTCGCCGCGCCTGATGATGCTCGAGGGCGAGGGACCGGGGTGGATGGAGGACTACGACCCGGAGCTCCGCGAAACGGTTGTCCGAGTGGCCGAGCGCGACGGCCTCGCGCTGGAGCGCGGTTTTCGCGCCCGAGCTTCGACCGACGCGATCATCCCTCAGCGCCACGGCTACCGAATGGCCAACATCTCGTCGGTCAACGACTATCACTACCTCTCGAACTACCACCTGCCCACGGACACGGCCGAGAACGTGAACTACGGCACGGTCGCCGAAGCGGCCAAAGTCGCCTACGCGCTGGCCTCGGAGTTGGCCGCTAGCTAGGGCGGCAGCTCACGGCTTCTGCCGCGCTCGCGCCCGGGCAGCGGTCCTTGCCGGGCCCGCCCCGCAGCACATCCTTGTCCGGCCCGCCGTCGAGCTCGTCGTCACCTGAGCCACCGCAGACAATGTCCTTGCCCGAGTCGGCGCGGACGATGTCGTTGCCGCCACGGGCGGCGATCACGTCCACGCCGGGAGTGCCGATCAGCTTCGAGGCGGCGCGGTCGTTGCCCTTGGATCCGATGAGCGTGGCGACGATCCCTTTGCACTTGATCGGATTTGGGCCACCGCCCGCGGCGCAGTCGGCCGACCAATCGACCGTTGCGCTCTCTCCGCGCGCGACGAACACCTGCTGAGAGACGGGGTCTTCGCTCGGAAGCTCGCAGCTCATCGTCCACGTCTCGCCCTGGTGAAGCGGGCGCCCCGAAGGCATCACGTCCCATTCGTAGTCGCCGCCATCGGGTACCTCGAGGGTTGAGTCGAGGACATCGTCGATGTAGGCGTTCTGGCCTTGGCTGGGGTGAAGCGGCGTCTCGAACTCCTTATGCAGGCGGAGCGTCGCCGTCTCGGGCGCCGACCCCTTGATCACGGAGTGGTGGTCGCGGTCAGCGGCGACCTCGCCCGCGATCAGGTACGCCTCGCGTGCCCCCTCGCCGTCGTTCTGCCCCTCGCCCAGGTATTCCCCGACCACGGAGTCAGCGTAATTGGCATGGAAGTTGAGGCCTCGCACCTCGGGCGTGTAGCCGTACGAGCCCTGCGAGAAGTAGTTCCAGTCCTCGGTGGCGCCGGTGATATCGCTCAGCGCGTACCCGCGCTCAGAGGGCCATCCGGTGGCAGCCTGCATGTCGTCGCCGAGTTCCTTCATTGCGGCCTCGTCGGGCGTCATCGCGCCAATCGAGTCCTGGGGAAGGAAATCGGCGTCAAAGCCGGGCTGGCGGAGCCAGAAGCCATCGTCCGTGTACGTGTGGTTGGAGATAAAGACGGTGGGGTGGATGCCCGATGAGAGCTCGCGCACCGCTTGGCTTTCCGGCTCCGAGTAAGCGGAGGGTCCGCGGTAGATCTGGGAGGCCGGATCGCTTGACGAGCCGGGGCCGCCCCAGTACGCGCCGTAGTTGCGGTTCAGGTCCACGCCCGAGGTGCGCTGCGCGCATGAAGTCAGGGCGTCTAGGGGATTGGCCGGCCGGCAGTTCTTGCGGCGGTAGCCGCCTGTGCCTGCGGAAGCCGCGGCGAGCGTTGCGAGTGGATCGTCATCAACCGCCGACCAGCCCGCGCTCCGCGAAGCAAGGAAGCCGTCCACGTTCACAACCGGGATCACGATGACCCGCACGTCTTCGAGGAGCGCGGTGATCCGCGAGTTCGTGCCGTAGCTCTCGACGAGGTCGATCGCGAACTCCATCGGCAGCTCGGCCGAGGGCCACTCGCGCGCGTGATGGGCCCCCAGGTGCACGTAGACCGGACGGCCGTCGTCGGTCGCGTCGACGTCGGCAGCTATCTCGATGCCCTGGATCGGACGTCCCTCGAGCGAGTTCCCGATCGTGATCTCGCGGGCGATCTGGGGGTGGGCGGTCGCGAGGTCGTCCAGGTCCTCCGTGTAGTCGAGGTACTGGCGGTACTCGGTGCGCCCGCTCGGCAGGTCTGAGCCGGTTCCGCGCTTTGCGACCCGCGCTTCTGAGCGCCGATCAGCCGCATCGGCAGCCGCAAGGTCGGGCACCAGTGTCTCGACGCCGAAACCCCGGCCGAGCAATCGCAGGCGCTCTTCGCGTGAGTAAATGACGACGGTTGCCGAGTCGATGTCGACGGCGTGCGTGATGTCGACGCCCATACGCTCGAGCTCGGCGAGGTCTCCAGGCCCCGCAATAGGCACCCGCGCGAGCGAGACCGGCTCGGCCGACGCGGGCCGGTACGAAGCGAAAGCGGTGCTGAGGCGCACCGCTTTCGGCCCGCCGTCGGTGCGGCAGGCCTGGATGACGAACCGCTGCCCGCGCTCGGCATACAGGTCGATCCGCTCGTTCGAGCCGATCGCGGTCGAGGCGCCTACTGGCTCGCCACGGCGGAACGCCGCGAGCTCCCAATCGCCTCTTGGGCCACCGTGTAGCCGCGCGCTGACAAATCCCTGCCCGGGCGCCACGAACGCCACCCTGTCCGAGCCGGTGCCGGCCAGGCCTGCGGCGCAGTCGAGCTCGACCGCTTGGCCACTTTTCAGTGTCTCGGCGCCCGCAGCTGCAGGCATCGTAAGCAGTGCCACTCCCAGACAGATGAATCCCAACGCTGTCCCTCTCATCCCTGAAGCAGAGCTTAGACGTGAAATTTCGGCATCGAAGAAGGGCTTGCCCTCCGCGACTTCCGTAACGACGATTTCAGGTTTACCCGCTGCCTGGAGAACGAGGGCTCGAGGACTGAACACTCGCCGCGAAACCGGCTGTCAGCGTCGTGAACGCGTCGTGCCAGATTTTCTCGCCCTCCCCGGTCTCGATGGCTCGCAGCGTTCCGCCTCGCAGTTCGGCGTTGCCCAGGCCCTCGCACACGGCGTTGAACTCGACGGCGGCGTCGCGGACGGATCGGTTGGGGATGCCGCCCGCGTCGGCGACGCGCCTCACCTTGCGCTCCAGCGTACTCCAGGAGCGGCGGCGGCTCGCCAGGACCTCATCGGAAAGCGACAGGTTTGGCGCGATCCGTTGAAACGCGATGCGAAAGAGGGTGGGGTGGTCGTTGACGAAGCCCCGGTACATCACGGCGCCGGCGGCCACCAGGTCGGCGGAGGGGTCGTCGGTCTCGGGCATGGCTTCTAGGCCCTCACGCAGGTGTTCGAACGCGCGCGAAGCGAGCGCTTCGAGGACCCCTGCCTTGGAGCCGAGGACGCTGTAGACACCGCGAGTCGTGGTTCCCGCGCGCTCGGCGACGGCGCGGACCGTCAGTCCGCTCAGTCCCTGTGTGGCGACGATCACCTCCGCCGCAGCGATCAGGGCCATTCGAGTCGCGTCGTCGTGCTCGCGAGGCCTGCCCATTGACACAGAGTAGTGGAACAGTGTAACGTAACATTGTTACGTTACATTCCAACGGAGGAGATCATGCGCATCCATGCAGTTCAAACGGGCCAGCTCAGCGGCAATCAGACCTTCTTTCGCGGGGGTGGCTGGTCGTCGCTGCTCCGGCGACGCCTCGACGTTGAGTTCCCGGTGTTTGCGTTCATCATCGAGCGCCCCGATGGGCTGATCGCAATCGACACCGGGCTGAACTCGCGGGTGCGGATCCCGCGGCCCCTGCATCGCTTCATCCCAGTGCCGCGCATCGATTCGGCGGAAGAGATCGGGCCGCGCATGCGTGCCCTAGGCCTCGACCCCCGCGATGTTCACACCGTCGTGCTCACCCACCTCGACTGGGATCACGCCGGCGGCCTCGAATGCTTCCCAGCGGCTCGCGTCCTTGTCCACGCCCCGGAGTTCGCGTTCGCCGCAGGGGTTGGCGGCCGGATGCGCTACCAGCCCAAGCATTGGCCCGCAGGTTTCGCTCCGAGCACGTACGAGCTCGATGATGAGAGCTTCGGCCCGTTCCCGAGGTCGAAGGTGCTCACTGACGACGGCGAGCTGGTCCTAGTCCCGCTGCCGGGGCATAGCGTGGCGCAGGTCGGTGTGGTCATCCAAGGCTCTGGCCCTACGGTGTTGTTGTCGGCCGATCATTTTTTGCGTGCCGATTGGTTCAGCGAGGATCTCGCCGCGGGGAATGAGATCGCTCTGGGCGTTTTCTTCCGCGACCGGGCGGTCGAGACCAGCAGACGGATAGAGGCGCTGGCCCAGGATCGTCCGCTCGTCCTGGCCCCATCACATGACAGCGAGACGCCCGCGCGGCTCGCCGACCCCGCCGCATCGGTCTGGAAGGGTCGGTCATGAGACGACGCTTGACCTACGCGAACACCGTTTCATCGCTCGCTCTGCTGCTTGCCCTGGCCGGAGGTACTGCCTGGGCCGCTGGGAAGATCGGGCCGACGGACATCAAGCGTGACGCGGTGCGCACCAAGCACATCGGAGTGGATCAGGTACGGAGCGCAGAGGTTGCGGGCAATGCGCTGACCGGGGACGACGTTGCCGACAACTCGCTCCGAACGGCGGATATCGACGAAAGCAGCCTGCGCTTCGAGTGCGTGGCCGCGGCGGCCTTTTTCCAAGTCGCTGACATCTGTTACTCGGCCCGCAGCGCCTCGACGGAGACGCTGGCAAATGCGGAGGAGTTCTGCGAGGGATTCGGCATGTTGCTGCCATCAGTGAGCGAGGCTCAGTTGATCATCGCCGATCAAGGGAGCGCGCTACGC
The DNA here is from genome assembly GCA_963786495.1 of uncultured bacterium. Classification (GTDB taxonomy): domain Bacteria; phylum Actinomycetota; class Thermoleophilia; order Solirubrobacterales; family 70-9; genus JALZKA01. The sequence continues at coordinate 176,602 of CAWAZL010000008.1, read as the reverse complement.
GAGACAACGATCTGGACGGGCGACTACACCAGCCAGTCGGCGGCGATGGTCGTCAGGCAGAACGCGGCCGGCGTGATCTCCAACCTGGAGTTTGCCAAGACCGTCGAGGCGTTCTTCGTGTGCGTTGCCGGTCCGGTTGCAGCGAGTCCACTCGGATCGGGCTAGCCGAGGGGCTACTTGATGTGGTGGCCCGAGATGGCGCGTGAGATGACGAGGCGCTGGATCTCCGCGGTGCCCTCGAAGATGTCGTAGATCTTCGCGTCGCGGTGCATCCGCTCGACGGGGAACTCGCGGGTGTAACCGTTGCCGCCAAGGATCTGCATCGCGCGCTCAGTGGCCCACACCGCGGTCTCGCCGGACTTCAGCTTCGACATCGAGCCCTCGGCGTTCTCGAACCTCTGGCCGGTCTTGCCCATCCACGATGCGCGCCAGACGAGGAGGCGACAAGCATCGATCTCCATCTTCATGTTCGCGAGGGTGAAGGCGATCGCCTGGTTCTCGACGATCGGCTTGCCGAACTGCTGGCGCTCTTTCGCATACTCGAGGGAGTACTCGTAGGCAGCGCGGGCGATCCCGACAGCCTGCGCGCCGACCGTCGGACGCGAGGCCTCGAAGGTCTGCATCGCTGCTTGGGACTTGCCCTTCTTGCCCTCACGGACGCGGGCGAGCCGCTCGTCGAGCTTCTCCTTGCCGCCCAGGAGGCACGAGCCGGGGATGCGGCAGTCGTCCAGGTGGACGTCGGCGGTGTGCGAAGCACGGAGCCCGTGCTTCTTCACCTTGGCGCCCTGCTCGCAGCCGGGCGTTCCGGGCGGGATCACGAACGCAGCGTGGCCGCGCGAGCCCAGCTCGCGGTCGACCGAAGCGATGACGACGTGGACCTTGGCGATCCCGCCGTTGGTGGCCCAAGCCTTCTGGCCGTTGATGACCCACTCGTCGCTTGCCTCGTCGTACTTGGCGGTAGTGCGGACCGCGGAGACATCCGAGCCCGCGTCCGGCTCGGACGCGCAGAACGCTGCGACCTGCGGCTCCGACTCGGTGCCGAAGCACTGCGGGATCCACTCGCCCATCTGCTCGGGCGTGCCCTGGCCGAAGATCGCCGCGACCGCCAGCGAGGTACCCATGATCGACATGCCGATGCCGGCGTCGCCCCAGAAGAGCTCCTCATTCACTATCGGCATCTGCAGGCCGGACGGGTCGGCGAAGAATTGGGCGATGCCCTCGAAGCCGTAAAGCCCGATCTTTGCGGCCTCCTGGATCACCGGCCAGGGGGTCTCCTCGCGCTCGTCCCATTCGTGGGCGGCGGGGCGCACGACGTTCTCGGCGAACCCGTGGACCCAGTCGCGAATGTCCTTCTGGTCCTGCGAGAGCTCGAGGGAGAAGGGGGGAGTGTCGTCTGATGCGTCGACGATGTCGTCGACGGCGGTGGCGGACGTGACGGCTTCGGCGGTTGCTGCGTTCATTTAAGTCTTGTCTCCAGTAGCTTGTTTCTTTACGTTCAGTAGGAAAATGCTACCATAAGTAGGAATGACTGTCTCGGACAACCCCACTACGCGTTCCTCGGATCGCCCGATCCGCAAGCGCGCCGCCCACCTCGGGCCTGAGCGCCGGCGCCCCTTCGTCTTGGACGCGGCCTACGACCTGTTCATCGAGAACGGCTTCGAGGGCACCTCGATGGACGCGATCGCCGCCGCTGCGGGCGTGTCGAAGCCCGTCGTCTACGACTGCTTCCGCTCGAAGGACGAGCTCTTCACCGCCATGCTCGATCGCGAGGAGGAACGGATCCTGGTCGAGACGGGCCAGGCCTTGGCGACCACCGGCACAGCCGACGATCCCGAGGGCACGCTGATCCGCGGCTTCCAGGTCTTCCTCGAGGCGGCGCAGACGTCGCCCGACATCTATCGGGTCGTCTTCCTGGGGGAGGGCGGAGGCAACGAGGCGGTGGCAGCCCGGATTGCCGCCGGCATCGAGTTGCAGGCCCAGACGGCATCGGCAATCGCCGCCCACTGGGTCGAGCGTTACTCAGACCTCCAGGGCGATGAGGCCAAGGCGGCCTCCGAGCTTCTCGGCCACACCATCGTCGGACTCGCGCAGGTCGGCGCCCGCACTCTCTTGAGCGGCTCAGGCGATTGGACGCCCGAGACGCTGGGCGAAAAGCTCGGCCGCATGGCCTGGGCCGCCCGCGCCGCGATCTAGCTTCGGCACGGACGCTGTGAGCAATGCGTGAGGGGTCTGACCCCTCATACTTTGCTCATGCTTGATGTCGCGGTTCAGCTCTCGGCCCTCGGTGCCGCATTTGTCGTCATGGGCATCGCTTGGCTGGCAAGCGTCGCGATGCGCGACGCAAGCGTCGCTGACATCGCCTGGGGGCTCGCGTTCGTCGCGATCGCCCTGGTGTCGCTCGTCGTCGGGGACGGTGACGAGCAGCGCGCGCTGCTGATCCTGGTCATCGTCTCGGTCTGGGGCTTGCGACTGGCCGGTTACATCGCCCGGCGCCACGACGGCGAGGATCGCCGCTATGTGGCCATGCGCGAGAAGCACGACAACTTCGCGCTTCGGAGCCTTTGGTCCGTCTTCGGCACTCAGGCGCTGGCCGCCTGGGTGATCTCGCTGCCGATCCAGGTCGCTGCGACCGATCCGACCCCGGCCACGCTTGGCGCGCTGGCCTGGATCGGCTGTGCCATCGCCTCGTTCGGCATCCTCTTCGAGGCGCTCGCCGACGCACAGCTGCTTGCCTTCTCCAAGGACCCCGAGAGCAAGGGCAAGGTGATGGACCGGGGGCTCTGGCGGTATTCGCGCCACCCCAATTACTTCGGCGAGGTCTGCGTGTGGTGGGGCATCTGGGTGATCGCGCTGGAGACCGGGTCCGCCTGGTGGACCGCCATCGGCCCGGCGCTCCTCACTTTCCTTCTCCTGCGCGTCTCGGGCGTCGCGATGACCGAGAAGACGATCTCGTCGCGGCGCCCCGGGTACGCGGAGTACGTCAGGCGTACGAGCGCCTTCTTGCCGATGCCGCCCAAGACATAGGGAAGAGGCCGCCGGCGTCGAAGAGGACGCCGATGATGGCCGTCTTCAGAGGCTTCGACACGAGCATTCGCTCGATCCTGCGGATCTGCCTGGTGGTGGTCGTGGTCCTCATCACCGCGTACCTCGTCTACCTCCTCCAGAAGCCGATTGCCTGGCTCGTGATCGCCGCGTTCCTGGCGATCGCCGTGTCGAGCCCGATCGCCATTCTTTCCCGCCACATGCCGAGGGGCCTTGCGATCGCGTCCGTCTACGGGATGCTCATCGCCTTCCCGATCATCCTGCTGGTGCTCCTGGCTCCGCCGCTTGTCTCGCAGGGCGAGGATCTGGTCAACAACTTCCCCTCGTACGCCGCCGACGTCACCGACTTCGTCAACGAGAACGAAACCCTCTCGGGCCTCAACGAGGACTACGACATCACCGGCACCATCGAGGAGGAGGCGCAGAAGCTGCCCGAGAAGATCGGAGATGCGACGCAGACGCTCTCCGACATCGGAGTCGGGCTCGTCAGATCGATCTTCGCCCTGGTGACGATCCTGATCCTCTCGATCTTCATGGTCTCGGGAGGTGCGAAGTGGATCGAGCAGTTCCTGGCCAATCAGGAGCCCGAGCACGCCGACCGACTGCGCCGGGCGTTCGAGCACATCGCCAACGCAATCGGCGGCTACGTCGGCGGCGCCCTGCTTCAGGCGACGATCGCCGGCGTGGTCTCGTTCATCGTGCTCTCGATCCTCGGAGCGCCTTTCGCCGGCGCGCTCGCTCTGATCATGGCTTTTGGTGACCTGATCCCGGTTGTCGGTGCCACGATCGCCGCGGCTCTCGTCGGAATCGTGCTCCTGTTCGTCAACTTCCCGGTGGCTCTGATCATCTGGATCATCTTCGCGATCGTCTACCAGCAGCTCGAGAACTACGTGATCCAACCGCAGATCCAGGGCCGCGCGGTCGCCGTCCAGCCGATCGTGATCCTCGTCGCGGTGCTGTTCGGCTCAACACTCTTCGGGGTGGTCGGTGCGCTACTCGCCATCCCCACTGCAGCGACGATCCAGATCGCCGTCAAGGAGTGGATGGACTACCGGCGCGCGGTCAACCTCGGAGTCGAGAAGCCCGCCGCCACACCGCTCATCCAGCCCGAGCCGGGCTGAGCTTCAGCAGACTTGCCCGTCGAGCTCGCGAGCAAGTCCCTTGGACGCGTTGTCGCCGAGACGCCTGAAGAGAATGCCCAGCACGGGACCCGCGATCTTCATCAGGCCTTTGGGTTCGAGCTTCGCGTCGTAGGTGAGCTCGGTTCCCTCAGGGGTCTCGCGGACCGTGACCTCGTCAAGCGAGATGACTGACCCGTTCTCGGCCCGCAGCAGGACGCGGGTTGGGCGCTCCGCCTCGATCGTCTCGTACTCGAACGTGTTCTCGCGGCCGGCGAGTTTCACGGTGACGCTATAGCGGGCGCCCTTGCCGGGCTGCTGGTTTCCGATCAGCTTCGCCTCGGTGACGGTCTCGTCCCATTGCTCGACTGAGCGAAAGTCCGCCATGTAGTCGTAGACCTCCTCGGGGGGCTTCGAAGTGAGGATCTTTCCGGTGTATCTGGCCATGGGCTCAGTCACGCTCCTTGATCAGTCGGTTGCACTCGTCCCAAAGCCGCTCGCGGGCCACCTGGGACTCCTTCGTGTTCGGAAGCTTGTGGGTGCGCCGCAATCTCCGGTCATGCCAGAAGCGGCCGGGACTCGCGATCGGCTCCTCTGCCCAGCAGAGCCACGCAAGCGTGTCGGCGCCTTGGCGCGCGTCGCGAAGGAACGGGCCCATGACTTTCCTGAACGCGGGCAGCGATTCTTGGATGCCGGGGGTGTCCGCCCAACCGGGGTGGACCGAGCTGAACACGACGCCCAGCGAGCCGAGTCGCTCCTGGCAGAGCTCCGTGAGAATCACCTCGCAGCGCTTCGTGTGGGCGTAGAACTTGACCGGGTCGTAATCACGTTGCTCGAGCTGCGGGTCTTCGGCGTCCAGCTTCGCTGAGTACATACCGCCCGACGAGACGTTGACGACCCGCCCGTGCCCTGCCGCCGAGAGGGCGGGCAGGAGCTCGAGCGAAAGGAGCAGCGGCCCGGTCACGTTTGTGGCAAAGCTCAGCTCAATGCCGTCAGCTGAGCGGGCGCGCTCAGGCGGCATGACGCCGGCGTTGTTCACCAGCGCGTCCAGCTTCGGCACTTCCGCCGAGAACCTTTCGGCGAACTCGCGAACGGACGCTTGATCGGAGACGTCGCAGCGCCACAGGTGCAGGGTCTCGGAGCCGGTGCGATCGGCGATCTCGGCGCGCGCCCGCTCGCCCTTCTCGAGGTTGCGAACGAGCATGTGCACCTGCGCGCCTGCTTCGGCCAGGAGCTCACACGTTCCCGCGCCAAGGCCCGAGCTCCCCCCGGTCACCAGCATCGCGCGATCGCTCAGATCGGGAGCGGGGTCCCAGTACTTACTGCGCACGCGGTAGCCCAGCGATGTGAAGCCGGGTGCGATGGCAGCGTCCATCGCGCGGTCGATGAATGCTCGCGCCGGAGTCATCTCCACGGCATTATCGTAATCCGAATTGTGTACAAAGTTAGATAAAAAATCTTAACTAAGATGCTACAGTGTTGCCCGTGGCCACAACCCCGCATGAAGCCATCTCAATCGGTCAGCTGAGCCGCCGGGTGGGCGTCAGCCCCGGGACGCTTCGTGCGTGGGAGCGCCGCTACAGCCTCCTGAACCCGCACCGGACGGACTCGGGATACAGGCTCTACTCCGCCGACGACGAGGCGACGATCAGGGAACTGACCCGCCTCCGCGATACGGGGATCGCGACAGCCGAGGCGGCAAGACTTGCCCGCGAGCACCCCCATCTCACGGGCGAGACCGGGCATGGCACGGTCACGGCGGGACCAGCCGCGCCGTCCCAAGCCGGCGCGCACGTTGCGGGACGTGCCGCCCATAGCGAGGAGGGCGCCGGTGCCTCCGCACCGGCGCCCCTTCGCACCCCGGTCGACACCGAGCGCGTCGATCGCCTCGTCGTGGCACTTGATGCCTTCGACGAGCGCGGGGCCAACGCGCTCATGGACGAGGCGATCGCGGAGCTCTCGCTGCGCGCGTTTCTCGAGGGCCTGATCCTCCCCCTCCTGCGCGAGGTCGGCGATCGCTGGAAGCGGAGCGAGACCTCGACCGCGCAGGAGCACTTCGCATCCAGTCTGATCCGCGGGCGGCTGCTGGGCCTCGGGCACGGGTGGGGCGATGGGATCGGGCCGCTCGCAATGCTGGCCTGCCCTTCGGGGGAGCGCCACGATCTGGGGCTCGCCTCCTTCGGCCTGCTCTTGCGCGAGCGCGGGTGGCGCATCGCGTTCTTCGGCCAGGACACGCCGATGCCCACGCTCGCAGACACCGCGAGCGACCTTTCGCCGGACGCCATCGTCGTGTCAGCGGTCGACCCGCGGCGCCTGCGCGAATCGCGCGAAGAGCTCACGGCGATCGCGGCGAACTGGAAGCTTTACGTCGGAGGAGCCGGCGCTTCGTCGCGCTTTGCGAACCGGGTCGGGGCTACTCACCTCGAGGGTGAGCCCAGCTACGCCGCGTCACTGCTCGAGGCCCACAGCGGACCGGCGCCGGTCTAGCTGTACTTGTCCCACTTCTTGAGGGCCTTGGTGACGTTGCGGGAAGCCGCGCCTGACCAGAAGCCTGGGGACCGTCGCTTCTCGAAGTGAAGGTGGCAGCCGGAGGCGTTGCCGGTGGCGCCGACCTCGCCGATCTTCTCGCCCTTGCGGACCTTCGATCCCTCGCGGGGAATCGCCTTCTTCTTCAGGTGCATGTAGGCGTAGTCAGTTCCGGAGCCGTCCTCGTCGAGGACGATGTAGTTCCCCGCCGAGCTGTGGAACTTCACTTCCTGGACTCTGGAGGTGTGGTGGGCGATCAGCTTGCTGCCGCACTTGGCGAAAACGTCTTGGCCCTGATGGTTGCGCCCGGCGCCGAAGCCGTCGCCGTAATCGTGATTCGCGGGTAGGGGGAAGACGTACTCGTGTCCGCCGCCTCCGTTTCCGCCACCGCCACCGCCGCCGCCCTCCACCGGTGCCGGTGCCGCCGCCGCCGCCCGCCAGGGCTACGGAGGCCAGGGCGACCGATGCGGCGAGAGCGACTGCTCCAGAGAGGGCCGGGAGGGCATGTTTGCGATGGCTGCGCATTCTGTGAGCGAACACTAATAGCAGGGTCGGCTCGAATCAACGCCTACTCGAGTGTGGTTCGACGCCTGAAGCCTGGCTCCCGCAAGCCCCCGGGCATAAAAAATGAGACGAGGCGCCCCGAAGGACGCCTCGTCTCGGCATCGGAGGTGCCCCGGGGCTCAGGTCTGGCGCCCGCTAGGGCGGAAACCAAACTCTCCTCGGGTATCAGGAGAGTCTTCGGCGCTCAGGCGTAGCCACTTGCCTTTTGAGGCACGAATCTGGACAGTTGTACGACGCCGGCGTTCGGGAGGAAGGGGGTTTCGTCGCTTTACGCAACTACGCCGGCTCGCGCGGCGCTCTCGATCCGCTTGCGCAGGATCTTTGCGTCGGCGTCGCCGATGATGCGGAGCTGGCCCTGGAAGGCCAGATGCCAGTGCTCGGCCGGCCATTTGGCGATGTGCTCGAGGCGCCCCACCATCTCCTCGGCGGGAACGAAATCGTCCTCGGCCAGGACCACGTCCGGCTCGGCCTCGACCCGCCACGGGTAGGCCTCGGGCTTCTTCTTCTTTCCCTGCGGCCAGATCGGCGTGCGATCCTCGAACATGCCGGAGCGGACCTTGGCGATCCCTCCGAACGCCTGGAGGCCGGAGACGTAGAACATGATCTCGTCGCCGGGCTCGAAGCCTTCGGCCATCCGCCGCCGGCCTTCCTTCATCCCGATCACGTCGAACCCGCGCTCCACGTAGATCCGGAAGTTCTCGACGCCGCCGGTGAGGATCCAGGTGCTCATCTACCCACGATCATAGGTCGCGGATTCGGCGATGGCGGCGAGTGAGGCCTTCAAAGCGTTCGTCACCTCTCCCGGTGTTGAGACGATCCCGTCGGTGGTCCAGTGGACTTGGGCTTCCGGAAACACCTCACGGATCACCGGCTCCATCTCGGCCCCGGCCGGGAACCAGGCGCCCGCTCCTCCCATCCCCTCCGCAAGGCAGATGCTCAGGCGCTTTTCAAGGAGGCGGCCGGGCTCCTCGGCGCCGGCGTCACTCGCCCATTCGCGTGCGCGCGCAGCCGCGGCCTCAGCCTCGATGTAGTCCATCTGGATCTGTACGCGCTGCCTTATCTCCTCCTCTGAGAATCGAGAATTCGCGCCCGCGAGGGCGGCGCGGACCGCGCCGCGATAGTCGGACTCGAGTTGTTGAAGGTAGGTGCGTACGACGGCTTCCGAAGACAGCAGCGAGTCCGAGTCCTTCAGGCCGCCGACCCCGAATGGCGCTGAGCCCACGCAGAAGACGCAGCGCAGGAGCTCAGGCTTCCCGTGCGCGATCCTCACCGCGCGGTTCTGCGAGTCGATCAGGCAAATCGCCGCCTCGAAGGGGCCGGCGACATCACACAGGTGCTCGAGGTCGGAGACGCTTGTAGCCATGTCGTATGGCCCAACGCGGTCGGACTCGCCGGTGCCGCGCTCGTCGAAGCGGACCACCCGAAAGTCGTCGGCGACAAGGGCCGTCTCGATCTGATCGAAGACCGACGGGTGCATCGCCCAATACGGGTTGAGAAGGACGGCCGGCCCCTCGCCTTGCTCCTCCCAGTGAAGGCTGACGCCGTCTGGGGCCATGACCGTGGGCATGGTCCCGAGTCTAGGTGGGGAGGCCGGTTACGTAGCCTCGATACCGGGAAACAGCAGTCAACCCCCACGTTTCCGGGGGAAAACCAATTTGCAACAAAGCGAGGAACCGAAATGTCACGTTCAGCCGATTCGACCGTTGGGTCGAAGGACATCCTGGCCGACGAGAACACGGAGGAGCGTGAAGAGGTCGTCGAGCTCCTGAAGAAGGCCTATTGGATGGAGATCGAGACGGTGATGAGCTATATCGCCAACTCGGTGAACCCGGACGGCGTCCGCGCTCAGGAGATCAAGGAGTCGCTCGCCCAGGACATCACCGAGGAGCTCGGTCATGCGCAGCAGTTCGCGGACCGCATCAAGGAGCTGTATGGGGTTGTGCCCGGCTCAAAGGAATTCGCGGCTGAGCAGAGCTTCCTGCAGCCGCCCGAGGACCAGGTGGACATCGTCCACGTGATCAAGGGCGTGATCGAGGCCGAGGCGGGCGCGATCGAGCACTACTCCAGGATCATCGAGCTCTGCGCCGACACAGACCCCGTGACCGAGGACATGGTCATCGCGATCCTCCGCGACGAGCAGGGCCACATGCGCGAATTCGAGGGCTTCCTGCGCGAGTACGAGAAGGAGGGCCTCGCCTAATTGCCCGGTGCCAGGCACCGTGCCTGGCACCGCCGTTAGGACCTGCGGTCCCAGGCCTTCAGGTACTGGGTGACCTTCCGCATCGCGTGGCCGCCGTTCCAGAAGTCGGCCCTTGTGCATCTCGAAGTGGAGGTGGCATCCGGACGCGTTGCCGGTCTGGCCGACCTCGCCGACCTTGTCGCCGGCGTTGACCTTGTCGCCGACCCTGACGTCGCGATTCTTCATGTGCGCGTATAGGAGGTCGATATCGACGCCTTTGACGTCGAGCACCACCATGTTCCCGTAACCGCTGCCGTCCGACTCGGACCTCTGAATCTTGCCGTCGTTCGCGGCAACCAGCTTGCGGCCGCACTTGGCGAAGAGATCTTGCCCGTCGTGGCCGCGGCCGGCGCCGAAGCCGTCCCCGTACTCATGCTTCGAGGGGAGGGGGAACACGTATCCGTTGCCGACGTTATTGCCGCCGGCGTCCGCCCGGTCCGGCAGGCATGAAGATGGCGAGGAGCACGAAGACAATCCCGACGAAGAGGATCGCGAGCGCTCGGGCGGGCAGGGGCAGCTTCTTATGTGAATCAATATTGAGCATAATGTGAGCGAATACTCATAGCACACCACGCTGGCAGGGGGACCGGCGTTCGACCGGCAGGGGACTCCGAACGGGCATGGATGCCCGGCCTGTTCGGTGAAGCATGGATGCTGGGCCCCTGCGGGCGAATGCCGGTTCCCCGGCCAGGGCGCTAGGCGGCTTCGGCCAGGCGGGCTACGCGTTCGGCTTCGAGCGGGCGGCCCAGTTCACGCCAGGCTCCCGCGGCTTCGCGCAGCAAGGCGGAGTCGCCGGCCGCGAAGCCGCGGGCCTCCAGCGCGGCGGCGGAGCCGACCGGATAGCGCAGCCGCTCGGCGAGACCGGTCGCCTCGTCGGCAAGCGAGGTCGCCTGGTCGGCGTGGCCCCACAGCGTTGCGTTGACCGAGCGCGCGGCGGTGGCCTCGATCGACTGCGCGACGAGCCCGGCCCGCTCGCAGGTGTCGAGCGCGGACGCCAGGACGCCGTCGGCATCGGCGTAGGACTCGCTGTCCCTGAGCGTTGCCGCGAGGGCCAGGAGCGCCTGGAACGCAATCTTCGGAGCGGCCGACCTGCGCGGCCATCTCGGCGGCGCGGCGAAGCGAGCGGTCTGAGCCTTCGTAGTCCGCGTCGCGCCAGCGCAGCGCGCCGCGCAGGAGGTGGGGGAAGCAGAGCTTGCCCGTCAGGCCCTCGCGCTCGACGAGCGCCGCGACGGTCTCGGTGCCGGCCTCGACCTCGTCCCACTTGCCGCAATGGAACGCCAGAAGGGAGAGCGAGAAGTGGAGCTCCACCTGCGACGGGAGGTCGCCGATCCGCTCGGCGATCCCGAGCGCTTCGTTGTAGGCCTCGGTGGCCGCGCCGTAGTCGGCTTCTGAGATCTCGAAGTGGTAGCCGAGGGCAAGGAGAGCGCGAATGGCTTCCGAGGGATCGGAGTCCCGTGCCAGCTCGACCGAGCGCTCCAGGTTCTCCCGGGCGCGCTCGGTGTCGCCGATGCGGCCGAAGACTCGGCCGAAGATTCCGTGCGCGCGGCTGGCCGCCGCTGCCTCCTCCAGGCGCTCGGCCAGGCGGAGCGCCTTCTCCGAGGCGTAAATCGCGAGCATGTTGTCGCCGGTGTGCATGTAGAGCGACGCGGCTTCCTCATAGAGGCGCACCAGCTCGAGGCATGGCGGGCCGTCCTTCAAAAGGTCGATGCCGCGCTGGTAGTGGCTGATCGAGCCCTCGCGGTCGCCCTTGTTCCACAGGCCCGCGCCGATCTTTCGGTGAAGGTCTCCGACCCGCGCCAGGTTCTCCTCGCCGCGGTGATAGTCGAGGCAGCGCTCCCACAGCTCCACTGCCTTGTCGACCCGCCCCAGCCGAAGCGCCACATCGCCGTACTTCTCGGCGATGCGGGCTCGCGCCTCGGGATGGTCGCAGTCGTTGTCGTCGCCGTCGAGCTTGAGCGCCGCCTTGTATTGGGTGAGCGCCTCCTGGTTCGAATAAAGGCCGGCGGCGACGTCCCCCGCTGCCTCCAGCGCCTCGTGGGCGCGGTCGCGGACGACGTGAAGCTCCGACTCGTCCAGGCCGGCATCGGTGCCGATCTCGGCCGCCTTTGCGAGGTGGTCGGCGACCATGGCGATCACGGCCTCGGTCCGGTCGGCGGCGCGATCCTCGATGAACGTCGCGACCTCCGCGTGCTTTCGCGCCCGCACAGTCTTCGGCAGGGTCGAGTAGGCGACGTCGCGGATCAGGACGTGCTTGAACGCGTACTCGCGCTCGCCCATCAGGCGGCCACCCGCCGTCGCGACGATCAGGTCCTTGTCCGCAAGCGATCCCAGCAGATCGTGCGCGTCGTCGCCTGCCGCGACCGAGCCGGCCCAGAACGACTGGCCGACTACCGACGCCTGCTGAAGCAGCGAGCGCTCTTTGGGGTCGAGGGCGTCGAGGCGGGCGGCGAGCACGGCGTGGACCGTCTCGGGCAGGGCGGCATCGCCGGACATTCCCTCCTCGAGGATGCGGTTCACCATCTCCTCCGCGAAGAGCGGGTTGCCGCCGGAGCGCTCGGCGACCTGGGCCACCAGCGCCTCCTCGATCTCCTCGGCGCCGTCGGGCAGGAGCGCGTGGACCAGCTCGCGCGCGCCGGTCGGGGCGAGCGGCTCGAGCGCGATCGTGGTCGCGTTGCGCCGGCCGCCACCCCATCCGGGACGACGGTCGAGAAGCTCGTCGCGAGCGAGGCAGATCATCAGGACCGGTCCGCGCACCCAGCGTGCGAGGTACTCGATCAGGTCGAGCATTCCCTCGTCGGCCCAGTGGATGTCCTCGATGGCGAAGACAACCGGGCGCTCGCGGCTTGCCGCTTCGACGAGCGTCCTCACGGCGGAGAAGAGGCGGGAGCGCACCTGCTGAGGATCGTCCGATTCCGCGATCTCGGCGAACTCTCTCCGGCACCTCGATCCCCAGGGGACGGGCGAGGGTTGCGGCGAGGCGGTCGGGCGAGTCCTCCTCGCCCTCGACGCAGTGGTCGGTCATCAGCTTTTCGAAGCCGGCGCGAAGGCGGGCGAAGGCGACTTCGGATTCGTCGGTGTCGGCGATGCCGAACTGGTCGCGGACGATCTCGCCGAGCGCCCAGTAGGCAAGGCCCGAGCCGTACGCCGGACAGTGGCCCACCCGCATCAGCGGTGAACCCGGCCGCTCGGTCACCGAGCTTGCGAGCTCGCGAAGAAGCCGGCTCTTGCCTACGCCGGCCTGGCCCATGACGGTCACGAGGTGCGCGCGCTCTTCTCGCGTGACCCGGTCGAACATCGCGGCGAGGAGCTCGGACTCGTCCTGGCGGCCGACGAGGGGGGTGGCCGCACGCGTCAGCGCGGTGCCCGCGACCGCAACGCGGATCGCCTCCCAGGCCAGGACAGGCTCGGCTTTGCCCTTCAGGTTGAGCGGCTCGAGCTCCGTGTACTCGATCGAAGCGCGGGTGAGGCGCTGGGTCGCCTCGCCGACGGTGACCGATCCGGGCTGGGCCGCGGACTGAAGGCGGGACGCGACGTTCACGGCGTCGCCGATCACGGTGTAGCCGTCGCCCATCTTGCCGGCGAGCACCTCGCCCGAGTTGATGCCGACCCGGAGGGCGAAATCGACGCCGGGGATCTGCTCGTTGATCTCGTCCATGGCGCCCTGCATGGCAAGGCCGGCGCGGACGGCGCGCTCGGGGTCGTCCTCGTGGGCGACAGGCGCGCCGAAGACCGCCATGACGTTGTCGCCGATGAACTTGTCGACGGACCCGCCGAAGCGGGTCACCTCCTGGCCAAGCCGCTGGAGGGCACGGTCCACCATCGACTTGAGGGCCTCGGGGTCCATCCGCTCGGCGACGGCGGTGTAACCCGACAGGTCGGCGAAAACGACGGTGGCCTTGCGACGCTCCTCGGGCCGGACTTCAGGTACGGCGGAGGGTGTGGCTGCCGGGGTGGCGGGGCGCGCCTGGCCGGTCAGCCCCGTGCCGCACTCGATGCAGAACTTGGCGCCTGCGGGATTCTCGGCTCCGCAGCTCGGACAGCCGGTTGGAAGCGTGTTGCCGCAGGACATGCAAAAGCGCGCCCTCTCCGGGTTCTGCGTGCCACACGCTGCGCACTCCATCCCCATGTGACTGAGGTTACGTATCTGGCACCACGAGTCAAGGTGAGATCGATCACATTGGGCGCGCTTGACCGTGCCAGGCACCACGCTTCGTGCCAGGCACCACGCTTCGTGCCGGCACCTCGGTCAGTCGATCGGGATGTCCTCGATCTTCGGGCCGCGATCGGGTGGCTCTGAGTCCATTCGCTCGACGGCGCGGTCGATCACGGCCTTCATCGTGAGCAGCGCCTCGCGCTGTACGTCCTGCCAGCCGTCGCGAATGTCGTCGGACGTCGTAGTCGCGCGCAGCACGTCGGCTGCGCGGCAGATCGGGCAGAGCTCGACGCATTCGCGCTCGGTCGAGTGGCGCGCAAGGATGTCGCCGATCTCGGAGGGGTCCGGGCCGCGCGCGCTCATCGCTCGCCCGGAAACGTGACCTCGAGGGCGCCGTCGCGGAGCTTCGCGCCGTTCGAGCGCCGGCGGGCGAGGGCCGGGGGAAGGATCAGCGTGCGCTTCTCCCGCCCGGCGGCGACGACCAGCTCCGAGCCGACCTGCTTCAGCGACACCTCCGAGCGCTCGGCGAACGGCACGCGGATACGAAGGGTCGTGGAGCCGTTCGAGTCTTCGGAGAACTCGTGCGCCTGCTCGGTCAGGAGAAGCGAGGCGACATCGTGCTCACTGAAAAGCTCATCGCCCAGATTGTCGAGCATGTCCGGGCCGACGACCTCGTCGGCGAAGTAACGCGCCGTGAGGACTGGCACGGGCGCGAAGCCCTCGGCGATGTCTGCGAGGCGCTCGGTCTGGCGCTCGCGCCATGGGCCGAAGTAGCCCTCTGACACCTCGTCCGGAAAGAGCCGGTTGACAATGACCGCATCGGTCAGGTACCCGTAGAGGTTGAGGTAGGTGAAGGTCCGCTGCGCCTCGTTGATGACCATGCGGTCGGCGTTCATCACCAGGCGGATCGACGCCCTTTCCGAGTCGCGCAGGATCTGGTTCATCGCGATCAGGTTGCGGACCAGGCCGTTCACCTCGGCAAGGACCTCCTCGCCGGGCAGGTCCATGTCCAGGAACGTTTTTGCGATCGGCCTGGCGGCGGCGACCATCCTGCGCTCCACCGGGAACACCTTCTCGAGCCACCAGTGGGCGATCTCGGGGAACGAGAGCAGCCGGAGCGTCTCGCCCGTAGGCGCGCAGTCCACGATGATCAGGTCGAACTCGCCTGACTCGTGGTGGCGCTTTATCTGAAGCAGGCTGAAGAGCTCGTCCATGCCGGGCGGGACGGTCAACTCCTCCGCGGCGATGTCCATTACACCGCGCTCGTGGAGGATCTGGCCGAGCCAGCCCTGGACCTGCGCCCAATTGGCCTCCATCTCGCGCTGCGCCTGGACCTCCTGGCCCCACAGGTTCTCGCCCGCGGGAGTCGGGTCATGCCCGAGACTGAGCTCGAGCGCGTCGGAGAGGCTGTGGGCGGGGTCGGTCGAGAGCACGACCGTGCGCAGGCCCTCCGCAGCAGCGCGACGGGCGCTGGCCGCGGCCACCGATGTCTTGCCGACGCCGCCCTTTCCGGTGTAGAGAATCGTCCTGGGCGCGGCGCTTGAGGATTCCTGGGCCACGATCGCGAGCAACCGTACCCTCTATCGTTGATCGGCCCTCACGACCACGAAAACAAGGACGGGGAAAACAACTTGAATCGCACAAAGACACTGATCGCCGCGCTCGCGCTCGCCATTCCGGTTCCGGCAGTGATTGCCGGCTGTGGCGGCGACGACGAATCCTCCGAGGACCCGCAGGAAGTCCTCGAGGGCGCGTTCAACAACGACACCTCGCTTGAGAGCGGCGTCCTGGACCTCACCGTCGACCTCACGGCAGAGGGCTCCGAGGGCGGGAGCATTGGAGTAAACGTCTCCGGCCCGTTTGCCGTGGATCCGGATAACCCGCAGAGCATCGGACAGTTCGACTTTGACCTCGCGGTCACCGGCGAGGGCGCTGGGGCCGAGTCCGTTCCGGACATCGACGCCGGCATCACCGCCACCGAGGACAACCTGTACGTCAGCTACAACGACACCGACTACGAGCTGGGCGAGGAGGCATACGCGGAGATCCTCGAACAGCAGGCAGCCGCCGCTCCCGAGGACGCCGAGGGCCTTGGCTTCAAGGAGAGTTGCGAGCAGGCGATCGAGGCGCAGGACGGCGACCCGGCCGCATGCGACATCGACGTCACAGCCTGGTTCTCGGAGCTCGAGAACGAAGGCACCGAGGACGTTGGCGGTGCGGAGGCGACCCACATCGCGGGCAATCTCGACGTCGAGCAGATGGTCACCGACCTGTTCCAGATCGGCGCTTCCATCCCCGGCGCGACCGGTGGCGTTGATCCTTCGCTGATCGAGCCGCAGCTGGCAGTGATTTCGGACGCCGTCTCCGGCGCCGGGTTCGATGTGTACGCCGCGACCGATGACGGGACCCTCCGCGGTCTCGACTTCTCGCTCGACCTCGACACCGCCGCGCTTGGCGCTGCGGCGGCGGGAGTCGACTCCGCATCGCTCGGCTTCTCGCTGGAGCTCTCAGACGTCGGCGAGGAGCAGACGTTCGAGGCGCCGGCCGACCCGAAGCCGATCGAGGACCTCGCGGGCGAGCTCGGCGGCCTGGGCTTGATCCCCGGCGGCGGCGCTGCGCTCCCCGACGATCTGCCCAGCGGTGGGGGCGGCAGCATCGACCCCGAGTGCGTCGCGGACGCGGCCGGTGACCCGGACGCGATCCAGGAGTGCCTCGAGTAATCGTTGATCAGCCGACTTCGATCACAACTCACGGTTTCAAACGGCATCGCCTTTTGCGCGTTGTTCGTGGCGCTTGGCGCCGGCGCGTATGCGGCAGGTCTGGCGGCGAACAGCGTGAAGTCGAAGCACATCAAGGACGGCCAGGTGAAGCAGGCAGATCTGAGTCCTGCCGAGGATTGGAGCGATTGGCAGAGCGAGGACTTCGAGCAGGCCGATCCGGTCACCTGTCGATCCGATTTGGGGGTGGTCGAGGTTCTGGTCAACGACTGGGCGAACGACCAGCCCGCTCTTTACAACTCGGCGGGTTACTACCGCGACCCCTATGGGGTCGTCCACCTGAAGGGCCGCGTCACCCGCGGTAACTGTCCGGCTGAGACCCCGTACACGGCAGGTATTACTCCGCCCGATCCCTCGGACCACGCCGACTCGATCGCCACATTGCCAGCTGGATACCGCCCCGCGAAGGAAGTCGTCTTCGGCAACTCGAGCGGCGAAAGCCAAAACCAAGGCAATGGATTCCTAAACGACCGTGGCTATGTCCATGTAACCGCTACGGGGGTGGTTGAGGCCACTTCGCCGAGCGATCGCTCCTGGGTTTCACTCGACAGCCTGACCTTCAGATGCGCCCCTTCGGGAGCGGACGGCTGCCCCTGACCCAGTCGCGGGCGCCGGCCTGAGGACTCGCACGCGCGGCCGACTATCTTCCCGGTTTCGATGAGCCGCTTTCTCTTCTCAGCACAGGGCTGGCCGTATCTCCTGACGCCCTTCATCCTGCTCGCGGTCCTGCTGGAGTTCGTCTTCCACGCGGACGCGACGATCATCTTCTTCTGCGCGGCCGCGGGGATCATTCCCACCGCGGCGCTGATGGGCCTCGCCACGGAGGAGCTGGCTGCGAAGTCGGGCCCTGGGATCGGCGGCTTCCTGAACGTCACTTTCGGCAACGCCGCCGAGCTGATCATCGCGATCTTCCTCCTCGCCGAGGGCCTGCAAGAGGTCGTCAAGGCCTCCATCATCGGGTCGATCCTGGGCAACCTCCTCCTCGTCCTCGGCCTATCGATGTTCGTCGGCGGGATTGGGCGCAAGAAGCAGGTCTTCAACCGGACGGCCGCCAATGCGCAGGCAACGATGCTCTTCCTGGCAGTGGCGGCGCTGATCATGCCGGCGATCTACGCCCTCGTGGATGGCGGCGGCCTGCCGCCGATCGATGCAGAGATCGTCAACTACGGCTCTGACCTGGAGGAGCTCTCCATCGGCGTGGCACTCGTTCTGGGCTTTACGTACCTGGCGGGGCTTGTGTTCTCGCTTCGCACCCATAAGGACCTCTTCAATCCCGTCGCCGAGGAAGGCAGCGAGGACGCAGGCGAGAGCGGCCACGGGCACGCGACCTACGGCTGGTCGGTCCGCAAGTCGATCATGATGCTGGCCGGAGCAGGCGCGGCCGTTGGCCTGGTTTCGGAGATCCTCGTCGGCTCGATCTCGGAAGCGTCGGAGTCGATCGGCATCTCCGAGTTCTTCGTGGGGATCATCATCGTCGCGGTGGTCGGTAACGCGGCCGAGCACTGGGTGGCGGTCCTGGTCGCCAAGAAGGACAAGATGGACCTGGCCGTCAACATCTCGATCGGCTCGGCGGCGCAGATCGCGCTCTTCGTCGCGCCGATCCTCGTCCTTCTTTCGTTCGTCATCGGGCCCAACCCGATGCCGCTCGTCTTCAACGGGTTCGAGCTCGGCGGTGTCCTGATCGCCGTTCTGATTGCGAACTACGTGACGCAGGAGGGCGAGTCGAACTGGTGGGAGGGCGTCCAGCTCCTGGCCGTGTACGTGGTCTTGGCGCTGGCGTTCCTTTACGCCTGAGCTGGGAGCACGGCATGAGCCTGCCACCCGGACCAAGGGCGGCTTGACTTGCGCCTCGACCGCGATTAGGCTTTCGGTCAGTCGCCAATCAATCGGGAGCCGGGGGGCTCATGTTCAAGCGTTTTCGCCGCTTCATCGGGTTGCTCGTCACGATGTTCGTGCTCGCGGGAACCCTCGCATCCGCAGCCCAGGCGCAGTTCTTCTCGGCCACATTCGACTCCACGAACGAGGGCTTTGCCGAGTATCAGTACGACCCAAATGGCGAGGAGACCATTCCGAATCCCGCAACCTTTGTGGCGTCCGACGGCAACCCTGGGGGGTTCATCCGCTTCGACGACCCCAACAACGGGGTTGACGAATTTCTGGCTCTCTTCGTCTCACCTCCGTCTGGCTCACCCGAGGAGATTGGCGGCACGGTGTCGTTCGATCAGCGCACGAACGTGGCATTGGCGCTGGGTCGCCCGCAAGCCGTTGCCCTCCAAGGTGTCACCGGAGACAACGTTTTCGTCGTTTACTGCGAGTTCGCAGGACCCGGAAGCACCTGGGCGACCTACTCGGCGACGATCAGTCCGGGCGATCCGTGCTGGCGCGATGGCAACGACGACTCGGACGCAACCGCCGCCGACTTTCAGGCCGCCTTCGGCGCGGACTTCTCAGCCTGGCAAGTCACGGCTGACTTCGGCACGTCGGACGTGGAATGGACCGACCTCGACAATTTCAAGGTCGAGCCACCCGATGAGATCGTCCGTGAGCTCACGATCAAGTACAAGCAGCGCTCGAAAGCATTCAAGGGAGCCCTCTCCCAAACGGTTGGGCCGATAGGCGACGGCTGCGTCCAGTCCGTCGTTGTCGAGCTCTACCAGGAAGGTGGCGAGAACGACACCCTCATTGACGGCGACGTCACGGATGCGAACGGCAAGTGGAAAATCGCAAAGAAGGCGAAGAAGAAGAAGAAGTACTACGCCTCCGCAGCAGCGAGCGGAGCCGATCCCACTTGCATCGCGGCCGAGTCAGAAACAATCAAGCCGGTCACTTGAGCCTCTCCATGCCGGTGTGACGATCGTCACACCGGGGCGACCCTCGTAATAGCATTGTCCCGGGGGATGACCCGGGTGATCGCCGATCTCACCTGGCGGCGCCCGAAAGCGGTCCTGATCGCCATTGGCATTTTCGTCGTAGTGGCAGGCGTCCTGGGCCGCGGGCTCGAGGAGCACCTGAAGGCCGCGGGCTTTACCGATCCCGCTTCCGAGAGCGAGCGATCAACCGAGCTCCTTCGTGATGGCCTGGGCTACGACGCAAATCCAGGGCTCGTCGTCCTGGTGCGCGACGAGGACGACAAGCGCATCGACATCACGGCCCCCGCGGTCCGCCGGGAGATTCACAACCTCGTCGACCAGTTGGGGGGCGTCGACTTCGTCGGCCGCGCCGTTGATCCGCTGCGCCCGCTCGAGCGGGCCGAGGACAAGATCCGCCGCACCCAGCGCCGGAAGATCGCCGCCGCTCACCGCGAGTACAACCGCCAACTGGCGCTCCTCGAGGCGCAGTACGCCGCGGTCGGGCAAGTGCTGCCGCCGGTCGTCCCATTCAAGCCGCCGCCGCAGAAGGAGCTGGACAAGCAGCTCGACAAGAAGCTCGAGAAGGCCGCCAAGGACATCCGCTCGGAAAGCCCGCTGATTGCCGACGACCAGCGCTCGGTAGTGATCCCGGGCCATCTCGCGACCCAAGACGTCGAAGACGACGGCGGGTCCGCGGCCGAGGACGCGAAGGAGAAGCTCTCGTCCGAGCGCTTCGAGATCGGGGTGGGCGGATTCGCCCCCAGCTTCAACGAGGTGAACGACCAGACCCGCGAGGACCTCACCAAGGCCGAGCTGATCGCGTTCCCGCTTCTGGCGATCATGCTCCTCGTCGTCTTTCGCGGCGTGATCGCCGCGGCGATCCCGCTGGTGATCGGCGTCGTCGCGATCCTGGGAACGCTCTTCGCGCTGCGCATCATGGCCGAGCTGGTCGACACGTCGCTGTTTGCTCTCAACATCGCGACGGCGCTGAGCCTGGGCCTGGCGGTGGACTACGCGCTCCTGATGGTCTCCCGATATCGCGAGGAGCTCGAGCACGACGGGGCTACCCGCGAGGCGCACCGGCGCACCGTTGCGACCGCCGGCAAGACCATCCTCTTCTCCGGTCTCACCGTTGCGGCCGCGATGATCGCGCTGATCATCTTCCCGCAGCGGTTTCTCTACTCGGTCGCCGTGGCCGGCGCGATCGTGGCGATCCTCGCATCGGTTGTGACTCTCCTCATCGTCCCGGCCCTGCTTGCGCTCCTGGGCGAGCGGATCAACTCGCTTTCGATCCGTCGCGGTCCGGCGGTGTCCGACTCGTCGGACGGCTGGTACCGGCTGGCATGGGCGGTGATGCGCCGCCCGGTCATCGTCGCGGTCGCGACGACGGCGTTTCTTTTGGCCGCGGCGGCTCCGCTCCTCTCGACGGTCCTCACCGGTCCCAGCGCCGAGGCGGTGCCGCCGACCAAACCGTCGTATGTCGTGAACGAGTACGTGGCCGACCACTACGACCGCTCCCTCGGCGAGGGGATCACGGTCGCGGTCGACGGCAAGGCTTCAGAGAAGGACCTCGACAAGTTGCGTGACCGCGTTCGCGAAATCGACGGCATCGGCGGCGGAACCGAGTTCGACCGCGCGACCCCGAAGCTTGCCTACGCCACCTTCGCGCCTCAGGACAAGGCGCTCCTTCAGCGCATCCAGGACGCCGTCACGGAGATCCGCGAGCGCGACCTGGGCGAGGCCGAGGTGCTCGTGTCCGGAAACACGGCGCGCTTCATCGACCAGAAACAAAGCCTGATCGAGCACACCCCGGCGGTGGTCGCGATCGTCTGCTTGACGACGCTCTTCCTCCTCTTCATGCTGACCGGCTCGATCATCCTGCCGATCAAGACGCTGATCATGAACACGCTCACGCTGGCGGCGAGCCTGGGCATCCTCGTTCTCGCTTTCCAGGAGGGGTGGTTCACCGGCATCCTCGATTACACGGGGCCCATGGCGGTCGAGGTGACGAGCCTCGTCTTCGTCTTCGCGGTCACCTTCGGCCTCGCCACGGACTACGCCGTGCTCGTGATGGCGCGGATCAAGGAGCAACACGACCTGGGTGCCTCGAACGAGGAGGCGGTCGCAACCGGGATCGGGCGGACGGGACGGGTCATCACCGCGGCTGCGCTCATGATCTCGGTCGTCTTTCTGGCGTTCTCGGTCTCACAGATCTTCTTCATGAAGCAGATCGCCGTCGCGCAGGCGGCTGGCGTTTTGATCGACGCGACGATCGTCCGCGCGCTCCTCGTGCCCGCCCTGATGCGGATCCTGGGCGAGGCGAACTGGTGGGCGCCGGGCCCGCTGAAGCGCTTCCAGGAGCGCTACGGCTTCCGCGAGAGCTGAGTGGCGACCAGACGGCGCCTGACCGCGGGCCCCGCTCGGTAGGTTCAGGCGCTCGTGCCGCCCCTGATTCTGCTCCTCATTTCGTTCGCGGTCATCCTCGCGGGCGCCCTCCTGTTCACGAACGCGATGGAGTGGATGGGCCACCGGCTGAACATGGGCGAGGGCGCTGTCGGCTCGCTCCTTGCCGCAGTCGGCACGGCGATGCCAGAGACTCTGATCCCGATCGTCGCGATCATCGGCGGGGCAGAGGGCGCGGAGGATGTCGCGGTTGGCGCGATCATCGGGGCGCCTTTTCTCCTCGCGACGATCGCGATGGGACTTGTGGGGTTTCTGCGTTCATCTACAAGGATCGGCGCGAGCAGGGAACCGAGCTCAAGGCCCATGGGCCGACGCTCGGCGCGACCTGCGCTTCTTTTTGATCTTCTTCGCGTCTGGGCATCGCCGTCGGCGCTGCGCCGCTCCCCACCTGGGCGCAGATCCCGCTCGTCGATCCTTTTCGTCGCCTCATACGCCACCTACGTACGCCGGACCCTGCGCGAAGGCGGGGACGTCCAGGAGCTGGACGACATCGGGCCGCTCATCCTCGACCGCACGCCGAATCGCGACGATCCGAAGCTCAACCTGATCGTGATCCAGCTCGTTGCCGGCCTGGCCGCGATCGTCGGCGGCGCGCATCTCTTCGTCGAGGAGCTCCTCCACGTCGCTGAGGACATCGGGATCGAGCCGCTGGTCCTCTCGCTCATCCTCGCCCCGCTTGCGACCGAGCTGCCCGAGAAGGCCAACTCGTTCTTTTGGGTGAGGGACGGCAAGGACGCGCTTGCGCTCGGGAACATCACCGGCGCGATGGTCTTCCAGTCGACGATTCCGATCGCGATCGGCCTCTTGCTTACCGACTGGGACTCGGACCGCTTCGCGGTCGTCTCGGGTGCCCTTGGCCTCGTGGGCGGCGCGATCGCCTACTACGAGGTGCACGGCAGGAGCCGCTTCAGCCTGTGGGCCGTCTGGCTTGGCTCGGCGCTCTTTATCGCCTTCTGTTCTACGTTCTTGCGACCTGATGGCCGACTACGGCACCGACGTCGCGTACATCCACGACGCGGGATTCCTCGACCTCGCCGCCGAGGCGACCCCGTTCGTCGTTCGCATGCTCGCCGACCGCGGAGTGGAACAGGGGCGGGTGATCGAGCTCGGCTGCGGCTCCGGCGCGACGGCCGCCGCGCTCTCGGAGGCCGGGCACGAGGTGCTGGGCATCGACGCGTCTCGCGCGATGATCGGGCTCGCCCGCTCACGCGCGCCGCTGGCGCGCTTCCGGGTCGGATCGTGGGTGGACGCGCCGATCCCCGAGTGCGACGCGGTGCTTGCGATCGGCGAGGTCCTGGGCTACGTCGGCTCGGCCTCCGGCACGAAGGCTGAGCTTCGCGACCTGTTCGGGCGCGTGCGCTCGTCGCTTCGCCCCGGCGGGCTTTTCGTCTTCGACCTGGCGACGCCCGGCCGCGTCCCGGCCGGCGAGGACTCGGCGTTCAGGGCCGGCGACGACTGGGCGATCCTCTACACGGCATCAGAGGACCGCAAGGGTCGCAAGCTCCAGCGCCGGATCACGACCTTTCGCCGCATCTCCGGCGGCGCGACCTATCGCCGCTCCGAGGAGGTCCACCGTCTTCGGCTCTGGCCCGCCTCGGAGATCGAGGACATGCTGCGCGAGGCGCGCTTCAGAGTTCAGACGCGCCGCGGCTACGCCGGGCGCTCGTTCGCGCCGGGCCACCGGGTCTTCGTCGCGCGCACCTAGCTCTTAGCCGGAAGAACAGGAGTAGGGTCGCTGTCCACGCCATCTAAGTCGGGGGGTCTTGAAGATGCGCAGCTACCGAACGGCCGGATCGATCGTGTCGTTAATCGTCGCGGCGTTCTCACTCGCCGGCAGCGCTCAGGCACAGGACTTCTCGGCCAAGTTCACGGCCGACAAAGAGGGATTTCAGGTCTTCAACTCGGGCTTCTCCTCCGTGTTCTTCGATCACTTCAGCTCGGGCGGCAACCCGGGCGGCTACATCAGCTACTCCGATACCGGGAGTGGAGACGATGATTCAATGAACTGGTTCGTCCCTCCAGTGTCGGAAGTGCCGATCGACGAGTCGCAGATCGGTGGCGTCGTGTCGTTCGATCTGCGCTCTCCGGGCGCGCCTGCAACCGAGGCGTTCGTCGAGGTGGGCGATCAGATCAACCCGATCGCGGAGGGCCGCCTGACGTGCAAACTCGGTGTACCGGATTCGAGTTGGTCTACACACGCGGTCCTCATCTCTCCTGACGAACCCTGCTGGCGCGATGCGAACGGCGAAGATGCCGACGCAGGCTCCTTCAACTTCGTGTTCACGAACCCGAATGTGCCCCTCGAGGTCTGGGTCATCAGCGCCGACTTCACCGACCAGCCGAATGACGTGGCCGATCTCGACAACTTCTCGATGGGCGAGATTGACCGAAAAGTCTCGATCAAGTACAGGCTCAGCCGGGTCCTCAGCGGGAAGGCTTTGGACGAAGCGGTCTTGCCTGATGTCTGCTTCCAGGCCACCGCGGTCGAGCTCTACCGCGAAGAGGGCGCCGAGGACACGTTGCTCGCCGGCGATCTGACGAACTCGAAGGGGAAGTGGACGATTGCGAAGCCGGCGAAGAAGAACAAGCGCTACTACGCCCTCGTCCCCGCGAGCAACGACCTCGACTGCGCCGAGGCGCAGTCGAAGACGATCAAGCCGCTCTGCGAAGGGAAGGGGAGGGGGGGGGAGAGGGGGGAGAGAGGGGGGGGAGGAAGGGAGGGAGGGGAAGCGGCCGCTCGGCGGGTTCCCCACGTAACTTTGTTGGACTTGTCGCCCTTGCATGTGTCGCCTGCCTCGGTCTGGGCGTAGTAGTCCCCTTCTGCCGACCGATCATCTTGCTTCCTCCCCGATTTGAAATCGCTGTGGCGCCCCAGCGCCGCTTCCTTTAGGCTGACCATACATCGCTTGGTAAAGGGCTACAAGGAGCACAGATGTGGGGGAGAACGAACGCTCGAAGGTTGCCGATGTTGGCCGTCGCGGCCGTCGTGCTCACCCTCGGCGCCCCGCCCGCTTCCGCGGACGTTTCGGCGAAAGGCCTTCGCTACGTCTCCGTCGCGGATTCGGTCGACGACAACTCGCAGGAGGGGACCCAGGCGATATGTCCCAACGACGAGCCTGTGATTTCCGGAGGAGTGTTCGCGGACGCGGGGTACGAACCGCGAGTTGAGATCAACACGACGCGCCCGTACGACGACGATGGCGACGAGCGGCTCGACGACGGATGGATCGCCTACGTCCAGAACCTCAACGGCGGATCCCCGCCCAACGCGTCCTACACGGTGTTCGCAATCTGCGACAAGCGTGCGAAGGAGTCGGACTACCGCTACAAGTCGAGCGCGACGATCCCCGCCCCCGAGGGGTCCCAGGTTGGCGTCGCGGTGAACTGCCCTAACGACGAGCCCGGAGTGGGCGGCGGCGTCTCGTCGAGCGGGTTCCTCAACGACGAGATGGCCTTGAACACAGCGCGGCCTTTCGACGATGGGGACAAGGGCTCGCGGATGGATGACGGTTGGAGCGTCTACGTCGACAACAACAACGTCGGCACCGCCGGCCAGTTCATGGTCGGTTTCGGGATCTGCGACCGGGACCGCAGCCCCAGCAGCTACGCCTACAACGATCAGTCCACGACGATCGACGACATGACTCAGAAATCCATTCCCGCCCAGTGCGGAGGCGACACCAGCCTTGTCGGCGGCGGCTTGCGCTCCAGCGGGGACTACAGCCAGCGCATGTACGCAGTGGCCACCTACTTCTCTGACAGCGGGGGGACGACGCAGCCCGAGACCTGGCAGGTCGGGGTCAACAACGTGACAGGCGGCGGCAGCTTCCAAAGCATCACCTCGTACGCGGTCTGCCGCAAGTAGGCAGGAAGCTCAACATCGACCGGGGCCATCGCCGTTGACGGTCTTGCTCTCGAGCTTGCCGCAGTCCTTACTCAGGCGGCGCGCCGTGGCGTAGAAGGACTCGTCCGCGCTGAAAGGCGGCAAGGCTGAGTCCGACATAGCGCCGTAGCCGTCCTCGTCCGAAGCGAACTCCCCAAGCACCGTGACATTGCCCGCACGCATAGGCTCGGGTGATGGCAGGCGACGAGCCCGAGCGCACTCCAGACGGGCGGTACATCGTGATCGACGGCAGGCGCTGGCGGGCAAGCGATCCTCGGCTTTCCGAGGAACGCCGGAAGGAACTCGTCTCCGAGCTGATGGCTGCCCGCCGCGCCGTGGGCGCCGCAAAACGCAAGGGCGACGTCAAGGCCGAAGACGAAGCCCGCGCTCGGGTTCACGCGGCCAAGGTTGCGCTGGGCGAGCGCGGCAAGCCGTGGTGGGAGCCGGGCGGCGAGCGGAAGTAGATGCGGCCTACAGCTACCGCGCCTTGAGCTCCGCGAGTGCGCCAAGCACCTGGTCGTCATGCGTCTTCGGGGAAACCTTCGGGAAGACCATGGCGACCTTGCCCTTCGGGTCGATGATGAACGTCGCCCGCACCACGCCCCAGTACTTCTTCCCGTACATCGACTTCTCAGCCCACACGCCCCACTCCTCGGCGACCGAATGCGCCTCGTCGGCCAGGAGGCGGAAGTGAAGCGAGTTCTTGTCGGCGAACTTTTTGACGGCCGAGACCGGATCGGGGGAGATGCCGAGGACCGTCGCGCCCGCCTTTTCGTAGCCGGCCGTGTGGTCGCGGACGCTGCAGGCCTGAGTCGTGCATCCAGGCGTGTTTGCCCGCGGGTAGAAGTAGACGACGACCCACTTGCCGCGCAGGCCATGCAGCGAGACGGCGTTTCCGTCCTGGTCGGGCAGGGTGAAATCGGGGGCTTCGCGGCCTTCGATGACCATCCGCGCGAGCCTAGCCGCCAACTGCATCCGCCGGGTGCTCCAGGGTTTAGGATCGCTGAGCGGTTGTCATCAAAGAAAAGGGGTAAGGCATGCAACGCATTCGGATCTTTGGGGTCGCGGCTACGACGGGGCTCCTCACGGCGGCGCTCTTTGCAACTTCTGCGCCCGCCGCGCCCGGCGACAACATCCTGGGCGGTCCGCCGCTCGCGACCGCCGATTCGACCTTGTGTTCTGACGGTGAGTTCGCGCGGGGAGTGAGTGGGCACCTCGGGTCGATCGGGCCGAATGATGTCGTCGGTGCGGTGCATATGGCTTGTCTCAACGGCGCAAGCGCCGGATTCCTGGGCGGCGTGCCGACATCTCCACGCGACTCCCTTTGTGAGCCCGGCGAGGTCGCCGTCGGCATCGAGGGCTTCGAGGGAGATTTCATCGACAACATCTCCGCCCGCTGTCAAGACGACAGCCTTTCCGGTCCGATCGTCTCGGCGGCCGGTTTCGGTGGCCCGGGAGGTTCCTTCGACGGACCGTACGATTGCCCCACGGATCAAGCGCTGGTCGGCCTGACAGGCACGGTCACCGATGACCCCGTCAGCATGGTGCGCAACGTCTTGATCACCTGCTCCGCCCGCGCGACACCACCACCACGCTCACCGTTAAGACCCAGGGCAACAAGGTGAAGGCGAAGGGCTCGGTCGAGCCGCAGCAGAACGGATCCAAGGTCACGGTCACTTTGCTCAGGAAGAAGGGAGGCGCCTTCAAGAAGGTGGATCAGGACAAGCCGACACTTGGGCCTCCGAGCGAGTTCAGCTCATCCTTCGACCGCCCAGACGCAAACAAGTGCAAGGTCACCGTGAAGTTCCCAGGAGACGTCAACTCCAATCCCAGTTCGGAGAGCGAGCGGTTCAAGTGCTGAGCCCTCGTGAGGGCCTGAGCGCGGGAGAGGTAGGTGCGGTTCGTACCTACACGCTCGCGGAGGGCTTCACCACGTACGCGCGCTGCGTGGTGGACTAACCGGAAAGCGTGGCACGTCCTCCTCCGGTCTCTGAAGCTGAACGGATTACCGGCTGCAGAAAGTTCCCGCAATTTGCGGATAGAAGCACATGGTTTTCGCAAGTTTCGCGACTCGATCAGCGCAGCGCGATCCTGCGCCGATTTACGGTCTGCAGGTAGATATTTCCGACCGAAGGGGGGCGCGCTGAGCGTCGGCGGGGTTCGGATAAGTACGGGATGGGATACGGGTTAACGATCGCCACCAGTCATCCGTCAGGCGCTGAGTCTGCGGAGCGCGACCGTGCCGCGTGGCATGAGCGTGCGAGCGGCCTCTATGAGGAAATGCGCCGGCCCGCGACAGGGCTGATCCGTCGGGCTTACGGGTCTGCGTTTGGCGAGCCCGAGATCGAGGACATCTACTCGAATGCGTGGCTTGGCACGCTTCGAGCGCTCGAGCGGAAGGCTTGCCGACCTGACTGATGACGAGGTCCGCTCGTATCTGCTGACGGCTGTCGCCAATCACGCAAGCAAGGAGATCCGCAGGCGTAAGCGCAAGCCGGTCGCGCCGCTTGAGGCTGCACGTGGGGTGGCAGAAGTAAGCGATTCAGTCCACGAACAAGCGGAGGCGACCGAGTCGCGAAGGCTGACCCGGGATCTGCTCGCAAGCCTGCCTCCGCGTCGTCGAGCAGTCATGTTGCTCCGTTATGGCTGGGACCTTGAACCAGGCGAGATCTGCGGAATGGTGGACGGCCTGTCGCCTCGCGCCTACCGCAAGGAGATAACTCGAGGCGTCGACGACTTGGTCGAGCGGATCAAGCTCGTCGACGAAGGGCGGTGGTGCGCGGACCGCGAGCCACTGCTCAAGGCATTCGCTGCCGGTAGCGCCACGGAGGATCAAGCCCTCCAGGCCCAAAGCCACATCTCACATTGCCGCAGCTGCAACGAGTTTGTCGGCAAGCTCTCCGGCCACCTGCACGATGTCGGCTCTTCAATCCTCCTACCGGGCGCTCTGGAAGCCTTAGACGGCCACTCGAGTGTTCTTGAGCGAGCTCGAGACGCGATCGATGGGGTACGCGATTCGGCTTCGGGGGCCTTGTCGCGCTCGGAGACGAATGAAGCGCTGACGGCCGTCGCGGGCGTCCGAGGTGTCGGCGCAACTGGCGCCGGCGTGCTCGCGAAGTTGACAGCACTCGGAACCGGGGGTAAGGCCGCCCTCGCGTGCGCCGGCGGTCTTGTGGCGATTTCGAGTTGCGTGGTGGCGGGGGTCGGGCCGCTTTCGCTTTCCGATCCCGCCGAGAAGTCCCTCGAGAATGACGGTCGGAACTCGCCTCCGCTGGCCAAGATCGCCCGCCAGGTCCGGCCCGATACGGCGCCGCAAGTTGCAGGGTCCGATGTCCCTCAGACCGAGGGGGACGCGAGACAGGAGAGCAGTCAGGACGGAGCAACGAAGGCGAAGCCGCCCGAAGAGGTGCTGGCTTCTGAAACACCACCAATAACCCAGGAGCTCGGAGTTGAGAGCGCGGCTGCTCCAGTTGGATCCCCGCCAGCCCAGACGGACTCCGGCTCCGGCGAGGGCGCGGTCGCACAGGAGTTCGGGCCGTGAGGAGAACAAGACCGCTTTTAGCCACGGCCGTTCTGGGCCTCTTGGGCATCTTGCCCGCCAACGCGTCGGCCGCCGATGGGACGTATGACGTCGTTTTCTGCCACGAGCTTCATCGAAGCTTCGGAGGGACGATCGACAGCACAAACTCCTTTTCCGCGAGAAGCCTCTGCAGCGATCCTCAGAACAGCTCGGCAGTCAAGATCGACAATGTCGACAGGACAAGTGAGGGCCGCTCAGCCGAGGTGTTCTGGGAGGTGGACGAACCTCTTGGAATCACGGGCGTGCAGGTCGAAGGGCGGCTGCGCCGGGCCAATGGCTACGCGTCAAACCTGTTCATGGCTGACTCCGACGGGCGTGTCACTCAAGCGGTGGCGTCGGGTGAGACGGGGCCCAGCGACTTCGAGTCCTACGAGTGGAGCGGGAAGCCCCAGCGGCAATTCGTGGCGAGCCTCGAATGCCGCGAGGGCCCGAGCTGTGCTCCGTCGGAGCACGCGAGGACTTGGGTGCGGAACCTCCGGTTCACCGTGGCGGATAGTTCTGATCCGGAGGTTGAGGTGGAGGGAAGCCTCCTTGGAGGCGGCTGGTTGCGGGGGCCTGGGGAGATTCAGGTCGTTGCAAATGACCAAGGCGCCGGGCTGCGTCGCATCGAGGTCAGCATCAACGGCACCGCGGTTGAAGAGGAGTCGACGACCTGCGACGGCGAGCTACTGAGCGGAGTCGCGTCTGAGTTCGCCCCGTGCGAGCCAACGCAAACATTGAGATCTCTTCCTGATACCGACGTCCATCCTTTCGTCAACGGCGCAAACGTAATCAGTTCGTGTGCCTCGGACTTCGCCGACAACATCAGTTGTCGGACTCATCAGATGCGGGTCGACAACGAGGCGCCGGCCGCAAACTTCGCATCGCAGGACGCCAATGATCCAGAGTTGATCAGGGCCCGCGTTGTTGATCAGTTCTCTGGGCTAGCGGACGGATCGATTTTCTTTCGCCTCGGGGGTACCACTGACTGGCATCCGCTGCTCACGCAGAAGTTGCCCGGCGAGCTTCAGACTCGGGTTGATTCGACAGCTCAGGTGCCGGGAACTTATGAGTTTTTGGCAGCCGCGACCGACGTTGCAGGCAACACATCCCAGACCATGCTTCGGGATGACGGCTCCCCAATGACGTTGCAGTTCCCGTTGAAGTCCGGGGTGGAATTGAACGCGCGCCTTGAGCCCGGGGGCTCGGCGCGGACACTGGTGGCCTACGGGAGGAGCGCCGGTGTGCAGGGGCGTTTGCTGGATGCCGCCGGACAGCCGCTTGCAAACAAACCTGTGATCGTTGACGAAGACTTCGGAGAAGGTGCCTTGATCGACCATCGCATTCGTACGGTGACAACCGACGAGTCAGGACGTTGGTCGTCGAAGCTGCCGGCGGGGCCGAGTCGTGCTGTCACAGTTGAGTACGAGGGCGACCAGCGGTACCTCGACACGAGTGTTCATGCCGGACGGATGACGGTTCGAACTGGTGCGAAGCTCGGACTAACCCGCAAGCATGTTCCGGAGGGCAGCTCGACGACCTTCACCGGACGGATCGAGCGGCTAGGAGCCCGGATTCCAGCTAGGGGCAAGCTCGTACAAATTCAGTATCAGGATCCGACGAGCGGGCGCTGGTCAACGGTCCGAAACCCATTCCGGACGAGGTCAGACGGACGATTCAAGTTCAAGTACGGGTTCGGAACCCACTACGTCCAGGACGTCGGCATCCGCTTTCGGTTGAAGGTCCCTTCTGAGCACGGATGGCCGTACCGCGGGACCCAAACTGGTGCTCGTCGCGTTATCGTCGAAGCGCGGCAATGATCAGACGTCACCTCACCTACGCGAATGTCACGGCGACGCTGGCGCTTGTTCTTACCGCGGGAACAGGTGCCGTCTACGCCGCGGGCGAGATCGGCTCGCGTGAGCTTGACAACAACTCGGTCAGAACCCAGGACCTGAAAGATCGCCGGGGCGTCACCGGTGAGGACGTTAGGCGCAACACGATCGGCGGGCTTGAGGTTGATGAGGGATCGTTGCAGGGGGATCGGATCGTCGGACTCGAAGGAACACAGGCGTCGGATTGCGATCCAGCGGACTCCGTTTTCGCAGATTGCGCCGCCGTCTCCCTGTCACTTGACTCTCCCAGCCAGTTGCTCGTGACGGCGACCGGAGGCGTCTCGAGCGAGGGCGTTGGCGCCAACGCCGAGTGCGAAGTGAGGGTGGACGGTGCTGACGCCCCGGTCTCCGAAGGGCCAGGCGAGGTAAGTGACAACACCGCTGCCGGCGCAACCGACGGCTTTGCTCGCACGCTTGTAACGGGGTCAATCGCAGCTGGCAGTCACAGTGTTGCGCTCGCTTGTCAGCAGCTTGGGGTAGAAGATATCCGGATTAGGGTGCCCACGATCGCCGTCATCGCGATCTCAACCGGCTGACTAGCGCTACAGCTCGTGATGGTCCGGCTCGTCCTCAGCGGATTCGGCGTGTGTGCGCAAAGTACCGCTGAGCGGTAGCGGATTGACACACGCGGCGGCTCAGCCTGGGCCGACGGTGAAGGTCTTTGTCTTCGCCGCTAGGCAGGTCGTGTTGCCCAGGACCCGCTTCTTGACCTTGGCGTAGAACTGGTCGCCTTCGACAAATGGTTCGGCAGGGCTATCGGTGACGAACGCGCCTCCGAATTCGTTGGTCGTCTCCTTGCCGATGCGGTCGTCCTTGCCCGGAAGCTTTTGGAAGACCGATACCGAGCGGACTTCGACGCACTTCGCCTTCGGCGCCGTGACGAAGACCTCGTAGTTGCGGGAGTCGCTCTCGGGGAAATACGAGAGTCCCATCGTCGCCTTGGTCTTGACGTCGCCTGACGATCCAGCGTCGGCGAGTGACGGACCCCCGAGCGTCGCGACTCCTACCAGCGACAGCAAAACAACCAGCCTGCGGCCCATGCGGCTCCTCCCGATCGGTTGACCCGTCGCTTTGGACCCTACTCCTCCGCTAGAGCTCGTAGCGCTTCAGGTCCTCGTCCAGCCGCGCGCCGTCCGCGGTGGATTCGGCGGGTGTCCCGGGACTGCCGCCCGGCGGGGGTGAATTGCCGCGCCAGCGGCGGACGGCGAAGAAGGCGAGGATGGCGCCGGCCAGGACGGCCAGGCCGGGGACGAGCCAGGCGGCGAGGTCGAAGCCTTCCTTGCTGGGTTCGGCGAGGACCTCGGGGCCGAACTCGGCTACGAGCTCGTCCTTGATCTCTTCCTTGGTGAGGCCCTGGGCGATGAGCTCGCGGATCTGCTCGCGCTCGTCGATCGCCTGGGGGAGTCGGAGGCGAGCTCGAGGGTCGTGCCGCAGACCGGGCACATCACCTCGTCCTCGACGTCGGGGAGGGTCGTCTGGGGTTCGGGCGACTGGGCGAGTCCGGCCGCAGCGCCGATAGCGAGCGCTATCAAAGTGATAGCGAGGGCTAGCACCGCGCGAAGCACCACCTACGCCCCCGATTCGTTCTGGATGAGGGGGAGGATCTCGGCCTGGAGGATCTCTTCGTCGACCGGGCCCGGGCGGTAGTAGGCGACTTTGCCTTCGGGGTCTACGAGGATCGTCTCGGGGACGCCTGAGGCGCCGAGGTCGTCGGCGTAGTCGCCGGAGCCGTCGCGGATGGAGGGGTAGTTGAGGCCGAACTCCTCGACGAACTGCAGTCCGTCATCGGTCCCGTCCTGGGTCTGGATGCCGAGGACGGTGAAGTCGGCGCCGCTTTGCTCGTCCTGGAAGTCGACGAGGTCGGGCGACTCGTCCTTGCACGGCCCACACCACGAGGCCCAGATGTTGAGCAGGACCCACTGGCCGCGGTAGTCGTCGACGGATGTGGTCTGGCCGGCGAAGCCTGAGCCCTCGGGCGCGAGGAACTCCAGCTCGGCCGAAGGCACGGTCTCGCCGACCTCCAGCGCCTGCTCGCCCTTGGTGACGACGCCGAAGCCGAGGAGGGCGATCACGCCGAGCACCGCGATGACGGCTGCGAAGGTCTTCCCGCTCACTTGGCAAAGCCTAGGGAGAGGAGTAACGTGCGCTCTCATGCGCTGTGGGGAAGCGTTGATCGTTCGGGCAGGGGCGTTAGCCGCCGTATTAGCGGTTGGGCTCACCACGCCCGCCGGCGCCACCGTGATCGAAGTCGAGACCGACGGCGACGACTACAAGACCGGCAACAACGTCTGCTCCCTTCGCGAGGCGGTCGAGGCAGCGGCGAAGAACAAGAAGATCGACGGCTGTCCCGCCGGTTCGAAGAACGACACCGTCCAGCTGGTCAGCTCGCATTTCCTCTCGATTCCCGAGAAGAACAAACCGAACGCGGGTGGCGACCTGGACTACTCCGCCAAGGGCAAGCTCACCATCAAGGGCGACGACTCGTTCACACCCAACCTGCCCGAAATAGTGGTGCCGACGGTGAACGGTCACCGCGCCCTCGAGATCACGGGGAGGGGGAACGTGTCGATTCAAGGCGTCTCGATCTCCGACGTCAACTCAGGCGAAGACGTGGGTGGGGCGATCCTGGCCGACGGCTCCAAGACGTCGCTTGCGCTGAACGACGTAGCAATGAGCGACAACAACGCCGAGATCGCCGGCGGCGCGGTCGCCTGCGAGTTCTGCAAGCGGCTCACGATCACCGGCGTCTTCATGATCGAGGACAACTCCGCAGGCGTCTCGGGCTTCCCCCAGGGCGGCGCCATCTGGACCAACTCCCCGACGAAGATCAAGGGCCCGCCCCAGTCGGTGGGGTTTTTCGGGCCTTCGAGGATCTCGGACAACACCTTGAACCCGCTGGTCGGGGAATCCGGCGTTGGCGGCGCGATCTATGCGGCCGACGACCTGTCGATCAAGAATGCGCAGCTGAACGACAACTCGGTGTTCACCGCCGGCCGTGGCGGCGCAATCGTGGCGGTACAGCCGCCACAGGGCGCGAAGGCTCAAGCTCTCAAACGTGACGTTGGACGGCAACTTCGCTTCCTCGCGCGGCGGCGGAATCGACCAGTCTGGCGTGGGCGGCAGCCTGGCGCTGAAACGCGTGGCTGTCACCAACAACGACTCGGGCGGATTCGGGGGCGGCATCTTCACCCAGTCCGACACGAAGATCACGGATTCGGTGATCGACTCGAACTCGCTTGCAGGGCAGACGCAGAACCTCGCTCAGGGCGGCGGCTTTTACACCAACAACGGAAGCGCGACGGAGCAGACCTCGGTGCGGTTCGTTCGCACGAGCGTCACGAACAATGAGCTCACGGCCACCGAGACCCAGCAGGGCGCCGGCATCTTCGCAAGAGGGGCCGACCTCTACCTCGAGAACACGACGGTGAGCTCAAACCTGGCGCCGCTCGCCGGGGCGGACGGGGGAGGGATCTTCGCCGCGCAGGATGAGACGCTCACGCCGCCGGCCGGCAGCGCCGAGATCCACTTCTCGACCTTCCGGGACAATGTCGCGGGGACCGGGACAACGGACGGCGACGCTCTCTATGCCGCATTCGCCGACAATCCGATCTCGATCCACGCGTCGATCATCGACGAGAGCACCGATGGGTGCAAGATCGGGTCCGGCACAGACATCCAGTCGGCCGGCTACAACGTCGAGGACACAGTGGACGCCGACTGCGGGATCGACGCGCCGACGGACTCGCACGCGTCGGACTTCCTGAACCCGCTCATCCATAACGGTGACCCCCCGGTGGGGGTTCCCGGTATTCCGCCGTTCGACGCGGTGACGTTCCCGCTATCCCACGCGTTCACGAACGATTCGAGCGCCGCGCTCGACCTGGTCCCCGAGAGCGACTGCGAGGTGAACGGCAAGCGGCTGAAGACCGACTCTCGCGGAGTGCCGCGTCCGGAGGGTGACGGCTGTGACGCGGGGACTACCGAGCGGGTCGCGTGCCTCGGGGAATTCGTGATCGGCCCCGCGTCACACATCGGGCGGAAGGGCCGCGACCAGATCCAGGGCTCCCACGCAGTCGACGACATCATCTTCGCCCAGGAAGGCGCATGACGCGATGAACATCTACGGCGGCGAGGACCGCGCCTGCGCCGGGCCGGGTGACGACACGATCCTGGCGGGCGAGAACTCGGACTCGCCGGACGAGATCGACGGCGGCTCGGGCACCGACTTCTTGAGCTACAACAACGGAAGCCAGGTCACGATCAACCTGGACACGCAGACCGCCTTCGGGCCGAACATGGGCGACGACGTGTTACACAGCATCGAGGACGTTCAGGGGTCCGAGGGGAACGACAGCATCTTCGGCTCGAACGGGCCCAACCTCCTGATCGGCGGCGGCGACCCGGACCTGATTCGCGGCCTGGGCGGAATCGACGTGATCGACGCGAAGGACGGCGAGTCGGACGTCGAGATCAACTGCGGGCCGGGCGACAACTCGAAGGAGAAGGCGAAGTTCGACGAGGGCCTCGACCCTGACCCGGTGAGCTGTTGACGTGCGTTGGGCTCATCGCCGCGCTCGCCGTGTGCCTTAGTCGGCGCAGCCGACGGCGACCGCCGCAACCTACGATGGTGAACTCGACCGCCGATGTACTGGTGACCTTAATCGGGTGCCGTCAGGGATGACGCGTGCGACGCAGGTTTCGGCGTCTGCACCCTTCGCGGCGCAATCTTGGAGGCCAACACCGACACCACCGCGCGACAACATCAACTTACAACATCGGCCCGGGGACGGCGTGCACAAGATCGTCGCGGGCACCGAGCTGCCGACGATCACGCAGCAGGTGGAAATCGACGGCTACACGCAGCCCGGCGCCTCGCCGCAACACCAACCCTGATCTGGCGAGACCGGCTCAACACGAACGATCATGATCGAGGTTTCGGGGAGCGGCGTCTTTTTTGGCTTCGGGTCGACCGATTCCGACATTCGCGGCCTCGCGA
Organism: uncultured bacterium; assembly: GCA_963786495.1. GTDB lineage: Bacteria > Actinomycetota > Thermoleophilia > Solirubrobacterales > 70-9 > JALZKA01. Next base: position 140,538 of record CAWAZL010000008.1, on the reverse strand, counting down.
TAGGAGGCGGGTCGCGCCGGGGTGCGGGCGCTTCAAGTCGCCAGCATCAGCGTTCAGGGCTGCTACCTCGGCACGAACGCGAAGGGGACCAAGGCGCGCCCGAACGGAATCGGCTACTTCTCCCAGGAGCCGAGCTTCATCGGGGGCTCTGACCCGGAGGATCGCAACCTCGTCTCTGGGAACACTGATGGCGGCGTTTCCCTCAACCCCAGCCAGATCGCGATCGGAAACTACATCGGCACCGAGGCCGACGTGCGCTCACGCATCTACCGAACGGCTGGACCTGAGATGTTCGACTCCTGATGGTGTCCCTGATTCGATCGCGTTCAACGATAGTTTGACGGGATCCGCGCTTCCAGACAACGCTTAGATTCGGCGAGCTAACTCCCTTTACTCCGGGAACCTGATCTCCCGGAACAAAGGTCCAGGCGAGTCGACATCGATGGGGACGGCCGCGACGTCGAACTACGCGCTCATGACGCCGATACCAGGCCGTCAGAACTATCCGGTGATCAAGTCGGCGAAGCAGGGTGAGGGCAACACGACCATCATCAAGCTGAAGCTCAACTCCACGCCGAACACGGAGTTCGACCTCGAGGTGTTCGAAGGCCAGCGAAAGAAGCCCGACGCCGAGAAATTGATCGGCACGTCCGACGGTGTCCTCACAACCGCGAGCGGGAAGTTCAGCCAGAAGTACACGCTCCTCTCCAAGGTAAAGAAGGGGCACCGGGATCACGGCAACCGCGACGGATGTCGCTGTGCCTCCCCTCGGCGCGACCTCAGAGCTCGCCAAGTCCGTCAAGCGTCAAGTAGGCGCATTGCCCGGGCCGCGAGGCCGCTCTAAGATTTCGATAGTCCCGCGGGAGTAGCTCAGTTGGTAGAGCACCAGCTTCCCAAGCTGGGGGTCGCGAGTTCGAGCCTCGTCTTCCGCTTCTTGAATCCCCGCTCGCTACCACTTAAGTATCGCCTGATGGCGACCGAGAGAGCAGAGCGCATAGCGCTCAACGAAGCGATGTTCCGCACCGCCAACGAGAGGGCGGCCGCGTGGGAGGAGCGGCAAGGCCAGGAGGAAGAGGCAGAGCTCTACTACTGCGAGTGCGCGAGTCTCGATTGCCGGGACAAGGTGTCACTGACGGGCGTCGAGTACGAGCGGGTTCGCCAGGATTCGGCTCACTTCTTCGTCGTTCGAGGGCATGAGGTCACGGACGTTGAGACCGTGATCGAAGAGCACGGAGACTGGGTCGTGGTTCTGAAGGATCCAGAAGTTCAGGGCCTCGTCGAGGCGACCGACGAGCGCACGCCTTAACCCGGCCGCCGAGCGGCGACCGGGTCTCCAAGCGCTACGAGTTCTTGCGCTTTTCCTTGGTCGCTTGGGCCGCCTTCTTGACCCGGCGAGCCTCGTCGGCGGCACGAACTGCTGCCTCTTTCACATCAAGGGCCTCGGCCTTCGTCTCAAGCGCTTCGAGGCGATCTTCCTTGGCCTTCGACTCGGACTGTTCCTTCGTTGACTGCGCCTTTGCCTGCGCCGACTTCTTACGACTCTCGGCTGCCTTAGCCGCACGCGCCTTGCGTTGCTTCTCGTCCTTCTTGGCCTTCTCGCGCTTCTTCTTGGCGTCCGCCGCGGCCTTCTCCCGGCGCTCTTCTGCTTTGGCCTGCTTCGCCTGAGTGCGCGCCTTGGCATCGTCCATCTTGGTTTCGGCCTCGGCGCGCAGGCGAATTGCTTGCTCGCGCTCATCCGCAGCGCTCTCGCGCTTGCCTGCGTCCTCGCGGAGCGCGGGATCGCTCAGGAGCGATGCCGCTGCGCCTCGCACGGTTGCGTCGGCACGGTCCACCGCGAGCCCTAGCGACGCGGTCGCGCGGCCCTCGGGGACGATGTCGAGGATCTTGTCAGCGGGGACGCGCGCCAGTCGAAGCGCTCCGTCGACGGCCTTGCTGGGGAGTGCGAGTGTCATGAGTTCTCCTTGGGATCGATTTCGTCCGCGCGGGCTTCGGCCCTGCGCGCTTCCTGCTCCAGCTGGTTGGCTTCTGCTGCCTCTCGGCGCTCCTGCGTTTCGGCGCCATCAGCTTCGCGGCGAGCGCGATCTTGCTCAGCCTGGCGCTGAGCCTCGGCTGCCGCGACTTCGGCTTGCGCGTCCGTCTCGGCTTGCGCTTCGTCGAGGTCCTTGTCCTGTTCAGCCTCGACTTCAGCCTTCTGCTCTAGAACCTCTGCCCGAAGCGCTTCGGTCTCCACCTTCGTCTCGACCTGCTCACGCTCGACGTCCGCCTCGTGCTCCAGCTGCGAAGCCTCGGCTCGCGCTTCTGCGGCCTCACGACCCGCCTCTCCCTGGGCCTGCTGTAGGCGGCCTTCGCGTGCCATCTCATCGTTGTTGAGTGCTTCTCCGGCCAGCTCTTTGGCCTTGCCGACAACCTTGCCTGCAAGCCCGCCGGTGGTGCGCTCGGTCGTTTCCGGGTCTGTCATCTGGTCCTTTCGTTGAAGTCTTGGTCGCAACGTCTGTCGCGACACACCCCGCAGTGCTGTTAGCCGGCCGGCGCGTGGAGACCCGTGTCTCCCCTTCGGCGCTCGGCGATATGGCCGTGCCTATCCCTTACCCGTTCAGGCGGTTTTCAAGCGGAGAAAAGGAAAGGCCCGGCAAAATTTGCCGGGCCTTTCGCAGAAGCGATACGGAGAGAGCTCTACGTCTGGCGCTCGAGGTCCGCGACTTCCTTGGCCTTGTCGTCCGCGCGCTCGTCGGCGCGCTCGGCGCGCTCGTCCTCACGAGCGAGTTGATCCTTCTTCTCGCCCTTCAACTCTTCCTTTTGGCCCTCACGACGGGTGTCGTCGTCGCCTGTGATGTCGCCAATAGCTTGCTTTGCCTTACCTGTGATCTTGTCTGTGATTCCCATGCTTTTCGCCTACCCCACTTAAAGCCGCGAAAACGGATCGGGACGTACCATCAGGCACATGGCGAGGCGGCTAGTGATGATGGTCACCGCATGCGTATGCCTGATCGCGCCCGGGTGCGGCGGGGAAGACGCAGACGAGCCCGCGGCCGCCGGCTCCAAGGGGGAGACCGAGGCGCTCGCTGAGCCGGAGCTCGGCTCGATCTCGCTCGACGACCTGGGAGAGTGCAAGGTCCAGCCGGGCCGGCCCGACTACCGCTGTGGCTCGATCGAAGTGCCGTTCGAGCGCGAGGACCCCTCATACGGCACGACCGAGATCGGCTTCGCGGTCCTTCCGGCGTCCGGCGAATCGGAAGGCGCGATCTTTGCGATCGAGGGCGGCCCGGGCTATCCCTCGACGGGCACCGCGCAGGCCTACCGGAAGCTCTTCGGCCCCCTGCTCGAGACCCGCGACCTTGTCTCGTCGACCAGCGCGGGCAGGGCATCTCCGAGCACGCAAAGTGTCCGGACCTCCAGCGCGGCTTCGGCCCCGACGCCCTGGCGCTCGCGAACTGCGCCGAGCGCCTGGGCAAGCGCTTCATCTCGTACCGCACGGCGGCAGCGGCTGACGACATCGACTGGGTGCGCCAGGCGCTGGGCTACGAGGAGATCGCGCTCTACGGCGACTCGTACGGCACCTTCCTCGGCCAGTCCTACGCGTACCGCCACGGCGACAAGCTCGAGGCGCTGGTCCTCGACTCGGCGTATCCGACCTTCGGCGAGAGCGCGTGGTATCCGAGCCTGCCAAAGACCGGCGTCGAGATGATCCAGGTTGCGTGCGACCGCTCGCCCCACTGTGAGGGCGACGCGCAGGCGCGTCTTGCGCGGGGCGCCGAGGTCCTTCGCCGCCACGACCGCACGACGCTCCAGCTGATCTCGGCGCTGATCGGCTCGGCCTACTCGCCCGCGAGCTACATCAAGGTGGACCAGGCGATGAAGGCGCTCATCAACGGCCGTGAGGGGCCGTGGCAGGAGCTGATCAAGCTCGGCAAGTTCGGCTCGGGCTCCGAGGACGCCTACAGCCGCGTCGGCGAGATGGCGGTGAGCTGCAACGACTATCCGCTGCTCTGGGACAAGGAGGCCTCAGAGGAGGAGCGCCGCGCGCAGTTCGAGGAGGAGATCCGCAACTATCCCGACAAGGACGAGTTCGCGCCGTTCACCCCGCGCGAGATCGCCTACTCCGAGGGCACGAGCTACCTCTACTGCATCAGCTGGCCTGCCCCAACCGACCTGTATGAGCCGCCGGCCGATCCTGAGACGCAGGATCCAACCGAAGCTCCGGTCCTGGTCGTCTCGGGCGAGTTCGACGACCTGACCACCCCGCACGAGGGCAAGGTCGTCGCCGATCTCTTCCCCGATTCCGAGCACTTCATCGCCCGGAACGCGGGCCACGTCGACGCGCTCTATGCCACGGAGGGCGACGCGGCGCGGAAGATCCGCGCCTTCCTGGAGCGCGAGCTCGACTAGTCGCGAGCGGCGACCCCGCCCGCCGAAGCGACCACGAAGTCGACGAACGCGCGTGCGGCTGGTGCCGCCGGCTCGCGCCACAGAAGCGTGACGGCCAGGTTCACCCGTGGCCGCAGGGGACGGAGCAGCAGCTCGCGTCCGGGAAGCTCCGCCAGGGAGCGGGGGAGGACGGCGACGCCGAACCCGCGCATCGCGAGCGCTGGGATCAACCCCAGGTCAGAGCCCTCGAGCCGGATCTGCGGCTTTGTGCCCGACTCGGCCAGCGCGACGTCGAACGCGTGGCGGACCACCGAGCCCGAGCGGAAGGCGATCAGCGGCTCACCATCGAGCTTCGTCACATCGAGCGGGCCCTTCCCGGCAAGACGGTGGCCGGGCTCCATGGCGACGACGAGCTCGTCCGATCCGAGCTCGGCGCGCTTCAACTCCGCGGGCGGAGGGACGTCGGACTCGAGGGCAAACGACGCGTCGAGCTCACCGCGGCGAAGGTGGGCGTACATCTCCTCGGCGGTTCCTTCCCGGAACTCGATCTCGATCCCTTCGAACTCGCGGTTGAACCGCTGGAGCAACTCGGGAACGTCGATCGATCCGGCTGCGACAAGCGCGCCGATTGCAACGGTGCCGCGCAAGAGGCCGCGAAGCTCATCCAGCTCGCCACGAAGCGAATCGGTTTCCGCAATCGCGGCCCGGGCGCGTCCAACCGCGAGGCGGCCGGCCTCCGTCAACTCCACCGACCGCGTCGTGCGGCGCAAGAGCTCCACTCCCAGTTCGCCCTCGAGCTTCTTGATCTGCGCCGACAGGGCGGACTGCGCGACGTGCAGCTCGTCGGCTGCCCTGGTGAAGTGGCGATGGCGCGCGACCGCTTCGAGGTATCTGAGCTGCCGAAGCTCCATACGCCGAATTATCGCGTATCACGATGAATTCTGTCGCGACAAACTGTTGCGCCGATGAATGCGGCTAGTCATCATGCTTCCATGGCAGTCGCCCAGGAAATCGAGTTCGAACTCAGGCGAGAGTTGCGACCCGGCGATGCCGAGGCGATCGTGGAGATCCACGAGCGCATCTACCGGCCCGAGTACGGGATGGACGCGCGTTTCGTCGACGGCGTCCGCGGCACGGTCGAGGGCGCGGTCGAACGCGGCTGGCCCGAGGGCGGCGGCGTGTGGCTGGTGGACGGGCCCGACGGTTTGTCCGGATGCCTTGGCCTGACCGACGAAGGCGACGGCCTCGGGCGGGTGCGCTGGGTCGTCCTGGCGCCGGAGGCTCGCGGCATCGGCTTGGGGCGCCGGATGATCACTGAGGCGGTCGCTGAGGCCCGGCGCCTGGGGTTCGAGCGGCTCGAGCTCGACACCTTCGGAGCGCTCAAGACGGCCGCCGCCATCTACCGAAGCCTTGGCTTCGAGCTGATCAGCGAGGAGCGGACCGCAATGTGGGGGCCGCAGATCGCCTACCAGCACTACGTGCTGGACCTCGGCGCGGCCTGAGCGCTACTTCAGCCCGAGTTCGTCATTGATCTGGCTCAGCGCCTGATCGATCTGCTTCTCGATCTGGGCGCGCTTCGTTTGAAGCTCGTCGAAAGCGGCGCTGCTCTCGGACTCGATCCCCTTGCGGACGTCTACGTAGAGCTTCTCCAACTCCTCGAAGCCTTTGACCAGCTCCTCGTGCCCCTTCTCGGCATCCTCGGGAACGTCGATGTCCTCGAGGTCCGACACCGCCTCTTCTGCCTCGGTCTTTGCCGTGTCGAGCTGATTCAGGATCTCCTGCTCCGAAGCGTTCAGGTCCGAGCCCACGGACTGCGAGGCCTTGACCACCTCGGCCTGGATCTTGTTCACGTCGTCGACGTACTCGTCAGTGGAAGCCGAGCACCCGGCGAGTGTGCCCGAGGCGAGGCAGGTGGCGATGATGACTCGGGTCTTCATGGTCCGGAGCGCGGCATCCTATGGGCTGAGCGGGCGCGTTGCCGCGTGAACCGCCGGCGCACTTCACCCGTACCCTCAAATACATGCGCGCACGCCACCTTGCCATCGCGCTCTCGGCGCTCGCCGCGGCGCTCACCCTCGCCGCGTGCGGCGACGAGTCGGCTGAGCCGGCGGCTTCGGTCGAACAGTCGGGCAGCGTGCTCGAGGGTTCGTTGCCGCTCCTCACCGGAGAGGAACAGGACCTCGCCGCCTACAAAGGCGACGTCGTCTTGGTCGTGAACACCGCGTCCGAGTGCGGCTACACATCCCAGTTCGAGGGGCTCCAGGACCTCTACGAGAAGCGGCGCGACGAAGGCTTCATCGTGCTCGGCTTCCCGGCCGACGACGTCGCCGGGCAGGAGCCGCGCGACGACGCGGCGATCAAGAAGTTCTGCGAGGAGAACTTCGGCGTCGAGTTCCCGATGTTCGCGAAGTCGGACGTCACCGGTGAGAGCGCGAACGAGCTCTTCCAGCGCCTGGCCGATGTCGCAGGCGAGCCGACCTGGAACTTCAACAAGTACCTCCTCGACCGCAAGGGCCAGGTGGTCGAGCACTACGAGCAGGGCACAGGCCCCGACGACCCGGAGCTGAACGCCCGCATTGACGAGCTGCTCTAGCGCCTCGCCAGGAAGAGCGGTAGTGTCGAGCGCGTGCGCACGACAACCCGGGTCAGCGAGTACGTCCGCCGCAATGTCCTCGCCTAGAGCCCGGTTGGACTCCCAGCGTGCGCAACTTCGGGCCGGCTTCGTGCTACAGAGACCTCGAGGGCGTCGTACACCTCAGCGGCGGAGCCATTCGAGGCGCGGCGGCCACCTCTGTGGTGTCGATCCTGCCGGCGCAGTGCCGACCCGCTGAGTCCGTACTGGTCGATGGGGTTACTGCTACCAGCGGCGGGGGCGGGACCGCCACCTATTTGGCATTCATCTCCGGCAGTGGCATCTTTGGCATCGACTCAGGGAACCCGCCGGTGGGCAACCAGGTGATCATGGACAGCATCACCTTCCGGGGAACGCCCTAGGTCACCCCTCCCGCTCGAGCGGGATCACGTGGCTCACCAGCCGTGGGTCCGCGCCGTGGAGATGGACGGCGATCCCAGGCGGGTCGTTCCCCATCCGGAGCTGACCCTCGCGGCGCAGGTCCAGTTCGACCTGCCGGTGGACCGACGGGCAGATGAAGACGGGCACGCCGCCGACCTGCGCGGTCGCCGCGCGGTGGATGTGGCCGCAGACGATCAGCTCGGGCGCGGGTCCGCGCTCGAAGAGATCGCGCAGTGCGTCGCGGTCGCTCTGGCCAAGGCCGATCTCGTCGAACTCCGAGAGGCCGACGCCGACCGGGGCGTGGTGCATCGCCAGGACCACGGGGCCATCGGCTGCGGCGAGCTCGCGCTCGATCCAGTCGATCCGCTCCGCGCCGATCGCACCGCCGGCCTCGCCCTCGACATGCGTATCCAGGTTCAGGACACGGACCGGGCCGCAGTCGACCGTGTAGTCCAGGAACTCGCCGGCGCCGGAGATGCCGGGGTGGTCCGAGAAGGCGTCGCGCAGGTTCTCGCGCCGGTCGTGGTTGCCGGGGATGGGGTGGACCGGCATCTCGAGCGGCTCGAGCAGCTCACGGACGCGCTCGTACTCGGCCGGGTTGCCGTCGTAGGTCAGATCGCCCGTCAGAAGCACCGCGACCGGCGCCGGGTCCATCGCGCCGACGGCCGCCACCGCACGCTCAAGCGCAACGACCGAGTCCGCGTAGTCAGCGTGGAGCCCAACGTGGGGATCGGAGATCTGCGCGATAGCAACCATCTGAGGGGTCAGACCCCTAGTAAAACGCTCACGAAACCGGCGGGCGCCTGTCTGCCCAGGGGCTTTCGGCTTCGAGCTGCGCGGCGAGCGAGAGCAGGGTGGCCTCGTCGTTCGGGCGGCCCACGATCTGGACCGCGAGTGGCATGCCCTTCTTCGAGAGGCCGATCGGCACCGACGCTGCGGGGTTGCCGAGGTGGTTCCACGGGCCCGTAAAGGGATACGTGCGAGACATGCCGGTCACGGTGCGGAGGGCGCCCTGACCGGCCCAGCGCCCGACCTCGACCGCTGTCTCTCCGGTGACCGGCATGACGAGGACGTCGATGTTGTCGAAGAGCGACAGGATGCGCCGCGCGTCCTTGCCCTCGCCGCGGCGAGCGCGCTTGACGATGCGGCCGGCGCTGAGCCTGCCGAGCTTCGCGAACCCGTGCGTGCGGTCCTCGAGGCGCTCGGGGTGCGGAACCCGGTCGACGTCGACCTTGATCCCGTTGAGGAAGCGCGGCGTGAAGTTGTTGCCGATGAGGCCCCAGTCCGGGTCCTTCCTCTCGACCGCGTGGCCGAGCTTGGCAAGGAGCGACGCCGTGTCCTCGACGCCCTGAGCGACCTCGTCCGAGATCTTTGCGGGCGCTGCAAGCCGCGGGGGCTTGACCGACCACGCGACGCGAAGCCGCCGGGGCGCAGCACGCGCCTCGTCCACGTAGGAGTGGTCAGGCAGGGGCGGGCCGCCCGCCACGCCGCCGTTGCAGACGTCGAGCCATAGCGCCGAGTCCTCGACGGTGCGTGTGACGCAACCGGTTACCGACAGCCCGTGCCAGTGCTCGCGCGCGGGCGCCAGCGAGATCCGGTCGCGCTGGGGCTTGATGCCGAAGAGGCCGCAGAGGGCTGCCGGGATGCGGATCGAACCACCGCCGTCCGATGCGGTCGCCCCGGCACAAAGCCCGGCGGCGGTGGCTGCCGCTGACCCCCCGCTGGAGCCGCCGGGCGTGCGCGAGGTGTCCCAGGGGTTTCGTGTGATGCCCCACGCCTCGGTCTCGGTGAAGCCGCAAATGGCAAGCTCGGGCAGGTTCGTCTTGCCGAGGACAATCGCGCCGGCTTCGCGCAGCCGGCGCACCATCTCGCCGTCGGCCTCGGCAGGCTTGTCAAAGCCGTTCGTGCCCCAGGTCGTGATCTGACCCTCCACGTCCTCGACGTCCTTGACCGCGATCGGCACGCCTGCGAGCGGCAGCGAGTCGCCCTCGCCCTTCGCGAGTCGCGCCTCGACCCGCTTCGCCTCCTCGCGCGCCTGGTCGGCCAGGACGATGCGGTAGGCGTTCAGCTCTGGGTCGAGCCGGTCGATGCGGTCGAGGTAGAGCTCGACGAGGTCGGTCGGCGTGACGTCCCCCGCGCGGACCATCTCAGCCTGGCGGGCGATCCCCTCGAAAGCCACGTCGCTCATCGCGAGCAGCCTATTGCCGATCGGCCTAGTCCCGGCGCTTCAGGGCAGGCAGATTGCGAAGGCGTTGAGGTTGCCGGCGATGGCGCTGTAGTTGTGCGCCCCGGCCGCCCACACCAGCGGGTCGTCGCGACCCTGCGTCGAAGACGAACGGATCAGGGCCCGTGAGTTGTCGAAGTCCGGCTTGGGCGTGGTTTCGAAGCCGCCGCCCAGGAGTTCTGTGCCGGCATCGCAGCTCGCGGTGGTCGACCGTGTTGCCGCCCGCGGGCACAGGGGAGGAGGTCGCGTGGACTCTCGATCTCCTCTCGCAGGCAGTACGCGTATGACCGTGATGCTGCCGAAGTTCTCGAGCTGCCGCTGAACCGCCTTGACATGCCAGAGGTAGAAGCTCGGCCGCGCTCGTGTACACGGGGCTGTTCTGGATGAGTGGCTTTGTATGCCCATCCGCCGGCAGCGGCGGCACCTGTTGCCGCTGCACTTCGCCGTGGTGTTCAGCGCGGACGCCCCCGTCGAACTCCTTGGTCTTCTTCGCCGTTTCCGGCTCGAGGCGACGGCTGCAATAGGCGAAGACGGTTGCTGGAAGCGAGAAGTCACCCTTGACGACCCAAGCCTTGCCGCTTGACCGCCTTGTTCACAAGGGCGTAGTCGCCCTCAGAGCCTGACTGAACCCCCCGGAGATGACGCGTTCTCTCCGTCTCCACGTTTCGCCTTGCCGACCCGTTGACCCGGACGGCGATCTCGCCTCATAGCGCTTCGTGTGATCCCGCAGCGCGGATGCGGTCGAGGCCGAGGCCAGAGCACCACCAGCGCGAGGGCCGACGTGCATCGTGAACCTGAGCCCGTGCTGCATGTCGCGACGATAGATCCAGGCTCAGGTCGGCTGCTGCGTCGGGCGGATGAGTATCTCGTTCACGTCGACGTGCTCGGGCTGGGAGAGCGCGTACATGACGGCGTTCGCGATGTCCTCGTCCTCCAGAACGCCCTTGCCGGGGCGGTTGTCGAAGAAGGGCGTGTCGACCATTCCCGGCTCGATGAGCGTGACCCGGATGCGCGTGTTGTCGTGCATCTGGCGAAGCTCCTGACGGAGCGCTTCGCCCATCGCCGTCACCGACCACTTGGTCGCCGAGTAGAGCGAGCCCGGAAGCGCGCGCCTGCCGGCGACCGAGCTGGTGATAACGAAGTGTCCGGTCTCCTTTTCGAGGAGGTGGGGGAGGGTCGCGCGGATCGTGTAGGCGACGCCCAGCACGTTGGTCAGCACCATGGACTTCCAGTGCTCGGGCGACTCCTCGAGGAAGCCGCGCGAAGCGCCGAAGCCCGCGTTGGCAAAGACCGCGTCGAAGCCGCCGAAGGCATCCGTCGCTGCCTTGACGAGGTTTTCGCACTCGTCCCACTCGGTCACGTCGCAGCGGACCGCGATCGCCTTGTCCGGCCCGCCGAGCTCGGACGCGAGCGCTTCAAGCTTGTCCTCCGAGCGGGCGGCGAGGACCAGGCGGTAGCCGGCCTCCGCAGCGTGGTGGGCGGTTTTCGCGCCGATTCCGGTTGAGGCGCCTGTAACAAGGAGGACTGGTGAATCACTCATGCGAAGGAAGCTAGCGAGGAGTAGCTTCCGCCAAAGAGTCACCAACCGGAAGGGGATGTATGTCCTACCTAAGAGTTGTCAGGTTCACCGATGTGGACCCCGAGCATCTCGCGAATCGCCTGAAGGACATCGAGGGACGGAGCGGGCCGCCTGAGGGCGTCACCGCGACCGGCGTTCAGTTCCTCCATGACGAGGACCAGCGGACCGCGGTTGTCATTCAGCACTTCGCATCGGCCGAGGACATGGCGAGCTCTGAGGCAGCCTTCGAGGCGATGGATCCGGGAGACACGCCCGGGACGAGAGCGTCCATCGATCGCTGCGAGCTGAAGGCGGAACTCGGCGGCTAGGTCTCCGAATCGCAGGGGCGCGCGGGCGCCCCTGCGATAATTCGGGGTGGCGTGGACCCCGAGAAAAAGCGAAAGATTCGCCTCGTCGTAGCCCTGAGCGTGGCGGTGCTCTTGGCCACGGCGCTGGTTTACACATCCTTCTCCGCCTCCACGGAGGCGAAGTCGCCGTCCGAGCTCCTCGCGGAGACGCCAACGGGCTCCGTCGACGCCTATGGCAAGGTCGTCTCGGAGGAGACGCTCCCCGATGGCGCGCGCGAGTTCGTGATCGCCGACCCGGAGGATCCTTCGAAGGAGGTGCCGGTCACCTACGAGGGGCAGGTGCCCGATCCGTTCCGCGAGGGACGCGACGTGATCGTGACGGGGCAGATGGTCGACGGCACCCTCGTCGCCGAGAAGGACAGCCTGATCACGAAGTGCCCATCCAAGTTCTCGGATGAGGCCGAAGAGGACCCGAACATCGTGATCGACGAATCGCTGTGACCAACCACACCTGCTTCTTTCGCATCTAAAGATGCTCATCCCTCAATGAGCGAACTTTCGATCGACGCCGGCCACGCCTGCCTGGTTGGCGCGCTCGTGGCGTTCGTCTATGGCGGCGCCGCCGCGCTCTATGGCGGGCAGACGGGCGACCGGCGCTGGGTCGATTCCGCGCGCCGCGCCGTCTACGCCGCCGCTGCGCTCCTGGTGATCTGCGTAGTCGTGCTCGAGGCGGCGTTCCTGCGCTCCGATTTCTCGGTCGCGCTCGTGGCCGACCACTCCTCGACCACCACGCCGACGCTCTACAAGATGACGGCGCTCTGGGGGAGCCAGGGCGGCTCGCTCCTTCTGTGGGCGTTCGTGCTGTCGCTCGCGTCCTCGGGCGTCTTGTTCGCGACGCGCCACAAGCACCGCGAGGTCGTGCCGTGGGCCACTGCCGTCCTCTGCGGCCTCGGCATGTTCTTCACCGGCCTGATGATCATCTCGGGCGGCGACGCGATGCCGTTCACCCGCATGAGCCCCGTGCCGGCCGAGGGCCTGGGCCTCAACCCGCTCCTGCGGCACCCGGCCATGGCGATCCATCCGCCGATGCTCTACTCGGGCTACGTCCTGTTCTCGATCCCGTTCGCGTTCGCCATCGGTGCGTTGAAAGCGCGGCGCCTGGACACCAGCTGGATCCGCTCGACCCGCCGCTTCGCCCTCCTCGCCTGGATCTTCCTGTCGGTCGGCATCCTGCTCGGCGCGGGCTGGTCATACGTCGAGCTTGGATGGGGCGGCTACTGGGGATGGGACCCGGTCGAGAACGCATCGCTCATGCCGTGGCTCGTCGGCACCGCCTTCCTCCACTCGATCATGGTCCAGGAGCGCCGCGGGATGCTGAAGGTCTGGAACGTGTCGCTGATCTGCGCGACCTTCGCGTTGTCACTCCTCGGCACGTTCTTGGTGCGCTCGGGGATCCTGCAGTCAATTCACGCCTTCGGCGAATCGACGGTCGGCACGCCGCTGCTGATCCTGATCGCGACGGTGCTGGCCGGCTCGACGGCGCTGATCGTCTCGCGTCTGGGAGACCTGCGCTCGGAGCGGCGCATCCAGTCACTTGCATCCCGCGAGGCCGTGTTCCTGGTGAACAACATCCTCCTGATCGGCCTTGCGTTCATCATCTTCTATGGCACCTTCTTCCCGCTGATCGCCGAGGCGTTCACGGGCGAGCGCTCGACCTTGGCGGCTCCCTGGTTCGACCAGTACGTCACGCCGCTTGCGATCCTCCTGGTGCTGTTCACCGGGATCGGTCCGCTCCTGGCCTGGCGCCAGATCAGCGCCGGCCGGGCGCTCCGCTTGTTCGGGCCGCCGGTGGCTGTCGCGGCCGCCGTCCTTGTGGCGCTGCTCGCGTTCACGGACGTGGCGGACGAGCCGGGCGCGCTGATCATGTTCACGTTCGCGGCGTTCGCGCTGGCCGGCCTCATAAGCGAGTTCGTGCGCGGCGCCTCGGCACAGAACGCGCTTACCGGCGATGGCTTCGCGCTCTCCCTCGGGCGGGTGGTGGTCAGGAACCGCCGCCGCTACGGCGGCTACATCGTCCACATGGGCATCGTGATCGCGTTCGTCTCGATCGCGGCCTCGTCGAGCTTTCAGACGTCAGACGACGTGCGGATGCTGCCGGGTGACTCGACCACGGTCGGCGACTACGAGGTGACCTACGTTCGTCCCACCGCGTTCCGCGACCTCGACGAGGACCGGCTCTCGTTCGGCTCGGTCGTTGAGGTCCACCGCGATGGAGAGCTCGTCGACACCCTCACTCCCAGCCGCAACTATTACTCGTCCAGCTCGACTGGCACGGTGCGCAGCTTCTTCGAGGGCGAGGCCACATCGGAGGTGGGACGCTCGGGCGGCGCGGCGGAGGACTTCTGGACCGCGATGCGGCCCGACCTGACCGAGCCCGCGATCGACAACTTCATCTCAGGCGCCGACCGGCGGATCGACGAAGCCACCATCCCCGAGACTCTCCCCGACCCGAACACGCCGGGTGGACTCCAAGCGATGCGTGATATCTCGGAGCAGAGATCCGCGCTCCAAGGCCTTGCGGTCTCGAACCTCCAGGAACGCTACGAGGACGGACAGATCCCGGTGGACTTTCGCATCAACGTGAACCCGCTCGTGATCTGGATCTGGGTTGGCGGCGCGATCGGCGTGATCGGCGGCCTGGTCGCCGCGTGGCCCACCGCCTCGGCTCGCCGCCGCAGGGTCTCCGACGTCTACGCGGCCCGCCTCGCCAAGGACCTCAGCCGCGCCTCGTAGCCGGAACTGTCGCCATTTTCGCTCGAGGGGTGATCGATGATGGCGACAGAAAGTCATATTTGGCGCCGCGCCTCGTAGCCTCCCCGGGCCATGGAGGTCGCCCTCATCGCGCTGTTCGTGATCGCCGCAGTCGCGCTCTTCGTCTCGATCCCCCTGCGACCGGGCGCGACGAGCTCCAAGCGGATCGAGGACCCCGAGCGCGCAGAGCTAGAGGCGCGCAAGGAGTCGAAGTACCGCGAGATCCGCGACGCCGAGCTCGACCGCGAGCAGGGAAAGCTCAGCCAGGCCGACTGGGCACGGGCCGACGCGGACCTCCGGCGCGAGGCGATCGAGATCCTGCGCGAGATCGACGCGCTTGAGAAGCGCGGCCGGTCGGCTGGCCCAAGCCTCTAGAATCGCCCGGCGATGGAAGCGATCCTTCAAGTCGTCCAGGTGTTCGTCTCGATCATCCTGATCATCCTCGTCCTGCTCCACTCGGGCAAGGACGCGGGCCTCTCCGGCGCCTTCGGCATCGGTGGCGGTGGCGGCTCCTTCGCGGGCGGCTCGCTGGTCGAGCGCAACCTCGACCGCTGGACGATCTTCTTCGCGATCGTGTTCGCGCTGAACACGCTCGTCCTTCTCAAGCTCTAAGCGGGCCTGCGGCATGCCCGCGCTCACACGGCTGGGCGGGCTCTGCGCGGCCCTATTGGCATGCGCGCTAGCGGGATGCGGCGGGGGAGACGACGAGGAAACCCCGGCGGTGTCGAGCGCGACGCCTGCGGGTGAGGGCGGGACGCTCGTGTGGACCGTCGCCGACCCGGTCCTGAGCACCGATCCGCTCGAGGCGACCAGTCGATCCGAGGAGATCCTGGTGCGCCAGGTGAACGAGCCGCTGACCGCGAAGGTGGCGGGCCCCTTCGACGTTGAGCGGCGGGTTCCCGGGCTCGTCGCGAACTCCCAGAGCTCGGACGGCGACACCGTTTGGACCTTCCGGCTTCGCGATGGAGTGTTCTTCTCAGACGACGAGACGCCGTTCAACGCGGCCGCGGTCCAGGCGAATGCGACGAGGTGGCTGACGACCGCCGCCGGCCGGGCGCTCCTGCCCAGCCTCGTCTCGGTCGACGCTCCCAGCCCAGGAGAGGTCAGGTTTGCCCTTGCCACCCCCGACCCGGATTTTCCGAAGCGCCTGTCGATCCCTCAGCTGGGCATCGTCTCGCCTTCGGCCCTGCAACCGTCTTCCGGCGATGGCGCCGTCGTCACCCGCCCCTCGCAGACCGGCACGGGCGCGTTCGAGCTCCGTGAACGCGAGTCAAGCCGGGTGCTCCTGGCGCGCAACACGGGGTGGTGGGGCTCATCGGCCAAGGTCGAACTGGGGCCGGCGCTGGACCAGGTCGAGCTTCAGATCAGCCCTTCGCCGAGCCTCCGCCTGGCGATGCTCGACGCGGGCGAGGCGCAGCTCGCCGACGAGCTCAAGCCCGCGCAGGCGGATCAAGCGCGGGAGGACCCGCTCCTGAGCGTGCTGAAAAGCCCGGGCGAGACGTTCCTCGGCATCGAGCGATCGGTCCGCGGCGTCGATTCCGGCCGCGAGATCCCCGCGCTGTCGAGCGCGTGGCTTACGGACCTGGGCGGGTAGCCGTCAGCTGCCGGGCCCGGCGCCTTCCGGCGCGTACCGGTTATGGAGGTCGAGCATGTTCCCGTCGGGGTCTTCGAAGATCGCCTGGTGGCAGACGCCGGAGTCGATGGTGTCGCCCATGAACTTGACTCCCTTGCCCTCGAGCTCGGCGCGGGCGGCTTCGACGTCGGCGACGCGCAGGGCGACCGGGAAGCGATGCGGCGAGAACTCCATCCCGAACGCGTCGGGCTGCATCAGCGCGATCGTCAGGTTGCCGGTCTCGAACTCGCCGGCGGGCATGTTGCCCCACTGCTTTCCGAACTCGAGTCCGAGGGTGTTCCCGTAGAAGTCCTTCGCCTTCTCGTAGTCGCGGACTGGGATGGCGATGAAGTCCGTCTTTTCAACCTTCATCGGTCGATCGTAGTGCGGTTGAGAGGACTCGAACCTCCACGGCCTTATACAGGCCACAAGGCCCTCAACCTTGCGCGTCTACCAATTCCGCCACAACCGCTTGAGGGAGCGGCCAGTGTATCCACGGGTGCGAGCGTGCGCCGGGGGTCGACCGACTTGACATCCGTCCGGAGGGGTGGCTACTCTACGAACATGTGTTCCCGTCTTCGCCACGATTCCCGCTAGGAGGAGCCGCATCATGGACCTGACCAAGCGCCAGAAGGAAATCTTCGACTACATCCGCAAATACGCGGCGAAGACCGGCTACCCGCCCACCGTGCGCGAGATCGGCAAGGCCGTGGGGCTCACGTCCTCTTCGACCGTCCACGCCCACCTGGCGAACCTCGAAAAGATCGGGCTCCTGCGCCGCGACCCCACCAAGCCGCGGGCGATCGAGCTGCTTGTCGAGAAGACCAAGCAGAAGCTGGCAGGCCGGGGCCTCCCGGTCGTCGGCGAGGTCGCCGCAGGCGAGCCGCTCCTTGCCGAGGAGAACATCGAGGAGTACCTCGAGCTGCCGGACATGATCGGCGGGGAGGAGGGGGACTACATCCTGAGGGTCAAGGGCGACTCCATGAAGGACGCGGGAATCCTGGCCGGCGACTACGTGGTCGTAAAGCAGACGGACGACGCGTCGAACGGCGAGATCGTCGTCGCCCTGCTCGAGCACGAGGCCACCGTCAAGCGCTTCTTCCGCGAAAAGGACCAGATTCGCCTCCAGCCCGAGAACGCCGCCTACAAGCCGATCCGCACCCGCGAAGCCACCCTCCTCGGCAAGGTCGTCGGGGTCTTCCGGAGCGTGTGAGATGGCTTCGGTTTCCCAAAAGGAGCGGCAGCGCCTCTTCCGAGGGAACGACCGGCCGCGCCGTTTCCAGCACCTCGAGGCTCGCCAGATGTTCGAGCCAGGGCGCGCGGACCCTTGACGAGCGGATCTCGTCTGCCTGGACCGGGCTCGTCGAGCGTGGGCACCGCCGAGTGCCCTGTCTGCGGGGGCGCGATCCGCGCCGCACAGCCATGCGCCGGCTGCGGCTCAGAGCTCAGCTAGCGTCGACGCGAGCAGGCGGATCGCCTCGTCGGTGTCCGAGAGGATCTCTAGCTCTTCGCCCAGGCCCGTCAGCTCGAAGGTTCGGTCGATCGTGGGGTTGTGGCCGACGAGGGCGAACCCGATGCCCGCGTCCAGCGCGCGCTGTCGGGCGCCCAGGATCACAGCGAGCGCGGTCGAGTCGAGAAAGGTGCAGCGCTTGACGTCGACCAGGATCGCCCGCGGGTCGTCGTCCAGTGCGGCCTCGGTCACGGCGATCCCCGTGTCCCGCATCGCGGCATCGAAGTCGCCCTCGATCTGAATCGAGTAGAGGCCGTCATCAAACGGCTCCCCCGAATTGACCCGTTGGCCATGCGACCCCTTACCCCGGACGCACCGGATCTGACACCTCGACCGAGCAATGGGAGGCAAGACTCGCCGAGAGTGATCTGGCGGCCCTATGTGTCCCGTTATCTCACACTCGATGGGATAGGTGCTTTTCGTCCCGCCCGATTGACGCTTCCGCACTGCCTGCTTCCACGCCGTACCATTGTCCACGCAGGCTGCGCAGTCGCGGGAGGTGACTCTCGAGGAAAGTCCGGACACCGTAGGGCACGACGGTCGGTAACGCCGACCCGGGGAAACCCGCGGGAAAGTGGAACAGAAATCAAACCGCCGATGGCGCCCGACACGCGTGGGGCGTACAGGCAAGGATGAAACGGTGCGGTAAGAGCGCACCAGCGCCACGGTGACGTGGCGGCTAGCCAAACCCCGTCAGGTGCAAGCCCAAGCAGGATCGATGACCCGGCCCGGCGAGATCCAGGTAGGGCGCATAGATAGATGACAGCGCACGACAGAATCCGGCTTACAGGCCTGCTACGGAAAGGGCCCCGCGAGAGCGGGGCCCTTTCTACGTAAGGAAGCTCGCGAGCGCATCGACACCCTGGCGCTGGGTCTCGCCGCCGCCGAAGCCGCCGAGCGGGCCGGTTCCGCGCATCAGCATGAACTTGAGCTTTTCGCCGTCGACCGTCTTGATCTGGAGCTTTACCGCCGACTTGCTCATGATCGCGCCCGAGATGTCGCCGGCGTCGCCCGCCCCGCCGACCTTCGCGCTCGCGACCTGATCGCGTGTGAGCGAGAGTGGCTCTCCGTCCGCTTCCCACTTGCGGTTCGCCGGCTGGACGATCAGGCGCCTGTCGGTTACCGCGAAGGCGACCATCGACTGGCTGAACATGCCCTTCTGCCAAGAACCGGCGCACATGCCGCGAAGCGACTCGCCGTCCTCAACGAGCGGTTTCACGACTGTCTCAAGCTGATCGTCGAACTTTGTCCCCATGGCCAAACCCTAAGGAGTTCCTAGGGCTAAGGTTTCCTCCTCATGGCCGACACGCCCAAGACAGCCGACGACGTAAAGAAGATCGTCTCTGAGCAGGACGTTCGCTTCATTCGCCTGTGGTTCACGGACGTCCTGGGCCAGCTCAAGAGCTTCTCGATCAACTCGTCCGAGCTCGACGACGCGTTCGAAGGCGGGATGGGCTTCGACGGCTCGTCGATCACCGGTTTCAACCCCATCGAGGAGTCGGACATGATCGCCATGCCCGACCCCGCGACCTTCGCCGTCCTGCCATGGCGGCCCGAGGAGAAGGCGACAGCGCGGATGTTCTGCGATGTCCAGGTCCCGGGCGGCGAGCCCTACGAAGGCGATCCGCGCTGGATCATGCGCCGCGCGCTCGAGCGGGCGAAGGAGATGGGCTTCGAGGCCTACAACATCGGTCCGGAGCTCGAGTTCTTCTACTTCAAGGAAGCGCGCCCCGAGAGCGGCGTGCCGCAGGTCATGGACGAGGGCGGCTACTTCGACCTGACCACGCTCGACGCCGGCTCCGAGGTGCGCCGCGACACGATCTTGGCTCTCGAGCAACTCGGCATCCACGTCGAGTACGCCCACCACGAAGTTGGCCCCTCGCAGCACGAGGTGGACATGCGCTACAAGGACGCGCTCCAGATGTCCGACGACTGCATGACGTACCGGATCGTCGTCAAGGAGTACGCGATGAACCACGGCATGCACGCGACGTTCATGCCGAAGCCGCTTTCCGGCGAGAACGGCTCGGGCATGCACGTCCACCAGTCGCTCCAGGCGGACGGGCGAAACGCCTTCTTCGACCCGGACGACCAGTACTTCCTCTCCGACACCGCGAAGGCGTTCATCGCCGGGCAGCTTCGCCACGCGCGAGAGATCTCACCGCTGTTCGCGCAGTGGGTCAACTCCTACAAGCGGCTAGTGCCCGGTTACGAGGCGCCGGTCTATCTTTCGTGGTCGCGGCGCAACCGCTCCGCGCTCATCCGCGTGCCGCTCTATCACCCGGGCAAGGAGGGGGCAACGCGCGCCGAGCTCCGGTGCCCCGACCCGGCCTGCAACCCGTACCTCTGCTTCGCCGGGATGCTCCACGCGGGACTCGAGGGGATCGAGAAGGGCTACGAGCTGCCCGAGCCGATGGAGCAGAACCTCTACCACCTCACTCCCGAAGAGCGCGGGCAGCGGGGCATCGAGCAGCTCCCCGAGAACCTTGGCGAGGCGATCGAGATCGCCGCGGAGTCAGAGTTGGTCCTCCGCGTCCTGGGCGAGCACACCTTCAAGCGCTTCATCGAGATCAAGCGCGAGGAGTGGGAGGAGTACCGCGTACAGGTCACTCCCTGGGAGATCGAGCGCTTCTTGCCGGTCCTCTAGCCGGGCTGAAGCAGATCGACGTGCCGGCGGGCGGCGCGGTCGGTCTGGCACGGCGCACTGCCCGAGGTCCAAGCGCCTGCTCACGGGCGGGGCCTTCTGGCATGCGACAGGGGCGGGCCCCGCCCCCGGTGTCTCCAACCTGTCCCACCTGACGAGCTCGGCTCCCACGCGCGACGGGCGCGGCTGGTACGCCGGCGGTCCGACCGTCGCAAGCGAGCCGCGCACGCTGACAATCGAGGCTCGCTGCGTGCCGAAAGGCAAGCTGCCCAACGTCACTGTTCGAGATCAGGGCGACGTTCTGGACACAGGCTTGCCCGGAGGGGTCACCGCTGACTGCCCGGGGAACCAGCTAACGATGACGGGCGGCGCCTATCTGGGGAAGCCCGGGAAAGGCCCCAGCCTCGTCGGCGCCCGGCGTGGGCGCATCACCGGCTCGACGCTCATCGACAGCGCCGAGAAGTGGCGGGTCAACTTCTCCGAGGGAAAGCTGGAACGCCACTCGATCGCGCTCTGTGTTCCCGAGAACAAGATCGACGGCGTGAACATCAACCAGAGTCGAAACCCGCAGTGGACCTCGCAACCTCGACATACATCTCGGGGAACGCACCCACATTCGACACCTTCGGCCACGACGGTGCGGGGCTGAACGCGTCGGGGAGCTCGCTGAACCTCCGCACGGCGATTCTCTGCCCGAACCTTTAGCTTTTGACAAGGTGCGACCCCTGGGGAAGGATTGCCGAGTGAATCGCCATCAGTTCGGTTGGCTCGCAGCGGTCGGCGCTTGCTTTGTGGTCGCATCGCCGGCGAGTGCGCTTGATTACCCCACCGGTCCGACCAAGCTCGTTCCCTCCGGTGAGATCGCGACACAAAAAGTCAGGTGCCCGGCGGGCCAACACGTCGTTGGCGGTGGCCAGTTCATCTTCTCAGGGCAAAACGAGGTTCGCCTGACTCGCTCGAGTCCCTATGACTCCAAGGACAAGGGCAACGCACCCGACGATGGCTGGATGACGTCGGCCGCCGGATACTCACCAAACGGTGGGACCCTCGCGGTCACGGCGATCTGCGACAACCGTCTTCCGGTCTACCGGACCAAGAAGGCAGAGAAGGTCGGCACCTCTGGTGGCGGCGTGCGTGAACTCCTTGGCGTGGCCCGCTGCCCCAAGGGCACGCGAACCCTGGGCGGTGGCGCACAGATCTCCGGCGCCTGGAACGCGGGCGGAGTCCTGTCCTATTCGACGCCGTTTCCCGTCGGTTCGAATCGCCAGGACAAGGGCTGGGAGGCAACGGCAATCGACTTCGTCGGCGGCCCGTCATCGGCTCCCAAGAGCGATGCCAAGACGACCACGATCTGCGGCAAGCAGCGCCCGGTCTACGTAGTCGAGGAAACGACCACACCCCCTAATGGCTTCGGCGAGGCCTTCGCGACTTGCCCGTCCGGCACCGACGTGGTTGGCGGTGGTGCGTGGATGGTCCAGTTCAGGGATCACTTCGTGACCATCTCGATGCCCTTTGACGACGGCAACCCCGACGAGCGCCCAGACGACGGCTGGTACGTGGAAGCAGACAGCCAGAACTCGATGTTCGCGCTTGGATTGCGTGCCTACGCGATCTGCCTGCCATGACATACGCGGTCGCGATGGGGACGCGTGTGATGAGAAATCTCGTCATCGCTTGGGTCGCACTGCTGGTCGCCTCGGCCACCGCCTCAGCCGAGATCACCTACGAGAAGAAGCCGTTCAAGCTCCTACCCGGAACGCAGCACGCCCCGGTCACGGTGAAGTGCCCCGGCGACACGCACGTGCTCGGCGGCGGCATCGGCGCGGTGTGGGGGATGGGGGTCGTCGTTTCGAGCATGCCGGTCGACCGCGGAGACGGGGACGTAAAGCCTGACGATGGTTGGTCGGTGGTGGTCGCGAGCCCCGAGGACACCGGCCAGCCTGTCGATCGCATGAAGGTCCACGCGGTGTGTGCCACGGGGCCGTCGCCCAAGTACATCGCGGTCGGTTCTATGGCGACCGCGATTGTCACCGACGGTGCGATTTGCCCTGAAGGGACCGAGGCAACTGGTGCCGGAGCCGAAACCGAGGGTGCAATGGGGGAGACCTCTGTCCACACCTGGTCGCCTTATGACTTCAGCAGCGACAGCGGGGAGGCAACGCAGGTCGCGGTCGAGGGGAGCGCGTCGTTTCCCGATGTGACACTCGCCGCGGTCTGCACGGACAAGCTCAAACTCCGCTACCGGCAGGAGTCCTTCACGGTCGAGTCGCCCTTCGGCGCGCCCGTCCCCGTCTTCTGCAAGAAGCGCGAGGAGGTCGTCGGGGGAGGCGGCTACGTGGCCGACCCCGGGATGGACGTCACGGTCAAGATCGAGGATTCGTTCCCGGACGACCGGCCGGGCGAGGCGGGCCATCGGCCAGAAGACGCGTGGGGCGTGTCGTTCCTCCCCGATCCGTTCAGTGCCGAGCCTGAAGCTGACGTCGTCTCGGTCTGCGCCCGCTAGCGGCTCGCTTGCCAAACGGCCTCAGGAGCGCAATACTTCCCATTGGATTAGAGCCCTCCGTGGGGGTGGGCGGTTTGGAGGTAAGAGGTTCATGAGTGTTCGACTCAGGCGAACTGCCATTGCGTTCGGCACTTTGGGATTCGCCGCTCTTGCGATCAGTCCGGGGCCCCGCGGCGAAGCGATGGGCCCTTCGGAGAGGCTTCCCGTGTTCAAAGGGCTCTCCTACACCGTGGAGCAGAAAACGATCTCGGACGCCGACCCGGGCTTGGTCGTCGAGTGCCCCGAGGAGAGTGTCCCGACGGGCGGCGGCACCTTCATCGATACAGCGGGCGCCGATGATGCCTCTCTTACGAACTCCACTCCGCAGCCGGCGGGCGACCCCAACCAGACTCCGGACGAGGGCTGGCTTTCGGAGGGAAATTTGGCACCGGCGTTCCCCACCGCGACCATGATCTCGTACGCGATCTGCGCGGAGCGTGCGTCGAAGATCCGCTACCGCTCGAGCTCGAAGCTCGTTGCGGCAGGGGTCACAGATGGAGCGAACGTGAATTGCCCGAAGAACACCGTCGCCACCGGCGGAGGGACGCTCACCGACAGCGACCTCGGCGACATGATCATCGTCGGCTCTCGACCGACCCCGTTCGACAAGAAGAAGCCCACAGGGTGGGTGACCGTGGCACACAACTACGACTCGGCGCCGCACGGCCTCGTCGCCTACGCCATCTGCTCGAAGGAGGAGCAGAAGTACTCCGTGAAGCATCGGAAGGTTCAGATGACGGACGGCGCGCCCGGCGAAGCGAACTTGGCGGTGAACTGCCCCAAGAACTCGGTCGTCTCGGGGGGTGGCGCGGAGATATTCGGGGGTCCCCTGACCGGCGACGCATGGCTCACGTCGTCTTCGCCCCAGCCCGTGGGGTCAGACAAGCCTCCGAAGAAGGGCTGGATCGCCGAGGGCATCTCCTTCGAGGAAGCGGATCTCGACGTGTGGGCGATCTGTAAGAAGTGACGACGATCGGGTCTCGATGAGAAACGCGAGGCGGTGGACGGGCGCGTTCGTGGCGGTGCTGGCATGGTGGGCGCTACCGGCGCCCGTGGGCGCCGATGTCACCTTCGACCGCTCAATCCCGATCGGCTCGGGTGCCGCCTTCACCGTGGACGATACGGGCGACATCCTGGTGGCGCGGGCCGGAGCAATCGACCGCTACAGCTCTACCGGCACACCCGAGACCGGCTTCACCACCGGCGCGGGGTTTGCCAGCCCCGCCGACCTGGACTTTGCCGGCGGCCGTATCTGGGCTTCAGCCCAAGACCCCGATCGGGTTTGGACTTGGTTACCCAACGGGACCGACGAGGCCGCAACCAGTGCGGATACCGCGTACCAGCTCAACCTGAACGTGGCCAGCGGCCTGGCCGTGGCAGGCGGGAGCGCCCACTTGACTACGTCGGCCTCGAATCGCCTCACTTCCATCTCCACCTCGCCACTTGGGCAGACGGTGGCCGTCAGTGGCGTGGGCGTCGCGACCGGTAGCGGCACTTCCTTCGAGACGTGCCAGCCGAGCAAGCTCCAGCCGCTCTGCAGCGACGGGTTCGCGGGCGACGAGGTCCAGTACCTCAATAATCCGCAAGACGTGGTGATCGGGCCCGTCTCGGGCAAGCTCTACGTGGTCGAGGCGGGATACGACTTCGAGACGCCATCGAGGGTCAAGGTCGTGGGCCCCGGGCCTTTCCCTGAGCTCGCCTTCGGAGCGCCCGGCACGGCCGCTGGGCAGTTCACCCAGCCGACCGGGATCGCGGTGGACGCGACCGAGGGGGCCGTGTACGTCGCGGACTTGAACAACCACCGGATCATGCAATTCACCGCGATCGGGGCGTTCGTCCAAGGGTTCGGCTACGGCGTTGACACGGGTGCTGCGCAGTTCGAGACGTGCACAACTCAGAGCGGCTGCC
The DNA here is from genome assembly GCA_963786495.1 of uncultured bacterium. Lineage (GTDB taxonomy): Bacteria > Actinomycetota > Thermoleophilia > Solirubrobacterales > 70-9 > JALZKA01. The sequence goes on along the minus strand of CAWAZL010000008.1, from coordinate 116,043 downwards.
AAGCAGGCATCGCCGGGGCCGGACCGGGGCAGCTCAGCTATCCCAGCAGGCTTGAGATCGACTCGGGCGACCTGTATGTCCGCAACACAACCGCATTCACCACGAACTCTCGTGTCGACATCTTCTCGCTCGGCGGCGAAGGGCCGGCCGAAAAGTCGGTGACACTCAAGGCCAAGCCGAAGAGGGTCAAGAAGGGTGGCAAGACAACGCTCACGGCGACGCTCACGCCCTGTCCGGCTACCGCGGGGGAGCCGGTCCAGTTCGAGCGCTTCAAGGGCGCCGACTTCCAGCCGATCGGGAGCGAGGCGACCGCCGACGGCGACTGCAGCGCGACACGCAAGAAGAAGGTCAAGAAGGCCACGACCTTCCGCGCAACTTCTTCAACGACCGCCGGTTTCACTCAAGCCATCTCCAACGAAGTGCAGGTGAGGATCAAGTGAACAAAGTGCACTTCGCTGCCTGGATCTCAACCATCGTCCTATTCGCAGCGCCCGGGTCGGCCAGCGCCGACTACACCGATGCGATGACAACCTTTCCGGTGGCCGAGAGCAGCCGTGTGGACAACACCGCGGAGTGTCCCGGCGGCGGCGACATCGCGATCAGCGGCGGCACTTACAACGGGGCGCCCTACAACGAGAAGCTGTGGCTCAACTCCAGCCGCCCGGGCTCGCTGGCGAGTCCCGGCGATGCCGGCGCCTGGACGGTCCGGATCCACAACTTCTTCGACGGGATCACGACCACCTCGGATTCGGAGACGTGGGTCGTCTGCGACATCGACGGGGCGGGCGACTACAAGATTCGCAAGGAGAAAGATGTAAAGCTCAAGGTGCCCAAGCAGGCTGAGGCGCTGGTGAAATGCAAGGGCGATGAGGCCGTGGTCGGTGGCGGAGCGCAGATGAACACTCCTGGCGAACTCGCGTTCCTCGTCAGCAGCGGCCCCATCGACGACGGCGACACTGACAGGCGGCCGGATGGGTGGTACGTCGCGACAGATACCGCCTCGATCGATAGCGGCGGGGCGCGAATGGATGTCTACGCCGTCTGCGACAAGGTGCGCAAGCCCAAGGACTATCGCTACACGACGGAGACAGCGAGCGCACCCGACGGCGAGCAGGCCCTCACCGGCGCTGGGTGTGACGTGTTCGAGCCGCGCGTCGGCGGCGGCGTCATCGTGGACGCGAAGTCGAAGCACGCGCTGCGCATCAACTCGACCCAGCCCTCGAACGGCACCAACGGCTGGGAGGGAATCATCGACAACGACGACACGCCCGACAACGAAGCGCGTGACTTCGAAGTCACGGTCATCTGCCTGAAGGAGGAATGAGTTGAGAGCGACGATCGCCGTGTGTGGGATGGCCCTGACCCTCGCCGCCGCGCTCCTTGTGCCTCCTTCTCAGGCAGGGGACGCCTTCACCGGCTCCTGCAAGACCAAGCCGAACCTGCCGTGCTCGATCAGCGCGGGCCAGACCTTTGATGGCCATACGATCGCCGCCGCCGACGACAGCGAGGAGAACGTAGAGGCGGTGCTCGGCGCCATCCAAGACACAAACAAGGTAGACGTCGAGCCCTTGGTTCAGGACATCCGCGAAGACACCGGAGACTGGAACCTCACGCCCAACGTGCTGGGCCACTCAGCCTCGAGGGAGATGTCCTGGAACTACGAGGGTGATCCGTCCGACCTTGCCTACGTCACGATGGTCTCTGAAGGGGACGATGCCACCGGATTCGCAATCGCCGCGGTGTTCGCCGACAGCCAGGGCACGGTGGACTTCCGGGAGATTCTCCCCTTCCCCAACGACAGCGGCTTCGGGGTCACCGTCTCTTTTTGGACGTCGACGTTCGCGCCTCCTTGCAAGGCCATCGAGCTCGAGGAGCGAGGCGGAGGTCAGCTCGTCGACAACTGCAAGCTCACGCCGATCAAGAAGGGCAAGGTCGGGTGCGTCGACATCGAAACGCTCGATGTCACCAAGTGCAAGTTCAAGGACGGGCGCAGCGGCGAGGTTCTGCATGCGAAGAAGGGAAACAAGAAGTACGCACGGGTTACGGGCACGCTTTCGAAAACTGGCAATAAGAACGGCAACTTCGCAATGGCGATGAAGCTGAGCGGCGACGGCGAGCCGACCTGCGCGGACCCTGCCGGCGGCGGCAATACGAGGGGTCATCGCCGCGATTCAACCGGCACCGCTTCCAGTACGCCGCTGGCGAAGGGCTGCACCGTTGAGATCATGAACAGCTCGACCAATAGGTCGGGACAGCCGCTTCGAAACTTCGCGACTCGGATCGTCTGCACCTCGAGCAATCCACATCCCGATGGCCTGACGCCGATCTCGAACCCTTCGCCTGGGGTCTACTGCTACACGGGCGCGGGCGCAGCGCTCAACGACAAGGGCGGGCAGGAAAGGAATGCTCAGGGTCGCTATTACCCGGACACCGCGGCGTGCCACATGATCGTGCTGTCTCCGAGCTACACGATCTGGGGCGCCAAACGGCCCCGAAACGCCGGCTCGACGATCGTGACGGACTCGCCGATTCTTTGGCGCCCAGTTGCGCCATTGCCGATCGCCAATAACTGATCCTCACTGTGTAGGTGGGCGCCCTGGCGTCCTCTTGGTTCTCAGTCCAGTCGCCTGAGCGCCTCAGCGCGGCGAGCAGTCTCCCTTCCTGTCTTGTCCGAGCGAACGAGATAGCGGGGGTCGTCCTTCGACGCCGCCACGACTTGCCCGGCGACCTCGGTCCGCACGACCAGGCGCTTCCGGACCTTGCCGGTCACCGCGTGCCCGCGAAAGTTCCACTCGACCCTGTCGCCGCGCTTGAATCTCTCCGTCACGTCCAATCCTCTCCTCGGGGTTGCCTTTGCGCGAAGGACAACCCCGAGGCCGCGTGGCGCGCCCCCGTGGGTATGGTCGGCGGCATGAGCGGGCTACATGTCCTTCGCGTCTTCACCACGCCTTCGGGCGAGCTTGGGAACGCACTCGGCGTGTTCCTTCAGGGCGCCGAAGTGCCCGAGCCAGAGCGCCAGGCGGTGGCCGCCGACCTCGGCTTCGCCGAGACCGTCTTCGTGGATGACACCGAGCGTGGCGAGATGCGGATCTTCACGCCCGGGGTCGAGTTGCCGTTCGCAGGGCATCCCAGCGTCGGGACCGCCTGGCTCCTGCGCGAGACGGGCGGCGAGGTCGCGGTGCTGCGGCCGCCGGCGGGCGAGCTTCGCGTCAGCTACTGGGCGAGATCGTCTGGGTCGCGGCGCAGGCGGAGTGGTCGCCGCCCTTCGAGTACCTCGAGCGCCCCAGCGCCGCGGACGTCGACTCCCTCACAGGCGCGCCGGGCGGCGAGGGCTGGGCCTACTGCTGGGCGTGGGAGGACAAAGAGGCGGGCCGGGTCCGCGCGCGCTCGTTCGTGGCCGCGGGCGGGATCCCAGAGGACGAGGCCACCGGCTCGGCCGCGCTCGCGCTATGCGCGCAGCTCGGACGGCCGATCCAGGTCCGCCAGGGCAAGGGCTCTGAGATCTTCGCGCGCCGGGTCGACGAGGAGTTCACCGAGGTGGGCGGGCGCTGCATCCTGGACGAGGTGCGCGACTACCCGACCGTCGACAGTAGATAGGCGAGGGCGAAGCCGAACACGGTCATGAGGCCGGCGCCGCGCCCGCCGCGCGCATGTGCGCTGGGGAGCATCTCGATCGCAAGCATTGCCAGCACGCCACCGGCCGCGAACGCCTGGACAATCGCGATCGCTTCGTCGCCGGCGTCGGCGAGCACCTGGTACCCGATTGCGGACGCTGCCGCGCAGATGAGGGCCACGCCAGCCCATAGCGCGAGGATTCGCCCCTTGGACACGCCTGAGGTGCGCATGTCGCTGGCCCCGCCGATCCCTTCGGGCAGGTTCGACAGGAATATGGCTGCCAGCACCGGCACACCCACACCGCTGCCAACGAGAAGGGTGGAGCCGAGGACCGCGGACTCGGGCACCCCGTCCAGCAACGCGCCGAGGAGCAGGGTCTTGCCGCTCTCGTCCTGCTCGGGCATCTCCCTGCCGTGCATACCGCTCTCGGCGCGTGGCGAAACGAGGATGTCACCGACGTAGAAGGCAAGCGCGCCGGCCGCGAGACCGAAGGTGAGCGCGTCGGCGCCGCCGAGCGCGTACGCCTCTTCGGTGAGCTCGAATGAGATCGCGCTGATCAGTGTGCCGCCGCCGAAGCCGAGCACCAAGCCCGTGACGCGCTTCGGCGGGCACGCGGTCATCGCGATCACGGCCCCGATCACGAGCGACGAGCTCGCCACGAGTCCCCAGAGCAGAGCTTCCGTCACGAGGCGTAGTATCCCGCCTGGAGCCTGGAAGGCTCTCCGTGCCTGGGCGATGTGTCCAAAGCGGGCGCACAGGCGTAAAGGCGCAGGTAAACACTGCCGATGGGGTGCGTGATGGCGGTACCGGTATACGACGGCGAATTCTCCGAAAAAGAGGCTTCGCGGCTGCTCTGGCGCGCCGGCTTCGGTCCGAGGCCTGGTGAAGCCGGCAAGCTGGCGGACAAGGGTCTCTCAAAGGCCGTCAACTCGCTCCTCAATCCTCCCCAGGCCAAGCTGACCGGCCCTGAGCCTCGAGACGACGAGGGCAACTTCGCGCCCTACGACCTCTACGGCCACGACGTCATGTGGTGGCTGGACAAGATGGTCCGCTCGAACCAGCCTCTGGTCGAGCGCATGGCGATCAACTGGCACGACTGGTTTGCGACCGGCGATGTCGGCTCGCTCAAGATCTCCATCAACCAGGCGAAGATGTTTCGCAAGCGGGCCTTCGAGAGCTTCGACTCGCTGATCGAGCGCGTCACCACCAACCCGGCGATGCTGATCTGGCTCTCGGGCATCGACAACAACAAGTGGAGCCCGAACGAGAATTACGGGCGAGAGCTCATGGAGCTCTTCACGCTCGGCGCGTCGGATCCCGAGACGGAATATCCGTACTCGGAAGACGACGTTCGCGAGCAGGCCCGCGCGCTCACCGGATGGCGGGCGAACTGGAAGGAGGACGTGGGCTACGAGAACTTCCGCTTCGACCCCGAGTACCACGACAAGGGGACCAAGACCATCTTCGGTCAGACGGGCAAGTTCGACTGGCAGGACTCCTGCCGCCTCTGCCTCGAGCACGAGGCGCATGCGCCGTACCTGGTCGGAAGGCTCTGGAGCTACTTCATCCCAACCCCGCCCGACGCTTCTACGCGCGCAGACCTGGAGTCGATGTACAGCTCGAGCTACGCGATCAAGCCGCTCCTGAAAGCGATCCTCAAGCACCCCGTCTTCTACGAAGGCCCGTCGATGGTGAAGCCGCCGATCGTCCAGATCGCCGGCATGCTCCGCTCGCGGGGGAAGGGCATCAGCGCGGACAGCTGGTCCTGGATCTCCGACATGGCCGGGCAGCGACCGTTCCGCCCGCCGAATGTTTCGGGCTGGGACGAGGAGCGCTGGCTGGACACCTCGAGTTGGCGCGGCCGCTGGTACGCGGCGTCATATATCTGCCGCGACGACGAGCTCGACCCCGACAAGTACACGAGGAACGAGACCGCCGAGGAAGCCGTCGACAAGGCGCTCCATTTCTGGGCCGACCCGGTGATCACGCCGTCGACGCGCGCATCGCTTGTCGCGTTCGGCGAGGCCGTGGAGGACGTGATCACGGCTGATTGGCACGAGAAGACGTACCGCGGCCTGCGCCAGAACGCGCTGCGGATGATGGTCCCGATGTCACCCGAGATGCAGACCTGCTGAGGCGCTAGGAGAGATGAGACAAATGGCCTGCAATCACTGCAACGAGTTCTCCCGCGCCCACCTCTTCCGCGGAGCCGCCGCGGAGGCGGGCCGCGGCCTGCCCGCGATCGAGCCCGGGATGCCGATCCCGGCGGGGACGGGGCTCTCTCGGCGCTCGTTCATGATGCGCGCCGGCCTTGGGATGATGTCGGTCTACGGCGCCTCGAAGCTCGGCTTCGCCGACCTTCAGAGCGGAATTGCTCGAGCGCAGGGATCGCAGGCGCCGATTCTCGTTTCGGTCTTCCTCGACGGAGGGATGGACTCGCTCTCCGTTCTTGCTCCGGTGAACGAGCAGAAGTACCGCGACCTCCGCCCCGAGCTGCGCCTCGATCCCGGCGACGGGCCGACTTTTACGGAGGACACGGACCTCATGTGGCATCCGCGGGCCTCAGCGCTTCACGATCTTCATCAGAACGGCCTTCTCACGGTCATGCCGACCATCGGCTATGACGACGCCGACCAGTCGCACTTCACGTCCCGGCACTACTGGGAGGTCGGCGAGCTCGATCCGAACGAGCGGACTGGCTGGCTCGGGCGCCTCATCGACGTGATCGGCGTCGATGACAACCCGATCCAAGGCCTCTCGCTCGACGGCTGGCTCTTGCCATCGCTCGCGACCGCATCGAAGCCGGTTGCAGCCATCGACGGCTCGACCTACGACCTCTGGGCTCCCGGAGTCTGGGGCGAGGTGGCGCCGCTGCTCTTCGAGGGGCTTCAGCAGATGGGCCAGGCGGGCGCGGCGCAGTCAGACCCTGGTGTGAAGACCGCGGGCCGCACGACCGACCAGTCGATCGAGCTGCGCTCGACCCTCGAGAACTTCGGCGAGGTCACGGTGCCCGGCGTCTATCCCGACGCCAATCACTGGTTCTGCCAGAACATGTCGGCGCTCTCGGCGATGCTCGACGCCGATCTCCCGATCCGCTGCGTCTCGGTGTCGGCGCCCGGCAGCTACGACACCCACGACAACCAGGAGAGCTCATTCGGCGACGACATCGGAATCACGTTCGACACGCTCAAGGCATTCCAGGCGGACCTGACGGCTCGAGGGCTCGCCGACAGGGTCATCACTCTCGTCTACTCCGAGTTCGGCCGCCGGCCCGAGCAGAACTCGACTGGAACCGACCACGGTGCGGCGGGCGCCGCCTTCGTCATGGGCTCACGGGTCAAGGGCGACATGGTCGGCGAGTGGCAGGGCATGGGCGCCAGCGCGCTCGACGAGGACGACAACCTCAAGCACACGGTCGACTTCCGCTCCCTCTACTGCTCGCTGCTCGAGCAGTGGTTCGACATCGACGCCGCTCAGATCATTCCCGGCGCGTCCAACTTCCAGCGCCCGCAGATCATCGCGCCATGACCCGCGCGCGGACTGGGGTGGCGCTCGCCCTCGCGAGCGCGCTGCTTCTGGTCACGGTCGGCCTGCTTGCAAGCTTGGCCTCGGCCGGCGGGACGACGACGATCGGCGTGCAAAACGGCGCGTCCGAGCGATCGTTTGTGCTCACGCGAAGCAAGGTGCCGCCAGGCCCGGCGATCATCCAGTACACGAACACCGGCGAGGACCCTCACGACCTGAAGGTCCAGCGCAAAGGGGGCGAAGTCGTCTGGGAGATCGGCGAGCTGGGGCCGGACGAGGTGGGGTCGATCAGCGAACGACTGAAGAGGGATTCGAGGTACATCCTGTGGTGCTCCCTGGACGGCCACCGCGAATCCGGGATGGAAGCAGTGCTGAGGGTGAAGCGGAGGAAGTAGCGCTTTACGTCCAAAGCACCCATCTCACCGAGAGTGAGATATCGGGACATATAGGGCCGTTAGATCACTCTCGGCGTCCCAGCCCATCGAATGTCGTCTGAGTCGCTTAGGTGGCGACGAAAACGACTATCGGTAATTCATGTGCTTTCCATGCAAAGAGGCGCTTGATGATCCATTAACCCCACGGGCGTACATGGGTTCGCGGATGTCGTTGCAGAACCCGGCTCGGTGGGTTTAGGTTTCGCGGTCCACGCTCTTGCGGAGCCTCTCAAGGCCTAGGCGGATACGGCCTTTCACGGTCCCTGGCGGCAGATCCAGTTGCTTAGCGATCTCGCTGTGGCTGAGCTCGCCGAAGAACGCAAGCTGGATTACCTCTGCCTGTGCTTCCGGAAGGTCCGCCAGCGTGGCCAAAAGGGTGTTGGATTCGTGGCGGACGATCGCCTGATCCTCGGGAGACGGTATCCAGGCGTCGACGGGTTGAGATTGCGCCGGCATGAGCCTTGGGCGCTTATCCGCCCGGTCGTAACGCACGGCGTCTAGAGCCGCGCAGCGGACGATCGTCATCGACCAGGCTCCGAACGAGGCGCCAGCAAAAGTGGAATTGAACCTCATCCGGCTCCGCCAGATTGAAAGAAAGCCTTCCTGGACGGCCTCCTCTGCACGAGCGGGACGGGGACATATCGAGCGAGCGATGCGGAACGCCTGGGAGGCGTAGCGGTCGTAGAGACAGGCGAAGGCCTCCCGATCATCCGAGCGTTGCACGAGGCGCATCAGCTCCTGATCGGACAGACCGGCCGCTGGTCTCGTCTCCGTAGCCATGGTCATGCTGGCGGGGCCTCCAAGAAAAACAGCTCGCAGGCCACGCCCGGAGCCGTCTGATTTGCACTGAGAAAAGCGGTGACGTGGCGCTTAGTCAGCCGCTCGACCGCTTTCGTGAATTCGTCTTCGGCACCCTCTTGGAACGCGACCCGGCCGTCGATCACGTCGCCGCTTTTACCATCGGCGATCTGCTGGTCCTCCCCGACGCTGAGAATGTCCTGGAGGACGCAGACGACGACGTTGTCGTTTATGTAAGTGGTTGCGGTGGTGCGGTCGTGGTCGTAGAACTCGGCATAGAGCGCCACCATGCTGGCCGAAATTGCGTCGGTCAACACCTTCCCTTGCGGGTTCCGGGGTTCGTCGGGGAAAGCGGAAAGCATCGGCGACGCACTATCGGGGTCGTGGACGAGGAGCGCAATCCCCGATCCGCATCAGATGGGGCCAATATCCACGAAACGACGTAGCCCCACGAGATGGCGCCCCGGCTACGAAGTTGACCGCCCGTTTAAAGCCATGTCATAGGGGGTACGGGCGATTGATCGTGGGGGGTACGGGTGATAGATGACGGGGTACGGGTGATAGATCGTGGGGGTACGGGTGATAGATGATGAATGTCGGATAGCGCAGGGAAGGGCGCGATCGGCGCGGTAAACGAGCGAGAACGCGAGCGACTCGAAGCAGTGCTGCGTCAAGACATCCTCGATACCCCTCCCGACGGGTCCTTCGATCGGATCACGGCGCTGGCTGCCGAGTACTTCGACGTGCCGGTGAGCATCGTCAGCATTGTTGACCGCGACCGCATTTGGTTCAAGTCCAAGTTCGGGCTAGACGATCTCGGCCTAGACGTCGAGGAGGTCGGCCGTGACCCCGGTCTGTGCGCCTCGGCCATTCTCCAGGATCAAGTCTTCGTCATTGAGGATGCGACTGCCGATCCCGGTGCGCTGGCAAACCCGCTGGTAGCCGGCGAGGCCGGCTTCCGCTTTTATGCGGGCGCTCCCCTGGAAACGGCAGACGGCCACAATCTCGGGACGCTCTGCATCCTCGACCGTGAGCCGCGCGAACTGAGCACCGAGCAGCAAGCGTGCCTGCAAGATCTAGCTGCGATCGTCGTCAACGAGCTCGAGCTTCGGATGACCGCACGGAGGTTGGCGGCATCGGACGCCAAGGAGCGCGCAGCATCCGCCACACAGGCGGCGGTCTTCGTGCGCAGCTTCAATCCAATGGTGATCGTTGATGATGAGCATCTGATCGAGGATGCCAACTGCGCGGCCGGCCTCCTTTGCAGGGTCCCGCGCGAGACGTTGCGCGGGCTGCGGTTAGAGGACCTGTTGCCGCCTGAGAGAAAAGCCGACGTGGATCTCCTGTTCGAGGAGCTGTCAAGCCGGGGAGCGGCAAGCGCCCGGACCACCTTGCTGCTTCCGGATCAGATGCTGCTTGAGATCGAATGCAGCGCCACCGAGAACATCCAGCCTGGTCGCCACCTCCTCTTGCTCACGCCTTTCAACGAGGAAGACGATGAAGACGCCGGCCGTAGCCTTGCATCCGACGTCTCGGGAGCGACCGCCGCCGACACGACCGAAAAACCCATTCTCACGAAGCGCGAACGCGAAGTGCTCGGTTTGCTCGCCATGGGCGACACGGGCGAACAGATCGCGGCGCAGCTGTTTATCTCGCCGGAGACGGTAAGGACCCATGCCCAGAACGCCCGTGAAAAGCTTGGTGCGTCGACCCGCAGTCACGCGATCGCTTTGGCCTTGGCAGCGGGTGAAATCTCTTTCGAGATGCTGCCGGCCGGCGAGTAGGATCGCGGCCAGCAGTCGGTTGCGTATAGACGCTTTCCATGCACAGCGACTTAGACGCTTTTCGTCCAAAGCACCTATGTCGTTTCAGGACAGGGCCCTGGTCGACGCGGGCTAGGGGCAGCGCTCGATATAGCCGGCGCCGGGCTTAAGACAAACGTAATGTATTGGCATCAGCCATGAATGGATAAATCTCGGCGACGTCGGTCGTGGCGAGGAAATCGGTCGAAGCGCAGATAAAGCTCCCTCCAATTACCCAATCGGCTCTTTCAATCCCGGTGACGGAGAGGGGTAAGGACGAGATATATGTGCCGCCCGGAACAAACTGAGGCTCCGAACCGAAGCTCAGTTGGAGGAAGATGGTCCAGTGGGGCGAGGTTCCGCTCGTCGAATTCAGCCCGAGGTTGCAGTCTGTACCGGATCGCGATATCACGGCCGGGCTAAGTGTCTGGGCTCCGTGAGTTACGGTGACGTTGTAGCTGTCGGTGTTGGGTCCAGCCGATACGACGCTTCGGGTGGACGATGTGCTCAGCTGATCGTCGTCTGGTGGCGCCGGGCTTCCACCTGGGCAATCAATCGCGGCATCTTCGCCGCAGAGTGCAGGAACGTCTCTGGTCTCAGCGTCCGGAAGCAGAAGTGCGGCCACGAGTTCCGCCGTCTGCTGGTCCTTGGTAATCGGCGTCTCCACGTTGAATTCCCATGCTGCGGGCGTTGAATCAACATTCCCAGCCGCGTCCACGGCCTTGACCTCGAACGTGTAGAAGACGTCTCGCGGTAGCGGGGCTGCGGGCACGAACGGGCTGGCGCACGGTTGGAATGAGGGCGACGAAGAATCCGAGGTAATTCGACAGCTGAGAACGCCCGGTTCGCTCGATTGAAACTCGAATGAGGGTGTCTGATCTTCTGTATAGCCGTTAGGGGTCACGCTCATCGGGTCTGACGGCGCGCTGGTGATCGTCGTATCGGGGGCTACCGTGTCGACCCTGAACGATCTCCTGGCTGGAGTCGTTTCGCGCTCGGCGCTGACTCGCGCACGGACGGCGAAGGTGTGTCGACCTTGGCTCAGCTTTCGGTACCTCTTGGGCGAGGCACAAGGTGTCCAGTCGCCTGCGTCGAGCCGACATTGGAATGTGGCGTCGGAGTCCGTCGTCTCGAACTTGAAGGTCGCTGACTTACTCGACGATCAATCCAGAAGGCCCTGACATGATCGTCGTGTTGGGGGTTGCCGCCGCCGCAGGTGAAACCGGGGCGAGAACGCCGGCGACAACCGCCAGAGACCAGAGCAAAGGCTTGATGCGCACGAGGCCAGGATAAACGCCAGTCTCGACGCTTGCGCCAATGGCTTTTGGCGGCAGTCGACTTATTGCGCTTTCCATGCAAAGCGTCTATCTCTCATGGTCCTGCCCCCTCGCGCTTCTCAAGCCGCTGGCGCCCAGAAACGTGCCCTGATTGGGCACCAATGGGCACCCGCGACGGAAATGACCAGCTGAGGGAGAAAGAGATAAGAGGCGTCAAATCTCAGATCCTCAGTGAGGAAGCCAGAAACGAAAAATGGAGCTAGGCGGGCTCGAACCGCCGACCCCCTGATTGCGAAGCGGGACTAGGGCACGATTACGGAATCCAATGCGCTTTCTGTACGAAGCGAGACTCCGCGGTTGTCACGACAAGGGGGCAGGAACGACGCATGGCGACAACTCTCTCACCCCAGGCACCCCGCTCTAGACGATCCTAAACCGGTCGCCCGCGGGAGTTGGGTCCACATTGCCAGCGGCATCAATCGCCCGGACCTTGAAGATGTGGGTCCCCCGACCAACCTTAAACCTCTCCGGAGAGGCACAGGGGCTGAACGGCGCCTGATCGATCTTGCACTCGAAGCTCGACCCTGCCTCGGAAGAAGTGAACTCATAGGTGACCCTTCCTGCCTTCGTCCTGTTGGGCGGGCTCTTCGTGATCGTCGTCTGCGGAGATGTCGTGTCGATGGTGAGGTCCTGTTGGTCCTCGCCCACGTTGCCGGCGGGATCCGAGGGCTGAAGCGAGGACTGACCAGGTGCCCTCGCCTACGAAGGTCGAGGTGGTATTCCAGCTACCGTCAGCTTGCACGAGCGTCGTCATCGTCTGACCCGCGATCGAGACTGTGACGGTCGTGCCCGGAACGGCATTGGAAGTTCCGGTTATCGTCGGATTGACGTCATCGGTCGTTGCGCTCACCCCTCCGTTGAGCGTGACAACCGGTGAGACCGTGTCAACGGCCAGCCTCTGGGTGAAGCTAGCCCGGTTTCCGGCACCGTCGGAGACCGACGCCACCACGCGATGCGGTCCATCGGAGAGAGGGGCTGCGGTCACCGACCAACTCCCACCGTCTCCGACCGAACCCGTCAGCGTCTCGTCGGCGAGGTCTACTGTGACCGTCGTGCCCGGCGCGACATCCGCGGTGCCCGTGATGCTCGGCGTCGCATCGTTCGTAAGGGAGTTGGCCCCACCGTCGATGGATACGGCGGGTGCGACACTGTCGACGGTCAGCGTTTGACTATCGGTGCCCTCATTGCCGGCAGGATCGCTTACAGATGCGGTGACCGTGTGGACACCGTTTGCCAGCGCCGACGGCCGCACGTTCCACGTCCCGCCTTCGTGGACGAGAGCGCGCAGAGTTTGAGAGCCGACGTCAACACGGATGACCGTGTCCACCGCGGCGTCGCTGGTCCCCGAGATCGTCGGGGCCGGATCGTTTGTCGTCACCGACGTTCCACCATCAAGAATGACGACGGGCAGCACCGTGTCGACGGTCAGTTGCTGGGTGTCGCCCCCGGGTTGCCTGCCCCGTCGGTGACCGAGACGGCGACCGGATAGGTCCCGTTAGCCAGAATCGTTGAGGTCACCGACCACTCGCCGTCGGAGGGGGTCGCAGTGAGGGTTTGTCCGTTGACCGTCACGGTTACTACCCCCGGTGCCTCGAGGTCGGTCGTACCGCTGATCGTCGGCGTCGTATCGGTCGTGTAAGCGGTGTCCCCGCCGAAGATCGTGACGGCCGGCGGGGCACTGTAGAACTGGTTGTTGTCGAGTGTCATCGCGCCGTTGCGCGCGAACGCGCGGCCATTGACGAGGGTCCCGTTACCGATCGCAACCGCGTCCATCGCCATCAGCGTTCCCGCGAACTTGGCGTTCGCGCCGACGGCTCCGGCGCCGTTGACCTGCCAGAAGACCCGCGAGGCCTGGGCTCCATTGATCAGCTTGACTTCGCTTCCGGCGGCGAAGGCCAAAGCGCCATTGACCTGGAAGACGAAGACCGCATTCGGATTGTTTTGACCGTCGAGGGTCACCGTCGTGGTATTCGAGGCGGCGCCGGCGATCGTATGGAGGCCCGGCGGGACGGTCGTGCCAGCAAGAGCGCCCGCGAGCGGGCTTCCTCCGGTACGGGTAGCAACTTCGGTGTAGGCGCTGACAAGGTCGGCGTGGGCCTGGTTGGCCGCGGCACCGACCCGAGTCGCACCTGTGACGACCCCGGCGGGAAGCCACCCGGTTGCGTGTTCGCCTTGACGCCGAGGTCACCCCTGAGGGTCGTGTGCGGAGCGCCTGGGGCGCTGACCGTGTTGTCGACCGAGGCGCCGCTCAGTGCCGCGTATGTAGAGGCCTGTCCGAGGTCAACCATGGGCGTCGGAGCTGCCAAAGCGGGGGCTGTGCCGAAGACCGCGACCAGGATGATCCCGGCCAGGCCTCCGAGCACCGCGGTCCTTACCGGGACGGCTGATCGGAGGGAAGGCATTTATGCCCTTTCAGCCGGCAGGGTGTTCTTCCGGCTGACGAGGCGGTTGAGGCCGATGCCCACCAGGAGCAAGAATGCTCCGAGCATCGCTGTGATCCCGGGCTCGAATCCGGTGAACGGGAGGTTCCCGCCTCTGGTCGGAGGGCCGTTGTGGCCTGGCGGTGTCGAGCCATCGGGAGGCGATTCACCGGAGGGCGGGTTCTCGGTGCTGGGAGGCGTGTCCCCGGGGGGCACATCTCCGTCGGGCGGAGTTCCGCCAGGGGGATTGCCGTCACCGCCACCGGGCGGGTTGCCGTCTCCGATGCCGTCACCGGGTGGGTTGCCGTCGCCGTTGCCTCCGCCAGGCGGGTTGCCGTCGCCGTCGCCGCCACCGGGCGGGTTGCCGTCGCCACCGCCATTGGACGGATTGCCGTTCCCACCGTCCCCGCGGGGGAGGATGTTGGTGGTGATGTCGGTGGTGCAGATAACGATCGCGCCGCCACCGTTGCCGGAGCCGTTGCACTGATCGACGGTCACCGGGAAGGTCAATCCGTCGCCCGTGACGGTGCATTTCACACGACGCTGGCCGCCGCCGCCGTTACCTGAGCCGTTGCACTGGCTGACGGTCGGCGGCGTCGGGGCACCGGGGGTATTTGCGGGCGAGCAGTCGATGGTCGGCTGAGATCCTCCGCCCTTGCCCGACCCGACGCACTGGACTACCGTGGTCTCGACCAGGGAGTTAACAGCGCCGGCGTGGACGTTGTTGATCACCGTGACGGAGCACATGACGGTGCCTCCGCCGCCGCTTCCCGAGCCGTTGCACTGGGTGATCGTGGTGATCGGAGGCCCGACTGTCGTCGTGCAGGTCTGCGCGGCTCCGGTGTCGGTGCAGACGACCTGCGTCGTGTTGTTCTTCCTGATCTCGTTGGTGATCGTTACGTTGCAGTTAACGGTCTGGCCACCGACGTTGAAGATGCCGTTGCACTGGTTGACCTCCGGTGAACCGCCCTGGGCCGCTGCGGTCGCGGCGGCGGCGAATGAGGACTCGCGGGTGTTATGAGCGCCGCTGTGGTCGGCGGGGGCAAATCCAGAATCCGTCTCTGAGCCTGAAGGCGCGTCCGCGAGTGGGTCCGCAGCTGCCGGAGGGGGTTCGCTGGCAGTCGGCACGGCGACGGGAGCCCCGGGTGGAGCGGCCGTGGCCGGAGCAGCGGGGGCGGCCACTTCCGGCGTGAACCCGGGCTCGGAAGGCGGCTCAGGGACCGAAACCTCCGTCGACGGTGGAGGGGTAGCGGCCGGTGCGGCGGGCTCTATGCCTTCGGCAAGGGACTCGGGCGGGACTGGACTCGTCGTATCGGCTGGCGAGTCGGGGTCTACGGCGCCGACGGGGCTGATGCCAAGGCTCTCAGCATTCGCATTAAGCGGTTGCCCTCCGCCCAGGGCGAACAGGAGTGATGCGCTGAGAATGAGAATCAACGGAAGGCAGATCGCGACCCACCCCCGGTCCGACCGCACACGGGCATCGCTTTGACGTGGAGTGTGACGTCCGGCGCCATAGATCCGACGGTAAGCGCGGGAGGCTCGATTGGCCATGTTTGGCCTCTCTGCGGCCAAACGTGGCCGCGATAGGTAAGGAGGCTCGCCAATCGGTAGTAGCGGCCTACCTGAAAGAGGGTAGCACTACTCAAGAATAGGTAGTCTAGAATGCGATTTCATGCCTTCCACATCATGGAAATTTCTGACTAATCACGCCCTCGTTCTGGTTTGCGTAGCGCATGATTCGGCGATCAGGCTGCGCGACATCGCCGACGCGGTCGGGATCACGGAGCGCGCCGCTCACAAGATCCTTTCCGACCTCGTCGAGGGCGGATACGTGACCCGAGAAAAGCACGGACGACGCAATGTTTACGCGATCGAGACCAAGCGTCTGTTGCCCGATCCGCTGGCCAGTCACCGTGAGGTCGGAGACCTCATTGAGGCGCTCAGGGGACCTCAGGCTTGAATCGGTGAAGATTGCTTTCGTAGCCCTCCTCGTCCAAAGCGATAGTTCTTCTATTCCGACAACCCTGCGGCTTCGAGGGCCTCGGGCAGCTCTTGGTAGAGAGCGAAGCCGATCACTTTCTGATCACGAAACGTCCATAGATGCGGGCCGCGAACCTCGACTTCGACGCCGCTGCCGCGGCCTCGTCCTACACCGTGAACTAGGGCTATTACAGCGTCGTCCGCCTCGATGAACTCCTCCGGCTCGAGAGTGAACGACTCGAAGGCTTCCCAGTACACGCTGAACAGTTGCCTGATCCCGTCGACGCCGGTGTATGTCCCTCGATCCGGACTGCGCGATTCGGAAAAATCGAGCTCGAAGCCAGGGTGCACATCGGCGCGGAGCGCATCGATGTTGCGCTCGTTGAACGCGCGGTAACCACGGCGCACAATCTCCAGGTTGTTCTGCGACATGGCCGCGCAGTATCTCGCATTTCATTGGCTTTCCGTGCAAGCGACCTGGGCGCTTCTCGTCCAATGCACCTACGGCCCGGAACGGCGCTCGTCCCGTTCGGCGCGGACACGAGCGGCAATGTCGGCTGGGCTTTGGGGTTCGCGCTGTGATTGGTCTGATTCGGGACTATCCGCGATCTTGGTCGCGCGAATGTAGATCGCTAGGAGGGCGATCCCAGCGAGCACGAGCGCTACCCCCAGCAGGAGATCGTCGCTGGTTGCCAGCAGGATCCCGAAGGCAACGAAAGCAAGTCCCGCGATTCCAGCGAACGGTGGCCAGGCTTCTTTCCAAACCCTTTCGCTCAGCGGTAGTTTCCGCACACACCTCGGTGAGTCCTGGCCGCGAGTGAGGACTTACTCGCGCTATAGGCGACGCGCTAGCGGCCGGCGAGATTTCGCAGGCGTTTGCCGGCGGCGGTCTTGGCGTTTATCGCGCCGAGCATCGCGCGCTCGCCCGCGGATCCCGCGGGTGGCATGACGCCCATCTGCCGCGCCATCTCCATGCCGTCCGTGTAGGCGTAATTCTCCTGGATAAGGCCGTCGCGGATGGTCAGGAGGTCGAGGCCCGAGAGCTCGAGCCGGGCGCCGGTCGGCGCGATGCCCTGGAGCTTGCCGGTGCCGTTGAAGGTGCCGCTCGCGGCCCACTGCACTGCCGCTTTGTCGCCGTAGGCAACCATGTCTGTGACCGACATCGAGAAGTCGGGGACCGCGCGGAACATCTCGCCGAAGAAGTCCTTGATGCCCTGCGGGGCCTTGAGGTCGGCCATGCCGCTGAGGTGGTCCATGCCGCCAGGAGCCCACACCTCGACCATCGCGTCGAGGTCTCGCGCCGCGATCGCCTCGAAGTAGGCGGTCGCGACCTGCTTAGAGCTCTTCTTCGTTGCCGTGGCCATGATTCGGAGACTACCCAGAGAGTTGAGCTGCAAGCTCGCCGGGATCCGTGACGGGCGTTCGGCACGCGAAGCCCTCGCAGACGTAGGCGGCGGGGAGACCGCCCACCTCGGTCCGCTCGGCCATTAGCGGCGGCTCCTTCACCCCGTTGGTGCCTCCGGCTAGGACTACGTGAGGGCGAAGCTCGGAGCGCACCACCGCGGCCAGCTCGTCCAGCTCCGATCCAACGAGCGCGACCTCCTTTACCTGGGCCAGGTCGAAGTCCATGGCACGCAAGAGGTGCGCTACCGCCTGGGGGTGGCGCTCAGCCACTCGTCCGATTAGCCCGAAGACGGCCTGGGCGTGCTCCGCGTAGCGGTGATCTCCGGTCAGCGCCGCCAGGCGCAGCAGGCCGTACGCGGCTGACGAGCTGCCCGAAGGGATCGGATGGTCGTCGATGTCCTTGCGGCGCACGAGCAACTCCTCGCCGTCGGTCGCGGTCGTGAAGAACCCGCCGCGCTGGGCGTCGCCAAAGCGCTCGATCATCGCGTCGGCCGTCTCGCGCGCCGCGACGAACCAGCGCTCGTCGAACGTCGACTCGTAAAGGACGAGCAGCGCCTCGGTCACGTACGCGTGGTCTTCCAGGTAGCCAAGGAGCTTCCCCTCGCCGTCCTTCCAGGTGCGCAGGAGGCGGCCATCGGAGTCGCGCAGCTCTTCCCAGAGGAACTCGGCCGCCGTCCGGGCGGCGGCCACGAAGTCGGGGCGGTCCAGAACGGCGCCGGCGTCGGCCAACGCGGCGACGGCGAGAGCGTTCCATGAGGTGATCCGCTTGTCGTCCAAGCCGGGCCATACGCGCTTGGCGCGGTGCTCGTAGAGCGCGGCTTGCGCGCGCTTCCAGCCCTGGGGGAGCGGGCGAGTCGGCGCCCTGCGCCAAGTGCACGATGTTCTTGCCTTCGAAGTTTCCGTCGGCGCTTACACCCCAGTAGGCGACGAGCTCGTCGGCCTCGGCGCCGAGCCCGGCACCGTCCAAGACCTCGCGCAGCTCGTCTTCGGACCAGACGTAGAAGCGGCCCTCGACGCCTTCGGAGTCCGCGTCGAGCGCCGAGTAAAAACCGCCCTCCGGTCCGCGCATCTCGCGCAGCATCCACTCGAGGGTCCGCTCGCAGGTAACGCGCCAGCGCTGATGTCCGTGTGCCTGAAAACCGTGGAGGTATGCCCGCGCGAGGAGCGCGTTGTCGTAAAGCATCTTCTCGAAATGCGGGACGAGCCACTTAGCGTCGACCGAGTAGCGCGCGAAGCCGCCGCCGACCTGGTCGAAGATGCCTCCGGCGAGCATGCCGTCCAGAGGCGCGTCCCGCCACGTCGCTCTCTCCGCGCGCCAACAGGAACTCGACGGCGGAGGCGGGCGGGAACTTCGGCGCGCCCCCGAAGCCGCCGTTGACGGGGTCGGCGCTTGCGACGAGGAGACGCTCGGCCTCATCGAGAAGCGCGGGGGAGACCGCGCCGTCCACCGGCTCGATCTGTCCCGCCGCTCCTAGGCGCTCGCGGATGCGCCCGGCCTGCTGCGCGATCTCGCTCACGCTTTCCCTCCCACGAGGCGACGACGGCTTCCATCACCATCCGAAAGCTCGGCATGCCGTGGCGAGGCTCGGGCGGGTAGTAGGTGCCGCAGTAGAAAGGCGAGGTCTCGGTGTCGAGAAAAGCGGTGAGCGGCCATCCGCCGTGACCGGTCATCGCCTGGACCGCCTCCATGTAGATGGCGTCCACGTCCGGTCGCTCCTCGCGGTCGACCTTGATGCAGACGAAATGATCGTTCATGTAGGCCGCCGTCGCCTCGTCCTCGAACGATTCGCGCTCCATGACGTGGCACCAGTGGCACGACGAGTAGCCGATGGAGAGCAGGATCGGCCGATCCTCCTCGCGCGCTCGGGTGAGCGCCTCGGCCCCCACGGGTGCCAGTCCACCGGGTTCTCGGCATGCTGGAGGAGGTAAGGGCTCGACTCCTTGGCGAGCTTGTTTGCCATTGCTGTTCAGCGTAGGGAAGTGCCATCCGCTGCACTAATGCGGTACCGGAGGCCAACTCCGTACCAGATTTCCTACTGCGTTTCGGTGAGGGAGGTAACCCCTTTGGCGGCTGGCGGACGAATGTCCCGTCGCCCGCTCCTGGGACCTTCCGTACATTGAAAACGAGATGGAAACAGGTGGTATCCGGGGGTCTGGAGGGGGCGACCGGCAATCAAAAAGTCTCTTCGGACTTCCATCCGCGCACGATGCAGCGCGGGTCGATGACGGCATCGATCTCACCCACCGTGCTTCCGAAGAGCTCCGGGCGGCCGCCGACCTGATGTCGGACGCGCAGCGGGTAGCCAACTTCGGCAGCTGGGAATGGAAGCTGGCCGAGGACGAGGTGTTCTGGTCCGAACAGCTCTACCGGATCTTCGGGATCGAGCGAAAGGAAGACCCGCATCCCTTTCGAACGACGTTCGCGACCTACCTCGAGCGTGTCCACCCGGACGAGCAGGCCGATGTCCGCTTGAAGATCGAGCATGCGCTCGGCGACGTCATCCCCTTTCGCTTCGAGCATCGCATCGTCCGGCCTGATGGGCAAGTCAGAAACGTCCGCTGCCAGGGCGAGCCCGTGGTTGACCCGGCGACCCGGCAGATGGTGCGGGTGGTGGGGGTGTGCCAGGACGTCACCGAGATCGCCCAGATCGAGCGCGCTCGCTCCGAGGCAGACGCCCGTTTTAGGAGTGCCTTCGAGAACGCGCCGATCGGGATCGCCCTGGTCGACTTCAGGGAGGGGGCCGACGGGCGCCTGACCGAGGTGAACCGGGCGCTTTGCGATCTGACCAGCCGGACTGCCGAGGAGCTGATCGGCTCGAAGCTGACCGGTCTCTGCCTGGCGGAGGACGGCCCGATCGACGAGGCGCAGCGCGAGCGGCTCGTGGCAGGTGAGATCGAGCGCTTCACTGTGGAAAAGAGGGCGCTCCTCACCGACGATCGCCTGGTCTGGCTGGAGCTGAGCGTGTCGACCATCCCCAGCGAGGGCGGGCCCAGAAGCGCCGGCATCGTGCAGGTCCAGGACGTGACCGAGCGCAAGCGCTTCGAGGAGCAGCTTCGCTACATCGCCGATCACGACTCTCTCACCGGCCTCATGAATCGCCGGCGCTTTCGTGAGGAGCTCGATTCGCAACTGGCGCTCCGGCGCCGCTACGGCGGTGTCGGAGCACTGCTCTTGATCGACATGGACCGCCTAAAGGCCGTGAACGACACCCGCGGCCACGGCGCCGGAGATGTCGCGCTGCGGCGGGTGGCGGAAGCCATGCGGGGCAGATTCCGCTCAACCGACGTGCTGGCTCGTCTTGCCGGCGACGAATTCGCGGTCCTGCTTCCAAGCGCTGAGGGCCACGAGGCGATGGGCTTGGCCGAAGCCCTCATCGCGCGGATCGCAACCGACGAGGTGGCTGCATGGGGAGTATCCGTGTCAATTGGCGTCGCGCCGTTTGGTGGTGACGACACGCGCTCGACAGAAGAGGTGATGGCGACCGCCGACGCCGCGATGTACCGCGCCAAGCAGCGCGGCGGAGCGGTAGCGGAGCTGGCCGAGGCGCCCCCCTCGGGCCACCCGCATTCGCGGACCGAGGATGGGCCTATCGAGGGGTTCCCCCGCCGGAGCCTCGTCGGCGACCCAACCCCGAAGCCGCACCTCGTGCGCGCGCCCTCGTTGACGGACAAGGTCAGGGCGGCGCTCGATGCCGACGAGCTTCTGATCTACGGGCAGCCGGTCGTCGACCTGCGCTCGGGAAGGATCGCGCACCATGAGCTGTTGGTCCGCATGCGCGACGAGACGGGCAAGGTGCTCAGCGCCACTTCGTTCCTCGGCGCCGCGGCCCAGACGGAGGGTATGTGCGCGGCGATCGACAACTGGGTGGTCTCACGCGCTCTTACCATGCTTGCGAACGGCTCTCGAGGCGCTCGCTTCCAGGTCAACCTCTCCGGCGAGATGCTCGGCGATGAGCGCGGGCTCGACGGCCTCGTCTCCCGGGTGGCCAACGCCGGGTTGGAGGAGGGCTCGCTTGGTTTCGAGATCGGCGAGGGCTCAGTTCGCCTTGACGTCGAGCGGGCGACCGCGACCCTCGACCGGCTCGCAGAGGCCGGCTGCCCCCTCGTCCTGGACGGCTTCAGCGCCGGGTTCGGTTCGTTCGAGTACCTACAGCGCCTTCCGGTCGGCCAGATCAAGATCGACGGAGTCGTGGTCCGCTCCCTCCTGGAGGAGCCGGACTACTCCACCATGCGCGCGATCGTCCGCCTCGCGCAGGGCACATCGAAGACCACCGTCGCGAAGCTCGTCGAGTCCTCCAGCGTCCTGCCCCTCCTTCGCATGCACGGGGTCGACATGGCCCAGGGCTACGAGGTCGGCCAACCGGTTCCACTCACGGGCTAGGTCCGGGCGCGGCTCAAGCGTTCCCAGGTCTTGGAGAGCGCCTCGAGGTCCGAGTCGGTGAGCTTTGAGAAGAAGCTCTCGCGCACTCCATCCAGGTGGGCCGGGCGGGCCTTCTTCAGCTTGGCGCGTCCGGAGCGCGTGATCTCGGCGTAGAGGCCGCGGGCGTCGTCCTCGCACGGCTTTCGCTCGATCCATCCCTTGCGCACGAGGCGGTCGACCAGACGGGTTAGTCCACTCCTGCTCAGGAGCAGCTGGTCCGCCAGCTCGCCCATCCGCGCGCGACCACCAGGGGAGTCCGCGAGGACCATCAGGACCTCGTAGGAGGAGAGTGGGAGGGAGTGCTCGCGCTCGAGCTGGGTATCGAGACTTACGACGAGGTCGCGGTGGGCGCGCAGCATGCCCTTCCATGCGGCGATCTCGTCCGCGGACAGCCGGTCCTCCCCTTGCTCCGTGCGCTTCACGTCAAGGAGGGTAGCGCAATCTAGTTGCATGGACAACTACTACGTGCTATAGTTGCGCATGCAAATACGTCCACCGGTGAAGGGAACGAAACATGAAGCTCGACGGAGTCCACCACATCACAGCGATCACGGCCAACGCCCAGCGAAACGTCGACTTCTACGCCGGCACGCTCGGCCTCCGCATGGTCAAAAAGACCGTGAACCAGGACCAGCCCAGCGTCTACCACCTCTTCTACGCCGACGAAAAGGGCACGCCGGGCGCCGATATGACCTTCTTCGAGTTCCCGGACGCCGCCGCGGGCCGCGCCGGCGACGGGATGGTTCACCGCATCGTCTGGCGCGTCGCTTCCGAGGAAGCCCTCGACTTCTGGGAAGCCCGCCTGGAGGGGTCAGACCCCTCACGCAGCGCTAACACTCTGCGCTTCCGCGACCCGGAAGGGCTCGAGCACGAGCTCGTCGTCTCAACGGTCGACGACCAGCCGCTGATCGCCGATCACCCAGAGGTCCCATCAGAGCACGCGCTCCAGGGCTTCGAGGGCGCGCGGGCATTTGCGGCTGATCCCGAGCGGAGCCGCTCGCTCTTGGAAGAGCATCTTGGCTTCGAGCCAGCCGGCGACGGCTGGGAGGTCCGGGGCAAGCGCCGCGGCGGAACCTGGGCGTATGACCCCGCGCCCGCCGAGCGCGGGATCCAGGGCGCCGGGACCGTCCATCACATCGCGTGGGGTTCTGAGACGGACGAGCACGAGGGCTGGCGCGAGCGCGCGATTGCGGGCGGAGCGCACCCCACGCCGGTGATCGACCGCTTCTGGTTCGAGTCGATCTATTTCCGCGAGCCGAGCGGCGTGCTGTTCGAGATCGCGACGATGGACCCGGGCTTCGGCGTCGATGAAGACCCTGAGCACCTGGGCGAGAAGCTCATCCTGCCGCCGTTCCTCGAGGACAGGCGCGACGAGATCGAGCGCGTCCTGACTCCCGTCGAGAACCCGCGGACAGCTCGCTCGCACGGGTGAGCGAGCTCGTCCACAGAGTTCGCGAGGCCGCGGGCGCGCCAGAGGGCGCGCTCGTCCTCAATCACGGGCGCGGCGCCGACGAGAACGACCTCTTCGGGCTCCTCGACGAGCTAGACCCGGAGCGCCGCCTCGTCGGCGTCACCACCGGCGCGCCGCTCACCAACGTGCCGCCGGGCGGGCGGCACTGGTATCTCGTCCCGCGGGTGGGCTATCCCGACCCGGAGACTTTCGCGTCGTCGTACGAGTTGCTCACCGGCTTTCTCGACGGCTTCCTTGCCGAGCGCGGCCTCGGCTGGGACCGCACGGTGATCGGCGGCTTTTCGATGGGCGCGGTCATGTCGTACGCGGTGAGCCTGGGGGAGGGGCGCCCGGTTCCCGGCGGCCTGATCGCGTTCAGTGGTTTCGTGCCCACGGTCGAGGGCTGGACGCCCGAGCTGGATGGACGCCAAGGCCTGCCCGTCGCGATCCACCACGGCGCCAACGACCCGATCATCTCGGTCGACTTCGCGCGGCAGGCGCGCAAGCTTCTGCAGGAGGGCGGCATCGAGCCGGCCTACCTCGAGACGGACGCCGGCCACTGGCTCCCGCCGGAGGCGCTGGAGCCCGCGCGAGCGATCGTTAGCGACGTCTGAGGGGTCAGACCCCTCACGTTCGCCCACCCTCCGTCCGAACCGTATGCGAACATGTGTTCGTGCGATGGGACAACCTAGAAAATGGGGCACGGCCGCAGGCGTTGCTCCCCGGGATGGGTGAATCGGTAGTCCGCACGTTCGATGCGCCGGAGGCACTCGGGATCAATTTCCACGAGGTCCAGGCCCGCTCAGCGATCAACGCGGTCCCCGAGCGCTCGCGGATGCCGTTTCGCTGGACGATCAATCCTTATCGCGGGTGCACTCATGCCTGCATTTATTGCTTCGCCCGCCCGACCCACACGTATCTCGACCTGAACGCGGGCCGCGACTTCGAGCGGGAGATCGTCGTGAAGGTGAACGTGCCGGAGCTTGTGCGCGCCGAGCTCGGCAAGGCCCGCTGGCGCGGCGAACACGTCGCCCTCGGGACCAACACCGACCCGTACCAATGGGTCGAGTCGCGGTACAAGCTGATGCCTGGGATCTGGGAGGCCATGCGCGACTACTCCAACCCGTGCTCGGTCCTCACGAAGTCGCCGCTGCTCCTACGCGACCTCGCCCTCTTCAAACAGATCTCAAAGCGCACCGAGTTCGTGGCGAACCTCTCGGTGCCGACGCTCGACGAGAAGGCGTGGCGGGCGTCCGAGCCGCACACGCCGCATCCCAAGACGCGACTCGCCGCGGTCGGCGAGCTCACCCGTGCCGGCATCGCGTCCGGAATCCTGATCGCTCCGCTGATGCCCGGCATCAACGACGACCCGCGCCAGGTCGAGAAGATCCTCGAGGTCGCCGGTGAGATGGGCGCGACCAACGTCGGCGGCATCGGCCTCCACCTCCGCGGCGAGGTGAAGTCGCTCTTCATGGATTGGCTCCGCCAGTACCGCCCCGACCTGGTGCCGCGCTACGAGCGCCTCTACGGCACGGGCCGCGGCGCCTACATGCCGAAGAAGGAGCGCGACCGCCTGGCCAAGCTGGCGCGAGGGAAGAACCCACCGCGGCGGTTCCTGCGGGAGCGGCCAGATCCGGATCCATCGGGCGACTCAGTTGAGGTGAAGCAATCGGCGCTGTTCTGAGCGCGGAGTCTAAAGCTGTCACAAAAGTCTAAAGAGTCTAAAGGAGTCTAAAAGACAGGCTAGACTGGAGCGCATGGCGAACCCGTTCAAGCCCACATTCGGAGCCAGTCCTCCACTGCTTGCCGGGCGGAGCGAGCTGATCGCCGAGTTCACCGAGGCCCTCTTGGACGGCCCAGGGTCCGCGGGTAGGGCGACCCTGTACACGGGTGCACGCGGCGCCGGTAAGACGGTTCTGTTGAACGAGATCGAGGCGACGGCCAAGAGCCAAGGGTGGATCGTCGTTAGCGAGACTGCGACATCCGGTCTGATCGGCCGGCTGACACAGAGCCGCTTGCCGGAACTGCTGCGCCAGTTCGATCCAGACGCAATCCGCAGACGGTTGACCGGCGTTCGCCTGCCTTTTAGCGGTGGCGGTGGCCTCGATTGGGAGACCCTCGAGTCGCATGTTGTCAAGGTCGACCTTCGCGGACAGCTGAACCTTCTGACTGACCTTCTTACGGAGAATGAGACCGGCCTCCTGATCACGCTTGACGAGGTCCATCGGAATCAGATCGGAGAACTACGCGAGTTGGCCACGAGCGTCCAACACGCGTTTCGCGAGGACCGTGAACTGGCCTTTGCCGCTGCCGGGCTCAGCTCATCGATTTCAGATCTCCTGCAAGACGACGTCCTTACCTTTCTCCGCCGGGCCGACCGCCATCACCTCGGTCCGGTCGACCTTGATGAGGTCCGTCGCGGCTTAGAGGACCCGATCAACCAAGGCGGCAGAACTGTCGCGCCCGATGCCCTCGAGCTCATGGTCGAGAGCACTCATGGCTACCCGTTCCTGATCCAGCTCGTTGGCTCCCACTGCTGGCGCGTTCGGCGCGACGCGAAGGTCATCAGCCTCGAGGATGCCGAGACCGGCATCGAGAGTGCTCGCCGCCGGCTGGGCTCCCTCGTTCATGCGCCGGCCCTGAAGAACTGCTCGGAGGTCGACAGGTCGTTTCTGCTCGCGATGGCCGAAGACGACGGACCCTCCAAGACGCCCGATATTGCCACCCGCCTAGGGGTAGAAAAACGCTACGTGAGCAGCTATCGCCAGCGACTTATTGACGCCGAGCTGATCGAAGCGACCCGGCGGGGCTACGTCGATTTCGCCGTTCCGTACCTGCGTGAGTATCTGCGCGAGAACGCCGTGAGCATCAACAGCGCAAAGCCGTCCTAGCCAGCTCTAGGCCTTAGGCATTAAGTCACCGAAGGTCGTTTTCGTCGCCACATAGGCGACTCAGACGACGTTCGATGGGCTGGGACGCCGAGAGTGATCTAACGGCCCTATGTCCCTTCATCGGCAGGCCCACGACACCGATAAGGCACGCTAATCCGAACTCGTCCCAGTTCTAATTGCCGCGGTCGACTGCAACTGAGAAGGTCCCGTTGCAGACCGTAATTGCCCGGAGAACCGGTGGCGGATAGCACTTGCCCACATGGCAATCCGACCGTAGCTGCCGGGTCGACACAGCAACAAAGGAAAGAGGCTTCATGGATTGGACACTCGAAGTGGTGGTGGTCCCCGTCTCGGACGTGGACCGAGCCAAGGCTTTCTACAACGCGCAACTCGGATTCGATGTCGACCATGACGTCGAGATCGTCGAAGGGAACCGCGTCATTCAGCTCACGCCGCCGGGGTCTGGCTGCTCGGTCGTCCTCCGTGATGGGACCGCTGCCGGCATGCGGCCCGGTTCACTCAAGGGCTTGCAGCTGGTCGTTCCGGACGTCCGTGCGGCGCGGGCTCAGCTCGCGGAGCGCGGAGTCGCAGTCAGCGAGATCAAGGTAATGGGCGAGAATCCCAGGCCTGAGGCAGACCCGCTCGACAACGTCGGGTTCGTCTTTTTCAGCGACGAAGACGGCAACGAGTGGGCCGTGCAGCAAATATCGAGCCGGGCTGGTTGAGCCCGCGAGGGCGGCGCGCGATCCCCACCTACCTCTCGATTTCCCTTGCTCGAGCTTGCGGAATCCCTGGAGGCTTTGCCGAACTAGCGCTTTTCGTCCCAAGCACCTTCGAACCAACGTCCCGATTCACCCCGTATAGGGCTCACCGTGGGACGTTCGTGGCGGCGCACGGCAGACCAACGTCCCGATACCCCCCTCACAGGGGCCCAGCGTGGGACGTTCGCTTGAAGCGGGTGGCCCATGTGCGTTCCATGCAAAGCACCTAAGCCCAGTTGCCTAGGCTCGGGACATGAGTCTTCAGCGGATGGACAACGTTCTCATCGTTGTCGAGGA
Organism: uncultured bacterium; assembly: GCA_963786495.1. Taxonomy (GTDB): domain Bacteria; phylum Actinomycetota; class Thermoleophilia; order Solirubrobacterales; family 70-9; genus JALZKA01. The sequence continues at coordinate 88,909 of CAWAZL010000008.1, read as the reverse complement.
CCTCGAGGCGGCTACGGCGTTCTTCACCGAGCTCGGTATGGAGCTCGAAGGCGAAACGCAGGTCGAGGGGCCTTGGGCTGGCAAGGTAATCGGACTCGACGATGTCCGGGCCGACATCGTCATGATGCGGACCCCCGACGGCCATGGCCGTGTTGAGCTCTCGAGATTTCACACGCCGAAGGCAGTCAGGGAGGAGCCGGAAAACGCGCCCGCGAACGCCTTGGGCATACGCCGCATCATGTTCGCTGTCGAAGACATTGACGACGTTGTTGCCCGTCTGCGCACCCACGGTGCCGAGCTCGTTGACGAGATCGCGCAGTACGAAGACTTCTACCGGCTGTGCTTCGTGCGCGGCCCTGAGGGAATCCTCATCGGCCTGGCCGAGCAGCTCAGCTCGAATTAGGTTCTGTAGCCAGCTTCGCGCTCGGGCTCTGTGCCCAGCACACTCTGGGGGCCCGTGCCTGGGGGATACGGGACCATGGGGACCGCGACGCGATCTTTGCCCCAGCAGCGGTCACACGCCTTTCCATCGGTTGTCACAACCTGGTGAAGGGCAAGGCTCCGTCGTTTTCCACACCGCGGGCACTCAACCTGTTCCTGTCCGTACATCGTCGCTCCTCGATTCGATTTCACTTTCGAGCCGAGGCTGGGCGGCGCCTGCGCAGCGATCCCATCGCTCATGCTTTTGGTGCGACCGCCAGCGCCCCCAAAGCCGCTTGGTCGCGCCGGCGATTCTAGACCGATCCGTGGCTCGATGCAAATCGACCGCCGGCGCCTCTTGACACACGCCTCGCTCGCCGGGAGAATCGGTTCATCCGCAGCCCATCGCCCTCCTTGGTCGTCTCGTTTCTTGCGCTCCTCATCGCCCTGAGCGGCGTTGCCTGGGCCGCGAATCTCGCCGAGAACTCCGTTAAGTCGAAGCAGATCAAGGACGGCCAGGTAAAGAACCAGGACCTCGCCGACGGAGCTGTGACCTCCGTGAAGCTCGCCGACGGCTCGATCGCGACCGGGAAGGTCCTCGACGAGAGCCTCATCGGTGACGACCTCGCCGATGAGACTGTCACAGGCTCGAAGATCACCGACGGGACGATCACCGGCTCGAAGGTGGAAGACGGAACCCTCGATGGGGCCGATGTGGAAAACGACTCGCTCGGCGGCCTCGACATCGACGAGGCGTCGCTCGTGGGCGTGGCGCTGGCGAGCGGGGACGACTGCTGCACCCTGCGGACGGAGACCCTTGCCACAGCGACCCCTTACAGCGCGTCTGATCCATCGACCTTCGTCAGGTTTGGCATTTTCGAAGTTCGTAGCTCGAACAACAACGACGTGATCCAGGTGTGCAAGCTCCCGAGCTCGCCAGGCTCGGTTACTGGGATCGTCTACGCGGGCGGCGTGCGGTTCGTCCCGAGTTTCCCGTCTCAGTCGAACACGTGCCTGCCAATCGACATCAATGCGAGTTCAACCTCGGCCATCGGCGACTTCGAACTCATTTTGCCAACCGGCGCCCACGTCTGGGGCAAGCAGTTCTTCTCAGGCGACGGAGCTGAGGTTGTGATCCTCGATCACTAGCCGGACTGCGCCTCTCGCACGCCCTTCAGCGCCTGGCCCCACGCAACCAACTCGTCGAGCATCGCGCTGAGCTTCTTCAGGTGGCGCTCGTCCGGCGTGAAGTTGTTCTCCTTGTCGAAGTCGGTGAAGATCGAGAGGGCGACGGTCGAGCGGACTGTGGCGACGCTGAACTCGGCCATCACCAGCCGGAGCTGCTCGACCGACCTGGCGCCGCCGGTGTTGCCGTAGCCGACGAAGCCCGCGACCTTGTTGTTCCACTCGGCGTAGATGAAGTCGAGCGCGTTCTTCAACACGCCTGGGATGCCGTGGTTGTACTCGGGGGTGACGAAGACGTAGCCGTCGAAAGAGTCGATGAGCGCCGCCCAGCGCTTGGTGTGCTCGTGCTCGTACTTGCCGGCGCCTGGCGGAATTCCCTCATCGAAGATCGGCAGGCCCTGGTCGGCAAGGTCGACGAGCTCGACCTCGAGGTCGTCGCGCTCACGCGCCTGTTCGAACACCCATAAGCCGACCTTCGCGCTTTTGCGATTCGGCCGGGTACTTCCGATGATGATTCCTACGCGCATGAGTTGCTCCAGGGTGACATGCCGCCGTCGAGTAGCCGGCACGAATAGGGTGCCCCGAAATGACTGCTCGAATCCATCACCTCAGTTGCGCGTCCATGTGCCCCTACGGGGGACGGTGGATCGGCGGCGACGGTCCGCCTTGGACGACCGGCGAGGCTTGCGCCCACGTCCTCCTGATCGAGACGGACCAAGGCTTGGTGCTCGTCGACTCCGGCTTTGGTCTTGCCCAGATGCGAAAGCCGAAGCTCATCGGCCCGGTGAGGGCGCTGATCCGCCCCCAGGTCGACGAGGCAGAGACCGCGATTCGCCAGGTCGAGGCCCTCGGATTCAGCGCCTCCGACGTGCGCTACCTCGTGCCGACCCACCTCGACGTGGACCACGCGGGCGGCCTCCCCGACTTCCCGGATGCCGAGGTTCACGTCTGGCGGCCTGAGATGGATGCGATCCAGAATCCAAGCCTCAAGGAGCGCGCCCGCGTCATGAAGGACCTCTTCGCCCACGGACCCAAGTTTCATCCGCACGACGTCGACGGCGACGAGTGGATGGGGTTCGAGGCCGTCCGGGCCTTGCCGGGGGTCGATCCCGATGTCCTGATCGTGCCGCTTCCGGGCCACACGCGCGGGCACTCGGCAATCGCGGTGCAGGGCCCCGACGGCTGGCTTCTCCACTGCGGCGACGCCTACTTCCATCGAAATCAGGTGCAGACTCCGGCAAGCTGCCCGCCTGGCCTGCGAGCGTTTCAAGCGGTGGTCGGCCTCGAGCGCAAGCGGCGCCTGGAGAACGAGGAGCGCTTGCGCGAGTTGAACGAACGCAAGGGGTCGGAGATCCACATGTTCTGCGCTCACGACCATGAAGAGCTTGAAAGGCTCCGCTCCCGGGCAGCGGCGTAGCCGAGGAAGCGACGAAGAGGAGATCCCCATGTCCGACTACACCAAGAAGAACCTTTCTGAGATCAAGGATTCGGCGCAGGAGTTCGGAATTGGCGAGATCCAGGAAGCGCGATTTCCTGGGGAGGCCCTCGACGCTCAGGACACAGGCGTCGGCCATCTTCGGCTCAAGCCAGGCAAGCGCCAGGCGTTTCGGCCATCGGCACGATGAGGCCGAGGAGATCTATTTCATCGTTGCGGGCTCAGGCCGCGTGAAGCTCGATGACGAGATTGTGGAGCTCGCGAAGGACGACCTGGTCCGCGTTTCGCCCAAGGTCACGCGAAGGTTCGAGGCGGACGAGGATGGCTTGGAGTACGTCGTTTTCGGCAAGTGGCACGAAGGTGACGGTGAAATCGACAGCGAATTCTGGGCGCCGGGGGACGACTCGAAAGGCTGATCAAGCTGGCGCCGCGGCGATTGACCGCGACGCGCCCCTGAGCGACAGCCCGACCGGGATGAGGCAAGCCGCCGCGATCGCGGCGAGGCCGAACGCCGCCGAGTAGCCGCCGACCGAGGCCGCCACGCCCGCCGCCACCGACCCGGCGCCGACACCAACGTCAAAGAACGCCGTGAAGGTGCCCATGGCCGCGCCGCGTCTGGACTCGGGCACGCGGTTGACCACCAGGAGGGCGAAGGACGGGAGCAGGAGCGAGAACGCCGCGCCCATCGCAAGCGCGCCCGCGATCGCCACAGGGAGCGATTGGGCGAGCATGATCGCGACGAGGCCGGCGGCTTCGACGATGCCGGTGCCGATGATGCAGGGAACCGGCCCGTAGCGGTCCGGCAGCCACCCGCCCAGGAGCCGGGCGAGGAATACGGTCGCTGCAAAAGCGGCGAACACCTCGGCTCCGTGGCCGATGTTGCGCTCGTCAAGATGGAGGACGAGGAACGCAGCGACAGCCGCGAAGCCCACCGTGCCTAGAGCGAGCCCCGTCCCGGGCAGAAGGCTCTTGCGCTCGATCCAGGACCGGCGCTCGCCGGGCTCGGGCTCGGACGCTTTGTAGGTCTCAGGGATCCGCAAGGCGATGACGGCGCCGAGGAGTGGCGCGGCCATCGCGAAGGCCCAGACCATCTCGAAGCTCGAGGCGCGCAAAAGTAGCTCGCCGATCGGCGGGCCCAGTGTGAGGCCGCTCCAGATCGCCAGGCCGTAGAAGCCGATGATCCGGCCGCGTTTCTCAGGGGGCGCGAGGTCGACCACCCACGCGGATCCGGCGGTATAGACCAGGCCCTCGCCGGCGCCGAGGAACAGACGGGCCACGACCAAACCCGGAACGCCGGCGGGGATGAAATAAAGGGCGCCGGCGATTGCACTGAGGATCGCCCCCGCTATGACAATCGGCCGCCGCCCGCGGCGATCGGCCAGGTTTCCGGCGATCGGCCGGCACGCAAGCCCGGTGATCGCAAACGCTCCGGTGACCAGCCCGACCGAGAAGTCACTCCCGCCGATCGGCCCTTGGACGTAGCGCGGAATGACGGGCAAGGTCGCTCCAACGGACAGCAGGCCGAGCCCCGTGACCACGAAGATTCCGGCGAAGGCGGCGCGTCTGGGCGAGATTCTGCGTGCCACGGGCGAATGAGTTTGCCCGTTGGCTCGACGGGAATGCGTACGGGGAATCCAGACCCCTGAGGAGGAGCGGATGTCAACCACACAGAACGTGGACTGGGATGCGGCTGCGGACTCACCGGAGTTCAAGGAGCTGATTACTCAGAAGCGTCGTTTCGTCGTCCCCGCCACGATTTTCTTCCTGACCTGGTACTTCGGCTTCATCATCCTCGCCGGAGTTGCGCCCGACTTCATGGGCGAGAAGGTCATCGAAGGCGTGACCATCGGTTACATCTTCGCCCTCAGTCAATTCATCATGGTGTGGGTCCTCGCCGCCGCCTATCTGCGGCGCGCCGACAAGGTTTTCGACCCGCTTGCCGCAAATGCAGCCGAAAAGGCCATCGAGGCCGGCTCTGCTCGGCCCGCTGCCGCGCAGCCCGCGGCCGCGACGCCGCCCCCCACGGACGGCTCATCCACCTCCGGCAACGGTGAGGCGTCCCGATGACCGCCTTCGTTCCAGTCGCAGAGGTCAATGTCGAAGCGCTGGTCATCTTCGGCATCGTCGTCGCGATCACTCTGGCGATCACCTACTGGGCCTCCAAGCGCACCCAGTCCGCCACCGATTTCTGGGCCGCGGGCCGCGGGATCACCGGAGTCCAGAACGGCTTCGCAATTGCGGGCGACTACATGTCCGCGGCGTCGTTCCTGGGGATCGCCGGCCTGATCTTCCTGTTCGGATTCGACGGCTTCCTTTACTCCGTCGGCTTTCTGGTTGCGTTCCTGACGGTCCTCTTCCTGCTCGCGGAACGGATGCGAAACGCCGGCAAGTTCACCATCGCTGACGTCCTGTCGTTCCGATTGAACGAACGGCCTGCACGCGTCGCTGCCGCCCTCGGGACGTTGTCCGTGGCCGCCTTCTATCTGATCGCGCAGATGGTCGGAGCTGGCGCCTTGATCAACGCGCTCGTTGGAATCGACTTCAACGTCGCGGTCATCGCGACAGGCGTCTTCATGCTCGTCTACGTCGTCTTTGGCGGCATGCTCGCGACGACCTGGGTCCAGATCGTCAAGGCCGTGCTGCTGATGACCGGCGCGACGGTGCTCTCGATCTTCGTTCTCGCGGAGATCGGCTGGAACCCCATCGACATCTTCGATCTTGCAGAGAACCAGTCTGATTCCCCTGACGAGTACTTGTCACCCGGACTCCGCTTCACGGAGCCGATTGACACGGTGTCGCTCGGCCTCGCTCTGGTCCTGGGAACCGCTGGCCTGCCGCATATCTTGATGCGGTTCTTCACCGTGCCCGACGCAAAGGCCGCACGCTCGTCCGTCGGCTGGGCGGTGGGCCTGATCGGCGCCTTCTACGTCATGACGACCTTCCTGGGCTTCGGCGCACGCGCCATCCTGGGTGAGGCGGGCACAACCGACCAGGTCGACGCTGCAGGCAACCTCGCCGCCCCGCTTCTGGCTCAGGAGGTAGGTGGCGGCGCAGGCTCGATCGGGGGCGACGCTTTCCTGGCGATCATCTCCGCGATCGCGTTCGCAACCATCCTCGCGGTCGTGGCAGGTCTCGTGATCTCGGCCTCGGGAGCGGTAGCGCATGACGTCTGGTCGAACGTGATCCGAAAGGGCAAGGACTCCGAGGACGAGGAAGTGCTCGTTGGCCGGATTGCCGCGTTCATGATCGGCGCGATCGCGATCGCCATCGCGGTAATCGGCGGCTCCGACCTGAACGTCTCCTACATGGTCGGCCTGGCCTTCGCCGTCGCCGCCAGCGCGAACTTCCCGGCGCTTCTTCTGGCGCTGACATGGAAGCGCTTCAACACAACCGGCGCCGTCTGCGGCGTCTTGCTCGGCGTGGTGAGCTCGATCGGGCTGGTGCTCGTTGGACCCGACGTGAAGGGCGACGACTACCTCATCAACCTGACCCAGCCGGCGATCATCTCGGTGCCGCTCGGGTTCTTGGGGTGCATCGTCGGCTCGCTTCTCTCGAAGGAGGAGGGCCACGCGACGCGCAACTTCACGGAGCTGCAGGTCAGGGCGGAAACGGGCCTGGGCGCAGAAGTCGCCGGCCAGAAGAAGTCGTTCCGCACGAGCCCTGAGCCAACCGACGACGAAAAGGTTCCCGCTGGTCGCGCGTAGGCACTAGCGCCTGAGGGCGGCGCGGCGGAGCTTTCCGCTTGCCGTCCTCGGCAGCTCGTCCGCGAAGTCGATGATTCGCGGCGCCTTGAACGGAGCGGTGACTGACTTCACGTGTTCGCGGAGCTCCGCCGCCAGCGCGTCATCGCCGGTGCCATCGCGCAGGACCACGACGGCCCGCACCACTGAGCCGCGCTCCGGATCGGGATGCGGGACGGCGGCTGCCTCCGCGACGGCTGGATGCGAGAGCAGCGCCGACTCGACCTCCCCCGGGCCGATGCGGTAGCCGGACGACGTGATCATGTCGTCCCCACGGCCCTCGTGGAAGAAATATCCGTCCTCGTCTTCTGAGACGAGGTCTCCCGTTGCCCACCACTCGCCATCGACCAGGTGGGGGCCATCCTCGTCGCCGACGTATCCCGCGAAGAACGTGGGGCAGGTTGCGGCGCGTACCTGAAGCTCGCCCTCGGCGATGCGAACGTCGACGCCGGGAAGCGGCTGGCCCATCGAGCCCGGCTTGACCTGTAACCCCAGGTGGTTGCCGCAGATGTGGCCCGTCTCGGTCTGGCCGTAACCGTCCGCGATCTCCAACCCCCAGGCGTCGCGGTACGCCTCCAGCATGTCGGAGCCGAGCGGTTCGCCGGCAGAGATCGCGCGGCGAAGCGACGGCATCGGGCCGAGCTCTTCGCGCGCCGCAAGCATGCGGTACTCGGTTGGGGCCTGGCAAAGGACCGTCACGCCTTCGCGCTCGCAGAGCGCCAGGCGCTCGACCGGGTCGAACCGCGCGTCGCAGATGAGCGCGGCGGCACCAGTCAGCCAGGGGGCGACGAAGACGTTGCGCGCAGACTTCGACCAGCCGGTAGCGGTGGTCACCCAGACCAGGTCGTTCTTGCCAGAGCCGACCCAGTTCTCGGCCTGTCCGCGCTGCGCCGGCAGGTAGGAGGCGGTGTGGAGTGCCGCGCGGGGCTCGCCGGTCGTGCCAGACGTGAAGACGATCAGCGCCGGGTCGGTCGGGGAGAGGTCGGCGATCGAGGCGGGTGTCTCTTGTGGGCGGTCCTCGTCGAGAACCGCCTCCATCTCCGCCATCGTCATGCACTCGACTCCACCCGGCATGGAGCCCAGGAGGTCCTCCTCGCCGACACAGAGCTTGGGGTTCGCCACGGCGACCCTATGCTCCAAGTCTCCGGGGCGAAGTTGGGTCGACATCGGCAGCGCGACCGCTCCCATCCGCCACGCCGCCAGCATCGTCAGCACCCACTCGACCCGGTTCCCCGCGAGCGTCATGACGACGTCACCGCGTTCGACGCCGCGCGCCGCAAGTGCGCCCGATACGCCGGCGCTCATCGCGATCAGCTCGCCGAAGTGCCACACCCGCCGCTCACCACTTGCGTCGATCGCGAGCAGCGCCGGCCGTGCCGACGGGAACTGCTCGAGGACGTCCGAGATGAAGTTCACGGAGGAAGGGTAGGCGCGCCCACTTCGGAGCTAGAAGCCGTGGCAGTCGGATTGCGTGTGGGACGGGTCTCCGTTGCACCTGCTTCTGCGAACGATTAGGGTCCCGGGCGGATTAGGTGGGTCAAGGGGAAGGCGGAGCGGGGTGGTTGAGGATCATTCGAGCGAATATGTCGAAGATGGCGGGGTCGCTTCGATCGAGCGGGGCGTGGATGACACACGACTTGGACCGAGCGAGGGCCAGGCTCCCCTCCTCCTTGAGAGGGATCGCCAACTGGAGCAGTTGACCGCGGGCCTGAACGATGCTGATAGCGGCATCGGCCGCGTCGCGCTCATCGAAGGACCGGCTGGAATCGGAAAAACACGACTTATGCAGGCAGCATGTGAAAAGGCGCTGGTGTCAGGTTTCACGGTCCGGGTCGCGCGAGCAACGGAGCTGGATCGCGAGTACCCGCTCGGCTTGGTCAGGCAGATCTTCGAACCTCTATTGGCTGCCCTGGCTCCCGACGAACGAGCGGCATACCTCACTGGCGCTGCCGCGGGGGCCGAAGCCGTCTTCGACCCTTCTGCCCATGACGACCTGCCCCCGGATCCGGGCTTTGGCAGGCTCCACGCTCTTTATTGGCTGACAGCAAATCTCGCGGATGAAAGCCCGCTCCTTCTGGCCTTCGACGACCTCCAATGGGGCGATCCGGCCTCGCGCCGGTTCGTCTCATTCCTGGCGGCCCGTCTGGATGGTTTGCGAGTCTTTCTCTTGGTCACGAGCCGGCCTGGAGAGCCGGGGACCCCAGAGGAGATACCCCGTGAGCTCTCCTCCGGCCCCGACCTGGTGCGCGTCATGCCCCTTCCGCTCAGTTCGGGCGCCGTAGCCACTGCAGTTCGCGCGGAAATTGGCGAGCACGTCACCGATGACCTCTGCCTGGCGTGCGCCAAGACGAGCGGGGGAAATCCCTTCTATCTCTCTCAGCTCCTGATGGCGCTGCCTGCTCATATGCCCGAGGAGGGCGGCGACGAAGATCTGCGATCTCTGCAACCGCACCGGATCGGCAAAGTCGTCCTTGCGCGGGTAGCCGAGTGTGGTCAGCACGCTCTTGACGTAGCGCGCGCGATCACCGTGCTGGGCGACAATGCCGAACCGGCGGATCTCTCGACCCTGACGGGGCTGGACGTGAGAGCGGTCGGCGAGTCGTCGTGCCTGCTCGAAGAGGCCTCGATTCTCGATCAGGTCCAGCCCGCCCGGTTCGCACACCCCGTCATCCGCGCGGTTGTGGCGCGGTCAATTCCCTTGGAGGACCTGTCTTCCGCGCATTTGAGAGCCGCTCGGCTCGCGCTCCGCCGCGGTTCCGTAGACGGCGCGGCAGCGCACCTCGTACTTGTCTCTCCGGGGGAAGAGTCGTGGATCTCCGAGTCCCTGCTCGATGCCGCCCGGCAGACGCTCGGAAGAGGCGAGCCGGATCTGGCCCGCGTCTTCTTGCGCCGTGCCCTGGAAGAGGGGAGCCTTGAGCCGGCACTCGAGTACTCGATCAGATTGGAACAGGGAAGGCTGGATCTCACGGCGGGCAGGCCGGAGGCCATAGATCGCCTGCGCGAGGTTTGGATGAACGCCCCGTTGGCCGAGCTCCGCGGATTGGCCGCCTGTGAGCTAGCGATGGCGTTAGCAGTCAACAAACGAGGCGGGGAGATGGTGGAAGTTGCCAGGGCGGCACTGGAAGAATTCGGGGGGCAAGAGTCGCTGATCACACAACGCCTCCACGGGATTCTTCTGGTCGGGGCCTGTCATACCATCGAAACCAGGCGCCTGACGCGAGAGGCGGCCGCACAGGCAGCCCGCCTTGCTGAGCCCGGGGGTCCACCCGTGCTGCTTGCGCATGCGGCGTTGGAGCGGGCGTTCGCCGAGGGGAAGGTGGCTCTCGCTTCGACCCTTGCGGAAGACGCTCTGCGGAACGGACTTGTGGGTATCGCGGGACTTGAGGCCCCTGCTCCATATCTCGCTTTGCTGATAAGGATGGCGCAGGATCGGTATCGCGATGCCGAGGTTCTGGCCGCCGAAATGCTCCAGATGGGCCAGGGGCGAGGCTCTTCTGTTGCGATCGCTATCGCCTCCGCCTTTCGAGCGCTGGCGCGTGTGGGAAGCGGAGACCTACTTGGCGCGGAGGCCGACGCCCGAATGGCGATTGAGTTTTCTCCCCCGCACAACCAGGCGAGACCGCTCGGCGCAGCTGCTGGCATCACCGGAGCATTGGCTCGCGGCCGCCTTGAGCAGGCGGCGGAGTTCGACCAGGCCTTCGATCCCGCTGCGATGGAGAGTGGGGTATTCGTCGCTCAACCGTTCATGCAGGCGCGCGGCGAGCTGGCTTTGGCCCGGGGGGACTTTCTAGAGGTCGAGAGGATCGCCGGCGACCTTGCGAGCTGGGAAGCGGGGTTCGGGTTCAGGCCCGAAGCCTGGGTTCAGTGGCGGCCGCTGGCCGCAGCCGCGGTCGCGTCAAAGGGAAGGCGGGAGGAGGCTCGGAGCATGCTTGAGGAGGCGATCGAGCACGCTCGCGCACAGGGCTCCCGCAGAACGCTCTCCCGGGCATTGCTTGCGCATGCCCGGGTGGCAGACGATACGCCGATTGAGGAGCTCGAGGAGTCGGTGACGGTTCTCGAGGGTCTCGAGATGCCGTTCGACACCGCCAAGGCGAAGATCGCCCTCGGCAAGGCTAAACGTGAGGCGGGCGACGGCGAGGGGGCGCGTGTCGATCTTGCATCCGGCCTCGAGCTCGCGGCAGCGTGCTGCGCGGATGGACTGGTCGCCGATGCGTCCGAGGAGCTCGTTGCCGCAGGCGCACGACCCAGGCGGGTAGCAATTTCGGGGGCGGCCGCGCTCACCCCCGCGGAACGCCGTGTAGCGGAACTGGCTGCCGCGGGCAACTCAAATCCGGAGATCGCGCAGGCGCTCTTCGTCACCAGAAAGACGGTTGAAACCCACATGGGCTCGATCTTTCGAAAGCTCGACATCTCCTCTCGGTTCGCGCTCGCATCCAGGCTCGAACTGGAAGAGGACTAGGTCAGGCCGGCGGCTCTGGCGGCCGCCGCGCGCTCCCGAAAAATCTCGACCCGCACGATCTCGCGCCCGCGGACTGTGTAGACGTGGTGAACCGTGCCCCATGCGGTCGCGCCACTTACGCCCTGTCCACCGATGCGAAGAGCAAGCATCACCTTGCTTCCGAGAGAGTGAACCTCTTCCACGCGCAGGTGAAAGTCATCGAAGTTGTCGGTAAAGCGAGCGAAGTGCCGTCGAAGAGAGTCGTGTCCTGGGAGCCTCGGTTTGGGCGCGGCGGGGAGATCGTCAAGAACCACCTCGGGCGCGAAGAAACCCAATGCTCCTTCGACGCCATCGGAGTCGATCGCCCTGCAGACCTCTTGTGCCAACTCGTCGATGACGCTCATGATCCCCACGATAGGTCTCCGCGAGTCGTTCGTCATCAGGGAGATACCCCGGCTTTCTCCCTGAGATTGGGGCCGTTACCCAGGTTCAGGGAGAACATCAGGGTGTCTCCCCGATGACAGATGCCCTCGGGGGCATCACAGTCACCGGACGCACCTAGTCGTCCAGCGTCGGGCTTCGACCCGACGGACGCGTCGTCTATGCCGACGCGATCCCTCGTTAGAAACAACAACCGCAAAGGATCAAATGACTGCCTCAGCATCCGTCCGGGCCTTTATTCGCCAAAACATCATGGGCATTCTCGCCCTTTATGTCGCACTCGGGGGGAGCGCCTACGCTGCCGGTCAGGTCGGCTCCGACGACATTAAGGACAACGCGGTTCGCTCAAACCACATAAAGAACGGCCAAGTCAAGGGCGAGGACGTCGATGAGACCACGCTCGACGCTGCGGTGCTCCAGGCGAGGGTCGACTCGAGTTGCCCCGAGGGGCAGTCCATCCGCGCGATCGATGAGGACGGCGTGGTCAGCTGCGAGACCGACGACGTCGGAACCGGTGGCGGCGGGGGCTCCCCGACCGGTGCCGCCGGGGGAGACCTGAGCGGCACTTATCCGAACCCGGAGATCGCCAGTGGCAAGGTCGGCGCCGCAGAGGTCGCCGACGGCTCCTTGACCGGAGCGGAGATCCAAAACGGCTCCTTGAGCGGGCTCGACCTCGGCGCAACCAGCGTCGGCGCGCCTTCGCTGACCAACAACGCCATCCCGGCGGACGGAACGATCACTGGCGACGGGTCCACCAAGATCGCTTCGGGCGCGGTTGGCGCTTCCGAGATCAAGGACGCGACGATCGGCGCCGCCGACCTGGGCGACCTCTCAATTGGCTCAGCAGCTCTGGCCGCCAATGCCGTTCCGGCAGATGGGACCGGCAGCGACGGATCGACCAAGCTCGCCACCAACTCGGTCGGCTATCTCGAGATCGACAACAACGCCGTCCAGACCGGCAGCGTCTTGAACGACTCGCTGCTGGGGGCGGACATCGACGAGTCGACCCTTGGCGCCAGCGCGAAGGCTTTCGGCAACCGCCGGTTCGACCAGGTTCCCGTGCCCAGCGGGACGAGCAACACTGGTGTTCTGGCAAAGGGCGTTCCGAACGGCACCTACCTGGTGATGGCGACGCTTTACGGGTCGCTTGGTTCCAATGGTGACGACAAAGAGTGGCTCACATGCACCCTGCGGGCGAACGACTCAGTGATTGCTCGCCAGATAACGATCGTCAGGGAGCCCACCCATGCCTTCGGCGATCCGGGGATCAGCGAGTACCAGTCCCTGGCATTGCTCGGATGGGGAACCGTGAACTCAGGAGTGAACAACATCTTCCTCGAGTGCTCCGGGGGCCCGGAGGTTCGAGTAGATCGGCCGACGATCGCTGCGATCGAGGTTCAATCGGTTGAGTGACCCTCGGCGTTTGTCAAGCGCGCTCGAGCGTCGTGCCGTCGTACAGCTTGGTGACGGTCACGGCGCCGGGCGGTGAGGCGTCGAGGCAAAGTCCGCAGAGGACGCATTCGTCCTCGTTTTCGGTCACGACCTTGACGCCGGTCTCCGTCGCGGCAAAAATGTCCACGGGGCAGGCGTCATCGAGCTTTTGCGCGAGTTCAACGTCGCCCGCGTGCTCGTCAGCGACCTCGACCTTGATGAAGATTTCATGCACGGCGTCGCTCACTTGCCGATCGCCTCCTTGACGCGGGCCGGGATCTCATCGATGCGCTCGACCACGGGGACGCCGGAGGCCTCCAGGCGCGCGATCTTCTCGGTCGCCGAGTCCTCGGCGCCCTCGACGATCGTGCCGGCGTGGCCGAAGCTCATGCCCTGCATCTCCTCGTCGTCCATGAACTTGCCCGCCATGAAGGCGATGATCGGAAGCTTGGACCCGTTCTCGGATCGCCAGTCGACCAGTTCGGCCTCCATGCGGCCACCCGGCTCGGTGTAGATGACGATCGCCTCGGTCTCCGGGTCTTCCTCGAAGTAGGGCATCAGCTCCGCGTAGGTCGAGCCGATGATCGCGTCGCCGCCGATCGAGACCGCCGTAGAAACGCCGAGGCCGGCGGCGGTCAGCGAGGAGGAAATCTCCGTGGTCATGCCGCCGGAGCGGGACATTACGCCGACGGCGCCGCGTTCGTACGCCTTTGCCGCGTCCTTTGCGGGGCCGCCGATCCCGCCCATCTTGCAGACGCCGGGAACGATCAGGCCGAGGCAGTTGGGGCCGATGATCCGGGCGCCGCGCTCGTTTGCGAGCTCGACCATCTGGGCTACATCGCGACGGGGGATGCGCTCGGTGACAATCACGATCAGCTTTACGTCATTCTCGATGGCCTCAACCACGGCGTCCTTTGTGAACGCGGGCGGGACGGTTACGACCGCGCCGTCGATCGGCGCGCCGTGGTGTTCGACCGCCTGCTCGACCGTGTCCCACACCGGCACACCGTGGACCTCGCGACCCTTGCGCCCCGGCGTGACTCCGCCGACCACTTTGGAGCCGTAGTCGATGCACTCGCGGGTCAGGTTCACGGCCTCGCGGCCGGTGATGCCCTGAACGATGAAGGTGAAGTCCTCGGTGAGGAGGATGCTCATGAGGCACGATCCTGGATCTTCGCGACGGCTTCTCCGGCCGCTTCCCACATCGAGGTGTCGCGGTCGCGGAACTCGATCCCGTACTTGGAGAGGATCTTCGAGCCTTCTTCTTCCCACGCACCGGGGATGCGGAAGACGGCGATCGTCTCGGCGGGATCCTTGCCCAGTTCGAGGCAGGCCTTGATCACGCCGCGGGCGACGATGTCCACGCGGGTGTTGGAGACGATGGACATCATCACCGCGATCTTCTCGACGCCGTCCTTTTTCAAGACCTCCATGGCCAAGCCCTTTGCCTTGGCGACTGACGGGTTGCCGCCGATCTCGGCGTAGTTGGCGGGCTTGCCGCCCTGCGAGCGCACCGCGTCAGTGAGCGTCAGGGAGCCGCCGCCGGCGCCGATCACCAAGCCGAGGTTGCCCACGAAGCCGTGGTCCTTGCCTTGGATCACGCCGCGGTGATCAGCGGCGTCGATGGCCTTCACGTTCCGCTCGAAGGCGGAGGGCTCATACATCTCGCGCGGCTCGGAGAGGTCCACGCCGATCTCCTCGAGCATCTTCTTGTGACGGCCGACCGCCTCGTCCTCCATCTCCATGTGTGCGTCGAGGGCGACGAAGGAACCGTCTTGGAGGCGCGCGACAGGATTGATCTCGGCGAGCGTCATGTCGAAGTCGTGCTGGAGCTGGGCGAGGCGCGCGAGGATCATCGTCGCGCGAGTCAGCTCTTTGCCCGTCATCCCGCAGCGCGCGACTGTCTCTTTTGCCTGAAAGTCGAAGATGGGGTGGAGGTTCGAGAGGTGCCCGCGGCCCACGTGGTCGGGATGCTCCTCGGCGACCTGCTCAATGTCGATGCCGCCCATGTCGGAGAAGAGCATCATCGGGCGCTTGGCGCGGCCGTCCCAAAGGCAAGCTGCGTAGTACTCCTGCGCGACGTCAGCCTTCGGATCGACTAGGACTCCGACCGGCATGTGGCCGCCGATCTCGAGCTCCAAGATCGCCTCTGCGTGCTCTGCGGCCTCGTCCGGCGTGGTGGCGAACTTGACGCCGCCCGCCTTCATCCGCCCACCGGTCAGCACTTGCGACTTGACCACGGTCTCGCCGCCGATCCGCTCCGCGGCCGTCCGGGCCTCGTCGGCGGTGGTGCAAAAGCCGTAGTCGGTGACCGGAATGCCGGCCCGTTCGACGATTCGGCGCGATTCGTATTCGTAGAAGCGCATTGGCGGTCGGGGAGAGTATCTGAGCGCCGTTCAGGAGCCTGCCACCGGTTCGGCCGACCAATCTCAGGGAGAACCTCAGGGTGCCTCCCTGATGACAGACGGCGTAATCGCGCTTAGCCTGCAAGCACATACTGACGGGTAAGCCGCTCGCGCCGGTTAGGGACGACACGAGCAGAGATTGGAAGACGGGGTGGTCATGGCGCTGTCGACGCGCATCGGGAATTTGATTCGTAGGAACGCCTTGGGCTTCGCAGCCCTTTTCGCCGTGCTCGGAGGGACGGCGATCGCGAGCAGCGGCCCACCGAAGAACTCGATCGGTGAGGCGCAGATCAAGCCGGGTGCCGTGGGCGCGAGCGAACTGGCGAAGAACGCCGTCACCTCGGTCTCGGTCAAGGATCGCTCGATTTTCTCAGAGGATCTCGCCTTTGGCTCGCTCGACGAGAGCCTTTTCGCGCCATCGGTGCTCGAGAAGCTGCTGGACGAAGCGACCGTCGACACGCAGCACATCGTCGACGGCGCGGTGACCGGAAGCAAGATCGCATCGGACACCGTCACGACCTTCGATGTCGAGAATCAGAGCCTGACCGGCACCGACATACAGAACGCGTCGATTCAGGCGGTGGATCTGGCGGAGAACATCGGCCAAGGGCTGGTCGCAGACGGGTCGATCACCTCGGCGAAGCTGGCCGACCTGGCGGTCATCACGGCGAAGCTGGCCGACGGGAGCGTCACCACACCCAAGTTGGCTGACCTCGCGGTGACGACCCCGAAGCTCGGAAACGACGCGGTGACCGGCGCGAAGGTGGCCAACGGAGCGCTCACGGCGGCCGACATCGCGAACGCGGCCTCCGGGTCGGATGACGTCAACGCGGATCTCCTGGACGGGCTCAACTCGAGTCAGTTGCAGCAACGGGTGAGCGGAAGCTGCCCGGCTGCTCAGGCCGTTCGCAGCGTGAACGCAGACGGAACGGTCGCGTGTGAGCCGGTTACCGGCGGCGGCGGCAGCGGGATCGACGATGGTGCTGTAACGACCGCCAAGCTTGCCGACGGCGCGGTCACCTCCCAGAAAATCGCCGACGCAACGATCGGCGTCTCGGACCTGGCGGCCAACTCGGTCGGCTCAGCCCAGGTCGCCACCGATTCGCTTGGTGCGAGCGACCTGGCGCCTGACTCCGTCGGCGTTTCGGAGTTCGCAACGCCTCCCGCCGTCAGCGTCACGGGAACGCTCACTGGTGGCACCGGCTTCGGATCCGGCACGCCGCTCCCACTGACCTTCACCGAGGTCTTCGACTTCTTGAACATGTTCGCGCCGGCAACGCCAACGCGTGTGATCGCACCGGTAACCGGTCTCTATCAAGTCGACATCTCCGCGAAGACGAACTCGCCCGGCGTCTACACGATCCGGGGGGGCGTGACCAGAAACGGCGCGGCAGCCTTCTTGCCCGGCCTCGAGATCAGGGAGCAGTACAACCCGCCCGTGGACGGGTCGACGGCTGACTCGCCCATCCAGCACGCGAGCGGATTGCTTCAGCTGAACGCCGGCGACTTCCTCGAGCTCAGGGTCGGCGTAATCGAGAGCGGTGGCGGCGTGACGCACTCGGGCACCTTGCAGGCATACCTCGTCGCCGGCACCTAAGGGCAGCGTCGTGGTCCCACCCTCGCAAGCACCCGCAGGTCCGCCTGAGGAGGCTCAGACCGCCGGAGAGGGGCGGATTCGGCGGCGTGAGCTGCTGGTCGCCGGGGGTCTGCTGACTGCCGCCGGCGCAATCGCATCCTTTGAGCGCCAGGCGTCCTGGTTCGAGCGAACGTTCCTCAGGGGTGGCACACCACCCTCGCTGACGCTGCGAATGCTCCGGCCGGCGGACCAACTCGCCTTCGATCTCCAGCTCTACAACCTGAAGATCTCGGGTAGCCCGCCGAGGCTCGAGCGAATCGCATCGGGGGATGCCTTCGTGGTCGTCGTCTTCGGTGGCCAGATGGTCCTGGAGGAGACGTTCATCGAGGCGGACAAGCCGAAGGACTCCGAGCCGACGGACAACCCTCCGGTGCGCTCCTATCTCGCAGGCGCGAGTCGGGTGGCGTTCAAGGTCCCCTCATCCGTCTCGTCGATTCCGTTCACCGACGAGGCGCTGCTCGAGTGGAGCGAGCGACTGACTCCAAGCCTTGCGCCGAACGCGACGGGCAGCCCTGGATCACCTCGCCCGCAGCAGAGCCCGCCTGACGACACCGTTACCGGCATCGAAGTTCCGGCAGGCCTGACGCTCTCTCCCGGCCCTCTTTCGGCGTGGGTTCACAGCACCGCTCCCGTGACCTCGGAGGCGGGACGCACCGAGTTGTGGCACACCCGGCTCGCAGGCAAGACTTTGGTTCCAGGCCCGCTGGGTGCTCAGTTCGAAGTTGTAGAGAACCGCGAAGGCTTGAACAGCCTGCGGGCCATCTACTCGGAGAGCTGGCAGCCGACTCCGCCCCAGCGGGACGGCGGCTTCCCCTTCGGCAAGTTCAACGATGTCGATAAGGCGTCCATAACGGACAAGGATCGCTCCGAGATCGTGAGTCTCACTTCCGACTTCGGCCTAGGCAGCTACAGCCCGCGGCCGATCCGTGCCAAGCACTTCATGTTGTCCTCGCAGGGCGCTTGGACCGACATGAGGGCCGACTTCCCGGCAGTCCAAGGCTTCAGCAAAGCCCACTTCTCACACCGCAGCACGATGGGCCGCGAACACTTCGTCAAAGTTGTCGACCGGGGGTTTTTGTGGCCTTTCGGGCATCAGGCGGTGCTTATCAAGATCACCGAGCGGAAGTTCGAGCCGATGCGGTCTGGCCTTCAGTCCGGTCGGAGCGTCGCCTACCTGCGGAAGCGGGTCTTCGTCGTGGTCACGGAGCGAGAGCGCGAATACGACAACCGGAAGTTCCCATTCGACAGGGTTGAGATTCTCACGGATCGCACGCCGAATCTCGACGGGTTCGGTGGCAAGGCCGGGGTCTCGAATGGAAGCGGCCTGTTCGGGGAGGGAGCCTTCTGGCCGGTGGTCGGTGGGGAGGACTTCGTCTTCGACCTGATCGGCACAGACGCGGAAGGGGTACTTTCCAGGTTCAGCACGCCCCTGATCTTCGTCGACAAGAAGATTGCCGAGGCACCGTCGAATCTGAAGAAGATCCGCAGCGCGCACACCGCGGCCGACGCACAGCGCCGGACGCCCTTGATGGGAGGGCAATCGATCGCCTACGCGCCTCCGAGCGAGGGCAAATCGCGCGATACGGCCTTCGAGACTTCGAGCATGGAGTTCGGTGGAGAGGTGTTCGGGGTTTCGAGTCCGAAGTTCTATCCCGCCATGCGCTCGGCCGCGATCCGCGTACCGGCGTTGGCGCAGGTAGCGGCCGCAGGCGAAGCAGCCCGCCGCCGCCGTGCGCGCGAGAGCGGAGAGGAGTATCGAGGCGGTGCGGAAGAAATCGCAGGCACCGTTCTCGTCGAACCGGCAAAGCAGTACGTCAAGGACGGCTTTGACGAAGCCAAGAACCAGGCGCAGGCTTACTTGAAGCTCGCAGAAGCAGAGGCACTCGACTACGCAAAGGACGCAGCAGCCGACGCGTGTGGAGCAATCGGTGTGCCGAATATGGACGTCGTCGGCCTCTCCCGCTCAGTCGGCACGATCGGTGGCAAGCTTCTGAAGGGGGAGCTGCCCGATCTCTCTGAGTTCAAGCCGGCGGACTTCCTCGCCGGCGCGAAATTCCTGGGCATCGACTTCAAGGACGTCCTAGAGGAGGCCATTGGCTTCCCGCTCCCCGACGTACCCGACATCACGAAGGTCCCTCAGCAGTTGACAGAGACGGTCTACGACGGCATCGACCAGATCGAGGGCGCGGCCAAGGAACTCGAGAACCGGATTCCGAAGGAGATCCGCACGGAGCTCCTCTGGGAGCCCGACCTCCAGGCGAACAAGTCGAAGATCTTCATTCCGAACAACGACGGCGAGAACGCCTTCATGCGTTTGCACAGCCTGACCGTCGTCCCGATTCAGCAGGACCTGTCGGACCCCATCGGCGAGCCGCAGGTGGAGGTGACTGGCGAGCTCACGAACTTCACGATTCAGATCTTCGGCGAGGGCGGATTCCTCCTCATCTATTTCAACCGCTTCATTTTCGAAACGCGGAACGGTCAGAAGCCAAAAATCGACATCGACATCCGCGATGTCGGCTTCGCGGGCGCTCTGGAGTTCGTGAACGAGCTGCGCGACCTCATGAGCTACTCGGGGAACGGCCTCACGATCGACGTCGGACCGAGCGGCGTGAACGCCGCCTACAGCCTGGAGGTTCCGACGATCACGGCCGGCATCTTCACGCTCGCCAACATCGCCCTCAATGCCTCGGCTAGCGTCCCATTCGACGGTAAGCCTGTTC
Source organism: uncultured bacterium (assembly GCA_963786495.1). GTDB lineage: Bacteria > Actinomycetota > Thermoleophilia > Solirubrobacterales > 70-9 > JALZKA01. Next base: position 69,055 of record CAWAZL010000008.1, on the reverse strand, counting down.
GGGTCGCCTTCGGATTCTGCTCCGAAGAGGATCCGTTCCTACTCACCTACACGATTTTCGGCGGCGGCGGCTATGCGCTGGTCGAAGCGAACGCGAACGACGGGATCGAGCGGCTTACGGTCTCGCTCGAGTTCGGAGCCGCGGCTTCGATCGATCTTGGCGTCGCGTCGGGAAGCGTCCAGATCATGGCCGGAACGACCATCTCGGTCGGGCCGAACCCATTGAAGGGCCAGCAAGGGGAGCCCGACATCGCGGCCCTGTTGACGGGCTTCGTCCGCCTGAACGGGGAGCTGGACGTGCTCGGGCTCATCAACGTCTCGCTCGAGTTCAACCTGTCGCTCACCTACGACTCAGCGACCGAGGAAGCATGGGGGCGCGCCGTCCTCACCATCGAGGTCGACGTCGCGGTCTTCTCGGAATCGGTCGAGATCGAATGCGAGAAGCGCTTTGGGGGCGGCAAGGCGTCGGGTTCCGCGCTCAACGCTCGCGCGGAGCGCGGTGGGAGCGGCGGCAGCGAGCTGGACGCGGATCCAATCTCGTTCGAGCAGATCTTTCCCCCAATCGTTCCCGACACACCCTCGTCGGGGTCGAACGATTGGAACACGTACGTCGGCGCGTTTGCGCAGGAGGCCTTCTAGAACATGGCTCAGCAAGTCTTCTTCACTCCTTTGCCGAATGGCCTGGACCCGGCCGGGATCCGGAAACTCTCAGTAGCGATCTCTCCGCGCCTGGGGAGCAGCGTCGAGTCGGTGCTCTCCGATTGGAGCGATTGGGTCGACTGGCCCGCAACCCTCGCCAGCATCGAGTGGAAGGTGCGGTTCCAGGACACGTCTTCACCGAGCCAGGAAGTGTGGATGGCTGCAAGCGTCACTGCCGCAACCGAACCGCGCTTGGCGCCCGATAGCGCCCTTTGGCAGAAGCTGTTTCCGGGAACGACAAAGGTCCTTCCGTTCAAGGGCCCAAAGCTGAAAGATCCGGAGATCGCCGACGTTGCAGCTACGCAGGTACAGGACCTCCTTCTCGGCAAGTTCCTCTCGCTCGCCCGCGACAAGGTCAATCCCCCGATCGACGCCGTAAGCACTGTCTATGCAGATGTCGAGCTCTTCTCGGAGAGCACCGGCGGCCTCGAAATCGACAACCGGTTCAACAAGATCGCCGGCTCCCTCGAGAAGCGCGGATTTGTTCCGTTCAAGGAGGACGCGAAGCCGGGCGCACTGCTGGCGCAGACCCTCTTTTACAACTCGCCGTCGCTGGCTGCCGTCGGGCAGGCGCGGCGCGAGGGCCGAAGCCTTCGCGCCGCGGAGGTGATGGCTCCGCGGGGGATAACTCGGCCCCCCACACGGCCGACCGCGCCGGTCCTCGACTTTCACGCGGGACTTGGCTCGCTCGGTAACCATCCGCAGCTCCTCCGCAAACTGGGTCTCGTCGTTGATCTACAGATCACCCTGCCCAGTGATCTCACCTCGTCGAAGTTCAACCAGAACTTCACCCTCGAGGTCTTCCCGACAAAAGACCTGCCTGGCTCCGCCAACAAGAAAACCGATGTGAGGGTCGGGCTCGGCAAGCTCTTCGGAGGGTTCGAAGCCAAACCGATCAAGGACCGACCTGAGGTAGCCGGCGGCCTTTTACGCTTGGGCGACACGTTGGCGGGCACGGGCGTTCCCGAGTACGACCTGGTACAGCTCGACACGGACGGAGCCGCCTTCAAGACCGTGGCATTCGTAGCCGAGCTCGAGCGGCGCAAACAGGCATCCATCTCCGATGCAGCGGTCGTCAGGGATCCATCGCCCCCCGCTTTGCGCACATCAGGCGTTTCGGTCGTCCGCAAGGAGCGCGCCGCGGCGCAGAAGCGCTCGCTCGCACGCCAGACCAGCTTGAACGAGGACTTCAAGAAGGGCAGGGTCTACCTCGAGCGTGAGGACCTGACCCGGGGTTACGTTTTTGACGTGTTTGATGTCGCCTCAAGCACGTGGTATTCGCTTTGCCGGCGCAAGGGCGAGGCTGTTTTCACGAGGGGCACGGACGTGACCATGCCCCTGCTCCCTGAAGATGGGTGGGTCTCGACCGCTCTATCGACCAGCTTCGATCCAGCGGACAAGATCATGCGCGTCCCGGCAGCGGTCGCGCGGTGGGCCAACGGGTGGAGCCTGGTGACCCAGCGCCCAGGCCTCACTCTTCGCGACGACGAGCAGACGCTTGAGCGTCACGATCCAGCAGAAGCTCTGCGCGCGGAGGACCTGCAACTGGCCGTCAGCTATGAGGTCGAACCGGGCTCACTGCCTCCTCAGCGCTATGGGCGGGCGTACCTGATCCGCGCCCGCGCCGTCGACCTTGCCGGCAATGTCATTACAAGTGAACAGGCGAACGCGCTCGGCACAACGCACGTGCTCGGCCCGGAAATCTACCGGCGCTTCGAGCCCGTCTCGTCGCCTCTGGTCGTCCCCCGCAAGCCAGTGACTGAGGGCGAAGGTCCCGAAGTCATCGTGATTCGATCGAACTACAACACGGCGCCAGGCCTCACCGAACCGAACGACCGCCACGTCTACCCGCCGAAGATCGACCAGTTCCGGGCCGAGCAGCACGGGATGTTCGACACGAACTCGGGGGCTTTGAGTGCCGGCACCTACGCGCTGATAGCGGCGCGCGAAAACGGAGCCCTGGACGAGAGGAACCCGGACGGCTCGTTTAAGCACGCCGGCGCCGCGGAGGATCCGAACAACGGGAACGCTCCCTACTACGACCTGCCCCAGCCTGTCTTTCAGGTTGAGGGCGGAGGGACAGCGCTTGTTCCCTACCTGACCGATCCGCTGGCGCGCGCGCTCGCGTTCGACCGCTTGCCGGGCGCTGACCGAGCAGTCGTCAAGTCCGATCTCTACCGAGCGGGTGCGAGTTGGCCCAACGTGAAGCCCGTTCGCCTTCGCGTCGAGGAGAACCCGGGCCTACCCGCGCCTCAGAACCAGTCGGGAGACGAGCTGCGCATTCACCTCGCCAAGGGCGAGGCGACGGAAATCAAGCTCAGTTCGACCCTGCGCGAAGAGGACCTGGACAAGCTCGCCGTATGGGCCGGACTTTCCGAGGCTGACAAAAACGCGCTGAGGGCCGACGTCCTGAGCGGACAGCACTGGGCCCTGACCCCTCAGCGAACCGTTCGGCTAATCCACGCCATCCGCCAGCCGAACCAGCCTGCGACGTTCTCTGAAGAGTTCGAGGTCGAACGGCTTGCGAGCCAGAACTACGTGACCCTCGTCGACTTCATGGATGTCGACAACAAGAGCACTGACCGAATCGACATCAGTGCTGAATGGTCCGAGGTGAAGGACTTCCTCGATCCGGACGACGATGACGCTCTGTGGGAGCCGCGACGGATGGTTGCGCGCCGCTCAAAGCTGCGCCAGATCCCGGTTGACAGTCCGTTCGGGCCCTCATGGGAGATCGCGGAGCCGCACGAGCTTGGGCACACCCGCCACATACCGGAGATCGACTACGACACCGTTGCGACTAGCCGCTTCAAGGACCACTTCATCGAGCGCGCGGAGGTCGGATTCGACTTTCTGAACACGACAAAAACCCTGGGCACCAAGTACACCGGTCCTGCCGCGCCCACCGGAGCCGGCCTGGCTGTAGTCCCCGAATCCGAAACCGTCACGAGCCTCGACGGCAAGACGAAGTTCCGTCGCGACACGCATTACTCGATGGATTACCCGGCTGGGAAGATCACCCGCATCGGGAACTCCGGCATGGACTCCGATGTGCGTATCACCTACGTGAAGGGCTCGATTACCCGTGAGGCGGGGCCCTTCGGCAAGCGCGCGGTCAGTTCTGCACGGCCGGACGCTCCGAAGGTCCTCTACGCGGTGCCCACGTTCAAGCGGGAGGAGACGGGCTCTACATCTTCGAAGAAGGCGAAGCACGAGCCAACTGGCATGAGGGTCTATCTGGATCGGCCATGGTGGTCGTCCGGCGACGACGAGAAGCTCGGCGTCGTCATCTGGCCTTCTGCCACCGGCGACCGCAACAAGCCGCTACCCGTGGAGCTCGGCCCGTACGTGACGCAGCGTGGTCAGGACCCCATCTGGGCGGGCGCGCCGACCAACCAGCTCGTACGCCCGAGCGATTTCACGAACAAGACATCGAGTGAGGGATCCCTGGAGCTGGCCGAGGTTCCCGGCCTACCAGTAGCCGTCGCCGCACACGACGTGTTCCCCGACATGGAGCGCAAGCTTTGGTATGCCGACATTGACATCAAGCCCGGTTCCGCATACACGCCGTTCGTGAAGCTCGCGCTCGTCCGCTACCAGGCGAATTCGGTCCCCGGGCTGGAGCTCTCGCCGGTCGTCCCTCTCGAGTTCATGCAGCTTTACCCGAGCCGCGTCGCGACGGCGACCAGGTCAGGCGACGCAGTTTCCGTCTCGGTAAGCGGCCGCACCTACCGCGACGGGGGTGAAGATATTCCCGGCGTCTCGGAGATCCAGGTGACGGTGGAGCAGCGGCGGCCCGAAACGCCGAGCGGAGATGACGCGGTCGGATGGATGCAGGTACCGGGCACCACCACGGTCGAGCTCACCGCTGAGACGGCATTCACCGGTGTGACCACGTGGACGGGTGCCGCGCCGCTGGGGGGCAGTGGGCGCCGTCGGGTGGTCTTCCGTGAATACGAGCAGTTCACGCCGCAGCTCTCGAACCAGGATCGCCCGGACGCGCGTCTCGTCTACGCCGAGGCGATCGAGTTCTAGACCCGGCTACGGGGTGCCCAATCGCCGTATGCGGTTTGATGCGGTGCGTGAGGGAGGCACGGCAGATCACGCAGAGCGCCGTTCTCATCGTTTCTATCTGTCTGATCGCGGTGGGCTGCGGCGGCGGTGACGGCTCCGACGAGCCAACCGGAGAGGAGCAGGCGCCCGGCCAGCCGGAGCTTGTGCTGGAGGAGATCGGCGAGTTCGAGGAGCCGCTTGCGCTGACCAGCGCCACGGACGGCACGCTCTATGTCGGCGAGCGCGCGGGGGTCGTCAAGCGCATCGACCCAGAGGAGGATGAGGACACGGAGACGGTCCTGGACATCTCGGGGGAGGTCTCGACCGAGGGCGAGGGCGCGCTTCTCTCGATTGCCGCCTCGCCAAAGACCGAGGAGGTCTTCGTCACCTACTCGGGGCTGGACAAGCGGCTGCACCTTGAGGCATTCATCCCGGGTGACGAAAAGTCGCGGAGGGAACTCCTGGCGATTGAGCATCCAAACGAGGTGCATTGGGGTGGGCACCTGGAGTTCGACGACGACGGGCGCCTCTACCTGTCGACCGGAGAGGGCGGGCCCGTCGCGCCGCGGCCGCTCGTCTCCCAGGACCCCAAGTCGCCGTTGGGAAAGCTCTTCCGCCTCGACCCCGACGCCGAGAAGCCCGAGCCCGAGCTCATCGCCCTTGGCTTGCGCAATCCGTGGCAATTCTCGATCGACGGCACGGACATCTGGATCGGCGACGTCGGCGACTTCCAGCAAGAAGAGGTGGACCTGGCATCCACCGAGGTGAAGGAGCCGCCCAACTTCGGCTGGCCGATTCTCGAAGGTACGGCCGAGACCGGGGTGGAGGACAAGGGCGAGCCGCTCGTCGAACCGGCCCTTACCTATGAGCGCACCGGCCATCCCGACGACCCCAACTGCGCGATCACGGGAGGCCACATCGTGAGTGACCCAGAGCTGGAGCCACTCGTCGGTCGCTACATCTTCGTGGACTACTGCCGCGGCGTGATCGAGTCCGCGAAGCCATCCGGCGACGGCTTGGGCGAGCCCGACGAGACCGGCCTCGAGCTTCTTCGCGTCGCCTCATTCGCACAGGACGCGGATGGGCACTCGTACGCAGTCACCCTGCCCGGAAAGGTCTACAAACTGGTCTACGAGTAGGGCGGCGCGCCTCTGGACGGGCGCGGGGTCTAGGCTGCCCGGTCGTGGAGGACACGTCCGCTTTCGCAGAGGTGGGGCTCCCCATCGCGCTCGCCGTGATCATGGTGAGCCTGGGGCTCGAGCTCACGCGAGCCGATTTCCGGCGCATCTTCGTGTTCCCGCGCGGGGTGGCGATCGGTCTTTTGAACCTGTGCCTGATCGCTCCGTTCCTGGCTTTCTTCGTCGCCGAGTTCTTCGACCTCGCTCCGACGCTTGCGATCGGGCTCGTCCTCCTGGGCGCATCGCCCGGCGGCACCCTCGCCAACCTCCTGACGCATCTCGCCAAGGGAGACACGGCGCTGTCGGTCACGATGACGGCGATCTCGAGCCTGGGGGCGCTCGTGACGGTCCCGATCTACCTGAGCCTCGCGGCCGAGCATTTCTCCGGCTCCGACATCGGAGACATCTCCATGGTCGGCGTCGTCATCCGTGTCTTTTTCATCACGATCATTCCCCTGGGAATCGGGATGTACCTCCGAGAGCGCTACCCGGAGGCGACCGCCGAGCGAAAGGACACGCTCAAGAAGGTCGCGTTCGTTGCGTTTCTCCTGGTGGTCATCGGCGCAGTCGCCAGCGAGTTCGACGTGCTGACAGACAACTTCACCGACGTGGCGCTCGCCACCCTTACGTTGAATGTGCTGGCGATGTCGATCAGCTTCGGCATCGCGAAGGTCTCCCGGCTGAGCGACCGCCAGGCGACGGCGATCGCCATGGAGCTGGGCATCCACAACTCGACGCTCGCGATCGCCGTCGCGGGCACGATCGACATCGACCTCGCGATTCCCGCCGCCGTGTACTCAGGGTTCATGTTCATCACCGCCGGCCTTTTTGCGAAGTACATGTCGCGCCGAAACGGCGCCGCTATCCCGGCGCCTGCGCCTGCCTAGTCGTTTTCACACTCCGGTTCGACGGGTAGCTGGCACTTGGAAAACGCCCGTAGGGCAGAATGTTCCATCCTCAAGTGGGCTTGCCACAGCCCCCGGCCGAACAAGGAGTGACTCCCGAAGTGTCAGAAACCGCTGCCCCCGCTCACAACGCGACCGAGAACGAGACCCTCAAGGGCTGGGTCTCAGAAATCGCAACGCTGACCGGAGCCGAATCGGTCTATTGGTGTGACGGCTCCGCCGAGGAGTACGACCGGCTCTGTCAGGAGCTCGTTGACGCCGGCACATTCCAGAAGCTTTCCGACGCGAAGCGACCGAACTCATACCTCGCGTGGTCCGACCCCTCCGACGTTGCCCGGGTCGAGGACCGCACCTTTATCTGCGCGGAGACCGAGGAAGAGGCCGGGCCGAACAACAACTGGCGCCCGCCCGAGGAAATGCGGGCAGAGATGAACCAGCTCTTCGAAGGTTCGATGAAGGGACGCACGATGTACGTCGTCCCGTTCTCGATGGGCCCGCTCGGCTCCGACAAGTCGCACATCGGCGTCCAGCTGACCGACTCGCCGTACGTCGTCGTCTCCATGCGGATCATGACCCGGATGGGCCAGGGGGCCCTCGACGCTCTTGGCGCCACTGGCGAGTTCGTCCCGTGTGTCCACTCGGTCGGCGCGCCCCTGGCCGAGGGCGAGAAGGACTCGCCGTGGCCCACGAACGCCGAGGTCAAGTACATCGTCCACTACCCGCAATCACGCGAGATCTGGTCGTACGGCTCGGGCTACGGCGGTAACGCCCTGCTCGGCAAGAAGTGCCTGGCGCTTCGCATCGCGTCGGCCATGGCCCGCGACGAGGGCTGGATGGCCGAGCACATGCTGATCCTGAAGCTGACCTCGCCCGAGGGCAAAGTCAAGTACGTGACGGGCGCGTTCCCGTCAGCGTGCGGCAAGACCAATCTGGCGATGCTGATCCCCACCCTCGAGGGCTGGGAGGTCGAGACGGTCGGCGACGACATCGCGTGGATGAAGTTCGGCGACGACGGGCGTCTTTACGCCATCAACCCGGAGGCTGGGTTCTTCGGCGTCGCGCCCGGCACGGGCTACAAGACGAACCCGAACGCGATGGACGCGATCGAGAAGAACACGATCTTCACCAACTGCGCGCTCACCGACGATGGCGACATCTGGTGGGAGGGCATGACCGAGGAGCCGCCGGACCACGCGATCGACTGGCACGGCGAGGACTGGACTCCCGATTCCGAGACGCCGGCGGCCCACCCCAACGCGCGCTTCACGGTGCCTGCGGCCCAGGCTCCGTCCATCGCGTCCGAGTGGGAGGACCCCGCCGGCGTGCCGATCGACGCGTTCCTCTTCGGCGGCAGGCGTGCAACGGGCGTTCCGCTCGTTCGCGAGGCGTTCGACTGGGAGCACGGCGTCTTCATGGGGGCGACGATGTCCTCCGAGCAGACGGCTGCCGCGTTCGGCACGGTCGGCCAGCTTCGTTTCGACCCCTTCGCGATGCTGCCGTTCTGCGGATACAACATGGCCGACTACATGGCCCACTGGCTGAAGATCGGCGAAGAGGGCGACGCCGACAAGCTGCCCCGGATCTTCTACGTCAACTGGTTCCGCAAGGACGAGGACGGCAAGTTCCTCTGGCCCGGGTTCGGCGAAAACAGCCGTGTTTTGGAGTGGGTCTTTCGCCGCTGCGACGGCGAAGCCGAAGCGGTCGAGTCTGTGATCGGCAACGTGCCCGCTCCCGGTGAGATCAACACCGAGGGCCTCGACATCTCCGACGAGGCGATGAACGAGCTCACGACGGTCGACGAGGAGGGCCTGCGCGACGAGCTCCCGCAGGTGGAAGAGCACCTGGCGAAGTTCGGCGACCGCCTCCCTGACGCGGTCCGAGCGCAGCTCGACGCACTCAAGCAGCGCCTGGGCTGAGCCGTTTCCTGGACGTGGTCCGTTTTGTTCCCGGATACCGGGAACTCAGCAGCCCACGTCGGCAGATCAAGCGGAGTAGCGCTCGAGCCCGGCGCGCAGCTCGTCGGTGATGGGCGCCTTGGCGCGCGTCGCGGCGTCCACGACCACGTGGCGAAGCGTCACCTCGGCGACGCTCTCACCCGAGCGCTCGACCTGGATGGCAGTCGTGATGGAGGTGGTCCCCATTTGCGTGACCGTGGCCACCAGGTCGATCTCCTCGTCGAAGTGAAGCGGCGCGAAGAAGCGGACGTTCGCCTCGGCCACGACCATGTCCACCGCGCCGGCGTCCATCACCTTGCTCCACGAGCCGAACGCCTCGCGGTAGAGCTCGGTGATCGCGATGTCTGCGTAGGCGAGGAAGTTCGCGTTGAAGACGATGCCCTGCGGATCGCACTCGTGGAATCGGACGCGAAGCGGATGGCGGAAGCGCGCGGGCACTCGGACCTCGGCTCAGCCGGAGAACGCGCCGAGGAGCTTTGGGGCAACCTGCTTCTTGCGGCTCATGACCGCCGGAAGCGCCAGCGAGCCGTTATCGATCTGCTTTCCGAAGGCCCTCTCGACGGGGTTTGAGTCGCCCGTGACGAGAAGATCGGTGCCCTTGCTGAGGATGTCCGTGACCATCAAAGCCGCGAGGCAGTGACCGCCCGATACGCGCATTCGTTCCAGGGCTTCCGCGAGCTCCGCAGAGCGCTCGAGCACGACCTTTCCGACCACCTCGATCTGCGCGATCGCGATCGTGTCTCCGGACCCGACTTGGTACTCCTTCGAGTCCCGGCGAACGATGTCGTCCGCGCTGACCCCGGTGACGTCGGACCCGGCTTCGAACATCTCCCGGCCGAGCTCCATTGCGTTGACTCCCAGCGCCTGCTCGAGGTACTTCACGACGACCCGGTCGCGGTCGGTTGCGGTCGGAGAACTGAGGAGAACTGTGTCCGAGAGGACCGCAGACAACAGCATCGACGAGGTGGGCTGGCTTGGCTCCATCCCGTTCTGGCGAAAGCGCTCGACCACGAGCGTGGCCGTCGAGCCGATGGGGTCGAAGGTCGCCCTCACCGGCACGCGCGTCTCGATTGAGCCGATGTGATGATGGTCGAGGATCTCGACGATCTCGGCCTCTTCGACGCCCGGGACGCTCTGCGCGGCCTCCGCGTGGTCCACCAGCAGCACCCGCCGCTGGCGCGGTGAGACCAGGTCCGATCGCGTAACCAGGCCCACGGGCTTTCCGCGGTCGACGGCGACGGCGGCCCTGTAGTGCACGTCCTTGATGTCGTCTGAGATCTCGGAGACGAGGTCGTCGCGGTCGACGGTGAGCGGCGCGGTATCCGCGAGGGCTCGGCAGGGCGCGGCCAGAGTGATCATGCGGCTTGAGACGTAGCTGTCCAGAGGGCTCACGACGACGGATGCGCTCGTGCTTTGCGGCCAGTTCCAGGATCTCCGGCTCGGGGCGCATGCCGTTCGAGGCGACGAGGAGAGCGGCGCCCAACTCGAGCGCCTGGCGCTGAGCGTCGTCGCGATTGCCGACCACAACCACGTCGCCGGGCGAGATGCTCGACGGCGAGCGCTGCGGGTCGATGGAGTGGACCCAGACGCGCCCTTCGATCTCGCGGTCCTCGCCAGCGATCAGCTCGCCGTCGAGCACTTCGACGATCTTCGCGACCGTCGTGGGAGCGTCGACGAGCGTCGAGGTCTTTCGCGACTCGCGGATGTAGCGGTGGGCGAGGGCCCGCTCCGTCATGACCCCGATCAACCTGCCGTCGGTGTCCACGATGGGGACGATGTCGAGGTCTTCGCGGGCCATCGTCAGTCCGACGGAGCGCACCGGCTCGTCGTGTCGCGCGACCGGGAAGCTTTCGCTGCATGACGTCGCGCACCCGCAGGAACACGTGGTTCATCAGCTCGGGTTGGTCGGCGCCGCTTCTCTCCAGCGCCCATGCCGTCTGCGCGTTCACCTCGCCCAAGCGGATTGGCACGTACTCGTTCTCAGGGTCGAGCCGGGCCTTCAGCTCGGCGTATCCGATCGCCGAGGCGATCGAGTCGAGGTCCGGATTGCGATGTCCGGTGACGTAGATCCGCCGGCGCTTGACGATCTCGTGGGACTCGGTGGTCACACCGACATCATGCGCCATCTGGCTAAAGCTCGTAGGCCTCTTTCAGCTCCGGGTCCTTCTCGGCGAGCATCTCCGCCAGTTCGACCATCACCTTGCACTGCTTCCAGGTGGCGTCGTCCTGCATCTTGCCGTCGATCATGTGGACGCCGCGGCCGTCGGGGATTGCCTCGATCACCTTCTTGGCGAACTTGACCTCCTCGGGGTCGGGCGAGAAGACCTTCTTCGCGATCTCGATCTGGACGGGGTGGAGCGACCACGCGCCCACGCAGCCGAGGAGGAAGCAGGCTCGGAACTGCGCCTCGCAGCCCTTGACGTCCTTGATGTCGCCGTACGGGCCGTAGAACGGCAGGATCCCGGCCGAGGTGCAGGCGTCGACCATGCGGGCGACCGAGTAGTGCCACGGGTCCTGCTGCGCGGTCGCGCGCGGCGCCTCGGGATCGTCCGGATCGGGGTCGTTGATGACCAGGTAGCCGGGATGGCCGCCGCCGACGCGGGTCGTCTTCATGCGCCGCGACGCGGCCAAGTCGGCAGGGCCAAAGCTCATGCCCTGCATGCGCGGGCTGGCGGTGGCGATCTCCTCGAGGTTCACGACGCCCTGCGCGGTCTCGAGGATCGCGTGGATCATGATCGGCCGCTCGACCTTGGCCTTCGCCTCCAGCTGGGCGAGCAGGCGGTCGACGTAATGGATGTCCCAGGCCCCCTCGACCTTGGGGACCATGATCACGTCGAGCTTGTCGCCGATCTCGGTGACGAGAGTCGTGATGTCGTCGAGAACCCAGGGGCTGGCGAGATCGTTGACGCGCGACCACAGTGCGGTCTCGCCGAAGTCGACCTCGTTCGCGACCTTCACGAGCCCTTCGCGAGCGGCCTCCTTGTTGTCGACGGAGACCGCATCCTCGAGGTTGCCGAGCAGAATGTCGGCCGACTTCGCCATGTCGGGCACCTTCGCCGCCATCTTCTCGTTCGAGGCGTCGAAGAAGTGGATCATCCGCGAGGGGCGGAACGGCACCTCGGACACGGGGTCGGGGGCGCCGATGGCAAGGGGCTTCATGAAGTCGCGGGGGTTTCTCATGGGCCGAAAACTAGCCGGGAGGGCTAGGTGTAGCCTGGCGCCGATGGAGGTACGAGCCGCCGAGCACGACGACATCCCGGCGTTGATCGCCGCCTATCAGTGGCTCTTTGCCCCGCCAGGCTCGACTCCGGCCACGTGGGAGGAGCGCCGAGCAGCGGTCGCTCTGGGCCAGGCATTGGACTCCCACGACGCGGCGGTGCTGGTCGGGGCGGATGACTCGGGAGCGATCGTGGGCTTCATCACCGGCTATCTCGACATCCACTCCGTTCGCTTCGGCTATCGCTGCTGGGTCGAGGACTTCGCCGTCGATCCCGAGCGCCGCTCAGAAGGGATCGGAAAGGCGCTTCTGGAAGGAATGCGCGGCTGGGCCCGCGAGCGAGGCGCGACGCACCTGGAGCTCGACTCGGCCGATGCTCGCCTTGACGCCCATCGCTTCTACGAGCGCGAGGGCGCCGACCCGGGCTCACGCTCGTTCCGCTGGGATCCCGTCTAATGGGTCGTCGCCTGCCCGCCCGATAGCCTGCGCGGCGCACGCCGCCGGAAGGCGTGGACCCATCACGTCCAAGGGAGGCACATGCACTTCGACCTTAAAAAAAAGACTGCGCTCGTCGCGGCTACCGCGGCGCTTGCGATCACCGGCTGCGGCGGCGATGACGACGACGGAGGCGGCGGCGAGCCCCTCTCGGCGGAGGAATATGCGACTGAGATCGAGGGCGTCCTCGTCACTTTCGGCGAGGAGTCTGTAGAACTCGGCACCGAGCTCTCGAGCGCGACGACGCCTGACGAGCTCCGATCGGGCGTTGCCGACCTTCAGGAACTGACCGCGACCGCGGTGGACGACCTGAACGCGATCACGCCGCCCGAGGATGCGGAAGAGGGCCACGAGACGCTGACCGGCGCGCTCGAGGGCTACCTCTCCGACATCGAGACGCTCGCCTCCTCGGTCGAGTCCGATGATCCCGAGGCGGCCCAAGAAGCCGCTTTGGAGTTCCAGGAAGCCGCGGTCGACGTCCAGTCGGAGCTGGGCGAGGCGGCCTCGCAACTCGAGGAAGCCGGCATCAAGCCCCCCACCGGCGAGTAGCTATTCAGGCCCAGGGCCGGGGGCGCTGATGCCGCCGGCCCTGCGCGCCGCATCCGGGTCGATGTGGAACTGCACGTTCGTTACGTGCTCAGCATCCACCGTCACCAAGAGCGCACCCGGCTGGGACATCTCGACCCCGCCGTGCGCGGTCACCGCGTGCTGGCGCACGATCATGAGCAGGGAGCCGTCGGCGACGACTACATCTTCCAGGTCCGCCCGCATGCTCCTGAAGCTCTCCGCGAAGTCGGCCCACGCCTGCTCGATCCCCTCGATGCCGGGATAGGCGACCGGCGGTGTCGGTGGCAGCGGCGCCATCAGGCACTCGAAGTCCGGCGCGGCGTACGGCCGGACGATCTCAGCCAGCTTGCCGGCCAGCTCCAGCCATTTCACCCAGGTCGGTGCCGTCTGGAGCAAGGCTCGACAGTTCGAGGAGAAGCCTGGTTTCGAGATCCGGTGGGCGCATATTGCGAAGTATCCTGACTCACCCACCTACCACGAGAAGGAGCCATGGCAGTAGCTACCGAGTCGTACCAGGAGATGACCGACGAGCAGCAGGCGATCACCGAGATGGTGCGCCAGTTCGCCGACAAGGAGATCATCCCTCACGCTGAGGAGTACGACCACGAGGACAAGTTCCCCGAGCCGATCGTCGAGCAGATGAAGGAGCTCGGCCTGTTCGGCGTCACCATCCCTGAGGAGTACGGGGGCATGGGGCTGGACCTGACGACCTACGCGATGATCGTCGAGGAGCTCTCGCGCGGCTGGATCTCGATCTCCGGCGTCGTCAACACCCACTTCATTGGCTCGTACCTCCTGATGAAGTTCGGCACCGACGAGCAGAAGCAGAAGTACCTGCCCGACATGGCGACGGGCGAGATCCGGGGCGCCTTCTCCTTTGAGCGAGCCCGAGGTTGGCTCCGACGTCCAGGGCATCAAGGCGAGCGCCAAGGAGGTGGACGGCGGCTGGGAGATCAACGGCCAGAAGATGTGGGTCACGAACGGCCTGCGCTCGGGCCTCGTCTTCGTGCTCGTGAAGACGGACCCCAAGGCCGATCCGCCGTACAAGGGAATGACCTGCTTCATCTGCGAGAAGGAGCCCGGCGAGAGCGAGGTCCCGGGGCTGACGATCCCGCCCCAGATCAAGAAGATGGGCTACAAGGGCGTCGAGTCCACTGAGCTGGTCTACGACGGCTTTAAGTGCACCGACGACCACATCCTCGGAGGCCGCGACGGCCTGGGCAAGGGCTTCGGCCAGATGATGGACGCGCTCGAGCTCGGCCGGGTCAACGTGGCCGCTCGCGGCGTCGGCGTTGCCCAGCGCTCACTGGAGCTCGCCCTCCGCTACTCGCAAGAGCGAAAGACATTCGGCAAGCCCATCGCACACCACCAGGCGATCACGTTCAAGCTGGCCGAGATGGGCACCCGCCTCGAAGCGGCGCGCCTCTTGACGCTGAAGGCTGCCCGGATGAAGGACGCCGGCGAGCGTTCTGACATCGAGGCGGGCATGGCGAAGCTCTTCGCCTCAGAGGCGGCCCATGCGAACGCAGAGGAGGCGCTCCGCATCCACGGCGGCTACGGCTACTCGAAGGAGTACGAGATCGAGCGGATCTACCGCGACGCGCCGCTGCTCCTGATCGGCGAGGGCACCTCCGAGATCCAGAAGATGGTGATCGGGAAGAAGCTCCTCGAGCGGAACAAGATCTAGAGCCTTGGCGTCCGCCTCTGAGCTCATCAAGCAGGCCGTTTCCGGGCTTCAGGCCGAAGTTCCCGGCTTGGCGAACCTGAAGATGGTGATCGGCCTTGAGCTCCGCGGTCGCGGTGATACGCAGCTCTACCGCGTCGAGCTGCCCGGGCCGAAGGTCTCGAAGGGCTACGCGGATGACGAACGGCTTCACGTTTCGATCCCGCGCTCACACTTCAACGAGCTCGCCGCCGACGGCAAGCTCAAGCACTGGCACGAGGCTTACGACCACGGGCACGTGAAGGTCGAGGGTGACCCGCGCATTCAGCAACTGGTCGGCGGCGTCATGGCGAAGGCCGAGGCCCGCCAGCACCTTCGGAAAGCGCACTGAGCGCTCGCGAGCTCACGCCGGAGCGCCTGGCGCGCCTGCGCGCCTCATCCCAGCGCCTTGCCCGTCCCGTTCGTGACGCGTCGCCTGCCGACATCGTGCGTTCCATCGGCGGCGCGCAATCGCAAGACCAGCCGCCGGGCCGCCACCAGGTCAGGGTCCGGTCGAAGGGGCTGACGGCCGCGGACGTCGAGCGGGCCCGGCTCGAGGAGCGCTCGATCATCCGCCACTGGGTGATGCGCATGACCGTGCACCTGTTTCCCGTTGAGGACTTCGGGTGGCTGACGCCCCTCTACTCCGAGCGGATCGTGTCGTGGTCGATGCGGCGGCTCGAGGCCCTCGGGCTCACCCCGGCGGAGCGGGACCGGGCCCTTGCCGCGATCCGGAAGGCGATCGAGCAAGAGGGTGCGGTGACGCGCAATGCGGCGATGGAGGTCGCCGAGGCCACGGGCATCGAGGTCGACGTGCAGCGGCGAACGCATCTCTCCGTCATCACGGTCGTCGGCGGTGCGGCGTGCATAGGCCCTGACCATGGCCGCGGCAGCGTCTTCGTCGATACGCGCGAGTGGATCGGTGATTTCAAGACGCCTGACCGAGAGGACTCGCTGGCCGAGCTCGCCCGGCGCTACTTCGCAGCCTTCGCGCCGGCCACGGAGCGCGACTTCGCGAAGTGGTCGGGGCTGCCGCTCGGCGAGTGCCGCGTCGGCATGCAACGCATCGCCGGCGAGCTTTTGCAGCTCGGGCCCTCGAGCCAGGGTCTGTTCGGCCCGCGCGGCTTCGACCTGCGGGTGCCGCGTTCCCCCGTCGTGCGCCTGCTGCCAGCGTTCGACACCTATCTCATGGGGTATGAGAGCCGCTCGCACGCCGTCGACGAAGCGGGGGAGAAGGTGATCCTGCCCGGCGGCGGGATCCTGCGGCCGACCATCTGCGTGGACGGGCGCTTTGTCGGCACGTGGTCGCGCAAGAACACGAAGAATAAGGTCACGGTGACGCTTGAGCCCTTCGACCGCATCGACGAGCGGTGGATGCCGGCCATCGAGGCGGAAGTCGCCGACATCGCCCGATTCGACGGAATTCCGGAGTTCACCGTGTCCGGCTCGGCATAATCCTCCGCCCTCTTTGAATGACCCCTCGAAAGAAACCAGGAGCATGAGCGAAGAAACCCACGAGCTGATCACCGACCAGGCCGAGCGTGAGGCGTCCGGCGCCCACGCCTATGGCCGCTACCTCGAGGAGTTCGAGGTCGGCGCGGTCTACAAGCACTGGCCGGCCAAGACCGTGACCGAGGCGGACGATCACCTGTTCTGCCTGATCACGATGAACCATCATCCGCTGCACCTGAACGACGTCTATGCGGGCAAGTCCCAGCAGGGCCAGAACGTCGTAGTCGGGCCACTCGTCTATTCGCTCGCCCTGGGTATGTCGGTTTCCGACGTCTCCGGCAAGGCGATCGCGAACCTCGCAACCGAGGAGCTCTCCCACCCGAACCCGGTCTTCCACGGCGACACGCTCTACTGCGAGTCCGAGGTCCTGGAGGTGCGCCCCTCGAAGTCGAAGGGCGACCGCGGCATCGTCAAGGTCCACACCCGCGTCTACAAGCAGACCGGCGACCTGGTCGCCGAGTTCAAGCGCGCCGTGCTGATCCCCCGCAAGGTCCACGCCGACGAGGCTGATGCCTGAGCTTGTCGAGGCGGACGACGATGGCGTGCTGCCGCTGATCGCGCGACTGGGCGCCGACAGGTTCTTTCTGAAGTTTGGCCGCGTGGGAGGCCCCGAGGGCGAAAGTGGATCGCTTGAGATCACCGATTCGGATCGCGAGGCGGCGCTTGCGGCGGCGAGATCTGCCGAGGCTGAGTGGGAGCGCGATCCCGATCTGGAGGTCGAGCTGCTGGTTTCGGGCGTCGAAGGGGTCGACGAGGGGCTCCTCATGCCGCGGTTCCTCTATAGGCGGGCCGATCGCATCTACGACTACGCGGCGGCCATGCCCGAGGCGAAAAAGCGGTTCGCGCAGCTCGTTGACACCTGAAAATTCACGCTCGGACGGATATCTGAGGTGACGAATGCGGGACCGCGCGTAAAGGTCGCGATTCTGCGCGCCGATCTACCTCTTGATGAGCATCGGAGCCATCAAGGAGGGCCTGTTTCGCACGGGCGCTGACGACGTGCCGCAGATGTCGCGGGTCCTAGGCGTGCTCTATCTCTCCGGCGGCCTCCTCGTTCTCCTCTCGCTGCTGTTTCCTCACCCCGATGACGCGTTCGTGCCCGGGCTGTTCGGCCTCGTCGCGATCGGTGCTTTTGGAGGCACGGCGCTGATCGTCTGGGCGCGGCATGCGCGCGCCTGGATGGTGCACGG
This sequence comes from uncultured bacterium, assembly GCA_963786495.1. GTDB lineage: Bacteria > Actinomycetota > Thermoleophilia > Solirubrobacterales > 70-9 > JALZKA01. The sequence continues at coordinate 51,583 of CAWAZL010000008.1, read as the reverse complement.
CGTCCTGGCCGCCGGCACCGCCTTCATCTGCCTCGCCGACTACTTCGCGGGCGTTGTCGCGGGCGTCTATTCGGCGATGTTCGTCTGGGTCGTCCTGATGGCGGCCAGCTTCTTCTCACGGCAGGCACTGATAGCCCAGGTCGTGTGGATCCTGGTGTGCTGGTCGCTGACGCTGGTCGCTCTGGATGGATCGTCGACGGGCTTCTCGTCCATGACGAGGTGGGTTCTCGGCAGCCTGGTCCTGGTGGTGGCGGCCGCCGTCATGAGCGAGATCGTCGCCGGGCGCCGCTCGACGGAGGAGGAGCGCGAGCGGCTTCAGCGAGAACTTGTCCACATGGCCCACCACGATGACCTCACGGGAGTCGCAAACCGCCGGCTGTTCGAGCAGGAGCTTCCCCGCGAGCTCGCGCGCAGCAAGCGGCGCGGCGCGTCACTGTGCGTCCTCGCTCTCGACCTTGACCACTTCAAGGCATACAACGACGAGCACGGGCACGTCGCGGGCGACCGCCTCTTGAAGGCCACCGCGAGCGCCTGGGCCGAGGCCCTGCGCTCCGCCGACTTCATCGCGCGCCTGGGTGGCGACGAGTTCGTCGCGCTCCTGCCGGATTGCATGCCCGCCGAGGCCGAGCGCGTCGCGGACAGGCTTTCGCGCAGCATGCCGCTTGACCAGACCTGCTCAACAGGCATCGCGTGCTGGGACGGCCGCGAATCGGCCGAGGCGCTCATCGGACGCGCCGACAAGGAGATGTACGCCGCAAAGCTCGAGAGCCCGGACCGCACCAAGCGCTGAGGCGCGGACTAACGACCTCGTGTGCGCATCCGCTTTCGCTCAGCGAAACTTTCCGCACACAGGAGCTAGAGCGCGGAGGGGCAAAGGGGGCTAGGATCGGTTTCGATGTACGAGTCGATCGTTGTCGGTACTGACGGATCGGACACCTCGAAGCGCGCGGTGGCCGAGGCGACGCGGCTGGGCGAGGCGATGGGAAGCACGGTGCACGTGGTTTCCGCGTACGAGCCGCTCCGCGGGACCAAGATCGTCGGCGCTCCCGAGGGAGCTGCGAAGGTCTGGTCCGTCAAGCCGGACGCGCAGGCCGAGGCGATCGTGGCGGAGGCCGTCGCGGGTATCCGCATGCGCAAGGTGGAGGTCAAGTCCTACACCGTGACCGGGGATCCCGCCGACGCCCTGCTCGAGGTCGCCGAGGAGCAGAACGCAGACCTGATCGTGGTCGGCAACCAGGGCATGCATGGCGTGGGCCGGGTTCTCGGGAGCGTCCCGAACAAGGTTTCGCACCGAGCCCGGTGCCACGTCCTGATCGTCGCAACAGACGAAGACTGAGCACTCCGCGCTAGCTTCACGCGTCGTGGACGCGATCGAGATCAAGACGCCGCATGGCACCGCGCGGGCTCACCTGGAAGAGCCCGACGGCGCGAAGGGCCTACTCGTGCTCGGCCACGGAGCTGGTGGTGGGGTGGGGGCGCCGGACCTAGTCCGCGCCGAGCTCGAAGCTCGCAGGCTCGGCTTCGCGACGGCGCTCGTCGAGCAGCCCTATCGCGTCGCCGGGCGCAAGGCGCCCCCGCCCGCCGCGAAGGCGGACGAGGCCTGGGCCGCTGTGGTGGCTGCCTTGCGCGAGCGCTTCGGCGATCCGGCGCCGCTGATCACCGGCGGGCGCTCGTTCGGCGCGCGGGTTGCGTGCAGGACCGCCGCCGAGACCGGCGCAACCGCGGTCCTGTGCCTCGCGTTCCCCGAGCATCCGCCGGGCAAGCCCGAGAAGTCGCGCCAGGACGAGCTGGACGCTGTCGAGGTCCCAGTCCTTGTCGTCCAGGGCAAGAGCGATCCCTTCGGCATGCCCACCGGCGGCCCCGGCAAGAAGATCGTCGCCGTCGCCGGGAATCACGGCCTGAAGGCGGACCTGGACGCGGTGGGCGCCGCCGTGAGCGATTGGCTCGGCGGATATTTAGCTGGCTGACTGGCCAGAGGTTGTGGGTTGCGCTCGCTGAGGAAGCCGGTATAGGTTCGCCATGTGAGGGGAGACTCACGACTTCTCGGCGTCGCCGTGGCGCTGGTCGGCCTGGCTGTGCTGTGCGCAAGCGCGGTTTCGCCGGCGACGGCCGGGACGAAGAAGAGGGCGCCGAAGATCGCCTTTGCCGAGTTCGCCGAGAACCCCGACGACCAGTCCGAGTACCGCTTTCGCGTGGGCGCGGCGCGCGCCAAGACCGTGGTGGTCGAGCTCAAGGAGAGCCCCGCGGAAGGTGAGACGACCGGCCCCACGGAGACGATCAACCTGTCGAAGACGGACGGCACCTCGCCTCCCCAGCTTTGGACGGGCTTCACCTCTAAGACTCGCGAAGCACCCTGCTATCGCGCCGCGTACATAGCGCGCAATGCTCACGGCCGCTACGCGCTCAATTACCGCCTCTGCATCTTCGGGCACCACGGCGACGGCGGTGGCGGCGGAGCTGTCCGCGTCGCCCCCTGGTAGGCCGCGTCAGTCGATCAGTTCGGCGACGGCTTCGAGCGCCTCGTCGAACCCGGAGCCCGGAATGCCGCCGATGCACGGCGACGTCGCGCCGGCGTCGGCGTACTCGGTGACCTTCGCGCGGGCGTCCTCGGCCGAGCCAATCCCGGCCAGCGATGCGAGCAGGTCGTCCGAGAGACCGGCGAGCGCCTTGGGCACGTCGCCCGCGGCCATTCCCTCGTCGAAGGCGGCGAGGTCGCCGGCGAAGCCCGAGCGCTCGAGCATCGCCCGGTAGAACGGCAGCGATGCATACGGGATGAGGTCCTTGCGGAAGGCGTTGCGAGCCGCGTCCGGGTCGTCGGCCACCGCGGTGGGGACGGCCGCCACGATGTCGAAGCCGTCCATCGACTTTCCAGCACGCTCCCGGCCCTTCGTGACCTCGGGGACCACGGTCTCGCGGATGTAGTCCGGGTTGCAGAGCCAGAGCATCACGCCCTCGGCGATCTCGCCCGCCAGCTGGAGCATCTTGGGCGACAGCGCGGCGATGTATATCGGCAGCTCGGGGCGGGGCGGGTACCCCATGAATGCAAACTTCGTGTTGAAGAACCGGCCCTCGGGCGGCGGCTCGCCGTCGAGGATCGCGCGGCAGATCGACGCGTACTCGCGCATCTGGGTGACGGGCTTCTCGATCTTCGAGTCGAACCAGTTCTCGACCGTCACCTTGTGAGAGACGCCGAGGCCGAGCACGAACCGCCCGCCCGAGATCTCGTCGATGGTCGCCGCCGTCTGCGCGCAGGAGGCGGGTGTGCGGGAGAAGATCGGCAGGACGCCGGTCCCAAGACGCACCTTCTCGGTCACGGTTGCGTAGCGCGTGAGGACCGTCAGCGAGTCGCGCTGCGCGATGTGCGTGGTGTAGACCGACTCGTACCCGAGCGACTCGGCGAGCTTCACCCGGTCGAGCGCGGGCTCGAGCTCCTTGCCGGTTCCGATGAACGCGCCGATGCCCACGGGGCCATCCTACGCCCGGGCACCTTCGGGCTTATGATCGCGAACGAAAGCGGAGGCCCGGGGGGCCACCAAGACGAGCGATTGGAGAAGCACATGGGCTTCATGGACAAGATGAAGGACGCGGCCAAGCAGGCGCAAGAGGGCGCGAGCAAGATGGGCGAGGCAGCGAAGGAAGGCGTGTCGGCGAGCACGTTCGGGACGGCACAGGACGTCAACCGGATCGGCACGCACGGCGTCGAGACGAAGGCGATCTTGAAGTCCCTGACCGCGACGAGCGGTGCGAAGCTCGGTGGCGGCACCGAGTACCAGATGGAGATCGAGGTGCACCCCGACGGCGGCGCGCCGTATGCCGCGACGATCACCCAGCAGCTGATCGAGCAGTCGGCGGACCACTACAAGCAGAACATCGGCGGCGAGATCAAGGTCAAGATCGACCCCGCGGACCCGAACAAGATCGTCCTCTGGGGCTAGTACCAGCCCAATCGACGCGCATTATGAGATAACGACCGCGCTTGCGGCGCGCGCAGAGAAGGTGTGGGCGGGCGCGGTCGACCCGGACGGCATCAATCAGGAGCTCGGGCCTTGGGTCAGCATGTCGATGCCGAAGGCCATCGAGCCCGGCATGACGATCGACGACATCGATCTCGCCGTGCCGATCGGCCGCAGCTGGATCAAGTTCGCGCGGATCCCAATGGACTACGACGATCTCTGCCTGATCGAGCGCGGGCCGGGGATGCGGTTCCTCGAGCGCTCGAAGCTCGGCAGCGCGCGCGTGTGGGAGCACGAGCGCGAGGTGGTGGCCACGGGGGATGAGAGCTGCGAGATCACGGATCGCCTCGCGATCGAGTTGCGCTCGCCCCTGCGCGCGATCGGTGGCGGCCGGATGGCGCCGCGGATCATCAAGGCACTCTTCACCCACCGCCACAAGCGGCTCGCGGAGCGCTGGGGAACGCCTTAGACCCCTTAGTGGGCTTCGCCCGAGGCGTGCGCCGGCGGCCGCGACTCCTCGGCGAGTGAAGTGATCTCGAGCGATCCGCGGGCTGCGGTTTCGAGCACCTCGATCGCTTCGTCCTCCGTACGCGCGTAGAGCTCGACCAGGAGGTGCACGATGATCCGTTCTTCGTCGTGCTTGTGGAAGCGAACGTGGGTAAAGAACTCGCGGGTCCCGGCGTCGCCGAACGATGCGTAGGTGAGGCTGTCGGCGGCCTCGGCTCCCGAGCACGACTCGACGAGGTCGCCATCCACGGTGACCGTGCATGAGGCGACGAAGGGCTTGCCGGCGACCATGCGCTCCCAGCGCTCGCCGATCGAGACGACCCGGCCTTCCTCGACGGTCAGGTGTGGCTGGTCGTGCATGCAGTCGAGGCACTGGACGACAGCCTCCTGCACCTCCTCGACGCGCTCGGCCGCTTCACCGGTCTCCGGATCGACGCGCAGAATTGCGTCGTAGTGAACCTGCGCTTCGAGACGCTGCGACCAGCAGCGGTAGCAACGGAGCCAAGCGTGGCGCTCCGTCTCCGTCTCGTGCGTCTCGTCCATCAACGGCCGAGCTCTCCCATCACCCTCCGAGCCTAGCGGCCCACGCCCGATTCTCATGCCTCGAGATCTTCCGGCAAGAGGCCGTACATCAGCATGTCGCGGCGCTTGCCCGCGATCCGCATGTACGAGCGCAAAAGGCCTTCCTCCCGAAAGCCGACCGCCTCGGCTGTGGCGCGCGACGCCCGGTTCTCGGCCTCGATCGTGACCTCGACCCGGGCGAGCCGGAGCTCGTCGAATGCGAAGGCGCAAAGGAGCTTCAGCGCGCGTCGCGCGTAGCCGTTCCCTCGGGCCTCGAGCGCCAGGACGTAACCTGCGACCGCGCGCTCGGTTGCGCGGTTGATCTCGTGGAGGCCAATGGTGCCGATGGGCTCGTCCGTCGCGGCATCGGCGATCACGAACGCCACGTCAGTGCCCGTCGCGAGGCCGGCCATCCCGCGTTGCATCCAGTTGCGGGTGAGCTCAGCGTCTTGTCCGGGCGGGATCGTCGTCCAGCGGATGACATCCGGGTCCTGGACGAACGCGGTGATCCGCTCGACGTCAGCGTCCGAGCCCAGGCGCAGGCGGACGACGCCGTCGCTGAGGCCCTCGACCGGAACCTCGATCGGCCGCGGGCTCAAATTTCGAGCACTCTCAGGCCGCGGAGCCGGCGGGAGCCGCGGAGCCGGCCCGCTCGGCGACCAGGTCCACGATCTCGCGCATGATCCGGTTGATCTCGAAGTCCTTGGGCGTGTAAACGCGGGCGACGCCTTCGTCGAGCAGCTTCTGCACGTGGCCGGCGGGGATGATGCCGCCGATCACGACGGGCGCGTCCACGTCGCGCTCGCGCAGCATGCGCACCGTGTCGGGAATCAGCTCCATATGCGAGCCGGAGAGGATCGAGAGGCCGACCACGTCGACGTCCTCGTCGGCGGCGGAGGCCGCGATCTGCTCGGGCGTCAGGCGGATGCCCTGGTAGATGACTTCCATGCCGACGTCGCGGGCGCGCACGGCGATCTGCTCGGCGCCGTTCGAGTGGCCGTCGAGGCCGGGCTTGCCGACCAGGATGCGGATGCGGTGGCCCAGCTCGTCGGAGACTTCGTCAACGCGCTTGCGGATCTCGGCCAGAAGCTCCTCGTCGGCGCCGGAGGCCGAGCCGCCCACGCCTGTGGGGCCGCGGTACTCGCCGAAGGAGTCGCGGAGCGCCTGCGCCCACTCGCCGGTGGTCACGCCTGCGTGCGCGGCGGCGATGGTCGCGGGCATGATGTTCACGTTGTCGTCAGCGGCTGCAGCGCGCAGGTCGTCGAGCGCCTTCTCGACCGCGTCCGAGTCGCGCTCGGCCTTCCATTCCTCGAGCGCCTCGCGGCGCTCGCGCTCGACCTCTGGGTCTGGGGTGAGGATGCCGCCATCCGCGCCGGCGGTCAGGGGCGAGTCCTCGGTCTCCGTGAAGCAGTTCTGACCGATCACCTTGATCTCGTCCGCCTCGATGCGGGCGATGCGCTCGCGATGGGACTCGACCAGGCGCGCCTTCATGTACGGGACGGCCTCGACGGCGCCGCCCTGCTCCTCGACGATGGACATCTCGGCCCTGGCCCCCTCGACCAGCTCCTCGACGAGCCCGTCCATGACCTTGGAGCCCTCGAAGATGTCGGGGTACTCCAAAAGGTCGGTCTCGAAGGCGAGCACCTGCTGGATGCGAAGGCTCCACTGCTGGTCCCATGGGCGGGGGAGGCCCATCGCCTCGTTCCACGCGGGGAGCTGGATAGCGCGAGCTCGCGCGTTACGGCCCAGCGTCACCGCCAGCGCCTCCAGGACGATGCGCTGCACGTTGTTCTCGGGCTGGGACTCCGTGAGGCCGAGCGAGTTGACCTGCACTCCGTAGCGGAGGCGAAGCATCTTCGGGTCGGTGACTCCGTAACGGTTTCGGCCTATCTCCTCCCACATCTCGCCCATCGCGCGGAGCTTTGCGTGCTCCTCGATGAACCGGACACCGGCGTTGACGAAAAACGAGATGCGCCCGAAGACCTTGGGGAAGTCTTCGTCAGAGACCTGGCCTCGCTTCTTTACCTCGTCGAGGACGGCGATTCCGGTCGAGAGCGCGTAGGCGATCTCCTGGACGGGGGTCGCGCCCGCCTCCTGGAGGTGGTACGAGCAGATGTTGGTCGGGTTCCAGCTCGGGATTTCGTTGACCGAGAACGCGACCGTGTCAGCGATCAGGCGCATCGAAGGGCCCGGCGGGAAGGCGTACGTGCCGCGGGACAGGTACTCCTTGATGATGTCGTTCTGCGTCGTGCCGGTGAGGTCTGCGAGCGGCACGCCGGTTTCCTCGGCGACGGCGCAGTAAAGGCCGAGAAGCCACGCGGCCGTGGCGTTGATCGTCATCGACGTGTTCATCTCGCCGAGCGGGATCTGGTCGAAGAGCTGGTGCATGTCGCCCTTATGGGCGATCGAGACTCCGACCTTTCCGACCTCGCCGCGCGAGAGCACCGCGTCGGGGTCGTAGCCGGTCTGAGTGGGAAGGTCGAAGGCGACCGACAAGCCGGTCTGGCCCTTCGCCAGGTTTCCGCGGTAGAGCTCGTTCGAGCGGCGGGCGTCCGAGTGCCCCGCATACGTGCGCATCACCCACGGACGATCGGGCTCCGGCAGGCGGTGTTCGTCGGCGGCCATGTGTCAATTCTAAGTGGACAGGGCAATGTCTAGGCTCACCGCGATGGCGAACCTCGTCGACACCATGCATCTTGGGCGCGACCGAGTGATCGGCGCATGGGAGGTGCGCCCGGGCGTAATTGTGGATCCCGGCCCCGGATCCACAGTCGAGACACTCCTGGATGGCCTGGAGTCTGAGCCCAAGAAGCTTCTCCTCACGCACATTCACCTCGACCACGCCGGCGCGTCCGGGGTCCTTGCCCGCCGCTTCCCCGATCTCCAGGTTTTCGTCCACGAAGTGGGCGCGCCTCACGTGATCGACCCCTCGCGCCTGCTCAAGAGCGCCGCGCGCCTCTACGGGGACGAGATGGAGAAGCTCTGGGGCGAGGTCGCGCCGGTGCCGGAGGATCGTGTCTCGATCCTCAAGGGCGGGGAGGAGATCGAGGGCCTCGACGTCCACTACGCGCCGGGCCACGCGCGCCATCACGTGCTCTACCACGACCGCGAGTCCGGCGACGCCTACACGGGCGATGTCGCCGGCGTGAGCGTCCCGCCTTCCGACCTTGCCGCCGCGCCCACACCGCCGCCTGAGATCGAGGTTGAGGTGTGGCTCGAATCGCTCCAGACGCTCCGGTCGCTCGAGCCGCGACGCATCTGCATGACGCACTTCGGCTTCAAGGACGACGCGGAGGGGCAGATCGCCCGCGTGGAGGCATGGCTGAAGGACGCGGCCGAGGAGAGCTCCCACGGCGACCCGGACCGATTCGCCGAGTGGCTCCATGCCCGCTTTGACGCCGAGGGGGAGGAGATCGCCGAGCGCCTGCGCCAGGCGATGCCGCCCGACCAGCTCTGGCAGGGGCTCGAGCGCTACTGGCGAAAGCGCCGCGAGGCGGCCGACGACGCCGAAAACGCCTAGGCGGGCGTCGCGGGCGCGTCCTTGCCGGACCGCATCTTTCGTTGCCGGGGCGTGTCTCCATCTCTAGGCTCCAAAGAGATGATTCTTCGCAAGCTCAAAGGATTCACACGGCTCCGGCTTTCGCTAGGCGTCGGCGTGTGCGCGCTCTTCGTTTTCGCAGCGAGCGCATCGGCCGTCGTCTACGTCTACAAGAACAGCTTCGGGTCGAAGGCGTCGTACAAAGAGATCGACGCGATCAGCGGCGGGAAGAAGTGCGAGCGCACGTATGTCGCAGACAACAAGGCGATGCGGGTCGATGTACGCGGGAAGACCTTCTGCGAGTACTCGCCCCCGGTCACCGGAGACGCCGGCCAGCCGGACCACGAGATCGTGGTGGACGGCCGCATCCTCGACGCGACGCCCAAGAACGTCCGCAACGACGCGTACCTCGCGGCGCGCGTCCGCGTAGGCGATGGCACCTGGTACGAGTTCCGGGTGACGCCCAAGGGCCAGAAGTACAAGTTCACCCGCGAGCCCGCGGGCGGCGGCTCGGGCCTGCCCATCAAGGGCACCGCGAACAAGATCAAGCCGATTGGTGAGAACAACAAGCTGCGCCTGCGGATCACCGGCAACGACGTGACCGCATTCGTCAACGGCCAGTCGGTCGAGAGCTACAACGACCCGAACCCCGGTCAGGTGACCGGCCGCAAGGTCGCGTTCGGCGTGGGCTCGACCAAGAAGGCCAATCCAGGCCCGGCTGCCCGGATCTCGTCGATCAAGGTCGGCGTCCCCACGCCGTAGCGCAGCCGGCCAACGCCATGGCAACCGAGACGATCGAGCGCCCACGGACGGGTGGACCCGGCGGCGGGCTGGGCGGCAACTGGCAGGTGATCGTCTTGAACGACGATCACAACACCTTCGATCACGTCGCAAGCTCGCTGGCCCGCGTCGTTCCGGGCGTGAACATGGACGCCGGGTACCGCTACGCCGACCAGATCCACAACCAGGGCCGGGCGGCGGTTTGGACCGGGCCGAAGGAACCTGCCGAGCTCTACTGGGAGCAGCTCTCAGACGCGGGCCTCACCATGGCCCCGCTAGAGCAGCACTAAGCAGCACGAGGGGGACAGGCCCCACGCCTGGTGCCTGACACCACGCCTGGTGCCTGGCACCGAGCTAGGTGCCAGGCACGTGGCGCTGTGTCTCAGCCGCTTTAGCCGAGCCGGACGGGGAGCGTGAGGAGCTTGCCGCTTGCTCCGGGGGGTGAGCCGGCAAGCGCTCCGCGCGAGTGGGGTCGGCGGCGGCCGAAGCGTCGTTGGTGCTTCTTGCCTGTGCCGTTCATCTGGGCCATCCTGACTTCCAAAAGGGCCCTGAGCTCGGCGGTGCGGCTGAAGGGATCGGCGATGCTGTTGCCGGTCTCGACCGAGGTGGCGACCAGAAGCCGTCCTTCGATCTCGACGCCCATCAGGTCGCCCTCGGGACGCCTGCCCGAGTCGAGCTCGACGAGCCTCTCGATTGCCGCTTCATCACCGTGACCAAGACGGCGGATGGTGATGCCGTTTGAGTTCTTCGTGGTTTCCATGACTTACCTCCTGGTGATGAAACGAGCGGGACGCTGGTTTCGTGATATGTGAAGGATCCCGCGCCTCGAAGATAAGCGCAACATGAAGTTCTTGGACTCGTGATAAGGTGCCCTTATGCTTGATGTGAAGCGGTTGAACATCCTTCGCGAGGTCGTGAACCACGGATCGTTCTCAGGAGCCGCGGACGCTCTCTACCTCTCGCAGTCCGCGGTCAGTCAGCAGATCGCGACGCTGGAGCGCGAGGTGGGGATGACCCTTCTGGAGCGCACGCGCGGCGGCACGAAACCAACCGACGCCGGTCGCGTCCTGGTTGAGCACGCAGACGCGGCGATCTGTCGCCTCGAGGAGGCCGAGCGCGAGCTTCAGGCCATTGCGGGGCTCGAGGGAGGCGAGGTCCGCGTAGCGAGCTTTCCCAGCGCGAGCGCCACTCTTCTTACGCAGGCCGTCTCTGACTTTGCGGGGCGGCATCCCAAGGTGCGGCTGGCGGTAGCGGATGCCGAGCCCGAGGAGTCGCTGCCCAAGCTGCGCGCCGGGGATCTCGATGTGGCGGTGACGTTCGACTACCCGGGATCCGTTGCCCCGGACGACCGGGACCTGGAGCACACACTGCTGCTGACGGAGGCCCTGTACGTAGCGATGCCCGAGAACCATCCCCTGGCGAGGCACCAGCAGGTCAACATGGCGGACCTGGCCGACGAGCCGTGGCTCTCGGGCAGCACGCCGAGTTCTTGCTCATTGATCCTTCTCTCGGCGTGTCGCGACGCGGGGTTCGAGCCCCGCATCGCGTTCGAGTCAGACGACTATCACGTGCTTCAAGGATTCATCGCAGAGGGTCTCGGCGTAACGCTTCTGCCCGACCTCGCCCTGCACGCGCTGCGAAAAGGGGTTGCGGTCAGGCCGACCTCGCCGCAGGCGCCGATGCGCCGCGTCTGGGTCGCGACGCGAAAAACGCGCTCAGCTGCAACCGAGGCCATGCGCAAGGCACTTGTCGAAGCCGGCGAGCGCTGTGCACGCAGCGCGGAGGCGAAGCTCGAAGCTGTCGCCTAGCTGGCGCTGCGATCGAGGGCCGCTTCGGCGACCAGCGAGTGCCAGGTCGGGTAGAGAGGCTTGTGGTAGTAGGCGAGCGCGTCCTGGCGGAGCGCCGCGATCTCGTCAGAGGCCCAGTAGTTGTCGAAGTCGGACTTGTCTTCCCAGACCGATACCTGCCTGAAGTGGAGCGGGTTGTCGATCGCCCGGGTCATGTAGCAAGTGCTGGCGCCGTGGGCAAGCGCACGATCAAGGGCGGGGTGCCAGATCTCGAACCACTCGTTGGCGCGGAATGGGTTGATGTTCCAGTCGATGTTGTTGACGTGCATCGGCGCGCATCCTATCGCTCGCTTTACAAGCTTTGAGAGGAGGTTTATTCTCGCCGCATGGGAAACCGCAATGTGTGGGGGCTCGGGCTCGGAGGAATCGTCGCAGCACTCCTCGTTCTCGCTCCGCCCGCAACTGCCACTCCGCCCGGTGAAAACGGGCCGATCATCTGGCAGAGCTATACGGGCCCGGCCTATGAGATCTGGATGATGGACCCGGACGGGTCGAACGAAGACCAGCTCACCGATAACACCTCTCACGACGAGCGGGCGCAGATCTCTCCTGACGGTTCCAAGATCGCGTTCATGAGCCAGAGGGACATCGAGCCAGGCGACTCAATCGACATCTGGCAGATGGACGCAGATGGCACGAACCAGGTCCAGCTCACCGACAACGATGTATTCGAGTCCGAGCCAACTTGGTCACCGGATGGCAACACGATCGTCTTCGCAGGGCCTACTGATCTTTGGTCGATCCCGGAGGGCGGCGGCACCCCAACCAACCTCACCAATACGCCAATCGCCTACGAGTGCTGCCCGGAGTTTTCGCCCGACGGGACCAAGATCGCATTCACGATCAACGGGCACGTCGACGGCAACCCGGTGGGTCCGTACGAAGAGAACGAGATCTACGTCATGAACGCGAACGGCTCGAACCAGCAGCCGCTCACGGATAACACCGCCCAGGACGTCGGGCCGACCTGGTCGCCGGACGGGGAGCGGATTGCCTGGGCGAATGTGGACAACGGATCAATCTGGACGATGGATGCCAACGGCACGAACCCCGCCGCGCTGACAGGCGCATCGGGCTACTACGCGCCGGTGTGGTCGCCTGACGGCACCCGCATCGCTGCCGCGTTCGGCAGCGCCGAGATCTACTCCGTCGGCGTGGCAAATCCGCTTACGGACGTGGTGAACCTGACGATGTCGCCGGGCGTCCAGGACGAGTATCCGAGCTGGGCGCCGGCGGCAGGCGGCGGCGGCGAGCCGGACACCGAGATCACGAAGAAGCCGAAGGACGTGATCAAGAAGGACAAGGCGAAGTACGAGTTCGAATCGACTCCCCCGGCGGGCGCAAGCTTCGAGTGCAAGCTCGACAAGAAGCCCTACAAGAGCTGCTCGTCACCTCACGAGGTGAAGAACCTCTCGAAGGGCGATCACAAGTTCCGGGTCAGGGCGAAGGTGGGCGGGGTAGCCGATCCCACGCCGGCCTCCGACACCTTCAAGGTCAAGCCCTAGAGCGGCGTAGTTACGCGCCGACCTCCGCCCAGATCGCGCCCGGGCCTTCCTCGTGCTGGCCCTCGTCGTTCGACGTTGCGCCGACCCGCACGGTGATCTTCCCGGTGTGCCGGTTCTCGTGCATCATCTGATGCGCCTCGGGAACCCCTTCGAAGTCCATGGCCTCGGAGAGGACGGGACGGACCTTGCCCTCGGCCATGAGCTGATTCGCGCGCATGCACTCGTACGCGTTCGCGAAGTGGGAGCCCAGGATCTCCTTCTGCTTCATCCACAGGTAGCGGACGTCGAAGTCGAGCGTGTAGCCCGAGGTGGCGCCGCAGATGACGACTTTGCCGAACGGCTTCACGGTGAAGACCGAGGTGGGGAACGTGGCCTGGCCGACGTGTTCGAAGACGATGTCGGGTGCATCGCCGAGGATCCCCTTGACCTTCTTTGCGAAGGCGCGGGTGACGCCGAAGCGCTCCTTCTCCTCGTCTGCGGTCTCGCCGCCCTTTCGCATCATCCCTGAGAACTCGTTGCGGTCGATGTAGTCGACGGCGCCGAGTGACTTGACGAGCTCGCCCTTCTCGGCGGAGCTCACGACGCCGACGGCGTTCGCGCCCGCCGCCTTGCAGAGCTGGGTCGCGAAGACGCCGAGGCCGCCGGCTGCGCCCCAGATGAGCACGTTGTGCCCCGCCTGGATGTTGCAGCGGTTCAACAGCATCCGGTAGGCGGTGAAGTAGGTGAGGCCATACGCGGAGGAGTCGACCCACGAGAGGTTCTTCGGCTTCGGCAGGAGCTGCTGGGCCTGGACCTTCGTGAATTGCGCGAACGAGCCCCAGGTGGTCTCGTAGCCCCAGATCTTCTGCGAGGGGGCGGCCATCGGGTCAAGGCCGTGGACCTCGACGTCCTCGTAAGAGGCCTGGTTGCAGTGGATGACGACCTCGTCGCCCGGCTGCCAGTTCGTGACTCCCGGGCCGACCTTCCAGACGATGCCTGAGGCGTCCGAGCCGCCGATGTGGTGGCCGAACTCGGGGTGGTCGCCGTAGCCGAAGACGGAAACCGGCTTGCCGAGCGATGCCCAGACGTTGTTGAAGTTGACTCCGGCGGCCATGACGCGGACGATCACCTCGAACGCTGCGGGCTCCGGGACTTCGATCTCCTCGATCTGGAATGCGTCCTTGGGCTCACCTTCGCGCTCCTGGCGGATGACCCATGCGGCCATCGTCTCCGGCAGCGTGCCGGGCTCTACGTCGAGGTTCGAGACTTCCGATACGTCAACTGCCACGTGAGTTCACTCCTGATTCTTTGGAAAGGGCCGCGGAAGCGTATCGGCGCGCAATCCGGCCGTGGTCGATCGCACCCATTGTCAGGAACCCGTCCGAAGGCGCGACTACCTTCGAGAATCCACTATGGAAGCCTCGGAGAAACCACAACTTTCACTCGGCGACGAGCCCGACGGGACCGTGCGCGCGCTCGGCGACAAGATCGTCATCGAGGGGCTCACCGTGGACGACCGGCGCGCCGCGGAAGTTGTCCGTGACCGCGCCCAGGCCGGCACGGTTCCTTCAGAGACGGTCCGCAAGGCGATCGAAATCGGCGCGCGCGTGCTCGACTCCGAGGAGACGGCGGTCAACGTCGATTACGTCCAGCGCGCGGTGGAGTCCAGCCTTGGCGAGCTTGACAAGAAGCTCGAGGGAACCCTTACCGCTTCCGCAGAGGCGATCAACGAATCGCTCGCGGATGTATTCGAGGGTGACGAATCACTGTTGGCGCAGGTTCAGGAAACGATCTCGAAGAACACCTTGGAGACGCTGCAGGCGATGAGCCGAGTGCTCACCGCGGACGACGCAAGCAATCCGCTGGTCAACGTGCAGAAGCAGCTCGCCAAAGCGATGCTCGAGGCCGAGGAGCGAAACCGCGCGGAAGTTGAGCGTCTTCGTGATTCGCATTCGAAGGAGGCCCGGGCGCTCATGGTGCAGGTCGCCGAAGTCCGGAAGGAGCTCGCGCAGGTGCTTGAGCGCGGTGATGCCGACGACCGCGTTGCCGAGGCCGAAGAGGCCGGGACGCGCAAGGGCATCTCATTCGAGGAGAAGGTTTTCGCGGCGATCGAGCAGATCGCCTCGATCCGCAACGATTGCGCCACCCACACCGGCGGGGAGGGGGCCGAGGGCGGCGGCAAGAAGGGCGACGTCCTGGTCGAGCTGGGTGCCGCGGAAGGCCCGTCCGCGGGTCGGATCGTCTTCGAGTGCAAGGACAAGCAACTCTCGAAGCGCGCGGCCTGGGACGAGCTCAACGCCGCTATGGCTTCCCGCGCGGCGTCCTTCGGCGTTCTAGTGGTTGCTGGCGACGATCGAGTTCCCGCGGGTCGCGAGCAGCTTCGGGAGTACGAGGGGAACAAGCTGATCGTCTCGGTCGATCGCGAGGACCCGGACGATCTGCCCCTGGCCCTGGCTTACCGTCTCGCCGCCGCACGGGTGACGATGGCCCGCGATCGCGATCTCACGGTCGACGCGGCAGAGGTGCGCTCTGTCACGGAGGAGGCCCTCTCTTGCCTCCAGCAGGCGCAAGCGATCAAGTCGGCGCTGACCGGGATCAAGACTTCGTCGGACCGCGCACGCTCCGGCCTCGACGAGATGATCGCGACGCTTCAGATGAAGCTCGAGCGGATCGACTCGCTGGTCGCCGAGGCGGCCGAAGAGTCCGAGCAGGCCTAGGGCAGCAGCAGGTCGTTCTGGGACGACTCGCCGGGCGGGCCGACGGTGATCGGCGCCGGATCGATCGCCTCGTTGCCGGCAATCGCCTGGTACTCGCCCTCCTCGAGAGCGGTCTTGATCGAGCCGGTTCCGCGCGGCGGGATGTCACCGGACGCGGGGTCCTCATCACCCGGGCCATCCAGGATCAGGCTGGTCGGCTCTTCCGTCTGGTTGGAGATTGTGATCACGACCAGGCCGGCCGACGGATCGCTGGGAGCGATCGATACCGACTTCTTGTCGATCGCTGCGGTTAGCTCGACCGGGCTCGGCGGGCGCGGGTCGTTTTCGAAGTCGTCTTCACCGCAGCCTGAGGCGCCCACGATCAGGGCGAGGCCGATACCGGCCGCCACTACGCGGGAGCCTCCAAGGTTCTGGGCTACCTCCCGGATCCTCATCTCCGCGCGGAACCCTATTCGACCGATAGGTCGCCTGTCACGTCACATCTATTCAAAGGGCAGGTCAACGACCTCAGCCGTGACCCCACCGCCGACCAGTACCTCGGCCCCCGGCTCGGCCTCGCGCCGCAGAATCGCCAGCGCGATCGGGCCGTGAACGGGGGAGAGCACGGCGGTTCCAACCTTTCCGAGCTCCCGCTCACCGAGACTCACGACGGATCCGGCATCGGCGGCTTGCGAGAGGCGCAGGCCCCTGAGGTGGCGGTTCGGCTTGCCCTTGTAATGGAGCCGGGCGACGGTTTCCTGGCCGATGTAGCACCCCTTCGTGAAGCTCACGGCGCGCTCGTTGACACCGGCCTCCTGCGGGATTGTCTCCCGGGTCATCTCGCGGCCGAAGCGCGGGCGCCCGCTCTCAACCCGCAGGATCTCGAGCGCCTCTTGGGTCACCGGCGCGACGCCGCGCTTTTCGAGTGCCCGTTCCAGGCCTTCGATGCGCTCGGGCGACGCGATCAGATCGAGCCCCTCCAAGGTCCGGACGGCGCGCGCAGGGAGACCATCAATCTCAGAGCAGCCGTGCTCGTTCTCAGCGCTCAGAGGTGGCAGGCCGGTGAGCGAGGCGGCTGCGGGCCCGGCGACGCTGAGGAGCTCCAGGGTTCCGGCAAGCGGCGTTGACGGCCACCTCGCGGCCCACCGAGTACATGGTTAGGTGCCTGACGCAGACGTCGAGCGCATCCGGCTCGGTCTCGACGAGGATCTCGTCGTCTGACAGGCGGAGGACACGCATGTCTGCCTGCATCTTGCCCTTGCGGTCAAGCAGCGCCGAGTAAGCGCCCTGGCCGGGTTCGAGCGCCTCGATGTCATTCGTCAACTGCCCCTGGAGGTACTCGGCGGCGTCGGGTCCGTCGACGTTGATCCATCCACGCTCGCGTCTCGCAAATCCGGCCTCCTCGCGAAGGGCCCGGTACTGCCCGTCCAGCTCAACAGCAAGCTCGCTCACCCGTCCGAGTGTAGGTCGGTAACGCTTTCGAGGTTTTGATGTGTCAAACTTTGATTTGTGGATGAGCTAAACGAAGAGGACAAACAGGCATTGAAGGTCAGCCGGCGCAGGCTCCTGGCCGGCGGCCTTGCGGCAGCGCCGGTGATCGCGGGGCTCCATGAGGTGGTGCCGCACCAAGCAATCCACGACGCGCTTGGCGGCTCCCAGCACCCGGACGCTCTTGCCGCGAGCGGCCACGCCGCCCACGCGAGCGCGTCGGCTCCCGCGACAGGCGTCACCCACGCTCATCTCAACGGGCTCGGAACGGCGGGCGCGACATTCAGGGATGGGCAGACCGTTGACCACAAGGCGAACGGCTTCAACCCGACCGACGTCCTGCGCGACTTCGACTACGGGACGACTAAGCGGCTCGCCTCGGGGCGGGTGCTTCGCGAGTGGCAGCTGATCGCCGCCGACAAGGAGATCGAGGTCGCGCCCGGGGTGAAGTTCCCGGCATGGACCTACAACGGCCGGGTGCCGGGGCCGACGCTCCGCTGCACGGAGGGCGACCTCCTCCGCATCCGCTTCATCAACGGGTCGTCGCATCCTCACACCGTCCATTTCCACGGTCTGCATCCGTCCGCCATGGACGGCGTGCCCGGCGCAGGCCCCGGGATCATCGAGCCCGGCGGCTCGACGGTCTATGAGTTCGATGCCGAGCCCTTCGGCCTCCACCTCTACCACTGCCACGTCTCGCCACTTGCCGAGCACATCGCGCGCGGCATGTACGGCACGTTCATAGTTGATCCGAAGGAGGGGCGAGAAGAGGCGGACGAGCTGGTGATGGTGCAGAACGGCTGGAACACGACCTTCGACGCCGAGGGCAACCAGCTCTATGCCGTGAACGCAATCCCGTTCCACTACGTGAACGAGCCAATCCAGGTCCCCCGCGACGAGCTTGTCCGGATCTACCTCGTGAACATCCTCGAGTACGACCCGATCAACTCGTTCCATGTCCACGGGAACTTCTTCAACCATTTCCCGACGGGCACCTCGCTCACGCCCGTTGAGTTCACCGACACCATCATCCAAGGGCAGGCGCAGCGGGGCATTCTGGAGATGAAGTTCCCCTATCCGGGCGCGTTCATGTTCCACGCCCACAAGACCGAGTTCGCCGACCTCGGCTGGATGGGCTTCTTCGAGGTGGGCGAGTGACCGAGCGCGTCCCACTCTGGGCGCTGGCGGGTGGCGTGTTCGCGCTGATCGCCGTGGTGCTCGCCACGATCGCGATCGTCGGCGACGACACCCTGCCGGACCGCGCGGGTCCGCCGATCGAAGAGCTAGCTGTCGAGAAGACCAAGCTTGAGCCGAACAAGATCGAGCTGACGCTTCGCAACACCGGGCCGGACGAGGTCCAGCTCGCGCAGGTGTTCGTGGCCGACGCCTACGTCGACTTCACCGGCGCCGAGGAGCCCATCGGCAGGCTCAAGTCCGACACGATCACGATCGACTTCCCGTGGCAGGACGGCCAGCCGTATCTGGTCTCGATGCTCACCTCGACCGGGCTGGTGATCGACCACGAGATCGCCGCAGCCGTCGAGACGCCCGACACGGACGGCGACCTGTTCGCGCTGATGGCGCTCCTGGGCCTCTACGTGGGCGTCATCCCGGTGACGCTCGGGATGCTGCTGCTGCCGGCGATGAGACGATTCAAACCGACGTGGATCCGCGCGGTCATGGCCGTGACGGTCGGCCTCCTCGCGTTCCTCGCCGTCGACGCAAGCCTGGAGGGATTCGAGATCGCCGGCGAGTCGGGCGGCGCCTTCGGCGGCACCGAGCTCGTGCTGCTGGGTGCGGGCCTCGCCTTCATGGCGTTGACCGCGGTCGACCGCTACCTCTCCGCAAGGCGCGAAGGCGAATCGGGGTCAAGCGGCGCGCGGCTCGCGCTGATGATCGCGATCGGGATCGGCCTCCACAACATGGGCGAGGGACTGGCGATCGGTTCGGCCTACGCGATCTCCGAGCTGGCGCTTGGCGCCGCGCTGGTCGTCGGCTTCGCCATTCACAACACCACAGAGGGCTTCGCGATCGTCGCGCCGCTCGCGCGCGATCAGGAGCGCCCGACGATTGGCCGCCTCGCGCTGCTCGGCCTCATCGCCGGGGCCCCCGCGATCCTGGGCGCAGTGATCGGAGCCTCGGTCACGAACCCCGAGCTCTCAGCCTTCCTCCTGGGCATCGGAGTCGGCGCGGTCATCCAGGTGATCGTCCAGATCACTCCCTCAATGCGGGATGCAAGCGGCCGCGCGCTCGATGCGGTGACCGCCTCCGCCATCGCCGGGGGCGCCATCGCCTTCTACCTCACGAGCCTTCTGGTGAGCGTCTAAAGGTTGAGATGGCGCACTCCGGCTTCAGACGCCCGCAGGCCCTTAACACCGAGGCCGTCGAGGACTACGCGAAGGCGCTTCATGCGCTCGCCCAGCGCTGCGAGGGCTCGGTGTCGACGTCGGCGCTCGCCGAGCGGCTCGGTGTGTCGGCCGGGTCGGTCACCTCGATGCTCAAGCGGATGAACGAGATGGGCCTCGTCCGCCACGAGCCCTATCGCGGCGCGCTGCTAACCGAACGCGGGGAGAAGGTCGCCCTCGAGGTGATCCGCCATCACCGGTTGCTGGAGTCCTATCTGGCCGAGGTGCTGGGGATGCCATGGGACCGCGTCCACGACGAGGCGGAAGTGCTCGAGCACTACATCTCCGAAGAGCTCGAGGAGCGCATCGCGGAGGCACTGGGAGATCCCGAACGCGATCCGCATGGCGACCCGATCCCGAACGCGCAGCTTGACTTGGCGGATGACGAGACCGTGCGCCTCACCGAGCTCGAACCGGGTGCGATTGCCTCCTTCGCTCGTGTGTCGGACTCAGACCCCGAGATGCTCCGCTACCTCGACGAGCGCGGGATCAGGCCTGGCTCGGAACTCGAGATCATCAGCCGCGACCCGTTCGAGGGCCCGCTCCATGTGACCGTGAGTGGAGCCGAGCACGTCCTGGGCGAGCGCCTCGCGGGCGCAATCCGCGTCGTCACCGCCTAGGTGCCAGGCACGGTGCCTGGCACCGGGTTCCGGCGGTAGGCTCCCGCGCATGGCCCTCGCGGAGAGCTTTCAAGAGATCCTCGACTCGCTCCCTGACGACTGGACCGACCTCACGCTCGACTTCCGGCTGCCAGACGAGTCCCGCTATATCGACGCAGCGGTGATCCTCACCCAGGTAAACGCACAGCCGTACTCGAAGGCCGACTGGCACTGGCGCATCCTGGTCGCCCACAAGTTCGGCCACGCGGCGGCGGCCCAGACGGTGAAGGGAACGCTCGAGCTCCTCGACGGCGAGGGGATCGACGGCGAGATGGTCCTTCGCGACTTCCGCGAGGGCCGAGCCGAGGTCAAACAGATGTGGGGCCGGCCGGAGTCCGTGCGCCAGCAGTTCCGCCGCAGCCGCCGGCTTTAGGGCCGAGGGGCCAGCTCGACGATCTCGCTCGCAGCGCGTGGAACCTCGATGCCGTGCTTGATCGCGAAATCCAGCCAGTTCGTGAATCCCTCGGGCTCCAGCGTTCCCGGCTGAGCACCTGCGGCGAACGCGTCGGCTTCGGTCAGCGCTTCCATCTCGGCGACCTGCGTCGGTGGGTCTAAGCCCTCGATCGCATTCAGCAGGCTGTCCAGGGCCGCTTCGGGTTCTTCGGCCACCAATCCGTAGCCGCGCTCGAGCCCGGCTTGCGTTGCATCGATTAGCTCCGGTTCAGCTTCAGCCAGCTCGTCGGTCGTCACCACCACGAGCTCCGGAAACGGCTCCGTGGCGAAGTCGCCGATGCGGAACTCGCGAGTCGGGATGCCGAGTTCCTTCAGTGCAACCCCTTCGGCGTTCCAGAACGCAGTTACCGCGTCGACGCGGCCGGCCGAGAGCGCAGCGACCGCGTCGAACCCGATCACGGTGCGCTCGATCGTCGACGGGTTCCCGCCGTCGGCCTCGACCACCGCGTCCAGCACCGCGTCGTCAGACGGCAGGCCCGTCACGCCGACCTCGCCGCCCTCCAGGTCGCGCGGGCGCTTCACCTGGTCTGCATCGCCGGCGATGACCGAAGCCAGCGGCACCTGCACCAGGGCGCCGATGGGCAACAACTCGAACCCACGCTCGTAAGTGGTCCCGAGGTCGTTGATGTCCATCACCGCGAAGTCGGCACGGCCGGCCGCGAGGAGCTTTGGCGCATCAGTCGAGTCGCCAGGCGGCTGGATCGTCAGGTCGAGGCCTTCCTCGGCGAACCATCCCCGCTCCAGCGCCGCGTAGAGCCCCGAATGGACCGCATTCGGCGTGAAGTCGAGCACGAGCGTCGCCTCGCTTGAGGCGCCCGGTTCAGCACCGTCCTCGCCGCAGCCGTGAAGCGCGAGAACAGTCGCCAGCAGCGCGACTACCCGTCTCATGTCCGTGTGAGCCTAGGAGCTTCGAAGTGGGTATAGGGTCGCGGCGTGGCTGACCATGGCTTGGAAAACGAACTTCTCGTTCACGTCGAGATCCCCAAGGGATCGCGCAACAAGTACGAGTACGACGAGGGCATCGAACGCATCGTCTTGGACCGGTTCCTGTCCTCGTCGATGGTCTACCCGACCGACTACGGCTACCTGATCGACCACTGGGGCCGCGACGGCGACCCGCTCGACGCGATGGTGTGCGTGTCCGAGGCGACCTTTCCCGGCTGCGTCATCGCGGTCAAGCCGATTGCGCTCTTCAAGATGCGCGACGAGGCAGGCGAGGACGACAAGATCGTCTGCGTGCCGACCCACGACCCGGGCTGGAACCACGCGGAGACGCTCGACGACATTCCGAAGCAGCTCCAGGACGAGATCACCCACTTCTTCTCGACCTACAAGCAGCTCGAGGGCAAGGAGGTCGAGGTCGACGGCTGGAAGTCGCTCGAGGACGCACAAGAGGTGATCGCTGACGGCAAGCAGCTCTGGGAGGAGCGAATGGCGTCCGACTCCGAAGGGGACGACACCGCGGAGGAGCCGGATCAACCGCGGGGCACTGACCCCGCCCGCGACGACTGAACCGGCGCATCGCCGCCGGCGCGCCTGTACTTTCGCCTGGTGGGGAAAGCACGTATCGCCATTCTCGTGGCGAGCGCGGCAATGCTCGTTGCCGCCTCGCCGGCTCAGGCTGAGATCACCTCCGTCTTCAACGGCGCGGTCCCTTGTGAGACGCGCGAGGATGACACGCGCTTCTGCGGCGGCGACAGCACTCTCGTCGAAACCTTCGACGGCCAGCTGATCGATGTGAACGTCGCGCTTCCGCCCGAGCCCGCCTCAGGACCCGACGGCCCGTACCCGCTCGTAATGCAGTTCCACGGCTACGGCGGGTCGGAGCTCGATGCCGACGACCTGGCTCGCTGGACCAAGCAGGGTTACGCCGCCTTCTCGATGTCGGACCGAGGCTTCGGCCCCTGCGGCACCAAGCCCACGCCGCCCGCCCGCTGCGTTTCCGGCGGCTGGGTGCGCCTCATGGACACCCGCTTCGAGGTCCGCGACGCCCAGCTCTTCGCCGGAATGCTGGTGGACGAGGACATCGCCCAGAAAGGTGCAATCGCCTCGGCCGGCGGGTCCTACGGCGGCGGTCTTTCGATGGCGCTCGCAGCCCTCAGGAACCGGACGATGATGGAGAACGGATCGCTCGTGCCATGGAAGAGCCCCGAGGGCAGGCGCTTAAGCCTCGCGGCCGCCATCCCCGAGGTCCCGTGGACCGACCTCGCCAACTCGCTCATGCCGAACGGCCGCACGCTCGACTACGTGGCCGACGCTCCATACCGCGGGATCGACGGGGACGCGCCGGTAGGCGTGATGAAGCAGACCTTCGTTGCGGGGCTGTTTGCCTCGGGCGCGGTCGCCGGTCTTTACGCGCCGCCGCTACTTGACCCGGACGCCGATCTACTCACCTGGTTCGCACGGATCAACACCGGCGAGCCCTACGACGACCCCATCATCGACGATGTTCTCGACGAGGTCATCAAGCACCACTCGTCGTACTACATCGACCATTCGATCCCGCCCGCGCCGCTCCTGATCTCGAACGGCTGGACGGACGACATCTTCCCGCCGGACGAGGCAATCCGCTTTTACAACCGCACCCGCTCCGAGTATCGCGGCGCCGACGTCTCACTCTTCTTCCTCGACTACGGGCACCAGCGCGGCCAGAACAAGGACGCGGACATCGACCTTCTCCAAAAGCACCAGGACGCGTTCCTGGCGCATCACCTCACCGGCGCCAAGAAGCCGAAGAGCGGCGTGACCACGTTGACCCAGACTTGTGGCACGGACGAGGCCTCGGGCGGTCCGTACCACGCTCGCTCGTGGGCGAAGATCGCGCGCGGTGAGGTTCGAGGCAAGTTCAAGCCGGCACAGACGATCCTTCCGGCGGTGCCCGGCGACCTCGCCCGCGGCCAGGCCTACGACCCGATCTCGGGCGGCGGCGCATGTGCGACCGCTCCCGGCTCCGACCAGGCGGGCGCCGCCTCGTATCGCCTCGACCCCGCGCCCGCCGGTGGCTTCACCCTGATGGGCTCGCCGACCGTCATCGCGAAGATCACGTCTCCGAGCCCGACATCGCAGGTCGCCTCGCGCTTGCTCGACGTGGACGAGAGCGGCGACGCGACGCTGGTGGCGCGCGGCTCGTATCGCCCCGGCCTCTCGGGCAAGCAGGTCTTTCAGCTCCACCCGAACGGCTACGAGTTCGCGGAGGGCCACGTGGCCAAGCTGGAGCTTCTGCCCGTGGACGCTCCCTACGGACGAATCTCGAACGGCCAGGCCCCGGTCACGGTCGAAAAGCTGAAGCTGCGCCTGCCGGTCCTCGAAAAGGGTGGGAAGCGAAGCTCTTTGGTGCGCCGGCCGGCGAAGAAGTTCGTGCCCGAGGGCTACGAGTTAGCGCGCGGCCAGAAGCGCTGACCCTGCCGTTCTGGGTGCGTAGCGGCGTGATCAAAGCCGCCGTTCTCTAGACTCGCGCCCCGCACCCCTGGGTGCAGGCGCCGACGAAGAGAGGCGCCATCATGGTTTTCCAACGCAGGAGGTACGAGAAGCAGTGAAGGACCGAGGTCTTGCCGCATACATCTCCGAGTTGCTCGGGACGTTGTTCCTGGTCATGATCGTCGGCTTCGTCGTCTCGCTGTTCGTCCAGACGGACCCTGCGTCCGGCACGGGCGCCGACTTCGCGGTCGTCGGCCTCGTCCACGCCTTCGGCCTCTTCGCGCTGATCATGACCTTCGGAGCGGTGTCAGGCGGGCACTTCAACCCTGCGGTCACGATCGCGGCGGCGATTCAGAGGCGGATCGACATCGTTGACGCGGTCGTCTACATCCTCGCCCAGCTTTCGGGCGCCGTGCTCGGCGCGCTCGTCGTCAAGAGCCTCATCGAGGACGAGGGCAGCCTCAGCGGGTACGGAAGCGCTCAGATCTCGCCGGCGCTCTCAGGCGACTTCGCCGGCTTCGTCATCGAGGCCATCGGGACCTTCGTTCTTGTACTTGTGATCTGCTCGGTCGCGCTGAACCCGCGCGCCCGCCAGGAGTGGGCGCCGCTTGTCATCGGCTCGACCCTCGGCTTCCTGGTCATGATCTTCGGTCCCCTGACGGGCGGCTCGTTCAACCCCGCCCGTTGGTTCGGCCCCGCCCTGATCGGCGACACCCTCGAGGCGTCGGACCTCTTCCCCTACGTGCCTGGGCCCGATTGTCGGTGCGCTCCTGGCGGCGGTGGTCTACAAGTTCGTGATCTCCGGTCCACAGTTCGCTGAGGGTCCAGAACCCGCCACAACCGACGCACGAGCAGTCGGTCAGGCGGTCAAGGACGCCGAGACCCGCACTCACAACAAGAAGTAGGCGTGAGACGAGCCGCGCGCTCGTCTAGCCTGAGGCCCGTGCGCCGGGTCACATTTTCGCGTAACTACACGCTCTCGCTCTCGCGCACGTGCCGGTGCGTGTGCAAGTACTGCTCGTTCGCGACGCGCAAGGCGCATCTCTACGCGCCCGATGAGGTCGAGGCAAAGCTCGACGAGGCATTGCGAAGGAACGCAAAAGAGCTCCTCATCCTGACCGGCGAGCAGGCCCGAGGTGAACGCCGAGGTCGCGGAGCGCCTGCGGAACTACGGCCACGAGGACTTCGTCTCCTACGTCGCCTGGGCCTGCGAGCGAGCGCTCGAGCGTGGGCTGCTGCCGCACACCAACCTGGGCGCGCTCTCTCGCCGCGACCTGGCGCGCCTTCGCGAGGTAACGGCATCGCAGGGCCTCATGCTCGAATCGATCTCTGAGCGGCTGATGGAGACGGTCCATGCCGGCTCGCCGACGAAGCATCCGGCCGTCCGCATGGAGACGATCGATGCCGCGGGCGAGCTACGCATCCCGTTCACGTCGGGGATCCTCGTAGGCATCGGCGAGACCGAGGAGGAGCGGATCGCCTCGCTCGAGGCTCTCGCTGCTTCGCATACGCGCCACGGCCACATCCAGGAGGTGATCCTCCAGAACTACGTACCGCACCCGCGCTACTACGGCCAGGAGGTCGCCAACATCGCCGACGAGGCCGCGAAGCGCCGGTGGCAGAGCGGAATCGCAGCGACTCCTGACGCACGAACGTCCGACACCGGGACACATAGGGCTCAGCGCGGGACGTTCGATGCCGTTGGGATGCCTGACTGGGCCTCCGAGGTGACGGTTGACGATATGAAGCGGCTCGTGGCCGAGTGCCGGCGGCTCATGCCCGATGTGGGCATCCAGATCCCTCCGAACCTCGCCGACTGGTGGGACGAGTTGGTCGAGGCAGGCGCGACGGACCTTGGAGGTCTTTCGGCGAATGGCGACCACATCTCGCCCGAGCACGCGTTCCCGAGCCCGCACGAGGTGAGAAAGCGGCTCGCGCCCCAGGGCTACGCGCTGACCGAGCGCCTCTGCGTCTATCCGCAGTATCTGGAGCCCGACTGGATGGAGCAGAGCGTCCTCGACGTGGTGAAGCTCAAGTTCTGGAGCTTCATCCCCCGACGCGGCTCAGGCCGGCGCGAGGAGCGGGTGATCGATCCCGAGCTTGCGCCCGCCGCGATCGAGCGCGCGCTCGCCGACGAGCCACTGACCGAGGACCAGCTGACGGCCCTCTTCGCCGAGCGGCGCCCCGAGGTGATCGAGGACATGCGCGTCGCAGCCGACTCGCTTCGCGCCGAGCTGGCCGGCGACATGGCGACCTTCGTCGTCAACCGGAACATCAACTTCACGAACGTCTGCGTCGTCGGCTGCGCGTTCTGCGGCTTCGGTCAGGGCAAGCCGCTCGCCTGACGCGTACGAAGTGACCGAAGACGAGTTTCAGCGGCGCATCGCCGAGGCGGTCGACTTCGGCGCGACCGAGATCTGCATGCAGGGCGGCATCCACCCGGACTACGAGCTCGCCGACTATGGCCGCTGGCTCTCTCTCGCCAGGGATGCCGCTCCCCAGCTCCACCTCCACGCGTACTCGCCCATGGAGGTGCACTACATGTGCGAGCGCTCGGGACGCTCGCCGGACAAGGTCTTCGAGTACCTGCGCGAGCAAGGCCTGGGCTCGACGCCGGGCACGGCCGCTGAGGTCCTGGACGATGGGGTCCGGGCTCGCATCTCGCCCAACAAGCTGCCGGTCGCGCGATGGGTCGAGATCATCGAGGCGTCGCACCGCGCCGGCCTGCGGTCGACCTCGACAGTGATGTTCGGCCACATCGAGGAGCCGTGGGAGCTCGCCCGCCACATGCGCGTGATCCGCGAGCTTCAGGAGCGGACCGGTGGCATCACCGAGTTCGTGCCGCTCTCGTTCATCCCGTTTCACACGATGCTCGGCCGCACCCACGGGATCGAAGAGATCTCGCGCGAGGAGAACCTGAAGCACACGGCCGCGTTCCGCTTGGCGCTGGGCCGAAGCGTCAAGAACCTCCAGGCGAGCTGGGTGAAGATGGGCATCGACGCCGCGACCGAGAGCCTTCGCTGGGGTGTGAACGACCTGGGCGGGACGCTGATGGAGGAATCCATCTCTCGCATGGCCGGCTCACAGCACGGCGACCGCCTCGATCCCGAGGACCTGATCGGCGCCGCCCGCGCCGCCGGCCGCACACCCGCGCAGCGCACGACGCTCTACGAGATCATCGAGAGGTACCCGGCCGAGCCCGCGCTCAGCGCTTAACGAGGTGCCAGGCAACCGTGCCAAAACACGGTGCCAGGCACGGGTCGGGGCTTAACCCACGAGCAGGGACGCCTGAAGCTCGTCCGCCAGCCAGGGCGCGACTGCCTCGATGCCGTCGCGGCTGAAGACCTCGCGCTGACGGTCGGCTCCGTTCGAGTTGCAGAGGTCGCGCACCCGAGCCAGTTCCGACTCGCAGCCGAGCTCGCGGGCGTGTGGCTCTGAGAGCTCGAGCGCTTCGTTCACCCATTCCGACAGCGGGACCAGGCTCTCGGTGTGAAGGTCGATGAGGCGGGCCTCGGTGCCGTCGCGTGAGGCCAGAAAGCGATTCTCGGCAACGGCCTCCCGCCTGGCCTCAGCGATGAGCTCGCCTTCGACCGCTTCTTTGACGAGGCACTGCATGAGGGCGACGAGCGCGGCAACGTCCTCCAGCCGCGATTGGGTGTCGGCGATGCGGATCTCGATCGTGCCGAAGCGCGGTTGGAGCCTCGCGTCCCACCATAGGAACGTCGGCTCGGAGATGGCGCCTGAGCGGATCAGGAAGTCGACGCGCTCCGCCCAGTCCTCATAGGTCGCGAAGTAAGGCGGAAGTCCGGTGCGCGGGAAGGCGCCGAAAAGGGAGGTGCGGGTGGATGCGAGCCCTGAGTCGCGCGCTTGCCAGAACGGGGAGTTGGCCGAGAGCGCCAGCACGATCGGCAGGCGCTCGCGGATGCCGTTGAGCGCAGCGATCGCGGTGTCGGCGCTGGGGACGGCGATGTGCACGTGCATTGCCATCGTCGGCTCCCGCCGCGCGAGCTCCCGCATCGTCTCGAGGACCTTTTGATAGCGGTCCTGCTCGGGCACCTGGGTCTCGACCCAAGTTGCCATGGGGTGGGTGCCGGCCCCCGCCGCGCGAAGCCCGAGGGCCGCGAGCGGCTCGATCAGGAGGTTGCGAACCCCGCCCAGCGCAGCGACGGCATTCGCCACGGTGGGTTGCGGGCTGGTCTCGACCTCGACGACCGCGGAGTGCGTCTCGAGCGAGCAAAAGTCCATCCGGTCCCCCACAGCGGCCAGGACCTCCTCGCCCCTGAAGCTGAGGCGCCCGGCCTCGTCGATGAGCATGAGCTCCTCCTCGATGCCGATCGAGTACAGCGACGAGTGAGGCTCCTCCGGCCACTCTGCCCAGCGGGGAAGCTCCGTCACGCAGGCACCCGGCCGCCCGCATCATGCGCGCGACAGGCTTCAACGAACGCTTCGAAGAGGCGCTCGGCTGGTTCGTCCTCCATCGCCTCGGCATGCCACTGCACGCCGACGACAAAATCCCGATTGGGCGCCTCGATTCCTTCGATGACGCCGTCAGGCGACCAAGCGACGGCGCGGAGTCCGCGGCCGAGCTGGTCGGAGGCCTGATGGTGAAAGGAGTTCACCACTAGCTCTGTGGTACCCAATGCCCGCGAAAGCACACTGTCCGGAGCAACCTCGATCGGGTGGCTGATGTTGGGCTCACCGTGGCCCCGGCGATGCCGGAGCTCCAGATCCTCGCGAACCGGTAGGTCCTGGAAGAGCGTGCCGCTGCGCATGATGTTCAGTGCCTGAGCGCCGCGGCAGATCGCAAGGATTGGGAGTCGGGCGTCGAAGGCCGCCTTGGCGACGGCGAGCTCAGCCTCGTCGAGGTTCTGCCACGTGGGCCCGAGCGCCGGGTCCTCGTCTTGCCCATAAGCGCTGGGGTGGATGTCAGGCCCTCCCGAGAGGCAGACGCCGGAGACGCGGCCGATGAGTTCCTCCATGTCCTCCGCCGGCAGCGGGGGAACTACGACCGGTAGGCCGCCAGCCGATTCGATGGCCTGGAGGTAGCGCATGCCGAGCGCCATCTCGGGGCGAGCGGGATCGCCCTCGGGGATGGGCTCGATCTGCTCGGCCACGCGGACCTCGGACGTGGTGACTGCAATGAGTGGCAACCGGCCCACGACTTTAGGTTAGGCCTCGGAAGCCACCGAGCGACTGTCCATCTGTCCAACCGGAACGCGGTTTGAAACGCCACTCGGGTGGGGGGTGGGCTAGCGGAAGAGATCGCGCTGGGCGTCGCGGCGGAGCGATGCCGCGCCCGGCCCGTCCTCGCGCGTCACGTGTCGTCCCAACCCGCTCACGACCACGACGGGCGTGCCCGAGGCCTTATCGCGGGCCAGGTCCGCCGCGGCGGCGACCTCGTCTGCGATAGCGATCATCGTGGCTCCCAAGCGCTGTCCTTCGCGGTCCGTCGAGCCGCGCCAGTCATCGATGACACGCAAGCCCGCGCAGCCGATTGCCACCTCGGTCTGGCCGAGGCGCCACGGCCGGCCGAAGCTGTCAACGATTACGACAGCGGGACGGGCGTCGCCGGATCTTGCGATCTCGGCCCTGATACGCCGGGCGGACTCGTCTGAGTCCTCTGGGAGAAGTGCCACCTTTCCCTCGCCAGGCACGTTCGACGAGTCGATGCCTGCATTGGCGCACACGAAGCCGCCGTTGGTCTCAACGATCAGGACTCCGTGCTCGGCGCGGAGCACCTCGCGGCTCTCGGAGAGGATCAGCTCGACCAGCCGCGGGTTCTTGTTGAGCTCAGCGGCGAGCTCTTTGGCGCGCTCAGAGGGCTCGACGCGGTCGAGGTCGCGGACCCGCCCCTCGGCCTTCGAGACGATCTTCTGGGAGATGACGACGATGTCGCCGTCCCGAGGCTCTGCGGCAGTCGCGATCATCACGCCCAGCAGCGCACCTTCCTCCACTTCGGGGATGCCCTCGATGGGGCGGATCTCGATCAAAGCTCGGCCAGCGCGGCGGCGGTCAGGGGCGCCCGCTCCGGGTTCTCGGCGAGGAGGGAGGCCAGCGCCTCGAGGTCGTCCGGCGTGTCCAGGTCAAGGGCGAGGGATGGGATATCGAGGAGCTTCGCCTCGTAGCCGGCCCGCTGGGCCCGGTCGAGGTGGCGCTCGCAGCTGCCGGGGCCGAAGGCAGGGCCGATGGCGTCGGCAGGAGAAAGGAAAAGGCCATTGGTTCCGGTCCCGTGATGGTCCGACGCGACTCCAACTGTGCCCTCGGCAAAGCTGGAGAGGGCGCTGTCCAGCTCGGTCGGCTCGAGGAGCGGGCAGTCGCCGGGCAGGAGCGCGGTGCAGGTTGCCCCCAGCGCCTTGGCGCGCACGATGCCGAGAGTCGCGGCTTCGGAGTGCCCGTGATCGGCCGGCTCCTGCAGAACCTCGAACGGGGTCGGGCTTCGCTTCGCGCGCTCCATGGCGACCTTCTCTGCCCTGCCTTCTCCGGTTACGAGGATCACGCGCTCGACCTCGCGCGCGCGGTCGAGCGCGACCAGGACGTCGGCAAGCATCGCGCGCAGGATGGCAGCACGCCCGGGAGGCCCGATGGTCTCGACGACCCGCGTCTTCGCGTGTGCGAAGCGTTTGATGGGCAGGATGACCGTGGCGTTCAAGCCAGTCCTTCAGCCCAGTCCAGGATGCGGTCCGCCAGTGCGACCCGGCCCTTCTCGCCGTCCATGAGCGTGGGGCAGACGAGCGCTTCGAGCCCCTCGGGCGGAGGGTCGGGATCTCCCTCGTCGACGACTATCCCGTCCAAGAGGCCCGTGTAGAGCGAGGCGACGCCGGCCGCGCTCACCGGCCGGCCGATCGCCTCCATGAAGGCCTCGGTGGGGCCCTTGATCGCCCGGCCCGCGACGAACGGGCTCACGGCGATGACCGGAGCGCTCGAGGTGGCGATCGCGTCGCGCATTCCCGGGACGGCCAGGATCGGGCCGATTGAGATCACCGGGTTCGAGGGGCCGATCACGATCAGGTCGGCTTCTGCAATCGCCGCGAGCACTTCCGGAGTGGGACTCGCATCGGCAAGGCCCTCCACCTCGACGCCTTCGATCGGCGCCTTGCCCCCGTCGAGGATCAGGAACTCCTGGAGGGCGCGCCTTCCGGCGGGCGTGATCACGGTCGTGCGCACCGGCTCCTCGCACATGGGCAGGACGCGCCCGAGAACGCCCAGCCCGGCGGCGATCTGGGATTGAGCGGCGGTCAGCGTGCCGCCTTCGGCCATGAAGTGGGTGCGGTAGAGGCAGGTCGCGAGGTCGCGGTCCGACAGGCCGAACCAGTCCGGCGCGCCAAGCGCCGTCAGGTGCTCGTGGGCCTTGAACTCGTCGCCTTTGATGCCCCAGCCGCGTTCCTCGTCGATGATGCCGGCGAGCCAGTAGGTGCAGAGGTCCGGGTCGGGCGAGACGTGGAGGCCGTGGACCTGGCAGTCGTCGGCGGTGTTCGCGATGACCGCGACGTCGGCGTCGAGCAGGGTGTGGAATCCCGCCGCCAGCTTCGCGCCGCCGGTGCCACCGGCCAGGATGGCGACGCTCCGGGAGGGGTCACTCCCAGTGGCCTGCGTCGGGCAGGCCGGTCACCCGGATGCCCGCGTGGACCTTGTAGCGGACGTTGATCGAGATTAGGAGCGGCGTGAGCTGCTCGACGATCCGCGCCATCTCGAGGGGGCCGGCATTCACCGCGCGCAGCCCGGGGATGGCCTCGATGAGCGCGGCCACCTTTGCCTTGTCGGCCTTCCTCTCGCCGCAGATCAGGACGTCCTCGTCCAGGATCGATTCCCGGTTGGCAAGCTCGGGCGCGCCGACCGTGTGGAAGGCGGCGACGACCGTCACGCCGTCGGGAACCATCTCTTGCGCCTGCTGCGCGGCGGACCCTTGCCATACGCCGAGCGTGCGGGTCGCCTTGCCCGAGACAGCGGCCGCGAGCGGAACGGTGCAATCGACCAGAAGCTGACCGGACTGGAGAGTGTCCCTCAGGTTCGTGAGGTTCTCCGACTGGGCGCGGAAGGGGACGGTGAGGATCACGACGGGGCCTTGCTTGGCGGCCTCGGCGTTCGACATGCCCTCGATCTCGGCATCCGGAACCGCGTCCGAGAGCTTCTTCGCGGCCTCGGCGGCGCGCTCCTCGTCTCGCGAGCCGAGGACGACGGCGCGGCCGGCCAGCGCCCAGCGCAACGCGAGCCCGTAGCCGAGCGCGCCGGTGCCGCCGATGATCGGGATCGCCTCTGGCATCGGCGCCGCAGCTTATTTGTCCGGTGCCTGGTTCTTTGAACCTGGCTCCGGTCGAACTCCAAGGCGAAATACATATGCTCACCGACGGATGAGGCTTGAAGGACGAAAGGCGCTCGTGACCGGGGGTGCCAGCGGCATCGGCGCCGCGACGGCACGCCGGCTTGCCGCAGAAGGCGCCAAGGTCGTGATCGGCGACGTGAACACGGAGGGCGCGGAATCGGTCGCCGCCGAGATCTCCGCGGACGCCGTGCACCTGGATGTGACCGATCCCGCCTCCTCGGTCGCGCTGGCCGAGGCGCACGGACCGTTCTCGATCCTTGTGAACAACGCCGGGACGGACGAGTTCGGCTTCTTTGCCGACACCGACCCCGGAGTGTGGGAGCGGGTGATCGCAATCAACCTGATCGGCGTTCTGGCCTGTACCCACGCGGTCCTGCCCGGGATGCAGGAGGCGGGCTACGGGCGGATCGTGAACATCTCGTCCGAGGCGGGGCGGATCGGCTCCAAGGGCTCGGTGGCTTACTCATCGGCAAAGGGCGGCGTCCTGGGCTTCACGAAATCGATGGCGCGCGAGGGCGCGCGCTTCGGGATCACCGTGAACGCGATCTGCCCGGGCCCGATCGAGACTCCCCTCTTGATGCAGGCACTCGAGTTCGGCGAGATCGGCGAGAAGATCATCGACAACATGAAGGCCGGCACGCAGCTTCGGCGCATGGGCACTCCCGACGAGGTCGCTGCGGTGGTCGCCTTTCTCTCTTCTGACGATTCCTCGTACATGACCGGCGAGACGCTCGGCGTCTCCGGCGGCATGGGCATGTGCTGATGGGCGCCTGATGGAGATCGGCTCCGAGCGCTCGGACACCTTCAAGGTCGAGGACCGCTTGCTCACCGATGTGGGCGGCACGATCGGCTCGAGCGTCCTCTCGACGCCGGGGATGATCGCGATGATGGAGCGGAACTCGGCGATCCTCGCTTTCGAGCAGCTCCCGGAGGGGTCTGCGACCGTTGGCTTCGAGGTGTGCGTCAAGCACGTCGCCGCCGCGCTCGAGGGATCGGACTGCGTCGTGCGCTCGACGCTTCAGGAGGTCGAGGACGGCCGCAAGCTTCGCTTCTACGTCGAAGTGACGGAGGGCGAGCGCACGATCGGCGTCGGCACGCACGAGCGGCGCGTCATCCAGGTCGGCCAGCTGGGCTGACGGGGTTGGCGGACCTGCCGACAAGCGCCCGCCTGCGCGAGGTTGGCCCGCGCGACGGCTTCCAGAACGAGCCGGAGACGATCCCGACCGCCGACAAGGTGCGCCTGATCGGCATGCTCGGTGACGCCGGCTACCGGCGGATCGAGATCACCTCGTTCGTGCGGCCCGACGTCATCCCGCAACTCGCCGACGCGAACGAGGTGCTCGACTCGTACGAGAAAGTGGATGGCGTCGCCTACTCGGTGCTCATCCCGAACGAGAAGGGCCTCGACAACGCGCTCGAGCGCCGCGAGCGCTTCGACGAGGTGAACCTCTTCCTGTCCGCGTCGGAGACACACAACCAGAAAAACGTGAATCGCTCGATCGCTGAGTCGCTGTCGGGCCTCGAGCGCGTGATTGACCGCGCGCTCACGGAAGGGCTTCGCGCGGAGGGCGTGATCTCGACGTCGTTCGGCTGCCCGTACGAGGGCCACGTCCCGCCCGAGCGGGTCTTCGAGATCGCCGGGCGCCTTCGCGAGGCGGGCTGCGAGGAGATCGCGTTCGGCGACACCACGGGGATGGCGAATCCCCGCCAGGTGGGCGAGTTTTTCGCCGAAGCCCGAGAGCGCCTCGCGGGAGCCGAGCTGACGGCGCATTTTCACAACACGCGCGGCCAGGGCCTCGCCAATGTGCTCGCGGCGCTCGAGCAGGGGATCGACTCGTTCGAGTCCGCCTTCGGAGAGCTGGGCGGTTGCCCTGTGCCCCCAGGGTCGACCGGGAACATCTCCTCAGAGGACCTCGTCTCCATGCTCGAGGAGATGGGCGTTGGGACCGGGATCGACCTCGAGAAGCTGATCGCGGCGTCAAGCGCCGCGCAGGACGTATTGGGCCGGCCACTCGGCGCGCACGTGTTGCGCGCCGGTCCGGTGGACTGGCATACGACTACGAGTTAGGGGACGGAATGCCGAAGCGCAGAGCCACAGCGAAGTGGGAAGGGAACGTCATGGAGGGCACCGGCACGATCGGCCTGGGGAGCGGCGCCTGGGAAGGGCCATACTCCGCGCGCTCGCGCTACCAAGACGCTCCCGAGTCGAACCCGGAAGAACTCCTCGCCGCTGCCCATGCGGGCTGCTTCACGATGGCTTTCGCTTTGATCCTCGGCATGGCGGAGCACCCTCCGGAGGCGCTCGACACCGAGGCCGTGGTCCACCTCCGCCAGAAGGAGGGCGGCTTCCATATCCCGCAGATCGACCTCATCGTCCGCGGCAAGGTGCCCGGCATCGACCAGGAGGAGTTCGAGAAGTACGCAGGCAGGGCGAAGAAGCACTGCCCGCTCTCGAAGGCGCTCGCCGCCGTGGAAGAGGTCACCCTCGACGCGCAGCTCGAAGAATGA
Source organism: uncultured bacterium (assembly GCA_963786495.1). GTDB lineage: Bacteria > Actinomycetota > Thermoleophilia > Solirubrobacterales > 70-9 > JALZKA01. The sequence goes on along the minus strand of CAWAZL010000008.1, from coordinate 16,967 downwards.
GGAGCGACGCGTTCAAACGGGCTGTCGAGGCCAAAGACTTCTCGCAGGTGAATGAGCTCTTCACTGAGGACGTCACCTTCAAGAGCCCCGTGGTCTTCAAGGCTTACGAGGGGCGCGACGCGGTCGGCGTGCTCCTCGGGGCCGTGGTTCAGGTATTCAAGGACTTCCGCTACGTCGAGCATGTGGAGACGGGAGACACCGCCGTCCTGATGTTCGAAGCCCGCGCCGGAGACCGAGACCTGCAGGGAGTGGACATCCTGCGATTTGCCGAGGACGGCAGGATTCGCGAGATGATCGTGATGGTCCGCCCGATGAGCGCGATGCACGCCCTAGCGGATGAGATGAAGAAGCTTCTGGAGGCAGCCGGAGCCGTCTAGTTAGGCTGGCCCGCCGGACCAAACCCCTCAAGGAGGAGAGCGCACACATGGAGATCAAGTCGGTCGGAGTCGTCGGTTGCGGCCTCATGGGCCATGGGATCGCCCAGGTATGCGCGCAGCGCGGAGGCTGGGACGTCGTGGTCACCGAGGTCTCGCAGGAACAGCTCGACAAGGGCCTCGCCAAGATCGAGAAGCAACTCGCGCGAGCGGTTGAGAAGGGCAAGCTCGAGCAGACCGACGCCGACGCCGTGCGCCAACGCATCAAGGGCTCGCTCGACCATGCGGACCTGGCCGACTGCGACCTCGTGATCGAGGCGATCACCGAGGACCTCGACGCGAAGCTTGAACTCTGGTCAGAGCTCGACGGGATCGTCAAGGACGAGGCGCTCTTCGCGACGAATACGTCATCGCTTGCTGTTGCCGACCAGGCCGCAGCCACTTCCCGCCCCTCACAGTTCCTGGGACTTCACTTCTTCAATCCCGTGCAGGTAATGCCTCTCTTGGAAGTCGTCCGTGGCGAAGGCACCGCCGAGGACACGGCCGAGGCAGGCTTTGCGGTTGGCGATGCCCTGGGCAAGACGACCGTCGCCGCCGGCGACAACCGCGGCTTCATCGTGAACCGGCTCCTCGTGCCGTTCATGCTCGACGGCATCAACGCTTACGAAGCAGGCGTCGGCTCCGTCGAGGACATCGACGCCGCGATGATGGGCGGCGCCAGCCATCCGATGGGCCCGATCACGCTCGCCGACTTCGTTGGGCTTGACACCCTGGCGTCAATCGCAGCCGTCATGCGCGACTACTACGGCGAGGACCGCTTCGCGGCTCCGCCGACCCTCCAGACGCTCGTGGACGCGGGTCACTACGGGCGGAAGTCGGGCCGTGGGTATTACGATTACTCGGGCGAGAAGCCCGTTGCAGTCGACCCCGGAAGCTGACGCTGGTGGAAGCCGCAGATACCCCGACACCAACGCCCCCGCCACGGCCCAGTGGCGACGCCCTGACTGGCGAAGAGGTTCGCCGCGCGACGTTCCCGCAGGCGCTTCGCGGCTATGACCGCCAGGCCGTGCACGACATGCTCGACCGGGTTGCCGACTGGATGGAGGGTGGGGCGAGCGCCGTCTCGAACGCGGCGCCCGGCGTTCGAGACGAGATCGCCAAGGTCGGCGAGAGGACAGCCGGCATCTTGAACGCGGCCGAGGACGCCGCTCGCAATCTCCGCGACGAGGCGGTCGAGTACGCCGAGCGGCTTCGAGCCGATGCCGATGACGAGTCGCGCAAGGCACGCCTCAACGCAAGTCAGAAGATGGACGAGATGATCGCTGACGCTGAGGCGAAGTCTCAAAAGATCATCGACGACGCAATCGCACGCAGGCGGCAGCTCAACCTGGCGATCTCCAGCTTGATCGACCGCCGCGACGAGATTGCCACGGACGCGACACGGCTCGCCGAGGAGCTTCTGTCCGCGGTCGAGGACCTCCGCTCGCCCTCGCGAGGCGGCGAACCGGTCGAGGCGGAGCCCGTCGAGGATGAGGCAGTTGGGGCAGAGCCCGAGTCTCAAGAGGAAGAGACCCTGGAGCCCGAGTCCGCGGAGGAGGAGATCCTCGAGCCCGAGTCCGCGGAGGAGGAGATCCTCGAGCCCGAGTCAGAAGAGGCGCCCGTGCTCCTGGTGGATCCCGACGCCGAGGACGAGACGCCCCCTCACGGCAACGCTACGTAGCGCCGGCCACCTCAGCCGCAGCGCGCTCTCCCGAGGTGATCGCGCCGTCGATGTAGCCATTCCAGACCGTGGCGGTCTCCGTGCCCGCCCAGTGGACACGCCCGACGGGCTGGCGAAGCGCGGGGCCGAAGTCGGTCCAGCCGCTCGGCCCGAACGCGCCTGAGTAGCAGCCCCGCGACCAGCGCTCGGCGGCCCAGTTGCGCTCGACGTAGCCGATTGGGCTCAGCGCTTGCGGCCCGAAGAGCCGGCCGAACACGCGCACGACCTCGGCTTGGCGCTCGCCTACCGACGCCTGCCCCCAGCGCCGTGCGGCGCGTCCGTCCAGGAAGCCGAGGAGGACGCCGGGTGAGCCGTCGGGTGGCGTGTTGTCGAAGATCGCGTTGACGGAGCCGCCGTCGGAGACGCCGGACCCCGACAGACCATCGGCGCGCCAGAATGGCTCGTCGTAGATGGCCATGCACTTGATGATCGCCCCCTGCGGCATGCGCTGGGTCATCTGATCGCGCCGTGGTGGAAGGGCCGGCTCCCAGTCGATCCGCGCCGCGAGAGTGGGGGATACGGCGACGATCACTCGCTGGGCCTCGACGGTAAGCCCGTCAGCATCGATCCGGATGCCGGCCCCCGTGTCCTCGATCCGGCGGACGGGCGCGTCGAGCACCACGCGATCACCCAGCTTCTGGGCCATGCGGATTGCGACGAGCTGTGAGCCGCCGGCGAAGCGGGACTCTTGCGCGCCGCCCCCGGTGTCGACGAGCGCATCGAACCCACCCGCTGAATGGAGGTAGAAGAGGACGTGAAGCAGCGAGACATCCTCGGGCTCGGTCCCGAAGACACTGCGAATCGCAAGGCGGATGAGCATGCGGGCGCCCTGGGACCGCGCGTTCAGGTTCATCCACTGGCCGAAGGTGACGGAGTCCCACTTGCGCGCCTGCCTGGCGCTCCAGGGTGCGTCGAGTGGCACTTCGAAGGCCATCGCGTTCATCCGGCGCCGGGCCCATTCGACCTGAAGGAGCACCGCCGGATTGATTCGCGGGATGGTGCCCGTGTAGCGGCTGACCGCGCCGCGGTATTCGATGAGGTTCTCACCCTGGATGTGGGTGGGGTAGGTCGCGACGCCCATGCGCGAGGCCATATCGAGAAGGGCGTGCTGCGTCGGCCCGACCCACTGGCCGCCGACCTCGACGACCTTGCCGTCTCCGATGTCGTGGTTGAGGACCCGCCCTCCCACGCGGTCGCGGGCTTCGAGTACGACGCAGTCGGTTCCGCGGGCCGTTAGGTCCAGCGCGGCCGCAAGTCCCGCGAATCCGGCGCCGACGATGGCGACCTGGGCGGATCGTGTCGCGGAAGCGTTGCTCACGGGATCAACCCTAGACTTTGCGGCGTGAGCGAGACCACCGAGGGAACCGGGCTGAGCGCTGCGCTCGACGCCGCTTTGGCCGGCGGGCCCGAGCGCCACCATCAAAAGACGGCCGAGCAGGGAAAGCTGCCGGTGCGTGAACGGGTCGAGCGCCTGGTCGACCCCGAGTCGTTCACGGAGGAGGCGCTGCTCGCCAACTGGGATGAGGAAGGGCTTGGCGCGGACGGTGTCGTGACGGGGCTGGCACTGATCGGCGGGCGCAAGGTGGCGCTGATGGCGAACGACCCGACCGTGAAGGCAGGGTCGTGGGGGCCGAAGACGGTCGAGAAGATCCTGCGCATCCAGGAGCGCGCTCTTGCGCTGGAGATGCCGATGATCTACCTCGTCGACTCGGCGGGCGCGCGCATCACCGAGCAGGTGCGGATGTTCCCGGGCCGCCGCGGCGCCGGGCGGATCTTCTACAACGAGGTGCGCATGTCCGGGCGAGTGCCCCAGGTGTGCATCCTGTTCGGCCCCTCGGCCGCCGGTGGCGCCTACATCCCGGCCTTCTGCGACGTCGTGATCATGCGCGAGGGCAACGCTTCGATGTACCTGGGCTCGCCGCGCATGGCCGAGATGGTGATCGGCGAGAAGGTGACGCTCGAGGAGATGGGCGGGGCGAAGATGCACACGGGCGTCTCAGGCTGCGGGCACTTCCTCGCGAAGACCGACGAGGACGCGATCGACCTCGCCAAGCGCTACCTGTCCTACATGCCGGAGAGCTGGCGCTCCGAGCCGCCGTCTGCGCCGCCGGCCGAACCCGGCCGCTGAGCAGAAGCCGTCCGAGATCATCCCGGGCGACGAGAAGACTTCGTTCGACATCAAGGACCTGATCGCCGCGCTGTTTGACGCAGACTCCTTCTGCGAGGTGCACGCGCGCTGGGCGAAGGAGCTCGTAGTGGGCTACGCGCGCCTGGACGGCCGAGCCGTTGGCATCGTCGCCAACCAGCCGCGGCAGAAGGGCGGCGTCCTGTTCGTCGACTCGGCCGACAAGGCGGCGCGGTTCATCTCCACCTGCAACGCGTTCAACATCCCGCTCGTGTTCCTGGCGGACGTGCCCGGCTTCATGATCGGCACCGACGTCGAGCGCCAGGGCATCATCCGCCACGGCGCGAAGATGATCTCGGCTGTGTCCGAGGCGACGGTGCCGAAGATCTCGGTGATCGTGCGCAAGGCGTACGGCGCCGGCCTCTATGCGATGGCCGGCCCCGCATTCGAGCCCGACTGCACGATCGCCCTTCCCGGCGCGTCGATCGCCGTGATGGGCCCGGAGGCCGCGATCAACGCGGTGTTCCTCAACCAGATCCAGGCGATCTCAGACGAGGCGGAGCGCGAGGAGTTCGTGCGCGCCAAGCGCGAGGAGTACTCGGCGGACATCGACATCCTCCACCTTGCATCCGAGATGGTCGTCGACGCTGTGATCGAGCCGGACGACCTGCGAGGTGAGCTGATCCGCCGCTTTGCGTTCGCCGAGGGCCGCGACCGCGACTTCACCGAACGGCGCAACCCGATCACCCCGGCGTAGATGGGCAAGCTCGGGGTCATTCTCGGCAGCGGCGCGGCCGGACTCATCCCGACCGCACGACGAGATCGTGACCGTCGATCGCCATGGCGATCCCTACGTTCTGCCCCACGCCGGTCGACTACGAGGGAACCTGCGCGAGCTGGCCGGCGCCGGGTGCGACCGCGTGCTCGGCATCGCGTCGGTGGGCGGCTTGCGGCCCGATCTCGGGCCCGGCACCTACTCGTTCCAGATGACTTCATCGCGCTCGATGCCGGTCCCGTGACGCTCTCTCGACACGTTCGAGGCGCACCAGGTGGCGCGCTTCGACGAGGCGTGGCGGCGCGAGGTCGTGGACGCGCTGCGCTCGTCGACGCACGTTGAGGACGGCGGCGTCTACTGGCAGGTCGCGGGTCCGCGGATCGAAACCGCTGCCGAGGTGCGGTTGATCGCGCAGCACGCGCACGTGGTCGGCATGACCGTCGCCTCCGAGTGCATAGTCGCGGGGGAGCTGGGTCTGCCCTACGCGGCGCTCTGCGTGGTCGACAACCTGGCCAACGGCGTGACGACGCAGGCCCTCACCGCCGAGGACGTTCGCAAGGGCCAGGCGGAGCACCGCGCGGGGCTCGAGGCCGTGCTCAGCTCCGCGCTGGCGACGCTCGCGCAGCGGGCGGGCTGAGCCTCACCAGTTGTCGACGGTGCGGACCGGCGGGCGGTCGCGCCACGTCGTGCCCGTGTCCGCGGCGGCGAGGGTCGAGGCGATGACTCGGCGGGTGTCCGCGGGGTCAATGACGTCGTCGATCTCGAAGAGGGTCGCGGCGTTGAGCGCCTTTGCGTGATCGTGAGCGTGGGCGACCATCTGCTCCAGGCGCTCGGCGCGTTCGGTCTCGTCCTCGATGGCCTCGAGCTCGCGGCGGAAGCCGAGCTTGACTGCGCCCTCGAGGCCCATGGCGCCGAGCTCGGCGGTGGGCCAGCCGACCGTGAGGAGAGGCTCGTGCATGGAGCCGCCGGCCATCGCCTGCGCGCCCAGGCCGTATGCCTTGCGAAGGATCACGGCGACGAGCGGTACCCGAAGCGAGGCGCCGACGGTGAATAGCCGCGAGCAGTGGCGGACAAGCGCCGTTGCTTCGGCGTCGGGGCCGACCATCATCCCGGGCGTGTCGATGAGCGAGAGGATTGGCAGGCCGAACGCGTCGCAGAGCGACATGAAACGGGCGGCCTTGTCGGCGCCGTCCGAGGTGATGGCGCCCGCCAGATGGATCGGGTTGTTGGCAACGATGCCTACGGCGCGCCCCTCGATTCGCCCGAGCGCCGTGACCATCGGGCGCGCGAACTCATCGCGAAGGTAGGTGACCGAGCCGGTGTCGGCGATGCCATCGATGGCCGCGTGAACGTCGTATGCGCGCCGCCGCCGCTCGGGCACGATGTCGCGGAGGGCTTCGTCGCCTGGAGCGGACCAGTTGGAGAGCGGGCCCTGGAAGTAGGAGACGAGCCGCTTGGCGATCTCGACGGCCTCGGCCTCGTCCGCGACGCGCACGTCGACGACGCCGTTCGGCGCCTGCACGCCGATCGGGCCGATTGCGTCCGGCTCGAAGTTGCCTAGGCCGCCACCCTCGATCATCGCGGGGCCGCCCATGCCGAGGGCGATGCTGTCGGTGGCGACGATGAAGTCGGACGAGCCGGCTAGGACGGCGTTCCCGGCAAAGCAGCGGCCCGAGACGACGGCGATGCGCGGGACGACGCCGGAGAGGCGGCCCCAGAGCGCGAAGGCCCGAGTGTCGAGCGCCGAGACGACCGCGTAGTCGCTGTCACCGGGGCGTCCGCCGCCTCCCTCGGTGAAGATCACGACGGGGATGCGCATCCGCTCGATCAACTCGAACAGGCGGTCCTTCTTGCGGTGTCCCGTGGCGCCCTGCGTGCCGGCGAGCACGGTGTAGTCGTAGGAAAGAACGGCGCACGCGGCCGCGCCGGCGCCGTGGAGAACGGAGTTGACGCGCGCAGTTCCGCCGATGAGTCCATCGGCCGGGGTCTTTTCGATCAACTCCTCGGCCGGCCGGCGCATGCGCTGCGCGGCGATCGCGAGCGCTCCGTACTCGACGAAGCTGTCCTCGTCGACCAGGTCGAGAACGTTCTCGCGCGCGGTGCGACCGCCGCGCTCGTGGCGCTTGGCGACTGCCTCGGGGCGCGCGTCGTCCTGAGTTGCCGCCTGCCTGGCGAGTACCTCGGCGAGGTCTGCACGCTGATCTGGCTCGGTCACGGCGGGAAGCCTCGCACACGCGCCTGGGTCTAACCTTTGAGGATGGAACTCGCGGTCACGGATGCCAGCCTCAACGGTGAGCCGGTTGGCCTTCGTGCGCAAGACGGCGTGATCGTGGAGATCGGACCAGGCGTTTCCGCGCAGCCCGGCGACGAGGTCCTCGACGGCTCGGGCATGGCGCTCGTTCCCGGCCTGGTGAACGCGCACACGCACGCGGCAATGACGCTGTTCCGGGGCTTTGCGGACGACCTGCCGCTGATGGTGTGGCTCGAGGAGCACATCTGGCCTGCGGAGGCGCGCCTGGAGCCGGAGCATGTGTATTGGGGGGCGCGCCTGGCGTGCGTCGAGATGATCCGCACCGGCACGGTCGCGTTCTGGGACATGTACTGGCACCCTGAGGCGGTGGCGCGGGCGGTCGAGGACGCGGGCTTGCGAGCTGTCGTTGCGGCGCCGTTGATCGACGGGCAGGATGTCGAAAAGGGGCGGGCTGACGCCGACGAGGCACTTGACAAGGTCCGCGAGTCGGCGTCGGGAAGAGTGCGCGCCGGCTATGCGCCGCACGCGCTTTACACGGTCTCGCCTGACTCGCTCGCATGGGTGGCTGAGCGCGCGACCGAGCGTAAGGCGACGATTCAGATCCACCTCTCGGAGACGCAGAAGGAGGTGGAGGACTGCGTTGCCGAGCATGGGGTGAGGCCGGCGTTCCACCTCGACCGGGCGGGGCTCCTGGGGCCGGACACGATCCTCGCCCACGGCGTCTGGCTCGACGATGACGAGCTCGATCTGATCGCCGAGCGCGGGGCGACCGTCGTCACGAACCCGGTGGCGAACCTGAAGCTCGCGGTCGGGGGACTGTTCCCGTACCTCGCGGCGCGCGAACGCGGCGTCGAGATGGGGATCGGGACGGATGGGCCGGGCTCGAACAACTCGCTTGACCTCTTCTCTGACCTGAAGGCGTTCGCGCTGCTTCAGAAGAACGCGGCGTTCGATGCGGCGGCGGTCGATGCCGGTGGCGCCGGTGCCGATGAGGCCCACCACCTTGTTGCCCAGCTGGGTCATGGGCTGGCCCGGCCCGCCGCCGGTGTAGGCGTAGTCCCAACGTGCCGTGTGGAACGAGTGCCCGGCGTAGTCGCCCATGCCCGGAGATGGCCGGCAGCTTGAAGCAGGTTCAGGATGCCGACGGCGAGGACGTAGTACCGGCTGGTGAAGCCGGTCACCGCGGTCGGTCGTCACCCCGCCAGCGACCGGCGTCGTCGTCCCACTCGGCTCGGGTCACGCCGGTGTGGAACAGCGCGTCGTCGGTGAGGTCGAAGCGATCGGCGATCGCCTCGAGGTGCTCGCGGAACTCCCTGGCCGAACGCGTAGCGGTGCCTTGGCACGTAGCCGATCTTCTCCAGCATCGGCAGGTAGATGTACGACTCCACGTCGCACATGCACGCCCGGGTACTGGTTCCAGTACCAGGTGCCGCCGATCCCGCCGGCCTTGTCGAGGAGGCGGATGCGCTCGAGCCCGGCCTTGCGCAGGTGGGCGCCGGCCACGACGCCGGCGATCCCCGCCCCGACGACGATGACGTCCACCTCGTCGACGACCGGCTCTCGCTGGGGCGACCGGCGTGAACGGATCCTCGCGGGAGGCGGGCGAAGTGCTCATCCCTCGACAGGTCTCGGATGTCGGTCCGTCCGGGCACGAGCCGCTTGTCCCGCTCGGCCAGGTACTTCTCCCGAACGGCCTCGGGGTCGAATAGTCTAAGGTGACATCTCACTGTTAGAACCTAGCGCCCCCGAGTTCGGCTAGGAGCTCGCTGCGGCCGTCTTCCCGGGCCGCCTCGGGGACGAAGGCCTCCTGGCGTGGAAGGGACCCTGGTCGACCGAGGAGGAGCTGCAGCTCGGGCAGGACGACGTTGCCGGGGAGGGTGTCGAGCCACACGACGGCCTTGGCGACGTCGTCGACAGCGAGGGTGCGCATGGGGAAGTGCACGTCGTCGAGCATCGGCGTGGCCACGGGCCCGGTCGTGACGACGTGGACGGCGATGCCGTCGCGGTCGACCTCCCCGGCCAACGTGAAGCGTGAACGCGGTCAGCCCGGCCTTCGACGCCGAGTAGGCCGACTTGCCCGGCTGGGGTGCGTGGGCGGATGACGACGACAGGAACACGAACCGCCCACCCGCGGGCATCGTGGGGGAGGGCCGGTGTGGGCCACCACGAAGGCGGACGTGAGGTTCGTGCGCACGACCGACTCGAAGGTGTCCATCATCTCCTTGCGCACGAACGTCCCCGCCATCCACGCCGGCGGCGTGGACCACGAGGTCGACCCGACCGGCTTCGGCCACCACCGCGGGCCAACGTCGTCGGGGTCACCACTGTCGGCCGCGACCCAGCGGGCGCCGATCGACTCGGCCGCCTCCTGGAGCCGGACCGGGGCGCGCGGGCGGTGAGCACGACGTCGTAGCCGGCCCTCGGTGAGCAGCTGCCCGGTGCGCAGGCCGATCCCACTGCTGCCCCCGGTGATGATCGCTACCCTCCCTCGCGTCCACGCGGTAGCAACCTAGGGGAGCGCGCTGATGACGACGATCTTCCACGACGCCGATGCCGACGTCGCCGAGGTCAAAGGGCGCCAAGGTCGCCGTCGTCGGCTACGGCAACCAGGGTCGCTCGTGGGCCCTCAACCTGCGGGACTCGGGGCTCGAGGTGATGGCCTGCGTGCGGGCCGACGCCACCCGCGAGCAGGCGCCAGGCCGACGGCTTCGCCGCGTTCGACCTCGAGGCGGCGTCGGACGCCGACGTCCTCGCCTGCTCGGCGCCCGACGACGCCATCCCGCTGCCTGCCGCTGGCGCCGAAGGCCGGATGCACTTGTCATCGTGGCCAGCGGCTACACGCTCGCGTTCGACCGCCTCGACCCCGACTGCGACGTCGGCCTCGTGGCGCCCCGCATGCTCGGGCCCGAGGTGCGTCGCTGCTACGAGGAGGGCGTCGGGTTCATCACCGGGGTGGGCGTGCACAAGGACCACGACGGGGAGGGCCAAGGAGCGCGTCCTCGCGGTGGCCAAGGCCATCGGTGGCCTCAAGCAGGGCGGCCATCGTCTGCACCGTGATGCCAGGAGGCGGTGCTCGACATGGGCGTGGAGCAGGCACTGGCTCCGGCGCTCAACAAGGTGTCGACGTCCTTCGTCTCCGTGATGCTCGAGCACGGCATCCCGCTCGAGGCGATCGTCACCGAGCTGGTGCTGTCGGGCGAGGTCGAGCGCAGTGACCCGGCCGGTTCGGCTCGAGGGCTACGCCGCGCAAACGCAGCACCACTCGCCCGTGAGCCAGTACGGCCAGCTGTCGCGCAAGCCGAAGTCTTCGAGTACACCTCGACGTAGCCGGTCCGATGCGGGAGATCGTCGAAGAACATCGAAGAACGGCCCACTTCGCCGACGAGTGGGACACAGGAGCGCTACAACGACTTCGCCCACCTTCAAGGCCCTGCTCGACGAGCAACGCAGGCCCCGCCGTCCGCGAGTTCGAAGCCGACCTGCGCAAGCACACTGGGCGAGACCCGCCGTGGGCTACTGATGAGCAGGCGCTTGCGGCGCTGCCCGTCGGCAGCCGCGGCAGTGAGTCGACGAAGCGGACCTCTCGCGGGGCACTTGAAGTGGCGGAGGCGCTCGCGGCACCAGGCGATCAGTTCGTCCGCCGTGACGGTGCGCGCCGGCGCCGAGGAGCACGAAGGCGGTGACCTGCTCGCCCATCTCCGGGTCGGGCGTGCCGAGGACGGCGACGTCGTCGATCGGCCGGGTGCATGACGAGCACGTCCTCGATCTCGCGGGGGAGATGTTCACGCCGCCGCTGATGATCATGTTGGAGGCTCGGTCGGTGAGGTAGAGGTAGCCGTCCTCGTCGACCCGGCCGACGTCGCCGAGCCAGGCAGAGCCTGCTCGGGTCCCACGCCGCCTTCGTCTTCTCCGGGTCGCCGTGGTACTCGAGCTACCGGGTGGTCTCGAACCACACCTCGCCCTCCTCGCCGACGGGGACTTCTTTGCCGTCGTCGTCGAGGATGTGGATCGCACCAGTCATGCGACTTGCCGACCGTGCCGGGGTGGGCGAGCCAGTCCTCGGGGTCGACGTAGCAGAGGCCGGCGCCCTCGCTGCCGCTGTAGAACTCGTGGACGATCGGGCCGACCCACTCGATGAACGCCTGCTTCACGTCGACCGGGCACGGCGAGGCAGCGTGGATGACCATCTCGAGGCTCGACAGGTCGAACCGGCCGCTGCTCGTCGGCAGCCTGAGCAGGCGGATCATCATCGTGGGCACGGCTGCACGTGGGTGACGCGGTGGCGCTCGATCGCGGCGAGCAGCTCGAGCGGGTCGAACCGTCCATCACAACCGCGCGTGCCGCCGATGCGCTGCACGCCGTGGGTCCACCGGCGGGCGACGCGTGGTACAGCGGCGCGGGGCTCAGGTACACGGAGTCGGCGTCATGCCGAACATGCCCGTGAGCATCGGTGATCATCGACGGGCCGCCGAGATCGCCTTCGGGCAGCGGGGGCAGGATGCCCTTCGGCTTGCCGGTCGTGCCCGAGGAGTAGAGCATCCACCGGCCCTCGCACTCGTCGTCGAGCGGTGAGCGTCGACGCCGGCCACGACGTCTTCGTACCCCTCGAAGCCCGGCAGCGGGCCGTCGACCGACAGCGCGTTGTGACCGCGGCGAGGTCGTCCCCATGCGGCGACGGCGTCGCCGAGGCGGGCGGTGGCCACGAGCGTGTCGCCCCGCAGTCGCCGACGATGTAGCCCGCCTCGCCGCCGGTGAGGTGCCAGTTGATCGGCGTGACGTAGAGCCCGATCCGGTTGGCCGCCCAGACGACGTCGAAGAACTCGGGCTGGTTGTCGACCAGCACGGCGATGTGGTCGCCGCGCTGTGAGCCCGCGCTCGCGCAGCACACGGGCGAGGCGCGCCGACGCCGCGCGAGTCTGCGTAGGTCCGGTCCTCGCCGCTGGGGTGCATGACCAGCGCTGGCTTGTCCGGCGTCGCGGCTGCGGATCGCGACGAGGTGCTGGCCGGCCGGGTCCATCGCCATCTCAGTGCTCCGCTTCGTCGAACGCGATCACGCCGGCCATGAACCCCTCGATGTCGGAGGTCTTGAGCTCGGCGATGGCCTTCATGTCGGGCAGGTAGTGCTCGAAGCGACCGCCCTCGAGGGCGGCGACGATGCCCTCGGCCACGGCCCCGGGCGGCTCGAGCGGGCCCTTGTACGGCGCTTCGTCGTTGTCGGGCCGATCCCAGATCTTGGTGTCGATGGCCCCGGGGAGGACGAGGCGCACGTCCACGCCGGTGTTCCAGAGGTCGAGGGCCATGGCCTCGGTCCACCCGCACAGCGCGAAATTCGAGGCGAAGTACGCGGCCTCACGGTGGATGCCGACGCGGCCCCCGAAGCTGGAGACGTTGACGATGCCGCCGGAGTCCCGCTCGAGCATCCGGGGGAGGACGGCCGGCGCATGCGCACCGGGCGACCGAAGTTGACCGCCATGGTGCAGCGGACCTCGGCGAGGGCGAGCGCGGTGACGGCGCGGCTTGGGAGCGCCGCGTCGTTCACCGGACGTCGAGGTGGCCGAAGGCTCCAGGCCTCGACGGCCAGGGCCTCGGCGGCACTGTCCGCGAGGACGAGGGCCCACATCCGCGAGCCGGGGGCTTAGCGCGGCACCGCTCGAGCACTTCCTCGAGCCGGTCGGCCCGGCGGGCGACGATGCCGACGGTTGCGCCTCGCTCGGCGAAGAGCGCGGCGAGCGTGGCGCCGATGCCGGACGACGCACCCGTGACGAGGACGGTGGCTCCCGCGACGGACGGCCATAGGTGCACCCCCTCACGCTCGGCAACCTAGAGCACCCGACCGTCTTCTGACACTCATGTCATGTTTGGGCATGATGAGCGGCGTGCGTTCAGGGGGAGCGACGACCAGGAGACGGCAGCCGGCGGGATCGTGGCTCGACGCCGCGCGCGCCTCGGCCGCGACCACAGGTCGCTCCAGTCCTGTCGCCCAGGCCGCCGCGACGGCGTCGGCGAGCACCTCGGCGATCGCCGCGGCGACCGGCGCCGGGATGCCGTGCTCGGCGGCCAGCTCCCCGATGAGCCCGGCGTCCTTGGCCGCCAGCGCCAGGGTGAACTGCGGGGCGTCCCCCGGTGTCGATGCCGTCGACGCCCCGGTCGATGAAGAAGTTCGACGCCCCGCCGGTGCGCACCACCTCGACCGCCGTGCGGAGGTCGATCCCCGCCGCCGCCGCCAGCGACAGCCCCTCCAACGAGGCCCACGTGCAGGCGAAGGCGAGCAGGCTGTTCACCAGCTTCATGGTCGAGCCGGCGCCGACCGGGCCGAGGTGGAAGGTGGCCCGGCCCAGCTGCTCCAGCAGCGGCAGGCAGCGGGCCACCGGCTCGTCGTCGCCGCCGACCATGAACACGAGCGCCCGCCCCTGGGCGCCCATGGCGCCGCCGGTGAGCGGGGCCTCCACGAAGTGGTGGCCGCGCCGCCAGCCGGCGGCGATGGCCTGGTTGCTCGCGGGCAGCGTCGTGGAGAGGTCGAGCAGCACGAGCCCGGGCGCGGCGGCCCCCGCCCACTGCGTCGCCACCTCGGCGACGACCGCGGCGGTTGGGCAGCGACGTGATCGTGATCTCGCTCGCCGCCCCGACCTCCGTGCTGCCGCACCGCCGTCGCCCCCGATCGCCGCGGCCCTGCCGCGTCGATGTCGGCCACGGTCACCTCGTGGCCGTCGGCCACCACGTTGGCGGCGATCGCCCCGCCGATGTTCCCCAACCCGATCACCCGATCCGCCGACACGTCCCCCGTTCCCTCGTCGGACGGGACACTAGGAGCACGCGTGGCCCGCGTCCCCATCGAAGCCGGGTACTTCACGATCCCGGACGACCCGACCGAGCCCGCGCCTGCTCGGCAGCCGCTGTCCGGCGTGCGGGGAGCACTTCTTCCCCCGCCGGGTGGTGTGCGCCACGTGCCTCGACGAGGGGTGTGACGACGTCCTGCTCGGTCCACCGGGCCGGTCTACACGTGGACCTATGTGCACGTGCCGCTGTTCGCCAAGAAGGACCGCAGTGTCGGCTCTACGGGGTCGGCCAGGTCGACCTGCCCGAGGGACCCCGGGTGCAGGCCATCCTCGTGGGCGACCGCGACGACTTCCGGATCGGCATGGAGCTCGAGCTCGATCTCGAGACCCTCGGCGACACGACAAGACGGCGACGAGGTCGTGATCTTCCGGTTCCGGCCCGGCGCCGGGTGAGGCGGCCTGACCGGCAGGAGGATCGACGGCGTGGCGATCGCCGGTGTCGGGATGGTGCGGTTCGGCGAAGTACCCGACCGCAGCACCGCCGAGCTGGCCCGCGACGCCGGGCTGACCGCGCTGCACGACGCCGGGATGACGCTGGCCGACGTCGACGAGGCGTTCGTCGGCTATCTGCAGCCGGCGGCGCTGGTCGGGGTCAAGGCGATGAAGGAGCTGGGCCTCACCGGTCTGCCCGTCACCCACGTCGAGAACGCCTCGGCCACCGGGCTGGTCGCCTTCCGGGAGGCGGCGTGGGCGGTGGAGTCCGGCCGGGCCGAGGTGGCCATGGCGATCGCCTTCGACAAGATGTCCGAGATGGGCCGTGGGCGTGGCGAGCCGGGGCACGGGCCGCGACCAGATCGACACCGTCGATCCTCCCTGCCGCCTACTTCGCGCTCTGGGCCCAGCGTCGCATGCACGACCACGGCACCCGCCCGGAGCACTTCGCGGCCATCGCCGCCAAGAACTGGAACCACGGCGCCCTGTGCCCGTGGAGCCACCGCCGTCCAGATCACGTGGTCACCGTCGACGAGGTACTGGCATCACGCTGATCGCGAGCCGCTGACGGCGATGATGGCGTGCCCCGCCGACGACGGCGCGGCGTGCGTGATCGTCGCCTCGTACGAGTACGTGCGGTGCCGACAGCCTGATCGGCGCCTGGTGCGGCCGGTCGCCTCTGCGCTGCGGAGCGAGACGTACGCCCCCGGCCACACCTTCCTCGGACCGGTCGTCGGCCCCGCGACCATGACCCGCGACACCGCCAACGAGGCGTACGCCGACGCCGGGTTCGGTCCCGACGACGTCGACCTGGCGCTGTGTCACGACGCCTTCGCCAACGAGGAGCTCGAGTACTACGAGCTGCTCGGGTTCTGCCCCGACGGCGAGGGGGAGCGCCTGCTCGAGAAGGGCGCCACTGCACTTGGCGGATCCATCCCCTTCAACACCGACGGCGGCCTGATCGCCCGCGGCCACCCTGGCGGGCCGACCGGGCTGGCGATGGTGCACGAGGTCGTGCAGCAGCTGCGGGGTGAGGCCGGCGACCGCCAGGTCGACGGGGCGCGCACGGCGCTGGCCCACCTGGTCGGCGGCGGCAGTGTCTGCACGGTGAGCTTGTTCCAGGCCGATTGACGAACGAACGACGGGAACCCATGGCGACGAAGAGCTGGCGAGGGGCCGGGAGGTGCAGGCCCAGCTGTGGCCGCAGGTGCGGGCCGGGACGGGGCTTCCCCGCCGCCCGGATGGCGCCGGACTTCTTCCGCTACGTCGCCGAGTCGGCGTTCGGGAGCTCTGGTCGCGGCCGGGCCTCGCCATCCGCGATCGCAGCCTGGTGACCGTCGCCCAGCTCGCCGCGCTCGGGCAGATGGGCGAGCTGCGCGGCCACCTCGCCGGCGCCCGCAACGTCGGTATCAGCCGGGAGGAGCTCATCGAGGTGCTCATGCAGACGGCCATCTACGCCGGGGTGCCGGCGGCCAACGAAGCGCTCCGGGCCGCGGTCGACGTCCTGGGCGAAGAGGATCCGAGGAGGGGCCGAACGATGACCGACGCGGAGCAGAGCTGCTGCGGGACGGCGTCATCGCCGACAGCGACCTCCACGTCATGGAGCCGCCCGACCTGTGGCAGCGCTACATCGACCCCGCCTTCGCCCACGCCGCGCCCATCGGGCTCTCGGAGATCCCGCGGGACATGCGGGTGCGGGTCAAGAACCACACGATGCTCCGGCTCGGGCGGGTGCGGCCGCTGCGGATCGACGGACGAAAGACCGGGTGGCGGGAGGAGCACGACTCCGTCTACGCCGACGCCGAATCTCGCGGTTGGGACCCGGCCTCCCAGGTCGACGCCATGGACGCCGAGGGCCTCGACCTCGCCGTGCTGTACCCGTCACGCGGGCTGTTCGTCCTCGGCCTCGACTCCGTGGACATGGTCGGCCCCGATGGCCTCGAGCCGGCGTACGCCAGCGCCATCGCCCGGGCCTACAACGACTGGCTGGCGGACTTCTGCGCCTCGCGCCCGACCGGATGTACGGCGCGGCCATGGTCGCGCCGCACGACATCGAAGGCGCGGTGCTGGAGGCGCGCCGCGGCGTCGAGGAACTCGGGTTCAAGGCGGTGTTCCTCGCCCCCGGGTGCGTGAACCGCCGTCCGTGGCACGACCCCGCCTACGACCCCCTGTGGGCCGAGATCGAACGCCTCGACGTGCCCGTCGCCTTCCACGGCGGCGGCCAGACGTACCTCCGTCCGGACTTCTCCCTCGAGGTCCTCGACCGGCTGATGATGTGGCACACGTTCAACCAGCCGCTGGCGATCCAGTTCGTCACCGTGAGCCTGTGTGCCGGCGGCGTGCTCGAGCGGTTCCCGAACCTGCGGGTGGCGCTGCTGGAGGGCAACTGCTCCTGGGCGCCGTGGCTGCTGCACC
>CAWAZL010000007.1:0-22969 GCA_963786495.1 uncultured bacterium | reverse complement strand
CGTCCTCGGTCTCCTCCTGGGAGAACGTGTAGGTCTGATCGGGAAAATCGCCGCAGAAAATAATCGCGTGCGACCACAGGTTGCGGACGACATTCGCAGTTGCATTGCCGTCGCCGCCTTCTTGAACGTGTCGCGGGCGCGCTTCAGCGCCTTGTCCCTGTCTCGCCTGACGACGAAATCCGCGGCGCCGGCGGCGGGGGCCGAGATCGCGGGCCAGCCGACGTAATCCTTGACGATCTGGTCGCGGGCCTTGCCGCCGATCCCCTTCAGATCTTCCACGACCTCTTTCTTGGACTTCTCGCCGGCGCGCACCGCCTCGAGGTCCATGTCGTGGAACGCAACGCCCCACTCGAAGAGGCCCATCAGCAGCAGGTTGTAGAGCGGCTGGAAGAGGTAGACGGGGTGCCACTTCTGGTTCGGGTCGATCCGCATGATCTCGTAGCCGAGGTCCTTGTCCTTGCCGCGGATATTGGTGAAGGTGTGGTGGACGTAGTTGTGGGAGTGCTTCCACGCCTCCGCGGTCGACGCCGTGTCCCAGTCCCAGTTGGACGAATGGATCTGAGGGATCGTTGATCCAGTCCCACTGGCAGTGCATGACGTTGTGGCCGATCTCCATGTTCTCGAGGATCTTCGCCGTCGAATTGGTGACCGTCCCGAACACCAGGCGGGCCTGAAGTCGGCCGCGAGCAGCGCGACGCGCGACATCACCGCAAGGCGGCGGTGGAACTCGATCATCGCGGTGATGTAGCGGCGATCGTCTCGCCGAGGTCCGAATAGACCTCGTCATGGATCGCGTCGAACTCCTTCGCGAGCTCTTCGATCTGCTCCTCGGTGAGGTGCGAGAGGGGGCTCTGGATCTTGTTTTCAGTTGCGGTTGAGGGTGTCATGCGATTCCTTTCGTCTCAGTTCCACCGCGTTGGTAGACCTGGGGTCATTCCCTCGCGAGAACGCTCATAGTTCGATTTCGACGTCGCCTTCGGCCGTGTTGACGCAGATGCGGACCATTTCGCCGTTTTCTTTGTACAATTCACCGGTGCGCATGTCGCGGACCTCCCCCGACTTCAGCTTTCCGACGCAGGTGTGGCAGTTCCATCCGGCACCCGTGGTCGAGCTCCAGCCCGGCCTCCTCCCCCGCCTCCAGGATCGGCTGACTCCCGTCGCACTCCGTCTCGCAATCCGACTTGAGGAATATGACCTTCCCCCCCTTGCCTTCCTCGCGCCGCCGCCCTTCGGCTGAAAGCGCTCGAGGTGGAGCATTCTCGGGGTCGGCGCCGGAGTCCGATTCGAAATAGTCGGCGAACGCATCGATCATCTCGCCGGGGCCCGACAGAAACGTATCGCGCTCGCGCCAATCCGGGCAGAGGTCGTCGAGGTCCTTCGGGCCGATCCGCCCGTCTTCCGAGGTCGTCTGGCGATGGAGGCTTGAAGCCGTCGTTCTCAGAATCGATCTTCTCCAGCGTGTCGCCGAAGATCACGCCGTCTCCACGCCGGGCGGAGTGGATGTGGTGAACGTCGCGAATCTCGCCGGCCGCATGAATGTGCCGCAGCATGCTCATGATCGGGGTGATCCCGGAGCCCGCCGAGATGAACAGGAGCTTCTCGGGCGGCGGATCGGGGAGGACGAACGTGCCCTCGACTCCGCCCAGGCGGACGATGTCACCCGGCCGCGCCTTCTGGTTGAAAAACGACGAGACGACACCTTCCTCGACGGTCTTTGGGGTGATCGAGATCCAGCCGTCCGGACGGTCGGGGTCGGACGTAAGCGAGTAGGCGCGCCAGTGGTGGACGCCGTCGACGACGACTCCGACCCTGCAGGTACTGACCGGGCTTGTGCCCCTCCCACTCGAAGCCGGGGCGGATCAGGATCGTCACCGCGTTGTCGTTCTCGCGCTTGATGCGCTCGATCCGCCCTCGTAGCTCACGGGTGGACCAAAGGGGGTTGATCAGCTCGAGGTAGTCATCGGGCAGGAGCGGTGTGAAAAGACCACGCATCGCCTGCAGCGCGCGCTTGCGCACAGCGGGGACTCGAGGCTCTGCTCCTACTTCGGCCATAGATCCAGGCTAGCCGCATTGTGAGAACGTGTGTCAACCCAGTGTTCTCATCTCCCACATTTGGTCTATCGTTACCCGGGTGGCAGCACCTTCACGCATTGCGCAAAGACAAAACCGGGAGCGCGACCTGATCGCCGCGACCAGGGCCCGATCGACGAGCGCGGCGTCCAGGACGCCCCCATCGAGGAGATCGCGAAGTCCGTCGGGATCGCTCGTGGACTCATCTACCGACAGTTCTCGTCAAAGGAGGAGCTCTACGTCGCCACCGTCGCCGACTATCTCTTGGAACTGGTCGGCGAGCTCGACCGGCAGAGAGTGCCGGAGGCGACGACCCGGTTGAGCGCCTCGAGCGCATGGCCTATGCGTACGCCGGCTTCTGCGAGCGCTACCCAGCGTTTCTCGACTCCGCGCTCGCGATCATGCGCCGTCCCGCCCGCGAGTTGAACGCATCGTCTCGGAGGTGATCTGGCTCGGCTCGGCCGCGCGATGCTCGATTCCGTCGACCACGTCGCACGCATCCTGCGTGCGGGGAACGAGGCCGGAGTCTTCAACGTCAAGGATCCCGACTTCACCGCGAACATGCTGTGGACCCAGATGCTCGGAGCTATGCACCTCGCCCGGATCCGCGTCGGCATGAAGCGCTCTGAGGCCGGGCTGCCTGAGCTTTTCCGAGTCGAGTCCGAGCAGGTCGTCCGGGCCTGCGTGGAAAGCGCATTGGCTACCGTCCGCCCTGGTTGACGACGAAGACCCAGAAGACACTCGACAGGATCTTCGGTGGAGATCCCGCAACCTTCATCGAGGGCCGCAACGCCCTCGCGAAGAAGCTCAAGGACGATGGCGATGCCGCCGAGGCAAAGCGGGTCAAGGAGCTTCGAAAGCCCTCGAAGGCGGCCGCCCTGGTGAACGCTCTTGCGCTCGAAGACCCAAAACCGGTCAAGCGCTATCTCGGACTCGCGGACAAGCTCCGCGAGGTGACGTCGGGCAAGGTGGATGCGAAGCGGATGCGAGAGCTCGCCCGCGAGGAGGGCGAGCTGCTCGAAGAGCTCGTTGCCAAAGCGGGCGACCTTGGCGACGGCGCCTCCGCAGCCACGCTCGACAGGGTGCGCGAGACGCTGCAAGCCGCTCAGGTGGACGCCGATCTGGCAGACAAGGTGCTGGCCGGCCGGGTCGAGCGCGAGGAACGTGCCGCGTCGGTGGGGCTCGACAACCTCGCGGCACCGCCCACGGCCGGGCGGAAGCCGTCCGCGAAGCCGGCAAAGGCCGCGAAGCCCGACCCCGGCGCCAAGGAAAGGGAGGCCAAGCGCAAGCGCCTCTCCGAGGCGAAGAAAGCCCTCAAGGAGGCCAAGGCCGAAGCGCGAGAGGCCGCACGCGAAGTCGCCCGGGCCGAGGGTGAGCTCGCGAAGGCCGAACGCGCCAGCCACGCCGCGAAGGGCAGGGCCGAGCGCGCGGAGGCGAAGCTCGCGCGCCTGGCCTAAGCCCCGCTCATACCGCCGGCGTCTTGTCCTCGCAGTGCTTGAGCTTGTCGATGCCTTGGTCGAAGATCACCGAGTCCTCGCCGCCTCCGCAGTCGATCACGTCCTTTTCTCCATCCCCGGCTTCGATCGTGTCCTTGCCGCCGTCGCCGAAAATCTCTTCCTTCTCGCCGGCAAGGCTGCCGGTCGCCTCGATGAGGTCCTTACCGTCGCCACCGTGCACGACGTTCTCCCCCGCCCCGCCACTCAGATTGCTGGCTCCGTCGTCGCCGCTGCCGCCGTCCACCAGGTCGTCGCCATCACCGCCTGAGACCTCGCTGTCGTCGCCGGGCCCCCCGAGCACGGTGTCGTTGCCGGCGTTGCCCTCGAGCTCGTCGTCGTCCCCGCTTCCGCCCGAGACATAGTCGTTCCCTTCGTCGCCTTCGAAGTCGTCGATCGCACCGTCGGCGCCGGCGCCGCCGAACATCTCGTCGCCACCCCCGTTGCCGTTCCCGCCGTCGTTGCCTGCGCCGCCCTCGATGATGTCCCTCGCGCCCTGATCGCCGTCATCGACGTCCTCACCCTCGAAGTCGTCGTTCCCGTCCGTCCCGTTGCATTGAGCCTTGGTCTGCGTCGTGCAGTCCTTGGGAACCTCAGGACCCGCGATCGCCACTCCCACGATGCTCAGCGCCGCCACTGCAGTCGCAACCGAAATCCGCGCCCAATCCGTCATCTCGAGACCCCTCGGTCCAATTCGAATTATCGGCACGACTATAAACCCGCAGGGCGGCAAGGTTGCGCCTAACTTGCCATCGTCGCCTACGGCGATACGCTCCGGGGAGATGAGCTCCAACGGCGCGGCGCGCCCCATCTCCGTCGGCGTCGTCGGCGCGGGATTCGGCGGATCGGAATGGGGATCCGCCTGCGCCAGGAAGGCGTCGAGGACTTCGAGATATTCGAGCGCGGGGAGGCGGTCGGCGGCGTCTGGCGCGCGAACACCTATCCCGGCGCGGCCTGCGACGTGCCGTCTCACCTCTACTCGTTCTCCTTCGCCCCGGGCCACAACTGGTCGCGCCGCTACGCCCCGCAGCCGGAGATCCAGGAGTACATGGAGGAGATCACCGACCGCTTCGGCATGCGCTCGCACCTGCGGCTCGGCACCGAGGTGACCGGCGCGACGTTCGACGAAGAATCGGGGCGCTGGAGCGTCACGACCGAAGGCGGCGGTTCCCGCGAGTTCGACGTCCTGGTGACGGCATGCGGGCAGCTGACCCGGCCGCAGGTGCCGCACGTCGAAGGGATCGACGACTTCGAAGGGCGCGTGTTCCATTCAGCCGAGTGGGACCACACGCATGACCTGACGGGCCGGAAGGTTGCGGTGATCGGAACCGGCGCCTCGGCAATCCAGTTCGTTCCCGAGGTCGCGAAGGAAGCCGGCGAGCTCACGATCTACCAGCGCTCGGCACCTTGGATCCTGCCCAAGACCGACCGGGAGTACCCCGAGTGGGAACGCCGCATCTTCGAGCGCTTCCCGGCGAGGGTTGCCGCGTCCCGGGCCGGCTTCTTCACGTTCTTCGAGGCGGGCACTTACGGCTTTACCGGGACCGATTGGGTCCTGGGGCCGTTTCGCAAGATCGCGAACATGTATCGCGACTCAGAACTGTCGGATCCTGAGCTTCGAGCGCGCGCTACGCCCGACTACGAGGTCGGCTGCAAGCGAGTCCTCTTCACCAGCGATTGGTACTCGACGCTCAACAGGAGCAATGTCGATCTGCTGAACGGCGCCGTTCAGCGGGTGACGCCCACAGGGGTCGTTGGGGCCGACGGCGTCGAGCGCGAGGCCGACACGATCATCTGGGGCACCGGCTTCGACTCCTCGCGTTTCGTCTCCCCTATGGACGTCCACGGACTCGACGGGAGCTCACTGAACGAGAGTTGGGGCGACTCTCCCGAGGCCTTCCTCGGCACAACCGTCTCTGGCTTTCCGAACATGTTCCTGCTCTACGGGCCGAACACGAACCACGGCTCCGGCTCCGTCCCGTACACGCTCGAGTGTCAGTTCAATTACGTGATCGACGCCGTTCGCCGAATGCGGGCCCAGGGCCTGCGCTGGATCGACGTCAAGCCTGAAGTCCAGGCGCGCTGGCGCCAAGAGATCGACGAGCGTTCCAGGGAAACGGTCTGGACCACCGGCGGCTGCACCAACTGGTACACGAACGCCGAGGGCCGCAACACGAACAACTGGGTCGGGCCGTGGCTGGAGTACCGCCGGCGAACGCGGCGCATCAATCCGGGCGACTACCGAGCCGCACGCATGGTGCCTGGCACCGTGCCTGGCACCTAGCGTGGTGCCTGGCACGACACAGGGTGCCCGGCACCTGGCCGCCCGGGGGACGGTCGTGGTCACGGGCAGCTCGACCGGCATCGGACACGCGTGTGCGGTCGCCCTCGACCGCGAGGGCTTTCATGTCCTGGCGGGAGTGCGGAAGGACGCCGACGGAGCCCCGCTCAAATCAGCGGCCGCCGGGATCGAGCCGGTGATCGTCGACGTGACCAACCCCACGACGATCGATGCCCTGCGCGGGTAGGATGAGGATGGAGATGCTGCGTCAGGAGATGCAGCCGTTCGGCGTCAACGTGGCGATCATCGAGCCGGGTCAGTCGCCACGCCGATCTGGGATAAGGGGCTCGAGGGCGCGGAGGAGATGCGCGCCGCCCTGGGCGACGAAGTCAACCGGCTCTACGGCGAGCGCTTCGATGCGTTTGAGGGCCTGGCAAAGAAGACCGGCGCCGGGGAGTGCCGCCGCAGGAGGTCGCCGAGGCCGTCACGCACGCGCTCACGGCAGACCGGCCAAAGACTCGCTACGTCGTCGGGCGCGATGCCAAGGCCCAGCTTGCCATGAATGCCGTCCTGCCCGACCGGGCGCTCGACCGCCTGATCGCCCGGCTCACGCGAGGCTAGCCACGGCCAATACAAGCCTCCTGCCACACTCGATGGCAATGCCCGGCGAAGAGTTCACGGACATCGGCGAGGGCATCACCCTCTGCCACGACAGTTTCGGAGACCCCTCGGATCAGCCGATGCTGCTGATCATGGGCCTCGGCACCCAGATGATCGCGTGGCGCGAAGACTTCTGCGAGCAGCTTGCCTCGCGCGGCTTCTACGTCGTGCGTTTCGACAACCGCGACGCCGGCCTTTCGACCCATGTGACTGGCCCGCCGCCGACACTCCGACAGATGTTCACTCGCAAGCTCCCGGAAAGCGCCTACTCGCTCGAGGACATGGCGGACGACACGCTTCGCCTGACCGAGGCGCTCAACCTCGGCCCGGTCCACGTCGTTGGCGCGTCCATGGGCGGGATGATCGGCCAGGTCCTGGCCGCGCGCCACCCTGACCAGCGTGCACTCGCTCGTCTCGATCATGTCGAACACCGGCTCGCGCTGGACCGGCCAGCCCGCGCTTGGCGTCTATCGGCTCTTCTTGAAAGAGGCGCCCGAGGAGCGCGAGGCGTTCGTCGACCACGTGATGGCGCTCTTCCATGGTCGGCTCCCGCGACGACATGTTCGACGAGGAGTACGTCCGCGACGTGACCCCGCGGAGCTTCGACCGCGACCACGATCCTGTCGGCGTTGGCCGTCAGCTCGGCGCCATGCTGAAGACCGGCAAGCGCGACGCGATGCTGCGCTAGATCACCGCGCCGACGCTGGTCATCCACGGCACCGAGGACCGCCTGGTCCGCCCTTCCGGCGGCACGCGACGAAGCGCGCGATCCCGGACGCCCGCCTGATGATGGTCGAGGGCATGGGCCACGACCTGCCTCGCGCCGCCTGGCCCCAGATCATCGACGCCATCGCCGAGAACGCGGAACGGGCGGCCGACGTCGAAGCCGGATCGCTCGCCGCCTAGCGGTAACCGCGCCGGCGAGCCGCGTTCTCAGCACCTGACCGGATTCAGGTTCTTCGGGTCGAGCGCGTTCATGAACATTTGTGTCACGACCGGGTCGAAGGCGACTTGAAGGTGCTCTGAGAAGTTGAGCGGGCACACGTCCTGCACAACGATGTTGGTGCCGCCGTCGCTCATCAGCCCGCTGGTGTAGGGCTGAACCAGCTCGTCGTACCTCGTGGCGATGTTCGTGTGAATGATCCCGGGGATCGCCTCGCCGTCGGTGTTCAAGTCGCTCAGGTAGTCCGAGCCGCGCAAGAACTGCGGGCAGGAAGCGCAGAACCCGGACACGCCGTCGATGATCGGGCCTGACAGGTCGAACCCGGAGGCGAGGTCCCGGAAGTCGGCCAGCGAGGCGAGGTTGGTGCCGCGCCAAAGGGGCGTCAGCGCGATGAACCGCTTGACGAACTTCACGCCACCGCGGCGCTCCAGGTAGTAGCGCGGCATGACGGTGCCCTCGGAATGGCCGATCAGGTCCACCTTGCGGGCGCCGGTCGCGTCGAGCACCTCAGCGACAAAGGCCTTCAGCTCCTTCGAGCTCTTCTCCATCCGCTCGACACCGCCGGGCTGGTAGGCGGGGTTGTCCTGCTCTGAGCGCTGGCCATAGGTCAGAGCGAAGACGCAGTAGCCGGCGCCGGCCAGCCGGGGGGAGTTGTAGCCCCAGTTCGCACCCATCGTCGCGCCCAGGCCATGGACGAGCACCACTGGCCGGGGGTGCGCCGCGCTCGGCTCACACTCAAAATCGTTGGCACCGGCGGGCGGCGGATCAGCCGCAGCCGTCGCAGAGGCTGCGAGCGCACACAGAGTTGCCGTCGCGCAGACGGCCGCCAGAGCGGCTCTCTTCAACTCGCCCATGACCCAATCCATTCCTTCCGCGATAGCAAAGCAGCTGGGACCTGCGCTTGGCGTTCGCGAGCCCGCCAACTGAACGGATAGGTTCCTCGCCCCATGCCGACGGTCCCTCGACTTCCGTTCGTGCCGGACCTGCTCAACCGAGTCGAGATCCCGAGCGACCTCGACTCGGTCACGACCGTCGGCGATGAGGCCCCGGACGGCGGCTCGATCGGGGCCGAGGGCGTCGAGAAGATCTGGAAGGCGGCAGTCGCCATGTATCGCTCCGGCGTCCACCCCGCCGTCCAGGTGTGTGTCCGCCGCGAGGGCGAGATCGTGCTCGACCGCGCGATCGGCCACGCCCGCGGCAATGGGCCCGACGACTCGAAGGACACACCCAAGGTCGCCGCCACGCCCGACACGCCCATGACCGTCTACTCCGCCGCCAAGGGCGTGACCGCATTCGTCGCGCACAAGATGGTCGAGAAGGGCCTTTTCGCACTCGACGATCCGGTCGCCGATTACATCCCGGGCTACGAGAAGAACAACAAGGGCTCGATCACGATCGGCCACGTGCTCTGCTCACCGCGCCGGGGTGCCCAACCTCCCCAGCGAGGCGCTGACCCTCGAGTACGTCAACGACCGTGAATACCTGGCCAAGGTTCTCGTCGACGCAAAGCCGACGTCAGAGGCGGGCAAGCAACTTGCCTACCACGCCATCTCCGGCGGGTTCATCATCGGCGAGGTCGTCCACCAGGTCACGGGCAAGTCGATCCGCGACGTCTTGCGCGAGGAATTCCTGGATCCGCTCGGCTTCCGCTGGACTAACTACGGCGTCGCGCCCGAGGACACTGAGAAGGTCGCGCTCAACTACCTGACGGGGCCGACCACGCTCCCCCCGCTTTCGACCCTCCTGCAGCGTGCCCTCGGCGCGCCGCTCGACGAGCTGGTCGAGACGACGAACGACGACCGCTTCGTCACCGGCGTCGTTCCGGCGGGCAACCTCGTCACCACGGCCCACGAGCTGTCGCGCTTCTTCGAGGTCATGCGCTGCGGTGGCGAGCTCGACGGCGTCCGCGTGATTGAGACCGACACGATCCGCAAGGCGCTGGAGGAGCAGTCACATCTGGAGATCGACTTCTCGCTCGGCTTCCCGACGCGCTTCAGCTACGGCCTCATGCTCGGCGCCCAACTCCTCGAGCCTCTACGGGCGCGACACACAGCACGCGTTCGGGCACCTCGGTTTCACGAACATCCTGGGCTGGGCGGACCCGCAGCGCGCGATCTCGGCCGCGGTGCTCACGAACGGCAAGCCGATCCTCTACCCCGAGCTGCCGCGCTTCCTGATGCTGTCGCAGCGCATCACCTCGGAGTCGCCCAAGGTGGACGACTCCGAGATCTTGCTCTGAGCGTCAGTCTTGACGGTGCCGCGGTCCAGTCCGTCTTCGGGCTGGCGCACTTGTCGCGCGTGCCGGGCGGGTCGTCGATCCCGACGTGCCTCACCCGAAACCTTCATCGTCCCCTCGGCCTGGCCACCGTTCTTGAGCTTGCCGGTGAGGGTCACCTTCGACTTCGGGCCCGGATTGTTCCGACTGACGCCTTTGCCTCGAACTTGTTGTTCTTCGACCTTCACCGCGAAGGTGAGGAAGCCGGAAGTCGTTTCCGGACCGCCGTCGCACTGCACCGGGAAGCCGACGAAGGTGTAGTTGACGACCTTCTTCCCGTTGTTCGTCGTCTTCAGCTTGAACTCAAGCTGCCCGCCCGGCACGAACGTTCCCTGGTAGTTCTTGTCGCGGCCGCCCACCGCAGCGGGCGCGACCAGCACGAAAACGGAGACCCCTGCCAGGGCCAGAAGCTTCTTCATTTTCCCCACTCCCTTAAGTTCGACGCGACTCGAGCGAGCCGCTTCGCAAGCTTATTCAGCTTTCGCGACGCGCTGCTGAGAGACCGCGCCGGTGTGGCTGACCTCGCCACCGTCCACGATCCAGACGTAATGCGCGCTTGCCGCCGGTGCGGCTGATCCACACGTCGTCGGAGATCTTCGTCGCGACCTTTGAGAGCGACTTCTTCGAGTCGCCGGGAGCGACGCCATCGA
Source organism: uncultured bacterium (assembly GCA_963786495.1). Classification (GTDB taxonomy): domain Bacteria; phylum Actinomycetota; class Thermoleophilia; order Solirubrobacterales; family 70-9; genus JALZKA01. The sequence continues at coordinate 12,597 of CAWAZL010000007.1, read as the reverse complement.
TCTCGTGCTGGGGAAGGTTGGAGATCGCGAAGTCCATCTTGTTGCGCTTGCCGAACGCTGCCTGGACTGCCTGGGCGGACTCGCGCCCGCCGTCGGCCGCACACCAGCGCCATTCCTCGAAGCGGTCGACGGGCTGGCCGGCTGTGCGCAGCGTGCGTCTTCGGCTTCTTGTTCAGGCGCAGTTCGGTGCCGAGGCCCTTCGGGTTGAAGTCTTCGTCGCCCCACTGGGAGCAATCGACCTCGCCGATGCCGTAGGTGCGCTCCCACATCTGCAGGTACGCCTCGGCGCCGCGGTTCATGTCCTGGACGATCTCGTCGCCCTTGATCTGGCGGAGGTCTTCCAGCCAGTCCGCATAGAGGCCGTAGTGGTCGACCCCGTCCATGTTGATGTCGTAAGTCTTGGTCCCGGACTCCTGCTGACTCGAACGTGACCGCCCCATCGATTCCGGTGAAGGGATAGTCGACATCGACCTCTTCCGCCGGGTTGCGCGGGCCACCCTGCGAGCCGAAGCCGTTCGCGTCGGCGCCGTAACCGAACCCGAAGTACTGATCGCCCAGCTCATCGCGGACCTCGGCTGACTTGACCTCCTCCCAGGCCTGAGCGAAGCCACCGGCGCCGCCCGCGTAGGGAGTGATCATGCCGCCGAGCCCGTAGACCTGCGGGAGCGTCCGCGACGTCGACCAGGAGTGGGAGGAGATGACCCCCGGGTAGTCCTTCGAGACGATGTACTCCAACGCTTCGCCTCGCGCGTACTCAGACATGTGATCCGGGTCGAAGATCATCTGGCGCTCCATGATCCCGTCGACCGCGACCTTCCCGAGGTTGCTGCCACTCGGGATGTCGTCCGGGTCACCGTCGGACCAACCGAGCTGGTTGCACTTGTCGTTTGGCCCGTAAAGGGGCAAAGCGAGCCCGGGAAACAACTGGTCGAGGCCGTTGCCGAAGATCTCATCCTGGGAGACAGTGCCGCCGGTCGCCGGCACTCGGTCGTGGTTGTGCTCGTCGCAGGTGCCCTTGTAGGGCCCGAAGTCCCAGAACTGGCCCCCCGCCAACGCAAACTGGCCTCCGTCGATGACGACACCTGTCTCGCCACCGTCGCCCGCCACCCCCGTCAGGGGGTTGTCGAACTTGTTCGTGATCTCCATCTGCCGGATCCCGGCCTCGTCGAGCTTGTCGAGCCACTCGTTGATGCCCTCGGGCGTGCAGCGCGGGTCGACCTTGTAGGTCGGCACCGGAAGTTCGTCGGGATCGTCGGGATCGTCTCCCGGAACCAGCTCGCCGGCGCCACCGCGATAGCGACAGTTGAAGGGCTCGGAGACCTCCATGCCCATAACGACCGCGAGCTTGCCCCTGTTGATTGCCTTGCGCGCCTGGAACGGGTTCTCGACGATGCGGAAGAAACCCTCGCCAGGACCGCCCGCCTGTGCGTCGATGTAGTCCTCGAGCTCATTGATGCGTTGGATCTGCAGCTCGACGGACTTCATCTCGTTGCACGAGTTCTTCGCCTCGGTGGCCACAAACGGATAGTTCGTATAGACCTTGCAGAGCACCCGGTTCTCGACCATCAGGTTCACGAAGACGCGAAGGCCAGCCAGGTGCGCGCGCTCGAGCCACCGGTAGTACGAGTTTTCGTGAGTCAAGGACTCGGAATCCGGCCAGCCCTCGAAGTTCGGCCAGCCCGAGGTCTCGTGACAGGGATCCCCTCCGAGGAAAGTTTCGAGGACGGCGGTGCAGCCGTCGGAGTCAATGTGGTCTTGGCAGTCGCGGAGCGCGTACTCGACGCCGAACCGATGCCACGGCTGGCCGCAGTGGGCAGTGCCGCTCAAGAACTCAAAGGCCATCATGTGCATGTGGCCGTCCATGGTTCCCTCGACCTCGCCGTAACGAGGCAGGTTGGTGTTCGGGTCGCCGGTCGCGTTGAGGGGGATCTCCGGGTAGACGGCGCAGCCGTCGGCAGGCACGAAGGTGAAGGCTTCCGCTTGGGCCGCGGGGACTGAAACGAGCTGGTCACTTCCGTTCACGGACAGCGCCAGATTGCCCGCCTCGTTGACGATCGTGAACTGCCCCGCCGCACCGTCCACGATCCAGGTGGTCTGACCGCTGGGCGCTGTCGCCACTTCCACGGCGGCGCCGTTGAGCCCGAGGAAGTCCTTGGCCTCGCCGTAGAACAAGTACTTGCCGAGCTCCGTGGCCTGCATGCGGAATCCCTCCGCGTCGCCCAGGGACGCCGCCGTCGCGGAGTAGCCGTTCCCCGTCTGGGCGATCAGGTTGCCGGCAGCCGACTCGAGCGCGAAGCAGCCCTTGACGAGCGTGTAGCGGTCGGTCGTGGTGCCTGTTTCCGCCTGGGCGGCACCGGCCCCGAAGCCGAGCATGGCTACGCACAGCGCGAGCGCGCTACTCGCGCGCCTGATCCCCCCCAATCGGCTAGTGCCTGCCCCGCGGTCCACCATCTGTCTCGAGGGTAGAGGCTTTGCCTGTGATTTGTGCCGGTTCGCGCATGCCCCGCTACCTTCCGGAGTGACCGGGGGTCATTTCTCGTGGAACAAGGCAGTACCCAAACACGCCCCTGGCAACGCTTCGGCCTGAGCGATCGCGCGGCGATTGCGGTCGCGGCCCTGGTGGGTGTCCTCATCGTCATCGTCGTAATCGCGGTCCGCTCGCTCGGCGGGCCAAGCGCAACGACCGCCGTGGACGGCTATGTCGCGGCGCTTGAGAACGATGACCCTGAGGCCGCGGCCGCGTTCACCGACGGCGACCCGGCCCTCGTCGCAGACATGCTTCAGGCGAACATCGACGGCCTCGACGGGGCAACGTTCGAAGCGGAGGTGACGGAAGTCTCCGAGAGCGGCTCCGACGCCACTGCCAAGGTCCGAATGACCTGGGACGTGCCGGAGTTCGGCGCCTTCGAGTACACGAACGACGCGCTGACGCTGACCCAGGCCAACGACGAATGGCTCATCGACTGGTCGAGCCGTGCGATCCACCCGGCGCTGCGCGAGGATGGCGAGCGGCTCGGAACGGTCGAGGAATTCGCGGACCGCGCGCCGATCCTGGACCGCGACGGCGAGCAGCTTGTCTCGCTCGGCACCGTGGTCGACGTAGGGGTCCTGCCCGCCGAGGTCGACGACGTCGCGGCGACCGTGGACGCGATCGCGGCCGTAACCGAGGTCGATCCCGAAACGCTGACGAAGGCAATCGAGCAAGCGGAGCCCGATGCCGTGGTCCCGGCCATCACGCTTCGCGAGGAGGACTTCACCCCGGTCGAGACCGAGCTCAGAGCCGTTCCCGGCATCCAGCTCGCCGTACGCGAGACCCCGCTCACGCCAACCCGAGACTTTGCGCGCGCCCTGCTGGGGACGGTCGGGCCCGCGACGGCAGAGCAGATCAAGAAGTCCGACGGCGAGCTCGACGCCGACGACATCGTCGGTCAGACAGGCCTCTCGGCCGCGTTCGATGAGCGGTTGGCCGGCAAGCCGGAGCGTTCGGTGGTTGTGAGGAACTCTCAGGGCGAAGCGGTCGACACGTTGGAGACCCACGAGGGCGAGCCCGGCGAGCCACTCGAGACCACGCTCTCCATCGAGGTCCAGACCGCCGCCGAGGAGGCGTTCGCCGACGTCGAGGGCGCCGCCGCGCTCGTCGCGCTCGATCCGAAGACCGGCGACATCCTGGCGGTTGCCAACCGGCCGACGGACGAGGGCCAGAACATCGCCTTGACCGGGCAGTACCCGCCGGGCTCGACCTTCAAGGTGATCTCCACGGCCGCTTTGCTGGACACGGGCCTCGAGACGACCGAGATCGTCGACTGCCCCGAGTCGATCGACGTCGGCGGCCGCGACTTCGTCAATTTCGAGGGCTCCGCTGCCGGCGCCGTGCCCTTCTCGACCGACTTCGCCCAGTCATGCAACACCGCGTTCGTCTCGCTCGCCGACGATCTCGAGCCGACCGCCCTCCGCGACAAGGCCGAGCGGTTCGGCGTCGGGATCGATCCCGAGCTTCCGCTGGACGCATTTGGCGGCGACGTCCCGCCCGGCAAGGACGAGGTCGAGGAGGCCGCGTCGGTGATCGGGCAGGGACGAATCCTTGTCAGCCCGCTCGCCATGGCGGGGGTCGCGGCGACCGTTCAGAGCGGCGAGTGGCACCGGCCGCGCTTGGTCGCCGACGACCCCGAGGAGGCGGGCGAGCCCATCGGCCCCCAGAACGCGAACGAGCTTCGAACCTTGATGCGCTCGGTGGTGACGTCCGGCACGGGGACCGCGCTCGCGGTGGTTCCTGGCGAGCCGATCGGCAAGTCGGGCACCGCCGAGTTCGGCACCGCCGACCCGCCGAAAACCCACGCCTGGTTCATCGCCGCCCGCGACGACGTCGCTGTAGCCGTCCTCGTCGAGGAGGGCACCTCGGGCGGGGAAGTCGCCGCGCCAATCGCCGCGAGCTTCCTGACCGCCCTCCCAGTCGACTGACCCTCAACCAGCCTCGACGGGGTCAGACCCCCTTGAGAGTCGGTCGAGGGTCCGCCCGTGCCCCACAAGCCTCAACCTCCCGCACGAGGGGTCTGACCCCGGGTCTGACCCCTCGCTTTACAATCTGAAGCGTGGAGGCGCGAAGCAGTGAGCTAGTTCGCTTCGGGTCTCCGAAGGGGCGGTGGGTGCTGGCGGTCACGGTCCTCGGGTCGGGGATCGCTTTCCTTGAGGCCACGGTGGTGAACGTCGCTGTACCCGAGATCGGGCGCGATCTGGGAGCGACGACCGGCGATCTCCAGTGGATTCTCAACGGGTACCTCCTGACGCTCTCGGCCTTCATCCTCCTGGGCGGCTCGCTGGGCGACCGGATGGGCCGGCGGCTGATCTTCAACGTGGGGATCGTCTGGTTCACCCTCGCCTCGGCGCTGTGCGCGCTCGCGCCGAGCTCGGAGTTCCTGATTGCCGCCCGCGTCCTCCAGGGCGTCGGCGGCGCTCTGCTCACGCCCGGCAGCCTCGCGATCATCGAGGCAACCTTCTACCCCGAGGACCGGGCCCGGGCGATCGGGGCCTGGTCTGGCCTGGGCGGAGTTGCCGCGGCTATCGGCCCACTGCTGGGTGGGTACCTGGTGGACTCGGTCTCGTGGCGGTGGATCTTCCTGATCAACCTGCCGCTTGGCGCCTTCGTGGTGTTCATGTCCAACCGCCACGTGCCCGAGACTCGCGACCCGACTGCGACCGGCAAGCTCGACATCCCGGGGGCTGTCCTGGCGGCAACGGGTCTCGCCGCGGCGACCTTCTCGCTGATCAGCGCGTCCGAGGGGCGCAGTGCGGCGACCGTCGCGACCACGGCCGTTCTAGGCGCCCTTCTTCTGATCGCTTTCGTGATCACCGAGCGCCGGAGCGCGAACCCGATGATGCCCCTCTCGATCTTCGAGTCGAAGCAGTTCACAGCGGCGAACCTCGTGACCTTCTGCGTCTACGCGGCGCTGAGCGGTGTCTTCTTCCTGCTTGTCGCCTTTCTTCAGATCACGATGGGCTACTCGGCGATCGCGGCAGGCTCGGCGGCGCTCCCTGTCACCGTGATCCTGCTCTTCTTCTCCTCTCGCGCCGGCGCGCTCGCGACTCGCATCGGGCCTAAGCTGCCGCTGACGATCGGTCCGATCGGCATCGCAGCCGGCATGCTCATGATGCTGCGAATCGACCCCGGCGACAGCTACCTCTCGACTGTCTTCCCGGCCGTGATCGTCTACGGCGCCGGCTTGGCTCTCGTCGTCGCCCCGGTAACGGCGACGGTCCTCGCGGCGGCCGATGACCGGCACGCAGGTGTCGCGTCGGGGATCAACAACGCCGTCGCCCGCGTTGCCGGCCTGATTGCGGTGGCCGTCCTGCCGTTGATTGCGGGACTTTCGGGAGAGGCCTTCTACGACCCGCAGGCGATGGACGACGGGTTCAAGATCGCGATGGTCGTCACCGCCGCCTGTCGCTCTTGGGGGGTCCCGTCGCCTTCCTGATCATCGACTCCGAGGTGCTCGAGGAAGACGAAGGGGAGGACGATTGCTCGCGCGCCGCCACCGATCCCAATTGCGGCGTCGCGGGCACCCCGCTACGGCCCGGCCGCCATGTGGGCGACGAGGCGGCGGCAGGGCCCGTGGGGCTCTCAGAGCCGAACCGCTAGGAGCACCAGCCGCCGCTCGGGCGGCAGGCGTGCTCGGCGACGCGCTCCAGGTACATGTGGAGCTCGCGACGCTCCTCGGCCGAGAGCGGCGAGAGGAGTTCGCGCTCGGCTTCGGCCACCGCCGCCTCCGCCTGCGCAGACGCTCGGTCCCAGCGGGTGTCAGCTCGATGAGCTGGCGCCGGCGGTCGCTTGGGTCGCGGCGGCGAGCGATGAGGCCGTCCAGCTCGAGCTGGTCGAGGAGGGCAACGAGGTTCGATGGATGAAGGCGCAGAATGCGGCTGAGTTCGCGGCCGTGTGCGGACCCGCCCTGCTCGAGCCGGTGGAGGATCGCGAACTCATGCCCGCGCATTTCGAGGGCGTCGAGCGACTGGCCCAAGCCCTGGCCCGACATTCGGGCGACACGGGCGAACAGGATCCCGCAGCCGGATCCAGCCGCAGATCCTGCTCGTTGCTGGTTTCGGTGGTGCTCATGCCAAATGAGTCTAACGACAAATCGATGACGTTCTATAATCGTTTGTGATCATAACTATTCCTGAACGGAGCGACAGCGCAATGGAACGACTTCCCCTCATCCCACTCGACGACTCGGTCCTCTTCCCGGGCATGACCGCCACGGTCATCGCCGACGGCCCCGCCTAGGGCAATGTCTTCGTTGTCGCACGCCACGATGACGAGTTCGCCTCGGTCGGCACCGTCGCCGAGGTCGCCGAGCGCGCACGCATCCCCGGCGGGCGCGCTCTCAACCTTGTCGGCCTCCACCGCGGCGTAGGCGGCACGGCCGTCACCGATCCGGACGGCACGTTGATGGTCGAGGTCACCCCCCATCCCGACCCGGACGACGAGACCTCGGAAGACATCCGCGTGCTCGAGCGCGAGTACCGCGCTGTCGTCGAGGAGATCCTCGAGCTGCGCGGCGCCGACGATCGCATTCGCGCCTTCCTCCGCTCGATCCACGGCGCGGGCTCCCTCGCCGACACGGTCGGATACTCCCCTGACGTCTCAACCGAGGAGAAGCTGAGGGTCCTCGAGACCATCGACGTCACCGAGCGCCTGCGCATGGCCGTCGAGCTCCAGCGCGACCGCCTGGCCGAGCTTCAGATCCGAAAGCGCATCCACGACGACGTCACCGAGGGCGCCGAGAGCCAGCAGCGCGAATACTTCCTGCGTAAGCAGATGGACTCGATCCGCAAGGAGCTGGGCGAGGACGACGCCTCTGTAGTCGAGGAGTACCGCACGAAGATCGAGGAATCCGGCATGCCCGACGAGGCACGCGAGCAGGCCGAGCGCGAGCTCGGACGGCTCGAGCGCGCAGGCGAGGGCTCTGGCGAGTCCTCGATGATCCGCACCTATCTCGACTGGCTCATCGCGGTGCCGTGGTCCGAGGCCTCCGACGAGGTCCTCGACCCCGTCGGCGCCCGGGAGGTCCTTGACGCCGACCACGCCGGTCTCGATGACGTCAAGTCGCGGATCACCGAGTACATCGCTGTCCGCAAGCTCCGCCAGGAGCGCGAGATCGAGGACGAGGGCCGCGGCGCAGGCGCGATCCTCACCCTGATCGGTCCTCCCGGCACCGGCAAGACCTCCATCGGCGAGTCGATCGCCCGTGCAACCGGGCGCGAGTTCGTGCGCATGTCGCTTGGCGGCGTGCGCGACGAGGCCGAGATCCGCGGTCACCGGCGCACCTACATCGGCGCGATGCCGGGCCGCCTGGTCCGCGCGCTCCGCGACGCGAAGACGATGAACCCCGTGATCCTCCTGGACGAGGTCGACAAGGTCGGCGCCGACTGGCGCGGCGACCCCTCGGCCGCGCTCCTGGAAGTGCTCGACCCGGCGCAGAACCACTCGTTCCGCGACCACTATCTGGACGTGGAGATGGACCTTTCGCAGGTCCTCTTCATCGCTACCGCGAACGTGGCTGAGACGATCCCCGGCCCCCTGCTCGACCGGATGGAGGTGGTGAGCTTCGACGGCTACACGACCGACGAGAAGGTCGAGATCGCCCGCGGCTACCTGTGGCCCAGGCAGCTGAAGAAGAACGGGCTCCGCGAGAAGAGGTCGAGATCTCGGACGAGCTGCTGCGCGAGATGGTCACCGAGTACACCCGCGAGGCGGGCGTCCGCGGGCTCGAGCGCGAGCTCGGAAAGCTCCTGCGAAAGACCGCGACCCGCATCGCGTCCCTCGAGGGGCCAGACCCCTCACAAATCTCTGACGATCGCATCGCGATCGACCGCGAAGACATTCGTGACGCGCTCGGGCGCCAACGCTTCTTCCAGGAGGCCGCTGAGCGCACCGCCGTGCCGGGCGTTGCGACCGGCCTCTCGGTCACCGGCGCCGGCGGCGACGTCCTCTTCATCGAGACGACGTCGATGCCCGGCAAGGACGACTTCGTCCTCACCGGCCAGCTCGGCGACGTGATGAAGGAGTCGGCGCGGATCGCGCTCTCATACGTCCGCGGCCACGCCGACGACCTCGGGCTCGACCCGGACGGATTCGACAAGCGCGAGTTCCACATTCACGTTCCCGCGGGCGCGATCCCCAAGGACGGACCGAGCGCGGGAATCACCATGACCACCGCGCTGACGTCGCTCCTGACGGGCCGCCCCGTCAAGCACACGGTCGGCATGACCGGCGAGGTCACGCTCCAGGGCCGGGTCCTCCCCATCGGCGGGCTCAAGCAGAAGGTCCTGGCAGCCCACGCGGCCGGCCTGACCGACGTGATCATCCCCGAGCGGAACCGCGGCGACCTGGACGACGTGCCAGAAGAGGTGCGCGAGGAGATGACCTTTCACCCGGTGATGACGATCGGCGAGGTCCTCGAGCTGGCACTCGAGCCGGAGCGGACGCCGGCGGCGGCGTAGCCAGTTGCTCAGCGGGACGCGCGTCGCGTCCGGCCCGGCGCGATCTTCCGTGGCTTGCCCTCGTCAGATCCTCGATCCGATCCTCCGCAGCCAAACCAGCTCGTCGTAGCCGATGGCGTCGCGCTTCTTCGCAGCACCCGAGCCCGGCTTGGCAGAAGCCCTTGCCGCCGTGCCCGGCGTGCCCCTCGACGGCTTCGCATGGGCGCTTCGCATCGGACCCGACCGGGCAGCATCGATCGGGCGGATTGCCGAATCGCACAGCTGACCGTCGACGAGACGTCGCGCGCAGCCCTCGCCGAGCTCGCAAGCCGCCGAGGCGACGACCCCGTGATCGAGCTGGTGGGCGCTCCGGCCGAGCCGAGGCTGAGCCTCCTCGACGACTGGTCCTTTCTTGGACCCAGGAGCTGAAGTCTGTGCCGGGTTCTCGCGATGTCCCGGAAGCGGGCCGGGTCGAGGTGCCTCTGTCTGCGTGGACCGGCGCCGCGATCCACAGCATCGTGATCGCCAACCGCATCCGCCTCAGCCCCGCGTGCGAACTGGCTCTGCGTGACGCGCTGGAGGTCCGGGCCCGCCGGTTCCGCTGCCGGACAGACGATGAGCCGCCCGAGCACGACATCTCGATTCCCTCCGCCGGCGCCGACGTGCTCATCTGCGCTGAGCCGGAGGGACCGCTGGCAGCCGGGGTCGCCGGCCTCCCAGGCGTGCGCTCGCTCGGGCGAGGCCGCGGGCGCTGGGTCCTGCCGCCGAGCCCACAGGCGGCGCGCGCCCTCGAGAGCTCACCGATCGCCACCCCAGCTGACCCTCGACGACGGCTCGAAAGCATGGCTTCGCGAGGCGCCGCGGTGGATCGCCCACGTCGAAGTAGAGGCGCTCGGCAAGGCGCCGAGGCTCGTGATCGGGACCTCTGGGGCGAGCCGCCGGCCGTCCTCGGCGAATGGCTCACCCAAGTCGTCCACCACGCGCGCCGGATCCTGGCGCCCCTGAATCCCGCGAACCTGAAGCGCTCTGGAGCGCGCAACACAGCGCGAAGCCGAGGTCTCCTTCTCCTCAGCCGCCCAGAACGCGATGAGCTGGATGGCCGAGAACCCCGAAGCCAAGGAGCTCCCCCGGCAGAGCTCGACGTGATCCAAGAGGTCGACGGGCCGCGCTACGTGATCGAGCCCGTCTGGGACGAGCGGGTCGAGACGGAGTTCCTGGCCCAGGAGAGCGCGCTCGCCCGCAAGCACGGGTGCCGCGACACCGAGGTGCCCGCTTCCGCATGGCCCCCCGACGCGCTCGCTCGTTTCATCCGCAAGCACCGGGTCGCGCTCACCCTCGCGGCCCGCGCCCTGATCGAGGGCGTGGTGGTCACCGACGACGACGCGCAGCGCCTCCTGGCGATGTCGAAGGCGGAAGACGCCGAGCTCGAGATCGAAGGCCTCGGCGGCGAGCTCATGCCGTTCCAGCGCGCCGGCGTCGCCTACGCGCTGGAGCGGCGGCGGGTATTCCTCGCCGACGAGCAGGGCCTCGGCAAGACGATCCAGGCGCTCGCCACAGTTCAGGCCGATCTCGCCTATCCGGCCGTCGTCGTCTGTCCGGCTTCGCTGAAGTTGAACTGGCTGCGCGAGATCGAGACCTGGCTGCCGGGCAGAGGCGCCGTGCCCTATCCGGCCGCTCCGCCCAGGATCTCGAGGGCGCCGACCTCGATCGTCCTCAACTACGAGATCGCCGCCGCGCACCTCAAGGCGCTCGGCGAGCTCGCGCCGCGCGCGCTCATCCTCGACGAGTCTCACTACGTGAAGAACCCCGTCGCGGTCAGGACCAAGGCGATCCTCGAGCTCGTCGAGAGTCTCGGGCCGGATGCGCTCCGCCTTGCGCTCACCGGGACGCCGGTCGTCAACCGCCCTGCCGAGCTGGCACCCAACTGCGGGCGCTCGACCGCCTCGGCGAGTACGGGACCATGTCGAGCTTCCGCCGCGGCTACGCCTCCCCGAGTCCCGGCGAAAGCTGCACTCCCGCCTTCGGAGTTCGTGCTTTCTGCGGCGCCGAAAGGCGGACGTCCTGACGCAGCTTCCGGCCAAGCGCCGCGCCGTCGTGCCCGTCCCGACCTCGAACGCCGCCGAGTACAAGCGGGCCGAGCGCGACTTCATCCGCTGGCTCTCCGAGCAGGTGGGCGAGGGGGAAAGCGCGCGCTCACACACGACGCCAGTGCCGAGGCCCTGATCAAGATGTCGGCGCTTCGCCGTCTCGCGGCGCGCGGCAAGCTCGACGCGGCGCTGACGTGGATCGACGACTTCGCCCGAGTCGGGTGAGCGGCTGGTCGTCTTCGCGCACCACCGCGAGATCCAGGCGGCGTTGATCGAGCGCTTCCCGGAGTGCGCGCGGATCGTCGGCGACGACTCCATGGAGGAGCGCGAAGCGAACGTGCGGCGCTTTCAGGTGAGGACGGGCCCGAGCTCTGCGTCTGCTCGCTCGAGGTTGCGTCGCACGGCTTTACGCTCACGGCCGCCGCGAATGTCGCCTTCTTAGAGCTCGACTGGACGCCTGCGAAGCACGACCAGGCCGAGGACCGGGTTCACCGGATCGGCCAGGCCGAGAGCGTCACCGCCTGGTACCTCCTCGCAACCGAGACGATCGACGAGCGCATCGCGACCCTCCTCGCCGAGAAGCGAGACGTCGTCGATTCAGTCACGGACGGCGGCGGCGGCGAAGGCTCCTCGATCGCCGACGCTCTGCTCGGCGGATACGCAGCCGAGGGCTCAAAGCCTGCGAACCACCGGGGAGCCGCCGCGGCCTGACGCTGAGTTAGCGACGCGCATTCGGGTAGCCGGAGATCGTGAAGGTCGTTGTATTCGGCGCAACCGGGAACGTTGGGACGAGCGTCGTCCGCGCGCTCTCCGAGGACCCCGCGATAGAGCGGGTCACCGGAGTCGCTCGCCGGCTCCCGGCGCTCGACGTACGGAAGACCGCTTGGATCCAGGCAGACATCACAAGCTCGCCGCTTGTCCCGATCCTCGACGGCGCGGACGCCGTAATCCACCTTGCCTGGGCGATCCAGCCCTCACGCGACGACCAAGCGTTGCGATCGACAAATGTCGACGGGAGCCTGAGGGTGTTCGACGCCGTCTCGAAGGCGCGAGTGCCGACGCTCGTTTACGCGTCCAGCGTGGGCGCCTACTCCCGCGGGCCGAAAGACCGGGAGGTTGACGAGTCGTGGCCAACCGGAGGGATCGAGACCTCGTTTTACTCGCGCCACAAGGCCGAGGTGGAATCACACCTCGACGACTTCGAACGCGGCGAGCCGGGTGTCCGCGTCGTGCGACTTCGCCCGGGGCTGATCTTCAAGCGCGAGGCCGCGACCGAGATCCGCCGGCTCTTCCTCGGCCCGCTCGTGCCGCGGTTCGCTTTCTCGCCGCGCGCGCTGGTCGCCGTCCCGGACATCCCGCGGCTGCGCTTTCAGGCCGTCCACACCGACGACGTCGCCGAGGCCTATCGCCTTGCGCTCCTGGACGAGAACGCACGGGGCGCCTATAACGTCGCCGCGGATCCTGTCCTGGACCCGTCTGTCCTGGCCGATGCGCTGGGTGCTCGGCCCATCAAGGCTTCCGCGCGGGTGATCCGCGGCCT
>CAWAZL010000006.1:0-126122 GCA_963786495.1 uncultured bacterium | reverse complement strand
CCGGCTCGGTGACCTCCTGCTCCAGAGTGCGGCCGCTTGCCTTCGGCGATGAGGTCGCCGCCGCGCAGAAGGACGATCCGGGCGTCCTCAGGCAGCGATGCGCGGAGGATCCAGGTTCCCGCAGGGTGCTCCTCGCCCATCATCGCTTGAGCGTCGCCGGACTCGCCCCAGAAGCGGAAGCCGCGGCCGGGCGCGATCGCGTCGACCACGATGTAGCAGCGGCCCTCGCGGAAGACGTCGTAGACGAGTTCGAGGTCGCGCTGGCCGTGCTACGCCGCCACAGGGGCGCCTCGGTCAAGGAGACGTAGGTGGTGAGGATCGCGAAGTAGCGGGCGTTTCGCATCGGGCTCCAAAGGCGGCCGCGAACGCGGATGCCGTGCTGATGCGCGTCGAGGCCACCGATGGCGACAAAGCGGCGGCGTTCGCAAATCCGGTCCCAGGCAACGAGGTCCTCGGGCCGTGGCCCGTCGAGTTGCGCCTCGGGATCGCGCATGTAGCGGATCGCGTCTACCGGCCCGCGCCAGTCCTCCGAGGCGTCGGTGGTGAGGCTCCAAAGCTCGATCCCCGCGACCGTGTCCAAGTCCAGGTCGTTCCACCCCGTGCGGCAGGCCGCGCTTGACGAAGCGCCCGTAACGCTCGAGGATCCGGGCGCCCTTCGACCACGGGTGCGCGACGAACCCGAATCCGCCCGCCTCGGCGACGGCGTCGGCGATCTCTGCCTCGGATAGGCCCTTGTGCTTGATCTTCTTGTCGATCCCGAACGCCAGGTAATGCCCCGCACGCGGTGTTACCTCGACGCCTACGCCCAGAAGGACCGACCCGTGCCAGCCCTCGTGCCCGTCGTCCTTGGCGCCCAAGGTGTCGTGATCGGTAAGGAGGACGACGTCGCAGCCGGCTTCGCGCGCGGCCTCCATCAGCTCCGGGATCGTCGCCGTCCCATCCGAGTAGTCCGAGTGGAGATGAACGACGCACGCCAGATCGTGGAGCCGCGCGGGCTCGCTGGGCACGGCAGGATCGGGCATCGGCTAGCCGGGTGAGGAGGCCGGCTCGACCCGGTCTGACGTCGCGTAAGAGATGAAGTACGACATGCCGGACATGATTGTGACGGCAGTCGTCAACGCGACCAGAAGCTGGGGGCCAGAGCCAGGGGTTCGGCCACGTACATGAGCGTCGCGATGGTCAGCACCTGAAGCCCGGTCTTCGCCTTGCCGAAGCCGTCGGCGCTGATCACAACGCCCCGGTTCTTCGCGACCCATCGCAGCCCGCTGACCGCAACCTCGCGGCTGAGGATCACGGCGACGATCACCACCGGGAGAAAGCTCAGCGCAGCCAGGCAGACGAACGCGGTGCCGACGAAGAGCTTGTCTGCGATCGGATCCATGAGCTTGCCGAAGTCGGTGATCGGCCCGCGCGTCCGCGCGATGTGACCGTCCAGAACGTCGGTGGCCATGCCGGCGAGGAAGACCGCCAGCGCGAAGTCCATGTTCTCTTTCGCGAGCGCGATGGCGAGAACCGGCACCAGGGCGATGCGTGAAATCGTGAGTGCGTTGGGGGCGTTCATCGGGACTGCACCCCCTACCCATCTGCGAGGGTTCGTAAATGAGCGTTGACGAGAAGGGGGCATCGCGGAGCGGCCGGCTGGGCGACCTGCCCGGACGGCTGGCGGTCGCGATCCCCGGCGCCGCTGTGGTCGCGGCGCTCTTGTGGGTGGGCGACGCGGCGTGGGCGTCGCTGGTGGCGATCGTCGCCGCATTCGCGGCGTTCGAGGGCGTAAGGCTTCTGCGCGACGCGAAGGCGCTCGCGCTGGCACCGGCGCGCTGACCGCAGGCATCATCGCCACCGCGGCGGTCGATGGCCCGGAAGCGCTGGCACCGGCGCTGATGGCCGCGTTCGGCATCCTGGCGATCGGCTCATTCGCGGTCGTCCGCGCAGGAGACCGGACGCAGTCCGTTCTTGCCGGCACGCTCTGCCTGGTCTGGGTCGGCGCCGCGCTGGCACACGGCGTCCTCCTGCGCGAGCTCGAAGATGGCGGGTTACTGGTCCTGGCCGTGCTGGTGGGCACGTTTCTCGGAGACACCTTCGCCCACATCCTGGGCTCGCTGTTCGGGAAGACGGCGCTGGCGCCATCGGTCTCGCCGAACAAGAGCGTCGAGGGGTTCGTCGCCGGCATCGTGGGCGGCACCGCTGCCGTCGTCGTGCTTGCGGCGATCGTCGACGAGCCGTGGTTCGAGCTGTGGGAGGCGGCGCTGTTCGGGCTCGCCATCACGGTCGCAGCGGTTTGCGGCGACCTGTTCGAGTCCGCGCTGAAGCGCGAGGCGGGCGTCAAGGATTCGGGGACGCTTCTAGGCGCACACGGCGGTGTGCTCGACCGGGTCGATGCGCTGTTGTTCACGGTGCCGCTCGGCTACTACCTGGCAACGGCCCTGGTATGAGCTCGCGGCTCCGGACTCCCGGGGCCGACAGGCGCGTCGTCATCCGCTCGGCTCCCCATACGGCCACGAGGCCGATGAAGAGCCCGGCGAAGTCATCGATGATGTAGTGCCAGCCGAAGTAGACGGTCGCGATGACCGTGAAGCCCAGCATCGACCACAGGCCGTAGCGGACGGCTCGATGCACGCCGGAGCGGTGTGCGACCAGCGCCGCGGCGACGAGCACGCCCGTATGGAGCGACGCGAACGCCGCGATCGACTGGACCGCGTTTGTCGAACCCGGGTCGGCGAGCACTTCACGGCGATGCTCGAGCAGGGTCGCCTGGAAGCTGCGACACGCCCGTATCGGGCAGGCTGGCAAAGACCTGTGGGTCAGCGAAGGCCGGGCCGAGCGCGGGCAGGATGTAGTACGAAAGCGCTCCCAGGATCCAGCAGATCGAGAGCGCGCTGACGTACGTGATCCCCACACGCAGGCGGTTCGACCAGATCAGCGCGATCGCCGAGCGAGATCGGCACGAAGGTGAGAAACGCCAGGTACACCGCCGAAAGGAACTCGGCCGAGAAGCCTGTGCCAAGGAAGTTGTGAAGGAACTCGGCGGGGTCGTTCCCGAAGAAGAGCCAGCGCTCCGACGAAAGGAGCTCACCGTCGAAGTTCGCGTCCGTCACGAAGGGCAGGAAGCTCTTGAGGTTGCGGTATGAGATGTAGGTGACGTAGAACGAGAGCAGCGCGACGATCACGATCAGGCCGCGACGCCCCCACCAACGCTCTTCGAAGACGCCGACGAACGATGCGGGAAGCGAGGTGCCGGTCTCGCGCGAGTGGCGCCAGGAGCGGGGCACCAGGTCGAGGATCAGGAAGATCCCGGCGATGACCCCGATCAGCGCCAGCGGCGAGCCGACGTAGCGGGCGTCGGGGTCGCGCAGCGGCAGGCTCTCGACCGAGGCGACGATGAGCATCAGGGATGCCGAGAACGCCGCGATGATCACAGGCGCGAGCCACGCACGGCCGACGTCGTCGTCGGACGAATACGCAGGCCATCGGCCGAAGGCTGCTTTAGGTTGCCTTTAGGGATCCGACAGTGTAGGGACTCGTTAACGACTGGGATACACCTCTCGTCGCTCTGGCAGCTACCCGGCGACGAGGGGCAAAGCGCGCCGAGCTTGAGCTCGGTCTCGGCCAGCTCCGCCTCGGGGTCCGAGTCCGCCACGATGCCGGCGCCGGCGAAGAGGTGGGCCGTGCGGTCGCGAAGGAGCGCCGACCGAAGCGCGACACAGAACTCCCCGTCCTCGACCGAATCCATCCAGCCGACGGGCCCCGCGTACCAGCCGCGGTCAAGCTCCTCGAGCTCCGGAATCGCCTGCGACGGCCAGCGGCCCCGGCTCGCCGCCGACGGCAGGCGTCGGATGGAGCATCCCCGCCAGTTCCACGGCCGAGCGCGGGTCGGCCAGCTGGGCGTGGATGGGCGTCGCAAGGTGCTGGATGTTCGCGACCTTGACGAGCACCGGCTCGCGCGCCGCCTCGACCCACACCGAGTACGGGCGGAGCGCCCGCTCGATCCGCCTGGCGACGATCTCGTGCTCCTCGCGGTTCTTGGCCGACTGGCGAAGCTGCTCGCCCAGGTGGTCGTCCACAGCCGGGTCGGCGCTGCGGCGGGTCGAGCCCGCGAGCGCGACGGCCTGCGCCCCCGCCCCGCGCCGCCTGACCAAAAGCTCGGGGCTGGCGCCGATAAACGCCGCCTCGGGCGTGCCGACGCAAAAGCAGTAGCAAGAGGGAAAAGCTCGCGAAGGGCGCCGAAGAGCGCGGCGGGTCGTGCGCCCGTGGCGCCTCTGCGCGCACCTCGCGCGCCAGCACGACCTTCTTCAGCTCACCGGCGCGGATGCGCTCGACGGCCCGGGCGACAGCGCGCTCGTACGCCGACGGCTCGGCCGCGCTGGCGACGCGCACCTGGCCGATCGCGGCCGGATCGAGCATTGGAAGCGGCTTGTCGGCCAGGGCGCCGGCCGGCGCGGAGCGACCAGCGCGCTCTCCGGGTCGTCGCCCGGGGCGAGCAGGGTCGCCGCGGTGAGGAAGGTCCTTCCCGTCACGAGCGACGGAGAGCTCGGGCAGGACGAGCAGCGCCGGAGGAGTGACGACCAGTGAGCCGAGGAGCCGCCGTCCTCGGCGAAGGCCAGGCCGCCGAGCCACACCGGCCCTGCGCCTGCAGGCAGGCCCGCCGGCTCGTCCGACAGGCGGTCGCGCAGGACGTCCGCGCAGCCTTCGGAGAGGTCGGTGAAGCGCCCGGGCCCCGCGAGACCGTCTCGGCGGCCGAGCCGAGCCCGGCAAGCGCGAATCCTCGGTCCGGCTCCTCCCAGCGAACCAGCGGTCCGACGCAAGTCGCGCGGCGACAACGGAGCCGACCGGATCGGCGAGCTCAACCTCAACGGTTGCGCTGACAAGCCGCCGCGACTTCCCGTCCCAGCGCTCAGTGAGCCCTTCGAGCTTCTCCCCTAGTCCGCCGAGTGTGATCTGACGGGACATATGGGCCGCGAGATAACTCTCGGCGACCGCTAGGCGTCCGGCCGCGACTTGGTGATCGCGACCTCGCCGGTGCGGGCCATCTCGATCAGGCCGTGGGGGCGCACCATGCGCTCGAACGAATCGATCTTGTCCTGGGAGCCGGTGACCTCGATAGTGAGGGTCCGGCGCGAGACGTCGACGATTTTCGCGTTGAAGATCTCGGCGAACTGCATGATCTCGCCGCGGTTCTCGACCGCTGCGTTCACGCGGAAGAGCGCCATCTCGCGAGCCACGGTCCCGTCGGGCTCCATGTCGCGGATCTTGATGACGTTGACGAGCTTGTGGAGCTGCTTGGTGACCTGGTCGATCGGGTGGACCGCGCCGTCGAGCGTGAGCGTCACGCGCGAGACATCCGGGTCCTCGGTAGGTCCAACCGCCAGTGTGTCGATATTGAAGCCGCGTCGGCTGAAAAGGCCTGCGATGCGCGCCAGGACGCCCGGCTTGTTCTCGACCATGAGGCTGAGGATGTGCTTGCGCCCGGTGAGCGCGCTCGATGCCTCGAGGTCCTCGAGCTTGACCAGCTCGGGTGTTCCCGGTTCGCCCATCAGCCCACCATGTCCCGCGCAGCCGCTCCCGCCGGGATCATCGGGTAGCAGTTCTCTTCCTTGGAGACATGAACGTCCAAGAGGACCGGACCCTCGGTCTCAAGCGCGGTGCGCATCTGGTCGCGCAGGTCGCCCTTGTCGTCGCAGCGCATGCCGGTCCACCCGAAGGCGTCGGCGAGCTTCGACCAGTCGGGGCTCGGGCCCATCTCGACCGAGGAGTAGCGCTTCTCCCAGAAAAGCTCCTGCCACTGGCGCACCATGCCGAAGTGGCCATTGTTCATCAGGAACATCTTCACGGGGATGTCGTGGCGTGCGGCCGTCGCCATCTCCTGGCAGGTCATGATCAGCGAGCCGTCACCGGTGAGGCCGACCACGGTCTCGTCGGGGCATGCGACCTTGGCGCCGATCGCCGAGGGAAGGCCGAAGCCCATCGTGCCCAGGCCGCCGGAGTTCAGCCAGCGGCGCGGCTTTGCGAAGTGGTAGTACTGCGCCGCCCACATCTGGTGCTGGCCGACGTCTGAAGTGATGATCGCGTCGCCCGAGGTCGCCTCGTACATGGCTTCGACCATGAACTGCGGCTTGATCTCCGAGTCGGACGAGTCCTCGTAGCGGAGCGGATGCTCGGACTGCCAGGCGCGGATGCGCTGCCACCACTCGCCCAGGCGGGCGGGCTCGGGGTTGAGCGCCTTGTACTCCGCCGCGAGCTTGGTGAGCACGTCCTTCGCGTCGCCGACGATCGGGATGTGGGCCGGGAGGTTCTTGCCGATCTCCGCAGGATCAATGTCGATGTGGACGAACTTGGCGCGCGGCGCGAACTCGGAAAGCTTGCCGGTGATGCGGTCGTCGAAGCGGGCGCCAACGCAGACGATCAGGTCGGCCTCGTCCATCGCGTAATTGGCCGTGCGGGTGCCATGCATGCCGAGCATGCCCAGCCACTGCTCGTCCGGCGCCGGGAACGCGCCCAGGCCCATCACGGTGAGCGTCACCGGCAGCTCGTCCGTGCGGCAGAACTCGCGGAACTCCTCGGAGGCGTTGGCGTTGATGATTCCGCCGCCGCCATAGATCACGGGGCGCTTCGAGTTGGCAAGCGCCTTGGCGGCGATGCGGATCTGCTTGATGTTGCCGTCGGTCGAGGGCTTGTAGCCGGGCAGCTCGGGCGAGCCTGAGGCGGGCGTGTAGTCGATGTCCGCGCGGATCAGGTCCTGCGGGACGTCGACGAGCACCGGGCCCGGACGCCCGGTCGAAGCGATGTGGAAGGCCTTATGGATGTAGTCGGGGATCTGGCGCGGATCGGTGACCAGCAGCGAATGTTTGACGACCGGAAGCGTGATCCCGACCACGTCGGCCTCCTGGAAGCCGTCCGTGCCGATCAGGTCGGTGCGCACCTGGCCGGTGATGAAGACCGTGGGAACCGAGTCCATCATCGCGTCGGCGATGGGCGTGACCAGGTTGGTCGCGCCGGGGCCCGAGGTGGCGATCGCGACGCCCACTCGGCCTGAGGCCTTGGCGTAGCCCTCGGCCATGTGGCCGGCGCCCTGCTCATGGCGTGCCTGGATGTGCGCGAACTCGGCGTCGTAGATCGCGTCGTAAAGCGGCAGGTTGGCGCCGCCGGGGATGCCGAAAACGTGTTCGACCCCCTCGTTGGTCAGTGCCTGGCAAAGTGCGTCCGCGGCGCGCATCGTTTCGATGGTACCTAGAGGAAGCGGCCTAGCCGCGAGGCGTTGGGGCTCCGGCAGCCACGCTGCAGAGCCCTATTCGCAGATCGCAAACATTCCCACGTTGGCGCTGCTGGCCGACTGGCTCTGCACCGCCGTGTACCACTGCGTGACCTTGTCTCCATCCTCGATGTTGTCGGCCTCGCCCGAGTTGTCGAGCGGTCCGCTCTCCCTGAGGTAGTGAAACGGTTCATCACCGAATTGGACCATCCCGCCGCCGGTGACCTGGTCTTTTCCTCGGCACTTCACGGACCCGGTGATGAGCTCGCTCGGATCGAGGTCCTTCTTAGTGGCCTCGATGGTCGCCTTTGAGTCGGCCGAGCAGAGCGCAAACACCTTGTGTGGCGGCGCCGGAGCAAAGGCCTCCACGGCTGCGTACCACTGCTTCGGCGTGTCGCCGTCCTTGGTTTTGCTCGCCTTCCCGGACCCGTCAAGCGGGCCACTGGCCAACAGGAGAAGGCTCTCGATCGAGCCGCTGACGACGACGCCACCACCCACGACTCGGCGCTTGCCTTCGCACTCCGCTGTCCCGGAGCCGTATACAAACCCTCCGCGTCGGCTGGACGCACGCCTTGTGTAAGGGGTGCTCGGCGTGAACGTAGACGCCTCGACCTTCGCATCGCTCGACTTCGAGCACAGCCCTATGACTCTGTAGCTCTGCTCGCCGGGTGCACCCGATCGCTGCCCGTTCGCATACCACTGGGTCGCAACGTCGCCATCCACTGTCTCGGCTGTCGTGCCGGTGGAGTCGAGCGGACCGCTGTTGCCGAGGAATGCGACGGTTTCACCCTGAAGTCCGACTGCGCCGCCTCCGACAACTCGCTTGCTGCCGGGGCAGGTGGCGAACCCTTCGCCAAACAGCTCAATCTCGTCGATGCTGAAGTCCTCAGCCTCGACCTTGGCACCGCCGCCTGCGGCATGCGCAAACACACCAACTGTGACCAGCGCAACCAAACCCGCGAGCGCTCCGCACTTGAAAATCCTGCTCACGTTGCATTACCTCCCATTCGCCGGTGCGACTGGGCAACCCTAACTGTCAGAAGGGCTTTCGGCAAGGTCTGCCACCAGCTCGCCCGGCTTCCACTGCGTGGTCGGCAGGATCGCCGAGTCGATCACACGGTCCTTGTGGCGCTCGATGATCCCCAGGAGCGAGTGCACCAGCTCGTCGCCCAGGAAGTGAGGCTCGAGGCCCAGGTCGATGAGCTTCGTGTTGGTGGCGTTGTAGTAGTGCTCCTCCAACTCCACGCGGGGGTTCGGGTACTTCTTGATCTCGACGTTGATTCCGGCCTGGCCGGCGCTTGCGCGAACGAGCTCGGCCAGCTCACCCACCGAGAACTGCTCGGTGAATTGGTTGAAGACGCGGAACTCGCCCAGCTCAGCCGGGTTCGAAACGGCCAGCTCCACGCACTGAAGCGTGTCGCGGATGTTCAAGAAGCCTCGGGTCTGGCCGCCCTCGCCATAGACGGTGAGCGGGTGGCCGATCACGGCCTGGGTGCAGAAGCGGTTGAGGACGGTGCCGAAGTACTGGTCGTAGTCGAAGCGCGTGATCAGGCGCTCGTCGCCGGCCGACTCGTCCGTCTCGACGCCGTAGACGACGCCCTGGTTCAGGTCGGTTGCGCGAAGGCCCCAGATGCGGCAGGCGAAGTGGATGTTGTGGGAGTCGTGGACCTTCGAGAGGTGGTAGAGCGAGCCGGGAAGCTTCGGGAAGGGAAGCGTGTCCTTGCGGCCCTTGTGCTCGATCTCGATGTAGCCCTCCTCGATGTCGATGTTCGGAGTGCCGTACTCCCCCATCGTCCCGAGCTTTACGAGGTGGCAGTCAGGCACCTTGTCGCGCATGGCGAACAGCAGGTTCAGCGTCCCGATCACGTTTGAGTACTGCGTCTCGACCGCGGTCTCGCGCGACTTCATCGAGTACGGAGCGGACGGCTGCTCGGCGTAGTGGACGATCGCCTCGGGCAGGGTGTCGGCGATGACGGCGTCGACGAAGGTAGCGTCCTCCATCGAACCGACGAAGGAGCGGATCCGGTTCTCGGATGTCTCGTGCCAGGCATCGAGACGCTCGTCCAGGCTCCCGATCGGGGTCAGCGAATCGGTGCCGTTCTCGGTGTGCCAGCGGCGGCGGGCGAAGTTGTCGACGATGGAGACTTCGTGGCCCCGTGCGGAGAACCGCATCGCGGTGGGCCACCCGAGGTATCCGTCGCCCCCCAGGATCAGGATGCGCATCGCGGGAACGGTAGCGGAGGCTTCAGAAGCGGTGCCGACTCATTGCAGGCAGTACGCGCGGCCGGTCAGCTCCAGGTTGAAGAAGGCGAAGTTGCCGCCGCCGAACGGGAACTCGCTCAGGCTGAACAAGGGGCCGACCGCGAACAGGCTGGTGACCCCGGCATGGTCGGCGTTCAGCTTGCCGTCGCCGTCGTGCCAGAACGCGCCAACGGGACCGAGGGCGTCAGGGGACGGGCAGCCGGCGAACGAGATGCCCGAGTCGTCCGCGTTGACGAAAGCGGACTCCTCGAGAATCTCGTAGTCCGAGAGCTGATTGCTCGGCAGGCAGCGCGCGAGCGCGGTCACCTCGCTTCGCCCCGGCACCCCGGGCGAGAGGATGTCGTCCGAAGCCGCTACGAACCACGCCTTCTCCGATGCCGGAGCCGACGAGTTGATGAACCCGCGCGCCGAGTCCTCGGCCCTTGGCGCCTTGCCGGGCCTGCTGATGTACCCACCACCTGAGATCAGGCGATGACCCTGGGGGCAGCGGACCTTGACGCCCGCGGTCGCGTTGTTGCCTTTCATGACCTCAGACTCAAAAACCGTCTTCGCGTCTACGAGGCGCGCTTTCGGCAGGCACCGGACCATTCCCTGCAGCAGGAACTCGCCCCCCGCTTGTTCGAAGCCCGAGATGAACCACGCGTCGCCGTTCTTCGTCGGACCTGAGCTTGCGACGAAGCTGGTCTCTGCGGGGCCGGGCTCAACCGGCGGGCCCTCCTCGTCCATGTAGGCACCGCCCGTGACGACTTTGGTCCCGTTGATGCACCTCACGAAGCCGCCGACCGGAGTCGGGTCCGGATCGGCGTCGATGCTCAGGCTGTAGAAGTCGGCGCCGAACAGTTCCTCGGCATCGATCTTCGCGGCATGGGCAGGCATCGAAGTAAGACAGGCGACGCCGATCGCCACCCCCGCAAGTCCCAGCGCCCGCCTCACGGGGGCGACGGTACTAGAGCTATTGGAGGAGGTCAAGACGGCTTCACGCAGAGCACACGCACGGTCAAGGTCCGAAAGCCACCCGACTCGTTGTAGCCGTGCGCGAACCACCCGCGCCGGTCTCTCGTGGCGACGCTGGAGCCGCCGGAGATGCCGACGTTCGTGAACAGGTTGGGGTCACCCCCGCCCGTGTGCCAGACGGCCCCTCCGGCGATCGCACGCATGCGGCCGGGGCACTTCGCCTTCGCCGCAGCCTCGTCGTCGTCCCCCGCCGACGTGCTGCCTGTCTTGACAACCGTCTTGGCGATCCGCTTGTTCGGCAGGCATCGGATCGATCTGACGATGTGGATGGCCGCCGGATCCCCGTCCAGGACGTCGAGCCCGTCGGAATACCAGGAGCGCCTGTCCTCGCCGGGCGCATTGGATGTGAGGACGCCGAGATTCGCATGGTCTGGATTCTCCTGACCGAAACCCGGAGCCCAACTCGATCCGCCTGTGAACGCCACGTAGCCGGGGTCGCACTCCTCGCTGGCGCCGGCTGGGTCGCCGTCGTCGACGTTCAGGGTCGATCCGATCGTGAGGTAGTCGTTGAAATGCCCGGCCCTCGAGCACAGGACACGAATCGTCAGGGTCTCGCCCTGCCCGCTGTGCCCGTGGGCATACCACCCGTCGCCTTCTACAGTCGGTATCGAAGCGCTCAGCGTGGGAAAGCCGACCGCTTCCGGCTGGACCGGCTTCTTGCTCGGCGGCTCACGCCAGAACGCGCCACCGGCGAGCGCGTAACCATCCTTCGGGCACTCGACCGAACCGCCGACTGGCTCTACGCCATCAGGGGTAAACGAGCGCTGATGGACCTTGGCGGCGTCCACATCCGCCGCGTCGAACTCGGCCTTGGCCGTCCCAGGCATGGCCAACGACGCGATCAGCGCCGTCAGCGCGCAAGCAAGTCCGCCTCGCCCCGCCATGCGATTGACAGTACATCCGCCTTGGCGGACCGTCAAGCCGAGCCGTAGCGCATCTATCCTGCCCCGTCCCGTGGATTTCGGTCTCCCCACATCCGCGCTGTTCCCTGACGAGCTGACTGCGCTTCGCGTCGGCGGCCTCGTCCTGGCAGCGATCCTCGCGGGATTCGCGATCTCGCGCCGCCGCTCGCTCCGCAACGGCGACGTCTTGATCCTGCTCGGGCTGGCTCTGGGCCTCGCGCTGGTCTCGGGCACGGAGCTCCTCGACACGATCCTGTCCGCCTTCTCATTCGAGCGCGAGAACGGAACGCGGATCGTCGGCGTTGCAGTTTTCGCGATCCTGATCCTGTTCGTCCTCGTCGTCCGTGCGCTCGCTCAGGGCTCGCGAGTGACGCGCGAGCTCCAAGCCGTCCTCGAGGGCCTCGCCTGGGAGCGGTTCCGTCGCGACGGCCATACCGCGCACTTCGCCGGCAAGATCGCAATCCTGGTTCCCGCCTACAACGAGCGCGAGAACATCGGTGTCGTCTTGGAGAAGCTTCCGAAGGAGGTGTGCGGCCGCGCCACCGCGGTGCTGGTGGTCGATGACGGCTCGCGTGACGGCACGGGCGATGTGGCCGAGCACGCCGGCGCGGTGGTCGCGCGCCACGTGATCAACCGCGGCGGCGGAGCGGCTCTTCGGACCGGCTACCGGCTACTCGCCGACTCGGGCGCCGAGATCGTCGTCACGATCGACGCCGACGGCCAGCATCTGCCCGAGGAGATGCCGCGCCTGGTCGAGCCCGTGCTCTCGGGCGAGGTCGACATGGCCCACGGCTCGCGCGTCCTGGGCGAGGCCGAGCCCAACACGCGCTCGCGCGAGCTCGGGATCGTCTTCTTCAACCGCCTCGTCTCGTTCATCACCCGGACGAAGGTCTCGGACTGCTCAAACGGCTACCGCGCCGTCCGCGCTTCGGTGCTGCCACAGCTGGTCCTACGCCAGGAGCAGTTCCACACGTCCGAGTTCATGATCGAGGCGATCAAGCGCGGCATCCCCGCCAAGGAGGTGCCGGTCACGGTCGTCGCCCGCCTGCATGGGCACTCCAAGAAGCCGGCCGTGATGCGCTACGGCGCGGGCT
Organism: uncultured bacterium; assembly: GCA_963786495.1. Classification (GTDB taxonomy): domain Bacteria; phylum Actinomycetota; class Thermoleophilia; order Solirubrobacterales; family 70-9; genus JALZKA01. The sequence continues at coordinate 113,604 of CAWAZL010000006.1, read as the reverse complement.
TCGCGAACGCGATCGTCAGGACCTGGCTGCGCTGAGCCAGAACCGGCTACGGGATGCCTGCGACGGACTCGCAATCCTGTCGTGAGGCCTCCGCACTTCGGCGTCATGGCCGCGCACGGCGCGCATCCTGGGGGTCAGATCACTCGCTCGCGTGCCGCCTCGCGCAAGGCGTCCAGCGACTCGTCGCTCCACTTGCGGAAGTACCGGCGCCCCAATGCTGCGTCGCCGAGGCGATACAACAAGCTTTTTGGCTCTAAGCCCAGCTCAAGGTCGACGAAGGTGCCGTTTTGGGCGGCGGTCAACGTCCAATTCGCGAACGCGCCCGTTTGCCGGCAGCTCATGCGAATCTCGCGGAGCTCTTCGCGGCTTTCGATCAGCATGTTCGTCTGATGGGTCTGGCCGATCGGATCGCGGGTCACCTGGACGAACTCGTCGCCTTGTTCGAACTCCTGCCCCTCGACCTCGATGACCCGCGGCCACCAAGACGGATAAAGCGTTGGTGTCGCAACCAGCTCCCAGGCGGGCTCAATCGGGACGTCCAAGAGGGCCTGTTGGCGGTGAGACGACATCGCTGAAGTTCTAGACCATCCTCTGCCGGCCCTCGCGGATGGCGCGCGGATGCCTGACCTCGGACGGGTCGGGCAGGTAGAGGTCCTCGCCACACCCCCGGCAAACCTGGACGTAGAGCTTCTGCACCCGGCCGCAGCGCGGGCAAAGCCGCTCCGGCTCGTCCACCTCGGAGCGGTGAAAGATCACAGCGAGGATGCCGATCCCCGGCAGCAAGGTCCCGACCAGGAACCAGATGAAGAACGAGCCGCCCTTCGCACGGCCGATGATCCCGGTCGCGATGCCGAAGCAGAAGAAGACGATGAGGGGCTGGAGCACCCCTCAAGTATGGCCGCAGACCGCAGCCTCTAGGAACTAGGAGTCGTCAGGTTCGAGTGGACGGTGCGTCCCCCCGCGCTCGTACACCGCGTCGGTGAGCGGGCGTGGGTGGCCGATCGAGCCGACCTCTGCGACGTCGCGCGCGAACGGCAAGCCGATCGTCCAGTCGGCAACGGCGCGGATCTTCCGGGCCACGCCGGGCACCTGGCTCATGTGATAGCTGCGGGCCAGCCACCAGGCGGGGAAGCCGCGGAAGCGCTGGTTGCCAAGCTGGCCGACCGCCTTGTATCGGCCCAGGTTCACGAACGCAGCTTTCGCGTGGTAGTCGAAGGGACGAGCCGTGGTCGCGACGCCAAGCTCCGCCGCGATGTTGTGCGCGACCGCCCTTCCCTGGCGGACCCCGTGCTGCGCGGTCGGCGGGCAGGGCTTGGCGCCATCGTGATTGGGGTCGGGCACCGCGGCGCAGTCGCCTATCGACCACACCCCATCGAGTCCGCGAACCCGCATGTGGTCGTCGACGTCGACCTTCCAGTCGTCGGTCAACGGCAGATTCAGCGAGCGAAGGCTCGGATGCGGAGCGACGCCGGCCGTCCACACGATCGTCTGCGTAGGGATCTCCTCCCCTGTCGAAAGGCGGCACGAGTCGGCGCGCGCCTCTTCGAGGCGTGTTCCCAGGCGCACGTCGATGCCGCGGCCGCGAAGCTCGCGCACGGCGTAATCCGCGAGACCCACATCGACCTCGGGCAAAACGCGGTCCATCGCTTCGACCAGGATCCAGCGCATCCCAGTCAGCCGGGCACGCGGGTAGCGGTCGATCGCATCGGCTGCGAAGTCCTGCAGCTCGGCAAGTGCCTCCAGGCCGGAGTAGCCGCCTCCCACGAAGACGTAGGTCAGGAGCTCCTGGCGGCGCGCGGGATCCTCGGAGGCATTGGCGCGCTCGAGGGTGTCGATCACGTGGTTGCGGAGCCAGATCGCGTCTGCGAGGCTCTTGAAGCCGATCGCATGCTGGTCGAGCCCTGGCACGGGAAGTGAGCGCGAGACCGAGCCCACAGCGACCAGGAATTGGTCGTAGCGAATCGTTTCGTCCTCGCCCTCGTGAGTCGAGATCTCGACGGTCCGGGCCTCGGGGTCGTGACCGGACACGGCACCGAGCCGCAGGTTGGTTCGCCTCAGCATGTCCCGCAGCGGCGTCACCACGTGGCGTGGCTCCAGCATGCCGGCCGCGGCCTCGGGCAGGAACGGCGTGTAGAGCATGAAGTTGACGTCGTTGACGAGGATCAGGCGCGCTGACTGCTTCGGCAGGAGCTTCTCCAGCTCGCGGGCAGCCGATGCTCCAGCGAATCCGCCTCCGGCGATGACGACGTTCCATGCCATAGCTGGATTATGGCAGACTTTGTGACAGCTTGTTACAAAGTGGCATGGGCAACTAGCCGCTACCCCGCCTGCTAAGGCTTAGCCCGTCCCGGTCTCGGTCAACTGGAAGATGCAGCGATTGCCGTTCCCGTAGGTGCCGTCCCCTTCAAGCGGAGTTCCTTCCTTGACGAAGACGTTCATCGTTAGCTGAGTGACGGTCTTGCCGTTGATCCCGAGGAACGTGTTCACCGCCGAGACCCCCGCCGCCGATCCGGTCTGAATATTTTCTACCTCGAGCTTGGCCTTCGGGATGTAGAAGGGGTCCCCGTCATACATGGCCCCATTGATCTGTCCCACAGATCCATTCTTCGTCACATCGACGTAGAGATATCCAAACACCGATGGAGGGTTGGACACACACTTCGCGGTGACCTTGAACGGTCCGCGCTCGAAAAGCTTGTAGGAGGGCGCCTCAATCGACGGCTTCGATGACGCCTTCACGTTCTTAGCCGACTGAACGGTGAGTGCCTTCGGGTTGGCACTTGATTCGCCCTTGGAGAGCTGAGAGCCCGCGTAGGCGCTGCCGCCGGAGATCGCGACCACCAATGCCAGCAGCGAAAGCGCGGTTGCTGGGGAGCGCCGAGGCTCCCCGCCAGTGCTCATGCGCGCACTATAGACCGAGCTTTAAGCGGACGATCCGGGTGACTTCCTTGCCGTCCGCGGCGCCCTTCGTCTCGCGCATGACGAAGCCGATGATCGGGCCGATCGCCTGCATGCCGCCGTCTGACACCTTCTGCGCCTCGTTGGGGTGCGCCTCCAAGGCGCGATCGACGATCGCCTCGAGCTCGCCCGAGTCCTCCATCGCGCCCAAGCCCTCTGACTCAACGATCTCCGCGGGGTCTCCCCCGCTCTCGGCAAGCTTTGCGAGGACCTTCTTGGCGGCCTGGTTCGTGACCTTGCCGTCCTCGACCATCGCAACGAGGGACGCCAGCGCTTCGGGCTCTACCTCACGCGCTGCGGCTTCGCCCGTCACCCAGTTGGCGACGGCGCCAGGGCTGGCCGATCCGGCGGCGACCACTGCTTCGAATAGCTCACCCAGCTCGGGGTCGCGAGCCAGTTGGCGGGCGTGTGCGTCGGGCAGGCCGAGCTCCGAGGCGTAGCGCGCCTCCCGCTCGCCGGGTAGCTCGGGCAGGGCGGCTCGGGCCTCGGAGAGCATCTCCTCGGTCGGAGCGATCGGGACCAGGTCGGGCTCGGGGAAGTAGCGGTAGTCGTGTGCCTCCTCCTTCGAGCGGAGTGACGTGATCGAGCCTGAGCGCGGGTCGAAGTGGAGCGTTTCCTGTGTGACCTTGTCGCCGGCGGCGACGATGCTGCGCTGGCGCTCGAGCTCAGCGTCGATGCCGCGCTCGATGAAGCGGAAGGAGTTCATGTTCTTGAGCTCGGTCTTGGTGCCGAGCTCCTCCGATCCGGCGGGGCGGATCGACACGTTCGCGTCGCAGCGGAGGCTCCCCTCCTCCATGTTCACGTCCGAGGCGCCGATCGCCTTGATCGTCGAGCGAAGGAGCTGGAGCCACTCGCGGGCCTCCGCGCCTGAGCGGACGTCCGGCTCGGTGACGATCTCGACAAGCGGGGTGCCGCCGCGGTTGAAGTCGACGAGCGAGGCGCCGGAGCCTGAGCCGTGAATTCGGCCGGATTCGGAGACGTGGACGAGCTTTGCGGCGTCCTCCTCCAGGTGGACGCGGTGGATGCGGATGTCGCCCAGGCGCCCGTTCGTTGCGAGTGGAATGTCGTACTGGGAGATCTGGTACGCCTTCGGGTTATCGGGATAGAAGTAGTTCTTGCGGTGGAAGATCGACCGCGGGGCGATCTCACAGCCGAGCGCCAGGCCGATCTGGATGCCGTACTGAATCGCCTGCGCGTTGACGACCGGAAGGCTGCCGGGGTGGGCCAGACAGACAGGGCATGTGTGGACGTTGGGATCGTCGCCGAAGGAGAGCTCGCAGCCGCAGAACATCTTCGTCTTGGTACGGAGCTGGACGTGGATCTCAAGGCCGATGACCGCCTCGTAGGACTCGCTCATCCGAACCCCAGGCTGTCGATGTGCTCTTCGTTCATGCCGAAGTGGTGGCCGATCTCGTGGAAGACCGTGCGCTTGACCTCCTCGATGTTCGGGTTTGCGTTGCGAAAGACCACGATGCGCTCGAGGCCGCCGACCGGGTCGTAGATGCCCATGATCCCGTCGGGATGGGCGTCCTCGACGATCACGGCGACGTCGCCGATCTCCTCGTGCACCCACTCGGGAAGCTCATCGAGCGCCTCGCGCACCGCCGCCTCGGTCTCCTCGATCGACATCATCCGCGGGCCTCCCGTCGAAGGAGATGGCGTTCTCGATCCCATAGGCCGCATCAAGAAGCCGGGTCTCTGAGAAGGCGGGTCCGGCGACCTGGAAGCCGACCGGCAGGCCGGACGCGGCGCCCAGGCCGGCAGGGATCGAGATGGCGGGGATACCCGCAAGCGACATCGGCACGGTGAAGAAGTCCGAGAGGTACATCGCAAGCGGATCCTGGGTTCGCTCGCCCCGCTTGAAGGCGACCGACGGCGAGGTCGGGGTGACAACGAAGTCGCACTTCTCGAACGCGGTGCGGAAGTCTCCGGCGATCTTCGTGCGGACCCTTTGCGCCTGGCCGTAGTAGGCGTCGTAGTAGCCGGAGGACAGCGCGTATGTGCCGAGCATGATGCGGCGTTTTACCTCGGCCCCGAAGCCCTGGGAGCGCGTGCGCTCGTACATCTGGCCGAGGTCCTCGTCGCCGTTGACGCGCAGGCCGTAGCGGACGCCGTCGAAGCGGGCGAGGTTCGCCGACGCCTCCGCCGGCGCGATCACGTAGTAGGCGGAGAGGCCGTGGCCCGCGTTAGGGAGCTCGATGTCGACGATCTCTCCGCCCTGGGAGCGGATGAGATCGAGCGTCGAGCGGAAGAGCTGGGCGACATCGGTCTCGACGCCTTCCGCCTCGTCCGAGAAGTCCGTGGCGACGCCGAAGCGGACGCCGGTGAGATCGCCACCGGACGGGACCTCGACGCCGCCGGGGATGCCAGTTGAGGTCGAGTCCATCGGGTCGCGTCCCTCGAGCTCGCGCAGAAGCAGCGCCGCGTCGGTGACGTCGCGGGTGAGCGGCCCGCACTGGTCGAGCGACGAGGCGAACGCGATCATCCCGTAGCGGGACACCGCCCCGTACGTGGGCTTCAGGCCAACAATCCCGCAGAGCGCGGCCGGCTGGCGGATGGATCCGCCCGTGTCGGTGCCGATCGCGACGGGCGCGAGGCCCGCGGCGACTGCGGCGGCCGAGCCGCCCGAGCTGCCGCCGGGGACGCGATCGTGGTCCCAGGGGTTCAGGACATCGCCGTAGGCAGAGTTCTCGTTCGACGAGCCCATCGCGAACTCGTCCATGTTGGCCTTGGCCAGCGTCGCCGCGCCTGCCGCCTCCAGTCGCGCGACCGCCGTCGACGTGTACGGAGGCACGTAGCCCTCGAGGATCTTGGAGCCGGCGGTCGTCGGGATGCCCTGGGTGCAGAAGATGTCCTTGACCGCGACGGGAACGCCGGCCAGGGGCCCGTCTCCGGGCGATGGCGCCTCATCCCGCGACCAAAGGAAGGCGTTCAGCTCGTCTTCGACTCCGTCGAAGGCAGCGGCGTAGTCAGCGGCGGCAAGATCGCCGGCCCCGATGCGCTCCAGCGCCTGCGCGGCTGTCAACCCGCGGATCTCTGCGTCGCTCACGAAGCGCCGGGCGATGGAACCCTGAAGGCTCCGTCGGCGGGGTCAGGGGCGTTTTGGAGCGCGGCGTCGCGCTCCAGGCTGGGCGCCGGTTCGTCGGCACGGAGCACGTTCTCGAGCTCGACCACGTGCGAAGTGGGCTCCACGCCCTCCAGATCGAGCTCAGAGATGCGGTCGACGTGCTCGAGGATCCCCGAGAGCTCTGAGGCCATCTGCTCCACCTCGTCGTCGGACAGCTCGAGCCGGGCGAGCTTGGCGACGTGCAATACCTGATCGCGGTCGATCACCGCGCCCATGTTAGGGGCGAGCCCTAGTTGAAGTTCGAGCAGAGCTCGGCGAGCTGCTCTCGGGCAGCGCTTTCATCTTCAGCGGCCGTGAGCAGCTCCTCGGAGCAAACCGTGCGCTCCCGCCATTTGGCTATGAACTCGGCTGGGAAATCCGCGAGGAGCGACCCGTGCTCGCCGGCGTGTTCCTCCGTCTCGGCGGTCGAAACACCCGCTTCTGCTCCTTCGCCGTGAATCCAGCGGATAACGATGACCTCGGACACCGCCGGAACCAGGAGCGCCTCGTATTCCGGCGTGCCCTCGGCGGGCGCCTCGCTAATTCCCTCTGTCTCGGCTGCGTGGCCGATGGCTTCATCGACCTCGGCCTGAGTGACCTCGCCGTCCTTGACACCGTCGACGAATGCGAGCGCGCCCTCCGGCACCTCGTCGTCGCCGCATGCGATGAGCGCGCCCGCGATCGCAAGGGCTACAAGGGCGCAAACGACCGGCGGCCGCGTAAAGCGGCCGCCGGTCAATGCGAATCCTGGTTTCGCCTCTATGCGGCCGGACCCTGCGGGGGCGGCTGCTGCGAGGGCGGAGCCTGCTCCGCAGGCGGTGCAGGCGGAGGCGGAGGTGGTGGTGCTGCACCGCCGCCGGCGCCGGGGTCCTGGAACCGGTCGGCCTGATCGCCGAACGACGTTCCCTCTTCCTCCATCGCACGCCAGCCGCCATATGCGATGGCACCGGACGCGATGAGACCGAGGAACACTCCGTACGAGCGATCCAAGCCCTCAGCGGGGGGATCGATCAGGCGGTACAGGACGAGGAGCGTGGTCAGGATTCCGAGGCCAGCCACGATCGCGCTCATCGCAACCGGGAGGCTTACCGCGGAGCCCATCGCCGTCATCACTGCAAGCGCGATCGCAGCGGCGATCGTCAGGAGCATCACGATCTTGATGAGGTCGAATGCGTCCCATGCCGAGATGCTCGAGGCATCATCGACCGCGTCCTGCGCGCCCTCAGGCACCTCAATGCCCTGTTCCTCAGCCAGCTCGATTGCGGCCTCGGCCTGCTCCTGGGCATCGTCGCTCAGGCCTTCAACCGAGTACCACGACAAGAACATGACGACGAAGAGCACGATCGCAGCGATGGCCGCGATCATCTGCCCCTGTCCGATACGACTTGTGTCCATTGGACTCCCTTTGTGGGTGGTGTAGATCTTCGCGGCGCGCGGATTTGCTCGCCGGTGTGCTGACCCTATACCGCTTACGCGGCGGAATGTCGGCGGGCTTGCGCCGCCCCGAGCGTGTTGCGAAGGAGCATCGCGATCGTCATGGGCCCGACACCGCCCGGTACCGGCGTGATCGCTCCCGCGACCTCGGCTGCCGGCCCGAAGTCGACGTCGCCCACGAGGCCATCGTCGGTGCGATTGATGCCAACGTCGATCACGGTCGCGCCCGGCTTGACCCAGTCGCCCTGGACCATCCGCGGGGACCCGACGGCCGCGATCAGGATGTCGGCCTCGCGGCAGACTGAGCCGAGATCCCGGGTCCGTGAGTGGCAGACGGTGACGGTCGCACTGGCGTTCGTGAGCAGCGCCGCCATGGGCCGGCCGACCAGGATCGAGCGGCCGACGACCACGGCGTTCGCACCGCTGACCTCGGTCGCCGCCTCGTCCAGGAGCTCCATGATCCCGAGCGGCGTACATGGCACCATGTTCGGCCTGCCTTGAGCGAGCAGCCCGGCGCTGGCAGCCGTCAAGCCATCGACGTCCTTGGCGGAGTCAATCGCCGCCACGACCGGGTCCTGGTCGAGCGCGTCGGGCAGCGGCATCTGGACGAGAATGCCGTCCACAGCGTCGTCCGTGTTCAGGTTGCCGATCAGGGTGAGGAGGTCCTCCTGCGAGACCGAAGCGTCAAGGCCGTGGTGGAACGAGCGAATCCCGGCTTCTTCACAAGCCTTGATCTTGTTGCCGACGTACACGTGCGACGCGGGGTCGTCGCCCACAAGAACCGTGGCGAGGCCGGGAACCGTGTCGTGCTCTTCTTCGAAGGCATCGACACCATCGGCGACTTGGGCCCTGACTCGCGCCGCCACCGCCTTGCCGTCGATGATGCGAGCGCTCACGAGGCCTTCTTGAGCGGCGCGTAGTCGGCCATCAGCTTGCGCTCACCACCCTCGGAGGCGAAACGGACGACCACCACCGAGCCTGGCTCGACCGAGGTCACGACGCCCTCGCCGAAGCTGGCGTGGACGACATCGTCGCCGATCCGGAATTCGACCTCGGGCGAGTGCGGCTGGGGACGCTGCGGAGCCTTGAACTCCCCCGCCCCGCCGAAGCCGAGGACGGTGTCGCGCCGTGATCCGCCGGCCCGCGCGCCCTGCCAGCCGGTCTGGACGGCCATGGCCTTCTTGTCGACGAGCTCGTCGGGGACCTCGCGCAGGAAGCGGGAAGGCAGGTTCCAGCCGGACGATCCGTGAAGGCTCCGGCGGCGCGCGCAGGTCATGTAGAGGCGTTGCTTGGCACGTGTGACACCGACGTAGGCGAGGCGGCGCTCCTCCTCGAGATTGCCCTCCTCGACCGAGCGGGCGTGCGGGAAGACGCCCTCCTCGCAGCCGATGATGAACGCGGCGTCGTACTCGAGCCCCTTCGCGTTGTGAAGGCTCATAAGCGTGATCAGGCTTTCGGTGTCGCGGATACCGTCCTGCTCGGTGAAGAGGCGGATCTGGGCCAGGAACTCCTCGAGTGGTGTGTCCTCGCGGTCCTCGCCCTCGACCTTTCGGTTGACGTCGAACTCTCCCGCGACGCCCACGAGCTCCTGCAGGTTCTCCATCCGCCCCTCGGCCTCGAGCGTGCGCTCGGCCTCCAGCGAGTCGAAGTAGCCCGTGTCGTGGAGAACGGACTCGAGGAGCTCGGCGACCGAATCGCCCTCGGCTCGCTCGCGCAAGCCCGCCATGACGGCCGCGAAGCGCGAGACGGCCTTAACCGCCGCGGCGCCAAGCCCAGGCACGGACTCGGGGCGCGACATGACGTCCCAGACGTCCTCGCCCGTCGTGTTGACGTGGGAGAGGATGCGGCTCTCTGAGGTCTGGCCGATCCCGCGGCGGGGCGAGTTGATGACGCGGGTGAACGAGATCGCGTCGGCCGGATTGGCGAGGAGCGAGAGGTACGCGATCGCGTCCTTCACCTCGGCCCGCTCGTAGAACTTGGTCCCCCCGATCACCTGGTAGGGCACCTCGTAGCGGACCAGCGTGTCTTCCAGGACGCGGCTCTGCGCGTTCATCCGGTAGAAGACCGCGATGTCGTCGCGCCCGTAGTCCTCGTCGGAGACCAAGCGCTCGATCTCCCCGGCGACGTACCGAGCCTCGGCATGCTCGTCGTCGAGCTCGGCGACCACGACCGGCTCGCCGCGCCCCGCGTCCGTCCAGAGGTTCTTCTGCTTCTGCTCGGTGTTGTTGGCAATCACGGCGTTCGCCGCATCGAGGATCGTCCCGGTCGAGCGATAGTTCTGCTCGAGCTTCACAACCTCGGCCCCCTCGAAGTCATGCTCGAACTCGAGGATGTTGCGAACGTCGGCGGAGCGGAAGCGAGTAGATCGACTGCGCGTCGTCCCCCACAACCGTCAGGTTCTGCTGCTCGCCCGCCAGGAGCTGGAGCAGGCGGTACTGGGCCCGGTTCGTGTCCTGGTACTCGTCGACGAGGAGCCAGCGAAAGGTGCGCTGGTAGCGCTCGCGGACGTCGGCGAAGAGCTCGAAGAGGTTGACGGTGCGGACCAGGAGGTCGTCGAAGTCCATCGCGGAGGCCTCGACCATGCGGCGCTCGTAGAGCGAATACACCTCGGCGACGGTCTGCTCGAAGTAGGTGGCCTGGCGCTCGGCGTAGTCGGTCGAGTCCTCGAGGCGGTTCTTTGCGCCGGAGATGGCGCCTTGGATCGAGCGCGGGGTGAAGCGCTTCGGGTCGACGTCGTTCTCCTCCATGCAGCGCTTGACCATGCGCAGCGAGTCGGCCTGGTCGTAGATCGTGAACGAGCGCTTGTAGCCCAGGCGCTCGGCGTTCGCGCGGAGAAGGCGCGCGCAGGCGGAGTGGAAGGTCATCACCCACATGAGCCGCGAGACGCCGCCGACCAGCTCCTCAACGCGGTTGCGCATCTCTTGCGCCGCCTTGTTCGTAAAGGTGATCGCGAGGATCTCCGATGGGTGCGCCTGGCCCGTCGCAACGAGGTGCGCGATCCGCCGCGTCAGGACCCTCGTCTTGCCCGAGCCCGCCCCCGCAATGACGAGTAGCGGCCCCTCGCCGTACTCGACGGCGCGCTGCTGCGGCGGGTTCAGTCCCTCGAGGAGACGCTCGATCGCGTCTTGACCGGGGCTGATCGGGGCGAGGTTCTCCACCAGATCAAAGATAGACCGGCAAGCGGCGGGCCCAAGGGGTCAGACCCCTCACCACTCGCTAATGATGTGAGCTTTGTGTGAGGGGTCTGACCCCTCCGCTAGCCGCCGGCTGAACTCGGACCTTGCTTCGGCTTCAGCTCGCGCACCTCGGCTTCGGCGGCCCGGCCGTCGATGTCGGCCAGGCGGCCCTCGATCGCTGCCAGGCGGTCTGACAGGCTGCGGATGGCGTCGGCGACCGGGTCGGGCAGGTGGATCCAGTCGGCGTCCGGGCCCTCGGGGCGCTTGCCCTCGACCCGCACGGGATGCCCGGGATTGCCGACCACTGTCGAGTTTGAAGGCACGTCCGAGATGACCACGGTGTTTGCGCCGACCTTGGCGCCGTGGCCGATCTCGACGGGCCCCAGGAGCTTGGCGCCTGAGCCGATCGTGACGTCGTCGCCCACGGTCGGGTGGCGTTTGCCGCGGGCGAACCCGGTGCCGCCAAGCGTCACCCCCTGGTAGAGCGTCACGCGGTCGCCGATCTCCGCCGTTTCACCAATCACGACACCCGCTCCGTGGTCGATAAAGAAGTCAGAGCCGATGCGGGCGGCCGGGTGGATCTCGACCCCCGTGACGGCGCGACTGCCGAACGCGACGACTCGGGGCACCAGCGGCACCTCGGCCTCATACAGAGCATGAGCGACACGATGCGCCAACAAAGCCTGAACACCCGCCCAGGTTGTGAGGATCTCACCGCTGCCGACGCCGCGCGCCGCGGGATCGCGATCGCGGGCGGAGGCGACGTCGCTCCTGATCTCGGAGGCGACGCGGCGGAGTGCTCCCAGGCCGAACATTCACGCTCAAGGCTAGGCGACTCGAGGGCTACTCTCGACTCATGAGCGAGCGACAGGGCGATATCGACCCCACGCGCGGCGCAAACCAGGAGATGGAGCGCCTCCTGGCCGACGTTCTGGGGAATATGCCGGGCACGTCGATAACCGTGTTCGACCGCAGGCTGCGCGTTCTCCTCATGTCCGGCTCGGCGCCCAAGGAGATGGGGATCGACCCGGTGAACGCAACGGGCCGGTCCCTGTCCGAGCTCATGTCGCCCGCCGAGTTCGTCCGGCTCGAGCCGCTCTACCGGGCCACGCTGGCCGGCGCGTCCCGCACGGACGAGCAGTCGAACCTGGGAACGGAGGGCGTGTGGTGGCTGAGGACCGCTCCGCTTCGCACCTCCTCGGGCAAGGTGTACGCGGGCCTGGCGGTCGCAACCGACGTCACGGATCGCCGCGTCGAGGAGCTTCGCCGCCTTCGCATCGACGCGCAGCTGGAGCGAGCCAGGCGGCTGGAAGCCGTCGGCAAGATGGCCGGCGGGGTCGCGCACGACTTCAACAACCTGCTGGCCGTCGTCCTCAACTACACGGACTTCATCGCGGACGCGCTCCCTGGGGACTCCGAGCTCCAGGAAGACCTGGCTGAGATCCGCCGCGCCGGCGAGCGCGGCGCCTCGCTCACCCGCCAGCTCCTGATCTTCAGCCGCCGCGAGGTCGCTACGCCCGAGATCATCGACCTCAACGAGGTTGTTTCCCACCTCGAGAAGCTCCTCCAGCGCACCTTGGGCGAGGACGTGAACCTGAAGATCCTCCAGGGCGAGAACCTCTACCCCGTCGAGGCCGACGCTGCCCAAGTCGAGCAGGCCTTGGTCGGAATGGCGATGAACGCGCGCGAGGCCATGCCCGACGGCGGCTCGCTGACCATCCAGACCGAGAGCGTCATCCTGGACGACGACTACGTCGACGCGAACCCCCAGTCACGCACGGGCCCACACGTCCGCCTCACGGTCGCGGACACCGGCGTCGGCATCTCGCCCGAGCTGGTCGAGCGAATCTTCGAGCCCTTCTTCACCACCAAGGCGAGGAGCACCGGCACAGGCCTCGGTCTTGCCGCCGTCCACGGTGTGATGGCGAACGCGTCGGGCCACATCACCGTCTACTCGGAGCCCGGGCTGGGATCGGTGTTCCGCCTCCATTTCCCGGCCGCGGCGCCCGCCGGTACGCCGCAGCCCAAGCCGGGCGTTGACGAGCCCGCTCGCGAGATCTCAGTCCCGCCGGGCACGCGGGTCCTCGTCGCCGAGGACGACGCCGACGTACGACGCGTGGCCATGCGCGTCCTCGAGCGCACAGGTTTCGAGGTAGTCGCGTGCGAGGATGGGCAGGAGGCGATCGAGGTGCTCGAGTCGGGCCAGCGCTTCTCCCTGATGCTCACCGATGTGGTCATGCCGCGCAAGTCTGGACGCGAGCTGGCCGACCGGGCCCACGAGATCGACCCTTGGATGCCGGTGCTGTACATGTCCGGCTACACCGAGGACATCATCTCGTCCCATGACGTGGCCACGCAGGACATGTCGTTCCTCCGAAAGCCGTTTACGGCGCGCGACCTACTTGAGTCGGTAGGGCTCTCGCTCGGCCTGTCCGACTGACTCCGCGTCAAGCCCGTCCGGAATCCTGATCCGAAAGATCGAGCCCGAGCCGACTTCGCTCTCGATGACGAGATCGCCCCGGTGAAGATCGACTAGCTCCTGTGTGATCGCGATGCCCAGCCCGGATCCCGACGCACCGCCGGCAGTTGACGCCCGGAAGAATCGCTCGCCAAGGCGTGCGATCTCGTCACCCGGGATCCCCACGCCCTTATCGATCACCTCGACCCATAGCTCCGAGTCGATCTGGCGGGCGCGGATCAGCACCGGGCCGCCGTCGGGCGAGTACTTGATGGCGTTCGAGACGAGGTTCGCCACGGCCTGCTCGAACCGATCCCGGTCAAGGCTCCAGGTGAGATCGGTCGCTGCCTCGACGATCAGGTTGATCCCACCCTCCTGAGCAAGCTGGTCGAGGTCCTGGCTGACCATCCGGAGCGACGAGCTCACATCAGCAGGCCTGGCGCGGAGCTCGAGCTCTCCGGCCTCGACCCGCGAAAGCAGAAGCAGGTCGGCGATCAAGAGCTCGAGCCGGACCGTGTTGCGCAGTGCGATGGCCGCGAAGTCGCGTTGTGCCGGCTCGAGGTCCCCGCCCTCGCCCTCGAGAAGCGCCTCGACGTAGCCCTTCACCGAGGTGAGCGGTGTGCGCAGCTCGTGCGAGACCCGGGTCACAAGGTCGTCTCGGATCCGGCCCGCCTCGAGAAGCCGCTCGGCTTCGGCCGCGAGCTCATCCTGCGCGTCCCTTGCCGTCTTGATCAGCTCCATCAGGTTCGCCTCCGAGCGGCCGACGCGCGAGCTCAGCCACACAAGCGTGATCAGGGTCGCGACGGAGACGGACCCGACCATGATCACGACGGCGACCTCGCCGGCCGACGCAGGGCCGTCGTAAACCAAAGGGGCCGCCGCGACGACGAGGATCCAAAAGATCAGGGCGCGCCTGACCCGCGGCCTGTGGGGAGCGATGCTCGATGCCACGAGCGGCAGCAACAAGGGGTATGGCGACTCGAGGCCACCGGTCAGCCATGCCAGCATCCCCAGCACCCCTGCCGCGAAGACGTTGGATGCAGCAAGCGTCCGAGCCGAGACAGCCGGTGCGCTGATGAGCCTTACCCCGACCACGACTATCGCCGCAATCCCGGCTAGCGCCAGAACCCAGCCCCAGTTGCCGATCGGCCCTGTCGGTTCGACGACCAAGAGCAGGGGCGCCGTGAGGAGTGGCAGGAGGACCGCCTGAAGGCCCGCCACCTGGGCGGTGCGCTCGACCGATACGCCCGTCACGGGTGTCCCCGCGAGTGACTTGTCAGGCGACGGCTCGACGAGCATCGCGCCCAGCTCGCGCAGGAGGTCGCGGATGCGCTCGCGAGCTTTCAAGTTGTCGGATTCCACGGCCGTCGATCATTCCATCCGCGACCGCCGTTCAGGAGGGGTGCGCGTAGGATCGGCAACGTTCTGACCAGCGGAGCCCTACAAGAACGCGCGCTCCCAATGGTTCTTGTCGCCGACGATGACGCTGACATTCTGCGGCTGATCTCCCAGCGCCTGACGCATCGCGGCTATCACGTCGTGACCGCGGCGAACGGCGATGACGCGCTCGCGCTGGTGTTCGGCGAGCAGCCGGATGCGGCGATCCTCGACGGAATAATGCCCGGGATCGAGGGCCACGAGATCTGCGCCAGGATGCGCGCGGACGGGCGCACCGCCGAGATCCCCGTCGTGCTCTTGACTGCAAAGGCCGGGGACACCGACGAGCGCGAGGCCGTCGACGCAGGCGTGGACGCCATCATCGCCAAGCCGTTCCGGATCGACGAGCTGGACTCGAAGCTCAAGGAGCTTCTGGCTAGGGCACGGGAGCGGCGCCGGTAGGCGACGCCGGAGCGGAGTCGGGCGCCGAGACCACGCGACCCTCGCCCTCGCCCAACATCGTGAGGCTCGTCGAGGGCGGCTCGATGTACTGCTTGTCGGCTACGAGCGTGCGCAGCGTTTCGAGCAGAATCGCGATATCGAGCGAGATCGAGTGGTGCTTGACGTAGTAGAGGTCGTTGCAGAGCTTGAAAGCGGTCCCCTCGAGGGACCCTGCGTAGCCGACCCGCACCTGAGCCCAGCCGGTGATCCCTGGCTTTGAGACGTGGCGCTGGGTGTAGAAGGGGATCTGCCTGGAGAGCTCCTTCACGTATGCGCCCTGCTCGGGACGGGGCCCGACCAGGCTCATGTCGCCCTTGATCACGTTCCAGAGCTGTGGCGCCTCGTCCAGATGGCTCCTGCGCAGGAAGCGGCCGATGCCGGTAACCCGTACGTCGTCTGCCTCGGCCCACACGGCCTCGCGGCCCGGGTCGTGCGTCATGGTGCGCAGCTTGTTGATCAGGAACGGCTTCCCGCCCTGGCCGATGCGCTCTTGGCGAAAGAGCACGGGCCCTCCGTCACGGCTTACCAGGAGCGCCATCACGCCCACGACGGGCGCCAGGACGATCGCCGCCGGAACCGCGATCAGGAGGTCGAGGGCTCGCTTGAGCATCCGCGTGAGCGGTTTGTAGTGGGAGCCGGCGAGGCGGGTGAACCATGCGTAATCGATCTCTGCCAGCGGGACCGAGCCGAAGCGGTGCTCGTGGAACTCGTGGAGCTCCATCACCTGCACGGGACGTGCCACCACCTCGGCGAAGAGCCTGCGGTCGACCTCTGCACGGTCGAACTCACGGGTGACGACGAGCGCCTCCAGGTCGCGGTCGTCGATGGCGTCGCCGATGTCGGAGAGCGAGCACAGGTACGGAGCGTCGAGCGCGGAGGGGTCGAAGTCCCAGTCGTCCGGCACGATCGTGGCACCCACCTCGAAGCCACGCGAGTGCTCGCGGTCGAGCTCTTCCCGCAGGCGAAGGGCCGCCTTCGGCGAGCCGATCACGCCGACCCTGATCCGCGTGGAAGGCGAGAACACCCGGTTGGCGATGGTCAGCGCGACCACGGCGGCGAACGCAGCGGAGGCGAGGGGAAGGAACGAGACGGGGTCATTCAGTACCAGGAGGGCGACGATCGAAAACGCCGTGCCCAGGACAGCCATGGTCCCGTAAGCCAGAAGGCCTGCCATCGGCAGGAGCCAGCGCCACCGGGCTGCGCGTGCGCTGTACCAGCCGGCGACGAGGTAGGCGCCGAGCACGATCGCGCCTGTCGAGTTGTCACCGGTCTCGATTGCCCCCGCGACGAGGCCGGCCACGAAAGCACCGCAGAGCTGGGGCAAGAGCGCAGCCATGCGCCTCAACCCCGCCTGGACGCCACCGATCCCGAACTCGTTGCTCATTGTTTACCCCATGTCCCTCTTACGTGTTTTCAGTCTAAGGGTGGGTTCGGCACGATCCGCCGTAAAGTTGAGCGCGTGACGGAGGATGCCCACAGGGGAGAGATCTCGGCGCTCGTGGCGGACGACGACGATCAGAACGCCCGCCTGCTGGTCCGGATCCTCGAGCGAGGCGGCTACGGCTCGATCCATTGCACGACCCAGTCCACAGAGGTCCTTTCGCTTTGCAGGGTCCACGAGCCCGATCTCCTGCTCCTGGACGTCTCGATGCCGACCCCGAACGGGTTCGAGATCCTCGAAGAGCTGCGAGAGACCGGGGACCTCAGCGTCGTGGTCGTGATGCTCACCGGCCACGACCATCCGTCGATCGAACGCAAGGCGATTGAGCTGGGCGCAGCGGCGGTGATCGGCAAGACCGTTCTGATGGACGACCTTTTGAAGCGCCTCGACGAGGTGCTGGCAGAGGCCGGCCGCCGCTCTACGTAGCTAGCCGTCGAGGAAGAACGGCAGCGACATGTAGCGCTCGCCGCCGTCGCATGCGATCGTGACGATCCGCTTGCCCTTCATCTCGGGCCGTGCAGCAACCACGAGAGCCGCGGCGATCGCTGCGCCCGCCGAGATGCCGACCAGGAGCCCCTCTCGCGATGCGACCTCCCGCGCCGTCCTCAGCGCGTCCTCGTCCGAGACAGCGATCGTCTCATCGATCACCGAACGGTCCAGCACGTCGGGAATGAAACCGGCTCCGATCCCTTGGATCTTGTGGGGCCCCGCCTCTCCCCCGCTCAGGACGGGCGACCCGCTCGGCTCGACGGCGAAACACTGAAAGTCAGGGCGGCGGTCTTTTAAGACCTGTCCGACCCCGGTGATCGTGCCGCCGGTCCCCACCCCGCAGACCAGCGCATCGACCTCGCCGCCGGTGTCGCGCCAGATCTCCTCCGCCGTGGTCCTGCGATGGACGTCCGGGTTGGCGGGGTTCGAGAACTGCTGTGGCATGAACCCACCGCGGTCGGCCACGACGCTCTGCGCCAGCTCGATGGCCTCGCCCATGCCGCCCATCGAGGGCGTCTCGTGCACCTCGGCTCCGTACGCGCGAAGGAGCTTCGAGCGCTCACGGCTCATCCCCTCGGGCAGCGTCAGGACAAGCTCGTATCCGCGCGCCGCGCACACCATGGCCAGCGCGATCCCGGTGTTGCCGCTTGTCGGCTCGACGATCACGCCCTTACCTCGCTCGATGCGCCCCTCCCGCTCAGCGGCGTCCAGCATCGCCACGCCGATGCGGTCCTTCACCGAACCGCCGGGGTTCATGTACTCGAGCTTCGCCAGGACTTCCGCCCGCTCGGTCTCCCCCACGCGGCCGAGCACCGCCATCGGCGTGTTGCCGATCGTCTCGGAAACCTCGGTCGCCGGTGGGCGTCCAGCCGGCTCGCTCATAGCTCCAGCTCGATCACGCGGGCGCCGTTCGGCTCCAGGACGTTGAACTCGACCGTCTCTCCATTTAGCCCTTCCACCGCACTGCAGTATTCGCGAAAGCTCTGTACCGGTTCGCCATTCACGCCTACGACGATTGCACGCCCACCGACCAGGCCTTCGTCGGCCGCGGGCGTTCCGGGCACAACCGCCGTGACCAGAAGGCCCGGAGCGAGTCCCTGCCGGGTCGCTTGCGCCGTCGGCAGCGGGCGGAACGCGAAGCCCAGCCAGGCCTGCGAATCGCCGTCGCGCAGCCCCTCCACGACATCGGAGACACGGTCAACGCCAATCGCGTAGCCCTGGCCCTCGATCTCGCCACGGCGCCCGCGAAAGATCAGCGTGTTCACTCCCACCAGGTTGCCGTTCGAGTCGATGAGTGGCCCGCCTGAGTTGCCGGGGTTGATCGGCGCATCGGTCTGGATCACGTTCGGATAGAGCTGGACGAACGGGTCGTTGGGCACGTCGAAGGTCTGTTCGACGACCGAGACGATCCCTTCGGTGGCCTGAAGCTCGTCGTTCGGCGAGGCGTTGATCGGGTAACCGACCGCGACGACCTGGTCGCCCTGCGAGATCGAACCCTGGCTGCCGAGCTTCAGCGACTCCAGGCCCTCCGTCTCCGAGACCTTGAGCACCGCCAGGTCATCGCAGGGAGCGACGCCAACCACGTCAGCGTCGGAGAGGCTTTCCTCGGTACCTACCTGGAACGTTTCCCCCGCATCGACTACGTGCGCGTTCGTGACGATCAGGCCCTCCTCGGCGTCCAGCACCCAGCCCGTCCCGCTGCCGGCACGCGCGCCGCCGCCGAGCGCGACCACGATCGCCGTGCTGGGACGCGCGAGGTCCACGATCTCGGTTGGCGAGAGCCGGTTCGGCTCGTCGTCATCATCGCCGCCACCCGAGAACACGCCTCCCGCAGCAAGCACGACGGCGATCACCGCGATCGCCACCGCGGCCGATGCCAAAAGCAGCGCCCGATGCGATTCGGCGACCATGCGCTGCATCGTCTCGCGGCGGGTGAGCGCCCGCTCCGATGGGTCCGGGCGCTCGAGCGACGAGACCAGTTCGGTGCGCCCGATCCTAAGCCGCTCGCCACCCTCGAGCGTCGCCGGCCCGCCAAGGCGGACTCCGCCGACCCACGTCCCCGACTTCGAATCGAGGTCCTCGATCTCAAGCCGTCCGTCAGCGAGTGGGTGAAGCTCGACATGCCGGGCCGAGATCTCCGGGTCCGCGATGACGACATCGCAGGAGGGATCGGTCCCAATCGTCGTCGAAGTGCCCTTGACCTCGACCACCAAAGGCTCCTGCGAAGGCACTTCGATGGTCAGCCACATGCGGCGCTGAGTCTAAGGGCGGTCCCGGCGCGGTTTGGGCGTCGCACGGGCCTTCAGCGGGACACGCCGCTAGGACATGGATGTCCGGCGAGCGCGTCGACATGGATGTCGACGTCCCGTCGAAGGCACTGCCGCCGACGCGCTCGGCCCATCTTGTCGACGCGCTAGATGTAGTACATGCCCGCGCCGGCCTCGGAGGCCTCGCGGCTGGCGATGTCGGCGATCGTCGTCGAGCGGAAGACCTCGCGGAGGGCGCCAACGCCTTCGGCCCAGATGCCGCCTGCCTCGCGCGCCTCCTCGCCCACCTTGCCGTCCAGGACCTGGACGACCTCCAGCACGGTGATCTCCGATGCTGGCTTTGCCAGCGAGTAGCCGCCCTTCACCCCGCGCTGGCTCGTCAGAAGCCCGCCGCGGCGGAGCGTCGAGAAGAGCTGCTCGAGGAACTGGACCGGCATGTCGCGGCGCTCGGCGATCTGGGCGATCGGCACGGGACCGGACTCGCCGGTGCGCGCCAGCTCGGCCATCGCGACGACGGCGTAGCGGGACTTTGAGGTGACGGAAATCACTTCCCGTACTTCTACAGCACGAAAAGGCCGCTCATAGCGACCCGACCGGGGTTGGGTGCGAGCCGTGCGGGATAGGCTGCGGGCACCGGCGCGAGCCGGGTGCGTACCTCGAGGGCAAGCTGCCCTCCTAATGAGCCTTTGAAGGGGTTACCGGAGTTGAGCGACGATCGTCGATGTCTTGTTGTGGACGGCCATGCCGTCACGCGCATCGGTGTCCGCGGCCTCCTGGAATCCGACTACGAGATCGAGGAGGCGGCCGACTGGCGCGAGGCGATCGAGACGCATACGGCGACCGGGAGCTTCGATGTCGCAGTGGTGGAACTGGATACCCGCCCGCCGTGCGGCGAGGTCGCCGGCCCGGCGATGATCAAGGCACTGCGGCGCGCAATGCCCAGGACCGGGATCGTCGCGCTGGCGCGGCGGCCGGAGCGGCACGCCGCCAACGCAGCCCTGAAAGCCGGCGCTTCCGCGTACGTGGCCAAGACGTCATCGCCCGAGGCGATCCGCACCGCGGTCGAAGCTGCGGCCGATTCGGGAAGCTTCATCGACCCCGCAGCCCGCGACAACTCGACCAGGGCGACGATCACGAAGCGCCAGAGCGAGACCCTCCAGCTCCTGGCCGACGGCCACTCGACCGATGAGGTAGCGCGCCGACTTCACCTGAGCGCCGAGACCGTGCGCACCCACACCAAGGCAACGCTCCAGCGCCTTGGCGCCCGGGACCGCGCCCACGCCGTCGCGATCGCCCTGCGCAGCGGCTTTATCGAATAGCGCCTAGATCCATCCGCGCTCGCGCGCGATGAGGACTGCCTGCGCGCGGTCGACCGCGCCGATCTTCTTGTAGACGTTGTGAAGATGCGTGCGGATCGTCGAAACTGAAAGCTGAAGCTCCTGGGCGATCTGCTTGTAGACCTTGCCCTGGGCCAGGCCGCGGAGCGCGTCGACCTCGCGGGCAGACAGCGGGCAGGGCTCAGAAGCGCGGCGGGGGTGGTCGCCCGAGTGCGGGTACTCGAAGAGAAGGTCGCGCAACGCGTCCTCGTCGAAGCCGACCCTGGAGGCGGCGCTCCTCAGCGAGGTCGGCGAGACGCGGTCGCCTGCGGCGTGATGGACGATCAAATCAGCGAGCTGCACGGCCGCGGCGATGCCCTCGGCGTCCGGAGAGTGATGGCGTTCGACCGCACCGGCGATCGATGAGGGCAGGCCCCAGCGCCGGACGAGGACGGCGCCGACCAGGGCATGGTCTACCCCCAGCTCGCGGCGCTCACGGCGAAGGCGCTCTTCGGGACCGTCGTCCGGCTCGGGGCCCATCCCGAACTCCTGGCCGTAGAGGTCGCCCAGGACCAGGCGTCCGATGTCGTGCACGAGCGCGGCGACGGCAAGCTCGTCGCGCTCCTCGATGCGGGCCACGTCCGCGATCCGGTCCGCGGCGGAGCGAACCGAGGCGGCGTGACGGCGGAAGCGCTCGAAGCGCTCCGAGCCCGAGCCCGCGGGGCCCAGAAGGTCGTAGGTCTCCATGCGCGCGGCGATGGCGACGACGCGGGTTGCCGAGAGCGAGTCGATCGCAGCCGGAACGCCCCCCGTCCTGCCGCGCGGGCCGTTGCCGTTGTTAGCGGCCTGCATGATCGCGATGGCGATCGCCGCGTCTGACTCGACGACGTCGGCGATCTGGTTCGGAGACGTCGAAGGAGCCTCGGCGAGGGCGACCAGCCGCTCGCGCGCCTCGGCCAACGCGGGCAGGCTCGAGATCGCATCGAACGAGGCTGCGAGGCGGCGTCCACCGGCTCCCATCGGGCGCGCGGCGACGACTCCAGCTTCATGGCCGGCAACAGTCGCGGTGTCGCTCATGACTGACTCATCGGGAATGTGTCCAGGTCTACATGCCTGGGCTCAAGCCCGTTATCGGCAGGAACGGCCCCGCTTGTTAGCCCGATATCTCCCGCAATATGCGGTTCAGGCTCTCGTCGCGACCCAGAAGGACCAGCGAGTCGAAGATCCCCGGCGAGATCGTGCTGCCCGTGATTGCCACTCTGATCGGCTGATAGACAGCGCCAGGCTTCATTTCAAGCCGCTCGACGACCTCTCCGAGGGCCTCCTCGAGCGCCTCGGCAGACCATTCCTCGACGCCCTCAAGCGCTGCGTATACGACCTTGAGCTTCTCGATTCCGTCCGGGCCGAGGAACTTGTTTCGCGCCTTTTCGTCTTCGACGGGCTCTTCGAAGACGAAGCGGATGAGCGGCCAGACCTCGTCGAGGGTTTGCGCCTTCTCCTGCGCCACGCGGCACGCCTCGGCGAAATGCGCGCGGTCGGCCGGAGGCTCGATGCCCCGGCGCTCGAGGTGGCCGGCGACCTTCTCGGCGTACTCCGTGGGATCAAGCTCGCGCATGAAGCGGCCGTTGAGCCAGCGGAGCTTCTGCTCGTCGAAGATCGCCGAGGCCCGGCCGATCCGCGCGACGTCGAAGCGCGAAACGAGCTCCTCCGTCGACATGATCGTCGTGTCGTCGTCGGTGCCCCAGCCCAACAGCGCCAGATAGTTGCGCACGGCCTCAGGCAGATATCCCGAGTCGCGAAGCTCCTGGACCGAGGCCGCCCCGTGACGCTTTGAAAGCTTCTTGCCGTCGGGGCCGTGAAGAAGCGGCAGGTGGACGAAACGCGGCGGCTCATGGCCGAGCGCCTCCAGCACCATCACCTGCTTTGGCGTGTTCGAGAGGTGGTCGTCGCCGCGAATCACGTCCGTGATCCCCATCTCGGCGTCGTCAACCGCGACGGCGAGGTTGTAGAGGGGTGTCCCGTCCCCGCGGGCGATGACGAAGTCATCCTGGGAGTCGTTGGGAAACGAGACCTCGCCACGCAGAAGGTCGTGGACAACGGTCGCGCCATCGTCGGGGACGCGCAGGCGGGTCGCCGCCCCGGGCTCGTCGCGCGGCTCCCCCCGGTAGCCACGGTTGCCGTTTGCGGCTTTCCACTCGCGCACCTCCTCGGCGCTCGATGGGTCCCGGTAGGCCCGGCCGGACTCGAGCAGTTGCTCGACCGCCAGGGCGTGGCGATCGCGCCGCTCGTCCTGAGAGATGGGTTCGCCGTCCCAGTCGAGCTCGAGCCACCGGAGCGCGTCGATTATCTGGCTCGACGTTCTCGGGAGTCGAGCGCTCGCGGTCCGTGTCCTCGATGCGCAGGACCATTGTCCCGCCCCACCCCTGGGCCGCCAGCCAGTTGTAGAGCGCGGTCCGTGCACCCCCGATGTGGAGGGCTCCAGTGGGAGAAGGTGCGAAGCGGACCTTTCTAGGCTCGGGTGGAATGCTCATTGGCGCACACGTATCCATAGCGGGCGGGCTGCCCAACGCGGTGGCCCGTGGCGTCGAGTTCGAGTGCGACTCGATCCAGATCTTCAACCAGAGCTCGCGCGCAGTGGAAGCCGCAGAACCACACCGACGAAGCCGTCGCCGAGTTCCGTCAGGGCATCGAGGAGTCGCGCATCGGCCCCGTCCTGATCCACGCCGTCTACCTGATCAACGCCGCATCGCTCGAGGACGAGGTGCGTTCGAAGTCGCTGGAGGCGCTCAAGGGAGCGCTCGCGCTGGGCGACCGGATCGGCGCCGCGGGGGTCGTACTCCACCCCGGCTCGCAAAAGCAGCGTGACTACGAGGAGTGCATGGCAGCCGTCGGCGAAGCCATCCGTGAGTGCCTTGCCGAGACCGACCGCTGCCCGCTGCTGCTGGAAGACACGGCCGGCGCGGGCGGCACCCTGGGGCGCGACCTCTCAGAGCTGGCGCGCCTGGTCGAGCTCGGCGGCGCGGACGAGCGGATCGGTTTGTGCCTCGACTGCTGCCACCTTTTGGCCTCGGGCTTTGAGGTGCGGGAGCGCCATGCGCTTTCGGAGATCGTGGACGAGCTCGAGCTCAAGATCGGCCTCGACCGGCTGAAGGCGCTCCACATCAACGACTCGCAGATGCCGCTTGGCTCGAATCGCGACCGGCACGCAAGCCTGGGCGAAGGCGAGCTCGGCGACCGGCGGGCTGCGCGTGTTCCTGTCTGAGCCCCGCTTCGAAGGCCTCCCGGCCGTGCTCGAGACGCCCGGCCCCGGCCAGAGCGGAACCGGCCCAGACCTGGCCGAGGTGCGTAAGGCCAAGCGTCTGCGCCGTGAAGGCCTTCGCAACCGCAAACGCCGGGTCTGACCCCGAAACCGCTGCGGTGTCTGAACTTGTGAGCGTTGTGTGAGGGGTCTGACCCCTCCGCGAGTTGCCGCCCACCTGGGTTTACATAACGAAAGACGCGCCGGCCACCCTAGTGCCGACGCGTCTAACCAGAGAACGCCCGATGCCTTTGACGACGCCCCGAAGGACGCTTACCCCGAACGTCTAGCGCAGGTCTTTTGGATCTCGCGATACGGCCCTCTGCAGGGCGAGTCCGAGGCCGGTCACTGCGAGCGCGACCGCAAGCATCGCGATCACGTCGAAGCCGGTGAAGGGCAGCGGGCCGACCGAATCGTTGAGGCCGCCGCCGTCCTGGACGGTGAACGTCGGCGGGTACTCGTACTGGTCGGACGTCGGGCTCTGGGCCGAGGAGATGGCGGGCAGAGCGCCCATTACCAGGAGCGTCGCGACGAGAATTCCGACGAACTTCGAATTTAGGGTGTTTTTGCGCATGTTCAACGTGTTCCTTCCCCTATCAGGGTGTTCTTCTTAGTCCGTGAAGGTAGGTACGGGCCGTGAGAGAACGGTGAGGAGCGCATGAGAGTTCGTCTCATGAACCGCGTCTGTCCTCTCATGACGGTCTCATCCGCCTCTCATGATCCGTGGGCAGTCTCAGTGGCGTGTACGCGCACAATTCCCTGGGGGCTGACCGATGAGCGGCCGCTATCGGACGGTCGCCCTTCAGGCGGTTGGTGTTGCCGTCCTGGCCGCGTTCGTATTCGTCGCATTCCTGCGCCCCTCCGAACCAGACGATCTGGCCGGAATCGAGGCTCCCGGTGGCGGCGACGGCCCTTCCGTTGTCAATCCCGAGCCTGACGACGAAAAGAAGAAGAAGGGCGGCAAGAAGAACGGGAAGAACCAGAACCGCCCCACCGGTGGCCGTCGCAACGACGGCCCGCGAGCGGGCGGCAACGGCGGGCCCGTTACCAGCGGCCCGAACGCCCCTGACTGGGTCGGCACGGACACACCGCCCGGCGGCACGGACACACCGCCCGGCGGCGGTGACGCGCCACCCGACGACCAGTACAGCGATCTGGTGAGCCTCCTCATGAAACAGGTCGGCCAGCCCGCTCTGTTCAAGGAGATCGACGACCCCTAGCCAGGTATCTTGGCCCTTCCGATGGCGCCCGCTCGCGAGGACAGCGCCGCCCTGGCGGACGATAACGTGCGGGCGGCCATGAGCCAGCCTGCGGCCCGCCAGGACGGCAACGGCAAGGCAAGACGCCCGCTTCTTGGCGATGTCCGGACGCGGGTCCTCGCATCGTTCTTCATCCTTCTCGTCGTCTCGACAGCGGCCTCGCTCCTGGTCCTCCGCCAGGTCCTGATCTCGCGGATCGGCAACGATGTGCGCGAGACGTTGACGGCCCAGGTGGAGCCTCTGCGCACGATCGCCGCGACGGGTACGGACCCGGAGACCGGCCAGTCGCTGGACGGAGACCTCGAGAAGATCTTCGCCTCTTACCTTGAACAGGAGCGCGCTGCGGACGACGGGTTCTTGGCCACGTTCATCAGCGGGAGCGGCAACCAGTCTGAGCCCGCGGATGCACAACTCCCTCCGGAGATGTCGGACCTCTCCTCTGTCGACTCACCGGTTACGGACCGCATTTCCCTTCAGGACGGAGAGGAGCTCCAGTACGTGGCCGTTCCCGTCACCGGCGGCGGTCGCTCAGGCGTCCTGGTCGCGGCTGAAAGCCTCCAGGATGAGCGCGACCAGGTAGAGAGCGCCGTCACGCTGGCGGTCGCGGTGAGCGTCGTCGTGACGCTCCTGGCCTCGCTCTTCATCTGGCTGGCGGCTGGGCGGGCAGTCCAGCCTCTCCGCGCACTCGCACGGACAACACGAACCATCACCGACACCGACCTCTCGGACCGCGTCGCCGTGCGCGGCGGCGATGAGATCGCCGAGCTTGGGCGCACCTTCAACGGCATGCTCGACCGTCTCGAGTCCGCGTTCGAGGACCAGAAAGAGTTCCTGGCCGACGTCGGGCACGAGCTGCGAACGCCCATCACGGTGATCCGCGGGCATCTGGAGACGCTTGGAGACGACCCTGCCGAGCGCGCCGAGGCGACCACCGTGATCCAAGGGCGAGCTCGAGCGGATGAGCCGCCTGGTCGACGACCTCCTGCTTCTCGCCCGCTCCGACCGCGGCGATTTCCTGCGCCCCGAGCCGCTGGACCTGGACCTCCTGACCCACGACCTGTTCGCCAAGGCGCGAACGCTCGGCGAGCGCCGCTGGAAGGTGGACCGCGTCGACGTCGCGCTGTTCGTGGGCGATCCACATCGCCTCACGTCAGCCGTCATGAACCTCGCCCAGAACGCCGTCAAGCACACACACGGCAATCAGGTGATCGCGATCGGCAGCTCGCACGAAGGCGGGCTCATCCGCATCTGGGTCCGCGACGAGGGCGAGGGGATCGAGATCCACGAGCAGCAGCGGATCTTCGAGCGGTTTGCCAGGGGCGGGCAGCGCCCAGGGCACGGCCACGGCGCAGGCCTTGGGCTGGCGATCGTCAAGGCGATCGCAGAGGCTCACCACGGCTGGGTCGAGGTGGAATCCAATCCGGGCGTAGGCTCGACCTTCACCGTGACCATTCCAGCGGAGCCCCAAGAAGAGGAAAAGCACGAGTCGTGGCACGCATCCTGATCGCCGAGGATGAGCCGCGCCTGGCGGCCTTCCTCGAGAAGGGACTGCGCGCCGGGGGGCTTCGCCACCACCGTCGTCGCCGACGGGATCGGCGCGAGCGCCATGGCGAAGGACGAGGACTTCGACCTTCTGATCCTGGACCTCGGACTGCCCGGCCGCGACGGCCTCGACGTCCTGCGCGACGTGCGCGCCGCGCAGAACAAGCTGCCCGTGATCATCCTCACAGCCCGCGACGACACGTCGGACCGCATCGCCGGCCTCGAGGCGGGCGCGGACGACTACATCGGCAAGCCCTTCCACTTCGAGGAGCTCGTCGCCCGCGTCCGAGCGCGCCTGCGCGGCGACTCCGGCCCGCCCGAGGAGCGCCACCAGATCTCAGAAGGCGGCATCACGCTCGACCTCCGCACGCGCTGGGTCAGCTCGGGCTCAGCGACCGTGGAGCTGTCAGCGCGCGAGTTCGAGCTCCTTCGCACCTTCCTCGAGCACCCAAACCAGGTCTTGAGCCGCGAACAGCTCTTGGCCCACGTCTGGGGATACGACTACGACCCGGGCTCGAACGTCGTCGACGTCTACGTGGGCTACCTCCGCCGAAAGCTCTCGACCGACGCCTTCGAGACCGTGCGAGGGGTCGGGTACCGCTACCGCGCTTAGCTGGCCTGTGACCACCGGCCGGCGCGCCGGCCCGTGCTGCCGCTAGAGCGCGTTGCGCAGGTCGAAGGCGCGTAGGCCCTCGGGGCCGGCATCCGAGGCGTCGAAGAAGCGCTTGTTCACGCACTGGAACTCCGCGCCCGTGCCGGCGAACGCGGGCTCGACCGAGAACTGGCACTGCGGCATGGGCTGGCCCGTCACCTTCAAGCCGCCGAAGCCGCCCGAGTTCTCGGCGAACTGGAACATCTCGACGTCCACCTCGGCGCGGAACACCTTGCGCAGGCAACCCATGTAGGTGTTGCCCGTGAACTTGTCCTCGTAGGAGTAGAGGTACTTGCAGCGGACCTCGAGGCACCCGCGCGGCTCCACCACCTTGTCGCAGAAGGTGCCGCACTTCCGGCATTCGCCTGGCTCGGTCTTTGCGCGTTGGTCGAGTCGCCACTCGCGAAGTGTAAGCGCGGAGCGGGCGTCAGTGGCGACTAGGCCGCAAGTGCCGTTGGACCCAGGAGCTGATCGAGCTCGGCGCGAAGGCCGTGATTGGGCTCGACGCGGTATCCGTCGCCGAAGCGGAGCTTCCGGGTGCCCTCGTGAGTCTTCATCACGAGGGTCACCTCGGTGCCGCCCGGATAGGTCTCGAAGAGCCCCTTGAGCTCGGCGATCAGATCCGCACGAAAGCGCGAAGCGTCGATGTGGAGCATCAGCGCCTCAGGCTGCGCGTTCTTCTTGGCGCGGGCGATCTCGATGGCGTCGGGCTCGAAGATCTCGGCGTCCTGGACGCGGATCGAAGTCTGGCCGCGCTCCTTGTGGTCGAGGCGCCCGCGGACGATCACGACGCGGTCGAGCGCGACGGCCTGCGCCAGCCTCTGAGGTCGCGTCGGGGATGAACAGCTCCACCTGGCCCTCCAGGTCGTCGAGCTTGGCGAACATCACGTAGTTGCCGGAGCGTGTGCGGACCTTCTTGGCCTCGGCCACGATGCCGCCGACGGTCAGCCACGCGCCGTCCTGCTTCTTCTCGAGATCAGGCAGGGCGCAGTCCACCTTCTCAGCGAGCGCTTCGCGCACCTCCTTCAGCGGGTGCGAGGAGAGGAATGTGCCGAGCGTCTCCTTCTCGAGCGAGAGCAGCTCGCGCTGGCCGAACTCCTCCGCCGGGATCGGGGGGCGCTGGGACGCGAAGGCGCCGGCCATCGGGTCCTCGGCCTCCGACGAGCCGCCGAAGTCGAAGATCGAGCCCTGCCCTCGCAGAGCATCGTCCTGGGCCTTCTGCCCCGACGCCTGGGCCAGCGGGCAACACCTCGAGCATGCCGCGGCGCGAAGCCTTGGTCGAGTCGAGCGCGCCGCACTTGACAAGGCACTCGATCGCGCGCTTGTTGACGGCGCGGGCATCCACGCGGTCGCAGAAGTCCCAGATGGACTCGAAGGGTCCACCCCGCTCCCGCGCGGCCATGATCACGTCAACCGCCTGGTGGCCGACATTCTTCACCGCGTCGAGGCCGAAGCGGATCGAGTTGCCGGAGACGGTGAAGCTGTGCTCGGACGAGTTGACGTCGGGCGGCAGCACCTCGATGTCCATCTCGGCGCAGCGGTTGACGAAGAACGGAACCTTGTCCTTCGTGGACATGACGGACGAGATCACGGCCGCCATGTACTCGGCCGGGTAGTTCGCCTTCAGATAGGCGGTGCGGTACGAGATCATCGCGTAACAGGCCGCATGCGACTTGTTGAAGGAGTAGTCGGCCGCCGCCGTCATAAGGCCCCACAAGTCGTCGGCGACGCGGCGCTGCGTGCCCGAGGTCGCGCACCCGTCGATGAACTTGTCCTTCATGGTCGCCATCAGGTCGCGCTTCTTCTTGCCGATCGCCTTGCGCAGATCGTCCGCTTCGGCCGGCGTGAAACCGCCGAGCTGCTTCGAGATCTCCATGAGCTGCTCCTGATAGATGCAGCAGCCGTACGTCTCCTGGGTAATCGGCCGGAGCCGCTCGTCCTGGAACGTCACAGAGCCCGGGCTGCGCTTGCCGCGCGCGTAGTCCGGAATGAAGCGCATCGCACCCGGGCGGTAGAGCGCGCCGATGGCGACGATGTCGTTGAACTCGGTCGGGCGGATCTGCTTCAGCGCCTCGCGCATGCCCTCCGACTCGAGCTGGAACACGCCCACCGAGTCGCCGCGGGCGAGCATCTCGTAGGTCTTTGAATCATCGAGCGGGATCGACACCATGTCGATGTCGATGTCCCGCGAGCGCTTGATGATCGCCACCGCGTCCTCGATCACATCGAGGTTGCGGAGGCCGAGGAAGTCCATCTTCAAGAGGCCGATCTCCTCGATGGGGCCCATCGAGTACTGCGTGACGATCTTGTACTTGCGCTCCGGACGCCCGCCGTCGCCGTTCTGAGCGGCCGCGCCGCGGTCCTCGGCGAGCTGAAGCGGGACGATCTCGTGGAGTGGACGGTCCGCGATCACGACCGCGGCCGCGTGGATCGAGTTGTTGCGGACCACTCCCTCGAGGCCCTGCGCAACGTCCACGATCCGTTTTGAGTCCGGGCTTGCGTCGATCTCGCGGCGGAGGTCGGCGTTCGGTTTCAGGCACTCCTCGAAGCTGGGGCTGCGGCCCATGATCGGCTCGGGGATGAGCTTTGCGAGGCGATCACCCGTGCCGTAGTCGTAGCCCAAAACTCGCGCGGCGTCGCGGGTGGCGGCACGCGGTGCCATCTTGCCGAAGGTGATGATCTGCGCGACGGACTCGCGCCCGTACTTCTCCTGGACGTAGTGCATCACGCGCTCGCGGCCGCGAACCGAGAAGTCGATGTCGATGTCCGGCATCGACTTACGAGCCGGGTTGAGGAAGCGCTCGAAGAGCAGGTCGTTCGAGATCGGGTCGAGGTCTGTGATGTTGAGGCAGTAGGCGACGATCGAACCGGCGGCCGAACCGCGGCCCGGGCCGACGGCGACGCCATTGTTCTTCGCGAAGGCGACGAAGTCCCAGACGATCAGGAAGTAGGACTCGAAGCCCATGTCGGAGATGACCCCGAGCTCGAACTCCATCCGCTCGACTGCCTCGGCCGGGAGCGGATCGCCGTAGCGGCGGCGCAGCCCGTCGTACGCGAGGCGCCGAAGCATCGCGCCGGGCTCCTCGCCATCGGGCGTCGGAAAGCGCGGAAGGAGGAGCTTGTTGAGCTCGATTTCCGTGTGGCAGCGCTCGGCGATCTCCAGCGTGGTCGGCACTGCCTCGGGCCAGGGCTCGAAGTCCGTGGCCATCTCCTCGGGGCTCTTCAGGAAGAACTCGTTCGTGTCGAACTTGCAGCTTCGGCTGCTCGAGCGTGGACTTGGTCTGAACGCAGAGGAGCGCGGCGTGGTGGTGGTAGTCGTCGCGGGTCAGGTAGTGGACGTCGCCCGTGCCGACGAGCGGCCGGCCGATCTCCCGCGCGAGGCGCACGACGCCTTCGTTCACCTTGTCCTGCTCGGGGATGCCGTTGACCTGGATCTCCATGTAGAGGTTGTCGCGCCCGACGGCTTGTGCGAGGTCGTCGAGATGGGCGCGGGCGTCGGCCGGGCGCTCCTCGAGGATCCGCCGCGAGAGGCGCGACTGCAGGCAGCCCGACAGGGCAATGAGGCCCTTCGAGTGGCGCTCCAGGAGGCCCATATCGATGTTGGCCTTCCCGCGCCCGAACCCCTGGAGGAACCCGGCGGATGAGAGCTTCACCAGGTTGCGGAAGCCTTCATCCGAGCCCGCGAGGAGCGTCAGGTGGTTGCGCTCGCCCCGGCGGTCGGCGGCCGTGTGGTCGTCGACCAGGTAGGCCTCCATCCCGATGATCGGCTTGATCCCGGCCTTCTTGCACGCCTTGTAGTGGTCGACAGCACCGTTCATGGCGCCGTGATCGGTGAGGCCGAGGGCAGGCATGCCGAGCTCCGCGGCCCGTTCCGCCATGGGATAGACGGTGCCCTTCGAGGTCTTCTTCTCGATCTGGCAGTGGCCGTCGAGCAGCGAATACTCGCTGTGGACGTGCAGATGTACGACGGTTCCGCTCAAGACGTTCATCTTGCCAGCGAGACCAGATGCCAACTGGCTGCTTTCGCGGAGTTTGCGCTAGCGATGAGCCACGAAATCGATGAGCTTTCGCTCAGCGATGGCGATCTGCTCCGCGGCCGCCGCCTCCATGCTGAGCGCCTGGCGCATCCGCGACTCGAGCTCGACCGCGTTCCGCGCCATCTCGGCTGACCGCGCCGCCTGCTGCTCGGCGACCGAGGCCCGGCGTTCGAGCTCCGAGATCCGTCCCGTCGACTCCTCGATCTCCGCCACCGTCAACTCAGCACGATTGAGCGCATCGGTGAGGCGCTCGCCGCCACCGACGAGCTCCCGTCCCGCGTCCTCCGCGCGCTCGTCGATTCTCTGCAGCGCCTGGGCGATCACTTCGTCGAGCTCGCCGCGGCCCTTGGAGACGGCCTCCTCGCGCAGCGAGTCGACGCGGCCGCGCTCCTCCTCCAGCTTCGCAAGCGCGCGCTTGATCTTCTTGGACGTCTCGGCCTTGGCAAGGCGGAGCTCGCGCCGTTGCTCCCGCTTTTCCAGATCCTCGGCGAGCTTTGCCAGCTCGGCGTGGCTGGAGGCGACTACCTCGCGAATCTCTGAGCGGCTGCCGGCAACCGCCTCCTGCATTTTCGTGCGGCTGGCGCCAACCGCCTCGCGCATCTCCGCGCGGCTTTCCTCCACGGCCTTGCCGAGATGCGAGCGGGTCGCTGCGGCCTCCTGGGCGAAGCTCTCCTTTTGCGCCTCGAGCTGGGCGTCACCCTCGGAGCGAACCCGCTCGAGCGCCTCGGCCAGACGCGCTCGCGCCGCCTCGTGGTTGACGTCCTCCAGCTCCGTCCGCACACGGGCTGACTCGGCCGCCGATGCCGCCTCGGCCTCCGCGATCCGCGCCTTGAGCTCCCTGCCCAGCTCGCCATACATGCGCTTCGACTCAGACTCGGCGAGCGCCTTTGCGATCTCCTCAGCGGCGGCGCGGCCTTCTGCTGCCAGCTCGGCCGCGCGCTCGCTCAGCGCTGCCGACTGCTTGGCCGCCTGCTCGACGAGCCTGGAGGTGTGGTCTGCCATCCGGCTAGCGGTCTGCTCGTTGAGGGTCCGCTCAGCCGCCGCAAGTCCCGAAGCGAGTTCGGTTCTGACCTCGCCGGAGATCCGCTCGCTTGCGTCTTTGAGCCCCTGGGCGACCTGCGCCTCGAGCGCGCCGCCGACTTCCGAGCGGTGCTCGGCCGCGGTTTGTTCGAGCGCCGCGCGCGCTGTCGCGAGGCTCTCCGCCGCCGCGGTCCCAAGGCGGGCTTCGAGCGCGTCCTGTGCGGCCGCGGACTCGGCGCCAAGCGCTGCTCGGTGCTCTTCGAGCGCGGCAAGCGACCGCTCGGACTGGGCCGTGTGAGCTTGGCTCAGCTCATCCAAAGCCGATCGCTTCGCGGCCTCGCCCTGGGAGCGCACGGTTTCCGTCGCCTCGTCTGTCCGCCGGTCGAACTCGGCTGCCGCTTCCGCGACAACCCGCTCGTGGACGGTCGAGGTGGCGGCGTCGATCCGCGCCGCAACTTCGGCATGGGCCGCGCCCAGCCTCGCCGCGATCTCGTCCTGCAACTCGGCGGCGAGCGCGGCCTGGTCGGTCGAGGCCGAGCGGGCCAGCCGCTCCTCCGCGGCCGAGAGTCCCTCGCCGATCTCCGCGCGCAGGCGTTTCTCGAGCTTTGCCCCGCGACGCTTGACCTCCCGCAGAGCCTGCTCGGTCACGGAGAGGAGCGCAGCGTCCACCGCAGCCTCGTTCTGCTTGGCAAGAGCCTTGCGTGCTGCCGCGGTGCGATCTTCGACCAGCTCCACGGCGACGGCTCGCGTCGCCTCGCCGATCTCGGCGCGCGCCTCCGCCTGCCACTCCGCGAGGGACGTGGAGATCTCGTTGCGAAGTTTGGTCGTCTCGGCCGCCGTCGCGGCGGCGCTTCGTGCGGCGAGCGATTGGTCGATTACCGCGAGGCGGGCGTTGGCGGATTCCTCGAGGCGCGTCTCGAGATGGGCCTGAGCGGTCGCCACAGCGCTTTCGAGCGCGGTGCGCGCTTCCGCTGCCTCCGCGTGGAGCTGTGCACGCGATGCCTTGCCGTCGGCATCTACGCGCGCTGCCCGCGCGCGGGCTTCGGTCTCGACCTCGATGAGGGCGGCCTTGGCCTCATTTTGAAACTCGGCTCGCGTGCTTGCGACCGTTGCGGCGAAATGCTCGGTGAGCTCCTCGCGCACGGCGTCTGCCGCTTGGGTGCTTGCGCGGCGGAGCTCGCCGAGGCTCGCGTTGTGCTCCTCGCTCAGGTGCGCCTCGATCTCTGCCAAGCGCGACTCCGCCGCGGCATGCGCCGCCTCGGAAGCTCTTGCCACCGCCTCCTGCGAGTTGCGCGCGCCGGTCGCGGCGAGTTCGGCGAGATGGGCCTGCGCCTTGCCGGCGACTATCTCCTCGGCCCGGGCGGCAAGTCCTTCGGCCAGCCGCTCGGACGACGCGTTCCGAAGCTCGGCGTCGCGAACCGTGAGGCTGGATTCGAGCTCGGCGGCTTTCGCCGCGACGCTTGACTCGAGCTCGGCGACCTTCGCCGCAACGCCCGACTCGAGCTCAGCGGTCTTTGCCGTCAACTGCGAATCCATCTCGGCGGCTTTCGCGGTCAGCTGCGACTCCACCTCCGCTGCCTTGGCCGTGACCTGCGAATCCGTTTCGGTCGTGCTCGCCGTCAGCGCCGATTCGATCGCAGCGGCCCGCTCGGTGAGTCGCGATTCCAGCTCGTCGAGTTTGGCGGCCACCTGCGATTCGAGCGCCGCCGTCCTTGCGGCGAGGACCGACTCGAGCTCGGTGGTCTTTCCCGCCAGGCCGGACTCGATCTCCGTTGTCTTTGCGGCCAGCCCGGATTCGAGCTCCGTGGTCTTCGCGACCAGCCCGGATTCGAGTTCCGTGGTCTTCGCGACGAGCCCGGACTCGATCTCCGTTGTCCTTGCAACCAGATCGGATTCGAGCTCCTCCGTTTTGGCGGCCAGACCCGATTCGAGCTCGGTGGCCTTCGCGACCGTCTCGCTCGAGACTCGCTCGTGGCCGCTCGCGAGCTGCTCGGCGAGCCGGTCGGCCAGCGCCTTCGCATCCGCTTCGGCACGCCGGCGAAGCTCTGCCTGCGTTTCTGCGAGGGCGGCGGCGACCCGCGCCTCCGCGGCCTTCAGGGCTTTTGCGACCTCTCGCTCCAGCTGTACCCGGACTTCTTCCGCCGAGGCCTGGGCCTGCTCTTTGGATGCGGCTTCGAGTGATACGGCGTGTTGTGACAGGCGGTCCCTCGTCTCGGAACGGAGCTCCTCGGCGAGCGCGTGCATCTGTGCCTCCGCCGCTTCTCGTGCCTCTGCGCTTGCCTGCCGCGTGGCTTCGGTCAGGTCGCGGTCGAGGCGCTCGGCGTACGCGTTGAGCATCGACTCGAGCCGTTCATTTGCGCGCGCCTCGACCAGGCCGAGAGCTGCGGCGTGCTCCTCCTCCTGACGCGTTTGCGCCTCATCGGCAACCTCTTCAAGGCGCTTGGCGATCGACTCGCGGAGTCCGGCGATCCGGTCGCGGGACTCGTCGTCAGGCGAGGGCTCACCTTCGCCCGTGGTGGGCCGATCGTCGCTTGGAGACAAGGCTCGCCGACCCTACCGATGGCATCGGCCGTCGAAACGGCCGTTCCGAGAGCTACCTTGGTGCCCATGGCGGCCGACTCAGAGCCCGGCCAGGGGGCGGATACAAGCCGGGCCGAAATCGCCGAGCGCAGGTGGACCGCGCTCGCCGCGTGTTTTGCGCTCGGCCTCCTAGGCGGAACGTTCGCGTGGTGGGCGCTCAAGTTCGGGGCCTATTTCGGGACGGTCATGTACCCGGGGGTGGCGTTGCTCGGGGCCGGCACGCTGATCATGCTCGCGACTGCGCCGTGGCGCGCGAGCCTCGCCCTGTCGGGCCCGGCCAGGATGTGCCTCCTCTCCCTCGTCGGCCTTGCCACCTGGAGCCTCGCGTCCGCCCTGTGGTCGCCGACGCCTGACATCGCCGTCGAGGACGCCCAGCGGATGATCGGGTACGCGCTCTGCTTCGGACTGGGCGTGTGGGGCTGCTCGCTCCTCGGCCGGCGCATGGAGCTCTCCGTGCTCCCGGTGGTGGGTGCGGCGGGCGTCGTCGGCCTGGTGACGTTGATCTCCCTCTTCGTCACCAACGATCCACCCACGGTCCTCGACCAGGACGGGACGCTTGAATTTCCCCTTGGCTACCGCAACGCCACGGCCGCGTTCTTCCTGATCGCGTTCTGGCCGTCTTTGTGCCTGTCCGCGTCGCGCAAAGCTCATCGCGCGGTACGGGTGCTCGCGTTCGTTACGGCCACTGCTTGCCTCGAGCTCGCGATCCTGTGCCAAAGCCGCGGAGCGATCCTGGGGTTCGCGGCCGGCTTGGTCGTCTTGTTCGCGACCTCGCCCGCACGGCTGACGACCCTGAGCCGGTTCGCCGCCGTCCTGCCCGCCATCCCCTGCTTCTTCCTCGCCAGCGATCTGTACCAAGCGGCGAAGACGTCCGCCGGGCTGGGCGGCACCGTGGGCGAGCTCAACGCCGCGGGCGCCTGGGGGCTCGCGGGGCTCGCGGCCTCCTGTCTGCTCGGCTTCTTCGTCACCCGCTTCCACCCAGAGGTCGAGCGTCCGGCCTGGGCAACTCCCGCGAGGTCCTGGGCCGGAGCGGCAGCGTTCGTCGCCCTGGGGTTTGCCGTGGTGACGATCGCGGTTGGGAACCCGTTCTCGCTGGCGGGAGACAAGTTCGACGAGTTTCTCGGCGGGGAGCCCGACCTGACCGAGGAGTCGAGCCGGTTCACGCTCAACGCCGGGTCGAACCGCTCGGAGGTATGGAGGGTTGCGCTGCTGGTCGCCGGCGACGACCTCGTCTTCGGCGAAGGCGGCGGCGGCTTCCAGTTCCGGTACAACCAGGAGCGCGAGGATCCCAACCAGCTCGCGCGCGACGCTCACTCTGTCGAGCTGGAGATGTTGTCGGAGCTCGGGATCGTCGGGCTTGGGCTTTTCGTTCTCGCCATGGTGGGCGCTTTCGCCGGCGCCTGGCGGGCCAGGAGCCTTGGCCCTTCCTCAGCCCAGCTGTCGTGCGGGGCGCTCGCCGCCGGCGCCTACTGGCTCACGCACGCTTCGCTCGACTGGTTCTGGCCGTTCCCGGCCGTAACCGGTCCCGCGCTGGCCTTGCTTGGCGCGGCGGCCGCGCCGGCGCTTCTGATGCCTGAGCGCACCGACGCGCCTCCCGGCAGGCGCGTGGTCCTGATCGTCCTCGCCGTCTTCGTCGTCTCGCTGATCCCCCCGTTCCTCTCCGAACGCCTCGTCGACAGATCGATCGACACTTTCCGGTCGGACACACAACAGGCTTACGACGACCTTGCTCTCGCGCGGGACCTGAACCCGCTGTCCGACCTGCCCGCGCTGACGGAGGGCTCGATCGCGCTCGCGCTGAAGGACAAGGAACGAGCCATCGAGGCCTTTCGCGAAGCAATCCGCAAACGACCGGAGGAGTACGTCGGCCACTTCTTCCTTGCGCTCATTTATTCCAAGTTGGACCCGGCGCAGGCTCGGACGGAGCTTGCCGTCGTCACGGAGCTGAACCCGCTCGATCCCCGGATCGAGGAGATCCGCGAGCGAATCGACCGGTCCGAGCGCCGTGGGCGCTAGTCCATCTCGATCAGGCCGCTGACGAGCGCCAGAGCAACAGCCTGGGCGCGCGTGCGGGCGCCAAGCTTCGCCTTGGCGTTCCTCACATGCGTCTGAACTGTCGCAGGCGAAAGCTCCAGGACCTCTGCGATCTGCGCATCGGTTGAGCCGCCCGCCAAGAGTCCCAGGATCTCACGCTCGCGGCGCGAGGGCTGCCTGCCCTTCGGGCGGTCGCTGTCCTGCGGCTTGCGAGCTGCCCAGCCGCCCGCGGCTTGCTCGTCCTCAATGCGCGGCAACACCAGGAGGTGCCCTTCAGGGAGGTTGAGTGACTCCACGCTACGGCCGACGATCTCCGCTCGCGACAAGCCGAGCATGCGGGACGCGGCGTCGTTCACCTCGACGCAGCGCTGGGCAGCGTCGACGATCAGGACCGGCGGCCCTTCGGTTGCGATTGAGCTATCTGGAGTCACGGCAGCGGGCGATCCCCCCTCGGCAGCCCGGAACCGTTTGCTCAAGTTCCCTCGTCTGTCCTCGCGGCGCGATGCAAGCCGATGCCGGCGCCCACGAGCGCCACGGCCGCAAGTGCGGCGAGCCCAACGTCAAAGCCGGTGAACGGCAGCGGGTCACCACCGCCGGTGATCGGGGTGGGCGGGCAGTACTGGTCCTGGGTAGGACCGAACGTTCCGCAGTCGGCGGCGTTGGCAGCGGGTGCGCCCGCGAAGAACAGGGATACCGAGGCGATTAGCCCCACGAGTGTTATGCGTGTTGCGCGAATCATGTCTTCGGCGATGGTTGCCCTTTCCCTTAAGGCTTTCACCCCTTCTCGGGCTGATTCTCCCCACTCGGCGTGAGTGGCATTACCACAAATCGGTTAGTGCTACTGTCGAAACTGTGGGGGAATTTGAAGAACCGACGCTACCCGTGGCCCGGCCGATTTCCATGTCTGATTCCAAACCTGAAAGGGTCTCGCCGCTCCGGGCGCCCGGCGCCGGATCTCGCCCCCTGAGCGCACGTGAGCGCGAGGTGCTTGGGTACCTGGCGGAGGGCTTGTCAGGGGCGGCGATCGCCGAACGCCTCGTCCTCTCCCCGGAGACCGTGCGGACCCACGTTCGGAACGCGATGGAGAAGCTCGGCGCCTCGACACGCTCGCAGGCGGTTGCCCTCGCGCTCGAGACCGGCGTTATTGGCGACGCTCAACCCGAGAAGAACGCCCGGCCCCGCAGCAGCTCGCAGGGGGCGCCCGTCGGCCTCGAGAAGGGGCCAATCCTCACCGCGCTTCTTGCCGGCGTGGTCTCGCTGGCCGACATCGAGTCGGGAGCGATCTACAGCGCCGAGGACGGCGGCATGCTCCTGCGGCTGGCGGCTCAGGCAACCGGCGGCGCGGGGCCCAGCGCATCCCCTCCCACAGAAGTCACCCTTGGCGACCCCGGCATCGGGCGCGTGGCGCTTGAGCGCAGGGCAAGGCTTATCGGCGCGACCAAGGCCGGCGTGCATCCCCTCCTTGCGTCTCCGATGACGTCAGGCGGCCGCCTTACCGGCGTGCTGGCCCTGGGCATCCGCCCATCCCGACCCGCGTCCCGGCGCGAGCTGCTCCTGATCGAGGCGTTCGCGAACCGGATCGCCGACATCATCTCCTCGGGCTCCGACCCCGCCGCACTCCGCCTGGCACTCCAGCGCTTCAGGGCCTCCTGGACCGAGACGCTGGACGTCTAGGGCGCGACTGGTCGTACTAGCGGGGTGCGTTGCCGCGCGGCTGGCGTTGGGGACGCTGCGAGGTGCGCTGCGCTTTCGTGGCAGTAAAGGGGAGCAATTTGGGGCCGCGGGGTTAGCTGAGCCGCCTGGCGATCGAGTGCCGGTTTCTGTTGGATATGCCAACACAACCCCGCAGTCGATCCGCGGACGGCCCCAGGCGATGTTCCCTTCCTCCTTGGGTGCCCAACGCAGACGCTCCGAACCACGACGCGATCGGCGCTCCGGCCACGGCAGTGGCGCCAACCCGAAGCGCCACCAGGCCGCTAAGCCGCGTCGGCTGCTTCGAGGCCGTCGCCCTGGGACTCGACCAGGACGGCGACGCTTCCGATGTCGCACAGCTCGAGGACCTTGCGGACCCCTGAGCCCTTCGGGACGACAACCGTGAAGATCTGGCGGCGGGCGGATAGGCGGCGGGCGAGCTCGAAAAGGAGCTCGACGCCCGTGGAGTCGATGTAGGTCGTCGAAGTGAGGTCCATGATCAGCGAGCGGGCCGTCGAGGGCACGCGCTCGGCGACGGCGCGGCGGAGCTCGGCGGCGTTCGAGCCGTCGATGTCGCCGGACACCGACGCGACGATCGTGTCCGCGCGGGCCTCCGTGAAGCCGACCTCTGCCAGGCGGTCGCGCATCAGACCTGAGCCATCCCTTCCATCTTGCGTCGCATCCTGACAGTCGTACCGGCGATACCGCGGTCGATCTCAAGCGAGTCGGTGAGTTGCTCGATCAGGGCGAGCCCGCGGCCGCCCGATCCGCCGCGCGGCGGGCGCCATGCCCCGAAGTCGCCGACCTCGATCAGAAGCTCGGACCCCTCACGCACCGCGCGCACCGCGAAGTGGGCATCGCCGGGCGGATACGCGTGCGCGATCGCGTTCGCGCACGCTTCGCCGCAGGCGACCTGCAGCTCGTACGCGTCAGCATCCCCCACGCCCATGGCGCGGAGCCAGCGGCCGAGACCCCGGCGAACGCCCACGAGCGACGTCGGGTCTGCCGGCACCACCAGGTCGAGCGTCAGCGGCGGGGCGTCGAGGCGGGCGATGAGGAGCGCGACATCGTCGTGAGCAAGTCCGTCCGAAAGCAGCCGGTCCAACAAAGTGCGACACGCCTCGTCGGGCTCGTCGGGAAGGCTCAGGCCCAGGTCGGCCAGGATCTCCATGCCGACGTCGAGGGGCTGGTCGGGACGCTCGACGATGCCGTCCGTGTAGAGCACGAGCGCCGACCCGGTCGGCATCGCCATCACCGTCTCGTCGTAGCTGGGGAAGAGCGAGGCGCCGAGCGGGTTGCCCGCGGGGCCCTCGGCGAAGCTCGAGTTCCCGTCCGGGTCGACGATGAGCGGAGGCGGATGGCCGGCCGACGCCAGGCGGACCGTCTCGGCATCAGGATCGACGACGGCGAGAAGAAGGGTCGCCGTCCCGCGGCTCTCCAGCTCCTGGACGAAGCCGTTCATGCGCTCCAGGATGAGCGAGGGCCGAAGGCCTTCGAGGGCGTAAGCGCGCACCGCGCTCTGGAGGTGGGCCATGCGGGCCGCCGCCTCGATGCCGCGCCCGACAACGTCGCCGATAACCAGGCCCACTCGCCCATCGCGCAGTGGGATCGCGTCGTACCAGTCGCCGCCGATCCGCGCCTCGCCCGAGCCGGGCAGGTAGCGCGCGGCGAGCCGGAGGCCGGGCACATCGGGGAGCCGCTCGCGCAGCAGACTCCGCTGAAGGGTTTCCGCGGTCGAGCGCTCGACCTCGACCTCCTCGGCGGCCCGGCGCAGGCCTTCGAGCGCCGCGCCCAGGATCGCGTCGCCGCCAGGATCGGACGGTCCGCCCTCCGGCAAGTTCGGGTCCTCCCCCTCTCTCCACCCTCGATCTGCCACGAGACGATTCTAAACGTGCCCCCGCGCCGGCACGCAGCTCCCGCCGGGACGTGAATTAGCTTGGTCAGAGATGAACGGGCAATCGCCAGGCGCCGAGATCGCGCGATCGCCTGCTGCTTGGGAGCGACTCGCGAAGAACTGGCTGCTCGAAGTCATCGAGCGCAGCCCGCTCGACGAGGTGGACACCCTGCCCCTCGGCTGGATCTCCCACGAGGCGGCGCCGTTGATCGCCGAGATCCTCGGCCTCCTCTCGGACCCCGGAGCAGCGCGAGAGCTGCGGCTCTCCCCCGCCGCGCTCGAGCGCGCGGCATCGCTTGCCGCCGAGCGGGACCCCGAAGCGCTCCTTAAGCGCCTCCCGGGCGAGTTCGCGGCGCTCCAGACGCTCCTGATCGAAGCGCTTGACCGCGAGCTACCCGAGCGGGACCGGCGGGAGTTCACGCGCGCAGTCACGCGCCTGGCTGAAGTTTTCGGAGCCGTCCAGGCTGCCGCGATGGAATCACTCGTTGGTACCGAGCGCGCTTCGGCGCCGGGTGTGCACGCCGAAGCCCCGTCCGCGCCCGAGCATCCCGGCGCCGAGCCCGAGCCTCCGGACGCCTGGCTCGCGACCCTCGTGGCCGAGGAGCGGCGCACCGGGACGCCCTTCGCGATCGCCCACTTCGAGGTCGAGGGCGTCGAGCGGATCTCCAAGGGCTACGGCGCGGAGGCCGCCGGGCGGATGGTGGACGCGGTCGCCGGGATCCTCGATGGCCAGCTCGGAGGGCGCGAGCGGGCGTTCCGCACCGGCTTCGGGCAGCTTCTCGCTGTGATCCCCGGCGCAGAGGCGGCAGGCGCAGTCGAGCTGGCAACCGCCGTCTCCGACGTGGTCGAGCGTTCCCAGATCGGACGGGGCCCGCGGGTGGAGGTCGCGGTGGGCCTTGCCTCGTGCCCACTTCACGGCAACTCGCCGGATCAGATTCGCGAGGCCGCCGAAGTAGCCGCCTGGGACGCCCGCGCAGGCGGGCGCGGAATCGCAATTGCGTCGGTAGTTGTCAAAGAGCACCTTTAGGTGCGAAAGCGGCATGTGCCGGTTCTCTCGCTGCAAGATCCGTAGCGAGAACCCGGCCCAGACTTGAGAAAAGTCGCCAAAAGCGCGACAACTCCTATATGAGCGGTATCCGCACCTCCGCTGCCGCCGAGATGCTCGGCGTCAGCCCGTCCACGCTTCGCACGTGGGAACGACGCCTGGGCTACCCGCAACCGAGGCGCACCGAGGGCAATCACCGCCATTACGACCTGACTGAGATCGAGGCGCTCCGCGACGCTCTGCGCGAGACGAACAACATCTCTTCAGCGGTCGAGGTGGCCCGCCGCCGCGGGCGCGGTCCCTCTTCGCCCGCGCGCCTCCTGGGCGCCTTCGATCGCTTCGACGAGCGCAGCGCGGACCGCGAGCTGGAGGAGAGCCTTGCCGTCAGGACGCTCGAGCGCACGCTCGAGGAGGTCCTACTGCCGGCGCTCGACACGGCGTCCGCCCGCTCCAACGGCGAGGCCGAGCTTGAGTGGGCGTGCCGCTGGGCGACG
Source organism: uncultured bacterium (assembly GCA_963786495.1). Classification (GTDB taxonomy): domain Bacteria; phylum Actinomycetota; class Thermoleophilia; order Solirubrobacterales; family 70-9; genus JALZKA01. Next base: position 71,534 of record CAWAZL010000006.1, on the reverse strand, counting down.
GGCTGGCTCCACGGGGCCCGCAGGCTCGCGCCGCCCGCCAGCCGCCCCCAGGGCGTGCTTCTGCTTGATTCCGGTCCGGCGCTGAGCCCCGAGGCGGTCCACGCCCAGGCGCTCGAGCTTTGCCTCCGCAGAGCCGGCCTTCGCGCTTTGCTCCTTTCCGCCGATCTTGCCGAACGCCGGTACTCGACAGCTCTGCGGGCGCTCAACCCCGTTGCCGTCGTCATTTGCGGCGCAGAGGCGCGCTTGGATGTACTCGGCGAACCGCTCCGCCGCGCAATGCGCACATCGGGCGCCGCACCCTTCTCGTATCGCTCGGCGCGCCTCGTTGGCGGCAAGAACGGGATGCCCGCCCTGGGCAACCGCCCAGGCGAAGCGGCCACGCTCCTCATCGCAGCACTCGACCTGGCGTAGCGCAAGGTTCGGTGCACCCTGTGCGTCGTGCGCAGGTTTGACCCGCTGAAGCTGCGCATCGCTTGAGCGCAGGCTTGAAAAGCGTTGCCACGGGCGCTCAAGCACCCGAAGTTCTCTAGGCAAACGTCAAGTTTGGGCCGGTTTTCCAAGGGACCGCCGGCCCTGCGCCTAGGAGGGCACGGACATGGAGATCACGGCAAGGCTGCTCAATGTGGGGCAAGCCGCTGACTACGTAGGGGTGAGCGCCGCTTCGCTTCGCAAGTGGTCGAACGACGGCCTCGTCGCCGTCTATCGCACGCCCGGCGGCCAGCGCCGCTACCACCGCGATGACCTGGACCGCTTCATGAGCTCGATGCGCGAAGCATCGCCCGGCGAGCACGCCGTGCCCCGCCTCGGCCGCGGCTCGGCCACAGCACTCCAGGGCTAGCGCCACCTCGAACTTAGGACTCAACCAAAGGAACCCCCATGCAGGGTCGTCCCTCACAACTGGTGATCGCAGCCGAGTGGCTGGTCCTCACCTGCGCCATCGCCGCCGCCGCCCTCCTGGCGGGCGATGCGAACTGGGACCCTGCGCTGTTCGCAATCCTCCTCGCCTCAGCCGTTGCCAGCGACCTGCGCGCGATCCGGATCACCGCGAACAAGATCGTCGTCTCCGGCTCGTTCCTGGTGATCATCACGGCGATCGTGCTCCTGGGAGCCGTGCCGGCCGCGGTGATCGCGGTGGTCACCACCGTCGCCTCCTGGGCCTCGAAGCGCTACCCGCTGAACGACCTGCTCATCAACGTCGCGGTGTACGCCTCGTTCCCGCTGCTCTCGGGCTTCCTGTTCGAGCACGCGGTCGAGGAGCTAGGCATCGGACCCACAGACACCACCTACTACCTCCTCATCCTGGCCCTCTTTGTCGGTGCGCTCATCATCGACTTCGTGTCGATCACCGCGTACACGTCTTACGTCGACGGCGTCAGCTTCCGCTCGCGCATCAGGACCTTCCTGTTCCCCGTCTTGCCGTCGGAGCTCGTCGCGGCGCTGCTCTGCCTCGGCATTACCTTCGCCTACGACCAGCTGGGGCTCCCCGCCGTCGCGCTCTTCGCGATCGTCCTCCTGATCTTCCAGTACCTCGTGGGCGCGCTGATCCTCTCCCAGGACCGGGCGGTCGAGCTCGAGCAGCGTGCGAAGCAACTCGCCGGCTTCCAGGTCGCCCTTCTTGGCGCGCTCTTGCGCACGCTTGACTTGCGTGACCGCATGACGGCGCGCCACTCCGCAGCCGTGGCGCGCTACTCCCGCGAGCTCGCCGTCGCGGCCGGGCTCTCCGACGACGAGCAGGAGCTGGCGCACACCGCGGGTCTCCTTCACGACATCGGCAAGTTCGTGCTGCCCGACCAGATCCTGAAATCCCGCGGCCGCTTGCTCCCCGACGACTGGGACCAGATCAAGCGCCACCCGTATGAGGGCGCCCGGATCGTCTCCCAGATCGATGGCTACCGGCCCGTCGGCGAGATCATCCTGGCCCACCACGAGCGCCTGGACGGCCTTGGGTACCCCCGCGGCCTGACCGCAGACCAGATCCCCACCATCGCCCGGATCCTCGCCATCACCGATTCGTACGACGCGATGACGGCTCGCGACTCCTACGGCACGCCCAAGAGCTCGTTCGAGGCGATCGCCGAGCTCCGGCGAGTCTCAGGAACGCAGCTGGACGGCGGCCTGGTCGAGCTCTTCATCGAGATGCTCGCCGACAAGGACCTCGCCTATCGCCATGGCGAGGACGCGGACTTCGAGGCCGAGCTGGCCCTCGACAAGCGGATCCACGATTACGTGGACCGCCCCACCGCGGGCCGGCGCTAAGAAGCGTGGGCGGGGTCTGACCCCGCCGACTGTCGCCTACTCCTCAACGACCACGAGCCCCGGCAGGGGCTCCTTAACGGGCGTCGAATGACGCCCTACGCCGTCGCGCTCAATGCGCTCCGGTCGAATTTCTTTCTCTTAGCCGCGACGAATGCCCATGCGATTCACCTCTTTTGAACCTCCTTGGCAACGGGCGAATCCGCCCGGAGCACTGACTGGGCTTGAAAGTATGGCAGAACTTGCGCAAACCTGCAAGACCTTGCTCAAAAGTTGCAAAAAGCGTGAAATCGCAATGAAGCCGCACCGGCAATCCCCGTCCCCCCTCTCACTGCCCGGATTTCGCCGCCTGGCGGCCTCGTACTTCACGAACGAGCTGGGCAATTGGCTCGGCGAGATCGCGCTCGCGGTCCTCGTCTTCGACCTGACCAACAGCCCGGTCGCGACCGCAGGCCTGTTCGTGGCCATGCAGTTCGTGCCGGCGCTCACGACCCCGCTTCTGATCGCCCGCATCGACGCGTGGAGCCACCGGCGCGCCCTCGCCACGCTCTACGCGGCCGAGGCCGTCGCCTTCTGTGCCCTGGCCTTGCTGGCGTCAGAGGAGGCGTTCGTCCTGGCCGCCGTCCTCGTGATCGCCGCGATCGACGGCACCCTCGCAACGGCCGCGCGGGCCAGATGCCGAGCCGCCGCGGGGTCGATCCTGGAACCCGCCGGCCTCCTGCGCGAGGGCAACGGCATCCTGAACGTGGGCTTCACCGCGGGCGCCGCTGCGGGCCCGGCGCTAGCGGGCCTCCTCGTTGCGACCGCCGGAGTCCAGGTCGCGCTGCTCGCGGACGCCGCCTCGTTCGTGATCGTCGCAGTCCTCCTGGCGACGTCGAGCGTCCTGTCGCGCGCCGCAGGCGATGACGCCGAGGAGAAGGTCACCTGGACGACGCGCCTTCGCCTGGGCTTCACCTACGTTCGCGAGCGCCCGGTCCTGCGAAGGCTTCTGGCAGCCGAGTCGATCGCGTTCATCTTCTTCGCCCTCGTCCTCCCCATCGAGGTCGCGTTCGCCAAAGACACCCTCGACGCGGGCGATCTCGGCTACGGCCTCATGCTCGCCTCCTGGGGCGTCGGCATGGTGCTCGGCAGCCTGATTTTCTCGGGCCTTCGGGGGGCCTCGCTGGCATCGCTTCTGATTGGCGGCACTGCGGCGATCGGCATCGCGTACCTGGGAACGGCCATCGCCCCCACGCTTCTGGTCGCCTGCATCGCCTCAACGATCGGCGGCATGGGCAACGGCGTCCAGTGGGTCGCCGTCATCACGGCGATCCAAGAGTTCACCGCCGAGGCCTATCAGGCGCGCGTGATCGGCCTCCTCGAGTCGCTCGCGAGCGGGCTCTCGGGCGTCGGCTTCCTCCTCGGCGGCGCAATCGCGGCCATCGCTTCTCCCCGTGCGAGCTTCGCCGTCGCCGGCTTCGGCGTCATCGCCGTCTTGATGATCGCGGTCGCTGTCCTTCGCGGCTCGCGCTGGGAAGAGCGCGCCGAAGCACGCCCGCTGTCGGCGCCCGTCGAAGCTGCCTGAGGTAAACCGGGCGCTAGCCCGCGCAGACCCAGGCGGCGGGACCCGAGTCGGCCCAGATCATCGCCGCGATGCGGTGCTGCTCGGCCGGAGGCGCCTGGTGCGGGAGCCCCTTGCCGCCGTAGAGCCGCCCAGGTCGAGGGAAGGATCTGATAGGCGCCGCCGGCTCCTGAGCTGGGGTTCAGCGCCTGGAAGTTGCCGCCGGACTCGCACATGACGATCGCCTCGGGGATGGCCCAGGCGCCGAAGTTGTTCCAGTTTCCGACCTCCTCGACGGCCTCTTCTTCGGGCACTTGCTCGAGCTTCTCGACCTGATTCGTCCAGTCGCTCATCTGGCCCTGGAGCTCGTTCGACCGACGCGGCCTGCGCGGCGCGGGCGTCTTGCAGCTGCGCGGCGCGGGCCTCTGCGGCGGCGCGGGCGGCGGCGATCTCGTCGCGCGCGGCCTCGACCTCGGCGTTCAGCTCGTCGGAGCGCTCCTTGGCGCGGCCGACCCGCTCGACCTGGTCCTGCACGTCCGCCTTGAGCTCGCGCACCCGCTCGGCCAGTGCGCGGTCGGCGTCCTGGATGCGCCCGAGCAGCTCGGCGCGGGTCGCGAGGTCCTCGAAGCCCTCTGAGTCCAGGAGGACGTCGACGCCGTTCATCCCGCTCGACTTGTAGATCTCGACGAGCCGCTGCGCCAGGACTGCCTGCGCGCGCTCCAGCCGCTCCTGCGTGGCGGCGAGCTCGGCCTGGGCGTCCTCGAGCTTTCGAGCCAGCGCTGCGGAGCGCTCCTGACCCTCGGCCAGGACCTTGCTGAGCTCGGACTCCTCGCCGGCGGCACGTTCGGCATCGTTACGGGCCTCGGCCAGGGCGACGACGTCGGACTCGATCTGGTCGTTCAGCGCCTCCGCCTCGTCGCGGGCATCGGCGATCTTGCCCTCGAGCCCGTCGATCGTCTGGGCGTCCGACCTGGCGATCGGGATGACCAACGCAACGCCGCAGGCGAGCACGAACACGGCCCGGGCGGCGAGGCTCGGGCGGAAGCTGCGCGCCGATCCGGCGCGTTCGGTGATCTGGGGGCGGCCCGAGGACACGAAGCGGGCAATGTTAGTGATTCGTTAGCGTTTGCCCGCGATTTGCTCAGGGTGGCTACATAATCCGGGCGGGATCATGCAAACCGGCCCGCCAGGGCTCAGCCCTCAGGCGGAGACTTGCGGCTGAGAAGAAAGCCGGCGGCGCCTGCCGCGAAGAGGGCGACCGCGCCCGCAATCTGGATCTGACGCCCGAAACGCCACCAGACGGCTTGAACGACGAAGCGGCCGATGAGTTCGTAAATCACTGACATGTCCTAGTCCTCCTTCCCGTCCTGGTGCTCGCGAATCCTGTGTGCCATGCGGCTCTGCAAGGTGTGGAGCTCGATGAAGCCCGGACTCGCGGCTTGAGAGAACTCGCCGCCCGACTCGCCGAAGCTCGCCAGCGACTCGTCGTAGAGGGCGAACGGGCTCGAGCGGGAGACGACGCGGACGGAGCCCTTGTAGAGCTCCACCGTGATCTCGCCCGTCACGCGCTCGTTCGCCGAGAGCATGTAGGCGTCGAGGTCGTGGCGGAGGGGATCGAGCCAGAGACCGGCGTAGGCGAGATAGGCCCACTTGCGGTCGAGCACGTGCTTGTGCTCGTTCTGGTGGATCGTCGATACGAGCTTTTCGAGGTCCTGGTGCGCCGTGAGGAGAATCGAAGCGGCCGGCACCTCGTAGAGGTCGCGCACCTTGAGGCCGACGATCCGGTCCTCGATGTGGTCGACGATGCCAACGCCGTGGCGGCAGCCGATCTCGGCCGCCCGGTCAATCAACTCCACGGGCTCGAGGCGCTCGCCGTCGAGCGATACCGGCACGCCCTTCTCGAAGCCGACGACCAGGCGCTGCGCCTCGTCCGGCGCATCGCGCGGGTGCGTCACCAGTTGGAAGACCTCGTCGTCGGGCGGCGTGCCGAGCGTCTCGATCTCCCGGCCCTCGGACGAGCGGCCCCAAAGGTTGTCGTCGATCGAGTACGGGGCGCCCTCACTGGAGCCCTTGATCGGGATCCCGTGCTCGTTCGCGTAGGCGATCTCCTCCTCGCGCCCCATCGCCCACTCGCGGACCGGGGCGAGCACCTTGAGCTCGGGCGCGAGCGCGGCGATCGTGCCGTCGATGCGGACCTGGTCGTTCCCCTTGCCCGTGCAGCCGTGGGCGATCGTGTCGCACCCAGTCGCGCGGGCGTGGTCGACGGCGAGCTTCGCGATCAGCGGGCGCGCGAGCGCGGTGAAGAGCGGATAGCCCCCGCCGTACAGCGCGTTGGCGCGGATCGCGGGCAGGACGTAGTCGCGGGCGAACTCCTCGCGGGCGTCGTCGCGTATGGCGTCGATCGCGCCGAGCTGCTTCGCCTTGCCGACAACGACGTCCCAGTCCTCTCCCGGCTGGCCGAGGTCAACGGTCAGGGTGACGATCTCGGCGCCGTAGCGGGCCTGGATCCAGTGCAGCATGACCGAGGTGTCGAGGCCGCCGGAATAGAGCAGCAGCACGCGCCCGATCTGCTCGGGATCTGCCTGGTAGGAGGCGATCCTGGGTGCTGATTCTTGTGCGCTCTCGTCGGCCATGTGGCAGCGGGGAGTGTGGCATGCGCGATCATGGGCTTCACGTGAACCGCTGCTTCGAATCCTGGCCACCGCGCTCATCACCGCGGGGCTCGTCATCGCCGCCGATGTCGGGATGACGCTCTTGTGGGGAGAGCCGCTCTCGACGTCTATGCAAGCGTCCAGCAAAACCAGGCTGAGGACGAGCTCAAGGAGCTGGAGCGGGCATTCCCGGATGCGGCCGACCTCGACGCGGTCGCGGGCGCCGGCAACCTTGAGGAGCGGGTCGCGATCCTGGCAGACCGGTTCGAGGAATCAGGTCGAGACGGGAAGGCAATCGGAACGATCAGCATGCCCGCGATGGACCTCGACGGAGCCACGGTCGTCGAGGGCACCGATACCGCGTCCCTTCAGAAGGGCCCGGGCCATTACACCGCCTCCGATGACGAGGACACGCAGCGCCAAGGCGACGGCTCCGCCTTCCCCGGTCAAGGGAAGACCGTCGGCATCGCCGGCCACCGCACCACTTATGGCGCCTGGTTCAACAAGATGGACGAGGTCAAGCCTGGCGACGAGATCACGCTCGAGATGCCCTACGCGACGTTCACGTACGAGGTACAAAAGGTGGACATCGTCGATCCGACCGAGATCGGAGTGGTGCGCAACGTCGGATACGAGCGCCTGGTCCTGAGCGCCTGCCACCCGCTCTACTCAGCGGCGCAGCGAATCATCACCTTCGCGAAGCTGAAAGAGATCAGCCTCTTCGGCTCCGGCGAGAGGATCTGGCAGGACCCCTAAGTCATGAGGTGCGCCGAACGTCCCTGAGCTATCGCCCTAGCGACTACTGCGGGACGTTCGGCGAAGCTAGGCCGGGCCGAGGATGTCGTTGACGACCGGCGTTGCGTCAGCCAGGCCGAACTCGTCGCTGAGGGTTGCTTCGATCTCCGAGCGGGAACTGCCTGCCACCGCCATCTGGGTGGCGCGCAGGACCGCCTCCTCGGGAGGGGCCGACATCGCCTTCATCGTTGTTCGAGCCGCCGGCAGTGCCTGGATACGCGACCGGAACGGGCCCTGAAACGGACGATGCGACGGGCGCTTCCTCCTTCTCGGCCTCCACCTTCGGCGTCTCGGGCTCTCCGATGACGGGTTCGGGCGACCTCGGAAACTTCCGTTATGACTGGCTCCGCCGTGCGCTTGCTCAGATCGACGAGCTCGAGCGTCGCGGCTTCAAGCTCGTGCATGAGCGCCGCGGACTCGACGCGAAGGTTCTCAACTCTCTTGATGAGGGGCTCGAGCACCGACGCGAGCTGAGCGCCGCTCTCGGAGACAATTCGCCGGGCATCGCGTTCCGCTTCCTCACGGGCTTCCGCCCTGATGTCCGCCGCCGCTCGTTCGGCATCGTCGATGATGCCTTCAATTTTGAGGGAAGCATCGGTAATCGATGCCTTCAACTGCGACCCGGGTGTGGGTTTATCCACTGGTTTCGGACTCCTTGACCTTGCGAGCAATCGGCGATTCCCCCATGAGCGCCGTGGCGTCCTCGACGCCAAACTCGTCGCGAAGGCGCGATGCTATCTCCTCCTGGGTCGATCCTGCAACTGCCATCTGGGTCGCCAAGAGCCGGAGGCCGTCGTTTGATGGACGCTTGCCTTCGGCCTTGGGCGGACGCTCCGCGCGGACGCGCCGTTTGAACGGGACCCGCTTGTCGGAGGACACAACTGGAGCGTCGTCGCGCGACTTGCTGAAGCGTTCGGTCACGCGCGCCGACAGTTCCGGCATGCTCTCCGCGAGCTCCGTCTCAGGCTGGGGAGTGGTCGGTGTCGGTGTCGGTGTCGGTGTGACATCGGCAGCAGCACCGGAGGCAGGAGTTGCCGCCGATAGGCGCTTGCTCGCTCGGCCGAGGACGTCAGCCAGGGCGCGAGCCTCGGTCCGAAGCTCGCTTGCGCGAGTGACGAGGGATTCCGAGAGCTGCGCCACGATCCGCTCGCGCGTGATCTGGCTCGAGGCTTCGCCTTCGCCACTGCCGAGGCGCTCCTCGCTTGCTGCGGTGATCTCGGCGGCCGCGCGCTCGGCGGCTTCCACGATTTCCTCGATGCGCTCAGCCGCGAGCTGAAGGACGTCAGAAACGGCTTCAGCGCTGCCTGAACTGCCTGGATCACCAAGCGGCTTGAAAGTCTCGCGGCCCCAGAGTCGCATACGGCCACGGTAACGAAATCGCTCCATCACAGCCATTGAATTCCGCGTCATGAATGCGATTCCTCGTTCACACGCGTAGAAAGAAACGGAGGGACAACCTTCCCCTGCGAGAATAACCCGCTCGTGGAAGGCGTAAACGGCAGCCAACCGGAGGGAACTCCGTCTGACTGGATCCAGCCCCCTGTCGAACAGGAGGGCTTGACGCGCTACGTCGCGACGCTGCGCGAGCGCATCTGGATCGTCATCGCGATCACGGCGATCACCACGGGCATCGCGGTCCTTTACGTCGCCACAGCGGAGAGGATGTACGAGGCGTCAGCCGACATCCTCGTCAACCCCGCGCCTGCCGTGGACACCCTCCCCATCAGCCTGCCGGTCATCAGGGAGTCGTCGGACCCGACCCGTGACGTAGAGACCGCCTCACGCCTCATCACCAACATCGACGTCGCCGAGAGAGTCAAGGAGGAAATCGATTCCCCGCTCAGCGCGGAGGCGCTCCTGGCGTCGATCCAGGCCGAGCCCCTCGCGCAAGCGGCCATCGTGGTCATCAGCGCCCAGGCCTCATCGCCCGAGGAAGCCACCGAGCTGGTCAACGCTTTTGCAGAGCAGGCAATCGAAGAGCAGACCGAGACGATCCACGACTTCATCGACGAGAACCTCCCCGCGCTCGAAGACCAGCTTGACCGTGGTGAAGGCTCGGCCGCGCTCGATATCGGAATTGCGGAGCTCCGAGCGAGGAGCGAAAGCAAGGACACGACGCTTCAGATCCAGACGCCCGCCACCGAGCCGTCAGCGCCCGTCAGCCCACGACCGCTCCTGACCGTCGTCGCCGGGCTCTTGGCGGGCATCGTTCTCGGAATCGCGGCGGCTTTCGCGCTTCAGGTGCTGGACCCCAGGCTCCGCCGCGAAGAGCAGCTCCGCCGCCTTTACCGGCTGCCGATTCTGACTCGCATCCCCAAGGAGATAAAGACCACGGACGCGCCGATCGACCCCCTTGAGCTCTCGCCGGCCGCCTCGGAGGCATATCGAACGCTTGAGAGGCACGCTCGCGGTGCAGCGACGCTCGGCTTCGAGTCGCGCCATCCTCGTCACCGGCTCGTCCGCTTCCGAAGGAAAAACGACGACGGGGATCAACCTCGCGACTTCGCTGGCGGCGGCCGGCAACAGCGTGATCCTGATCGAGTCTGACCTCAGGCGCCCCTCGATCGGAAAGGCGCTCGGCTGCAAGCCCGAGCACGGCGTGGTGAGCGTCCTGATCGAGAGTGTCGACCTGGAGGATGCACTGATCACGACAGAGCAGTTCGGCTCCAACCTCGGCCTCCTCCTCGCCGATTACGAGGGTGGCTGGATCTCAGAGCTTTTCGCACTGCCGGCGGCGCGCGAACTGATCAACGACGCGAAGGAGATCGCGGATTACGTGATCATCGACTCCCCGCCTCTGACGGACGTTGTCGACGCGCTGCCGCTCGCGAACTACGTCGACGACGTGCTGCTCGGTCGTGCGCCTCGGTCGCACGCACCTCGCAAAGCTCTCCCACCTCGGCGAGCTGCTCGCAGAGAACGGAATCAAGCCGGCAGGATTCGCTGTGGTCGGCACCCCGCGCCCGACCCGCAGCGACTACCACTACTACGGAAACAAGGGTCGCGGGCTGCGTGAACGCGCAACTCCAGCGTCCCTGAGATAGGCGGGCAGCGTGGCGCTGCGCACGGATCCGGCCGAACTGCTGATCCCGCTGTTCTTCGGATTGACGGCAGCGACCGTAGGCATCGTCGCGGGGATTTCCCCCATCGCCGCGATCGCGGCGTCCCTCGCGATCGCGCTCGCCCTCCTCACCCTGACCAGCCTCACCGCGGGGCTCGTTGGATTCGTCGCGCTCTCGTTCCTTGAGCTCGTGCCAAGCCTGACCGGCCCGGCGCTCAGCCTTGCGAAGCTTGCGGGCGCGGTGCTTGCGCTCTCATGGCTGGCCTCGGCGACGGCGTTCGGAAGCAAGCGCCGCGAGTTCCCGCAGGTTCACCCGGGTTTGATGATCGCGATCGTCATGCTCGTGGCGTGGAACACGGCCTCCTTTGTCTGGGCTGAGGACGCCTCCCGGATCCCGACCGCAAGCGCATCCTTCATCCTCAACTTCGCGCTGTTTCCGATCGTCTTTGCTGCAATCCGCACCCAGCGCGACGTCCGGCTTGTTTATGCAGCGTTCCTCACCGGGGCGACGCTAGCCGCCCTGTATGGCTATGTGACCCAGCCAAGCGCTTCTGCACTCGCCTCGAGCCCCACGGCCGCGAACGGCCTGAACCGCTTGGCCGGCACAGTGGCCGATCCAAACGAGTTCGCCACCCTGCTGGTGACCGGGATGGCGCTGGCAACGCCGTTCCTCTTCAGCAAAGAACGCCCAGCCGGGGTGAGGTTGATGGCAGGGCTAGCGGTGTCAATGCTTCTCTTCGGCGTCCTGCTGACGCTCTCGCGAGGCGGGCTGATCGCCCTGGTCGCGGCGCTCCTCGTCGGCATGCTCGTTGCATATCGGGCGCGCCTCCAGGCTGTGATCGCGACCGCCTTGGTGATAGTGGGCGCATTCATCTACTTCTCGGGCAACCCGGAGGCGTACGAGCGTGTCACCGCCTCCGACGGCGGCAGTGGCCGCACAGACATTTGGAACATCGGCTGGCGAATGGTCGAGGACCAGCCCGTACACGGAGTCGGGGCCGCCAACTTCCAAGTCTCCTCCATCCACTACCTGCTCGAGCCGGGGGCGATCCGCTTCGACGAGTACGTAGTCGATCAGCCTGCCGTCGCGCACAACATGTACCTGCAGGTGCTCAGCGAGCTCGGGATCGTCGGGCTCTGCCTGTTCCTGGGCATCGTGTTCGCCTGCATCGCGATGATGGTGAAGGCGTATCTCATGTACTCGCGCGCCGACAACCGCGAAGGGGCCATGCTGGCCGCGGCCGCGCTGATGGCGATCGCGGCCGTCCTGGCCGGCTACTTCTTCCTCTCGGAGGAGCACTCGAAGATCCTCTGGCTCCTCCTCAGCCTGGGCCCGGCGCTCCTGGCGCTGGCTAGGGCGCGATGTCGCGAGCGCCGATGAGGCCTGACGAAACTTCGGCGCGCATTCCCCACGTCGTCTGCCTGCTCGACACGCTCGATGACATTGGCGGCGCCGAGACCCTGGCGCTGGACCTTCTCGTCCGACTGGACCCGGAGCGGTACCGGCGCTCCCTCTTCGTCACGCGCTGGACCGACAAGACCGAAGTCGAGCCCCCGGGCAGCGAATCCGTTGGCCGTTTGAGAGCGGCTGGTGTGGAAGTGCGTGGGATCGCACGCTCGTCGAGGTGGGACATCGCCCCCTGGCGGAGCTTCTTGCAGTTTCTCCGCGCCGAAGACGTCGACCTGATCCATGCGCATAAGTTCGGCTCGAACGCCTGGGCGGTCCTCATGGCCAGACTGGCGCGAAAGCCCGCGGTGATCGCGCACGAGCACATGTGGTCGTACTCCGAGAGCGGAGCTTTTCATCGCTTCGTCGACCGCGCGTGGATCGCTCGAGGCGCCGACGAGTTCATCGCCGTCTCTGAAGAGGGGCGCCGGCAGATGATCGAGGTCGAGGGAATTCGCCCCGCGGACATCACCCTGGTCAAGAACGGCGTGGCGCGCCGCGATGATCGGGCGGGGCGAGCAGGGGCGCGCAACACCCTTGGATTGGCAGAGGGCGCCACGGTCGTCGGAACGGTCGCGAACCTGCGATCAGAGAAGGCGCTCGAAGTTCTGATCGAAGCCGGCAAGCTGCTCAGTCAGACCAGGCCGGAGCTCCGAGTCGTCATCGTGGGCGAGGGTCCCGAGCGAGCGAAGCTGGAGCGTGAGATAGCGAGGCTCGAGGCTCAGGACCTGGTCCTGATGACCGGATACCGCGACGACGTCCCCGATCTCCTGGCGGCGTTCGACGTCGCGGTGTGTTGCTCGGACTTCGAGGGCGGGCCACTTTCCGTCATGGAGTACATGGACGCGGGGCTGCCCGTCGTCGCAACGGACGTCGGCGGCCTACCCGAGCTGATCCGGCACGAGGAGACAGGCTTGCTCGTACCGCCCAGGGACCCACACGCGCTCGCCGCGGCGGCTTCGCGGCTACTCGACGACCAGTCGCTTGGCAGTCGCCTGGGCGACGCCGGCAAGGTGTTCAAGCGCGAGCAGCACGACGTCGAAGCCTGGGTCGCCCGAATCGAGGAGATCTACGCGCGCGTCCTCGCCGAGCGCGCCTGATCTGCGACCTGCGACCACAGGTCGACGTAGCGCCCCACCATGTCCTCGAGCGAGCGCTCGCTGTCGATCCGCTCGCGAGCAGCGAAGCCCATCTGCCGGCGGGCGGCCGGCGGCGCGGCGATCACTTCACCGAGCGCCGCCGCCAGCGCCTGCGGATCGCGGACAGGCACCACCCGCCCGGTATCGCCGATGACTTCCCTCGCATCGCCGACGTCGGTTGAGACGAACGGCAGCCCCGTGGCCATGGCCTCGCCGATCACAAGTGGCAGGGCCTCGCCTGCGGACGAGAGCACCGCCACGTCGAATCCCCGCATGAGCCGAGGCACGTCGCCGCGTGGGCCCAGAAGGCGGATCGAGTCGCCAAGCGGGCCGGTGAGCTTGGCGAGGTCCGCGTTCCCCGGATCGAGGCCCTCCCCAGCCATGACGAGGACCGCCTCGGGGCGGGCATCCAACAGGAGCTTGAAAGCGCCGAGAAGCGTTGCTTGGTCCTTCACCGGGTGAAAGCGCGCCACGTGGCCCACGACCGGGGTGTCGCCATCAACTGCAAGCTCTGCGCGCACCGATTGGCGGTCCTCCTCATCGGGGTGGAAGACCTGCGAGTCGAAGCCGTTGTCGATCCGCTCGATTCGCGCAGCGTCATAGCCGCTCCTGCGCATCATGTCCTCGGCGGAAGCCGAACAGGCGACGATCCGGCGTGGAACCCATCGCGAGAGACGGCGCTCGAGCTTCTGGAGGACTGCGGCGGAAGCGCCGAAGCTCGCCCGGGTTGCCTCGTTCTGGTGCACTCCCCAGACGACCGGGATCTTCGTCGGCACCGACGCAGCGAGGCCGCCCAAGACGTTTGAGTGAAGAAGCCAGGTCTGGACGACGTCTGGCCGAGCCGCAGTGATCGCCGCGCGCAGGCGCCTGAGATCGCGCGGGCCCGGGCGGGTCTTCATCTCGAGAGCCTGAACCTCGACACCCGCCGCCTCGATCCGCGCCGCGACCTCCCCCTTGCTCGTGAGCGAGACCACCGGCCCCGCCACCTCGCTCGCGTCGAGTCGTTCCACCAGGCGCCCCAAAAGGACCTCGCCGCCCCCAGTCTCGAGGCCGGTGATCACGTGCGCCACTCGAAGCGTCACGAGACGCCAAGCTCCCGGTAGACCGAAAGCGTGCCCTCGATCATCTTCTCGAAGGTGAACCGGCTCCTCATCCGCTCGCCGGCCCGCAAACCCATCGCCCGCGCCTCGCTGGGATCGCCCGCTGTTGCAGCGAGCGCGCTTGCCAGCGGCAAAGCGGCCTGAGGCGGGACCAGCCGTCCGGTACTGCCGTCCTCGATCGCCTCTCCAACGCCGCCGACGTCCGTGGCCACGATCGGCATCTCGGCGCTCATCGCCTCGAGGATCGCGTAGGGGAACGATTCGGACCAGCCCGGGGAGACGAATACGTCTGCTGCGGCCAGCACCGCTGCGGGGAACTCGACCTGCCCAAGAAGGCGCACGGTTCGACCGACCCCAGCGCGCTCGATCGCGAATGTGACCTCATCCCGGGTCGGCCCGTCGCCCGCGATCGCGAGCCTGACGCCGGGGTGGTCGTTTCGCAGCAGTCCCATCGCCTCGATGAGCGTCGGTATCCCCTTCGGTGGGCTGAACTCCGTGATCGCGCACACCAGCCTGCCCGCGCCGCGGAACTCGAGGAGCGCTGGGTCCGGCTCGGCCTCAGGCAAGGGATTGATCCCGTTGTGGACGACCCGCACCCTTGCCCGGGGCGGCCGACCCGACGGGCGATGCGGCCCTCGGCCTCGCACACGCAGAGGGTGCGGGTGGCAAGGGAGCCGAGCGCGGTCTCGATCACCCGGTATGCCCGCTGCTGATTGCGGCTTGCGAACCAATTGGTGAAGGCGTAATTGTGGGGCGTGAGGACGAGCGGGATCCGTGGCGCCCGTGCGCGCGCGAGGCGTGCCGCGACTCCTCCTTTCGAGCCATGAGCGTGAATGAGGTCTGGCTTCCAGCTGCGATAGAGCGCAGCAAGGCGCCTGACCGCGGCCGCGTCCTGGCCTGAGTCGATCTCGCGCCCCATGCCTACGTGAAGCAACTCAACGGGCAGCGACCCCTCGTGCGCCGAGTGAGGACCCGCAACGGCGACATCGTGACCGCGCTCCATCAAGGCGGCGCTGAGGCGCGCAACGTGCCCGAACGCACCACCCTTGCTCGGCCGCACCACCATCAAGATCCGCGCCATTCCAGTCGAAGCTACGCGCAGGGCTCGCCTAGAATCCCGCCCGTGGGCTTAGGCGACCCCGATCAAGAGCCGAGCCCTCAGGAGGAGCACGGCCGGCTAACGGGGACCGTCGTCCGAGGGGCGAGCCTCTCTGCGGCCGGCTTCACGCTGGCGCAGGCGATGCATCTCGCCACCTATACCGTGCTTGCACGGCTGCTCACTCCGTCCGACTTCGGTGTCTACGCGGCGGCGACGATCCTGTTGGGGTTCGCGATGCTCCTGACCGACACCGGATTTGGGTCCGCCGTCGTGCAGCGGCGTGATCGCCTGCAGGAGGCTGCGGCGACCGCGGTGGTAGCCACGTTCGCGAACGGAGTCATGTTCGGCCTCGTTGCGCTCGCGGCCGCTCCAATCCTTGGCGCGTTCTTCGACAGCAGCGAGATCGCGGAGGTCGCCGCGGTGATGTCCGGGATGATCGCGCTGCGGGCGCTGAGCATCGTGCCGGACGCGATGATGCAACGGCGCTTCGTCTTCTGGCGGCGGATCGTGATCGAGCCTGGTCAGGTCGTCGTCTTTGCCATCACCTCGATCGTTGCTGCCTCGAACGACATGGGCGTCTGGTCGCTGGTCATCGGCTACTACTCAGCGGCCGCCGCCGACGTCACCCTGACGTGGCTCCTGGCTCGTTGGCGACCGAAACTCAGGCTTGCGAACGTCGGAATGTGGCGCGAGCTTGTGGCTTTCGGTCGCCACGTCTTCACGGCCACCTTCATCCTTCAGGCTGGACAGCAAGCCGACGCGATCATCGTCGGGCGATCCCTGGGAATCGCGGAACTCGGCCAGTTTCGCTACGGGTACCGCCTGGCAAGCACACCGTTTCAGGCCCTCCTCGCAGCGTCCGCTTACGTGCTGTTCCCCGCTTTCTCACGGATAGCCGAGGACCTTGAACGCTTTCGTGGCGCTTTCTTGAGGTCCTTGCGCTGGACCTGCCTGATCGCGATGCCCATGAGCCTCATCCTCATTCCGCTCGGAGAGCCGCTCGCGGTGGTCTTGTTCGGCGACGTCTGGCGCGAGGCCGGCCATGCGGCAGCCGCCATGGCAGCAGTCACAGCCGCCGGGATGATCGGCTCGGTCGTATCCGAGGCGCTCAAAGCGCACGGAAGGCCGGACCAGCTCACACGGATGCACCTGGTCTCCACGGGCCTGACGATCAGCCTGATGCTCGCAGCCGTGCCGATCGGATTCGAAGCGATCGCCGCCGCTCTGTCCATTGGGGCTATCGGCGGCGCCCTGTACGCGTTGCGCTCGGCTCGCCTGCTGCTCGACATCCCCTTCCGGGTCTCCGCGCGCGAAGCGCTTCCCAGCCTGGTCGCCGCTGTGATCATGGCCGCTGCGCTTTTCGGAGTGGAGGCGGCGTTCGACGCGGAGTCGCGAGACACAATCGGCGCGATCCTGATCCTCGCGCTTGAGTTGGTGATTGGCGTCTTGGTCTACCTCGGCGCTCTTCGCCTGATCTCACCGCAAAGCTTCGACGAGGTCGGATCGACCCTGCGGATGCTCGGAGGGCGCGTGTCCCCGACTCTTGTCAGCTCGCTCGGAATCGAAGGGAGGGCCCTAGATTGTCGATCGAGTTGCCAGCCCCGAGCTTTAGTGTCGTCGTCCCGGCTTACAACGGCTCGCGGACCATCGACGCCACGCTTCACGTCGATCCTCACACAAACCGTCGAAGCACTTCGAGCTGATCGTCGTCGACGACGGAATCGCCGGACGACACGCCCGACTGGTGGAAGCGTTCGCGCGCCGAATCGCGGGTTCGACTCCACCGGCAAGAAAACCAAGGCGTCGCCGGCGCGCGCAATACGGGTGTCTCGCTCTACCACGGCACCGTACGTGGCATTTCTTGACAACGACGACATGTGGATGCCGAGCTTTCTGGAGAGCATGGGCGCCGCCCTCGACTCCGCACCCGCGGCAGGCTTTGCCTACACCGATGCATACCTGTACAACGAAGGCCTCGCCCGGATCAACCGGCGGACCTCGCTCGAGCATTACGACCGAATCCGCCCTGAGCGACATCGGGCCGAGCAATTTCTCCTGCGCCTGGTCGCCGGGAACTTCATCATGAGCTCGGCTGATGCGCGGCGCGACGCAATCCAAGAAGTCGGGGGTTCTCCTCCTCGTGGCCGGCGTCGACGACTGGGACCTCATGCTGCGGATGCTCGCGGCCGGCTGACAGGCGCCCAGGCCGCACCGAGTGCCCGTTCTGGTCCAACGCGACCGCGCGGACTCTCAATCGAAGGACGAGCTTATGATGCTCACGCGAAACGAGTGCGTCTTGCATCGGGTCCTTCGACTCCCGCGGCCTATTCGAGCTCTGTCGAGGACGCTGCCGCAGGGCCGCCTTGCAGACGTGCAGCGGCGGCTTCGGCGCGAAACGAGCCCGCGGGCCGCATATGACGGCTATCCGTGCCCGCCGCAAGCTGCTTCAGACCCGTGATCGGCTGCGACCGAACCGAGACTGGCTCACCGAGCCTCCGCCTGAGGTCGCCTGGCCTTCCCCGAGCTCGCCGAGAGCTATGGCCGCTCGCCCGCGAGGCCTTCGTAACGCTCGACGATCTGGCTGCCACGACCGCTGCGGAGAGATTTTGCTCAACCCAGCCGCGGGCATCCTTGGCCTCGCCGTGCGGCCTGTTCCGGGTCCCTGCCGAGGACTTCCTGGACGGCGTGCGCGATCTCAACCGGCTCGTGCCCCGTCAGCCGGCAAGCCTCGACGTGGCGACCGACGTAGACATGACCCGGAATCGCGGTAGCGACGACCGGTACTCCAGAACACAGCGCTTCCAGCGTCGCGTACGCCATGCCTTCCTCCCGACTCGAGCAGACCAGGAGGTCCGCGGCACGGTGGAGCTGAGCAACATGGTCGACCGGCTCCTGAACGATCAATCTGTCAGCCATCCCGAGCTGCTCGGCGTAGCTCCCGTACTCCTCGCCTCCCCCGCGCTCGACGCCGAGAACGTCGAGCCCGTCGATCCCGCAGCCGGGCGAGGGTCTCCAGGAAGACGTCACCGCCCTTGAGCTTCCAGTGCCAGCCGAAGTGGAGGAGCGCGGCAGGACCATCGGGTATGCCCAGCTCCCGCTTCGCGGCGGCGCGGTCCTGCGGTTCAACCAGCGGAAACTCGCCGATCTGGATCGCGCTCGGCACAAGATGGACCCGGGCTCGTGGCGCACCGCGCAGAACGGTCTGATCAACGATGTTCTCGGCCGGGCACAGATACGCGTCAACCGAACGGCGGAACATGACGAACTTCGCTACGGCCTTCGAGACCCGCATCGGGTCGCGGTTGTAGACGCTGTGGACGTGCCACACGAGACGAGTGTCGGGGCGGCGGCGGGTAGCCAGCGCCGAAGCGATATCGAAGCCGTGGAAGTGCGAGTGGAGGACGAGGCGGCCCTCCTTTGGAAGCTGTGCCCCTAGCCACGGCCGAGGCGCTTGTACCGCCCCCGGAGCTCCTCGGGTGCCAGGTGTACCTCGACCCCGTCCCTCTTCAGCTCTTCGATCCACGGCGCCTCGCCGGCGCTGGAGAACGCGATAACCCCCGGCTTCCAGCCGCGATCGGACCCCTCTTTGAGGATCGCTCGGATCATGGCGATGAACGAGCCCCCTTTCGGCCGGTCGTAATCGAGCAGCTGGATGATGCGTCGTGGCGCGGCGGAGCTCTCCATCAGCGCGGTCGAGCCTCAAGCAGTTCTTCGAACTGGTCGATCTGCCGAGCTGCGGCGGCCTCCATCTCGAGATTGTCCGCGATCCACTGCCGGGCCTCTGACGCCTCCACGGCGGCTTGCTCAGAGGGCCGGTCGAGAACGCGGGCTGTGGCAGCCGCGATCTCGGCGGGATCGTGGCCGGTCACCACGCAGGCGTCGATGTGTTCGGCGAGATAAGCGTGGCCTGGGATGTCCGTTGCCACGACGGGCGTGCCGGTCGCCAGCGCCTCGAGCGTTGCGTATGCCATGCCTTCGTTCCGCGAGGAGGAGATCATCACGTCGGTCGCGGCGTGAAGGACCCAGACCAAGTCGGCGGGCGGCAGGATCACGAGTCGGTCGGAAATGACCCAGCTTCTTCGCGTACTCGAGGTATTCGATGCGCCCGCCGCGCTCGGCCGCGACCACGTCGTACCCGTTGTCGACGAGCTCCCGCACGGCCTCGAGAAAGACGTCTCCGCCCTTTAGGTGCCAGTGCCAGCCGAAATGGCCGACCACCGTCCGCTCCGGATCGAGGCCGAGCGACCGCTTTGCCTCGATACGGTCGCCGGCTGTGGCGAGCGGGAAGGTTTGCAGGTCGATAGCGCTGGGCTCGAAGTGGACGCGCGAGCGCACCGCGGCACGACGCACGGTCGACTCGACGATGTTCGGGGCCGGACACAGGAGCGCATCGACCCTCCGCCCCGTCGCGCCTAGCTTGACCGTGGCTCGCGCCATCTGCGCGGGGTTGCGCGAGTAGACGCTGTGGATGTGCCAGACCAGGGCGGCGTCCGGGCGCGACCTCGACGCAAGCCAGGAAGCGACGTCGAAGCCGTGGAAGTGCGAGTGGAGAACGACGTTCGGAGAGCCGCGGTCCATGAGCTTTCCGAGCCACTTTCCGAGTGCGAAGTCGCCGGCGTCCGGCGCGACGTGGACGCGAGCGCCGTCCTTTCGCAGGTCCTCAACCCAAGGAGCCGCGGCGGCCGCGTGCGGAACCACCGCGTCGGCGGTCCAGCCGCGCGCGCGGGCATCCGCGAGGAGCGCGCGGCACATCGGGATGAAGGAGCCGCCCGTAGCCCGCTCGAAGTCGATGAGCTCGATAAGCCACGCGCCCCCCTCGCCGCCAAGCAGGCTCACGACGACTTGCTGAACTGACCCGGGTCGTCTTCGAATGCGTTCATGGCGCGCTCGTGCTCGGCCGGGGTCCCGATGTCGAACCAGGTGCCTTCGAAGTGGTAGGTCTGCACCTTCTCGCCTGCCTCGATGAGCGAAAGAACCACGTCCGGCAGATCGCAGGCGCCCTCGGGGATGTAGGAGAGCACCCGCGGGTCATAGATGTAAACGCCCATCGAGACTTCGTAGTGGAGCGTCGGCTTTTCGATGTACCCCGTGACAACGCCGTCTGAGCCTTCGATCACGCCCAGGGAGAGCTTGACGTCCTTCTGGTGCGAGGCGATCGTCAAGGCGGCGCCGCCGGCTCGGTGAAAGCGCATCAGCTGCGCGTAGTCCAGCGTGGTCAGGACGTCGCCGTTCATGACCAGGAACGGCTCCTCCAGGTTCTCGAGCAGCCGCAGCGCTCCCGCGGTTCCTAGCGGCTGGCGTTCCCAGACGTAGTTGAGCTCGACGTGGTCGGGGACGATCTTCTTCTCGGTCAGGTAGGCGCGGATCAGCTCACCGAGGTGACCCACCGAAAGGTCGATCTGCGTGTAGCCGGCCTCGACGAGCTGGGTGATGATGGTCTCCAGGATCGGTCGTTCCCCGACCGGCACCAGCGGTTTGGGCAGCACGGTCGTATACGGGCGAAGCCTCGTCCCCCGCCCCCCGGCGAGAATCACGGCGCGCATCAGCCGTCTCCGGCGGTCGCCTCGGTAACCCCGATCACACCGGCGTTGTTCTTGTAGAAGGTGGGCCGGGCGTCGACGTCCGGGAAAGCGCCCGCATGGATCGCCTGGATGAGGCGCCCGGTGCTCTCGGGAATGCGGTGCCGGGGCTCGAAGCCGAGCTGATCGCGGATCTTGTCGAACGAAACCCTGTAGTTGCGGGGGTCGGTGCCCCCTTCCTTGATACGCACCTGCCCACTTCCCCCCAGGTGCTCCTGGACCGCGTCGACCACCATGCGCTTCGTGTAGTTCTCGTCGGAGTGACCGACGTTGAAGATCTCGCCGCGGACCTTGTCCTCGTCGCTTGCGAGCACCGTCCTGATCGCGAGCGAGATGTCGTCGATGTGGCAGTAGGGCCGCCACGTGTCGGCGTCGTAGACCAGCAGTTCGTCCCCGATGGCGAGCGTGCGGGTGAACTCCGAGATCGTGAGGTCGAAGCGCATCCGCTGTGAGACCCCGTAAGCAGTGGCAATGCGAAGGAGCGTCGGGCAGCAGTTCCACTCGCTCTCCTTGGAGAGGACGTACTGCTCGAACTCGACCTTGGTCTCCGCATACAGCGAGACCGGCGCGAGATCGGACTCCTCGGTCGCGAGATCGTCGCTCTCCCGGAGCCCATAGTTGGAGCAGGTCGACGTGAAGATGAACCGGTCGACGCCGGCGGCATTCGCAGCGTCGAACACCGCGCGGGCACCGTCGCCATTGACCTTCCGGGCGAGATCGGAGTACTGGCTGCAGAGCGGATCGCCGACGAGCGCGGCCAGGAGGACAACATCGGTCACGCCATCCATGCTCCGCACGAGATCGTCCGGCTCGCACAGATCGCCGAGGACGAACGAGAAGCCGGGCTCTTCGAAGACGCCGGCGATGGCAGTGCCATGATCGAACAGCAGGCGGTCGAGCACGCGAACCTGGTGCCCGTCGCCGAGCAGCCTGCGCACGAGCACGTTGCCGACGTATCCGGCGCCTCCCACTACGAGGACGTGACGGTCGCTGGCTGAGGTCATGCGTTCTCCTGGCTTCGCTGGGCTCCCTGGTTCGCCATCGGCGCGAGTATAGGTCTGCCGCTCAAAGGGGCTCGATTCGCCGCGCTCAGCAGGGACGAACCATTCGTGCCATGACAGGGGGAACCTCGATCTGCGTGGCACACGACGCGCTCATCCCGGCATGTGGGTCGACGAGGTCGAAGGCTTGCACCTTGTCCGGGCTCGGGTTCACGAGTACGAAGCCTTCGGTGAACTCACGCATCCAGCCAGCACCAACCCGGACACGATCGGCGGTGGGCAGGCCGAGTGACTCGGTCCAGGCGCTGGCCGGAGCGACGGTATCCGTTGTCCGGTAGTTGAGCGCCGAGCCGTCCTGGCCTTCCCAGCCCAATAGGAACGTGGCTCGGGCGTAAAGCTGGGCTTGAAGATCGCCGGCCATCCCGTAGGCGATCGCGTGAAAGTCGGATCCGGCGGCCTGAATGTCCTCCATGAGGCTCACCTCTTCGTCCCAGAGTTGCGCCTCGTCTCCTCCGGCGGAGAACAGCGCAGGGCCCTCGCCGACGCGGACGAACTGCTCTCGGTTGACCATCGATGCGCTGTGCGCGAGCCTTATCGCGCTTTCCCGTTGTGCCGGGTCACCGCTTTGCATCCCCAGATTGAGGACCGCGGCGAAGCCTTCTGCCTGGAGGCGCGGAGCCACCTCCTCGACGAACTCGACGGTGGCGTGCCGGTACTCATCGTCCGAGAGCTCGGCAATCACCCCTTCGAGGCCGTGGCCGGGGTTGAGGTTTGTGTCGTCCATCCAGACGCCGTCAAAGCGCTCCTCGCTGCCGTCGCCAACGGCGTCACCCAGACGC
The DNA here is from genome assembly GCA_963786495.1 of uncultured bacterium. Lineage (GTDB taxonomy): Bacteria > Actinomycetota > Thermoleophilia > Solirubrobacterales > 70-9 > JALZKA01. The sequence continues at coordinate 49,030 of CAWAZL010000006.1, read as the reverse complement.
TCCAGCACGCTTTCGAGCCACGCCTGCCGGTAGCCATCGTTCGCGATGTTCATCGCCGAGAGCGCCGGGAAGTCGGCCGATGCGAGGCGGGCACCATCGGCGGCGTGGAGGTACCACGACTCATTCTCACGAGCCTGGCAATCGCTCACTCCCCCGCCCTGAAACGGGTCGAACTCGCAACTTGGGTCGGCGACGGTGAAGGACACGTCCTTGTAGAGGAGGATCTGCGACTCAGGGTGGACGGCGCGCAACTCCTCGAGGCGCGGGCTCAGTGAGTCGCGGACCACGAGATACCGATACGGGGTCAGGTCGCTGAAGAGCGCCTCCTCCTGCTCCGTGGTCAAAGCGATCTGGCTCACCGTCAGTGGACCTTCGCTCGGCGGCGGAGGTTCGGCTGACACCAGTGGGCCATCGGGCGACGACGAGCTGTTGACCGAGACGGCCAAAAGGACGAGTGCGGCGAGGATCGACAGTTGCCCCAACCACGCGTAGGGAGTCCGCGCCACGACAAAAACCTAACGCCACCGCCCTCGATCGGAGAGAGGGCGATGGCGTTTTTTACGACATGGCCCCCTTTCGAGAGGGCCGGTGCACTTCCTGCTCAGCAGGCCGGCATGACCAGTGCCTTTGTGGCGCTGAGCGTGACGGAAGACGTGCAGCTTCCGTCCGGCTGCTCATACGAGCCGCCGAGGTTGAACGTCTGGTTACCCGAAGAGCCGGTGTTGATGACCGCGACTCCGTTCGAGAAGGTGCGCTTCCAGCCCTGGCCGACCTTGCTGCGGCCGCCGGTCGGAGTGCCGACATCCGTGGTCCAGTCGTGGCCCCAGTCATTGCCGTTGTTGGTCCGGTAGTTGAATGCGGAGCCCTCGGAGCCGTCCCAGGCCATGAGGAACGTGGCGCGGGCGTAGCGCTGCGCCTGCGAATCGCCGCTCGAGCCGTAGGTCATCGCGTGGTATTCGGCACCCGCATCCTGAATGTCCTCGGCCAGCTCGACCTCGTACTTCCAGAAGGGTGCGTCGCCGTCCTCCGTCCAAAGGACACCGTCGTCGCCCCAGCGGACCATGCCCTCGCGATTGATCATCGCGGAGTCGCCGGCGACCTGAACGGCAGCATTGCGGTGCGCGGGATCCCAGGGATCCATGCCGAGGTTCGGCACGGCGAGGAAGCCTGCATCCTCGAGGGCCGGACCGACGACATCCATGAACTCAACGGTCGCGGTGCGGTACTGAGCGTCGCTCATGCCGGCGATGTCGCCGTCCATGCCGTGACCGGGGTAGAGGTTCGTGTCGTCCATCCAGACACCGTCGTACTTGACGTTCGAGCCGTCGTTGTTCGCGTCTTCGAGGCGAGCGATGACCTGGTCGATCCACTCCTGCTGATAACCGGCGTTGCCGATGTCCATCGCGTGCTGATGCGTGTACTCGGCCGAGGTCATGCGGTTGCCGTTGTTGTTGTGAAGGAACCAGCTCTCGTGACGGTCGGCCTCGCAGTAGTCGACGCCTGCACCCTGGAATGGGAAGTACTGGCAGTTGTCGCCGTCGACCGTGAACGCGACGTTCTTGTAGAGGAGGACCTTCGCCTCGGGGTGCGCGGCACGGAGGTCGCCGACACGGCTGTGGAGGTTGTCCCGGATCATGATGTAGGCGTACTTGGAGCCGTCGTTCTGGAAGAGGGGGCTCTCGTGCGAGGTAACGAGCGCGGTCTGGCTGGTGGTCACGGGACCATCCACCGGGGGCTCCTCTGCGGGCGGCTCCTCAACCGGGGGCTCCTCGACGGGGGGCTCTTCTACGGGCGGCTCCTCAGCCGGGGGCTCTTCCGCTCCGACTTCGACGAGCGTTACGGCGTCGACCAGGAACCTCTCGCCGGTCCGGATTCCCTTCGCGCGACGAACGTAGACGTCGATCAAGTTGCCGGCGGCTGAAGCCTGCAGCTCCGAGGTCACCGACCGGAAGCTCTTCTTCGAAAGCTGAACGGTGCCCTCGGAATCGGCAACGAACTCGCCGGCGGCCGTCGTCTCGCGGACGACGATGCCGACCCGCTTGCCGCCGGTCTTCTGAGCGGCCCGAACGAGCGCTGACGCCCTGTAGGTCGTGCCCGGCTCTGACACCTGCGCGGTGACAGTCGATGGCGCATCGTCAATCGTGTATCCGCCGGTCGCATCTTCCTTCGCGGCAACGCGAGCTACGGCCTTGCCGACCGGCGCGTTCTTCTTCTTGACGCGCTGGACCCTCGACGCGAAACCGGTCCACTGATTCGTGTTGCGGTCGAACGAGGGGTTTTCGGTGAGATTGCCCTGCGGGACGCGCTTGGCACCCGAGGCCTCTCCGCCGAGCGCGATGCTGAGCGTGATTCCGGCGAGCGCGATGGTCTTGGCGGCCCGCTTGACATTTGTTTTGCTTCCGTTGGTCACTGTGATTCCTCCGATTGGTCTGCGGGCCTCCGATCAGCCCGTCAGGGGAGGATCGGGGTGCCGGCGCAAACCAGGCAGGAATCACGGCGAAGACCGGACGCGTGTCCAGTTCAAAACTCATATAAACGTCTAGGCCAGCCGCCTTCTGCCTGCAAACGCGGACTATTGGGCGTTTCTGGCCCGTCGAACAGTGCCTAGACGGCGCCCTATCCGCGGCTCAACGTCCGTCTAAGGCGGATCTCGGTCTTGCGTCTAGGAGTACCTGGTTTTCGCGTTTTGTGAGAACGGGTCTCACGCCTGGCTCATCCCCGGCTCATTCCTGCATGATTTCTTGCGCAGCGTTGTCACGGAGGACCATCACCCCGCTTCTTATCGCCGGTGCGGGCTTGCTATGCGCAGCGACTCCCGCGCACGCCACGCGGGCGGACGTAGGGGATCGCGCGGACCTTCGGATCGACGGAACTCGCTCGTTCGACGGGTTTGCCAACCACGAGCTCGCGGCCCTCGACTTCAACGGTGACGGCCTCGACGACGTGGCGATGGCCTCACCCGCAGGCGACGGGCCGAGCGGCAATGGCACCGGAATCGCTTACGTCGTCCTGAGCTCTCATAACGGCGAGTTCGATCTCTCAAATCCCCCAGCGGGCACGCGAGTCCGGATTGACGGCGAGGTGGGCGCCGGTGCACTGGGAGTCTCGATCGATTCCGCAGGGGACTTCAACGGCGACGGCTACGACGACCTGGTTGTCGGAGGGCCGGGCTACGGCGTGAACGGTCAGGGCGACAGCGGCAAGGCGTACATCATTTTCGGGTCGGAGACGCCTGACGACGTCGACCTCGCGAGCGCACCGCAAGAGCAGGCCATCGCGATCGAGATCGAGGGCGCCCAAAACGATCGGCTCGGCTCTTTGACCGCCGGCAGCGCCGATGTCAACGGCGATGGGCTCGATGATGTCGTAGCAGTCGCGGCCGCGCCGGCACAAGATGCCGGACGCGCCTACGTGGTCTTTGGCACGACTAACCCACAAGACCTGAGCGCGCCGGGGCTTGGCTCCTCCGGTTACCGGATCGAGGCGGCACCGGGAGTGCGATTCGAAGCCGTCGCGATGCCGGGTGACATCGATACCGACGGCTACGGGGACATCGCCGTCGTCCACAACTCGCGCGTCATCGTTCTTCGCGGCTCCCCCGAGCCAACCAACCTCGCGATGGAGTTCCTGGAGGAGGACGAGGGAATCGAGGTCCTGAACGTGGCGAACGCGGACGCGCTCGCCGCTGCCGGCGACATGGACGACGACGGCTACGGGGACCTCGCGATTCTGAGCCCCCAATACGCCGCGATCCTCTTCTCCGAGGGAACCGCCGAGGATGTCGTGAACCTGAGCGCACCGGCGGGGCGCGGTCTCCTCATCGGGACCAGCAGCCCAATCACCTCCCTCGCTGCCGCTGACTTCGATGGCGACGGCCGCGATGACCTCGCGGTCGGACTTCCCCAGGCGGACCGCGCCGGCGTCGACGATCCCGGCATGGCGGCCGTCATCCGCGGCACCTCCGCCCCGAGTGACGTTGCGCTGGAGTCCGAAAACCCGCTCGACGTCACTCGTCTGGACGGCTCAGTAGGTGGTCACGAGCTGGGGCGGACAGCAGCTGCCGGTGACTTCGACGGCGATGGGATCGGAGACCTCGCGCTGGGGGCACCCGGTACGGATTTCAACGACCGGGTTGGCTCGGGCAGCGTGTACTCGGTGGAAGCCGCTCCGGTCTGTCCGCTCAGGGCGGACAACGTATCGGTGGGAACCCCGGAGCGGGACGGCTACCTGGGCAGCGGCGAACTTGACACGTTCGTGACCGGCGGTGGCGACGATGAGCTGCGCCTCGGCGCCGGCGATGATTGCGGAGCCGGCGGGGACGGCGAAGACGAGATTCGAGGAGGCTCCGGGAAGGACAGCCTGTTCGGCGGCGAGGACCGGGACCTGCTTTCCGGGGGCAGGGGCAAGGATCTTCTGGTCGGCGACGCTGGCGACGATCGCATAGATGCTCGCGGCGGCGGCGCTGACGACGTGATCTGCGGGCCGGGCGAGGATGTGTTCCGGGTTGACAAGCGCGACCGGGTCCAGGAGTGCGAGAGGAAACGAAAGCGCCCTTTTGAGCCAGGCCCGGTGACGCCGGGCCATCCCGACAGGCCCGAGAACGACGACTTCGCCGACGCCGAGCAGGTCGAGGGCTTGCCGGCGTCGGTCCACGGGGATCTCGGCGGCGCGACGGTGGAAGCGGGCGAGAGCGGCGCGGCGTCCGTCTGGTACGAGTGGGTCGCGCCGGCTGACGGGGCCGTCGCGTTCGATGCGGGCCCTTGCGGCGACCCACTGACACCCGGTCTCGCCGTCTTCCGCGGAGCTTCCCTCGACACTCTCTCCCGGGAGGCGGTCGTCGCCGACTTCTCGGACTGCGCGGACAACAAGAGTGGGCTCAATCCGGTCATTCTCGACGCGAAGGAAGGCGTTCGATACTCGATTTCCGCGTCCTCGGATGTGTCCGCGGAGTTCGAGTTGACGCTGACGCCGCAGACCCGGCCCTCGAACGATGACCGCTCATCAGCCGAGATCCTCCCGCCGGGAACCGATCGCGTTGAGGTCTCTACCGCCGGAGCAACGCTTGAGTCCGGTGAGCCGTCCAGCTGGACCGGTTCCCTCTGGTACGTCTGGACTGCTCCCGCATCCGGAGTCCTGGCAATCGAATCATGCGCGAGCAATCACGACTCTGCACTCGCTCTCTTTCGCGACGACGGCTCGTCCGCCCCCGAAGCGAAGCAGGACGACGCCGGCTGGTACCCCGGGATCAAGAACACCGATTGTTCGGCAGTCTTCGGCCGGGGAGCGCGGCTCGCGGCCTCCGTCGACGAGGGCGAACGCGTTCTGGTTGTGGTCGGCAACGAGAACGAAGCGGGCAAGGCGGTTGTCGATTTCGCGCTCAGCGCGGCGCCGGCCAACGATGACCTCGCGGACGCTCAAGAGATCGGCGCCGAGCCAGCCGGAATCGCCGGCGACAACCTGGCGGCGACCGCTGAACCGGGAGCATCCGAGCTTGGGGCCGCGTCCGTCTGGTACCGCTGGACTCCTTCGCGCGACATGCCCGTCAGCGTGCGAACATGCTCTTCCTTCGTGCTCACGGTTTTCGAGGGCACCACCCACGAGGACAAGGATCAAATCGCGCAGAAGGGCACTTGTGACCCGCAGAGCGCTAGACCGCACTTCGACTGGCTGCGCTTCGAAGTCGAAGCAGGTAAGACCTATCTCTTCCGCGTGGATGGACGCAGGGCTCAGGGGGACGCGCCGACCCGCGGGCCGTTCGAATACCAGTTCATCCTTGGGATCCGTAACAACGATCTGAAGGATGCGACCGCGCTGGAGGGGACGACGTTCGCGGCGACGACCGAGTTCGGGATCTCCGATCTTGAAGAAGGCGAGCCAAGTCATACGTCTCGCCCAGGCGCGGCCGTTTCCGGCTCGGTCTGGTTCAGTTGGACCGCACCCGAGTCCGGCCCCTATCGCCTCCGTGGCTCCGGCTTCACCCGCGCCTACACGGGCGACGGAACCATCGCTTCGCTCCAGGCGGTAGAGCCAGCGGCAGGTGACCCCGATGTCTTCGAGGCCAGCGGCGGGAAGACCTACTACCTGGTGGTCACCCAGAGCTTGATCCCGCCCCGCTACTCCCCGCCTGCCGGGCCGGTGTCGATCTCGCTCGAGCCGGCACCACCAGAACGCTAAGGGCTGATCCCGCCCCCGCCGCTGCCGCCTCCCCCGCCGCCTGGATCAGGCTCGGGTTCAGGCTCGGGCTCTGGGTCGGGCTCCGGCTCCGGCTCGGGTTCTGGCTCGGGTTCAGGTTCTGGCTCCGGTTCCGGCTCGGGTTCCGGCTCTGTCTCGGTGGAAGTCGTCGTCGTGCTGGTCGTGCTGGCCGTGGACGACGACGTCGTCTCGTCGTCATCGCCGTCCCCTGACGCGATCACGGCTAGGGCGACGCCCAGGCCGATCACGAGCGCCGCGAGCAGGATCAGGGCAGCCTTCCCCCCGCTCGACATCCCGCCGTCGTCCGGCGGCTGCCACTGCCCGGGCGTCGGCTGGCCGTAGGGATCCTGCTGCGCGTACGGATCGGGCTCCGGATCGGGCTCCGGCGGCATGACTTGAGTCGGGTCGTCGCTCATCGCGGGCGAGTCTACGGAGGGTGGACTAAGCGGAGATCGCGGCGCCCAGCACGAAAAGCCCTTGTTCTGCGTCCGCGCTGGAGACGATCAGCGGCGGGAGGAGTCTCAGCATTCCTGGGCCCGGGCAGTTGATGACGAGGCCCGCTTCAAGGCAGCGGTCGCGGACTTCCGGCGCGTCGAGGCCGTCGGCGAGCGTCATGCCGATCATGAGCCCTCGGCCGCGGACCTCCGCGATGCCGTCGATCGCTTCGAGTCCGTCGATTAGCTGTGCGCCACGCTCGCGAACGTTCGCGAGCAGCGCCTCATCGTCGATCACGTCGAGAGCTGCCAGCGCCGCCGACGCCCCGACCGGGCCGCCGGCGAAGGTCGAGCCGTGGTCGCCCGGCTCGAACGTGTCCGCGAGCTCGGGCGTCGTGACCACCGCGCCTACCGGCAGGCCGCCGCCGAGCGCCTTCGCCGCGGTCATGACGTCAGGCTTCACGGGGAGCCGCTCGAAGGCCCACAGGCTTGCCGGTCCTCCCCATCCCCGTCTGGACCTCGTCGAAGATCAAGCAGCGCGCCCGTCGCGTCGCAAGCTTCGCGCGCCGCAACGAGCACCTCGTCGGCGATCGGGAAGATCCCCGCCTCCCCCTGGATCGGCTCGATCATCACGGCCGCGGTCTCGGCGCTCACGGCCGCGCGCAGCGCTTCCGGCGTCGTCGCGCGGAACGGGGTCGAAGCCCTGCGGCAGCGGGCCGAAGCGTCCCTCGTCGGCGAGCTTCGGGGTCGCGGCGAGGGCGCCGATTGTGCGGCCATGGAAGCCGCCGTCGAGGCTTACGACACGCGGCGTCTCGACCCCGCGGCCGTGCGCGTGCTTTCGCGCGAGCTTGATCGCGCACTCGGAAGCCTCAGCCCCGGAATTCGTCAGGAAAACCTTGCCACCTAGCGAGCTCTGCGAGATCCGCTCGGCGAGGCGCAGTGCCGGCTCGGAGAGAAATAGGTTCGAGGAGCCGTTGAAGCGTCCGGCTTGCTCAGTGATCGCGGCGACGATTCGTGGGTGGCAATGTCCGGCGTTGTGGACGGAGAGGCCCGAGAAGAAGTCGAGGTACTCCTTGCCCTCGGAGTCCCAGAGGCGAGTGCCCTCGCCGCGCACGAACTCGACGCCGGCGCGCAGGTACGTGGGCATCGTGTAGCGCGACTCCAGGTCGCGAAGCTCGCGGGCGTCCGTCATGGCTTGAACCTCAGGACATCCAGTCCGCCCCGCTCCAGGATGTGCGCGCTCTGGTTCGGGTTGAAGCCCGTGTCGTGCTTGGCCTCGCTGGTCATGATCAGGTTGACGTAGAGCGGCACGGGGTTCCCTTGGCCGTTCCGGGCGTCCTTGGCCAGGCGGGCAACGCCGACCTTCAGGGTGCGGCAGGGGGACCGCGGCTTCCCGCAGTTGAACCCGTTCGTCTCGGACATCTCGGCACCACCCTGCACGACCCGCCGCGCGATCGGCCCGGGCGTGATCGCGGTCGGGCTGTCGGCCAGGATCAACTGGGCGGTCGAGCGGGCGTCGTGCGGCAGGTGGCGCACCTCCATGAACGCCTGGGCCTCTGCTGCAAGCTGGTCCTTGGCGTCGAGTCCGTTCAGGCGCTTCGAGAAGACAACCCGGAACTTCTCGTCGAACGGAAGGCGGCTCGTGCGGACGTTCTTGCGTGGTCTCGGGCCTCGGCATGGGCTGGCCCGCCGGCCGGTAGACGATCGCGTTGACCCGGCCACGGTCTTGTGAGATGTCACCGCTCGGAGGCGTGCCGCCGATGGCCAGGAGGTGACCGTCCTGTGCGTTCGGGTTGTGAGCCGAGAGCACGACGTTGATGCGGCACTTGGCCGGAAGGCACGGCGGCCCGTTGTCGCCCACCCTCATGCCTCCACCGGTGAAGGTGATCACGCAATGGTGCTCGCGGTGCGGATAGCGGCCCAGGCACACATGCTTCTTCTCCCTCGTCAGGCGCACTGCCTTGCCTCCACCGGTGGCGTTTGCACCGCGTGCGAGGACGAGCTTCACCGCCAGATTGACGTCGTATTCATAGGGGCGGCCCGCACAGCGGGGGTCGGGCCGCACGCAGTCCAACGTGACCTGGAGCTCTGAGGTCACATCCAGCCGATCGCCTGCCTCCAGGTCGGGCATGTGGCTGGGGTCCATCGACATAACGACCTGGTCCTTCGGCTGGCGAGTGATCTGGATCGTTTCGCGCGTCTCGGAGCTGCCGCCGCTGGTCGCGACGATCACCTTCTCCTGGCCGGCGCGCTCGGTGCCAGGCACGGTGCCTGGCACCAGGCACGCGGCAGCAACCGTCAGGCAGAGGACGAGCGCGAGCCTCACGGCGTGATCTTGGTGCCGACGCCGCTGTCGGTGAAGAGCTCCAAGAGGATCGAGTGCGGGAGGCGGCCGTCGACGATCTGCGCCGACCCGACGCCGCCGCGAATCGCTTCGACGCATGCCGCCAGCTTCGGGCGCATGCCGCCTTGGATCTCACCCAGGATGCTCTCGACCTCGTCGACCCGCGCCGAAGAGATCAGCGTCGCCTCGTCCGCCGGGTCCTGGAGCCAGCCCGCGACGTCGGTCAGGAACATGACCTTGTGGGCGCGTAGCGCTGCCGCCACCTTGCCTGCTGCGGCATCGGCGTTCACGTTGTAGGAGTTGCCGCGCGCGTCCGCCGCGGCCGACGCCACGACCGGGATGTAGTCGGCGGCGATGTGGTTGATGACGTCGACGTCGACGCGCTCGACCTCTCCGACGTGGCCCACATGCTCCGCGTTGTCAACTGGCCTGACGGCGAACATCGAGCCGTCCTCGCCCGAGAGCCCCACCGCGGGCTGGCCGTGGCGGTTGATGCGCTTGACGATGTCGGAGTTCACCTTGCCCAGGAGGACCATCTTCGCCACCTCGACGGTGTCGGGGTCGGACACGCGAAGCCCCTCGTGGAACTTCACCTCCATGCCCAGGCGCTCCATGTAGCGGGTGATGTCTGGTCCACCGCCGTGGACGACGACCGGGTTCATCCCCACGTACTTGAGGAGGACGATGTCGGTCGCGAACGCGTCCATGAGCTCCTCGTCGGCCATCGCCGCGCCGCCGTACTTGATGACGACGGTGCGCCCGTGGAACTCCCGGATGTAGGGCAGGGCCTCGAGGAGCGTCTCGACGCTCGCGTGAACCGGCTCGGTGCGATGCTCAGGATTCATGTCGTGTACTCAGCGTTGATCTGGATGTACTCGTGGGTGAGGTCTGAGAAGTAGACGTGGGCGCTGGCGTCGCCGCGGCCCAAGACGATGCCGATCTCGGCTTCGTCGGTGTCGCCACCGAGCTCCTCATAGGAGATCGAGTGCGGGCCTGGCTCGGGCATCTCCTCCCCTGCGAGCGCCATGCCCGCGGCCTGCGCGATGCGGCCCCAGTTGGCGTCACGGCCGGTCAGAGCGGTCTTCACCAGGGGCGAGTTGGCGATCGCACGGGCGACCCTCTCAGCCTCTTCGGCGTCGCGGGCCTCCGTCACGTACGCGCGGGCGATCCGCTCGGCGCCTTCGCCGTCGGCCACGACCTCGAGGGCAAGCGCGAGAAGGACAGAGTCGAGCAGGCCCGTTGGCATGGGCGTCTCGGTCTCGCCGGTTGCCTGGAGGACGATCGTGTCGTTGGTCGACATCTGACCGTCGACCGTGATCCGCTCGAACGAGCGATCGGTGGCATGCCGAAGAGTCGCATCAAGGTCGGGAATCTGCGCATCGGTTTGCACGAAGCAGAGCATGGTGGCGAAGCCCGGCTGGATCATCCCGGCTCCCTTCGCCTGGGCGGAGATGGTCACGCCGCCCGCCTTCACGCTCAGGTTCTTCGGTGCCCGGTCGGTGGTCATGATCGCGCGGGTGAAACCCGTGGCGCGGTCTCTGGCAAGGCTGCCGGCAGCCTTGCGCAGGCCCTCTGTGACACGATCGATCTCGAGCGGTACACCGATGACGCCTGTCTCCGCGACCACGACCTCGCGGTCCTCGAGGCCGAGCGCGTCCGCCGTGACCGACTGCATCTTCAGCGCGTCTTTCAGTCCCTGATCACCGGTCGCAGCGTTTGCATTTCCTGAATTGACAGCGATCGCGCGAACACCGCCCTGATCGACGTTGTCGCGGCAAACCCGGATCGGCGCGGCCGCCGCGGCGTTCCGGGTCAGGAGCACGGACGAGTAGACCTCCGCGGAATCGCAGACCATCACGGCGACATCGGTCTCGCCGCCGTCCTTGAGGCCGCAATTGGTCGCGCCCGCCCTGAACCCCGGCGCCAGCACGGACGGATCGAGCTCCTCGGCGCCCCGCGGCAAGCCCACCCAGCGCTTGTCGAAGAAGCTGGTCACGCGAGCCCCTGTGCTTCGTCGAGGCCCAGCATCAGGTTCAGGTTCTGGACGGCCTGCCCCGCGGCGCCCTTCCACAGGTTGTCGATCGCCGCAAAGACGATGGCCCGCTCACCGCCCCACTCCAGGCGCGGGTTGATGCGGCAGAAGTTGGACTCGAACACGTCGGCCACGCCCGGCGGGTCGGCGACGATTTCGACGAACCTCTCGGAGCCGTATAGGTCCTCGTAAAGGCCGCGGAGCTCCTCGGCGTCAAGGGGCCGGGAGAGCTCGATGTAGCAGCTGGCCAGCAGGCCTTGGTCGAGGGGAAGCAGGTGCGGGATGAACGTGAGCGGGCCGGTCGCGCCCATCGCGTGGAGCTCCTGCTCGATCTCGGGCAAGTGACGATGGCCGTCCACCCCGTAGGGCTTGACATTCTCGGAGACCTCGGTGAAGTCGCCTCCCCCCTTTCCCGCGCCGGAGACGCCCGACTTTGCGTCGACGACGGCGCTTTTCAAGACCCCTGCCCGTGCGAGGGGCGCCAGGGCAAGGAGCGTCGCTGTCGGGTAGCAACCGGGGTTCGCAACCACGCCCGCATCTGCGACGGCCGCGCGATTCAGCTCGGTCAAGCCGTACGCCGCCTCGTCGACCAGCTCGGGCGCGCCGTGGTCGCCATACCACTCGCCGTAAGTGGCCAGGTCACGGATGCGAAAGTCGGCCGAGAGGTCGACGACGGGCACGCCTTGGGCACGCAGGGCCGCAACGACAGGCGCCGCCGCTCCGTGCGGGTACGCGACGATCGCTGCGTCGTAGCCCGCGAGGTCGTCGTGGTCGAGCTCTTCCAGCGCCAGCGGCACGCGATGGCGCGGGTAGATCGAGTCGAGCCGGGCGCCGATGTCGCCCCGCGCGGTGATGCGCGCCAGTTCGAGTCCCGGATGGCGGTGGACGATCCGGGCCGCGAGGGCGCCCGCAAACCCGCTGGCGCCGGCGATGAGGACCCTTGGCTTATTGGGCCGGCCCCCCGAAGGGGAGGGCCGGAGACCATCCTTAGCCACGAAGCGACCCCCCGATGCCCTCCAGGGAGTCGCTGATCGCGCTACGGACGGGAGCAACCTCCTCGTCGGTGAGGGTCCGTTCTTGGGCGCGGAACTCGAGGCGAAGGGCAAGGCTCTTCTTCCCTTCGCCGACTTGGTCGCCGCGGTAGAGATCGAAGATCTCGGCGCTGCGAAGGAGTTCGCCGCCGGCGCTCAGCACCGTCTCGCGAACTCGCTCGGCCGGAACGTCGTCGGGCACGACCACCGCGAGGTCCTGGAGGAGAGCCGGGTGGGTGAGGAGGTCCTCGTAGACCTCGTCCCCGCTGCTCGCGGCATCGAGAAGCGGAGCGACGTCGAACTCGAACGCCACGCCCGAGGGAAGATCCCACTCGGCGGCGACCGCCGGATGGAGCTCTCCAAGCCAGCCTGCCTGGACGCCGCCAAAGGACACCGAGGCCGCCCGGGCGGGATGGAGAAACGGCTCAGAAACAGGGGCGAACTCCGGCTCGGCGCCGAGGCCGCGCGCGAGGACCTCGATCACGCCCTTGAGGACGAAGAAGTCGTCGGCGGGCGGGTCGCCACGCCAGGCGGGCGGGCTCAACGGCCCGACGGTGATCGCGGCCAGGCGGTGGGGCTCGCGATCGGGCGCGGGCAAATCGCCCGGGAACGCGCCGGCCTCGATCGAACCGTCCGCGGGAGGAGGATCGGCGAAGTACGCCCGGCCCGACTCGAAGAGGTCCGTCCGGTCCATGCCGTGCGCCAGGTTCCTGCGCGCGGCGTCGAGGAGGCCGCTGAGGAGCGTGGTCCGCATTACCGAGAGCTCCTCGGAGAGGGGATTGGAGACCCGCACCGCATTGCGACGCGCATCGCCGGCGTCGAGGCGCAGCTGGTCGAGGGCTGCGGGCGCGATCAGGCCCCAGGAGATGGCCTGGTCGAAGCCAAAGTCCCGCAACGCGTCCTCGAGGCGGCGGCGCAGGGTCTGGCCGCGGGTGAGCCCGCCACGCTCACCATGTGCAGGAAGCGTGCGCGGAAGCTGGTCCAGGCCGTGGAGGCGTCCGACCTCCTCGATCAGGTCGATCTCGCGCGTGACGTCGTAATGGCGCTCGGGCGTGATCTCGGCACGCAGGTCATCGCCTTCGCGCTCGACCGCAAAGCCCAGCCGTGTCAGGTTCTCCTGCGCCTCGTCCGTTGCGATCGGAATCCCCAGGATCGCCTGGGTGCGCTCCGAGCGGAGCGCGATCACGTGAGGTGCCGGCGGCTCGGTCGCCACGTCGATGGTTCCGGGCACGAGCGTCGCGCCCGAGTTCTCGCAGATCAGCCTGGATGCGACACGCTGCGCTCGCATCCCCAACTCAGGGTGAAGCTGCTTTTCGAAACGGGCGGACGCCTCGGAGCGCAGGCCCAGTTCGCTCGAGGTCCGCAGAATGTTCGGGCCGTTCCAGGTCGCAGCCTCCAACAAGACGCGGGTCGTGGAGTCGGAGACCTCGGAGTCGCGGCCGCCCATGACGCCTGCGACGCCCCCTGACGGCCCGGCCTCGTCGCAGATCAGGACCATCTCGGAGTCGAGGACCCGCTCGTTGCCGTCGAGAGTTGTGATCTTCTCGCCGTCGGCGGCTGCGCGCACGGCCAGGACGCCGCCCGCGACCCGGTCGAGGTCGTATGAGTGGAGCGGCTGCCCCGTGAGGAGCATCACGTAGTTCGTGACGTCGACGATGTTCGAAATCGGCCGCTGGCCCGCAGCGATCAGGCGGGCGCGTAGCCAGAGCGGCGACGGCCCAATCTGGACGCCCTCGAAGGCGCGCGCCGTGAACCGCGGGCAGAGCTCGGGCACCTCGACGGTGACCTTGGCCAGGTCTTCGACAGAGCCCGCCCCGGTCGCCTCGTAGTCCTCTTCCCACGGCGGCGGAGCGAGATCAGCGCCCGTGATCGCGTGGACCTCGCGTGCGACGCCGTAGAGGCCCAGGCAGTCCGAGCGGTTCGGGTTGAGGTCTAGCTCCAGCACCTCCTCGGCGATCGGCAGGACCTCGGCGAGCGAGGTCCCGGGCGCCGGCGCGCCATCGCCCGTCGCCAGGACCATGATCCCGTCGTGGTCGGAGCCGAGCTCAAGCTCGTCCTCGGCCAGGATCATCCCGGCCGACTCGATCCCGCGGAGTTTCGCCTTGCCCAGCTTCTGGCCATCCGGCATTACGGCCCCGGGAAGCGCCACGGCGACCGTCTGGCCCGTGGCGACATTGGGCGCGCCGCACACGATCGTCCGCTCTCCCTCGCCGTCGTTGACGACGCAGACGCTCAGGCGGTCGGCGTTCGGGTGCTGCTCGGCCGAGACGACGTAGCCGACGACGAAACCGTCGGCCGATGGTGGGCCGACCGTGGAGACGCGCTCGACCTCGACCGCGCGCATCGACAGCAAGTCGGCGAGCTCTTCGGCCGGGATGCCCGGGTCGCAGTACTCCTTGAGCCACGAGGTAAGGGACCTTCGATGCGAACTGCCCCAGGAAGCGTGGCGTCGTTCTCGTAGAACATGCGCAGGTCGGGGATGCCGTGCTTGAGGAAGGCGATCCGCTCGATCCCCATGCCGAAGGCGAAGCCCTGGACCTTCTCGGGGTCGTAGCCGTGCTCCTCGACGAAGCCGAACACGTTCGGGTCGACCATGCCGGCGCCCAGGATCTCGATCCAGCCGGTGCCCTTGCAGACGCCGTCGCGCTCGCCGCTGGGCAGCGCGCCTGAGCCGCCGCAGCGAAAGCAGGAGACGTCCACCTGCACGCTTGGCTCCGTGAAGGGGAAGAAGTCGGGCTTGAGGCGGGTCTCGCGCGTGTCGCCGAAGAGCGCCCGCGCGACCTCCTGAAGAGTGCCCGCGAGGTCAGCCAGCGTGATGTCCTCGGCGACCGCGAGTCCCTCGACCTGCGAGAACATCGGCAGGTGAGTCGCGTCCATCGTGTCGCGGCGATACACGGTGCCGGGGACGATCACGAAGAGCGGCGGCTCGTTCGACTCCATGGCGCGCACCTGGTTGGGCGAGGTGTGGGTGCGAAGCAGGACGTCGCGTGGGCCGGGCGGCAGGCCGTCCTTGCCGACGACACCGTCCGCGAGCGACGCGGGGTCGACGTAGAAGGTGTCCTGCACCATCCGCGCGGGATGGCCAGGCGGATGGTTGAGAGCGGTGAAGTTGTAGAAGTCGTGCTCGATCTCGGGGCCGTCCATGACGCGGTAGCCGAGGGCAACGAAGATGTCCTCGATCTCGCGGCGGGTACGGGTGATCGGATGAAGGTGGCCCACGCGCACGGGCGGAGTTCCGGGCAGCGTTACGTCGATTGCGTCGGAGGCGAGGCGCTCGTCGAGCTCGCCCGACTCCAGCGCTGCCTTCCGGGACTCGAGCGCGCCCTCCAGCTCCTTTCGGGCGCTGTTTGCGCCTGCGCCCACGGGGCCCTTCTCCTCGGCCGGCAGGTCAGCGATACCGCGCAGGATCGAGGTCAGTTCGGACTTCCGGCCAAGGAAGCGGACGCGGAGCTCCTCGAGCGCGGCGGAGTCGGGCGCCGCGGCAATCGCGGCGGCCCCCTCGGCCCGTAGCTCTTCGATTCGATCGACTGCGCTCATGGTCATCTATCGCCGACTCTCGACCCTATCCGGCTCAAAGCGATCGCCGCCGCGGCCGCAACGCCCAAGGACTCGACGGCGTCGGGGCGCATCGGGATGGTCCACGTTGCGTCGGTCGCGTCGATGACTTCGCTGGGAAGACCGTCGCGCTCCGAGCCTAGGCAGAGCGTTCGTGCATCCGGGGCCAGCTCCGGTGCGCCTCCGTGGGCAACCAGGGAGACGCGGGGTGTGGGGGTCTCCTCGAGGTCGCAGCGGCTGATGTGGGTCGTGAAAATGGCGCCCATGGAGGCACGGACGGCCTTGGGCCCATAGGGGTCGGCGCATTCGGGCCCAAGCGCGACCCAGGCGTCAGCGAGCGCCCCCGCGCTGCGAACGATGCTCCCCACGTTCCCGGGGTCGCCGACGCCGTGGAGATACACGCAAACGCGCCCCCTCCCCGGGCAAACGTCCGTCACTACCCCCCATAGGGGGTACTCCCGGACGATTGCCCTCGTCGGTGCGGCTTGGGAGAGGCCATATGGCGATCACGCGCGTGCCGGAGCCGAGGGTCGAGACCGCGTCCAGGAGCTCGGCTTCGACTTCTTCCCCTTTAATGCCCGTTTCCGTACGGCTGAGGACAAGCACCGGCTCATGCCCAGCCGCGCGGCCCGCCTCGAGCAAGTCCTCCCCCTCGGTCACGAACAGGCCCTCGCGCTCACGATGCTTTCGGTCGGCGAGCTTTCGCACCAGCTTCAGCTTTTCGTTGTCTCTGCTCGTGATGAAAGTCATTGATCTCGTCCTATCCCAACAAAAAGGGCGCCTCTGGGGCGCCCGGGTGGATCCTGATCGGCGGTCGAGGGTTTGCTCAGGCCGCCGCGGCCTCCCGGGCTAGCTCGGTAAAACGTCGGAATGCCTCGGGGTCGCGCACGGCGAGGTCGGCGAGCATCTTGCGGTTGACCTCGACCTCGGCCAGCTTCAGGCCGTGCATCAGCTCGGAGTAGCTCATGCCCTCCTGGCGGGCGGCTGCGTTGATGCGAACGATCCACAGGCGGCGGAAATCGCGCTTGCGGCGGCGGCGGTCACGGAACGCGTAGTTCCCCGAGCGCATGACCTGCTCGTTTGCGAAGCGGTAGCTCGAGTGCTTACGGCCGTAATAACCCTTGGCCTGGTCGAGAGTCTTCTTCTTGCGTCGCTTTCGTGCGACTGCGTTCGTTGCGCGAGGCATGCCGCTACTTCCTCTTCGCCAGCAGGCGGTTCACGCGCTCTTTATCGGCCGGAGCGACGTCGGTGGGCTTGGCCATGCGGCGCTTGCGCTTTGGTGACTTCTTCTCCAGGATGTGGCTGGAGTAGGCGCGCCGGCCGCGCAGCTTGCCGCTGGCGGTTTTGCGAAAGCGCTTCTTGGCGCCCGAGTGGGACTTCATCTTCGGCATGGCGAACGGACTATTGAAGCAGAGCCGCGATCAGTCGCCCTACGGATTGCTCCCCTTGAGGAGGAAGGACGTGGTCGCCTCACCCGTACAGGAGATGACGTCATCCGACGCATCCGGGTCTTCAACGTTGCCGTCGCCGTCGTCCACCCACTCGCCGGTGAGGATGAGGCCGCCGAAACCCCCTCCTCCGTTCGGGGAATCACGCTTGATCTTGAGCTTGGCGTCGACGAGCTTGTTCTCCTTGTCCGAAGGCACCACATCCTCTGTCCTCCAAGCCCCCAGCCCTGGCGGGCCCCTGCGCGCACCCGACGGGGCAAAGGTCTGGCAGTTCTCATCCAGGAAATCGCCAATCGCGCTGTCAGGGACCAGCTTCTCCTTGAGGCCGTGCTCGTTCGCCGCGTCGAAAACGGGAGCCTTAGGCGTGAACCCGGCGCCCTTGCCGACAAAGACAATGAAGAAGTGGGTGTCATCGTCGGCGCCGGACGGCTGCAGCCCGATCGTCGCCGTCGTGTTCTCACCCTTGGGAACGATGTCCTTGCTCCAGTTGAGCTCGCGCAGGAAGTAGCACCCGCTCAGGACCTGTGCGGCGATCAACGCCCCAACGCAAACGATCAGCTTCTTCTTCATGTCACTCCCATTCTTCATCTCCAGTCCTCCTTGACTACTTGATCAAAAACGCAGTGGACGTAAAACCGGTGCAGTTGATTGCGTCGTCGTTGGTGCCCTCGGGGATCCCGTCGCCGTCGTCATCCCAGTAGCCGACGAGGACGACCCCGCCGACCTCGGCGTCTGTCGCTCCGCCCGCAACCTTCGCCTTGAACGTCGCATCCACGAACTTGCCATCAGCGGAGGTGACCGGATTGGCCGTCTTGTACGCCCGGGGCTGCCCAGACAAGCTCGAGGCGCCTGCGTCGCATCCTTCGCCGGTGTTCACCGCGACCTGGCCCAGCACCGCGTCCTCGACGAGATTCTTGGCCGGCCCCAGCTTCTCCTTCGTGTCGAAGATCGGCTTACGGATCGAGACGTCGTCGCTTTCGAGCCGCGGCAAGATGAAGAAATGGGTGGGGTCCGCGGCGCCGCCGCCGAGCAGATGCGCCTGAAAGGTCGTCGACTTGCCGGGCTTGACCTTGTCCTTGGTCCAGTTGGACTCGCGCAACCCGTAGCACCCGCCAAGAAGCTGCGCAGCGACAAGCGCGATCACTATGGCCGAAAGCCGCTTTCCCATTCAGGGCCCAGAAAGCTCGAAGCCCTTCGTGCTGACAACCGTCGAGGTCACCCCACTGCACTCGTAGGTGTCGTCGCTCGCGCCTGGATCCTCAGCCTCGCCGTCTCCGTCGTCAAACCACTGCCCGGAGGAGATGAAACCGCCGAATCCACCCCCCGTCGCCCATTTTGAACTTGAACGTCGCCTGGAACAGTTTGTCAACCGGACTCGCTTTCACCGGAGCCTCGGTCCGATAGGAAAGGTCACCGGCTATGGGCCCGCACTCGCTGTCGGCGAAATCGGAGACATCGGAGTCGGCGACCATCTTGCCCTTGGCGTTCAGCACGTTGCCGGGATCGAACTTGAAGCTCTTGGGCGTGGCCCCGTCGCCCTCGCCGACGAGGCTGATGTAGAAATACGCCTTGTTCGGCTCCCCATCCGGACCCGGCTGCCCTTTAGATCGACGATGCCCTTCGTGGTCTTGCCGGCCTTCGGCTGCGCGTTTGTCCAGTGGAATCCTGTCTGAGCAATGCATCCAGTAAGTCCCAAGCCCATTGCGATAGCGCATGCGGCGAACGTAAGCCTTTTCATCCTTGCCGTCTCCCCGGTTCGATTACCTTGCCGCCGCCACCCTAGCGCTCCGCGAGGGCGGATGTGAGTGCCCCCACCACCGTGTCGATCTTCGCGTCGTCCAGGCTGGGCGAAAGCGGCAGCGCGAAGTGGCGGTCAGCGATCTCCTCGGCGACGGGGCGCTCGTCCTCAGGCCGCTCTGGCTTGTACGAGCGAGAGCTGTGTCAGCGAGGGATAGAACGTGGTCTGGACACGCTGGGCGTGCATCGACTCGCGCACTGCGTCTCGCGTCTCAAGGTCTGCGACGAGCACCGGAAAGGCGAAGTGGCCGCTCAGCTCGACCCACTCTTCGAGGGACGGAAGCTCGACGCCGTCGACCGGCGCAAGCCGCTCGCGGTAGACATTCGCCACGCGGCGCAGCTCCGCAAGTGCGTCGTCCAGGCGCGCCAACCGCGCCATCGCCAGCGTCGCTCGCGGCTCGTCGATCCTGTAGTTGAAGCCCAAGCCGGTGACGTCGTACGTCTCGGCGTGGCCGCGGTGGCGGTCCCAGGTAACTGAGGTCATCGCATGCGAGCGCAGCTTGCGGAGCTCGGCGGCGAGCTCTTCGGAGTCCGTGACGACGATTCCCCCCTCGCCTGCCCCGAGGAGGGTCTCCGACGAGAAGGAGAAGCAGCCACAGGCCCCGGCCGTGCCGGCGATCGAGGCGTCACGAAGCCGTCCACCCGCGGCCTGCGAACAGTCCTCGATCAGGGCGATGCCGCGCTCTTTTGCGATCTCGCTCAGCGCGTCCGTGTCCGCGGGATAGCCGAACGCGTGCGTGGCAATGAGCGCTTTGGTGTTTGGCGAGACGAGACGCTCGACGTGTTCCGGGTCCATCAGCGGCTCGGTGACCGACACGCAATCAGCGAGGACGGTCACGCCGCCCGCGACCCGTCCGGCATTGGCCGTTGCGGCGCTCGAGAGTGCCGGCGCGATCACCTCGCCGCCGGCCGCAACCCCCAGGGCCAGGCACGAGATATGGAGCCCGGCCGCCGCGCTACCGACCGCAACAGCGTGCTCGGCTCCCGTGTAATCGCAGAACGCCTGCTCGAGCTCGAGCGTCCTGGGCCCCATCGTGAGCCAGCCCGAGCGAAGGGTCGTGAGCACGGCCTCAACGTCGTCCTCGGCTATCGAAGTGGCGGAGAGCTCTACGTCCCAGCTCATTCGGACGCCTCCGTGGCGACCGCAGCTCGCACAGCCGCCGCCACCCGCGCTTGCAGCTCCTCGTCCATGTGGGTGTAAAAAGGAATCGTGAACAGCCGCGCGGCTGCGTCCTCGGTCTTCGGCAGGGATACCTCGCCGAACTCACGGACGTACCCGCCGAGCTCGTGAGTGGCGGGAAAGACGGATGTCTGCACTCCGTGCTCGTCACGTAGGCGGGCCCGGACCGCCCGGCGGCTGCCCGGGTCGACGAGGACTCCCATCAGATATCCGGACGAGCGGGTTACGTCGTTGTCGCGGTAGGCGACCTCGATCCCCTCGGCGCCCTCGAAGAGCTCGCGGTAGCGCACGATCAGCTCTCGTCTCCTCTTCACCTCCCCCTCAAGCCGCGCGAAGCGCGGGCGGATGATCGAGGCCCGTAGGTCGTCGAAGCGGTAGTTGTAGCCGGCCTCCACCACGTCACCGCTCTCGTCGCGCCCGCTGTCGCGAAGGCGACGGACCCGCTCCGCCACCTCGTCAGAATCGGTGCAAAGCGCGCCACCCTCCCCCACCCCGAGGACCTTGTTCGGAAAGAACGAAAAGCACCCCGCCAGGCCGAACGTGCCCAGATGCTTCGCGCCGGCATGCGCCCAGGGGGTCTGGGCGGCGTCCTCGATGAGTATCAACCCGCGGCGCTCGCACAGCTCTGCGAGGGATTCGATCTCAGCTGGATAGCCGGCCCAGTGGACGGGGATCACGGCCTTGGTGCGCTCGGTGATGTGCGCCTCGACCTCACTCACGTCGATGTTGAGGTCTCGTCCCGGTCCGCCCACGAGGTCGCAGAAGACAGGTTTGGCGCCGCAGTAGCGAACCGAGTTCGCGGTGGCGACGAAGGTGAGTGAGGGCACGATCACCTCGTCGCCGGGCCCGACACCAGCGGCCATGCACGCCAAGTGAAGCGCGGCCGTACAGCTCGACAGGGCAACAACGTGCTTCGAGCCCAGGTGCTCGGCGAACTCGCGCTCGAATGCCTCGGTCTGCGGCCCGGCGCTCAGGGCACCCGACCGCAACGTCGCGGCGGCTGCCTCAATCTCCTCGTCTTCGACCCGCAGGTCGAAGACGGGGATCTGCGGGACGCCCGCCTCCACCCTGGCTCAGCCGGTGGCGGCTTCGGGCTCGGCTGCGGTCTCTTCGGCCTCCGACTCGGCTTCAGGCTCAGCTTCGGCCTCGACCTCTGAGGGGTCAGGCACCTTGTCGGCGGCGGGCTCTTCTGCCTCGGCAGCGTCGGAGCCAGACCCCGCGCTCGGTGCTTCACCTGCAGCGGGCGCCGCGCGGTCTCGGGCGCAGCGTCGGCCGCGGCATCGGGCTCGGGCACGGCCGGCTGCTCGCCGGTCTTGGCCTTGTCGCGCTCCTTGAGCGCCTCCTTGGAGGGCGCGACCAGCATGTGCATGTTGCGTCCCTCCTGAAGTGGGTTCTGCTCGACCACGCCCAGCCCCTCGAGGTCTTCGAACAGCCTGGCGAGGAGATTGCGGCCACGCTCCGGGTGCGCCTGCTCGCGGCCTCGGAACATGATCGTGACCTTCACCTTGTCGCCCTGCTTGAGGAAGCGCTCGACGTGGCCCTTCTTCGTCATGTAGTCGTGGTCCGCGATCTTCGGGCGGAGCTTGATCTCGCGCACGTTGATCTGCTGCTGGTGCTTGCGGGCCTGCTTTGCCTTCTGCTCCTGCTCGTACTTGTACTTCGAGTAATCGAGGAGACGGGCAACGGGCGGGCGGGACTCGGGAGCGACCTCGACCAGGTCGAGATCGCGCTCCTGCGCCATCTCGAGCGCCTTCTTGGTGTCGATGACGCCAATCTGCTTGCCGTCCTCGTCGACCAGACGAACTTCGCGAACGCCAATGCGTTCGTTGATCCGCGTCTGGTCCCTTTCGGGCATCCGGCGGTCGAAACGGCGAGGGACCGGCACTAGATGAAGCTGTTGCGGCGCGTCAAGTCGTTAATGGCGCTGCGAGGTGTTGGGAAACTCCATCTGCGCGGAAGTATAGAGCCGATCCTGCAATGTCAAGGATTCAGCCGCTGGGCAAGCGTCTCGGCTGTCATCGCGCCGAGATCGCCGTCCTCGTGCGAGCGGACCGAGATCTCGCCGGACTCCGCCTCGCGGTCGCCCAGGATCACCATGTAGGGCAGCTTCGCGAGCTCGGCGTCGCGGATCTTCCGGCCCACCGACTCGGTGCGGTCGTCGATGCGTGCGCGCACACCCAACGCGACCAACTCGGCGACGATCGCCGCGGCCTGCTCATTGTGGCGGTCGGCCACGGGCAGGACGCCCACCTGGACCGGCGCGAGCCAATCTGGGAAGCGCCCGGCGTAGTGCTCGATCAGGATCCCGGCGAAGCGCTCCATCGAACCCAGTAGCGCGCGATGGATCATCACCGGCCGGTGCTCGGAGTTGTCCTCGCCCCAGTAGGTGAGCTCGAAGCGCTCGGGCATCTGGAAGTCGAGCTGGCAGGTACCGAGCTGCCATGAGCGGCCGAGCGCATCGGTTACGTGAAAGTCGATCTTGGGCCCGTAGAACGACCCGTCGCCTGGGTTGAGCACATACTCGCGGCCCTGGCCCTCGAGCGCCTCGGTCAGCGCCTTCTCGGCCGCTTCCCAGTCCTCGTCGGAGCCGATTGCCTTCTCGGGCTTGGTCGAGAGCTCGACCCGCACCTCTTCAAACCCGAAGCGGGTGTAGAGCTCGTCGATGGACTCGCAGATGGAGTCCACCTCGGCGCGGACCTGGTCGAGCGTGCAGTAGACGTGGGCGTCGTCTTGAGTGAAGGCGCGCACGCGAAGCAGCCCGTGAAGCACGCCTTCGCGCTCGTGGCGCGAGACGTGGCCGTACTCGGCCATCCGCAACGGCAGGTCGCGGTACGAGCGTCGCTCGGCGCCGAAGACGAGGCAGGCGCCGGGGCAGTTCATGGGCTTGAGCGCGAACTGGCGGTCGTCCACGTCCGAGAAGTACATGTTGTCGCGGTAGTTGTCGTAGTGGCCAGACTTGTGCCAGAGCTCGACGTCCATGATGTGCGGCGTCTTGATCTCGTCGTATCCGCGTTTTGCGAGCTGCGCATCAACCTCAGCCTGGATCAGGCGCAAAAGGACGGTTCCCTGCGGAAGCCAGAAGGGCATCCCGGGCGACTCGGGCCGCAGCATGAAGAGGCCGAGCTCGCGACCCAGGCGACGGTGATCACGCTCGCGCGCTTCGTCCAGGAGGCGCTCGTGCTCTTCCAGGTCGGCCTGCTTGAAGAAGGCCGTGCCATAGATCCGGCTCAGCATCGCCCGGCTCTCGTCGCCGCGCCAGTACGCGCCGGCGACCGAGGTGAGCTTGAAGGCCTTGATGCGCTTCGTCGTCGGGCCGTGCGGACCGAGGCAGAGGTCCGTGAACGGCCCGTTCTTATACAGCGAGACGGACTCGACGCCCTGCTCTGACACCAGGTCCTCGATCAGCTCGACCTTGAAGGGCTGGTCTTCGGCGGCGAAGCGCTCCATCGCCTCGCCGGGCGTCACTTCCGTCCGCTCGAACTCCTCGTCGGCCGAGATGTGGCGGGCCATCGCCTCCTCGATCTTCGGCAGGTCGTCTACCGACGGCCGGAAGTCGTCAGGGAACTCGAAGTCGTAGTAGAAGCCGTTTTCGATCGCGGGGCCGATCGAGACCTTCGTGCCGGGCCAGAGCTCGACGACGGCCGTCGCCAGGACGTGCGCGGCGTCATGGCGGATGAGGGCAAGGGCTTCCGGGTCGCGGTCGGTCAGGATCGCGATCTCCGCACTGTCGGGGAGAGCGGCCGAGAGGTCACGGAGCTCGCCGTCGACCTTGATCGCCAGGGCAGCCTTGGCAAGCCCCGGGCCGATCGCGGCTGCGGCATCCGCGCCCGTCGCTCCCTCGGAGAGCTCGAGCGGGGTCCCGTCGGGGAGCTTCACAGTGATCGCGGCCATCGCGCTGATGCTATTCCGGCTAGTCGGCGGGCTCGGCGCGGTCGCCGTCGGCGACGAACGGGCAGCCCGGGTCGGAGCCTGCGAGGTTCGCGCGATAGAGCGTGTAGTCGAGCCCGCCGCTCGTCGCCCGGTCGCGCTCGGAGAGCCGGCCGACTACTGGCAGCGGCTGGTCGAGCTCGCCAATGACCACGACAGTGCCGAACGCCTTGTCCGAGACCTCCCCGGCAGAGACGTCCTCGTTCGAGATCACGCACACCTCGTGCCCGCGAAGTTCCCAGGTGACGAGGTCGATCCCGTTCTGGGAGGCAAGCTCGTCGTCGACCACCGCGAGCACCGACTTGTCGTCAGGGATCTGGGCGGAGAACTCCAGCAGCGCCGGGGTCCAATTCGACGGCCCGACGGGGCCGTTAACGAGGGCGAGCGCGCTCGAGCCGGCGGCGCCCACCAAGAAGGCGAGCGTCAGGGCAGGCACGGCGAGCATGCGGGAGGGGACGTTTCTGAGGGTGTGAACAAGCGGCGTTTCCTCAAGACACCCGCGGGCCGCGATCAACATCGCGACCGGAGCCACAATCGCCAGCGCCTTCGCCTCTTGGTACGGAGTCCCGGCGACGAGCGCGAAGACGTAGAGGACGCCGCCTGCGACCAGCGCCGAGGCGAGAGCCGTTTCGCCGACCTGAAGCGCGCGCAACAGTCCCAGCAGGAGCGCCAGCGCTCCGATCGCTCCGCCGACGTAGAAGGTGAAGGCCGGCGCGAAGCCGGCGCCCGGGTCAAGACGAAAGTCACCCGACGGCCAGATTCCGAGCGCTTCGATCGGCGAGATCGGGTTGAAGAGGTTGCCGAGCCCGGCGCCGTCGGGGTCGAAGGTCTCGAAGCTCGCGAAGTCGAGCATGCGCGGGATCTCTGGGGCCGCGACGACTGCGACGGCGGCAACCGCGATCAGGGTCGGGAACCAGGGCGCTCCAGATCACGCCGAGGCTCCGGGCGCGAACGACCTCGGCCACCGCGAACACCCCGAGAGTCCCTACGAGCCAGGTAAGCCCGGGGAAGCTGTAGGCGTAGAGCGAGCCGATCGCCAGCGCCGCGAGGGGAACGCCTTTGAGGCGCCTCCACCGAGAGTCGCTCCCGGACCCGCCCGCGGCCAGCTCGGCGAGGCCGGCGGCGAACGCGAGCAGGAACAGGGCCTGCATCGTCTCCTTGAAGGCGCCTTGGATGAAGTACGAGGCGGCGAGGTAGGCCATGCCAACCAGGAGCGCGGCGCCGATGCGCCTGGCGCGCTCCAGGTCTCTGAGTAGACCGAGCGGGGCGAGCGTCGCAGCGACCACCGTCGCCAGCATCAGCCCGCCAAACCCGTGCACAAAGGAGATCCCGAGTTTCGCCAGCCCCGCGACCAGAGCGTGCGGGCCCAGCGGGTAGCCCTCGGCGATGAGCCGCTCCTCTCCCCCGTTCGCGATCCGGTCGGTCGCAAATAGATGCTGCGACATGTCGGGGTTGAGCGAGGTCCCCAGGATCCCGAAGCGCATCTCGATCAGGAACGGCAGCGACCCCAGGGCGACCGCGCCGACGGCGGCGGGCAGGGCGTCGTCGTACGAGCCGGTTGTGCGCTCGAAGAGAAGCAGTGTGACGCCGACGATGGTGAGCACGGCCGCGGCTCCGAGACCAGCCCAGGCCGACGAGGCCTAGGTCCGCGGCGAGCCACGCGACCGCGCACAGAAGCCCCAGGCCAACGGCCGGGGCGAGGGGCGAGCGCTCACGATGGCCGCAGGCGCAGAACACCGCCTGACCGACGACGAACGAAGCCCCCAGGATGAGTGCCAGCGAAACGTAGGTGCCGAGCATCGGGCGGCGAGCCTACAGCCGCGCGCCGTGAGGTCCCGGCACCGGGCGCGGCGGCGGTACGCGACGTGCGTACCTGGTTACGTGACGAGAATGATGATGATGATGATCAGGAGCAGGGTTCCAAGACCGATATACATCTGAGCCTCCTCAATTCGTGGCTGATTTCGGGTTCTAGGTGACGAGAATGACGATGATGATGATGAGGAGCAGCGCTCCGAGTCCGATGTACATGTGTTCTCCTTCCTTGGATGGGATGGGACGGGACGTAGCCCATCCTTACCCCCAAAGAGGTCGATCCAAGCGCCTAAAGTTCGCGCTCGTAATAGAGCGCAAGCGGCCCCGGAGCTTTTGCCCTCGTGGCAATCGAAGCCCTCGCTCTCGTAAAGGGCACGCGCCGCCTCGTCGCTTTCGCTCGTCCCCAGATCCATGTGGGTAGCGCCCAGCGCACGCGCTGTGGCCATCGCCTCCCGCAGGATCTCCCGGCCGATTCCTTGGCCGCGTAGTTCCGGCACCACATAAAGCTCCTCCAAGTAGCAATCGAGCTTCGCCGTCCAGACCGACTTGCGAAACCGAAGCTCGGCGAACCCGTCTGGGCCATCGCCGGCAAGCAGGACGACCATGTCGCCTTCGACCAGCATGTCCCGCGCGTTCTGCGCCAGCACCTCGACACCCGGCGTGAAGTCGTCGTACTCCGAGTTGAAGTCGTGGAGTAACCGCGCCACGGCGGCGGCGTCATCGGGAGTGGCATGACGGATCGAAGTCACGAAGCCAAGGTACCGCCGGGAAACGTGTGCTTCGCATGGAACGCACATGGGCCACCCCCTTCAAGCGAACGTCCCACGCTGAGCCCCTGTGAGGGGTGTATCGGGACGTTCGTCGCCGTGCGCCACCACGAACGTCCCACGGTGAGCCCCATACGGGGTGAATCGGGACGTTGGTTCGAAGGTGCTTGGGACGAAAAGCACCTAAGTGCGAGCGAGCTCGTGTATGCCTCCGCGTTCGCTGAGCGGCCGCCAAATGTCACACGCGGCCTCAGGCGGCTGAGTTGAAGGCCCCGGATTCAAGAGAGTCGTCTAGATGGGCACTACTGGGCTCGAACCAGTGACCTCCGCCTTGTCGAGGCGGCGCTCTCCCAACTGAGCTAAGCGCCCTGCGCATCGGAATTTACCAGTGCCAATCGGTACCGTGCCCAGCGTGATCGCACTGGTGACAGGAGCTTCGAGCGGCATCGGCGAGGCGACCGCGAAGCGGATCGCTCGCGAGCCCGGGGCGAAATTGATCCTCGTCGCGCGCCGGCAGGCCAACCTGGACGCGATCGCGGCCGAGATCGGCGGCGCCACTGTCATCGCGGTCGATCTGACCGAGGACGACGCGCCGGCGAAGGTCGCCGAGCAGGTCGAGTCCGAGTTCGGGCGGCTCGACCTCCTGGTGAACAACGCGGGCGCCGCCTGGCGCGGGACGTTCGGCGACACGGGCTGGGAGAACCTGGAGCGCCACATGAAGCTGAACTTCGACTCGGTCGCAAAGCTGACCGAGGCCCTCCTCCCCATCCTCCGCCACTCGGCGCCGAGCTCGATCGTGAACGTCGCCTCGACGGCAGGCCGCGTCTCGCGCGCCAACTCCGGCGCCTACTCGGCCTCGAAGTTCGCGCTCGCGGGCTGGACCGACGCGCTCCACCTGGAGGAGCGCGAGCACGGCGTGCACGTCGGCATGGTCCTTCCCGGCTTCGTCGCGACCGAGGGCTTCCCACAGAAGGAGCTCGTCGACAAGCCTCACACCCGCTGGATCGTCTCGACCCCCGAGAAGGTCGCCGACGCGATCATGGACGCAGGCCCCGGCGGCAAGGCCGAGCGCTACGTGCCGCGCGCCTATGCGCTGGCGGCGGCTTCGAGAGTCGTTATGCCCTCGGTCGTGCGCCGAGCGCTCTCCGGCGGCGGCAAGACTTTCACGCCGTCAACCGGCTCAGACCAGGACTAGCGCGGCGTGGCGGCCACCATGGCAATGCCTGTTAACGGCTTTCGCCGCTCACCGTGACCGTGAGGCCGTCCACCGAGAGCACCGTCGCTCGCTCCCCCTCGCTGAGGGCGTCGCCGTCCGCGCGCGCCTTCCACACCTCGCCTCGAACCCGGACGAGACCCTCTGGGTCACAAGCCTGGATCACTGTCGCTCGCTCGCCGAGCATCCCTTCCGCCCCGCCACGCACTCGGTAGCGCTCCAGAAACCGCATCCACAGGTAGATCTCGCCGATCTCGAAGAACACCGCGAGGCCGAACAGGATCACGTTCCAGGGGCTCGGCAGGATGAAGAGGCCGACGATCGACGCCGTGAGGACCATTCGTGCCGAGTCTAGGCGCGCGACGAGAGCAAACCGCTAGGTGCCTGACATCACGGCAGCCTCTAGCCTCCCGCGGGTGAATATCGCTGTTGCGACTTGCCGGGTCATGCCTGACCAGTTCACGGACGATCAGCTCGTGATGGACGAGCTTCGCGCGCTCGGCGCCGACATCACCTACGAGCCCTGGGACGCGGAAATCGAGTGGGCCGGCTTCGACGCCGTCGCCGTCCGCTCGCCCTGGGACTACAGCTACCGCCGCGAGGAGTTCGTGGCATGGGCGGAGGCCGCCGGACCGAACCTTCACAACTCCGCCGGCCTTTTGAGCTGGAACTCCGACAAGGCGTACGTCGCCGACCTGGCCGAGGCCGGGCTCCCGGTGGTCGAGACGGCCTTTCTCGAGCCGGGTGAGGAGTGGGCCGGCGATGAGCGCGAGGTGATCGTCAAGCCCTCCGTCTCGGCCGGCGCCCGCGACACGGGGCGGTTCGGTCCGTCACGACACGACGAAGCGCAAGCGCTCATCGAGACGATTCACGGCAGCGGCCGGACCGCGATGGTCCAGCCTTTCCTGGCGTCGGTCGACGAGCTGGGCGAGACGGCGCTCGTCTTCATCGACGGTGAATTCACCCACTCACTTCGCAAGAGCTCGGTCCTCCGCCCCGACGAGGTCGCGCCGGTGCGCTCGACCGACCTGAAGGTCGCCGAGGCGATGTACGACCCCGAGCTTGTCCTCGCCGGGACATATGAGCCGGACGAGCTCGAGCTGGCCGAGCGCATCGTCCGCCACATCACTGAGCGCTTTGAGTACCTGCCGCTTTACGCCCGCGTGGACATGCTTCGCGACGCCGACGGCGCGCCGGTCTTGCTCGAGCTGGAGGCCGTCGAGCCGAACCTCTACTTCAACGAGTTCCCGGAGGGCGCCGGGCGGCTCGCGCGCGCCATCGCCGCCCGCGCGGGCTAGTGGAGCTACGCGACTACACGGACGCCGACGCTTGGTTCACCGAGCGCCTGGAGACCGATCCAGTCGTGATGGCCGAGCTTGGCGGGGTCGTCGCGCCTGAAGGCATCCCAGAGATTCACGCTCGCCGCCTTCGGACCGTGACGAGCGGTGACTGGTGGTTCGTGATCGAAGACGAGTCCGAGCCGGTGGGCACGATCGGCATCTGGCCGCACGAGATCGAGGGCCGTGAAGAGCACGAGGTGGGCTGGATGGTCGTCCCTGATCGCCAAGGCGAAGGCATCGCAACGCGTTCGCTTGCGATGCTCCTCGACCGCGCTCGCGCCGAGGGGCGCTTCCCGGTCGTCCACGCGTATCCAGGCGCCTCGAATCTCCCTTCAAACGCCCTTTGTGCGCGAGCGGGGTTCGAGCTCCTGGAAGACCAACTGGTCACCTACAAGGGCGAGCCATTCCTTTGTAACCACTGGATGCTTCGGCTCTGATGTACGACCACGTCGGGATCTGGGCGTCCGACCGCGAGGCGACCGATCGCTTCTACCACACGGTGCTCGAGTCGATCGGCATCGAGCAGACGCACCGGGGCGACAAGTACTCCGAATGGGACGACTTCGCCACCGGCCAGGCCTCCGAGGAGAGGCCGGTCACGCGCAATCTCCACGTCGGATTCGTCTCGCCGTCGCGCGAGCACGTGGACGAGTTCTGGCGTGTCGGAATCGCCGCCGGGTACGAAAGCGACGGCGAGCCTGGGCCGCGCACCGAATACGGCGACGATTACTACGGCTCGTTCCTGCTCGATCCTGACGGGAACAGCGCCGAGGCCGTCCACCACGGCGACCTGCGGCGCGGCAACATTGACCACTTGTGGATCGGCGTCTCTGATCTTGAGGCGGCCGGCGCCTTCTACACCTCGATCGCACGGTTCATGGGAATCCGCGGAGGCACCCCCTCAGGTGAGCGCCACCCGTTCCGCGGCGCCTGGGGCACGTTCTCGCTCCTGGCCGACGGCCGCCCGCCGACCGAAAACCTCCACCTGGCGTTCCCCGTTCCGGAGCGCGAAGACGTCCACCGCTTCCACGAGGCCGCGCTCGCGGCCGGCTACCGCGACAACGGCGGTCCGGGCGAGCGGCCCGAGTACCACGCGGGGTACTACGCCGCCTACGTCCTCGACCCCGACGGGAATAACATCGAGGCCGTTCACCACGGAACGTAGGGCGTGTGAGGAAATTGTGAGGGGTCTGACCCCTCAGCGCAGGACGATCGAGTTCTCTGCGTGCCAGCCGAGCTTGATGGTCATCCCCGGCTCCCACCGATCATCGGCCGAGGCGCGATAGGTGGCCTGTTCGAGCGCAACGAGCCGTGAGCCGTTGCCGAGTCCGACGGTGATCTGGGTCGAAACGCCGAGGTAGACACGACCTTCGATCGTCCCCTCGATGCTCACCATGCCTTCCTCGATCTCGTCGTCGACCGCGATCTTCTCCGGCCGGACCGAGATCTGAACGGTGTCGCCGGCCCCGCATCCGGCGGGCACCGGCGCCGGGATCGTCTGGCCCGTCGCGATCTTGACCTCACCGTCGCCCGTCACCTGGCCCTCGATCAGGTTCGATATGCCGATGAAGCCCGCAACGAACTCGCCGGTCGGGTGCTCGTAGATGTCCTCGGGCGGCCCGCACTGCGCGATCTTCCCCCCCGACATGACCGCGATGCGGTCGGACATCGAAAGCGCCTCCTCCTGGTCGTGGGTCACGTAGACGAACGTGATCCCCACCTCGCGCTGGATCTGCTTGAGCTCGACCTGCATCTGGCGGCGGAGCTTCAGGTCGAGAGCGCCGAGCGGCTCGTCCAGGAGCAAGACGGCCGGGCGGTTCACGAGCGCCCGGGCCAGGGCAACGCGCTGGCGCTGTCCACCTGAGAGCTTGTTGGGCCGGTCGTGCGCCCGGTCGGCCAGTCCGACCAGTTCCAGCGCATCGGCTACGCGCTGCTCGATCTCTTCCTTCGGGCGTTTCTTTCGCTTGAGGCCGAAGGCGACGTTCCCGGCAACGTCCAGGTGGCCGAAGAGCGCATAGCTCTGGAAGACCATGTTCACGTTCCGCTCATACGGCGGCACGTCCTGGACCGGCTCGCCCTCGAGCATGATGTGACCCTCGGTGGGCACCTCGAAGCCCGCGAGCATCCGCAGCGTCGTCGTCTTGCCGCACCCCGACGGCCCGAGGAGGCTGAAGAACTCGCCCTTCGGGATCGCCAGGTCGATGCTGTCGACCGCGGTGAAGTCACCAAACCGCTTCGTCACACCCTCGATCGTGATCGCGTCAGACACCTATCCACTCTCCTGTCCGGTCAGCACCTTGATGCCGCTCTCCTTGCGCCCGAAGAACCTCGGGATCAGGACGGCGGCGATGACAGCTGTAATCGAGACGACCATCATGAGCGTCCCGATCGCGTTGATGGTCGGCGAGACGCCAAAGCGGATCGCCGACCAGATGCGCACGGGCAGCGGCTGGACGTCCTCGCCCGTGGTGAAGAACGAGATCACGAAGTCGTCGAACGAGAGCGCGAAGACGAGGAGCCCGGCCGCCACAACGGCAGGCCAGAGCTCGGGAATGAGCACCAGCCGAACCGCACCGAAGCGGGTCGCGCCCAGGTCCATCGCGGCCTGCTCGACCTCATCGCCCATCGAGGCGAGGCGCCCGCGCACCACGATCGTCACGTAGGAGATCGAGAACGTGATGTGCGCGATCACGATCGTCCAGAACGAGAGCTGGATGCCCAGCTGGCTGAAGATGATGAGCGCGGAGATGCCCGCGACGATCTCGGGAGTCACCAGCGGGATCAGCATCAGGACATTGGCCGCGGGGCTCCAGCGGGTTCGGGCCCGGACGAGGCCAATCGCGAGCGCCGTGCCCAGGAGCGTCGCGACGACCATCGTGATCAGCGCTATCTCGAGCGATACGAAGAGGGACTCGCGAAGGGTCGAGTCGTTCAGGAACTCCTCGTACCACTGGAGCGAGAAGCCCTGGAAGGACTGGAGCGACTTGACCGAGTTGAAAGAGAAGAGGACGACTACCGCGATCGGCAGGAAGAGGAACGCGTAGACAAAGACCGAGTAGACGCGCAGGAATCTGGGGCGATCGAAAGCCATGTTCTTAGGCACCCACCGGGTCGCGCGCTTCGCGGGCGGCCGAGCGCAGATAGCCCACCATCCAGAACGCGAGGAAGATCATCATCACCACGGTCAGCGCTGAGCCGAACGGCCAGTTGTTCGCGGTGAAGAACTGGTCTTGGATCAGGTTGCCGACCATGTAGGTGTCTGGCCCGCCAAGGAGCTGGGCCGAGACGAAGTCGCCGACGGCGGGAAGGAAGACCAGGACACAGCCGGCAAGGATCCCCTGCTTCGTCTGCGGCAGCGTCACGTGGATGAAGGTCTGGAACGGACGGCCGAAGAGGTCCTTTCCCGCCTCAATCAGCGACGGGTCCATGCGCTCGAGCGAGGCGTAGATCGGCAGGATCATGAACACGAGGTAGCCGTAGACGAGGCCGCCGATCACCGCGTAAGGCGTGTTGATCAACTGGAGGCCCGTCTCTGAGATGCTGAGCGAGTTGAGCGCCGAATTGATGAGGCCTTCGTCGGCGAGCAGCGCCACC
This sequence comes from uncultured bacterium, assembly GCA_963786495.1. Taxonomy (GTDB): domain Bacteria; phylum Actinomycetota; class Thermoleophilia; order Solirubrobacterales; family 70-9; genus JALZKA01. Next base: position 16,361 of record CAWAZL010000006.1, on the reverse strand, counting down.
CACGCGTAGGTACGCACGAGGTAGTTGACGAAGAATGGGATCACCAACAGCGCGATCAGGATGTGCTTCTTCGAGCCCCCGTACCGGGCGATGTAATAGGCAATCGGATAGCCCAGGGCGAGGCACAAGACGACCGTCGCGAGCGCGAAGCCGACGGATCGCAGAAGCACCGGGATGTAGAGCGGGTCGAAGGCGTCCGCGTAGTTGTCCAGCTCAAACGAGTAGACCGCTCGGCCGAGATCGTCGGTGAACCCGAACGACAGCGCCAGGACCAGCGAGAGCGGCACTACGAAGAGAAGGACCAGCCAGAGCCCGCCCGGCACGAGGAAGCGTGACCAGAACCCGCTGGCACGCGCAGTCAAGTCGCTTTCACCTCTGTCCAGACCTGGGACCAGAGCGCGCGGTCGTCGGCATTGTCCAGCCGGTATTCGAGGGCGCTGTTGGAGAGTGCGTTCAGGTCGACGTCGATGGACGGCTCCTCCTTGACGAGCTCCGCGAACGCCTCTCGCGCGCCGTCGTAGGGCTGGGGATAGCCGTTCCACATGACGTTCTGCGCGGAATTCTCCGGATCGAGGATCCAGTCGATGAAGAGCAGCGCCGTCCCGGGGCTTCGCGACGTGACGGGGATGCACATCAGGTCAGTCCCAACCGGAACCCCCTCCTCACAGGTCTCGTAACTGAAGTCCTCAGGGTTGTCCACCTGGTTTCTGACGTTCACGATGTCCCCGTTCCACGCCTGGTGGATGGCCGCGGTGCCATTCACGAGGTTCTGCGTCGAGTTGGTCGAGATCCCGCGCGCGAACTCCTTCTGTTCGAGCAGCGTCTCCTTCGAGATCTCGAGCTCGTTCGGATCGGTCGTGTTGAGCTCCCAGCCGTTGATCAGGTTCGCCTCGCCGATCGCCTCCTGGTAGTCGTCGAGGATGAACATCCGCCCCTCGCCACCGGGATTCGTGAGGTCGTTCCACGAGCCCGTCATGCCCGACACCTCGTCGTTTCGCCAGCAGATGCCGGTCGTGTAGTACGCGTAGGGGACCGAGAATTCCGATTGCGGGTCCCACCACCCGGAGTCGTAGTAGGAGGAGATCCCATCCGCGTTCTTGAGGTCCGAGCGGTCGAAGTGCGCGAGGAGACCCTCCGCGTTCAGGCGATAGGCGTACTCGGCGGTCGGCCAGATCAGGTCGTAGCGTCCGCCCGCACGTAGCTTCGTCACCATGCCCTCGAGGTTGTCGAAGTTCACCTCGTTGACCTCGACGTCGTACTCCTCGGCGAACCTCTTCTTGAGGTCGGGGTCCATGTACTGCGCCCAGTTGTAGAGCAGGAGGTCGCCGTCAACCTCGGGCTTGGCGAAGACGCCGCCCTCCGGCGTGTCGAGTTCGCGCGAGACGGTGCAGCCCGAGAGCCCGTAGGCGCCCAGCGTGCCAACCGCTGCGGCCCGCAACGCCTGCCGCCGGGTGAAGGGTGCGCCGAGGTCGATGATTGTCACTCGGCGATTCACGCTACTCCGATGGCTTCGGGGCCGCATGCTGCGGTGCCAGGCACCGTGCCTGGCACGGAGCCAGGCACCAGTCGTGGCAGTTCACGCCAAAGCCTCCGGCTCGACTCCCAGAAGGGGCGCGAGGGTGCCTGCGACAAGCGCTCTGCCCGCCTCGACGTCCATGGCGGGGTCAGCGACCATCGCGCGAATTCCGGCGCCGTCCAGAAGCGCCATTGCGATGTCGGCGATCTCCTCGGCGTCACGCTCGAGGGTGAACTCGCCGCTGTCGGCGCCGGCGCGGATCATCGCTGCGAGCCAGCGGCGGTAGCGGTCGTAAAGCTTGGCGGCGACTTCGCGCAAGCCCGGCTCGCGCACGGCGCGGAGCCAGAGCTCAACCCACAGGACCCACTCGCGCTCAGACTCGCCCGCGAACGGCAGGCATTCGCGGATCGCCAGGCCGAACGTCTCGGCGGCCGATCCGGGCGGCGGGTGCGATCCGTCGCCGAAGCGGTCGTCGCCCGCGCGCTCGAAGGAGTGGACAAGCGCCTGCTCGAGGAGCTCCTCCCGCGTCGAGAAGTAGTGGTGGACCAGGCCGCTGGAGGCGCGAGCGCGTGTTGCGACCCGGGCGATCCGCACCTCGTCGATCCCCTCCTCGGCGATGATCTCGCAGGCTGCGTCGAGGATCCGGTCAGCGGTTTCCGTGGCCACGGCGCTCACCTTCTCACCTCACTCGGATCGGAGCGCCTCCATGTAGCGCTCGGCAACCATCGCGTCAAAAGCGTGGACGTCGCCCTCGTCGGCCGAGTAGCGGCCGGCGGTGTAACCGCGGGCTCGAACGCCCTTCTGCGTCAGCTCGCAAACGCGCCAGTCCTCCCGGTTCACCTGGTCCCAGAAGTCGATCGCGTCCGAGGCGTCGAATCCGTCGGCGTCGATCGTCGAAGGCTCGAAGTACCACTCGCAGATCACATCGGTCCTGTCCACGGCGCGCGGCCACAGGGTGTGGAGCATCACGTAGTCCGGGTGGAGCGAGATGAGCGCGTTCGGAAACAGCGCGAAGTAGTAGACGTTGTGATGCTCCGCCGGGTCGAGGCCCGCGATGGGTGGGCGGTCGGCATGGCCGTTGCGGCCCATCGAGTCGACACCTTCGTTGAGGGCCATCGAGCCGCCGCACCAGGCACCCGGTCCCGACTGGGAGTTGCCTGAGCGGTAATCGGAGAGCGCGTTCAACTCCGGGTGGACCCCCGGACAGTGGAGGCACTCGTTGTAGTTCTCGCCGATCGCCTTCCAGTTTGCATTGACCTCGTACGTTCGCGATCCGGCCCGCCGAAGGTCGGAGAGCCTCCAGTCCGCAAGGCGCCGGCCCAGGTCGCCGACGTGCTCGACCGGGTCGCCCGCCTCGCCGCTCAGGTCGGCCAGCAGGAGTCCAGATACGACCGAGCTCCTGACCTCGATCAGGCCGAAGCAGGTGCGGTCGAAGTTCTCGACCTCGTCCATGTGCGGGGCGGCCGCCAGGCTTCCGTCGAGACCGTAGGACCAGCCGTGGTACGGGCACTGGATGCGGCGGCGGACCTCGCCTTCGCTCTTCTCGACCAGGCGAGAGCCGCGATGGCGACACGTGTTGAGGAAGACCCGCGGCGCGCCGTCCTCACCCGCGAGGGCGAAGACGCTGGTCTCGCCGATCTCGCGCATCAAATAGCTGCCGGGCTCGGCAACGAGAGACGCGTGGCCCAGGCATACCCAGCCGGCATAAAGGCGCTCGATCTCCCAGCTAAGGACGGCGGGGTCGGCAAACGAGGCCGGCGGGAGCATCGAGGCGCGCGCAACCGGTTGGAGAGTGAGCTGAACGGCGGATGGATCTAGCGGGAGGCCGACCTGACGTGGGGTCAGACCCCCCTGCTCCGCTCCGGAGGGCGCAGACGCATGCGGTTCAGGGGTCAGACCCCGGCTTGTGGTTGACCTTGTAGTCAATTGCGCTATCTCATGTTAGAGTGTTCCGGCGATGGAGGCAAGTGCAGTCATGGACGCTGTTGAAGAGACCCCGTTCGAGCTCACGGACCGGGCTCGCGACATCCAGGCGCGCTCGCGCCGATTCGTCGAGGATGTCCTCTTCCCGCTCGAGGAGGAGGCGGAGCGAAACCTCGGCCGACTGCCCCAGGACGCGATCGACCACGTGAAGGCCGAGGCGGTCGACGCCGGACTGGTCGGCGGTCTCCACAAGCCCGAGCACGGCGGACAGGGCTGGTCGACGCTCGAGTGGGCGCTTGTCGAAGAGCAGTTTGGCCGCTCCACCAACGCGATCCACTGGCACATCCCGAACGCTTACAACGTCTGGCACCACGCATCGGACGCGCAAGTCGAGCGCTACCTCCTCCCCGCCCTTCGCGGCGAGATGCGCGACGCCTATGCCGTCACCGAGCGCGACGCCGGCTCGGATCCCAGCCGCATCGCGGCCACGGCCGAGCGCACCGCGGACGGCTTCCGTCTGAACGGTGAGAAGTGGTTCGTGACGACGGGCGACGTAGCCGCGGTCCTGGTCGTGATGGCCAACGTGATCGACGGCGATCACAAGCTTCCGACCCTCTTCGCAGTCGATGCCGACGCCGCCGGCGTCGAGATGATCGACGACCCGGCATTCACGCACTCCTACCCGGACGGCCACCCCACCTTCCTCTTCACCGACGTCGAGCTGGCCGAGGACTCGGTCATCGGCGGGGTCGGCGAGGGCAACGACCTTCAGCGCGCCTGGTTCATGGAGGAGCGCCTTGGAATCGCCGCCCGGTGCGTCGGGGCGATGTGGCGCCTTCTCGACGAGACCGTCGAATGGGCGGCCGGGCGCGAGCAGGGCGGCAGCCGCATCCTTGACTTCCAAGGAGTCTCCTTCCCCCTCGCCGACTCGGCGGCCGACGCCGCGGCGGCGCGCCTTCTCACCTTCCAGGTCGCGCTGCTGTCCGATCGCGGCGCCGATCTCAAGCTGGTCCACAACAAGGCCTCGATGGCCAAGCTCTTCGCCTCCGAGCGCGCCTGGATCTGCGCCGACCGGTGCGTTCAGGCATTCGGCGGCCGCGGCTACCTCCGCTCCAACGTGGCCGAGCGCTTCCTGCGCGAGCTTCGCGTGGACCGGATCTGGGAGGGCACATCGGAAATCCAGCGCCTGGTCGTGACCCGCGGCCTCGAGCGCCGCGGCGTCGAGCGGATGCTGCATTGACCCTGCGACCGAACATCTAGGTATCTGACCCGATGAGCAGCTTTAGCTGCGAAACCGGCGTGTGTAGGTAGGGATATGGAGCTCGACCAGCTGCTCGAGCCCCGTTCCATCGCGGTAGTCGGGGCGACTGACCGCCCGGGCGCTTATGGCGACATCATCCTGCGCAATCTCGAGCGGCTCGGCTTCGACGGCCCGGTTTGGGGGGTCAATCCGAAGCGCGAAGAGATCCGGGGCATTCCGTGCTTCCGCTCGCTGAGCGACCTGCCGGAGCCCGCCGATGCCGTCGCGGTCGCCGTGCCCGCCCCATATGTGCCCGCTACGGTCGCCTCGGCAGCGGACGCAGCCTGCGGCGGCGCGATCGTGATCTCGGCCGGCTTCGGTGAGATCGAGGGCGGGCGCGAGCTCCAGCGCGAGCTCCGCGATACGGCTCTCGAGCGAGAGTTCCCCGTCTGCGGTCCGAACGGCAACGGGATTATCTCCTTCGCTCACAACGCCGCCGTGTGGGGCGACGCGATCGACGCCAAGCCGGCGGGGCCGGTCGCGATGGTCTCGCAGAGCGGGAACGTCGCGGTGAACGCGCTCAACACAAAGCGCGGCATCGGCTTCCACACGGTCATTTCCACGGGCAACGGCGCGGTGCTCGACCCGGCCGACTGGCTCCTTGCGCTCTGCGAGCGGGACGGGGTCAGATCGGTCGCGATGTTCCTCGAGTCCGACGGTGACGGCGAGAAGCTCGCCGAGGCGCTCGCGTGCTGCGCCGAGCGCCAGATCGGCGTGGTGGTCCTCAAGTCGGGAGCGTCCGAGGCCGGAGCCGCAGCGGCGGCCGCGCACACCGGCGCGCTCGCCGGCGACGCGAAGATCTTTCAGGCCTTGATCGAGGAGGCGGGTGCGACCTGGGCGCGGAACCCGCATGAGCTTTTGGAGATCGCGCGGGTTCTGGCCGAGCCGAGGGCACGGCCGCGCGGCGACGGCGGGCTGGCGATCATCACGTGCTCGGGCGGAGACTCGGGCGTCGCGGCCGACGAGGCTGAGCGCTACGGGGTCGGCCTGCCAAAGCTGACCGAGGAAACCCGCTCGAAGCTCCGCGAGCGCCTCCCCGACGCGGCGACGGTTGCAAATCCGCTCGACTACACGCCGCTTCTCTGGGCCGAGGAGGAGCGGCTTGCCGACATCGTCGACATCGCCGGATCGGATCCCGGGATCGACCAGGTCCTGGTCTTCCACGACACTCCCGCGAATCTGCCGGCCGATTCGCAGGAATCCTGGGATGCCCACCGCGCCGGAATCACCGCGGGCCTCGTCCGCGCCAGCGCGGCGCCGCTCATGGCCTCCACCCTGCCCGAGCTGACCCACGGCGAGATCGTCGAAGAGCTCACGACGCACGGGATCGCGTCGGTCGCCGGGCTCCAGACGGCAATCCTGGCGGCTCGAGAGCTCCGCCGCTCATCGGCGAGCCCCGAGCGCCTGCGCGAGATCGCCGCGGTCGCGGCAAGTGTTCAGGGCGAACGGGGCGTGTGGCTGAGCGAAGCGGGGGTCAAGGGCCTGCTCCATGCCGCCGGCGTCCACGTCCCCGAGGGGCGGCGAGCGCGAACCGCCGGCGAGGCAGTCCGCGCCGCCAAGGGAATCGAGTGGCCGCTCGCCCTCAAGCTGACCGGCCCCGCGGTCCAGCACAAGTCCGACATCGGAGCGATCACGCTCGGCATCCTGGACGAGACCGAACTGGAGCGCGAAGCGATCCGAATCCTGTCGCTGCCGGAGGCAGTCGGCGCCGAGCTCATCGTGGAGGAGATGGTGCCCCCGGGCGGCGTCGAGATCCTCGTCGCCGCCAGAACCGACGCCGTCGTCCCAGCGTTGGTAATCGGGCTCGGCGGCATCTGGACCGAGGCGCTAGACGACGTCGCCATCATTCCCCTCCCGGCCAAGCCGGCCCGCGTGGAATCGGCCCTAGCCGGCTTGCGAAGCGCCGCGATCCTCCAAGGCGGGCGCGGCACACCACTCGTCGACGTCTCAGCCGTGGCGGTCGCGGCTTCGCGAATCGGCGAGCTCCTCATCGAGGAAGGCCTCAGCCTCATCGAGGTGAACCCGCTGATCGCGGGCCCGGCAGGCGTCGTCGCGGCGGACGCCTTGGCGCGTCGCTAAGCCGCTAGGTCGGCCGGGACGCCGCCTTCGAGCAGCTCGGCCGCGTGGGTGAGGCCGTCGCGGAGGGATATCCGTGATCTCCTCGAACAGCGCGACGTCGCCGACGAGCGGCGGGGCGATCTGAACGATCGGCTCGGCTCGGTCGTCGAGGCGGCACAGAAGGCCCCGCTCGAAGAGGCGGTCTGAGAGCACGTTCTTGAGCAGCCAGTTCGCCTCAGCGTCCGATCAGCGGCTCCTTCGTGGCCTGGTCCTTGACGACCTCGATGGCGAAGAAGTGGCCCATGCCGCGGACGTCGCCGACGATCGGGATGTCCTTGAGCGCCTTCGAGCATCTCGCGCGCCTTGGGCTCGTTGTCGAGGACCTTCTGGAGGATGCCCTCGCGCTCGTAGATCTCGAGCGCGCCGAGAGCGATCGCCGAGCCGACGGGATGGCCGCCGAAGGTGATGCCGTGGAGATAGTCGGCCTTGCCGGTCGAGGAACGGCTCGGCGACCTTGTCGGAGATGAGCACCCCGCCCATCGCCGCATGGGCGCCGGTCAGGCCCTTGGCGAAGGTGATCATGTCCGGCGAGTAGTCGAGGCGCTGGGCGCCGAACCAGGTGCCGAGGCGCCCGAAGGCGCAGATGACCTCGTCGGAGACGAAGCAGAATTCCGTGCTTGTCGCAGATCTCGCGGAGGCCCTGCCAGTAGCCGGCCGGCGGGACGATCGAGCCGCCGGCGTTCTGCACGGGCTCCATGATGATCATCGCGATCGTCTCCGGGCTGCTCGAACTCGATCATGGCTCTCGATCTCGTCGAGCAGCGCCTTCGTGAAGGTGGCCTCGTCGCCACCTCCCGCGGGGTGGCGGTAGGCGTTCGTGGAAGAGACGTGGGACGTCGGGCACCGCGAGCGGCTCGAAGGCAGTGCGGCAGACGGGGATCCCGGTGAACGAGAGCGCGCCGAGCGAAACGCCGTGGTACGCGTCGCGGCGGGCGATCACCTTGCGGCGGGTCGGCTCGCCGTTGGCCTGGTGGTACTGGACGGCCATCTTGTACGCCGACTCGACCGCTTCCGCTCCGCCGGACGTGAAGAATGCGCGCTCGAAGCCGTCGGGAGCCAGCTCGGCGAGCTTCGCCGCAAGCTCGATCGCCGGCGGATGGGCGACGGTCCAGTTCGACGTGTACGCGAGGGTCGACATCTGCGCCGCGGCCTTCGCGCCCAGCTCCTCGCCGTGGGAGTGGCCGAGATTGAGGCAGTAGAGGCCAGAGAGCCCGTCGATGTAGCGGTTCCCGTCGTCGTCGTAGACGTGAGAGCCCTCGCCGCGCACGATCACGGGGATGTCCTCGGCCGCAACGGACATGTCCGAGAAATGGAGCATCAGGTGCTCCTTGGCGAGTTCTTGCAGGCGCGTCACGCACGACATTCTACTCCTCGTTGACTTTGTAGTCAATCCAACGAATGTGCTACGCTTGTTGTCCAGATGGGCACCTGGGACGCAATCGTGGTCGGAGGCGGGCATAACGGCCTGACGACCGGCGCCTATCTCGCCCAGGCCGGCCTCAGGACGCTCATCCTCGAGCGCCGCCACATCCTCGGCGGCGCCTGCGTCACCGAAGAGGTCTGGCCAGGCGCCCGCGTCTCGCGCGCCTCCTACGTCGTCTCGATGCTCCAGCCGAAGGTCGTCGCCGACCTGGAGCTAAAGCGCCACGGCTACCAGGCCTACCCGCTCGACCCCGCCTACGCGGCGATGACGCCCGACGGCCCGATCGTCTTCCACGACGACGTCGCCAAGACGCTGCGAGTCGATCGCCAAGTTCTCCAAGAAGGACGCCGCCCGCTACGAGGAGTTCGAGGACCTGCTCTTCATGGCCGCCGACTTCGTGCGCCCGATGATGATCCGCCAGCCCCCGGCGCTCGGCTCGAAGGCGCCTGTCGACATCGCGGGAATCCTCAAGGAGGCCGGCCGCATCGCGGGCATGTCCCAGCGCGACGTCCAGAAGCTGGTCCGCATCTTCACGATGTCCGTCGGCGACATGCTCGACGGGTTCTTCGAGAACGACTACCTGAAGGGCTCGATCGCCTCGACCGGGGTCGTCGGCGTCTGGGCCGGCCCCTACACCCCGGGCACCGCCTACAACCTTCTCCACCACGCGCTCGGCGAGCTCGACGGCAACGTCGGCTCGCTGGGGCCAGGTGATCGGCGGCATGGGCGCGATCTCCGAGGCGATCGCCTCCAGCGCCCGCGCCGCCGGCGCCGAGATCCAGACGGACGCAGAGGTCGCCTCGATCGACTCCACCGGCGGGCGGGTCACCGGCGTCACGCTCGCCGACGGGACCGTCCACACCGCGCCGATCGTCGCCTCGGGCGCCCACCCGAAGACCACGATCCTCGACCTCGCCGGCGGCGAGAACTTCCCCTCCGAGGTCACGGAGGACATGGAGGCCTACCGCACGCGCGGCGCCTCGGTGAAGGTGAACATGGTGCTCTCGGAGCCGCCCGTCTACGAGGGCCTCTCCGAAGAGGACTCGAAGCACCTGCTGACCGCCGGGCGTCAACTACTGCCCGTCGCTCGACTACCTCGAGCGCGCCTGGCAGGACGCGGTGCGCGGCGAGCCCTCGGCCGAACCCCTACACCGAGCTCGAGGTCCCGAGCTCGATCGACCCATCGCTCACCGACGACGACCGCTGGATCGCGACGATGTTCACCCAGTACGGCCCGACCACCCATGAGGAGTGGCCCGACGGCGCCCGCGAGCGCTACGCCGACAAATGCGTCGAGAACATGGCGCAGTTCGCGCCCAACCTTCCCGGCGCGATCCTGGAGCGCGAGGTCCTCGCGCCGCCGGACCTCGAGGACATCTTCGGCCTCCAGGGCGGATCGATCTTCCAGGGCGAGCAGGACCTCGCCCAGATGGCCTTCATGCGCCCCTCCCCCATGCTCGCCCAGTACGCGACGCCGCTCGAGGGCCTCTACCTCTGCGGCGCCGGCACGCACCCGGGCGGCGGCGTCATGGCCGCGTCGGGGCACAACGCCGCCCAGCGGATCCTCAAGGACCGCAAGCGCGCGAACGGCTTGCGGGGCCGCTTTCGCGCGCGCAAGCGCGCGTCCGTGCCTGCCTGAGCGGGCCCCTGGCTTCAAGTCGTCCATAAGCTCCGCGCATGGGATCGGGGGCACACGGGCGACTCGCATTGGCATGGGCCGCCGCGCTCGCTGCTGCGCTCACGCTTGCCCCGTCGGCCCTGGGCCATCCCGGCGACGACGGAAAGCTCGATCTCACCGAGGCGTTCGGCACCCCGGCGAACCCCATCGACGTGCCACCGGCGGAGGCGCAGCAAAGAGCCGAGCCTCCCCTCGAGGCAACGCCCGGCATCCCGTGCGGCCCCGGCTCGCGGCCTGAGACGGACATCCAGGGCCGGGTGCCGCAGGAGGACCACGACTCTGGCCGCGCGGCGAAGGGCTACACCTGCAACACAAAGCAGCTCGGCTCGTACGAGGTCCCGAACACGATCGGCTCGATCGGCGGCTTCAAGGTCGAGCGCTACGTCGACGACGCGGGCCACGAGTGCGCCTACTACGACACCACCCTTCTTTTCCCAACAAACATCTTGGACCTCCAGGGTGGGGTGAACGTGATGGACATGTCGGACCCGAAGAACCCGCAGTTCATGACGCGCCTCATCACGCCCGCGATGCTCTCTCCGCACGAGTCCCTCGTCGTGAGCCAGGAGCGAGGCGTCCTCGCCGCAGTTCTTGGCAACCCAGCGTTCAACCTCGGAGTCGTCGATCTATACGACATCTCCCAGGACTGCCGAGCGCCCGTGTGGAAATCGACGACCCCGTTCGGCGTCTTCGGCCACGAGTCGGGCATAGCCCCGGACGGCAACACCTTCTACTCGGCGTCGCCCGGGACCTCCACGATCGTCGCGCTCGACATCTCGAACCTCACTCTGCCCATCCCGCTCTGGTTCGGCGACTATGACTCGCACGGCCTGTCGATCTCGAACTCTGGCAACCGCGCCTACGTGGCCGGCACCGGCTCGGGCCTCCACATCCTGGACACGTCGGAGATTCAGGATCGCGTCCCTAACCCGCAGGTGACCGAGCTCTCCAACCTGACCTGGGACTCCATGTCGATTCCGCAGAACGCGATCCCGATCAAGATCGACGGCAAGGAGTACGTCATGGAGATCGACGAGTTCGGCGCTCAGTCCGAGGTCGGCGCCGGCCGGATCATCAACATCGAGGACGAGACAGCGCCGAAGGTCGTCTCGAACCTCAGGCTCGAGGTCCACCAGCCCGAGAACTTCGCCGAACAGGCTGGTGATCCGGGCAACCTGCTCCCGCTCCAGGGGTACGCCGGCCATTACTGCAACGTCCCGCAGCGCAAGGACCCCGGCATCGTCGCCTGCTCGTACATCCTCTCGGGACTCCGGGTTTTCGACATCCGCGATCCGAAGCACCCAAGGGAGATCGCGTACTTCAACGCGCCGGTCAAGGACCGCCTGATCCTCGACGCGTCGAACTGGGCGATGTCAAGCCCGGCATTTGACGCCGAGAATGGAGAGATCTGGTACTCGGACGGCTTCCAGGGCTTCTACTCGGTGAAGGTGACCAACGACGTGTGGCCCTTCCCCAAGTGCAAGGGCCGAGAGGCGACGATCACCTCGACCAAGAAGGTGCTGCGCGGCACGAAGAAGCGCGACGTCATCGTCGGCCTTCGCAAGACGGACAAGATCAACGGCGGACGAGGCGACGACCTCATCTGCGGGCGCGGCGGCACCGACCTCCTCAGGGGCGGCAAGGGCGATGACGAGCTCCGCGGCGGGCGCGGGCACGATCGATTTATTGGCGGACCCGGCCTTGATCGCTTCGTCAGCGGCAAGGTCCTGACGCGACTAGCCCTGCCTACTCGCTCTCGTAGGGCGCGTAGCGGTGATGCAGCATCAGGTCATTGCCGTCAGGGTCGCGAAAGAGGGCCATGTGGCACACCCCTGTGTCCATCGTGTCCGCCAGGAACTCGACGCCCTTGGCCTCGAGCTCTGCCCGAGCAGCCTCGACGTCGTCGACGTGAAGAGCGGGATGGGCGTTCCGCTGGGGCTCGAACGTCATGCCGAACTTCTCCGGCTCCCAGATGCCAAAACAGGTGTCGCCGGCCCAGAAGTCGTACTCGGCCCGCTGGTCCTGGCGCAGGCCGAGCGTCTCGACGTAGAACTTCTTGGCGCGATCGGCGTCTTGAGAGGGAACGCCGATGAAGTCGAGCTTGCTGATCAAGGGATGCCTCCGGGGGTTTCGTGGTCGGGGCCTCCGAGACTACGCTGCGCGGTCTGAGCTCGCCGACTTCCCCTATTGCGGCCGGTAGGCACCCAGACTCGCTGAGGTCGATCTTCCTGCGCTTCCTAAAGCTCGGCTGCCTTGCGTGGGGCGGCCCGGCCGCGCAGATCGCAGCCATGAAGCGCGAGTTCGTTGACGAGGAGCGCTGGGTCTCCGAGACGACGTTTGCGAAGACACTCGCGGTCTACCAGGTGCTGCCCGGCCCGGAGGCGACCGAGCTCTGCATCTATTTCGGTCGCCTTCGCGGCGGCAAGCCGGGCGCGTTCTTGGCCGGCCTCGGATTTATGCTGCCCGGCTTCCTGCTCATGCTCGGGCTCTCGGTGCTCTATGTCGAGGCCGCCCTTTCCGACAACCTCGACGAGATCTTCTATGGGCTCACGGCTGCGGTCGGAGCGATCGTCGCGAGGGCCGTCATCCGGCTCTCGCGCGCCTTCGTGAGCGACGTTCCACTTGCTCTTATCGCGATCGCCGCGTTCGCGCTCACCCTGTTCGCCTCGGCCAGCTTCGCGCTCGTTCTCTTGGGCGCCGGCCTCGCCTACGAGCTCTGGAAGAACGGCGAACGCTTCATGCGGCGCGCAAACTCGATCTCTCTCGCGCCACTCATCGCCGGCGTCGCCTTCGGCACGGTGTCGCTTTCACTCACCTCCGAGATCTTCTGGGAGGGCCTCAAGGCAGGGCTTGTCACGTTCGGCGGAGCGTTCACGGTCATTCCCTATCTCCAAGACGTGGCCGTGGTCGACCAGGGTTGGCTCACCGAGAGCCAGTTCGTCGACGGGCTCGCGATGAGTGGAGTCCTGCCCGCGCCGCTCATCATCTTCTCGACCTTTGTCGGCTACATCGCGGGCGGCATGGCGGGAGCGCTGGCAATGACCTTCGGGATCTTCCTCCCAGCGTTCGTCCTGCCGATCTTCTTCCATCGCTTCCTCGTTGCTACCGCGGAGAACAAGCGGATCCAGCCGTTCCTCCTCGGGATCGCGGCGGGTGTGGTGGGGCTTATCGCTGCGGTGACGGTCGACATCGTCGACACGAGCGTTGTGGACGCGCCAACGGCGATCCTCGCCATTGGCGCCTTTGTAGTGCTCATGCGCTGGCACGCGAAGCTGTCGATCCTCTACGTCGTCCTCGGCTGTGGCGTGATCGGCGCCGTGCTCCAGGCGACCGGCGTCGCCTGACGCGGCCCTTCCTCAGCCCGCGAAGATCCCAGCGAAAACGCAGTCTGCGCCTTTTGCGTGGACGCCGCCAGCAACGCGGCCATTGAGGACCTTTCCACCCTTGCCCTCCCCGAAGAAGTCGGTGTATTGATCCTCCGATTTGAAGTCGGGCGCGGTTCCGGTTGCGTCGCTGGTCGTGATGTCGAGTGGACCGTCCGAGGGATTGAAATCGACATCGGAACCGGGGTCGCCGTTGTACGCGTAGGCGAGCAGATGCTTCCGCTTCGCCCGCAGTGTTGTGTCGGCCGTAAAGTCGCCGCCGCCGTTGTTCTCGCACGACGCGGTCACCTTGAAGTCGTCGTTCTCATACAGGGTCTTGCTGTCGTTCTTGTCGACCTTCATCAGGTTCTTCACCTTGAACCCGGGACCGCTGTCGGGCCCCGTGAAGACCCCGGAGAAAGTGCAACTCGCGCCGTTGATATGCACGCCCGCCCCAAGCCGCGCCTGGAGAACGTCACCTTCCTTGCCGACGGCGAAGAACTCGTTGTAATAGCTCTCGGCCCGGAAAAACGGATCAAGCCCGAACGCATCGCGGGAATTCGGGGTGATATCCACTTGACCGTCGTTGGGGCCAAAGTCCGTGTCGAACTGGTTGTAGTCGGTCAGGAAGTACATGGTGCCGCCGCGCTTTGCCTTCAGGAATGTGTCGGCGCGGAAGGAACCACTGCCCTCGTCTTCGCAGAAGCCGAGGACCTTGAAGTCCTTGTTTGAGTAGATCTCCTCCGTCTCGCCCAGTCCGACCTTGATGGGCTTGCTCGTGTGGAGCGGGCCATTGCCGGGGACCCCCGTGAAGATCCCCGAGAACCCGCAGTCTGCGCTCGCGTGGACTGTGGTCTCGACCCGTCCGCGCAACGGCGGAACGCCCTTGCCCTCGGCGTAGAACTCGTAGTACTCCGCCGCCTCGATCGTTGGGGTCGTGCCTGCCGCGTCCCCGCTGGTGAAGTTGACCTTGGGATCTGCTTTGTCGAAATCGACGTCGAACTCGTCGAACGCCGGCCTCCGGGCTGTAGGCCGAGTAGATGAGGTTGTTCTTCCGGGCCGCGAGGAACGTCTCGGCCTCGAAGTTGCCTGATCCATTGTTCACGCACTCGCCGGTGACCTTGAACTCGTCGGTCGTGAGGAGAGTGACGCTCTCGCCGGCGTCTGCCTTCTTGACATCGACGACCTTGACGCCGTCGGCAGCCGCGCCCGCCGCCGTGGGGGCTGAAAGTGAGACGAATACCCCCACCGCAAGGAGCTGAGCGATCCTCCCGCGCCTCATTGATGGAACAAGGTATCACCGGCCACGTAGGCTGTGGCTATGCCTGAAGTCAAGGACGCCGTAGCGCTCATCACCGACCCAGCGAACGTGTCGCCGAAGCATGGCGCCGGCGAGGAGCAGTTCGCGGTCAACGCCAAGCGCGTGGTCAGGGCGCTCCGCGATCAGGGCGCAGGCAAGGCCGAGGCGAAGGAACTGGGGCTGAAGGCGTTGGAGGAGGTCGGCGGCGGAGCCGAGATCCGGGCGGTCCGGGGCGCTCAGGCCGCCGGCGGGCGCGGCGACTCGAACACCGAGGACTGGTGGGTCCCGAAGACGGCGGTTCGCTTCACCTAGGGCCGGCTTCGATCGCCGCGCGGACGTCCCGCTCGGCCGGCGATTGGTCAAAGGAGGTGAGGATCCATGTGGCGCCCGCGACTTCCCAAGGAGAGGGATCCTCGTCGGGTTCCTCAGCTCGACCACCAGGTCGAACGGAGCGTCTGGGTCCTCGCGGAGATTATGTACCTCGGCTGCCAGCTCGCCGAGCGCCTCGGGCCCAGGAAGATCGATCGGGAACATGCCGTCCCACTTGGCTGCCCGGCGAAGCGGCGGACGGTTCGGCCACCGGCCGGCGATCCAGACCGGGATCCGCGGCTCTTGGACTGGCACGGGCTCGAACTCCCCCGCCCAGTAGCCCGCGAGCTTGTCGAGGCCTTCGTCGAGCAAGCGCGCGCGGGCCTTCGCGTCCGCCTCCTCGCCGAACGGCGCGAGCTCTCCATTGTTGTCGCTCCCCAGCCCCACGCCTAGCGTCAGGCGCCCGCCGCTCAGATGGTCAAGCGTGACCGTCTCGCGAGCGAGCTTGTGAGGGCGGCGGCGTGAGATCGGAGTGACCATCGGCCCGATCCGAATGCGCTCGGTCGCTGTGGCGATCGCGCTGAGCGCGACCCAAGGGTCGAGCACCAAGCGGGTCGGCGCGCGGTAGCGGATGTGGTCCCAGAAGAAAAGGCCGTCCCAGCCCAGCTCTTCGGCGCGCGAGGCGAGCTCCATCAGGAGGCGCGGGTCGGCCAACTCATCGAACGGCGCAACGAAGATGCCTCGCTTGGCGGTCATCCAGTGGCCCCAACATAATGGGCATCAGGTTCTTATCGGCAGGACTCGCCGAAACCTTTAGTCCTGAATCGAAGTTTTCTGAATTCGTGCCTACTTGACCGTGGAAGCCGAAGGCGCCTGCCGGAATCGAACCGGCGTAAACGGCTTTGCAGGCCGCTGCGTAACCACTCCGCCAAGGCGCCAGGCGGGGTCAAGCGTAGCCCGGCGCTGGGCAGGTGCGACACCGAAATCGGCGCCCTCGGTATCTCCTTCTTGTACCTGGAACTCCCCGGAGCGTTTGACAAGTTGGCGCCTTGCGCTTACGCTCCGGCTGTCCGGGGGGAAACTAGGGGTCCCATAGGAGGGTGAGATGCTCAAGCATCTGTCGTATGGCAACGTGGTTGCCACGTTATGCCTCTTTGTCGTTCTGGGCGGGGTCAGCTACGCCGCTACCGAGCTTGGAAACGACACAGTCAAGTCTCGCCACATCGTCAATGGCGAGGTGAAATCTGCTGACCTGGCTGACGACAAGGTGAAGGGGAAGGACGTAATCAGTCCTCGCTCGGCACGGTGCCGGACACCGATCAGCTCGATGGGCTGGACTCGAGCCACTTCGCCCAGGCCGGCTCTGAGGCCTGGAATGCCGCGCCGTTTGGAAACGGGACCGAATGCACATGGTTCAACGTCGGTTCGGCAA
>CAWAZL010000005.1:72500-95830 GCA_963786495.1 uncultured bacterium | reverse complement strand
GTCGAGATCTTCGACACGACGCTGCGGGACGGCGAGCAGTCACCCGGCATCTCGCTGAACACGCAGGAGAAGGTCGAGATCGCACATCAGCTCGCCCGCCTTGGCGTGGACGTGATCGAGGCCGGCTTCCCGATCACCTCGCCCGGCGACTTCGAGGCGGTTGAGGCGATCGCCCGCCAGGTCCAGGGTCCGGTCATCTGCGGGCTCTTCCCGCACGCACAAGGCCGACATCGACGCTGCGTGGAACGCGATCAAGGACTCGGACCGCCCGCGTATCCACACGTTCATCTCAACTTCGGACATCCACATCGAGCACCAGCTCCAGACGACGCACGACGACGTGAAGGGGCAGGCGCGCGCCGCTGTCGCGCTCGCCAAGTCCTATTGCGACGACGTCGAGTTCTCGCCGATGGACGCGACGCGCGCGGACGTGGAGTTCACGGCCGAGGTCTGCGCGATCGCTGTCGAGGAGGGCGCAAACGTCATCAACATCCCCGACACCGTCGGCTACACGACGCCCGACGAGTACACGGCCTACCTCAAGCGCCTCTATGAGCTGGTCCCCGGCCTCGACAACGTAGCCGTCTCGGTCCACTGCCACGACGACCTTGGCCTCGCAGTCGCCAACTCCTACGCGGGCGTCCTGGCGGGCGCGCGCCAGGTGGAGTGCGCGATCAACGGCATCGGCGAGCGCGCCGGCAACTGCTCGCTCGAGGAGATCGTGATGCTGCTTCGGACCCGCACGGACGAGCACGGGCTCGACACCGGCCTCGACGCGACCGAGCTGGCGCGCACCAGCCGCATGATCTCGCGCCTGACGGGCTACCCCGTCCAGCCGAACAAGGCGATCGTGGGCCGCAACGCGTTCGCGCACGAGTCCGGCATCCACCAGGACGGAGTGCTCAAGGAGCGCACGACCTACGAGATCATGGACCCGACGCACGTCGGGCTCGAGTCGAACTCGATCGTGCTCGGCAAGCACTCCGGGCGTCATGCGCTGAAGGACGCGCTGGAGCAGCTCGGCTTCAAGGTCGACGGCTCGGCGCTCAACCAGGCGTTCAAGCGCTTCAAGGAGATCGCTGACAAGAAGAAGCAGGTGACCGCGCTCGACCTGGAGGCGATCGTCTCTGACGAGATGCGCGAGCGCACCGACTCCTACGGTTTGAGCTGGTTCGAGGTCGAGGCCGGCTCGCGCAAGGAGCCGCACGCACGCGTCGCGATCCGGATGCCTTCGGGCGAGGAGGCGATCGGCGAGTCGACCGGCGACGGCCCGGTCGACGCGATCTTCTCGGCAATTCAGGCGGCGATTCCGGCCGAGTGCGAGCTCCGCTCCTACACGGTGTCAGCCGTGACCGAGGGCGAGGATGCGCTCGGCGAGGTGACCGTGATGCTTCGCGCCCACGGCCGGCTCGCTTCGGGACAAGGCGTTGCCACCGACATCCTCGAAGCATCGGCCCGTGCGTACGTGAGGGCGCTTTCGAACGCGCTCGACGGCGCCGCGGTGCGCGAGGCCGAGGGCCTCACCGAGGAATCGGCGAAGCTTCCGGCAACGCCTGGCCCGTAGGCTCGGCGCATGGGCCAACTAGACGGGCGAAAGGTCTTGATCACCGGCGCATCCTCGGGAATCGGGGAGGCCACTGCTGAGGCGATCGTCGCCGAGGGCGGGTCCGTAGCGCTCGGCGCTCGGCGAAAGGACAAGCTCGACGAGCTCGCGGGTCGGCTCGGCGAGAACGCGCACGCGATCGAGGCGGACATCGGAAACGAGGAGGACGCCAAGGCGCTGGTAGAAGGCGCGACGGAGGCGATGGGCGGCCTGGACGGGCTCATCAACAACGCCGGCGTGATGCTGCTCGGCCCGCTCCAGGGCGCAGACCCCGAGGAGTGGCGAACGATGATCAACGTCAACTGCCTAGGGCTTCTCTACTGCACTCACTACGCGCTGCCCACGATCCGCGACGGCGGGGGAGGGGACATCGTCAACGTCTCGTCCGTCGCCGGGCGGACGGCCGCGCTGGGATCCGGCGTCTACAACATGACCAAGTGGGGCGTTGTCGGCTTTTCTGAGTCTCTTCGCCAGGAGGGCTCGCACATCGGGGTCCGGGTTACCTGCGTCGAGCCTGGCTTCGTAGAGACCGAGCTTCAAGGGCACAACACCCACCCGATGGTGGTCGAGCGGATCGAGAAGATGAAGGAGAAGACGGGCAAGGTGCTGGAGGCGGCCGACATCGCGAACGCGATCGTCTATGCCATCTCACAGCCCAAGCACGTCTCGCTCAACGAGATCCTCGTGCGCCCGAGCACCACTCACTGAGCGATGTCGTTGCCAGGCCCGGTCGCCCGGTGGCGAGATCGAGGACAGCTCCTTGAGGTAGGCGGGCGCGAGGTCTTCGTCGTCCGCGGCGGTTCCGAGGGCGTGCCGCTCCTCCTCCTCCACGGCTTCCCGTCCTCGTCCTTCGACTGGCGAGGGCTCGTGGGCGAACTCGGCGACCGCGCCTGGGTTGCGCTGGACTTCATCGGCTTCGGTCTCTCCGCGAAGCCGCGCGCGGTCAACGACTTGCGTGACCAGGCCGGGGTGGTCGAGGCCGTCCTCGCGCAGTGTGGGATCGATCGCGTGGGGATCGTCGCCCACGACATGGGCACGTCTGTGGCGAACGAGCTGATGGCTCGCGACATCGAGGACCGGCTGCCGTTTGAGTGTGACGCGGCGCTCCTCTTCAACGGCTCGATGGTGGTCGAGCGCGCCTCGCTCACCTGGGAGCAAAAGGTCCTCCGAACGCGAGTCGGCGTCGTCCTCTCGGCGCTCTCGAACCCGCTCAGCCTCAGGCGCGGCCTCGGCGCCACCTTCTCCCAGGGCCATCCGGCCTCTGCCGAGGAGCTTCGCTGCCAATGGGCGCTCCTCAGCCATAACGCGGGCAACCGCAACCTCCACCGCGCGATCTCCTACATCGACCAGCGGATCGAGCGCGCGCCCCGCTGGCACGGCGCTATACGCGATTGGCCCGGGCGCCTCGAGCTCGCATGGGGCCTCGAGGACCCAGTCGCCACAACCGACGTGCTCGCCGCGGTGCGCGAGCTACGGCCCACAGCACCCGTCCAGGAGTTGGCGGGCCTGGGGCACTACCCGCATATCGAAGATCCGGCACGGATGGCCTCGCTGGTTACCGCCATCCTGTAACGCTCCGCACAACCCCGCTGCTGAGACATGGGCGCGGCCGAGATGAAAAAATTGGCTCGACAACGACTTGCAGGAGGGACCATGAAGAGACTGGTATGGGGCATGACCGCGGCTGCATTGGGCGTGGGGCTGGCGGCTCCGGCCGCACACGCCGCACCGGCAGACACCCACATCGAGTTCGAATCCATCGAGTATTCGGTTCCAGACGGGGAGTCTCGCTACGCCGGCGAGATCTTCTCGGACCGCCGGAAGTGCCTTCTGGACCGAAAGATCACGGTCTACCGGAAGCGCAGCGGCAAGGACGAGAAGATCGGCAAGGGGGAGGCTAACGAGGACAAGCCCAACAAGTTCGGCTGGTCTGTCTTCAGCCCCGGGCAGGCGAAGAACGGCAAGTACTACGCCAAAGCGCCCGCAATCGACGGGTGCAACGCAGACAAATCCAACACCTACGACCACCTGCAGGGGATGCCGCGATAACCCTGGGGGTCGACGCCTAGGGGGCCAGACCCGGGGTCAGACCCCTACGTATTGTCGCGTACGGGCGTATGCGATAACATACGCTCCGCTATGAGTCAGATCGCGACCGACAACGGAGCCGTAGGCGAGCGAATCAAGTCGCTGCGCCGCTCGATGGCGCTGTCCCTTCGCGAGTTGTCCGAGCGCTCAGGCGTATCGGCGCCGATGCTCTCGCAGGTTGAGCGCGGCGATACCTCTCCGACCCTCACGGTCGCAGGCAAGATCGCCACGGGCCTCGAGCTCACGCTCTCGCAGCTCCTTCGCCTCGACGAGGCCGAGCACGTCGTCGTCGTGCCGAAGGGCTCAGGCCGCGCGCGCGAGCGCGGGGGCCACCGCACCGAGGAGCTCACGCCGGCACTGCCGGGCCAGCGCGCGGACGTCTCGCGCCACACCCTGGAGCCCGGCGCTTCGACGGGCGGCCCGTCAGACCCGCCGATGCACGAGGCCGGCGCGCGCGAGACCGCACTGGTCCTGGAAGGCGAGCTCACGCTCGTCGTCGACACAGAGGACCACGTGCTCCAAGCGGGCGACGCCGTCACCTTCGACGCCGACTTGCCACACCACTTCGAAAACCGCGACAAGGCTCCGTGTGAGTTCGTCGCCGTCGTCGCCGCAGGCTTGCGGCGCTCATAGGAGGCCACAGATGCCAAAGACCATGTTCGAGAAGATCTGGGAGGCCCACGAGGTTTCTGAGGGGACCATCTACATCGACCTCCACCTGGTCCACGAGGTCACCTCGGCCCAGGCTTTCGACGGCCTCCGCCTCGCGGGGCGCAAGGTCCGCCGGCCGGACCGCACGCTCGCCACCGCCGACCACAACGTGCCCACGGACGGCACGCCCACGTCGCGCATGATCGCCGACCAGCTCTCGCGAACCCAAGTCGAGACGCTCGAGAACAACTGCGAGGAGTTCGGCATCCCGATCTACTCGCTCGGCTCCGAGCGCCAGGGCATCGTCCACGTGATCGGCCCCGAGCTGGGCGTGACGCAGCCGGGCATGACGATCGTCTGCGGCGACTCCCACACTTCCACCCACGGCGCCTTCGGAGCGCTCGCCTTCGGCATCGGCACCTCGGAGGTCGAGCACGTCCTCGCCACGCAGACGCTGATGCAAAAGCGCCCGAAGACGATGCGCATCTCGTATAAGGGCGAGCTCGGGAACGGCGTTTACGCCAAGGACCTCATCCTCGCGACGATCGGCAAGCTCGGCACGGGCGGCATGGTCGGCCACGCGGTCGAGTACGCGGGGGAGACGATGGCCGGCCTCTCGATGGAGAACCGGATGACGATCTGCAACATGACCATCGAAGGCGGCGGCCGCGCGGGCATGATCGCCCCGGACGAGACGACCTTCGAGTGGGTCGAGGGCCGACCCGGCGCGCCCTCGGACTTCGACGCCGCGGTCGAAGCATGGCGCAAGCTTCCGACCGAGGACGGGGCTGAGTTCGACACCGAGGTCGAGGTGAACGCCGCCGAGATCTCGCCCATGGTCACCTGGGGCACGAACCCCGGCCAGGTCGTCCAGGTGACGGACTCGGTGCCCGAGCCGACCGACGACGTCGAGGAGCGAGCGCTTCAGTACATGGCGCTCAAGCCGGGAACGCCCATGCAGGAGATCCCGCTCGAGCGCATCTTCATCGGCTCGTGCACCAACTCACGGATAGGCGACCTGCGCGAGGCGGCGTCGATGGTCGAGGGCCGCAAGGTCGCCTCGTCGCTTGAGGCGATGGTCGTCCCCGGCTCTGTCCAGGTGAAGGCGCAGGCCGAGGCAGAGGGCCTCGACGAGGTCTTCCGCGCCGCCGGATTTGACTGGCGCTCGGCAGGCTGCTCGATGTGCCTGGGGATGAACCCGGACATCTTGAGCCCGGGCGAGCGCTGCGCCTCGACCTCGAATCGCAACTTCGAGGGGCGCCAGGGCAAGGGCGGGCGCACCCACCTCGTGAGCCCGAAGATGGCTGCCGCGGCCGCGATCGAGGGCCACTTCGTTGACATCCGTGATTGGAGCTGACCCATGGACCCCGTGAACATCGTCGAAGGCCCCGTCTCCGTCCTAGACCGAGCCGACGTCGACACCGACCAGATCATCCCCAAGCAGTTCCTGAAGCGCGTGGAGCGCACAGGCTTCGGCGAGTTCCTCTTCTACGACTGGCTACGCGACGGCGAGATCGAGCTCGAGCCGAACCCGATCCTGGTCGCCGGCAAAAACTTCGGCTGCGGCTCCTCACGCGAGCACGCGCCGTGGGCGCTCGAGGACTTCGGCTTCAAGGCGCTCATTGCGCCCTCGTTCGCCGACATCTTCTTCTCGAACTGCACGAAGATCGGTCTCCTGCCGGTAGTGCTCACCCAAGACGAGTGCAACGCGGTCGCTCAGGCCGGCTCGGCCACGGTTGACCTGGAGTCCCAAACCGTCACCTGCGACGCGGGCGCGTACTCGTTCGAGATCGACCAGGAGATCAAGCACCGCCTCCTGAACGGCCTCGACGACATCGGCGTCACGCTCCAGAACGAGGCGGCGATCGACGCTTTCGAGTCAGCGGGCAAGGCAGACCGCGCGCCTGTGACGACCGCGCTGTGAGAATGCAGGCATGAGCGCGCCATTGCGACCGGTCGAGTGGAAGGCCGACGAGTACGACCACCACTCCGCCCCTCACAACGAGTGGGCTGAGCAGATCCTCGATCGGTTCGAGCTCAAGGGCGACGAGACCGTGCTCGACGCGGGATGCGGCACCGGCCGGCTGACCAAGAAGCTGATCGAGCGTGTGCCGAACGGCCGCGTGATCGGCGTGGACGCATCGGCGCAGATGCTCGAGAAGGCCCGCGAACACCTGGGCGACGATGTCGAGCTTCTCCAGCAGGACCTCAGGCAGCTTGATCTTCCAAAAGAGGTCGACGCCGTCTACTCGAGTGCCGTTTTCCACTGGATCCAGGAACACGAGCTGCTGTTCCGCTCGCTGCACGGAGTGATGAAGCCGGGAGCGATGCTCGAGGCGCAGTGCGGGGGAGACGGCAACATCGTCGAGATCGAGCGAGCGCTCGAGGCGCTGGCTGGCGACGAGCGTTTCTCGCCATATCTGCGGGGCGAGCGGGAAGCTTGGAACTACGCGTCGGTCGAGGACACACGCACGCGCCTGGCGCTGGCGGGCTTCTCCGACATCCGGGTCTGGACCCACCCGCACCCGGTCACGCCCTCGGACGCCCGCGGCTATCTGTCGACCGTGATCCTGCCCTGGCACCTCGACCGCCTGCCACCTGAGCTTCACGACACGTTCATCCGAGCTGTGCTTGAGACGGCACCGCGGCCGCTGGTCGTGAACTACGTCCGCCTCAACATCTCCGCCACGGCGTGAGCGCCTCAGGCCACATCGCACTCCTTCCTGGCGACGGGATCGGCCCCGAGATCGTCTCGGCAGCCGTCCAGGTCCTCGACGCCGTCGGCGACTTCACCTATGAGGAGCATCTCGTGGGCGGCGCCTCGATCGACGCGAACGGGATTGCGCTAACCGACGTCGTCCTCGAGAAGTGCCGCAAGGCCGACGCGGTGCTCCTCGGAGCGGTCGGCGGCCCGAAGTGGGACACGACCGATCCGGACAAGCCCCGTCCCGAGCAGGGTCTCCTGGGCTTGCGCAAGGGCCTGGGCCTCTTCGCCAATCTGCGGCCGGTGCGCCCGAGCCCGGCGCTCGTCGACGCGAGCCCATTGCGGCCCGAGATCATCCAGGGCACCGACATCCTTGTGGTGCGAGAGCTCACCGGCGGGATCTACTTCGGCGAGAAGAAGCGCGAGCCGGACTTCGCCTCAGACACCTGCGTCTACAACCGCAGCGAGATCGAGCGCATCGCCCGGGTCGCCTTCAAGGCGGCGGGCGGTCGTGACGGGCGCGTCACCTCGGTGGACAAGGCGAACGTTCTCGAGACTTCACGCCTGTGGCGCGAGGTCGTTTCCGAGATCCACGAGGCCGACTATCCCGAGATCGCGCTCGACCACATGCTCGTCGACAACGCCGCGATGCAGCTCATTGCCGGTCCGAGCCGCTTCGACGTGATCGTCACCGAGAACATGTTCGGCGACATCCTGAGCGACGCAGCGGCGATGCTCACCGGATCGCTAGGCATGCTGCCATCGGCGAGCCTGGGGGAGAGTGGCCCGGGGGTCTTCGAGCCCGTCCACGGCTCAGCACCCGACATCGCTGGCACCGGTACGGCGAACCCCTTGGCGACGCTCCTCTCCGTGGCAATGCTGCTGCGGGACGGGCTCGGCGCGAGCGACGAGGCGGCGCAAGTTGACGCGGCAGTCGACTCAGCGCTCGAGAGCGGTCTACGGACCGCTGACCTGGCAGGTGGCGCAGAGGCCGAAGCGGTCGTCGGCACCGAGGAGATGACTCAGGCCGTTCTCAAGGCGCTTTAGACGTGGCCTGCACGCACGTAGATCGCGTCCAGGTCCTTGAGCTTCCGCCTGCCGTCGACGGGTGCGAAAAGTGCCTGGAGAGCAACGATCCCTGGCTCCACCTGCGGATCTGCCTCGAGTGCGGAGCGGTCGGCTGCTGCGACGACTCGCCGAACGCTCACGCAACGAGCCACGCGAGGGAGACCGGCCACGTGCTGATCCGCTCGCTCCAGCCGGGAGAGGAGTGGTCTTGGTGCTTCGAGGACGAGGCCTTCCTTCTGCTTCCGCAGGTCAAGGGCCAAACGGAAATCCCGCCGTCGCCGCTCGGCGGCTGACAAAGGTTGTCACGCGCCGCCGAGCGTGAGAGGATCGCGGCATGACGCTCTACGAGTTGCTCCTCACGCTGCACGTGTTCTCCGCGATCATCTGGCTCGGGGCCGGGATGACCTTCACGGTCCTACTCATCAAGGCGAGACGCGCGAGCGACTCGGCGAAAGAGGCGTCGTATCACGCCGACATTGAGGTGCTCGCACCAATCCTCTTCATTCCGGCCTCGCTGGCGACGTTTGTCTTCGGCCTGCTCTCGGCGATCGAGGGGAACTGGGACTTCGGCCAGGCATGGATCATCATCGGCCTCACCGGCTGGCTCGTCTCGTTCGGGATCGGAATCCTCTACTTCAAGCCCGAGAGCGAACGGATCGCGGCGCTCGCCGAGCAGGGCGAGGCAGGGATGACCGAGGCGATGACTCGATCGAAGCGCATGACGGCCGTCGACAACTTCGAGATCACAACGCTTTACGTGGTGGCGGCGGCGATGGTGCTGAAGCCGACTGGAGACGATCCCGGGCTGCTGATCACGTTCGCGGTGATTCTGGGACTTGTGGCGTTCATTAACGCACGGGCCTTGGGCAGCCAAGCGGCGGAGGCCGGGCCGGCGGCAGCGAATCCGTAGGTCGCAGCCCCTCGAGTGCAGAGTTAGTGCCGCTATGCGCGATTAACTCTGCCTTCGGCGCGACCGTTGGCTTGCGGCATACTTTGCCGAAGCCCAAGCGACCCCAAGGAGCACCGTGGAAAAGTCTGAATGGATCTGGATGAATGGCGAGTTCGTCGCTTGGGACGACGCCAAGGTCCATGTCCTGAGCCACGGGCTGCACTACGGCACCGGGGTCTTCGAGGGCATCCGCTGCTACGAGACCGACAAGGGCCCGGCGGTGTTCCGCCATCGCGAGCACCTCGATCGCCTGCACGCGTCGGCGAAGCTCTACTACCTGCCGCTCGAGTACCCGGTCGACGAGCTCCGCGAGGCCACGCATGAGCTGATCCGGCGGAACGGGCTCAACTCTTGCTACATCCGCCCGCTCGCGTTCCGCGGCTACGGCGAGATGGGGCTCTTCGCCAAGGGCTCGCCCATGGAGGTCACGATCGCGGTCTGGCCCTGGGGCTCATACCTCGGCGACGAGGGCAAGCAGAACGGCATCCGCGCCAAGGTCTCGTCGTGGCGGCGCATCTCGCCGCAGGGCTCTGATCCCGCACGCGAAGGCCTCAGGGCCAGTACCTCAACTCGATCCTCGCCAAGACCGAGTCGCACAACGCCGGCTATGACGAGGCGATCCTCCTCGACGAGGTCGGGCACGTCTGCGAGGGCTCGGGGGAGAACATCTTCATCGTCCGCGACGGCCAGCTCGTCACGCCGCCTCACACCGCTTCGATCCTCGACGGGATCTCGCGCCGGTCGGTCATGCAGATCGCCGGCGACCTCGGCTACCCGGTGGTCGAGCGCGAGATCTCTCGCTCCGAGCTCTACCTCGCCGAGGAGATGTTCCTCTGCGGCACCGCCGCCGAGCTCGTGCCCGTGCGCGAGATCGACGATCACGACCTCGGAGGGCCTGGCGAGATCACCAAGGCCGTCCAGTCGAAGTTCGAGGACGCCCTGCACGGGCGCGCCCCGGAGTACTCGGAATGGCTTGACGTGATCGAAGTGCCGAGTAAGGTGGCTCCAGAGAGTTCATGACGATCCTTTCCGTACAGATCGACCGAATTACCCGCGCCGCGGCCTGACGCCGTGGCCCGCGCGGCCTTGCCCGCGCCCAAAGTTCGCTCGATCCGTACCTTCTAGAAAGGCTCTCCAGTGACCAGTTCGACCGTAAAGCTCTACGACACCACGCTCCGCGACGGCATGCAGGGGCAGGGCATGTCCCTCTCCGCCGCCGAGAAGGTGCGCGTCGTCAAGGCCCTCGACCGCCTCGGCGTCCATTTCGTCGAGGCTGGCTTCCCCTCGTCGAACCCCAAGGAGGCCGAGCTCTTCGAGCTGCTCTCGCACGGTCGACCTCGAGACCGCTGAGGTCTGCGCGTTCGGCATGACCCGCCGGCGCGGCATCGCCGCGGCCGAGGACGATGCCCTGCGCACGCTCGTCGCCTCGTTCGCGCCCGTCGTGACGCTCGTCGGCAAGACCTGGGGCCTTCACCTCGAGAAGGTCACGAAGGTCTCGCGCGAGGAGAACCTCGACATGATCCTCGACTCCGTCGCCCACTGCCGGGCGGAGGGGAAGCGCGTTGTCTATGACGCCGAGCACTTCTTCGACGCCTGGCGCGACGACTCCACCTACGCGCTCGAGTGCCTGCGCGCCGCGATCACGGCCGGTGCCGAGAACGTGACGCTCTGCGACACGAACGGCGCCTCGCTCCCGCACGAGATCGCGAGCGCTACCGCCACGGTCGTCGAGGAGTTCGGAAAGACGCACCCGGACGCTTCGATCGGTATCCACACCCACAACGACGCCGAGTGCGGGGTCGCCAACTCGCTCGCCGCCGTCGACGCCGGCGCCGACCTCGTCCAGGGCACCGTGAACGGCCACGGCGAGCGCTGCGGCAACGCGAACCTGATCTCGATCCTCGGCAACCTCCAGCTCAAGATGGGCTTCGACGTCGTCGGGCCCGAGCGGATCCGCCTCCTCACCGAGACGTCCCATTTCGTCGACGAGCTCCTGAACGTGAACCCGGACCCCGACCAGGCCTACGTCGGCCGCAACGCCTTCGCCCACAAGGGCGGCATGCACGTCGCGGGCATCCAGGCCGACGCCCGAACCTTCGAGCACCTCGACCCGGGGCTCGTGGGCAATTCGCGGGACGTTGTCATCTCCGAGCTCTCAGGCAAGGGCTCGGTGCTCAGCCGAGGCCGAGGCAGCCGGCATCGACCTCGACGCCGACGCCGCCAAGCGCGCGCTCGAGCACGTGAAGGAGCGCGAGCACCGCGGCTACCAGTACGAGGCGGCCGACGCCTCGTTCGAGCTGCTCCTGCGCCGCGAGGCGGGGCAGTACTCGCCGCTCTTCCGGCTCGAGAGCTTCCGGGTCATCACCGAGAAGCGCGCCGACGGCCACGTCGAGACGGAGGCGACGATCAAGATCTGGGTCGAGGGGCACCGCTACGTGCGCACGGCCGAGGGGAACGGCCCGGTGAACGCGCTCGACAAGGCGCTCCGCCTGGCGATCTGCGACTTCCACCCGCACCTCGCCGACATCGAGCTCACCGACTACAAGGTGCGCATCCTCGACTCGCACGACGGCACCGGCGCGATCACCCGCGTCCTCCTCGACTCCTCCGACGGCCACCAGCTCCTGGGGCACGATCGGCGTCTCGGAGAACATCATCGAAGCCTCGTGGGAGGCGCTCGTCGAGTCGCTCGAGTACGCGTTCCAGCCGGCGGCAGTGCGCAGCGAGTAGCGCTAGGTCCTACTTGACCTTCACGACGTTGGACTTGTCGGCGGTGCACGCTGCCACGCCCGGCACAGAGTCGACCTCAACCGACGCGTAGTACTTGCCTTTCTTCGCCTTGTTGGCGAGCTTGTACTTGCCGGTGGCATCCGTCTGTCCGGCGCCGACGAGCTTGTCGTCTCCCTTGACCTTTCTGAAGACGCGCACGGTCATGCCGTCCACGCACGCTGGTGTTTCGGACTCGAGGTTGGCGTTGAACTTCTCAGCTTTGTTCCGGTACGTGAGCGTCAGGGTGCGAGGCTCCACTGGGTGCACCTGCGAACTCGAAGGCGCCGATGTCGTCGGTCCGCGCCCTGCGGACGGGTAACCAGCTCGCTGGTCGGTCGCCAAGTCTGTGTCTAGCCTGCGTTGTAAGCCGGGCTCGCCAAGCGTGATGGCCATGGGTGGAACGGTGGAGTGAAGGCCAACGGCACGGGTGGGGACGAAGGGATTCGCCTGGCAGGGGGCCGAGGCCCGGATCGGTTTCGAACGTGGGGCCGATGATCGTCGCCCGTGCCGCCCTTCGGCCAGCGTTTCGACGATGTCGAATTGCGAGACATCAACGCTGGAGGTTGCGAGATTTTCGCCCCCGCCCGCGACCGTCCCGGGAGAGTCGGAAGACAGGTCGGCGCCACCGCCGATGCCGTCGGAGAGGATCGAGTTTCTAAAGGTCGCCTGCACGACGTGGGCCGTCGCGCCGTCGTAGCCCAGGTTGTGGAGCGAGTCCCCCTGGGTCGACGCCGTGTTGGAGGCGATCGTCGAGCTGTCGGCATCGATGTCCCCGTTCAGGTTGGACATGCCGCCCCCGAGCCCGTTGGTGGTGCCCTGTGCGGTGTTGCCCGAAATCGTTGCGTTTCTGAGGAACAGCTCGCCGTAGGAGTTCAAGATGCCTCCGCCGAGGGCGTCCGTGCCGCCTTGTGCCGAGTTGCTCTGAATGGTCGTTCGCTCGAGGGTCACTTCGCCTTGGCTCATGATCGCCCCGCCTCCCTCGCCGGGTAGGCACCGCCGGCCGCGAGGCCGCCTGCGACGGTGAGGTTTCGAAGTGTCAGATCGCCGGCTCCCGGCGTCGGGAAGTTGAGCGTGTCGGGGTCGGTTGGGTCAGCACCGACATAGAAGAGGCGGAACGGGGGAGTGCCGCCCGCCGAACTGCGGGCGATCGTCGCTCCGTTGCCGTTGATCACGATGTCGCTCGCAATCGCGGGGAGCGCGTTGGCTCCGGAGAGAACGTTGCTGGGCCCGGTAAAGGTGTAGGTGCAGTCCGTCGCGAGATCGAGCGTGTCCGGGCCGGGACTCGAATTTGCCGCCGTGACGGCGTTGATCAGATCGGCGGGGGCGCAGGAGACGTTGACTGCCGAAGCGGGGGCGGCCGTCAGTGCCAGCGTTGCCGCTCCTGCCGTGATGATCCCCGCGGACCGCCTAGATCCTGCCCCGCACTTCATTGCTCGCATCATAAAACGCATCGCGGTGTCCTGTCGCGAGATACTTCGCGCGATGTCCGAGCACGACGTCGAGATTGTCCGCCGCGCCTTCACCGACTTCCAGGACGGGAACGCTCGCGGAGAGCCTGCCGCAGCGTTCGATTCGGGATCTGCTGCTCCCAACTTCAGGTGGGCCTTGCCGCCCAACGCGCCAGGTTTGAAGGAGGTCTACGAAGGGCGGGAGGGTTGGATCGAGTTCATGCGGACTTGGACAGAGGACTTCGACTGGACGATCGAGATCGAGGAAGTGGTCGACGTTGGTGACGGGAGGGTTATCGTCAACACCATCCAGCGGGCAACGGGAAAGGCGAGCGGCGTGCCGGTTGAACCCTTCATGGGGGCGGTCTGGACCGTGGAGGGTGACCAGGTTGTCGGCGCCGACAACTTCCTCGAGCGTGCCGAAGCGTTTGCGGCAGCTGGGCTCTCCGGCTAGGACTCGTTCAGCTTCGCCGCGTCGCGGACGATCTTCTTGAATGCTGCCTTGCTGAGCCTGTCGCCCTCGTAGAGGTCGATCGTGCGCGACTTGCCTCCGTGGACCTTGTCGAAGACGCCCTTGGGGTCGTCGAGCTGGCCGCCCTTGGCGAAGGTGACCTTCACCTTGCCTTTGAAGGTCTGGCCGTGGCCGATCAGGCCCTCGTGGTACCAAGTGTGAACTCCGTCGGGATTCGACTTCGTCTTCCACTTCATCTCCTCGACGATCTCCGGCACGGCCTCCTTAACGAGGCCGCGAATCTCATCGAGCTTCTCGTCGCGCCAGTCAGCCATGCGCGGCAGTCTAGATCTCCAGCGCGACGGCCGGAAGGTGAGGGTCTCGCGCTAGGCGCAGACATATAGCCATACGGTAATATGAAGCGCATGACCGCCTATACAGCTCTTGCCGAGCCGAACCGGCGCGAGATCCTGGACCTCCTACGTGGAGGTGAGCGGTCCGTAGGCGAGCTGGTCGAGCGTCTTGGCATCAGCCAGCCCGGCGTGTCCAAGCACCTGAAGGTTCTGCGCCAAGCGGGCCTTGTCTCGGTGCGACCAGACGGCAAGCGCCGCTGGTACGGCCTTCGGGCTGCGCCGATGGCCGAGGTGGACGCCTGGCTGGAGCCCTATCGAGCTTTTTGGACAAATCAACTCGACGCCCTCGAGCGTCACCTGGAGGAGAACCCATGAGTCACGACGGACGCCTGACAACCCGCGACGATCGGCCGGCCCTGGTCTTCGAGCGTCGCCTCGACCATTCTCCCGAGCGTGTGTGGCAGGCGATCAGCGACCCCAAGGAGATGTCACGCTGGTTTGTGGCTCCAATTGAGGTCGACGACCTGGTTGCCGGAGCCAAGTTCGAAGCAATGGGCGAGGAAGGCGAAGTCACCGAGCTCGATCCCGGTACCGCGATGGCTTGGACCTGGGGCGGCGAGGACTTTCGCTTCGAGGTTCGCGCAGAGGGCGCCGGCAGCGTCTTGACCTTCCTGCACGTGTTCGCCAACCGCGACAACGCTGCCCATCACGCTGTGGGGTGGGATCTGCACTTCGATCGCCTCGACGCGCTGCTCACGGACGGCGAGGTGCCCGACATGGAGACGCTCATGGACGACTTCGAACAGCCGCACGCCCAGTACGCCGAGGAGTTCGGGATCCCGCTCGAGGTGAGCAAGGCTGCGATGGAGGCGATCATGCAGGAGTACAAGGCCTAGCCGAGGACGTACAGTGGGCGCCTTGACAGCGCCCCAAGACATCCCGCTCGCAAAGCCCGAGATCGGCGAGCGCGAAGAGGAGCTGGTGCTCGAGGTGCTCCGCTCGGGGCGCCTGTCACTGGGGCCCGTGCTTGAGCGCTTCGAGAGCGAGTTTGCCGCGTGGCTGGGAGTGGACGATGCGGTGGCGGTTTCGTCCGGCACCGCGGCTCTACATCTGGGCGTGCGCCAGCTCGGCTGGGGCGAGGGCGATGAGGTCGTCACGTCACCGTTCTCGTTCGTCGCATCCGCCAACTGCCTTCTGTACGAGAACGCGAAGCCGGTCTTTTGCGACATCGACCCGGTGACGCTGAACCTCGACTTCAACGCGGCAGCGGACGCGGTGGGGGAGAACACGGCGGGTTTTCTTCCGGTCGACATCTTCGGCTACCCCGCCGCGCTGCCGGAGCTGTGCGCGCTCGCAGACGAGAACGGCCTCGGCGTCCTCGAGGACGCCTGCGAGGCGCCCGGCGGGGTGGACGGCGACGGCGTGAAACTCGGCGCTCGCGGCCATCTGACCACGTTTGCTTTTTACGCCAACAAGCAGTTGACGACGGGGGAGGGGGGCATGATCGTCCCGCGCTCCTCCGACGAGGCGGCGGAGCTTCGCTCGGCTCGCAACCAGGGTCGCGCGATCGACATGGACTGGCTCGACCATGACCGCCTGGGTTTCAACTACCGCATGACCGACTTCCAGGCTGCCCTGGGCATCGCGCAGGTCGAGAAGGCGGATGCGCTGCTCGCAGCGCGCTCGCGCGTCGCCGCCGCCTATACCGAGCGCTTGACCGCTGCCGGCGGCGCTCCAGCCGGCGAAGGCGACGCGGACGGCTTCGTCCTCCCGTGCGCCGACCGCGGCTCCGAGCGGCGCAGTTGGTTCGTCTACACGGTGCGGGTGCCGAAGGGCCACGACCGTGAGGCCGTGATCGCCGACCTCGCCCAGCGCGGCGTCGCGTCGAAGGCCTACCTGCCGTGCATCCACCTGATGCCGCACTACCGCGAGCGCTTCGGCTTTGCGGGCGGAGAGTTCCCTGTCGCCGAAGATGTCGCGGAGAGGTCTCTCGCGTTGCCATTCTTCCCTGCAATGACGGACGATCAGATCGACACGGTGTGTGAGGCGCTGGCCGAAGCTCTCGGCGCGAGTGACTGGACATGAGCGACTCGCTCCAGGCAGAGGCGCTGGTTAAGACGCCGGCCGAGATCGCGAGTCTCGCGGCGCTTCGAGACGCCACCCGCGAGGTCGACGGCGTAATGGAACGCCACACGCTGCGCTGCTTCCTCCTGTGTGAGCTCCTAGCCGAGAAGCACAACGCCGACCTCGACCGCGAGGTGATGCTGTGCGCGGCGATCCTCCACGACATCGGCCTCTACGACAAGGTCTCAGAGGGCGGCGTCTACACAGATGAGGGCGGCGAGTTCGCCCGCAAGCTCGGCCTCGAGCACGGATGGGACGAGCGCCGCGCCGACCTGTGCGCTGAGGCGTGCGCGCGGCATCACGCGGTGCGCGCGCAATGGGAGCAGGGCGCCGAGGTCGAGGTCCTCCGCCTTGCCGACCGCATCGAGGTCTCAGGCGGGATTGCGCGGGGAGGCCTCAGCCGAGTCCAGATCAAGAGCGTCTTCAACGAGGTCTCGCGCGAAGGCTTCTACGGCGGGCTCGTGCACGTCGTCTGGCCGAACCTGCGCACGCGACCGCTGAAGACCCTCAAGATCTTCAACCGCTGAGCATGCGACCCATCCTCTACTCCATCAACGTCACCTTGGACGGGTGCTGCGATCACCGTTCGGCAACTCCAGACGAAGACACACACCGTCACTCGACGAACACCCTCGACCGGGTGGACGCGCTCCTGTTCGGCCGGGTGACGTACCAGATGATGGAATCAGCCTGGCGCCCGCAGGGACAACCGGCAGACAGGCCGGACTGGATGCTGCCCTTCGGCAGAACGATCGACGCGGCGAAGAAGTACGTCGTGTCGAGCACCCTGGACCAGGTCGACTGGAACGCGGAGCTTGTGCGCGGCGACCTGGGGGAGGCGGTTCGAGAGCTGAAGCAAATGCCGGGCAAGGGGATATTGACGGGAGGCATGAAGCTCCCGCTGGCCTTGGCAGACCTGGGATTGATCGACGAGTACGAGTTCGTCGTGCATCCGCGCATAGTGGGCCATGGGCCGGCGTTGTTGGCGGGGCTGGAGAAGCCGCTCGACTTGGAGCTCGTGGACAGGCTGGAGGTCGGCTCGCGAGCGGTGGCGTTGAGGTACCGGCCGAGGGCGCAGGACTCATAGGCGCTCCACCTAGACTGGCGCCATGGGGCGCATCGACCAACCTCAGGACCCGCTGTTCAAGCGGATCAATACTTCCGTCGGCTTCGACCAGCGCCTTTGGCCGCACGACATCACGGGCTCGATGGCGCATGCCCGTGCGCTGAGTCGCGCGGGAGTGCTCACCGACGCCGAGTTGGACGAGATGGTCCGCGGCCTCGAGCAGGTGAGCGATGAACTCTCGACTGAGACGTTCGACTTCAAAGAGCACGACGAGGACATCCACATGGCAGTCGAGCGACGGCTGACCGAGATCATCGGGCCGCTCGGGGGAAAGCTCCACACCGGCCGTTCTCGTAATGACCAGGTCGCGACCGACCTTGCGCTCTTCGTCTCGCTCCACGCCGAGCGGGCAGTCGAGCGGATAGGCGCACTGATGGCGACGCTCGTGGGGGTGGCTGAGCGCCATGCGGATTGGCCGATGCCGGGGTACACGCACCTCCAACGGGCCCAACCCGTCTATCTGGCGCATCACCTCCTGGCCTACTTCTGGATGCTTCGGCGCGACGCGCGGCGCTTCGAGGCCGCACGCGAGGGGGTGCTCGCCGAGATGCCCCTCGGCTCCGGGGCCCTGGCCGGGCTCAACTGGGACCTGGACCGGGACGGGACGGCCGAGGATCTCGGCTTCACATCGCGTCGCACCGAACTCGATAGACGCTGTCTCCAACCGCGACGCGGCCCTCGACTACCTGAGCGCCGCGGCGATCTGCGCCACGCACCTCTCGCGCCTCGGCTCTGAGCTCGTGATCTGGTCGAGCCAGGAGTTCGGCTTCTGCGAGCCCGCGGACGACTTCGCCTCCGGCTCTTCGATCATGCCGCAGAAGAAGAACCCCGATGCGGCTGAGCTTCTGCGCGGCAAGGCGCCGCGGGTCGCAGCGTCGTTCTCGACGCTGATCGGCGTGCTCCACGCGCTGCCGCTTGCGTATGCCAAGGACCTCCAAGAGGACAAGGAGGCGCTCTTCGACGCGGTGGACACGATCGAGACGTGCCTGGAGGCTGCGGAGCGGATGCTCAGCGGCATGACGTTCAACCGGGAGCGCCTGGCAGCCGCGGCCGTCCGACGAGATGCTCGCGGCCACAGACATCGCCGACCTTCTGGTGCGCCGCGGGATGCCGTTCCGCGAGGCGCATGGCGTGATTGGCGGCCTCGTTCGCAAGGCGGTCGAGTCCGGCCGCTCGCTATCCGAACTGACGCGCGAGGAGATCTCGGCCGAGTCGAAGCTCCTCGACGACGAGTACTACGAGGTGCTCAAAGGCGACGCGTGGCTGGAGTCGAAGGTTTCGGCCGGCGGGACGGCCTCGGCGACGCGTGGCCGAGCAGATCGCAGCGGCGCGCATGGCGCTGGCCGAGCCTTCGGGCGAGTGACGGAACCGGGAGCGCCGAGCTCGGGGTCGACTTCTACGACCGGCCCGTGGTCGAGGTCGCTCGCGACCTGGTCGGCTGCTCGCTACGGTCGACGGCGTCGGCGGGATCATCACTGAGACCGAGGCCTACCACGTCTCCGAGCCGGCATGCCACGCATACGTCGGGCTGACCGACCGGACGGCGCCGCTCTTACGGGCCGCCCGGGCACGCCTACGTCTATCTCTCCTACGGCGTCCACAGCCTGCTGAACGCGGTGGCCGAGCCCGAGGGCGAGGCGGCGGCTGTGCTGATCCGCGCGCTCGAGCCGCGGTGGGGGCTCGACGAGATGCGCAAGCCGCCGCGGCCTTGAGGCCGAGCGACTCCTGTGCTCGGGCCCGGGCGCTCTGACGCAAGCGCTGGGCTTCGGACTTGAGCTCAACACCGCGAAGCTCGACCGCGAAGCCCTTCGAGCTCCGCGCACCGCGCGGAGGACTGGGACGCCGAGGTCGCCGGCGTCGCGCCGCGGATCGGCATCACGAAGGCGATGGAGCTCGAGTGGCGCTTCTGCGAGGTGGGAAGCCGCTACCTCTCGCGCCCGATCCCTGCGAAGCTACCGCAGCCGGGATAAGTCTGCCCGCGGGCGGTCTGAGCCGCGCCGGCGCGCGGCGGCGCTCCGGGGCTACGCGCGCCGTCCGTCGGCACTCTTCCTCCGGCACGACCTCTTCCTCGGGAACGACCGGCCGCCGGGCTCGACGGGCTCGGCGGCGGCGACGGTCTCGTCGGGGCCGCCGTCTCCGGGACAACCGGCGCGGTCGGTGGCGGGTCTCAGGCCTCCTCCTCGTAAATCGAGAGATAGGCGTTCACGACGTCGGCGAAGATCAGGGCGGGGATGGTTCCGCCGTCAACTGGCGCGCCGCCGAACTCGGTGAGCATCGGGCTCGCGCGAGTCGGCGTGGCCCACCCAGACGCAGGTGGTGATGTCAGGGGTGGCGCCGCAGAACCAGGCGTCGCCGTTGTCGTCCGTGGTGCCGGTCTTGCCCCAGGTCGGCTCGCCGGTGATGCGCGCGCTTGCCGGTACCCGAGGTGACGACGCTCGTAAGCGTGGTGACCGCGGTGTAGGCGGTCTCGGGGGAGATG
The DNA here is from genome assembly GCA_963786495.1 of uncultured bacterium. GTDB lineage: Bacteria > Actinomycetota > Thermoleophilia > Solirubrobacterales > 70-9 > JALZKA01. The sequence continues at coordinate 76,017 of CAWAZL010000005.1, read as the reverse complement.
ACCTGGTCGCGGGTCGACTCGTTTATGCCGCTGTTGCCGTCCTTGTCCTCGACGGCTTCGCTGTCCTCCGCTCGACGGATCGCCGTCGAAGACGCCTCGCGATCGCGACTGGCCCGCCCTTCGATGAGGCCATGGTGCCGGAGACGCGGTCGCCGTCCTCCTCGATCGTGTTGTAGGCGTGCGCCATCTCGAGCGGCGTGACGACCTGCGAACCCAGGATCATCGACGGCGGATAGCCGGATAAGTCGGCGCCCTTCAGCGAGAACTCGAGTGCCCCTCTCGGCGTCGCCGAGGTCGGTGCGGATGCCAAGGTCCTCTGCGGTGTCCGCGATGTCTTCGAGCCCGACCGCGGTGCCCAGCTGCGAGTAGACGGAGTTGTCGGAGAAGGTCGTGCCGGTGAAGAGCGTGATCGGGCCCGCGATAGGTGTCGGCGTAGTTGTTCACCTCGAAGAGGTCGGGAAGTGTCTTGGTCGAGCCGTCCTTCTGCTGGATCTTCACCTTGAAGGGGATGTCGATCTGCGTCGAGTTGAAGATCTCGTCCGTCGAATGCCCCTCTTCCAGGCCGGTGACGAGGGTGAAGGGCTTGAAGGACGAGCCGGGCTGGCGCAGGCCGTTCGTGGCGAGGTTGAAGGGTTCCTTGGCGTAGTCGTCGCCGCCGATCATCGCCAGAACGCCGGCCGTCTCGTTGTCGAGGACGACGACCGACGAGTCGAGGCCCACGCCGTCGACGCGGGAGGACACGATGGACTCCACCTGCTGCTGGAGCTCGAGGTCCAGGGTTGACTTGACGGTCAGGCCGCCACCGAACGCCTCACCGGCGCCGTACTTGTCGACGAGCTGCTGGCGAAGCCAGGAGGTGAAGTAGGGGGCGATGGAGTCGTCGGTCGGCGGCTCAATCGCCGTTGGGGTTGGGAGCTGACGGGTCGAGTAGTCGGCGTACTCATCCTCGGTGATGTAGCCCACGTCGCGCATGCTCGCAAGGACGATGTTGCGCCTCTCGATCGCAGCGGCGTTCTCTTCGTCCCTCTCCTCAGGGTCCTTGGAAACGAGGCGCGGAGGCGAGTAGACGTCGGGCGAGGCGATGATCCCGGCGAGGAGTGCGGCCTCCCATGGGAAGAGCTCGGAGGCGCAGGTGGGCTGTCCCTCCTCGCCACAGCCCTCGTGGGCGGAGCCGAAGTACGTCTTGGCGGCGGCCTCGATGCCGTAGGCGCCTTCGCCGAAGTAGATCGAGTTGAGGTACTCGGTGATGATCTTGTCCTTCGTCCAATGGCGCTCGAGCTGGTAGGCGAGCGCCGCCTCGCGGAGCTTCTGGAAGACGGTGCGGTCGTCCTGCGCGGCAAGCGCGTTCTTGACGAACTGCTGGGTGATGGTGGAGGCGCCCTGCTCGGCCGAGCCGGCGAGGATGTCCTGGTAAAGCGCGCGGGCGATGCCCTGGTAGTCGACGCCGCGGTGCTCGTAGAAGCGGCGGTCCTCGATCGCGACGACGGCCTCTTTCATAACGGGAGCGATCTCGTCGGACTCGACCAGCACGCGCCCCTCGTTGTTGGTGAGGGTCGCCAAACGCGTGCCGGTGCGGTCCGTGATGATCGAGTTCTCGGCGCGCTCGAACTGGGCGCGGTTCTCGAGTGCCGGAAGGTCGCCCGCCACCGCCGTCATGATCCCGAAGATCCAGCTGACGAGCGCGAGGAAGGCAAGGCCCATGAAGACGAGAGCGGCGCGGATCTTTTTCAGGCGCGGCTTGCTGCGCCCCTCCTCGGCGCCGTTGCCGCCGTTGCCACCGTTGTCCCCATCGCCGCCGTCGTTGCCGTTGCCGCCCCGTCCGCCGGGGAGCACGCGCAGGCGGCGGCGCGGCTCGTCGCCGTTCCTGCCGTTGCCGTCTCGTCGCCGTTCGAAGAAACGTCCCGTACAGGCGGCTCGCCGTTGCGCTCACGCATGCGGTCCATGGCCCGCTCGCGTGCGGAAGGTCCCCTTGATGCGCGGCGCTCGAGGCGCGCCTGGGCGCGCTCCTTGCGTCGGTCGTTTAAGCCCATCGACTATCGAAAGTAGCATTGGCAGCCATGGGAGAAGCCGGTTCTGAAGGGGAGGAAGCGCTCGCGCGCGTGCTTCGCGGCGCGGTCGACGCGCTGCCTGCGGGACGCCTGGAGGAGCAGCTCGCGAGCGGCAAGGAGCTCCGCGTCAAGTTCGGGATGGACCCGACCTCGCCCGATATCCACCTGGGCCACACAGTCGTCTTGCAGAAACTCCGCACCTTTCAGGACCTCGGCCACACGGTCGTCCTGATCGTCGGCGATTACACGGCGCGGGTGGGGGACCCGTCGGGGCGCTCCGACATCCGGCCCGAGCTGAGCCCCGCGCAGATCGAGGCCAACGCACTCACCTACCAGGAGCAGGCGTTCAAGGTGCTCGACCGCGAGCGCACGGAGGTACGCCACAACTCCGAGTGGCTCGAGATGCCGAGCGGCCAGTTCTTCGACATCGTCCGCAGGTTCACCGTTGCCCGGCTGCTCGAACGCGACGACTTCCAAAAGCGGATGGAAGCCCAGGAGGGGATCTCGACGCTCGAGCTTCTGTATCCCGTGCTCCAAGGCTACGACTCGGTGGCGGTCGAGGCCGATATCGAGATGGGGGGCTCAGACCAGAGGTTCAACCTCCTGTTCGGCCGCGACGTGCAGATCGCGTTCGGCCAGTCGCCGCAGTCGATCCTGACCATGCCGATCCTCGTGGGGACCTATGGCGTGCGGAAGATGTCGAAGTCATACGACAACTACGTAGGAGTCACCGACGGGCCGGCGGACATGTTCGGGAAGCTGATGAGCGTCCCCGACGACGTTATGGCCGAGTACTACCTGCTGCTCCTGGGGCGCGAACTAGATAAAGAGGCGCATCCGAACGAGGCAAAGCGTGCGATGGCGCGCGAGCTGGTGGCGCGCTTTCACTCCGACGAGGCCGCGGCTGCGGCCGAGGCGCGCTTTGACTCCGTGCACAAGCACGGCGAGGTGCCCGACGACATCCCCGAGGTCGAGCTCGGCCCCGACGACCCGGTGCACCTGCCGGCACTGCTGGCGCGGGCGTTCGGCGTCTCCTCGAGCGAGGGGCGGCGCCTGATCGCCCAGGGCGGCGTGAAGGTGGAGGGAGAGGCCCTGGCGCCCGACGTCCTGGACGTGCCTGCCGACGACCTGCGCCGGCGCGTCATCCAGCTCGGAAAGCGCCGCTTCGCGCGCCTGATCTGAGGCTGGGAGCCACGCACGGGCCGTGCGGTCGCCGGCCTTGAATAACGATCAGAGCAGCGCTATACTCCGCAGCCGCTTTCGAGCGGTCCGCCGTTCGTGCAGAGAACCTGCGCGTGCGGTGAGCGGTGTTTGAAAACTGAGCAGCGCGCAACAGGATCCCAAATCCTGTTGTGTCCAGGTTCGACCTGCCCATCATGCATGGGCAGACTGAATCAGAAACCCGTCATACGGGTCTTCCTGTGTATGGAAGGCCGCGAGATGTATGACAGGCTCAAAGTGAAAGAGGA
>CAWAZL010000005.1:0-65000 GCA_963786495.1 uncultured bacterium | reverse complement strand
GCTCCAGCGCCGGGTGCTCGTAGGGGATGGCGTAGTCCGGGTTCTCGCGGAGCTTTGCCTTGCGGTCGAGGTAGGGGTGGACGGCGCCGCCCTGGATCGGGCCTGGGCGCACCAGCGCCACCTGCACCGTCAGGTCGTCCAGGCTCTCCGGCAGGCTCCGCGGCAGCATCTGCATCTGCGCCCTCGACTCGATCTGAAAGACGCCCGTCGTCTCGGCGTTGCGGATCGCGTCGTAGACCTCGGGATCGTCCAGGCGGATGCGCGACAGGTCGAGCCTTTCTGAGCGCGTCCGGGCCACCTCGTCGACGCATCTCTCGACTGCCGAGAGCATTCCCAGCCCCAGCAGGTCGATCTTCAAAAAGCCTGCATCCGCGCATGAATCCTTGTCCCACATGACGATCTGGCGGCCCTCCATCGCCGCTGGCACGATCGGGCAGAGCTCGTTCAAGGGGCGTGTCGCCAGCACCATCCCGCCCGAGTGCTGAGAGGCGTGGCGCGGCAGCCCCCACGCTTCGCGCACCAGGCGAACGAGCGCCTTCCAGCGAGTCGAATCGGCACGCTTGCCGCCAACCGCCACCTCGACGTCGGACTCGAAGTTCTCGCCCGACCAGCCGTCGACCGAGCGCGCCACCCGCTCGATCTCCGTCGGCGGCAGCCCCAGCGCCTTGCCGAGCTCGCGCACCGCGCCCTTGACGCGGAAGGTCGGGAACGCGCACACCAGCGCCGAGCGCTGGGCGCCGTAGCGCTGGTGGATGCGCGGGATCAGCTGCTCGCGCACGTCGCGCGGGAAGTCCAGGTCGATGTCCGGCACGTCGGTCAACTCCTCGTTCAAGAAGCGGCCCAGGAAGAGCCCGGCCCGCACCGGGTCCACGTGCGAGAGGCCCGTGAGGTAACAGACGACTGAGCTCACGCTCGAGCCGCGCCCGCGCCCCGGGGGCAATACCCCTCGCGCGGAATCCGGGCCGCGCACCTCGCGTGCAACTTCCCGCGCCAGCTCGAGCAGGTCGGCGTGGAGGGTGAAGAAGCCGGACAAACGCAGCTTGCGGATCACCTTCAACTCGTCTTCCAAGCGCCGCTTTGCCTCACGGCGCTCGGGCGTGCCGGCGTAGCGGCCTTCGAAGCGCGCCGCACACAGCTCGGCCAGCTCGCGGTCGGCGTCCTCGTCCTCGGCGCCCGGGTAGCGGTAGCCGTGGTCGGAGAGGAGGTTGAAGCGAAGCCGCTCGGCCAGGCGCCCCGACTCCGCCACCGCGTCGGGATAGTCGGCAAAGAGAAGCGCCATCTCCGCGGGCGGGCGAAGGACGGAGCGCGTGTTGCCCCGCCGCAGCGCCCCCGTCTCGTCAAGCGACCCGCCCAGCCGGATCGCCACCAGCGCGTCCTGGAGCGCCGCCCGCGACGGATCGTGCGCGTGCACGTTGCCCGTGGCGACGCACGGCACCCCAAGGCGCTCCGCCAAGCCGGTGAGCCAGCGATTGCGCGCCATGTCGTGTCGCCACATGGGGCGCTGGAGCTCGATCCGGAAAGCGTCGCGCCCGAACGCTCGAACCAGGCGCTCGCCCAGCGCCACCGCCGCGGCCGAGTCGGCGCCGTTTGGCATGCCGCCGGCGCGTTCGAAGATCCCGGCGAGGGCGCCGTCGCGTGCGCAGCCCGAGAGGCAGACGAGCCCTTCGGTGTGCTGTTCGAGGGACGACAACGGCAGCAAAGGCGGGAGGGCATCCCGCCGCTCGCTCGTACTCCCCGACCGCGTGTGGGTGTGGGCTTCGGTCAGGAGAAGGCAGAGATTCCGCCACCCCGCGGCCGACTCGACCAGGAGCGTCAGGTGGAACGGGGGAGTGTGAGCGCTTTGTGAGGGGTCTGACCCCTCCGGGGGCGCCACGGTTAGCTCCGTGCCCACGATTGGGCGCACTCCCAGGGGTTGGCAGGCCGAGGCGAACTCCATTGCGCCCCAGACGCCGTCGTGGTCGGTGATCGCCAGCGCCTCGTGGCCCTGTGCGGCAGCGGCAGCGGCCAGGTCGTCGGGCGAGGACGCTCCGTCGAGGAACGAGAAGCCCGAGTGGCAGTGGAGCTCTGTGTACCCGCCGGCGCCCCTCATGCCCTTTGCGAGAACCAGCCCTTCTGGTCGCGGAAGACGACCTCGCAGCGCCCGTCGGTGAGCGCCAGCTCGAAGTAGTGGCGGCGGATCGGCTCGGGGGTCCACCAGCGGTCCTCGACGAGCCACTCCTCGCGCACCGTCTCGACCGCGGCTCCGTTCGCGGCGACGGGGCGCCCGCGCTCGTCGATGCGCACTCGTGCGGGCTTCGGCGCGTAGAGGAGGACGGTCATCGCGTGGCCCTCTTCTTAGCCGCGGTGTTGTTGGCCGGCCCCCCGGAGGGGGAGGCCGGTGAATGTCCGTCCTCGGGAAACGGCGTGAGCGTCGCCCAGCGCTCGGGCACGTCGGCGCCGGGATCGACCTCCAGCACGCGCAGGACCGCGCCCCGGCCGGCGGCGGCGCGCGCGTGGCGCACCGCTTCGGCGATGCGGCCGCGGCGCTCCTCGTTCTCGTCGGCCTGAAGCGTCGGCTGGCGCGGGGGAGCGTCGCCCATCTCCAGGGCGCGAAGCGCGAGCTTCAGCGCGGGCGCGGGAAGCGCTTCCAGCTTCGGCTTGAGCACGAGGAGCAGGCGTTCGCGGTTGGCGGTCGCCTGGCGCGTGGGCGCCTCGATCCGCCACCCGCCGCCACCGGCCAGGCGCGCCTCGATCCGAAGGCGCCTGAAGCTCCGCCCGCGGCGAAGCGGGTTCGCAAGGAGGCGGTCGACCAGGAGCTCGAGCGCGCGGTCGAGCTGTCCCGCCGTGGCGGCGTCGTGGAGCTCGATCTCCTCGCGGAGCTCGGCGCGCGGCTGGCGGGGGCGAAGCGGCTCCTCTTTGCCGCGCGCCATCCCCAGGGCGCGCAGCCCGGGATCGCCGAAGCGGTCGGCCACGGCGTCGCGGGGGAGGGACGCCAGCTCGCCCAGCGTCCGCACGCCCAGGCGCTCCAGCGTGTCCACGAGGTTGACGCCCGTCCACTCGTCGCCCATCCGCTCGCGAAGAACGCTGACTTCAAGTGCCGCCAGGAACAGGCGCGCCTCGCGCTCGGTGACGATCACGGCGCCGCCGCCGCGGGCGCGAGCGAAGCGCCGCCGCCAGCGCGCACAGGCGCGTGGGGCCAGCGCCAAGGCGCACACCCTGGCCGAGAAGCTTCCGAGCCCGCTCGAGCGCCCGCTCGGGCCGCCCCCACAGCGCCCGCAGGCCGTCGAGGCCGAAGAACGCCTCGCCCGGCCGGCGCGACTCGACCGCCGCCCCGATCCCCTCGAGCGTCGCAAGCGATGCCTCCCACGCCTCCTCGGCGCGCTGCGGATCGGCCGGGACCAGCGCCAGCGTGGGGCAGCGCCCCAGTGCCTCGCCCAGCCGCATCCCCGCCACGACGCCGAACGCCTCCGCCGCCCCCGACGCATCGCCGATCACCTGCACGCCCCCCGGCTCGGGAGCGATCGCCACCGGCCGAGCCATCATCTCCTTCCGTCCCGCCAGCGCAGCGCGCAGCTCGAAGCGGGGAATAAGGGCACAAGCAACCATACGAACACATGTTCGCACACGTGTCAAGAGGCCAAACACACCGCTTGAAGCGATATAAGCGCCATAGCGCTGCCATCCCTTCAAACGCTGCGCAATGAACCAATCGAGCCCCGCCAGCGATACTCATCGTGATGCCCCGGCACCTCGCAGCCATCCCCTTTATCGCCGCCGTTCTCGCGCTATCGGCCTGCGGTGGCGAGGAAGGACTGCCGGCTACGGCGGAGTCAGACGAGTCACCGAAGCCGCCGACCTGGAAGGCCCAGCCGAGGACGTCGAGGTAATCAACGCCTGGGCCGAGGCGCTCACGGAGTCCGACATCGAGGCCGCGGCCGAGTTCTTCGCCATCCCTTCCCAGGCCGAGAACGGGCTCACATACGACATCGAGACCGCGGAGGACGCCGAGTTCTTCAACGACTCGCTCCCATGCGGCGCCACGCTGGAGGAGACAGCCGTCGAGGGCAGGTTCATCACCGCCACCTTCGAGCTGAAGGACAGGCCCGGCAAGGGGCCGTGCCCGGGCAGCGGAGGCCTCGCTCAAACCAGCTTCGTGATCGAGGACGGGGCGATCGCCGAGTGGCGCCGCGTAGCCCTGCCGGGCGGGCAAGACTCGAACCAAACGGCGTAGCAACACGCCCGCCTTAACCCTGGAAACTGGCATTTAGCGGCCCCGCTCTGATAGAAGTGGGGGCACGGGGAAGAGGAACCCGTGTGTCTCAAACCAAGGAGAATTAATGCATAGGCTTAGGTTGGTTTCGACCGCCGCAGCCATCGCAGCGCTTTCGTTTGGAGTCGTCGCTTGTGGCGACGACGACGACGAAGGCAGCAGCGGTGGAGGAGGCGAGGACGTATCGGACGCGTCGTTTGATCTGAACGTTGGAGTCCTGGTCCCCCAGACCGGTGACCTCAGCGCATTCGGGCCCGCCGGCGAGAAGGCCGCGAACGTCGCGGCCGAGCAGGTCAGCGCCGCACTCGAGGAAGCTGGTGCCGACGGCATCACGGTCGAGGCGAGCGTCGAGGACTCCCAGACGGAGCCGGCCGCTGCACAGTCCGCAGCGACCAAGCTCATCTCGGGCGGTTCCAGCTGCCTGGTCGGTCCGTGGTCATCCGGTGAGACTGTTCCGGTCGGCCGGTCGGTGGCAGCGTCGCGAAAGACCCCGCTGATCTCGCCATCCGCGCACCAGCCCGGAGATCACGGAGCTCCCCGACGACGGATACGTGTTCCGCACGGCCCCGTCCGACGCGCTCCAGGGTCAGGTCACTCGCCGACGCCATGGAGCAGAAGGCCGGTACTGACGCTGGTCGTCTCTGTCGCGCGCTCGTAACGACCCGTACGGCGAAGGCATCGCCACCGATTGCTTCACGACCGCATGGGAGGCAAGGGCGGCGAAGTCAGTCGGCAACTCCCCGGTGCTCTATGACGTGGAGCTCTCCTCGTACAACTCCGAGGCTGAGCGAATCGTCGCCGATACGCCCGGATGCGTACGTGATCATCGATTTCGAGGAGCCCTACAACGAGATGGGCGCCGCGCTCGCGCGGACCGGCGATTTCGATGCCATCGACGATGTTCACTGCTGACGGCCTGGCGTTCGAGGACGGCATTCCGGACTCGATCGCAGGTGATTCGCTCTACAGCGCCAACGGCACCCGCCCGGCCACGCCTGAGAGCGAGTCGGCGAGGAGTTCGACGCCGTCTTCTCCGATGCCGAGCCGGCCGACGTCAAGACGGAACTCGTTCGATTCCCAGAACTTCGACGCTGTGATGCTTTGCTGCGCTCGCGGCCGTCGCGGCTGGCTCGAGCGAAGGCCCGGACATCGCGAGGCCGATCCAAGGAGTGCGCTTCGGCACCCGGTGAGAAGTACGACTTCACCACGATGCCGAGGCCATCGAGGCCCTCCAGGCCGGTGACGACATCGACTTCGAGGGTGTCTCCGGCAACCATCGATCTCGACGACAATGGCGACCCGACCGTCGGTACGTACGACATCTACTCGTACGACGACAAGGGCGCGTTCTCGGTCGAGGGCCAGGTCGAAAAGGAGTCGGGCGAGTAGCCCTCACTCCAACCTCGTAAAGGAGAACGGCGCGGTGCCTTCGGGTGCCGCGCCGTTTCTTGTTTGAGGGCGGCGATCAGACGAGGTGCCAGGCACCTGCGGAGCCAGGCACCAGTTTGCGGCTACGCGTCAGGCTCGTCGGCGTCGGCTCGCTCGACGCGGCCGGCGCCGCCGCCCAGGTAGAGCTCGGCGACCTTGGGGTCTGCGACCAGCTCGGGGCCCGGGCCCGTGAACTTGTTCTGCGCCGAGGTCCAGGACGTAGCCACGGTGGCTCAGGGAGAGCGCGCGGCGCGCGTTCTGCTCGACCATCAGGATCGTCACACCCGCGGCGTTGACCTCGAGCACCTTTTCGAAGACGGCGTCCACGAACGCGGGGGCGAGACCCGCGGAAGGCTCGTCCAAGAGCAGGATCTCCGGGCCGGACATGAGCGCGCGGCCCATCGCGACCATCTGGCGCTCGCCGCCCGACATCGTCCCGGCCGCCTGGCTGCGGCGCTCCTCAAGGCGGGGGAAGAGGCCGAACATCCGGTCCATGCGCTCCTCGACCGTGCCCTCGCCGCCCGCGATGGCCCGAGTTCCAGGTTCTCCTGCACCGTGAGGCTGGGGAAGACGTTGTCAAGCTGCGGAACGTAGGAGACGCCGGCTCGCGTGACCGAGTGAGGCTGCGAGGCCGGTGATCTCGCTGTCGTGGAGCGTGATCGAGCCCTCATGCGGCGAGACAAGGCCGAAGATTGTCTTCATGAGCGTCGACTTGCCGGCGCCGTTCGGGCCGACGATGGTGACGATCTCACCGTCGTAGACCTCGAGGTCGACGCCGTTCAGGATGTCGACCTCCGGCGTGTAGCCGGCGATGACCCCCGAGACCTTCAGGACGGGGGCGCCCTTGGGGGTCGCGGCCTGAGTCGTCGCCACCTCACTCATCGCGGAGCTCCTGTGCCTTTGCGAGTTCGTCCGCCTGAGCTTCGTCCATGCCCAGATACGCGTCGATCACCTTCTGGTCGCCGCGGACGTGCTCGGGCGAGCCCTGTGCGATGACCTTGCCGAGCGCCATCACGACGACCTCGTCCGAGTGGTTCATGACAACGTCCATGTCGTGCTCGACGAATAGGAACGTCACACCGTCCTCGGTGCGCAGCCGCTCCATGTGCTCCAGGAGGCGCCGGCCAAGAGTGGGGTTGATGCCGGCCATTGGCTCGTCGAGCAGGACCATGCGCGGCTGGGTCATCAGCGCGCGCGCGAGCTCGAGCAGCTTGCGCTGCCCGCCGGAGAGCGTGCCGGCGTAGTCGTCCGCCTTTGCGCGCAGATTGAACGTGTCGAGGAGCTCGTTCGCGCGCTCGACCGCATCCTTCTCGCGGGCCCGCGAAGCGAGCGGGCGGCCGAAGAGGGTGGGGAGGTGCTCGCCCGGGTGCTTTGACGTCGCGAGGAGCATGTTGTCCATCACCGGCATGGCCGAGAGTGCCTTCGTGATCTGGAACGTTCGCACCATCCCCCGGCGGGCGATTGAGTACGGCGACTTGCGGAAGATCGAGCGGTCCTCGTAGGTGATTGCCCCAGCGTCCGGCTTGTAGAAGCCAGTCACGAGGTTGAAGAGCGTGGTCTTGCCGGCCCCGTTTGGGCCGATCAGAGCGGTGATAGAGCCGTCCTTGACCGAAAGCTCGCGCCGTTCACGGCGTGGATTCCTCCGAAGCTCTTGTAGACGTCCCGGATCACGAGCGTCTGCTGCTTTTGGTGGGACTGCGCCTCCAAGGCGCCCGCGGCGTCAGTCACCGAGCACCATCTCCTCCTTGTTGCCGGCGATGCCCTGCGGCCGGAAGGCCATGAGCAAGATCAGGATCAAGCCGACAAGGACGAAGCGCAACGCGGCGTCCTTGTCGTCTGAGAACGGGAGGTCGGCAAAGCGCATGCCTTCGAGGAGTACCCATAGGAGTGTCGACCCGACTAATACGCCCCAGAAGCTTGCCAGGCCACCCAAAACGAGGGCTGCGAAGCCGAGGAACGTGTAGAGGGGCTCGAAGGAGTCCTGCGAGACCGATTCGAGGTTGATCGCGAGGAACCAGCCGGAGACCGCGCCCAGGACGGCGGCGATCGAGAGCGACTGGAGCTTGTAGGAGAACGCGTTCTTGCCCAGCGCACGCGCCGCGTCCTCGTCCTCACGGACCGCTCTCAAAACCCGGCCCCACGGTGAGCGGATCAGGCGATTCAGGCCGAAGGCGAACAGGATCAGCGTCCCCCAAACGACCAGCAAGAAGCGGCATGTCGGAGAACTGCGAGTCCGACAGGCCGATCGTGATCAAGCATGTTCGCCTGAATCCAGTCCGATGCGTCGTACCACGTGTCCGTGTAGAAGCCGTTGTCGTTCGCAAGCTCAAGGTCGATCGTGCCTTGGTTTCCGCCCGTCAGGTCGCGAGCGTTTTGAGCGACGTCGCGGATGATCTCGGAGAAGGCGATCGTCGCGATCGAGAAGTAGTCCGCGCGGAGCCGGAGCGATGACATGCCGATGATGAGCGCCGCGATGATCGTGATCCCGGCGGAGATCGGCAGGCTCAGGCAGAAGGGCAGACCGACGTCGACCGTGAGGATGATCGACGAGTAGGCGCCGATCGCCATAAAGCCCGCCTGGCCGAAATTGAGGACGCCGGTGAAGCCGACGTTGAGCTGCAGGCCAAGCGTGAAGATCCCGTAGATCCCGGCCAGGATGCCGACGCCGATCCAGAAGTCCCAGGCCGACAGGAAGTCGAGCGAAACCGCAAGAGGCAGACTCTCGATCACAGAGATCGCTCCTTCCCGAAGATGCCCTCAGGCTTCACGAGCAGAACCAGGATCAAGACGATGAAGCTCACCGCGACCTTCCACTCTGAAGCGAACACGAGCGTCGACCACTCCTGGACGAGACCGATGACCATCGCCCCCGCAAGCGCGCCATAGGCGTTGCCGATTCCGCCAAGGACGACTGCGGCGAACAACGGCAGCAAGATGAAAAACCCGGTGTTCGGCGAGAGGCCGCCGCTCGCAGCCACCAGCATGATGCCCGCGAGCCCCGCTAGCGCGCCGGACAGAAGCCAGGTGAGCAGGACGACGCGCCCAGTGTCGATCCCCGTCGTCTCGGCAAGGTCGAAGTTGTCGGCTAGCGCGCGCATCTGCCGCCCCGCCGACGTCGCACGAAGCATCATGCGACGGCGAACAGGACGACGAATGCAATGACGACCACGTAGAGCTCGGTGGTGCCGATCGTCAGGCCCGTCAAGTCCTCGAACCAGCCCACGGTAGACGTGCGGTCGGAGTCCAGCTGCCGCGGGCGCGCACCCCAGATGAACTGGATCATGTTGCGAAGGACGAACGCCAGCCCGAGCGCCATCAGGAGCAGCTGCAGCATCCCGGCCTTCTTCTTTCGCATCGGGCGCCACATGATGAGCTCGGTGGCGATGCCGAATGCAGCGGTTGCGAGGACACCTGCGAGGACTGCGACGACGAGCGGCGTGTCGAGCGTGACATCGAACGTGAACGCGATGTAGGCGCCGAACGTCAGCATGTCGCCGTGGGCGAAGTTGACGAGCTTGAGAATCCCGTAGACCAGCGTCAGGCCGATCGCACCGAGCGCGAGGTAGGAGCCGGTGACGACACCGTTCACCGTGACGCTGCCCCCACTTTTCGAGGCCGTCGCCGATGATGAGGAGGATCGCGACGAACAACATGATCCCCAGCGCGATCCACGCGGGGTTCTCGTTCGCCCAGCGGCGCGCGGACCCGAGGCCCGTCCTAGGTGCGCCCGTCATCTGGCCAGCTTCCATACCCGCGCGTGATCCTATGCCGAACCGAGGCTGGACCACACCTCGAGTTTGCGCTGCACCGCTTGGATCACTGCGTCGGTGAACTCGGTTGTGCCTGCGTGGCCCTTCAAATCAGGAGTTCTGGTGCCCGCCGCGACCGTTTCCAACACCCCTTCGTACACAGCGCGCGACTGGCTCTCGGCGCCGCCGTGGTGGAGGAGCGCTGCGACCGCGAGGATCATCGCCATCGGATTCGCGATGTCCTTGCCGAGTAGCGCAGGCGCCGTTCCGTGCGGCGCCTCCGCCATCGCAGCTGACGGCTCGAGGTCGCCGTCGAGCGCTAGAAGCACCGATTCGGCGCCGGCGATCGAGCCGAAAAGTGGCAGCACAAGGTCGGACAGGAGGTCGCCGTCGCGGTTGAGGCAAGGGATGACGAGCGGCTCGGTCCCTGCGCCCGAGACCAGGCCCGCGAGTGTCGCGTCGATCAGGACCGGCTGGTACTCGATGTCGGGGTGGCGCTCGGCCGCAGCGTCCATCTCCTCCTTCAGCATCCCCTCGTAGACGGGGCTAACCGTCCACTTCGGCCCGCCGTAGACGCGTCCGCCGAGCCGCGCCGCCTCGCGGAAGGAGAACTCCGCCACCGCCGTGCAGTCGCCGCGGACGATCCGCTCCGTCCGAAGCGCCACCTCGGTGGCGCCCTCACCCTCGCGCCACTGCTCGGCGCCGTACGCGTCTCCGACCGCCATCCGGCAGACCGAGATGGGGTGGTGGACGCCCGCGACGGGCGTCACGCCCGGAATGCGCCGGCCGGTGCGGACGATGACCTTGCCGCCGATGGCCTCGCGCAGGATGCGGTTCGGGCTACCGACGTCGTCGGCGCCCTCGGGGGTGATCGTCGCCGCCTTGAGACCCAGGCCTGTCTCGGCCATGCGCTTGGCCGCTTCTTCGACGACGGAGTTGTTCGTATTGCGCCTGTTCTCGAGCGAAAGGTCGAAGCGCTCGACCTCGACGTCAACGCCGAGAACATTGTCGTCAAGGAAGCGAAGCGACTGCTCGAGCAGCTCCTGCCCGGTTTCGTCCCCGTCGAGCGCAACAATGCGAAGTGGCTCCATGGAAGGCGACGCTATCCGATGCTCAATTCGAGCGACGCAAGTCGCGAATCAAGCGTGTGCCGGTGGTTGTGATGCCTGAGGAAACCTGCACCTGGTGCGGAGCGTCGGTCGAGGCCGGCGACGGCTTCCGCGCCTACGAGCCGGCCGGGGAGAGAAGCGCCGTCTTCTGCCGTCTCGAGCACGTCGTGCCGTGGGGCATCCGTGGGGCCCGCTGGGACCCAGGCGAGTTCACCGAGCCCGAGGGAACCGACTCCCACACCGAGTGCGCCCACTGCGGCGAAGAGCTCACCGAAGCACACGTCGTCTTGGTCCGCCACCGCGACGCCCACCGCATCCCTGACGCCTTCTGTTCAGCCGACCACATGGTCGAATGGGCCAAATCGGGCGGCCGCTGGGCCCCTTAGCCAAGTGCCTGGCACCGGAACGGTGCCTGGCACCAGTTCGTGGAGAGCCCTACCGCACGTTCCGCGTCGCGCAGTCGATGCAGAGGGCGCTCTCGGGCGCGGCGTTGAGCCGCCCCGGCGCGATCTCCTTGCCGCAGTTGTCGCACTTGCCGTAGCTGCCCTCATCGAGCTTCACCAGCGCTCGCTCGATGCGCTCCTTCAGCGGCTCGAGCTCCTGGGCGACACCCACCTCCGCGAACCGGTCGATCGCCTGCGAGGTGCCCTCGCCGATCCGCTTGCCGAACGAGATTCCCCCGGTGTCCTCGGGAGGCTTCGTCAGCTCCTCGATCTCCGCGCCGATCTCGGCCAGCCGCTCGCGCAGCTTGGCCTCGATCGCCGTCAGATCAAGCTCGGCGGCTATCTCGTCGCCTTGAAGACTTCGACGTTGGAGTCGCAGCCGTCCTTGCCGAAAATGAACTTCATGTGGCCGGTGACCTTGTTCCTGGTCGCATCGCCGATCACGTTCAATTGGCCGTCCGTCAGCGGATCGTTCGTCTCCGCGCCGCCAACAGCGCGGAACTCGCCGTTTCCCTTGACGCGGAAGTCGCCCTTGAGCTTTGCCTTGGGAGTGCGCCCCGACCCGACACAGGAGCCGCCGCTGTACTGGATCCCCTTGACGATGACCTGCTTTACCCGCCGCTCTTCGCCATCGGTGATCTTGAGCTCGATCGTTGCGTCGGTGTCGGTGAGAGCCGAGCCGGTGTAAGTCGTCGAGCTTCCAAGCGCCACAGCCGCCAAGACCCCGGCCGCGCTGGCGGCTATCGCAATCGCTATTCCCTGTCGCATCTTCCCTCCCGGCATCGATTGATCGTTCGCAAACCGTACAGATAGGGTGCCCGGTCGTGAACACCGAAATGCCGACCGCCACGCCCGATCTCTTCAACACGGTTCTGGCCCAAACGATTCCCCGCGCCGCCGATATGGGGATCGAAGTCGTCGAGCTTCGGCCCGGCTACGTCAGGTCGAAGACGCCCTTCGAAGGCAACGGAAACCACATCGGCACGATGTACGCCGGGGTGCTCTTCACGGCCGCCGAGCTCCTTGGCGGCGCAATCGCCCTCTCGACGTTCGACATGACGAAGTTCTACCCCGTCGTCAAGGGCCTCTCGATCAATTTCCGCTGGCCCGCGACCGGAGCCGTATTCGCCGAAGCCTCGATGTCCGACGAGCTCGTCGCCGAGCTGAGCGAGAAGGCGTCGGCCGAGGGCAAGGCAGAGTTTGTCTTCGAGACGACGCTCACGGACGAAGCGGGCGAGGTCGTCGCGACGACCGAGGGCACCTACCAGCTCCGCTCCCACGGCGGCTGAGCCTTCGCTACTCGTACTGGAGCGCCTCGATCACATCGAGCCGTGACGCGCGGCGCGCAGGACGGATCGCTGCGAGCACGCCCAGGATGAGGGCGGCGACCAAAACGACGATCGGCAGCGTCACCGGCACCGACAGGTCCAGGCCCTCATCGGCCAACGCCGAGACCGCGGCTACCGCAAGCAACAAGCCGACGACCGCGCCAACAATCGTCCCCAGCAGGGCGTTGATCACCGACTCGTAGCGCACGAGGCGCCGAACCTGGCTGCGCGAGGTGCCGATGGCGCGCAGCATTCCGAGCTCGCGCGTCCGCTCGAGGATCGTGAGCGCGAGGGTGTTCACGACGCCGAAGATCGAGACGATCACGGACAGGCCCAACAGGATGTAGATAAGGCTCACCAGCTGATCCAGCTGGCTTTCCTGATCCTCCTTGATCTCGGCCTGGTTCCGGCTCTCCGTGTCCGGGAACCGCTCTTCGAGAAACGTGTCGACGCTCTCTCGCGTCCCGTCGGGATCCGCGCCCTCGGCGTAGTTCATGAGAACGGTCGCGTCGAAGTCCGCTCCCAGGTCGTCGCGCATGCTGTCCCTGGTGATCGCAATCGATTCCACGACGAGCCCGGCGTCATCGTTCACGAGGCCGACGATCTCGATCGAGACCCGCGCGCCGTCGGGACCGACGAGCGTCAACTCGTCGCCGACGTCGACGGAGTTGGTCTCGGCCCAGCCGACCTCGCCGATGGCCTCGCCCGACCCAAGCTCCGCGAGTGTCTGGTCGTCGCCGTCCTCCCAATCGAGGTTGAAGACCTGCGACGCCGGCTCGGGATCGAGGCCGCTGATGAACTCGTCCTCGCGCTTCTCGACGACCTCCGCTGTGAGGTTCGCTGTCGGGGCGACGACGCCGATTCCCTCGATCTCGGCCACTTCCTCGGCTATCCGCGACGGGATGGGGGAGAAGCCGTCCTTGTTCAAGATCGCCAGGTCGCCGGCAAGCTGCTCGTCGATTGCGTTTGAGAGCGATGCCTTCACCGAAGACGAGAAGACGCCCACGAAGACGATCAGCGCCACGCCAATCATGAGCGCAGCGGCCGTGGTCGCGGTCCGCTGCGGCTCGCGCTTGGCGTTCTCGCGCGCAAGGCGGCCCGTGATGCCGCGCAGCTTCTCGATGGGAGCGCCGATGACGCCAACGATTGGCGGCACGAAGCGGCCGCCGAGCATCGCCAGCGCGATGAACAACAGGATGAGGCCGCCGCCCATCTGCGAGAGCGCGGCCCCTTCCTCGTCGGCGACGAACAAGCCGAGCCCCAGAAGCGTCAGGGCGATCACGAGCAGGACGGTCGCGATGATGGTCCGCGTCCGCGACGAGCGCTGGGCCAGTTCCGTCGCTCCGCCGGTCTCGCGCAGCGCCTCGAGGGGCGCAACGCGCGTTGCCCTCACCGCGGGGATGAGCGCCGAGATGATCGTGGCGCCAAGGCCGACGGCGATGGGGATGACCACGGCCTGGGTTGTCAGCTTCAGGCCCGTGACCGGCAGCTCGAAGCCGCTTGCCTCGAACATCAGCTTCGTTAGCTCGACGAAGACGTAGCCGCCGGCGATTCCCAGCGCTGAGGCGAGGAGCCCGATCAGCGTTGCCTCGGTCAGCACCGCGCCAAGCACCTGGCGCGACGAGGCGCCCAGTGTCCGCAGCATCGCGAACTCGCGCGTCCGCTGGACGACGGTGATCGAGAAGGTGTTGAAGATCAGGAAGCCGCCGACAAAGACCGAGATGCCGGCGAAGACCAGGAGCGCGGTGGTGAGGAAACCAAAGCCCTCGGTGATGTCGCCCGCATCCTCCTCGGCCGTTTCCGCACCGGTCCTCACGTCGAACTTCGGCCCGACGGCCTCTTTCACCCGAACGGCAAGCCCCTCGGCCGACGTTCCTTCCTCGGCCGCGACGTCGATCTCGTCAAAGCGGCCCTCCTTGCCGGTCAGCCGCTGCGCCTCTTCCAGCGTGAACTGAGCCAGGCTGGCGCCAAGCGACGTGTCGCCCGAGCCGAACTGCGTCGTCCCGACGAGGGTGTAGTCGGAAGCGCCCGCAGCGCCCGTGACGGTGATCTGGTCGCCGATCTCGAAGCCCTCCTCGTCGGCGGAGTCTTCGTCGAGCGCGATCTCGTCCGCAGCGGCCGGCCCCTCGCCATCGACCACTGTCAGTGCTTCGAACCGCTCGTTTGAAACCGCTGAGAGCGCGATGTGGGGAGGACCGCCGGACGGCGGGCCGATCCGGTCGCCGTCCTCGCCCAGGATCGTGATGCGGGTGTCGGCGATGACGCCTTCCGCGAAGGCCACGCCCTCGACGTCCTCGACCGTCTCCAGAGCTTCGGCTTCGAATCCCGGCGACGGAGCCTGCCCGAACGGGTCCTCGACCGCCTCGCGGTCGCGCACGGTCACGTCAACCCCCGAGTTGACCTCCGTGAAGAGGCTGTCGAACGAGGTGTTGATCGACTCGTTGATCAGGAGCGTGCCCGACACCATCGCCACGCCGAAGAAGACGGACGAGGCCGTCGAGATCGCACGGAACTTCCGTGCGAAGAGGTTTCTGATCGCGAGGCTGAACAAATCTCAGACGGAGCGCATCAGCTGGAGGACCTGGTCCTCGCCCTGGACGGCTGTGTCCTCCGCGATCTTGCCGTCGACGAGGAGGACGACGCGGTCCGCGTATGAGGCGACGCGCGGGTCGTGCGTGACGATCACCACCGTCCGGCTCAGCTCGTCCACCGAGGCTCGGAGGAGCTCCAGCACCTGTGATGAGGAGGTCGAATCGAGGTTGCCGGTCGGCTCATCGGCGAAGACGACGGCGGGCTTGGAGATCAGCGCGCGAGCGACGGCGACTCGCTGCTGCTGCCCGCCCGAGAGCTCGGCGGGGCGGTGCTTGCGACGGTCGGCGATGCCGACGGTCTGGAGCAGCTGATCGAGCCATTCGGGGTCGGCGTCCTTGCCCGCGATCCGCATCGGCAGCGTCACGTTCTCCTCCGCCGAAAGGACGGGGATCAGGTTGAAGAACTGAAAGATGAAGCCGAGCTTGTCGCGGCGGAGCTCGGTCAGCTCAGTGTCCTTCAAGCCCGTGATCTCGGTGCCGTCGACCCACGCGTGGCCGTCCGTCGGCCGGTCGAGCCCGGCCAGGACGTGCATGAGCGTCGACTTGCCCGAGCCGGACGGCCCGACGATCGACGTCAGCTGCCCGTGGGGGAAATCGAGCGAGACGTTGTCGACGGCCAGGACTGATGCTTCGCCCTCGCCGTAGCGCTTGCTGAGGCCTTCGCAGCGGACCGCGGAGCTCTCGGTTGCGACTGTGGGGTCAGACCCCAAGGATGTGCTCATCAATTTGACTTCGTTTCGTTAGAGGGGTCAGACCCCGGCTTTTCGTCCTTCTTGACGTTCTCTTCTCGATCGCCTTTGGGGTCAGACCCCCGTGCGCCGTTTCGGTCCTTCTTCGGCTTCTGATTTTTGGGGTCAGACCCCGGCTTCTGGCTTGCTTCCGGTCCGCGACTACCTCAGGCGGGACGGAGAAGGCTTCGAGCAGCTCCGCGACTTCTTCGGGCTTTTCGACCTGGGGGGCGTGGCCGGCGTCTTCGATCAGCTCGGTCTGGACGCCCGGGACGTCCGCGTAGCCCTCGAGGGACAGGTCCGCGTCGAAGATCTGGTCCTCGGCGCCAAAGATCACCATGAGTGGGACCGGCGTTTGCTTGAAGCGCTCGTCGAGCGGCAGCTCCTTGGTGAAGTCGTCTGACTCGGCGTGCGCCTCGTCATATGAGGTGTAGGTCATGGCGCGGAAGTCGTCGACCACCTGGTCGGGATTCTCGAAAGCCTCGTCCATGTCGTATCCGGGCGAGAATGCCTCCTTGAAGCCGTCCTCGATCGCGAAGTCTGGCGTGACACGCCACATCGCCTCGCCCAGGACCGGCGTGTAGCCCAGGTCCGCGAGGAATGGCAGGCCGTCGCCGAAGTCCTTCGTATTCGGCGCCGTGTCGATAAGTACCGCGCGGTCCACAAGCTGCGAGGCCTGTTCGGCAAGCGATGCCGTGATCGAGCCGCCCATCGAGTTGCCGGCGACGAGTGCGCCCTGCACCTCGAGCTCTGAGAGCGCCTCGGCAACGGTCGCTGCCTGCTCGGGGATCGAGTAGCCGGACTCGGGCTTCTCGGAGCCGCCGAAGCCCAGAAGGTCAATCCGGATCACGCGGTGGTTCTCGGCCAGGAGGGGCTCGATCGCGGCGAACCAGTGGAGCGAGTTCGCGTAGCCGTGGAGGAGCACGATCGGCTGCCCATCGGCCTCGCCCGAGTCGGTCACCTGGACGTCGCCCGAGGAGAGCTCCAGGATGCGCGCGCCCTCAACCGTGGTCTCCGCCTCCTTCGTCTGGCTCTGCGTCGTCACCGTGTTCACGGCCAAGAGCACAGCCAGCAGGGCAAGAAGCCCCAGGAGGACCTTCCAGCGGCGCTTCATCGGCTAAGCCTCCCGCGGTCCGAGGCCGAGCTCGTTCGAGCGCGCGGCCATCGCGTCGATCACGAACTGAACGTGCTCGTCGAAGTCGACGCCCAGCTCCTCGGCACCCTGGCGCACCTCGTCGCGGTTCACGCCGGCGGCAAAGGACGGCTGCTTCAGCTTCTTCTTCACGGACTTGGGCGCCATTCCCTCGATGCCGGTGGGGCGCACGAGGGCGCAGGCGGCGACGAATCCGGAGAGCTCGTCGACCGCAAAGAGCGCCTTGGCCATCTGGGTCTCACGTGGGACGTTCAAGAAGGTTGCGTGGCCGGCGACGGCGTCGATGACGTCCTGTGGCCAGCCCATCTCCTCAAACAGGCGCAACGCGGTGCGCGGATGCCCGTTCTCGGTGTCGCCGAGGTCGGGAAACCGCTCGTAATCGAGGTCGTGGACCAGGCCTGTGACGGCCCATTTCTCGGTGTCCTCCGAGTACTTCTCGGCATAGGCGACCATCGCGGCCTCGACGCCGAGCAGATGCTTGCGAAGCGAGTCGCTGGTGACCCACTCGCAGACCAGCTCCCAGGCTTCCTCACGGGTCGGCATGTCCCGTAGGCTAACCCCGGTCATGGCGGACAAATTCGTAATCGACGGCGGCCAGCCCCTCACGGGCGAGATCACCGCTGCAGGAAACAAGAACGCGGCTTTGCCGATCCTCGCCGCGTGCCTGCTGACCGAAGAAGAGCTGCGTCTCTCGAACGTGCCGCGAATCCGCGATACGGAGGCACAGATCGCGATCCTGGAGGGCATGGGAGTACAGGCCGAATGGGGATCCGATCACGAGCTTCGCCTGGACGCCTCAGGCGTCACCGATGTCTCTCCCGACGAGGCCCTCTCGGCACGGATCCGCGCGTCGTTCCTGCTCGCCGGGCCGCTCCTGGCCCGCTTCGGCGAAGCCCACATGCCGCCGCCCGGGGGCGACTTCATCGGCCGCCGGCGCCTCGACCCGCACCTCGACGCCTTCATCGACATGGGAGCCGACATCTCGGGCTCGCGGATGATCGACATCACCGCGCCGGCCGGAGGCCTCAAGCCCTGCGCTGTTTTCATGGACGAGCCGTCCGTGATGGGCACCGAGAACGCCCTGATGGCCGCGGCGCTCACGCCTGGGCCAACGACGCTTCAGAACGCCGCCTCCGAGCCGCACGTCCAGGACCTGGCGCGCCTGCTGGTGAAGATGGGCGCGAAGATTGACGGCATCGGCTCGAACGTGATGACCGTCCAGGGTCGCGACAAGTTGAGCGGCGCCGAGCACCGCATCTGCCCTGACCACATCGAGGTCGGGAGCTTCATGGCCCTCGCCGCCGCGACCAAGGGCGACCTCCGCATCCGCGATGCGGGCATCGACGACCTCCACATGATCCGCCGCGCCTTTGAGCGGGTGGGCTTGAAGACCGAGGCCGACGGCCCCGACCTCCTGGTGCCGCCCGGGCAGGACCTACGCGTCCAAGACGACCTGGGCGACGCGATCCCGAAGATCGAGGACGGCCCCTGGCCCGCGTTCCCGGCCGACCTCACCTCGATCGCCCTCGCCCTCGCCACCCAGGCTTCCGGAACCGTCCTCATCTTCGAGAAGATGTTCGAAAACCGCTTGTTCTTCGTGGACAAGCTCGTTGCAATGGGCGCTCGGATCACGCTTTGCGATCCCCACAGGGCGATCGTCAGCGGACCGAGCCGGCTTCACGGTGAGCGAGTCGAAAGCCCCGATATCCGCGCCGGCATGGCGATCCTCATCGCGGCACTCGCCGCTGAGGGGCGCTCCGAGATCGGCAACATCGTGCAGATCGACCGCGGGTACGAGTCGATCGACGAGCGCCTGCGCGGCCTTGGCGCGCGAATCGAGCGCGTCGCGGCCGACCGCGTTGCCGCTTAGTCCGGAGTTCATCCGATGACTCACCCGATCCCAACCGGCAGCCGGGACATCCTGCCCGACGAGATGCGCGAGCTTCGCGCGCTCCAGGGCAAACTGGCCGAGGTCTTCGAGAGCTTCGGTTATGGCGAAGTGGCGACGCCCACCGTCGAGTTCGACGACGTGCTCGCGAAGGGCGGCGCGACCGGCGTTGCCGCGGCGCACCGATTCTTCGATGCTCAGGGCCGCGTGCTTGCCATGCGCGCCGACGCGACGCTGCCGATCGCGCGCGTTGTGGCGAACCGCTACGGCGCGGCCCAGCCGCCGTTCCGCTTCTTCTACAACGCCCGCGCCTACCGCTCGGTCCGCCCGCAGCGCGGGCAGACCGGCGAGTTCTTCCAGGCAGGCGTCGAGCTCGTGGGCTCGCCCGCGCCGGACGGCACCGCCGAGGTCGTCGAGGTCCTGAGCGCAGCGCTCGACGCCGCCGGGCTCAACCGCGCCGTCATCGGCCTCGGCGACGCCGCGCTCTACGGCCAGCTCTTGACTGAGCTCGGGGTCGATGCCGACGAGCAGTCGCAGATCCTCGCGCTCCTCGCCTCGCGCGACCTGGTCGGCCTGGAGGCAGAGCTCGCCTCGCTCGGCCTGTCGGACGCGAGCACGGAGCTCCTGCGGCGCGTCCCGTCACTTCGCGGCGGGGCGGAGGTTCTCGACGAGGCCAAGAGCCTGGGTGGCGAAGCGGTCGCCAAGGCGGTCGAGCGGGTCATGGACACCTATGAGGCGATCGCCGCCAGGGGCATCGGCGAGCGCGTGCAGCTCGACCTCGGCCTCCTTCGCGACCTCGGTTATTACACGGGCGCGATCCTGGAGGTCTACGACCCGGCGCTCGGCCACGTGCTCGGCGGCGGTGGGCGCTACGACGACCTGATGGGCCGCTTCGGACGGCCGCTGCCGGCTGTCGGCTTCGCGCTCTTCCTCGAGCGCCTCCACATCGCCCAGGCCGAAGAGGAACGGATCGCGGAGGAGGCCGAATGACCGGCGTCGCAAGACCCACCGCTGCCCTTCGCTCGGGCCCGCTCCGCATGGCGCTTTCGCGCGGCGCCCTACTTGACGAGACGCTCGACGTCCTCGACCAGATCGGCGCGGACACCGCCGGCCTGCGCTCCGACTCCCGCTCGCTGATCTTCGAGACGGAGGACCTCACCTTCGTGACCATGCGCCCCTCGGATGTCCCGACCTACGTGGAGGCCGGCGCCGCCGACGTCGGTATCACCGGCAAGGACGTGCTCATGGAGCAGTCGGACCGCGTCTTCTACGAGCTCTCCAACCTGGGCTACGGCGGCTGCCGGATGGTGCTGGCCGGGCCCGACGGCGACGATCGTTTGAACGAGCAGGCGCGCCGCCTCGGTGCGCTCAGGATCGCCACCAAGTACCCCCGGATCGCCCAGCAGTTCTTCGAGGACACGGGCCGCGCCGCCGAGGTGATCGAGGTCAAGGGCTCCGTCGAGCTCGCACCGATCTCCGGCCTGGCCGACGCCATCGTCGATCTCGTCGATACCGGACGGACGCTCAAGGAGAACGGCCTCGTGGTCCGCGAGGTGATCGCAGAGTCCACAGCGCGGCTGATCGCAAACCGCGTCGCCCACAAGCTTCGCGCCACCGAGATTGACGATCTCGCCAGGCGCCTGAAGGAGGCGACGACGTGAGGGTCGAGCGCATCGAGTGGAACGGGCTGAGCGTGCAAGCGCTGGTTAGCCGGCTACGTCAAGGCGCAGAAGCGCCCCCGGAGCTGTCCGAGCGCGTCGCGGCGATCATCGAGCGCGTTCGCTCCGAAGGTGACGAGGCGCTCATGGAGATGAGCGTCGAGCTCGACGGGGCCGAGCAGAAGCCCGACTCGCTTCTGGTCCCCGCAGACGAAGTGGCAGCCGCCTTCGACGCGCTCGAGCCCGGCCTGGACGCCGCCCTCAGGCTCGCCGCTTCAAACATCCGCGCGGTCGCGGAGGCCGAGCTCCACCCGCCGGTCGAACTCGAGCTTCCGCAGGGACATGAGGTCTCGGTGCTCGAGCGCCCCGTGGGAAGGGCCGGCATCTATGCGCCGGGTGGGCGGGCCGCGTACCCCTCATCCGTTCTGATGGGCCTGATCCCAGCACACGTGGCGGGGGTGGGGCGGGCCGTGCTCGTTTCACCGCCGCGGCCCGACGGCAGCCTCGCGCCGGCGGTGCTCGCTGCGGCCCACTTGGGCGGCGTGGACGAGGTCTATGCGATAGGTGGCGCCCAGGCAATCGCGGCATTGGCGATCGGGACGGATTCGATTGCTCCCGTCGACGTCATCGTCGGACCAGGCAACCCCTGGGTGACCGAGGCCAAGCGCCAGCTCTACGGCACGGTCGGCATCGATGGCCTCGCGGGGCCGTCCGAGCTGGTCGCCGTGGCCGACGCGAACGCAAGCGCCCGCGAGATCGCACTCGACGCGCTCGCCCAGGCCGAGCACGGGCCGGACAGCCCGATCGTGGTCGCATCGGACGCAACGTCCCTGCTCGATGAGGTCGCGGAGGAGCTCGACGCGCTCGGCCCGGAGCGCCCGTCGGTTGCCGACGCGATGATCGCGCTGATCGAAGCGCCTTCAATTGACTATGCGCTGGTCCTCTCCGACGCCTTTGCCCCAGAGCACCTCGAGCTTCGCTTCGCAGGGCGCCGAGGAGCGTGTTGCGACCCGCACAGCTGCGTGCGTCTTCGTCGGCGAGGCCGGCGCGACCGCGTTCGGCGACTACACCGCAGGGTCCAACCACGTGCTGCCCACGGGCGGCGCCGCGCGCTTCTCCGGCCCGCTTGGCGTCGGCGCGTTCAGGCGGCGCATGTCGGTCGTGGAGGTCTCAGCCGGGGCGGCGGCGAACCTTGCCGAGGCAACCGATGAGATCGCAAAGGCCGAGGGCCTGCCTGTGCACGGCGAGTCAGCAAGAGCGCGCGCAGGCCAAAAAGATGGCGATTTGCAGGTAACTTGATCGTTTCGATGGCACGCACGGCGACAATCACACGGGAGACGGGCGAGACGAAGATCTCGCTCGAGCTCGAACCTGGACGGGGGAGACGTCTCCGCCGATACCGGCGTCGGCTTTCTGGACCACATGCTCGACCTTCTCGGACGCCACGGGCGCCTGGGCCTGAAGGTCTCGGCGCAGGGTGACCTGGAGACGGGCGCGCACCACACGGTCGAGGACGTGGGCATCGCGCTCGGCCAGGCCATCGATGAGGCGCTAGGCGACCGCTCGGGCATTCGCCGCTACGGCTACACGCGCATTCCGATGGACGAGTCCTTGGGCACTTGCGCGATCGATATCTCGGGCCGCCCGCTCTGCGTCTTCGAGGCGGACCTTCCGCCGGGGACGATCGCGGGCTTCGACAACGAGCTCGCCGAGGAGTTCTTCCGCGCGGTGGCGTCAACATCGCGCATGACCTTGCACGTCGGCGTGGCCTACGGATCGAACGCGCACCACATGATCGAGGCGTGCTTCAAGGCTTTCGCGCGGGCGCTCCGCGAAGCTGTTTCGATCGACCCGGACGAGACCGGCATTCCGTCCACGAAGGGCACGTTGACGTGATCGCAATCTGCGATTACGGCATGGGCAACCTGCGTTCGGTCGAGAAGGCACTCGCGCGAGTCGGCGCGGAGGCGGCGCGTGTTACGGATCCGGACGTCGCGCGTGAAGCGGACGGCCTGATCCTGCCGGGAGTGGGCGCCTTCCCGGAGGCGATGTCGCGAATCCGGAGGCAAGGTTTCGACGCGCTCATCTCAGAGCGGGCCGCGGCGGGTGTGCCCGTCCTTGGGATCTGCCTCGGCATGCAGCTCATCTTCGGCTCGTCGACGGAGCTCCAGGGCGCTGAAGGCCTCGGGCTGCTTGACGGCGACGTCACCGACCTGGACGCGGAGGGCCTGAAGGTCCCGCACATCGGCTGGGCGCCTGTCTCCTGGACGCGCGAGTCGCCGCTGACCGACGGCCTCGACGCCGAGGAGCCTTTCTACTTCGTCCACTCGCTCGCCTCGCGGCCGTCGAACGGCGAGGACACGCTTGGGACCGCCACCTACGGAGAGACCTTCGCCGCCGTGGTCGAGCGCGACAACGTCTTCGGCGTTCAGTTCCATCCGGAGAAGTCGAGCTCGGCGGGCCTTCGGCTGCTCGAGAACTTCGCGGCAATTTGCTCGCCAGTCCCGGCTTGATCCTTTATCCCGCAATCGACATCCGGGGTGGTCAAGCCGTGCGGCTCGTCCAAGGGCGACTACGACCGGGAGACCGCATACGACGCAGATCCGCTGGATGCTGCACAGCGCTGGGCCGAGCAAGGCGCCGAGTGGCTGCACGTCGTCGACCTCGACGGCGCGCGCTCGGGTGCGTCCAAGAACCTGGAGCACGTGAGCCGCATCGCCGCCGAGACGGACGCCAGCGTCCAGGTGGGCGGCGGCCTTCGCGACGCCTTCGCGGTGGAGCGCGCACTCAGCGCCGGCGCTGAACGCGTCGTCCTCGGGACAGCCGCGCTGGCCGACTCCGAATTCCTCGAGGACATGCTCGACACCCACGGCCAGCGGATCGTTGTGGGAGTTGACGCCCGCGGGGGAATGGCGGCTACCCAGGGCTGGACCCAGACCTCTGGCGAGGCGGCACCAGAGCTGATCCGCGACCTTGCCGGGAGAGGGCGTGAGCCGAATCGTCTGGACCCCCATCGAGGTCGACGGCACCATGGAGGGGCCGCCGCTCCATCAGCTGCGCGTGATCGCCGACGACCTGGACTCAGAGCTCATCTACTCAGGGGGCGTGGGCTCTCTCGCAGACCTCGAGGCCCTCGCGGCATCAGAGCTCCCGGCGCTGGGCGGAGTGATCGTCGGGCGAGCCCTTTACGAAGGGCGCTTCGACGTCGCGGGGGCCCTCGAAGCTCTCGAAATGCCATAGGCGCGCCTGATCCGGCTGCGCCGCGCATCGGATCGCAGACATATGATGGACTCGTGCGGGGATCTGTCTCATTTCGTAAGCGGTTGGGTTTCACTTCCGGGGTCTTGACCCTCTGCATCGCTGGGCAGGCGCTCGCCGGGCCGGTAGTCGATACGGAAACGAGCGGCCCAGTGACGTACGTGACCTCCGAGATCAGCGCAGGCGGCGTTCCCGAAGGGGCCGATAGGACCCTTATCGCCGGCTGCCCTGCCGGAATGAAGCTGGTCGGGCTGGGTGGCTCTTTCCGGGGTGGCGCAGCCGGAGCGGAGACGATCTTGAACGCCGTCCAGCCAACCGATGGTGGGGACGCGAATGGCCGTTCCGATGACGCGGTTCGCGTGCGCGGTGTGGCCGTGTCGGGGCCTGGAAATATCAGTGCCCAGGCTGCGTGCACGGATGCGAGGCCCAAGATCGCTTCAGATCCCGAACCCCTCCCCCCGGAGAAGGGCAAAACCGTGAGCGTTCCGTGCCCGAACGGGTCTTACGTCACCGGGGGCGGCGGGCAGACCTCAGGCGAGCCTGAGGACGCTCGGCTTCACTCGACCAGCCCGTACGACGACGGGGATGCCGGCTCGCGCCCGGACGATGGGTGGCGGGTGCGCGCGTTCAATCTCACCAGCGAACCTCGCCAGCTCACCGCCTATGCGATCTGCGTGGAGGAGCAGCCGCGATACCAAGAGCAGGAGTACGAGATTGTGAGCGACGGGATCGGCCTCGGGACGGACGAATGCAGCAAGGGCCGGGCGCTGAGTGTCGGCGCCAGAACGGATGCCCCGGCGGCTGACGCTCACCTCGTAGCGGTTGAGCTCACCGATTCGGCTGAGGTAAACGGCGGCGATGTCGACACGGCGCCGGATGACTTCGGCGGCGTATTCGTCTCCACCGAGCCCGATGGCATCAAGAAGCTGACCGTCACGCTGATCTGCGGTCCGTGAGCCTGTCCCCCGAGACGCTCGCTCTCGCGCGAAGTGCAATGCAGGCACTCTCCGATGGTGACTTCGAGCGGCTGTTGGCTATGTGTGACCCTGAAGTCGAGTGGCGCTCGTTCTTCGCCGAGCTGGGAGAGGAGGGGGTCTACCGAGGACACGACGGAATGCGTCAGTACGCCGATGACCTCGCCGAGGCGTGGGAGTTCGTGCGCGCCGAGCCAGATGACGGGATCGCCGTCGGGGGCGTCGCGGTGCTCGTGGGGCACATCCACTACCGCGGGAAGGGGAGCGGGGCCGAGTCCCGCGACCCCGCGGGGTGGGTACTCAAGTTCCGCGATGGAAAGGTGCTTCGCTTCCGAGCCTTCAGAGACCCCGAGAAAGCGCTCGACGCCCTGAGCGCGTAAGCCGCTGCCGAGTAGCCGCCTGATCCCCGGCGCGGCCCGGGTAAATTCGACCGATGCCCGGACTCACCGCACTCGTCTCATCGCGCGCCCGCGCGGTGTCGTGGACTGCGCTCTACAAGAGCGCGACGTGGCTCTACGGCAAGGGTCAGCAGTTCTGGGACAACCTGACGGCCGCCGAGCGCACCGAGCTCGGCAACATCTTGAAGAAGTCAAAGGGCCGGCGGGCGAACCTGACGAGCAGGGAGACGGATCGCCTCAAGGAACTTGTCAAGAAGGGCTTCAAAGGCGCGAACCCGCGCATATGAGCGCTCTGCGGCGGGTCATCCCGTGCTTGGACGTCGATCAGGGGCGCGTGGTCAAGGGCACGAACTTCGTCGACATCCGCGACGCCGGCGACCCCGTTGAGCTGGCCGAGCGCTACGACGCAGAGGGTGCGGACGAGCTGGTCTTCCTGGACATCACCGCTTCGCACGAGAAGCGGGACACGATCACGGAGCTTGCCCGCCGGACCGCCGACAACGTCTTCATCCCGTTCACGATCGGCGGCGGCATCCGCTCGGTCGAGGACGCGCAGGCCGTCCTCGATGCAGGCGCGGACAAGGTTTCGGTCAACTCTTCAGCGCTGGAGCGCCCGGAGCTGATCGGCGAGCTGGCCGCGGTGTTCGGTGCGCAGTGCGTGGTGATCGCGATCGACGCCAAGCGCGAAGGCGACGGATATGACGTCTACGTCCAGGGCGGGCGCACCAAGGTCGAGGGCCGCGACGCCGTCGCTTGGGCCCGCGAGGCGACCGAGCGCGGGGCGGGGGAGGTACTCCTCACCAGCATGGACCGCGACGGCACCAACGACGGTTACGAGCTCGAATTGACGCGGGCGGTCGCGGACGCCGTGCCGGTGCCCGTCATCGCATCAGGCGGGGCGGGTGAGCTGAGCCACCTCGCCGAAGGCATCCTCGAGGGCCACGCGGACGCGGTCCTTTGCGCCTCGATCTTCCACTACGGCCACTACACGGTGGCCGAGGCCAAGCGGCACATGGCCGAGGCCGGCATCCCGGTCCGGGTCTAGCCCTCCGCGGCCTCGGCGGCCGCCTCCGCCTTCTTCTGCTGCTTTAAGGCCTTCTTTCGAGCCTGACGGATCTCTTTCTTCTCCTTGGCCTTCTTGTCCGCAAGCGCCTCGGACTCGAAGGCCCGCACGGTGCCGTAGCCGACGAAGTAGACGCGCTCGCCGTCGGTGATCGCGGGGTTGTAGCGGCCGAGGTCGTTCTCGTAGACCTGCTTGCCCGTGGCCGCCTCGAAGCCGACCGTGCCGCCCGTATCGGAGTTCCTGGAGAAGTAGACGGTGTTGCCGATCAGGACGCCCGAGCCCGTGATCTGGGCCCCGAGGCTGCGCTGCCACAGCACGCCGCCCGTCTGGGCGTTGAGTGCGTACGCGTTGCCGTCGGCCGAGCCGATGTACACGGCGGGCGGCGCGCCGGGGACGTCGGCGAGCACTGGGCCGGGGTAGACCTCGGCGCCGGTCGAGTGGGTCCAAGCGACCTCGCCCGTGTCCTCGTCGAGCGAGTAGACGCGCCCGTCGAAGGCGCCGACGTAGACGCGCCCCCAACCCACCGCGGGGGTCGAGTAGGCGCCGCCGCCGCGGCCGAAGGCGCCGCCGATGATTGGTGTCCGCCATTTGAAGTCGCCGTCCGAGGCGTCGATCGCGAAGAACTCGCCGCCGTAGTTCGAGCCGAAGATGACTCCGTCGTGGTAGGCGACCGCGCCCTTCACCTCGCCGGCAGTCTCGGTCGACCACAAGAGCTCGCCGGACTTGGGGTTCATCGCATAGACCGAGCCGCACTGGCAGCCGAAGATCAGCTTCTTCCCGACGATCATCGGGGAGGACTCCGAGCCCGGTGAGCCGATCGACTTGCGCCACAGCTCCTTGCCGTCCTTGGCGCGGATCGCGACGATCTGGTCCGGGTCGAGGTGGAGCGCGTAGACGATGCCGTCGTAGTAGGCCGGGGCGGCAGCGCTGAGCTCGCCGAAGTCCTTCTTCCAATTGGTCTTGCCGCTCTTCTTGTCAACCGAATAGACGATCCCCTCGAGATCGAGGATGAAGAGGTCGTCGCCCCCGATCACCGGCCCGTGCTCGATCAGGTGCCCGATCGGGAGCGACCACTTCGCCGACTCGAAGGGGGGGTCGAGGAGCTTGCCCGGGAAGTAGCGCGTCCGCTCAGGGTTGAGGCCATAGATAGGCCAGTTGGCAGTCTTGAACTCAGAGCGCTTCGGGATCTTGACTTCCTTCGGCTCGAAGGCAACGTCGGGGTTGGAGACGTCGCCGGGGCGCTTGATGAACGCGAAATAGCCGGCAACGGCCACGCCGGCGATCGCGAGCACGGCTACGCCAACCGTGATTGCACGGCGACGGGTGCTCCAAGAGCTCCAGATCCTGCGCAGGGAGGCCACGGAAGGGTGGAGATGGTAGTAAGGACGCAGATGAGCGCCGAATTGATACCCACGGACCCCGACAGCCTGGGACAGGCCCTTGGCGCCCTGGAGGGTGTCGATGAGCTGCGCGCGAAGCTGGGCGAGCAGCAGGCTTGGCTCGTGGGGGGCGCCGTTCGCGACCTTCTCAAGGGCGGCAGCCGCGCCGACCTGGACGTGGTTTTGGAGGGCGACGCGGCAGCTGTCGCTGCGCTCCTGGGCGCGGAATCGAAGGCGCATGAGCGCTTCGGCACGGCTTCGGTCGACGTCGCCGGTGTCCGGGTGGATTTCGCGGCGGCCAGGCGCGAGACGTACGCGCATCCCGGCGCTCTGCCCGACGTCGAGCCCGCCTCGCTGGCCGACGATCTCGCCCGCCGGGACTTCACCGTGAACGCGATGGCACTGCCGCTATCGGACGAGGCCGAGCTGATCGATCCCCACGGGGGCAGGGCCGACCTGGAGGCGGGAGTCCTGCGCGTCTTGCATCCTGGCTCGTTCAACGACGACCCAACGCGCGCTCTCCGGGCCGCCCGCTACGCCGCCCGTCTGGGCCTCGATTTGGAGCCGGAGACCGCGAAGCTTCTTCAGGCCGCCAACCTGTCGACCGTCTCCGAGGACAGGGTCAACGCCGAGATGAGCCGCCTCCTGGCCGAGGAGCGCACGCCGGAAGCCTTGGAGCTTTTGGCCAGGTGGGGACTAGCCGGAATCGACGAAGGTGCGCCCGATCGCGCCAGGGCCACGCGTGAGCGGCTGGCCGATCCGGCCTGGGCCGAGCTGGTCAACGGAACCGATGCGATGTCAGAGGCGGCCCGGCCAAGCGAAGGCGCGCGCCGGGCGGTCGCGACCCTGACCCGCATGGTCCCCAGCCGGCCGTCAGAGGGCATGCGCCTCGTGGCTGGGTTTCGCACTGTCGAGCTTTTGATGGCGCGGATCGCCGGCGCCGAATGGGTGGACGAGTGGGCGAGCCAGTGGCGGGGCGTCTCGCTAAAGATCGACGGCGATGACCTCGTGGAAGCCGGCGTGGCACAAGGGCCGGCGGTCGGCCGCGGCTTGGGGGCGGCGCTTGCCGCGCGGCTCGACGGCGAGGTCGCGACGCGCGACGAAGAGCTCCGGGTCGCCCTTGCCGCCGCGGCGGCTACGTAGCCTCGGCCCATGGAATGGCGAGAGGCCGGAGGCCTCCAATGGCTCGAAGCGGATTTGCCGGGCGCGCGGGCAGCCTTCTCAACGCGCGTCGGCGGGATGAGCTCGGGACCCTTCGACTCGCTCAACCTGGGGCTTTTGACCGACGACGACTCCGCGACGGTCCACGCGAATCGCGCCGAGATGTGCGAGGCGCTCGAGGTCGATCCGGCCGGCATCATCTCCGGAAAGCAGGTGCACGGCGCCGACGTCATGCGCCAGGACGAGCCGAGCGAGCGCTCGGCCTGGCTCTTGGGCGCGGGTGGGGACCCTCAGCTAGCCGATGGCTGGGCGACCTCGAACGAAGGCCTCGCGCCCCTCGTCTTCGTCGCCGATTGCCTGCCGGTCGCGCTCTCGGGCCCCGGCGGCGTCGCGATGGTCCACGGCGGCTGGCGCGGCCTTGCCGCGGGGATCGCCGAGAAGGGAGTGAAGGAGGTCGGCGCTACGGCTGCCGCCATCGGTCCCGGGATCGGCCGGTGCTGCTTCGAGGTGGGGGAGGAGGTCATTGGCGAGTTCTCCAATCTGGGCCCAGACATCGCCGTCGGCCGCATGCTCGACCTCGGGCTGGTGTGCGAGCGCCTCCTTCGGATCGCCGGCGTGGAGGAGATCGAGCGCTCAGAGCTCTGCACCAGCTGTGAGCGCGAGCTGTTCTTCTCGCATCGCCGCGATGGCGGCGTCACCGGCCGCCAGGCAGGCTTGGTGTGCAAATGGCCGAGCTGATCACCAACATCGATCCCGAGCGCGTCCGCGAGCGGCTCGCCGAGGTTCGCGAGGAAGCTGGGTCGGCTGTTCGCGTCCTCGTCGCGACCAAGTACGTGCCGGACGACGAGCTGCCCGCGCTCGCCGAAGCAGGCGTGGACCTCGTCGGCGAAAACCGGCTGGACGACCTGGAGCGAAAGCACGAGCGCTTCGCGGACCTCTTCGATTGGCACTTCATCGGCGGGCTGCAGAGCCGCAAGGTCAAGGGCATCCTGCCCCTGGTCACGCTCATCCACTCGGTCGCCTCGGAGTCGGCCCTCGAGCAGATCAACTCGCGCGCGCAGGACGGGACGCGAATCCTCGTTCAGGTGAACGTCGCGGGTGAAGACGCAAAGGAGGGGATCGCGCCCGCCAATCTCGGCGAGTTCGTCGCGAAGTGCGAGGTTGAGGTCGCGGGCCTCGCCACCATGCCTCCGTTCGCCGAGGACCCCGAGGCGTCGCGGTCTCACTTCTCACGCTTGGCGGAGCTCGCGGCCGAGCATGGGTTGAGCGAGCTATCCATGGGCACGAGCCAGGACTGGAGGGTCGCAGTCGACGAAGGCGCGACCATCATCCGCCTTGGATCGGTGCTTCTTCGGCCCTGAATGGCTTTGTGCGAGCGCAAACGGGGCATAATCGGGTAAAGGAAACGCGCCGCAAGGCACGAACAGGGGCAACCAATGGCACTTAGAGATACATGGCACCGCGCGCTCGTCTACTTCGGCCTTGCTGAGGACCACGACTACCACGAGCCCGACCTCTACGAGCCTGAGACCGGCACGCACCAGTCGGTCGGCTACGACTCGGCTCCCGCGCCTCGCGCAACCGTCTCCCGCCTCGGCGACCGCCGGCGCGGACAGGACGAGATCGACGACATCTTCGCCGACGACGGGCCTCCCTCACGCGGCCGCAACCTTCGGCCGGTAGAGAACGGCGGCAGGGGAGGCGGCGCTGACGTCCGCGTCCACCTCGTCAACCCCACCAGCTTCAACGACGCCCAAGAAGTGGCGGACCGCTTCAAGCACGACACCCCGGTGATCCTGAACCTTCAGACCACGGACTCCGAGCTGGCAAAGCGCCTGATCGACTTCGCGTCCGGACTCACCTACGCGCTCGACGGCGGCATGCAGAAGGTCGCGGAGAAGACCTTCATGCTCACGCCTCGCAACGTCGAGGTCTCGGCAGAGCAGACGGCCCAGCTCGTCGAGAAGACCTTTTTCAACCAGAGTTAAGACCGGCCTCCCCCTCCGGGGGGCCGGACAGGCACCTGGACGTGCCGTCCTAGAATCCGGGCTGTGAAGCTCGGGTTCGTCGGCGCAGGAAACATGGCGGCTGCCATGGCGCGCGGCTGGGCGCGATCGGACTCGGCTCCGCAGATGCTCTTCTCCGACCTGGACGCCGAGAGAGCACAGCGCCTGGCCGACGAGGTTGGCGGTGAGACGCGGGGCGACCTCGCGTCGCTGGCTGCCGACTCCGACGCACTCCTCCTGGCCGTGAAGCCGGGAGCCCTGGACGACGTCGCGACGGAGCTGGAGGGCAAGGCCCCTCTGATCCTGTCGGTGATGGCCGTGACGTCGCTCGCGCGGATCAACGAGGCGTTTCCCGGCGTCCCGGTGCTGCGAGTGATCCCCAACCAGCCGACGGAGGTCGGTCGCGGGGTCATGGTGCACGCAGCTCCGCAAGAGGGCGCTGAGGCGCTCCTTGACCTCTTGTCGCCGCTCGGGACCACCATCGAGGCGCCCGAGGAGACGATCGACGCGGCGATGGCCGTGATGTCGTGCGCGCCCGCGTACGTGGCGCTGTTCGCCGAGGCGCTTGCCGACGCAGGCGCCCAGGACGGTCTGGAGCCGGCGCTGTCGCTCGAGCTCGTAGCCGGGACGCTCGAGGGGACGGCCGAGCTCCTCCGCGAGCGCGACCCCGAGGCGATCCGCAAGGCGGTCGCGTCTCCCGGAGGGACCACCGAGGCCGGCCTGAACGCGCTGGAGGCTGGCGGTTTCCGGGAAGCGATCGAAAGCGCCGTCGAGGCGTCGCTCGCGAGGTTCCGATGACCTACCTCGCTATCGACCGGGTCGACATCGCGAACTACGTGGACGCGCTCTTCACCGTCTTCCTGATCCTGATCATCACGCGGATCGTCCTCAGCTGGATCCAGATGTTCCGGCCGATCCCCTACAACATGCCGCTGCGAGCGACGATCGGATTCGTTGAGGAGAGCGTGGACCCCTACCTGAACGTCTTCCGGCGCTTGATCCCGCCGATTGGCGGCGGCGGGATGGGTATCGACCTAAGCCCGATGATCGGGATCATCCTGCTCATCATCGTCCAGGGCCTGGTCGTCGGCGCGATCGAAGGGTGAGCGCGCCAGTGGAGCGCTCAGCCGCCCACCCGTGGGCGTGGATGCTGGCGGCGGCGGCCATGGTCGTCGGCCTCGATCAGCTCACGAAAGCACTCGTGATCGAATCGCTCGACGTGGGGGAGAGGAACTACATCCTCCCCTTTCTGGACCTGGTCCACGTCCAGAATGACGGCGTCGCCTTCGGATTTCTCGGCGATTCGAGCCAGGGGGTGGTGCTGGCGGTGACCATTGCCGCGCTGGTGCTCGTACTCGGATGGTTCGCGTTCAACCGCGATCGGCCGTATGCGTGGCTGGCCGTCGGGCTCCTCGCCGGAGGCGCGGTCGGAAACCTGATCGATCGCCTCTCCCGGGACGGCGTCATCGACTTCATCGACTTCCCCGCCTGGCCCTCCTTCAACTTCGCCGACATCGCCATCACGATGGGCGCCGTGACCCTGGCGCTGATCGCCTTGGCCGGGCCCGAGACGGACGACGATGGGGTGCCCGAGCGTGCCTCAGGCTGACGACGCCGGCGTCGTGATCGTCCACTCGGACGATCACCTTGCCGTCGTCGAGAAGCCGGCGGGGCTTGTCGTCCACGCCGCGCCGGGCCATCACGGAGAGACCCTCGTCGATGTGCTCGGTGATCTCCTGGGCGGGGGTGAGGACGCGGAACGCCCGGGCATCGTCCACCGCCTCGACAAAGACACCTCCGGCCTCATGATCGTCGCCCGAACCGACGAGGCACACCGGGCGCTCTCGGACGCGATCAAGGAGCGGCACGTGAAGCGCGAGTACCTCGCGATGGTCCAGGGCGTCCCGCGTTCGCGCTCAGGGACGATTGACGCGCCCCTGGGCCGCGACTTTCGCGCACCCGAGCGCCGCGCCGTGGGCGGGCGCGGGTCGCGCGATGCGCGAACGCACTTCGAGGTCGAGGAGCGGCTCGGGCCGCTGACGCTCGTGCGGGTGCGGCTTGAGACTGGGCGGACGCATCAGATCCGGGCACATTTCGCCGCAATCGACCTGCCGCTGGTGGCGGACTCGCGCTACGGCGGGCGTGGCGCGCACGGGCTCAAGCGCCAGTTCCTGCACAGCGCGAGGCTTGGGTTCGCGCACCCCGTGACGGGAGCGGAACTTCAGCTCGAGAGCGATTTGCCGGCGGACCTGGCAACGGCGCTCGCCGCGGCGAAGTCCTCAGCGGGGTAGGAGCAGCAGATTCGTGGACGCGTATGGGTCCGCGGGATTGATAGCGCTCGCTATCTCTTTGATGGCACTCGCTAGCACTGGCGAAACGTCCTTATCGCCTCCGAAGCCGATGTCCGCCACCTGGCCCCAGGAGCCCCGGATGATGTCGTTGAGCCTGTCGAGGCCGCCTGCGCGCTCGAGCGCGTACGGCCAGTACTCGATGTAGGCCGGCACGCGCGCCTCCGCCAGACACGAGGCTCCCGCCAGCACATGCGCCTCGTGCCCTTGCGTATCGACCCATGCCAGCGCGACGTCTTCCAGCGAGACCGCCCCATCCGCAACCAGCGAGTCCAAAGATCGCATCGGCACGTCGATCGTCTCGCGCTCTCCCTCAGCCATGCGCCCTCCGGCAGCGTCGCCGACCCGCACGCGGTGGTCGCCCATGTTCACCCTGGCGACCTCGAGCGTGGCCGTCCCGTCCGCCTCTGAGACTGCCATCTCCAGCGCCTCGACCTTGCCGTCGAGGCCGTTCTCGAGCAGGTTGTGCCGCAAGAGCTTGAAGTTCCCGGGATGCGGCTCCAGCGCCCAGCCCCCTGAGCATCCGAGCGAGACCATCGCCTCGACCACCGACGTGCCGATATTCGCGCCGATATCGAGGAATTGCTTGCCGCGCAATGGATCGGCCACTCCGCTCCAGTCGGCCAGCACAGCGGCGACCACGTCGAGCTGATCGCGCTCGTGTGAGCCATGGGCGAAGATTCCGAGCCCGACCGCCTCGTCGGAGGTGGAGACGAAGTAGCGGGCGCCGCCCGTATCCACGGCCACTACAGGTGTGTGGCGCTTGGCGCGAAGGAAGAAGCGCTCCCGCGGCCACGCCTTGCGATAGCCGCGATGGTTGACGACCAGCTTCGCGATCGTTCGCGGCAAGCTGCGCTGTGTTTCCGAGCTCATGGCGCCAGCCTACGCGTAGCTAACCTCTCCTACGCAAGGTCAATCCACTACCCCGTGGATCCACGCAGAAGGGCCCTGCCCGGCCCGGCCGCCTCGCGCAGCCGAAGACCGGGTCCCAGACGCGCCGCGGGCTTACTCAAACCAAACCGAAGGGAACATTCAAGTGTCAGAGCCCGGAGTCAAAGAGCTCCTACAAGCCGGTCTGCATTTCGGCCACCAGACGCGCCGCTGGAACCCGCGCATGCGCCCCTACATCCATGGGGAGCACGACGGCATCCACATCATCGACTTGCTCCAGACCGAGCATCTCCTGGCCGAGGCACGCCGCTTCTGCGCCGAGATCGCCGGCAAGGGTGGCACCGTTCTCTTCGTCGGCACGAAGAAGCAGGCGGCAGATTCGGTCAAAGAGTGGGCCGACCGCTGCGAAATGCCGTACGTGAACAAGCGCTGGCTGGGCGGGCTCCTGACCAACTTCAACACGATGTCGAAGCGGATCGAGCGGCTCCACGACCTTCGCACGCTCGCGGATGGCGGACAGCTCGGCCTCCTACCGACCAAGGAGCGCATGGCGCGCGAGGCCGAGCTCGCAAAGCTCGAGTTCAACCTCGGTGGCGTCCGCTACATGAAGAAGGTCCCCGACGCCGTCCTCGTGATCGACCTCAACCGCGAAGCGATCGCAGTGGCAGAGGCCAAGCGCCTACGCCTGCCGATCATCGGCCTGGTCGACTCGAACGTCGACCCGGTGCCGGTCGATTTCCCCGTGCCCGGCAATGACGACGCGATCCGCTCGTGCTCGATGGTGATCGGCACGATCGGCGAGGCCGTCGAAGAGGCTGCAGGCAACTTCCGCGCCGCGGAGCAGAAGCGCCGCGCCGACGAAGAGGCAAAACGCCAGCGCGAGGCCGAGGAGAAGGCCGCGCGTGAGGCCGAGGACGCTGCCCGCCGTGAGGCACAAGAGGCCCAGATGGCCGCCTCGCAGGCAGCCAAGGCCCAGGCCGCGGCCGCCGGTGGCACCGCACCCGCACAGCCCGCCGCGCCCGCCGCGGCACCCGAAGGAGGCTCCAAGTGAGCGATACGAAAATCTCAGCAGCAGACGTCAAGGCGCTCCGCGAGAGCACCGGCGCGGCGATGATGGACGCGAAGGGTGCGCTCGTCGAGGCCGCCGGCGACATGGACAAGGCCGTAGAGATCCTTCGCGTGAAGGGCCAGGCGTCCGCCGCCAAGCGCAGCGGCCGCTCGACCTCCGAGGGCACGATCGCGACCTACATCCACGCCAACGGCAAGGTCGGCGTGATGGTCGAGGTCCAGTGCGAGACGGACTTTGTCGCGCGAAACGACGACTTCATCGAGTTCGCCCGCGAGGTCGCCCTGCACGTCGCAGGCGCGCCTTCGGTTCCTCACTACGTCTCGGCCGACGAGATCACCGAGGAAGCCCGCGACGCCGAGCGCCGCGTCTTCGAGGCCAAGGCCGCGGAAGAGGGCAAGCCGGAGCACATCGTCGAGAAGATCATCGACGGCCAGCTCAAGAAGTGGTCGAAGGAGGTTGCCCTCCTCGAGCAGGAGCACATCCGCTCAGACCGCTACGAAGGCAAGACGATCGAGAAGCTCCGCGAGGAGCTCGCCGCCAAGACCGGCGAGAACATCGTCGTCGCCCGCTTCGCCCGCTTCCAGGTCGGCGAAGAGTAGTAACAATCCGCACAGGGGTCTGACCCCGGGTCTGACCCCTCCGCTCCCGATACCCTGCCGTCTCGCGTGGGCGAACCGGTCTTCAAGCGAATCATGCTCAAGCTCTCGGGCGAGGCGCTGATGGGTTCCCTGGAGTACGGGACCGACCCCGAGCGCGTCGAGGGAATCGCCGGCCAGGTCTCCGATCTGGCGAAGAGCGGGGTGGAGGTCGCGGTCGTCGTCGGCGCCGGCAACATCTACCGCGGCCTGTCAGGCGCCGCCGCCGGCATGGACCGTGCGACCGCCGACTACATGGGGATGCTCGCGACCGTCCTCAACGCGCTGACGCTCCAGGACGCGCTCGAGAGGCAGGGCTCCTACACGCGCGTCATGTCCGCGATCCAGGTGACCGAGGTCGCCGAGCCCTACATCCGGCGCCGAGCCATGCGCCACCTGGAGAAGGGGCGGATCGTGATCTTCGCCGCGGGGACGGGCAACCCGTTCTTCACCACGGACACGGCCGCCGCGCTGCGCGCGCTCGAGATTCACGCGGACGCGATCCTGATGGCCAAGCACGGCGTGGAGGGCGTCTACGACGCAGACCCGACCGACAACCCGGACGCGACGTTCCTGCCGGAGATCACGCACATGCAGGCGATCGAGCAGGGCCTCGGCGTCATGGACTCGACGGCGCTCTCGCTCTGTATGGACAACAAGCTCCCCATCCACGTCTTCAACCTCGCCGACGAGAAGAACATCGAGCGAATCGTCCACGGCGAGCGCGTCGGGACGATCGTTGGCGGCCCGCAATAGTCTTGCGCCATGGCTGACGAAGAAGCGATGTCGGATGTCCTCCTCGACGAAGCCGAGGAGCGGATGCAAAAGTCCGTCGAGTCCTGCAAGTCAGAGCTCGCGACCGTGCGCACAGGCCGCGCGAGCCCGCACCTGCTCGACCGGATCATCGTCGATTACTACGGGGCCGATACGCCTTTGAAGCAGCTCGCGAACGTCGCTGCGACGGATGCGCGGCTACTCACGCTCACGCCGTTCGACAAGAACTCCATCGGCCTGATCGAGAAGGCGATCCAGGAGTCCGACCTGGGCCTCACGCCCTCCAACGACGGCAACGTCATCCGCCTCCAGATCCCCGACCTCACCGAGGAGCGGCGCCGCGAGATGGTCAAGGTCGTCCACGGGGTGGGTGAAGGCGGCAAGATTTCCATCCGCAACGTGCGCCGCGACGTCATGCACGACCTGCGCGAGCTGAAGAAGGACGGCGAGATCGGCGAGGACGACGAGCGCCGCGCCGAGTCCGAGCTTCAGCGGCTGACCGACGAGGCGACGAAGAACATCGACGCGGCCCTGAAGGCCAAGGAAGCAGAGATCCTGGAAGTGTGAGCGGCGCGGTCCCGCGCTACGTCGCGATCATCACCGACGGCAATGGCCGCTGGGCCGAGCGCAAGGGTGTGCCGACCCTCGCGGGGCACAGCGCCGGCGCCGACATCGTCAAGGAGCGCCTGCGAGACGCCGCGCGCCTGGGAGTCGAGGAGCTCACCGTCTTCTCATTCTCGACCGAGAACTGGCAGCGCTCCCCTGAGGAGGTCTCGGGGCTGATGGCGATGTTCGCCGAGCGCATCCGCTCCGAGACGCCCGAGCTCGACGAGGAGGGAGTTCGCATGCGATTCATCGGCCGGCGCGCGGGCATCTCCGAAGAGCTCACGGAGCTCATGGACTGGGCTGAGCACACAACCGCTCAAAACGAGCGCATCACGCTCTTCGTCGCCTTCAACTACGGGGGGCGCGCCGAGATCGTCGACGCCGCGCGCAGCTTCCGCGGCTCGACCGAAGAGGAGTTCCGCGCGCACCTCTACGCGCCCGACATGCACGACCCGGACCTCCTCATCCGCACGTCGGGCGAGCAGCGGATCTCGAACTACCTCCTGTGGCAGTGCGCATACTCGGAGTTCGTCTTCAGGGAAGAGCTCTGGCCCGACTACACCCGCGAGGCCTTCGAAGAGTCTCTGGCGGAGTACGAGCGCAGGCAGCGTCGCTACGGCGGACGCTAGTTGGTGCCTGGCACCCTGGTCCTTCCACGGCAACGCGAAGCGCCAATAAACGTGAAGGTGCCTGGCACCTCCACACACATAGTGTTCCCCGCCATGAGCGAACCCCCGCGTCCACGGCGCCGCCGACCGGCCCAGCAACCCCCGCAGCCGGAAGGCGAGCCTCAAGCAACCCGCGGCCCCTTGCTCGCGCCCGAGACCATGGCACGGCTTCTGTGGGCAATCCCATGGGCGGCGCTCGCGATCACGGTCATCGTCGCGGGCGGAGGGATCTTCGCCGGCGCGATCTTCGTCATCGCAGCAATCTGCCTGGGAGAGCTGTTCTCGATGGCACGAGTCGCGCGTCCATTCCCGGCCGTCGCGATGCTCGCCACCGCCGGTCTCATCGCCGCCGCCTACTTCGGGGGTCAGTTCCAGATGGTGCTCGCGCTCGTTGCGGTCTTCCCTGTCCTATTCGTCTTCATCGTCCTACGTGGAAGAGTCAAGGGCGTGACCGTGGCCGCCGCCGTGACGGTCCTCGGCATCGTCTGGATCGGCCTTCCCTTCGCGCACGCCGTGCTGTTGATCGAGTTGCCCGAGCACGGCCAGGCGCTTCTCATCGACGTCCTGATCGCCACGATCGTCGCGGACACCGCCGCCTACGCCGGCGGTCGCGCCTTCGGTCGCCATCCCCTGGCCGCCGCGATCTCCCCCTCGAAGACGGTCGAGGGCCTGGTCTTCGGCATCGCCGGAGGCACCGCGGCGTTCTGGTTCGCCGGCCTCTACCAGGACTGGCTCCCAGGCGCCGAGGCGCTCGCCATGGGCGCCGCGATCGCGCTGGTCGCGCCCATCGGCGACCTCTTTGAATCCACGGTCAAGCGCGATCTGGGCGTCAAGGACTCAGGCACCGCCGTCGGACCCCACGGCGGCCTCCTCGACCGGCTGGACGCCGTCCTCTTCACGATTGTGGCCGGCTACTACCTCTCCGTGCTGTTCCTTTACTAACGGCTCGTACCCTTCCAGCCATGAAGCGTGTGGTCGTGCTCGGCTCCACCGGCTCGATCGGCGTTCAGGCGCTCGAGGTGATCGAGGCTGCGGGGGAAGACCTTCAACTGGTCGGCATCTCGGCTCATTCGAGCGCTGACGAGGCGATCGCGCAGGCCGACAAGCACGGGGTTGATCGCATCGCGATCGCCGACCCGGCACGCCGCCGAGCGATGCGCGACCGAGCGCTCCGGCGTCCTCGTCGGGCCCCGAGGGCGTGCGTGAGCTCGTCGCCACGTCCGAGGCCGACCTTGTCCTGAACGCGATCACCGGCTCGGCCGGGCTGGGGCCGACGATCGTCGCCCTCACCGAGGGCATCGATCTCGCCCTCGCGAACAAGGAGAGCCTCGTCGTCGGCGGCGAGCTGATCACCGCCTTGGCCGAAGCGACCCAGGCGCAGATCATTCCGGTCGACTCCGAGCACTCGGCTCTCTTCCAGCTGATCAACGGTGAGGCGCCGGGCACGGTGGAGAAGCTCGTCCTCACCGCCTCGGGCGGCCCGTTCCGCGAGCGGGAGGACCTGTCAGAAGTCACGATCGACGAGGCGCTCGCGCACCCGACATGGGAGATGGGCGGACGGATCACGATCGACTCGGCAACGCTCTTCAACAAGGGCCTGGAGCTGATCGAGGCCCACCATCTCTTCAACGTGCCCTACTCGAACATCGACGTGGTCGTCCACCCGCAGTCGATCATCCACTCGCTGATCCACCTGAACGACGGCGCGTCGATGGCCCACTTGGGC
Organism: uncultured bacterium; assembly: GCA_963786495.1. Classification (GTDB taxonomy): domain Bacteria; phylum Actinomycetota; class Thermoleophilia; order Solirubrobacterales; family 70-9; genus JALZKA01. The sequence goes on along the minus strand of CAWAZL010000005.1, from coordinate 25,720 downwards.
TACCCGGACATGCGCGTTCCGATCTCATATGCGCTCCACTATCCGGACCGGGCCGACGTGGCGTTGCCGTCGCTCGACCTCGCCCAGCTCGAGAGGCTCACCTTCGAAGAGCCCGACCTGGAGCGCTTCCCGTGCCTGCGCCTGGCCCGCGAGGCGGGAGAGGCGGGTGGAACTGCGCCGTGTGTTCTGAACGCCGCTGACGAGGTCGCAGTGAGCGCGTTCCTCAACGGAGAGATCCCGTTCACGGCAATCGCTCGCGTGGTCGCTCGTACGCTTGAAGAGATGCCCGCGGCGCCTCCGACCCACTTCGACGACCTGATCGCGACCGACTCCGAGGCACGCCGCCGCGCCGCTCGAGGCGGTCGCGGCCGAGCCCTCATGAGCTGGTTTCTGGCCTTCGCGGGCTTCGCCGCGCTGGTCATCCTCCACGAGGCCGGGCACTTCACCGCAGCGAAGATGGTCGGGATGAAGGTGGAGCGCTTCTACCTCTTCTTCCCGCCCAAGCTGTTCTCGATCCAGCGCGGCGAAACCGAGTACGGGATCGGCGCGATTCCGCTCGGAGGCTTCGTGAAGATCACCGGGATGAACCCGGACGAGGAGATCCCGGCTGAGGACGCTCACCGCGCCTACTACGCGTCGCCGGTCTGGAAGCGCATCTTCGTGATCGCGGCGGGGCCGTTCGTGAACATCGTGATCGCCTTCGTCATCTTCTTCGCTCTCTTCTCTACCGGCTCGGAAGGCACCAACGAGGTCTCCGCCGTCCTGGACGACGGAGCCGCGGTCGGCATCCTCCAGCCGGGCGACAAGCTCGTGTCCGTGGACGGCGTGACGGGCGACTTCGACGCGCTGCGCGAGCAGATCGCGACGCACACCTGCGCCAACGACGCCGAGACGGACGGCTGCGAGGCCGAGACCGCCGCAGAGGTCGCGCTCGTGCGGAACGGCAACGAGATCACGAAGACGATCACCCCGGTCTACAGCGAGGAGGCCGGCAGGATGCTGGTCGGCTTTGAGCCTGGCACGGCGCCGATCTCCGCCTCGGGGGCAGTGGACAAGTCCACAGGGGCCATGTGGGCGATCACTTCGGGCACGGCCGAGGTCTTCGCGAACATCTTCGACGCTGAGCAGCGCAAGCAGATCTCGGGCGTGGTCGGCTCTTATGAAACTACGCGCCAGGCGATCGAGTTTGACGCCCGGCGGGCGCTCTTCATTCTGGGCGTGATCTCGCTTTCGCTCGCGATCATCAACCTCTTCCCGTTCCTGCCTCTCGACGGTGGCCACATCTTCTGGTCGATCGTCGAGAAGATCCGCGGCCGGCCCGTCTCCTTCAGCGTCATGGAACGCGCAAGCGTGCTGGGGATCATCCTCGTGGCCATGCTGTTCGTGATCGGCCTCTCCAACGACATCGGCCGCTTGGGCGGCGAAGGCTTCGACATTCGCTAACTGCGGTAGTTTTTGCCTAGCTGACCGAATGGTCGGTGGAGCCTTAGAGAACGTAGGAGGAGAACTTGATGGAGGTCGCAACGGCCGGTACTCGTCACGCGAGCGGGGGACCCCCGAAGGAGATGCACCACCCGAACCTGCCGCTGGCCTTCGAGGCGCAGGTCGACCGCATCCCCGACGACGACGCCGTCATCGATCCGACCCGCGACAAGAAGCTTTCCTTCGCGGATACTCGCGACATGGCCTATCGCGTCGCCGGCGGCCTCAAGAGCCTGGGCATCGGCAAGGGCGACACCGTCGCGATCATGCTGAACAACCGCTGGGAGTTCATCCCGATCGACCTTGGCGCGGCATACCTCGGCGGAGTTCCCTTCTCGATTTACCAGACCTCCTCGCCCGAGCAGATCCAGTACGTCTGCGAGGACGCGGCAGCGACCGTGATGATCATCGAGACCGCCTTCCTCGACGTCTTCAACGAAGCCAAAAAGGACCTGCCGGAGCTCGAGCACGTCATCGTGATCGATGGGGACGGCGGCACCCACACCCTTGAAGAGCTCGAGGGCGTCGACCCAGACTTCAACGGCCGTGAATCGGCCGAGGACATCGGGCCGGAGGACCTCCTGACCCTGATCTACACCTCGGGCACGACCGGTCCGCCCAAGGGCGTCCAGCTAACGCAGCGAAACCTCATGACGCTGGTTGCGGGCCTCGACGACATGATCGAGTTCCCGGACCGCGGCTCCAAGGTCATCTCGTGGCTGCCCGCGGCCCACATCGCCGAGCGCGGTGCCAACTACTACCTGCCGATGATGAAGGGTGCCTCGGCGACGATCTGCGCCGATCCGCGCAAGGTCGTCGAGGCGCTGCCCGAGGTCAACCCGACCTTCTTCTTCGCGGTACCCCGCATCTGGGAGAAGGTCAAGGCCGGCCTCGAGGCGAAGCTCGATGCGATCCCCGGCGAGGATGGCGAGAAGGCCCGAGCGGGCCTGGCCGCCGCGATCAAGAAGGTCAGGCTCGAGCAGGCCGGCGAGGAAGTGCCCGAGGAGCTGGCAGCCGGAGTCGCTGCAGCCGACGAGGCGATGTTCCAACACCTGCGAAAGGCGCTCGGGCTTGCCGATGCGCTCTCCGTGAACGTCGGCGCAGCGCCCACCCCTGTCGAGGTGCTCGAGTTCTTCCACGCCATCGGGATCCCGATCGGCGAGCTCTGGGGCATGTCGGAGACGTGCGGCGCCGCAACCGTCAACCCACCCGACAAGGTGAAGCTGGGCACCGTCGGCCCGCCCGTCGCGGGCGTCGAGATCAAGCTCGCCGACGACGGCGAGGTCATGGTCAAGGGCGACCTCATCATGGCCGGGTACCGGAACATGCCCGAAAAGACGGCCGAGACGATGGACGGCGACTGGCTCCTGACCGGAGATATCGGCGAGCTCGACGAGGACGGCTATCTGAAGATCGTCGACCGCAAGAAGGAGCTCATCATCAACGCGGCCGGCAAGAACATGTCGCCGGCGAACATCGAGTCGAAGCTCAAGGCCGCCAGTCCGTTGATCGGGCAGGCTGCCGCGATCGGCGATGCGCGCCCTTACAACACGGCGCTCATCGTCCTGGACTCGGATTTCGCCCCGGCGTTCGCCGAGAAGCACGGGATCGAGGACGCCTCGCCCGAGGCGCTTGCCGAGAACGAGCAGGTGCTGGAGGCCATTCAGGCCGGCGTAGACGAGGCCAACGCGAAGATGTCGCGGGTCGAGCAGATCAAGAAGTTCAAGGTGCTGCCCACCGAGTGGATGCCGGGTGGTGACGAGCTCACCCCGACGATGAAGCTCAAGCGCAAGCCCATCGCCGAGAAGTACACGGGGGAGATCGAGGAGCTGTACGAGGGCTGAGCACCGCGCCTTCAAACGAGAGCCTCGAGGTCGGCGAAAAGCTCTGGGAGGAGTTCAACAGGGGCGAGTTCCCGTGGGAGCTTGTCCACCCCGAGGTCACCCTGGTCACCGATCCGCGCTGGCCGGACGGAGGCGAGTTTCACGGTCGCGAGGAATTCGCGCGCTTCATGGCGCGGTTTCTTGAAGCGTTCGAAGGGATCCGCTTCCAGTCTGAGAGCGAGCCTGCGGTAGTCGGAGAGCTCGCGCTATTTCATGGCCGCTGGGTCGGCCTAGGCGCGGCAAGCGGCATCGAGACGGAATCGATGCCGTTCTGGGTTGTGACCCTCGCGCGAGAGGGGCAGATCTTCGAGGCTCACTTCTATTTCGACGAGTCGCGCGCCCGGGAGCACGTCACATCGCAGACCTGAGAAAGATCGCGCGGAGCATGCCCCGCCCGGTGCGCGAGGCGCTGCGCACGGGCAGGAAGCGCTACCGCAGCGCCCGCTACCGCCTGCGCGAGCGATTCCGCCCGACCGTGCTCACGCACGCCGAGGTTGAGGCAGCGCTACGTGAGTGCGGGCTCAACGAAGGCGACGCGTGCTTCGTCCAGGCGGCGATGAGCGCCTTCGGCGGCTTCGAGAACGGCCCGGACACGGTGCTCGAGGCACTCAGGGGAGTCGTCGGGGATGGCGGCCTGATCGCGATGCCCGCGTACTCGCTGACCGGCCCCGCGATCGAGCACCTGGCCGAGGATCCCCTCTTCGACCCGCAAACCACGCCTTCGCGGATGGGCGCGATCTCTGAGGGCTTCCGGCTCTCGCCCGGGACCATCCGCAGCATCCACCCGACGCACTCGACCGCTGTCAGAGGCCGCGGTGCTGAGGAGGTCGTCGCGGGTCACGAGTCGGCCCCAACGCCTTTTGGCGACGGCACCCCATTCCCCCGCATCGTCGAGCGCAACGCGCTCCAGCTCTTCTTCGGCTGCGGCACCGGTGCGATCACGATGTACCACTCCTTCGAGTGCACCCGCGTCCCGCCGTTCCCGCTCGACGTCTTCGCCAACCGCCGCTTCAACGCCCGCTGCCGCGACCGCGACGGCAACGAGATCACGGTTGAGACGCTCGTTCACAACCCGGCGCTTCACCCGGGCCGCATCGACTCGAACCCGCGCCTTCAGGATGTCTACCGCGACGCAATCCTCGAAGCGGGAGGGCGCGCCGTAAAGCTTGGGCACGGCGAGATCATCGCGATCCGCCTTCCTGCGCTCTTCGAGGTCTTCGAGCGCCTCGTCCAGCAGGGCATCACGATCTACGACGTCGAGGTGCCGGCCGAGCTTCCCACCGTACCGCCCCAAGAGCGGGTCGATGCCTGAGCCGAGCGCGGGGGAGAGGGTGCGTGAGCTGGTCGGCTTCGCGCTCGAGAAGCTGCCCTCGATGCGCCTTGGCGACGGCACCTTCTGTTACGAGGTTGCCGCGCCCGGGCTCGTGCCGTCCGGCGGCTCGCTGCGCTACACGCTGATCTGCCTCTTGGGCCTCCAGCGCGCGAAGGAGGCCGGCCTCAAAGTCCCGATCGATCCTGACGAGCTGCGCGACCTCGCGATGGACCGGATCGACGAGCCGGAGATGACCGCGGGCGACCTGGCGCTCCTCATGTGGGCGGACTCGCGTGCCGGGATGAGCGCGATGGATGCGATCGCGTTCCGCCTTCACAAGAAGCTGGGCGCCGAGCTGCCCGATCTGGAGGGGCTCGAGCTCAGCTGGCTCGTGATCGGCGCCGCGGAAGCCGGGGCGTACGAGCTCTGCGACCGCTCGCTCGAGCGCCAACTACGGCGTGCAGGTTCCAACGGCAACCTCTTCGCCCACCGCGACGCAGGCCGCCGCGCCCGCTTCCCGAACTTCGCGACCCAGATCTACGGCGTCCTCGCCTTGGCGATGGCCGCGGAGAACGGTCATGCGACCGACGCCGCGCTCGCCACAGCGCGGCGAGTCGCCGACCGCCTGCTCGAGCTCCAGCGCCCCGACGGGGGCTGGCCGTGGATCTTCGACGCCAGGCGCGGCACCGTCGTCGAGCCCTACGAGGTCTACTCCGTCCATCAGGACGCGATGGCGCCGATGGCCCTTCTCGAGCTCTCGGAGGTGACCGGTGACCCCAGGTACCGCGACGCTGCGATCCACGGTCTCGACTGGATCTTCGGGCAGAACGATCTCAGTTGCGAGATGCTCGACCGCGACGCGGGGATCCTCTACCGCTCGATCCGCCGCAAGGGTGGATTTGATCGCGCGCTTCTTTACGCGAACACGGCGACTGCCTCGATGGGCCGAGCGGCGCTGAGCGGCGTGCGCGGGCCGCTCGAGGTGAACCCGACTGATCGTCCGTACCACCTGGGCTGGATCCTCGAGGCCTGGGCAGGCCGCGAGCCGGCTACTTCTTGACGATCTTCCAGTCGTACCTGGCGGGCGTTCCGTCTCTGGAGCCGTCGGTCTGGGTCGCTTGGACGACGAACTTGTGCCTGCCCCTCGGCTGCTTGCCTGGCGCGAACTTGCCCGAGTCGCACTGAGCGGCCTTCGACCCGTCGAGGCTGCACAGAAAGCCGTCGCCTCCCTCGAACTCGAACTTGGGCGTGCGGTCGGTGGTCTTCGCCTTCGGCTTCTTGGTGATCGTCGTATTGGGGCAGGTCGAGTTGAACCCAGCGTCGACGTTCGCCTGAGGCGCTGGGAACGCCGGCGCAAAGTCGTCGGCGCTCGAATTGGAGTCGTCGGTACTTTCGAGGAGCGTGTTGCAGCCAGGGCCAATGTCGCGCACGATCGACGATCCGTCGGGGATCGCCGCCTCGGAGGCCCCGGCGCCAGCAACCGTGGCGGTACCCCAGGCCACGCAGTCAACCGGGCTCGGGAAGTCGTCCGAGAGCAGACAGACTCCGCCGCCCGCAGGGTCGAGTGCAGCGCTCCCATACTCGGTGTCCGCCTGCTTGGCGAACATCGTCTCCATCGCGGAGGTGCCGACTAGCGCGGTTCGCTGGCTGGAGCCATTACTGACGTCGTCGAGATCGAGGTTCCCGGTGACGTTGCCCGCTGCGTTGTAGAAGTTCAGGCTTGCGCCTGGATCGAAGTTGTTCTGACCCGCGGCGTACATCTGAAGCTCCACGAACTCTGAGGTGGGCGCCTCACTGATCCCTGGAAAGACCTCCGTGATCGACACGAAGTGATGATCAGCCTGCGCGGCGGGCGCAAGGGCGAACAGGACGGAACCCGCTGCGATCGCCAATGCGAGTCCCCGGCGCATAAGGGCAACTTACTCCTCCGCTGTCACAATCTCAACATGGCTTCAAAGCGCCAGGTGAACGTCGGCGGGGTCCTCATCGGTGGGGGCGCGCCCGTTGCCGTCCAGACGATGACCAAGACGGAAACGGCCAATCTCGAGGCCACGATGGAGCAGATCGGCCTCGTCGCCGAGGCGGGCGCCGACCTCGTGCGCGTCGCTGTGCCGCGCGAGAAGGACGCCGACGCGCTGAAGACGATCGTCAAAGAGTCCCCGATCCCGGTCATCGCCGACATCCACTTCAACCACACGCTCGCTCTCAAGGCCATCGACGCCGGCGCCCACTGCATCCGGCTCAACCCGGGCAACATCGGAGGGCGGGAGAAGGTCGCCGAGGTGGCGAAGGAAGCCACCGCCGCCAGCGTCCCGATGCGGATCGGCGTCAACTCGGGATCGCTGCCCAAGCACCTCCACGAGCTCGAGCGCGAGAACCCGGTCGAAGCGCTGGTGCAGGCCGCCGAAGGGTTCGTCGAGCTGATGGAGTCGCTCGATTACACGGACTTCAAGGTCTCGATCAAGTCGACGAACGTGCCGAACACGATCGCGGCCAACCGGATCCTCTCCGAGCGGATCGACTACCCCCTCCACCTCGGGATCACCGAGGCAGGCACGAAGTGGTCGGGCTCGCTCAAGTCCGCTGTCGGCCTCGGGACGCTTCTGGCCGACGGGATCGGCGACACGATCCGCATCTCGCTCTCGACGTTCCACGCCGAGGAGGAGGTCAAGGTCGCATGGGAGATCTTGAAGGCCCTGAAGCTGCGCGAACACGGGCCTGAGCTGATCGCGTGCCCTACCTGCGGGCGCCTTCAGTTCGACATGGACACCGTCGTCGCCGAGATCGAAGACCGCCTGCAGGCCTACGACGACCCGATCGAGGTCGCCGTCCTGGGTTGCGCCGTCAACGGGATCGGCGAGGCATCCCACGCGGACTTCGGCATCACGGGCGCCAAGAACGAGGGCCTCATCTTCGCCCACGGCGAGCCGCTCAAGAAGGTGCCGCAGGAAGAGCTGGTGGATCGCCTCTTCGAGGAGATCGACAAGTCGGTCGAGCGCGGGGGAGAAGTCGTCTCCGACGCCTCAGAGGTCGCCGAAGGCGCCCAGTGGCTCGCGAAGATCGAAGAGGAAAACGCCGGCGACCTGACGCCCGAGCGCATCGCCGCGATGGAGGCCGAGGCCGCCCGCATCGCTGAGGACATCACGGTGCCTTCGCCCGAGCGCGAAGAGGAGCAAAAGCGCGAGCGTCTCTCAGAGGAAGCCTCGCCGACCGCAAGCCGCCGCTTCACCCGCGCCTAACCCCTATCGGTCCGCAGATAGGCTCAGCGGCGCCTTGACCCGGCTCTCCGGATACTTCATGCCGACGCTCCGCGACGACCCCGCGGACGCCGAGGCGATCTCGCACAAGCTCATGGTCCGCGCGGGGCTGGTGCGCCAGCTTGGCGCCGGGCTCTGGACCTGGCTCCCGGCCGGCCACCGGGTGCTCACGAACGTGATCGGGATCGTCCGCGAGGAGATGAACGCGATCGGCGGACAGGAGCTTTTGGTCCCCGTGCTTCAGCCCGCCGGGCTTTGGCAGTCCACGGGCCGCTACGAGATCGACGAGCTGATGAAGCTCGACGACCGCAAGGGCTCGCCACACGTGCTCGCGATGACGCACGAGGAGGGCCTCGCCTTCCACATGTCGCACGACATCCGCTCCTACCGCGATCTGCCGCTTTTCCTGTACCAGTTCCAGGTAAAGGAGCGCGACGAGCCGCGCCCGCGCGCCGGCGTCTTGCGCACACGCGAGTTCGTGATGAAGGACGCCTATTCGTTCGACCGCGACGAGGCCGGGCTCGACGAGCAGTACGAGCGGAACCGCGGCGCCTACTCACGCATCCTGGAGCGCTGCGGCCTCGACTTCTACGAGGTGGAATCGGACGTCGGGATGATGGGCGGGACGGGCGCTCACGAGTACATGGCGCCATGCGCCGCGGGGGAAAACGAGGTCGCCCTGGCCACCGGCTACGCCGCGAACGTCGAAGTGGCGAGGGCCAACCCCCAGCCAGTGACGATGCCGCCCGAGCTAGACGAGCCTCGCGAAGTCCCCACGCCCGGCATGACAACGGTGGTTGACGTCGCGGGCGCGCTCGACGTGCCAGCCGGCGCGCTGCTGAAAGCGGTGCCGGTCGTCGCCGAGGAGCGAGGCATGGTCATGGTCCTCGTCCGCGGCGACCACCGCCTGAACGAGATCAAGCTCGCGAACGCGCTGGGCGAGGGATTCCGCCAGGCGTCGGCCGAGGAGATCGGCGAGCGCATCGGCCCCGCCGGCTTCATCGGCCCCGTCGGCGCAGAGGTCCCAGTCGTCAAGGACGCGGCGATCCAAGCCGTGGGCGGCTACGTCTGCGGCGCGAACAACCCGGACACCCATCTGATCGGCGTCGAGCCCGGGCGCGACTTCCAGTTCGAGGAGATGGACGTGCGTTCGGTCGAGGCCGGCGACACCACCGACAGCGGCGCTGAGATCACGATCGAGCCGGCGATCGAGGTCGGGAACATCTTCAAGCTGGGCACCCGCTACTCGGAGGCGCTGGGCGCCACCTTCCTGGACGAGAACGGCGCCGAGCAGCCGATCGTCATGGGCTCATACGGCATCGGCCCTGCGCGGATCGCCGCCGCGGCCGTCGAGCAGGGAGCCGACGAGCGTGGCATCGTCTGGCCGCGGGCAATCGCACCGTGGCCCGTCGAACTGGTCAGCCTGGGACGCGGCGAAGACGAGGCAACTCAGGCGGCCGACAAGATCTACGCAGAGCTCACGGAGGCAGGGCTCGACCCCCTTTATGACGACCGTGAGGCCGGAGCGGGGGAGAAGCTGACCGATGCCGAGCTCATCGGCTGCCCCCTGCGCATCGTCGTCGGCAAGCGCACGCTGGCGCGAGGGGCAGGTCGAGGCGCAGGTCCGGGCGACGGGTGAGGATCTCCGGATCGACCTGGCCGACGTCGTCGCAAAGGCGACGGCGCTGGTCGATGCCGCAAGATAGGGACATGGAAACCGAGCGGACCACCGTGCGCGAGCGGCTCAGCCGCAGGCGCCTCATCGGTCTCGACCGCTCCGGGCCCAGCCCCGCCGCGACCAAGGCCGGTGCGCCGCTTCACCCGTGGACGCTGCCGAACATCGTCGGCTACCTGCGACTGGCTGCCATTCCGGTCTTCCTGGTGCTGGCGCTCAACTCCGAAGACGGCAGGGTCACCGCCGCGACGCTCCTCTATCTCTTCATCACCCTGGGCGACCTCCTCGATGGCTTTCTTGCCAGGGCGACGGGTCAGTACTCGCGGATGGGCGCGCTGCTTGACCCGGTGGTTGATCGCATGGCGGCGCTCGCCGGCGTTGTTGTCTGCTGGGAGTTCGAGCTCCTGCCTTACTGGGCCCTGATCGCCTTGGCCGTCCGCGAGGTGGCGACGCTCGTCCTCGCGCGCCTGGCGCTTCGGAGCGGGGTGGACCTCGAGATCAGCTGGATCGGGCGCCTCGCGACGCTCTTTACGTTCGGCGGTCTCTTTTGGACCCTCGTCTTCGATTCGTGGATCACGGTCGCGATGTTCATCATCGGCGTGACCCTCGGCTGGATCGCGACGATCCTCTACACACGCGCCTCCCGCCGCTTCCTGGCCGAGCAGGCGAGGGAGATGCTGCGCAGCGCCAGCCCCTCGTCCTAGGGGAGAAACGAGGCGTCAGACCCCCTTGGCAGTTAGCGAAGCCGAGAGGGGTCAGACCCCTTAGCGGGCGTCAATTCGCAAGCTTTGCTGCAAATCCGGGGGTCATTTCCCCGAAACGCTCAAGCTCAACTTGACGTTGGCTCCTGAGGTCTATACTCGCCTGCGATGACCTTCGATCACGAATTTCCAGATATCGGCGCCATGGACGACTCCGAGCTGAAGGAGACGATCCAGCGGCTAACCGACGAGGAGCGGGAAGTTTCGTACCGCCGCCGCGTCCTTCACGGGCAGATCGACATCCTGCGCGCCGAGCTCGTAAACCGCCTCAAGTCCAAGCGCGAGGGCGGGCAGCACCTGCTCTCCGGCGCCGACGTCCAGCAGCTGACGGACATCCTTCTAGGCAAGGTCCCGACGGCTGCCCAGGAGGACGAGGGCGAGAGCTGATGGCGGTGCACTGCCCCGAGTGCGGGTTCGTAAATCCCGAAGGGGCGAACTACTGCCAGAAGTGCGGCGCGTACCTGGGCCGGCCCGAAGGGGCCGATGAGCCCACGACGATGACCTACAAGGTCGACGAGACGGGCGAGTACACGCCCGTCGACATCGAGGAAGAGGTCGAGGACGCGGGTGCCGCACTGGTCATCCGCTCGGGTGGCGGCAGGGCAGGGGAGAGCTTTCAGATCACGGGCGAGCGCATGTCGATCGGGCGCACGCCCGACGCCGGCGTCTTTCTCGACGACGTCACCGTCTCGCGTAACCACGCGCTTTTGGTGCGCCGCCAGGACGGCGTCTACATCGACGACCTCGGCTCCCTAAACGGCTCCTACGTCAACCGCCGCAGGATCGAATCGCACCTCCTTACCGATGGCGACGAGATCCAGATCGGTAAATACAAGCTCTCGTACCTGGAGGCCTGAGATGGCAACTGTCGCCGGCCACGATCGGGCCGAAACACAAGAAGCTCAGCGGCGAGACTCGCGCCCGCGCAAGGCCCTGACGATCGGCGCCGTCGCGAAGATCCTCTCGCAGGAGTTCGACGACATCTCGATCTCGAAGATCCGCTATCTCGAGGACCAGAAGCTCCTCGCCCCTCGGCGTACTCCGGGCGGCTACCGCCTCTACTCGCAAGCGGACGTCGAGCGCCTTCAGGCGATCCTGCGTATGCAGCGCGACGAGTTCCTGCCCCTGCGGGTGATTCGCCAAGAGTTGGCCACGGGCACCTTCGACGCGGATCGCCGACCCGCCGCCGACGTCGGGCAGAAGCGCCGCGCACTCACGGTGGACTCGCAGGTCCAGACCATGAACGCGGAAGAGCTTGCCGAGCACGCGGGCGTCAGCGCCGAGTTCCTGCGCGAGATGAGCGAGTACGGCGTCATCCAGCCCGACCGCACCGACGGGCGCCCTCGTTTCGACGAGACCGATCTCGAGATCGTGAAAGCCGCGGCTGAGCTTGCCCAGCACGGAGTCGCGGGGCGGAACCTGCGCGTTTTCCGCACCTCGGCGGACCGTGAGGCCGCACTCCTCGAGCAGCTCCTGGGCGCATCGCTTCGCTCACGCAGCCCCGCACGCCGGCGCGAGGCAGTCGAGAACCTCGAGAACCTCGCTGCCGTCTGCGGCAATCTCAAGCAGCTCCTCTTGGTCCGCGATCTTCGCCGCCTCAAGGGCGACGAGGCCTGATCCGCCCCGGAGCGGGCCTTCGAGCCCAATGAAGGTCACCCGCACGCGTAAGGTCGCGGCGCCCGTCGGCGCGGTCTGGGGCCTTATCTCCGACCCCCACAGCCTGCCGCGCTGGTGGCCGAAGGTCATGCGCGTCGAGGATGTGACCGGCCGCGGCCAGCGCTCGCGCTGGACCGCCGTGCTCGAGACGGACACGGGCAACGGCGTCCGCGCCGACTTCCGCTGCACCGCCTCCACCGAGGAGGAGCGTTACGCGTGGTCGCAGGACCTGGCGGGGACCGCCTTCGAGCGCATCCTGACCCAGGCGGGGCTCGAGATCAAGCTTCAACCCACGGGACCAGAGGAGACGAGCGTGAGCCTGACCAGCGACGAGACGCTGCGCGGTCTCTCGCGCCTTGGAGGCCCGATGATGCGGGGCGCAACGCGTAGGCGCCTGGACGAAGCGTTCGAAGGGATCGACAGAGCGCTGGTGGGGGAGGCGTCGGTTGAGCGCGAGCGCTGAGGGCCCCGCGGGGCCGATGAAGTGGTGGGGCTGGGGCGAGCCTGGGAAGCGGAACGAGCTGGGAGACGGCGCTAAGGCGATGCTCCGCGACGAGCTTGGGCCGGCCGAGCCGGCCGAGCCTGTCGCGAAGGAAGACATCCGCCTACCGGCCGCCCAGGAGATCCCGGACGGCATCAGAAACGCTGTGGGCGCCGACGCGGTCCTGACGGGCGACCAGGACCGCCTGCTGCGCTCGGGCGGCAAGAGCTATCCCGACCTCTTCAGAGCGCGTACAGGCGCCATCGAGAGCGCTCCGGACGCTGTGGTGCTGCCTGCGGGCGCGGCGGAGGTAGCGAGCGTCCTCGATGCCTGCGCGGCCGAAAGCGTCGCGGTCGTCCCGTTCGGCGGAGGCACAAGCGTCGTGGGCGGCGTCGATGCGGTACGCGGCTCGCATCGCGCGGTGATCTCTTTGGACCTGTCGCGCATGAGTGACTGCGAGGTCGACCCCGTCTCGCTCACCGCGCGCCTGGGCCCGGGCCTTCGCGGCCCCGCAGCGGAGGCGGCTCTTGCCGGTCACGGAATGACCCTCGGCCACTTTCCGCAGTCCTTTGAGTTCGCGACGATCGGCGGCTTCGCGGCGACCCGCTCGGCCGGCCAGGCGTCCGCCGGCTACGGGCGCTTCGACGAGCTCGTGACCGCGATCGAGATGGTCAGCCCTTCCGGGACGCTCAGGACGCTCGATACGCCACACACCGCCGCCGGGCCCGCCTTGCGAGAGGTTGTCGTTGGATCAGAGGGGACGCTTGGAGTGATCACCGACGTCGCCGTGCGCGTGCGGCCCGCGCCTCCGAAGAAGCACTACCGGGGCTGGATGGCCGAGGACTTCGAAGCGGGCGCCGAGATCGTCAGAATGCTTGCGCACGCAGACGCGCTTCCGGACGTGACCCGCCTCTCGGATCCCGAGGAGACGCGCATCTCGCTCGCGATGTCGGGCATGGACGGCCTCAAAAAGTCGGCCTTCGACTCGTACCTACGCATGCGGGGAAGGACGGGCGGCTGCATGCTCATCACGGGCTGGGAGGGCGAATCCGAGGACGTCGAGCGCCGACGCGGCATCTCGTCGCGCATTCTGCGCTCGAACGGCGCCGTGTCACTCGGCACCGCCCCGGGCAAGGCGTGGGCGCACGGGCGCTTCGAGGGACCGTATCTGCGCGACGAGCTGATGAACCTCGGCTACTTCGTCGAGACGCTCGAGACCTCGCACACCTGGTCGCGCTACCACGAGCTCTATGACGCGGTACGCAGCGCTCTCCGTGGCGCGATGGAGGCGGCGGGAACACCCGGCATCGTCATGTGCCACCTCTCCCACGCCTACCGCGATGGCGCCTCGCTCTATTACACGTTCATCGCGCCGTCGAAGCCCGGCGCCGAACTCGACCATTGGCGGGCGATCAAGGGCGCCGCCTGCGACGCGATCGTCGCGACCGGCGGCACGATCACGCACCACCACGCGGTCGGCCGCGACCACGCGCCCTACATGCAGGCAGAGGTGGGTGAGGTGGGACTTGAGGCGTTGCGAGCGCTCAAGGAGCGCCTGGACCCAACCGGGATCATGAACCCCGGAAAGCTGCTTCCCTAGCGCCACATGTGGGGTCAGACCCCTCGAGGGATCAACCACCGAGGCTGACGGTTTCGGGGTCAGACCCCGCGTTTCGCGCCGCGGCTGTTAGCCGTTGTCTCCGGCTCCGCCCTCGCCGGGCGCCTGCTGGTCTTCGCCCCCGCCGCGGGTGTTCCACGAGGCACATCGCCGCGCAGGATGGTCTCGCCCGGACGCTCGATGTCGAGCGAGCCTTCCGCAAGCGCAGCGTCTGCCGCCTTGAGGATCTCCTCGGGATTCGACAGCGAGATCTCGATCGCTTGAGACTGGGAGATCGGGCCTGCGACCGCCTGCGGGATCGCCAGCCGGTTCTCATACGTCCCCTTATCGGGGACGATCGCGGCGGCCATCGGGTAGCCGTGGTCCCCGTCGAACATGAACCACGCCAGGTACGCCTTGTCCTTCGGCGGATCGGGCAAGTCGGTGAGCACGAGGTCTAGATAGGGCTGCGTCCCGCCCGAGATGCCGACAACGGCTGCACCTGAAGTCTTGGCGCCGCCCGGCGACGTCAGCGGAACCTGGCTGATCTCCTCGCCGTCCGGAATGGGCGTGGAGGGGTCGATGGGAGTATTCGCCGCGGGCTGTTCCGTGTCGGAGCTTGCGGATGTCCCGGCGGAAGTCGGCTCGTCATCGCCTGAGAAGACTCCGGCGATCGCGAGGATGACAACAATCAGGAGGATCGCGCCGCCGCCGAGGGCGGCAAACATCCGCGTCTGCTTGGACGTGAAGCCACCGTCTGAGTCCTTGACGGGCAGCGGCTCGCCCGCGGGCTGAGCCGGGGCAGCGCTCTGCCGGCCGCCGAAGCGGCTGCCCGCCGGCGCCTGGGGCAGCTTGGGCAGCTCGGCGGCGGGATACAGGGCCGAAAGCTCGGTGACGACCTTGTCGGCAAGCTCGCGGTCCGCGGCGTCCTGGCGCAGGTGCCTGACTGCGTCCGCGCGGCCGATTGGGTCCGCCTGGCCGAGGAGATACTCCGTCAGGCCGACGTTGCGGTCAGGATCGGCGCCGCCGATCTCCTCGAGCGCCGAGCGGGCGCGCTCGAACGTTTCCCCCTCGTTCAGGCCGAAGAGGTCGTCGAGGTCGTCGAACGACTGGCCTTGGGTCAAGAGCATTTCCAGCACGGCGCTCTGGTCGGCACTGATAGGCATGCGGCAAGGGTATGGGCCTTGGGTTAAGTCCGCGCTAATTGCCAGGAAGCGCGCATAGATACGCTCGCGAGCCGTGGCGTCGACTCCAGACATCTCCAAAGCCGGCGAGGACGGCCCCGCTGTCGCCTTCGGTCTCGTCTACGGCGAGATGAGCGCGGAGCGCATCGAGGCCTCATTCCCGGTCGAACCGCCGGTCCAGCAGCCCTTCGGCCTCGTCCACGGCGGGGTCTACGCGACGGTCGCCGAGAGCATCTGCTCGTCGGCAACGGCCCTGGCGGTCGCCTCGGAGGGCAAGATCGCAATGGGCATGTCGAACTCCGCGACGTTCATGCGCCCGGTGACCGAAGGCACGGTCCGCGCGGTCGCAACCAGGCGCCACGGGGGACGCACGACCTGGATCTGGGACGTCGAGTTCACCGACGACAACGAAAACCTCGCCGCGATGGTCCGAATGACGGTCGCGGTCCGCCAGGCCCCGACGAGCTAGTCGCCAATTTCTCGTGTGGGAATCCGCTACCGCTCAGCGGTAGTCGCCGCACACACGCGCCTTTGACCTAGTCGGACCACCAGTCGCGTTCGCCTTCGACGTCCTCGCGCCGGGCGCCGCCGAGGCTGGGCGCGCCGATGACCAGGATCTCTAGGCCCTCGGGACCGGCTTCGTAGCCTCGCCACGTACCCGGCGGAACGCGTACCGCGTCCCACTCCTTTAGATCGACGATCTCGTCGTCGAGCTTCATGCGCCCGCTGCCGCGCACGACCACGTAGACCTCTTCCTGCTTCGAGTGCGTGTGGCCGTACGGAAAGCGGTAGCCGGGCGGGATGCGCTGGAAGCTGAGGCCCGATTCCCTGAGCTCGAGCGCGTCGGTCGCAAGACGGAACTCCAAATCGGCCGGCCCATCGAAGTTCGACCCGACGTCGTCGAGGTCTTCCCTCAGGTTTCTGTGCGTGAACGGCACGGCGGAATCCTATGTCCCCGAACGTCCCGCAGCTATGGCTATAGCCGTAGCTCAGGGACGTTCGATGCGTTTCCTAGCCGCCGAAGCGGTTCGTGATCGGCAGGCGGCGGTCGCGGCCGAAGGCTTTCGCTGTGATGCGGATTCCCGGCGGTGCCTGGCGGCGCTTGTACTCGGAGCGGTCGACCATCCGGATCACCTCGTCGACGATGGCCGCGTCGTCGCCCGCGGCGACGATTTCGTCGCGTGAGCGATCGTCGACGATGTACGCGTCAAGGATGCGGTCGAGCACCTCATACGGTGGCAGGGAATCGTCGTCGCGCTGATCGGGCCGGAGCTCGGCCGAAGGCGGGCGCTCGATCACGGCAGGGGGGACCAAGGGCTCGGGCGCCTGCTCGTTGCGGTGGCGGACCAGTTCGTAGACCAGCGTCTTCGGCACATCCTTGATGACGGCGAATCCACCGGCCATGTCGCCATAGAGCGTCGCGTAGCCGACCGACATCTCGCTCTTGTTGCCGGTCGTCAGCACCAGCCAGCCGTGCGTGTTCGACAGGGCCATCATCAGGTTGCCGCGGATCCGCGCCTGCAGGTTCTCCGCGGTGATACCGCCGAGGCCCCCGGCGCCGTCCAGGCTCCCCTCCAGCGCGTCGGCGTAAACGCCCATCGCGCCCTCGATCGGGATCTCGATGAGCTCCGCGCCCAGGTTGCGCACGATGACCCGGGCATCCTCCTGCGTCTCGGAGCTGGAGTGGGGGGAGGGCATGACCACGCCCGTGAGCCGGCTCGCCGCCCAGGCGCGTCCGCGGCGACGAGCGCGACCAGCGCCGAGTCGATCCCGCCGGAGACCGCGACGACCACGTGCTGGAAGCCGTTCTTCTCCACGTAATCGCGAAGCCCGGTGACAAGCGCCGAGTAGACCTCGTCGAGATCGGAGAGCGGCTCCTCGATGCGCGCTGGCCCGGCGCCGTACTCGACCACGAGGAAGTCATCCGAAAACTGCTTGGCGCGGCCCAGCACCCGGCCATCCGCATCCAGGGCGAAGCTCGAGCCGTCGAAGACCAACTCGTCCTGCCCGCCGACGAGGTTCACGAACGCAAAGGCCGTGCCGCACTCGCTCGCACGGCGGACGAACATCGCCTCGCGCGCGCCCCGCTTGCCGCGCAGGTAGGGAGAGCCGGACGCGTTCACGATCAGCTCCGCGCCCATCTCGGCCTCGGCCGACGCCGGCGGCCCGGGCTCCCAGGCGTCCTCGCAGATGGTGAGGCCCACACGCGTGCCGGCGATCTCGACGACGACGGGGTCGGTCCCCGGCTCGAAGTAGCGCCGCTCGTCGAAGACGGCGTAGTTCGGCAGGCGCTGCTTGCGATAGACCGTCTCGACCTTGCCGTCGCGAAGCAAGGCCAGCGAGTTGTGGGCGTGCCTGGGCCGCGGCGCATCGCTGTCGGGCGCTACGTCGCCCGCCTGCCGCGGCTCGGGAAAGCCCACCAGGGCGGCGATCCCTTCGACCTCTGATGCGAGCTTCTCGACGGCATCGGCGCAACGCGCGAGGAAGTGGCGCTTCAGGTAGAGGTCCTCGGCCGGGTAGCCCGAGATGCAGAGCTCGCCGAAGAGGACGAGGTCGGCGCCCTCGTCCTTCGCGCGGGCGATCCCTTCGCGCACAAGCTGTGCGTTCTCATTCACGGCTCCGACCGTGGGATTGATCTGAGCCAGCGCGAGTGTTATCCCCTTAGATGACACGGAAGGAGAGTATGTATCGTCATTCGCGAAGCACATCGCAGGGGTCGACATCTTGAAGAAGAGGAGCGCAATGAGTAGGTGGCTGACTGGTGCTGGACTGGCGGTAGCCCTTTGCCTGAGCGCGATCGCGGGAACGGCCTCGGCGGCGACCTCGCCGTTCACGGAGGCGCAAGCCAAGCAGCAGCTTCGTGACGTCGAGCGCGTCGAAGCCGGCATCAGCCGGACCGACCCGACCATCGCGCTTCGCGACCTCGCGCTTGCCGTGCCCGCCCTCGACGGCGCCGCCAAGCGCCAGGCTCGCTCGATCCTTTCGCGCCCGCCCGAGGGCAACTCGCCTTACGGCGGCGCCTGGCCCAACAACGCGGTCGAGCAGACGGTCGAGACCCCGGCGTTCGTCGTCCATTACCCCGAAGTTCCCGGCTGCAACGCCGAGCCACCGAATCCGGACGGCAACTGCGACGAGCCGGACTTGAGCGATGACGACGACATGAACGACATCCCCGATTACGTGGACGCGACCGTCGACGCCGTTGACGAGTCGATCGCGGTAGAGAACGGCGAGCTTGGCTGGCCACTTCCCAAGGGGGACGGGGACGACGGCGAGCCCAACGGCAGCGGCGAGGACGATCGCTTCGACGTCTACATCTCCGACCTCTGCGATGAAAGCGACTTCAACCCCTGCGTCTTCGGCTTCGCCCAGCCGGACGACAATTCCGCCAACTGCAACTCCGCACCGTTCAAATGCAGCGCCCACCTCGTGGTCGACAACGACTACGACGAGTTCGGCGACTCGGGCGGCGAGCTCGGCCTGCGCGTCACCACCGCCCATGAGTACAACCACGTCCTCCAGTTCAACCTCGACGCGAACCAGGACACCTGGATGTTCGAGTCGACGGCGACCTGGTCGGAGGAGCAGGTCTTCCCCGCCGACGATGACTGGGTCCGCACCTACATGGACAGCTGGACCAAGGAGTCACTCGTCTCGCTGACGACGCCGCAGTTCCACATCTACGGCTCGGCCGTCTGGAACCACTGGCTCGAGCATGGCGACGGCAATTACGGCCCCGACGTGGTCCTGAACGCCTGGGAGTCGTCGCGCGACGTGACGCCCAAGGACTACGCGGTCGGTGCCTACGACGACGCGATCAAGGACGAGGGCGGCGCCGGCTTCCCGCAGGAGTGGGCCGCGTTTACCGCGGCGACCGCCGAGTGGAGGACGGGTGACGGCAACATCCCCGACGCCTCGGAGCTGCCCGATGTCAAGCGCCAAGGCAAGCTGAAGTTCGGCGACAAGTCGGTGAAGCAGATCCTCGACAACACGAGCTTTGCCCTGCTCCAGGTGAATCCGAAGAACGCGGACGACATCACTCTCAAAGGCCGCTCGAACGACGGCGGCCTTCAGTGGAGCATCGCTTTGGTCGCGCGTGACGGGCCGGCTATCGCAGGCGATGTCGAGCGCCTCGTGTCTTACGCCGAGGGTGATGAAAGGTCCACGGTCACCTTGCCTAACGCTCAGTCCTACGACCGAATCACCGCTGTTGTCGCTAACGCTGATGGCCACGTCACGGGCTCCAAGCCCGCCAATGGCCAGTTCAACTACACGCGCAACGGCGAGGACTTTAAGCTCAAGGTCCGCTGATGAGTGAAGCCGAAGGACAAGAGGAAGAATTTCGCGTCGAGGTAGGGCTCGACGACGACGATCATCACCTGAGCCTGGCGGACCGCCTGCGCTCCGCCGACCTGGACGACGAGGCGCGCGCGCGACTCGGCTCGCAGGTCATCGTGACCCGTGACGGCCCGCACCTCTTTCTCTATGCGGCAACGCAGAAGAGCTGCGAGGAGGCCGAGCGAGTCGTCCGCGAGCTGATCGCAGAAGAGGAACTCTCTGGTTCGGTGCGCTCAACGCGCTGGCACCCGGTGGAGCAGGACTGGAAGGACATCACCGATCCGCTGCCCCAGACTCCCGACGAGCTCGAGGCTGAGGAGCACGCGCGCGAGGAGCGCGAGGCAACGGAGGACCCCGGCATCAAAAAGCCAAGCTTCGTGATGCTCGGCTCGTACAAGCCGCAGTTCCTGCGCGACCTCGGGCTGTAGGCGACTGAGGGGTCAGACCCCCGTTCGCCGAAGCGACGATTCGGATTCCTGAGGTTTAGGGGTCAGACCCCGGTCCAATTAGCTGCTCGAGGACGACGACGTCTTTCCATTCGCCTCTCAGGCGACCGTGGCGAGTATGCGTGCCGACCTCTGAATAGCCCGCGCGCTCGAATAGCCGCAAGCTTGGCTCGTTGGTCGTGAAGACCTTCGCGACGAGCTTGAAGGCGCCGGCTTGGAGCGCTCGCTCGGCGAGGCCGTCCAACAGCGATCGACCCACGCCGCGGCCTCGCGCGGTGCCCGAGACATAAACGGCAGCCTCCCGCACGTTCGCGTAATAGGGGTTCGATTCCTCGTACGGCCCAGCCGCCGCCCAGCCCACGACCTCGCCGCCGTCCTCCGCGACCAGGAACGGATGCCCCTGGCCCAGCGCGGCCCGGACCTCTTCTAGCGGTCTCGGCTCGGAGCGCAGCGTGGCGTTACCCGCCAGGACGGCCTCGTCGTGGATGGCCGCGATCGCCTCGGCGTCGCCGGGCGCGGCCTCTCGGATCGTGAGACTCACCCGGGCTTTGAGACCTGGCCGGCGGGCTTTTTCTGCTTGCTCTTCGCCTTGCCCTTCGCGGGCGCCAGGGCCTTCAGCTCGGCGAGCGATTCGGTGAGGTCGTGCGCGAGCGAATCGAGGTCGGGCATCGCCTCGTAGTCGCCGATCAGGCCGAAATTGACCTGGCCGTTGTAGCTCATAATTCCGAAGCACACCGCTTGGCGCTTGGCGAGCGGCACCATGGGATAGAGCGCTTCGAGCTCTCGACCCATGAGGTAGAGCGGGAACTGCGGGCCTGGGACGTTCGTGACAACCATGTTGAAGAAGCGCTGGCGCGACTGCATTCGGCCGGCCTGACTGAGAATCGTTGGGGGTGCGAAATCGGCGAGATCGGTCAAGATCGTCGCGCCGACGGCCTGCTTTGACTCTTTCAAGTCGCCCATCGAAGCCGAGATCTCCTTCAAGCGCTCGGCCGGGTCCTCGATGCCCACCGGGAGAGTCGCGGACATCGCGCTCACCTTGTTGCCGAGGTTGCCGTGTTCCTCTTCCGCGCGCACGCTGATCGGGATCATCGCCTTGAGCTCCAGGCCCGTAGTGGCATGGCCGCGCGCCCGGAGGAACCGTCCAAGCGCGCCGGCGACGGCCGCGAGGACGACGTCGTTCACGGTGCCGCCCACGGTGTTCTTGATCGCCTTGTAGTCGTCGAGGTCGCCGCGGACCCAGGCGAAGCGGCGATAGGGGCTGATTCCCACGTTGAATGGAGAGTCGGGCGCGGCCACCCCTGCACGAGCGAGCGCGCCAACCGATTCCAGGCTGCTGACCAACGCGCCGGCAACACGGCGCGGCTGGCGAAAGACGGCGCGAACCCCGCGCATGACCTCGGCGGGCATCGTCGCGCGCTCAGCGAGGGCGCGACCGAGGACCTCGGCGTCCGTCGGCTCCGGCCCGGGAACCCAGTCCTCCGGGGTAGGGGAGGGGGCGTCTGGCTTCGTATCGAAGAGGACTGTCGTTATGTCAACCCCGGAGACGCCGTCGATCAGGCAGTGGTGGCTCTTGGTGACGATCCCGAAGCGTCCGCCTTCGAGGCCGTCGACCAGCCACATCTCCCACATCGGCTTCGAGCGGTCCAGGCGCTGGCTGAAGATGCGTGCCGCCAGCGTGCGGAGCTGCTGCTCGGAGCCAGGCTCGGGCAGCGCTGTGTGGCGCACGTGGTAGTCCATGTTGAACTGCGGGTCGTCGATCCAGATGGGCCGGCCTTGGCCGTAGGGGACGAACTTCAGCTTCTGGCGAAAGCGGGGGACCAGATGGAGCCTCCCGAGGATGTGCTCGCGGAGCTCCTCGATCTCGGGCGCCGGTCCGTCGAAGACGGTCGTCGAGGCGACGTGCATGTGGGCGGGGCCGTCCTCGAGGTGAAGAAACGAGGAGTCGAGGCCCGTGAGGCGATCGCCGGAAGCCATGTCCTCATCCTGCCACACATGGGGTTGAGCGGAATGTTGCGAAAGTGTTAGCAGTGTGACCGCTGTCACTCACAGAACATATGTTCGCCCTACGGTCGTCCGCTATGAGAAAAAGACGACTGAACCGGCGCAGGCGCGCATATGCGCTTGCACTCCTGCCGGCAATGATGATTCCAATGGGGTGGGGCCAGGCCTCATCCGCGGCTGAGCCGAAGAAGGCGACCGTAAACGCGCCGGCTTCCGTTCGGATCGGCAACGCAACGACGCTCAAGGGCGAGTTTCCGGATGCGCGGCACGCCGAGGTGGCGATTCTCCACCGAGCGGCCGGCGATAACGGCTACAAGCGCGTCGGGAGCGCCAAGACGGGCGCCGGCGGCAGCTGGTCGGCCCGCGTGAAGCCGCGCCGCACCGGCGACTGGCGAGCCAGGCTCGTCTCACCGGCACCAGCGGATGCGCTCACAGGAGCGCCCGCGCCTGACTCCGAGTCGGATACCGAGCTGATCCGCGTCCGCTCCGTGACGAAGGTTGTGCCGTCGAAGCGCGACGTCGTTGCAGGGACCAATGTTGAGATCCGTGGCCGCGTTGCCCCGGCTGGCCAGCGTGACGTAATCGTCCAGGTCGGCGGTCAGACGAAGCGCGCCCACGCCGACAAGAAGGGCCGCTTTCAGATCGACTGGAAGGCGCCCGGCACCGGCAACTACAACGTCCGCGCAACGGCGAAGCGGAACAAGTACGCGAGCGGCTCGAAGGACTCGGGCGGCCACGTCACCGCGTATCGCTATGCGCAGGCGTCCTGGTACGGCCCTGGCCTCTACGGCAACCGCACCGCGTGCGGCCAGACGCTCACGCCTTCGACGCGCGGGGTTGCGCACAAGTCGCTTCCCTGCGGGACCAAGCTCTCGATCCGCCACGGGTCGCGGGAGGTCCACGTGAGGGTCATCGACCGCGGGCCGTACGTCGGCAACCGTGAGTTCGACCTGACCGAGGCGACTCGGAACGACCTGGGCTTCGGCTCGACCGGGTCGATCCTGGTCTCGAAGTAAGTACTGGCCCGGGGCTCACGCGGCGTAGAATTCGTCGCGTGAGCTCCGAGGCTAAGAATCTCGAGGCCATTTCCAAGGCCATCGATCAGCACAACTCGAACTGCCCCTACCCGGCGTCCGAGGTGCGAATGAATCCGTTCGAGCTCGAGCGGCTCGGGTGGGACACCATCAGGGGGCTGCCGGTTGTCGGCGATCCCGCTGTCGCCACGGGGCGGTTCAACATCGTCTGCTCAGGAGAGGGCGAGGGCGATGAGGAGCTCGAAGAGGTCGAGGCGATCGGGCAGCCGGTGCACGTAGGCGCTCCGAATGCGCCGATCGAACGGCCCGAGTTCCCCGTCTAAGCGCGGGGCGGGGGAGCGATGTACCGCGAGTGGGAGTTCTACCTCCTCGACGTCAAGGCTTTTGAGAAAGACCTGCGCGGAGATTGGGAGCCGCCCGAGGACCAGCTCGAGATGTTCTGGTTCGACTACATCGACGACGCCGATGCTCTGGATTCAGACGACGGCGTGCAGACACTGAGACGGCTCCAGGCCAGCTGGCCGGAGCTCGTCCGCGCGCCACGCCCACTGGAGGGACCCGAGAGTCTCTACCTCCTGAGCCTCGTCTTCTGCCACGGCGCCCGACTGGACGGGGATCCCGATTGCCGCCACTACGAGTTCGGCGATGAGTCCGACCTCCATCTGACGACGGCCTTGAAAGACGCCGGGCTATGGGAGCGCTTGACGAGCCGCGAGGTGGCGGGTCTCACTCCCGGGGTCGCGGGCCCAGAGGTGGAGGGAGAGCCCAACTTCGGCTGGCTGGCTCGCAACGAGCTCGAGCTTGGGCATCGGCTTCCGGACGCCCCCGGAGTGAAAGAGCTGAAGGACGCCGCCATCGAGGCCGAGCGCCACGAGCGCGACCTGTTCGCCTTCAGCGCCTTCGGCCAGGACTGAGGGTCAGAGGTTCAGGCCCAGCTCGTTGGTCAGCCGCTGGGCCCAGTTGTTGATCTCGGTAAAGCCGCCGCTGAGGATCAGAACGCCCATCGCGATCAGGATCGCCCCGCCCGTTGCCGTGATGGCGCGGTAGTGGCGTTTGACGATGTCGAACGCCGACGTCGCCCGCGAGTACGCGATCGCGGTCAGGAGGAACGGAACCGCCAGGCCGAGTGAGTACACCGCCAGGAGAAACGCGCCGTGCGCTGGCTCACCGTTGACGCCCGCCAGGGTGAGGATGCCGCCCAACGCCGGCCCGACGCACGGCGTCCAAGCGATCGAGAACGCCGCGCCCGCGACGATCGGGCCGCCCTTGCCGGCGCGCTCCATCAGCGCGTCCACCCGCCATTCGCGGTTGAGCCGGTCCACGTACATCGCTGCGATGAAGAGGACTCCCATCACGATCAGGAGCACGGCGCCGATGTTGCTCAGCGTGTCCTGGTTCTCACGAAGCGAGCTGCCGATCTGCGTCGCCGCCAGGCCCAGCAGGATGAAGATGGTCGAAAACGACGCGATGAACAGGAGGCTCGGCACGACGACGCGGCGCCAGTCCGCGCTCTCAAGGTCGTTCGGGCTGACGCCCGTGATCACCGAGAGGTAGCCGGGCACCAGCGGCAGGACGCACGGGGACAGGAACGACACCAGCCCCGCGATGAACGCAACGGGGACGTCGGCGCCGTTGATGGGATCGCCCATAGGGGCTTAGTTGAGGGCCGCTGCCAAGCGGCGGCGATGCTCGGCCGCGAGCGGATCGTCGCCCAGCTCGGTGAAGATGGCGACCATGATCCGGCGCACGAGGTCGCGGCGCTCCGGATCGGGCTCCGAGGCGATGATGTCCTGGAACAGCTCCAGCGCCTGAGCGATGTCTCCCTCGGTCCAGGCGGCGAGCGCAGTCTGCGTCGCGGTCGGGCCCTCGCCATTTGTGTATCCGACCCTGGTGGCGATGACTCCCTCGCGCTTGCGCAGCAGATCCTGCACGCCCCAGAAGCAGCCTCCCGCAAGGATGGCCGTCTCGGTGTTGTCGCTTCATCGCGCTCTCCCTCCTCGACACTCTGTGTTCGGCCCAGTCTGAAGCATTCAACTGGGCGGCTTTCTGCTCGGATCCTGCAAAAGGGTGTTGGTAGGTCGCGAAAAGTCAATTACTATTGCGTTGGGCGCGCTGCGATCCGGACTTGCGCCTTCGAATCTTCTCGGGAGGGAGAGCTCCAATGCTTTCAGCTTGGAACCGTCAGACCCGCACCCGCACGACCACCAGGGGAATTGGGCTGCTGTGCGGCCTGATCGTGCTGCTTGGTGCCGCGGCGCCGCTTGCCCGCGCGCGGATCCGCCGCCGCAGGACCCGGGTGTCACCCAGCGGGTGTTCCAGTTGGGTGGTGCACCGAGCGAGATCTGCGTGATCAAGCCTGGCCAGACACGAATGTCGACGAGCTCAAGCCGACCATCGACTGGGAAGGTGACGCGGCGTTCGGGGGCCCGACGCAGAACTTCATCGTCCACGCGATCGCGACCCTGACCGTTCCGGTCGCCGGCGACTACACGTTCCGGCTCCGCAGCGACGACGGTTCCGAGCTGTTCATCGACAACCAACTCGTGATCGACCACGACGGCCTTCACGGCGCGTCCGACAAGGACGGCGCGATCACGCTGACCGCCGGCC
>CAWAZL010000004.1:0-329883 GCA_963786495.1 uncultured bacterium | reverse complement strand
GGCAATAACCCCGCGGCCTTCCTTCGCGACCCGGCGGGCTTTGTCCATTTGAGAGGTCTCGTCTCGGCGGACAAGTTCGTTGCGAATCCCGCGGACGCGTGCGAGATGTTTGCGGGCGGGTTCTCCGACGAGGTGATCTTCACCCTGCCGGCGGGCTATCGACCGTCCAACGCCGAGAACCACGCGACGATCGGAGAGGGTGAGCTCGCACATGTCCAAGTTCTTTCGGACGGGACAGTTCGGCTGGCAGCCCCGGAGGGTTCCGTGGCCACCTTCGAACAGCTCTCCCTTGACGGGATCACATTCCGTTGCGCTCCTTCGGGAGAGAACGGCTGTCCCTAGGGCTTGACATATGAAATAGCGAACGCCCCAGCGGGTCAGGCCGGGGCGTTCTTTCCGGTGTAGAAGCCGGGATGGGATCGCGCAAGCTACCGCAGCTTCTCGAGTCGCCGTCGAGGTCATCCGTGACCCGCCTTGTGGTCAGGGCAGAAATGGACCTGTTCCTCGCAGTAATGCGCGGAGCGTTTGACAAGTTGGCGCCTTGCGCTTACGCTCCGGCTGTCCGGGGGGAAACTAGGGGTCCCATAGGAGGGTGAGATGCTCAAGCATCTGTCGTATGGCAACGTTGTTGCCACGTTATGCCTCTTTGTCGTTCTGGGCGGGGTCAGCTACGCCGCTACCGAGCTTGGAAACGACACAGTCAAGTCTCGCCACATCGTCAATGGCGAGGTGAAATCTGCTGACCTGGCTGACGACAAGGTGAAGGGGAAGGACGTAAGCGAGTCCTCGCTCGGCACGGTGCCCGACGCCGATCAACTCGATGGTCAGGACTCGAGCGACTTCCTGGGGGCGAACGCAAAGGCCGCCGACGCCGACACGCTTGATGGGCTCGATTCGAGTGAGCTCGCGCCCCGGAGCGTGTTGAGCGGACGCATCACCGGGGTGCTTGCCGAAAATCTCTCGTACGGTGCGCCCGTCGGAATCAGCAACGCGATTGACACTGTGGGCCCCGTCGAGACCCTGAGTCCGCCCTACGCAACGGTTGCGACAGAGTTCAACGTGAAGACCTCGGGCAACGTCGGAGACGATGGCTTCAACGTGTATCTGTTCGTCAACGGAACGCCAGGGCCGACCGGCTGCCATGCCTCGACGAGTGCCGGCTGCACCGCTGGCGCAGATACTCCGATTCCAGCTGGAAGCCGGCTGGCGGTCGCGGTCGCCAATACGGCGGACCCCTCGCCCGGCGATCTCCTTTTCTCAATCACGCTTGCGAGCAACTGAGGCGCCCGTAGTGGTCCCCGCAAAATAGAGATACGCGAATCGAGCGTTGATAAGCGGCGCCCCAGCGATCAGACGGGGCCCTCTTCCCGGCGGATTAGACCGGGATGGGATCGCGGAAGCTGCCCTGCGTAATTACTCCGCCAAGGCGCCGAGGCGAGGCAAGAGTATTGGTCTAAGGTCCGCCCTCATGGCCCATTATCGCGAGACGACCCCTGAAGACGCGGAATCAGGCGAGCCGGTCCTCCTCCTCCATGGCTTCCCGGAGTCCTCTCGGATGTGGGAGCCGCTCATGGACGCGCTCTCAGCTCAGGGCCGGCGCTGCGTCGCGCCTGACCTCTACTGCCTTGGCGACTCCGACGACCCGGGTCCCGCGACGTTCGAGCGCAACCTCGAGGCGCTCGGCGAGCTCCATCGCGAACTCGGGCTGGGCCGCGTAGCGATCGTCGTTCACGACTGGGGCGGGTTCGTTGGCCTTGCTTGGGCTTGCGAGAACCCCGACCTGGTCTCGGCCCTCGTGATCTCCGACACGGGCTTCTTCTCCAACGGAAAGTGGCACGGGATGGCCAAGGTGATGCGGTCGCCTCAGGGCGAGGAGATCGTTGGCGCCATGGACCGCGACGGCTTCGCCGACTTCATCCGTGCCGATGGCGCGACCTTCTCCGAGGAGGACGTTGACGCCTACTGGCGGCCGTTCGCCGACGGGCGGGGCCGCGAGGCGACGCTCGAGTTCTACCGCTCGATGGACTTCGAGAAGCTGGCGCCGTACGACGGCAAGCTCGCTGAGCTCGGCGTCCCGACGCTGCTCGTCTGGGGCTCCGACGATCAGTTCGCCCCGCTCGCCGGCGCGCACCGGTTCGAGCGCGAGATCCCTGGTGCACGACTCGCCGCATTCGAAGGCGCCGGGCACTTCGTCTTTGACCAGGAGCCCGAACGGACGACGCGCGAGGTCTGCGACTTCCTGGCAAGAGCGTGAACTACGAAGCCTGGATGCGCGACATAACCAACGCAAACGGGGATCTGGCCTTCACCGGCCTGGTCATGGACGTCGCCGAGCTGGAGCCGATCGAACTCGAAGAGGACCGCACGCAGCTCTTGGTCCGAGTCCGGACGAGCGCGTCCGGCGGCCACAGCGAGATTCCGCTTGCCGCTGAGTTCGCTCAACTTTGAACGCTCGTGGACGGCGTCCCCATCCGCGCCGAGCAATTTCGGTCTAGGGACGGCACCGGCCGATACCGGGTCATCGCGGCCGCTACGGAACGCGAAACGAAATTCCGTCGAGCGAGATCGCCTCGCTCGGCAGCACAGCGTTGTTGCGCGAGACCGTTCCGTTGAACGAGACGATGATCTCTCCGACGGCCGCGTTGCTCGGGAGAGCTGCAGGGACGTATTGGCCCTTCCCAGGGCTGTAGCCGGCGGGCAGCTGGAAGATCTCGCCGGACGTGCCGTCCTCGACCAATCCCTGCAGGTGGACGACGCCGAACCTGTCCTTGAAGTAGCCGGCCGGCCTGAAGTTGACCGTGTCGGAGTTCACCCAGCCGTTGAGGAACGCTGGCTCCCCTACCTCGCCGACGAGATGCGTGGCCTCTGCGTCGAGGGCGGTGCCCGAGAGATCGGCGGCCTTAACCTGACCGTTCTTCACGTCCGAGCTGCGAACCGCGCTGGGCTTGATCTGCTTAGAGCCGACGCTGTTGGCGCTGATCGCCCAGGCACTGCCGCCGAGGGCGATGAATACCGCAACGACCGACATCACGTTGGCGAACGACAGGCGTGAGCGAAGTGCGATCATGGACTCTCCTTCGCCGATTCTCCCACATCGGCCTAGCCGGCCTTCTTATCGAGTAGCTGGAGCAGGTCGTGGGCTGCGAGTTCGACCTCCTTGTGGCGCCACTCCGACGCACGATAGACGCAGGCGACGAGCGCTGACCGGTGGACGCGCCGGAAGTCGCCCGCGACGAACGCGAAGCTAGCCTTGGTCTCATCGGTAGCTCCCTTTGTGAGGCCAAGTGTTCACGCTGTAGTCAGCCACGACCCCAATCAGCTTAGACCTGGCCCGCGTAGAACCCGTGCCTCGAGAGCGGCTCAACCAGCTGATCTTCCTCGTAGGTGAAATGCGTCAGCAGCGCTTCTGAGAGTGCGTCGATCGCCCGCTCGATCCCTGAGAAGTCGGTGGGCTCGTTCATGTGGCGGACGAGGGCGGTGTCGACAGCCTCGATCGCGTCGTGGATCTCCAGATGCTCTGCGGCCAAGCGGTCGAGCACCGGGCCGAGCGCCTCGTCGCTCTTTCTGAGGTGCGGGAAGATGCCCTCGTCTTCCAAGTGGTGATGGTGCGTGACGCCGCTGCAGTAGCGCGAGCACACAGCCCCCAGGGTCCAATCGTTCTGGCGCATCGCCATCGCGTTCAGCCCGGACCTGGCGTCGCCGGCGCTCACCGCTCCGTTGCGCACGTTCGCAAGCAGCTCGCGAAGCTCAGAGAGCTCGCGGCGGAACATGTCGTGGACCTCGACGAGGTGCTGGCCGGGATCGGTCAAAGCGTGAAGTCTGGCTGGACTTCGAAGAGAGCGGCTGATCGGATTCGAACCGACGACCTACACGTTGGCAACGTGTCGCTCTAGCCAACTGAGCTACAGCCGCGCGAGCGGACGAGTCTAGTCAGTCGAGGGTTCCCCGGTTTCAATTTTCAAGCGCCGGGGTAGTGCCGAAGGGATCTGCGCCGGGCTGTCCGGGTCCGGCCTTTCCAGAAGGGTAAGCCAAGCATGAGAATCCACACGCGGGCAGCGTTGCTCGCGACTACGGTTGCGCTTTTGTGCGTGCCGAGCCAGGCCGCGGCGGACGCCGACGGGGTCATCGTCGAGTTTCGCCCAGGCGCCACCGTCGGCCAGATCGCCTCCCTGACCCAGCGGGTCGGCGCAGGCGAGGTCACCGGCAAGATCCGGGGCACTGACGCCGTTGTGCTGGGCAGCAGCCAGCCAGCCGCGCTCGTTGCTGCGCTCGAGCGCTCCGGGCTGGTGGCCTACGCGGAGAAGAACAAGATCCTCCGCACGCAGGCGACGCCGAACGACTCGCAGTTCAGCGGCCTGTACGGCCTGAACAACACGGGGCAGACGGGCGGCACGAGTGACGCCGACATCGACGCGCCCGAGGGCTGGGACGCTGCCGGGCTTGGCGCCTTCCCCGCCGCCGGCGGGGCCAAAGTCGGCATCGTCGACACGGGCATACAGTCGGCGCATCCGGACCTGAGCGGCAAGCTCGCCAACTGCGCGCGGTCGCAGGGCCTCCTGCCGATCTTCGCCGGCACGATCCAGGAAGGGTCGTGCGCTGACGACAACGGCCACGGCACGCACGTCGCGGGCACGATCTCGGCGAACGCCAACAACGGCACCGGCGTGACAGGCGTTTCGTTCAACTCGCCCCTCGCGATCTGCAAGGCGCTGGGCGGCGCCCTCGGCACCGGCTCCACTGGAGACGTCGCCAACTGCATCCGGTGGGCCCACGATAAGGGCGCGAAGGTGATCTCGATGAGCCTCGGAGGCGGAGCCTCCACCACGCTCAAGAACGCGGTCGACTACGCCTGGAAGAGCGGCGGCGCCAACGGCTCTGTCCTGATCGCGGCCGCCGGCAACGACGGCGATGCGACGCTCAACTACCCGGCCGCGTATCCAAACGTGGTCTCGGTTGCGGCGACGGACGACACAGATGCTCGCGCGAGCTTCTCCAACGCGAACGCGGACGTCGAGATCGCAGCGCCGGGCGTCGACATCCTCTCGACCTGGAACAACGGCGCCTACAACACGATCTCGGGCACCTCGATGGCGACGCCGCATGTCGCCGGCGTCGCCGCTGTGATCAGGACGAAGAACGCCGGGCTGACGGCCGCGCAGGTTGTCTCGAAGCTCGACTCGTCCGTAGACGACCTCGGAGCGCCGGGCCGCGACCAGAGCTTCGGCTTCGGCCGGGTAAATCTGGCGAAGGCCGCCGGTTGACGGCATCAGAGCGTCGAGTGTGCGTCCAGCGCCTGGTTCACCAAGGCGTCGGCTTCGGCGTTCTGCTCGCGGCGCACGTGCTCGAACGTCCAGTCGCTGAACGCTGAGAGCGCCTGCCGCGCCTGGGCATGAAGCGGCTTCAGGTTCGCGTCTTTCACTTTGTACTCGCCGCGGATCTGCTTCACCACAAGTTCTGAGTCCCCCAGCAGCGAGAGCTCGGTCGCCCCGTGTTCGGCGGCGAGCTCGATACCGCGGATGAGCGCTCTGTACTCGGCGACGTTGTTGGTCGCGTTGCCGATCGGCTCAGCAGCGTCCGCGATCACCTCTCCGTCAGCGTTGCGGACGACCACACCGACTGCAGCGGGCCCCGGGTTGCCGCGCGAGCCACCGTCGACGTTTACTAGAAGCCTCACTCTTCGCCGTCGTCCGCCGGCGCAAGGCTCTCGGTGGACCGCTCGATCCCGAGGGTCGAGGCAATCTGATCGAGCGCGGCGCTCTCCTTCTCGGAGATGCGCTTGCCGCCGATGCCGAGGAAGTCACCGGACTTCGTCGCCTCGGCTGCGTGCTCCGCGACGTCCAGGCAAAAGCGCTTGAAGGCATCGACTTCCTCGGGCGTAGCCCTGCCCGCAAGAAGCGAGACGGCCTCGGAGATGGCCTGCGGGACACGAACGGGAAGCTCTTCGGGCGTCCCGAGGTGCCCACGGTCGATCTTGGGCGGGTCGGAGACGATCTCCGCCAAGATGCCCCCGGAGCCGGACTGCGCAGCCTGGGTGTACACCTTTCCGACCGCAAAGCTCTCGCGAACGGTTCCGCCGCGCTGCGAAGCGATGACCAGGATGGCCGCGGCCGCGGGTCCGCGGCGCACGGCGTCCCACTCCTCGGCGTTGAAGTCAGCCTTTTGCGTCAAGCGGCCTGGGCCTCAGCCTGGCTCTGGGCGATGATCTTCTGGGCAATCTGGCCTGGGACCTCCTGATAGCGAATGAACTCCATCGTGAAGTCTCCCCGCCCACCGGTGATCGCCCGGAGATCGGGCGCGTAGTCGAGCACCTCGGCCATCGGCACCTCGGCCTTGATCTCCGTCATCGAGGCCTTCGGCTCCATGCCGAGCGGATGCCCGCGGCGCGAGTTGAGATCGCCGATCACGTCGCCCACCGTGTCCTCGGGCGTGGAGATCGTCATCTCGACGATGGGCTCCAAGAGAAACGCCTCGGCCTTCGCCGCAGCATCCTTGAAGGCCATCGAGCCGGCGATCTTGAACGCCATCTCAGAAGAGTCAACCGTGTGGTACTGGCCGTCGAAGAGCCGCACGCGCACGTCTTTAACGGGATAGCCCGCGAGCACGCCCTTGGCCATCTGCTCGGAGATGCCCTTCTCCACAGCGGGGATGAACCCGCCGGGGATGGACCCGCCCTTGATCGCGTTCACGAACTCGAGGCCGGTCCCGGGCTCACCCGGCTCGATCTCGATATGGCAATCCCCGAACTGCCCGCGGCCGCCCGTCTGCTTCTTGTAGCGGCCGTGCGCCTTGGCGGGCTTGCGGATCGTCTCGAGGTACGGAACCTGCGGCGGGTGAAGCTCGATCTCGGCGCCGAAGCGGCGCTTCATCCGCTCGACGATCACCTCGACGTGGACCTGCGTGAGACCGGCGATGATCTGCTCGCCCGTATCCGGGTCGCGGTGGACATCAAGCGTCGGGTCCTCCTCTTCGAGGCGGTGGATCGCAACCCCGGCCTTCTCCTCGTCACCCTTGGTCTTCGCCTCGTAGGCGAAGGCCATGACCGGTGCCGGCAGGTCGAGCGGCGGAAAGTGGATGTCCGTCTGCTTCTCGGCCAGGACATCGCCGGCGCGCGTGTCCTTCAGCTTGGGGACGGCGCCGATGTCGCCCGGCCCGAGCTCGTCGACGGGATCCATGTCCTTGCCCCAAGGCGAGGCGAGCTGCCCGATTCGCTCCTTCGAGCCGCGCGTCGCGTTGATCAAGTGCGAGTCCGAGCGAAGCACGCCCGACTCGACCCGAAGGAGGTTGATCCGGCCGGTGTAGGGATCGGCCGTCGTCTTGAAGACGTAGGCGAGGACGGGTGCATCCTCCTCGGGCGCGATATCGGCTTCCTCGTCCTCCGCACCAAGCGCGTGGATCGCGCCGCGCATCGCGGGTGAAGGCAGGTCCTCGAGAAGCGCTTCGAGCAGACGGTCGGAGCCCAGGTTCTTGGTGGCGATACCGCATGTGACTGGGAAGAGGTGGCCCTCGGTGACGCCCTTCTTGAGCGCGGTGACGATCTCTTCATGCGAGATCTCCTCGCCCTCGAGGTAGCGCTCCATGAGCTCGTCCGAATTCTCGGCGACCTCGTCCATCAGCTTCTCGCGGTATTCCTGCGCCAGGTCCTGAAGCTCTTCCGGGATCTCGGCCTCAGACGAGTTGCCGCGTCCCTCGCCCTCGTAGACGTAGGCCTTCATGTCGATCAGGTCGACGACGCCCTTCACCTCATGCTCGGAGCCGATCGGGATCTCGGTCGCGACGACGTGCACGCCGAATGCGGCCTTGAGCGAGTCGAGGGTCTTGAAGAAGTCGGCGCGCTCGCGGTCGAGCATGTTCACGAATATGAGACGCGAGAGGCCCTCGCTCGCGGCGCGCTTCCATAGGCGCTCGGTGTGGACCTCGACGCCTGAGACCGCGTTCACCACCACAACTGCCGAGTCGACGACGCGAAGCGCCGCGAGCGCGTCGGCGACGAAGCTGGGGTCGCCGGGCGTGTCGATCAGGTTGATCTTGCGGTCGTGGAAATCAATCGATGCGACTGCGGCGTCGATCGACATCTGGCGCTCCTGCTCATCCGGCTCGTGGTCGCAGACCGTCGTGCCCTCGGTCACCGAGCCGAGGCGGTTGATCTTCCCGGCCTCGAACAGGATCGCCTCGGCGAGGCTGGTCTTGCCACTGCCGCGGTGCCCGATTAGGGCGACGTTCCTGATCCGGTCTGGTGCCCGATGGCCCACGACCGAGAATCTAACGACTGAGGCCGGCTAGAGCGGTGTGGCCTGGAAGCGCGAGCGGAGCGCCAGGACGGCCTTGGTGTGAAGCTGGGATACGCGCGACTCGGTGACGCCCAGGACCTCGCCGATCTCTCGGAGCGTGAGGCTTTCGTAGTAGTAGAGGGCGATCACCAGGCGCTCGCGCTCTGGCAGTGATTCGATCGCGTCGGCGAGGCGGTCCTTGAGCTCAGCCGTGTTCGCCTCGTGTTCGGGATCGAGCGCGTTCGGGTCCTGGATCGTGTCGAGGACGGAGATCTGGCCGCCGCCGCCTTCGGGGTCGGCGAATGTCCAGAGGTCGTCGAGTGCCAAGACGGAAGAGTTCGCGATCTCGAGCAGGACATCGCGGAACTCATCCACGGTTATCTCGAGCTTTACTGCCATCTCCTCGTCGGTGGGAGCCCGGCCAAGCGAGCTCTCGAGTGCGGCGTGCGCCCGCTCGACATCACGCGCGCGGGAGCGGACGCTGCGAGGCACCCAGTCCAGCGAGCGGAGCTCGTCGATGATCGCGCCCTTGATGCGCGCGACGGCGAAGGTCTCGAACTTGATCTCGCGCTCGAGGTCGAAGCGCTCGATCGCGCCGATCAGGCCCAGGAGCCCGTAAGAGACGAGATCGGCCTCCTCGACATGCGACGGAAGGCCCGATGCCATGCGGCCCGCGATGAACTTGACCAGGGGCGAATAGGCGACGACTAGGCGCTCCCGTGCGCGTTCATCCCCGTCGACCTTGTAACTCCGCCAAAGCTCGCGAAGTTCGACTGCCTTTACGTTGATCTCCATAAAGCTCTCTCTGGGTTCCTAAACCTACGCGTTCAGGCGCGTGGATGGCTTCGCTGGTAGGCATCTCGCAAGGTCTTTGGCTCGACTCGCGTGTAGACCTGGGTCGTCGACACGGAGGAGTGACCTAGAAGCTCCTGGATCGAACGAAGGTCTGCGCCCCCCTCCAAGAGGTGCGTGGCAAACGAGTGACGGAGCGAATGAGGCGACACGCGGCCGTGCTCGGACAACTCCCTGACCCAGATCTGAAGCCTCCTGCGAACGTCCGAGGTCGATAGGCGGAGACCGTTCCTTGAGAGGAACAGCGCCTCGGTCCCAGGCCCTCCCGTGAGCGCGTGGCGCGCGGTCTCTGAGTAGCGGCGAAGCGCCTTCTGCGCGGGCTCTCCGATCGGAACCAGGCGCGTCTTCGAGCCCTTGCCGGTGACACGGAGGCTCTCCGAATCGAAGTCGATTGAGTCGGTATTGAGGTTCACGATCTCTTCGGCACGGAGGCCACACGAGTACGCCAGCTCGAACATCGCCCGGTCGCGGGCCTCCAGCGGCGTCTTGACCGGGATGCGATCGAGAAGCTCGGCGACGTCGTCGCGGCCAAGTGTTCGCGGCAGCCGCTGCTCGCGCTTCGGGGTCGGCAGAAGCTCGGCGGGATTCGAGTCGGCATGGCCCGCGTCGACCAGATGGCCGTGGAACGTCCGCACCGCGGCGAGCTTGCGGCCGATGCTCGACTTCGCGAGGCCACGGCCCGAAAGCTGCGCCGCGAAACCACGCAGATCGCGGTACCGAAGATCGCCGGGATCGGTGCCGCGCGCGGACGCCCACACGGCCAACTCCGTGAGGTCAGACGCGTACGCCCGCTTCGTCGCCGCCGCAGCTCCGCGGCGGTCCTGTTCACGCGCGAACTCGAGGAGGGCGGCCTCCCAGCGGGGGCTCAACTTCGTCCCCTCCACGTCCTCACTCGCAGTCGCGCTTCCCATACTGGCGACAGTCTTTCCGGCCCGGACCCGCGTTACCTACCCACGCAACAAAACCTCCGCCTGAGGCGGGAGGAGCCAGGCGCTGCTTCGCGCCTCAACCGATGTAGATGGGAGTGCCGACCGGGACGTCGTCGTAGAGCTCGATGACGTCCTGCACGGCCATGCGCACGCAACCGTGCGACGCGGCGCTTCCGAGCGATGCGGTGTCGTCGGTGCCATGGATGCCGGCACCGTCGTAGATGCCCATCCAGCGGGCCTTCAAGGGGTTATTCGCCGCGCCTCCGGGTACGACCGTGCCGGCGAGGTCGCCCGCCCAGTCGGAGTCAGGGACGTTCCAGGTCGGGTCGACGGCCTTGTTCTGGATCGAGTACTCGCCCGTCGGCGTGTCGAAGCCCGCGGCGCCGATCGCGACGGTGTAAGTCTTGGAAAGCTCGAGGTTCTCCCAGAGCTTCAGCTCGAAGGTGGAGCGGTTGACCGTCAGGTAGACCGGATACTGGTCGGCCAGGTCCTGAGTGGTGACTTCAGGCTCGGTCTCCTCCACGAGCGCCTTGAGCTTGCCTTCGCCCGGCGACTTGACCGCGGCCATCACCTTCTCGCGGAGGTCTTCCTGGCGGAGGGCGTATCCAACCTGCTCGTGGACGGGCTCGATCGAGGTCGCCGTCGGCTCGACCGAAGCGTTGACCGGCTCTTGGTGGACGTCGTCGGCGATGATCTCGATGAACTTGTCGATCTCGGCCTGGTCGAAGTCGACCGAGGGCTCGATCGCCTCGGCCACCTCGCCGCCGGTCGCGTACCGCCAGAGCCGAGTGGGTAGGCCGCCCTCCTGGCTTTCGTTGAGCGCGGCCTGGACGCTGGACGCCACGTCCGCGTGGACTGCAAGCTTTTCGGCGCTCAAGATGTACTTAGTGCCCTGGTGAACCACAACGACATCCTCGTCAAGCGGCTCGACCAGTGCCTCAGAGACGGCTTCCTGGGCCTCCTCCTCGGTCATCCCGCCGACGTTGATGCCGCCGATCGTGATGCCCTCGGCGATCTCGTCCGAGCGCGACTTGTCCCAGGCGTACGCGCCGACCGCGCCTGCCAAAAGCAGCACGATTCCTAGTACGACGGCGATGTAAAGCTTGCGGCCCACCTGAATAGAAAGGGTAGGGATGACGCCCTTGTGAAGGCTCCCCTTCTATGTACGTCGCAATCGTCCTTTCAGATCCCCAAAAGATCTGAGTCGGCTTCGACGCCTGTCTTGTCGCCCGGGCGGTCGCGCATGACGTGAGGGCTCCAGCGCAGGAACTCTTCAACTTCGCGCTCATACGTGTAGCCACCGTCCACCCCGCGCATGACCGGATCGAGGCGCAGGTGCTGGCCGAGCTTCGCAA
This sequence comes from uncultured bacterium, assembly GCA_963786495.1. Classification (GTDB taxonomy): domain Bacteria; phylum Actinomycetota; class Thermoleophilia; order Solirubrobacterales; family 70-9; genus JALZKA01. The sequence continues at coordinate 318,480 of CAWAZL010000004.1, read as the reverse complement.
CCGCCTCGCGGGACGTGTGCCCGTATTCGAAGCCGGTTGCCTTGAACCGGCGGTTGTCGAGGCCGCGCCCGAAGCGCAGCAGGTTGAGCATCTCGCTCGGCACCTTGAAGCCGAGGCTTCTGAGCGGACCGGCCACTAGCCCGGTCCCCCACGGGGGCAGGACCGGCGCCGTCCGCTTGCCGAGGACCGATGCCGCCTCGCTGAGTGACAGAACACCATCGGCGGCGACGTTGTATACGCCCGGCGTGTCGTGGAAGACACAGTGCTCGAGGGCGTGGACCACGTCGTCCTCGTGCACGAACTGGATCCTGGGGTCGAAGCCAAGAACCATCGGGACGGCGGGCAGGTCGAACATCCGCGTGAAGGCGGTATCGACGTCCGGGCCCACGACGTTCGCGCAACGAAGGATCGTGACCTCCATGTCGCGCTTCTCGGCGAATTCCGCCACGGCGGTCTCCGCCTCGACGATGTCACGCTCGAGCGGCGTTCGCGGCGGATGCGGGCGCAGCATCCCCTCGTGGAAGAAGGCGGGGTCATCCTGCTCGGAGCCGTAGTAGTAGGCCGAGCTCTTGAAGATGAACTGGCGCACCGGGGAGTCCTGGCCCGAACACGCGGTCAGGATGTTCATGGTCCCGATCACATTGTTCTCATGCGCGCCGCGAGGCGAGGCGGAGACCGAGTTCACCGTGAGCCTGGTGTCGATCACGGTGTCGATGCGGGCGGCGCGGACGATTCGCGAAAGCAGCCCGTGCTGGTTCGAGACCTTCACGTACTCCGTTCGCTCGAGTTCGATCCGCGGCTCAGCGGAGTCGACCCCGATGATCGTTTCGACGTCCTCGAACGCCTCGAGCGCCTGCGCAAGGCGGCCGCCCCAGTACGTCGAGAGGCCGGTGAGGAGGACTCGTCTCGTTCCGCCGCGTGTGCTCATCTCGCTCATCCGAACCACACGCTCTTGCGCTTGCCGAGCATGTCGTGGAGGTTCTCCTGAATGCGCGCACGCACTTCCTGGGCTACCGTCTGGACGAGCGCCTTGTCCTGCGCCGCGTCTTTTCCGCCCAGCTCAGCCATGTCGATGGGCTCGAGGAAGCGGATCTTGAACTTGGCCGGCAGGTAGCCCATCATCCCGAGCGGGCCGAGCCACGGGAAGGTCGGCGTGATCGGGAAGTAGATGAGCCCCGTGAGCTTTTGAAGGAACGGCACCTGGGCAAAGGCGGGCATGGCCTCCTCGGCGCCCACGACGCACAGCGGCACCAGCTTTGCCTCCGCCCGCATCGCCGCCTCGACGAAGCCGCCGCGGCCGAAGCGGCGGAGGCGGTAGCGGTCCTTGTAGAGCTTCTCCGTGCCCTTGCGGCCCTCAGGGAAGACCAGCACGAGCTGCTTCTCGTCGTGGAGCAGGCGGTGCACGTTCGCAGGATGCGCAGCGACGCCGCCGATCTTCGGCACCAGCATCGAGAAGCCGGGGTAGCCCTTGAAGAAGTGCTCGACGGTGAGGTAGAGGGGTCGAGGCTTCGAGTGCTCCTCCTTGATCGCCTTGGCGATCATCGCCGCGTCGGGCGGCAATGCTCCGGCGTGATTGGAGACAAGTAAGGCGCCGCCCTCGGACGGGACATTCTCGATGCCTTCGACTTCGCAGCGGAACCAGTAGCGGTAAAAGAACTCGAAAAGGGTCTCGTCCATGAAGCCCTCGACCCGCTCGGAACGCCCCCAGTCATTCAGCGTGCGTTCGGGCTCGATTGGCGACATGAGCTCGGCCCTGCGCTCGGCGGGGACCAGCTCCTTCGACTCGGCGAAGTCGGCGAGTGGCGTGCGGGCGCGGGCCACGCTCAGCTCGTAATCGCGCCGACCGAGGCGCTCGAGACGCTCTTTGCGTACTTGGCCATGACCCCCGAGGGAAACGCAGGCTCGGGTGCCTCATAGGCGCCGACCCGCTCGGCGATCTCTTCATCGGAAAGGGCCACGTCAATCGTGCGGGCTTCGACATCGATGGTGATCTCGTCGCCCTCCTGGATCGCGGCGATCGGGCCGCCCTTGACGGCCTCGGGGGCGACGTGGCCGATCATGAGGCCGCGCGTTGCGCCGGAGAAGCGGCCGTCGGTGATCATCGCGACGTCGTTGCCGTGGCCGGCACCGACGATCGCAGCCGTCACTGCCAGCATCTCGCGCATGCCGGGGCCGCCGGTCGGCCCCTCGTTGCGGATGACGACGACATCGCCGGCGTTGATCTGGTCTTTCTTCACCGCCTGGAACGCGTCCTCCTCGCACTCGAAGACGCGCGCGGGGCCGGTCTGCCCCATGCGCTCGGTCCCGGCGACCTTGACCACGGCGCCCTCAGGAGCGAGGTTGCCGCGCAGGATGGCCAGGCCGCCCTGGGCCTTCAGCGGACTCCCGACAGGAAGGACGACGTCTTGACCCGGCGTCTCGGAGGCCGCGTCGGCCTCCTCCCCCACCGTCCTGCCGCTCACCGTCATCTGATCGCGATGAAGGAGGCCGGCCTCGGATAGGCGGCTGAGGATGAGCGGTACTCCGCCTGCCGCGAAGAGGTCCGTGGCGACGTAGCGGCCGCCGGGCTTCAAGTCGGCGAAAAGCGGCGTCTGGCGGGAGATCCGCTCGAAGTCGTCGATCTCGAGCGCGACACCGGCCTCGCGTGCGACGGCGAGGAGGTGGAGCACTGCGTTGGTGGAACCGCCGGACGCGCACACGCAAGCGATCGCGTTCTCGAGCGACTCCTTCGTGATGATCTGGCTCGGCTTGAGATCCGCGGCCAGGACCTCCATGACGAGCTCGCCGATCTTCTCGGCGACGGTCGTCTTCGAGTCCTCCTCGGCCGGGACCATGGCCGAGCCGCCCGGTGAGATTCCGAGTGCCTCGAACGCGCAGGCCATCGTGTTGGCGGTGAACTGGGCGCCGCAGGCGCCGGCGCCGGGACTGGCCACATCCTCGAGCTCGGTCAGCTCCTCCTCGGTCATCGTGCCGGCGTTGTGCGCGCCGATCGCCTCGAAGACGTCGAGGATGGTCACGTCGCGGCCCTTGTAGCGGCCGGGAGCGATCGAGCCGCCGTAGAGCATCACCGACGGGATATCGAGGCGCGCGAGCGCCATCACGCACCCGGGGATCGTCTTGTCGCAGGCAGAAAGGGCGACGATCGCGTCGAACTGATAGCCGCGCGCGGTCAGCTCGATCGAATCGGCGATCACCTCGCGGCTGACCAGCGAGCTCTTCATACCGGCGGTGCCCATCGTGATCCCGTCGGAGATCGCGATCGTGTTGAACTCCATCGGCGTCCCGCCGGCCGCGCGCACGCCAGCCTTGATGTGCTCGGCGAGCCCGCGCAGGTGGAAGTTGCAGGGCATCGCCTCGATCCAGGTGTTGGCGATGCCGATCGTGGGCCGGTTGAGCGCCTCGTCGTCGAACCCGATGCCCTTCATGTAGGCACGCGCAGCGGCGCGATCCGGGCCATCGAACACGGCAGCGGAACGGGGGCGCGGGAGGCTGGTGGCTGTCTTGCCGTTGGTCTCGCTCATCGCCGCGAGAGTCTAGGCGGGCCGTCGTTTTGTGAGCAAAGCGTGAGGGGTCTGACCCCTCAAACGTCCTCGAGGCGCGGCGGGTCGATCTCGCGACGCCTGATGCGCAGGACGTCCACTGGGCCCGGACCGTCGCCTATCTCGCGCAGGCCATGGCCCACTGCCTCGGCAGCGATCTCCCTCGCCCAGCGCGCGGCTTCGTCGAGTTCCATCCCGCGGGCGAGAAGCGCGGCGACCGCTGAGGAGTGGGTGCACCCCGAGCCGTGCGCGGCACCGTCCTCAAAGCGCGGGCCGTCGATCTCGAGATAGCCGTTCTCGTCGACCAGGACGTCGGCGCCCTTCTCGGTGTGGCCCCCGGTGACGATGACGGCATCCGGTCCAAGGCCCAAGATCGTCTCGCCGAGCTCGCGCTGGGATCCGCCTTGGCGCCGGCCGGCAAGCTCTCGCGCCTCGGGCAGATTGGGAGTCACGACGGTCACCAGCGGAAGCAGGCGCTCGATCAACGCGGCCTTCGCGTCCGGGTCGAGGAGCGCCGCGCCGCTCTCGGCGACCATCACCGGGTCCAGCACCACCGGCACCCCCCGGCGGTGTTTTTCAATTACCCCGAGCGACTCGATCACGGCGTCGATCGTCGCCTCATCGCCGAGCATGCCGATCTTCACCGCGTCGATGCCGATGTCCGCGGCGACGGCGCGGACCTGCGCGACGATCATCTCAGGCGGCGTGGGCACGACCGCCTCGACGCCTACGGTGTTTTGGGCAGTCAGCGCGGTGATCGCGGTCGTCCCATGCACTCCGCAGCGCGCGAACGCCTTCAGGTCCGCTTGGATGCCGGCGCCACCGCCCGAGTCCGAGCCGGCGATCGAGATCACGGTCGGTACGCGGGGCTCGGACACCATCGCGCGTCAGGGTAACGGCGCCCCGAAGGGCGCCGTTACACCATGGGATCCTCTTCTTGCTCTTGTGGCTAGGGCGACGGCTCGGCTGGTGGTTCTTCGGATGGACCGCCCGAGATCTCACACAGAGCTTCACCGAGCACGCCCCCGTTCGGGTCAGCGTCCGCGTCGATGTGAACCGGGCTCTCGCGATCCGCGCCGTAGAGATCTACAGCGAGGCCGAGCAGGTCCAGCTCGAGAGGGCCGAGGTCGAGATCGAGGATCTGACAGCGGGGGCCTCCGTCGCCCGGAGCTCGAGCCGCGGCCTGCGCTTCCTCAGGGGTGAGCTCTTGCGGGTGTAGCCGCGTGTTGAACCGGACGAGGTTGAGCTGGTCCCCATCGAGACGCCGGTTCAGGCTTCTGACCGTCTTCCGCGTCAACTGAGCGCGGTCGAGCTTGATGCCCTCGGAGAGCTTGCAGAAGAGCTTTCCGAGCGCACGTCTGGAGTGTCCGGTGATTTCTACGTTGATGTCACTCGTCTTTACTTCGAGTCCGAGCAGCGCCACGAACGACGATGCCAGATGCAGTCGCAAGATCTTGCATGTCTTGCCATCGTCTCCGCCGGAACCCGCGCCGCGCTGCACCCGGAAAGAGGTGTATTGAGTTGTCGTCTCCTCCGTCCCATCGCTCTGCTCGGTATTCAGGGTCACCGGACCGGTCGCATAAACCTTGCCTTCTTTGGCCGCAAAGCGGTCTACAGCAATCTGCATCTTCATGTCCACGGCCTCGCCGCCGCCCCTGTGTTCGGCGACTTCACTCGCGCTTGCGGTGATTCCGCCCACAGCGAGGATTCCGCCAAAGACTGCTGCACTTGCCAGCAGCCGGGTCAGTCTTGTCTTCATACAACCCTCGTTTCGTTGTCGCGAGCCCCCATGCGCTCGCGTGATGGCGCCGAGATACCCCAGCGCCAACTACCCAAACCCGTGGGACAGCCGAAACCTTCGTAGGGTTCATAGCCCTCGATTGTTCAACGGCGGGCTGAGCTGCGTTCGCGAGTAGCGCCCGACGGCGTCGCCGCCGACGTAGCCCATGAGCTCCAGCCGGGCCAAGGCCACCGCCGCGTCGTTGCCGTCGAGGCCGAGCTGGATCGCAACCGCGTCGCAGGTCCCTGCGCCCGATTCGACCGCGAGGAGCGCCTCGGCCAGCTCAGGGTCCAACTCCGGCCCCACCCCGCGCACCTGCGTCTGACCCGGGCCCAGCACATGGTCCAGCAGGTCCTGCGCATCGCGGACAACCGGCGCGCCCTCTGAGAGAAGCTCATTCGGAAGCTCGGAAAGCGACGAGTTGACGGGGCCGGGCACGGCCAAGACCTCCCGGCCCAGCCGGGCGGCTTGCTTGACGGTGTGTTGCGTGCCGGATCGGTGGGCGCCCTCCACGATCACTACGAAGCCGGCCAGCGCGGCCATGATCCTGTTGCGGGCGGGGAACATTGCGGGATATGTCTCCACGCCGGACGGCTGCTCTGAGATCACGGCGCCACCCGAGGCGAGGATCCGGCGGTAGAGCGGCTCTTTCGAGCGTGGGTACGGCGTGTCGGCCGGACCACCCAGGACGGCGAGCGTCGTGCCCTTGGCGTCGAGCGCTCCCTCGTGCGCAGCCGAGTCGCACCCGAGCGCCATGCCGCTGACGACCAGAAGGCCGGCGGAGGCAGCGCCGAAGCCAAGCTCGCGCGCCACTTCGCGCCCGTAAGCGCCCGAGCGCCTGGAGCCGACGATCGTGACGGTGCGGTCCGGGTCTGCCGCCGTGAGTAGCTCACGCGCACCCAGGCCGTACAGCACCTCAGGCTCGGCCTCGTCCACCGCGGGAAGCTCAGCCAGACTTTCGGGCCAGCCCTCCTCTCCACGCCGGATACGCCAACCGCCTGTGGCAGCCGGACTGCTCATTCTGTGTTCCTTCGCCTGAACGAGAGCGCTCCGTGGATGTCCTCGGCGGAGACTTCAGGGCGCCCGGCGAGGTCGGCAAGGGTGCGCGCGACCCGGCGCACCCTGTCGTGGCCTCGTCCCGAAAGGGCGAGCGTCCGGTGCCCGCACTTAAGCGCCTCATCCGCCTCCTTCGAGAGCGGTACATGCTCGCGAAGCGCCCTGGGGCCCAACTCGCCGTTCGCGCAGCCCTGCCTGTCGATCGCCGCCTGCCGCGCGACGGCCACGCGCTCCCTGACGACGGCCGACGACTCGCCCGGCTCGCCGGACAGCGCTTCGGCTGAGGGTTGCTCGATCGAGAGCGAGATGTCGATGCGGTCCGCGAGCGCCCCCGAGATGCGGTTGCGGTAGCGCTGCGCCTGCGCCGGCCGGCACTTGCACTTGGGCGAGTCCTCGCCGTGGCCGCACGGGCACGGGTTCGACGCCGCGATCAGGACGAAGCGGCTTGGCAGGCGCACCGAGTGGCGAACGCGAGAGATCGTCACCTCGCCGTCCTCGAGCGGCTGGCGGAGCGCCTCCAGCGAGTCGCGCGAGAACTCGCCGAGCTCGTCCAGGAAGAGGACGCCGCAATGCGCGAGGGTCACCTCGCCCGCGCGAGGCGGCGTGCCGCCTCCGACGAGCCCGGCCGGGGAGATCGTGTGATGTGGCGCGCGAAACGGCCTTGCGGCGCGCCGAGGACCGCGCCCGTTCCCGCGCCAGCCGTTCTGCCCGCAGGCGCTGGCAATACGAAGGACCTCCATCGCTTCGGGGTCGTCGAGCGGCGGCATGATCGTCGGCAGGCGGCGCGCGGCCAGGCTCTTGCCTGCGCCGGGCGGCCCGAGGATCAGCATCCCGTGCCCACCCGCGGCGACCGCCTCCAGCGCGCTGCGAAGCACGGGCTGGCCGCGAAGCTCCTCCAGGTCGACGCCGAGCGGCGGCCCTGCATCAGACGCGAGATCGGCAGGCGAATACGACGGCTCGTCCGTCTCGCCGATGCGTGCGAGGTCCCGGAGGGACTCGATCGGCACGACCCGGCATGGGTGGGCGCCCAGAGCGGCGGGCATGGCGGCCTCGGCAGCGCTGGAGCTGGCAACCACGATCTTTTGGAGCCCCAGCTCACCAGCGCGCTCGGCCATCGCGATCGCGCCCGGAACGGCGCGGACCGAGCCATCCAGCGCAAGCTCGGCGGCCATCGCGCAGACGCCGAGAGCGTCGGCTAGCAGCTGGCCGGTCGCAGCGAGGATCCCGGCTGCGATCGCAAGGTCGAAGCCCGGCCCCGCCTTGCGGAGGTCAGACGGCGCAAGGCTGGCGATTATGCGCGTCTCCGGGAATTCAAAGCCTGAGTTCTTGATCGCGGCACGGACGCGCTCGCGCGACTCGCGGACAGCGGGGTCAGGCAGGCCGACGATCGAGAACGACGGCAGACCCAGCTTCGCCACGTCGACCTCGACGCTCACGTCGAACGCTTCGACGCCGAGGAGGGTGAAGGTGTGGACGCGCGCGATCACTACCGGCGACGCTAAGTGGGGCGAACGCGCGTGTGGCGCATGAAATGTGGCCAAATCGCTCCAATTGGCGCCCCACCCGCGCGCCAACGCGACCTACGGTCCGGTCATGACCGAAGCGCGGCAGATCCTGGGCCGAGAGGGCGAGCGAATCGTCGCCCGGGAGCTCGAGCGGCGCGGCTGGCGGATCGTGGCCCGGAACGCCCGGGTGAAGGGCGTGCGCGGCGAGATGGACGTGATCGCGATCGACGGCGGCACGCTCGTGGTCGTCGAAGTGAAGACGGGCCGCGCATGCGCGCGCTCAGGCCCGGTCTCGATGCTCGAGATGGTCGGCCCGCAGAAGCAACGGAAGCTCCGATCGCTCGCGGTCGCATGGATGCGGGCCAACCGCACCAAGCTGCCGCCGGTCCGCGGCATGAGGATCGACGTGGTCGGCCTCCGGCTGGACCACGCGGGCCGAGTCGGCCTCATGGGACCACGTAAAAGCGGCTTGTTAAAGCGCGAGCTGGGTGTAGGCGACCGACTGAAACGACCGCCTGTGCAGCGCGCTAGGCCCGTGAGCGACGATCGCATCGCGGTGCTCGGGGGTCGAGTAGCCGGCGTTCAGGGCGAAGCCGAAGCCCGGGTAGTCGCTGTCGCAGCGCTCCATGAAGCGGTCGCGCGTGACCTTCGCGATCACCGACGCGGCTGCGATCGCGGCGGAGCGGGAATCGCCCCCGATCACCTGGCGGTGCTCGACCCGGCAAAGCGGCAGCCGGAAGCCATCGACCAGGCAGACGCCCTCGCGGTGGGCGACGCGTTCGAGACTCCGCGCGAGCGCCTCGCAGTTGGTGACGTGGAGGCCGCGGGAGTCGATGCCCGCTGACACAGCGGACCGTGACGGAGACGCGGCTTGCCGCGCGGACCACGGCGGGATATAGCTCCTCGCGCTCCTCGGGCGAGCGATTCTTCGAATCGTCGAGCTCTGACAGCGCCCGGCGGTCGGTCATCGAAAGCGATCCGTAGTCGATGAGCACTGCCGCGGCTACCAGCGGCCCGGCCAGCGAGCCACGGCCTGCCTCGTCGCACCCGGCGACGTAGCGCGTTCCGAGCTCCCGGTCGAACTTGAAGAGCTTCGCGGCCTGCCGGCGGCGGCGCTTCAAGGCTTTCGTGGGCTTAGAAGGGGCCGATTTCTGACGGGGGCCAGTAGCTGAAGAAGGCCTTGCCAATGATCCAGTCTTGTGGGACGGGTCCCCAGAAGCGGCTGTCGTCAGAGGATCCACGGTTGTCGCCCATCATGAAGTAACTGTCGGGCGGGATGGTGATCGGATCCTCCAAATTGCAGGAACTGCCGCCGCCGCACTGCCGGATGAAGTCCTCTTCGGCGATCTCGCCGTTGACGACGGGATGCCCGTCCTCGATATAGAGCTCGTCCCCGGGGCCGGCCACGATCCGCTTGATGAAGTTCTGCTCGGACGGGTCGGGGGTTCCCTCGGGGCAAGCCTGCCCCGGCTCGTGCTCGACTCCGCACTTGTCATTGTCGGCGCCGTCCGGGGGATGGAAGACCACCACGTCGCCGATCGACGGGTCGCCTCCCACCGTGTAGCTGAGCCGGTTGACCAGGACGCGCTCGCCCTCGACGAGTAGAGGCTTCATCGACTCGGAAGGGATCTGGAACGGCTTTGACGATCAGCGCCTGGATTCCTAGCGCGAGGCCGATGGCCATCGCGACGATGACGATCAGCTCGAGGACTGCCCCCAGCGGGCGTGTCCGGCTTCGGGATGAAGGAGCGTTTCCCGGTGTCGCGTCGTGTTTTCTGTGTCGCTCGTCAAGCCTTGTCCGAATCGGACTCCGCGTCCGGTTCGGGCGAGTCCTCGACCTCTGGGGGGTCAGACCCCTCGGAGTCCGATTCATCAGCCGATTCGGTTGCGGGGTCAGACCCCGCGTCGGGTCCTGCCTCTTCTCCCGCGTCGGCCTCCGCCTTGGCCTCTTCGGCTGCCTTCATCTCTTCCTCAGTCGCCTCCTGCGCGCCCTCGGAGTCGGCCGGGACTACGGCTGCTCCCTCGTTGATCGGCTCCGACTCAGGCGCCTCGTACTCGACCGGCGCCGCCTCCTCAGGCGGCTCCTCGTACTCGATCTCGCTCGGGCGCGACCTCGGTCGCCGCGATGTCCTCCTCGGGCATGACCGCCTCCTCGACCTCCCCTGACCAGGCGCGCTCGGCAACCCGGGCGCGCTTGCCGACGCGGCCCCGCAGGTAGTAGAGCTTTGCCCTGCGCACGTCGCCGCGGGCGACGACCTCGAGCTGGTCGATCTTCGGCGAGTGCAGCGGGAACGTACGCTCTACGCCTACTCCGAAGGACTGCTTGCGGACGGTGAAGGTCTCGCGAGCGCCGGAGCCCTGGCGGCCGATCACGATGCCCTCAAAGACCTGGGTGCGGCGGCGAGTTCCCTCGATTACCTGGAAGTGGACGCGAACACGGTCACCCGGGTCAAACCGGGGAACTCGGCGCAGCTGTCGCCGCTCGATGCTTTCGATGATCGTGCTCATGGTGCAAGGGAGTCGTGCGGAAGATTTCGATGGGAAGCCTCAGGGCTGAGGTCCGTGCGGGCGCGAATGGTAGCGATCACGACTGCGCGCCAAGCGCCATTCGCGCACCTTGGCATGGTCCCCGGAAAGGAGAACCTCCGGCACCTCCCAGCCGCGATGCTCGGCAGGGCGCGTGTAGTGCGGGTATTCGGGCGCGCCGTCGAGCGCCGGCGAGAACGACTCCTCGAGCGCCGAGTCCTCATGCCCGAGGGCGCCGGGGAGCTTCCGCGTAACCGCGTCGGCGACGACCATCGCGGCCAGCTCCCCGCCCGCAATCACGTATGGCCCGATCGAGACGACGTCCGTCGCCAAGTGGTCGTGCACCCGCTCGTCGAACCCCTCGTAGCGCCCGCAGAGAAGGGCGATGTGATCCTCGCCAGCCAATTCCGAGGCCAGCGCGTCGTCGAACTGGCGCCCCGTCGGCGCCAAGACGATCGTCCGCGCGGGCGCCTTTCCCTCCCCGTAAGCGGCCTTGAGCGCGGCATCCACGACATCTACCCGCAGGACCATCCCCGCCCCGCCCCCATAGGGCGAGTCGTCAACCTGCCCGCCCGTAAGCGGAGTTGTGTCGCGCCAGTGGAACGTCTGAAGCTCGGTCCCGGTCCCGAGAACGTTGGCCATATGGCGCTGGCCCCGGAACCACTCGAACCACTCGGGAAACAGGGTGAAGACGTCGATTCGCATGATGAGCGGAGTGTGAGGGGTCTGACCCCTCCGGGATCCCTAGTCCTCGACGATGTCGACCGAGATGCGGCGCTCTTCACGGGCGCCGGCGGCGCGGGCGATCGTGCGGATCGACTTGGCGACGCGGCCCTCCTTGCCGATCACGCGGCCAAGGTCCCCGTCGGCGACTTTGATCTCGAGGATCAGCTCCTCGCCCTCGTCGAACTCCTCAACCTCGACCGAGTCGGGCTCCTCGACGATCGCGCGGACCAGATACTCGACAAGCTCGGTCGCGGGCGAGGCCATGCTCCGGCTCTAAGTGCCGGTGACGCCGATGCCCTTGGTGCGAAGCAGGCGGGCGACCGTCGGGCTCGGCTGAGCACCGTGGTCGATCCAGTGCTGTGCGCGCTCCTCGTCCAGGACGATGGTCGACGGCTCGGTCTGCGGGTTGTAGTGGCCGATCGTCTCGATCGTGCGGCCGTCACGGGGCGAGCGTTTGTCGGCAACGACAACGCGCCAGATCGGGTTCTTGCGTGAACCCACCCTTCTAAGTCTGATTCGGACAGCCATGCGGCGGAAGAGGTTAGCGGGGTGATCGCAGGACGGAGATACCTCTTACGCGCGCCTACGGCGCTTGCACATGCTGCTTTCGGGGCCAAAGCCCCTCACTAACGGCCTCGCATCAACGAGGCCATATCGGGCATCTTGCCCTTGGAGAGCGCGGCCATCATCTTTCGCATCTGTGCGAACTGCTTGACGAGCTGGTTCACGGCCTGAACCGTCGTGCCTGAACCGCGCGCGATCCGCTTGCGCCGCGATCCGTTGATCACCTCGGGGTTCGCCCGCTCGGCAGGCGTCATCGAGAGAATGATCGCCTCGACCCGGTCGAGCTCTGATTCGTCCATGTCGCCCGCACGCATCTGCTTCATCGCCTTGCCCATGCCGGGCATCATTCCCATCACGCTCGTGAGCGGGCCCATCTTGCGGACCTGGCGCATCTGGGTCAGGAAATCCTCGAGCGTGAACTCCTGCCTTCGAATCTTCCGCTCGAGCTCGGCCGCCGAATCGGCGTCGTGGACGGCTTCGGCCTTCTCGATCAGGGTCATCATGTCGCCCATCCCGAGGATCCGGGTCGCCATCCGCTCGGGATGGAAGCGCTCGAGCTGTTCGATCCGCTCCCCCACCGACGCGTACATGATCGGCTTGCCGGTGACCGCGCGGACCGAAAGCGCCGCGCCGCCGCGAGCGTCGCCGTCGAGCTTGGTCATGACGACGCCATCGAACTCGGCGCGCTCGCCGAACGCTTCCGCGACGTTCACCGCGTCCTGACCGGTCATCGCGTCGACGACGAGCAGGACGTCGTGGGGCTTCACGCGCTTGCGGATCTCCACCAGCTCATCCATCAGGTCCTCGTCGACGTGCAGGCGGCCCGCGGTGTCGACGATCAGGACGTCGCGAGCCTCCTTCTTCGCCTGACCGAGCGCCCACTCGGCGATGTCGACCGGGCTGCGCTCGGTGCCCTGCTGATAGACGTGCGCATTCGCGCGCTTGCCCATGGTCACGAGCTGCTCGACCGCCGCCGGCCGCTGCGTGTCGCAGGCCGCGAGGGCGACATTCCTTCCCTGCTCGCCCAGCAGGCGGGCGAGCTTGGCGCAGGCGGTCGTCTTGCCCGAACCCTGAAGCCCCGCCATCAGGATCACCGTGGGCCCGGACGAGGCGAAGGCGAGGTCGCGGCTGGCGCCGCCCATGAGCGAAGCCAGCTCCTCGTTGACGATCTTCGTGACCTGCTGGCCAGGATCGAGCGCCTCGAGAACGGCCGCGCCCAGGCAACGCTCCTTGACCTTGGCCGTGAACTCCTTTACGACCTTGAAGTTGACGTCCGCCTCGAGCAGGGCAAGCCGGATCTCCCGCATCGCCTTGTCGACGTCCGCCTCCGTGAGCTTGCCACGGCTGCGGACGTCGGAAAGCGTGGATTGAAGACGATCGCTCAGCGCGTCAAACACGCGCTGAGCTTACGCCGCATCAGGGGATCAGCTTGCGGTGACCTTGTTTGAAACCCCGGTCTTGCACTTCTCCGACGAAGTGACCTTGGCCTTGTACGTGCCGCCGGGATGGGGATTGTCGTCCTCGAAATGGAACGTTCCGTCCGCCTCTAGCTCCGAGGAAGCGAGGAAGTCGCCGTCGCGAAGCAGAGTGACGCTGCGGCCCTTCTTCGTGCATGCTCCCTTATCCGACTTCACCGTGCCGTCAAAGAGGTCCGCGTTGGGCTGCCCGACGTCGTGCACCTCCAGCTTGACCTTCACCTTGGCCTTGGCGGAGTCGTTGCCCCCGGCTGTCGCCGAGCCGGGAATGGCCACGACCGCCAATAGTGCTGCGCCGATTGCGATCTTCGTTCTGATTTTCATGTCACTGCCTTCTGTGGGCTGTCGATTGCGTGTGTCGCGCGCTCAATCGCGGCCGCTAGCGCGAGCCAGCCGTTGAACGCTTCCTCCGTGCCGTCCGCGCCGATCAGAAGTCCGCTGATCGGCTCGGAGCCCTCGTCGAGCTCGAGCCGAAGCAAAATCCGGTCGTTGCGCACATCCGCGGGCATCTAGCGGTTCCGTCCGTTCATCTCAATGCCTCCTCGTCTGCTCATTACCCGAGGAGCATCGAGGCTCAGGCCACGCCTGTCATGAGTGGAGACCACTCATCTTTCGAATCTCAGGCGTGAGCCGTGCCTAGGCGGGGACGAGAGAAAGGGCTTCGCCAAGCTCCGTTCGCGACGCAAGATCGAGCTTGCGGTAGACGCGGCTGAGGTGGTTCTCGACGGTGCGCGTCGACAGGAAAAGTGTCTGGGCGATCTCGCGATTAGGCATGCCGTCCGCCGCCATCTCCGCGACTCGCCGCTCGGCCGCGGTGAGCGATTCGACGCCTGAGAACTGCAGGCGCCTGGGTTTTGCGCCCGCCACCTTGAGCTCGTCGTGGGCGAGCGTCGCGAAGCGCGCCGCGCCCATCCTTCGAGCGAGGTCAAGTCCCACGGTCAAGTGCTCGCGAGCCTCCTTGCGCTCGCCAGCGCGCCGGAGGGCCGAGCCCAGGTCGATGTGGGCGAGCGTCAGCTCGCGAACGCTCGGCGATTGCTCGAGCTCAGAAACAGCCTGGCGGAGGTCCTCGATCCCCTCTTCGCCCTTGGCCAAGCCCGCGGCGCGATAGGCCTGGCCCATCGCCGAGTGGGTTCCCCACCGGTGGGCGTGCTCCATCTCGTCATCGGCGAGGCTGCGCGCACGATCCTGGTCGCCGAGCCTCATCGCCGCCTCCACCGCGACCGGCCGCCAGGGGACATTTGGGTTCGTGATCCCCAGCCTGCGGTTTCTGAGGTCGTGTTCCTCCAGGTCGGCGAGCGCATCCTCAGGGCGGCCCTGGGCGAGCCGCAGGATGCCGCTCGCGAAGAAGGCCGTGTTGATCTGCATCAGCTCCGGCAGGTCGTGGATGTTGCCGAACATCGCCACTTCCGCGTCGGCTCGGTTCAGCTCCCCGCGGTCGGTCAGGGCGAGGATCAGGCATGTGATCACCAGCGGCAAGGTGAACGGAGGCACGATGCCCGCGTCGATGGCGCTCTGAGCCCTGGCCTCAGCCCTCGCGACCTCGCCACGGCGCCAGTGAAGGACCGATGCCATCGCGGCGACTGACCCGAATCCGTATGCCGATCCGCCGCGGCTGGCCAGCTCCGTCGCCCGCTCGAGGTGTGTGACGGCCGATTCATAGTGGTCGGTGACCATGAGGACGAAGAGAGCCATGTGGAAGGCGGTTGCGTCCGGCCCTTCCGAATCGAGCAGCCTCTCACCGTCGAGCGCCGACTCCGCGATCTGAGCCGCTTCGTCGGCCGATCGGTCGAGCGAGCGCAGCATCGCCAGAGGGCAGAGCTCCAGCAAGTCTTTGACCTCTGTTCCCTTCGGCTCGCCCCGCCGTTCAAGCCGCTCGATTGCGCGGTCGCGCGTGTCGGGGTGCAGGAGCCCAAGCGTGGCGTACTCGGCACGCAGGCGCGCAGCCGCCTCACCTTCGCCTCCCCCGGCCGCTTCGATCTGGCCTTCCAGCACCTCGAAAGCCTGCGGGACATCGCCGAACGACGCGACCGCGCGCGCAACAGAGATCGACCGCGTCGCGCGCTCAGACGGACTCCAGGCGCCGTTGAGGCCGGCCCGAAGATCGTCGATCAGGACGCCGGGATCGCGCCCGGACAGCCAGCCCGCCATACCCAGCTCGTAGCGGAGCCCGGCCTGAACGTCAGCCGAGGGCGGCTCCGCCAGCGCGCGCAAGAGGTAGGTGACGGCCGCCTCGGGAGCGCCACCGGCAACCGCTTCCGTGGCCGCCTCCCGAAGCGTCGAAACGGTCTCACGAGCACCGACGCGCGGGGCGTCGAGCAGATGGTGGGCGACCTCGCCCGCCTTCGCGCCCTCGGCTCGAAGGAGTGCCGCGGCGCTGGCGTGGAGTGCCTCACGCCGCGCCAGGGGAAGCTCTGCGCGAACCGCCTCGCGAAGGAGCGGGTGCACGAAGCGAAGCGGGCGCTCGGGCGCCAGGATGCCGGCGCGCTCGAGGCCCTCGAGCGGCCCCGCGAGGGCGTCGAGCTCGACGCCGGCCAATGCTGCCGCGCTGCGCGGCTCGACCTCGGACCCAAGCACGGCCACCGCGGCAGCCAGGTCGCCGCAGGGAGCCGGCATGCGCCCGATCCGCATCAGGACGGAGTTCACCACGGCGGCAGGCACGAGGCCGCGAACACGATCCGCGTTATCC
This sequence comes from uncultured bacterium, assembly GCA_963786495.1. Classification (GTDB taxonomy): domain Bacteria; phylum Actinomycetota; class Thermoleophilia; order Solirubrobacterales; family 70-9; genus JALZKA01. Next base: position 302,623 of record CAWAZL010000004.1, on the reverse strand, counting down.
GCCACCGGCTCGACGGCGTCGGCGACGAGGCTCGTGGCCAACTCGGAGAGCAGGAACGGGTTCCCCCCGCTTGCCTCGTGGCAGGCCTCGGCGAAGGCCTCGTCCGCCGGGCGCTCGAGCGCGAGCTCCAGGAGGGCGCGCGAGCCTTCCGCTCCCAGCGGCTCCGGGACGATGCGCTCGACATCTCGGCCGCCCAGGATCGCGCCCATCGCTGCGGCACGCTCGGGCGCGGCGGGCCGCGAGGCGACAAGCAGCAGCACGGGTAGGTCGCTGAGCCGCGGGACGAGATAGGTGAGGAACCGAAGGCTCGAGTCGTCGCACCAGTGGCGCGTCGTCCACGACGACGGCCAGAGGCCCTTTCTCGGAGAGCTTCACCAGCAGCCAGTAGAGCCCGTGGATCACCGTGAAAGGCAGGTCGGCGCTCGGCGCCGCGGCTGCGTCCTCGGCCTCGTCTTCGAGCTGAAGCCCGAGCGCCGGAGCGGCGTGTGCAGCCGCGCCTTCCAAGAGTCGGGCGCGGGCCTTGGCGGTCCCGCCGACCACTCGGCGCTCAAACAACTGGCGAGCCACGCCGAAGGGAAAGTCCATTTCGAACTCGCCGCAGCGAGCCTGAATCGTCTCCAGTCCGGCGTCCGCGAGGCTTGTCACGGCGCCCTCCAGGAGAGCCGTCTTGCCGATCCCCGGCGGTCCCTCGATCGCGACCGCTCCGCCTCTGCCTTCGGCGAGACGACCGATCGCGGCGTCGAGGACCTTCAGTTCGGCCTCGCGTTCGAGCAGGCTGGGGCTAGACATCAATCACCGATCAGTGCCTCGCAGAACTCGCGCGCGTCGAAGGGCCGCAGGTCCTCGAGCCCCTCCCCCACGCCGATCATCTTTACCGGCGTTCCCAACTCGGACGCGATCGCCAAGCGCGATGCCGCCCTTGGCCGTGCCGTCGAGCTTCGTCAGGACGACGCCCGTCACTCCGGCGGCCTCGGCGAAGGCGCGAGCCTGGCGGAGGCCGTTCTGACCGGTGGTCGCGTCGATCACGATCAGCGTCTCGTGAGGAGCGCCCTCGAGACGCTTGCTCGCGACACGCTCTGACCTTGGCAAGCTCCTCCATCAGGTTGCCGTGGGTGTGGAGCCGGCCCGCCGTGTCGATGATCACGACGTCGGCACCGCGGGCCTCGGCCGCGGCGATCGAGTCGAAGACGACCGCACCCGGGTCGCCGCCCGGCTGTCCCTTCACGATCTCGGTTCCCGAGCGCTCCGCCCACGTCTCGAGCTGCTCGATCGCGGCAGCGCGGTAGGTGTCCGCGGCGCCGACGATCGTGCGGCGCCCGAGCCGCGACGACATCGAGATGCGCGAGCTTTCCGATCGTGGTCGTCTTGCCGGTCCCGTTCACGCCGACGACCATGATCACCGTCGGTCCATGGGTCAGGTCGATGCGAGGGGGGCCGTCGGGCTGCGCCACCTCGGCCAAGAGCTCGACCAGACGCGTGCGCGCGCCGCGTCCCCCTGCGCCACAGCGCCCGTGGACACCTCGGTCTCGAGGCGACCGACGACGTCGGCGGTCACCGGAGCGCCGACGTCGGCGAGGATCAGCGCCTCCTCCAGGCGCTCGAACGCCTCAGCGTCGAGCCGGTCGAAGAAGCTCGCCGAGACCTCGGCCGTCATGCGCCTGCGGCTGCGCGACGAGATTGTCGCGAAGACGCCCGAAGAACCCTGCGGCGTGCTTCCGCGGCTTCGGCTTGCCCGAGCCGAGGTGCCTCACGCCATCGCGCAGCACGAAGACGTCTTCCCACTCCAGTCATCCCGAAGCAGACAGTCGCGGCTGCCCCGACGCCGGCCTAAGCCGCGTCGGCAGCTTCGAGCGATGGCTGTTCTGCGGCTTCCGGCATGCGGCGCGAGACGACCTTGGTGATGCCGCCGCGCGCCATCGAGACGCCGTAGAGGACGTCGGCCGCGTCCATCGTGCGCTTCTGGTGCGTGACCACGATGAACTGCGCGCGGTCCGAGAAGCGGCGGACGAGCTGGAGGAAGCGGTCGATGTTCGCGTCGTCGAGCGCGGCCTCGACCTCGTCGAGGATGTAGAAGGGCGAGGGGCGCGCCATGAAGACGGAGAAGACGAAGGCAAGCGCCACCAGCGACTTCTCGCCGCCCGAGAGCAGCTGGAGCTTTCGCATGGCCTTCCCCGCCGGCGTCACCTCGATCTCGACGCCGTGCCCCTCGAAGTCGCTCTGCGCCTCCTCGTCGGGATCGTCGTCGGGCGCTTCGCCTTCGGCCGCGGGAGCCTCGCCTCCGCCGATCACCGGCTTCGGCGTGCGCTCGGTGACCAGCCGGAGGCGACCGCGGCCTCCCGGGAATAGGTGCTCGATCAGCTCCTCGAAGTTCTTGCGCGCCGCCTCGAAGGTCTCCTCGAAGTCGGCGGTGATCTTGCGGTCGGTCTCGGCGATCAGGCCCTCGAGCTCCTTCATCGCCGCCTCGAGGTCCGTGCGCTGCTCCTCGAGCTCCTGGACGTAGGTCCTGGCCTCCTCGTACTCGCGCTCGGCGAGGGGATTGACGGGGCCCAGCGCCTCGCGGCGGCGAGCGAGCCGCTCGAGCTTCGCGTCGATCTCGGTGCGCTCGGTTTCGGTCGAGCGGCTTGTCCGCCGGAGCGATCTCGCGGCCGAGCGCCTCGGAGATCCGCTTGAGCTCGCCTGCGGCCTCGTCGCGAGCGGTCGCGCAGGTGCGCGGCGCGCACCTCGGCCTGCGTCACTTCCTCGCCCGCGGTCCGCAGGCGGGCCTGGATCTCGGCGTCCTGGCGCGAGCATTCGCGCAGGGCGGCGGTCGTCTCGTCGGACTCGGACTCGCTGAGCGTCCTGGCCTCGAGCGACGTCGGCCCGCTTGCCGGTGGCGTCGCGCGCGGTGGCTGCCGCCTCGCACAAGGCCTCGACGTCCTGCAAAAGATCGCCCTCGATCGTGATGCGGCGCTCGATCGAGTCCTGGCGCCGGCGGCCGAGGAGGTCCTCGAGCTGCCGCGCGGTGCGGGCCGCCAGGTCGAGCGAGTCACGGGCACGGCCGACCTCGGTCGCGCGCGTCGCCTTCGGAGTCGGCGCCCTGCGCACGGCCGAGCGCCTCGAACGCCTCGCGCGTGGCGGTGACCGCGCGCTCGAGCCCGACGTCGACCGGGTCGCCGCCCGGCCCGCTCGGCCTCGGCGGCGATCTCGGCGGCCAGCGCACCCGAGCGCGGAGCGGCGACGCTCGAGTTCGTGGCGCAGATGGTCGCGGCGAGCGGCCAGCGCGTCGGCGCGGGCCGAAAGTCGCTCGCCCGCGGCGCGGAGGCTCGTCAGGCGCCCCCATGCCTCGGTGCGCTCGCGGTCGCGGTCGGCGAGGCGCGCCTCGATCTCCGAGCGCTTCTTGGTGACGACCGCCAGATCGGCCTCGACCGCCTCGCGCTGCTTGCGCGCCTGCGGCCGCGCGCTTCTCGGCTGCGGCGAGCTCCTCGGCGCCCGCACCCGCCTCGGCGGCCAGGAGCTGGGCGCGCAGCTCGTTCGACTCGCGCTCGAGGCGGGAGTGGATGTCGGCGGCCTGGGCCTGCTGCTTCAGCGGGCGCAGGCGGCGGCGGGCCTCGCGCTCGACGTCGAGCGCGCGGTCGAGATTGTCCTGCGTGCGCTCCAGCCGAAGCTGGGCGCGGCGGCGGCGCTTGCGGTGCTTCGAGAGGCCGGCGGCCTCCTCGACCAGGATGCGGCGGTGGCGCGGCTTCGAGTTGACGATCTCCTCGACGCGGCCCTGGCTGATGACGGAGTGCATCTCGCCGCCGAGGTTCATGTCGGAGAGGACGTCGACGACGTCGGCCAGGCGGCAGCGAGCGCCGTTGAGGCGGTATTCGCCGTCACCGGATGCGATCGAGGCGCGCTGCGGATCGAGACCTCGGAGAATCCGAGCGGCTCGTCGTCGCCCTCGTCAGTGGCGAGGACGACCTCGACCTCGGCGTAGCGGCTGGGCCCCACGCCCTCGCCGCCCGTGTAGACCATGTCCTGCATCGACTGGCCGCGCACCGAGAGCGGGCTCTGCTCGCCAAGCGCCCACAGCACGGCATCGGTGACGTTCGACTTGCCGCAGCCGTTCGGGCCCGACGATCACGCTTACGCCTGGAGCGAACTCCAGGTTCGTGCGATCGGGGAACGACTTGAACCCCTTGATTGAGATGGACTGAGGTGCATATGCGAGCCGGTAAGAGTGACAAGCGTGCCGCGTGGGCCGGACGGAACCGCTACTCGCCCAGGCGGTCGAGCGCCTCGGCCGCTGCAGCCTGCTCGGCCGCCTTCTTCGAGCGCCCCGAGCCGTTGCCGATGACCTCCCCGTTGACGCTGGCCGAGACCTCGAAGCAGCGCTCGTGCGGCGGCCCTTCCTCCTCGGTCACCTCGTAGCGGACCCGGCCGCCGTCACGGGCAAGGCGCTCCTGAAGCGCAGACTTGAAGTCGAGCACGGTCTCGGACGCCAGATCCGACCTGCTCAGAGAACGCGGCGACGACCGCCGTGCCGGTCTCCTCGAAGCCGTAGTGGAGATAACAGGCGCCGATCACCGACTCGCAGACGGAGGCCATCGCCCGCTCAGACGCGAGCAGCGACGGGATGTCGATACCGCCGTCCAGGACCGCGGCTGGAGCTCGGCCATCAGCTCGGGCAGGCCCGAGCTCGACGGCGATCGTCGCGCACGCGCGGCCCGATGACGGCTTGGCCGTGCACCTTCGTGAGCTGGCCGATGTCAGAGCGCGGGTGGCGGACGAAGAGGTGCTCGGCGATGGCGAGGCCCAGCACGCTGTCACCCAGGAACGCGAGCCGCCCGTACGAGTCGGCGCGGTGGTCGACCCAAGATGAGTGCGTCAGCGCAGGCTCACGCGCCTCCTCGAGGCAGGTCGTCGATCAGGGCCCTCAGGGCAGCCGGACCCGGGGCTCGCTTGGTGCGCCCCTCGATCCCCCCGCGACCATCCGCGCGGATGCCCTCTGCCATCAGCCTGAGTCTTCGGCCCTTGCCGCCACGAAGTCGACGGCCTGCCCGACGGTGACGATCCCCTCGGCCTCCTGCTCGGACATCTTCACGCCGTAGGTGTCCTCGAGCTCCATCACCAGCTCATACAGGTCGAGCGAGTCGGCTTCCAAGTCATCGCGGAAATGAGTCTCATCGGTGATCGACCCGGCGTCGACCCCCAACTCCTCCGCCAGATGCGACCGGACCTTCTCCAAGACGGTGTCGCGGTCGACGCTCATTGCCCTGTTCCTATCACTTGAGCTCGCCGCGGGTTGCACCCGCCGACGCCGAGGAGCTCGGCCGTGCGCTCGGTCGAGCGCTCCGAAACCGCGCGCGCGGCCAGCCGAATCGCGTTGGCGATCCCGTCCGGACCCGAGCTGCCGTGCCCGACGACCGCGACGCGGCGCACCCCAAGGAGGATCGCGCCGCCGGTCATGTCGGGGTCCATCTTCTTCCGCAAGCCGCCCAGAGCGGGCCTGAGCATCAGCCCGCCCACGGCCGAGACGGGATTCGACCGCGCGGCTGAGCCCACGGCCGATCCAACGGTCCTCGCGGTCCCCTCGAGCGTCTTCAGCGCGACGTTCCCGGTGAACCCGTCGGTTGCGATCACCTCGGCCGCGCCTGACAGCAGGTCGCGCCCTTCGATGTTTCCGATGAAGTTGATCCCGTCAAGGCCGGCGAGCTCGGAGTGCGCCTCGACGACGTCGGCCGTGCCCTTCTTCGACTCCTCGCCGACCGAGAGCAGAGCGACGCGCGGGTTTTCGACGCCAAGGACAGCACGGGAAAAGGCTGCGCCCATTACAGCCGACTGGACCAGGTCCTGTGATCGCGCCTCGGTGTTCGCGCCGGCATCGAGGAGCAACGTCGGGGGGCCGTCGTGCGCAACCACGGGAAGCTGGACGGCCAGGGACGGTCGGCGGACTCCGCTGAGGCGCCTGAGCGCGAATAGCGCAGCCGTCATCGTTGCCCCGGTCGGGCCGGCGCTGACCAAAGCGTCGGAGTACCCATCGGCCACGTCTGCTGCCGCCATGACGATCGACGCGTCCTCGCGCGAGCGCACGCTTGCAACCGGGTCGTCCTCGTTCGAGATCTCACCAGGAGCCTCGATCACCTTGGCTCCGGCGTCTTGAAGCGCCTTGAGCGCACGGGAGTCGCCGAAGATCCGCAGATCGATTCCATCCGCCATCGCGCGACGCGCTCCCTCGGCGAGAACGTCCAGGCCCTGCTCGACTCCGCGGCCGTCTAGAGCGACGGTCACCACGGGTTACTCCTGATCGGGGCCGCCGAGCTCATCTGGGATGTCCGGACGAATCACCTCGCGGCCCGCGTACGTGCCGCAGGTCGGGCAGACGCGGTGCGGAAGTCGCGGGCTATGGCAGCGAGGGCAGCGGTTCGTGCGCGGCCGGGCGGCGGTGTGGTTCGCGCGCCGCTTGTCGCGCCGGGTGCGGGAAGTTCTCTTCTTGGGGACGGCCATGTGAGGCCGAGAAGGGTAGCTACCGCCGGAGGGGTCAGACCCCTCATACGCTCCTAACATTCCTCCCTAGAGGGGCACGCTTTCAACTGCCGGGGTTGTAGACGGTATGCCTCGGAAGCCCCGACCCATCCTGGACGGTGGGCTGTACCACGTCTGGGCGAGAGGGATTGATCGTCGAAATCTCTTCACCGACGATCCCGACCGTCGGGCGTACCTCGCGCTCCTGAACGATGCGTGCGACGAGTTCGGATGGAATCGGCTTGCGTATTGCCTGATGAACAACCACGTCCATCTCCTCCTTGAGACCCCCCGAGGAAACCTCAGCGAAGGGATGCAACGGCTTCAGAGCCGATACGCCCAGCGGTTCAACCTGCGGCATGACAAGAGTGGTCATGTGTTTCAGGGGAGGTTCGGGTGCACGCTGATCTCAACCGACGAGCAGCTCGTCACCGTTACGAAATACATCGCGAACAACCCCGTCGAGGCTGGGCTCTGCGTAGAGCCGGACAGATGGCCATGGACCAACACCTCGGTGGCGGAGACGTGGTGCGCGCTCGCTCGTTGATGTGAAGGTTGTGTGAGGGGTCTGACCCCTCCGGCGTCAGTCCGTCAGCTCGCGGAGCTTCGCCCAGCGGGGGTCGAGCTCGGCCTCGTGGACGTGCTCACCCTCCGGAATGTCGTTGAGCGAGATGCCGCACTCGGGGCACAGGCCCTTGCAGTCCTCGCGGCAGAGCAGCGCCACCGGCAGGGCGAGGGCGATCGCGTCGTGTGCCCACGCGGCAATGTCGAGCTCGTCGAGGTTCACGTACGGGCTCGCGAGCTCCTCGTCGCCCGTCCCCGGCTGGTCGACCTCGCGAGATTCAACCTCGACGTCAAATGTGGCTGGCGTCAGGCAGCGCATGCAGATTCCGTGCAGCGCCGCCGTGAGCTGGAGCCGCATCGCGTGTCCGGACGAGGTTCGCGAGACGTCCAGACGCCCAGGCACAGACTTCGAGCCGAAGTCGTACGGCTCGCCGCCCAGAACGAAAGACTCGGGGATCAGCTCGAGTTCAAGCCGCCGGCCCTCGCCCGGCTTCAATGCCAGGGTGGCGAGATCGATCGTGTTGAATGGCGCAGGCACGGCTTCACAGAAAAACTTAGACATGACGCCTCTACCCAACAGAGACCCAGACAGCTACCTCGAGCGCATCCTCGAAGAGGTCCCGCGCTACGAGGACCTCCAGGTCGCCGCGCTCGACGCCATCCCCTTCGAGCCCGCCGTGGTCCTCGAGCTCGGGTTTGGAACGGCGGAGACGACTCAGCGCCTGCTCGACCGCTTCCCCGACGTTCGCATTACCGGATACGACTCGAGCTCGGAGATGGTCTTCAAGGCGCGCGAGCTCGGGTGGGAAGACCTCAGGCTCGGGCGCATCGAGGACCCACTGCCCGACGGCCCCTGGGACCTCGTGATCGCGGTCCTCACGGCTTCAGAGCTGGACCCCGATGGCGTGCGCCAGCTCTTCCGTCGCGTTCGTGACCATTCGCGCGCGGTAGTCATCGGCGACGTCCTCTCGCCGGAACAGGCGGCCGAGTGGGCCGAGTGGGCGGGCGGCGAAGTCACATGGGCTGAGGACGGCCTGGCGGTCGTCCGCGCCGTATACGAGTAGAGGCCTCTACTCGAGGGGCTCGTCGTCGCGGCCGGCGAGCCGGTCGCGGCCGCGCTGAACGGCGGCGAGGAACTTCTGAAGGTTGACCTCGAGGGTCGACAGGATCTCGTCCGCGTAGTCCTCGGCGCCCAGGCGAATCTGTCGCTCGGTCTCGCGCGCGTCCTCGATGATCTCCTCGGCGGCACGCTCGGCCTGCTTGTAGACCTCCTCGTCAGAGATCAGGCGCGACTGCTGGTCGCGGGCCTCCTTGACGACGCGCTCAGCTTCGCGCTTCGCCTCGGCCAGCATCTCCTGACGCTCCTTGACGATCCAGCGCGCCTGCTTGATCTCCTCGGGGATCGTGGCACGCATCTGATCGAGGAGGTCGTAGATCTCCTCGCGATCGACGCGAACCTGATCCGTGAGCGGCACCGGCCGCGCGTTGTGGATCAGGTCATCGAGCTTGTCTATGAGTACAAGGACGTCCATTTGCAGGGGGAAGCTTACGTGTAGGAGCTAGTTGCAGGAGTGACGGGGGCCTTTTCGCCGCGCGCCTGCAAGCTCCTGCCCATCCTTGGCGGACGGCAAACAAGCACTGCGCTCAGCGCTCGACGCGGTTGACCAGGGCTTCAGCCACCTCGGACGGCACCAGATCGGATACGTCTCCGCCGAAGGTCGCCATCTCCTTGACGCCCGTTGACGAGAGGAAGCTGAACTCGGACGAGGCGAAGATGTAGACGGATTCGATGTCCGGGGCGAGCTTGCGATTGAGCTGGTTCATCTCGAACTCGTACTCGAAATCGGAGATCGCACGGAGGCCCTTGACGATCGCCGTGCCGTTCTGCTCGCGCACGAAGTCGACGAGGAGGTTCGAGAAGATCTTCACCTCGACGTTCTCCAGGCCCGCGTCGGCCACCGCCCGCTCGAGGAAGCCCTGGCGCTCCTCGGGGCTGAAGAGGCTCGAGGACTTGCGGATGGACTGGCCGACGACGCCGACCACAACGCGATCGAATACACGCGACACGCGCTTGATGATGTCGACGTGGCCGTTGGTGACCGGGTCGTAGCTGCCCGGGCAGACCGCCACCCTCTCCTTGCCCTCGGAGTTCACGGCGCTGACCAGATCCGGAGCGACGCCTCGCCGTACGTGCGGTCGTCTTCAAGTGTGAGGTTGAGCTCCATGGGCGTCCGCGCGGCGCTCTCGGTAACGAGCGTGCCGCCCTCCCGCAGGCGGGCGGGCACGAGCTTTTCGAGGTCTCGGGCCACGCGCGCGGCGAGTGTATATGGCGGATCGCAGAGGATCAGGTCGAAGGTGGCCGTCGCGGAGCCCAGGTACTCGAACGCGTCCTGCCGCGTCAGGTCGACGCGCTCCGAGATATCCAGCGCATCCACGTTGGCCTGCGCGGGCGACGTGTCGTCGTCGACCATCACCACGTGGCGAGCGCCACGCGAGAGCGCCTCGATTCCGAGCGCGCCGGTGCCGCAGAAGAGATCGCACACCTCGGCGCCGGAGATGTCGCCGAGGATGGAGAAGAGCGCTTCTCTGGCGCGGTCCGACGTTGGCCTGACGGCCGTCCCGGCGGGCGCTTTCAGGCGGCGGCCCCGGAACTCGCCGGCGACGACCCTCACGCCGAGATGCCTTCGACCCGCTCGTCGCCAAAGCGAAGCCGCGCTGCGTCGAGCATTGGGCCTAGCGCGGGATCGTCGAGCGAGCCGTAAAGCTTCTGCAGCGCGATCGCGTTGCGGCGCGCGCCGACCAAAAGGGGCGCATCGTCGGGCAGCTGCGCCGCACGGAAGCGCGGCAGGCCGCTCTGAAGCGTGCCGAGGATCTCGCCCTCGCCCCGAAGCGAAAGGTCTACCTCGGCGAGCTTGAAGCCGTCGCGCTCGATCGCAATCGCCTCGAGGCGCCGGCGCGCGGTGTCCGACGCCGGGTCGCCAAAAAGGATGCAGTAGGACTCGTGCTCGCCACGGCCCACCCGGCCGCGAAGCTGGTGCAGTTGGGAGAGCCCGTAGCGCTCGGCGCCCTCGACCACCATCACCGTCGCGTTCGGCACGTCGATCCCGACCTCGACCACGCTGGTAGCCACGAGCACGTCCGCCTCTCCCGCGGCGAACGCTTCCATGGCCGCCGCTTTGTCGCGCGAGTGCATTTGGCCGTGGAGGAGGGCGACGCGGAAGTCGCGCATCTCCCCCTTCGCCAGGCGCTCAGCCTCCTCCGAGGCAGCCTTGGCCTCCAGCATCTCCGAGCCCTCGACGAGCGGGCAGACAAAGAACGCCTGGCGGCCCTCCCGGAGCCGCTCCCGTACGAACTCGTACGCCCCCTCGCGTTTCTCCTCACCCACGGCCCAGGTCTTCACCGGCCGGCGTCCGGCGGGGAGCTCGCGCAGCGTCGTAGCGTCCAGGTCGCCGTAGGCGGTCAGCGAGAGCGTTCGCGGGATCGGCGTCGCGGTCATGTGGAGCACGTGAGGCGCCGCACGGGCGCCGTCCTCCAGTTCGGGCCCCTTTGCGTCGAGCGCCGCGCGCTGCTTCACGCCGAAGCGGTGCTGCTCATCGACGATGCAGACGGCGAGCCGGGCAAAGCGCACGTCGGGCTCGATCAAGGCATGGGTGCCGACGATGAGGCTGAGCTCACCGCTTTCGAGCTGTCCCAGGGCGTCCCGCCTGGCAGCCGCCTTCGTCGCGCCGGTGAGGAGCGTGAACGGGAGGTGGGTCGATGCGAGCAGGCCGTTGAGGGTGTGGGCGTGCTGCTCGGCGAGCGTCTCGGTCGGCGCCATCAGGGCGGCCTGGTGCCCCGACTCGACGGCGCGAAGCATCGCGTAGAGGGCGACGATGGTCTTCCCACTGCCCACCTCGCCCATCAGGAGGCGCTGCATAGGGCGGCCTGATCCGAGGTTCTCGTCGATCTCGTCGAACGCCTGCCGCTGCCCAGCGGTCGGCTTGAACGGAAGCGATGCGAGCCACGCCCGGGTCAGCTCGGCTGGCGGCTCGAGCGGAACACCGGGACGCTTGTCCTCGCGCCCCTTGCGCCGGGCGGCCAGGGCGACCTGGTGGAGGAAGAGCTCTTCGAAGGCGAGCCGTCGCCTTGCCCTCTCGGCGTCCTCGGCGCTCCATGGGAAGTGGGCGGCGGCCAATGAATCGGCGGCGCCCGCAAGACCGTGCTCCGCGCGGACCTCGGCCGGGAGCGGCTCGATCGAGTCGCGGCCCATGCCGGCGCAGCTCCATACCCACTCGCGGACCCGATCGGCGCTGAGGCCGTCGGTGACCGAGTGGACGGGCACGAGGCCGACGGTGTGGATGCCGTGCTCGCGCAAGCCGTCGGCGCCGATGATCTCGTGCGCGGAGACCTTGAATGCCGACCGATCGAGCTTTCCAGAGAGCAGCAGGCGAGTGCCGGGACGAAGACGCTCCAGGAGCCAAGCTTGGTTGAACCAGATCGCCTTGGTTGCTCCCGAGTCGTCGGCGACGTCGGCCTCGACGATCCGAAGCCTCCGGTTGCGCGTCGGCCGCACGCGCGCCTTGCGCACCTCGACCAGGACGGTCGCCTCCTCGCCGATCCGCAGCTCGCCGATCTTCAAGACGTTCGAGCGGTCGCGATAGCCGTGAGGCAGATGCCAGAGAAGATCGCCGAGCGTCTCCAGGCCGATCCCCGCCGCGCGAGCCGACAGCTTCGGCCCTGCGCCTTTCAGGCTGCTGACCGGCGCTTCCAGGCGGCTGGGCCGCGGCTTGAATCGGAGCGGCGCTTCGCGCAGGGCGCCGCGGTCCTGTGCCTCCCCCGAGCCGAGAGCGCGCGGCGGCTCGGCGGTCGCTTCAGGAGTTGCGGTGGCTTGAGGGGGCATAGTTCCTCAGGCTACGCTCAGCAGCCGATGGCAGAATCGGTTTGGGACTACCCGAGACCGCCGCGGATCGAACCGAGCCAAAGAACGGTGCGGATCGAGTTCGGCGGCGAGATCATCGCGGAGTCGTCCAGCGCTCTCCGCGTTCTGGAGACAGCGAGCCCGCCGACGATCTACGTGCCGAGCTTGGACGTTCGCATGGATCTCACGCAAGCCGCCGGCGGCCGCACCACCCACTGCGAGTGGAAGGGACACGCGAGCTACCTCGACATCGTCGTAAACGGGAAGGTGTCTGAGGCCGCGGCGTTCTTCTACCCCGATCCCAAGCCGGCGTTTGCCCAGCTCCTCGACCACGTGTCGTTCTACGTGGGCCGCGTCGACGCCGCCTATCTCGGTGACGAGCGTGCACGCCCGCAGCCGGGTCCGTTCTACGCCGGGTGGATCACGGATGACATCCAGGGCCCCTTCAAGGGCGATCCCGGCACACAGGGCTGGTAGCGCTCAGGCGGCCGCGGGCTCGCGGACCGGCTTGCGGTAGGCCGCGAACGTCCGCTCGACCCATTCGAATGACGGACGGGCGCGGAGCTCCGCTTCGAAGGCCTTGGTTGTCTCCGGGCGGCCCGTGAGGAAGCCCGGGCCCTCGGGCGGAAGCACCATTGGGTACATCAGCGCTGCCGCGGTCAGGTCGGCTACCGAGAACGCGTCGCCCGCCAGATGCTCTCCGCCGTCGAGTTCCTGTTCGAGCCTGTCGAGACACTCCGTGATCACTCGGCGCGCCTTCGCCTCAGCAGCAGGCTCCGCGACCTTGAACCGCAGGTTGGCAAAGGTCGATGCGAACGCGTTCACCCCCGCGCGGACCGGCCCGAAGTCGCGGACCGGCTCCGGGATGTTCGCTTCGGTGACCCTTCCGAGCAACTCCTTGTCGCGCCGCAGGTGGTGCCACCCGAAGAGGCGCACCGCGGGGCCGAGGTTCTCGTCGAAGTAGTCCTCGAGGTCCAGCGCCTTGCGCCGCTCGGCCGGATCCTCGGGGTAGAGCGGCGGCTCGGGCCATCTGGCCTCCAGCGCGCCGATGATCGCGGTCGAGTCGAGGATTCGCTCGCCATCGAGCTCAAGCACGGGGAATGTCTTCGTCTCGCCGCGACTCCACCAGAGCGCGAGGCCCATGTGGACCCCGGCGGTGGCTCGCGGCGCTCATGCTCGACGCTCTTCCAAGCCAGCGCCCAACGGACCTTCTCCGAGAAGTGCGAGACGCCGATGTGCCAGAGGACCGGCTTGTCGGATGCGCTCATGGGGCGAACCTACTGAGCGGCAATGAGCCAGTACCAGCTCGGCTGGCCGCCGCGGTGGAACTCGAGTTCCACGTCATCCGGCAGGTCCAGGTCGAGGTCGTCCAGTGCGATCGGAGGCATCTCGCCCTCGATCACGGTGACGATCTCAGCTCCGTCGGCGAGGCGCGCAACCGTCGCGGCAAGGGTGGAGCCGGTGCCCCCGTACGCGATGACCTCGTCGCCCTCGAAGCCAACGGTGTCGCCGCGGACGAAGCGCCCCTCAGGATCGTCCTTCGCGGCAGGAGCGACGCCGCCGATGCGGATGTGGGTCAATGCGTCCGTAAGGCGCGCGGCGTTGTCTTCCGCGGGAGCGGTCGGATCGTGCTCGACCAGCGCTGCCAGCGCTCCCTGCTGAGAGACCGTGGGCACGACCCTCACCTCCTGCTCGGAGAGCCGCGCCGCCTCCTCGGCGGCCATGTGGACGTTCTTGGAGTTCGGGAGGACAAGGACCTCGTCGGCGCCGACGCCTTCGATCCCCTTCAGGAGGTCGTTCGTTGAAGGGTTCATCGTCGGCCCGCCGTCGATCACATGCGCCCCGAGGTCTGTGAAGAGGCGCAGCATCCCGGCTCCCGAGACGACGGCCAGGACGCCCGTCCGGGTCTCGCGAAGGCGCGCCTCACGCTCGGCGATCTGCTCGCGCATGTCGGCGATGTCCTCGCGCTCGATCGAGCCGATGCCTTCGAAGATCCCCCGCGCCGCGTCGGGGTCGTCCGCGTGGACGTGCACCTTGAGCGTCGCCTCATCGCCCACGACCAGCACAGAGTCGCCGATCTCCTCCAGGGCCGGCATCTGCGCCGTCGTCGAGAGCCCCTCGCCCAGGACGATGAAGTTGATGCAGTAGCGGTACTGCGACTCGGCGTGGTGGACATCGGAGAGGCGGGCGGGCGCGAAGTGCTCGATCTCCGGAAGGGTCACGGACTCACCGGCAAGCGCCGCAAGGGCTCCGCGGACGATCACGACCAGCCCGAGCGCTCCGGCGTCGACAACGCCTGCATCGGCGAGGACCTGGAGTTGCTCGGGCGTATGGCGAAGCGCCTCCTCGCCGGCGAACAGTGCGGCGGCGAGCATCTCGCCGAGGAGAGCGTTCTGCTCCTCGGACGTCGCATCGGTGTCCAGGTGGTGCGTGTTCCAGCTCGCGCGGCGATCGCGAACGGCTTCGGCCATCGCTCGCGCCACGGTGAGCATCGTGCCCTCCGCGGGCTCGCGGACCGAGGCCCACGCTGCGTCCGACGCGTTCAACAGAGCGGCCTCGATCATCTCCGGATCGATCAGCCGTCCCGGCGGCGTCGCGAGCTTCTCGGCCGCGCCGCGGACGATCTGGCTGAGGATCACGCCCGAGTTCCCCCGCGCGCCCATCAGCGCCGCGCGCGCGACGGCGCGGACGATCTCGGGCCGCTTCGGGTCGCCGTCGACGGATGCCTGCTCGAGGCGGTCGAGCTCGTCGATCACATGCCGAAGCGTCAGCGCCATGTTGTCGCCGGTGTCGCCGTCGGCGACCGGGAACACGTTCAGGTCATTGATCTCCTGGCGCCTCTCCTCGAGGTGCGAGTAGGCGACAGAAATGACCGCGCGAAAGCGCTCGATGGATGGATCAGCCATCGACGGCCATGAGCATATTTGGCTGCTCCCGGGCGGTCAGAGCCAGATGTGGCGGAAGGTGAGCGACCTGCCCGTCTCGACGATTCCGTACGAGTGGCTGCGGAGCGCGCCGGCGCTCGGTCGGGCTGCCGGGATTGAAGATCTGAAAGCCGCTCTCTTTCTCGTGGAGCGGCAGGTGCGAATGGCCGAAGACAACTGCATCTGCCTCCGGGAAGCGGCGCCTCATGCGCTGCGAGCCGGCCTTTGGCGGGGCCCGCGTCGTGGATGACTGCGATCCGGTGGTCGCCTGCGGTGAACTCGAGCGACTCGGGCAGGCGCTCGCGTAGCCTCGACGGTGTCGACGTTCCCGTGAACCGCCTTGACCGGCGGCCCGAGCGACTCAAGCCAGTCGAGCACCTCGGCGGTGCACAAGTCGCCGGCGTGGACGATGAGGTCGGCAGTGCGCATCGCCTCGACGCATGCGTCGGGAACCCTGCGCGCACCGCGCGGCAGATGGGTGTCGGAGATGATCGCGATGCGCACGGGGCGCTAGGCGTGCTTGGTGACCTGGCCGGACTTGAGGCAGCGGGTGCAGACGTAGACGCGCTTGGGACGGCCGTCCTCGTCGATGCGGACCTTCTGGAGGTTCGGGTTGAAGCGGCGCCGGGTGGCGACCATCGAGTGGCTTCGCGAGTTCCCGAACGAGGGGCCCTTTCCGCAGGTGTGACAGACCTTGGCCATCGGACGCGGAAGGGTAGCGAGGCTCAAACCGGGCATCTAGCCCAGGACCTTCTTGCCGGTTGAGCGCGGAGCGCATGACCGCGTATGCGGCGTGGCGGCCCTGGTCGCGCTTGTCGCCGCCCGCGCGCGCCTCGGCCTGCTCGCGCGTGTCGCAGGTGATCACCCCGAACGCGCACGGAACGCCCGAGGTGAGCTGGACGTCCATGATCCCGCGGGACGCCTCCGTGCAGACGTAGTCGTAGTGGTCGGTCTCACCGCGGATGACGACGCCGAGGCAGGCGATGCCGGAAAAAACGCCGGCGCCCGCGCATACCTTCGCCGCGTACGGCAGCTCGAATGCGCCCGGCACCTCGTAGGTCTGAATCGACGCCAGCGTCACGCCGCCTTCGGCGAAGCCCTCCGACCGCGCCGCCGACCAGGCGCTCGGCGAGGTCGTCGTAGAAGGTGGCGACGCAGATCGCCCACTCCTTGCGGCCGAGGAACTCCTTCTCGTCCTCGGAAGCCTCGAAGCCCTGAGCCTCGTCACTCGCCTCGTCTGCGCTCAACCCGATTCCTCCTCGTCGCGGCGGTGCTCCTCCTCGATCATCTCCTCGTCGAAGGGAAGCCCCTGGTGGTGAAGTACGTGGCCCATCTTGTCGCGTTTCGCGTCCAAGTAGGCCTGGTTGTGGGGATTCGGCGTCGCCTGGATCGGCACCTGCTCGGTTACCGACAGGCCGTAGCCCTCCAGCCCGATGATCTTCTTCGGGTTGTTGGTGAGGATGCGGATCGAGGTGAGGCCGAGGTCGCCCAGGATCTGTGCGCCGATCCCGTAGTCGCGAAGGTCGGCGGGCAGGCCGAGCTTCAGGTTGGCGTCGACCGTGTCAAGGCCCTCCTCCTGGAGCTTGTATGCGCGGAGCTTGTTCAAGAGTCCGATGCCGCGGCCCTCCTGCGAGAGGTAGAGGAGGACGCCCTTCCCCTCCTGCTCGATCATCGCGAGCGCCGAGGCAAGCTGGTCGCCGCAATCGCAGCGAAGCGAGTGAAAGACGTCGCCGGTGAGACATTCGGAGTGGACGCGGACGAGGACGTCGTCGGCGCCGTCGACGTCGCCCTTGACCATCGCGACGTGGTGCTTCTCGTCCACCAGCGAGCGATACCCCACCGCGGAAAACTCACCGAACGCCGTCGGCAAGCTGGTCGAGACGACTCGCTCGACCAGGCGGTCGTGCTTGCGCCGGTAGGCGATCAGGTCGGCGACGGTGATCATCTTGAGCCCGTGCCGCTCGCAGTAAGGAACGAGGTCGCCGACGCGGGCCATCGTGCCGTCCTCGTTCATGATCTCGCAGATCACGCCTGACGGGTTGAGGCCTGCCAGGCGCGCGAGATCCACCGCGGCCTCGGTCTGACCGGTCCGCTCCAGGGTTCCTCCGGGCTTGGACTTCAGCGGGAACACGTGCCCCGGCTGAACGAGGTCACGCGGCGTCGAATCGGGATCGATCGCCACCTGAATCGTCCGGGCGCGATCAGCGGCTGAGATCCCGGTCGTCACGCCCTCGGCGGCCTCGACCGACACGGTGAATGGGGTCTCGAACGGAGACTCGTTCTTCGCAGCCATCAGGTCTAGCCCAAGCTCGTCGCAACGCTCGGGGGTAAGCGAGAGGCAGATCAGGCCGCGCCCGTGAGTCGCCATGAAGTTGATGGCCTCCGGCGTCACGAATTGAGCGGCCATCGTCAGGTCGCCTTCGTTCTCGCGATCCTCGTCATCGCAGACCACGACCATGCGACCGCGGCGGATCTCCTCGAGGGCCTCTTCGACAGGCGAAAAGACGCTGGTTTCAGTCTGAGCTTCACTCATGGTTCGCTTCCTTGTCTCCGAACTGTAGGAGGCGCTCGACGTACCGCGCGATCACGTCGAACTCCAGGTTCACCGTCTGCCCCTTCGTCGTGCTTCCAAGCGTCGTGCGCTCGAGCGTCTCGGGGATCAATGAGACCTCGAATCCGTCGTCGGTCAAAAGCGCGACCGTGAGGCTCACCCCGTCGACGGTGACCGATCCGTGCTCCACCACGTAGCGGCGGTATCGCTCGGGCACGACGACGGCGATCCGGGTCGCGATGCCGTCCGAGCGTGACGGCGGCGACGTCGCCTGTGCAGTCGACATGGCCCTGAACGATGTGGCCGCCGAGCGGATCGCCGGCGCGAAGCGCAGGTTCCAGGTTCACGCGGCCGCCCGCCTCGAGCGCGCCGAGGCCCGTGAGGCTGAGCGACTGGTTCATCACGTCCGCGTTGAAGGCGCTGTCTTTCAGGTTGGTGACGGTCAGGCAGACGCCGTTGACCGCGACGGAATCGCCAGTCGCGAGCTCGCCCGCGACGCCGGCCTCGATCTCGAACCTCGCGCCCTCGTCCGAGAGCTCGACCCCCGTGACCGTCCCAAGCTCTTTCACGATGCCGGTAAACACGCCCTCACCACTCCTTCATGCGGGCCGTGATCAGCAGGTCGTCGCCGACCGACTCGTGGCGCACTTCGAGCGCGCGCTCGGCGTCGGCGATGTGGCTCTTGCCCTGGCCCCCGGCAAGCGGCCTGGCGCCGGCGCCGCCCAGGAGAATGGGCGCGACGAACAGGCGAAGCTCGTCCACCTCACCCGCGTCCACGAACGAGCCGGTGAGTCCGGCGCCGCCCTCGACCAGAAGCGAGGTGATCTCACGCCGGCCGAGCTCGGTCATCGTTGCGTTCACGCGGGCGACCGGGTCGCCGTCCACGACGAGCACGTCCACGCCGGCCTCGCGGAGAGGATCGGTGCGCTCAGGCGGAGCGTCGGGCGAGGCGATCACGAGCACCGGGGCCTCGGCCACACTGGCGACCATCGCCGACTCGACAGGCAAGCGGGCGGCGGAATCGAAGACGATGCGGAGCGGCTGGTGGGCTGCGGGCGGGTCGAGATCACGCGCGGTGAGCAGCGCGTCGTCGGCAAGCGCAGTGCCGATCCCGACCGCGACGGCGTCGGCTTCGGCGCGCCAACGGTGGACCATCGCCCGGCTCTCCCCTGAGGAGATCCATTTCGAGTCTCCCGAGGCCGTGGCGGTGCGCCCGTCAAGGGTCACCGCCGACTTGAGCGTCACCAGTGGGCGCCCGGTCCGTGCGTGCTTTCGGAAAGGCTGGATGAGAAGGCGGGCTGCGGCCGCTTCGGCGCCCTGGGCGAGTTCGACCTCGATGCCGGCGTCGCGCAGGATCCCCGGGCCCCGCCCGCTGGCCTTGTCAGACGGGTCGTCGGACAGGTAGACGACGCGCGCCACCTGCGCCTCGACCAGCGCGTCGGCGCATGGGGGCTGGCGGCCCTCGTGGGCGCAGGGCTCCAGCGTGACGTAGGCGGTCGCTCCGGCCGGATCGTTGCCGCGCTCGGCGCAATCCGCCAGCGCGGCACGCTCGGCGTGAAGGCCTCCCAGTTCGGCGTGCCAGCCCTCGCCGATGGCCTCGCCATCACGGGCGACAACGCA
This sequence comes from uncultured bacterium, assembly GCA_963786495.1. Classification (GTDB taxonomy): domain Bacteria; phylum Actinomycetota; class Thermoleophilia; order Solirubrobacterales; family 70-9; genus JALZKA01. The sequence goes on along the minus strand of CAWAZL010000004.1, from coordinate 283,584 downwards.
CCCGACCATGGGGTTGGGCGAGACGTAACCGCGCCCGCGCTCCGCCACCTCGAGCGCCCTGGCGAGGTGCGTACGGTCGTCATGAGAGACCGCGGTAGCCATCAAAAAAGAATGCTACACACACGTTGACTGACTAGTCAATCAGGGTGCTCAGACCGATCCGCCGGATACCTTGCCACGCATGAGCGAAATGCGCCCCGGCGCGGAGACGAGGCGCTTCGGGCGCACGGCGAGCCTCCTGTCCGCCGGGGTGGGCGTTGCCGGCCTGCTCACCTACCTCTTCTTCTCGCTTGCGTCGCACAACCTGGACGCGACCGAGTACGGCGAGATCGTGGTCCTGTGGTCTGCCGTATTCGTGACGATCTCTATCGCCTACCGGCCGGTCGAGCAGCTCCTGTCCCGCACCCTCGCCGACCGCATCGCGCGCGGAGAGGACACGGCGCCGGCGATCCGCACGGCGGCGCGTATCCAGCTGACGGTGTCGGTCGGGCTCGCCGTGGCGATCCTTCTGCTGCGAGACCCGCTCCAGGACGGCCTTCTCTCCGGCTCGGAGACCCTGTACTGGGTGCTGTTCGCATCCGTGGTCTCGTTCGGCGCGTCCTTCTTCCTGCGAGGCTACCTCGGCGGAACTCGCCGGTTCAGCCTGCTGGCAGCGCTCCTCGTCACGGAATCCGGCGCCCGGACGCTGTTCGCGCTCGCCCTTGCGCTGGGCATCGCCGACGGGCAGAAGGCCGTCGCGCTGGGAGTCGCGGCCGCGCCGTTGGTGAGCCTCGCGCTGATCCCGGTGCTGGTCTTGGTGGGAACCGGACGCGCCAACACCGACTTGGAGCGTGCGCGCCCCGTGTCCCTCGCGGCCGGCGGCGGGTTCGCTGGCGCCGTGATGGTGATCATGGTCGGCGAGCAGGTGTTCCTGAACGCCGGCCCGCTCCTGGTGCGAGCCTTCGAGGACGCGGCGGCCGCGGGCTTCATCTTCAACATCCTGATGGTCGCCCGCGCTCCGGTCCTCATCTTCCAGGGCGTTTCCGCGAGCCTCCTCCCCCACCTCACCCGCATGCGCGCCCGGGGCGGCGACGAGGCATTTCACAGCTCGATCAGGGCGACGCTCACGGTCGTTGCGGGGTTCGCTGCGGCGACCCTGATCGTGATGCTCGCTGTCGGCCCGGCCCTGATGCAGATCGCATTCGGTGACCGCTTCGAGTACGACCGCGTCGATCTCGGGATCATGGCCATCGGCATGGGCTTCTACCTGGCCGCGACAACCCTCTCTCAGGCGGCGCTTGCGCGTGGCGCCGCGGCGACGGCCGCGCGCGCATGGGGACTCTCCGCCGCCGCGTTCCTCGTCTGGGCGCTTCTGCCGGTGATCGAGGACGAGGCGCGGCGGATCGAGATCGGGTTCGCGGCGGGCGCCGCGCTCCTGGCGCTGCTCCTGGCCCGCGCGTACCAACACGCGTCGGGCGAAGGCATGGTCCCGGACTCTCCCGAAGAGCTCGAGGCTCAGATCGCAGCCCTGGACGAAGGGGCGTAAGTGACCGACGGCCAGCTGATCCTCGTCGCGGGCCTCCTGATGGCCGCGGGCCTGGCCGCGGCGAAGGTGGCCGACCGTGTCAGGGTCCCCGGCCTTCTGCTGTTCCTGGGCCTAGGGATGCTCGTCGGCTCCGAGGGGATCGGCGGGGTCGAGTTCAACGACGCGGAGCTGACCCGGACGCTCGGCACGATCGGCCTCGTCCTGATCCTGTTCGAGGGCGGGCTAACTGCAGGTTGGCCGGAGATCCGGCCGGTACTGGGCTCCGCCGTCTCGCTCGCCTCGCTCGGAACCGTCGCGACCGCCGTGATCGCCGGAGTGTTTGCCACGTGGGTCTTCGATGTCGACCTGCTCGGTGGGCCTCATTATCGGCTCGGCGGTGGCGGCGTCGGACTCCGCGGCGATCTTCGCCGTCCTGCGCGGGTCGAGCCTGCGGCGTCGTCTGGCGCGAACCCTCGAGGGCGAGTCGGGCATGAACGACCCTATAGCGGTCCTCCTGGTCGTGGGGTTCATCGACTGGATCCAGATGCCCGACTACGGCGCCGCGGACATGGCCCTCGAGCTGGTGATCAAGCTGGCGATTGGCCTCGCGGCGGGGGTCCTGATCGGGATGGGCGCGCGCGCCGCGTTCCGGCGCCTCGACCTGCCGTCGCCGGGCCTCTACCCGGTCGCCTCGCTCGCGACGGCGGCGTTGGCGTTCGGCGTCGCCGAGGTCGCGCACGGCTCGGGCTTCCTGTCCGTCTACATCGCGGCGCTCGCGCTGGGGACAGGCCCCATCCCGGCGCGAGGCTCGACGATCGCATTCCATCAGGGCATGAGCTGGACTGCTCAGATCTCGCTCTTCTTCATGCTGGGGCTCCTCGTCTATCCCAGCGGGCTCGGCGACATCGCGGCGGAGGGTCTGGCCCTTTCCGCGGTCCTCATCTTCGTCGCGCGCCCGGTGGCCGCTGTGATCGCGACCGCATTCGCCCCGTTCGACATGAAGGAGCGGCTGATGCTGGGCTGGGCAGGGCTGCGCGGCGCCGTCCCCATCTGGCTCGCGACTTTTCCCGTGATCGCCCAGGTGCAGTCGTCCGAGCTCATCTTCAACGCGATCTTTTTCGTCGTCGTGACGTCCACACTCATCCAGGGCGCGACTTTCAACCCGCTCGCGGTGAGGCTCGGCCTGACCACGAACGAGCCTGCCGTGCCGCCAACCGTGGTCGAAACCGGCACCGTGCGCCGGCTCGGCGGCGATGCGTTCACGTATGTGGTGAAGCCCGACGACGCGGCAGCGGGCGCGCTGGTGCGCGAGCTCGGACTGCCCCGCGAGGCGCTCGTGAACCTAATCGTCCGCAATGGGGCAGCTGTGCCTCCTCGCGGCTCCACCGAGATCCAGGCGGAGGACGAGCTGCACGTCCTCGCGCGGCGCGAGGTGATCCCGGCCGTGATCGCACTCACCGAGCGCTGGGGGACGGGACCCCTGGGAGAGCCCGCCCCTCCACCCCTCCCACTCCGTGCCGCGCCGCAGGTCTTCACCGTCCGCCGCCGGACCGCCGAGGACGGCGACCCCGCGCCGCCCGGAGGCGATCGAGGGCGCCGCCGTCGCCGCCCGCCTGCGCGTCCGCCGCGACGAGACCGGCTCGCTGGTCGCGCTCGCCGACGGGCGCTACGCGGTGCTCGACGCGGGCCTTGTCGCGGTCGGCGGCCGAAGCCGCATGGCGGAGTGGGTAGCTCGGCGGGTGAGGCGCCCGGGCCTCGCACCCGCGGAGCGGGCGTGGTGGGAAGAGATCGCCGGTGCGCTCAACACGCCCGTGCCACGAGCGGGCGGGCCGGAGCTACAGGGCCCACCGGTAGCGGGGCCCTCCGAGGGCGGCTAAACGGCGCCCGCGGCTTCGGCGATCCGCTGGTAGGCGGCGGCCGGATCCGCACCGCCGAAGACGGCCGAGCCAGCCACTAGAAGGCCGGCACCGGCTTCTGCGACCTTGGGCGCAGTGTTCACGTCAACGCCGCCGTCGACCTCGACGGCGCACCCGCTCGACACAAGCTCGCGCAGGCGCGCGAGCTTTTCCAGCGTCGACTCGATGAAGCTCTGACCGCCCCAGCCTGGGTTGACGCTCATCGCCAGCATGAGGTCGCACTCCGCGGCGAGACCGGCGACAGCCTCGGCCGGCGTCCCCGGGTTGATCGCCAGCCCGGCGAGGCAACCCGCGTCGCGGATAGCGGCCAGGGTCCGGTGTGCGTGCGGGTCCGCCTCAAGATGGATCGTGATGCAATCCGCGCCCGCACCGGCGAAGAAGTCGACCTGCTCGGCAGGCCGCTCGATCATCAGGTGGACGTCCAGGACTCCCCCGGCCGAGTGGACCTCATCCGCGATCGACGAGGCGACCAGCGGGCCGATCGTGATCGGGGGGACGAAGTGGCCGTCCATGACGTCGACGTGGATCACGCGCGCACCCGCGTCCATTACCTCGGCGACCTGCGCGCCGAGCTTCGAGAAGTCGGCGGAGAGAATCGACGGTGCGATCCGGCGCGCGCCGAAGAGCTCTTTGGCGGTTGGGGTCATACGGGCCGGAGCATCGAGTGGCGGCAATGCTGGCAGACCATGTCCTCGGAACGGCTGAGCCGGACGATCGTCTGGTGCTCGCCGCAGTTCTCACACGCCGACGTGATCTCGTAGCGCTGGAGGCATGACACACAGCGAAAGCGCCCCGGCAGGTTTGTCGGGCGAAGCCACGGCTCGCCGCAGCCGGGGCATGCGGGGCGTTGCGAGAGCGTGGGCGCGTCCTCAGACACGCGCTTCAGTCTTGCGGAGCTCGGCAATGAAAAAGCCGTCGGTCCCGTCTCGGTCGGGGCGAATGACCACCCGGCGCACTTCGTCGAGCCCTGCATCGGTCGCCAGCGCCGCGCCGACGACCGCTTCGTTCTCGCGCGCCGAGATCGTGCAGGTCGAGTACACGAGCGTCCCTCCTGGCCGCACAGCCTCGATCCCGTTCGCGAGGATCCTGGCCTGCACGCCGGCGAGTCGATCGATCGTCTTGGCGTCCTTCCGCCAGCGCGCATCAGGGCGCGAGGCAAGCGTTCCCAGGTCTGAGCAGGGCGGATCCACCAGAACGCGATCGTAACCCTGACCGCCGACCCCGCCCTCCTCTGCGTCGGCGCAGAGCACGCGGACGTTCACGGCGCCGGCCCGTGCAGCATAGCTCCTCGACCTGCCGGGCACGCCCGGGGTCTTTCTCGACCGCAACGACTTCGCCTGCAGCTCCAACGCATCCCGCGACCGCGACGGTCTTCACGCCAGGGCCCGCGCAAAGGTCCAGCACCCGCTCCCCCGGCTCAGGGCCCAGAATCTCCACCACGGCCTGGGCACCTCGGCTTTGCGCGAACATCCGCCCATCCGCGAGCGCCGCAAGCGCGGCTTTCCCAAGCGGCCCATCCACACGACGCAGCGTGGTTGGCCAGGCACGGTGCCTGGCACCTGGAGGGGTTCGCCTGCGGCTTCGAGCTCCTCGCGCAGCGCTTCCGGGTCGGCTTTCAGCGTGTTCACTCGCATCGCGGTTTCCGGTGGCTCGTTCAGCGCACTCAGAAGCGAGCGGGCTTCGTCCTGGCCGAGCTCCGACCACCACATCTCGGCCAGCCATTCCGGGACGGAGTGGGCGACAGCGGCCTTAGCCGCCGTCTCGTCACTCAGCGAGGCGACGATCTCCTCGCGGTCCGCCACCGCTCGCCGCAGGACCGCGTTCACCAGTCCGGCCGCACCGGCGGCCCGCCTCGGACCGCCGCGCTTCATACCGCCCTTCGCGAGCTCGACGGCGCCGTCGACGGCAGCGTGGTCGGCACCCTCGGAAAATAGGATCTCGAACAGGCCCAGGCGCAGGGCCGCCACGACGGGGTCATCCAGTTTCTTCGCCTTCTTGCCCGCCAGCAAGACGGCGACGTGGTCCGTCGTGCCGCGCCGCTTCACCGCGCCGAAGGCAAGGCTCTGGGCTTGCGCGCGCTCGCGTCCCTCGAGAGAGTGGCGCTCAGCGGCGGCCGGGAAAGCGCGATCAGCCCACGCATCGTGCTCGAAGACGCGCCTCAGGACCTCGAACGCAGCGCGGCGTGCGGGCGTCGCCGCGCGGCTCAACGGGCCAGCCGCGGCGATGGATTGCCGCGGAGATAGTCCGCGGCGGCCATCTCCCGCTTGCCTGCCGGCTTGACGGCGGCAATACGGAGCGCTCCGTCCGCCGTCCCGAGGAGAAGGTCGGCTTCACCGGGCTCGAGCTCGCCCTGGGGAGGCCCGCCGCCATCGGCCACCGCTTTTAAGACGCCGAGCCGCTCGCCGCCTTCGAGCTCGAGGTGGGCTCCGACGTGCGGGTTGAGGGCCCGCACCGTGCGTTCCAGGTCCAGCGCCGCCCGGCCGGGATCGAGCTTGCGCTCCGAGCCCTCGATCTTCTCGGCGTAGGTGACGCCCTCCTCTGGCTGCTCGGCGAACTCCAGAGTTCCCGAGTCCCGAAGCCCAAGAGCGCGCACCGCGAGCTCGCCGCCCAGCTTCGCAAGACGCTCCGATAGAGACCCGTAATCCTCGGCGTCCGCGATCTCGACCCGCTCCATAAGCGCCACGGGGCCTGAGTCAAGGCCCTCCGTGAGGCGCATGATCCCGACTCCCGTCTCCTCGTCCCCGGCCATGATCGCCCGCTCGATCGGCGCGGCGCCGCGCCACCGGGGGAGAAGCGACGGGTGGACGTTCAGCATCTCGATCGTCTTCGAGAAGTGGCGGCTTGATCAGTTGCCCGAATGCGCAGACCATTCCCAGGTCGACCCCCGCGGCGGCGAACGCCGCGAGTGATTCCGGCTCGTTCACGCTCGGGGTCTGGTGAAGCTCCAGCCCGAGCTCAAGCGCCTCAGACGCGACGGGAGGCGGCGAGAGCTTCCTTCCCCGTCCCTGCTTTCGGTCTGGCGGCGTAACGACCAGCGCGGGGCGGTGCGGACTCGTCGGCCAGGCGCCGCAGCACCGTCGCCGCGAAATCCGAGGTGCCGAGATAGGCGAGGCGCAAGCGCTCAGCTTGTCTCGTGGGCGGGCTCGGCCTCTGCGTCTTCGTCTTCGACTTCGTCCGGGTCGAATGGCGTAAAGCTCGTGCCCTCGCGCAAAGCCCTCATCGCGCCCTTGCGCTGGTCGCGCTCGGTGCGGTCGAGAATCAGCACGCCGTCGAGGTGGTCGATCTCGTGTTGGAGCACCCGCGCCTCCAGGCCCGACGCCTCGATCAGGATCGGGTCGCCGGTGATGTCCGCGCCCGAGACCCGCACGTGGAGCGGCCGCTCGACGTCGACCACCACGCGCGGAAGAGACAGGCAACCCTCGGCGGCCGTCGCGAGGTCGTCAGAGCTCCACTCGATCACCGGGTTGGCGAGCGCCGTGGGAGTTGCGTCCGGTCCCGCCTGGAAGACGAGCAGCCGCCGCAGCGCTCCGAGCTGCGTTGCCGCGAGCCCCACCCCCATCGCGTCGCGCATGATCGCGATCATCCGGTCGGCGTCCTCGCGAAGCTCGGGGCCGAACTCGCGGACCTCGGATGCTTTCGAGCGCAGGACGGGGTCGCCGTAGACGACCACCTCGGCAAGCGCGGCGTCACGGCGCCGTAGCTCATCCTCGGTCGGCTCGTCCGGCGCCGCGTCGCCCTCGACCGGGCCCTCAACAGGCTCGTCCGGATCGATGTTCTCGCTGTCGCTCACGTCGCCGCGAGTGTAATTGGGGTCCGGCTCCGTCGCGCACTGGGGTCTGGCTCCGTCACGCCTCGGTCTGAACCCTCAAGGACAACCCTTAGGTGCCTGACCCCTGCCGTCCGCTACTGCGGATCGACATCTACAGAGAGCTGCACGTTGCGCATCACCTTCGAGGCGATCGCGCCATCGACCGCCTCTCGCACCGCATCCACGGTCTCAACCCGGTTGGCGGCCTTCACCAGCACCTGGCGCCGCTCGCGGTCACGCAGGCGAAACCGCGGCGCCGGGCCAAGGAGGGTCGCGTCGCGCGGAAGGAACGGGCGGAGGCGGGCAGCGGTCTGGCGCGCGGCATTCTCGGCCGCCTGCGCCTCCTTCGCGGCCATCTCGACGCGGACGAGCGTCGCGAACGGCGGATACGAGAGCTCCCGGCGCCGTTCGATCTCCCCGGCCAGGAAGCCGGCCGCATCGTGGTCCGCGGCGCGCCTGATCGCCTCGGCCTCGGGCGCCAGCGTCTGGACCAGGACCCGGCCGGCCCCTCCCCTTCCGCTGCGCCCGGCGAGCTGGGAGACCAGGGCGAAGGTTCGCTCCTCAGCTCGAAAGTCCGGGAAGCGAAGGCTCGAATCGGCGTCGACCACGACCGAGAGGACGACGTCGGGGAAGTCATGGCCCTTCGCCACCATCTGGGTCCCGATCAGGACGCCGGCCTCGGCGCGGTCGAACTCGGCCAGGATCTGCGGCGTGGGCCCCCTTCCGCGAGGCGGCGTCGGAGTCGAGCCGAAGCACCTGGCAGCGGCGAGACGAGCTCCGAGACGATCTCCGCGACGCGCTCCGAGCCCGCGCCGTGGCGAGCGATCGAGACCGACGAGCACTCCGGGCAGCTCTCGGGCACCCGCTCGGTGTGGCCGCAGTGGTGACAGCGCATCGTGTCGCCCGCGCGGTGGAGCACCAGCGACACGTCGCAGTTCGGGCAGTACCAGGCGTGCCCGCACTCGCGGCAGTCCAGGAAAGGCGACCATCCGCGCCTGGGCACCATCACGATCGCCTTCCCGCCATCTGAGGCCAGCCGGGAAAGCGCCTCGCGAGTCTGGGCGTGGAGCGGCCCCTCGCGCCCATCGCGCTCGCGCATGTCGAGCACCTCGATTCCGGGCATCGGCGAGCCGTCAGCGCGCTCGGAGAGCTCGACCCGTTCCAGGCGCTCCCAGCTCTCCGGCCGCGGAGTTGCCGTGCCCGCGACCAGCATCGCCTGCTCGGCATGCGCGCGCCGCGACGCGACATCGCGGGCGTCGTAGCGCGGGTCGGACTCCTGTTTGTACGAGGAGTCATGTTCCTCGTCGACGACGATCAGGCCGAGTCCCTCCACCGGCGCGAACACGGCCGAGCGAGGCCCGACGCACACCCGCGCCTCGCCGCGCCGCACACGCATCCACTCGTCACGGCGCTCTCCGGCGCTCAGCCCCGAATGGAGGACCGCGACGCTGTCGCCGAACCGCGCCTCGAACCTCGACACTGTCTGCGGCGTCAGCCCGATCTCCGGCACGAGGATGATCACGCCACGCCCTCGTTCGAGCGCGGCCTCGGTGGCGGTCAAATACACCTCGGTCTTGCCCGACCCGGTAACGCCGTGGAGGAGAAGCTCGCCGCCCTCCCCGTCCAAGCCCAACGTGATCCGGTCGAGTGCGGCCTGTTGCGGTGGAGTCAGGACCGGCCGCTCGCCGCGCGCCCCGACCGACACCGACACCGGCCGGCGCGAGACCTCTTCTTCGACTAGCTCGACCAGCCCTCGCGCCTCGAGACGCTTCAGCGAGTCGCGATGGGTCCCCGCCGCGGCGGGCCCGTCGGCGGCGGCTAGACGCTCCAGGGCAGCGCGCTGCTTCGGCCCCAGCCGCGCCGAGCCGCCCAGTGCTTCCCGCCCCTCGGGCGTGAGCGCGGCCCGCAGCTCCGTCCGTGCCCCGACACCCTTGCCGCCGCCGGGAGGCAGCACAAGTTCGAGCCCGCGAGAAGGCGTCGAGCAGTACTCGCGCGCCGCCCAGAGGCCAAGTTCGACCAAGCCGGGTGGCAACGGCTCTGACAGGACGGCGATCGGCGAGGCCAGGCGCTCCGGCGGCAGCTCCGAGGTCTCCGCGAGGCCGACGACGACGCCGCGAAGCCGCTGGCGGCCGAAAGGGACAAGCAGCAGGCTGCCGATCCCGACGTCGCCGAAGCGCTCCGTGAGCTTGTAGTCGAACGGGCCGCGCAGGGCGCGCGCGGTGGTGAGCGGTTCGACCTTGGCGATCACGCCTCCAAGCTAGTGGGCGCTTCGTAGATGTAACCTCCCGGCCGTGGCACCCAAGCTTGGACCTGGAGAGCGCGTCCTCTTCGAAGGGCATCCCTCGTGGCGGTCGATCGTCGACTTCTACCTGAAGGGCTTCCTCGCGACCGCGGTGATCTGCTTCCTGGTCGCGATCGGCACGGGAATAGCCGACGAGCGAAACGACAGCCTGGTCGTCATCCTGGCGATCGTCGGCGTCGGCGTGACCGTCCTGGTCGGCTTCGTCAAGCGCGTGGCGACGAGCTACACCATCACCAACCGCCGCCTTCACATCAAGAAGGGGATCGTCTCGCGGACGATCCAGGAAACGCGCCTCGAGCGTGTCCAGAACGTGAACGTCTCCCAGGGCGTCATCCAGCGGGTCTTCCAGATCGGCGACGTCGACTTCGACACCGCCGCGGGCGATGACTACAACTTCATCTTCGCCGGCGTCGCGGAGCCCCAGGAAGTCGTCGAGAAGGTCGACGAGGCGACCCGCTCACTCCACAACCCGAGCGCCCCTGGCGGCTTGGGCGACGAGCAGCACGGTCACCAGCCGCCGCCTCCCCCTCCTGCTGCGCAGTAGCCAGGGGTCTGACCCTCACGCGGCGATAACTATGTGAGCGAACGGTGAGGGGTCTGACCCCTCCGCGCGCTACGCCGCGACTTCGGCTCCCGCCGCCGCTCGCAGAGCGTCGGCCTTGTCCGTCGCCTCCCAGGTGAAGTCGCCGTCCTCGCGGCCGAAGTGCCCGTAAGCGGCCGTCGGCTGGTAGATGGCGCGGTGCAGGTCGAGCGCCTCGCGGAAGGCACCGGGACGCAGATCGAAATGCTCGAGGACGAGCTCGTTGAGGCGAGCGCGGGGGATCCTGCCGGTTCCGAAGTCTTCGACCATCACCGAGACCGGGTGGGCGACGCCGATCGCGTAGGCCACCTGGACTTCGCAACGGTCCGCCAGATCGGCGGCAACGATGTTCTTGGCGACGTGGCGCGCGGCGTAGGCGGCCGAGCGATCCACCTTGGAGGGGTCCTTGCCCGAGAAGGCGCCGCCGCCGTGACGGGCCATGCCGCCGTAGGTGTCGACGATGATCTTGCGGCCGGTGAGGCCGGCGTCACCGACTGGGCCGCCGATGACGAAGCGCCCGGTTGGGTTGATCAGCAGGTTCTGGTGGGTGTTGAGCTCACCCGCGTCGTACATGTCAGCGGGCAGGACCGGCTGGATGACGGACTCCCAGAGGTCGCTTCGGATCTGATCGATCTCGATTCCATCCGCGTGCTGTGTGGAGATGAGGACCTTCTCGATGCCGACGGGGCGACCGTCCTGGTAGCGGACCGTGACCTGCGTCTTGCCGTCCGGGCGCAAATAGGAGACGTCGCCGTCCTTGCGCACCTTCGCCAGGCGGCGAGCAAGCTGATGGGCGAGCGAGATCGGCATCGGCATGAGCTCGGCGGTCTCGTTCGAGGCGTAGCCGAACATCATCCCCTGATCGCCAGCGCCGGCGACATCGGCATCGTCGCCATCGGACTCGACCTCGTCGTCACGTTGCTCGAGCGCCTCGTCGACGCCCTGGGCGATGTCCGGCGACTGCTTGTCGATCGCGTTGATGACGGCGCAGGAGTCCGCAGAGAACCCAAGCTCAGCGTCCGTGTAGCCGATCTTGCGGATCGTCTCGCGTGCGATGTCCTGGATGTCCACGTAGATCTCGGTCGAGATCTCACCGGAGACGACGACGAGGCCCGTGTTCACGAGCGTCTCGCACGCGACACGCCCGTAGGGGTCGTCGGCAAGCACGGCGTCGAGGACCCCGTCGGAGATCTGGTCGGCGACCTTGTCGGGGTGGCCTTCGGTGACCGACTCGGAGGTGAAAAGGAACTCGTTGTCCTGCAAAGACTCGCTCATTGAGCAGGGCAGATTACGCGGTTATGGCGCTGAAATACGCAGTCGGGCGTCGCTTGAGAGGACGTCCCCTTCGGTTCCGACGGTGATCGCAAAGGTCTGAAGCCTCCGGAGGTCTTCTGCGAACGCCACGAACGGGCCCTCGGCGCCCGCTCCAAGCCGCTCAGCCGTCGCCACCAGTCCGGACAGATCGAGATAAGCGATGAGGGACGGGTCCTCCGAGAGGCCCTCGATGGCGGACTCGTATCCCTCCGCGCCGGCCAGGCCCGAGTCCGAATCCGAGTCGAGGCGCTCGATCGGGGCCAGATCATCGGCAACGACGAGCATCTGATCGAAGATCGCGTACGCAAGGACGTCAGCCGGCGAGCGCTGCAGCACCTGCGCCGTCACGTCGCCGAAGGTCTGCTCGCGAAAGACCGGGTTGGCGACGTTCGGGTCGACTGATTTCGCCAGCTCGCCCTGAAGCCGCGCCAGGGCATCCGCAGCGGCTTCCTCCTCGACATCGTCCGCGATGAACTCGAGATAAGGGATGTCCGACTCGCCGGCCTGGATGGTCTCCGGCGCGTCAGGCGCCTGCAGGTCACCGGGCGCCTCGTTCTCTGACGTCTCCTCGGCACTCGCATCGGTGGCGGCCGGTCGCGGCGCGACCGCAAAGGCGCCTTCGCCGTTCAGCGCGGGAAGAAGCTCTTCGGTCAGGTCCACGCCGGCGTCCTTGCGGAGGCGATCGACGAGGTCGGTGATCCCCGTAGCAATGCCGGGAGCGCGGACCGTTGCCTGCTCCAAGAGGCCGCTCACGGTCGCATCCGCGTCGCCGAAGCCGAGGTAGGCCAGCGTGTCCGGGGCGAGCTCGGCCGGCAGCGCGGGCTGAAACGGCTCGAACGCGGCAAAGAAGCCGCCAGCATCGGGATTGCGCTCCGGGTCGAGGACGCTCCGGGTCGTCAACTGGAACCCGGCCTCGTCAGCACTGACCGAGAATGCGGCGCCCTGGGAGTCCCCGGAGTCGACCAGCGGCTCGAAGGGCCCGAGCGCCCCGTCGGAGAGCGCCAGAAAGCTGTCGATGCCCTCCGCAGAAAGGTACGCCTGGACAAAGCTGTCGCTAGGAAGTTCGCCGATCGCCTCGTCGGCGGTCGCATCCGCCGAAAGCGGCTCCGCGTCTTCGGCGGCGGCCGAAACGTCGATTACGGCTCGCACCCCGTCCGCGGGGCCGATGATCAGGAAGTCGCCGACGATGGCGCTAGCCAGGCCGCGATCGTCCTCGCGAAGCTCCGTGCCCTTGTAGTCCTCCGGCTCGGGAGCGCCCGCGCCGATCGAGGACTCGTAGTCGCGAGCGCCCTTTTCGTCTGCGACCTCGAGCATCTGCACCTGCTGTGTGCCGGCGCCACCGGGCACGACCGCGATCGCGATCTCGCCGCCGAACCATGGCTCGATGTCCTCTCCGAAGTTCGCCCGGTCTCCAGACCCGCTCAAAAGGAACGGAGCAGCCTGCGCGAGCACCTGCTGGCTCAGAAGCGGAGTGCGCTCGGCAATCGTCGCCGCGGCTTCGGCCTGATCGGTCCCCTCCTCGATGTTCACGTGCACGTACGCGAGAGCGTTCGCGGGGACAAGCGCCAAGGCGTCGTCGTCAGGCGCGCACTCGTCTCCTCCGGGTGCTCCACACGGCAAGTTCGGCACCACTACGAGCGCCACCAGGGCGACCAGCGCGATGGCTCCCGCCGCGACGGCACCGCGAAGGCGCCACTGCGGCGAGATCGATTGCCAGCCGGAGCTGATGCGGTGGCCGATGCCGCGGAAGGGGCGACTTATGAGATAGAGGAGGTCGCCCAGGAAGTAACGAAAGCTGCGCAGGCGCAAGCGCGCCGCCGAGACGAAGCGGCCGATCATTCGGCGCCCTCACGCTCAAGCGCGGGCGGGCGCCGGGACGAACGGGACCTGGCTTCTGCTGCCTTGGGCACGAAGTCGATGATCAGCGGCACTCCCTCGAGCGCATAGTGCTCGCGCATCCGGTTTTCGAGGTGGTAGGCCCAGTCCTGGGTGATCAGTCGGCGGTCGTTCACCTGAATCGCTATTCGCGGCGGGGAGGTGCCCACCTGCGCCGAGTAGTAAAGGCGCAAGCGCTTGCCGCGCTTGGACGGCGGCTGGTGGCGGGCCACGACCTCTGCGACGAAACGGTTGAGCTTCGGCGTCGGGATGCGCTGGGCGCGCCGGTCGGCGAGCTCGATCGCCGCTGCCAGGAGCTTCTCGACGTTCCGGCCGTTCTTCGCAGATGTCGTGATCGCGGGCGGGCGCTGGCGGACGCGCTGGGCGATGCGCGCCTTCACGTCCTCGAGGTCCATCGCCACCTCGTCCCATTTGTTGAGAGCGAAGATGGTCGCGCATCCTGACTTCATTGCCAGGTCGGCGACGCGAAGGTCCTCGGACGTCAGTCCCTCGGAGGCATCCACCACAACAATCGCGACGTCGGCCCGCTGCGCGGCCCGCTCCGAGCGGATCTGGGCGTAGAACTCGACTGAGCCCGACACACGAGACCGCTTGCGAAGCCCCGCGGTGTCGACCAGGAGGACGGACCGGTCACCGACCTGAAGCTCCGTGTCGATCGAGTCGCGCGTAGTTCCTGCGATCTCGGAGACGATGACCCGGTTCGAGCCCAGGAACCGGTTGACCAGCGAGGACTTGCCGACGTTCGGGCGGCCAATCAACGCCAGCCGCGGGCGGTCGGGCTCCTCCTCGGCATCGGCGTCGGGCGCGGGCAGCGCCGCAACGAGCTGGTCGAGGAGGTCCCCAGTCGAGCGGCCCTGCGCGGCCGAGACGCCAATGGGCTCGCCAAGCCCGAGGCTGTAGAGGTCGGCCACCTGCGGTTCGTCGGCCGGGCCGTCGACCTTGTTCGCGACCACAACCACGGGAACATCGGAGCGACGCAGGATCTCCGCAACCTCAGCGTCGCCCTGGCGGAGTCCCGCCTTGGCGTCGAGGACCATGGCGACCACGTCCGCGTCGGCGATCGCGGCGCGCGCCTGCTCCTGAATGGCCTTCGAGATCTGGTCGCCGGCCTCGAAGTCGAGCCCGCCCGTATCAATCAGGATGAACTCGCGCCCGTTCCATTCGCACGGAAGCTCCTTGCGGTCGCGTGTGACTCCCGCCTCCTCGTGGACCACTGCCTCCCGGCCGCCTGAGAGACGGTTGACCAGCGTGGACTTGCCGACGTTCGGGAAGCCCACGACCGCGATGCGCGGCGTGCGGCTCATGCGAGCCCTCGGGAGCGGGCGATGTCCGCGATCTGTTCGACGACTTCGTTCGGCGTGAGCGAAGTCGTATCGACCTCGACCGAATCGCCCGCTGCGCGCAGAGCGCCGTGCTCGCGCTCGGTGTCGCGGCGGTCGCGCTCGGTCTGGTCCGACAGAACCTCTTCAACGGAGCGGTCGGTCTCGGCCGCGCGGCGGCGCGCCCGCTCTTCGTCGTCGGCCACCAGGAAGACTTTGAGCGGCGCGTCGGGGCTGACAACTGTGCCGATGTCCCTGCCCTCGGCCACGTACGGACCCCTTGAGATCAGATCGCGCTGGCGCATGACCATGGCCTCGCGGACCCCCGGATGCACTGAAACGCGCGAGGCGAGGGCTGAGATCTCGGGCGTGCGGATCTCGTCGGAGACATCGTCGGCGTCCAGAAGGACCCGACCTCCGTCGAAAGCAATCTCGATGTCCGAGGCCACGCCGGACGCCTGCTGCGGATCATCGGGGTCGCTCCCGGCTCGACTCACCGCTAGCGCAACGCAGCGGTACATCGCCCCTGAATCGAGGTAAGTGAAGCCGAGCTCATCGGCAAGCCCCCGGGCAACCGTGGACTTGCCGGCTCCTGCTGGGCCGTCGATCGCGATCACCATGGCGAAAAGCAGGATAGATTGACGCGCGTGAAGGCTTGGAACGTCGCCGACATGGAGGTTGAGGCCCATCATCCGCTGGTGCTCGACTCCTCGGAAGAGGGAAGGCTCATCGTGATCGAGCTGCCGGCCGGTGAGGAGCTGCAGGAGCATCGCGTCCACGAGCGTGCCTGGCTCCTTCTCGCGAGGGGCGTGATCGAGATCGACGACGCCGACGGCGAGACCGTCGGAGGAGGCCCCGGGCTGGTCGCCGAGTTCAACCCGAACGAGGCGCGAACGGTCCGCGCCACCGAGGACGCCCGCATCCTGCTGCTGCTTTCGCCCTGGCCAGGCGAGGGCCATCCGAGCCGGGGCTAGGCCGCAACCAGCGATCGCAGGTCCGCTTCGAAGCCGGGGTAGCTGACGCCCGCAGCGTCCATGCCCTCGACCTCCACCCCATCGCGCGACGCAAGCCCCGCCAAGGCCCCGACCATCGCAAGCCGGTGGTCGCCTTGCGAGGAGATCCGGCCGCCGCGGAGGCCCCCTGTACCGCGCACCGCGAAGCCGTCCTCGAACGCCTCGGCGTCGCCACCGGTGGCGTTGATCGCATCGACCACCGTCGCGACCCGATCGGATTCCTTGTGGCGAAGCTCCTCGGCGCCGCGAACCACCGTCTCGCCCTCGGCGAATGCTGCAGCGAGCGCGACCAGGGGCAGCTCGTCGATCGCCAGCGGGACCTCGCCCGCCGTGACATGGGTTGACGTGAGCGGCGAGTGGCGAGCAGTCACGGTGCCGCGCGCCTCTCCGTTCAAAGGCGGCGCTTCGGTGACTTCGATCCGAGCGCCCATGCGGTTGAGGATCCCCAGTAGGCCTACGCGCGTCGGGTTCAGGCCGACGTCGGTGAGCTGGACCCGGCTGCCCGGTACGACGAGCGCACCGACGATGAAGAACGCGGCCGACGAGAAATCCCCGGGGACCGCAACCTCACCGGACGTGAGGCGGTCCGTCCGCTCCACGCTGACGCGCCGCCCGGGCAGCCGGCCCTCGAGCATGAGACCCGAGCCGTCGGGTTCCACCCGGACCTTCGCGCCCGCCGCGTGGAGCATTCGCTCCGTGTGGTCGCGCGACGGGTCCCGCTCGATCACCGTTGTAGTTCCTTCGGCGCGTAGCCCGGCCAGAAGGAGGCAGGACTTCACCTGCGCGCTGGCAATCGGCATCTCGTACTCGATGCTCCGAAGCGCTGCCCCGCGGACCTCCAGCGGCGGCAGCCGCTCGTCGCGCGCCGAGACGTCCGCACCCATCTGACGCAATGGGTTCGCCACCCGGTCCACGGGCCGGCGGCGGATGGACTCGTCACCGTCGAGCCGCCAGGCCCCCGCGGGCTGCCCGGAAAGCCATCCGGGCAACAGGCGCATCAAGGTCCCCGCGTTGCCCACGTCGATCTCCACGGGTTCGGTGCCCGCGTTACGGGAGGGCCCTTCCATTCCGACTCCTTGGACCGTGACGTCGAGCGATCCGCTTGGCCCCGGCGCCGGCTCGACCCGGGCGCCGAGCCGCTCTATCGCGGCAAGCGTCGAGCGGGTGTCTGCCGAATCCAGGAAGGAAGTGATCCGTGAGGTGCCGTCGCCCATCGCCGCGAAGAGCGCGGCGCGGTGGGAGATCGACTTGTCGGGGGGCGGCGCCAGCGAGCCCTCGAGCGAGCCCGAAGCATCGAATCGCGTGGAGCTCACGCGCTGGACCCAGCGGCGCTGGCGGTGTGACCCAGTTCGCGCATCACCTCAACCGCTCGGGCCGCGTCACTCTCGCCGGCCACCCAGAGCGAGATCGCGCCCGTGCGCATGTCCGCGGCGGGCTGCAGCGCCATGTCCTCGATGTTCACGCCCTCGCGGCCCAGCGCCAGCGCGATCTCGGCGACGACACCGGGCTTGTTCTCGACGGTGACTTGAAGCTCGGTAAGGACGCCTCCCGATGCGCCGCCTTCGAGGAGGCGATCGCGCGCACCCCTGGCTCGGGACTGCCACTCTTCGACGGCGCTTGCATCTCCGGCGCGAATCAGCTCGGCTGCTTCGCGCAGACGCTCGACCGCGCGGTCGATCTCGGCGGCGAGGGCTTCCGAGTTGCTGGTGAAGATGTCCTTCCAGATGGCGGGATTGGCGCCGGCCACACGAGTTGTGTCGCGGAAGCTGCGCCCCACTTCGGGCAGGCGCTCGGCCTCGTCGGAGATTGCGACCTCGGCCTGGGAGACCATCACGTTCGCGATCACATGGGGCAGGTGGCTGACCGTGGCCATCAGGCGATCGTGCAGCTCGGCGTCGATCGCCTGGGGCCGCGCTCCGAGATCCGCAACGGCGCGCTGGAGGCGGTCGTAGTGGACTCCCCCAGCCTGGTCTCCGGGCGTGAGGTACCAGCGCGCCCCGTCGAAAAGCTCCGCTCTCGCGCTCTCGACCCCGGCGGTCTCAGCGCCCGCGATCGGGTGCCCGCCGATGAAGCGCCCGGCAGCCGGATGCGAGGCGAGTCCCTCGACGAGGTCGCGCTTGGTCGAGCCGACGTCGGTGACGACAGTCTCCTCGCCGCTCGCGTCGAGGGCATCGCGCACGAGGTCGGGGAGCTTTCCGACAGGCGCAGCGCAGAAGACGATGTCGGCACCGGCCACGGCCTCGGCGACCGTCGAGGAGCCTGAGGTGATGGCGCCGAGCTCGACAGCCCTTGCGACCACGTCGGGCTCGAGATCGAACCCGACGACCTCTGCGTCGAGGCGCTTCTGAGCGGCGAGCCCGACCGAGCCGCCGATCAGCCCGACACCGCAGACCGCGACCCGCATTGCGCGTTACCCGGTTTCGCGGCGCGCGCGAACGGCTTCGGCCAGCTCGTCGAGGGCTCCGGAAGTCGTGTCCCAGTCCATGCAGGCGTCGGTGATGGACTGGCCGTAGGTGAGCTCGCCCGAGCCGAGGTCCTGGCGCCCCTCGACGAGGAACGACTCGAGCATTACGCCCACGATCCCGCGGTTGCCGTCCGCAACTTGCCCGGCGATGTCCTTCGCCACCGCGCGCTGGCGCTCCGGGTCCTTGTTGGAGTTGTCGTGGGAAGCGTCGACGATGACCCGCTCGGGCAGGTCGACGGCGGCGAGCTGAGCGAGCACGTCCGCGACCTCCGCGGCGCCGTAATTGTAAGAATCTCGGCCGCCGCGCAGGATGACGTGGCAGTCGCGGTTGCCGGCCGTCCGGAGGATCGCTGGAATGCCGGTGGGATCGACGCCGGTAAACGAGTGGCTCGCGGCCGCCGCGCGAACAGCGTCAAGCGCGATCTGAACGTTGCCGTCGGTGCCGTTCTTGAAGCCGACAGGCATGGAGAGCCCCGAGCCGAGCTGGCGGTGGATCTGGCTCTCGGTTGTGCGCGCCCCAATGGCGCCCCACGAAACGGTGTCCGAGATGTACTGCGGCGTGATCGGGTCCAGGAACTCGCAACCGACGGGCAGGCCGAGCTCGATCACGGAAAGGAGCAGCCCTCGCGCCCACCGGAGGCCGGTGTTTACGTCACCCGAGTCGTCGAGGTGCGGGTCGTTGATCATCCCCTTCCACCCGGTTGTCGTGCGCGGCTTCTCGAAGTAGACGCGCATCACGACCAGGAGGTCCTCGTCGAGTTCCTTCGCCTTCGCGGCCAAGCGTCCGGCGTAGTCTCGCGCCGCCTCGGTGTCGTGGACGGAGCAGGGCCCGACGACCACGAGGAGCCTGTCGTCCTCGCGGTCGAGGATCGCGGTCGTCGCCTCACGGCTGCGGATCACGAGTTCGGCTCCCGCTGGGGGCAGAGGGAGCTCATCGAGGAGCTCCGCCGGGCGCGCCAGCGCCTCGATCTCATCGATTCTGCGGTCGCGGATCCCGTCGCGCTCGGTTGGCACCGGCGGGTTCATAGGGCGAGCGTGACGTCCTTTCCGGCGATCTCGGCAACGCGCCGGACCTGTTCCGCGAACTCGGCGAAGGACTCCGTGGAGATCGATTGCGCGCCATCGCAAAGCGCCGTCTCGGGCTCCGGATGGACTTCGACGATCAGGCCGTCAGCGCCGGCAGCGGCTGCCGCCAGCGACAGCGACAGGACCCAGTCGCGACGCCCCGCGGCGTGCGAAGGATCGACGATCACGGGTAGGTCGGTCATGCCCTTCAGCGCCGGGACGGCCATGAGGTCCAGCGTGAAGCGGTACGAGCTCTCGAACGTGCGGATGCCCCGCTCGCAAAGGACGACGTTCGGGTTGTCCTCCTTGAGGATGTACTCGGCCGCGTTGAGGAGCTCTTCGAGCGTCGCCGAGAGCCCGCGTTTCAGCAATACCGGGATGCCCGTCCTCCCAGCCTCGGTCAGGAGCGCGTAGTTCTGCATGTTGCGCGCGCCGATCTGGATCACGTCAGCGACCTCAGCCACATGCTCCGTGTCGCGGACATCGAGGAGCTCGGTGACTACTGGCAGGCCGGTCTCCTCCTTGGCCTCCTGGAGCAGGCGAAGACCCTCCACGCCCAGGCCCTGGAACGAGTGCGGAGAGGTCCGCGGCTTGTACGCGCCGCCGCGGAGCATCGCCGCGCCTCCGTCGGCGACCACGCGAGCGGTCTCCAGGATCATCTCGCGGCTTTCAACGGTGCAGGGCCCGGCGATGATGCCGAAGCGGCCCCCTCCGAGCTTTAAGTTCAGATCGCTTGCTGTCATTTGGGTCAGGTTGCCTTTCAGTCTGGCGAGTTCGAGAGTACGTACATGAGGAGGGCGCCCCGTCCTGCGTCTGAATTCATGCGCTGGGTCTTGCGAGACCCGGGAGGGCGGGCGCCTAGATAAATCGCCAGGTAAACCACGAATAGGCGTACGCGAACGCACCCGTGCGGGCCGTCGAAGTGGCGTACTCAGAACCGTGGTTCACGCAGTGGTTTGTAGCAGGGTGCGGCTGAAAGAGCAAGCGAGGCTTAGCCTCAGTCGATGCAGATTGCGTAGCCGGTGAGCTTTTCCGAGTCGGGATTCGAGCCGTCGTTGCCCATGTTGACCACCGCCTCGTCGCCCGGGACCGAGCCGGCGTCGCCATCGTCGCGCGGGTGCAACGTGTTGATGCTGCCGTACTGAATTGGCCCCGACAGATGCGCGCCCACTGACGCCAGGTTCGTGTCGCCCTTGCAGTTGGGAATGACCGCGCTGGTGGTCGACGGTGACAGGGTCTTCGTTTCCTTCGTGTACCTGGGCTCGACCGGCGAGCAGGCGGCAACGGCTTCTACGGTGGCCGCCTGGAGGCCCGACGTCGTCGCCTTCCAACCGTCGTCTGGCTTTTTTCCCTTGTCCTTGGAGTCGAAGGGATAGGTGCTCTCGATGGACCTCTGGCCGGCGTCGATCCCGCCGCCGACGACGTGCTTTCGGTTTGGGCACTTGACCTTGATCTTTCCCGTAGCCACCGCGAGGTGCTGCTTCGAGGCCTCCACGTACTTGACCTTCGCGGTCGTGCACATCGTGTAGGCGGTGAGATTGTCGGTTCCGGATGCTGACACTCGGATGTTCGCGGCGTTCGCGTCGTACATCCTCAGCGCTCGGGGGTCGAGGTTCAGGAAATCGGATCCGAAGGCGACGCCGGTGATGCTCTTGGCCGCGGAGCAGTCCATCTGGATCTCGACCTCCTCGTTGTTCATCAGGTCCGCGGTCGAGTCCTTGTAGGTGATGCTCCCGGCCGTGCCGATGACCCCAGCGAGCGCGGGAACGGCCGCGCCGGCCAGAACGGCGGCAGTTGCGACGAGAATTCCCTTCCCCCTCACTCTGTTGAGTTTGACACCCTGGAGGTGTGAAAGTTGCGACGTTGGCGGTGGTGATGGCAGGCGCCCTGTGGGGCGTGCCCGCCGGCGTCGGCTCAGACTCGCCTGAAGCCACGGCGCGCGACAACGTCAAGGGCTTCGAGTACCAGGTCCGCGAGATCAAGGGCAAGACGCGCCAGCGGATGACCGGCGTCTCATGGCGGCCCGGTTGCCCCGTCCACATCGACAACCTGCGCCTCATCCGCACGACCTACTGGGACTTCGACGGGCACCGCGACCTCGGCTCGATCGTCGTCCACGAGGACGAGTCGGGCGAGATCGTCCGGGTGTTTCGCAGCCTCTACCGCCACAAGTTCAAGATCCGCCGGATGCAGCTGATCGACCGCTACAACGCGTCCGATCACGCCTCGATGAACGCCGACAACACCTCCGGCTTCAACTGCCGCTACATCGCGGGCACCTCGAACTGGTCGCAGCACGCGTACGGGCGGGCGATCGACCTGAACCCGATCGAGAATCCCTACGTCACCTCGTCGGGCCACGTGAGCCCGCCGGCCGGCGCTCCGTATGCGGATCGCTCACGACACGACAAGGGCATGGTCCACCGGGGCGATCACGCCTACCGCGCCTTCGCTCAAGAGGACTGGAAGTGGGGCGGCGACTGGTCCGGCACCAAGGACTACCAGCACTTCTCGCGGAACGGCGACTAGACCTAGAGGTTCTCCTGCTGCATCTCGGCCGCCGCGTGGATGCAGGTCATGTGGATCGGGCCGTCGCCCACGTTCGTGAAGCCATGCGTGGTCTCGGGCGGAACGACAACAACGGAGCCCGGGGTCGCGGCGATCTTCTCGCCCTCGACCTCGAACTCGACCTCACCCTCGTGGAGGACGAAGACCTCGCCGTAGGGGTGGCGGTGCGGGCCTGGACCGCCACCCGGCTCCGTGCGCTCCTCGTAGAACGAGATGGGCACGCCTCCTCCCCGCTCGCCCCCTTCGAACTGCCTGCTCGCATCGCGACCGGGTAGGTCTCCGAGCGAGAACGAATGAGCTTGCTCCGTCATGGCTGGAAGCTTATGACGCCCCGCGTCGCGCCGACATCGTTCCCGCCCCTTAGGGCTCAGCCGAGCGCGGCGGCGAGCGCTTCGAGGAAGCGCTCGTTCTGCTCGCGAGTCCCGTAGGACACGCGGATGTGGCCCGGGCCGCCGAGAGGCGTTCCCGGCCTGACCACGACGCCGGCTTCGCCCAGCGCTGAGACCACCTCGCCCTCGTCGGCCTCGCCGAGGTCGATCCACGAGAAGTTGGTGTGAGAGTCCGGCGTCGAGAGCCCGAGCTCGCGGACGCCCTCCTCGACGTGGACGCGCTCGACGATCGTGCGCTCGACGCGTTGCGCGACGTCGTCCTGGTGGCGGATCGCCTCGGCTCCCGCAGCTTGGGCCAGTGCGTTGACGCTGAAGGGCTGGCGGACGGCATCGAAGGCCGAGCGCAGCTTCGCGGACGTGAGCGCATACCCAACTCGCAGTCCGGCGAGTCCATAGCACTTCGAGAAGGTGCGGAGGACGACCAGGTTCTCCGTGCGGCGCCAGAGGTCGACGGACTCGTCGGGATCGTCGTGGAGCTGATACTCGGCGTACGCCTCGTCCAACATCACGCAGACATGGTCTGGGACGGCATCGACGAACTCCGCCACGCGGGCAATCGGGATATGCGTCCCAGTCGGGTTGTTCGGGTTGCAGACCAGGACGATCTGGGTTGCGGCGGTGATCTCTTTGAGCATCGCGTCCAGGTCGTGCTCGTAGGTGTCCGTAAGTGGCACCCGGACCTCGCGCGCGCCGGAGATCGGCGCCATCCACGGATACATGGAGAACGAGGGCCACGCGAAGAGGACCTCGTCGCCTTCCTCGCAGAGCGCCGCCGCGGCGGCAAGGAGCAACTCGCAGCTTCCGTTCGAAACGGCGATTGCGGCGGGGTCGGCGTCGTGGCGCTCGGCGATGCGCCGCCGCAGGAGGGTCGCCCCCGGATCCGGGTAGCGGTTCATGGCACCGGCGGCCTGCTCGATCGCGGCGATGACGTCGGGGTGCGGGCCCCATGGCGATTCGTTCGAGGCAAGCTGCGCGATGTTCTCGGCGGCGATCGCCTCAGGCGCCTTGCCGGCCGGCACGCCCGCCTTGTAACCCGGGATCTCGTCCAGGCGCTTCGAGGTGCGGATCGTCATTGCGCCGAGTGGAGGTCGGCGCGGAGCTTCTTCGTCTCGCCCATGTAGACGTGCTGCGGAGTGTGGTCGGCCGGCGCGTAGTAGTGGGCGAGCACCCGAATGACCCGCTCCATCGCACCGGGCACATCCATCTCGCGGTTGCAAAGAAGGGGGACCTCTCCGAATCCGAGCTCACGCGCGGCGACCGCAGGGAACTGCGCGTTCAGGTCGTCGGTGGCGGTGAAGATGACCGAGACGAAGCTCTCGGGCTCGCAGGCCGTTGCGCTCCATGAGCTCGGAGACGAGCTCGCGGGTAGCCGCGAGAATCGACTCCTCGTCGTTGGCATCGGCCTGCGCCGCGCCCCTGATTGCCCACAGTCGCTCACTCATCGAGACCTGAATCCTTCCAAAGCGCCTTCACCTGGGGTTCACCAAGCTTGCGCGCGTCCCCCTCCGGCAGCCGTTCGAGCCCCAGTGAGCCGAACCGGATCCGCTTCAGCGAGACGATCTCGTTGCCCACCGCCTCGGCCATCCGGCGGACCTGGCGGTTGCGTCCTTCCTTTAGCGTGATCTCAATCCCGCGCTTTCCGGAGCGGCGCACCTTCGCCTTGCGAGTCGGCCCGTCGTCCAGGTCGACGCCGCTTCGGAGCCGGGCGATCTGCCCATCTGTCGGTGGCTTCCGGAGGGTCGCGCGATAGGTGCGTTCGACGCCGTAGCGCGGATGCGTGAGCCGGTTCGCGAGCTCGCCGTCGTTTGTGAGGAGGATGAGCCCCGTCGAGTCGGCATCGAGGCGGCCGACGGGGTAAAGACGCCGCCGCGACGGGACGAGGTCCGTCACGGCCTGGCGCTTGCCGGGCTCGCGCGCGGTCGAGACGACGTTCGCGGGCTTGTTGAGGATCCATACCTCGCGCGGCTCTTGGCGGACCGGCTCGCCGTCGAGCGCGACGTCGCTCGTCTCGTCAACGTCGCGCGCCGGATCGGTGACGACCTCGCCGCCGACCGTCACGGCACCCGACGCGATCAGCGTCTCAGAGCGGCGACGCGAGGCTATGCCCGCGTGGGCGAGGTACTTGGCAAGGCGCATCGGGCGACGGTAGCTACAACTTGCCGCGTGATCGTCGGCCTGCTTCTCATCGCTGCGCTCCTCGTGGACCGCTTCGTGCTTCTGCCCGAGTTCGAGAACGGCCAGGGCTCGGCCGGCGTCGCTGTCGTCGCATGGCTGGGTGTGAACCTCCTCCCCGCCCTCGCTTGGCTCGGCTTGAACGCGCGCAAGCCGGACCGGACGCCTGGTCAGCTCGTCGCGGGCACCCTGGCCGTTGCGGCAACCACCGCGGTCCTGATGGTCCCGGTCCTGATCTCGTGGACGGCGCGCTGAGTTAGCCCGGCTGGCCCGCGCGAGCTTCGCCCGCTTTGAGCAGGCGGTCGCGCAGCTCGCCCTCGATCTCCGGCGTCGGGTCAAAGCCGGCGGGGTCGGGCAGATCGTCGAGGCCCGCAAGCCCGAAGACACGCTCGAAGAGCTCGGTCGTCCGGTAGATCGTCGCTCCGAAGCGCGAGCGGCCGGACTCCTCGATGAGACCGCGCTCGGTGAGCGTGATCACCGCTGACTCGCCCGCGACGCCGCGGATACGGCTGATCTCCGGACGCGATACGGGCTGGAGGTACGCGACGATCGCAAGGGTCTCGGCCTGAGCCTGGGTGAGCGGCGGTGTCTTCGGCTTGGAGAGGAGCTTCCGGGCGGCGTCAGCAGCGACTGGGTCGGTCGCCAGGGTCCATCCACCCGCCACGTTCTTCAACTGCAGTCCTCGGTTGCCTTCGGCGAATGAGCCGGAGAGGCCGTCGAGCGCACGCTCGACCTGCGCCTCCGTCGCGTCGGTCGCCTCGACAAGCTCGGTCACGGAAACGGGTGAGGGCGAGAGATAGAGGAGCGCCTCGATCACGCGCTCGAGCTGCGGTGCGTCCGTCATGCGACCTCCTCCTCGCTCGCCTGTTGCTCAAGCGGCTTGATTGATATCGGCCCGAAGATCTCCGACTGATCCCAGGTCGCCTCGCCGCGCTTGTGCATCTCGAGCAGGGCAAAGATCGTGACGGCCTGGGTCAGCTTGTCTTCGCGGCCGAACGCCTCATCGAAGTCCACGGCGGAGCGGCTCTTCAGCAGCTGGCGCACCACGGCGAGGCGCCTTTCCAGCGACACCGTCGGGCGAATGTGCGAAGTGTCGGGCGCCTCGGGCATGCGCATGAGCCCGCCGATTGCCTCGGCCAGGCGCTCGCCGGCATAGACCGGCCTCGCGGCCTCAAGCGAGACACGCCGGAACTCGGGCGGCAGCGGCGCCCTGCGGAAGTAGGTGTCGCGCCCTGCTTCGAAAAGAGTCTGGAGGTAGCCGCCGGCGTCGTGATATCGGCGGTACTCGAGCATGCGCGCGAGGAGCTCCTCGGCGGCCTCCTCCGGCGCGGGCATGTCCTCTGCCTCCTCGTCCACCGGCAGGAGCAGGCGCGACTTCAGCTCGAGGAGCGCGGCAATCAGGACGAGGAACTCCGTGGCGGACTCGAGGTCGAGCTCGCCCGCTTCCTCGAGGTGCTCGATGTAGGCGACGACCACCTCGCCAAGCTCGACCTCGGCGAGGTTCACGCCCTCGCGCAGAACGACCGCCATCAGGAGGTCGAATGGGCCCGCAAATACGTCGAGCTCGAGGTCCAAGTCGGCAACCGGCACGGGAGGCAGAGTAGCTCCGACCGCAGACAGCTCGATGCGTCCGCGTGACGTGGCTGTAGCGGGAGAAACGCGGCGACGGCGAATCCTCTCGCCCGCACGCGCTCGACATCTACGAGCGGATCTGCGAGGACACCGACGAGGAGCTGAGCCGTCCCGAAGGCAGCCTCTTCTTTTCTGCTCTCTTCGCGGGCTTCACGATTGGGCTTTCGGCGCTCGCGGTCGCACTTGCGACCGTCTCCCTCGACACCGAGGTGAAGTCCACCGCGTTCATCGCAGCGCTCCTCTACCCCATTGGCTACGTGGCCGTGATCGTCGGCCGCTCGCAGTTCTTCACCGAGAACACGCTCTACCCGGTGATGCTTTCGATGAGGCGGAAGGAGTTCCTGAGCCGCACCGCCCGCCTCTGGGTGATCGTCTTCACGATGAACCTGGTCGGTGCGTTTATCTTCGCGATGCTCGCTGTCCTGACTGGAGCGCTTGATGATCAGTGCAGTCGAGCTGGTCTCGAACGGCGTCACATACACGGAGGGGTCTTTCGTAGACACGTTCTGGAGCGCGGTCATCGTCGGATTCCTGCTTGCGACGGTCGCTTGGCTCGTCGAAGGGTGCGACACGGTGACCGGTCGCGTCGCGGTCATCTGGTCGCTCACGTTCATCGTCTCCCTGGCAGCCTCGACCACTGCATCGCGACCACCGTTACGGCTTCTGCTCCTCTCGATGGCGAGCTCGCGCTCGGCGACTCCCTCGGCTGGCTCCACCCGCCTTCCTCGGCAACGTGCTCGGCGGCGTGGTGATCGTCGCCTCGATCAACTACGGGCAGGTGCGAGAAGAGGACTAGCTCGTGCCGGTCGGGGGGCCAACGCCCATCGCCTCGCGCACGTCAACCAGCGTTCCGGACGCGATCTCGCGGGCCTTGGCCGCGCCGGCGCTCAGGACGCGCTCCAAGCTCGCCCTCGTCGGGCCGAAGCTCCGCGTAGCGCTCCTGGACCGGCGCCAGGTACTCGACGACGGCCTCGGCCACCGCGCCCTTGAAGTCTCCGTAGCCCGAGCCTTCGAACTCGGACTCGACGGCGTCGGGAGTCGATCCGCGGACCGCGGCCAGGATGTCGATCAGGTTCGCGACACCTTCTTTGCCTTCGCCGCGGTGAACGCCCGTGCCCGAGTCGGTGACGGCGCTCTTGACCTTCTTCGTGATCCGGTTCGGCTCGTCGAGGAGGTAGACCGTCCCGAGGTCCGATGCGGACGTGGTGGACATCTTCGACCCCGGGTCCTGCAGGTCCATGATGCGGGCGCCAACCTCGGGGATGCGGTGTTCGGGCTCGACCAACGTCTCGCCGAAGCGCTCGTTGAACCGCCGCGCGATCTCGCGCATGAGCTCGATGTGCTGGCGCTGGTCGTCGCCGACCGGGACCTCATGGGCGCGATACGCAAGCACGTCGGCCGCTTGGAGCACCGGGTAGAAGTACAACGCGGCCGAGACGAGCTCACGCTGCTTTTCGGCCTTGTCCTTGAACTGGGTCATGCGGTTGAGGTCGCCGTGGGCGGTCACCGCGGAGAGCAGCCAGCACAGCTCGGTGTGCTCGTGGACGTCGGACTGGCGGAAGAGGATGCAGCGCTCGGGGTCGAGACCGGCGGCGAGCAGGATCGCTGTCGTGTCGTAGAGCCGCTCCCGGAGCTCAGCGGGCTCGTAGGCGACGGAGACCGCGTGAAGGTCTACGAGGCAGAAGATGCCCTCGCCGCGTTCTTGTGACTCGACGTACTGGGAGATCGCCCCGATGTAGTTGCCCAGGTGCTTGCGCCCCGTGGGCTGGATGCCGCTGAAGATGCGCACGGCGAGGAATGTAATGGGGTGAGCGGGACTTTCGGCGACCCGCGCTCCGTACTCGGGGTGACCCGCTTCGAAGGGAGCCCAGATGAGATGCCGAATCGCAACCACTGCCATTGCCGCCGTCGCCCTGCTGGCCGTGGCCGCACCGACCGCTGCTGCCAGCACGCTGAAAGGAGCGCCCATCGCCTACACGTTCGGCGAAGGGGTCGTAAGCCCAGACGGATCGACCCGATTTGTGACCATCCGAGACCAAGGACGAGACCGTTGTCATGGCGATCGCGACCGACGGCGGCGAAGTCATCGACCACGCGACGACGCCGGGAACTACACGGTGCCTGCGGTCGCCGTGGATGGCACCGCGAGCGGCGTATCTGCGGACGGCGAGACCCTCGCGCTCATCAGCCCCAGGACAACCTTCGCCCAGAAGACGACCGACCTTCAGCTCTACCAGGCGCACAAGCTCCGGAAGGGCCCGGAGAACATCGCGCTTGAGGGCGACTTCGGTTTCGATGCGCTCTCGCCGGATGGCGAGACGCTGTATCTCATCGAGTACACGGATCTGCGCGACCCCGGCGCCTACCAGGTGCGCGCCTACGACGTGGCATCGGGCCAGCTCGACCCGGACCCGATCCTCGACTCAGAGGAAGAGCCGGGAGAGATGCGCGGCTTTCCGCAGACACGCCTGACCAGCCCTGACGGTCGCTGGGAGTACACGCTTTACGACGGCGGCGAGCATCCGTTCATCCACGCGCTGGACGTCGTCGACGGGGTCACGCTCTGCCTAGACCTCGACATGATCCACGCGCGTCAGACCTACGGCGCGACGCTCGCGATGAACGCTGACGAGAGCGCAATCGAGCTCATTGACCGGAAAGGGACCGTGCGTGCGGTCGTGGACCCGGACACGCACGCAGTCAACAAGCCAGGCGAGGAGCCAGAGCCCACAGCGGCTCCCGCCGAAGCCGACGATTCAGGGCTGGAGCCCGCCGGGATCGCAGCCGGCGCGATCGCGCTCATGGCGCTTGCGGCGGTCGGGATCCGCCGAATGCGGAGGTGACGGCAGAATGCGTTCTCCGTATGGAGGCGCTGCCACGACTCTTCGGCTCGGTCAGCCCGGATGACCGCTCGCTCGAGCGACAGAGCGAGCGGGCCGTCGTCAAGGCGGCGCAGCGGGGCTCCAACGAGGCGATGGAGGAGCTGTTTCGTCGCCACTGGCGCGGAGCGCATCGCGCCGCCTATCTCGTCGTGCACGACGGCCCGGCGGCAGAGGACATCGCCCAGGAGGCGTTCATCTCGGCGATCCGCTCGCTCGATCGCTTCGACCGCCGCCGGCCGTTCGCACCGTGGCTTCACCGCATCGTCGTGAACCGGGCGATCGACTGGACGCGGGCGCGGAAGGCGAGGCGTGAGGTCTCGGGCGAGGCGATCGAGTCGTGGGAAGCCGAGTCGCACGAGCCCGACCTGGACGCGATCGCCGACTCGGGGCGGATGGTCGAGGTACTTCGCTCGCTCGGCCCGGAGCAGCGCGCGGTGGTCGTCATGCGCTACGTCCTCGACTACACGCCCGGTGAGATCGCAGAGATCCTGGGCATGCCCCGCGGAACGGTGAACTCACGGCTTCGCCGCGGGCTCGACTCGCTCGCCAAGGTGCTGCCCAGGGAGGCGGGCGATGACTGAGCGCAAGCGCACCGAGGAACGCGTCCGGTCCGCCCTGCTCAAGCTGGAGGCACCGGATGAGCCAACGGCCGAGGAGCGCGCCCGCCAAGTTGTGGACGCGGCTTTCGACGGCCATGTCCCCGCCCCGCCCCGCTCGCGCACGCCCCTGCGGGCGGGGATCGCCGTGGTCGCCGTCGCGGCTCTGGCGGGATTCGCTTTGACCCCGGCCGGAGCGGACGTCCGCGAATGGATTGCCGACACCATCGATTCGGGCGAAGAGAACGCGGAGCCGCGGCTCACCTCGCTCCCCACACCAGGCAGCGTCCTGGTCGACGCGCCCAGCGGCGCCTGGATCATCCGCGAGGACGGCTCGAAGCGCCACCTCGGCGACTACGACCGCGCCACGTGGTCGCCGAACGGCCGCTTCGTCGGCGTCGCCGACGGCTCACAGCTCCGCGCGATCGATCCCGCGGGGAACTTCCGCTGGTCGATCGATGCCGGCGCACCGGTGAAGGCGATCGACTGGTCGTCCGACGAGGGCTTCCGGGTGGCATACATCGCGGCTGGCGAGCTGCGCGTTGTCACCGGCGACGGCGTCACCGACCGCGCGGTCGCGCCGGCCGCTGACGTGCCGCCGGTCTGGCAGCCCGAGTCCGATCCCGCAGCCGCCGTCCACCGCCTCACGTACGTCGATCCCCAGAACCATGTCGTGAGCGTTGCGACCGACTCGGGTCGAGTGCTCTGGCGGACCCAGGAATATTTCGACCCGGTCCGGTCGCTGGAGTGGTCCGCGGACGGGGAGCGGCTCCTGGTCGTTTCGGGCGACTCCGCGACGATCCAGGACGACGAAGGCGGAACGTTCTTCAAAGGCCCCGTCGCGACTAGCGTCGAGCACGCGGCGATCTCGCCGGAGGGCAACGAGGTCGCGGTCGGTCTCCGTCGGGACCGCGCGGCACCGAGCTCAGCCTTTACAGCGACACCGCGCCCGGTCAGGCGCCTTTACTCGAGCGGCAGGCAGAACCCGCGACGCCCGCTTTGGCGCACCGGTCTTCTCGCCCGACGGCGAGTGGATCCTCCTGCCCTGGCCCGAAGCCGACCAGTGGCTGTTCGTCAACACGCACGACGAGCGCGTCACGGCGGTCGCCGACATCGCGCGTCAGTTCGACGCGGATGGCAAAGGGAAGGCCGGGTTCCCGCAAGTCGCGGGCTGGTGCTGCTGATAATCCCTGCGTGGCAGATCCCCTCCCGCGCAACCTCCAGCCGATGCTCGCAACGCCGGCGACCGTCCCGCCCGAGGACGAGGGCTGGGCGTTCGAGATCAAGTGGGACGGCGTGCGCGCACTCGCTTACTCCGAGAACGGAGCGCTTCGCATCTCGTCGCGGCGCGGCGAGGACGCGAGCCACCGCTACCCCGAGCTGATGGGCCTCCCCGATGCGCTCGGCGGCCGGGCGGCGATCCTGGACGGCGAGGTCGTCGCGTTCGACAAGGAGGGCAGGCCCAGCTTCCAGACGCTCCAGAAGCGCATGGGCCTGTCGCGGCCCGAGACGATCAAACGCCGCTCCCAGGAGGTGCCGGTGACCTTCGTCGCCTTCGACCTCTTGCACCTCGATTCGGAGTCGCTCATCTCCGAGCCGTATGAGCGCCGCCGCGAGCTCCTGGCCGGGCTCGAGCTCGACGGAGACTGCTGGCGCGCCCCCGCGCACCGCATCGGCGACGGGCCGGCATTCCTCGACGCGGCCCGGTCGCAGGGGCTCGAGGGGATCGTCTGCAAACGGCTCGGCACCCCGTACCGGCCCGGCAGGCGCAGCGCCGACTGGCTCAAGATCCGCGCCCGCCTGCGCCAAGAGCTGGTGGTCGGCGGCTACATGCCGGGCGAGGGCGGGCGCACCGGCTCGGTCGGCTCGCTCCTGGTCGGCTACTGGGACCGCACGCCCGAGGAAGCGGTCTCGACCGGGAGCGCCCAGAAGCTCGTCTATGCCGGCGGCGTCGGCACCGGATTCACAGACGAGATGCTAAAGCGGCTGCGCGCCCTCCTCGAGCCGCTGCAACTGGACGAGATGGCGTTCGAGCTGGGAGAGGACCCGCGCGAGAAGTACAAGGGCCGCGCCAGGTCCCGCGGCGCCGGACCCGTATGGGTCGAGCCCTTGCTCATCTGCGAGGTCGAGTTCACGGAGTGGACCTTCGAGGGAACCCTCCGCCAGCCATCGTTCAAGGGCCTGCGAGACGACAAGGCCCCGAGCGAGGTCGTGCGGGAGACTTAGAGACTGGTGCTTTGATGGAAAGCACGTAACGCGGATCTCGCCGAGAGTGATTTGACGGCCCTATGTGTCCCGCTATCTCACTTTCGACGGTTTGGGCGCTTTTCGTCCAAAGCGCTCAACCCGCGAGGTCGAGATGAGCGCCACTGGCTGGCGGCACCCTCTCCCTCGATTTGGCCACGCGATCGAAGGTGCGATCGCCGCGGCCTGATGGCGCCGATCACGACTTCGGCGGTTGGAGACTTAGGTGCTTTCCATGCAAAGCGCTTATCTCTTCGTGTGGATGCACACCACGTAACGGAGGCCGTCTGGGTTCGACATACACGTATGGAGCGAGTTGCCATCTGGAGCGGAGAAGGTGTCGACCAGGACGGCGACTGGCACGTCGAGTTCGCGAGGGTCGATTTCGGGTCGGCAGGGCTGAGCGCGGTGGGAACGCAGCTTGGCGCCGTGCCGGTCCCGTACCGGCTCGACTACCAGCTCGAAGCGACCGCCGACGGCTTCGTAACCCGCAGCTTGCAGGTCGAGGCCGTCGGCGAGGGATGGGAGCGGCGTCTTCGCCTGGAACGAGGCGAGCGATGGCGAGTGGAGCATCGACGTCGAAGCGGCGGGTGACACCGGACTCGAGGCCCCTGGTGGCGACGCTGAGTTGCTGACCGGAGCCCTCGACTGCGACCTCGGACTCTCCCCGCTCACCAACGCCATGCCGGTTCATCGACACTCGCTTCACTCCGAGCCGGGCGAAAAGGACTTCGTCATGGCCTGGGTTTCGGTTCCGGACCTCGCAGTTCACGCTTCGAGCCAGCGCTACACGCACCTGAGGCAGCGCGGCGACAAGTCGACCGTTCGCTTTGAGAGCTTCGAGGACGCAGAAGTGGCCTTCACCTCGGACCTGGAGTTCGACAGCGACGGACTGATTTCCGTCTATCCCAAGCTCGCGAAGCGGATCGCGACGCCGGCGCGTTTCTAGGAAAAACCCGACTTCACAGTCTCGATTCCACGCAAGATCGCGTTCGCGGGCCTGCTTCTGGGCGGACTCTGCGGGGTAACCTCGAAACACTGGTTTCCCATGAATTCGAGGTCTAACTAACCATGGCACGCGCGATCTGGACAGGCTCAATCTCGTTCGGGCTCTTGAACGTGCCCGTAAAGCTCTACAGCGCCGTTTCGAAGAAGAACGTGTCGTTCCGCGAGCTCCGCGAATCAGACTCGTCGCGCATCCGTCACAAGCGCGTCGCCGAGGCTGACGGCAAGGAAGTGGCGTACGAGGACATCGTCAAGGGCTATGAGATCTCACCCGAGCAGTACGTGATCATGACCAAGGCGGACTTCGAGGAGATCGACCCGAAGAAGACGCGCGCGATCGAGATCCAGGACTTCGTCGATCTCGACCAAATCGACCCCATCTACTTCGACCACCCCTATTACCTCGGCCCGGACAAGGGCGCCGAGCGTGCCTATGCCCTGCTCACGAAGGCGATGAACGAGCAGGAGAAGGTGGCCGTTGCCCGCTTCGTCCTTCGCAACAAGGAGAACCTGGCGGCGATCAGACCGATGGGCGACGTTTTGACGATGGCGACGATGCGCTTCGCCGACGAGGTGGTCGCGCCCGACGAGATCTCAGAGATCATGGGCGAGGAGACCGAGGCGCCGCGCAAGGCCGAGGTCGATATGGCCAAGCAGCTGATCGAATCGCTCTCGAACGACTTCGAGCCAAGCGCCTACAAGGACGAGTACCGGGAAGAGCTGCTGGCGCTGATCGAGCGGAAGGCCAAGGGCGAAGGCGCCGTCGAGGTCGAGTCCGAAGCACCCAAGCCCACCAAGGCTCCGGACCTGATGGCCGCCCTCGAGGAGAGTCTCGCAGCGGTCAAGTCCGAGCCGCTTGGCGAAGGCAGCAGCGGCGAGTCGACGAAGAAGAAGGCGCCCGCGAAGAAAAAGGCGCCCGCGAAGAAGACCAAGGCCAAGGCGTCGAAGTAAGCCCCGTTGGCTGAGGCTCGCACCGAGGTCGACGTCGACGGCCGGACACTGTCGCTCTCGAACCTCGACAAGGTCATGTGGCCGAAGTCGAAGACGACCAAGGGCGAGGCGATCGACTACTACGCGCGCGTCGCCGACACGCTCATTCCCCACTTGACTGAGCGGCCATTGACCCGCGTCCGCTTTCCCGAAGGCGTCGACGGCCAGCGCTTCTATGAGAAGCGCATCCCCAAGGGCGCGCCCGAATGGATCCGCTCCGAGCCTGTGGGCATGGACCGCGTCGGCGAGATCGACTTCGTCGTCTGTGACGACAAGCCATCGCTCGTATGGCTCGCGCAGATGGGCGCGCTGGAGCTTCACCCCTCGCTCTCGAAGGTTGACGCAATGGAGTGCCCCACCGTCATCGCCTTCGACCTCGACCCCGGCCCTCCCGCCGCGATGCGCGAGTGCTGCACCGTCGCGCTGCGGGTCCGCGAGCTCTTCCAGGGCGTAAAGCTCGAGAGCTTCGCCAAGACCTCAGGTTCCAAGGGCGTCCAGGTCTACGTGCCGCTCAACGGCACCACGACGTATGAAACGACCAAGCCGTTTGCCCATGCCGTCGCGCGGGCGCTCGAGAAGGCCGAGCCCGCGCTGGTCGTCTCGCGGATGACCAAGTCGCTCCGAATCGGCAAGGTGCTCGTCGACTGGAGCCAGAACACACGGTCCAAGACGACCGTGGCGGCGTATTCGCTCCGCGCGCGAGAGCGGCCAACGATCTCGACCCCAATCTCCTGGGACGAGGTCGAAGCGGGTGCCGCGGGCGACGACGAGCTTGTCTTCGAGGCCCAGGATGTTCTCGCGCGAATCGAGAAGCATGGCGACCTGTTCGCGCCTGTGCTGGATCTCGAACAATCGTTGCCTGAGGGCGCCTGAGCTCAAGCGCGGGAGGCGCCCGCGCCCCAGCTCCCGGGGTCCATCCTCCCCGCGTCCAACTTCGCCTTGGACGAGTGCGGCTCGCCCCGGCGCCCATGGCGCACTACACCACCGGCGTCTCGGACGCAGCTTTCTAGTTCGTCTCGGGGACTGCCGGGGCGAGGCCGCGGAGCGCGTCTTCGCGCGGGCTGACGCCGCCGCCATCGTCGTCGCCGTCATTGCCGCCCCCGGGGCCGGGACACGAGCGGGTGAGGACCCACTTGGCCGGCTTCTTGGGCTTGGTGCGGTCGTTGTGGCCCCATGAGAGGTGAAGGTGGTGGCCGCGGCCGTGGCCGGAGTCGCCGTCGTACCCGACCCAGCGCCATGGAAGCTTCGGCCGATTTTGACGCGGCTCAGCGAGCTTTGCAAGCTTGTCGACCTTGTTCCAGCCGCTGTTTCGCCCGTTCCCCGCATAGATGTCGAGGGCGAGGCCGATCGGATGCTCTCCGGCCGCGGCGTGGCCCGTCGGTGCGTAGCCGTCGCCGAGAGCGAGGTCGTACTTCCGCATCATCCAGCGCACGTCCTTCAAGAGTCTCTTGTCGATCCGGGTGCCGTGAGCGCCCGGGACGCGCACGAACTTGCCGCCGCCGGTCGTCTTGCAGACGTTTTTGCCGACCTTCACGCTCTTCATCGCCTGCGCAGGCGTTCCACCGAGGGCGACGAGAGCGGCAAGCGCGAGCACGCAAGCGAGCATGCAGGCACGAGCGTTCGGAAGGAAAGAGGAGGCGGGTCCCGACGGCATCGCCGCAACATGTTAGCGAAGTGTGAGCAAACTGTGGGCAACAAGCAAGGCTCAGGTACCGGGGCGGGAGGTGCCAGGCACCCAAGCGCGCGGGCGCGCGAAGGGACCCGCCTCGTGCCAGGCACGGTGCCAGGCACCAGGTTCACACAGGCGCGGCGGCTCGTCTCGACGTGCGGGTGCTGAGGGCGGCCAGTGCGGACGCAAGGCGGCGGACGCCTTCGTCCATCTCCTCGGGTTCGAGGTAGCAGTACGAGAGCCTCAGGCAGAGGTCCTGGGTCCGCCCGACGCTCATGGCGCCGCCCGGGGCGTAGGCGACGCCCTGGCGCCAGGCCTCGTCGACGAGGTCGCGCTCGGAGACGGGGCTGTCGAGCGTCACCCAGATATGGCCGCCCCCAAGCGGCTCGAGGTAGTGCGCGATGCCGCCAAGGTGACGCTGGATCGACTCCTCCATGGCCTCGCGTCCGCGCCTGTAGTGCTCGCGTGCGCGCTCGAGCTGTGCCGGGTAATGGCCCTGCGCGAGGTACTCGGCGGCGACGAGCTGGCTCAGGACGGCGTGTGGATGTCGTCCGAGCGCTTCTCGGCGACGATCCGGTCGAGCACCGGGCCCGACGCGATCACCCAGCCGGCGCGAAGGCCACCGCCCACCGTCTTTGAGAGCGAGTCCGTGTAGATCGCGTGAGCAGGCGCGTCGGCACGAAGCGACGGGCGCTCATCGCCGTCGAAGCGCAGCTCCCCGTAGATCCCGTCCTCGACGAGAAAGAACCCGTGGCGGCGCGCCAGCTCGAGCAGACGCTCGCGGCGCTCTGGAGAGAGATCGCGGCCCGTGGGGTTGTGAAGGCGCGGCTGAATCGCCAGCGCGCGGATCTCGGTGCGGGCGACGAGCGCCTCGAGCGCGTCGACGTCCAGGCCATCCGCGTCAGTCGGCACAGGCTGGACCTTCGCGCCGGCGGCGCGAATCGCTCGGATCACTGACATGAAGGACGGGTCCTCGCAGGCAACGACGTCCCCCGGCGTCAGGATCGCCCGCATGGCGAGCGACAGGCCCTGCGTGGCGCCGCTCGTGATCACGATGTCTTCTGTGTCCTCGTCCTCGCCGCGGGCCGCCGAGAGCGCGGCTACCTGCTCCGCCAACTCCGGGGTGCCACGCACGTCCGAGTACTGGAACGCCCGCTCAGCCTGGGACGCCATCACCTCGGCGGTTGCAGCGCGCATGTCCTCGATCGGGAAGATCCGCTCCGACGGGTAGCCAACGGAAAGCGGGATCAGACCCTCGGTCTGGACGTGGGAGTGCATCTCGGCAAGGACGCGGTCGCCGTAGGTCTCCTCGAACTCAGGCAGGACGTAGCGCTGCCAGGCGATCGAGTCCTTGACGCGCGCAGACCCCGGAAGCGCGGCCGCCGCGGAGCGGACGAAGGTGCCCGAGCCGACCTTGGAGCTCACGAGCCCGCGCTCGGCAAGCTGGCGGTACGCACGTGCCGCCGTCAGATGGTTGACGCCGGTCATCTCGGCGAGCTGCCGGGTCGGCGGCAGCTTTGCCCCGGGCCCCAACTCCCCGGCCGTGATGGCCCCTTCGAAGATCTCGACGATCGTCTGGGTCACGCCTGAGCGGTTGTCTCGCGCCTCGCCGCTCTCGGCGCTCTCGTAGCTCATTCAATTGGTTCTTGTAGGACATTGCGTTTGCGAGTGTATGCGCTATCTTGGGCTTTGTCAAGCATACAAAGCTCAAACGAAGGACTTTGAACCACACAAAGAGTAGGAGATGGTCATGTCGAACGTCACACACACTGATTCAGCTGAGATCACAATCCGCACCGCTCGCGCCGAGGACATGCGGGAGATGGCCCGTGTCGCCGGCCGCGACACGCACGAGCTTCCCGAGGGTGCGCTCCTGGTCGCAAAGGTTGGGTCCGACGTTCGCGCGGCCATCTCTCTCGAGGACGGCAGCGTCATCGCCGACCCCTTCCACCGCACGGCGGAACTGGTCCAGATGCTGAAGATCCGCGCCGTCGCGGTTCGCGCAGCTCGCCGGGCCCCGATCGCCCCGCGGCGCCGCTCGCGTCAAGGCCGCTGAGCGCCAGCCGCGCGGCATAGTGATCGATAGCGTGGTGGGCATGGCCCCATCACGCTTTCTCCTCACCATCGTCGCAGTTCTGCTCGTCCTGCGCCCCGCTCGCCGTTGGCGCCGGGAACGCAGAAGGTCGAGCCAGCAAGATCACTTACAAGAACTCATTCGATAAAGATGACGTCATGTTCATCCACGAGGGCGAGGTCAAGTCAGACCTGAACAAGTGCGAGCGCGACCGGACGCGTCCGATCTCTACGGCGAGGGCGAGGCCGATATTGCCTTCGCCACCGACTCAGACGAATCGCGACCGGTAAGTATCGGATCGGAGTTGCCCGGGGACGGGATTCGCCGGCGACTACTTCACACGCGTGACCGAAGGAAGTCGAAGGCCAG
The DNA here is from genome assembly GCA_963786495.1 of uncultured bacterium. GTDB lineage: Bacteria > Actinomycetota > Thermoleophilia > Solirubrobacterales > 70-9 > JALZKA01. The sequence continues at coordinate 245,813 of CAWAZL010000004.1, read as the reverse complement.
CGTGGTCTGCAAGTTCGACGAATCGCCGCACAAGTCACTTGGCTCCGGCTAGCTAGAGCGGCTGGCGGACGACCGGGTTGCGGCTCGCGGCCGCTTCGTTAAGACGACGGACCGGCGTCGTGAAGGGCGCCTGCGTGAGGATCTCCGGATCCTCCTCGGCCTCGGCCAGGATCGAGTCGATCGCCTCGGCGAGCTCGTCGAGCGACTCGCGCGTTTCCGTCTCGGTCGGCTCGAACATCAGCGCCTCATCGACAAGGAGCGGGAAGTAAATCGTCGGCGGGTGGAAGCCGTAGTCGAGGAGGCGCTTGGCGATGTCGAGCGTCTTCACCTTGAGCTCGCGCCTGGCTGGATCGCCGGTGAGGACGAACTCGTGCATGCAGCGCTCGCCGAACGCGAGCGGCAGATGTTTGCCGGCACGCCCCTTCGCAAGCTTGCTCAAGAGGTAATTGGCATTCAGGACCGCCGTTTCTGACGCCTCCTTGAGGCCGTCGCCGCCCAGCGAGCGGATGTAGGCGTAGGAGCGGACGAAGACGCCGAAGTTGCCCTGGAAGCCGCGCATGCGCCCGATTGACTTCTCGGCCGAGTGCTCGAGGTCGAAGCTGGGGCCGGCGCCGTTGTCGCTCTCTGACCGGACAATCCGCGGCACCGGCAGGAACGGCGCGATGCGATCGGAGACCGCAATTGGCCCGGCGCCCGGCCCTCCTCCCCCGTGCGGCTGCGAGAACGACTTGTGGAGGTTCAAGTGGACGATGTCGAAGCCCATGTCGCCCGGGCGGGACCATCCCATTACCGCGTTCAGGTTGGCGCCGTCGTAGTAGAGGGTGCCGCCGACGTCGTGGACGATCTTCGCCATCTCGCGGATGTTGCGATCGAAGATGCCGAGCGTGTTCGGGTTGGTGAGCATGAGGCAGGCGACGCTCTCGTCCGCCTTGGCGCGCAAGTCGTCGATGTCGACGCCCCCGTCCGGGTTCGTCGCGACCTTCACGACCTCATAGCCGGCCATCGTCACCGTCGCCGGGTTGGTGCCGTGCGCGGTGTCGGGGGTGAGCACCTTCGTCCGCTCCTGGCCGCGGTCCTCGTGGTAGGCGCGAGTCAGCAGAAGGCCGGCGAGCTCGCCATGGGATCCGGCCGATGGCTGAAGCGAGACATGCGGCAGGCCGGTCAGCTCGGAGAGCGAGCGCTCCAGGTTCCACATCAGCTCGAGCGCACCCTGCGCGCGCTTCGGGTCTTGCGCCGGGTGGAGGCGAGCGTGGCCAGGGAGCGCCGCGACCTTCTCGTTCAGGCGCGGGTTGTGCTTCATCGTGCACGAGCCGAGCGGGTATGGGCCGGTGTCGAGGTCGAAGTTGCGCCGCGAGATGCGGTTGTAATGGCGGACGATCTCGGGCTCTGAGACCTCGGGGAGCTCAGCGGGCCTCTCGCGCAAAAGGCTTTCGGGAATCAGCTCGGCGAGCGGAGTCTCGGGGACGTCGTACTCGGGCTTCACGGCCGCGCGCCTGCCCTCGACGGAGCGCTCGAAGATCGTCCGCGCGTGATCGCGCTGCATCGGCGTTGGAACCTCGGCTGTACGCGGCGGCTTCACGCAGTGACCTCCGCCTGATGCCCGATGCCGGACACCTGCTCGAGCGCCTTGGCTAGAGACGCCGCGAGGCGGTCGATGTCGGCCTTCGTGCGGCGCTCAGTCAACGCGATCAGGAGGCCGCCCTCGTACTCGGGGTAGTCGCGGCCGAGCGGATACCCGGCGGCGATGCCGTCGTCCGCGCAACGGTCGAGCACATCTTGCACGGGAGCGTCGAGCGCGACCGCGAACTCGCGAGCGACGGGCGCGTCGTGGAGGAGCTTTACACCGTCGATCGCAGCCAGCGTCTCCCGCGCGTAGGCGGTGCGGCGGACCATGAGCTCGCCGAGCTCCACCAGGCCGCGCTTTCCAAGCCAGACCAGGTGAAGGACGCCGCCGAGAGCGATCAGCGCCTGCGACGTGCAGATGTTGTGGGTCGCCTTCTCGCGGCGGATGTGCTGCTCACGCGTCTGGAGCGCAAGGACGAAGCCGCGCCTGCCGTCGACGTCGGTGGTCTCGCCGGCGATCCGGCCCGGCATGCGGCGAATGTGCTCCTCGGTCGCGCAGAAGAAGCCGAACGAAGGGCCGCCGAAGTCGAGGCGCCCGCCGAGTGGCTGCCCCTCCCCCACCGCCACGTCGATCCCGCACTCACCGGGCGGACGCAACACGCCGAGCGTCATCGGGTCCACCGAGGCGATCGCCATCGCGCCCGCATCGTGTGCAGCCGCGGCGAGCGCAGTGAGGTCCTCGACGCCGCCCAGGAAGTTCGGGTTTTGGACGAAGACAGCGGCGGTGTCGTCGTCGAGGGCCGAGGCGAGCTGATCCGCGCTGGTCAGGCCGTTCTCGATTCCCACCTCGGCGATCTCGGCGCCGTAGCCGCGGGCATACGTGTCCAAAGTCTCGCGGCTGTGCGGGTGGAGGCCGCGGGAGATAACGAGCTTTCGGCGTCCCTTCTTCGCGCCCAGCGCCAGGTACGCCGCCGAGGCGACCGAGGAAGGCCCCTCGTACATCGACGCGTTGGAGACGGGCAGCGCCGTCAGCTCCGACATGCACGTCTGGAACTCGAACATCGCCTGCAGGCCGCCCTGAGAGACCTCAGGCTGGTACGGCGTGTAAGGGGTCAGGAACTCCGAGCGCGAGAGGATCGCGTCGACCAGCGCGGGCACGTAGTGGTCATACATGCCGGCGCCGAGGAAGCAGAGCTCGGAATCCGCGTCGGCATTCCGCGCCGCCAACCCGCGCAGATGCTCGAAGACGTCCTGCTCGGACATCCCGCCCGGCAGTTCCAAGGCCCGGTCCAGGCGGACGTCGGCGGGGATTTGCTCGAAGAGCTCCTCAGCCGACTCAGCGCCGATCTCCGCGAGCATCGCTGCCCGATCGGCATCGGTCGCTGACGTGTAGCGAGACATCGCTTTTGAGCTTAGAGCGGCGTTCGGCGCGCCTGCGCTTGAATATGCGGATGATCTCCACGGGGCCGGTCGGGTTTGCGGTTTTTGCGGTCGGCGCGTTACTCCTGATGACAGGCTGCGGCGATGAGGACGGCGGCAGCGACGGCGGACCCGGAGGCAGCGGTGGGTACGGGAGCGGCGGCCAGACGTCCTCGACGCAGGAGACGGAACCGGCGGAGGTGTCTCAGCAGTGCCAGGACGAGGGAGTGACCGAGGTCCCGTACGCCGTCCAAGGCCCGGGGCCCGAGCCGGACACGGTCCGGATGGTCTACGCGAGTGGAGGCTCGATCACACCGTGCGCGGCCCGGCTCGAAGAAGGCAAGCTCGTCCTCCTGGTCCTCGATCCGCAGATCTCGACGATGGATCTGCGCCCGCACTGTGCGCAGGTCAACCTGAGCGCCGCCGGCATCGAATCCGTGGAGGACGGCACGTCGGCCGAGGACATGCCAGAGCAGGACCGGCGCAATCTCGAGGACTCGCTCCAGGGCGAGTGCGAGCCCGTCCCGATTATCGACTGACTCATTGCGCATCCCGACTTTTCTTGACAGCCTCCTGCCCGATGCCTATCGTTTGCAAGCGATGAGGACAGGGGTCCGACTGGCGGCGCTGGCACTGATGTGCGCGGGAATGCTCGCGCCCTCGATCGCTGCTGCCCACACGGACAAGACGTCTTCCAGCGTGAGCATCAGCCGGACCGGGGACGATTTCGGCGGCGTGGTCGACTCGTCGGACTCGTGCACCGGGAAGCGCAAGGTCTCGCTGCTTCGCCGCGGCGAAAAAGGCAACTTTGGAAAGACGACCTCGAATGGCGCCGGTGGCTGGGTGATCGAAGACGTCCCTCGCGAGAACGGCGACTATTACGCGAAGGTCGCCAAGCGGGTGCTCAAGTCGAGCCAGAACCACAACCACCTCTGCAAAGCGGCGAAGTCGAAAAAGAGCGCGGACGCCCTGATCCGCGACTGCGACGAGGTCACGCTCTTCGACGGCAGCGGCGGTGACGGCTCGACGAACGTGGACGTCGACGACGACCTGACGGTCGACGTCGAGGGAGAACGGCGTTACACCGACCTCGACGGCTTCGCGAACTCGTACCCGCCGATCTCGATTGGCCCAGTCAGCTTCGGCGAGTCCATCCACATCACTGCCATCAATGGTCCGTTCGGAGGGCCCATCACCCTCGATCCACTGTCCGTGCAGTGCTCGGCTCCGAGTGGATCCGGGTCGGCGGTCCTGGACGCGACCGGCGTCCCGTCGGGTGGGGACGAGCCGGCCGAAACCGTCTTCTATGACGAGACGTACCCGATGCCGACGATCACCCTCACGCGGTGACCGAACGGCTCCCGGCTCGCTAGAGCGAGTCCTTGTAGGTCGCCGCGTCCATGAGGTCGTCGACCTCTGACGGGTCGGAGAGCTTCACCTTCGCGAGCCAGCCGTCGCCGTAGGGATCCTCGTTCAGGACCTCGGGGTTCTCGCCCGCCGCGTCGTTTACCTCGACGACCTCGCCGGAGAGGGGCGCGTACACATCGGAGACGGCCTTGACCGATTCGACCTCGGCGTACACCTCGTCCTTGGACACCGTGGCGCCGATCTCGGGCGGCTCGTAGAACACGACCTCGCCGAGCGAATTCTGCGCGTACCAGGTGATCCCGAAGGTGGCGACGTCGCCGTCGATCCGGGCCCAGTCGTGCTCGGCGTGGTACTTCAGGTCTTCGGGGTAGCTCTCCTCGGCGGCCATGGTCTCCTTACGCGTTGGGGTCGTACAGCGGGCGTGACTCTATGCGGGCAGCGCGATGCTTGCCCCGCACGTCGATCTCGAGCGCGGTGCCGGGCTCCGTCAGATCGGCGCGGACGTACGCCATGCCGATGCCCTGGCCGAGCGATGGCGAGTGGGTTCCGCTCGTGACCTCGCCCACCGTCTCGCCGTCGATGTCGATCACGGGATTGCCCTGACGCGCGATCCCGCGATCGGGCAGGACGAACGGCGCCAGCTTCTGGGACGTGCCCGATGCGCGTGCTTCAGCGATCTTCTCGGAGCCGATAAAGCCCGTCTCCTCCTTGCAGCACCATCCGAGCCCAGCCTCGATCGGATTGCGGTCCTCGGAGAGGTCGTTTCCGTAGAGGTGAAAGCAGACCTCCATGCGAAGCGTGTCGCGCGCGCCCAGCCCGGCGGGCTTTGCGCCCGCGGCGACCAGCGCGTCCCATAGCGCCACGGCGTGGTCCGGCGGGCACAGGATCTCAACCCCATCCTCGCCCGTGTAGCCGGTGCCGCAGACGAGGCACACGCCGCCGGCGACATCGATCGTGGTCGTGCGAAAGCGCGCTGGGAGCTCCCCCGTCGCCAGACCTTCCACGATGCCGCGCGCCTCAGGCCCCTGCACGGCGAGCATGGCCCAGTCCGCGAGCTTGTCGGTGACCTCGCAGTCGAAGTCGGCGGCGTGATCTGAGAGCCAGTCGAAGTCCCTCTGGTGGTTCGATGCGTTTGTGACGGTCAGGTAGCGATCGTCCGCGAGGCGGTAGGTGAAGAGGTCGTCCAGGACGCCGCCGTCCTCACGGCAGAGCACCGAGTACTGAGCGCCGCCGACGTCGATCTTCGAGACGTCGTTAGAGAGCACGCGCTGGAGCAGGTCCGCCGCGCCAGGCCCCGAGGTCTCAACCTCGCCCATGTGCGAGACGTCGAAGACGCCGCTCCCAGAGCGCACGGCCAGATGCTCAGGGCCGACTCCTTCGTACTGAACGGGCATCTCCCACCCGGCGAACGGCACCAGCCGCGCACCGGCCGCCTCGTGGGCGTCGAACAGGGGCGTGCGGCGAAGCTCGCTCACGCCGCGCAGGCTATTGACAACCGAGCGCGGGGTCTGACCCCTCTAACGCAACGATTTCGACGTACGCAGCGATCCTTGGGGTCTGACCCCAAATCAGGCGCTGGTCAATCGCGCAGAAAGTCGGGGACGTCGATGTCCCCGTCGCCGACCGTGAGGTCGCGGCGCTCGCGGTCGCCGAGGGAGTTGACCGAGCGGCGGACGCCGCGCTCGCGGACGCGGCGCGGCTCGCGCGCACGCGTCTCGGTCCCTTCGAAGCCGGTCGCGATCACGGTGACGCGGACCTCATCGCCCATCGACGGGTCGATCACGGTGCCGAAGATCACGTTCGCGCCGGAGTCGGCCTGCTCGACGGCGATGTTCGCCGCCTCGTTGACCTCGTGGAGGTTCAGTTCCTTGCCGCCGGTGATGTTCAAGAGCATCCCGGTCGCACCCTGGATCGGCTGCTCCATGAGCGGCGACGAGATCGCCTGCGTGGCAGCTTCGGTGGCGCGGTTCTCGCCGGTCGAGACGCCGATGCCCATCATCGCCGAGCCGGCGTTGGACATGATCGTCCGAACGTCGGCGAAGTCGAGGTTGATCTGACCGGGGGTCGTGATCAGGTCGGTGATGCCCTGGACACCCTGGCGCAGGATGTCGTCGGCCATGCGGAAGGCCTCTTGGACCGTCGTCCGGCGCTCCACGATCTCGAGCAGCTTCTGGTTCGGCACGATGATCAGCGTGTCGACGTTGGCGCGAAGCTCGTCGATGCCCTCCATCGCCTGCTGCATCCGCTTGTTGCCCTCGAACTCGAATGGCTTGGTGACAACGCCGACGGTCAACGCGCCGATCTCCTCCTTCGCGATCTCGGCGATCACGGGAGCGGAGCCCGTGCCGGTACCGCCACCCTCGCCTGCCGTCACGAAAACCATGTCGGCACCCTTGAGCGCCTCTTTTACCTCGTCGCGCGACTCGGCCGCAGCGCCCGCTCCCACATCGGGGTTGGCGCCCGCGCCGAGACCCTTGGTGAGGTTGTGGCCGATCGAAAGCTTGATGTCCGCGTCACAGGACTGAAGGGCCTGCACGTCGGTGTTGATGGCGATGAACTCCACGCCCTTTAGGCCTGCGTCCACCATCCGCGAGACGGCGTTGGTGCCGCCGCCGCCGGCGCCGACCACCTTGATTACTGCCAGGTAAGAGGACTCAACCATGGTCTTTTCGCTGTCTCCCGGTGCTCATTAATTGGCTCGGTGTAAGTTCTTGTTCCGTCCGAGGCTGAACCAATACTAGAGCGTTTCGCTTGGAGGGATGCCTCGACTTAAGGGCGACGGTACGACATCGAGTAAAGCCTGTCAACGCACGGAACGTGGATTGGCACAGAATCGTGCAAGAGGTCAACCCTTGAGGAGGAGTTGAGGGTTGAAGCTCGGCTTGAAACCCTCAGGCCTGGGTTGAGAGTTGATCGTAGGGCGCGCATCCCGCACCGTCGTGGGCAATTCGAGGCGTTACGGGCCCTTCAACGCCGGTGCCGCGCCGCCAATCGACGGCCGCCCCGGAACGCGGACGTCGAGATGGGTCAAGGTCTTGACCTGAGGGTTGGCCAGGATGGCGGCAACCGCGGCCCACTTTTCCTCGGTCGCGCCCGGATCGCCGAACTTCACGGGGATCCCGCCCTCCAAGGTGACCTGGATCCCGTCACCTTCGCTCACGACGAGCCCCTCGATCAGGGGACGCAGCGGCTCCGGTGCCGCGCCGGCCACTTGCGCCAGCGCAAGCGGTTCGCCCTCGAGTTTGCCCTTGAGCGGCAGGGACTCGACCTGGATCGCCGGAAGCCCCGCCTCGGTATCTACACCGTTCAGCAGCGTGCCGTCGGCGGCAATCGGGACAGGCGGCCCGCCATCCGAGGCAGTCAGGACAGGGGGGCGATCCGTGACTTGAATCGTCAGGCCGTGCGGAAAGTCGGGGTCGGATTGGATCGCCACGACTGTCGGGAATCGTGAGACCGCCGCCGCGAGCTCAGAGTCGTCAACGTTCAGCGTCGTCATCTTCTCCGCGGTGCGCGAGAGCGCCGCGGTGACCGCACCTGTCTCCGGACCCTCGATTCCGTCGACCGTCACCTTCTCGACCGCCACGAAGGACGAGTCGCGAAACCAGAACCAGTAGGCCGCGGCGAGTCCGAGCGTGATGGTCCCAACCACGAAAGCGATGGTGATGGCCCGCGAGACCAGCTGGACACGCGACGCCGGTGGGGTCAGACCCCTCGAGGTCCGAAGCGTTGGCTTTCGCTTCGATTTCGGGGGCAGACCCCGCGCTTGCTGCTTCGGCTTGGGCTTGGCCTTGGTCGGTGCCTTCTTGGCGACTGGCTTCTTCTTAGGCGGAGGCTTGTGGACCGTGCCGGCCCGCTTCCTCGGCGATGTCTTCGCTCCGCCGGCCTTTTGCGCGCGGCGGCGGCTCGGGGGAGTCGAAGAGCGAGATGAGGCCATTCGCCCTCAATTCGCGGGCGAGCGGGCCTCTCCTGCCCACGCAAACCGCGACGAACGTCCCACACCAGGACCTATGTGGGATGGCGCGGGACGTTCGTGGTCGTTATGGGCCCAGATCCCAGCCTTCGGGCCACTCGGGTTCGCCGAGGATCTGGACTTCCGGCTCCAGGACCACTCCGTAGCGCTCGTGGACGAGCCGGCGGCCTTCGGCCATCAGGGCGAGGATGTCAGCGGTCGTTGCGGCACCCGTGTTCTCGACGAAGTTCGCATGCTTCGGGGAGAAGCGGGCGCCGCCGATCTGGAGCCCCCGGGCGCCCACGGCATCGAGCAGCATCCCGGCGCTGAGCCCGTCGGCGCGCGCGTCGTCAGGGTTCTTGAAGGTCGAGCCGAAGGTCTTGATCCCCGAGGGCTGCGCTTCGCGGCGCTTCTCCCGCATCCCGGCAAGCGTCGCCTTGACCGCATCGGGGTCCGCGCCGGCCAGCGCGAACGACGCGCGCGAGACGACTTCGCCCGTTTGAAGATTCGACTTCCGGTACTCAAAGCCGAGATCGCCAGGAGTGCGACGGTCCACCCCCTCGGGTCCGCAGACGTTGACCCACTCGAGAACGGCCGCAAGCTCGCCTCCGTACGCGTTCGCGTTCATCCTGACGGCGCCGCCGACCGTGCCCGGGATGTTGATCCCGAACTCGAGACCGGTGAGGCCCCAGCGCGCCACCTTGGCCGCAGCGGACGGCAGGCGCACCCCGCCGCCGCAAAGGACATGCGTCCCATCCCGCTCGAGGTCCGTGAACTCGCCGTCGAGCTTCAGCACCAGGCCGCGCACGCCGCCGTCGGCGACCAGAAGGTTCGAGCCGGAGCCCACCACTTCGACGGCATGTCCTTCCTTCGCCGCCAACGCGAGCAGCTCGACCAGCTCGTCCTCGGTCGAAGGCCGTGCGAAAAGCTCGGCGTTTCCGCCCGCGCGAACGGTGGTCAACCGCGCAAGCGGGAAGTCCTTCTCGGCGTTCATCCGACCAACTCGTCGGCCAGCTTGAAGATGTCTCCGGCGCCGATGGTCACCAGGAGGTCGCCTTCGCGAAGGCGCGGCGCCAGCACGCGCGCTGCCGTCTCGCGGTCGCCCAGCCACATCACGCGCTTGCCATCGCCATGGTCCGCCGCCGCGCGGGCGACCATGAGGCCGCTCACGCCCTCAAGCTGCCCGACCGGCTCCTCGCGCGCCGCGTACACGTCAAGCACGCCCACCTCGTCGGCGGCAGCCAGTGCCGCGCCGAAATCGGAGGCAAGCGCCTTGGTCCGGGAGTAGAGATGCGGCTGGAAGACCGCGATCAGGCGCTCCGGCCGAAGCTCGCGGAGCGCCGAAAGCGTCGCGCGCACCTCGGTCGGGTGATGGGCGTAGTCGTCGTATACGGCGGCGCCGGAGCGCTCGCCCTTCCGCTCCTGGCGGCGGAGCATGCCGGGGAAGCTCTCAAGCGCCGCGGCAGCGCCGTCTGAATCCAAGCCGGCAAGCCCGATCGCTGCCAGCGCGGCACGGGCGTTCAGCGCGTTGTGGCGGCCCGGGACGCTGAGCGCGAGCGCGGCAGGCCCCGGCTCCGTCTCCGTGAACGAGACCGACTTCGCTCCCTGCGGGGCGACTGCGTCGAGCGCAGGATCGTCTCCTCTCACAACGCCGGCCGCCGGTGCGGCGAACTCCGTGAAAGCCCTGAAGAGCTCTGCGCGGGAGCTCCAGCGCGCATGGTGATCGAGCTCGACGTTGGTAACGACCGCCACCTCGGGCCGAAGCTCGAGGAAGCTGCCGTCGGACTCATCCGCCTCGGCCACGATCCACTCGCCCGTGCCAAGCCCAGCGTTGGCTGGCTCACCACCCTCCCCCGCGCCTGGCAGCTCGCCACCGATGAAGAACGTCGGATCCTCTCCCAGCGCCCTGAGCGCGTGGACGATCATCCCCGTCGTGGTTGTCTTGCCGTGCGTTCCAGCGACGGCGATCAGACGCCCTTCGGCGCAGAGCTCCGCCAGGAGCGCGCCACGATGCACCTCGCGCTGGCCACGCTCACGGGCGCGGGCCAGCTCGGGATTGTCGGGGCCGATCGCGGTCGAGACGACGACCTCGGCGTCCGGCGGCACCAGGTCGGCGTCATGGCCCACGACGGGCTCGAGGCCGGCCGCACGAAGTCGATCGAGATAGCTGGACTCCGAGCGGTCGGAGCCCGTCACACTCGCCCCCAGCCGGTGGGCGACAAGCGCAAGCCCGCTCATGCCCGCCCCGCCGATCGCGATGAAGTGGAGCTTCCGCTCCGCCCAAGCCTGCCGGCTCATCGCTCGGCTCCGATCGAGGCCAGTACTTCGGACGCCACGCGCTCGGCTGCGTCGGGCATCGCCAGGCCGGCCGAGGCCTCACCCATCCTCCGCAGGCTCTCGCCGTCCGAGATCAACTCGCCAGCTGTCCCGCGGACGCGCTCACCGTCGAGCTCTGAGTCCTCGACGACAAGCGCCGCGCCCGCGCCCGCCATCCACTCGGCGTTCGCATGCTGGTGGCGGCCGGTGGCGTACGGATACGGCACCAGGATCGCCGGCCGGCCGGCCGCGGCGAGCTCGAAGACTGATGCGCCGGAGCGCGCCAGCACCAGATCGGAGGCGGCCAGGACGTCGCCGAGGTCCTTCACGTACTCGAGGACGGTGAAGCGCTCCTGCGCGCCTGCCGCTAAGACCCGGCTCGCGACCATCTCGTGGTCACGGGTCCCGGTCACGTGAAGGACGTGGAACCCCGGGTCGGGCTCGAGAAGGCCGTCGAGCACTGCGGTGTTGATGGAGAGGGCGCCCTGGCTGCCACCGAAGACGAGAAGGCAGCGCTCGCTTTCGTCAAGGCCGAACCTGCGCCGCGCGGTCCCGCGATCGGCTTCGACAACCGCCCGCGGAACGGGTCTCCCCGTCACGAGGTAGCGCTCGCCCTCGAGCCCAGGGATCGCGAAGGCAAGGCAGACCCGGCGGGCGCGGCGCGCGAGCAGGCGGTTCGTGAGGCCCAGGTGGCGATCGGCCTCGGTGATGATCAGCGGCAGGCCAAGGCGCGCCGCGGCGATCCCGACCGGGCCCGCCACGTAGCCACCGCCGCCGAGGACGGCATCGGCCTCGCGCGTTTGCAAGATGCGGCGGGCGGCAGGCACGGCTCGCGCCGCAAGCGCAAGCGCGCCCGCGGCCTGGACGGGCTTCGAGCGGTCGATGCCCCGCACGCGCAGGTGGTCGATCTCGTACCCGGCTTCGGGCACCAGCGTCGCCTCGGTCCGCTCCGCCGTGCCGGCGAAGGTGACGAGGGCGCCCCTATCCCGTAGCGCGTCGGCGACTGCCAGCGCGGGCACTACGTGGCCGGCTGTGCCGCCCGCGGCTACTACGACTCTGGGCTGTTCGTTCGCCATTGACGACGCGGAGTTTCGCATTGGGCGCACGCGCGATGTTCAGGAGCACGCCAACGGCGGCAAGCATCGTGAGCAGGCTCGAGTTTCCGTAGGACACGAATGGGAGTGGAACTCCGGTCAGCGGAGCCAGCCCCAGCACGGCGAAGAGGTTGATCACTGCCTGGACCACGATGAGCGAGGTGAGGCCGGCGGCGAGCAGCTTGGCGTACGGGTCGCGAGCCTTGCGCGCGGTCTGAAGCCCGGCGTACCCAAAGAGGCTGAAGAGGCCGATGATCATCGCGATGCCAACCAGGCCGAGCTCCTCGCCGATCACCGCGGCGATCATGTCCGTGTGCGCCTCGGGCAGGTAGAAAGCCTTCTGAAGGCTCTCCCCCAGCCCGACTCCGAAGAGCCCGCCGGATCCGAGAGCGATCTGCGCCTGGTTTGCCTGGAAGCCGGAGCCCGACGGGTCTGAGCCCGGGCTCAAAAAGCCGGTGATGCGCTCCATCCGGTACGGCTCGATCATCACCGCAAGCACGATCACCACGCCGATCGCTCCCGCCAGGATCGCCAGGTCCCGGATCCGGGCACCTGCCGCGACCAGCATCGCCGCGGCGGCAAAGCACGCGACCATCGCGGTCCCAAGGTCCGGCTCGAGCACGACCAGGATCGAGATGACCGCCACGGCCAGAAGGAACGGTCCCATCTCTCCGATCGAGCGCGTCATCTTCGGCCTGGTGGCAAGGAGCTGGGCGCCGTAAAGGATCAGCGCGACCTTGGCGATCTCCGACGGCTGGATCTGGAAGAGGCCGGCGCCGATCCAGCGCTTTGCGCCGTTCACCTCGATGCCAACGCCCGGGATCATCACGGCGACCAGCAGGAAGAGCGAAAGGGCCATGAGCGGCACCGTCAGCGGCCGCAGGACCTTCACGCCACCGGACGCAAGGAACTTGAGCGCCAGAAGGCCGACGATCCCGTAGAGCGCCGTGCGCTTGAGGTAGTAGGCGCCGTCGCCGGCGTCGCCCAGAAGTGACGTCGTCGAGCTCGCCGAGAAGACCATGACGACGCCAAGCGCCAAGAGGCAGAGCGTCGTCGTGAGGAGCATCGAGTACTCGATCGGCACTGCCTTGGCCTTTGACTTGTCAGCGCTCACCGGCTCGCCTCGATCACGTGGACCAGTTCGCGGAAGTGATCGCCGCGCGCCTCGTAGTCGCGGTAGGCATCGAAGCTCGCGCACGCGGGCGCCAGGAGGACGGTCGAGCCCGGGGATGCGGCTTGGGCAGCCTCGGCGACTGCTTCGCGTAAGTTGGCGCAGCGGCTGACCGGCACTCCCGTGGGTTCGAGCACCGTGGCGATCGGCTCGGCAGCTGGGCCTGTGACGTACACCGCGGCGCAGCGCTCGGAGACGGGGCCCGCGAGGGGCGTGAAGTCGGCGCCCTTGAGCGAGCCGCCCATGATCGCGTGGACGTTTCCTTTGAAGGACCTCAGCGCCGCAACCGCCGCGGCGACGTTCGTGGCCTTGGAGTCGTTGACGTAGGCAACGCCATCGATCTCGGCGATCCGCTCCAGCCGGTGCGGAACACCGGGGAAGGTCGCGATCCCACGCTCGACGGCCTCTTGGTCGATCCCCATCGCCAGGGCCGCTGCCGCCGCGAAGCGCGCGTTCAGAAGGTTGTGTGGACCGGTCATCCAAGCGCCACGGAGCTCGAATCCAGGGTCCATCGCGGCGACGTCGATCTCGTTCGCCTGGCCCGGCAGGTCAAGCGGGCCGACCACCGGGTCAGTGCGATCGACGATCGCCGTGTCGTCCTCGTCCTGGCAGGCGAAGACACGAAGCTTGGAGTCCAGATAGTGCTCGAAGGTGCCGTGACGGTCGATGTGATCCGGCATGACGTTCAGGAGCATCGCCAGCTCCGGCGCGAAAGCCGAAGCGTCCTCGAGCTGGAAGCTGGATGCCTCGCACACGACGGTCGCCTCCGGGCGGAGGTCGTCGACGAGGGCGGCAAGCGGCGTCCCCACGTTCCCCGCCACCGCGACGGGCTCGCCCGCGGTACGCCAGATGTGACCGAGAAGCTCGGTGACCGTCGTCTTGCCGTTGGTGCCGGTCACCGCAACGAAGCGGTTGGGGACAAGGCGCCACGCCAGCTCGAGCTCGCCGATGACCGGGATGCCGAGCGTGAGTGCTCGGCGGATCGGGTCAGCCTCCCGCGGGACACCCGGGCTCTTGACCACGCAGGCCGATCCCTCGACCCATCCATCCAAATCACCATCCAGGTGGACTTCGACGCCGGCCTCGGGCAACCTTTCCGCGCCATCGGGCTTGCCGGAATCGACCCCGGCGACCCTCTCGCCCCGCGCGGCCAGGAGACGCGCCGCCGCCTGGCCCGAACGTGCGAGCCCAACCACCAGATATGGCCCGGGAGGCAGGGGCGGTCGATCCCTCGAAGTGGCCATGGAGGCTCATTCGCCAGGCACGCCCGGCACCCTGCCCCGGTGCCAGGCACCGTGCCTGGCACCGGGCGAGTGAAACGGGCTAGCCGACTGAGTTCTGGAACAGCGTGTAGCCGATCCCGGCGCATACCGCTGCGACGATCCAGAAGCGCAGCATGATCTTGGTCTCTGACCAGGCCAGGAGCTCGAAGTGGTGGTGGACCGGCGCCATCAAGAAGACGCGCCGGCGCGTCAGCTTGAACGAGACGACCTGGATCGCTACCGAGAGCGCCTCGATCACGAAGATGCCGCCCAGGATGATCAGGAGAAGCTCGGTCTGGGTCATGACCGCAAGCGCGCCGATCGCGCCTCCCAGCCCGAGCGAGCCGGTGTCGCCCATGAATATCGAGGCCGGGAACGCGTTGAACCACAAGAAGCCGACCGAGGCGCCGACGAAGCAGGCCGAGAGGATCGCCAGGCCCTCTTGGCCCGAGGTGATCGTGATCGCGGTGAATGCCAGGAACACGATTGCGCACGACCCAGCGGCCAAGCCGTCGAGGCCGTCGGTCAGGTTGACCGCGTTCGACGAGCCCGCGACGACCAGGAAGATGAAGACGACGTAGAGCACTGCGGGGATGTCGATCTCACCGCCGAACACGCGCGACTGGATCGTCGTCTCGAGGCCGATCTCCTCGGTTCCCACATAGAAGAGGGCAACCGCGAGCAGGATCTGGGCCAGGAGCTTGTAGCGGGCAGAGAGCCCGAGCGAGCGGCGCCTCGAGATCTTGATCCAGTCGTCCGCCAGCCCGATCCCCGCGCAACCCAGCGCCACGGCGAACACCGCCAGGCTCTCCGTGTCGCGCTCACTCAAGACGAGGAACGGGACCGAGATGCCGACGAAGATGATGAGACCGCCCATCGTGGGTGTGCCCGCCTTCGCGTGATGCTCCTGCGGGCCCTCCTCCCGGATGTGCTGGCCGAACTCCCTGATCCGCAGGAAGTCGATGAACTTCGGGCCCAGAAAGATCGTGATCAGCATCGCCGCCATGCCGGCGATCAGGACTTCGCCTCGGTCGATCAGGTCCGCTGCCTGTAGCGCCGCCTCAGCCATCGGCGCGCCTGCCGATCAGCTCGTCTGAGAATTGTTCGAGGCCGACGGAGCGCGAGCCCTTGACCAGGATCACGTCGCCGTCGGCGAGGAGATCGTCAGCCAGCTCTACCGCCGCTGCGGGATCGGCCGCCCACTCGTCGGGCGCGTAGTCACGCGCCATCTCGCCGACGCCGATCACGGGTGCGATCCCCAGGCCGCGAGCCAGGGAGCCGATCTCGCGGTGGTACCTGGCGGCGTCAGGGCCCAGCTCCGCCATGCCGCCCAGGACGGCGACCTTGCGGCCTGAGGCGGGCATCTCGGCCAGGCTTTCAAGCGCGGCGTGCATCGAGATCGGGTTGGCGTTGTAGCAGTCGTTCACGAGCGTGATGCCGCCGCCGAGCTCGTGGTGCTCACCGCGGAGGCGCGAGAAGGTTATGTCTGCGGCCCGACGTGCCATCGCGCCCAGGTCCGCGCCGAGCGAAACGCCGACCGCGATCGCGGCCAGCGCGTTTTGAACGTTGTAGCTCTCGGCGAAGGGCAATACGAAGCGCTGTTCGCCCGCGGGAGTGCCCACCCGGACGTCGGCCGAGCGCCCCGAGATCGACGTTTCGACCGCGTGGATGTCGCCACCAGGCCCGAATGTGAGGACATCCAGCGCGTCACCGAGGTGAGGTTCGAGCGCCTCGGCCTGGACCGGCACGATCGCCCTGCCATCGGGTCCCAGGCCCTTCAAGATCTCTGCCTTCGCCTCGGCGATCGCCTCGATCGTCCCGAGAAGCTCCAGGTGGACCGGTCCGACGTTTGTGATGACGCCGACGTCGGGCTCCGCGATCTCGCACAGCTCCGCGATCTGGCCGACGCCGCGCATCGCCATCTCCAGCACCAGGACCTCCGTGCCCGGCTGGGCCGCCAGGATCGCCAGCGGCAGGCCGATCTCGGTGTTGTAGTTCTCAGGGCTCGCCTGGACGCGGAACGGCAAGAGCGTCTTCGCGATGTCCTTGACCGACGTCTTCCCGGTCGAGCCGGTGATGCCGACCACCTTCGGCTCGAGCTCCCACCGCCACTCGCGGGCGAGCGCCTGGAGCGCGGCAAGCGGGTTGGAAGCGGAGAACACCCATCCGTTGCGACCCTCCCGCACAGCCGTCCTGGCGTGCTGCGGCAGGCAAACGACTCCCCAGGCCCCGTCCGCCAGCGCCCCTGAAGCGAACTCGCCCCCGTCGGCATGTTCGCCGGGGAGCCCGAAGAAGAGGTCCCCCAGCGTCACTTCGCGCGAGTCGATGACCGCGCGCTCGGGCCGGCCCTGCGGCCCCTCGGCGAGAACATCGAGGCCGGCCGCATCGGCGATCCGCTCTGGCGCGAGGTCGATCATGCAGCCCGCCCGGCGCCCAGCTCTTCGAGCTCGGCGCGCGCGACCTCGCGGTCGTCGAACGGGATCTTCCGCCCGCCCTCGAACTCCTGACCCTGCTCGTGGCCCTTGCCGGCGATCACGACGGTGTCGCCCTCCGCGGCGAGCTCGAAGGCGCCGCGGATCGCGGCCCGGCGGTCCACTTCTACGCGCACGTCGTCGCGGCCGGTCATGCCGGCGGTGATCTCGGCGACGATCGCAACCGGGTCTTCGGAGCGCGGGTTGTCAGAGGTGACGACCGGCACGTCCGCCAGACGCGCTGCGATCTCGCCCATCTGGGGGCGCTTGTCGCGGTCGCGGTCGCCGCCGCAGCCGAATACGCAGATGACCTTGCCCGGAGCGGGCGTGAGCCGTCTCGCCGCCTCCAGCACGTTCAAGAGCGAGTCCGGCGTGTGCGCGTAGTCCACGAGGACGGCGAAGGGTTGCCCGACGTCGATCGGCTCCATCCTGCCCGGCACGCGGTCGGCGTTCTCGAGCGCATGCGCCGCCTCGTGCTCGTCGGCGCCGAGGGCCGCGGCGGCACCCAGCGCGGCGAGGGCGTTCTCGACGTTGAAATCGCCGGGCAACGGCATCGCGACCGCCGCCTCCCCGAACGGTCCCTGGACGAGGAAGCGCGAACCGGCGGAGTCGAACTCGACGTCCACGGCCTTCAGGACCGCGTCGTTCCCCGATGCCGAGAAGGTGACCAGACCGTCGCCATACGCCTCGGCGATCTCGCCGGCCAGGCGGCGCCCGTACGCGTCGTCGACGTTCACTACGGCGACGGGTGGCCTGCCCTCGCCCTCGAACAGCATGCGCTTGGCCGTGAAGTAGTCCTCCATGTCGTCGTGGAAGTCGAGGTGGTCCTGGGTCAGGTTCGTGAAGACACCGACCGTGAACGTGATCCCGCTCGACCTGCCGAGCCGCAGCGCGTGCGAGGAAACCTCCATCGCGCAGGCCCTGTCGCCGGCATCGAGCATCGCGCGGAACGTGGCCTGCAGGTCGATCGCCTCGGGGGTCGTCCGCTCGACCTCGGCCTCGACGCCGCCGACGACGCTCTTGACCGTTCCCAGCAGGCCGGTCTGCGTGCCCGTCCGCTCGAGGATGTGGCGGACCAGGAACGCGGTGGTCGTCTTGCCGTTCGTGCCGGTGATCCCCGCGACGCGCAGCTCGGCCGTCGGGTCGCCGTTGAAGTTGACTGCTGCCGGCGCCATCGCCCCGCGCGCGTCCGCGACCAGCGCTTCCGGTACCCCGAGCCCCAGCCGCCGCTCGACTACCAGCGCCGAAGCGCCCGCATCGACGGCCGCCGACGCGAAGTCGTGGCCGTCGGCGGTGGCGCCCGGCACGCAGAAGAAGAGCGTCCCGGGTCCGGCCTTGCGGTTGTCCAAGGCGAGATCGGAGATCTGGACGGCGCCGTCGCCGTCGATCTCGGCATGCACGCCTTCCAGCACCTCGCGGAGCTCCATCGCGGGCGATTCTAAGAGGCGGTGCGGCTGCGACCTACCGGTCGGGCGGTACGTCCAGGTACGGCAACGCGAAGTTTGCGATCTCGCCGAACGCTGGAGCGGCGACGTCGCCGCCGTAATAGCTGCCCACAGTGGGCGAATCGACGACGACGGTGACGAGGAGACGCGGGTCCTCGGCAGGAGCGAAGCCGACGAACGAGCCCACGTAGTCGGTCTCGGAATACAGGCCGTCCACGACCTTCTGGGCGGTACCCGTCTTGCCGGCGAGTACGTACCCGGGCACCTCCACCGCGGACGCGGTTCCTCCAGCCTCCAGAACGCCCTCGAGCATCTCGCGCAGGCGCGCGGCGTTCTGCTCGGACATGACGCGAACGCCCTCGTCGGAGGGGACCGCCTCCCCGTTCTCCGAGAGGACCAGCTTGGGCGTGCGGAGGATGCCGCCGTTTGCGATCGCCGCGTAAGCGTTCGCCATCTGGATGGGAGTCACCGAGAGGCCCTGGCCGAGCGGCAGGTTGCCCATCGACGATCCCGAGTACTCCTTCGGCTCGAGCACGATGCCCTGCTCCTCGCCAGGGAAGTCGATACCCGTCGGCGTCCCGAAGCCGAACTGCCGAATCCACCCGTCGAACGTGTCGTCGCCGCGCTTCTCGTTGAGCTCCATACCGATAGTGACTGCGCCGACGTTCGAGGACTGGGCGAGGATGTCCGCGACGGTCATCGTCGCGTAGCCGCGCGGGTGGGATTCCTCGATGGTCCGGTCAGCCACCTGGAGCACCGGCGGCAGGTTGAACGGCGTCTTCGGGGTGATCAGGCCCTCCTCGAGCGAGGCGCCGACGGTGAAGGCCTTGAAGGTGGAGCCAGGCTCGTAGGTGAAGCTCGTGGCCATGTTCGTGAGGTCCTTGGGCTCCGCCTCGTCGAGGTTGTAGGGGTCCACGCTCGGCCAGTTGGCCATCGCGAGGATCTCGGAAGTCTGCGGATCCATGACGATCGCGGTGGCGCCGAGCGGCTGCGAGGCCTCGCCGATGTTTTTGATCACAAGCTCGGTCTTGGCCTGAATTGAGGCGTCAATCGTGAGCTTTAGGTCCGAGCCGGCGGCTGATGGATCGGTGGTCGAGCGCTCGAGCTCGGCGCCGAGGGCGTCGTACGTCACGAGCCGCTCCCCGTCCGCGCCGCCCAGGATCTCGTCCTGCGCAGCCTCGAGCCCGGTCAGACCCTGGTTGTCGATCCCGACGGTGCCGATCACCTGCGAGGCAAGCTCACCCTCGGGATAGACGCGCCGGCTGTCGGGCAGAAGGCCGATTCCCGGAAGCGCCATCTCCTCGATCGCATCGGCGGTCGAGAGGTCAACTTTGCGCGCCAGGTACTCGAAGCCCGACTCGCGGTTCGAGATCAGCTCTAGGATCTCCGAGTCGTCCTTCCCGAGCGCTTCGGCAAGCTTCGATGCCGTGCGGGGCGCGTTCTCGACCTGGTACGGCGTCGCGAAAACGCTTGCCGCGTCCTCCGAAAGAGCGAGATCGTCGCCGGTGCGGTCTTCGATCGTTCCCCGGACTCCCGGGATCTCGACCATCTCGGTTTGCTGGCTCTGCGCGTCTGCGCGGAGATCGCCACCCTGGACCGCCTGGAGCCATGCGGCCCGGATGAGAGCGATCGAGAAGAGAAGGAGGAAGCAGGCGAAGAGCAGGCCGAGGCGTCGGTCGACCAGGCTCACGGGGTGACTCCGCCGCCGCCCTCCTGGATGAGCGGCGTCGTCTGTGTCGTCACGTCGGTCGTCGCTGTCGCGGGCTCATCCGTCGTCACCGCCGGGTCTGTGGCCGGCAGGGCCGCCGCCGGATCGGTGGTGGCGGCCGCCGGGTCGACCACGGGGGTCTCGACCACCTCGGGAACCGGAGCGACGTATGTGGAGCCGAGCGTGAAGTCTCCGCGCTCGAGACGGCGCGCAGCCTCCGCGGCGTCCGCTCCTCCCGGCGTCAGCATCAGGACCGACGCTGCCTGGGGCGGGACCAAGCCGATGCGAACCGCGGCTTCCTGAAGCCGTTCGTTCGAAAGCCCGTCCGCGATGTCGGCCCGAAGCGCGGAGTTGGCCTCGCGCAGCTCATCGGCCAGCCCTGCGGTCTCGGACGACGCGGCATTGAAGGAAAGCGCCATGACGTTCAGGGCCACGATGCCGACCAGGAGCGAGCCGAGGAGGCCAATCCAAAGTCGGCTCCGCGTGAGGCCCAGGACCAGGCCGGAATCGGCGATGGTCGTGACCGTGCCGACGGCCGCCGCGGCAAAGCCGACCCTGGGCGCCGCGGCCACCCGAGGCACGGCAACCGGTCGCCGGACCGCAGCCGTCGCGGCGCGTGCGGGACGGCGTCGCGGAGCCCCCGACCGTGCCGGAGCTCTGCGCGCAGGGGCTGTAGCTGCCTGGGCCATCCGGGTTCAGTTCGGCGTTATGCCGGTGCCTTCCTTTTCGGGATTTGCAGCGGAAAGCTTGGTTGCGGCCCGCAGGTGCGCCGAGCGAGAGCGCGGATTGGCTTCCGCCTCGGCCTCCGAAGGAGCAACTGCGCGACGCGTCAGGAGCTCAGCCTCGGGCTCGTGGCCGCAGACGCAGACCGGCAACTCCGGCGGGCACACGCAGCCCTTTGCGAGCGCCGCGAGGAACCTCTTCACCCGCCTGTCCTCGAGCGAGTGGAAGGAGATTGCCGCCAGCCGTCCGCCGACGGGCAGGAGGTCCCAAGCCGCCGGGAGCGCGCGATCGACCGACTCCAATTCGCCGTTCACGGCGATGCGGATCGCCTGGAAGGTGCGCTTGGCGGGATGTCCGCGCCCGAAGCGATACGCCGCAGGCACCGCGTCGCGGATCGCGTCCACCAGCTCGGAGGTGGTCTCAAACGGGCGCCGCGCGATGATCTCTCGCGCGATCGAGCGGGCGTGGCGCTCTTCACCGAGCTCTTTGAGGGTCGCTGCCAGGCGATCCTCGGGCCAGTCGTTCACCACGTCGCGCGCGGAAAGGGTCTGCGTGGGATCCATCCGCATGTCAAGCGGCGCGTCGTAGGAGTAGGAGAACCCACGCTCCCAGGCGTCGAGCTGCATCGAAGAGACGCCAAGGTCCATGTAGACGATGTCGGGGACGACGCCTTCGGCCGCGAGCGCGGGCAGGACGTCCGCGAAGTCGCCGTGGCTGAAGGTGGCCTCGCACGCAAGGTCGGGTTGGAGCGACTCGAAGCGCTCGCGCGCCGTCGGGTCGCGGTCGATCGCGATCAGGCGGCCCGTCGGCCCGATCCGGTCCGCGAACAGGCGCGCGTGCCCGCCGCCTCCGAAGGTGCAGTCGACGGCCACGTTGCCGGGCTGCGGGTCGGTGACGGCGACAAGCTCGTTTGCGAGGACTGGGACGTGCTCGATGGGCATGTAGGTGAGTGTGTCCATTCTCAGCGGGCCGGCCAATCACCGGCCGCGAGTTCTTCGGCGACGGCACCTGCCTCGGCATCCATGGCGGCGGCCTGTTCGGACCAGCGGTCCGGGCTCCAAACCTCGAGGTGGGTGTCGGCGCCGACGATCATGCAGGCGCCTGAAAGGTCGCCGTGCTTGATCAGGTGCCTGGGGATCTTCACGCGGCCCGCGGAATCGAGCTGCTCGTCCTGCGCCCCCGAGTGGATCCGCCGGCGGATCATGCGCGCCTTTTCGCCGAGCGGGTTGAGGCCGCTCTCGACCTTCGCGGCGTATGCGGCGAAGCCGGATGCGGGATGAATCTCGACACAGGGGTCGAAGGAGGCGGAGATGACCACGCCCTCGGCGAGCTGCGCGCGGAGCTTCGACGGAATCGTCAGGCGATCCTTCGCGTCGAGACTGTGCTCATGCTGTCCGCGGAAGGCCAAGGTCTCGGTGATCCTTTGTCGAAGTGGTGGGAGCGACTTGGGGCCGGGACGATGAGGTGGGAGGAGCCTCACCGCCCCGGCCTTCGGTCAACTTGAAGCGCCACAGTAACCCACAACGCCCCACTTCGCAACACATTTGCGTGCGCGGGATTGGACACGGTCCGTCGGACGGAACTGCTACCCCGCCCTGAGATTCGCCGTTTGTGGCTTTGCAATGCGGGTTTTGACGCAGCCCTGCGACGCACCGACCGGTCCTCCTGACCCCCGCAATCTGCAACCGCAATTGCACCTCGGAGGACTCCGCCGTCGTCTCGCGGCTGTAGTCTGGCGCTCCCGATGAGCGAAGCGACCCCCACATCTGAGCCGCCGCCCGGCTCCGAGGAGCTCTCGGAAGCCGGCGTCCCCGAGGGCGGCCTCGTCGAGGACGCGCCCGCGCAGGAACTGCCACCCGTCTCCGCCAGCGCCACCCGCGGCAAGCGTTTCGGCTCGCTCTTCAAGAACGTCTGGGTGCTCGGCATCACCTGGGTACTCGCGATTACCGTGCTGATCGCCGGAGCGACCGCCGGAGGCAGCATCGCGATCGGAGGAGGCGGCGCCGTCGTCGTGCTCCTGCTGGCCCTTCTCGTCGTTTACCTGATCGCTTCGAACCAGGCGGCCAACGACTTCTTTACCGCTTATGCGCAGAGCCGTGGGCTCACCCGAATCGGCGGCAAGGGCAGCCTGCCCCCCGTCTCCCCTCTGCTTCGCCGCGGCGATCGCCGCTACACGGACGAGATCTTCAACGGGCTCTTGCCCGGCGGGCTCTCCGGCTCACTCGCCCACTACACGTTCGAGGAGACCTCCACGGACTCGAACGGCAACCGCGACACCACTTACTACCACTACACCGTTGCTGTCTCACAGCTTCCCGAGACGGCGCCGTTCCTCTCCGAGCTTGCGCTTCAGCGCCGCGCGGGCTTCCGCTTCCTGGACGGCGCCGAGGACGTCTTCCGCTCCCGTCAGCGCGTCGAGATCGAGTCCGAGCTGGCGGACAAGAAGTTCGAGATCTTCACGGGCAGGAACGACGACATGGTGAAGGCGCGCCGGGTCTTCAGCCCCACCTTCATCGTCTGGCTCGGCGAGGAGGCCCATAAGGGCGTCGCCTTCGAGCTGATGGCGGGCGCCTACGTCGCCAACATCAAGGGCCACCTAAAGACGGCGGACGAGCTCGACCGCTTTTGCCAGGACGCAGCGGTCATCGCCAGGCGCCTCGACGAGGAGGCGTGCGAGTAGGCACGCCCCCCTCGGTCAGTCGCCTAGCGGCTGCATCCACATCGCGCACTGCCAGTCGTCCGCATCGTGATCCGCCACCCGGTGCGCCACGCGATAGTCGAACGCGCTGAGACCGCAATTGACCGTTCGCATCTGCCACAGGCGGGCAGCGTCGGCAGGCCCGAAGCGGTCGCCCAGCAAAAGGTCGATCAGGATGAAGCGCAGGAGGATGCCGTGCGTGATGACAAGAGGATTCCCCTCGTCTGATTGCATCCGCTGCATGAGCCCGCGCGCCCGCTCGCGCATGCCCTGAAAGGAATCGGCGCCGGGTGGCGCGTAGGTCGGGTCGTCGGCGTGCTGGACCATCCACTCGGACCACCGCCTGAGCTTCTGCTCCTCGGGCGACAGGAGCCCGTATCCCTCCTCCTCGCGAAGCTCGTAGATCTCGTCGTCCGTTTCGACCGGAATGCCGAGGGCCTCGGAGATGGGCTGCGCGGTCTCCTGGGCGCGGCGCATCGGACTGGCGATCAGCCGGGTAATGCCGAACCCGTCGAGCGCGCGAGCAGCGGTTCGCGCCTGTTCCCAACCGCGTTCGGTCAGGCGGTCGCCCTCTTCATCGGAAAGCGTCGCCGCCTCCTTCTGGGCGTTTGAGACGGACTGCGCGTGGCGAAGCATGTGGACCCGCATGGCCTGTAGGTAACTAGAAGCCCATAAAGAGCGAGTCCGAATGCGCGATCAAGGCCGCCGCGATCGCGAGGAGCGCCGAGGGGACCAAGACCATCGCCACCACCAACTGGATCTTCGGCGCCGCACGTGCCGCGCGCTCCTGGATCCGGCGCTGCTCCTGCGCTCGCATGGTCGCTGCCTGCGCGTGGAGCTGCTCCGCGAGCGGAGACCCATACCGGCGCGAGCGCTCGAGCGCCGCGCCGACCGCCCCCAGCTCGGGTGCCCCGGTGCGCTCTCGTAATGCCTTGAGCGCATCTGATTGACGGGCGCCCGCCTGGACCTCGGCGACCGCCAAACCCAGCTCGGACGCGAGCGGCCCTGCCGTCCCCGTCGCGATCTCCTGGAAGAGCGCCACGGGCGTGCGGCCGGCCGCGGCTCCGACCGCGATCAGATCGAGCGCGTCCGGCAGCGCGGCGACCATCGCCGTTCGGCGCCGGCGCGCAAGTCGCTCGGCCCATGCGTCAGGCCCGACGAAGCCCGACGCGACGAGCGCCACCGCGAGGACGGGCGCCAACCGCCCCGGCGCCGCCGGGACCACGGCGAATGCAGCCAAAGCGCCCACCCCGGCTCCCGCGAGCTTCGGGCCCGTGAACGGTTTCGGCATCACGAGCTTCGCCATCCGCGGCTTGCGCATGCCCATGACCTCCCACGCGGCAGCGAAGACGAAGAGTCCCGCGAGGGCCGCCAGTCCCGGGCTCATCCGGCCACCCGCCCCAGGCGCGCGATCGCGGCGAAGCCCGCCACCTGGAACGCCGCGGCAACCGCGAGCAGGGCAAGCGAGACGCCGTTTTGGAGGAGAGCGGTGACGAAGCCTGGATGGAGCAGCTCAGCGAGAAGTGCCGCGCCGGCGGGCATGGCGGCCACCAGGATCCCGGTGAACCGCGCTTGCGCTGTCGCTGAGCGGGCGTCGGCCTCGACGCGCTCACGAGCCGCTGCCGCGCTGGCGTAGCGGCGCAGGAGGCCGACCAGGTCGCCTCCCGTGATCCTCTGCGAGAGAAGCGCAGAGCAAAACGAGTCCACCCGGACCGAGCGGATGCGCGAGCGCAGGCCCCGAAGCGCTGACTCCAGGGAAAGCCCCAGGTCGAGGTCGGCGCGGACCCGGGCCATCTCGGCAGCGGCCGGGCCTTCCAGTGAGCCGGACGAGGCATCCAGGGCAGAGCGCACCGAACGCCCGGCGGCAAGCGCGTCGGCGGTTGCGATGGCGACACGAGGGAGCGCGCGTTCCACCGCCGCGCGGTATCGCTTGGCCCTGGAAGCGACGGCCCAGCTTGCCGCGGCCGGACCGGCGGCTGCAAGCGGAGCGGCTGGGGCAGGTCCGAAGAGCCAGGTGCCGCCGCCCAGGAGCGCCGCGGTGACCACAAGTGCCAAGCGCCTCCGCTCCGCTGCGCTCGGCGCATAGCCCTCGCTGCCGGCACGCTTGAGCGGCTCGACCGCGCGGGCGAGCCACGCGGCGGCGGCAGGAGTGGCACGAAGCGCGTCGCGAGCCGCAACCGCTCCCAGCCCTCCGGCGAGAGCCGCAAGGAAGACGGCGGAGCTCATCCCTCCCACAGCTCTCGGGCGCCACTGGTCGCGCCGTCCCTGACGACCTCGGCCACCTGGCTCACCCGCCGCCGGCCGTCCGGCTCGCGCCGAACGTGTGCGATCACGTCGATCCCGCGGGCCACCTGCTCGCGGATCGCATCGTGTGGCAAGCCCACGCCCGCCATCAACGCGAGCGTCTCGAGCCGGCGCAGCGCGTCCTCAGGCGAGTTTGCGTGAAGGGTTGAGAGAGCGCCGTCATGGCCCGTGTTGAGCGCCGTCAGGAGGTCAAGCGCTTCCGGCCCCCGGACCTCGCCGATCACGATGCGGTCCGGGCGCATGCGGAGCGCGTTCCGGAGCAGGTCGCGAATGGTCACCTCTCCCCTGCCCTCAACTGACGCCGGCCGGGACTCGAGACGAACAACGTGAGGCTGCCGCAGGCGGAGCTCGGCGGCGTCCTCGATCGTGATCACGCGCTCAGTCGGCGCGATCCACGCCGAGAGGGCATTGAGGAGGGTGGTCTTGCCGGATCCTGTGCCTCCCGTGACCAACACCGTGCGCCTGCCGCGGACCGCGGCGGCCAGGAGCTCGGCGGCATCGGGTGAGAGCGACCCGGAATCCACCAGGTCGTCGGGTCCCGGGCGGTTCGCCCCAAAGCGGCGGATCGAGATCGCGGGACCGTCCACCGCGAGCGGCGGCACCACGACGTTTACGCGCGATCCGTCGGCCAGCCGCGCGTCGGCCATGGGCGAAAGCTCGTCGACCCGGCGGCCTGTAGGGGCAAGAATGCGCTCGATCGCCTCGCGGACCTCATCGTCGGACGCGAACTTCACGGCCGTGGCCTCGATCTTCCCGTGGCGCTCGACGAAGACGCCCCCGTGCCCGTTCACCATGACCTCCTCGACGGCGGGGTCCGCCAGGAGCTCCTCCAGAGGCCCGAGGCCGACCGTCTCGCGCATGACGAGCTTCGTCAGCTCCCTCCTGCGCGCCGCGGACAGGACGGCGGCCTCGCGCTCGACGAGCTCCGCGATCGCCGTCGCGACGTCACCTCCGAGCCGCCCCGCGGCCGCGGCAGCCCGCCGCTCAGCCGCAAGCCGCCGCCGCAGGTCTGAGACGAGCGCCTCGGTGTCGCGCCGTGTTGGGTCCACGCCTTGAAGAGGCGCGGCTCAGGCACGCTTCGCCCCCTCAGAGGCCGTCGGGGCTCAGGCCCGGCGTGCTTGCACTTCGCCCATGCTCAAGCGCTGCGTGCGCCGCCTACGCGCCTGCGCGATCGTCGCGAGGCCCGGCGGCATGCCGCCGCCGGTCGACAGCCACGAGCCCGCGAGGATCAGGAGCAGTCCAGCCACAGCGCCGGGACCGAGGCTCTCGCCCAGGAGCGTCACCCCCAAAAGCACCGCGATAGCCGGGTTCACGTAGGCGATCACGCTCGCGCGAGTCGGCCCGACTTCAGCGATCAGGTTGAAGAAGAGGATCAGGGCCAGCGCCGAGCAGATCGCGCCCAGCACGACGATCGAGCCGAGGGCGCCGGATGTGATCTCGGCCCCAGGGACCGACGAGATGGCCGCCGGGGTGAGGATCACGGTGCTGATGCCAAGTGCCACCGCGACCGCGCCGATCGGGTTCACGTCCGAGAAGTTCTTCTTGACGATCATCACGCCAGCGGCGTAGCAACACGTCGCCACGAGGATCGCGGCGGCGCCAAGAATCTCGCCAGGGCGCCCCGCGACGTCGATCCCGAGCAGCAGCACCACGCCCGTGATCCCGACCAGGAGGCCCAGGCGCTCAGAGCGGTTCACACGCTCGCCCGGGTCGAAGCGAAGCGCGACGATCGCCGTGATGATCGGGAGCGAGGCGATCAGGATCGCCGCCAGCGACGAGGAGACCTCCTGCTGCCCGAGTGGGATCAGCCACCAGGGCAGCGCGCACTCAACGATCGCGAACGCGACCAGCGGCTTGGTCTTCGAGCGCAGGCCGTTGAGATAGCCCAGCTTCCACGCGATCGGCATCAGGATCGCGGCGCCGATGGCGACGCGGCCCCAGCCCACGAGGATCGGCGAGGCACCGCCCTCGACCGCGATCTCGATGAAGAGATACGGGACACCCCACAGCAGCGCTACGCCGGCGAAGAAGAATGTCGCTCGACGACTCATGTACTCACGGTAGCTTGAGAGTCATAGGCGAAGAGTCCAACATTTCCGTATTGATCTGCCGGGTCTTGCTGCCCGCGGGCAGGGACCTCCTGGAGGCGGAGGGCTTCGAGCTTCGCGAGGGCGGCCTGGATGCCACGCCGCAGAAGCTGCGCGAGCTCGCGCCAGGATGCGTGGCCATCGTCGCCGACCCAACGGTTCCGGTCGGGCCCGACTTGCTGGACGCCGCAGGAGAAGGGCTGCGCGTGGTCGCCAACTTCGCCGTCGGCTACGACAACGTCGACCTCGAAGCGTGCCGCGAGCGCGGCGTCGCGGTGACCAATACGCCGGGCGTGCTCACCAACGCCACCGCGGAGATCGCCCTCGGTCTCACCGTGGCTGCGGCGCGCCGCGCGCGCGAGGCAGAAGACCTCCTTCGCGAAGGCCGCTGGACCGGCTGGGACCCCGGCGCGATGCTCGGCCTGGAGTTAAGCGGGGCCACCTTCGGCGTGGTGGGGCTGGGCAGAATCGGCCGCCGTTATGCCGAGCTGGTCCGCCCCCTCGCGGGTGACCTGCTCTACGCAGCCCGGTCCCGGAAGCCCGATGCCGAGCGCGACCTGGACGCGAGCCGCGCCGAGCTCGACGAGCTCCTGGAGCGCGCGGACGTTGTGAGCCTGCATGCCCCGGGAGGCGACGCGACTCGCCACCTGATCGGCACAGACGAGCTCGCCCGCATGCGAGGCCACGCGGTCCTGGTTAATACGGCGCGCGGCACCCTCGTCGACTCAGCGGCACTTGCAACCGCCCTGAAGAAGAGCGAGATCGGCGCCGCGGGGCTGGACGTCTACGAGGGTGAGCCTGGCGTCCCGCAGGAGTTGTTGGAGGCGCCGCGCTGCGTGCTCTATCCCCACATCGGTTCGGCGACCCATACCTCACGTGATGGGATGGCGACGCTGGCCGCGCGAAATGCCATCGCCGTCATCAAGGGCGACGAGCCCCCGAACCCCGTTTCCTAGCTTGCACCTCGACGTCGCGCTGACACTCGTCCTGCTGGTGATGGTCGCGCTGCTGGTCGCGGCCCAGTTCCTACGCATCCCGTACCCGATCCTGCTCGCCGTTGGCGGCGCAGCGCTGGGCCTTGTCCCTGGCGCACCCGAGGTCGAGCTCGAGCCCGACGTCGTCCTGCTCGTCCTCTTGCCGCCGCTCCTGTACGCCGCCGCGTTCTTCACGCCGCTCCGCGAGCTTCGCCGGAACGTCAAGTCCATCTCCCTGCTCTCGGTGGGCCTGGTCCTTGCAACGATGGTTGGCGTTGCCGCGGTCGCCCACTTCGCGCTGGGCTTCGACTGGGCGCCGGCCTTCGTCCTCGGCGCGATCGTTTCCCCCACCGATCCGGTGGCCGCCACCGCCATCGCGCGCAATCTTGGTGTGCCGCACCGGATCGTCTCGATCGTCGAGGGCGAGAGCCTGATCAACGACGGAACGGCGCTCGTCGCTTACAAGTTCGCTGTCGCGGCGGTGGTCACCGGCAGCTTCAGCCTGCTGGAGGCGAGCGGCGAGTTCGTCGTCAGCGCGATCGGCGGCATCGCGATCGGCATCGGCGTCGGTGCCGTTGTCGCCGCAGTCCGGCGAAAGCTCGACAACCCGCCCGTCGAGATCACGATCGCCCTGGCGACCTCCTACTTCGCGTACCTCCCGGCCGAGGCCATCGGTGCCTCGGGCGTCCTGGCCGCCGTGACCGTCGGCATCTACATGGGCCGCCTCACCTCCGAGCTGACGACCCCGACGACCCGTATTCAGGGAAACGCGGTCTGGGAGATCCTGGTCTTCCTTCTCAACTCGGTCCTATTCGTGCTGATCGGCCTCCAGCTGCCACTGATCGTCGATGGCCTCGACGACGGAGCCCTTGGCGAGCTGGCCGTCCAGGGAGCACTGATCGCCGGGGCGGTGATGCTGATCCGCCTCATGTGGGTCTTCCCCTTCACGTACGGCCCGCGCTACGTGTTCCGCAAGTTCCGAGGCGACGACCCGTATCCGCCGTGGCAGGAGACGCTGCTCATCGCATGGACGGGGATGCGAGGCGCCGTGACCCTAGCCGCCGCGCTGGCGGTGCCCCTGACGATCGACGGCGGTGGCGCCTTTCCCGAGCGCGACGAGATCATCTTCCTGGCGTTCTCGGTGATCATGGGGACCCTGCTCCTGCAGGGCCTCACCCTGCCGCTCCTGATCCATTTCCTTGGCGTGGACGACTACGACTCCCAGCTCGAGCGCGAGGAGAACAAGGCGCGCATCAAGGTCGTCACCGCTGCCATCGAGCGCGTGGACGAACTCGTGGTCGAGGAATGGGTACGCAACGAGACGGCGGAGCGCGTACGGCAGCTGTACGACTACAGGCGCCGGCGGTTCACCGCGCGGTTCGACGAGGACGGGACGGAGTCCGACGGCATCGAGGAACGCTCGGAGAACTACCAGCGCTTGGTCCGCGAGCTTCTGGACGTGCAGCGTGCGACGCTGATCCGGCTTCGCAACGAAGGCCTGATCAATGACGACATCATGCGCCGCATCGAGCGCGAGCTGGACCTCGAGGACTCGCGGCTTGAGATCTAGAGGCTGAGGTGGACGAGCGCGAGCGGGAGATCCTGAAACTTGCGCGGTCGGTTCCCGAAGGGTTCGTCACCACCTACGGAGACCTCTGCCCGGAGGCGCCGCGGTTCGCCGGCGCGGTGCTGTCCCACTGTCGGGACGCGAGCGTCCCGTGGCATCGAGTAGTGCGCGCGGACGGTTCGCTCGCGGTGGGCGAGCGCCAGCGAACCCTGCTGGAAGCCGAAGGGGTGCCGTTCACCGGCGAGCGCGTGGACCTAAGCGTCGCGTGGTTCGCCGTGGAGCGCGGCAACTGACTCCATTTTTGATCGAGGGGTGGCCGAAAATGGATTCAGTTGGCGAGGTCGCGCGCTAGCCGGCGAGAAGGCGAACCTGGGCGCCCACGCTTTCAGCGCGGATCAGTCGCAAGGCTTCGGAACGCGTGAGCGCAAGGGTCGCGATCCAGCGGTCCGCATCCAGCCCCGGCTCGGGCTGCGCCTCGCTGAGGCCGAGGAGCGGCACCCCCGACGCAGCGACGTAGGTCCTGCCCGCGGTTGGGCCGGGTGACGAGTCGCCCGAGACAACGACGTCGACCCCATCGCCAGGGCCGGTGCGTGAGGAGGCGAGTGCTCCAGCGGCCGTCACGGTGATCTCGACCGGGGTTGTGCCATCGGGCGGGCCGCCGCGACCTCCGCTCCCAGCCGAAGGCACTTTCAGCGCGGAGGCGGTCAGATATGAGCCGGCGGGAAGTGGCACCGCTAGTTTGCGCCCGAGCATCTCCTCGGGCACCCCAAGCGCATCGGGCGGCACGAAGTCCTCGGGCACACGGCGCTGGGTAACGGTCTCCTTTAGAGCCCTTGGCCCAAATACGCTCCCGCGTTCCAGCGGCACGCCCGTCACGACCACGCTCCGGAGCTCGCCAAACCCGTCACCCGCCGGGTTCGCCGACCCGGCCACCGCCGCAGAGAGTCCGGCGCAGGCAAGCGCGCCGACTGCGAATGCAAAGGCGCGGGCCCGGCCTTTTACACCCACCGGCACCTGCTTGTCTTGCGACTTACGTCGCTCATCAACTCACCGGCGGTGCGGAGAGCCCAGCGGCGCTGGCCGCTCCGGCACCAGCGGAAGCATTAGCGATGCGGCGGTCCCCGAGCGGCCACGACCGCGAACGCGGAGCTCTCCCCCGTTCTGGCGGGCGAGACGGCGAGTGACCCGGAGGCCGTGCCCGCGACGTGGATCGGCGTGCTCCCGGACACGCCCGGTCGTGGCTCCGCCCGTGTCGCGCACAACGAGATCGATCCGATTGCCGTGGCGGACGCCTTCCAGCGTGATCGGCCCGCCACCGTGCTCGAGCGCGTTGGCGATCAGGTTGTCAAGAGCTTGCGACACACGGAGGGGGTCTACATCGGCCAGGGCATCGCCGCAGCGCCAGCGGACCGCGATGCGCCGGCCGGCCCCCGCTGCCCGAACGCGCCAGCGCTCGCAGGCGGCAAGCGCGAGCATCCGCGCTTCCACAGGCCGGCGCCGGAACTCGATGCCGCCTCCATTCACCTCGCGGTCGAGGTCGCGGAGCGCGGCGAGCGCGAGCTCGAGCGGATCAGGCCCGTCCGGCCCGGAAGGCTTCGCAGCAAGCGCAAGCGCCTGGAGCGGGCGGCGCAGCTCGTGGAGGCGCTCGTTGAGTGTGCGACGCCGTCTTATCTCCACGACTCGCCCGCCCGCCACAACCAGCGCCATCGAGATCGCCACGGGGATCAGGGCGCCGACCGACGGGATGAGCGCATCGCTCATGCCGGAAGTAGCCGGTAGCCGACGCCCCAGCAGTTCGCGATAAAGCGGGCGCCATCCGGATCGAGCTTCCGGCGCAGGCGGCTTGCGTGGGAATCGAGCGTTCGGGTGCGCCCCAGCGTGCGGTAGCCCCAGATGTCGCGCAGTAGCTCCGACTTGGTGAACACACGATGCGGATCCGAGGCGAGCATCAGGAGGAGCTCGTACTCCTTGTTGGCGAGCGTCACCTCGGCGCCGTCCACCTTGACGTCGCGCCGTGACGGGTCGATGGCAAGGTCGCCGATCCGGATCGGGCCGGACCGGCGCTCGTCGCGGCGGCGCAGCACCGAGCGCATACGTGCCGTCAGCTCCGGGATGAACACCGGCTTGGGAACGTAATCGTCGGCGCCCGCCTCGAGGCCGCGCGTGCGATCGGTGTCGCTCCCCCGACCCGAGAGCACGATCACGGGAAGTTGAGAGTCGTAACGCCCGGTGGTCCGCTCGGCGCGGCGGATCTCACGCAGGACGTCAAGACCCGACGCGTCGGGCAGCTCAATGTCGAGCAGGAGGAGATCAGGGCTCCGGTAGTGGCACTGGCGAAGCGCGTCAGCCGCCGTCGGCGCGGGGATCGCGTCATAGCGGTCCGCACACAGGTTGTCGCAAAGAAGCTCGAGGGTCGCCTCATCGTCTTCGCAGACAACAACGACGCCGATGGGCTCCTCGGCGGGGAGCAAGGACAGATGGGATTGGGTGGCGTTCTCCATGCCATTGACAACCCCGCGAAGGCTGGCCGCGCCCCCCTCGCCCGGCCCTGCGCACCCTGCCCGTTCTACGTTGCGGGTGCAAACCCTCTTTCAGTTGGAGGATCGGAGCGCCGGACCTCGACCGCGTGCGTAAAGATGCCCCGGCTGCGTCGCACTCGCGGAGCAGCAAGAAAGAAACGGGAGAACGAAGCTCAGTGGAAAAAGCAACTCGACGGGGGAACTACGAGTCCGGATCGGACTACGTGCTCGAGTACGGCGAGCTCCGCTTTTCGTTCAACGAAGAGGACTTCGCGCAAAGGGTGGAACAGGCCGCCGTAAAGCTCGACTTCGTCGATCACGGCCTGGCCCACGAAGAACTTCACGATCTGCTCGAGCTGGCCGTGAACGGCGAGATCGCCGATCCGTTCTCGACGCTTGGCGAGCACATCAACCAAAACTGGACTGAGCTTGTCGGCCCGTCGAACAAGAGCCTCGTCCACTGGCTCCGCCGCCTGGTCTTCCGCGGCGCCTGGCTCGACCAGCGCGTGAAGGAAGGCGAGCTGGATGTCGTCTTCGACGACGACACCCATACCTTCGGCTACGTGCAGCCTGAGCGCGACGCAGAGCCGATCGAGCTGTCCCGCGAGCCCTCATGGGCTCGTCTTGCTTACCGGCCCTAGGGGTTAAGCCAAGCTCTTCAAGACGTCCGCGTTCGAGCTCGCCGCTTCGAGCTGCTTGCGGATGAACCCCGCCGCTTCCGGAGGGACGAGCTCTGAGAGGCTCGAGCGCAGGTGGCGAAGACCCTCCATCTCCTCTTCGGAGAGGATCTTGTCGTCGCCGACAGCCCGGCACTCGCCGAAGACCAGCGCGGGCGAGATGCCCTCGGCCGCAAGCGTCGGGTCCAGCGCGATCAGCGAGGTCTCGGTCGTGGTGACGGCTTCGAAGGCGTCGCCTTCGTCGCCGAGCGTTGTGGCAATCACGGTGAGGGAGCCGGCGTCCTCCTCTGAGAATGCCCGGCCCGATCCGAAAAGGCGTTTCACGTCGTCGACGCCCTTGCCCGCCACGGCAAGCCTGGACAGCGAGTCGCAGAGCAGCACGGCGTCCGCGCCCTCTGCTGCCTGCTTACGGGCGCGCTCGAGCGCTGAGCGAGCGACCTTCGCCTGCTCGGCCGGCGAGAGGTCGGCCGGAGCGAGCGCGAGATCGTCCGCCGGGACCGCGTCGCTCCACGCGGGCAGCTCTTCCGGCCGCTCGTCGATGAGCAGGACGGTCAACTCCAAGCCATCGACCGAAGCCAAGGCCTGAGCGAGATCGCGAAGGAGCGTCGTCCGTCCCGCGCGGGGCGCGGCCTTGACGAGGACGCGCTGGCCAAATGCGAGCGGCGCCAGCAGGTCAGCCGCGCGCGCGAGCGTGCCTGCATCGGCGGGAAGCTCGATGCGGCGAGAGGGCGGGACGGGCGTGAGTGAGTCGAAGCGGTCGTCCTTGGCCGGGCTGCCTCCGCCTCCGCCTCCGCCCTTCTTCTTCGGCGGGGGCGCGTCGACGGGCGGTTCGCCGTTCACCAGGTTGACTCTGACGAGGGCTCGATGGCGCTCGCCGCGCCGGGGCGCGCGAACGGGGCCGGTCACCTCGTCGCCCTCCTTCATCTCGCAGCGGCGGACCTGGGAAGCAGAGACGTAGACGTCGTCGTCGGAGCCTTCGACCGACAGGAAGCCGTGGCGCTGGCGCGTGACCTCCAGCGTGCCCGTGACCTCCTCGGTCTCCTCGTTCTCGGGCGGTGGGCCGCGCTCTTCGCGGGCGTCGCCGCCAAGCTTCTCGCGACCCTGTCCTCCCCTGCCCCGACCTCCACGACGGCCGCGCCGACGCGCCGCCGGCTTCGGCTCGGCAGGAGCCTCGCCGTCCCCCGAGTCATCGCTAGTACTGGCCTCGGCCTTGTCGCTGTCATCAAGGACCTTCAGCTCGTCGGTCTGTGTCTCCGGATCGACCTGGGAAGCCTTGCGGCGAGGCCAGCGCGAGCGCTTCTTCTTGCCACCGGCCTGGATCTCGGCGATCAATTCGTCGCGGCCGAGCATGCGATAGCCGTTTACGCCGGCCTCAGCGGCCTTGGCGTGCAGATCGGCGATATGGAGTTGGGTCAGGTCCTCGGTCTCAGCCACGGAGCGGCAATGTAACCGAGTGGTGCTTTAGGAGCTTGATTCGACGGCGCGGGCTTCGACCAAGGCCTTCAGCCACTCGCCGAACTCGGGGCGGGTCTCCCAGTCGGCCTTGAACTTCTCGGCTCCCTGGGTGGTGAGCGGGTGGTCGAGCATCTGGCGCAGCACCTTTGCCGGGACCGTCGCGATCTCGCAGCCGAGCTTGGCCGATGTGACCACATGCTCGGGATGGCGGATGGACGCGGCGATGATCTGGGAGGTCACGCCGCCCGCGCGGAAGCAGTCGACGATCTCCTTGACCACCGCGGTCGAGTCAACCGAGATGTCATCCAGGCGGCCCATGAAGCAGGACACGTAGGTTGCGCCCGCGCCCGCCGCCAGGAGCGCCTGGTTGGGCGAGAAGACGAGCGTCATGTTGACCGGGATGCCGTCGGAGGTGAGAGCGTGCGACGCCTCGAGGCCCTCCTTGCAGAACGGGATCTTGACCACGACGTGCTCGTGGAGCTCGGCGAGCGCACGGCCTTCGGCGATCATGCCTGGGCCGTCCTCGGAGACGACCTCGGCCGAGGTGGGGCCGTTCGCGAGGTCGCAGATGCGCTTGATGATGTCTCCGGGATCGCCCTCTTCCTTGGCGAGGAGAGATGGGTTTGTCGTCGCGCCGGCGAGGATCCCCCACTTGGCGATCTCCTCAACCTCTGCGACCGATCCGGTGTCGATGAAAAGCCTCACGTTGCTCCCTTTCTTGGATGAGCACCTTTAGGTGCGAAAGCGGCTTGTGCCGGTGGTTGTCCAGGCCTTTAAGCTCTCGATTCGAGCTTACGCCTATCGGCGGTCGCTAGGCGGCTTTTGCCGGATCGACGCCCTCGGCATCGGCTTCCACCAGCCACGCTTCCGCGGAGCTTGCGGTTTCTTCTGAGGACCAGCCGAGCTCCGACCCCAGGATCTCTGCGACGGGTCGCACCGAGTCGGCGGTGCGGAGCTGGGGCGCCGCGAGGATGCCGAGGCGCGTCCGGCGCAGGAGGACGTCGGCCACCGACCGCGCCTGCTCGTAGCGCGCGGCAACAAGCGCCTCGACCATCAGGTCGGGCATGCCCTCGACGATCGGATCGCCCAGCCCCTCTTGCTCTCCGCGCCATGCGAAGCAGCTTCGAAGAGAACTGCCCGTACCGAAAGCGCAGGAGGTCGGCGGTGCGCTCGTGGTCAGCAACGCCGAGGTCCCCCAGCACGGCTAGGTCCTCATCGGAGGCGGGCATCCCCAGCGGCAGGTCGGCGGTCCGGCACGGCGCCTCCCGGCCCTCCCGCTCGACCATGCGATCGACGACGTGCTTTGCCATTCGCCGCCAGGTCGTGAGCTTGCCGCCAGTGATCGTCAGCATCCCCGACGACGTCTCATAAAGCTCGGCCTTGCGCGAGATGTCGACGGACTTGCGCGGATCGCCGGTGGAGATGAGGGGCCTCACGCCCGCGTAGGAGCCGGTGATGTCGGAGCGGCCGAGATCGATGTCGAAGAACGAGTTGGCCGCGTTCAAGAGATAGTCGATGTCGTCGCCCGAGGGCTCGATGTGGTCCAGCTCGCCTTCGTAATCGCGGTCCGTCGTGCCGATCAACGTGCGCCCGTACCACGGCAGCGCGAAGATCGTGCGATCCTCGCCCGCCGGGACGATGCAGGCCGCCGTGCCGATCGCGAGCTTGTCTTGCGACACCGTCACGTGCGTGCCGCGACTCGGCGCGATCTTCGGCACCTCGGCCTCGTCGTGGATCTCGTCGGGCCGGATGCGATCCGCCCAAACTCCCGTGGCGTTGATCACGTTCTGCGCCGCGACCTCGAACGTCTCGCCGCTTGCGGTCTCGCGACACGTAACACCGGTGGCGAGTCCGTCCTTCTCGACGAGCTCGGTGACCTCGACGCCGTTCAAGGGCACGGCGCCGAAGCGCTCGGCCTCGCCCAGGATCGTCAGGACCAGGCGGACATCGTCGGTCTGGCAGTCATAGAAGAGGTAAGCCTCGCGGGGATCGAGAGGCGCGAGCGCGGGGATCAGCCCGGAGGCCTCGTCGCCTGGGATAGTGCGGTGGCGGTCGGGCGCCCACCGCTCAGGGTCGGGTTGTGCGTCCGAGCCCTCGCCCCGAAGCGCCATCTCCCTCCTTCTGTCGCGGCGCGTGCCGACCCGCGTGGTCGCCATCACGTCGTACATGTTGAGGCCGATCCCGATCAGGCGGTTCTTCTTGCCCTCCCCCAGGCTCGGCACTAAGAACGGGGTCGGATAGACGAGGTGCGGCGCCATCTCGACCATGAGCTGGCGCTCAACGAGCGCCTCGCGCACGAGCCCCAGGTCGAAGTTCTGGAGATAACGAAGGCCACCGTGGACCATCTTCGACGAGCGGCTGGAGGTTCCGGAGGCCCAGTCGGCCCGCTCGATGATCGCCACCGAATACCCGCGCGACGCAGCGTCGAGCGCGACGCCGGCACCCGTGACGCCACCACCGATGACGACCACGTCCCACTCCTCTGCCGTCAGGGCATCGAGCGCGTCCTTTCGTGAAAGCAAGGCTCCGTGTCCCTAATCGAGGTAGGTGACGACGTCGGCGGTGCCGGGCCGCTCCGGTGCGGGCTTCGGGTCGAATACCTCGCCCAGGTGGAGCAGGCCGACGAAGCGCTCGGAGCCTGGGACACCGACCGCCTCGAGTCCCTCACGCCCGCGCAGGACATCCGGGGTTCGCCAATAGCCACCCAGCCCGCGTGCGTGCGCTGCGAGGAGCACGATGTAGGCGGCGACCGCCGTCGAGTGGAGGTCCTCTTCGTCCTGGACTGCGTCGCCGGTCTCGACCGAGGAGACGACGACGAGCGTCGGCGCGCGGTCGAGCTTCGCCGCGGCTTCAGGGCCTGCGGCAGCCTTCAAACGCTCCAACGCCTCCGGCCCGATAACCCGAAACCGCCAGGGGACCGTGAGGTTGTGGTTCGGCGCCCACGAGGCGAGCTCGAAGAGCTCGTCGAGGACGTCGCGCGACACTGGATCCTGCCGGTAAGCCTTGTGCGTCCGGCGGGTGCGGATGGCGGCATCGACGTCCACGCCGCTAACCGTAGTCGGCGACCTTCACGCCCGCGCCAAGTGAAGCCTGACTCGCGGTACGTGCGGTTGGTCCCTCACTCGCCGAGCGACCGGCGATAGGAGATGATGCCTCCCGCGATCAGGACCGCGAGCACGCCGCCGCCGATGCCGAGCTTCGCCGCGTCGGTCAAACCCTGGGCCTCCTCGTCGGCGGCCTGCTCCGCCTCGACCGTTCCGGGGGCATCGGTCCCATCTGTCGCGGCCGCTGCGTCATCAGACGAGTCTGCTGACGCGTCCCTCGCGCCACCTTCCGCTTCGTCGTTCTTCCCATTGTCCCCGCCGTTCCGCGGCCCCGGGCCCTCGCCACTACCCCGCGCTCCAGCCGAGTCGCCCGAGCCATCCCCCGTTCCGCCAGGCCCGTCATCCGAATCCTCCGGCCCCCCGCTCCGTGGCGCCCGCGCCACCGCCGCGAGAGGGAACGCCCGCCGCTGCACGGCTGTCAGCGCCTGCGCCGTTACCCACACGGGCGTCTGGTCTGACGCCCCCGAATACGCGTAATGGCCATCACCCGCCTGGCGCTTGGCGAGGTACGACACACCCTTGGAGATCGCCGACCCTGAGCCGCCCGCCGCGACGAGGCCCTGCACCGCCCAGGAGGTCGACTGCGAGTTCACGACGCCGCCG
Source organism: uncultured bacterium (assembly GCA_963786495.1). Lineage (GTDB taxonomy): Bacteria > Actinomycetota > Thermoleophilia > Solirubrobacterales > 70-9 > JALZKA01. Next base: position 207,336 of record CAWAZL010000004.1, on the reverse strand, counting down.
GCAAGAGTCCAGCCGCCATCGCCCTTCTGGATCTGCGCGAGGTACCGGGCGCCGTCCGAGACCGCGGACGAGCTGCCGCCCGTCGCGGCAAGCGCCTGAAGGGCCGCGCCCGTCGAATCGGCCTCCGAGCCGCGTCCCGGCGCGAATCCCCACCCGCCGTTGGAGTTCTGAGCGCTGCGTAGCCAGTCGGCCGACTTGGCGACATCGCCCTGACCCGCCGCCCGCAGCGCCAGGATGCCGAAGGCCGTGATGTTCACCTGGCCCTCCCACGAGCCGTCGCCCGAGCGCTTGGAGCGGAGCTGGGCGACGAGGTCGCGGCCCTCGAACGAACGCGAGTTGAGGCCGGCTCCCTCGAGGGCGAGGATCGTGCGCTGCAGGTCTGTGGCCGACGTGATCCGCGCGTCTCGCAGATAGTCGATCGGCGAGTCCCCGCCGCTCACCACGTCGAGCGGGTTGACCCCCGCCGCCTCCAGACCGAGCACCGCCCAAGTCGTCATGGCCGCGGACGACGGCTGGCCGGGCGTCGCCGCGAATCCTCCATCGGGGTTCTGCGTGCGCTCGAGCCAGGCCCGGCCGCTGCTTGCGTCGGCGTGGGCGTCGGGCGCCCCTGCCGATCCCATCGCAATGACCAGCGCGGCCAACGCGACCGGCAAAGCGCCCGCTGGGTGCCAGGTGAATTCGAGCCGGTCGCGGAAACGCGCGATCATCCGCACCAGCGCCGGGCCGGCGGCAAACGCGATCGCGAAGTTGCCTGCCGCATGAGCGAGGTTGAACGGAACCCCGCGGGCCGAGAGCGCGAGGAAGCGGTCGAGCGACTGCTCGCCGCCGTAGGTGACCATGACGGAAAGGTCCAGGAGAGCGCCGTAGAGCAGCCCCATTGCGCCGCACGCGAGCGCCAGCCAAAGACGCCCCAGCTCCCGGCCTGCGGCGATGGCAAGTCCCGCCCCTGCGAGCCCCGCCATTCCCCATCCAACCATCTGCCAGATCGTCCACGGCCCCTGCCCGAGCCAGATGTTCGAGATCGGCGCCGCGAGCGCGCCGACCATGAACCCGGGTGGGCCGCCAAGCGCGTAGCCGGTGAGAAGCGCGACGTCCGTGGTGCCAACGACATTGGGGATCGGCGCAAGCACAAGCCGCCCAGCGGCGGCGAGCGCGGTCAGCGATGCGACCAGCGCAACAACCCGCGAGCTTGGCCGCGAGCGCTCGAACCACATGACGCCGACCCCGAGGACCGCCAAGATGCCGAAGGTCGTTGCAAGCCGGAAGTCCATCAGCGCTCACCTGCCGCGGCTCGCTCCAGCAGGAGCTCTGCGCCGCGCTCCGGCGTGATCGGACCGCCGGCGCCGAGCGCCCGCGCCACCTCGGTTGCGAAGTACCAGCCGCCCGAGAGGACCTCTTCGGCGGTGCCGTCCGCCAGCACCTCACCCTCGCCCATCAGGACCACGCGCCCCGCAAACGTCGCGGCGAACTCAACGTCGTGCGTCGCGACCAGCACCGCAGAGCCGTTCTCGGCCAGGATCCCCAAGCGGGCGGCAAGCTCGTGCTTCCGGGCCGTGTCCATGCCGCGGGTGGGCTCGTCGAGGCAGATGAGGCCCGGCATGCCACCCTCGGCGCGGCCTGCCATTGCGATCGCCAAGGCAAGGCGCTGGCGTTCGCCGCCCGATAGGTCGCGTGGATCGGATTCGACCGCGCCTGCCATGCCCACCGCGGCAAGAGCTGCTTCTCCCTTGGGGCCGGGAAGCTCGTCGCCGACCCGCTCGCGAACCAGCAGGTCGCCTGGCGCCTGCGGCACGAGCGCCCAGCCGGCCGGCGCCTCGGCCTTGCCCTTCCTTGCCTCGGCCAGCCCCGCGATCGCGCGCAGGAGCGTCGACTTGCCGGCGCCATTTCGGCCCATCAGCGCCACGATCTCGCCCGGCTCGATGCGGAGCGAGAGGTCGCGAATCACCTCACGCTGCCCCTCGCCATGGTCGAGCTCGACCCAGAGCCGCTTCACACGCAGCGCCTCCCCCTTCGAACGTCCCGCGCCACCCCCAATAGGGCTCGGTGTGGGACGTTCGCCGGCTCGGGAGGCGAGACGACCCCTTGCCTCCTTCACGCTCACGGGTGCCGGGCGCATTCCGGCGCCGTCGAAGAGGCGCGCGAGCGGCGTCGCCAGCGCGGCGTCGGAGTCGAGGGCCCAGTCGAGGTAGGCGGCGGGCTCGCCGTCGAAGGCGACCCGGCCCTCTGCCATCGCGACGACGCGATCGGCCGAGGCAAGGCAGCGCTCCAGCCGGTGCTCGGCAAGCACGATCGTCGTGCCCCACTCCTCGTTCAGGCGGCGGAGCAGCCCAATCAGCTCGTCGCCGGCCACCGGATCTAGCTGGGAGGTGGGCTCGTCGAGAAGGACGACACGTGGCCGGCCGACAAGCGCGGCGGCGAGCGCAACACGCTGGAGCTCGCCGCCCGAGAGCGTCTGGGTCGAGCGGCCGAGCAGATGGGCGATGCCGAGGGCGAGGCTCGCCTCTTCGACGGCCCGAGCGCGTGAGGCCGCGGGCTCCCCCGCGATCTCCAGCGGGAGCTCCAGCTCGCCTCGCACCGTCGCCGCGACGACCTGCGTCTCGGGGTCCTGCGCCACCCGGCCAACCGCCCCATGAAGGTCGGCGGGGCCATTCTCTCGAGAGGTCGAGTCCGCAGACGGACGCCGAGCCCGCTGCCTCGCCGCCGTGAAAGTGCGGGACGAGCCCGCACGCCGCACGCAGAAGAGTCGACTTACCGGCTGCCGAGCGGCCCGCGAGGACGACGAACTCACCGTCCTCGACGCGCAGATCGACGTCGCGCAGCGAGGGGGCGGGCGCGCCCGGGTAGCGGTAGGAGAACCGCGCGAAGTCGATGACCAGGTCGTTCATCGCCGAGCGCCTCCCACCAGGTGCGGGACCGCGGCCAGCGCCGGGAGCGCGAGCACAAGTGCGATGCCAAGCGGCTCGAGCCCCATCTCGATCCCCGGATACGACTCGTACGTCACAGCGCCTGTGGCGACGCAGGCCGCAGCGAGGCCCCAGACGGCCGCGGCCGCGAGCCAGAATCCGGTGTCAACAGGCGAACGGGGGATCTTGCTCGCGCGGCCCGGGGCGGTCCCTGCGTATCCGCGTAGCTCCAGCGCCGCGGCGGCATCGACCGAGCGGTCGAGCGAGCCGGCCACGAGGCGGCGGACAAGCGACGAGCGCGAGACCGGCGCTGCAGCAGGGCCGCGCAGCGCGGCGCCGTCGCGAAGACGCGCGTGGTCCGCCGCGGCGAGCGGCACCAGACGGACTACGAGGGTCGCGGTCAGCGCCGAACGCCGCGCGACAGGCCGTAGAAGCCGAAGAACCCGGTCGGGGTCGACGGCGGCGGTGAACACCGCGAAGGCCGCGATCACGACCGCAATCCGCAGCGCCAGGATCCCGCCCTCGGCGATCGCTTCGGCCGTGATGTCCACCGTGCCCAGCACCGGCAAGTCGGGACCGCGGACGAGGACCGTCTCTCCGCGCTGTGAAGCGATCGCGTTCGTCACGATCATGAGGACGCCTAGCCAGGCGGCAAAGCGCGCGGACACGGCAAGCGCCCGGCCGGTCCCCGCCAGGAGCCCCGCGATCACGACAGCCAGCGCATCCGCCGCCAGGACGACGGGGTGCGAGAAGGCGAACGCAACTGCAACGAAGGCGCCCAGATAGGCGCTTGCTGCCAGAGCACCGGCACGGCCCATCGGGGTTCGGCGCGGGACGTAAGTGAGGGCTGCGATCACGGCGCGTCCTCCGCCACGGGAAGTGGAACTGCGCCGTCATCCGCGACGGCGACGGCGTATCGATCCTCCAGTTCGTCGGCAGCGAGCAACGCGACTGCCCCCAAGACGCCGTCCTCGCCGGTTCCCGTTGCGATCCACGTTGGCGCCCCCTCGCCGTTGCGGGTCGCCGCCAGAAGACCCTCCGCGTCGCCGGTGACATCGCCGCGCTCGTCCAAAAGGTCGATTCCGTCGTCACCGACACGAGCGAAGACGCCGCTCGACTCCGGCCCGCGCTCCAAGAGCCCGGCCGACTGGTCAGAGCGGATTTCGCTCCACTCGCCCACGATCAGCCGCAGCGAACGCCCGGGTTCCTCGTTGCCGAACTGCGTGACGACGGCGCTGACGCCCGCGTCGGCCAAGGCATCTTCGGCAGCCTCGCAAGGGGGCTTCGGCCCGGCGCAGACCACGCGCACGGGCAGGCGGTCCGAGCCGGCAGACGCTTGAAGGAAGGGCTCCGGCCACGAGCCCACAACAGCGGGAACGCGCATCGCTTCGGTCCAGTCGCGATGGTCCCACCAGATGCGATCGCCGCCGCGGCACCTCGGTCTCGGCAGCGCCTATCGACGACTCGACACCGTTCATGAAGAAGAACCAGTCGGAGGTCCGGCCGCCTTCGGCCGTGCCCGAGATCCCCTCGATCGACTGCACGAACCCGCCCCCGTAGCGGGTCTCGATCTCAGCTTCTCGAGTCGAGCACGCGCATTACGGTCTCTGAGGAGGGCGGATCCTCGCGGGTGACTTCGAGCAGCTCCTCGTCTCCGTAGTCGCGAGTCACTGTGAGCGTGGCCTCCCCCTCGCTCGAATCGCCCGGCCCGAACCCGCATCCCGTGCCGAACGCCGCGGCCACGAGGGCCGCGAGCGCCGGCGCGAGCGTGCGGGCCGAGACGCATGGCTACTAGTTCTTCACCTTCTCGCAGGAGTCCGAGATCTTGTCCGTGTTCTGGGCCTCCCTGACCACGTCCCTGCCCTTGCCGCAATCGATCAGGTCGGCACCCTTGGTGCCCTTGATCTCGTCGTCGCCGAGGCCGAGCCGTAGATGACGATGCCCTGTGTCTTCGGGCAGTCGCTCAATACGTCTGACGTGCACACGTTCGGCGATAGCCGAAGGTGCGTCGTCGGCCTCACCAACGGCGCGGAGGATCTTTCCGCCCGACTCCTCAGCGGTGATCTCGACCTCGCCGTTCCCATCGGTCGGGTTTCCGTCCACGATTGCTCCTTCGGCTGGCTCCTTCGAGCCGTCGGGCAGAAGCCTGGTGACCTTCACGGTGAAGGGCTCGCCGACCACGGCCCGCGCAGGCGCCTTTAGTCGAAGCTCCGACGGAAAGCCGGGCTCATCGCCCGTTGTGAGATACCAGAGGTTCGCGTCGCCGTTCTGGACCGGAATCAGGTCCGGGCCTGTCGTGGAGGAAACGCCGTTCACCGCCGAGTACCAGTAGGAGAACCCCGAGGTCTCGAGGCCGCCGATGTCGCAGACGCCGAACCCGAAGCCGTCGTCAACGAAGCCGTCGGTGATCATGAGCGGCTTCAGGTCGTCGTCCCTTTTCGAAGCGTCGATCAACGCGCCCAGGACAGTCGGCTCCTTGACCTTGTAGCTGTCGCCGGTGGAGGGGTTAGACGGGCCGAAGCAGTCGGCTTCGACAGACGTTTTCACCTTGACCCACTCCGTGTACTGGCGATGCTCGGCGAGCGTCTCGCCGGTGTGAGACACGACGCGGATATCGGTCCACTTGGAGCCCTTCGCGTCAGCCGTAGGTGCGGCGAGAAGGACAACGGTTGCGATTGCGCCGATGGCGGGCGCTACGAGTTTTCTCATGAGAGAGCCACCCCTTTCCTCGAGGGTCTTGAATTGGCGAGCCGCGCGGACAGGTCTCCTGGCTTCCGGCCTACGCCATCGCGCCTTCCCGGTTGCCCGTAGGGCTTCCAGTGGCTCGCACCAAAGGTGCGGTGCGATGTGCTTTGCCGGTCACAGTGGCGGGACCGCGCCGGTTTCTCACCGGACTTCCCTTGACCACACGGCCGTATGTACGCGGGCCATCCTACTCCTGCCAGACGATCCGCGCCTGCGAAGATGCGCGCGATGCCTGACGAGAAGCTTCCCACAAGCCGGATCTCGCGCATGGCGAAGATCGGGCGGGCCACGGCGAACGTCGCAGTGCGCCAGGCCGGCACCAAGGCTGCCAACGTCATGCGCTCAGACGAGGACTCCGACAAGGCGCTTGAACGGCGCCAGATCGAGACGGCCGAGCAGATCGTGACCGTGCTCGGCGGCATGAAGGGCGCGGCGATGAAGGTCGGCCAGGTGCTCTCGTTCGTGGATCTCGGCCTCGTGCCCGAGGAATATCAGGAGGAGTTCCAGGCGAAGCTCGCGGCTCTTCGTGACTCGGCGCCGACGGTGTCGTTCGAGCAGATGTCGAAGGTGATCGAGCAGGAGTTGGGCGAGCCGCCCTCCAAGGCGTTCGCCGAGCTCGACCCCGCCCCCGTCGCTGCCGCCTCGATCGGGCAGGTCTATCGTGGCCGCCTCCACGACGGGCGCGACGTCGCGATCAAGGTCCAGTACCCGGGCGTGAACGACGCCGTCCGCGCCGACATGCAGAACCTCGGGATGCTCATGCGCCTGGCGAAGCGCATCACGCCGCAGATGGACGTAAAGGCGGTCACCGACGAGATTCGCGCGCGGATCATCGAGGAGCTGGACTACGAGCTCGAAGCATCGAACCACCGCACCCTCGCTCGCCTCTACCGCAACCATCCCTTCATCTACATCCCGCCCGTGGTCACCGAGATGTGCCGCGAGCGGGTCATCGTCACCGAGTTCGTCGAGGGCGACCGCTTCGAGCAGCTCACCTCGGGCGAGCAGGAGGAGCGCGACCGGATCGGCGAGATCGTCTACCGCTTCTACTTCGGCTCGATGTACCGGCACCGCCGCTTCTCGGGCGACCCCCACCCCGGCAACATGATCCGCATGGCCGACGGGAAGATCGCCTTCATTGATTTTGGCCTCTTCAAGGAGATCGGTCCGCACGAGATGGAGGTCGAGCTCGCAACCGGCCGCGCCGTATCCGAGCACGACGCCGCGGAGCTTCACCGACTCTGGGCCGAGAATGGCTTTCTCCCGCAGCCCGACAAGGTCAGCCCGGATGAACTCTTGGCGTATGCGCTCGATGCGATCTGGTGGTACGCGACCGACGAGGAGGCCCAGATCACCCGCGCAGACGTCCAACGCATCGCGATTCAGGCCGGCGACCCCCGCTCGACCCACTTTCGCACCATGCGCCACCAGGACATGAATCCCGAGCACCTGATCGGCCGCCGGCTCGAGCTCCTCGTCCTCGCGGTCCTCGGCGAGCTCCAGGCGACCGCCAACTGGCACCGCATCGCTCGCGAGTGGATGTACGGCGACGATCCCGTCACCGAGCTCGGCTAACAAGAGGCGGAGTTCCTGAAGAGCCGAGGATGAGCCGCCTCGCCGCCGCGCTCCTTTTTCTCGCCGGCATCGTCCACGTGGTCCTTGGCGTAAGCGCAATCGCCGGAACGGCCCGTCTCGACGCCAACGTCCAAGAGATCGAGACCAGCGCGGTCGGCGGTGACCTCTACTTCGCGCTCGGGGTTACCGGTTTCATCATGGCCACGGTTGGCGTCCTCGAGTTCGTGGCCGCGGGCTTCCTTTACACGCGGGGCGCAAGCGCTCGTTTGCTCGGCCTCGTCGCCGGCTACCTGGCGCTGGGAGTCGTGTTCTGGACGATGCCGATCTTCCGCTGGGCGTCGGTTGCGACGATCGTTCTGCTGTTCTCGTCCGCCTACCTCTTGACGTACCGGGTAGACGTGGGCGATGAGCGTGCGCGAGTGGCGCGATAGCGAAGGAAGGCTTCATCGGCCAGGCGGGCCTGCGCGCGTACTACCCAGTGGCCGCAAGGAGTGGTATCGCCACGGAAAGCTTCACCGCGTGGATGGCCCCGCGATCGAACACGCCAACGGCTCGGAGAAGTGGTACCTCGACGGAGTCCGGCATCGCGATGGCGCACCAGCTTGCGTGTATGTGAACGGCACCGAGAAGTGGTACCGCCACGGCAAGCGCCATCGGGATGAAGGCCCGGCCGCGACCTATCCCGACGGCCGACGGATCTGGTTCAAGGACGGAGTGAAGGTGCGCGAGGAGCGCTGAGCCCGGCTCCTAGCGGGGCGCTACTCGCAGGGGTCCTTGGGCCTCGAGCGCGGTGGGACGTTACAGGGCTTGATCTTCGGATACGCACCGTCGAAGGGCTGCGGATCGAGGCCGTCCTCGGGGCCCGGATACGGGTTGTAGCACCAGCTGTCGGGGGGCATGACTCCCGCCTGGCAGTCGGCGGGGATCGGCGTGTCCGCGAACTCGCCGGGGTCGATGAGGAAGCCCGAGCGCAGGTAGTTGCCGACGTCGTCCGTGCCTTCAGCGTTCGCGGCGACAAGCGCGTAGAGGGCAGCGATCCCGCTCACGCGCGGGGTCAGGTAGTCGAGCCCTGGGACGAGGTTGCGGGCGGCGGGGGCAATCTCGTCGACCAGCGGGTCGAGGTTCTCGAGAAGCTGCAAGAGGTCCTTGAGGACCGGCTCTGCCGCAACACGGAGAGGGGTCAGGCCCTTGGTGATCGTGAGGAGCTCATCGATCGTTCGCCCGAACGAGTACTCGCGCGTGTCGTCAAAGGCGATCCGGAGGTCGGGTGCAAGCGCGCGAAGGTCCGCTACGAGGGGCGTCGCCTCGGCGATCAAGGGTTCAGCCTCGGCCAGCGAGCTGGCGCCCCGACTCGAGCAAGCCGGGGAGCTCGACGAGCGCCTGATCGAGCGATGCGGTGTTCTGTGCGACCGCGTCGAGCGTCCGGCGGCCGGAGGCCACGATCGTGCGCACGCTCTCCTCGCGGCTGCCGATCTCCTCAAGGACCGTCGAGGCGTCGGAGACGAGCGCCGCGAGCTCATCCTCCTGGCCTTCGAGCGCGAGCGTGAGCTCGTTCAGTTCCGAGATCGTCTGTGAGGTGCCGCCGACCGTTCCGTTCAGCGCAGCCCCGTTGCCCTCCGGGCCCAGGCCCTCGCCGAAGGTGCCGATGAGCGACTTGACCCGCTTTCGGCCCTCATCGTCGAGGAACGCGAGCGCCTCGTCGAAGTCGACGGCAGCCCGGGTCTGGGCCACCTCCTCGCCGGACTCCAGCTCGGGCGCGGCATCTGAGCCGCGCGAGAGAAGGTTGAGGTAGGGATCGCCGATCAGGCTCCGCTCGCCGATCTGAAGCACAGCGTCCTCGTGGATCTCGAAATCGTCGTCCAGCGTGAAGCTCACGACCGATAGCTGGTCCTCGGGGTCCCAGGCAACCTTGGTAACCCGGCCGACCGAGATGCCCTTGTACAGCACGGGCTGCTTGGTCGGAAGCTTTTTGGTCGACTCAAACTCGGCCGTGAGCTCGTACGAGTTACTCAAGATCTCGGTCGGGTCCGGACCCTCAAAGCGGTTGTTCAAGAAGAGGAACGTGATGAGCGCCAGGACCGCAAGCCCGATCGACACCGCCATTCCGGTCTTGGGAATTCGATGGTCCATTTACCGGAGCCCTTCCAGGACCTTGTCGAGGACGGGCTTTTCGGGGAGGCCCGGCATGCTGAAGCGAAGGACGCACGCCGCGGCGTTCTGATCGCACACCTGCTCCAGGGCGGCAGCGAACATCATGTTGAGCTCTGTCTCCCGCCCGTTCTTTGAGCGCGCAGCGGCGGCCGGGAGTCCGAACCACTCCGGCTTGAGCTCGGCGTTCACGATCGCGAATTGCGCGAACGGGCCCGCATTCCGGTTCTGTGAGGCGACGCCGGAGATGTTCTCTGCGAACTGGAGGAGGCCGAAGCGGTAGTCGAACAGCAACTCGACGAGGTCAACCAGCTCACGGAGCGCAGGCACCTGGTCGCCCTTGACCCTGTCGGACAAGCCCTTCATGCCGTCGGAGAAGAGGCGCACGGGCTTTGCCCCGTCCTCGATCAGCCGGTCGGAGGTCTCGACCAGCTCGTCCAGCTTCGGCAAGAGCTCGCGGAACTTCTCCGACGCTGGAGCGACCTGGTCGGCAACGGGAAGGATCTCGTCCAGTGCGGGCACCAGGGACTCGGCCAGGGTGCGCGTAGAGCTCAGCGCGCGCGTTGTCTCATCGAGCGTCGGTGCCAGCTCGCGGGTCGCCTCGGCCAGCTCGGCCTCCCGGCCGGCGGTCACGGCGAGCGTGTCGGAACCCGCATCGATCGCATTGGCGAGCTGCGCGCCGCGCTGGCCGAGCGTCGTGAAGAGGTCGTCCATGTTGTCGGTCAGCTTCACCAGCAGACGGCGTCTGTCGGCGAGAGCTTCCGCGATCGGAGTGGCCGAGTCGGTCAGCTCCCCGAGCTCGGCGAGGATGCGCCGTAGCTCCGGCTCGCGGTCCTTGAGCGCGATAGCGGCCTCTGAGATCAGCACCTGGGTCTGGGCCTGGGTGTCCGCGTTCAGTAGCCCCGTCAGCTCATCGATGTGGACCGACGACTTCGTGCTCGCCGCGCCGATCACCTCGCCCTCGGGGAGCGGCCCGGCTTCCGGCGTCCCCGGGTCCACGTTCACGATCAGCGTTTGCAGAGCGCTGGTCGGGCGCACGAAGGCGGTCGCGTCGGCGAAGATCTTGCCCTGGATATCGGAGTTGAAGCGCAGCGTGACAAGCGCCTGGCCGTTCTCGGCGACCACGGTCTCGGTGACCTTGCCGTTGTTCACGCCCGCGACGCCCGCGGCCGGCTCCTTCGTCGGGTTGAGGCCCTGCGCGTCGTCGAGCATCACCTGGACCTCGTAGGGCTCCTCAGAGAACGGAAGCTGTGTGTCCTTCTTCGTCAGCGTGTAGCCCAGGAAGATCAGCGCCGCGATGAGCTGGATCACAAGCGTTGTTCGCGCGTACGGAATCCGGCCGACCTTGAGCTTCGGGTTGACGAAGCGCCAGGCCCCACGCACGAACCGGCCCGGAAGGGTGACGAGGTTTCGGAGGAACGCCATCACTCGCACAGCTCGCTCGTCTTGATCGCCTTGGCTGCCTTCTCGGAGACCTTGCGGACTTCTTCGCACGAGACATCCTGCGCCGCCTCGGACTCCGCGGACGACTCCGATGCTCCACGCGGAAGCGGAACGACGCCTTCGAAAGCATCCTCGGTGAAGTAGGTCGAGATCCTGAGCGCATGCCCGGGAGCCAGTGGGTTCTGGGCCTGGGTCTGGTAGCCGGAGAAGATCCCGTCAAAGCCGACGAACGCGGCTAGGAGCTGGCGGTATGCGGGCGCTCCGTGGGCCGAGATCGAGGTGATGACCTCGAGCGCCTTGTCAAATTTCGAAAGCGTCGGCGGCAGCAGGTCGAACATCGTGGTCAGTCCGCCCTTCGCCTTGCCGAGGCGCGTCGCAAGCTGGCGCGCATCCTCGATCACCGGGGCGGCGCGGACCAGGACGGGGATCGCGTTCTCGAGCACGGGGACCGTGTCGCGCACGGCAAGCGTCAGGTCTGGGAGCGCCGGCGTGATCGCAACCGCGAGCCGGTCGAGCCGGTCGATCAGGTCGGTGGCGATCGGCGCCGTCGCCTCGAGCTCACGGAGTGCTTTGGGGAGGGCGACCAGCGCGTCGTCGAGAGGCTGCGCTCCGTCGACCGTCAGCGCGGCCATCGTCGCGCTCGCGCGCTGGGCGATCGGGATCAGGTCCTCCTCGCGCTCGGCCACCTCGTCGACCGTGCGCGAGAAGCCCTGGATCGTGCCCGCGAGCTCGGTACGGGTGGTCCCCTGCGCGGCGCGTGCGGCGGGCGCGAGCGCCTTGGTCAGGTCGGGCGCATTCTTGAGTGTCTCTTGGAAGCCCTCGATCGCTTCGCCCTTGAGGGTCTTCGAGCCGACCTCGGCAAGGTCCTTGAGGCTCGTCCTGATCTCCGGGCGAAGGACGCGGAGCGCCTCGTCGAGGGTGACGTAGTTCGTCGTCTGGTCGATCGAAATCGTCGAGCCCTCTTCGAGCACAGGGGCGCTCGGGCTGCCCTGTGAGACGTCAACGAAGTTCGAGCCCTCGAACAGGGTGTGTGGCCGCATGTTGACGCGCGCGTCCTCGTGGAGCGTGAAGTCCGCGGAGAGGATGAGCTTGACGCGGACGTCGTCGCCTTCGCGCTCCACCTCGCCGATCGTTCCGACCTTCACGCCGGCGATCCGCACGTCGCGATCGATCTGCCCGAGCCCCTGCGCCGTGTCGAACTCCGCCCAGTAGACGTACTCGTCCGCGAACGGCTTGGGCTTCGTGACGCCGAGGATCAGGATGAGGGCGCCGATCAGCACGAAGCCGATCCCGGCGAGGCGCTTGCCTGCGACCGAGTTCAGCATTCGTCCTCCTGCGCCTCGCCAGGGTCCGGAATCGGGTTCGTGCAGGGATGCGGGGTGAGGACCGGCACGACCCGCCCGGCGGGAGTGCCCGGGGCAAGGCCCTTGTCGAACACGTGGCTGGTCGCGTTGCCGAGCCGCTTCCCTGCCTGCGCGATCTCCTTCTTGTACGGCTCAACCGTCGCCTTGAGGAGCTTCAGGTTCGCGTTCAGCGGCCCGAGTGCCGTCATCGTCGGGAAGAGGCCGTAAATCACAGGACGCGCCGCCACTAGCGTCGGGTCCACGACCGCCGTCAGGGCCACGATCTCCTCGCTGAGCGTGTCGCCCAGGTTCAGGAGCTCGGCGAGGGCCGGCAGGCGATCGGAGACCGTCTCGAACGTCGGCTGAAGCTCCTTGGCGAGCGCTTCTGTATCCCTGAGGAGCGGTTCGGCAAGCGGAGCCGTCTCGAGGAACTGGTCCTCGAAGGGCCGCAGGAGCTGCAGCGTCCGTCGCAGCTCGGCCTCACGGCCGGCGATCGTGCCAACGGTCGCGTTGCCCGAGGTGATCAGCGCTTCCACGTCGTCCGAACTCTCGCCGCGCAGGCCGTCAGCGGTGTTGGCCGCGCCTTCGATCGCGTCGGCGAGGGCGCCCTCGTCCTCGGTGATCGCCTCGAGCTGCGGTTCGAGGCGGCGAGCCATCCCGTCGAGGTCCGCCAGAGCGGCGTTCACCTCGTCGCCGCGGCCCGCGACGCCAAACCCGGCGTTTACCGTCGTTTCGCGAAGCGACTCGCGGGCCTCGGCGTCGAAGAGCTGGACGACCTCCAGGAGGTCGGTGCCGGATGCAGCCGGTGAGCCGATCGAGTCGCCGTTGGCCAGATCCGTTTCAGACGAGCCTGGCAACAACTCCAGATAAGTCTCGTAGACGATCGAATGGACCCGCACGTAGGCCTCGGTGTCCTCCGGCATCGGGCGGAACTCGGTCTTCGTGATGTTCGCGGTGACTGTTGTGCCGCCCTCCTCGCGGTCCGGCGCGACCTGCGAGATCAGGCCGGCCAGCTTGCCGCCGATTCGCACGGCTTGGCCTTCGCGGACCACGGGCGCGTCCGCCGGCAGGTTCACCTTGATCTCGTACTTCCCCTGGAAGGGCGGGCCGGTGGTCGAGACGAATGCGACGTAGCCGAGGAAGGCCCCGACTCCCAACACGATGAGCCCGAGCAGGGTCTTGTGGTTGTCGAGCTTGGAGGTGAACCTCCCAACGCGGGCGCTGAGCCTTGTTCTGTTGGGCGCGCTCATGGGTTGAAGAGGAAGTCGAGGAGGTCTTGGGCCGCCTGGTCGGGCGTCTTTGGGCCCTTCTGGCCGCCCTGGTTCCCGCCGCCGTTGCCTACGCCCGGCAAGTTGGGCAGCGTGTCGTCGAGGATGTCGTTGAGGCCGAGCGGATCGTTCGGACCCGGGCCCGCGGACGGTGGAGTGGGCGAACCGCCGCCCGGAGCGTTGCTGCCGCCGTTTCCGCCGCCGCCGGCGCCCGTGGAGCCGGCGGCCCCGCCGTTCTTTACCTGAGCGCTCCGTCGTGGCAACCCGAGGATGTTGAGCAGGCAGTTGGGCTCAACCGGCACCCCGAACATCGTGCAGTTGAAGACCGCGGAAATGCGGAACATGTTGCGGTTCGCGTTGGTCGCGGGATAGAACAAGTGGTTCCCGGGCTCGTTGGAGACCGCGCCCAGCCCGAAGCGGTCGAGCGTTCCCGCGGCGGTGCCCTTGCCGTCGTCGCCGAACAGGGCCTTGATCGTGTTCTCGTCGCCCAGGACTCCGGTGAGGAGGTTCGAGATCGCAGGCGCGAGGTCGAAGGCGCCGGTCACGACGCGGGTCGGATCGGCCTTGATGGTGGGCTCGCCCGCTTTGAGGAGGCGGCGCGTGAGGTCGAGCGTCGGGCCTGCGTGGTCGAGAGCTACTTCGGCGCCGTCCAGGAAGTTGGGTGTCGCATCGATCGCGGACGCGAGGTCGGGCGCGCTTGCCTCGACCTCCTCGGCGAGCGGGATGCCTGCCTCGGAGGCGTCGGCTAGGGCGCTCATCGTCGAGCGTGCCTGGATCGTGGTCTCGGGGAGGCGGTCGAGGCCTGCGTCGAGATTCGCCGACTCCTCGGCGGTCGCGATCAGCGTCGTCTCGAGCGACCCGATCAGGCCGCCCAGCTCGGCGCGCTTTGACGCCGCCTGGGACGTCACGTCCTCCGCATCCTCGATCACGGCGCGAAGGGCCGCGTTCTGGCTCGACACCTCGGCGAGCGCTTTGTTCGCAGCGACCATCGCCGGCCGGAGCTCGAGCGCAGCGGCGTTCACATCGTCACCGCGCTCGTCGAGCGCGCGGGAGAGCTCGAGCAGGATGAGCTTTACGCCGGAGCGCTCCGCCGGGCCGAACGCGTTCAGGAGGTCGTCGAAGCGCGGCGCGGTCAGGGTGGCCTGACAGGGGCTCTCCGGCGTCTCGGCGCCGCACTCGATTGTCGGCTTGCCATCCACCTCGGGAAGGTCCTTGCCGGAATCGCCCGGCTCGAAGGCGACGTAGCTGTCGCCCGTAGTGTCCTGCTGGCGGATCGCCGCGCTCGCATCGTCCGAGGGGGCCTCGATCGCTTCGTCGAGGATCAGCGTGACCTCTGCCAGGCCGTTGTCGGTCACCGCGACACTGCCGACGGAACCGGCGATCGCGCCGTCCACCCGCACGTACATCCCCTCCAGGATCGGGAACGCGTCCTGGAACTCGGCCACGACCTCGTTTGCGCCGGCCTGCGGCCGCGAAGTCACGTAAAGGACGGCGCAAGTCGCGAGAAGAAGGGCGCCGCAGATGAACGCCATCGTCTTGGCAACTACATCGGGCATCTAGCGCAGCGCCCCCATCACTTGACCTTCGATCCGCTGGCGTCGATGAAGCTGTCCTCGTAGTCCTCCCAAGGGTCACAGCCGAGCGTGCCGGGCGAGCGCACGAACGGCAGTTCGACCTGGCCCGGGGTGCAGGTGTTCTGGTCGATCTCGCCGCCGAGGATGGTCGAGGGCGGCAGGCCCTGTTGGCCGTTGCCCGCCGCGGTCGTGAGGATGTGGCCGACCGCGTCGTATGAGCCGGTGGCGGCTCCGAAGTTCTGGAATGCGCCAATGGTCTCGGGCGCGTAGACGCGGAGCTCCTGCCCCAGGGGACCAACGCCCGCTTGGGTCACGTCGAGGAGCTGGTTCGTCACGGGCGTCGCCGACTTGATGATCGGAGCGAAACCGTTCAGGTCGGAAGGCCCGCTTTCGACCAGCTGCGAGGTCTCTTCCAGGAAGGGGCCGGTCGCGTCGGTTGCGTCGGGCAGGAGCTTGGCGAGCGGCTGGAGCTCGGTCACGGCGGGACGGGCCTCGGTGACGAACTCGCGGAGGTTCGGCGTCGCGGCCGCAAGGCGGTCGAGTAGAGCCCGGCCGTCCGAGAGCGCGGGCCCCAGCGCGCGCATCGACTCGGCCAGCTCGGCCTGGCGGTTGCCGGTGGTCGCGAGAAGAGCGGCGGTGCTGTCGGCGGCCTCGCCCAGCGCGTCCGGGTCCGAAGCCAGCGCCGAGACGACGCGCTGTCCCTCGCCGATCAGCGTCGCGAGGGCTTCTGAGTCCTCGTTCACCTGCTTGAGCAGGAAGGCGGTCTCGGTGGTCGCCTGGGCGCTCGTCTCGAGCGTCTCATCGAAGTCGGCGCCGCGGCCCTTGATGGCCTCGTCGAGGCCGACGATCATCGCCTTGATGTCGTCGCGGGTCTTCGGGTTGAGCGTCTGGACCGCGAGGTCGAAGTTCACGGGCTGGTCGGTGTCCTCGCCCCGGAGCACCGTCCCCTCCTCCAGCTCGGGTGCGGTCACGTCACCTTCGGTCAGCTCGATCGCGCGGTTGACGGCGCCGACGTTCGAGCCCAAGCGGATGTCGGCGGTGGCGCCTTCGTGGAGGTGGAAGTCGTCCTTTACGGTGAAAGTGACGGTCGGGATGTCGTTTTCGCCGATCTCGACCGTGGTGACCTCGCCGACGGCCACCGCCCCGGCGCGGACCTCGCCGCCCGGGATGAGGCCGCGGACGTCGTCGAACTGCGCCTTCATCTCATACGAGCCGCGGGACGAGGAGGTGATGACCCAGACGAGCACGAACGCCGCCAGGACCAGCGCCGAGACCACGACCACGCGTGCCGCGTACGGGCCGATGCGTCGAGACAGGGCGTTCATGCGATCGGCAACCGGGGGTCGAATCCCCAAAAGAGGAAGGTCATGGTCATGTTGAGGATCGTCACCAGGATCAGGTTCACCGCCATCGACTTGGCGGTGGCGGTCCCGACCTCGACCGGCCCCCCGCTGACGCGGTAGCCGAAGAAGAGGGCAACGAGGATCACCGTGGCGGTGATCACCATCCCCTTGATCACCGAATAGAGGATGTCGGTGAGATTCGTGACGGTGTAAAAGACGAACTCCCAGGTCCCCTGCGACAGCGTCCCCGAGCGGACGTAGGAGCCGATCCAAGCCGCGCCCTCGGCCGCTCCAAGCGAGATGAGGTAACAGATCGGCATCACGATCATCGCCGCGAGCATGCGTGTCGAGACCAGGTAGACCATGGACGAGACGCCCATGGTCTCCATGGCGTCAACTTCCTCGTTCACCCGCATGGCGCCGAGCTGCGAAACGATGCCGCCGCCGACCTTCGCGGCGACGATGAAGCCGAAGATGAAGGGCACGATCTCCCGGTTTACGCAAAAGGACGAAAAGAGCGGCCCCACGATGCCGGCGCCGACGGCCTGGCCGATCGCCTCGGCGGCGATCCCGCAGCTCGCGCCGGCGATGAAGGAGATGAAGACGATCACCAGGACCGACCCGGCGACCAGGAGCCCGATCTGGCGAAGTACTTCGGCGGTGTAGTTGGGAAGCTTCCGGAAGCCGGCGAGCCCTCGAAGCACGAAAGCGGCGAAGGCTCCTGTGGCGTCGATCACCGGCAGATGCCCGGGCCGTTCGAGGGCTTCCTTGAAGCGATCGGGCGAGCGCTTCTCGACGTCGTCGTTGAGACGCATCCGCCCCGGCTCGTTCACTCCCTGCTCGCTCATCCCCCGAAGTTCACCTCGGGGAAGAACGCTTGGAAGAGCTGGGTGTAGACGAGGGTGACGACGCCGATCACGACGAGGCACGCCACGACCGATTCGTTCACGGCCTTGCCAACTCCTTCGGCGCCGCCGCCGACCTGAAGCCCCTTGTAGGCCGCGACGATGCCAATGATGGCCCCGAAGAGGGTTAGCTTGACGACGCTTCCCCACAGGTCGATGAAGTTTGTGAGCGTGAGTAACTGGCTGAAGAACGCTTCGATCGTCGCGTCGTAGAGGAAGACAGCCGCGCAAAAGGTGCCGGCTATCCCGGCCCAGAAAGTGAGGAGGGCGAGCACCGGCATCCACAGGCAAAGGCCGACGACCCGCGGCAGGATGAGGTTGCGGACCGGGTTGATGCCCAGGATCTCGAGTGCCTCGATCTCCTGGCGGATGATGCGCGCGCCAAGCTCGGCGGTGATCGTCGCGCCGATCGTGCCGGCAACGATCGCTGCGGTGAGAAGCGGGCCCAGTTCACGCAGGAACGCGACAGGTGCGGCGGATGAGATGCGGTCGATGGCGCCGAACGAAGCGGCGATCGATCCGCCCTGAATGCCGATCGTCGAGAAGCCGACGACGAAGCACACGATCGCCGCGGGGACGAGCGTGACCTGGAAGGCGAAGACGTACTGGCGGATGAACTCGGTGCGCCAGGAAAGTCCGGGAGTGATGAGCTGGCCGAGGGTCTTTAAGCCAAGCGCGGCGGTTCCGCCGGCGTTCTGGATCCAAGAGCCGGGCGGGACGTCCTCGCGCTCGAGCGCGCGCCGAAGCCCCGCGAGCGGCCTCGTCCCCGTGCGACCCGTCATGCTTCCGCCCCTGTGAGCCGCGACCCGTACAACCCATACGACGACAAGCAGATGGGCCTGGCGATGCTGGGCGTGATCCTGTTCTGCACCGCCAGCGGCGCCGGTGTCGGCGTGTTCTTCCAGGCGCCCGAGATCGGTGCGGTCGTAGGCGGGATCTTCGGGATCATCATCGGGCTAATCGTCGTTCCCGGGCTCATGCGGGATTGGCACGACTGACCGCCCTGAGGCGTGCGCCAAGCGGGACTCCCGTACCTCGTCAAACGGTAACGAAGGAACGGCTTTCGAGAGCCGGTTCAGCGCCTGCCGCCAAGCGCCTTTTTCAGGTCTGATCCAGGCAGGACGGGGAAGAGAATGCGCGACCCTCCGGGCCCGCCCGCGGTGACGGTGTTTACGCCGGGTGCACTGGGCAGCGAAACGGCTGAGGCGCCGACTATCTGCAGGCGGATTCTGTGCCCAGCCTTGAAGCGGTTCCCAATCGGCCACAGCTCGACGCGGTAGGAGCGCTCCGTGCCAAGCGGGGCCGGCTCGCGCAGGTCGTAGCGGCCGTACGGCTGGACGATCTCGCCGCGGGATTTCAGGGACCGCTTGCGATCGACCTGTGGATAGTCGGTCGAAAGCCGCCCGGTCGCGACTGGGTGGGCGGTGCCGTCGGGCGAGACGTCCGAGACGACCGCCCATACGCCGGTCTGCGGTGCGGTCACCGAAAGTTTGAGCTCCAGGCTTGCCGGGCCGGCGGACACGACGTCGCGGCGAAGCGGGGCCGTCGTGTAGGAGAGCCCTAGCGGCTCCGCGAGGGTCATGTCCGAGAGCTGCGGGAAGGCGGTCGTCAGCTGGTCGAAGCCCATCGCCCCGACGAGGGCGATATTCGGGATGTCGGTGGCGCTCGACAGGCTCGGCAGGTTGGGGAATATCTGCGCCGCGGTGGCCGAAGGGGCGCGAAGCGAGAGGCTGCCGTCGTTGAGCGAATTCGCCGTGCCGCTCTTCGCCGGGTCGAGCGCAAGCGACTGCCAGCGCGTGCCCGGGATCGGCCAATCCGACCCGTCGACCCGGACGTGCCGGCCCGCGACGAAGTCTTCGCGATCGCCGTCGGCGAGCCAGAGCTTGACGCGCGGCTCGTCCTCAATCCCGTTGTCGACCCCCAGCAGGTTGTGGTCGAACCATGCCTGCGACTCGGCGTACCCGGCAGCCGTGCCGGCCGGCGCCGCGTCGTGGGCGTTCACGACGATCAGGTGGGACCCGTCGTCACGAAGCTCTTGGTACCCCTCGAACGCGCCGCGCGACTCGACGTCGAAGAAGCCCGCAACCATGAGGATCGGCAGGTCGTTCGCGTCCCCACGGAAGCCGCGCTCTGACCACCAGCCGTCGAGCGATTTATGCAGCAGCCCGTCGAGCCCTGCGCCGATGATCCCCAGCGCGGCGTCGAGCCCGCTCAGCGGGTCGTCGAGGCGGCCGTCGGACTGCGCCAGCGTGGGTGCGCCGATCAAGGCAAGGACGCCAGCTCCGGGAACGAGGTTCATGATCCCGCCGGGGACCAGGAGATCACGGTAGAGCTCGAACGTGCCGGACTTCAACACCGCGGTTTCGACGCATGGCAGCTCCAGGTGGAGCGAGTTGTAAATGGTGATCGCCGAGGCCGAGAATCCGTTCAGGCCCAGGCGCCCGTTGCTCCATGGCTGCTCGCAGGCCCAGGCGAGCGTTTCCTGGACGTCAGTCTGCGTCTTCGGGCCGAGCGCGTCGAAGCGGCCGCGCGAGTCGCCGGTCCCGCGGATCTGAACGAGGAGGTGGTTGTAGGCCTTGCCCGCGTCGATCGTCATCGAGTTGCGCCCGTAGGGGCTGAACTCGACGATCACGGGACGGGGCTCGAGCGGAGCCTCTCCCGTCAGCGTGGTCTGGAGAGAGACGCCGTCGGAGGTGACGAAGCGCTCGCTCTGGGAGACAGGGGCAGCCTGCGCGGTGGACGCGGCAAACGCGGCCACGGCCGCGGCAAGAACGGCCACGATCGGCTTACGCACGATCGAGGATCTCCTCGCGCTCGACCGGTTGCTCGGTCGTCAGCGGCGGACTCTCGGAGCGGGCGATGTCAAGGGTCTTGGCCAGGCCTCGCCTTGCCTCGAGCTCCAGCACCCGCTGGACGAGCTCGCGGATCGGCAGCAGCAACCCGACCCACCGCGGCGAGACGATCCTCCGCGAGCGGCGTTCGATGCCGCGCTCGATCGCGTCGATCGCCGGCTCGACGGGTGCGACCGGGATGTGGCCGTGTCCGCCGAGCGGCATGCGTGCCGCGGCCTTGGTGTTGAAGCCCCTTGAGGTCATGTCCGTGTTGAGCTCGGCGAAGTAGGCGACGCCAACCTTTGCGCCGGTGGGACGGAGCTCGATCCGGAGCGAGTCCCCGAGCGACTCGACCGCAGCCTTCGACGCGCAGTAAGCGGACATGAGCGGCAGGTGGACGGCGGCTGCCAGCGAGGAGGTGAAGAGGAAGTAGCCCTCGGGATGGGCGATGTGCGGCCCGGCGGCGCGCACCAGGTTGAAGGTGCCGGCGAGGTTCACCGCGAGGGTCTTGTCCCAGACTGACGCGTCGCCTTCGATCAAGGTCATCTGCGCGCCGATTCCGGCGTTCGCGATTGCGACGTCCAGCCCGCCGAGCCGCTCGACGGCCGCTGCCACCGCGCCGTCCATCTGCGCGCGATTCGCCACGTCGCATTCGAACCAGGGGGCATCCCCGCATGCGGCCGCGGTCTCGGCGAGCAACTCCGGCTCGAGGCCGAGCAAGGCGACCCTCGCCC
This sequence comes from uncultured bacterium, assembly GCA_963786495.1. Classification (GTDB taxonomy): domain Bacteria; phylum Actinomycetota; class Thermoleophilia; order Solirubrobacterales; family 70-9; genus JALZKA01. The sequence continues at coordinate 186,524 of CAWAZL010000004.1, read as the reverse complement.
CGCGGCTGTGAAGCCGCTTTGCCGTGAGCGCGCCGATGCCTCTGGCGCCGCCCGTGATCAGGACGCGCTTTCCGTCGAGATTCCCCATTTTGTGAAGGTACCGCATTTGCGAACAAAAGTGTTCACTAACCGTTAGGATGCGTTCATGGAGGTTCAGCAACTCCCCCGCGGACGCCACCGGCTCGACCGCGAGGAGGTCATCTCCTCGCAGCGGGGGCGGCTCCTCTTCGCGATGTCGGAGGCGGTCGCCGAGCGCGGCTACGCCAAGACGTCAGTCGCCCAGGTGCTGAAGCGCGCGCATGTTTCCCGCGAGACCTTCTACGAGCACTTCTCGAACAAGGAGGAGTGCTTTCTTGCGGCCTACGACGGAGCGGCGGCGATCCTTGCAGCCGAGATCGGCGCCGGCCTTCAACAGTCTCCAGCCGAGCGCGACGTTGTCGCCCGCCTGAACGACCTTCTTCGCAGGTACCTCGAGACTCTCGGGTCTGAGCCGGCGCTCGCCCGCACGTTCCTCGTCGAGGTCTACGCCGCGGGGCCCGGCGCGCTCGAGCGGCGGGTCGAGGTGCAGACGCGGTTCGTCGAGCTGGTCGCCCACATCGCCGGAGCAAAAGACGAGCGCCAGAAGTTCGCGTGCGAGGCAGTGGTTGCTGCTGTGAGTGCGCTGGTAACGCAGCGGGTCTGCGCCGGACGGACCGACGAGCTCATGGAGCTGGAGGAGCCGCTCGCGGACCTCGTGACGGAACTACTGGACGCGGTCGGGCTTAGTCGCTAGAGGATTCGGGCTTCCGGGTCATTGCCCGGTCGATCCGCCCCGCGACATCGATGTCCCTCGCGGCCACGATGTGCGGCTTTTCGAGCTCGCGACGGATGTAGCGCGCAACGAAGCGGCCGATCTCGCGGTCGATCCCGCCAACCCGCTGGAGCACCGACGCGCGGATCCCATCGGCTTCGACGACGACGTCCACGTCCTCTTCGGTCGGCTCGTCGATGTCAATCACGACGCGCAGCGGCTCGGCCGCCCGGGCGACCAGCGTCAGGCCAACGGTCACGGCGACGTCGAACCGGTGCCGGTCGACGAGCTCTATATAGAGGTCGAGCGCGACCGGAATCGAAAGCCGGAAGCTGATCTCCTCGGAGGCGAGCCGCTCGGCCGAGGCCTGTCCGAACGTCCCTTTGGCGCTCACCTTCGCGAGCTTGCCCGGCCCGGCGCCGATCGGGCCGAACTCGATCCGGTTGCCGGCCAGGCCGTCGAAGCCCCCGACGATTCGCTCCTCGGTGACCGCGTGCTCGAAGAAGCGCTCGCCGAAGATCGCGTAGGGGACCCGGTCGTCGTCAGGCGGCGGCGCGCCGGCCATCAGCGCCCGGCGATCGCTTGCGCCACGCGCATCGCCAGCGTCGGCTTGCCCTGATGCGGGTTGTCCGGCTCGACCTCGAGCGAGTTCAGGGTCATCGCGAGCATCTCGTAATGGCCGACCAAAAGGCAAAGCTCGATCAGCTCGGCGTCGGAGTAGAGCGGTCGCAGTTCGGCCCAGACCGCGTCCGAGATGCGCCGGTCGGCGTGGAGCTCATCCGCTGCTCGCAGGATCGCGGCGCGCCTGTCCGACCAACCGGCGTCCGGGCCGAGCCGCACTTGCTCGATCTCCTCCGGGCTCAGGCCCGCTTGAGCGCCGAGGCGCTCGTGGTGTCGCCACTCGTATTCGCAATCGGTGTTGTGGGCAACGCGCAGGATCACGACCTCCGACTCGTCGCGCGGCAGCTTGCCGCCAGGCATCAACGCGCCGGCAAACCGGAGCCACTTGCGGTAGATCCCGCGGTGGCGGGCAAGCGTCGTGAAGAGGTTCGGTGGGCGCCCACCGGTCGCGGCGCCCAGCGCGCGGGCGATCCCGGTGTTGATCAGGCCGATGTCGCTGCGGCGTCCGGGCTCGATCCGAGGGCTCATGGCCGCACCGTATCTGTCCGTCGTGGTCTAGGGTGCAGGTGAATGGTGGAGCGCGCCGCTACCCCGCGTATCTCAGAGCTCCGCCGCCAAGCGACGAGGCTTGCGCGCTCGATGACGACGCCGCTGGTCCCCGACGACTACCTGGAACTGCTCAACCCCGCCTGGTCGGCGAGCGAGCTGACCGGCGAGGTCCGCGACATCCGGCCGATGACTGCCGAGGCCTCAACGGTGATCATCCGGCCGAACTTTCCGTGGCCCGGGCACCGGCCGGGGCAGTACCTGCGGATCGGCGCCGAGCTCAACGGCATCCGCCACTGGCGGGCCTACTCGCTTACCTCCGACCCAGACCACCCCGACGGCCTCGTCTCGATCACGGTCAAGCACGTGCCCGAGGGCCTGATGTCCCCTTACTTCACCCGGCAGATCTCGCCCGGGGAAATGGTCTTTCTCGGCGAGGTGGAGGGCGAGTTCCGCCTGCCTGATCCCTTGCCCGAAAAGGTTTTCTTGATCAGCGCCGGCAGCGGCGTGACTCCCATCTGGGCGATGGTGCGCGAACTGGAGCGCCGCGGCGCCCTTCATGACGTCCTCCACATCCACTGTGCGCGCGAGCCCGACCAGGTCATCTTCGGCGACGACCTGCGGCGAATGAACGAGGAGTACGACGGCTACACGCTCGTCGAGCATCTGACCGGCACCGTCCCGCGCCTGGCTCCCGAAGGCCTCGAAGAGGTCTGCCCGGATTGGAGCGAGCGCGACACCTTCATGTCAGGGCCGCGCGGCTTGATGGATGTCATGGAGGCGCACTGGGAAAAGGCCGGCGCTTCCGACCGTCTATATACAGAGCGCTTCCAGCCCATCATCGGCACGGGCGACGAGGAGGTCGGAGACGGCGGGACCGTTTCCTTCCGGATCACGGACTTCAAGGCGACATGCGAGCCCGGCGTCTCGATCCTCGTCGGCGGCGAAGAAGCCGGCGGCAACCTCCCCTTCGGCTGCCGGATGGGCATCTGCCACACCTGCATCGGAAAGCTACGGAGCGGTCAAGTGCGCGATCTGCGGACGGGTAAGGTCCATGGCGATCAGGGGGAAACGATCCGGACCTGCGTCAACGCGCCCGAGGGCGAGATAGAGATCGATCTGTAATGGCCAAGAACGGCAACAAGAAGGTCGCAGCCGGAGATCCCGCGGACGAGGCGTCGCGGATCGCCCAGAGGATCGGGAACCCCCGCGGGCCGCAGGCAAGCCCAAGCGGCACGGCACCGCCCGGCGGCGTGGGCCATCCCGGCTACACGCACACGGGAACGCCGATCGCCGAGGAGCTGACGAACGGCAACGCATCCCGGCACTTCGACCCCCAGCACCCCCTTCACAAGCTCACCCCGGAGCAGATCGACGCGATCGGCGAGGAGTTTCAGGCGATCCACGACGAGGTCCGCGCCGACCTTGGCGCCTCGGACGCGCACTACATCCGAAGCCTCGTCGAGTTCCACCGCCGCCTGGCAGCGCTCTCGCGCATCGTCTTGATGGCGTCGCGCTACCCGCCGGCGTGGGCCCTCGGGACCACCGGCCTCTCCGTGGCGAAGATCATGGAGAACATGGAGCTCGGCCACAACATCATGCACGGGCAGTGGGACTGGATGAACGATCCGAAGATCCATTCTTCGGCATGGGACTGGGACACCGTGTCGCCGGCGTACGCATGGAAGCACTCACACAACTACGTCCACCACACCCACACCAACATCATCGGTCTCGACAAGGACGTCGGCTACGAGATCATGCGTGTCGATCCGAAGCAACCCTGGAATCCGGTCTACCTACTCCAGCCCTTCTACAACGTCCTCTTGACGCTCTTCTTTGAATGGGGCGTCGCCCTTCACGACCTCGACCTCGAGGCGATCCGAAAGGGCACCAAAGACAAGGAGGAGCTGCGCACGGAGGTCAAGATGATCGGCACGAAGATCGCGCGCCAGGCGATCAAGGACTACGTTGTCTTTCCCGCGCTCTCCGGACGCAAGGGCTTCAAGAAGACGCTCATCGCGAACGCGACGGCGAACCTCGTCCGCAACATCTGGTCGAACGCGATCATCTTCTGCGGCCACTTCCCCGACCAGGCCTACACCTACACCGAGGAAGAAGCGTCGGATGAGAGTCGCGGGGCGTGGTACATCCGCCAGCTCCTGGGCGCGGTGAACATCGACGGCTCAGACACCTTCCACCTGATGAGCGGCAATCTGAGCTACCAGGTGGAGCATCACCTATACCCGGACCTGCCGAGCTCGCGTTACAAGGAGATCGCGCCCAAGGTGAAGGTCATCTGCGAGAAGTACGGCCTTCCCTACAACACCGGCCCATTCGGCAAGCAGTGGCTGATGGTCCAGCGCACCATCCTCCGCCTCGCCTTCCCCGGCGGGGAGACGCGGCCGAAGGCCCCGCCCTACGTCGAGCCGCCCGCCGTCGAGGAGAAGCATCCTCAGGTGCCGAGCGCCCAGGGGCCGATTCGCGCCTTTCCGTAAGCGCCCGGCTCAGTTGAGCCAGGCTGCCTCTTCGCGGCCGAGCTCGGTCGTCGGCTCGTCGCCGTAAAGCCATTCCTTGGTGATGTCGAGCCAGCGGTTCTCGGCTTCGAGCTGGCCGAGGAGGCCGATCAGGAGCATCACGGCGCGCATGAGCACGAGATGCTCAGCGGGCAAAGTCAGCGACTCGAAGCCGTCCGCGCTTCTGAGCTGTGTGTACTGGCGCATCATTTCGCCGGTGCGCGTGGCGTCGACGGCGTGCGGCTCGTCGACGAAGATCCAGCCGAAAATGGTTGTGTAGGCCTCCAGGAACGGCGCGGCCAGGTCCGGGTTTGATTCGAGTGCGTTGAGCCTGACGAGCTCCGCGAGGAGCGTTTCGGCGTCCTGTTCGTGGGTCGCCTTGGACGTCGCCTTGAGGCTTTCCACCTCGGCGCTCGACAGGCGCTTGAAGAAGCCGAAGTCGAGGAAGGCGACGCGCCCGTCATCCATGAAGAGCGAGTTGCCCGGATGCGGGTCGCCGTTCAGAAGGCGGTGGCGAAGCGGGCCGTTCACGTAGAAGCGGGTGAGGATCTCCCCGATGCGGTTCTTCTCGGGCTGCGGCGAGTTCTTGACCTCCTCGAAGCGCTTGCCGTCGATGAACTCCGAGACGATCACGCGCTCGCGGCTGAGATCGGTGATCGCGTCAGGCACGGTGACGAAGGGGTGTCCGCGGTACGCCCGCGACATCGCCCGCTGGTTCGAGGCCTCGAGCTCGTAGTCGAGCTCCTCGGCAATCCGCTCGCGGAGCTCGTCCGCGATCGCCGCCGTGTCGATCCCCGGCGCGATGACGTTGAGCAGCTTCAAGCCAAGGCGGAGGTTCTTCATGTCGGACTGGATGGCCTCCGCGATGCCGGGATATTGGATCTTCACCGCGACGTCGCGGCCGTCGCCCAGGGTCGCGCGGTGCACCTGGCCGATGGACGCGGCCGCGATGGGCTCGGGGTCGAAGTCGGCAAACGCCTTCGTCAGCGGCTGGCCCAGGTCCGCCTCTGCGACCTTTCGGATGGCCTCGAACGAAACGGGCTTGGCCGAGTGCTGAAGCTCGGCCAGGATCTCCTGCATCTCTGGCCGCAGGTCCTCGGGCACGAGCCCGAGATCGACGGCCGAGAGCGTCTGGCCCACCTTCATCGCGGCGCCCCTCATGCCGCCGAGGACGCGGACAAGCTGATGGGCGGCCTTCAGCTGCTGGCGGTTGGCCGCGTCTTGGCGCTTCTCGGACGAACCGGTCTTCGACAGCGCCCGGCCGCCGGCGGTGCGGGCGGCCACGCCCGCTGCCGCCCCGGTCATCGTTACGGCCCGCCTTAGGCGCGAGCCGCGAACCTCGTCGGCTACGAGCTTCGCTCCTCGACCTTCTTGACGAGATCTTCGTAGGCCTCGGGCATCGCCTTCTTCATGCGCGAGAGCTCCCAGTGCTCAATCTTGATCAAGCGGACGTCGGAGGTCGAGGTGACTGTGGCGCTGCGTTCGGAGTGCTCGAGCAGGCCCTGCTCGCCGAAGATGTCGCCCTCTTTGAGGTCGGCGATGTGCTCTCCCCCACGCTCGACCTTGGCCGAGCCCTCCTCAATCGCGTAGAAGTGGTTCGAGAAACCGCCTTCCTTGATGATCTCCTTGCCCTCGGGCCACTCCTCGGTTGTCGCGAAGGGCGCGATCTTTTGGAGCGCGTCATCGGGCACGTCCGAAAAGAGCGGGATGCGCTTGAGCTGGCTTACGTCCAAGGGAATTGCCTCCGGTCAGGGGTCGGGACGGGTAGCGGGAACCTAACCGATCCTCGCGGGCAAGGCACCACCCAACCGGCGCCGCGCAAGGCACGCTGGCCCATACTCCCGCGGGCGGGCATGGGTCTGAAAGCGAAAACACCGTGGGTTGCGGGCACCCTCGCGTTGGCAGCGATGGCTCTCTCGGCGGCGCCGGCGAGCGCTGGGCCGAACGATCGAACCTGGTACGTACAGGCCGGCGCGGACGGGGACGGCTCACGCAAATCGCCCTTCGGGGGCCTGGCCACGGCTGAGGTCGCCTCGCGCAGGGGCGACCGGATCGTCGTCCGGCGCTCCTCGCAAGTGCTCGAGGGCGGTATCGAGCTCAAGCGCGGCCAAAAGCTGATCGGCCGAAAAAAGCCGCGGATCACTGACTTGGACGGCGACGCCGTCGTTCTGGCAAGCCGCACCAAGGTGCGTGGCCTCCGGATCGTTGCCGCCGCTCGCGGCGGGATCTATGGCGAGAACGTCTCGCGGGTCGTAATCAAGCGAAACGACATCTCCGGCCACAACACCTCGTGCGCCGAGGGCTTTCACATCCCGCCGTTCAACGTCCCCACGACGCTTCCTGACATCGGCATCCCGATCGGCGAGGGGCTCAAGAACGGCTGGGCAGGGATCATGGTCGACGCAACGAACGGATCGCGGCGTGTCGTCATCCGGAAGAACCGAGTCCACGACTCCGAGTGCGGAGACGGAATTGACGTCCGTGCCTTCGAGGGGGCGCGGATGCGTGCACGAATCGCGAACAACGAGGTCTCCGACCTGCGCCAGGGCACGAACCTCGAGTCCGTCCTGGCAATCGGGCTTCAGGCCCGCGACGGCGCGAGGCTGCGGGCGCGCGTCGCCGGCAACAGGCAGTCGGGCCTCGGCAACGACGAGGACGCCGGGGTGGGACCGGAGGGCGCTGACTCCGAGGGAGTGTTCGTCAACCCAGTCGGCCCATCGCGCATCCGCGCCGTTGTCACCCGCAACACCTACACGCACACCGCCGGGCGTGGCGGCTTCTCGGCAAACGGGCTGGAATTCGTGACGATGGGAGATGGTGCCTACGGAAAGGTGATCGTTCGCAAGAGCAACTTCTCCGAGACCCCCGGGGACGTGATCGAACAGCTCGCTCTGAGCACGAACAGCACTCTGCGGCTGGTGCTCGAAGACGTCGTCGCGACGGGCGCGACCGGCGCCGCGGGCAGCGGCTTCGGGAACACCTTCATCATCCCGGGGAACAACGGCGACTGTCTGCTGAGCGCGAGCGGGGGTGCCGGGAACGTCGTCACGCTCGACGCGCGTGATGTCACCCTCACGAACTGCGCGAACAACGGCTTGACATTCGGCTCTTCCGTCGCGAATGGAAGCGGGCCGACGCGGAAGCTCCGGATGACCCTCGAGGATTCGACCGTCACCGGCAATCAGGGCAACAACATGCGCATCGGGAACGTGTCGGCGCTTGACAACCTTCAGGTGCTCGTCGAGGACACCGACCTCTCCGACGCGGAAGGCCTGGCGTCGATCACGCCCGCCAATGCGAGCTTCGAAGACCTGGGGTCGACCGCTGCGGAAGCGATCGACTTGGGCGGCGGCTCGCTCGGCTCGGCGGGAAGGAACTGTCTTGACGGCGGCATCCTGGGCGCCGCGCTCGTCAACTACGACGTCAGCGCCGGGAGCAACTTCTGGGGCCCCGCCGTGCTCGCGCTCCCGATCGGCGGAACGCTCGACTCTGACCCGACGCTGGCTCAGGCTCCTGACCACTGCAACTGACCGCTGAGTCAGTTAGGATCCGCGCGTGTCGACGGTCCCTGCGCCACGCCGCGTCACCCAGAGCCCGGTTGGCCGGGTGGCGGGCGACATCTGGGTCCAGCGCAAGGCCAAGGGCCAGTTTCCCCCCGGCCCTCGGGACTTCAGTCTGGCGCGCACGCGCACGATGGCGCACGACCCGCTCTCGATCCTCCTCCCCCTCGAGCGGGAACACGGGCCGATCTTCTCGGTGCGCCTGCTCCACACCCAGGCGGTCTTCATGCTCGGGCCGGAGGCGAACACCTACGTCACGGTCCAGCATCCCGAGAAGTTCCACTGGCGCGAGTCGAGCTTTGGCGACCTGATTCCCCTCCTGGGTGACGGGCTCCTGACGATCGACGGCGCCTACCACGACCGCGCGCGGCGGATCATGATGCCCGCGTTTCACCGCGAGCACATCACCGCCTCGGTCGAGGTGATGTTCGAAGAAGCCGGCGCGGCGCTCGTCGACTGGCGCCCGGGCCAGACAATCGACGTCTACGACTGGACCCGCAACCTGGCGATGCGGATCGCGATGCGCGCTCTTTTGGGTCTGGACCCCGACGATCGGGGCCGGGGCGAAGCGGCTGCTCACCATTTCGAGCAGGCGCTCTCCTACTACGGGATCGACTACGTCTACCGCCTGCTCCGCGGGCCACGCTCACCGTGGCGAAAGATGCACCGCTCGCGGGCGATCCTGGACGAGATCCTCTTTGAGGAGGTCCGGCGGCGGCGCTCTGCGCCTCCCGACGACTCGTTCGACATCCTCGGGCTCTTGTTGGAGGCGACCGACGAGGATGGAACGAAGCTGTCGGACCAGGAAGTGCGCGACCAGGCGATCACGCTGATGTTCGCCGGACACGACACGACCACCTCGACCATCTCCTTCCTCCTCTACGAACTGGCCCGCCACCCGGCTGAGCTCGACCACCTGGTGGCCGAACAGGACGAGGTCCTGGGCGGCTCCTCGCCCGATGCGGCGACGCTCGAGCGGAATCTGCCCCGGCTGGAGATGGTCATGGACGAGACCCTTCGCCTGTATCCGCCGGCCTGGATCGGCCCCCGGCGGGCGGTCGAGGACTTCGAGTTCGCCGGGCACACCGTCAAGGCCGGCACCTACGTCCACTACTCCTCGTGGGCGAGCCACCGACTGCCGCAGGTCTTCCCCGACCCGGAGGCGTTCGTTCCCGAGCGCTTCACTCGCGAGCGGAAGACTGCCCTCCCCCGCGGCGCCTACATCCCGTTCGGCGGCGGCTCACGGATCTGCATCGGCAAGCGCTTCGGCCAGACAGAGGTGAAGGCAATTGCGACGGCGATCCTCCAGCGCTTCCGCCTGGAGCTCATCCCAGGCCGGACGATGCACGTGCGCCAGATGCCGACGCTCAGCCCAGAGGGCGGGCTCGAAATGGTCGTGCGCGAGCGCTAGGGATTAGGGTCAGCGGCGAGATGGGATTCATCCAGCCCTCACCACCGCCGGTCGACATGGAGGAGTGGAAGCAGCTTCCGCACCTCTCGCGTCTGAAGCCGCTCGTTCAGGACTGGGGCGTGAACGGATTCGGGACGCCCTACGTCGTCTACCTCCTCTACATCGTGAAGCTCGTCATCTACTCGGTGGGGGCGGCGCTGGTGATCTCGACGACGACCGGCCTTGGAGGCCTCGGCGACTTCGGAGATTGGTGGACCGAGCCGATCGTGTGGCAAAAACTCGCGGTCTGGACCCTCCTTTGGGAGATCATCGGCCTCGGCTGCGGCTCGATGCCGCTCACCTTCCGTTTCAGCCCGATGATTGGCGGGATCCTCTATTGGCTTCGACCCGGAACGGTCAGGTTGCCACCGTGGCCCGACAAGGTGCCGTTCACCAAGGGGACGACCCGCACGATCGTCGACGTCGCGCTCTACGCCGGCGTCATAGCGAGCGCTCTGTATCTGCTGCTCGCTGACGGCGAGGAGGTAGCCGGGACGGCCGCGGGCCGGCTCGACCCTGCCGCGATCGCGGTGCTGCTGGTGCTGCTCGTGCTGCTCGGCCTGCGCGACAAGGTGTCGTTCCTGGGCGCACGGGTCGAGGTCTACGGGTTCTTGTTGGTCGTCTTCCTCTTTCCCATCGAGAACATGATCGTCGCGTCGCAGATCGTCCTCTTCTGCATCTGGTGGGGCGCCGCGTCGTCGAAGCTCAACCGCCACTTCCCCTTCGTCGTCTCGGTGATGATCTCCAACACGCCGTGGAACAAGTCGCGCACGGCGAAGAAGCGACTCTGGGAGAACCACCCGGAGGACATGCGCCCGTCCCGGGTGTCCGCCTTCGCCGCCCATCTGGGCACGGTCATGGAGTTCACGTTGCCGCTGCTCTTGCTGGTTACCGCCGGAGGCACGGTGGGAGCGCTCGCCGCCGTCGGAATGATCATCTTCCATGTCCACATCACGTCGACGTTCCCGCTCGCCGTGCCGCTCGAGTGGAACCTCTTCATGATCTTCGGGATCTGCTTTCTCTTCCTCGAGAACGGAGATGTTCCATTCTCGACGCTCGACAGCCCGCTCCTCATCGCGCTGCTTTTGTTGATCGGTGTCGCGATGCCGGTGCTCGGCAACTTCCGCCCGGATCTCGTCTCGTTCCTGCCCTCCATGCGCTATTACGCGGGCAACTGGGCGACGACGCAGTGGCTCTTCCGCAAGGACACGATGGCCGAGGAGAAGCTCGACGAGAAGATCAAGAAGCCGGCGCCGGTGGTGGTGCGACAGCTTTCCGAGTTCTACGACGATCGAGATCTCGCCGAGCTGATGCTTGCCTCGGGCCTCGGCTTTCGCTCCATGCACTCGCACGGGCGGGCGCTGAACGGTCTAATCCATAGAGCGGTCGACAACGTCGAGGACTACCACGTGCGCGAGGGCGAGCTCGTCTCCGGCGTCGTCAACGGCTGGAACTTCGGCGACGGGCACTTCCATTCCGAGCAGCTCCTCGAAGCGGTGCAGGAGCGCTGCCAGTTCAAGCCGGGAGACGTGCGCGTCGTTGCGATCGAGTCACAGCCCGCGCACATCCAGCGCCAGCACTACCGAATCCTTGATGCCGCAACCGGCCAAGTCGAAGAGGGCTGGGTAAACGTTTCGGACATGCTCGAGCGCCTCCCGTGGCTTGACGGCTCGAGCCATCCGGAGTTCCCGGTTGACGTGATCAAAGCGTGAGCGACGCCTGGGTCGTCGGAGCCGGCCCGAACGGGCTTGCCGGCGCGGTCGAGCTGGCGCGGAACGGCCTGCGGGTGACCGTCATCGAGGCCGCGGACGAGATCGGCGGCGGCACCCGAACCTCCGAGCTCACGGTCCCCGGCGTCCTTCACGACCACTGCTCGGCATTCCACCCGATGGCGACGGCCTCGCCGTTCATGCGCTCGGTCGACCTGGAGCGGCACGGTCTTGAGTGGCTGTGGCCGGAGATCGACATGGCGCACCCCTTGGGCGACGGCACTGCGGGATTCATGGCGCGCTCCATCGACGCGACCGCCGCGGGACTCGGCGAGGATGGCGCGGCCTGGAAGCGGCTCTTCGGCGGGCCGTCGGAGCATTTCGACTCGCTCCTCCCCGACCTCATGCAGCCGATGCTCCACTTCCCGCGCCGCCCGGTCCGGCTCACCCGCTTCGGGATCCCGGCGCTCGCGCCCGCGACGCTGGTGGCCAGGGCCTGGAGGGGCGAGACGGCGAAGGCGCTCTTCGGTGGCATCGCCGCACACGCCATCGCCCCGCTGACCCGGCCGCTCTCGGCCTCGGTCGGGATGGCGCTGACCTGCTCAGGGCACGCCTTCGGCTGGCCCGTTGCCCGCGGCGGGTCGCGCTCGATCACCGATGCGCTCGCCGCCGAGCTCCGTGAGCTCGGCGGGACGATCGAAACGGGCAGGCGGGTGGAGTCGCTCGACGAGCTGCCGCAGGGCGACGTCATCCTTCTCGACCTCTCCCCCGTCGTCGTCGCCGACGTCGCGGGCTCGCGGCTGGAGCCAAGGGTCGCGCGCGCGTACAGGCGCTACCGCCACGGGCCCGGCGCGTTCAAGGTCGACTTCGCGGTCGAGGGCGGCGTACCGTGGACCGCGGAGGTCTGCCGCACCGCGGGCACGGTGCATGTTGTCGGCACGCTGGAGGAGACCGTCGCCGTCGAGGCGGAGGTCAACGCGGGCCGGATGCCCGAGCGCCCGTACGTCCTGGTCGGCCAGCAATACCTGGCCGACCCCAGCCGCTCAGCTGGAAATATCCACCCGGTGTGGGCCTACGCCCATGTGCCCAACGGCTGGGAGGGTGACGAAACCGAAACGGTCATCAAACAGATCGAGCGCTTTGCGCCCGGCTTTCGCGATCGCGTCATCGCGCAGGTCTCGAAGGGACCGGCCGAGTTCGAGGCCTACAACACGAACTTCATCGGCGGCGACATCATCGGCGGCGCCAACTCACCGAAGCAGATCATCTCGCGGCCGCGGCTCGGGCTTAACCCGTACGGGACGGGCATCCCCGGCGTGTTCATGTGCTCCGCGTCGACTCCTCCGGGGGCGGGGGTTCACGGGATGAACGGATTCAACGCCGCGCGCGCCGCACTGCGGAAACGGTAAATCCCGCCAGCGCGATCACCGCAACCGCACCGGCGGCGAACTCCCACCCGTCACTGATGTCGTCCTCGAAATGGTGAACGACCTCGAGCGTCGCCAAGGTGATGATCCCGCCGGCGATGAGCACACAGATCGGAACGAACCATGGCCTGCCTTGAAAAAGCCACCGCACGACCATAAGAACGAGCGTTCCGCCGGCCAGAATCCATCCCGTTGATTGGGCCCCGTCCAGCCCGGCAACCGTGCCAATGGCGATCAGAAGGGCCGCCACCAGAATGGCGATCTGCGGCGCGAACCGGGCGGCATGACCGAAGGGATTTGCGCCCTGCGGAGGCGCGGCAACTTGAGCGAAGCCAAAGATGAAACGGCCGAGCCGCGTCAACCAGAACGCTGGCTTCTGTAGAAGTCGATGGCCCCTCTCAACACTGGTGAGGACGCCGCCCGTCACCTGAGCTGAGCGCCCCAGAAGCTCCATGGCCTTGGCGGATTCGAGCTCGCTCGGACCCCGGTATGCGCTTTTGAAGAGATCGAGGAGAACTGTGTCGTTGGAGCCCGGAACAAGAGCTCGGAGGAACTCGTCACGCTTCTTAGGCTCGATTACGTCGAGTAGGTCATCCTGCGCCTCCGGATCCCTGAACTCCTCTCGAAGGATCGCGGCCTGTGCTCGGATGCGAAATGCCTCCCTCGCCTGTTGGCCTTCACCGGGAGTCTCGGGCACGAGGATTGAAGTGAGGCGCTCAGCAGCGTCGAGCCTGCCCCAGAGCATGTCGTTGCGCCGCCACTTCCGATCGAGGAATCCCCCGAAGTGTCCAAGCGACACACCTGCGAGACGACGCCGTCCCTCCGGTTTCCCGCCCGCGCCGAGCTCCGGCATTGGAACCAGTGACTCTGCGTCTCGAGGGCTCACCCGATGAATCGCCACGCGACGTGCTTCGCCCACCGTCGACCATCCGGCCGGAAAGACAGCGGCGTCAATCGCTTCCGCGCGCTCGAAAGTGAGCCGGACAATCTTCTCGAGTTGCGGCGGTAGCTTCGCCGCGGTGAGACTCTCGATCACCGCGTCGTCTTCGGCGAATGCGTCCTTGAGTTCGTTTGCAACGGCTTTGACGAATACATCCGCAGCCGCAGCAACCTCGACATCCCGGTCAATCCCCGCAGTGAACGCCCGCAGCTCAGCGGTCTGACTCGCTGCCTCTTTCCAGCCTGAAACTGCGGCCGCAAGCGCCTGCGCCTGTGTTTCGATGGCCTGCCCGTCCTGATCTGACCGCGCTCGCATTTTTCGCCCGAAGCCTCGAAGCGCGGCGTACTTGTCATTCACGGTCGCTTTCAGCCTTCGCAGGGCGAGCTTCGCCTCATCCGTCTTGAGCTCGGAGAACCAGTCGTTTACGGCGCCGTGGGGCTCGTCTCTCAAGATTGCCTCCAGCAAACCGGTCGCGGCGTTGCTCGCCCGCAGGAGGTCATCGATCCTCTCCAGGACGTACGTGAGCCTTCGAAGGCGGAACCGGAGGTCCAGGTTGCGCATGTAGTCCACGGGATCCTGCACATCGGCGTCGGCGAGGGCGTGCGTCCAGATGGCGTCGTAGACCGCGGTGCTCCACGCAGTTTCAGGCTCCGGTTTGGCATTTCGCGCCACCAGGTCGGTCAGGTCTCCCACGATTTCGCGCTTTCTCAATCCGAGGTATGCGCGTCCGCTTTCCGCGCTCGTCACGGCTTCATCGCCGCGAAGCACGTCCTCAACGACTTCCCGCGTCAGTAGTTCCACGCGTTCTACTGCTTGATTCCGCTCCCAGAGCGCATCGATGTCATCACGGATGGGCTGCGTTCGAGGCAGGCCGACGATCGCAGCTCCAACGTTTGCCAGCGCGTCAGGACGAGGTCGCGCAGCGTTGCGCTTGGCGCTCGGAGGAATCGGCTCCGGATCGGGTTCGACGTAAAGAAGCTTGCGCTCGACAGGCTGGTCGGCACGGCGGCGCTTCAGCGCTTGAGTCGCCTGAGTGATCGGCTTGTTCTGGAGGTATCCGCCATCTGCAAACGAGAAGCTCTCGAAATCAGCCTTGGCATTTGCCCAATCGCCGAACATCTCCTGTTCATCGGAGGTTGGCTCGGGCGCGACATCGCGGAGCTGGACGGGCGCAAAAGCGAAAGGGAAGGATGAAGTCGCGCGCGCCGCGAACGCCAGCAGGCGGTCCAGAGATCCCTTGAAGTCATTCCGCTCCTCCCCGGACGCTTCCTTGGTTGCGTACACGAACTTGAGCGACGCCCGATGCTGAGCTTCGAGCACATCTCCGTCGGCGAGGACGAGTGGCTGCCAGAGCCCCTGAAGGTCAGTCATCGTGACTGCAAGGTCGAGCTCGTCGGCGTACTGCGGAGCATCTTCTATTGGTTCAACCATTCCGCTGATCGCGTCTTCGGCCTTGATTCGCAAGCGGTCGCCTGCAAGGAGCGAAGTCGGAGGCGCGGAGTAGCGAATGTCCCGTATGCCGTCATAAGCACTCGGTTCGTTCAGCAGATCATCTATCTGACCCTCCTCGATCCAGAGCTTCTTCAACCCGTCGATGTCTGGGCGCCCGTTCGCCAAAGCCTTGGCGAGGAGGATCCCGTTGATCCCGCCCGCCGAAGTGCCGGTAACGATGTCGACTACGAACCTCGTGCCGACAAACTCTTTGACAGGATCGGCAAGCTCTGTCCAGTCATCGGCAAGTCCCCCGGTGCGCCGCCTGCCGATCTCGCGATAGATGCGTTCGAGCAGGCTTAGCTCGCCGTCGGGGATCGCCAGATTCGTCTTGCCATTGTTTGGCGCAGTCGCCCGAACGAGGCGGAAGAGCTCTTGCGCCACGCCGTTGATGTAGATCGCGAGCGAGACGCCGCCGTACATGACGATGGCAAAGCGCACCTCGGAACGAGGGTTGTACGCCGACTCCTCCACTCGTCACCGACTCTAAGTCAGTTGCGGGACGGACCGGGCGGCGATTCCACCGGGGCATGAGTTAGCGTCGCGTCATCGCTCCCCCCGACTCAGACTCCGCCCCGCCGCCTCGCCCCGCAACTGAAGCCGAGACCGGCTTCGAGCGCCAGGAGATGGTCCCGTGGCTCTCGCCGAAGTTCCTGGTGGGCGCGGGAATCGAGGTGGCCGTCTCGAGCGGGTTTTCAAAGCTGCTCGACAAGCGGGAGCTTGCCGCCGGCATGCCGGGGTATGGCCGGGACCTCGATGACGTGGACGATCAGATTGAGCCGTACATAGCGGCGTCCTACCGTGACGAGGAAGACGCGCTCTGGCTCGATTACGTGGCAGACGTCGGCGAGGGCTTTGACGCCACCTACACGGTCGCCTCGCTCCTCGCGCGCGAAACGCTCGAGCTCGAACCGGGCCTGGTCACCAAACGCGGCCGCGCTCTCGTCCTCGGCGGCGATCAGGTCTACCCCAGCGCGAAGTGGGAGGCCTACAGGGATCGGTTCGTCGGCCCATACCGCGCGGCGCTTCCGTACCTGGACGAATCAAAAGGACAGAAGGTCCCGCACATGTTCGCGATTCCGGGGAACCACGACTGGTACGACGGGCTTACGAGCTTTACCCGCCTCTTCACCCAGCGCTCCTGGATCGGCGCCTGGAAGACACGGCAGCGCCGCAGCTACTTCGCGGTTCGCCTCTCGGAGCGCTGGTGGCTCTGGGCGACCGACATCCAGTTCGACACCTACCTGGATGGGCCGCAGCTCGACTACTTTCGCCAGGCAAGCGCCGACTTGACAGAAGGCCACCGCGTGATCCTCGCGACTGCCAAGCCGAGCTGGGTCCGGGCTCAAAACGACAAGGAGCCTGCGATCAAGAAGGAGGGCGCGTGGCAGACACTTGCCTTCGTTGAGGAGAACCTGATCGGGAAGACCAAGGCTCAGGTTGCGGTAACGCTGACGGGCGATCACCACTTCTACGCGCACTACGTGAAGGACGCCGGTGCCGGGCCGAAGCATCGGATCACCGCGGGTGGCGGCGGAGCGCATTCGATGGGGACGAAGAGCCTTCCCGGAACGATCAAGCCGCCGTCGCTGAAGGATCCGGGCGTTCACGCGACTTACAGACTCGGGCCGGTGTCACCGACGCCGGCCGAATCGGACGCGATGCGCGACGAGGGTTTTTTGAAGGCGATCAGGAAGGTCCACTGGCTCGGCGTGATGCTCGGTGGCATCTATGCGCTGATCGCGCTGGCGTTTGCCGACGCGGTAAAGGACCACAGCGTCGATCTCAAGCCGGTCGACGAGGGTTACTCGTTCTGGGAGCTGGTCTGGGACGGTGGTTCGACCTGGTCAATCGCGCTGATCCTGCTCTTGCTCGTCGGCCTGCTGGCTTGGGCCGACGTGAAGAAGTCACCGGGTCTGAAAGTGCTGGCGGGGGGCCTCCATTGGGCCGCGCACTTGATCCTCGCCCTGGCGGCTCCCGTCGTTTTCATCCTGCTCTGGGGCGACGATGAAGTTGCGGAGGCGGGAATGCTTCTCGGCTGGCTGGCCGCCGTCGCTGCTTTCGGCATCGGCTGGCTGGCGGGGCGCCTTATCTTCGGCCTCTACCTCCTGATCATGAACCGGTCCAGCCCGGGAAGGCACAGCGGCGAGATCTGGGGCGCCCTTGCCTCCACCGACTACAAGAACTTCCTGCGGATGAAGATCGATCGCGACGATCGGCTCACGATCTATCCGGTAGGGATCAGGCAATCGGTCGAGTGGCGCTTCGAGCCGGAGGGCGGCGAGGGCGACCCGTGGTTCGTGCCCGCGGGCGATCAGCCGGAGGCGCACCTGATCGAAGATCCGATCGTGATCGAGCCGTAGCTCAGGCCTTCGCGGGCGACTTCTCGATCTGAATCAGGTGGGGATGGGTGTGGTCCATCTGAAGCGTGGCGTGGTCGATGCCAAAGCGCGTGTGGAGCATCTCGGCGACCTCGAGACGCTTGAGGTGGCAGTCGTCGTCCTCGGCGACCAGCACGTGCGCGGCGAGGGCCGGGAAGCCGGACGTGATCATCCAGACGTGGAGGTCGTGGACCTCGACCACGCCCGGAACCGAGGCCATCTGGCGGCCGACCTCTGAGACGTCGATCCCGGGCGGGGCGCCCTCCAGAAGGATCTGTGTGGTGTCGCGCAGGATCGTCCACGAGCTGGCGAGGATGAGGAGGCCGATCAGGAGGCTCACGATCGGGTCGGCGTACTCCCATCCGGTGATGACGATGATCAGCGCGGCGACAATCACGCCGATCGAGCCCAGGAAGTCGGCGATGACGTGGCGCATCGCCGCCTTGACGTTCAGGCTCGCGTCGCCTCCGCGGTGAAGGACGGCGATAGCCGCCGCGTTGACGAACAGGCCGATCACGGCGATCACGAGCATCCAGCCGCCAAGCACCTCACCGGGGTCGTCGAGCCGGCGGATGGCCTCGACGAAGATCCAGATCGAGATGGCGACGAGCGTGACGCCGTTCGCGAGCGCGGCCAGGATCTCGGCGCGCTTCAGCCCGAACGTGCGCTGCGGTGTGGCGGGACGCTGCGCGAGCCAGACGGCGAAGAGCGCAAGGCCGAGCGACACCGAGTCGGAGAGCATGTGCCCCGCGTCCGCGAGGAGCGCGAGGCTGCCCGTGAGGATGCCGCCGATGACCTCGGCGACGACGAACGCAGAGGTGAGAACGAGGGTGAGGCCGAGCGCGCGCTTCGTCTGCTCGCGCGAGTGGTCGTGCCCATGGGCGTGAGCCATGGGTCGAAGTCTAAGTAGAGCCTCGGCTCAGTACCCCACGCCCGTCTTAACCCGAGCGCGTTCTTCCGCGCTCGCGCCGCCCTTCTTCTGGAGCGTCTCGCATGCCTCGGCGATGTCGTCGGCGAGCGTGTGCACAAGCGCGTGGCTGAGGTTCAGCTTGACGAGCGCGCGCAGCATCGTCACGTGATCGGCCTGCGGCGGCATCGTGTACGCGGGCAGCATCCAGCCCCGCTCTGCCGCGACCTGCCATGCGATGTCGAACTCGTCATAGGGAACGTCCTCGGCGAGATTGAACGCCACTAGCGGGAGCTGGTCTTCACCGTCGCCGATGAGCTGGAACGGACCGATCTCGGAGATCCGCTTGGCGAGGTAGTGCGCGTTCGCCTGCATGATCTCCATGACGCGGGTGTACCCGTTGTGCCCGAACCGGATAAGCGCGTAGTACTGGGCGATCACCATCGCTGAGCCGGTCGAGAAGTTGAGAGTGAAGGTCTTGTCCGTCTTGCCCAGGTAGTTCTCCAGGAAGACAAGATCTTGCGCGAGGTCGGCCTCTTCGCGGAAGATGAGCCAGCCGACGCCGGGATACACGAGCCCGTACTTGTGGCCTGAGACGTTGATCGAGCGCACCTGCTCGAGACGGAAGTCCCACTCGTAGTCGGGATAGAGGAACGGCCAGACGAACCCACCGCTGGCGCCGTCGACGTGGAGGGGCACGTCGAGGCCCTTCTCGTCGCGCAACTCGACCAGGAACTTGTTGATCCCCACGATGTCGTCGGCGTGCCCGGTGAACGTGGTGCCGAGGACAGCAGCCACGCCGATCGTGTTTTCGTCGATGTGGGGCTCGATGTCCTCGGGCCCGATCGTGTACTTGTCAGGCTGGAGCGGGACGATCCTCGGCTCCACGTCGAAGTAGCGGCAGAACTTCTCCCAGACGACGTGCACGTCGCCGCCGAAGACGAGGTTCGGCTTGTCGCTCGATGCTCCGGCAGCCTCGCGTCGCTTTCGCCACTGCCATTTCAGCGACAGGGCGCCGAGCATGATCGCCTCGGAGGATCCCTGCGTGCGGGCGCCGGTCGTCTCGCCAGGAGCGTGGAAGAGGTCGGCGAGCATTCGGATGCAGCGCTGCTCGATCTCCGCGGTCCGGGGATACTCGGCGTGATCGATGAAGTTCCGGTGGAGGTTGTCGGCGATGAGATGTCGCGCCTCTGGCTCCATCCAGGTCGTGACGAAGGTCGCGAGGTTGCGCTCCGGAATGCCCTCCAGGGTCAGGTCCGCCTCGACTATCCGCATCGCCTGCAGCGGATCCATCCCGCTTGCCGGCAATTCGTTGTCCGGCGCGTCCTCGAGGAGGAAGTGCCCGTACCGCTCTGGGAGGCGAGGCGTGTCTTCGTTCATTGCCCGCAACCTACGCCTTGATGGCGGGGGACGTCATCACGCCGTTGGGGTGATCCGGGCCCCCGTAAGTGCTCTCAGCGCGCTACGCCCAGGCCACGACGCCCAGCTCAGACGGGCAGGGGACCGTCATCGCGAGGCGCTCGTCTTCATCCGAGTCTTCCGCGAGCCACTCCGCGATGACGGCTCCGACCTCTTCGGGGTCGAGGTGTGGGTGAACGCTCACCGAGAGAATCGTCGCGCTCACACCCTCGATGCGCAGGGCCCAAGAGGGGAACATGCGCTCCAAAGCGTTTACGAGGTCCGCCGCCTCGCCTTCCTCGATCGCCGCAAGCAGGTGCTGGTGGCCGCTCGCGACAACGACCTCGACGATGCGCCGGACTCCGAAGTCGTCCTCGGGCGAGATCCGGACGATGTCGCCGTAGTTCAGGCCATCGACCATGACGGGGACGTTGATCAGGATGGCCTGGTCGGCATCGGAGGGATCCGGCAGCGCGTAGAGCACCTCGGAGCAGACGGGGATGTCGGCGTCGATTACAGGGGCGGCGACGCGGATGGCCGCGTCCGTGTTGTTCATTTCACTCTTCATGCGAACGGATGTTCGTAGGCACATCGGACGGAAAACCGATCCTGCAATGGCTGTTGCATCCCAGGCACGAACCGGTTTGAAACGACGAAGACCCCGCTCGAAAGCGAGGTCTGAGAAGCACCGCTACGGGGATTCGAACCCCGGTTTCCGGACTGAGAATCCGGCGTCCTAGTCCCCTAGACGATAGCGGCAGGGTGGGGCGATGTTAGCGAAGCCCGGGCAGGCATTCCGTCTTTTGAGTGTGCGAACATGTGTTCGTATGCGCGGTTCCCACTGCACCGCATTTTCGCCGGTAGGATGCTCTGACTACTTTCCGCGGGCGTGCTGGAACCAGGTAGACAGCACCGGCTCAGAACCGGTGGCTCGAAAGAGCGTGTGGGTTCGATTCCCTCCGCCCGCACTCATCCGGGTGGCGGCGCATGTATCCGCCTGAGCGAATCGCCGAGGCTCTGGACCTTGATGAACGAGGGGATGAACGCGACCGAGATCTCACGGGCTATCGGTATTCCGCGGGGCACAGTCCGAGACTGGATCGCAGGAAGGCTTCCCGTGATAGTGCGGTCGAGTGGCCATAGCTGTCCCTCATGCGGGGAATCGGCGCACGGGTTCGCTGACCTCCCGCACGAGTACGTGTACCTACTAGGCATGTACCTCGGCGATGGCTGCATCTCAAGTCACCCTCGCGGGGTGTATCGGCTCCGCATAGTCCTGGACGTTCGATATCCCGGCATCATTGAAGAGTGCGTCGACGCGATGACGTTGGTGCGCCCCCGCAACCGTGTTTCGCGTCAGTTGCGGGGTGGCGGGTTTGAGACGAGCTCGCCTGACTCGTGCGTTGAGGTGGCTTCGTACTCGAAGGCTTGGCCGTGCTTCTTTCCGCAGCACGGGCCTGGCAGGAAGCACAACCGTCCAATCCTCCTGACGGACTGGCAAGACTCGCTGGTCGAAGAGCATCCGGAGCTCATGCTTCGCGGCCTTATTCACTCGGATGGGTGCCGCTTTATCAACACCGGGACGAACTGGCGGCATCCCCGATATACGTTCTCGAATGCGTCGGCGGACATCCGCCGAATCTTCTGTCGCACTTGCGACATGCTCGAGCTGCACTGGACGACCGCGAATAACTCGATCTACGTGTCTAAGAAGAGGGATGTCGCGATCCTTGACACCTACGTCGGGCCTAAGGGTTAGGCGCCCAGACTCACCAGGCGCCGCCGCCGCCGCCGCCCGAGAAGCCTCCGCCGCCTCCCGAGAAGCCGCCGCCTCCGCCGCCGCTCGATGAGGAGGGCTTCGGCGCTACCTGGCTCGCGAAGCCCGAGGCGAAGCCGTCGAAGCTCGGCGTGATGCCCTCGTTCATCCCGCTCATGTGCGGGTAAAGCCAGACGCCGTGCGTCATCGCCTCCTCGACCACCGGCTCGGGGATCCGGCCCGAGCCGATCAGCCGGTCGGCGGTGCCGAAGGCGACGCCGTAGACGATGATCCGTCGCCACAGCTTCAGCGTCGCGGGCGGGTCGTCGGCAAGGCGCGGGAAGTCCTTCGTCCACTGCGCGAAGGCGTTCCACTCCGCGTTCTTCAAGCGGCTCGCAGTATTCATCCTCTTCAGGTGGCGCTTCGGGAGGATGTAGATGAAGAGCATCCCCGCGACCATTGCGAACAGCGGGATCGAGATCAGACGTGTCCGGTCGAAGTAGAGAAGCAGGATCGCGAGGTAGCCGAGGAAGGCGACCAGCGCCACCGTCGTCCGCGCATCCACAAACGTCCGATCCCAGCCGAGCTTGCCCGTATCCACATCGTCAAGCGCGCCCGTGAGCGACTCCCACCGCGCTCGCCACTTGCCCGAATGCTTCGGGATTCGGTCGCTCAGCTTGCCGAGCTCGCACGGGCCGCCTTCGTTCAAGAGGTCGTCGAAGAAGTCCATCGCCTTCGCCTCGTACTTCTCGAGCGAGGAGACGTTCGGGCGATTCTCGGGAACGGAGAGGACAAGGTCCATCTCCTTCCCTTCCGCAACCTTCGAGTCGTAGTACCCCCTGTCGACAAGGTCGAGCAAGGTCGCCAGAACGAGCCGGTCGTCGAACTCACCCTCGTTGGCGTACGCATAGGCAAGCGCCGGCGAATCGTCGGATGGCGGCTCGGGTAGGTACTTCGAAACGTTGTCAACCCGGTCCTCGCGCGCTCGAACGTAAAGGTTCGCCGTAGCCAGAAGCACCAGGAGAGTCCAAACGATCTCGATCGGGATCACGTTCTCACCCACGAACGCCGCCGCCTTCGAGATCAATCCCTGGTCGTCGGAGATCTGATCCTCCCCGGCCACGACCTTCTCGAGCCCGTCACCCGACTCCACAGTCGCTCCGTTCACCGAGCTCACCGCGCTCCTCGGGAACACCGCGGTCATCGCAGCCTCCTCGCCTGCCGGCAGCCGCTCGACGTCCACCGACGCCGACCCCGGGCCGATCTCGGGCTCCACCCCGAGCCCACGGGGCCGCAGCCAAGCGCCCTCGGGCTCCTCGTCCCCGCCGGCAAGCGCGATCTCCGCATGGAGGTCATCGAGGTTGAACTGCCACTGGCTCCCCCACACGGCCCACGGCACGTAGATCACGTCGTCGTAGGCCTCGACGACGCCGGTGATGTCGTACTCGACCTGGAAGAGGCGCTCCTCGGAGTCGGCCTCGTAATGCCATACGACGCGGAAGCCCCGGGTGGGCCCGACGTCAGGATCGTCGATCTCAAGCTGCTCGGCGCCGAAAGTCCCGGGCCGGTCGTACGAGCCGAGACCGGTCGCCCCGCCGGGCTCGTACTCCTCGCCGCCCTCGGAGACCACGACGTTCGTCGCCTTCACCCCTTCGGCCAGAGGTATGTCGCGGAAGGCGCCCGAGAACATGCCCGTGAAGTCGAAGGTCAGCTGCTCGGTGACGTGGAGGCTCCCGTCGTCCTGGACCTCGACCCGCACGTCCGCCTTGTCGACCCGGAAGCTTTTTTCGACCTCGCTCCAGTTGACGAGCCCGATCGCGTAGAGGATCCCGCCGAAGATCGCCAGGAAGACGAGGCGCCAGATGATGCGACCGGCGATCTTCAAGTTCCGCCTCCCACGCTCATCTCAGGCGCCGTCTCCGCCTCCACCGGCGCGTCGAAGAACTCACGGCGCCCGAAGCGGAACAGGCTCGCGACGATCACCGGCGGGAACACCTGGATCTTCGTGTTGTAGGTCTCCACGGTGTCGTTGTAGACGCGCCGCGTGATCGAGATCTTCTCCTCCACCGCCGACAGCTCCGTCTGAAGCTGCATGAAGTTCTCCGATGCGAGGAGCGCGGGGTAGTCCTCGGCGACCAGCATCGCCGACCCCAGGCCGGCGGCCAGCGCCGCTTCCGCGGGGCCGCGCACGGCCGGCGGCGCATTCTTCGCCTCCATCGCGCGGCTTCGCGCCGCCGCCACGTTCTCGAACGTCTGGCGCTCGTGCCCGGCGTAGCCCGCGACCGCCTCGGCGAGCCTGGGCACCAGGTCGTGCCTGAGCCGCAGCGCGACGTCGATCTGCGCCCACGAGCTCTCGCACGCCAGGCGCAGCTGTACGAGGCGGTTGTAGGTCACCGCGACCCATACCGCGACGACCGCGATGACGGCCAGAGCGATGATCAACCCCAGGGACACCGCCCGCAACCTACCCAAAGGCTTGACTTCCGTACCTACGGGTACCCTTCCGCGCACCATGAGGGTGGGACTTGTGCTCGGCGCGGGCGGAATTCAAGGCGGCGCATGGCTGACCGGCGGCCTCTCCGCGCTCGCTTCCGAAACCGGCTGGGACCCAATGGAGGCCACTCGCATCGTCGGCACCTCCGCCGGCTCGATGATCGGCTCGATCGTCGCCTCGGGCACCCCGATCTGGTTCATGGTCGCCCACTCCGCAGGCGAGACCATCGACGGCCTCACCGACGCCCACGGGAACCCCGCCTCCGACGCCGACCGCTCCGCCGGCGCCACCTTCCGCCTCGCAAAGGCGTGGCCACCCATCGGCCCCGGCTCCTGGGAGCTCGCCATGCGCACCACGCGCGAGCCCTTCAAGTACCCGCCCGCCTCCATCGCCGCCGGCTGGCTCCCGCGCGGATTCATCTCAACCGAGCCGCTCAAGGACATCGTCCGGCGCTCGTCCGGCGAGGGCTGGAGCCCCCACCCCGGCATGCGCGTCGTCGCCTGCGACTACGCCACCGGGCAGGCGCATGGTCTTCGGCCGCCCGAAGTCGCCGAAGGCCGAGCTCGCCGACGCGGTCGCCGCCTCCTGCGCCATCCCCGGCTTCTACCACCCGGTCTCCATCGACGGCAGGCGCTACGTCGACGGCGGCATGTACTCCACCTCGAACATGGACATCCTGCGCGACGCCCACATGGACCTCGTCATCTGCCTCAATCCCACCTCCTCCCTCCACCCCACCCGCGCCTACAACCCGCTCGAGTGGGGCGCGCGAGCCGTCCGCGGCGCATCGGGACGCCGCCTCGGCACCGAGGCGCGCACGATGCGCGGCCGCGGCACCGGCGTTGTCCTCATCCAGCCCCAGAAGGAAGACCTCGACGCCATGGGCCGCAACCTCATGAGCCGCAAGAACCAGCACCGCACGATCGAAGTGGCGATCGAGACCGTGAAGCGCCAGCTCAACGCGCCGGAGAACGCCGAGCTGCTCGCGAAGCTGCCGAAGGCGTCGCGCCCCGAGAAGATCCACCGCCCCAAGGGCCCCGTCTCCGAATGGCCGTCGATGAGCCTCGCCGACCTCCGGCCCGGCTCGGCCATCTATGAGACGAACGGCAACGGAACCCGCACGCGCGCCTGAGGGCGCCTAGGTCTCGCAGTCCGGCGAGATCGTGTCCTCGGGCTCTTCGCCCGTCACCGCGTCCATGCCACCACCACAGCTCACGTCGTCAGCTCCGTCGCCTGGAGTGAGGGTGATCGTGTCATCGCCGCCCTTCGCTTTGACCACGTCAGCGCCGAGCGAAGGTCTGATCGTCTCGTCGCGCTTCGAGCCGATGAGGAGGTCGGACCCAAACGCCGAGCCGAACTCGAGGAAGCCGCCGACGTCGTCGCCCTCGCCCGAGGTCGCACAGGGCGTCTGATCGCACAGACCGTCATTTGGCTTCCCGTCCAGTTCAACCCGGAACGAACCTGTGCCCAGCTGAAGTTTGTCGCCCGGATCGCCGCCACCCTCGAACAGGTCGGCACGGCCGTCCCCCGACAGAATCGCAATGTCTGCCCCCGCGCCGCCGAAGGAGCTGTCGGCCCCATCTTGAGGCTGCATCTCGTCCGTACCGGCCCCACCGCGAAGGATGTCCGCGCCCTCGCCGCCGAACAGCTCGTCCTCGGCGGCAAATCCCTCCAAGACATCCGCTCCGGGGCCGCCAGCGAAACGGTTCTCGCCATCGGTACCCAGCATCTTGTCGTCGCCATCGCCGCCTGTGGCCGATTCGATGCGCAGCAGCCGGTCGCCGGACCCGTCCTCGACTCCTCCGTCGTTGCTTGCCGAGTCGCCGAGGGTGATGTCGAGATCGTCGGGCCGAAGGAAGTAGCCGACGAAGTCGGACCCTCCCGCGCCGTCAATGCGATCGGCGCCCCTGTCGCCAACGAATTGGTCGAAGCTGTCGCCGCCCTCGAGGTCGTCGCCCCCGGTGCCGCCATCAAGCTGTTGCCAAAGAATGCCCGTCGTGGCATCGGCTCTGTCGTCCCTGTTTCCAAGCTCTGCGGCGAGGGCTTGGTTCGGAAAGACGTTGTTCCTGTCGCAGGTCGCCTCGTGGGCTGAGACCTGGACGCACTCGTTCCCAGCGATCACCTGCGCGCCGGTATCCCTGACCGTGATCACGCCGGCGGCGGACTCCGCCTTCAGGCGATTCTCCTCACCGGGCTCGGCCTGGTAGAGGACGATGTCGTTCTTGCCCTGATCCACGACCGCGATCGTCGCCGCATCGGCGCTCGCGGCAAGCGTGAGCACGGCACACAGCCCCGTCATCATCGCCCCAAGCCCCCGCTTCATCCTCAGCACGCTACACCGATCTGGCGTTCTCCACAATCGCGCCGGCAACGCGCTCCCAGACCCCGGCTGGCCAGTCGTGGCCCCACCCAGGGATCAGGACGAGCTTCGAGCCAGGTATGGCGGCGGCGGTCGCTTTGCCGCCTGAGGCACCGATCAGCGGGTCGTCCTCGCCGTGGATCACAACGGTCGGGACCTTGAGCTCGGCCAACCGCTCCGTCCGGTCACCGGAGAGGATGATCGCGATCGTCTGGCGCACCGTCCCCTTTGGGTGAAACCCGCGGTCGAACGAGCGCTCGGCGATCCGCCTGGCCCGCTCCTCGTCGAACGGAAAGCCCGGCGAGCCGATCTTGCGCCGCGCCTCCAGGAGCGTCTCGATGTACCCCTCGCGGTCGGGCGGCGGCGCGGCGGTCAGAGCCTCGATCCCGGCCTGACTCGCCTCCCCGACCGAGCGGTCGCCGGTGGTGGACATGATCGACGCCAGCGAGAGCACCCGGTCCGGGTGTTCGATGGCGAGCGTCTGAGCGATCATCCCGCCGAGGGAGGTGCCGGCTATGTGCGCCGCGTCGATTTCGAGCGCGTCCAGCAATCCCGCCGCATCGCTCGCCATGTCGGACAGCGAGTAGGCGCCGTCCGGAATGTCACCCACGAGCGCGCGCGGCACCGTCCCCGTCGGCGCATCCGCGAGTACGGTCGAGCGGCCAGCGTCGCGGTTGTCGAAGCGGATGACGCGAAACCCCTCCGCGGCGATGAGCTCGCAGACCTCGTCGGGCCACAGGATCATCTGCGCCCCGAGGCCCATGATCATCAGCACGGGCGGATCGTCGTCCTCGCCGAATTGCTGCCAACACAAGTCGAGCTCGCCCACCCGGGCGAACCGCTCCTCGGAGCGCGCTACCTCAGGACTCAATCGCCGCTTGGGCCGGCCGCGCAGTAGCCGTCGCGAATCGCGCCGTAGCCCGGGAGGCCGGGCGTGGCGATCAGCTGCGCCGTCAACGCAGCCTGGTCCTCGATCTGCTTCGCAACCTGGCGCTGCTCCTGCTTGCCCTTCGCATTGAGGAGCTTCTCGGCGTTCCGCCACACGTTCTCACGCCACGCGCGCACGAGTTCGAGGCCTAGAGGTCATCGGCCGGGAGGCCCGCCGGGTTCGAGAGGCCGATGAGCTCGTCGAAGCGCAGCTTCACCTCTTCGACGACCTCCTCGTAACCACGGTTGAGGGCGCCGTTTGCCACGTCGTGGTCGGGCTTTCGCGAGGTGCCGTCCGGCTCTCGCAACCCGAGGTGGGCGAGCACGAACGGCATGTCGTTCTGCACGTGCGCGTTGATCCCGAGGAGCATGTCCTGCACGGCTCCGGTGTCGTTTCGCGCCGCTGTGTCGAACGCGATCTGCCACGCCTTGGCGACCTCCTCGTCCGCGCTGATAGGCCCTGGCGGTGCGGAAGTACACGCTTGCGAACAGGGCGTCTTCTGAGTAGAGGTACTTCGGGTCGAGGAAGTTCTCCTCGACGAACCCGGTCTTCACGTCCTCGAAGATCTGCTTCGTGAGCATGAGGTAGGTAGTGGCAAAGACCGCGCGGTGATCGCAGCCCCACTTGTCGCGCGCCGAGCGCAGGCGCCTCATCTGCGTGCGGATACAGCCAGGATTCGGCTTCGGGCAGGTGGAGACGGGTCCGGGCTGAGGGTTCTGAGCGGTCGGCAGCGGCGGCAGGAGCGCGGTCCACTCGAGGTTGGGCACCTCCGCTGACGCGGGCATGGCGCCGACCGCGAGCGCGGAGGCCGCGAGCGCCGAAACTGCTGCGATTCGTCTACTTCTGACCCCCAAGACAAGACGGACTGTAACGGCGGCAAACGCTCCTGCCAAGCTTGAACCGTGCCGTCAGTGCGCCTTCCGCAGTCGCTTCCGGGCCGAATCGCCGCCATCACAGGCGCAGCGGTCCTCCTCGTCCTCGTCCTCAGCCAGCTCTTCCTCCCCGGGATCGGCGAGGGCGTTATCGAGGACCGTTTGACCGAAAACGGCGGGGCAGCGGACGCCTCGCTGAGCGCCACGCCGGCCGCCCGGCTTCTGTGGGGCAGCGGCGACAAGATCGCTGTCGACGCGACGGGGCTCGACCTCGAGGTGACGACATCTGAAGATCCAGTCGTCTTCGACGACCTCGATCGCTTCGACGACGTGGAGATCGTCATCCGCGACTCGTCCATGGGGCCCGTGCAGATGAGCAACTTCGTCCTCACGCGAAACGGCGACGAGCCCTACTCGCTCGAGGCCACGGGAGACACCTCCGCCTCCGACCTCGCCCAGTTCGGCGCTGAGACCTTCAACCTCCCGGGCGGCGACATCCTGGGCGGGATCTTGAACGTCGCCACCGGTGGGACCGAGGTCGACGTCGATCTCGACATGAAGATCGAGTCCGACGACGGCCGCGTGCACGTCATCGAAGGCGGAGGCGAGATCGCAGGCATCCCGACAGGCCCGTTCGCCGCCTTCATCACGTCTGCGGTGACCATCGAACTTTGAGGCTCACTGCGCGCACAGCCACGGGGCTCGCCTACGAGGCAGCGGGCAGCGGCCCGGACGTGCTCCTCATGCATTCGGGTATCTCCGACAGCCGCATGTGGGACCCGCAGTGGGCGCCGCTCAGCCGGAGCTTCCACGTGATCCGCTTCGATGCCCGCGGCTTCGGCTCCTCGGCGGACCCCCGCCGCCCCTACACCCTCCACGGAGACGCGATGGAGGTCCTCGACGCGCTTGACGTCGAGAAGGCCGCCATCGTCGGCTGCTCCATGGGCGGTTACGCCGCACTCGACATGGCGATCGCGCTCCCCCATCGCGTCAGCGCGCTCGTTGTCGTCACCGCCGCGCCGTCGGGCTGGACCCACACGCCGGACATCAGGGCCCAGTGGGACGCGGTCGACGCGGCTTATGAGAGCCGGGGCATAGACGCCGCCAACGAGCTCGAGATGAAGATGTGGCTCGACGGGCCCTCCCGCGCGCCCGATGTGGTCGATCGCGAGATCCGTCGTCAGGCGGCCACCGTGAACCGTGTGCTCCTCGAGCGCCAGGCGACGTTCGAGATCGAGCCCGGCGACCTGGAACCGCCCGCGATCGGGCGCCTCTCAGAAGTTCAGGTCCCGACCCTCGTGATCACGGGCGAGCTCGACCAGCCATCGATCTCGGGCGGCGCCTTCGAGATCGCGCGCGGGACGGGCGCCGAGCACGTCGAGATCGAAAACGCCGCCCACTTCCCGAACCTCGAACACCCAGCCGAGTTCAACCGCGCCCTAACGGACTTCCTCGGCCGAGCAACCCTCAACTAACCCTCCATGGGGTCTGACCCGGGGTCAGACCCCCTTCAGGGTGGTCGAGGGTTTGCCTTGCGCTCACTCCGCCGCCGTCAGCCAGCTTGCGATCCGCGCGCCGATCTCCTCGCCCGCGTCCTCCTGGAGGAAGTGGGAGGCGTTCTCGATCACCTCGGGTGGGTCGGCCTTGATCCGCTCGGCGAACCTCGCGCCGACCTCCGGCGGGATGATCGGGTCCGAATCGGCCCATAGGTGGAGCTTCGGTAGCCCGTCCGCAGCCAGGGCTTCGAGCACCCGGATCCCCTCGGCTCCACCGGGCATGTCCGGCGAGGTCGGGATCAGAAGTGGAAAGGCCCGAGCCCCTGCCTTGGACTCCGCCACCGGGTACGGAGCGTCGTAGGCCGCAACGACGTCGTCATCCATCCCGCGCGCGGTCCCGCCCGAGACGAGCATCGAGATCGGCAGGTCCTCGGTCCGCTCGACGAAGTCGCGGAACACCTTCCAGGCGTCCGACATCTCCTGGTGGCCGGTAAAGACGCCGGTGTCCATGATCACGATCGCGGAAAAGCGATCGCGGTTCTCGGTAGCGAGGCGGAGCCCGATCGGTCCGCCCCAATCATGGACCACGGCGACCGCGTCGCGCAGGTCGAGTTCGTCCACGAACGCCTGCATCGCCTCGACGTGGCGGTCGTACGTGTACCAACCGATGTCCGTGGGCTTGTCTGAGCGCCCGAACCCCGGATAGTCGGGAGCCAGGCAGCGAAAGCCAGCGTCCAGGACCGGCGGGATCACCTTGCGCCAGAGGAACGACCAAGTCGGCTCGCCGTGGAAGAAGACGACAGGGCGCCCCTCCCCCTCGTCGATGTGAGCGAGCCGGAGGCCGTCCCACTCGCGGTAGTGCGGCTCCCACGGGAAGTCAGGCAGGCCCTCGAAGCGCCCGTCGGGTGTGCGGTACGTGCCTGGCACGGTGCCTGGCACCGTGCCTGGCACGGGGTCGCTCGCCTCCATCAGGCAGCGGCTATCGCGTGGGCGGTCCGGCGGGCGAGGGCCATGATCGTCGCCATCGGGTTCGTGCCCGACGCTGTCGGGAAGGCCGATGCATCGCCGATCCACACGCCCGGCGTGTCGTGGAGCTCGCCCCACGGATTCGCGACCGACGTCTCCAGGTCGCGGCCCATCCGGCAGGTACCCATCTGGTGAGCCGAGAAGGTCACGTACTCGCGCGGCTTGATCTCGAGTCCGTTGAGCGCGCCGACAAAGCTCTCCAGGTCGTCGCCCCGCACCCAGTCGGGAGCCTTGAGGCCTGAACCTACGATCTCGCGCGCGCCGGCCGCCTCATGCATCCGCACAAGCGTCTCGACCCCCTGCTTCAGATGGGCGCGGTCGAGCTCGTCGTCGATCGGATAGTGGACGAGCGCGTTGCCGTCCTCGTCGAGGGTCACTCGGCCATGGCCCCGCTCGCGAACGAGCGCGATCAACGGCGCCGCGTGCTCCCACTGGCGCATGCGGCGCTTGTGGTCCGCGGCCGACCGCCACGGGATCGCGCCGCCGAAGAGGCCGGTCGTCGCCTGCGCCGACTCGATCAGGTAGCCGTAGCCCTCACCCGTGTCCGCGAACTGATGCGAGAGGGCGGATTGCGGCGGGCCCCACATCCAGTTCTGCGGCTCGTCGTAGTAGGCGGTGACCGCGACCGTTGGGTGCAGACGGAGGTAGTCGCCGACCGCCGGGCCGCCGATGCCCGAGCGCAAGAGCAGTGCGGGCGACTCGATCGACCCGCAGGCAACGACCACAACTGGAGCGCGCACCGTCAAGCGTGTGGGCTCGGTGCCGTTTGGCGGCGCAAGCGGCTCCGACCAGGTCGCCTCTACACCGACCGCCCTGCCGTCCTCGACGAGGACGCGCTGCGCCTTGGCGCCGACCAGGATCTGCGCCTGGCGCGCCTGCGCGTCGACCAGGTAGGTCTTGGCCGTCGACTGCTTCGCGCCAGATGAATCGCCGAAGCCGACGAACGCCGCCGACGCCGCGTCGTACTTAGACGGGTCGCTGTTGCGGTTGATCGTGTTGAAGTCGTAGCCGAACTCCTGGCAAGCTTCTCTTAGACGCAGGTGCGGGCCCGAGAGGTCCGAGCACTCCCCGTTCACCATGATCCGCTCGAAGACGGAGTCGAGGTGCTCGTCGTAGCTCGACTCGGCGAGATCGGTGAGCCCGTGCTGGGAAGCCCACTCGGCCCGGACGTGATCCGTGGTCCTCAAACAGTTCTGCCAGTTGATGACGGTGCCGCCGCCAACTCCAGCACCGGCGACGATCGACACCTGCCGGTCGGCCGTGGGGAACGGACCGCCGTTCAGGAACATCCGCTGATAGGCCGAGAGCTCCAACCCGTCGAAGTCCGCGTCGTCGTGGTACTCGCCGGCCTCGAGGACGATCACCGACTTCCCGGTCGCCGCCAGCTCGCCCGCGATCACCCCGCCACCCGCTCCGGAGCCGATGACCACGACGTCCGCCTCGATCAGGTCCTGGGCCTCGCCGGTCGGGCGGCGAACGTTGAGCGGCCGCTCGCGATCGACCGGTGGTGGCGCGATCGGCCCCGGGAAGCCCATCGCGTCCCAGTTCGGGTTGCGCCCGGTGCCGAGGTCCGGCAGGCCGTAAAAGAGCGTGCACGCGATGCCGTGGAAGGTCGCGACGCCGTCGAGCGCCTCGGGGCTATCGGCCTCGAACGCATGGATGATCTGCTCGCGAGCCTCGTGCGGCGTCGCCGCTGTCATGCCGGCCCCTGCCAGTGCGTCGAGCATCCCGCGCAGGCCGACGATCTGTTCCTCCTTGAGCTCGGCGCCGAGCAGCGCGACCTCGACCGACTCGGGCACGCTCAGATCGGACGCGGACCGACGCCAGAAGGCGGCATTCTCACGGTCGTCCTCGGGCGGGTCGAGCGACGGAATGAACGTGTCGCAAAGCGTGCGCAGCGTGACGCGCTGCTCATCGGAGAAGAGGTCCGAAGTGGCGAGGGCGGCGAACGTCTGGCCGATCAGCTCGGTCACCTGGGCCGAGTAGGGGAAGTGGTGCGCGTCGCGGAACCCCGCTGAGCCGGGTGTGATCAGGAGCGACTGGCGCTTCGTGTACTTGCGGATCCCATCGGGTCCGTGGCGCGAGCCCAGGCCCGAGTCCTTCCAGCCGCCCATCGGCAGCTCGAGCGCGGCGTAGTTCACCTGCGCGTCGTTCACGCACGCGACGCCCGCATGGATCCGGCGGGCGATCTCCTCACCGCGGGTCTCGTCGCGAGTCCACACCGAAGCCTGAAGGCCGTACGGGCCGTCGTTGGCGAGCTCGACCGCCTGCTCGGCGTCTGACACCCGCATCACGGGCAGGGTCGGCCCGAACGTCTCTTCCGTCATGCAAAGCATCGAGTGGTCGACATCGGCCAGGACCGTCGGCTGGAAGAAGCGACCGGGGCCTTCGCCGCGCTCGCCCCCGGTCACGATCCGCGCGCCCTTCTCGACGGCGTCGGCGATGTGCGCCTCGACCGTGTCCATCTGCGGCGGGAAGATCATCGCCCCCACGTCCACGGTGCCGGCCGGGCCGGGCGCGCCCTGGCGCAGGCCCTCGACCTTCTGCGTGATGCGCTCGAGGAGGTCGTCATGGATGGCGTCCTCGGCGTAGATCCGCTCGACCGAGATGCATACCTGGCCTGAGTTGTTCATCCCGTAACTGACGGCCGCGTTCGCGGCACGCTCGAGGTCTGCGTCGCTCAGGACGATCATCGGGTCCTTGCCGCCGAGCTCGAGCGCCACGGGCGTGAGCGTCTCGGCCGCCTGGGCCATCACGCGCTTGCCGGTCTTGACCGAGCCGGTGAACATCACGAAGTTGGCCTCGTCCACCAGCGCGGCGCCCGTCTCGCCCCGGCCGGTGGCGACCTGGAAGACGCCGTCGGGGATGCCGCACTCGGCGAGCATCTGCGCCATCAAAAGCGAGGTCAGCGGGCGTGAGCTCGGAGGGCTTGAGAATGACCGCGTTGCCGGCAGCCAGCGCCGGGATGCAGTCGCCGAAGGAGTTGTTGAGCGGGAAGTTCCACGGCCCGATGACGCCCACGAGCCCCACCGGCTCGTAGCGGACGACCAGCCGCTTACCGCGTACGAAGGGGGATGCCGACTCGATCTCCTCGTCGGCCAGGTACTTCGGCGCGTTCTTGGCCCAGAACTCCAGAGCGGACAGCCCATAACCGAACTCGGCGAACTGCGTCTCGTCTGCCGGGCGACCGGTCTCGGCGCAGATCGTCCCGACGACCTGCTCGGCATTTGCGACCAGCCACGCGCGGGCGGCAAGGAGCACATCGGCGCGGGCGTCGAACCCGGCCTCCCACCAGCCGGGTTGCGCGGCGCGCGCCTTTTGAGCCATCGCCGCCACCTCGGCGCCGCCAAGCTCCGGAACAGTGGCAAGGGTTTCGCCGGTCGCCGGATTCTCGACCGCGATTCCGTCCACCCCCTGCGCCTCAGCGGGCGCGTCCAACGTCTCACTCATCCGCCGGGACATTACATCTCCACCGGTACACGCACCTTTCGCGACGTTCGTCGCTCAGGAGATACATGGCAGGATGAGCGCGGCGTGCGGACAGCGATCGTCTCAGACCTCCACCTAGGCGCGGCTTCGGAAGCCGACCTCTTGTCGAGGCCGGAAGCGTTCCGCGCGCTCGCCGACGCGATCGAGGGAGTCGACCGCCTGGTGCTGCTCGGCGACGTGCTCGAGTTCCGCGACCGCCCATTCACGGAAGCGATGGACCTCGCCAAGCCAACGCTCGGAAAGCTCGCCGCGCTGACCGCGGGCGAGGTCATCGTGGTGCCCGGCAACCACGACTACAGGCTGATCTCGAGCTGGCTCGAGGCACGGGCCCTCCGGGGGGCACGGCCGCTTCGCCTGTCCGAGAAGGCGCGGCTCGACCTGTGGCCCGCGACCGAGCTCCGGGCGGCGATGCCCGACGCGAAGCTCAGGATCAACTACCCGGGCGTGTGGCTCCGCGACGACATCTACGCGATGCACGGCCACTACCTCGACCGCCATCTGACGATCCCCACCTTCGAGCGGCTTGGCCTGGCGCTGGTCGAGCGCACGCTCGGGCTGACGCCAACCGGGGACGATCCGCTCGCGGCGCCGGACGTGGAGTCCTCGGACGAGCCGGAGGAGTACGAGCAGGTCGCGGCGCCGGTCTTCGCCTTCCTCTACGCGCTCGCCCAGGCGGGCGCAAGCACGAACCACCCGGGCGGTACTCCCACGAAGCGGATCTGGGACTCGCTGACGGGCGGCGGCAGCCGCTCGGGCAAGCTGCGCGGCTGGCTCCTCGGCTCGGTCGCGCTGCCCGGCGCCGTCGGTGTCGCCAACCGCCTTGGCTTGGGCCCGGTGCGCGCCGACCTCTCGCCCAACGCGATCACGCGCGCCGGCGTCGACGCGATGAGCGAGGTCGTCGAGCGTCTCCGTATCGACGCGAAGTGGGTCCTGTTCGGGCACACGCACCGGCGCGGCCCGCTTCCCCAAGAAGACGCATGGGTGACCAAGAACGGCGCGACGCTCCTGAACACCGGCAGCTGGGTCCACAGCCCGAGCCTTCTGCGCTCGTCGTCGAAGGGCAGCGCGTACTGGCCCGGAACGATTGCCATGATCGAGGGCGATGGGGACCCCGAGTTGATCCACCTCCTCGACGAATGGACTCGCGAGGACCTGAATGGCTGATTCAGGATGAGCCCGGTGATGCGCCAGATCGCGTCGATCTTCCTGATCGTCTTGGGGGGCATCGCCCTGGTCGGCGGCATCCTTGCCCGCTACGCAGATCAGAACCTCCTGGACCCCCAGACCTTCGCCGAGCGCGCGGTCAAGGTCCTCGACGACGAGGGCGCCCAGAAGGAGATCGCCGACGTTGTCGTGAACGAGCTCGAGAAGGCCGGCGTCGACCGCGCTGAAGCGCAGAAGGCGGTCAACAAGAACATTGCGGTCGTCACCGAGAACAAAGAGTTCCGGGACGCGCTCGTGACCGCATTGGTGATCGCGAACGAGGCTGCTCTGGGCGATCTTGAAGACGACGTAAGCGTGAGGGTCGAGGACATCGGCGGCCCCATCGGGGACGCTTTGCGGGACACCGCGCCCCAGCTGGCAGATCAGATCCAGCGTGATGTCGACTTGGTCATCGTGAACACGGACTCGGCTGAAGCACTGGTCGACGTCGCGCGCAGAGCCGACGACCTGAGCGGGTTCTCGCTGGTCCTGCCGATCCTGGGCGGCCTGCTCATGATCGGCGGCATCGTCATTGCCAACGACCGCCGCACGGCGATCTTCGGCGCTGCGATGGGCGTGGCCCTCGCGGGCGTCGCTGTCTTCGCCGGCTACATCGGCGGCCGCGAGATCGCAGCACGCCAGCCGGACGACGATGCCGCCCAGGAAGCCGCGCGCGCAATCTGGGACGCCGTCTTCGGCGGCCTGGAGACGCTCGGCCTCGTGATGGCGGGCGCCGGTGCTCTAGTCGCGCTTATTGCCGGCGTAGCAACCCGAGTGCGTGTCCCAGGGAGGGAGTGATCGCCGCTCCTGCTTCAACGATCGCATTCGGGTTGCCGGGGAAGTTCAAGATCAGCGTCCGGCCGCGGCTGCCCGCCACGCCGCGGGAAAGCATCCAGTGCTTCGGCACATGCTCGCGCGACGCCAGCCGCATCGCTTCAGCGATACCCGGTGCTTCGCGATCGATCACGTCGCGGGTCGCCTCGGGCGTGACGTCGTCCAGGGACAGCCCGGTCCCGCCGGTTGTCGCGACCAGGTCGCAGTCCTCCTCGTCGGCATAGAAGCGAAGTCGCCCGGCAATCAGCTCGCGATCGTCGTGGATCAGCTCGACGGCGACGAGCTCGCAGCCCGCTCCCTCTAAAAGCGCGCCGAGCTTCGGCCCACTCTCGTCCACGCCTTCCCCCGCGGATTTCGAGGTCGAGACGGCCAGGACCGCGGCACGAAACGGTGCGTCACTCATCGGCCGGCGTGCCCCGAACCCAGTCGCCGCTTCGCCCGCCCGCCTTGGAGATGAGCCGCACGCACTCGATCTCGACGCCTTTCTCGATGCCCTTGACCATGTCGTAGACGGTGAGCGCCGCGATCGAGCACGCCGTCATCGCTTCGAGCTCGACGCCGGTCCTCCCCACCGTCCGCGCCTCACTCGTCAGCGTCACGAACCCAGCATCGACGTCGACGTGGACGGTGACGTCGACGTAGTTCAGGGCCAGCGGGTGAGCGAGCGGGATGAGCTCGAAGGTCCTCTTTGCGGCCTGGATCCCGGCCAGGCGCGCGGTTCCGATGACGTCTCCCTTGGGCGCGTCGCCGCGCGCGACCGCCGCGGCGGTCTCGGGGCTCATCGCCACGCGTGACTCTGCGACGGCGACGCGCACGGTCGCCTCCTTGTCGCCGACGTCGACCATCCGCGCCGATCCGTCCTCGTCGATGTGCGTGAGGCCCGGCTCGTCGCCCATCCCCATCCCCGGCTTCTTCATGGCACCGTTCCTTCCACCCAGGTCTCCGAGTCCGCAGTCACTTCCTTCTTCCAGATCGGCGCTTCGGCCTTGATCCGGTCGATTGCCTGGCGCGCTCCCGCGAAGGCTTCGCCACGGTGGGCAGCTGATGCCGCGACGACCACACTCGGTTCGGACAGCGGCACGTCGCCGATGCGGTGCGCAGCGGCAATCGCCGTCAGGTCGTTGGCCTCAGCGCACTCACCCAGGATCTCCGCGATGCGCGGCTCGGCCATTTCCGCATAGGCCTCGTAGGTGAGCTTTTCGACGTCCCGCGTCATCCCCTGAAAGGTGACGACGGCGCCGGCGCCGGGATCGGAGACGAGCCCTGTGACCTGCGCCTGGTCGAGCGGCTCGGAGGTGACCCGCGCGCCCCGAACCCGCCCATCCCCTCCGGAGACCGGCGGGATCGCCGCGAGCTCATCACCGGGCTTGATCGTCGCGTCCGCGGCGGCGTACTCGCGGTTCACGGCGATCCGGAGCGGCAGCTTCGCGGCCAGGTCACCGACCTGCGGGTCTTGCCCAAGCGCGGCGATCGCGTCGGCAACGGTCGCGCTCTCTGCCAGCTCGATCTCGACCGAGTCCGAGCCGGCGCGCTCGCGCAGCATCGCGAAAAGACGGACTGTGACCTTCACGACACCACTACCGGCACACGCTGCTTTCGCAGCTAAAGCTGCTCATTGATTCCTGAGGGTACGCGCAGGAGCTCGGCCTCGACCCTGCTCCCGGCAGGCGCCGGTTCGGTTCCTGCCTCCACGACCGTGAGGGCGTCGGCGCCGAGCATCGAGGTAAGTACGTGGGAACCCTGCGGGCCTGTCGGAGTTGCCAGCCAGCCCCCGGCCGTGGCGCTGAGACCACAGCGGACAGCCTGGTCGCGGCGCTCCATTCGCGGGACATCGTCCGCGAGCACGACCTCCACGACGTCGAGATCCGATGTTGCTCCCTGAAGCGCCCGCAGCGCGGGCCGCACGAACAGGATGAAGGTCACGACCGCTGAGACGGGGTTCCCTGGAAGACCGAACGCGAGGCCGCGCTCGTGGCTGCCAAACCACGTCGGCTTGCCGGGCCGTAGCGCGACGCCCCAGAACCGCTCGGCGACGTTCGCGGCCGCGAACGCCTCCTTGACGTGGTCGTGGTCACCAACGGACACGCCGCCGCAGAAGATGGCGACGTCGGCCTGCGTCGCTCGCGCCGCCGCCTCACGTGTCGCCTCCAGATCGTCGGCACAGCGCTCAACGCTTACGACGTCCGCACCGGCGAGCCGCGCAAGCGCGGGCAGCGTAAAGGCGTTCGAGTTGCGGACTCCGCCCGAGCGCATCGGCTCTGAGGGCGCAAGAAGCTCGTCGCCTGTCGAGACGATCGCAACGGTCGGCCTGCGCGCGCACTCAGGCTCGGCGATCCCGATCGACGCCAGGACGCCCAGCTCGGCGGAGCCCAGGACCGCGCCGGCCCGAAGCACCGTGTCACCTGAGCGAATGTCCTCGCCGGCGCGGCGGATGTCGCGGCCTGGCTCGACTTCGACGTTGATCGAGACCTCACCGCCTGAAGCAACCGTGTCCTCGACCCGCACGACGGCGTCAGCACCGTCCGGCACCACGGCGCCCGTTGAGATGACGAAGGCCTCCCCGGCGCCAAGGGTCGCCTCCGCGGGGGCGCCGGCGCGGGACTCGCCGGCCAACCGAAGCGTCGCGGGCGCATCGGCGCTCGCGTCACCGGTGTCGACGGCCCGGACGGCGTAGCCGTCCATGGCCGAGTTGTCCCACCCGGGCACGTCTTCGGACGAAACGTGCATCTACGGCAAGCACCCGCCCGAGCGCGTCGTCGAGCGACACCCGCTCGGCCCGGAGCGGGCCGGCGACCTCGGCCAAGACGGCGGCCCGCGCATCGGCAACTGGGAGCAATGGAGCCACGCACGCGAGCCTAACCTCGCCGCGTGTCAAAGTCCCGGCATGACGCT
This sequence comes from uncultured bacterium, assembly GCA_963786495.1. Lineage (GTDB taxonomy): Bacteria > Actinomycetota > Thermoleophilia > Solirubrobacterales > 70-9 > JALZKA01. The sequence continues at coordinate 147,439 of CAWAZL010000004.1, read as the reverse complement.
TGCTCCCCTGGGTGCGGTTCTGGCCGGCGGTGCCGCGACCCGCCTTGGCGGGGCAAAGGCGACGGCGGAGCTGGCGGGCCGCCCGCTAATCAGTTATCCACTGGAGGCTCTGGCCCAGGCCGGATTCGCGCCGGTTGTCGTCGCCAAGGCGGATAGCCAGCTCCCGGCCCTCGAGATCCCGATCGTCACAGAGCCCGACGAACCCCGCCACCCCATCGCCGGCGTCGTCGCGGCGCTTCACCATGCCGGAGCCCGAGGAGCCCTGGTCCTCCCCTGCGACGCGCCCCTCGTTTCGCCGATGCTCCTGCGGGTTCTGGCCAGCGCAACCAGCACGACCGGCGTCAGATCAGGTGGCCGCGTCCACCCCCTGATCGCCTTCTACAGCCACGACGACCTCGGCGATTTGGAGTTGGCAATCGAGAACGGCGACTCCGCAACCACAGCCCTCGAGGAACTGGACCCCGATTGGATCGAGGCCATCGACCGAGAGACGTTCAATGTGAACACCCCCGACGACCTGGCGCGAGCGGAAGACCTACTCAAACGGCCTCGATCGTGACTCGCGTGTTGTAGTCGGGAATCCCAGCCTCAGCCGAGCGGACCTCATCGGCGATCAGCACGTTCCCCTCAGGCCAGTGGACCTGGGCATTCCCCGGCGCGATCGGCGCCACATGGACACGGCAGTGAAGCTCGCCCGTTTCGCTGCGAAGCAGCACCTCCTGGCCTGCGACGACCTCAAGCCGATCGGCATCGGCGGCCGAGATCATCACAGCCTCGCGCGTCGCGCCGGTTAGCGCATCCTTCGACTCCTGGACGATCGAGTTGAACTGCTTGCCACGGCGGGTCGAGAGAAGCAGCGAACCGTCAACGTTCTCCGCGCGCGGCGCGGGCGGCTTGACCATGGCGAAGTGCGCACGCCCGTCCTCGGTCGGGAAGTTCGAGCCGTCCGGGTAGTGGCGCGCCGCCGTACTGGAACGAGTCGCCTCCCTCGCGCAGGCCGGCGATAGGCGCGTAGAGCGGGACCGCCTCGGCGATCTCCGCGCGGAGCTCGGGAGTGCCAGAGACATGCAGCGCGCCGGCAAGCTCCGGGCGCACGCGAGCGGCAAGGTCCAGCAGCACGTGCCACTCGGGCCGCGCCTCGGCGATTCGTGGCCCCGGGATCTCGGGACTCAGGATCACGCGCCGCTCCGTCGACGTCTCGGTCACGCCGCCGGGGATCTCGTAGCGCGTCGCCGCCGGGAGGATCAGCACGGCCTCCCCCGGCTCGGCAAGCATCTGGCTCGAGACGACGATGTCCATGTGGATCCGAAGTGGCGTGCGCTCGAGCGACTCGCGGACGCGGGCCGGATCAGGCAGGACGTCCAGGAAGTTCCCGCCCGAGGAGAACAAGACATCCAGCTCGCCGCGATGCGCGGCGTCCAGCATCTCGGGCGCCTTTAGGCCCGGCTCGGTCGGCACCTCGAAGCCCCACAGATCCGAGAACCGGCGCGCGTTGTCCTCGTCCACGGGCAGCGCCGCCCGGAAGCGCCGTCGAGTAGCAACCCATCTCGGCACCGCCCTGCACTCCCGAGTGGCCGCGGATGGGCATCAGGCCGCAGCCCGCCTTGCCGACCCAGCCGCGCGCCAGCGCCAGGTTCACGATCGCCCGCACGCCGTCCTCGCCGCCCGCGTGCTGGGTCACCCCCATGCTCCACACGAGAATCCCGCGCTTCGAGTCGCCGATGAGGTGCGCCAGGCGGAGCATCTCCCCTCGGGTGGCGCCGGCGGACAGCGCAAGCTCTTCCCAGTCAGAGTCCAGAACCGCGCCGCGGAGCTCGTCGTAGCCCTCGGTGTGCGCGGCGACGAATTCCTCGTCCACCCAGCCGTGCTCGATCAGGTGCCTGCAGGACGCCGGTCAGGTAGGCGACGTCCCCGCCGATGTTGAGCGCGAAGAAGTCGTCGGCGATCTTCGTGCCGAACAGCGCGGACTCGGCGTTTCGAAGGGATCCAGTAGCGCTCCATCCCGGGCTCGCGCAGCGGGTTCAGGACGGCGACGCGCGTGCCCGCCTTCTTCGCCTGGTGGAGGTACTTCGTGGTCACGGGCTGGTTGTTGGCGACGTTCGAGCCGATGAAGACGATCAGGTCGGTCCCGATCCAGTCCGAGTACGAGCAGGTCGACGCTGCCACGCCGAGCGCCTCCTTGAGGCCGAAGGTCGAAGGCGAGTGGCAAACGCGCGCCGCATTGTCGATCGAGTTCGTGCCGATCGCGCGCGCCGCCTTCTGCGCGGCGTAGTAGGACTCGTTCGGCATCCCGCGTGAGGTGAGGTAGAAGCCCGTGCGCCCGGCTCCCGCCGTCGCGGATGCGATCCGCTGCCAGATCGAGCGCCTCGTCCCAGCCGATCCGCTTGAAGCCCGGCTCGCCGGCCCGCCGGAGCATCGGGTGCGGGATGCGCCCCAGGCGGCGGAGCTCGTCGCCGCGCATCCGCTCCAGCGCCGAGACGTCCGCGAGAAGGGAGGTCGTCGAGCGGCCCCATCGTGTTCAGGCGCAGCAGGCGCAGGCGGATGTTGCAGAGGTGGATGCCGTCGAGCGTCCAGTCGTGAAGGCCCTTCGTCCCGAGCGCGCACCCGTCGCACACGCCCGTCGGAGAGGATCCGCTTCGCATAGCGACGCCTGGTCGCGGTTCTCCCACCCCGCGCGGAACACCTCGGCGAAGTTGTTCGGGCGCTGCTCGCCGATGCCGAACGGCTTGCAGCGACGCCCAGTTCGAGGGCGTCGGCCTCTTCGTCGGCTTGCGCAATCCGTCGCTCTCCGCCATGGGTCTATCTTCGCAAGCGTGTCGACGGAGTCTCCCGACCCGAAGAGCCTGGCGCGGATCGAGCGTGACGGCGTCGAGGACTTCGTCGCGGTCGAGGAGCCGCTCGAGATCCGCGTGGATGGCCAGCCGCTGGCGATCACGATGCGGACTCCCGGCGACGACGAGGAGCTCGCGCTGGGCTTTCTCTACGGCGAGGGACTCATCGACCGGCCGCACGACGCGGGGATGACGCGACGACCTGGCGGGCAACGTCGTCGAGGTGGCCGGCCCGCTTCTTCGCGACCCGGGCACCCGCAGCTTCTACACGACGTCGTCGTGCGGCGTCTGCGGCAAGGGCGCGATCGAGCAGGTCGAGGTGCTCTCGGCGCCCCTGGCCGACGGCCCGAGGTCGAGCGCGATCTCCTCGCGGTCCTTCCCGACCGCCTGCGCCAGCCCGGGTTCGAGCGCACCGGCGGCCTCCACGCCACCGGCCTCTTCGACCCGTGGGGCGAGGTGGTCTGCGTCCGCGAGGACGTCGGCCGCCACAACGCGATGGACAAGGTGATCGGCTGGGCGCTCGCGAGGGAGCTCTGCCCACTCCGCGACCGCGTCCTTTGCGTCTCCGGCCGCCTCTCGTTCGAGCTGGTCCAGAAGGCGTGCGTTGCCGGAGCGCCGATCCTGGTCGGGGTAGGGGCGCCCAGCTCCCTTGCGATCGAGCTCGCACAGGATCGTGGCCTGACCCTCGCGGGCTTCGCTCGAAACGGCTCGGTCAACGTCTACGCCGGGCGAGCAACGGGTGCGGGGCTAGCCGGCCCGCGCCCTTGTGCGAAGCTTCGCACTCGATGGCGACCAAGACCGTCCACCGGCAGTGCAACCTCTGCGAGGCCCACTGCGGCATCACGGTGGAGGTCGACGGCGCGGAGGTGCTGCGCATCACCGGCGACCCCGACGACCCGACAGTCCAAGGGCTACATCTGCCCGAAGGCGGCGGCGCTGGCCGACCTCTACACGGACCCCGACCGGCTGACGAAGCCGGTCCGCCGCGAGGGCGACGGGTGGGTCGAGATGGAGTGGGACGAGGCGCTCGACCTCGCCGCCGACGGGCTGCGCACGGTGCTCGACCGCGACGGCGACCGACTGCCGTCGCCACCTACATCGGCAACCCGAGCGCGCACTCGTGGTCGCTGCTGGCGACGATCCCGCTGCGCGAGACGATCGGACGCCGCAACCACCATTCGGCGACGCTCGACCGACCAGCTGCCCCAGCACCGCACCTCCGCCGAGATGTTCGGGAACCTCGGCGATGTTCCCGATCCCCGACCTCGACCGGACGGACTTCATGCTCGTGCTCGGCGCCAACCCGTGCGTCTCCAACGGCTCGCTGATGACGCGCGCCGGGCGCGCGGCACCGGCTGCGCGACATCGTCGAGCGCGGCGGGACCGTGGTCGTCGTGGACCCGCGGCGCACCGAGACCGCCAAGAGCGCGTCGCGAGCACGTCGCGGTCCGCCCGGGCGGCGACGCCTTCCTGCTGCTCGGGATGCTCCACGTGATCTTCGCCGAGGGGCTGACGGACGTCCCGGCGTACTGCGTCGGCGCCGACGAGGTCGCGGCGGTCGTCGCCGACTGGACGCCGGAGCGCGCCGCGCGCGCACGCGGGCGTCGAGCCGGACGCATCGAGACGCTCGCGCGCGACTTCGCGGGCGCCGACAGCGCGGTCGCCTACGGCCGCGTCGGCGTCTGCCAGCAGCGCACGGGCACGCTCATCCACTGGCTCATCAACGTCCTCAACGCGGTCACCGGCAACCTCGACCGCCGCGGCGGCGCGATGTTCCCGCGAGCCGTTCCTCGACCTCCGCCCGGCGCTCAAGCTCGCCGGGCCGCGGCGGGCCCGACGGCTTCGGGCGCTGGACGCAGCGCGTCAGCGGGCTGCCCGAGATGAACGGCGAGGTGCCGATCGCCGGCCTCGCCGACGAGATCACCACGCCCGGCAAGGGCCAGGTCCGCGGGCTGCTGGTGCTTCGCCGGCAACCCGGTGCTGTCGGCGCCCGGCGGCGCCAAGCTCGACGCCGCGCTCGGCGACCTCGAGTTCATGGTGTCGATCGACCAGTACGTGACCGAGACGATCCCGCCACGCCGACGTCATCCTGCCGCCCGTCTCGGCGCTCGAGCGCGACGAGTGCGACGTCGTGCATGCCGCTCGTCAGCGTCCGCAACCACGTCCGCTTCAGCCCGCGCGGCGGTCCCGACGCGCGCCGGCGGCAAGGAGGACTGGCAGATCCTCAACGGCCTCACCAGGCGCCTCGGCCGCGGCATCGAAGGGCCGCGGGCTTCGGCTCGCGTCCCGCGCTGGCGTCGCCCGCCGTGATGGTCGAGGCCGCGCTCGCCGCCGGCCCCTACGGCGTCCTCCGCCGCGGCCCGCTGCAGCGGCCTCACGCTGTGGAAGCTCAAGCGCGCCAAGCACGGCATCGACCTCGGCCCGCTGCAGCCGCGGCTGCCGGGCGCGCTGATGTCGCCGGGCAAGCAGGTCGCAGCTCGCGCCGCCGTCGTTCGTCGAGGCGGCCGGCGAGCTCGAGGCGATCGCCGCCGAGCGCGAGGCCGCCGCGCACCGAGGGCTTCGACCTCACGCTGATCGGCCGCCGCATCCTGCGCACTCGAACAACTCCTGGATGCACAACTCCAAGCGCCTCACCAAGGGCAAGGACCGCTGCACCGCGCTGCTGCATCCCGAGGACGCCGCCGCCCGCGGCCTGGCCGACGGCTCGACCGTCAGGGTCGTCTCCCGGGTCGGCGCCATCGAGGTCGCGCTCCAGGTCTCCGACGAGATGCGCCCGGGCGTCGTCTCCGTCCCCCACGGCTTCGGCCACGGCTCCCGCGAGGGCGTCGGCTGGACGCACGCCGCGTCGCTGCCCGGCGCGAGCGTCAACGACATCACCGACCCGTCCGTCCTCGACGCCCTGACGGGCAACGCCGCCTTCAACTCCGTCCCGGTCCGGCTCGAAGCCGCCTAGCTCCGGCTAGGCGACGTTGCCGGCTACGAACCTCACCGCGCCGAATCCGGCGGCGGTGCCGAGGATGATCCCGAGCAGGATGCCCGATCCCGCCCATGAGCGCCCACATCCCGAAGAAGACGGCGCACCACACCACGACGAAGACGCCGATCGCAAGCGACGGACCGGGTCGGCAAGGGGCCCACCGGGGGTTCCGAACTCCGAGCCCTCGCAGCAGCGGCTCGGTCCGCTCCTCGAGGCGTCCGCCGGAGTCCCCGCGCCCCCTCGTCCGGCGGGTCGGGACGGTCGAAGCCTTCGTCGTCCCCCGCGCTGATTCGCCGGCCTCCTGTTCGGCCAGATCGTCGTCGTCCTCGTCGGAGGGCTCGGCGAGCGGCTCCGAGCCATCGTCGTGGCGACGGTCCTCCTCGTCGGACGGCTTTCGCTCCCATCCGCCGGCCTCGGTGCCTTCATCTTCCCACTCGAAGTCGTCCTCGTCGTCGGAGCGCTTGTCGTCAGCCATGGGCGCACCCTACCCCGGTTTGCTGTCGGCCGGGCTTACACGATGCTCGACCGGGTCGCCGACCTGCAGCTCCCCGGCGGTCGCGACCTCGCACAAGACGCACATCTTCGAGTCGAACTCATCGTTGATCCTCCGCAGAACGTCGGGGTCGACCTCGAGCGTGTCCGGGATCGATCGTGGTCATGACGCAGCGAACGCAGCGATCGACCACTTCGAGCTCGACCTGCCCGAGCCGAAGGCGCCTGCCGACCCATTCGTTCTCGGCCAGCCCCTCGACGCCTTCGATCACGATGTTCGGGCGCAGGCGGCGGTGATCCACGCCGAGCGCGTCGAGCGCCCCGTCGGTGGCGACGAGGATCGCCCGGTCGTCGAAATGGCGGCCGAGCGGCGCCAGCGAGGCGCCGGGCCCGGCGGCGTCGCGGATGAGATCCGAGCGCTTCGTCGGAGTCCCACGCGTGGCCGTCGATCGTGGGCTCGCCGCTGCCGGCAAGCCCGACTGGATGCCGAGCAGGCGCTTGGCCGTCCGCCCGGTCATCCGGGCGCCCTTGTGATCCACGACCTGGGTCGAGCGATCGCCCCGCAGCCCATCGGCGAGCACGTCCACGGCCTCCAGCTGTTCCCCCCGGAGCGACTTGACCGAGTAACGCCAGATCTGGGCGACGCGCACCTCGAGATCCTCCGCTGGACGCCTTCGGCGTCCGCAACTGGAGCTTTCGAGCAACGCCCTCATCGGTGCCTCGGCAACCCGGTCGGCAGCGGCGCGTAGCTCCGCGGGTGGGCGCCCGTCGCGGCCGGCCATGAAGCAGGCGATCGGCGCCGCGATGCGCTCGGACGAGTGAGCAGCCGTGGCAGCCAGCTCGAGCAGCTCGCCGATGGTCTCTTCGTCGGGCGCCTCGGCGCCGATCTCGGCGGCGTAGGCCTCCAGCCATTCCTGTGCCTTCACTTCGACTCTCCTCGAGCTCGGCGTTCGCACTCAATCGACCTGACTCGTGTCGCCGAAGCCTTCCACACCGCCAGGACCTCGCTGCCCAGGGGCCAGCCCGAGCTCTTCGACCGCCTGGGGCGTCACCTCGGCGGCAAGCGGCTGCCCGGCGTCGAGTCCCACGCGCACCCGGCTGCCCAAGCGGCGTGACCGATACGACCCTCGCCGGCACGCGGTTCCTGGCCGAGCCGGCCGCGCTGGACCCGGAGGCTCGATCAGGATCTCCCACGGATGGACGCTGAGCGAGACGGGGCCCGGCTCGCAGGAATCCGTCGTCCACACGGTGGGACCGCCGTCGAGCTCGACCGGCGTGCCCGCCTCGCCCAGGATGCCCGGCACGTCCCGAGAGCACCACCGAGCCCACGAGGTCCGCGACGAACGCCGAAGCCGGCGCCGCGGCAAGCTCCGCGGCGCTCCCGCGCTGGACGATCCGCCCGTCCGCGATCACGCCGATCTCGCTCCGCGAGCGTGGCGGCCTCCTCGTAGTCGTGCGTCACGAGCAGCGTCGGGACGCCCGCAGCCTCGATCGTCGCGCGTCAGCTCGCGCGCGGCCCGGCCTCGGGTCGAGGCGTCAAGCGCGCTCAGCGGCTCGTCGAGGAGGAGCGACCGAGGGCTCGACCGCGAGGGCGCGCGCCAAGGGCGACGCGCTGGCGCTCCCCGCCCGACAGCGTCCGCGGCTTTGCGTCGGCGCGGCCGGCGAGGCCGAACCGGCCCAGAAGCTCGAGTGCCCGCCCGTGCCGCTCGGCCCTTGGCCCGCCCAGCGCGTAGGCCACGTTCTGCCACGCGCTCAGGTGGGGGAAGAGCGCGTAGTCCTGAAAGAGGTAGCCGCAGCGGCGCGTCCTCGGGCGGCACGAATGTACCGTTTCCGGCGTCCGTCCACGTTCGCCGTCGCACGCGATCCGTCCGGAGTCCGGCCGGGCAAGCCCGGCGACGCAGCGGAGGAGCGACGTCTTGCCGGCGCCCGACGGCCCGACCAGGGCGAGGCACGTCGCGGGAGCAACATCAAGGGAGATGTCGAGCTCGAAGTCGCCGAGACGCTGTTTCACCCCGTTCAACCGACAACAAGGCCCTGCCCCCTTCCCCGCGCCGTCAACTTGACCGTTGCGAGCAGCGCCGCCGAGAAGGCAACCAGCACTGCCGACAGCGCAAGCGCTCCGGTGAGATCGGTGCCGATCAGGTTCACGATCGCGAGCGGCGCGGTTTGCGTGATTCCCTGGAACGAGCCGGCGAAGATCAGGGTCGCGCCGAACTCGCCCAGCGCCCTGCCCCACGCCAGCGCGCCACCAGTCACCAGCCCGGGCATCGCGGCCGGCACCGCAATCCGCGCGAAAGTCCGCGCCTCCGAAGCGCCGAGCGTCCGCGAGGCCTCGAGCCAGCGCGGGTCGAGCCCCTCGAACGCCGCCTGTGCCTGGCGCAAGTAGAACGGGCTCGCGACGAAGGTGAGCGCCACCACGACCCCGGCGGTCTGAAAGACGAGCTGTACGCCGGCGTCCTCGATCAGCCCGCCGATGAAGCCTCCGGGCCCAAGCGCAACGAGAAGGCCGACCCCGGCGACGGCCGGCGGCAGGACCAGTGGCAGCTCGACGAGGGTGATCGCCAGCGAGCGGCCGCGAAAGCGCCGGGTGGCGAGGAGGTACGCGGCGGGAGTTCCCACCACGACGATCACGACGAGCGCAATCACCGACGTGATCAGGCTGAGGCGAAGGGCATCCCGGGTGCTTTCCTCGCCCAGCGCATCCCATAGCTCGGCCGGCCCCGCCTCCAGGAAGATCGCCGCGATCGGGATCGTCAGGAAGGCGAGCGCGAGCGCCAGCGCGCCGGCCAGAACCGCGGGGAACCAGCGGCGGCTCAGCTACTCGCCCTCCGGCGGCAGGAACCCGGCGTCGAGGAGCGCCTCGCGCCCGGCGCCTTCGAGCAGGCCGTCGATGAACTCCTGCGCGGCCTCGGGGTCGTCCGAGTCCGAGACGATCGCGACGCCGTACTCAACGACGGGCTGAAGCTCTGCGGGCAGCTCAATCGCGACGAGCTCTCCGTCCGGCCGCATCGACGTCAGACGCGTAGACGAAGCCCGCGTCGGCGGCGCCCGTCGCCAGCTTGGCGACGATGCTCTTCACGTCGGGCTCCTCGGAGCGAACGTTGGCGAGGATCGAGTTCTCGACGCCGCCGTCCAGGCCGCCCAGCACCTCCCGCGTGTAGTCGCCGACCGGAACCCCCTCTGCGCCGATGACCAGATCCCGGTCGGAGCGCGTCAGGTCTCCGATGCTCGTGATGTTCGCGTCCTCTGGCACGGCAAGCACCAGCTCGTTCGCGATGAACGTCGTCGGCTCCTCGACCAGGCCCTCCTCGTAAAGCGCGTCCGGAAGGCTCGTGTTCGCCGCCGCGAAGACGTCGACGGGCGCGCCCTGGCGGATCTGCGCGGCCAGGTCGTCGGAGCCGGCGAACGAGAACTTCTCCTCGATCTCGGTCTCTTCGCCGTATGTCTCGAAGGCCTCGGTCAGCGAGGACGCAGCGGAGACGGTCAGCTCTGGGTTTCGTTGAGCCTCGTCCTCGTCGTCGCCGCCACAGCCCGCGAACGCGACCGCCATGGCGGCCGCAAGCGCTAGCCGCCTCACTCGCCGATCACCATGACCGAGGTCGCCTTCACCATCGCGGTGGCCTTGAGCCTGGTTCGAGCCCCAGCTGCTCGATCGCGTCCCGGGTGATCGCCGCGGTCACGAGATGCGGCCCGCATTCGAGCTCGACGATCCCCATCACGCCGTCGACCTCGACCGACCGCACGATGCCCGGGAAGCGGTTGCGGGCTGAAAGCTGATCGTCCGTGCGGTGGCGCTCCGGCTGCCGCCCAGACGCCTGACCTCCGAGACCGGGACACGAGCCTGCGGTTCTGCTTGTCCCGGGTCGTCTTGATCTTGCCGTCGCGATCCCAGCGCCGCAACGTGTCGGCGCTGACCTCAATCATCCGGGCAGCTTCTCCAAGTGAGACTCTCTCAGGCATCGCTGCCTAAGCATTGCATAGGCAACCCTCGAAAAGGGTCTGGCCCCTTTGGGAGGGTTAGCCACGCGGCTCGAGGGTTCAGCGCGATGGTGCGTAGGCGGGTCTAGCCGCCGATGGCGCTCATCGAGCGGGCGGGGGCGATGAAGCCCGGCTCGTTCACGTGGTGCTTGAGCTCCTTGCGCCAGACGGCGTCGCGCATGATCTGCTCGAGCTCGGCGTCCGAGGCGCCGTCGCGCATCGGGTCGCGGAGGTTCGTCTCGTGCATCGAGAAGAGGCAGGTCCGCAGCTCGCCGTCGGCGGTGAGGCGGATGCGGTTGCAGTCGGCGCAGAATGGCTGGGAGACGGGGTTGATGAAGCCGATCTCCCCCTGACCGTCGGCGAAGCGGTAGACCCGAGCCGTAGCGTGAGGCTCGCGCTCGGTCGCCTCGAGTGGATAGCGCTCGTGGATCAGCGCGCGCACCTCGTCGCCGGTCAGGACCTGGACATGTCCCACGCCCGATCGCCGTCGAGCGGCATGAACTCGATGAAGCGCACCTGGAAATCGGTGGTCCGCGCCATCTCGGCGAAGCGATAGACCTCGTCCTCGGTGAAGTCGCGGATCGCGACGGCGTTCACCTTGATCGGGCGCACCTGCTTCATACGCCGCGATCGCCTCGAGGCCGCGAAGCACCTGAGGCAGGGCGTCGCGGCGGGTGATCTCGTGGAAGCTGTCGCGAGCCAGCGAGTCGACCGAGACGTTGATCCGGTCGATGCCGGCGTCCACAGAGCGCCGCGGCGTCGCGCTCGAGCAGGTAGCCGTTCGTGGTGACCGAAAGATCGCGGATGCCCTCGATCCGCGGAGCATCGAGACGAGGTACGGGAAAGTCCTTGCGGGCGAGCGGCTCGCCGCCGGTCAGGCGCACGTCCTCGACACCAAGATCGGCGAGGATCCGCACCAGGCGCTCGATCTCTTCGAAGGAGAGGACGTCGGAGCGATCGAGCCACTTCATGCCCTCGGCCGGCATGCAGTAGCGACAGCGGAAGTTGCAACGGTCGGTGACCGACACCCGCAGGTCAGAAATGACCCTGCCGTGGGCGTCTTTGAGCAGATCAGGCACAACCCAAGCTTGACAGCCGACTCAATTCTGAGCGTTGGGCCGCGCTATCCCCGAAACGGAGCAGACACGCGTACCCCTACCTACTTCTTTACATGAGTTTTCAGGGCGGCCCCCTAGGCTTTCGTGCCGATGAGTTCGCTCTCGACACTCACCAAGGCCAACCTCCTCTTGCTGGGGCTGCTCGTGCTTCACACGCTCGACCACGCTGCGGTTCAGGACGCGCGGGTGCTGCCAGGGTCGTCAAGCCTCGTGGGCGCAGTCGGGTTCGCGCTGACGGCCGGATCCGCCTGGCTCGCTATTCAGCGCTCGCCACTTGCGCCCGAGGTCTCCGCCATCGTCGGGGCGCTGACGACCGTGGGCATCATCGTCATCCACCTCCTGCCCTCATGGTGGACCTGGGTTTCGGACCCCTACTGGGACTTCGACGCGAGCTTTCTCAGCTGGCTGTCGCTGATCGCGCTCCTCGGGTCGTCGCTCTACCTCACGGCGCTCGGCCTTCGGTATCAGCGCTACCGGCACGTCAAGCCGTACTACCGCCACTAGTCGGACTTTCGCTCGGAGCCCTGTCATGCCGCGAGCCTTGGCGATCGTGCATCAGCCGGACGCGGGTCCGGGCGTGTTCTCTGACGAGGTCACAGCAAGGGGCTGGAGCATGGACTCGTGGCTGATCCCGGCCGGGGATGCGCCGCCGGGCGACCCTCACTCCTACGACGCCGTGTTTACGTTCGGCGGTGCGATGCATGCCGACGAACAGCCCGAGCACCCGTGGCTGCGCGACGAGAAGGAGCTTCTCGCGAGCCTCCTCGACGCCGGTGTTCCAACCATGGGCGTCTGCCTGGGTTCCCAGCTCTTGGCCGAGGCTGCCGGCGCACGCGCGGAGCGCGCGCCCGAGCCGGAGATCGGCTGGTACGAGCTGGAACTCACCCCCGAAGGGACGCAGGACCCGCTGATGGGCGGGATCGCTCCGCCGTTCGAAGCCTTTCAGTGGCACTCGTACCGCTCGCCGCTGCCACCCGGTGCCGTCGAGCTGGCCTCGAGCCCCATCGCGATGCAGGCCTACCGGATCGGCAACTCGGCCTGGGGCATCCAGTTCCACGCGGAGGTCTCCACAGACGACGCCGTGAGCTGGGCCGTGAACTACGAGGTCGACGAAGACGCGGTCGCGATGGGTGTCGACCCCGATGAGCTAAGTGCTCAGATCCTCCTTCGGATCGGCGCATGGAACCGCCTTGGTCGCGAGCTCTGCGGCCGCTTTCTCGCCGTGGCGGAGAGCCTTGCCTCCGAACCGGCGTAAAAGCCGGCGCGGACTGTTAGAAACCCCAATCCGTAGGTACCGAGCCAAGGAACACTGGGGGTAGGAACGTGGGCGTTGTCAATACCTGGCATATCCATCGCGAGGAGATTTTGAGGAACGCGGGCGTCGTCTTAGGACTGGCGTCGATGGTGATCGTCCTGTCGACTCCCCACCACGGGGACTCAGCGTCCGAGATGGGGATGCTGATGGGCACCGCATTCCGCAACGTCGTCGCCGGCCTGGTGGTGGCCGCATTGGCGACCTACATCTGGCGGCGGCTCTACTGGTACGAGAGGGCGCCGTGGAGCAGGATCACGCCGGAGGCGGCGGCCCTTGCGGGGATGGTCGCACTTGCCCTCGCGGTGGCACTCGGCGGGCCGGAGACCGCGGCGACGCTCAGGCCTGGCCAGGGGTGAGGTAAGCGCCCGAAAGGCCGCCGTCGGCCATGAAGGTCGTGGCGGTAACGAAGCTTGACTCGTCGGAGGCGAGGAATAGCGCAGCGTTCGCGATCTCCTCGACCTCGCCGAAGCGGCCCATCGGTATGTGAACGAGGCGCTTCGCGGCTCGCTCTGGATCTTCCGAGAAGAGCTCTCGCAGGAGCGGGGTATTGATCGGCCCCGGACAGAGCGCGTTCACGCGCACGCCCTGGGCGGCGAACTCGACGCCGAGCTCGCGGGAGAGCGAGAGAACGGCGCCTTTCGATGCGGTGTAGGAAATCTGCGAGATCGCAGCGCCCATCACTGCCACGAACGAGGCGGTATTGATGACCGAGCCTCCGCCCCGCTCCAGGAGGTGCGGAATGCCGTGCTTGCAGCACAAAAAGACCGAGCGGACGTTCACGTCCTGGACGAGCTGCCACGCCTCGAGCGTCGTCTCGGTGACCGTGGTGTCGGCGTTGGGGTTGATGCCCGCGTTGTTGAAGAGGACATCGATGCCGCCCATCTCGTCGCGGACGCGCCCGTACATGGCCGCGACCTCGTCTTCGTGGGTGACGTCGCACTCGATCGCAAGGTTGCCCTCCGACTCCGGGCTGAGGTCCACGCCGACGACCCGCGCGCCCTCGGCCATGAAGCGCCGCGCGGTCTCGGCCCCTATGCCGCTCCCGGCCCCGGTGATCACGCATACCTTGCCCTCGAGCCGACCCATCCCCTACTCCTCTGTCTTGTAGAAAACGTTCTTCACGTCGGTGTACGCGTCGAGCGCGTCCGGGCCGAGCTCGCGCCCATACCCGGACTGCTTGAAGCCGCCGAACGGCGTTGAGACCCGCACCGATGAGTGCGAGTTGATCGAGAGGACGCCCGTGTCGATTGCTCGCGCCACCCGCAGCGCGCGGCCGCCGTCACGCGTCCAGATCGAGCCGGAAAGCCCGTAAATCGTGTCGTTGGCCAGGCGGATCGCCTCCGCCTCGTCCGAGAATGGGATGACGCACGCCACCGGGCCGAAGATCTCCTCGCGCGAAGCGTGGTCGTCGTTCGTCATCGGCGCGAGGACGGTCGGCGGAAACCAGAAGCCGTCGCCGTCGGGCGCCGAGCCGCGGAACGCGACGTCCTCCTCGGATACGAAGGACCCGACGGTCTCGCGCTGATCGGCCGAGATCAGCGGACCCATCTGGGTCTCGTCGGAGAGCGGGTCGCCGACCTGCATCTCGCTCACGGCCGACTCCATCGCCGCGAGGAACTCGTCCATGGCAGTGGCTTCCACCAGGATGCGCGAGCGCGAGCAGCAGTCCTGCCCGGCGTTTCCGAAGACGCCGGCGGGCGCCGCCCGGCCCGCAGCCTCGATGTCGGCGTCGGCGAAGACCACGTTCGCCGACTTGCCGCCGAGCTCGAGGGTCACGCGCTTGATCGTCCCCGCCGCGCCTTGGGCGATGCCGCGCCCGACCTCGGTCGAGCCGGTGAAGGCGATCTTCGCCACATCCGGATGCTCGACCAGCCGCTGGCCGCAGACCGAGCCGGGACCCACGACCACGTTCAGGACGCCTTCCGGCAGGCCCGCATCAAGTGCGATGCGCTCGAGCTCGAGCGCGGTGAGCGGCGTCAGCTCGGCCGGCTTCAAGACGACGGTGTTGCCCGCGGCGAGCGCCGGCGCGGTCTTCCACGATGTGATCACGAGCGGGAAGTTCCAGGGCACGATCAAGCCGACCACACCCATCGGCTCGCGGAAGGTCATGTCGACTCCGCCGGCGACGGGGATGGTGCGGCCAACCAGGCGCTCGGGAGCGGCTGCGTAGTAGCGGAAGCACTCTGCGACCATCCCGATCTCGCCGCGGGCGTCGGAGATCGGCTTGCCGGCGTTGCGTGCCTCGAGCCTGGATAGGCCTTCTGCCTCTGACTCGATCTGAGCCGAGAGACGGTGAAGGAGAAGAGCCCGGTCGCTCGGCGAGACCGCCCGCCAGGCGGGGAATGCGGCCTTGGCTGCGGCCACCGCGGCGTCCACTTCCTCTGTGCCGGCGCGAGGCACCTCGGCCATGACCTCTTCGGTCGCGGGCTCGATGACCGCGAGGCTCATGCCGCCACCTCCTGGCGCGCTGCCGCTTCGACGAGGGCACGGAAGGGCGCGCCGTCGCGAAGCTCTTCGGGGTGCCACATGAAGCCCACGGCAAAGGCGCGCTCCGGCAGCTCGATCGCCTCAACCAGGTCGTCCGGCACCGACCAGCCCGTTGCGACGAGCCCGTCGCCGAGGCGGTCGAGCGCCTGGTGGTGGTGCGAGCGGACCTCCGCACGCTCGGCGTCCGCGGCCCGCGCCGCAAGAGAGCCAGGCTCGAGCCGGACCTCGTGGGTCGAGAACTCGCCAACGACCTCGACGTGCTGGGTGGAGTCGCCGAGGTGCTGGATCAGCGTTCCCCCGCGGGCCACGTTGAAGATCTGAGTGCCGCGGCAGATGGCGAGCACGGGCATGTCGCGTTCGATGGCGTTGCGGCAGAGGGCGATCTCGAAGGCGTCGCGCTCGGCCTTGTATCCGACCGTCTTCGGGTTCGGCTCGGCGCCGTAGCTGGCCGGGTCCAAGTCGGCGCCGCCGGAGAGGACGAGCGCATCAAGGACGTCGAGAAGCTCCGCCGGGTCGGAGGCGCTGCGCTCCTCGGCCGGGAGGAGGACCGGGATCCCGCCGGCCTGCGCCACGCACTCGGAATAGTGGCGCTGCGAGATGTTCACCTCCGTGTCCTTCCACACCACCCAGCTCGCATCCTCGAGCGCCGCGGTGATGCCGACTACGGGGCGGCGGGGCAAGGCTCTAAAGCCTCTCGAAGCCGCGGAACTTCTCCCAGTCCGTCACCGCCGCCTCGAAGGCGTCGATCTCGACCTGCGCGTGGTTGACGTAGTGGTCGACGACCTCTTGACCGAAGGCCTCGCGGGCCAGGTCCGACGAGGCGAACAGATCGCGAGCTCTGTAGATGTTCGTTGGTACCCGCTGCTTGTCGGATGCATACGCGTTGCCCTCGACAGCCGGCTCGAGGTCCAGCTCGGAGTCGATGCCATCCAGCCCTGCGGCGATCATCGACGCCAGGGCCAGATACGGATTCACGTCGGCGCCCGGGAGCCGGTTCTCGACGCGAAGCGACTGGCCGTGGCCCACCACGCGCATCGCGCATGTGCGGTTGTCGACGCCCCAGGCGACAGCTGTGGGAGCGAACGACCCCTCCGCGAAGCGCTTGTACGAGTTGATGTGGGGGGCGTAGAAAAGCGTCAGTTCCTCAAGGTGCGCGAGCTGGCCCGCGACGAACCGGTCGAACATCTGGCGGTCGTCGCCGAAGGCGTTGCCGCCACTCTCGTTGCCGAGCGAGCAGTGGATATGGCATGAGTTGCCCTCCGCTTCGTTCCACTTCGCGATGAAGGTGATCGAGTGGCCCTCCTGCGCCGCGATCTCCTTGGCGCCGTTCTTGTAGATCGCGTGATCGTCGGCGGTACGAAGAGCCGGCCCGTAGTGAAAGTTGATCTCGTGCTGCCCGAGATTGCATTCGCCCTTCGAGTTCTCGACCGTCATCTCGGCGGCCGCCATCTCATTGCGGATCCGGCGGATCAGGGGCTCGACCCTGGCCGAGCCCAGCAGGGAGTAATCGATGTTGTAGAGGTTCGCGGGTTCGAGGTCGCGATACGCCTGGTTCCAGGCGTCCTCGTACGAGGTGCGAAAGACGATGAACTCGAGCTCCGTTCCCGCGTTGCAGGTGAGCCCCCGCTCGGCGAGCCGGTCGAGCTGGCGCCGGAGGATCTGGCGCGGCGAGGCGACGACGTCCCTTCCGTCTTCCCAGCCGAGGTCGGCCATGACGAGCACCGTGGCGGGATGCCACGGGATCGGCCTGAGCGTGTCGAGATCCGGCTTCATCTCGAAGTCGCCGTATCCGCGCTCCCACGAGGCCATCTCGTAGCCCGCGACGGTCTCCATGTCGACGTCCACGGCCAAGAGGTAGTTGCAGCCCTCCGCCCCGTGCTCGACCACGACGTCCAGGAAGTGGGAGGCCGTCAGGCGCTTGCCCTGAAGCCGCCCCTCCATGTCCGCGATCGCGAGCAGCACGGTGTCCACCGTGCCGTCCGCGACCGCCTTCTTCAGTTCGTCGAGGGTCATCCTTGAGGGGTTTCCCCGAAAGCAGCAGGTGCCGTTGGGAATCTCACCTTGACGAGGTTACGCCCGGTATCACGAGGGCGCTACGCACCCGCGCTCGTCGTCGGCGGCGGATCGCCCGCCGGAGTGTCGGAGTGACCTTCGCCGAGTGCGGCGTCGATATCGATATTCCGCGTCTGGCCGGTGAAGTACTTGTGGGCACTCGCCTTCCACCAGACACCGACGATCAGGATCACGAGACCGACGGTGATCGGCGCGTAGTTGACATACCTGGCGTCGAACGCGTCGTCCCACGGCACTGCGAGCGGTGAGAAAGGCAGCGAGAAGATCACCGTAATGATCGCGACCCAGATCACCGCGATCGGGTTCATCCAGCGCCACTTGGAACCGAGGTTCCAGGCGGGCGACTGCTCGAAGCCGTTCCCCATCCGCCAGCGCAGATAGATCGGGATCACGTACGCGATGTACAGACCGATCACCGCGATGGAGACCACCGCGAAGAAGGCGAACGGGAAGCCTGCCTCGTCGCCCTTGAGCGCCGGAGCGGTCACCAGGATCGACAGCGCGACGACCAGGAGCACCGCGTTACGCGGCACGCCCTTCGAGCTGACCGTTGCCCACCTCGATGCACCTGGCAGGCCGCGGTCGCGCGAGAACGCGAAGGTCATTCGTGATGCGCTCGTCACGCAGGCGGCGCCGCAGAACAGCTGACCGATCGTCGAGATCGCCAGCACCGTCTCGAATGCTGTCTCCCCGAGCGAGGAGTTGAGGATCGAGAGGGCCGAACCGATTCCGAATCCGTTGTCTGCCGAGTTGACGAAGTCGGTGTTCGTAGCAGCGAATGTGATCGCGAGAAGCACGAACCAGCCGATCAACGCCGAGAAAAAGATCGACCGCCACACCCCTTGGGCTGCCGACTTGGACGCTCCGTGCGTCTCTTCTGAAACGTGTGCCGAGGCGTCGAATCCGGTGATGGTGTACTGCGTGAGCAGGAAACCCAGCGGCAACACGTACAGCCAGAAGAAACCGCTCGAGTTGGACCCGTCCGTGAAGCCCGAGTTGTTGAACCTCTCCGTGAAGACGAAGTCGAACGACTGATGATCGTCCGGGGCGATGATGAGGATCGCGATGATCACCGCGACTCCGATCACGTGCCAGAACACCGAGACATTGTTGATCAGCGCGAGGAAGTTGGTTCGCGTGATGTTCAGGATCGCGTGAAGGGTGATGATGATCACGAACAGGAGGAACGTTTCCTTCAGGAAGTGCTCACCATCCGTGAAGTTGACTCCCAGGACGTCGACCCCGAGCGACCCCAGTAGGAAGTTCATGAAGGTCGCCGATGCATAGACGACCGAAGCGACGACGCCGATCAGGCCAAGGAAGTTGAACCAGCCGGTGAACCAGCCCCAGACCGGACCGCCCAAGCGAGCAGCCCACCAGTAGATGCCGCCGGCCGTCGGATACTTCGCGACGAGCTCCGACATCGAGAAGCCGATGATCAGGATCGGAATGGAGATGAGCGGCCAACCCCACGAGATCGCGACCGGGCCACCGTTGTTCCATGCCTGTCCGAAGGTCGTGAAGCAGCCCGCGAGGACCGAGATGATCGTGAACGAGATGGCGAAGTTCGAGAACGCGCTCCAGGTGCGGTTCAAGTCCTGTTTGTAGCCCATCTCGGCGAGCTGGCGTTCATCCTCGTCCGCGATGTGGTGAGCCGGTGTCGTCATTGAGTTCCCCTCATGTTCAGGACCGGCCGAACCTCTTTTCGGGTAAAAGGTGTGCCGAGCCGACCTATGGACGACGCGAGACTATGCGGAACAGCGGACGGGAGTCAAGCCCCCCAGGACGATCTGGGACAAATTGTCGAACAGCTGACCGGCGAGCTTGGACAGATTGGCGGCACCCCTGAGCCGCTCTCCGGGGGGATCACAAACCGCAACTACCGGGCCACCCTGGGCGGCAGGGACTACGTGATCCGAGTGCCCGGCAAGGACACCTCCCTCCTCGGCATCGATCGGAGCGCCGAGTTCGCCGCCAATGCGGCGGCCGCCGAGATCGGGGTGGCCGCGCCGGTGGCGGCGATGCTCACCGAGCCGCCGGCGATCGTCACCAACTTCATCGAAGGCCGCGGCATGGAGGCGGAGGAGCTCCGGGACGCCCAGCCGCTCTGCGACGTTGCCGATGCCCTCAGGGTGATGCACGCGGCGCCGGCGATCCCCTCGCGCTTCGACTCGTTCCGAATCGTCGAGAACTACGAGAAGGTCGCGCGCGACCTCGGCGTCGAGATTCCGGATGGGTACCCGGAGGCACACGCTTGCGCCGTCCGCATCGAAGAGCTCATGACAGGCCCCGAACACGATCCTGTCCCTTGCCACAACGATCTCTTGGCCGCGAACTTCATCTGGGACGGCCTTCGCGTGCGGATCGTCGACTGGGAGTACGCCGGCATGGGCGACCGCTACTTCGACCTGGCGAACTTCGCCGTGAACAACGAGCTTCCGGAGCAATCACGCCACGACATGCTCGAGCACTACTTCCGCCGGCCGCCAACCGAGCGCCAGCTCGCGACCCTTCACCTCTTCACCTTCATGTCCGACTTCCGCGAGGCCATGTGGGGCGTGGTCCAGCAGGGAGCCTCGGACATCGACTTCGACTTCGCCGACTACACCGCGAAGCATTTCGGCCGCCTGGCGGAGACCGCAGAGGCGCCCGAGTTCGCCGCAGCGCTGGAGGCCGCACGTGGCGATTGAACGCGACCCACCCGACCGCGCGCGCTGCGTGATCATCGGCGGCGGCGTCGGCGGCGTCTCGATCGCCTACCACTTGGCCGAGCTCGGCTACTCAGACGTCGTCCTGGTCGAGCGCTCGCAGCTGACCTCGGGCTCGACCTTCCATTCGGCAGGGCTGGTCGGGCAACTCCGCGGCTCGGTCTCCTTGACGAAGATGATGATGCACTCGGTCGAGCTCTACCGGCGGATCGGCGACGAGTCGGAATTCGATCCGGGCTGGGTCGAGTGCGGCGGCATCCGCCTAGCCTCGACCGAGGAGCGAATGGAGGAGCTTCGCCGCCAGGCCGGCTGGGCCAAGACCTTCGGGCTTCCGCTCGAGCTCATCTCGGCAGACGAGGCCAAGGAGATGTTCCCGCTCATGTCGACCGACGGGGTGCTCGGCGGCGCCTACCTCCCCACCGACGGCTACCTGGACCCGTCGCAGCTCACCTATGCCATGGCCGACGGCGCGCGGCGCGGCGGCGTGAAGATCTTCACCTCCACCCGCGTGACCGGCGTCGAGGTCAAGGACGACCGCGTCCGGGCCGTCGAGACCGATCGCGGCCGGATCGAGTGCGAGGTGGTCGTGAACGCGAGCGGGATGTACGCGGCGGAGATCGGCCGGCTCGCCGGCGTGCGGGTCCCCGTGATCCCGATGTCACACCAGTACGTGGTGACGCAGCCGGTTCGCGAGCGCTCCGCCGGCGAGCGCCTCCCCACCCTGCGTGACCCCGACCTCCTCGTCTACTACCGCGAGGACGGCGAAGGGCTCGTGATGGGCGGCTACGAGCACGACTCGAAGCCCGCGTTCCTGCCCGGCGGGACCGGCGGCTTCGACGAGATCCCGCCCGACTTCAACGGCCGCCTCCTCGAGGACGAGCCGGACCGCTTCGAGGAGATCGCCGAGAACTCGAAGATCCGCGTGCCCGCAATGAAGGACGCCAAGATCACGAAGCTGATCAACGGCCCCGAGGCCTTCACGCCCGACAACGAGTTCTGCCTGGGCGAGACGGAGGTCGCCGGATTCTTCGTTGCCGCCGGCTTCTGCGCGCACGGCTTGGCGGGCGCAGGCGGGATCGGGAAGGTCATGGCCGAGTGGATCTCGGACGGCGAGCCGTCGCTCGATCTCTGGCATATGGACGTGCGGCGCTTCGGCGCGCACTACCGCTCGCCCGCATACACCCACACCAGGATCCAGGAGACGTATGAGAGCTACTACGACATCCGCTACCCCAACCACGAGCGTGAGGCGGGGCGCCCTCTGCGCGTTTCGACAGCCAACGCGTGGCATGCCGAGCACGGCGCCGCCTTCGGCGAGAAGTCCGGCTGGGAGCGCGTCAACTGGTACGAGGCGAATGCCGAGCGCGGCGACGAGTCCCTCCGGCCGCGCGGCTGGGCCGGGATGAACTGGTCGCCCGCCATCGGCGCCGAGCACCTGGCGACGCGCGAGTCGGCGGCGCTCTTCGACGAGTCGTCGTTCGCGAAGATGGAGATCTCAGGGCCCGGCGCCGCCGATTTCGTCGAGGGCCTCTGCGACAACCGCGTCGCGCGCGGGATCGGGCAGATCACCTACACGCAAATGCTGAACAGCCGCGGCGGCATCGAGTGCGACTTCACCGTCGCCCGCCTGGCCGAAGACCGCTTCTCGATCGTCACCGGGACTGCGTTTGGGCGGCACGACCGCAGCTGGATCACCCGTCATTTGCCGCCCGACGGCTCGGTCCAGGTCCACGACGTCACCTCCGCGTACGCCTGCTTCGGCATCTGGGGCCCGCGCGCCCGCGACATCCTCCAGCCGCTGGTGCCGCAGGACCTCAGAAACGAGGCGTTCCCATACATGACGCTTCAGGACCTGACGGTCGGCCACGTCCCGGTGCGGGCGCTTCGCGTGACCTACGTCGGCGAGCTGGGCTGGGAGCTCTACTGCCCGAGCGAGTACGGGCTCGGCCTGTGGCGGGCGCTGTGGGAGGCGGGCGAGCCCCACGGCATGGTCGCCGGCGGCTACCGCGCGATCGACTCGATGCGGGTTGAGAAGGGCTACCGAGTCTGGGGCGCGGACATCACGCCGGACGAGACGCCTTATGAGGGAAACGTCGGCTTCTGCGTGAAGCTCGACAAGGAGGGCGGGTTCAAGGGCCGCGAGGCGCTCCTTCAAGCGAAGGACGATGGGCCGCGAACGCGCCTCGTCGCGATCCTCCTCGACGACCCACGCTCGGTCGCCCTCGGCAACGAGCCGGTCAGGATCGACGGCGAGATCTGTGGCCGCGTGACCACGGGCGGGTACGGCTACACGCTGGAGCGTTCGATCGCCTACGCGTACGTCCCGCCAGACAAGGCCGAGCCCGGGACGGCGGTCGAGATCGAGATCTTCGGACAGTGGATCCCGGGCGAGACCGCCGGGGAGCCCCTCTTCGACCCGAAGATGGAGCGGATCAAGGCTTAGCGCGCCACGTCAAGGCGCCGCTCCGAGGAGGCCCGCCAGGATGTGCTCGGTGCCCTCGATGTGCTCGCGCATGAGGCCGACCGCGCGGGTCGCGTCGCCCCGGCGAAGAAGCTGGACCAGGGAGCGGTGCTGCTCGTTCGAATGGGTCAGCACCTGGTCGGGGTGGGCGATCAGGCCGATCAGCTCGCTCATCGCACCCTGGACCTCCGTCATCTCGGTGACGAGCCGAGGGGAGCGCGCGCACTCGGCGAGGGCAATGTGGAACCGAATGTCGGCTCGGCGGTATTCCTCGAAGTCGTCCACCTCGGCCATTCGGTCGACCAGCTCGTCGAGGCGATCGAAGTCCGTGCGCTCGCCCCGCTCGCATGCGAGGAGCGTCACCCCCGTCTCGATTGCGATGCGGTGCTCCAGCACCGACCACGCCGCTTTTCCGAGGGGCTCGGGCTCGTCGCCAGAGAGCGGCGGGTCGGAGACCACGAAGGTGCCTCCACCCCGCCCGCGCGTGGCCACCAGTAGCCCCGACTGCGTGAGCGTCGTCAGCGCCTCGCGGAGAGTCGAGCGCGAGATCCGGAGCTCCGAGGCGAGCTCTCGCTCGGGCGGCAGCTTCGCGCCTGGCGCAAGCAGGCCAAGGCGGATCGCGGTACCTAGCCGCTCGACCGTCTCCTCGAAGGTGGTCGGCGGGCGCACCGGCTGGAATACCGCTTCGAGAGCGGCGTCGCGCTCCATTAAAGCCACCGTACCGCGTGAGGCCCAGAACCCACTACGCATGGGCGAACTGGCCCTGAAGATCTTTCGACATGTGGATAACTCATGTCCCCTTTGACGCACTAGGCTGAGAGCCAATCTCTCTCTCGTAAATCACTTCAGGAGGACTCAAAACCAGCATGCCCCGGATCCGTCAGCACAACGTCACCGCTGCCCAGTGGAGCCCCAACGGCGAGGCTCTCGGCTCGCTCGATCTGACCAAGTCAGACGCGTACCCGTTCGGCGAGAACGTGTTCTCGGCCGCGGTGCAGAAGGAGCGCCTGTCCAAGGACACGTTCAAGAAGCTCCAGAACGTCCTTGACAAGGGCGAGGCGCTCGACTCGTCGCTTGCCGACGAGGTCGCGGAGGCCATGAAGGAATGGGCGCTCGAGAAGGGCGCGACCCACTTCACGCACGTCTTCCAGCCGCTGACGGGCCTGACGGCCGAGAAGCACGACTCGTTCTTCGATCCGGTCGGCGACGGCACTTCGGTCGCGAAGTTCAAGGGCTCAGAGCTGATCCAGGGCGAGCCCGACGCATCCTCCTTCCCGACCGGCGGCGTGCGCGCCACCTTCGAGGCGCGCGGATACACCGCGTGGGACCCCACGAGCCCGGCGTTCATCCTCGACAACCCGAACGGCGCGCTCCTTTGCATCCCGACGGCATTCGCATCGTGGACCGGCGAGGCGCTCGACGCCAAGATCCCGCTGCTTCGCTCGATGGACGCCCTTTCGCGCTCGGCGATACGGGCGCTGAGGCTCCTCGGCGACGAGGAGTCCCAGCGTGTGTTCACCACGGTCGGCCCGGAGCAGGAGTACTTCCTGATCGACGAGCAGTACTACTTCGAGCGCCCCGACCTGGTCACCACGGGCCGGACGCTCTTCGGCGCGAAGCCGCCGAAGGGCCACGAGCTCGACGACCACTACTTCGGGGCCATCCCGGAGCGGATCCTCGCCTGCATGCTCGACGCCGAGACGGAGATGGCGAAGCTGGGCATCCCGGTCAAGACCCGCCACAACGAGGTGGCGCCCGCCCAGTACGAAATCGCTCCGATCTTCGAGAACTCGAACGTCGGCTCCGACCACCAGCAGCTCCTGATGCAGGTGCTCCAGAACGTGGCGCGCCGCTACGGCCTGGTCTGCCTGCTCCACGAGAAGCCATTCGCCGGCGTGAACGGCTCAGGCAAGCACAACAACTGGTCGATGGGCACGAACGACGGGCACAACCTGATGGAGCCCGGCGACACCCCGGCGGACAACACGAACTTCCTGTTCTTCTGCTCCGCCGTGATTCAGGCCGTGAACAAGCACCAGGGCCTGCTGCGCGCATCGGTAGCGAACATCGGTCAGGACCATCGCCTGGGTGCCAACGAGGCGCCGCCCGCGATCATCTCGATCTTCCTCGGCGCCGAGCTGGAGAAAGCATTCGAGTCGATCGCATCGGGCTCGGGCGACGGAAACACCGAAGCCTCGTTCCTCGAGCTCGGCTCGGACGTTCTGCCCCACCTGCCGATGGACGGTGGCGATCGCAACCGGACCTCGCCGTTCGCCTTCACCGGCAACAAGTTCGAGTTCCGCGCGCTCGGTTCGAGCATGTCGCTGGGCTTCCCGAACACCGTCCTCAACACGATCGTCGCGGAGGCGATCGACGATCTGGCGGACCAGCTCGAGGCCAAGCTGAACGGCGGCGACGTCGCGGCGGCCGTCGCCGAGGTGGTGGCTTCGTCCTACACCGCCAACAAGCAGATCATCTTCGGTGGCGACAACTACACCGACGAGTGGCACGCCGAGGCGGAGACCCGCGGGCTCAAGAACCTCCGCACCACGCCCGATGCGCTGCCCGAGGTGGTCGCGGCGCCGACCGTTTCAGCGTTCGAGAAGTACCACGTCCTCTCCGAGCGCGAGCTTCACTCGCGCTACGAGGTCTGGCTCGAGCAGTACGTGACGAACGCCAACATCGAGGCGGAGACGACGGAGTCAATTGCCCGCACGATGATCTTGCCGGCGGCCCTTCGCCACCTGGCGATGATCGATGCGGCCCAGGTCTCGTCGCTCGCAGAGGGTTTGCGGGAGCTGATCGATGGGCTGGTCACGGCGCTCGACGGTCTGAGCGAGGCCAACGTCTACCCGGATGGGGTTGAGGGCCTGGAGCTAGCCGAGTATGCCCGCGACCACCAGCTCGCCGCGATGGCGAAGGTGCGCGACGCGGCAGACGCGCTCGAAGGCGCCGTGGCCGACGATCTCTGGCCGCTGCCGAAGTACTCCGAGATCCTGTTCATCAAATAGGCGCTAACGGGGTCTGACACCGGTTGAGGGGGTCTGACCCCGTTCTAACTCAACGCAGCGGCAGCGTGATTCGCAGCCGCTCCACGTCCACCTCGAACGCGCCGTTCGAAGGCCTGGCGTAGGGCGCCTCCTGGCCAAGGAGCTCGAGCTCGGCTGCGTGGTCCCGCTTGAAGCGCCAGCCGTTCGGGTGTAGCTCCCAGCGGTTCGGGCCCTCGGCCGGCCGGTAGAGGCCGCGGGCAACGAGCTGTTGCGCGCCGTCCGGCGCGACGTCCCAGAGGCGGCCGATCAGCTGTGGGATGCCCGGCGTTGCCCCACCGAGGCCAAGGCGGCCGCGAAGACGCGGCGCGCCGATCATTGTGATCGCCCGCCGGCCTGCCGCCTTCAGCTCGTAGCGCGCCGTGCCGGCCGCCTCGGAGCGCTGGGTGGTGACGCAGCCGTCGCCCATGCCGGCCACGGGGTCGAGCGCCAGCGCGACCTGCGGATCGCCACTGGTTGAAGTCACGGTCGCCGGCTCCGTGAAACGCCGCGTCCGCTTGCGGTTGGCCAGCGAGGCGAAGGACCGGCCGCGGAACGTCCGCCCCTCGGGCCCCGAGCGCGGACAGCGCTGCGCCGTTGCCTCAACCCCCTCGTCGGGCTTCGCACCATTGCCCTTGACGTATCGAGCGAACCACTCGTCGATCGCTGCAACCAGGCGCTCGCGCTCGGCGGGCTTGTTCGCGGCGCGCTGATGACCGAAGTCGCCGAGCATGACGCTGAGGGGCAAGTTGGGGAACTTGCGGCGCGTGCGGTTCGCGAAGCGAAGCGTCTCGTCGGCCGGGAAGAGGTCGTCCGTCATCCCGGCGGCAAGGAAGAGCGGTGGCGGCGCCCGGTTCGCGCGCAAGTAGTAGGGCGAGTGATAGTCGGCGAGGAGCTTGACGATCGACTGCGCCTGCGCGTCGTCGTAGGGCTCGCCGAGGTCTGTGCGGGCGACCCAGCCCGCGACGTCCGCCTCGGGGACGGTGCCGAGCGGCGCGATGAAGCCCATGGGCCGTCCCGGGATGAACGGCTCGCCGATCGGTTGGCCTGGGCCCACCGCGAACTCCGCTGCGAGGAAGATCGCGTTGACGACCGAGAGCTTCTCGACCCCCACCGGGGTCGTAGCCCGCTTCCGGGAGGTTCGCCGTGTGGACGAAACGCTGCCGTTCGGGGCCGCGGCGCTGACGAGGTCGGTCCACGGGATCACTGGCGCCGCGCCGGCCAGGCTGATCCGCGTTCCCTCGGGAGAGCGCCACGGTGCGTAGCTCCCGTCCGGGAGCATGATTCGGTCGCGGAGCGCCGCCATCATCAGTGACTGGCCGCCTCCGTAGGAATCACCCGTGACCCCGAGACGGTTCGCGTCCGCCAGACCCTCGTCGACGAGCCGTGCGATCAGCTCCTGCGTGTCGCGCACCTCGTAGCGGACGTCAGCGAGGTGTAGGTAGCCGTCCAGGCACGCCAGCGGGCTCGCGAGGCGCGCCTCGGGCGTTCCGCATGAGCCCCACAGGCCCCGCGCGGTGTGAGTCAGGACGGCGTAGCCGCGCCGCGCCCAGGTGTACGCGTTGCCCGTGTATGCCTCGGACGCCGGATCGAGGTACTCGTACTTGGAGTTGCCGAATCCGTGGACGAGGGTGACGAGCGGTAGGTCCTTCGCGAGACCGGGCGGCAGAACCACCGTGGTGTCGAGCGGGATGCCGTCCCAGCTGTCAACCAGGCCCGAGCATTCCCGGAGCTCTTCGTGCTCCGCACAGACGAGCCCTAGCGGCTCGGCCGCGGCGGCCGTGCTCGGAGGGGACACGACTGCCGCAGCAAAGGCCGCTAGGACGCCAAGGAGATGGCCGTGCCTCTTCACACGGCCATTATCTAGACCCGCGTCAGCCTTGGCGCCGGGCGGGTTCCGGCTCGCTGACAGGCGGCCTCTCACCCGCGTAGGGGCCATCCCGCTCTCCGTCGAACACCTCTTGGCGCTCGTCGAAGTCTTTTTCGCCCGGATCTGCGTCCGGGTCCAGTTCGTTTGCGTGCTCCGCGTGCGCGTCGGCTCGTAGCTGCGCGATCTGCGCCGAGTGTGCCCGTTGCTCCGCTTCGGCTGCCTGGCGCCTGGCGGCCGCCGCCTCTTCGTCGGCGATGGCCGATTCTTTGTCCGCGTTCAGGCGGTTCAGCTCCGCCTCCTGGCGGTGCTCGGCGGCGATAACGCGTTGGTCCTCGCGCTTCTGGGCCGTCTGCCGGCGGCTCGCGAAGTAGAGCGCCAAAACGACGGCCAAAACGCCGATCGCGATCAGGACGATCACTGCTGTGCTCATTATCCGAATTCCTTTCCGAGAGGGTGGGACTTTCTTGTCCTCACTCCCGGGTACCCCTGAAACCCGAAACCATGCGAAATCCGTTCGTGCGCCTGGACGCGTGACGTATGGTTTCGCCGCGATGGACTGGAAAAAGGCGCTGAAGATGGTGGTCGGCATTCCCGAGACGGCAAAGGGCGCGTCCGCGCTCGGCGAGGTTCCAGCGGGAACCGAGCAGACGGTCGAGCTGCCGGCGGGTGAGTTGAAGATCGCTTATGCGGAGAGCACCAACCCGCCAACGGAGAACGACCGGCTGGTCTTCCCCAGGCCCGAGGGCTTCACCGTCTCGGTCTCGACCAGCTCGGGCGAGCCGCTCGAAGTTCGCGAACCCGGACGCGTCAACGTCGGTGCTCAGATGAACAAGATCGCCTGGCGCGACATCGCCGACGTCACGATCCCCGCGGCCGGCTCCTACGTCATCTCCTCCACCCCGGCCCCACCGGACCGCAAGGAGCCGAGGCTCTTCCTCGCGCCGAAGTAGCACCCCAGGAATAAGCCTCCAACCGCCGAAGTCGTGATCGGCGCCATCAGGCCGCGGCGATCGCACCTTCGATCGCGTGGCCAAATCGAGGGGGAGGGTGCCGCCAGCCAGTGGCGCTCATCCCGACCTCGCGGGTTCGGTGCTTTGGACGAAAAGCACCTAAACTCGTCGAGAGTGAGATAGCGGGACACATAGGGCCGTCAAATCACTCTCGGCGAGATCCGCGTTACGTGCTTTCCATGCGAAGCGCCTAAGCGCTTTGGAACGACGTCGGCGATCGGGGCGACTGGATTTGAACCAGCGACCGCTCGGCCCCCAGCCGGCCTACCTGAAGCGTCAATGCGTGCGCTGGCGTCCCGTGCGTCCCCCACCGTCCCCGCGAGCAGGTTCTCTGGACGGATTGGACGTAGCAGTCGGGACCAAAGCAGTACTACGGGGTCCGCATGAGATTGCTGCTACTTGACCGGCGAGCGGTTGAGCAGGATCCTGACTGCGCCACCAGACCCGGAGGCCGCCGCTACATCCAGGCCCTTCCGATCGTCGAACTTACCGAGGGCGAGCCACGGCGCGCCGATGCCG
This sequence comes from uncultured bacterium, assembly GCA_963786495.1. Taxonomy (GTDB): domain Bacteria; phylum Actinomycetota; class Thermoleophilia; order Solirubrobacterales; family 70-9; genus JALZKA01. Next base: position 118,574 of record CAWAZL010000004.1, on the reverse strand, counting down.
GCCGCTACCGCTTCGGGACTCGTCAGTGGTTCCTTGAAGCCGCTCTTCCTGTTGAGGAACACGCTCACCCCGGTGTCGCCAGAGAACACGCCTCCGACGAGAAGATCCTTCCGCCCGTTTCGGTCCAGGTCGGCGATCGCAACGTCACCGAATGACTCTCCTGGCCCGGAAGCCGGAGAGTCGGGTGACCGATCGAAGTCGCCCTCGCCGTCGCTCAGGAAGACGTCAACCCCCCCGCTCTTGGCGACCGCAATGTCGAAGAACTCGTCGCCGTTTGCTTTGCCCACGGCGACGGTCCGAGCATCCCCCGTGGCGCCGCTAGGCAGTGCGATTGGCTCGGTGAGATTGCCATCCCCGTCGTTGAACGAAACGAGTGCCGTGTCGGCGATAGCTCCGGACGCCGCCAGATCGGGGTCGCCGTCATCGTCGAAATCGGCACTGGCGAGTCGGTCTGTGATGGGACTCGAAAAGCCGTCACCGGCGGTGAAGTCGCCGGTGCCGTCATTGAGGAGAACGATCCCGGTGCCGGGGGAGGAGTTCGTCCCGGTTGCGAGGTCGATGTCCTGGTCGCCGTCGAAGTCGGCCGCCGCCACCCCGCCGCCGTTCGTGTCCTCTGGGCTGGTGGGGGCCGCTGCGAAGTTGCCCGTCCCGTCGTTGAGGAGAACCGTCAGGTTCCCCGCGTTGCGGGAGGCCACCGCGAGGTCCTTGCCGTTCACCCCGTCGAGGTCCGCAACGGCGACCTGCACAGGCGCCTGACCCACCGCCTCTGTACCGGTCTCGGTGAAGTCTCCGCCTCCCTGCCCGGAGAGGATCGCGACGGCTTCGAACGAATTCTGGAGAGCGAGGTCGGTCCCGGGACTGTCGTCGAGCTTGCCGGAGACGACGATCTCGGCCCGGTCGCCCGACACGGCCTCAGGGCTCGTGGGCGCGACTTTCAAGTTGCCCCGCTTTCCGCCTGCCGCGAACACCGCACCGGCGCTTAATGTCACCGCCACAGCCAGGCCCGCAACCACCACTCTGCGTCCGCTTCGACCTGGCCTGGGCTTCACTCTTCCTCCCGGATCGATTCCCGCAGCCATAGTAGGGCCGATCGGCTAGTTTGTCTAGTCGGCACTTCCGGGGGGAACCACGCGATGCGCGAATGACGACTTTCCGCTCGGGAAGCGGGCTCCCGCGAATCGGGGCGACTGGATTTGAACCAGCGACCGCTCGGCCCCCAGCCGACCCTCAATAGGAGCCTATGCGTTCGCTGACGTCCCCCGCGTCCCCGTGGTCCCCGCGGTTGAACAGCTAGGACGCATCGGACGTAGCAGTCGGTACCAAAACGGTACCGCGAGGCAACTACCGCCGAAGTCGTGATCGGCGCCATCGGGCCGCGGCGATCGCACCTTCGATCGCGTGGCCAAATCGAGGGGGAGGTTGCCGCCAGCCAGTGGCGCTCATCCCGACCTCGCGGGTTCGGTGCTTTGGACGAAAAGCACCTATTTGCTGGAGGCCGTGGAGCCTGAAACGATCGAGGCGCCGTCAGCGCATGTGGCGCGCGACGATGACGCGCTGGATCTCGTTCGTTCCTTCGTAGATCTGGGTGATCTTGGCGTCGCGCATCATGCGCTCGACCGGGTACTCGGTCACGTAGCCGTAGCCGCCGAGCACCTGGACTGCCTCGATCGTGACCTCCATCGCCGTGTCGGACGCGAACAGCTTCGCCATGGATGAGTACATCCCGAGCTGCGGATCGTCACGGTCGGCCATCGCGCATGCCTTGTAGAGGAGCTCGCGGGCGGCGGCTGTCTTCGTCTGCATGTCGGCAAGCTTGAACTGGATGCCCTGAAGCTCGTTGATGGGCTTCCCTCCGACCTGGCGTTCCTTCGCGTAGTCGTTGGCGTAGTCCGTCGCGCCCTGGGCGATGCCGACGGCCTGCGCGCCCGCGCCGAGGCGAGTCCGCTCGAGCGTGCCGAGGGCGACCGCCATGCCGCGGCCGGCTTCGCCGATCACGTTCTCGGCCGGAACGCGGACGTCCTCGAAGACGGGCTGGCCTGTGGGCGAGCCATGGATGCCGAGCTTGTGCTCGTACTTGGGGACCGAGAAGCCCTCGGCGTCCTTCTCGACGACGAACGCCGTCGCGCGGCGGTTCTCGCGATCGGTCGACGCGAAGACGACGTAGAAGTCGGCGATCCCGGCATTGGTGATCCAGCTCTTGGTGCCGTTGATGATCCAATCCGAGCCGTCCTGCTTGGCCGTCGTGCGCATGTCGGCGGCGGCCGAGCCCGCGTCGGGCTCGCTCAAGCAAAAGGCCGGCGACTTCTCGCCCGTCGCGCAGTCGGGCAGGAAGCGCTCCTTCATCTCATCCGACCCGAAGAGCTGGATCGGCAGCGTCCCGAGCTCCTGGACCATCAGGATCAGCGCGACCGCAGCGGACGCCTTGGCGAGTTCCTCGACCGCCATCTGGAGCATCAGCGTGCCTGTGCCGGTACCTCCGTACTCCTCGGCGAACGGCAGACCCAGGATGTCCTGCTCGGCTCAGGAGCTTGCGGATGTCCCACGGGTATTCATCCGTCTGATCGATCTCGGCGGCGCGAGGCGTGACCTGCTCCTGGGCGATCTGGCGCACCAGGTCGCGGAAGTCCTGGTGCTGCTGGGGGATCGAATAGAGGTCTGTGGGCGTGGCGGTCGTCGAAGTCATGCCGCCAATCCTGCCACGCTCGCTACTCGACGATCAGGTGGCCGCCCTCGAAAAGACGGCGGGCCATGCCCAATCCGTGGGGGAGCATCGCCTCGAGCGGCACGCCGGCCTCATCCGCGCCTCGGGCGATGACGTCGCGCATCGCGGTCTTGCCGTCACATCTGATGAGCATGTTCGCGACGTGCGCGTCGATGTTGCCGACGATCGGGAGCCCATCCGCGGTTGCGAGCCTACTTCCGACTGCGCCCCAGCCGTCCTTCTCCGGGGCGAACAGCTGCTCGAGACGGGAATCGGTTGCGACCTGCGGATGCGCGGCCAGGATTCCCTCATCGTCCGAACGCGCAAGGAAGTCACGGCCTTCGAAGCAGCGCCGCACGTGATCGCCGCACCGGTCGTCGATGCTTCCATCGAGGTCTGAGATGTCGAACCAGTTGTCGCCGCCCGAGCGCTTGCGCATGGTCACGATGGTCCAGGAGACGGCCGTGATTCCCTCGCGCTCGTAGAACGTCATCCATTGATCGAGCTGGTCGCGGAAACGCTCAGGCGCCGTGTCCTCCCCGCGAAGCCAGCCGCTCGCGTATACCGCGGGAACGACCTCGTCGGTATGGATGACCCACACATCGCAGCCGTTCCCGGCGAACGCTTCACGCAGGGACTCCTGCCAATCCTCGCCCTCGTGGTGGGCCCAGTTGCAGAGCATCTGGAAGAAGCCTTCCTCACGGAGGTACGTGGGCGCTTCTTTTGCGATCCGCCTCGTGATCCCCTCCCCACCGTGCTCGGAATCCCGGAAGAGATAGCTCGACTCGGGCGAGATGACAAACGGCGGATTCGACGTGATGAGGTCGAAGGTGCGTTCCGCGACCGGCGCAAAAAGGTCGCCGCAGAGACATTCGACCTCGACGTCGTTGAGGAGGGCGTTGAACGATGCGACGTTGACGGCGCGCGGGTTGAGGTCGGTCGCGGTGACCTCAACGCCGTTCTTGGCCGCGACGATCGCCTGGACGCCGCACCCTGTGCCGAGGTCGAGGAACGACTCCGCGCCGGATCGGATCGTGACGTTGTCGAGGATTGCCGCCGTCGGGTTGTTTCCCAGGACGTGATCGGGTCTGATCTCGCGCTCCGACGAGCCCTGCCAATCGCTCACGAGGATCCCCTCGTCGTCGGGAACCACGCGCATCAGCCCTCGCACCTCGTCCCCGTCGACTTCGGCGAGGCCTAGCTCCACCCAGAAGGCGACGGTCGGGCGGATCGCTGCCGCGGCGTCCACTGAGGCGGGAGCGCCGACGATGAAGAGTCGCACGAGCATGTCGAGTTCGGAGTCTCCGAGACGGAGGAGCAAGGTCTCGGCCGGTGCCATGTTGACCTGGCGGATGTCACGCACCCCAACCGCCTCCGTGATCTTGTCGAGCTCGAAACCGGCAGCATCCAGCGCGTCGCGGGCGACTCGCACGGCTTTGGGGTCGAGCGAAAGCGGAGCGGACGAACTCAACCGCAACCGCTTAGTTCAGGCAGAACGGGCTTACGGTGCCGGTGTCGTGCTGATCGGGCCGCTGGTGACAGTCGAGTACTGGATCTCGACCGTGCCGTAGCTGAACGCGACCTCTTCTGTGGGGCGGTCGTCGGCGTCGCCTGATGTCGAGAAGCTCGAAATCAGCACCTCCGACATGGTGATCACGTAGTAATCCTGCGTCGCGCCGGACTTGCGTACGTGCAACACCGCCTTCGGAATGTGCTTGCCAGTCGCGCACGTAAGGGCAAGCGTCGGCGATGCCTTGTCGCTCACTTTCACAAACGCAATCGGCTCGAATTTGATTGCTCCTTGCTGGCCTCCGACGCTGGCTGGGCGCGAGGCGCCGAATGACCAGGAGAAGACGTCAACCGCGCCGCGAAGAACCTTCGACTCGCCCTTGATGCCATCGATCTCGAGAAGGTAGTCGGAGGCCATAGTTCGGTTCTCCCTGTGTCGTCCTAGTTGGTCGGGTTGTTGTTGGCGAAGGTGAACTGGAAGCTGGCGGTGCCGTCGCCTCCACGCTCGCGCGGTTGCTGAGCCGCCGTGTAAGAGCCCGTGGCACCCGCATACTTCCCGGTGCCGCCGATGATCGCGAACGCGGCCGTCTCTCCCGCCGCGGCCGACTGGCCGATGCCGAAGATCGAGCCGTCGGCCAGGCTGAAGGTCTGAAGCTCTGAACCCCGCTCGGAGCTTCCAGGCGACGCGGGCACCGCAAGGCGTGTCGATGCGAACGTTCCGAGAGATGCCCCGCCTGCACCGAGAAGCTCGCCTTGACCTGCGAGGCCGCCCGGAGCGCCTGCCCCGGGAGCGCGCCAGTGCATGCCGTCGAGGCTCAGCGTGCCGGTCGTAGCCGTTGCAGCAGTCGCGGCGCCGCCACCGTTGGTTGCCGCTCCAGCTCCCCAGCCGATCGCGCCGGCAAGGGCGACCATGCTGCCCTTGAGCATCGAGCGGCGAGAGGGTCGCGCGAACGGTTGCGCATCGGCGACGCCTTCAGCCGTGGTTCCCCGATGTGTGACCTCCCCCACGTGAGTGAACGTACACCCGCGAAGAGCCCGCTGTCAAGGACTTTCTTCCCGGGCGCTAGATGACGACGACCGCGATGCCGATCTTGGCGAAGCGGTAGAGGTACTTGGCTTCTGGCGCGGGAACGCGGACACAGCCGTGGGAGGCCGGATAGGTGGGGACCTGCGCGTACTCGTGGAAGGCGATGCCCGCGTTGAAGTAGGACGCGTACGGAAGCCACTGCTGAAACGGCACAGACCAGGAGTTCTTTTCCTTGCGAAAGACGGAGTAGCCCCCGGAAGGGGTGGGGGTCGATGGCGCGCCCGAAGACGTGTGTACGGCGCGCCGTGTCTTGCCGTCCCGGATGAGGAGGGTCACGCCCTTCTGGCGATAGACCTCGATCCGCGTGGCCGGCCCCGACTTCTGTGGCTTCGGGCGCTTGGCGTTCGCAAGAGCCGCCTGCGTTTGCGGGCCAACGATCCCGTCGCGAGCGAGCCCTTCCCATGACTGGAAGGCGATCACGGCCTGCTGGGTCCGGTAGCCGTTCAGCCCATCCACCGCGCCCGGAGGCAGGTAGCCCAGGTTCGCCAGCTTCTGCTGGACCGCGGCGGTCCCCGAGCTGTACGAGCCCTTGGCCTTCGTGATCGGCGGCGGCCCGCCCTGCGGCTTTTGAAAGTCGGAGCGCTCGAGCGGCGGCCCGGTCGAGATGCCGCCCGCGACGACCTTGGCGGCCTCGACCTCGTCGAACTGGGTGAGCGTGTAGGTGACCTGGCTCAGGCGGGCATCAAGCACTTGGTCCTGCGCAGCATCGCGCGCGCCCGGATCGGCGGGCACGCCGGCGAGAAAGTCCTTTGAGACCTCCACGGTCGCGGTGCCGTCGCCGCCCACCTGGACCTTCTCGACCTCAACTCCCTCGGGGATCTCGGTCGCTGCGTCGAGGTCGCCGCCCTCCTCCTTCTCCGTCGGCCCTTCCACCAGCGCCTCGGCCACAGCCTCGACCTCAGACCCGCCAGCGTCAACATCGCGCTCCACGGGCTTGAGCTGTTCGCCCGTCGTGAGCCAGATCTTCGTTGGCTCAACGTCGCCAGTCTCCGCCTTGGCCGTCCTGCTCTTCGGCCGGTGGCGCGCTCGGACTCCGCGGGCGAGTTCGCGTCCTTGCCCTCACTACCGCCGCAGCCCGCGAGGACCAGCGCGGCCAGCGCGGCCGGAATCCGGAGGTGGGCCCCGTTGCTCATCGCGGGAACCTATCTTGACACGCGTGCGAACATATGTTCGTGCTCGAAGAGGCGACGATCCTCCACGCCGACTGCGACGCGTTCTTCGCGTCGGTCGCGCAGCGCGATGATCCGTCGCTCAAAGGATTGCCGGTCGCCGTTGGGCCGGGGATCGTCATGGCGGCGACTTACGAGGCACGCGCGTTCGGGGTGCGCTCGGCGATGCCGGCCGAGAAGGCGCTCCGCCTCTGCCCCGGCCTGGTTGTCGTCAACGCGGACTTCGACTCCTACGTTCGGGCTAGCCGGCAGCTCTTCCGGATCTTTCGCGACACCGCGCCCATCGTCGAGGGGATGTCGCTGGAGGAGGCGTTCCTCGACGTCGGCGGCCTCGGGCATGTCTCGGGCCATCCAGTCGAGATCGCGATGGCCCTCCGTGAACGCGTTCGCGACGAGATCGGCCTGCCGCTCTCGGTCGGGGTCGCGCGGACGAAGGGAGTCGCGAAGATGGCCTCGAAGATGTCGAAGCCGGAGGGACTGCTCGCCGTGTCGAGCGCGGGCGAGTTGCCGTTCCTTCACCCGCTCCGGGTCGAGCATCTTTGGGGCGTCGGCGCTTCGACAGCGGACAAGCTTCACGCGGCGGGAATCGAGACGGTCGGCCAGGTGGCGGCGATGACGCGCGAGGAGCTCGAGATGGTCCTGGGCCGTGCCGGTGCCCGGAGCCTGCACGCGTTCGCGCTCGGGCGCGATCCGCGACGGGTGCGGATCGGCAGCGGCCGGCGCTCAGTGGGATCGCAGCGGGGACTCGGCCTGTCTCGCCTGCGCAACTCAGAGTTGGACGCGACGCTGGTCTCGCTCGTCGACCGGGTGACGCACCGGATGCGTAAGGGCGGCCACGTCGGCCGCACGGTCGTCCTTCGGCTGCGGTTCGGCGACTACAAGAGGGCGACCCGTTCGCGGACCCTTTCGCATGCAACCGCCGGCACGGAGCCGATCCTCGCGGCGGCACGGGCGCTGGCGCGCGACGCGATGCCGGAGATGCGCCGGCGCGGAGTGACGATGGTCGGGATCACCGTGCAGGGGCTCGGTGACGGCGCCGCGGTCCAGCTGGAGCTGCCGATCGGCCGCTCCTCCCCCGCTCTGGACAGGGCGGTCGACCAGGTTCGGGAGCGTTTCGGCACCGACGCGGTCACGCGAGGGAGGGCGCGAGTGAGTGCCCGCAGTTCGGGGTAGTCGCACCACACCCCACCGAAGGAGGAGTGCATGCCGGACGAGGAAGGCAATCAGGAAGCCGAGGAAGTGCCGGAGACGTCGCTTCACGCACACGGCTCGGGCGTCGAAGAGGAGAACGACCGCCCCCGCGAGGATCAGGCCGAGGGCAACATCGTCGAGGAAGGCGAGGACTCGGCCGATGCCGCTGAGAAGACTGGCGGCGCGACCTCGGGAGGCCCGCCGAGCGCTGAGGCAGGCGAGGATCCCTCCGAGGTCGAGCACGACCCGAACGAGACGGATCCGAACGACTGATCAGACGACGGCTTGGGCGCTCGCGCCGATCGCGTGAGCGCCACCGTCCGCGTGCAGAATCTCGCCGCTCACGGCGCGGGAGAGGTCCGAGAGCAAAAAGAGCACGGCATCGGCGACCGCACCCGCATCGCGCTCGTCCCAGCCAAGGGGCGCGGCGTCGCTCCAGTGCGAAGCGAGTTGGTCGAAGCCCGGGATGCCGCCTGCCGCCGGGGTCGCTACCGGTCCGGCCGAGACGAGGTTGACGCGGGCGCCCTTCACTCCAAGGTCGCGGGCGAGGTAACGCGAGACGGATTCGAGTCCCGCCTTTGCGACGCCCATCCAGTCGTAAGCGGGCCAGGCGACCGACGCGTCGAAGTCGAGCCCGACCACGCTGGCGCCCGCGCCGGAGCCGTTGCGCTCGGCAAGGAGCGGATCGAGGGCCGAGCACAGCGCGCCAAGGGAGTAGGCGCTGGTCTCAAACGCGCGCATCGCGCTCGCGCGGGGCGTGTTGAGAAACTCGCCGCCCAGGGCGTCGGGCGGAGCGAACGCGATGGCGTGGACGATCCCGTCGACCGAGCCCCATTGCGCAGAAAGCGTCTCGCGGAGGTTCGCGAGGTCCTCGTCGGAATCGACGTCGAGCTCCAATACGTCGGGAACGGGTTCGAGGTTGCGCGCGGCGCGCTCGGTCATGCGGCGCACGCGCCCGAAGCTGGTGAGAACGACCTCGGCGCCCTCGCGCTGGGCCCCCTCGGCGATCGCATAGGCGATCGAGTGCCGGTTGACCACCCCGGTCACGAGAACGCGCTTGCCGTCGAGCAATCCGCTCAAAGGAGCACCGTCTCGCCATAGAGCACTTCAGACGAGCCACTCGATTCAGCTTCAGGAGCGTGACTCCCGTGCCCGGTGCCTGGCACCGTGCCTGGCACCGGGGCGCGTTCGGTGGACGATCGTCACCCGCGCTCGGAGCGCCAGGCGGTCGTCGCCAGTGAGGACTCGCCAGCGGAGCTCGATCAGCTCGTGGTCGGGGTCGATTGGGCGGACGCCCTCGACGTCAGCCTCGACTCGGATCGTCTCTCCGATGGCGACTGGCCGCTTGAAGGTGAGCGAGTCGATACCGCGCAGGGCGACGACCCGGTCGGGGTCGAATCCCATCAGGCCGATCGAGTAGGACAGGACGAGCATGCCGTGGGCGATCCGCTTGCCGAACCGGCTGTCGGCGGCCCAGTCGGCGTCGACGTGCTGCGGATGCCAGTCGCCGGTGATCGCGGCGAAGGAGACGAGGTCTGACTCGGTGATGGTCCGGGCGCGGCTGCGCAGGTTCGTGCCGGGATTGAGATCGGCCATGTTCATCGGAGCGATTCCTCTCTGACTCGGGTCGGGACGCGGTCGGCGACGAGCGCCTTGAAGCCCTCGGCGGCGCGTCTGTGTCCAAGGACTGATGGGTGGAGCCCATCGCCCGCGAAGTTCTCCTGCCGGGACAGGCCCGAATGGCCGGCGACGTCCAAGACCTCCGCTCCGTAGAGGGAGGCGACCGCGCGAGTGGCTGTATTGAGGGCGCGGAGGTCGGCCTCGAAGCGGGCTTGCGTTCGGGGCCCAAGAGACAGGAACTCCCAGCGGTCCGGCGCTGTCGCGGTGACGATCATCGCGTCGGGCGCCCAGCGCGTCAAAGCGTGGAGGATCGCGCCGAGGTTGCGCGAGTAGTCGTCGACGTCGCCGCTTCGCAGCAGAAGGTCGTTGGTGCCGCAGACGACCGTGACGAGGTCCGGCGCGAGCTCGATGGCCGCGCTGACCTGGCGCCGGACGTCCGCGCTGGTCGCTCCGTGCTCGGCGAAGTTCTCGTAGTTGAGCCCGTCATCGCCCGCGATGGCCTCCGCGAGAAGGTCCGCCCAGGACTCTCCGGGAGCGCACCCGGTCCCGGCGGTGAAGCTGTCGCCGAGCGCCACGTAGGTCTTCATCGCGGGCCTCCCAAGAGCGCGAGAGCCCACGAAAGGCGCGCGCGTGTCTCCTCCGGCTCGATTACCTCGTCGACGAAGCCGGAAACGGCTGCCGCGGACGCGGTGAGGTGCTCGCCCGCGTACTCGTCCGCCAGCTCGTCGTGCGCCTCGGACGGGTCGGGCGCTGCCTCGATTGTGCGGCGCTCGGTGATGCCCACGGCCTGGCGCGCGGCCATGATGCCGATCTCGGCGTCGGGCCAGGCGAAGACCATGTCGGCGCCCAGGTCGCGCGAGTTCATGGTGATGACGGCGCCGCCGTAGGCCTTGCGCATGATGACCGTGAGCTTCGGCACTGCGGCCGCGGCGAATGAGCGCAGGAGCTGTGCGCCGTAGCGGATGACGCCCGCGCCCTCTTGCCTGGTTCCGGGCATAAACCCCGGCGTGTCGACCAGGACGACGAGCGGCAGGCCGAAGCGGGAGCAGCGGTCGACGAAGAGCGCGCCCTTCTCGGCGGCCTCTGAGTCGATGACGCCACCCAGCCAGCGCGGTTGGTTGGCGATGACGCCGACCGGGCGGCCGTCGATGCGGGCCAGGCCGGTGACCATGTTCCGCGCCCAGCGGGCGTCAAGCTCCATCATGCGCCCGCCGTCGACGACAGTCGAGATGACGTCGCGCACGTCGTAGACGCGGCGCGCCTCGTGAGGGACCGGCTCGCCGCTGCCGCCGTGGGTGGTTTCGGGCGCCGTCGTTTCGGGCTGGGCGCCGACGCGCTGAGGAAGGAACGACAGGAGGTCGCGGGCGCTCGCGATCGCTTGAGGCAGGTCGGGTGCGGTGATCTGGCAGACGCCGTTTTGCGCGTGGACGCGGGGACCGCCCAGGTCGTCCATGCCGACGTCCTCGCCGAGTGCCTCGCGGACGATCTTCGGCCCGGTGAGGAACATGCGCGCGTCCTCGGTCATGACGACGAAGTCGGTGAGCGCGGGCGAGTAGGCGCCGCCGCCGGCAGAAACGCCGCTTACGACCGAGATCTGCGGGACGCGCCGGGAGAGCTCGACGCTCGCGCGGAAGATGCGGCCGTAACCGGCCAGCGCCTCGTGTCCGTCCTGCAGCCGGGCGCCGCCCGACTCGACGAGGCCGACGACCGGTGCTCCGGACTCGCCTGCCAGGCGCATTGCCCGCACGATCGAGTCGGCGTGCGAGCGGCCGAGCGAGCCGCCCATGTGCGAGGGGTCCTGGGCGTAGCAGTAGATCGGGCGGCCACCAACGGCGCCGGCGCCGGCGACGACTCCGTCACCGTCCGCGACGCTCGTCTCCGAGCGGATGCCGGTGCGGATCGCCATGAACGTGCCGGGATCGCAGAGGAGCTCCAGGCGTTCGCGGGGCGACAGGTGGCGCGAAGCCGGAGGGGCTGTGGCAACAGCGCTCATGAGGCGATGCAGAGGACCGCGTTGTGGCCGCCGAAGCCGAACGAGTTGGAGAGGCCGATGTGGCGTGATCCGCCGTTGCCCGACGCGGTGACGAGCGGGCGCGCGTCGTTCGGGACGTAGTCGAGGTCGAGGCCTTCGTCGGGCTCGCCGTATCCGAGGGTCGGCGGTGCCATTCCGCGGCTCAGCGCGCCGAGGGTCGCGATTGCCTCAACGGCGCCCGCGGCGCCCAGGAGGTGGCCGATCGCGGACTTGGTCGATGAGACGGGGACGCGGTGTGCGTCCTCGCCCAGCGCGAGCTTCAGCGCCTCCGTCTCCGAGCGGTCGTTGAGCGGGGTTGACGTCCCATGCGCGTTCACGTAGTCGATCTCGGACGGCTCGACGCCGGCGTCCGCAAGCGCCAGGGTGACGGCGCGCGCAGCAGCGCGGCCAGACGGGTCGGGGGCGGTCAGGTGGTGGGCGTCCGAGGTGGCGGCGTACCCGATGAGCTCTCCCAGGACCTCGGCGCCGCGTGCCTCGGCTGCATCAGCCTCCTCCAGGATGAGGACGCCGGCGCCCTCCCCCATGACGAAGCCGTCGCGGCGGGCGTCAAAGGGCCGGGAGATGCCCGTGGGCGATGTCGCGGCCATCGAGCCGAAAGCGGCGATGGCGATCGGGGTGAGCGTCGCCTCGGCGCCGCCGCACACGACGGCGTCGGCGTCGCCCGCCTGGATCATTCGCATCGCGGCGCCGATCGCATGGGCGCCGGCGGCGCAGGCCGAGACGATGCCGTAGGTCTGGCCGTGGATGCCGTGGCGCATTGCGACCGCCGCGGCGGCTGCATTCCCCATCATCAGCGGCACCGACAGGGGTGAGACGGCGTCGGGGCCACGCTCGCGCAGCACGCCGACCTGCTCCTCGAGGGAGGTGAGGCCGCCGATTCCGGTGCCGATCACGCATCCGATGCGGTCGTGGTCGATCTCTTCTGAGTCGAGACCCGCGGCCGCGATCGCCTCGTCGCCCGCGACGATGCCGAGTTGCGTGAAGCGGTCGGCGCGGCGCGCCTCCTTGCGGCTGAGGTGGTCGGTGGGCTCGAACTCGCCGCACTGGCCCTCGCCGTCCTCGATGCCGCAGCGGCCGGCGATCCAGCCGTCCAGGAGCGTCTCTGCGCCCACGCCGAGCGGCGTGACCGCTCCGGTCCCGGTGATGACGACGCGACGAGTCATTCGGCCTTCTTCACCACGAGGTCGATGACCTGTCCGACGGTCGTGAGGCCCTTCAGGTCGTCCCCCTCCAGGCGCACGCCGAACTCCTCCTCAACGATCTGCGCGAGCTCGACGAGGTCGAGCGAATCGACGTCGAGGGCCTCGAACTCAGCTTCGCGCGAGATGTCGTTGGGCTCGGCTCCCACTTCGGCAAGGCCGTCGAAGATGACCTTCTCGACGTTGCCCGTTTCAGCTTTCGTAGTCATTTCTAGTTCCTTTCGTTCGTTTCTTAAGCGCTGAGGCCGCCGTCGACGGTCAGCGTGGTTCCGGTCACGTAGCTGGCCTCCGGCGAGGCGAGGAAGCGGATGCAGGCGGCGACCTCTTCGGGGGTGCCCGCACGGCGGGCGGGGATCTCGCCTAGCGCTTCGCCGTTCACGTCCTCGGTGAACTTGGTATGAACGAGCCCTGGCGCGACTGCGTTCACGGTGACGTTCCGGCGCGCGACCTCGACGGCGATGGTGCGGGTCATGCCGATGAGGCCGGCCTTGGAGGCGGCGTAGTTCGCCTGGCCGGCGTTGGCGCGCGGCCCGACTATGGAGGCGACGTTCACGATGCGCCCGTAGCGGGCACGCAGCATCGGCCCCAGGGCGCGGCGGGTGGTGCGGAAGGCGGCGGACAGGTTGGTGTCGAGGACGCGATCCCAGGCGTCGTCGCCGAGCTGCGGCGACAGGCCGTCGTCGCGGATGCCGGCGTTGTTGACCAGGACGAGCACGGGGCCGTACTCCTCCTCCAGCGAGGTGAACACGTTGTCCAGCGCCTCGCCGTCCTGAACATCGCCTGCCACGCAGGGTCGCAACGCCGCCGTTGTCGGTGATGTCCTTCGCGACCGCTTCGGCCCCATCGGAATCGGAGCGGTAGTTGATCGCGACGGGCCAGCCGTCCTCGGCGAGCGCGCGGGCCACCGCCGCGCCGATGCCGCGCGAGCCGCCGGTGATGAGCGCGCAGCCCTTGGGCTGGCCGTTGTTGGACTCAGCACTCACCCCGGGCCTCCCACTCGATCACGGTCGCGCCCCAGGTGAGCCCCGCGCCGAAGGCGGCGAGGAGGACGGTGTCGCCGGAGCGAATCTCGCCCGCCTCGACGGCGTCGCACAAGGTGATCGGGATCGAGGCCGCGGACGTGTTGCCGAAGCGCGAGATGGATTCGGCAACTCGCGCCGGGTCCAGGCTGAGGCGCCGGGTCAAGGCGGCGAGGATCCGCGCGTTCGCCTGATGGAAGACGAAGTGGTCGATCTCCTCGATTTCCACGTCAACCGCCCTCGCGGCCTCGCGCGTGGCCTGTGACATGCGGTCGACGGCCTCGCGGAAGGTGTCGTGACCCTGCATGTGGACGATTCCCTCATCGCGCTCGGCGGTGATCAGCTCCGACAGCGAGCCGTCGCTGCCCAGGGCGAAGGGGCCGATTCCCGCGCCGGTGGCCTCGCCCACCACGACGGCTCCCGCGCCGTCACCGAACAGGGCTGCCGTCGCGCGGTCGTCTGGATCGACGTGAGACGCAAGGCGCTCGGCGCCGACCACGAGGATGCGATCGGCGTGCCCGGATTCGATCTGGGCGGTAGCCAGGGCGAGGGCGCTGACGAAGCCGGTGCAAGCTGCGTTCACGTCCATCGCGCCGGCGTTGGAGTGCAGGCGAGTGGCAAGCATCGGGGCGAGGGCCGGAGTGAGCCGATCGTGGGTAACCGTCGCGACGAGGATCTGATCGAGGTCGGCGCCGGCGATGTCCGCGGCGACAAGTGCGCGCCCGGCGGCTGACTGAGCCAGGTCCAAAAGGGTCTCTCCCTCGCCAAGGACGTGGCGCTCGCTGATGCCAGTCCTCTCGACGATCCACTGCGGGTCGATGCCCAAGCGATCGGCAATGGACTCGTTCGCGACGACGCGGGGCGGGACGGCGGCGGCGATGCTCGCGATCCCGGCTCGCCGCATCACATAGGTACGCCGGAAGCCGCGCTCATGGGCGGTGGCGAGATCAGACATGGGCGGGCTCCAGCGCTTCGAGGTTTCGCTTGACGAGCCGGGTGAGGACGGTGCCTGGCCCAGTCTCGACCCATTCGTCGATGCCGTGGCGACGGAGCTCCAGCACGGTGTCCTGCCAGCGGACCGGCAGGACGAGCGCCGAGGCGAGCTCGTGGCGCGGCGCGACGAACTGCCTCGTGCTGATGCACGAGATGACATGGAAGGTGGGCTCGTTAAAGGCGGTTTCCGCGAGCGCCGCGCGATAGCCGGCGAGGGCGGGCTCCATCTCGGGCGAGTGGAAGGCGCCCTTGACGGGGAGGCGGATGGCGCGGGCGCCCCGGTCCTTGACTTCGCGGCGCGCCTCGTCGAGGGCTTCGCGAGGACCGGCGAGGATGGTCTCGTCCGGCGCGTTCTCGTTGGCAACGGTGAGGCCTGTCGCGCCGGCTACCTCGATTGCGAGCTCGGGACTGCCCAAGACGGCGAGCATGCCTCCTCCACCCTCCTCCGCTGCTTCCTGCATGAGTTCGCCACGCCGCGCCGCGAGGCGCAACCCGTCAGCGTGGTCCAAGGACCCCGCGGCGGCGAGAGCGGCAAGCTCGCCCAGCGAGTGGCCCGCCGCTGCGGTTGGCCGCGGGCGGCCGAGCTTCTCCCAGCCGGCGAGGGATGCGCAGTAGATGGCGGGCTGGGCGAAGCGGGTTCCGTCGGCGACGTGCTCGAACGGGTCGGCCCCGACGAGGTCAATCGCAAGATCGAGGAGGTCGGGGCGTTGCTCGGCGACGGTGTCGCGCATGCCTTCCTCGTGGCTTCCTTGTCCAGGAAAAAGCAGCGCTGCGTGGGGGGACTCGCGCATCACCCGATACTTGTCCGCTCGGGCCCGAACGTGAGCGGTTTAGGCGCCCTGACCCCCCGTTCGGCGGGATATGCGCGGAGGGTCGGGGGGTGAAAGCGGCTCTAGGTGATGAGGCCGAGCCGCTGCGCGGCCTTGACGGCCTGGGCGCGGTTGCGGACGCCGAGCTTGCGATAGATGGCGGAGGTGTACTCCTTCACGGTGTGGGGCGAGAGGTAGAGGACCTCTGCGATCTCGGCGTTCGTCTCGCCGCGCGAGATGTGGGAGACGACCTCCCGCTCGCGGGGGGTGAGGTTCGCCTCGCCCTGCTCGGTGGTCTGGATGAAGACTTCCTGGCCGAGCGCGACCATGCGGACTGCGCGCACGACATCAGCGGCGCCCCAGTCCTTGGAGACGAAACCGGAGGCGCCGGCCGCACGGGCGACCGCGGGCGAAATGCGCCCGGCGCCCGAGATGAGGAGGACCTTGAGGTCGGGATGGACGCGGCGGAGCTCCTCGGCGACCTCGGCGCCCGACTCGCCGGCGAGGAACAGGTCGACGAGGGCGACGTGGGGCTTGGTGCGGGCGGCTTCGACAAGCGCGGTCTTGCCACTAGTGGCGGCGGCGCAGCTCTCGACCCAGCTCTGGCGCTCGAGCAGGAGGCGAAAGCCCCAGTGGACGACGTCGTGGTCGTCGACGACGAGGATGCGGGTGGGCTCAGGCGCCATCGGAGTCCTCCGTCGGGCAGACCAGGCGTAGGCGCCAGCGGTGGTTGTCGAGCCGCCCGAACTCGACCACGCCTTCGTGCTGGAGCGCCTCGATCGAGGCGAGGCGCAGGCCGATGCCGGTGGGCTGCCCAATGGGCGGCTCCTTCACGCCGTCGTTCGTGATCTCGAACGCGAGGGTGCCGTTCGAGCCGCTGACTTCCACAGCGATCTGAGTGGGATCGGCGTGCTTCGCGGCGTTGCGGAGCGCTTCGGCAAGGACGGTCTGGGTGAGCGACTCGAGGCGGCGGGGAACGCGCACCGCGCTCTGCCAGCGAACGTTGACGCGGGGATCCTCCTCCTGGAGGCGCTGGAGGGTGCGGCGCAGTGTGAGCTTGGTCTCGCGCTCGGAGGGGATGAGCCCGCGCTCGAGCGCTCCGCGCAGCTCACCCAGGACGGCCTGTAGCTCGGAGTCGGCGCGGGCGCGGTCCTCGGCGGCGAGCTCGCCCTCTGCGCCCAGCACCAATGACAGGGCGAAGAGGCGCTGGATGACCTGCTCGTGGAGTTCGCGGGTGAGGGCGATGCGCTCGTCGAGGCGGTGGGCGCGCTCGCGCTCGCGGGCGGCGCCGTCGATGCCGGCGACGAGTGCCGCGGCGCGGCCAAGGGTGCGGAGCGGCAGGCGCTCGCCCTCTTCGAGCTCGAAGGGCTCGCCGTCCTGGTCGGCGAAGATGACGCCGAGCCAGCGCCCGGACATGGCGACAGGCACGCAAGCGATGGCTTCCGTCGCGACCACCGAGTGGAAGCGCTGTGGCACGTGCTCGTAGATGTCACCCGAGAGGACGATCACGTCATCGTCCTGGAGCGCGCGCTGGGCGATCGGCGTCTCGTTGAGGGTGCCTTCGAGGCGCCTCAGCAGGCCAGGCTCGACCCGGTAAGAACCGGCGACGCGGACTGAGCGGTAGGCGTCGTCGTAGAGGAGGAGCGCGGCGCGCTTCAAGGAGGTGAGATTGCACACCGCCGCGCACAGCCGGTCGTAGAACTCGCCAGGCGCAAGGGAGCCGTGACGGTCGCCGAGAAGCTCGACGAGGATGTCGATGGCTTGATCGCGTGCGGTTGCCGTCCGTGGCTCGATGTTGTTCCTATCCCCGCTAAGCCGCTTCGGTTACCCAATCCCCCCGATCGGGGGGTGTGTGCCGCGTGCGTGCTCCCGCTCTTGCGCAGCGGTGATACTTGATCTGGTGTCTGATCAAGGAAGAATGCGATGAAGCGGGTCGGCGTCATCGGCGCCGGCTTCGCCGGACTCGCCGCGGCCGACGCCCTGCGCGCCGCCGGAGCGGAAGTGACCGTGCTCGAGGCGCGCGACCGCGTGGGAGGTCGCGTGTGGTCGGTGCCGTTCGGGGAGGGCGCGGTGGTCGAGCGGGGCGCCGAGTTCATCCTGCCCGGTTACGACGTGATGAATGCCCTGGCCGCGCGCTTCGGGATCCCGCTGGTGCTCAAGGGGACGCCTTACGGCCGGCGAGTGCCGATCGGCGAGGAGGCCGTTTCCCAGACAGAGCTCGAGGACGCGTTCGACCGCCTTGCCGCGGGTGAGGCGGCGGACGCCGCAAGCGCTGCCGACGCGATCGCCACCTTGGGCCTGGACCCACGCGTCTCGAAGTTGATTCAGACGCGTGTCGCGATCTCGAATGGCCATCCCGCCGAGGACCTTGCGGCCTCGGTGCTCGACGAGGGAGCCTCGACCTTCGGCGATTTCGACAACCACACGCTGGAGGGCGGAAACATGCGGCTCGCCGATGCGCTCGCGGCCGAGCTCGGCGCATCCGTGCACCTCTCGTCCCCGGTCCGGAGAGTGCGCTGGTCGCAGGACGCGGTCAACATCGCCACCGACCACGCCGAGATCGAGGTGGACGCGGTCGTGGTCGCGATCCCCACCGCGCCCCTGGCCGAGATCGAGTTCGATCCTCCGCTCGAGGGCGCGACCGCGGACGCGCTGCGCGCGGTCACCTACGGTCAGAACTCGAAGCTCTTCCTGCGCATGCGCTCCCCCGCTCCGCCGAGCGCGATCATGTCCGTGGCCGGACACTTCTGGACCTACACGCAGCTGGGCGCGGACGGTCGGCCCGCTCCCTTCGTGACCGGCTACACGGGCACGGTGTCCGCGATCGAAGACCTCGGCGGCTCGGAGGGTTCGAGCGCTGGGTCGCCGCGCTGGTCGCGCTTCGCGAGGACCTCGATCTGGAGCCCGAGAGCGCGATGCTCTCGAGCTGGCACGACGACCCGTGGGTGCGGGGCTCCTACTCGGCTCGCACCCTCTCATCGCCGCTTCGCGACGACGACCTGGTGAAGCCGATCGGCCCGCTGTTCTTCGCAGGCGAACACACGGCCGGCGAGTGGCACGGGCTGATGGAGGGGGCGCTTCGGAGCGGACGGCGCGCGGCCGAACAGGTCCTCTCTGGCCACTCGGCCTCCAATGCCATTTGAGCCCAAGTCGTCCGTTCACGCTCGGTCGAGTGCGCTCGGGCCGAGCTCGCGGTAGTTCGCGACGCCGGCGATCGCGATGGTGATGTCGAGCTCGGCGAGGAGCGTGCGGAGCATGTGCCGGACGCCCGCTTCGCCTGCGAGCGCCAAGCCGTGAACGTAGGGGCGACCGATCATCACGGCGTCGGCCCCCAGGGCCAGCGCCCTGTAGACGTCGGTGCCCGTGCGGACGCCGGAGCCGAACAGGACCGGGACGTTGCTCCCGACCGCGTCGGCGATCCGCGGCAGGACGTCGATCGTCCCGGTTGGGCGTGTCACCGCGGCGCCCGCGCTCGTTCGACACGACGATGCCGTCGAAGCCACGGCGGACCGCCATCCGGGCGGCCTGAACGGACTGGATGCCCCCCAGGATGATCGGCCTGTCCCAGGCCTCGCGGATCGCCGTGAGCGCCTTCCAGCCCTTCCCGGATTGCGGGGGTGACAGCACGAGGTGGGTGCAACCCGCGAGCGCTGCTCGGAGGAGTGTTGGCCCGGGGTCGTCACCGTCCGGCCAATCGAGGCCGAACCACCGCGAACCGAGGGGCGCCGATGCGGCGATGGTTCGACCGGCTGGCTCGCCTGCGACGAGTGGACGTAGGTGAGCCCCAGCGCCGCGGCAGCGCGGGCGGTCGCGGCTTCACCCTCGGAGTGCGCCAAGGCCTGCTGCCCGACCGGGCCGAGGATGACCGGAGCAGGCATCGAGTCGCCGAGCACAGTTCGCCTCGAGGTTGCGCTCGGCGCGGTCGATGAACATCCGCGGGACGATCCGCCACGCCCGGAGCGCCCGCGCGTTCGCGCGCACGGCGGCGGCACCGCCCGCCCAGGCGAGCAGATGCTGTCGGGCGGGCTCGGACAGCACCTCCGCTGCGGCGTCCTCGAGATCGGACAGGTTCGTGGTGAAGATGGGCTCGATGCCCGCGGCCATCCCGCTCAGGTAGATCTCGGACTGGTAGCTGACGTACGGGGCAGTTGGGCCGATCGGGGGCCCCGCCGCCGGTGCGCCTTGCGCTGCGGCGGGCGCCGAACCGGCCGCGGCGCGCGCGGGCGGACCGAGGACGGTCGCGGCTGCGGCCGCTACGGCACCTTGGAGGAACTTTCGGCGAGTGCTCTCGGACATCCCTAAGCCCTGTTCAACTCGCGCGGGTCAGGGATGAGCGGGAGAGGGTGCGGTGACTGCCGTGCCCGGCCTTGCGGATCTCCGTTTCGAGCTCTGAGACGAACTTCCGCATGACGATTTCGGTGCCCCTCTGCCCTTCCAGCGCGAGGCCGTACACGTACGGCCGGCCGATGAGAACCGCGTCTGCGCCGAGCGCCAGCGCCTTGAAGGCGTCCCGGCCCGTGCGGATCCCGGAGTCGAAAAGCACTGTCATCTTGCCGCCTACCGCCTCGGCGATCGGCCCGAGCGCGTCGAGTGACGCGATGGCCCCGTCGACCTGACGGCCGCCGTGGTTCGAAACGACGATGCCGTCGATGTTGTGGTCGACGGCAAGCCTGGCGTCGCGCGGGCTCTGGATCCCCTTCAGCAGGATCGGGCCGTCCCAGTTCGCGCGGATGAGCGGCAGCTGGTCCCAGCTCAAGCCGGGGTTCTGGAAGACGCTCGCGAACGCGACGCCCACCGGTATCGGGGCGACCTCTCCTGGCAAAGGCATCATCTGTTGGAAGACCGGATCGCTCGTGTAGTTCGCCAGGCCCTTGTTCTCAAGGAAGGGCGAGTACCCCTCGTCGAGGTCGAGTGGCCGCCACCCGAGCAGCGTCGTGTCGAGCGTGATGACGAGGTGGGTGTAGCCGGCCGCCTTTGCACGGCTCAGGAAAGACACGGCAAGCTCGTCGTCGTTGGGCCAGTAGAACTGATACCAGCGCGAGCCGTCGCCGTTGGCCTCAGCGACGTCCTCCATTTTGTAGGCGCCCTGCGTCGAGTGCAGGTACGTCAGCCCGAGCTCGGCCGCCGCGCGTGCGGTGGCAAGGTCGCCCTCCGGATGCGCGAGAGTCTGCACTCCGATCGGCGCGAAGAGGAGCGGCGCGGGCATGCGCGTCCCCAGGACGTTCGTGGAGAGATCGACCTCCGCAGGCTTGCGTCCGGCGCGCCGCTTGATCTTCCAGCGCCCGAACGCCGCGGCGTTCGCGCGCGTCGTTGCCCTGTCCCCGGCCCCGGCGAGGATGTAGGCCAGGGACTCGGGATCTAGTACCTCCGCAGCTCGATCCTCGAGCTGCGAGAGGCGGTCGGGAATCGCCGATGCGCCGGTGGCCTGCGTCACTGCCCGGAGTCTGACGAAAGCGTCGAGGCCAGGCGGCACTTGGATGTCCTCCGGCGCGCCGAGAGTCGTTTGACGCCCCAATATGTCCCGTTATTCGACTCTCGCGAAAATAGGTGCTTGTCGTCCGAGGCACCTAAGGTCCGCGAGTGTCAATTGGCGGCCGCTCAGCGACCGCCAATCACCACAGTCGGCTGGACAAAGAAGTTGGGTGCTTTTTCATGCAAAGCACATGAAGTCACAGTGGCTCTCCAGAACGGTTCAGCGCACGCGGATGGTCGTTACCGCGGCATCCTGAAAAGCGGCGACGTAGAGGTACTTCCGGTCCGGACTCAGCACGACCTTAGGCTGGCCTCCGCTCAGACCGGGAGCTGAGCGACAGCCCTCTCGCGGAACGGCCACATCGGCGAAACAATCCACTGTGCGCAGTTTCTTATCGCCCGGCTTGCCCACGGTTCGAGCCACGCTCGCCGACCCCGACGTGTAGATCGCGCCGCTGCGCGAGTCGGACACCAGGTCGCCGGAAACGTCCTGGCTGGAATTCGAGGTGCTGACGGGGTCACTCAACCCGCCTATTGGGAGCCGTGCGAGGCCCAGCGGGCCCCCGTTTTGGTTACCCACCCACATCGTCTTCCTTCCGATGATGATCGAGCGCGGCCCCCTGAGAAAAGTGAAGCTCTCGTTGCAATCGTTGGTCGCCGCTAGGCCCGTGCCATCGATGCATGTGCCGCTGGCGAACAGAGCGTCGCCGCTGATGGCGAATCGGCCGAGCGTGCTCAGTTCCGGGTCGGCGCTCCAGCCCGCGTTTGAGCCAGGTGTCAATGCGATCCCAGTGATCGTCTTGATCGAGAATCCAGCCTGGGCGTTGCAACTGTGCAGAGCCGACCCCCCCTTGCTCTCGAGGCAATAGCCCGGCGAGAGCAAGCCGCTGCTCGGAGAGCGCGGCAAAAGGGTGAGGGCTTCCAGCGCCCCGACCACCATGTGTTCGCCGTCGGATGTGATCGTCAGAGCATCGGGAGCGACCAAGCCGACGCTGCTCTGCGCACAAGCGTCAGCTCCGCCGCTCACCTCGATGCAGCCAAGGGGGGTCAGGTCGCCGCTGCCGTTGCGTTTGAAGGTCGCGATCGCGTTGTCCAACTGGCTTGAGGCGTACACGAACTTGCCATCGTCGGACACCACGACATCCACCGGATTGTCCAAGCCATCGGCGCTTTGCGCACACGTGTCTGCGCCTGTGTCATTGTCGTCAACACACCCGCTCGAGGAGAGCTTTCCGGTGCTCTCGTTGCGAGAGAAGATCGAAACCGCGTCGTCGAAAAACCGAGCTCAGAGAGGAGGGGTACCCCGACCCCGCAGTCGTACCGATCCTTCTCGACTTCGCCGAGTACGACGCCGTCCCCGACGACGCCACCCTGACCCGCCTCCGCCGGACGGTCGAAAACGGAGGCGCCCGGTGGCTCTTCGTCGGCCGCGTGGCGCCCAACAAGTGCCAGCACGACGTCATCGCGGCGTTCGCCGCCTACCGGAAGCTGTTCGATCCCAGGGCCCGCCTGTCGATCGTCGGCCTACGGGGGCTGCTGCTCTATTCCCGCGCGCTCGAGCGTCTGGCCGACGACCTCGACGTGGCCGACGCCGTCGAATTCACCGATGCCGTGAAGTTCCCGCAGCTGCTGGCCCACTACCGGGCCGCCGACGTGTTCGTCTCCCTGTCCGAACACGAAGGTTTCTGCGTGCCGCTCGTCGAGGCCATGCACTTCGGCGTGTCCACCGTCGCCTTCGCCTCGACCGCCGTCCCCGAGACCGTGGGCGACGCCAGCCTGGTGCTGGCGGACAAGGACCCGCTCACCGTGGCCGTCGGGGTCCACCGGGTCCTGACCGACGAGGCGCTCCGAAAGGGGAAGATCGAAGCAGGCCACCGGCGGGTGGAGCACTTCTCGCTCGCCAACAACCGCCGCCGTCTCCTCGAAGCCCTCGAGCCGAGGATCGCCGAGGGTGCCTGACGACCTCTGCCGGCCGACGGTACCCGCCGGGCGGGCCGGTCGGGACTACCCTCCGCGGCGTTGAGCGCCGTCCACCAGTTTCTGCCGTCCCTCGCCACCGGCGACGCCATCGGCAACCACGCTCTCCATCTGCAACAGGTGTTGCGGGAGTCCGGTTACGACAGCGAGATCTTCGTCGAGACCGCCCACACCGCCATGCGCGACCGGTGCCGTCCGTACCAGGAGCTGAAAGCCGGTCCGTCGGACGTGCTGCTCTACCACCTCTCGACGGGCAGCCCGCTGGCCGGCTTCCTGGCCGAGCAGGATCGCCGGCTGGCCGTCTACTTCCACAACATCACTCCCGCCCGGTATTTCGAGTTCTGGGAGCCAAGGGCCGCCGAGAACAGCCGTCGGGGCCGCCAGGAGATGCGCAAGCTGGCGTCGGTCACCCGCTTCGCCATGGCCAACTCGACCTATTCCGAGGCCGAGCTCCAGGCGGAGGGCTACGGCGACACGTCCGTCGTCCCCGTCCTCGTCGACTTCGCCGGCTTCGATGCGCCCGAGGACCGGGCAGCGGCCGCCCGGCTCCGGCGGGCGGCGGAGCGGGGTGGGGCATCCTGGCTCTTCGTCGGCCGGCTGGCCCCCAACAAGTGCCAGCACGACGTGGTCGGGGCGTTCGCCGCCTACCGGGCGCTCTTCGACCCCGATGCCCGGCTCACCCTCATCGGCGGGAGGACGAGCCCGCTCTACCACCTGGCGCTGGGGCGGCTCGTCGCCGAACTGGGGCTGGGCGGCGCCGTCGAACTGGCCGACGTTGTGACCTTCCCGGAGCTGCTCGCCCACTACCGGGCGGCCGATGTGTTCGTCGTCCTGTCGCAGCACGAGGGGTTCCTCGTCCCGGCGCTGGAGGCGATGCACTTCGGCGTCCCGGTGGTCGCCCGGGGGGTCACCGCCGTCCCCGAAACTGTGGGTGATGCCGGCCTGGTCCTGCCCGACGAGCCGGGTGGCGAACCCGTCGTGGTGGCCGCGGCGGTGCGCCGGGTCCTGACCGACGAGCCGCTGCGGGACCGGCTGGTGGCCGCCGGGCGCTCCCGGGTGGAGCACTTCTCGGCCGCCAACGTCGGCCGCCGGTTCCTCGAGGTCGTCCGGGCCCATGGCTGACTCGAAGCAGGGTCGCCTTCGTCACCCCCCGCTACGGCACCGACGTGGTCGGCGGCTCGGAGGCCGTGATGCGGGAGGCGGCGCACGGCCTGGCCGCCCGGGGGTACGAGGTCGACGTGGTCACGACCTGCGTGCGGGACCACTACACCTGGGCCAACGAGTATCCCGCCGGCGAGTTCGAGGTCGAAGGGGTGACCATCCGGCGCTTCCCCGCCGTCCGGTCCCCCCGGCTCACCGTGTGGGCCCGGCTCGACCAGCGCATGCGCCTCGGCCTCGGGCTGACGCTCGACGAACAGTTCGACTGGCTCAACGGCCACGTGCGGGTGCCGGCGCTCTTCCACCATTTCCTGACCTCCGGGAGCGACTACCGGGCCGTCGTCTTTTCGCCTTACCTGTTCTGGACGACGGCGGTGGTGGCCCCGGTTGTCGCCGAGCGGGCGATCGTCGTGCCGTGCCTCCACGACGAGGCGGCCGCCCACCTCGATGTGTTCCGGCCATTGCTGGCCTCCCCGGCCCAGGTGTGGTTCCTGTCGGAACCGGAACACGAGCTCGCCCACCGGCTCGGACCCCTCGCCGGCGACCACCGAGTCATCGGCAGCGGGGTGCAGATGCCGGAGCGCTACGACCCCGAAGGGTTTCGCGCCCGCCACGGGCTCGAGCGGCCCTTCGTGCTCTATGCCGGCCGGCGGGAGGTGGGGAAGGGCTGGAACGACCTCCTCCGGGCGTTCACCGCGGCCGTAGTGCAACTCGGGATCGACCTTGATCTGGTCACGGTCGGCGTCGGCGCCGTGAAGGTGCCCAAAGGGCTGGGCCGCCGGGTGATCGACCTGGGCTTCCTCCCCGAGGCGGAGGTGCCCGACGCCTTCGCGGCGGCCGCCGCCTACGTCCAGCCCAGCCCCAACGAGAGCTTCTCCCGCACGGTGATGGAGGCCTGGCTGGCCGGCACGCCGGTCATCGCCAGCGCCGCCGGGGCCGTCGTCCGGTGGCACTGCGAGCGCTCCGGGGCCGGCATCGTCTACCGCGACGACGACGAGCTCATCGAGACCCTCGCCCTGGTGGCCGAGGCGCCCGACCGGCTGGCGGCCATCGCCGGCCGGGGCCGCCCGTACGTTCTGGCCAACTACGGCTGGGGCACCATCCTTGACCGGATGGAAGAGGCGCTGGAGGCGATGCCGTGATGCTCCGCCGCCCGAGGGCCGTCGTCTTCGGCCCGTACCCGCCGACCCCCGGCCCCGCCTCGGCGGCCACCCTCGGGGAGGTCCGCCGGCTGCTGGCCGGCGGGGTCGACGTTCGGGTCGTGTCACCGACGCCGTCCGCCGCCCACTCCGACGCCGACCTCCGACACCCCGTCGGAGCGATCCGCTTCGCCCGGGAGGCGGTCGGCGCCGAACGGCTGGTCCTCCATCTCGACGGGGGGCTGCTCACGTCACGAGCGCAGCGGGATCAGCTGCCGGCCCGGCTCGTGGTGGCCGCGGCCCTGCGTTCCGCCGGGCACAGCACCGTCCACCTTCCCGCCGCGGTGGCGGTACCGGCCGCGTGGTCCCGGGTGCTGGCCGCCGCCGACGAGGTCGTCGAAGGCGCCTCGGCCGGCGACGACCTGGCCTGGGAACGGGCCACTGAGGCAGCCACGCTCGAGCCGGAGCCCCGCCCGGCCTGGGAGCTCCCGCCCGAACCGACCCGGGAGGACGTCGAGGCGCAGATTCACCGGCGGGCCGCCGAACGGCGCGGCGGGCGGCGGGCGGCCGGAACGGCGCAGGCCGCGGCTCGCCAGGCCACGAGGACTCTCCAGGCCATGCCGCTGCTCGGCCCCGAGCCGCCGCGCTCCGCCCGCCTCTCCGCCGCGGTAGTCAAGCAGGTCGTGAGCCGGCTCGTCGACTGGCGGATCAACCCGGTGATCGAACACGTCAACCTGCTGCACCGCGCCGTCCTCGACGCGGTCGAGCCCGACCCCGTCGACCCGGATCATGGGACGGGTGAGCCCCGCAGTGGGTAAGGGCCGGATCGCTTTCGTCCCGCCCCGCTACGGCGACGACGTCGTCGGGGGGGCCGAGAGCGTCCTCCGCCAAGCCGCCGAACGGCTGGCCGGGCGGGGTTGGGAGGTCGACGTCCTCACGACCTGTGCCCGCGACCACTTCACCTGGGCCAACGTCTACCCGCCCGGGTCCGAGCGGCACGGCGACCTGACGGTCATGCGGTTCCCGGTTGTGCACCCTCGCGATTCCACCGGGTGGCAGGAGCTCGACCGCCGCATCCGCCTGGGCGCGTCGGTCTCGACGGCCGAGCAGCGCCTCTGGGTGAACGGCCGCTTCCGGGTGCCCGAGCCTCTTCCACCATCTCGTGGCTTCCGCCCACACCTACCGGGCCATCGTCTTCTCCCCCTACCTCTTCTGGACGACGATGATCGGCGCCACTGTGGCTCCGGAGCGGACGGTGGTGATCCCCTGCCTCCACGACGAGTACTACGCCTATCTCCCGGTGTTCCGTTCGCTGCTGGCCGGCTCCGCCCAGGTGTGGTTCATGTCGGAGCCCGAGCACCAGCTGGCCCACCGGATCGGTCCGCTGACCGACACCCACCCCGTTACGGGTGAGGGGATTCTCATTCCGGAGACGTACGAACCGGACGGATTCCGGGACCGTCACGGCCTCGATCCGGCCTTACGCACTGTTCGTCGGGCGGCGGGAGTCCGGCAAGGGATGGCCCGAGTTGCTGTCCGCCTTCTCCCGGGCCGTGACACGTCTGGGGGTCGACCTCGACCTGGTTACGTTCGGGGTCGGCAACGTCGAGGCACCGTCGGGGATCACCGATCGGGTCCGCGACCTGGGCCGGCTTGCCGACGAGGAGGTCGGCGACGCCTACGCCGCGGCGGCCGCCTACATCCAGCCAAGCCGCCTGGAGAGCTTCTCCCGCACAATCATGGAGGCATGGTTGGCGGGCACGCCGGTTGTCGCCAACGGCGCCAGCGACGTCGTCCGGTGGCACTGCGAACGATCCGGCGCCGGCCTGCTCTATGCCGATGAGTACGAACTGGCGCAGTACCTGGCGCTGGTGGCCGACCAACCGGAGAAGCTCGACGGCCTGGGCCACGTCGGCCGGGAGTACGTCTTGGCCAACTACACCTGGGACATCGCCCTCAACCGGATGGAAGCGGCGTTGGAGGCTCTGCCGTGAGCCGGGTCGTCATTTACGGGGACTACCCACCCGCCTCCGGTCCGGCGGCCGAGGCGACACTGGCCGCCGTGCGCAGCCGCCTGGCCGGTGGAGCAGGCGTCGAGGTCGTGTCCCCGGAGCCGTCGGCAGCCCATCACCACGCCGATCTGAGCACGGTACGGGGTGCGGCCCGGCTGGCCCGCCTGGCCGCCGGGGCCGATCTCGAGATGGCCCTCGACCCGGCCGTGCTCACCGGTCGGGGTGGTCGGGGAGCGGGGCCTCAGGCGCTCCTGGCGCTGGCGGTGAGCCGGGCCCGCCATTCGACGGTCCACGTCGGCCCGCTGGGCCGGGCGACAGGGCGGGGTCGGGTCCGCCTCGTCCTCGGAAGGGCCGGCGCGGTCACTGCGGCCTCCGAGGCCGATGCCGACGCGTCGGAGCGCGCCGGGGTGGACAGGAGCCGCCTCTCGGTGCGGCCGACCTCGCCGTCGACACCGACTGAGCGGCCTGGCCAAACGTCTGCCGGGAACGGCACGACTCCCCGGCCGTGGGATCTCAGCGAAAGGCCGGAGCGGGAGGAGCTGGAGGCCGCGGTGCGCCGGAGGGCGACACAGGACCGGGAGGCGGACGCGGCGGACAGCGACGCCTCGACCTGGCCGCTCCATTTGCTGACCCCGATCTCGCCTCCGCCGCCGTTCTCGCGCCAGCCCTCAGCCGCCGTGGTCACGAGGGTCCGGCGGCTCACCGCCTGCGTGGTGGAACCGATCGTGGAGCACGTCAACCGGCTCCACTCGGCGACGATCGAGTCGATCGATCGCCACACGGCCCGGCAGGATCACAGTGGCTCGGGAGGTTCACCTGCCTCACCCGAAGGAGCTGCCAGCCGGGTCACGAACTCGTAGGCGGCGCCGGCCACCGCCTGCGGGTCGGTGGCGGCGAGAACGATCTTGGCCCGGTCGGCGGGCGCGGCGTCGAGGTCGGCCAAGGCGGCGTCGGACGGGCGGGTGACCACCAGACCCCGGCAGTGGCGCAGCACGTCGCGGGTCAGCAGTACCCCGAGGCGGCGGGCCTCATCGGGCGCCAGCGACTCGCCCGCGCCGACCCCGGGGAGGACGGCGTCGCCGTAGGCCGCCGCGATCGTCCCCGCCAGCCGGTCGGGCAGGCCGCCCGTCCGGGCGGCATGGCCGTAGAGGTCGGCAAGGCCGACATCCCGGGCGACGACCACGCCGTCCTGCCGGCGTCGCAGGGCGGACAGACATCCCGCGTGGTCGGCGTCGTCGGCGACGACGTAGACGACGGCGTCGAAACGCCCGTCCAGCTCCTCAACGGCCTCCAGCGCCGCCAGCGGGTGGATCGGCCCGCCGCCGTTGCCGGCACCGGAACCTAGGGGACGTCGGGACGGGCGGGGCTCATCCGCCGGACGATCGGCGAACGCGGCGGTTTCGAAGTCTCCGTCGGCGCGCCGGTCGGCGAAGGCCCGGACCTCGAGATCGGGGTGAGCTTCCAGCCCGACGAGGACGGCCCGATCCCAGGCGGCCGAATCTCCGCCGTCGGGACCGAGGGCGGCGGCGAACGCCACCCGACGGCGGCGCGCCTGCACGGCCGGGCGGGCGGGGGGTCGCAGGTCGCCGGCGAGGATCCGGTCGTACACGCCGAGCGTGGCCCGGGCGACCTCGTCCCAGGAGCTGGGGGCCCGTCCGGCCGCGGCCAGGAGCCGCCGGCGGAAGCCGTCGTCGGTGAGTCCCCGCTCGATGGCCGCCGCCATGGCCGCCGGTCGGGTGGCGTCGAAGAGGGCGTCGGGTCCGACGATCTCGGGCAGCGACGAGGCATCGGCGGCCAGGACCGGCGTGCCGCAGGCGAGCGCCTCGGCCACGGGCAGCCCGTAGCCCTCGTAGAGCGAGGGGAAGACGAACAGGTCCGAACCCTGGTGCAGCCGCAGCAGCGTGGTGTCGTGCACGAACCCGGTGAGGCACACGGAGTCCTCGACGCCCATCTGCCGGGCGCGCCACAGCAGGTGCTTCCGCTCCAGCGGCTTGAGGGGCAGCACAGCGCCAGCTGCCACCGGCTCCGCACCGGCGCCGGGAGAAGCGACCAGGCCTCAAGGAGCGGCTCGAGGTTCTTCCTCGGCTCGTAGCTCCCGATGTAGAAGACGTACGGCGCCCGCAGCCCCGGCACGGCGGCCATCGCCTCGACGGCGGCGTCGGCCCGGGAGGCGGGAGGGACGAACCGGGGGCTCGTCCCGGCACCGATGACAAAGACGCGCCGGGGTCGATGCCGAGGTGCTCGACGATGTCGATCCGGCTGGCCTCCGACAGGGTCGAGCACGGCGGTGGCTGCCCTCACCAACTGGAGCCGGGCCCGGTACCGGCGGCGGAGCCCCGGGTCCTCCAGGTAGTTGTCGGGCATGAGGTGGGGGATGAGGTCGTAGAACGTCACCGCCCACGGCACGCCGGCGGCGCGGGCGGCCGGCGGGAGGAGCCGGTGGTGGGGCACCGCCATCTCCATGGGGGAGGCGAGGTGGAGCAGACGGACCGTCGACCAGTCGACGTCGTCCGACCGACGGAGCTTGCCCGACTCCACGAGACGCTCGGACAGGCCGACCTCCGGGAGCGCCAGGTCGGGATTGACGGCGTAGGTCGTGACCGCCTGCGGATCGATCGCCTCGACGGTGGTCGTCAGGTCGGTGACGTAGCGGGGAATCCCCCGGTGCCGCTGGTCGACGCTCTGGATGGCACAGAGGTCGACCACGACCCCACGGAAGGACGTCTCAACGTTGGACAATGGCTTCGATGTCGCCCAGGCGCTTGCCGATGGCAATCACCTCCTGCTCGACGCGTTCCATCGACGTCTGCAGGCGGGTGAGCGTCTCGCCCAGGAGCATCGTCGTCTCGTTGGCCGCCTCGAGGTCGTCGACCATCCACCGGCGGAGCTCGCTCATTGTGAACAGCGCCGTGGCGAGGTCCTCCGTCAGTTTCGCCAGCGACTCGGTCTGCTTGGGCAGCTCCGGGAGGACCCGCTCCTCCAGCTTCTGATCGATCCGCCAGTCGAAGCGCTTGTCGACCCGGGGGAGCACCTTCTCCCGCACCCGCTGCAACAGCCCCAAAGCCCCTCCTGTCCACCCGCTTGCTGCTAAGAACGACGACGTGCGCGCCCGGAGATTAGCTGTCGACCTCCTCGAGTACCTGCCCGGGGCGTACTGCGCGGTGATGCGCTCTCGTCACCCCGAGTGGTTCCTGGTCGATGCCGACAGCGACGTGGTCATCGAGGGCTATCAGAGCTGCGGGAACACGTTTGCCCGCAAGGCGATGGAGCATTCCAACCCTTCGGTGCGTGTCGCCAGCCACACGCACAGTTGGGCCAACGTCGCTCGCGGCCTGCGCCTCGGCAAACCGGTCATCATCCTGCTCCGGGCGCCGCTCGAGGCGGTGGCGTCCCATGCCGTCCGCATGCGCCTCGACGACCTCGACCATGAGTTGCACCGCTACGACCGTTTCTACCGCCGGGTTGCCGCCCGGTCGGGTTCGGTCGTGGTGGCACCGTTTGAGATGACCGTCAACCGCTTCGGTGACGTGATCCGCGCCCTCAACACCCGGGCCGGCACCACGTTCAAGATGTTCGACCACGACAACCCCGCCAGCCAGAGCGAGGTCTTCAACGAGATGGAAGGTGAGGTTCGCTCGAGCGCCCCGGACCTCGACCTGACCTGGAGGATCGCCCGGCCGAATCCGGACCGGGAGGAAGCCGCCCGGGTCATGCAGGCCCGACTGCTCGAAGAACACCCCGCCGCGCTGCGCCGCTGCCAGAACGTCTATGAGAGGCTCCTGGCCGATGGGTAAGGGCAGGATCGCCTTTGTTCCTCCCCGCTACGGCGACGATGTCGTCGGCGGGGCGGAGATCGTCCTCCGCCAGGCCGCCGAGCGACTGGCGGCCCGGGGGTGGGAGGTCGAGATCCTCACCACCTGCGCCCGGGACCACGAGAGCTGGGCCAACGCCTACTCGCCGGGTACGTTCCACGACGGCGAGCTCACCGTCCGGCGGTTCCCGGTGGTGCAGGACCGCGACCGCACCGCCTGGGAAGCCCTCGAGGCCAGTCTCCGGAGCGGAGGCACACTGTCGGCAGACGAGGGGCTCACCTGGATCAACGGGTGTTTCCGTGTGCCCGGGCTCTTCCACCACCTTGTCGCCTCCGCGCATACCTACCGCGCCGTCATCTTCTCGCCCTACCTCCAGTGGACGACGCTGGTAGGAGCCACCGTCGCCCCCGAACGTACCGTCGTGGTCCCCTGCCTTCACGACGAGAACTACGCCTACCAGTCCGTGTTCCGGCCGCTACTCGGCGGATCGGCACAGGTGTGGTTCCTGTCGGAGCCCGAGCACCAGCTCGCCCACCGGATCGGCCCAGTCACCGACCATCATGTTGTGACCGGAGCGGGGGTGCTCGTGCCGTTGTCCTACGACCCCGACCGGTTCCGGGCCCGGCACGGCATCACCAGGCCCTATGTCCTCTACGCCGGGCGCCGGGAGGGCGGGAAGGGCTGGAACGACCTGCTGCGGGCCTTCTCCCGGGCCGTGGAGCGGCTGGGGGTTGATCTCGACCTGGTCAGCTTCGGGGCCGGGAAGGTCGTCCTGCCGGCCGAGATTGCTTCCCGGGTGAAGGATCTCGGCTTCCTTCCCCAGGAAGAGGTGGGCGATGCCTACGCCGCTGCGGCGGCCTATGTGCAGCCGAGCCTTTTCGAGAGCTTCTCCCGCACGATCATGGAGTCGTGGCTGGCCGGCACCCCGGTGATCGCCAACCAGGCCTGCGAAGTCGTCCGCTGGCACTGCGAGCGCTCCGGAGGCGGGCTCCTCTACGCCGACGACTATGAAATGGCCGAATATCTGGCTCTCGTTGCCGACGACCCCGAACGTCTGCGTCACCTCGGTGCGAAGGGGCGTGACTACGTCCTGGCCAACTACACCTGGGACATCGCGCTCGAGCGCATGGAAGCTGCGCTGGAGAAGCTGCCGTGATCCTCGACCGGGAAGAGCTACATGGCTGACAAGACCGTGGCCTTCCGGCCGTTTCCGGGCCGGTCGTTCGCTCTGACCGGGAGCGAGTCCGACGCGGGGATCATCGGCGAACTCGAGCGCTCGGGCGGCCTCTACCAGCGCGAGTTGGCTGCGTTGCTCCGCCGGCGGCTGCCGCCGGACGCAGTGGCCGTCGACGGCGGGGCGCACATCGGCGTCATCAGCGTGCTCCTCGCGTCGCTGTGCCCCGACGGCCACGTCTACGCCTTCGAGCCGGCGCCGGAGACCTCTGCCCATCTCGAGCACAACCTGGCGGCCAACGGCATCACCAACGTCACCGTCGAACGGCTGGCTCTCTACCGCGAGGACGGCGAGAGCACCCTGGCTTTCGACGAGTCCTATCCCGGCGGATCGCACATCGGAAAGGGGCAGTGCCGGGTAGCCACCGCCCGGCTCGACTCGTGGGCGGAATCGCGGGGCCTCGACCGGCTCGACCTCCTCAAACTCGACGTGGAAGGCGCCGAGCCGGCGGTGCTCGACGGCGCGGAGGAGACCCTGCGCCGCTTCAAGCCGTTGACGGTGGTGGAGTGCAACCCCGTCGCCCTGCCCCGCCTCGCCGGTACCAGCTATCGGGAGTTGTTTTTTCGCCTGCAGGGGCTCTTCCCCGTCGTGGCTCTCATCGGCAGCGGAGGTGTCCTCCTGCCGCTGATCGACGTCCGCCATCTCGAACTCGCCCTGAACCACCACGGCGTGATCGATCTCGTCGGCCTCCCACACCGCCTTCTGGGCACCGAGCAGCGTCTCGCCCGTGGCCGGGCGGGCACGCACCTCGCCCGCCTCCTGGCCACCCATAACCGTTTCCGGCCCCCGGCCCAGAACTTCGTCGTCGACCCCGGCGCCATCACGCTGCGACCGGAGCCGGCCAAGCTCGGCGGCAGGGTGGCGGAGATGCTGACCGTCCGCGTCGCGGTCCGCAACGGGACCAGGACGTGGCTGTCCTCGCAGTTCCGGTACCACCCCGTTCACCTGTCGTACCGGTGGTTCGACACCGAAAGGAACGTGGTGGTGGCTGAGGGGCACCGGACGATGCTGCCGGAGCCACTCGCTCCCGGCCGTTCGGTGCGGGTCGACACGACGGTGGAGCTGCCCACCGCACCGGGTGACTACCAGCTGTGCTTCACGATGGTGCAGGAGCATTTCGCCTGGCTGGACGATATCGACGACCGCTGCACCGGCCGGATCCCGGTCACCGTCATGGCCGCTTCGGTGTGAGCCGCCTGCTGTTCGTGATCCAGCGGTACGGCCGCGAGGTGGCCGGTGGAGCCGAGTTCCTCGGCCGCGAGTTCGCCACCCGGCTTGCTGCCCGGGGCCATCACATCGAGGTCGTGACCAGCTGCGCCCTCAGTTACGTCGACTGGGCGAACCACTACGCAGCGGGCACCGAGGAGATCGACGGGGTGCTCGTCCACCGCCTGGCGGTGACCAGCGGCCGCAACGACGCCCTGTTCACGCCGCTCAACACACGGGTCGCCTGGGGGCCGAAGCCGCCGCCGCTGCTACCTCGAATTGGCCTGGATGCGGGCCCAGGGGCCTTATCTCCCAGATCTCGTGCCCTGGCTGCTGGAGCGGGCATCCGATTTTGACGTCGTGAGCTTCTTCACTTACCTGTACTACCCGACCTGGGCAGGGCTCCCGGCGGCGGCGTCTGTCGGGCCGACGATCCTGCACCCGACGGCCCACGACGAGCCGTCGTTGTACCTGGACCTGTTCCGGACGATGTTCCACAATCCCTCGGCCTTCGGCTTCCTGACCGAAGAAGAGGCTGGACTGGTCGAGCGCCGATTCCGGCCCGGTCAACCCTCCGAAGTGCTGGGCGTCGGCATCGATGTCGAGCGGCACGATGGGTTCGACGGCGACGCCTTCCGCGCTGCTTTCGGACTGGACGACCGGCCCTACCTCCTGTTCGTCGGCCGGGTCGACCCGGCCAAGGGCTCGGAAGAGGTGCTCGCCTTCTTCGCTGCTTACAAGGAGCGAAGCCCAGGTCCGCTTGCTCTCGCCATCGTGGGGGATCCCGTTCGACCCCTCGAATCCCATCCCGACGTCATCGTGACCGGCTTCGTCGAGGATGCGATGAAGCAGTCGGCGCTGGCGGGAGCGTTGGCCCTCGTGCAGCCCTCCTACTTCGAGAGCTTCTCGATGATCCTGAGCGAGGCCTGGGCGCACCGGAAGCCGGTGCTCGTGCAGGGCCACTGCGACGTGCTGGAGGGTCAGTGCCGCCGCAGCGGCGGCGGGATCCCGTACCGGGGTTTCCCGGAGTTCGAGGCGGCAGTCGACCTGCTGGTCGAGGATGGCGCGCTGCGGGAGCGGCTGGGCCGGGCCGGTCGGCGGTTCGTGGAGGAGCGCTACGCCTGGGAAGCGGTGCTGGACCGGTACGAGCGCCTGATCACGATGAGTCAGGACTCGTCCGTGGCGATGTCCGCCCGTCGACCTCGATAGTGACGGGGAAGCGAACGAGCCCGATGTCGCGGCCGGGGGCGGCCACTTCGAACCGCCGCCGCTGCTCCCAACTGTCGTAGACCAGCCCGCCCTTCGTGTGGACGCCGATGGTCACCGCGTACGTGCCGTCGAGGAGCGGGACGTCGGGGAAGATGAACGAGACCTTGCGCCGGCCCGAGACGGCGCCGAGATTGACGCCCTGCAGTTCGGTGTTCGTGCCGAACACAAGCCATCCCATGGTGCTGTAGATCGCGATACCCACGACCACGTCGGGGACCGCTTCCTGCGCTTCGAGGGTGACATCGAGACGCAGGGACTCGCCAGGCGCCACTGCGTCCCGACCTGGCGCGGCGTAGGTCACGTGAGCGTCGCTGATCTTCACGCGGCCCCACATCGGGGACATCTCCGATCGGGCCAGCTCCGGGCTCATGTCCTCGCCTGGCGTAGCCGCCTTGAGGAGCCGCTCCCGGAACTCGCGGATGACGACGTTGGGTTCTCCCTCGGCCACCATGACGCCGTGCTCCAGGGCCGCTGCCTTGCTGCACATCTGCCGGACCAGGTCGGCGGCGTGGGTGACGACGACGATGGTCCGTCCTTCCGCCTGGAAGGTCTTGACTTTGTCGATGCACTTGCGCTGGAAGGCTTCGTCGCCCACGGCGAGAACCTCGTCGACCAAGAGGATCTCCGGGTCGACGTTGACGGCGACCGCGAACCCGAGCCTGACGTACATGCCGGACGAGTAGTGCTTCACCGGTGTGTCGATGAAGGCTTCGAGTTCCGCGAACGCGACGATGTCGTCGAAGACGCGATCGACCTCGGCTCGCTTCAAGCCGAGGATCGAGCCGTTCAGGTACACGTTCTCCCGGCCGGAAAGCTCGGGATGGAACCCGGCGCCGAGTTCGAGCAGTGCCGCCATCCTGCCCGCGGTACGGACGACTCCGGACGTCGGCTGGATGATGCCGGCGATGCATTTGAGGAGTGTGCTCTTCCCCGACCCGTTGCGTCCGAGTAGCCCCACCGTGGTCCCGGCCTCGACGTCGAGGTTGACGTCGCTCAGAGCCGTGAACTGGTTGTATCGGGCCCGGCGGAACCTGATCACCCGCTCCTTCAAGGAGCTGGGCTTGTCGTGGTAGAGGCGGAACGTCTTCGTGAGGTGCTCTACTTCGATTGCTGCGGCCATCGTCTCAGAGTTCCTCGGCGAGCCTGCCCTCGAGCCGGCCGAAGAGACGCAGCGCGAGAGCGGCGAGGACCAGCGCCGCTGCAGCGCCGAGAAGGAGGTTCCGGAGGTACCAGAGGGTCGACAAGTTCGGGTCGATCACGCGCCCGTAGTTCCCGTACAACGCCCGCTGGAACGTCAGGACGATCGGCGTCACGGGGTTGAGCAGCGCGATGGCGGCGCGGCCGCCGATCGCCTCCGTGAGTTGCGAGAAGGGATACACGATCGGTGTGACCCAGAACCATGCCAACACCGCCAGTTCGACAAAGTGCGCCATGTCGCGCAGGTATACATTCGCCGCGGATAGCAGGAGCACGAGCCCCGACGCCACGAGTATGAGGTCGAAGAGCGCCAGCGGAAGCAGTGGTAGTGCGGCCCAGCCGACGGGATGGCGCACGAGGACCAGGGTGGCGATCAGCACGGTCAGCTGGAGGAAGAAGTGGACGAGGGCGGCGCCCACCGCCGCGAGCGGCAGGATCTCCCGGGGAAACCAGACCTTCTTCACCAGGCCGGCGCCGGCTACGACGGAGCTCGTTCCGCTGTTGAGAGCGGTGGCGAAGAAGTTCCACACCAGCAGGCCCGACAACAGGTAGATGGGGAACCGCGGGATCCCACCCCCGAGGATCACGTCGAAGGCGATGTAGAACACCACCAAGTACATGGCCGGGTTGACCAGTGACCAGGCGAATCCCAACGCACTCGCCTTGTACTTCGCCTTGAGCTCGAGGCGAACCAGGTTGAGGAGGAGCTCACGGTGGGCGGCGATCTCCTGGACGCTGCCCCAGCAACGTCGTTCGATGGGTGAAGGTGCGCAGTACCGCAGCAGGTTGTGCCATTTGGAAAATAAAGGCTAGTCCGGCCACCACCCCAAACTTCACGAAGCGGGACAGGTCGCGCCTAGCCTGAGCCAGGAAACGCTGTACGAGGTCCGCTGTCACCCCGCTGGAGGTGGCTGGCTCTTAGAGTGGTCCACCATGAGTCACTTGCGCCACCATCGTGACGAGAGAGTGATGCCTTGAGACGCGCAATTCGTGCTGGGGCGGTGGCCGCCGTGGCCGGTTTCGCCGTGCTGGCCCCGATCCGCATGGCGGAGGGTGAGCCAAAGACCCGCTTCGCCTTTCTCCCCGCCTCCGTAACGTCCGCCGCCCGGGTCAGCCGCCGCTCTCCCGGAGGTCCCTGCGGCTCCGGGGCCGGTGCTCGACAGCCCCTTCCCGTTGTCGCACCTCGGGGTCCGCTGGGTTGGGAGCGAGGACGCCGCCGTCGATATCCGCCTGGCCGGCCCCGACGGGGCCTGGGGGCCCTGGCGGGCCATGCCCGTCGCCCATGACCTCGAAGACGGCGACGGCGGGCCGATCCTGTCGGAGCTCATCCGGGCACAGGGCGCCACGCACGCTCAGGTGCGGGCGACCGGCGACGCCCGCGACGTCGAGCTCGTGGCCATCGACACGCAGCGCGGGCCGCGCAGCCGCCGGCTGGCCACCGCCGCCCCGGCCAGCGCCGCCGAGGACGATGAGGGCCCACCGTCCGACGGTGGCGAGGACCGCGGCCCCGATGCCGCCCAGCCATCGTCTTCGACCACCACGACCAAGGCGGGTTCGTCCACGACCACCACGACCGGCAAGTCCAAGCCGAAGGTCGCGCAGCCCGACATCATCACCCGGGCCGGGTGGGGCGCCGACGAGTCGATCAGAAAGAACGACCAGAAGTACGCGCCGATCAACAAGCTCTTCGTGCACCACACCGTCACCGACGGTCAGGACCCTGACCCGGCGGCCACCGTCCGGGCGATCTACGCCTACCACGTGCAGGGCAATGGCTGGGACGACATCGGCTACAACTTCCTGATCGACGCCCAGGGCCGCGTCTACGAGGGTCGCTGGGCCCGCGACTACAAGGCCGGCGAGAAGCCGACCGGCGAAGACCTCAACGACAACGGCGTCGTGGGCGCCCACGTCCTCAACCACAACGCCGGCTCGGCCGGCGTGGCCATGCTGGGCGACTTCAGCCTACGGCGAGCCCACCGATGATGCCCGCGAGGCGCTGGTCAGGCTGATGGCCTGGAAGGCCGACCGCCACGGCATCGACGTGCTGGCCAAGGACCAGTTCACCAGCAGCGACGGGGTCGTCTCGACCTTCCCCAACCTGGGGGGCCACCGCGACGCCGGCCAGACCGCCTGCCCCGGTGATCGCCTCTACCCGCTCCTTCCGGGGATCCGGGACGAGGTGGCCAAATTCGTGACGGCTGTCACCGGCCCCACCAACGGCTACTGGACGGCCACGGCCGACGGCCGGGTGCTGCCGTTCGGCAGCGCCGAGCCACTCGGCTCGATGGGCGGTACGGCCCTGTCGGGCGCCATCGTCGGCATGGCCCCCACCGCGTCGGGTGAGGGCTACTGGCTGCTGGGCTCCGACGGAGGTGTCTTCTCCTTCGGCGACGCCAAGTTCTACGGCTCGACCGGCGACATCAAACTGAACAAGCCGGTCGTGCGGATGGCGCCCACCCCCACCGGCAAGGGGTATTGGTTCGTGGCCACCGACGGGGGGATCTTCTCCTTCGGTGATGCCAAGTTCTACGGCTCGACCGGCAGTATCAAACTGAACAAGCCGGTGGTCGGCATGGCGTCGACGCCCTCGGGCAAGGGCTACTGGCTGGTGGCGTCCGACGGCGGCATCTTCGCCTTCGGCGACGCCGTGTTCTACGGCTCCACCGGCGCGCTGACGCTCAACAAGCCCGTGGTGTCGATGGCCCCCAACCCGACCGGCAAGGGCTACTGGCTGGTGGCGTCGGACGGCGGCCTGTTCGCCTTCGGTGTGCCGTACTTCGGCAGCGTGGCGGCGGCCAAGCCCGAGAAGTACTCCGGGGCGGTGCAGATGCGGTCGACGCGGACCGGCAAGGGCTACTACATCGCCGACGCCAACGGCGGCATTGCCATCTTCGGCGATGCCCGGTTCCTCGGGGCCGACACGTCGCAGCGGCCGCCCCGGTCCGCCGTCGATCTCGTCCTGGCGCCATGACCGGGCGGCATCGGCTGTTCCGGGCGCTCACGGCGTCCGTGGTCGCCATGTCCGGCGTCCTGGCCGTCGGCGCCCGCCCGGCGGGGGCGTTCCCCGGGCCGACGGTCGAGCTCGTCGGCCACGGCTACGGTCACGGCCGCGGCATGGGCCAGTTCGGATCGCTGGGTTACGCCCTGAAGGGCTGGAGCTACCAGCGGATCCTCGACCATTACTACGGCGGCACGAGGATGGGCACCGCGCCCAACGACGACATCACGGTGCACCTGACGAAGCTCGACGGCATCGACGTCATCGTGAATCAAGAGAAGGGCCACCTTCGGACCAGCGTCCGCCCCAACCAGCAGTTCGCGGCGCTGCTGGCCCGCAAGGTGGGGACCAACCTCTACGACGTGTACGCCGGCACTGACTGCTCCGGCGGCCCCGGCGGCTGGCAGAAGATCACGACCTCACCCGTCATCGGCCCCGTCGTCTTCTCGCCCGCCGACCCCCGCACCAACGACCGTTCCGAGATGCTCCAGGTCTGCGAGCTCAGCGGCACCCGGCGGTGGCTCCGAGGCGAAGTGGTGGCCCTGGAGGGCCGGGATGCTGCCAACACGATCACCTCGCGGGCGGTCAACAAGGTCTCGCTGGAGGGCTACATCAAAGGCGTCGTGCCCCGGGAGTCGCCGTCGAGCTGGGGCACATCCGGCGCCGGTGCGGGGATGCACGCCCTGCGGGCCCAGGCGGTGGCCGCCCGCTCCTACGCCTGGGCGGAGCGCCGCTCCGAATGGGCGAAGACGTGCGACACGACGAGCTGCCAGGTCTACGGCGGTAAAGCTACCCAGGACGGCGCGACGTTCAACGAGCTCGAGGCCGCCACCACCAACCAGGCCGTCGACGACACCGCCGGCCAGATCCGTGTCTTCGTCGGCGACGGGTCGGTGGCCCGCACCGAGTTCTCCTCGTCGACCGGCGGCTACACCGCCGGCGGGACCTTCCCGGCGGTGCCCGACGAAGGCGACGCGGTCGACTCGAACCCCAGCGCCAACTGGTCGGCCCGGATCCCCGTCGCCGTCCTCGAGACGGCGAACCCCCAGATCGGCTCGCTCCTGTCGGTCGACGTCACGAAGCGCAACGGGCTCGGCAGCATGGGCGGCCGGGTCCTCGAGGTCGTGCTCCGGGGCAGCAAGGGCAAGGCGACCCTCTCGGGCGCCGATATGCGGGGCCTGTGGTCGTACTCCCCGGGCAGCCGGCCCGACGGGTTGCGCTCCGACTGGTTCCGGGTCGTCAACAACCCGAGCGGCGGCCTGTCCGGCTACTGGGTCGTCGGCGCCGACGGCGGCATCTTCAGCTTCGGTGAGGCCAAGTTCTACGGCTCGACCGGCGCGATCCGGCTCAACTCGCCCATTCTCGGCCTGGCCGCCACTCCCAAGGGCGCCGGCTACTGGCTCGTCGCCGCCGACGGCGGGATCTTCTCCTTCGGCGACGCCGGGTTCTTCGGATCCACCGGCGCCCTCAAACTGAACCAGCCGGTGGTGGGCATGGCCACCACGAAGCTCGGCGAGGGCTACTGGCTCGTGGCCACGGACGGCGGGATCTTCTCCTTCGGCGACGCCGAGTTCTTCGGCTCGACCGGGGCGATCAAGCTCAACAAGCCGGTGGTGGGGATGGCCCCGACGCCCAGCGGGAAGGGCTACTGGCTGGTGGCGTCGGACGGCGGGATCTTCTCCTTCGGCGACGCCGAGTTCTTCGGCTCGACCGGGGCGATCAAGCTCAACAAGCCGGTGGTGGGGATGGCGCCGACGCCGAGCGGGAAGGGCTACTGGCTCCTGGGCGCCGACGGAGGCCTGTTCAGCTTCGGCGACGCCGGCTACTTCGGGTCACTCCCCGGGTCCCGCATCACCACCGGGGCGGTGGCCATGCGGCCCACCCGCACCGGCGGCGGCTACCTGATCGTCGGGACCAACGGCGCGGTGGCGAGCTACGGCGACGCCCCGGTGCTGGGCGGGGTCCCCGACGCCGTGCCGGGCTACAAGGGCGGCGTGGTCGGCCTCGACGTCAAGGCCGCTCCGACCGCCTCCCAGCTCCTCCCAGGCGAAGCGCTAACTCACCGCCGGCGACGGGGGGAATCACCCCGCACCGTGACGAATATGACCGTGTCCCTCGTAAGAGTTGTCCAGCGCGGTCGCCTTCGCTCCAACCGTCCCCCTCGTTCGGTTTGAGCACTTCGGCGGCCGAGGCTGGGTTCCGATCGGCTGCGCAACCCGCGACGCGTCGCCGTGCTGGGAGGCACCATCACCGTGGTTCACCGGACCGTGGCTGGAGGGCGCACCGAGCGCCGCCGCGCCGCGCTCGCCCCGCCCTCGTCGGGCTGCTGGCGGGTGCCGGGCTGGTGCCGGCCATCGCGTCCGACGACGGCCGGTCCGGAAGGGCCGGGCGAAGGCCAAGCCGGTCAAAGCGGCCCGCAAGAAGGCGGCCGACACCCACGACCACCTCGTCGTGCGGATGGCCAAGGCCGGTGACGACGAGGACGCCGTCGCCGCCTCCGTCGGCGGCCGTCGCGGCGGGAGGGTACGACCGGGAGAGTTCCGGGTCGACGTCCCCAAGGGCCAGGGAGCGGAGGCGGCGCGGCGCCTGAAGGAGAACCGGTCGGTGGCCGCGGTGGAGGAGGACCTCCGCTTCACCTCCGCCGAACTTGCCGGCACCGACCCCGATCCGTTGGTGCCGTCCGACGTGCCCATCGGGTCCGCGGCCGGCGCCGACCCGTCGCCGGTCAACGAGCGGTGCTTCGCCGGCTGCCCCCTGACGTTCGACGGCGGCGCCACCAACCGGATCTACAGCCAGTCGGACTTCATGCACATCGGCGCCACCCAGGCCTGGGCGGCGACCCACGGCGACCCCAACATGCTCGTGGCCGTGGTCGACACCGACGTCGACGCCACCCACCCGGACCTCGCCGGTAAGGTCATCACCGGGCCGAACTTCACCTGTGTCCGGAACCCCGGCAGCGTCGGGGGATTGCCGCGCCCGACAACACGCCCGACCCCGAGGGGCACGGCACCGCCGTGGCCGGCATCATCGCCGCCACCCCCAACAACGGCATCGGGATCGCCGGTCTGGGTGGGACACCAAGGTGCTCTCCGTCCGGGTGCTCGACCACGAGGGCGGTGGGCTGTCCAGCCAGATCGCCGCCGGGATCCGCTACGCGGCCGACTACCCGGGCGTGAAGATCATCAACCTGTCCCTCCAGCAGGAGCCCTGCAAGCCCGAGGAGGGCTCCTCCTGCGCCAACGCCAAGTCGAGCCAGACGCTCGAGGACGCCATCAAGTACGCCCAGAACAAGGGCAAGCTCGTCGTGTCGGCGGCCGGCAACCAGTGGGACACCGCCCCGACGTACCCGGCCGCCTACGAGGGCGTGCTCTCGGTGACGGCGGTCGACACCGCCGACGGCGACAGATCGGCCAAGTTCGCCCGCCACGGCCCCTGGGTCGACATCGCCGCCCCCGGCGTCGGGGTCCTCACGCTGGCGACCCCCTGCGGGGACGGGAACTGCTGGGTGACACCCGACGGCACGTCCTTCGCCACCCCCATCGTCTCGGCCGCCGCCGCCCTGGTGTGGGCGCTGAACCCCAGGCTCTCCGCCCAGCAGGTCGCCGCCCGGCTGATGAGCACGGCCGACTCGGTCCCCGGCACCGGCGTCGACTTCGCCGCCGGCGAGATCAACGTCGGCCGGGCAGTGGCCGGCCCGGCCGCCGGGCCGCTCCAGGCCGTGCCGAGCGCGGGCCAGATCACCGCCACGTCGATCGCCGGCGGCGCGACGGGGAAGGGCTACTGGCTGGCGGCATCCGACGGCGGCATCTTCAGCTACGGGAACGCCGCCTTCCTCGGCTCGACCGGAGGGATCCCCCTCAACAAGCCGATCGTCGGGCTGGCCGCCACCCCGACCGGGAAGGGCTACTGGCTGGTGGCGTCCGACGGCGGCATCTTCACCTTCGGCGACGCCAAGTTCTTCGGCTCGACCGGCAACCTCGCCGCTGAACAAGCCGATCGTGCGGATGGCCGCGACCCCCAGCGGGAAGGGCTACTGGCTGGTGGCGTCCGACGGTGGGATCTTCGCCTTCGGCGACGCCGCCTTCTTCGGCTCGACCGGCGGCATCCGGCTGAACAAGCCGATCGTGGGCATGGCGCCGACGCCCAGCGGGCGGGGCTACTGGCTGGTGGCGTCGGACGGTGGGCATCTTCGCCTTCGGCGACGCCCGATTCTTCGGCTCCACCGGCGAGCCTCAGGCTGAACCGGCCCATCGTCGACCTGGCCCCCTCGCCCGACGGCGACGGCTACTGGATGGTGGCCTCCGACGGCGGTGTCTTCGCCTATGGCGGATCGGCCTTCTACGGCGCGCCGACCGGCACGACCGCCGGGACCGTGATCGGCCTGGCCCCGACCCCGACCGGCAACGGCTACTGGATCGTCGGCAACGACGGGAGCGTCTACAACTTCGGCGGCGCGCTCTACCTGGGCGGCCTGGGCGGCGTCCCTCTCAACCGCCCGATCGTCGGCCTGGCTGTCCGCTGATCTACCAGGTGATGCTGATTCACCAGGTAATGATCTGCGTCCGGTCCTTGATCGGGCGCCACCAGTCCTCGTTCGTCTGGTACCAGGCGATGGTGGCCGCGATGCCCTCCTCGAACGTGACGCTGGCTCCCAACCCAGTTCCTCGCCGGATCCGGCTGGCGTCGATGGCGTAGCGCCGGTCGTGGCCCGGCCGGTCGGCCACGAACTCGATCCGGTCGCGGGGGAGATCGAGGAGGCCGAGGATCGTCTCGGCCAGGGCGACACCGTCCCGTTCGGCGCCGCCGCCCACGCAGTAGGTGCGCGCCCTCCTTGCCGGAGTGGAGCACGAGGTCGATGGCCCGGCAGTGGTCCGTCACGTAGAGGTAGTCCCGCACCGACCGCCCGTCGCCGTAGAGGGGCAGGGTCTTCCCGTCGAGGGCGTTGGTGATGAACAGCGGGATGGCCTTCTCCGGCAGGTGGTACGGGCCGTAGTTGTTGGAGCAGTTCGTGATCGTGAACGGCAGCCCGTAGGTGTCGCCGTAGGCCCGCACGAGATGGTCGCTGGCCGCTTTGCTGGCGGCGTAGGGGCTGCGGGGGGAGTACGGCGTGTCCTCGTCGAACAGGCCGCCGTCGAGCGTCAGCGCGCCGAAGACCTCGTCGGTGGAGATGTGGTGGAACCGCCCGACACGGTGTTTGCGGGCCATCCGTAGGAGCGTTTCCGTCCCGAGGATGTTGGTCCGAAGGAAGGGTCCCGGGTCGTCGATGGAGCGGTCGACATGCGACTCGGCGGCGAAGTGGACGACGACGTCACAGCCCACGATGGCGTCGTCCATGGCCGCCTCGTCGCAGATGTCGGCTTCGACGACGGTGATCTGCTCGGCGACCGGGGCGAGGCTGGAACGGTGCCCGGCATAGGTGAAGGCATCGACCACCACCACGTCGTAGCCCGGGTGGGCCTCGACCGTGTGTTGGACGAAGTTGGCGCCGATGAATCCGGCCCCGCCTGTGATCAGGAGCTTCACGGCCCCTGTTTACTACGATCCAGTTCGTGGACGAGGCGAGCGAGGTCGACGAGCTGGTAGCCCGGCTCCGGGATCGTGTCGATGAGCGTCGCCGGTCCGGCGCCTATCCCCCCGACCTGGAAGAGGAGATGACGGCCCACTTCCGCCGGATCCTCCACCAGCGGCGAGGGCCGCGGGACCTTCCGGATATCGAGGGGCCGGTTCGCGCCGCTCGGAGCGCCCTCCCGCTCGAAGCCAAGCGGATCCCGGCAACGTCGGCGCTCCCGGGCGGTGAGCTCCTCCACAAGGCCGTGGCGAGGATCGTGAGCCGGCAGACCCAGGGCGCCCTCCAAGAGGTCGAAGCGTTCGCCCGGCCGGTCCAGGACGCACTCGAGGCACTGGCGGCTGCAATCCAGGAACTCGACCGGCGGATCCAAGTGGACGTCGCTCACAGCCTCGACGCCCTGTATGAGCGCCAGGCCTCCCAGGAGCGC
The DNA here is from genome assembly GCA_963786495.1 of uncultured bacterium. Taxonomy (GTDB): domain Bacteria; phylum Actinomycetota; class Thermoleophilia; order Solirubrobacterales; family 70-9; genus JALZKA01. The sequence continues at coordinate 73,769 of CAWAZL010000004.1, read as the reverse complement.
ATATTGACCTCGGCGGGGTTCGCCGATCGCCGGGTAGGACCGGAGGAACCCGAGGCGTAGTGGAGATTCACCAGATCATCGTCTCCGCCTCACCTGGGGACGCGGTGACGAACACCGCGCTCGCATTCCAGAAACTCCTGCAGCGAAGTGGGCCATCGAGTCTCTTCGCACGGTACGTGGACCCCCGCCTCGATCAAACGGTTCGGCCCCTCACCGCCTACGAGGCCGACGGCCAACCGGACGGCCTGCTGATCTACCACTTGTCCATCGGAGAGCCGGAGGTCGTCCGCTTCCTTCTCGGCCGGCACGAGCGCCTGATCCTCGTGTACCACAACATCACGCCGGCCGAATACTTCGCGGAGTTCGACCCCGGCTTTGCCGACCTCCTGTCAGGCGGGCGGTCCGAGCTGCTCGTCCTGCGCGATCGGGCCGACACTCGCGCTGGCGGTATCGGCCTACAACGCCAGGGAGCTCGAAGCGCTTGGCTACCGCGATGTGAGGATCTCGCCATTGCCGGTCGACGTCGCCGCCCTCTGCGCCCTAAAACCCGATGCCGCGACAGTGCAGGCCCTCGGTGAGCTCGACGGCCCACTCGTCCTCTACGTCGGCCAGTTGCTGCCCCACAAGCGCCCCGACCTGTTGCTGCAGGCCTACCACGTCCTCACGACGTACCTCCGGCCTGACGCCCATCTCGCCCTGCTCGGTCCCGCCCGCCTCGAGGCCTATCACAAGGCCCTGCAGACGTTCTCCTCTGAGCTCAACCTCAACCAGGCGAAGATGACCGGCTGGCTGACCCCCGAGCAGCTCGCGGCGTACTACGCCAAGGCCGACTTGTTCGTCACCATGAGCGAACACGAGGGATTCTGCGTCCCGCTGCTGGAGGCGATGGCGTTCGACGTCCCGGTCGTCGCACGTGCCTTCGGCGCGATCCCGGACACGATGGGCGACGCCGGCCTGCTATTGCCACCGGGCGAGGATCCGTGTCCTCGCCGCCGAGGTCATGGCCGAGCTGTTGGCGTCGGATGGGCTGCGGGCGGAACTGATCGAGCGAGGGCGGCAGCGGCTGGCCGCCTTCGACGTCGAAAAGGCCAACGCCATCTTCCTCGACCACGTCTTCGACGTGACGAACGGGAGCCGGCGGAGATGACGACGAGCGTCATCGTCGTCTCCTACCGGCTCCATCGGTGGCTCGAGCAGTGCCTGGCATCGGTGGTCGGGGTCGCCGACGAAGTCATTCTGGTCGACAACGGGTCCCCCGGCGAAACTGTCGCCGCGGTGGGACGGCGCTGCGGTGCCTCGGTGCACGTCTTGCCGAAGAACCTCGGCTTCGCCTGCGGCGTAAACGCCGGGCTCCGGAAGGCCCGGGGTGACGTCGTCGCGCTGCTCAACGACGACGCCGTCGCCGACCCGAAGTGGCCGGCGACTGCGGCCAGCGCTCTGGCCGATCCGACCATTGCGGCCGTCGGCCCAAAGATCACCCTCTTCCGGCCGTGCCTCGAGGTCAGCATCGACGACGAACCGAACGTCTTCCCTCCGGATCTCAGACCCCTCGGTCGGCAGTTGCGGCGGATCGAGGTCGACGGGGTCGATGTCCCTCTCGACTCCTCTCCGGCCCGGGCGTCCACAAGGTCGACGAGGAGACCAGAGGTGGTAGCACTGAACGCTGGCGCTGGACGAGTGGACCGGCGCCCTTTTACATCCCCGTGCCCGAGGAGGTCGAGGGCCGAGAACTGGTGATCGACGGTCAGCCCGTCACCCCTCAGCGGAGGGTCGAACTCATCAACAATGCCGGCTCCTACCTGAGCGCCAACGGATTCGGAGGCGACTACGGTTTCGGCGCTCCCGACGACGGTCGCTTCGACCTCTCGGCGGAGCGCTTCGCCACGACTGGCGCTGCGATGGCCGCCCGGGCCGAAACGTTCGCCCGGATCGGCGGCCTGGCCGAGTCGTATTTCGCCTACTACGAGGACCTCGACTGGTGCTGGCGGGCGCGCCTGGCTGGAATGCGTTGCGTATATGAGCCTGCCGCCACTGTTCGTCACGTCGGCGGCGCTTCCACCGGCGGCCCGGCCTCAGAGCGGGTCCGCCGCCTCGCGGCGCGCAACCGCCTGCAGACTCTGGCCCGCAACGCGCCAATGCCAGTGTTGTGGTCGCAGCTCCGCAACTCGGTCGACCGGCCCGACTCCGGTATGGCTCTTCCGATCGCATCTCGGGTCATCCGCGGCCTCGCCGAACGTCCGCGCCTGACGCGGACCTGGTCGACTACTCCGGCCGACGTCTGGGCTGCTTGGGCCGGACGAGATGAAGGGTGGTGACCGCGCCTACGTGGCCTCAGGTTGGTGCACCCGGTCGATGTCAGGGAGGCGCTTGACGTTCAGCTTAAGCAGGTCGTTGTTGAACGAACCGTGTACCGGGCGAAGCGGGACGCCGACAACCCGGAGGATGCCCTGCACCCAGGCCACGATCGAGTGGTGTAGGGGGTGGGCACCATCGCCGAGCCCGAACGTCAGGGTGTACTCGCCGGATTCCACTTCGGGCCAGGTCATTTCGAACTCGATGACGTGCCGCCCGGGGTTGATCGGATCAACATCGAGCGACGACCCGACGGAGTTCTGGCCGAAGAGGGCGTTTCCGACACGGTCCCGCATGAGGTAACCCCAGATGGGCTGGGCGATCGAGCAGCCCACGGTGACCTCGAGCGCGACGCGGAGGCGGTCACCGGTCCGCAGCGTGATGGCGCCGCCATCGAGGGGTTCCCACAGCCCCCGACCGCTCTGTCGTGACGCCAACAAGCGGTGGACCTTCAGAGCGTCGGGGTCGGTCGACCGGCCGGGATCAATATCAAGCGCCTCGGCGTCGGCGAACGGGTCCTCCAGGCTTTCGACCTCGACCCGGGCCGCGGTCACCTCGGGATCCACTTCGACCTCGACTTTGAGCGGCACGCCGGCCGATCCCGTCCGGGTCGAACGCTCACGCAGGTTCAGGGCTGTGTAGGCCTCGACCGCGTCCAGCGGGGGGCCGTCGAACACGACTCGACCGCGGTCCATGACGAGGCAGCGGGTCGACAGCCGCACGGCGCTGGGCAGGTCGTGGGTGACGATGAGCTTCGATGTCCCAGCCAGGCGCTGCTCCATGAAGGCGAAGCACTTCTGCTGGAAGAAGATGTCGCCGACCGCCAAGGCTTCATCGACAATGAGGAGGTCGGGGAAGACGTGGACAGCTGACGCGAAGGCCAGCCGCACGTACATGCCGCTGGAATACGTCCGGACCGGCTCGTCGATGAAGGGGCCGATCTCGGCGAACTCCTCGACCTCGGGCTCGATGCCGTCGATCTCCGCATCGCTCAGCCCTTGGATGGCGGCTGCGAGGCGGAAGTTCTGCCGGCCGCTGAAGTCGGGGTTGAAACCGGCACCCAGTTCGAGGAGGGCGGACACCCGCCCCCTCCGGGAAATCGTTCCCTTCGTGGGCGTGAGCGTCCCCACCACCATCTCCAGCAGCGTGGATTTCCCGCTTCCGTTGCGGCCGACGATCGAGATGCTCTCGCCCCGGTTCAGCTCGAACGAGACCGCTGTGACGGCCGGCACCTCGAAGCAGTGCCGAGGCCCTTTCCCCCGCTTGTCGTCGAGCGCCTGCCAGAGGCGCTGTTGCGGTCGCGAGTAGACGCGGTAGACCTTCGAGACGTCGCGGACGGCGAGCACCTCCTCAGACGACATCGCCGAACCCCTTGGCGGCCTGGCCGTACACGAACCAACCGAACACGAACACGAGCAGAGAACCGGCGCAGTAGAGCACCGTGGGCTTCCACAACGGAAGCTCCCCGACGAACAGCAACCGCCGGGTAGTCACGATGACATGGCCCACCGGCGTGAACTTCTCCGACAGGGATGCCAGGCCGCCGGGGAGCCTGCTGCCCGGATAGAAGATCGGGCTCAGGAAGAACAGTGCCGTGTTGATCAAGGGCACGACCTGCTGGGTGTCACGCAGGTAGGCGGACACCGAGGCGAGCACCATGGCGATGCCGGTGCTCATCACGAGCAGCGGCAGGATGATCAGTGGTAGCAGTAGGGCGGTGGCCGGCGGCGGCTTGTGCTCCAAGGCGAGATAGACGACCAGGAGGGGGATGAGGTTGATCCCGAACGTTGAAAAGGGCCGCCAGCGACGACGACAACGGGAGCACGCGACTGCTCACCGTGGTGCGCTTGATGAGGAGGGCGTTCCCCTGAACTAAGGAACAAGGAGCTGTTGACGATCTCGGCAGTAGAGGTTGAAGACGACGATCCCGCAGAAGATGATCAGCGCGTAGGGCCGGTTCTGCTCCGGTCCGGTCCACGTGGAGTGGAAGACCTTGGCGAACACGACCCAGTAGATCAGAAGCAGGAGCAGTGGGTTCATGACCGCCCAGGCCGCCCCGAACACCGACTCGCGGTACCGCTGGGAGATCTGCCGGCTGGCCAGCCGGGCCGCCAGCTGGAGCTGCGAACGGGTCCGATCGCTCCGCAGTCGGGCGGGTAGCGCCCGCACGCTCATCGCATCTCCACCGCGGCGCCCCGGATGGCCAGCATCGTCTGGGCGATGGCAGGGGCTCGGGTGTCGGCTGACCGCGGCGACGATCCGCTCGAACTCGGCCGACGAGGTCGACCATTCGGGCCAGGCCGCAGCGGTGGCCAGAGCCCCAGCGCGGAGGTCCCGAAGCAAGCTCGGGCTCCGTCTTCAGGGATCGCACGGCTGTCGGCAACGGCCTTCTCGTCGTCCATCGGCACGACGAGGCTGTTCCGACCCGAGACGAGGTACTCCTCGCTGCCCGTGACGTCGTAGGTGATCGCCGTGCCGCCGCAGTGGAACATCTCCAGGGGCGGGCCGAACATCCCCTCGACCTTGCTCAGCTTGAGCAGGACGTCGCAGGATCGGTAGATCACCGGGGTCGACTCGACCGGGATCTTCACGAACGTCCGGTCGACCGTCGGTGGGAGCGGGCCCTTCGCGAACCCATCATGAGCCAGATCTCGTCGGCACCGCCTTCGCGGGCCAGCCGGACGGCGGCGTCGACGTTCTTCATCGGGATGTTCGTCGGCCCCTCCACCAGGACGCGCAGGCGGCCCTCGTCCCGGCGGCTCGACGGCGGGCCCGAAGGGACGTAGACGTCCTTGCGGATCCCGTTGCGGACGAGGAACGACGGCGCTTTGTGCCGGAGGGCGAGGTAGACCTGCAGCCACGTCGCGATCGTCACGATGGGGAGCCCGAAGGTGTAGGTGAGTTCGGCGAGCGGCTGGGCCCAGGCGTCGGCGGCGCTGTCGCCGTAGAAGCGCGACTCGACCGACTGCACGAGGTACATGAAATGACGGCCGCGGAGTCGGGGCAGCTCGTAGACGGTGGGCCACCACGTCGCCATCACGATGTCGAACTCCCGCTCGGCTGCCTCGTCGATCGACAGGACGTCGATCGATTCGAGCGCCGGGTGCCAGGGTGTGAAGCCGTCCTCCCGGTGCTTGGCGGCCAGGCCGACGCGCCAGCCGTGCTCCAGCAGATACTGGGCGTGCTGGAGGATGACGTAGGAGCCGCCGCTGATCCCGGTCGATCCGACGACGAAGAGCAGCGAACGCTCCTCTCCCTCCTCGCGGCCGGTCGAGCGGAACCGCCGGTAGTACTCGTGCAGGTAGGGGTCTCCGTTCGTGCTCATCGCCGGGGGTTACCTGACCCGCAGAGAGCGGATGGCCGTGAGCGATCGGACGGGGCGCCACTGCTCGTATCCGGCGGCCCAGAGGCTGGCCTGCGCCTCCTCGGTGTCGCTGCGCCTCACCCGGCCGGTGGGCGAGTCGCATCGGCGGCCGGGGCTTTCCGAACGGCGTGACATTGAGCGCCCCGAACGTGTCGTCGTGCACGGAATAGAACCAGATGTCGGCGACGCCGGGCAGAGGCTGTTCGAAGTAGGCCCGGAGCTGTCGCTGCAGCGCCTCGCCGCAGGAGCCGGGTGACTGCTCCGTTGGCGACGAAGCAGTCGGCAACCATCGCGGCCGCGGCCATGACTCCCCGCTGGTACGCATCCATCAGGTGGTCGGCCCTGCCCTCCTCGATCTCGCCGACGGCGACTGCCACGCCATCCTGCTCCCACCGGTACCCGAAGGCCGTCGGCACCCGCGGCGTCCAGGGCGATTCGAGGGCGGCCGGCGGGGACGCGAAGTCGAAGTCCTCGCTGTGGTTGCCGTCGAAGACGACCGCCCGCTTGCGGGCGTTGACCGGCTGCTGATGGAGGTAGGGGAACAGGCCGAGGTAGACACCCGAGATGATGGTGTCGGGGCGGAGGTAGCAGAGGTTGTCCTGGATCGTGCCCCGCCAGCCGATGTCCACGACGATGGGCGACTCCTTGGAGAAACCCCGGCCCTCGAGATAGCCGTTGAGGAGGTCCCGCTGGCCGGCCAGGGCCTCCTGCATGGCCGACGCCACCGCCGGGATCTCGAGGAACTCGCGGAACCGGAGATCCTCCTGGATCCCGTCGATGACGCCATCGACCGGAAGGCCCATGCGGGTCGCGGTCGGCTCGAAGGCCGAAGGGTCGAGCCCGAGCGAGAGCAGAAACCCCCGCAGGGACTGCGCCGGGTACTGACGCCAGAGCCTGGCCGAGCAGTCCTCGTACACCCGGTTGATCGATGCGCCGAACGTCGAACGCCGGCTGACTTCGAGGTGCACCGCCGCCGGCAGCATGCCCTCTCGCCAGCGAACCGGCCACCAGGCGGTGCAACCGGGAGAGAAAGGCGCCTTCGCGGCTGAGGTAGAAGATCTTCTCCGCCCCCTGTTCCGAGGCCAGCTCGATCGCTCCGGCCACGAGCGCAGTCGGAATGGCCGCCGAGGCCACGCCGGCCAGGAAGCTCTCCCGTTCCAGCGGGTGGTCGAGCTCGTTGGGCGCCAACGCCAGCCCAAGCTCGGTGAGGCCCACCCCGAGACGATCAAGTAGCTGGTCGTAGTACGTCTCGTCCAGCGCGCCCGGCCGTGGCATCCCGGGCCGGGCGGCGGAGGGCACGACAACGGCGGTGGCCCCCGACCGGGCGGCGTGGCGGCCGTCGGACGTCGGGTCGTCGCCGATGTGGAGGTGCTTCCCGTCCGGGTGTCCGAGCCGTTCCCGGGCAATCACGAACGACGTCGCGAGACGCTTGGAGCCACCGAGCTCGCACGAGCTGAGGACCGGAAGGTCGAAGCCGTGCGCCAGCAAGAGGCGTTCCAGTCGCTCCGCTCCCATGTAGAAGTCCGAGAGTACGGCGATCGCCGGCGGCGACGGCCGGCCGAGCAGTCCATGGACGACTGCGGCGACCTCGGGCACCGGATTGGTGGTGGCGATCTCGTCGTCGACCTCGACAGTCGGCGAGCTCGTCTGCGAGTTGACGCGCCTCGGCTGCCGGGATGGCCAGGTCGATGAGCACCTGGCCGAGAACGTTGGCGAGTTCGTATTCCTCGTCGTCGGCTCCGGCAGCCATCGCCAGTTCTGTCGACACCCGGCGCTGGAAGAGATCCCAAACCCCGACCTGTATCCGCGGACCCAACCGGAGGAGCATCCGTCGAGCCGTCGCCACCTTGGCGGCGTCAGCCGCACGGTCACGGCGCAGCAGCGTGTCCCACAGGTCGATGGTCACGAGGTCGAAGCTGTCGGCCGGCAGGGCCGACAACGGGATCGTCGCCTCCTCCGATTCTTCGCTCAGCACCGTCGCCATGGTCTCCCTCGGCGGCTGGCTCACCGCTCGGGCCCGGGACCCGGCCAGCAGCCGGAAATGGGCTTCGCTCACCGATTTTCCGGCTGCAATCCCGCTCAAGATGAAGTGCTCGAGCGGGCTCAGGCGGGCAAGGTCCAGGTCCGGGTTCTCGGCGGCGTACCACGCCCCGTCGAACCAGGGCTGGGGATTGTGGCCTTGCTTGTATCCCGTCTCGAGGTAGTAGGTGAGCGGTTCCTGGCCGGCATCCGCGACCTCCGGATAGTTCGAGAGGTACCAGCTGACCGAGAAGAACGGCGAAGGATCCAGGCCTCTGAACCAGCCATGGACCAGGTAGTGGCGGGCCGGATCGATGTCGCGTGCCGCGCCATACGTTGCCGTGTAGAAGTCGGGGTCGAAAACCGTCCAGAAGGCCTCGGGGACCAGGGAAGGAGTGACCGGGGCGGGGCGGCCCCGCACACGGCTCCACACCCGCGTCCGCGTCACAGCCCGCTTGGCCTTGATGCCGACCTGCACCATCCCTTCCGGCAGGTAGGGAGCGGCGGCCCGGGCGATTGCTTGTTGGCGGCGGAGCTCTCGGGCCGCGATCTGGCGGAGGGCGGCCTTCTTCGTGGGCGGTGCCTCGTGTGCGTCGGCCACGTGGGGCGTGAGCGGATCGGTCGTTTCGGCCGGCTCGGTCTCCGCAAAGAGCGCATCCAGCACCTCGTTGAGTCTCGCCAGCTCTGCCTGGCTCCCCTCGAGGAGCTTCGCCTGCGAACGGATGACCTCGTCCCGCTCGTCGATCATCCGGGTCTGGGCCACGAGGGCCTCGTCCCGGGCGTCGATGGCACGCTCGTTCGACTCGATTGCGCATCGTTGGGAGTCGATCAGCGAGTTCTGTGCGGCGATGACGTCGTCGCGATCGACGATCATGGTGGTCTGGCCTTCGATCGCGACATCGCGGGCTTTGACCATTTCCGTCAGCGTCGTGCACCTGGATGGCGGCCAGATCGTGGCGTGCCCACTGTTCGTAGGCCCTGATCAAAACGTCGGTCTGGCCGGTCAGAAGCGGTTCGTGCCCTTCGACTCCCTTGGGGAAGAGGACACCCAAGCCGAAATTGTGAGGAAATGTGAGCGACGGGTATTTCTTCTGAAGGTCGCGCCAGAAATCGGACGATCCATAGCCGCTCGCCGGATCGACATCATGAAAGAGAACGACGCCGCTGGGCGCCAATTTCGGCAGCCACGTGTTGAAGTCGTGCTCCACGGCTTCGTAGGAATGAAAGCCGTCAATGTGGAGGAGGTCGATCGAGCCTTCGTGGAACTCTCGCAGGGCGTCGTCGAACAGGCAGCGGTGGAGCCGAATGTCGAGGGTGGCGTAGTGCTGCTTGATGATCTGGCGGACGACGTCGATGACTTCCTCGCCGTAGAAGCCGGAGTGCTCCTCACCCTTCCACGTGTCGACGGCATGCAGCCGGGTTTCGAGGCCACCGTCTTTTACGGCCTGGGAAAAGGCGAAGAAGGAGACGCCGTAGTGCGTGCCGAGCTCTACGACGCAATCCGGTCGCCCGTTTCGCACGAGATCGTAGGCAAACCGCCGGTGCCCCGACCATGGCCCTGTGCGCCGTTCCGGGTCCGTCAGGTCTGCCTCGAACTGCGGCGCGCCAAGGGCCCAAGGCTCAGTTAGGTAGTTCCACATGTTCGCACTCCGACGGGGAAGGAGGTTACCAGAGGGAACCCCCGACGTACGGCATCCGGCGCCGAGCGGGCGGTTGGCTGGTACTGGCTGTCAAGTCGGCGCAACGCCTACTCGTTCGGGGCGCTCGAAAACGAACAAGTGGTTGAGACGGAATTGGAATGTACTGTGCGTGACGAGGGTGAATCCGGCGCCTTCCATCACCTGAGCGGTCTCCTCGGGTTCGAACCCGTGGTGCTGATGGGTCTCCATCCCGTCGAGGAGGCGCAGCCTTTTCATCACATCGAGAAGCGGATCAACAAGCGGAGATGGGACCGTGGTCACGAGACGCCCGCCGGGAACCACTAGGCCGAAGCAGGACTCGGCGAACTCGATCAGCTGCTCGGGTGGAATGTGCTCGAGCACGGCGAGCATGGTGATCACATCGAACTCGCCCTCGTGCGCTGGAAGATCCTTCGGGAAGGACCCAGGCTCGAGATGGTACCGGGGTTCGTCGAGGGGTCCGGCGAGTTCAGGATCCAATCCGTACCCCCGGCGGAGAGCCGGACCGAGCCGCCGAAAGAGCTCGCCGTCGTGACAGCCGATGTCGAGGACGCTTGATCCTGGACGGACGTAACGGAGAGCCTGGGAAATGCGGAGGTTCCGTATCGCACGATCGACGGCGTTCATCGGTCTTCCGCTGGTACGGCAGAAGACGCCTCTAGTGACGGAATGTCGACAACCGCTTGAGGCCGCGCCGAAGGAAGATTCAGAATTCCCACAGGAGGCTGGAGAGGGCGGTTTGGACACCACTGATCACCAGCGTTATGGACGGAATGACGAGCCGAAGAGATCGCCGCGAGTCGATGGCGTCGAAGTCGCCCTGGAGCACGGCGGTCAGGAGGACACTGAGGCCGACTGCCACGGCTACTCCTGCGACCAGGAGCGCCTTTTCCAGGGGAAACGCCGCCCGGAACCTTTCCACTCTGACATCGTTCGGCAAGAGGCCTTCCCGGCTAGCGAAGGCTTTCGTCAGCACAGCGAACCAAATCGCCTGGTACCCGAGGAGGACGGCCGCGCTGCAGACGACGAGGCTGCTCCCGTCAAGTCGGGCTGAAAGGAGGTTGATGGGACTGATCACGAGCAATGAGCCCATCAACACGCCGACCACCATCAACAGAACTCCGGGGTAAAAGAACAGCCAGCGGGGGCTGAACATGAGGAGAAAACGAAGGTGTCTCCAACCGTCTCGCCAGGACCGGAGGTGGGGCGGGCCATCGCGCCCGTCGCATCTCAGCGCCGTCGGAACGTCGCAGATTGACTGGCCGAACAGAGTCGCCTTGACGACCATCTCGGAGGCGAACTCCATTCCGGGTGACTGCAATCCGAGGGCAAGGGCACTGGAGCGTCGAAATCCCCGTAGTCCGCAATGGAAGTCCCCCACAGTGCTGCCAAAAAAGAGACGGCCGATGAAGCTCAGCACTGGATTCCCGAAGTAGCGGTGAAGCGCGGGCATGGCGCCGGCCTCGATCGCGCCCCGGAACCGATTCCCCATCACGAGATCGAAGCCACTCCGGAGTTGCGTCATAAACAGGTCCAGCGATGAGAAGTCGTAGCTGCCATCCGCGTCGCCCATGATCACGAAGGTTCCCTTGGCCGCTCGGATCCCGCCGAGGAGCGCGGCGCCGTAGCCGCTCTCGGGAACGTTGATCAAGCGCGCTCCGCAGGCACGGGCGATGGCCTGGGAGCCATCGCTGCTGCCGTTGTCGGCGACCAGGACTTCGCCGTCGATACTCCGTGCCGCCATGTAGTTGCGGGCTTCGGTCACGCAGAGACCGACTGTCGCTGCCTCGTCGAGGCAAGGCATGAGCACGGTCAGTTCCATCACGTCGGCCTCGTAGACGAAACGGCTTGGCGTTTCCGGCGAGCGGGCTGCCACCGGGTGCGCCGGGCCGGTGGGGTGATCGCCTCGCTCAGGGCATCACGCTCGCAGCGTCCGAGTGCGAGGGCAATGGAGCAGAGGCACGCGCCAAGCGCGACCTGGAAGTACTGATATCGGAACTCGTGCGTCCCGGCCATGAAGAAGAGAATTGCTTGCATTGCGACGAGGACAACGACCAGCGCAACAGGGAGTACCGGCTCTCTGGCCCGCCGCCCGAGTCTCCTGATGGCTGCGACCGACGCGACAATGTAGAGCAGCGGAACGTTCAGTGGGGACCCCCTCTCGGCGGTGCCTTCCACCCACGAGAGAAGGCGGTTCCGGACGCTGAGGGCACTCGGGAAGGTATGGGAGAAGTCACGGAAACGCCATCCGAGATCGTCCGAACCCCCGTAGTACGAACTGCGGGCTCCGCCGGGCATCCCCACCTGACCGCCGTAGAGTCGCGCCCGGGAGGCGAGGTAACGAAGCGGGTGGTCGCGGGCCATGTTCCGCCACTGCTTTGCCCAGGTCCTGGTGAGCTCAGCGTCACTAGGGTCGTAGCGGAGGAGGGCCGGTTCAAAGTGCGCTGCTGCCTCAGAGTCTCCGTCCCGCCAATCGGGCACGCAGGGCGTGAAGATCCTGGGAGGGGAAGAGCGAGGTGTCGAGCACCGGGTGGCCGACTTCGAGCGACACGGCCACGAGATCGCGGCTGAATACGTACTGCTCCGGGTGCAGCTTGACACTGACCACGGCTCGCTGCGCCAAAAGGAACAGTACCCAAAAGAGCCCCAGCGTGCAGACGACGGCGCCAGCGCGGACAACGCGGCCCGCCTGAGGCAGAAGACGTTGCCGGAGAGCCTGGGCCGCGACACCCACGGCGAGCAGGGCGAACGGCGCGCCATTTTGGCGCGCATCCGCTGCGGCCGCCGCGGTGAGGATGAGAGCTGCGACCGCCCACAGCGACGCAGCGTTCCCATGGCGTCTCACATGCCAGGCCAGGGCCGTGATGCCGATCACCGCCGTGGCGAACCAGACGTCTCTACCGACCCAGCCAAGGAGTCCGTAGACCGGCGGGAACAGCACGGTGCTGACCGTCGCCCATCTGGCCGGCGTATCTGGGAGGAACTGCTTGGCGAGGGCCAACACGGCGACGACGAAAGCGGTCACGCTCAGCACGAATACCTGCCCCGGCCCGACCCCTAGCCGGTCGAGGAGGCCCCACCCCCATCCCGAGAGCGGCGCGTACCAATTGGAAATCCTTCCCTCGAGGGCAGCCCGCAGCATCGCTTGGGAATCGATGGTGAAGATCCCCGGCCATACCGGAACGCAGACGACGGCCACCGTTACACCGACGGTGACGGAGTCGGCCACGCCCTGTGAGCGCGCTCGGAACCTCGTCGGGGCGGCACGGGGTGCCATGGTGGCATCCTACGGTTGACTAGGGCCTCGCGGGCGCGCTCCGCTGGCTGACGGTCACCTTACCCAAGAGCCGTGGCGGGCTCAGCTAACGTTCGCGCATGGATCTCGCCGAGCGATCCCCCGAATTAGAGACGCGGCATCCTTGGGAAGTCGTCCGGTCAAAGTTCTTTCAACGACTCAGCGACCGATTCTGCGACCTCGGTGCTCAGACGGACTGCTTGGACGTGGGAGCGGGGGACGCCTGGTTCGCCCAACAGTTCATCCGATCGGTACCGACCCTCGGTCGCTTCGTCTGCTGGGACGTCAACTACAGCCGGGAGCAGCTGGCCGACCTTCAGACAACGCTGCCCGGGTCTCTGCACCTGACGAGCACTCGACCGGAGGGCCGCTTCGATGTGATGCTCCTCCTCGACGTCCTTGAGCACGTCCCGGACGACACGACATTTCTCGGGAGCCTGGTCCGCGACTCACTTGCCCCCGGCGGTACCGTCATCATCAGCGTGCCGGCGTATCAGAAGCTCTTCAGCTCGCACGACCGCTTCCTTCGGCACTATCGCCGCTACTCGCCGGCCCAGTGCCGGTCCGTGATGGCCAGCGCGGGTCTGCAGCCGGTTGCCCAGGGCGGGCTGTTCCACACGCTGCTCCCGGTCCGGGTGACCCAGGTCGCGCTCGAAAAGTTACGCCGACGGGCCGAAGCCGACGCGACCGGTACCGGACAATGGAACCGCGGTGGCATCACGACGAGAGCGGTGACTTCAGTGCTTGAGGCCGAGGCAATGGGGTCGTTTCTACTAGGCGTTAAACAGCGTACGCTTCCCGGCCTGTCCTACTGGGCTGTCGCCCACCAAGTGCGATGACGCCCAAGCCCGAACGGTGTCACGCGGTCGTCGTTATACCGTGCTTCAACGAGGCCGACCGTCTCGATGATAGATGCGTAAGCGCCCTGACCGCTCGATCCGGCATCAGAGTGCTGTGCGTGGACGACGGCTCCACCGACGCGACCCCAATACGGTTGGCAGTGCTGCGCGATGGGAGCGACACGATCAATGTCCTCACATTGCCAGCCAATGCCGGGAAGGCGGAGGCGGTCCGCCAGGGCTTGCTGGCTGCGCTGGAACAGGAACCGGAACCGGATGTTGTCGCATACCTGGACGCCGACTTTGCCACGCCGCCTGAAGAGTTGCTCAACCTCGTGGACGCGATCACCGACGATCCCCGCCTCCACGTCGTCATGGCGGCCCGGGTCGCCCTGCTCGGAAAGAATATCTCCCGGAGTTGGACACGTCATTACTTCGGTCGCGCCTTCGCGACACTTGCGACGCTGGCGCTGCAATTGCCGGCCTATGACACGCAATGCGGTGCCAAGGCCTTTCGGGCGGGGCCCGAGCTGCGGGCCGCTCTCGACGAACCGTTCTCTTCCCGTTGGATCTTTGACGTCGAGCTTCTCGGCCGGCTGATGCTTGGTGGACCGACCATCCGCCCCCTGTCAACCTCGGAGATGTTAGAGATCCCCCTCTGGTCCTGGACCGAGATGGGCGGGTCTAAGCTGAAGGTGCGGGCCCGTCTTCTTGCGGTTCTTGAGCTCGCCTTCCTGTGGCTTCGTCTCGCCCGCGCCCGGCGCCAGCTACCGGACCGGGGAGCAGACGACGAAGCGCTCACCCAGGTAGAGGGTCGGTCCCGGGCACGTGCGGCCTCCGATGATGAGCGTCGCGACACGGACATCGACCTGATCGTCATTGAGAAGGAGATTGAAGGTGTCCCGCGTCCGTCGGCAGTTGACACATCGATGACCGTGGGTGGTAAGGAGTCCGACGAGAGTGTTTGCGAGGATGCGGTCGTCATCGCTTCCCGTCAGAGCGGACAGCTGCTGGATCGCCTGGAACCGGCTCTGGGGCGGCAGGGTGCCGTCGTCGAGGGACCGCGAAAACGGAACCAGGTCGGAGACGAGGTCGAAGTGCCAGCGCGACGCGATGGAGCCGTGCGGGTTTTCAAGCCACCGGCTCCCCTCGATGACGGCACTGTTGAGGTTGAGCACGGTCAGCAGTAGGAGGCCAGCCGCGGCAACCCATCGCAGGAGTTGATGCGGGGCGCTGGCGGCGCGCGCCATGCTGACGCCGGCTAGGAGCACAGTCAGTGGAGCCAGAGTCCAGGCCCACATCAGCACGAAGTACGTCTGGTCGTTCCACTGCATCAGCCAGAGGCAAACGAACCCGGAAACGATGACTGCGAGCGTCGCGATCCATGCTGCATCGAAAGCCACCGAACTGGCGTCTCGAGGGCGGCGCGACAGAGCGGCGACCACCGATGCACAGAGCGTGATGACCAACAGCGTCAGCACCACGCTCGTCACCCAGGGTCGCTCGAGGAAGCGGCCTAGGGCGAGTGCCGGTTCAGGGGCGACCAAACCACTCGGCACACCCATCAGATGTGCACCGTTGCCGTGAAAGGGCAGAACTCCGCTGAGCGTTGCCGGAAACGTCATGCTGGCGTAGAAGGGCACGACTGTGACGCGGACGAGAGCGTTGAGAGCGGGTATATAGCGCTGGGCATCACCGGCGTTCCGTAACCAGACCAGATTGGGAACGACCGCCACTGTGAACACTGCGGCCGCGACCAGGGCCGGCTTGCCATATGTGGTCGCGAGGGTGTGCAAGGGCTGGCGCCACCAGAGGCGCAGGAGGACAACTGCCAACGGAGCGGCGAAGACCGCCACGAAATATGGGGGCACGACAGCAGCGGCCACCGTGAAAGCCATCGCCGCAGGCACCCAGTCCCCCCGTTCCGTTCTACGATCGTGCAAGGCGATTGCCAGGAGAACGAAGCCGAGGAGCATCCAGGTGGCGAAAAAGTCTCTCGTCATGTAGCCCTCGGCGTAGAGCGAGAGGTGCGCTGCGCTGAAGCCGAGCCCCGTTGCAAAGGCCCAACGCATGAGGCGCCGATGGCACAGTCGCACCGCCAGAGTCCACAGCAATGGGAAGACCACAACCGTCGAGAGCAGACGGAGGATGACCACAGCATCGCCCGGTCTTGCCCAGCCGGCGACAGCTGCCCGGACGCTGTAGTCGAGCAGGCGGAACCCGTTGCCGAAGTCGGTGTGCATGCCGAGAGCCGACTTGTGCCAGAAGAGCTGGGCCAGGTTGAAGGTGTCATGAACGTCGGTCTGTAAGAATCCGATGGCCCACCGATCGGTGACGATGAAGGGCAGCGCGACGAAGGCCATGGCCACGCTCGTCAACACGGTCCCTTCGTGATCGAGCCGCCACTTGGGGACACGCTCGCGTCGCGACTCGATGACGAGCCCCATGAGTCCAAGGACTAAGACGACTGGCGTGATGAGGCTGACGGGCAAGTAGTAGTTGAACGCTCCGAGGAAGGAGAAGGCACCTGCCAGACCGGTGGCCAGTCGTTCCGGGAAGGCCCAGCTCAGTGGCGAGCGGCGCCTGAAAAGGACCTCGAGTAAGGTTCCAAACCCCAGGCCGACAGCGATGGCAACGGCGCCGACGAGCGCCAGCGGCAGGCTTCTCCAGGCCATACCGGCCACAGCCTGGAGCACTGCGACCAGCGAGATCCCGACGCCGGTGATCCGTCCGTCCGCCGATAGCAGGGGTCGGTAACTGAGTGGCAGGGACCCGAGCGTTACCGCCTCGATTCGGTGCACGGGCTGTCCGAACGAAAGGTCTTGGGACGCCCAGACGAATCGGCCGGAAACAGATGTCCGCCGCTGACCGGAGTTGATCGTGAAGGTCCGGGATCCCGGGCGCAGAGCGTCGAGGTCGATGGTGACAGGATTCGTTCCTGAGAGGCCGAGTTCGACGCGCCCCGCCTTCGGGCCCGTGGCGAAGGCTAGATCCAGCGCGGCGAACGCACCCTGGATCCGCAGCACGTCGCCTGGTGCTCTCGAGACGGCACGGCTTGGTTGAGCGAGGTTCCTGCTCCACCCGGCCCGTTCCCCCAGGGCGTTGAGGACTGGGGTCGGAAGGACCAACTCTGTGCCGGCGACTTCGGCGCGAATGTCGATCCGCATGGGCTCGTAAGGCCCGGACGGCGCTCCCGCTGGACGCTGCTCGACGATGCTGGGTTCGCCTGAGACGACTCCGCTCACGTAGATCGGGACCCAGGCCAGGAGCAGTGCAGTGACAACGGAGAAAGCGAGGGCGACCGTCCCAGCGCGTCGGAGCCACCCTGTCAAGGAAAGCTTGACCTGCCTGTTCTCGAACACCGCAGTATCGATGCTGATCACCGCTGTTCGACGACGAGGCGCCCGGGGCGTTCCAGGACTCTGCGCTGCTCGAGGAAGGGGGGTCTGATGGCACTCCCGACGAGGAGAGGAACGAGGGCGCGTCGGCTGAGACGGTCGGGCTCAGCACCGAGGGCCGGTCCACCTGCCATGTCCCGGTGAGCGTATTCCGGCCGACACCCGAATGTTTGGTTTCAGCCGGCGTCGACCTCGGCTTCGTCGGGGATGACGACCTCGGCCGGCTGACGGCGGGGCGTGATGGGGGCGGCCCGGCCGGTACCGTGCTCGGCCGTCACGCACGTCGACGGACTTCTCCTCGTGGTACTCCTCTTCGACGTTGACGTTCCAGATGTCGTGGCTGGCGCCGAAGATGTTCTCCACCGAGAGCATGGCCGTGTACATCGAGTGGTCCTGGTTGTTGTAGCGGTGCATGCCGTTGCGGCCGACGGGATAGACGTTGGGCACGTTGGCTGTCGAGCCAGGCCCGCATGGTGTCGACGTTGGCCTTGTAGGTCTCGTCGTAGACGGGATAGGCCTTGGGCATCCGCACGACGTAGCCGGCCTCGACGTCGGCGGCCTTCGACCAGCCCGATCTTCTCCAGCTCCCGCTTGCCGAGCTCGACGAGGTCGGCGTCGTCGGAGGCCCAGAGGTCGTCGCCCTCGAAGACGAAGTACTCGAGGCCGAGGCAGGTGCGGCCTTCCTTCACCAGGTAGGGCGACCAGGAGCCGAAGTTCTGGATCCGGCCGAGGCGCACCTCGGGGGAGTGGACGTAGATCCAGTTGTCGGGGAACCCGGCGCTCTCGGGCACCACCAGGGCCACGGTGAGGAAGTCGCGGTAGCCGAGGCCCTTGGCCGCGGCCTGCACCTCGGCCGGGGCCGGCGGGTCCATGGCCATGACCAGCGCCGAGATGGGCATCGAGGAGATCACGTGGCGTGCAGGGGTGCTCGGTCTGGCCGCCTTCCGACTCGACGACCACCGAGGTGGCCTGGCCGTCCGGTGTGCTGGATGGCGGTGATGCGGGTCTCCATCACGACCTTGGAGCCCTGCGCCTCGACCTTCTCGCGTGCAGACCTCCCACATCATCCCCGGCCCGTACTTCGGGTACTGGAACTCCTCGATGAGGGAGGTGATGTCCTTCTGGTTCCGCTTCGGCAGGAGGGCGTTCATGACGGCCTTGAACAGCGACAGGTTCTTGATCCGTTGCGCCGCCCAGTCGGCCTGGATCTCGGTGGCCGGGACGCCCCAGACCTTCTCGGTGTAGGTCTTGAAGAAGATCCGGTAGAGGCGCCAGCCGAAGCGGGCGGCCACCCAGCCCTCGAAGTTCGACTGGTCCTTCGGGGGCCGGATGCGGGCCCACAGGTAGGACAGCACGCACCGGAGCGGCCTCGATGATCCCGAGGTTGCCGAGGGCGTTGCCGGCCTTGAGGGGGTAGTCGAAGAACTTGTTGTTGTAGTAGATCCGGCTCATCCGGGGGCGCATGAGGAAGTCGCCCTGCGGGCAGGATCTCGTGCCAGAAGTCCTCGACCTCGGTGACCTTGGTGAAGAAGCGGTGGCCGCCGATGTCGAACCGCCAGCCGTCCCGCTCGACCGTGCGGCTGATGCCGCCCACCACGTCGTCGGCCTCGAACACGGTGCAGGTCTGGCCCCGCTGGCCGAGCTTGTAGGCGGCGGTGAGCCCGGCCGGGCCCGCGCCGATCACGACGACGTCGGTGGTGTTGGGCTCTTCGACCGCCATGGGCCCCCTTCAGCACAGCCGGCGGCCGCGTGCGCCACCAGCGACAGGTCAATGTGTGCGGCTAAATGCTACGAGGCTCGACCACCGCGAAGGCGGCTTATGCGCGGTGGCGTTCTCAGGAAACGTTGAGGTCAGGGCGTTTCGAAGACGGAGGAACTGGCCCACACCGATGCCTCGCCCACGACACCCAGCGGTGTGGAGGACGTTGCGGTAGGCGGGAGGCGCCCGACGTCGGCGATCCACACCGCAGCCTGTTCGTGGCCAGTGGGGCGGAAGTGATCTCCGAACAGCGAATGTCCACTCCTGGTCGACGGTGGGGATGAAGCCTTCCTTCTCAAGGCGAACCGCCACGCCGGTGGCCAGCGGCCACGGTCGTGGTCGGCGATCCGGATCCGAACCTCCGTACCCCACGGTGGGCCAGCCAGGGCTCAGCGAGTCTTGCCGCTGCCGCCACCTCGCTGACGGGTAGCGGCAGAAGCGGTTCCTTCGCCATGGCCATGGTGAGGCCGAGCCCGACGATGACGGCCGCGCCAGCCGCCCGCCGCGCCCCGGCCCGATCCGCCGACCGGGCAGGAGCAAGGCCCCGCCGCCTATAGTGCCGGGCAGGAGGAGCGGACACGTCCACAGGAGCAGGTAGGGGAAGACCTCGCCCACGATCCGAGTCCCGGACCACACCGCCGCAACGGGCCGATGACCGACATCGCCCCCAGGCTGGCGACGACCGTCTGCCGCCGCCGCCAGCCCGCCACCGCCACCGCCGATTCCGGCGGCCGTCCGAGGAGGCGAGGAGGATCTTGCCGGTGTCGGTCGGCTTCGCCTCGCGTCGTGACCGAAAGCAAGCACCGTCAACTGTGCCGCCACCTGACCGGCGGTGTGGTCGACACCGTGGTCCATCTCTCGGTCGAACTCAGGATGGCTTGAGCGGAAGAACCGGGCCAGGGTCCGTGAGATTCCCGGGGGAACGGGTGGCTTGTTCGATCAGCGGCGGTGCCCACATCAGCCGAGCAGCGCCGCGGTGGCCGCCAGGGCCCGGTGTTGCCTACGAATGGAGGTGGATCGCGGCGCCGCCGTGCTTCGCTGGCGACTGCCGTCGGTTCCTCGAGATGGTCAGCGCGGCGGCCACCGCGGCCGCGGTGAAGGCCGCCCGAGCGTCGCGGCGGCGGCCACGTGGGTCTGGACGACGTACGAGGCCAATGCCGTGCGCCGCGCCGGCGGCGGCCGGCGAGCCGACTGCCGGCCGCCGCCAGTGCCAGGGCGAGGAGCAGAGGGCAACGCCAGCACGCAGGGGTTCCACGGATCGGCCACCAGGCCGGGCGTGAGGCCGAGGAGCAGAGCGCCCTGGCCACGAGCCGCCCAGCGGGCACGTCGGCTCACCGAGGAAGCGTCGGACGACGAGGACGCTCCCAGCGCGGCACCCAGGTTGATGCAGTAGGCCCCGAGGAACAGCGCCGCTGTCGAGGCTCCCGTCAACCAGTAGAAAGGTGCCTGGAGGTAGAAGTAGGCCGGGCCGGGCTGGTGGAACCCGAACCTGGAGTAGGGCCCGACGAGCTGATCGCCGACGTGCCGAACGGCCGACTTCGAGGATCGCCTCGTCGCCGAAGAAGTCGAAGGGTCGCCGGGTGGCCATGAGCAGCGGACAACCGCCACCACCCCCGGTACGACCAGTACCGCAACGCTGAGCGACAGCGGCCTCACAGTCAGAAAGCGCTTCATAGGCACCATAGGATGGCCCGAAACCGGTGGCTCCGCGACTATAGACAGAGTGCCGAATACGCTCCGCCGATGACCGCAACGGTCGTAGGAGGAGGACACGCACACCGATGAACAGACGCGCGTTCTTTGTCCTCCTCGGCGGGGCCGCTCTCGCGACCACGCCCCCGGACCTCCGGGCAATCCATACTGTTGAGTGGGAGTCGATCATCCGGTCGGGTCTCCCATTCGACGACCTGGCCATCCGGGAACTCGGGTCGCGCTGCTCAGTGGCGCAGAATGGTGCGACCCTGTCGGCCGTTCTCGGGCGTCTTCCGCCGTGTCCGCGGATTTCATGGGTCACCACCGGCGCCAGATCATCGCTTCGGCGAGGAGAGGTGATCGAGCAGCTCGGTCAGGTCATCGCCGGCGAGTACGCGGCCGGCCGGACCGTCGTCGGCGATGGCTGGCTCCTCAGCGAGACCGAGGCGGCCTTCTGCGCCGCCGCCTGTCTGAAGGATCGGGAGGCTGGCGCGTGATCCTCGATCTCGAAGCGGTGGGTCGACAGACATTCGAGGCGGATGTCTGCATCATCGGTGCCGGGGCGGCGGGCATCACCGTGGCCCGACAACTGGCCGCCGGCGGCGCCACCGTCGTATTACTCGAGAGTGGTGGCATGGGCTTGGAGCCCGAGGTGCAGGAGCTCAGCGGCGGAGAGAGTGTCGGCCATGACTACTCGCTGGAGCGCAGTCGCCTGCGGTACTTCGGTGGCACAACCAACCACTGGGAGGGTTATTGCGGACCCCTGGACGAGTGGGATTTTCAGGCGCGGGCGTGGGTGCCGCACAGCGGCTGGCCCATTGAGCGCAACGAACTGGTGCCCTACTGGAGGCAGGCGCACGATGTGCTCGATCTCGGACCGTTCGAGTATCGGCTACCTGCCGGGGCCCGGACCCTCCCCCTGAACACACTCGAGACGTGCGTCTGGCGCCACAGTCCGCCGACAAGGTTCAACCAGAAGTACCAAGACGAGATCCGACGGTCCGACCGCATCACCTGTGTGCTACACGCCAATCTGCTCCGGATGCACGCCGCCGACGCCGGTCGCGTTGTTCGCCATGTCGTAGTGGAGGCCCTGGGCGGTGCGTCCGCCGTCGTGTCAGCCCGATGGTTCGTTCTGGCCTGCGGTGGGATCGAAAACGCCCGCGTCCTTCTCTTGGCGGCCCAGCGTAATGACCTTGCCCTCGATCGGGTTGCTCCCACCACCGGCCGATTCTTTATGGAGCACCTTCTCATCGCCAGCACCGCCACGCTCGTGGCGACCGGCGACTGGTGGCACGAGTACCAGCGCTTTGCCCACCAGGGCCATGAGCTGACACCGGGCATCCGCGTGGGCCAAGGGGCGCAGAGGGATCACGCGATCCTGCAGCTTGCTGCCATGATCAGACCCGCCGACAGCCGGCCGGGGGTGCTGCCGAGAAACGCATGTCTGACGCTTTTCACGGTCGGCGAGCAAGCTCCAGCCCGGACAGCCGCGTCCGCCTCGGTAACCGGAAGGACGCGCTCGGGCTGCCGGTCGTCAACCTTGACTGGCGTCTGAGCGAGATCGACCGGCTCACTGTTGCGATCGGCCCGCTCCTGCTGGCGCGTGAACTCGGTCGGCTCCGGCTCGGTCGCGTCAAGCCAGAGCCGGTCTCTGACCCGTCGGTCTTTCCCACCGGCGTGTGGGGGGCCAACCATCACATGGGGACCACCCGTATGGGTGGGGACGGAGTCGTCGACCGCGACTGCCGTGTGCACGACATCCAGAACCTTTTCGTCGCCGGGAGCAGCGTCTTCCCAACAGGTGGGTGGATCAACCCAACCCTGACGATCGTGGCGCTCGCGTTTCCGTCTGGCAGAGCATCTCGCCCAGAAGCTCTGACGAGCGCCGCGGCCGACGCGCCCGGCTACCAGTACCAGCGCAGCACCGGGAGGGAACGGCGGCCGGTCACAGACGAAGGCGTGCTCAGGGGTCACGATACGGCGGCCCGAGTTGTGGCGACAGGTCGTGGTCCCAGATGAGGATCCGGTACAAGTCGTAGTCGACAGTGTTGCTCGGTTGCCCAAACGTCGCTCGCGCCGACTGCTCGTCGACACCCCAGGTCGGATCGTCGGGGTCGAACACGACGAACCAGCGCCCGGGTCGGGAGGGACCGGTGAACCATCGGCGCGTCGAGTAGTAGTGGTAGCCGCGGAGTTTCCCGTCCACGGCAACAGCTGGTCGGACGGCGATCGAACCACGGCTCTCCACGGTCACGATCGACGCGAGCCAATAGGGGCCGTAGCCGGCGCGCAGTCCGTTGGCGGCCAGCCAGGGGGCGAGAGTCCGCCCGGGGTTCGTCCCTTCGGGGTCGTTGAGGGCGGCGACGGGTGTCGTCAGGTAGGCGAGGGCCAGCGTGAGGACGCCTGCCCCCACTGCGACCCGGCCGCGGAATGCCAGGCGGGGGGCGAACCAGGCAATCTGCCGGCCGGCGAGGAGGGCGCCGTAGAGCAGGGTCGGGATCAGGTAGCGGGCGCTTCCGATGTGTCGGGGCGGGAGCGTGACGAAGACGAACGTGGCGAGCCCGCCGAAGGTGCCGGCGAAGAGGACGTCGTCGATCCAACCGGGATCGACCGACGATGAGCCAAGCGCCGGCCCATCGCCCGGTCCGCTGATCATGGCCGCGAGGAGTCGGACGGCCGCGACGACGACCGTGAGGACGAATAGCGTGGCTCCGAGGCCGCGGATGGCGGCCGCTGTGCCGGACAGCCCGCTAGCCGGGCCGACGCCGAGGAGCGCCCCCAGGGTTTCGGGAATGCCTCCGAGGTTGTCGAGCCGGTAGGACGACGGAGCGAGTGGCAGGGTAGGAGCAAGTCCGAAACCTCCGGTCGCCCGCAGCGCGAGACGAGCGACGGGTGCGGCGCCACCGGCGAGGAGAGCCGCGGCGCCGGCAGCCATCAAAGGTGCCCAGCAGCGCTGCCGGAATCCGGCGGCGGCGCCGGCGCACACCACTGGAAGAACGCCGATGGTGACGGCGAAAGGATCGCTGATGACCGCGGCCGCGAGCAGGAGAACCCCGATCCACCACGCGGGTCGGCGGGGGTGATGGGCGAGAAGGGCGGCGCCGATCAGGCATTCGATGACGGTGGCGACGTGCAGGTTGGAGACGAGGTATTGGTTCAGGATCGGGTGAGGCAACCCGACCAGGAGTGTCACGAGCGCTGTTCCGATCCAGCGGCCGGCCCCGCGACCGACTTGGCCGAGCGCCCACCAGGCGGTGGCCACGAAGGCGGCGGCGAACAGGACGGGGACGACGTGCATGGTCATCGGGCCTGCGCCCACCAGCGCGGCGACGATCCCGAAGACGTGAAGGTCGGTCAACCAGTACGGGTCGCCGGGCAGAACCCAGTCCCGCAGCAGTGGGTTGCCGATGAGGTCGCGTCCGGCGAGGACGGTGTTGGCGTGGTCGGAGTCGAACGCGACCAGCCATGACAGCTCGTAGAGCAACCACAGCCACGCCGCGAACAGCGCCAGACCGGCGAACATGACGGCCGACCGCCAGTGATGGGGGGTGTGCCCGGCGGGCATCCAGGGATCCTGTCATCCCGGGGCCCTCGGCCGACGGACGGTACACTGCGGCGCACCATGGGCGACTCGAGCCAGCACTGGCGGCGGGTCGTCGCCTCGCCTCACACGGTGGCCACCATCGGTTTCTTGGCTCTGACCGCGGCCGTGTACTGGCCGGTGGTGGCCAACCTGTCCACCCGGATCCTGGCCGACGCCGGCGACGGGTCGTTCTTCCTGTGGAACATGTGGTCGTTCCCCCGGAGGCTGCTCGGAGGGCACAACCCGTTCCACACCGGAGCGGTCTTCCATCCCCTGGGGGCCAACCTCGGCTTCGACACCATCCTGGCGCCGGTCAACCTGCTGTCGTGGCCGGTGCAACGGATCCTCGGGCTGGCGGTGGCGGCGAACCTCGTCCAGCTGTCAGCTGTCGTCCTCTCGGCGCTCGGCACCTATCTCCTGGCGTTGCACGTCGGGGCAACCGCCGGCCCGGCCTTCGTGGCCGGCGCCGCCTTCGCTTTCACCCCCTACCGGCTTGATCACATCGCCGCGCATTTCAACCTCAATCATACCGAGCTGCTGCCATTCGGCCTGCTCGCGCTGCTCCGGCTCTACGACCGGCCGACCCGGGGCCGGGCCGCGCTCTTGGGGGTGGTGGCCGCCGTCGCCTGGTGGAGCGACAGTTACTACAGCGCCTTCCTGGCCATCGCCGCGGTACTGATCGCCGCCTGGCGCTGGCGCGACACCCTGACGCGGCCGGTGTTGACGGCACTCGGGCAGGCGGTGGCCGTGGCCGGTGTCCTGACGCTGCCACTTTTGGTGGCCATGGCCCACGACCTCCAGCACAACGAACTCGACGGCGTCCCCGGCTGGGGTGGCGCCGACGTCCTCGCGGCCGACGTCGTGTCGTGGATCGCACCGCCTGAGCAGCGCCGCTTCCTCCCCGACATGGTCACCGGCGTTGTCGACAACGCCACCGTGGGCGAGCGCCGGATCTTCCCGACGTGGACCCTGCTCACCCTGGCCGCCGCCGGGGCGGTCTGGGGTGGGCGGCGCCGGCGTGGCCTGTGGGTGGTGCTGTTCGGGGCGTTCTTCGTCCTATCCCTCGGGCCGTTCCTGCAGGTCAACGGGTGGACGGGCGACAACTACCACCGGTTCCTCCGCTCGTTCAGCGTGCCGCTGCCGTACCTGGCATTGCGGGCGGTCCCGATCGTCAGCGGCGTGCGGGCTCCGGGGCGCTTCGCCGTCGTGGCCGTGCTGGCGCTGGCGGTGCTGGCGGCGCTGGCCCTCACCCGGATCGAACGCCGCCACCGGGCCGTGGGCCTCGCCCTGGCCGCGGTCGCTCTCGTGCTGATGCTGGCCGAGTCGCTGCCGAAGTCGACCACCACCACGCTGCCGGCGGCTGTCCCCGCCGCCTACCGGGCGCTGGCGGCCGACCCGGGCCGGGGTGCCGTCCTCGAGATCCCGCTCCAATGGCACACCGGCTACGGCAACTACGGCGAGTGGGACGGGGACCATTCCGTCTTCCTCCACTACGCCACCGGGCACGGCAAGCCGATGGTCAACGGCGTTCTGCCCCGCTACCCGCAACGGAAGCTGGACCAGCTCCAGCGGCTCCCGGTCTACGACCAGCTGCTCGGATTCCAGACCGACGCTGAACCCACCATCTATCAGCCGCTGCCCGCCGGTCGGCCCACCGGCGAAGCCCATCCTCCGGCGACCTTCAGCGCCGCCGACCTGCGAGCGCAGGGCATCGGCTACGTCGTCTACCACCGCGACCGGCCGCGAGCTGCGGCGTTTGATTATCTGAGCCGGCTCCGCTTGCCGGTCCTCGCCGACGACGGCACCGTCATCGTGTGGAAGGTTCCGTGACGGGGCATCCGTGCTTCACCACGGCGGCCCGGACGATGGCGCCATCGCGCCGCAGAAACTGCGGGTCCCGCCACGACCACAGCCGCTCCGGGCGGACGTCGAAGTTGGCGGGAACGACGTTCCAGCACCACGTCGACGGCAGGTAGGCACCGGCGAAGTTGATCGCGACGCTCACGGCCAGCAGTGCCGAGCACGTGCCGGCGGCCACGGCCCGGCGGAGCCCCGGCGCTGCCGTCGCCAGCCACAGGACGACGGGCAGGCTCAGCGCCACCAAGAACGGCACCACGTCCGAGAAGAACCGCGGTCCATAAGCGTCGCCACCCCACCAACGCGGAAAGGACGAAATCGCCACCCAGTGGCCGCCGCCACAAGCGGCGAGGACGAGATCGAGTCCCTCAAGCTTTCTCGCCCGCAGCTTCAGGACGAAGCCCGCCACGGCCAAGGTCAGGACCGGGCTGAACAGGACCAGCCCGCGTCCAGGGCTCACCAGGTTGCCGGCCAACGCCTCGAAGAAATGCGGTGTGTTCCCGAGCCGTTGGGCGGCGTAGTAGGGCGGCAGCAGCGAACCGTAGGTCGCCAGGTTCACGGCGACGAAGGGCAACAGCACGGCGGTCGCCCCGGCGCCGAACCACAGCGCCTGCCTGCGGCGGCAGAGAACCGTCCACAGCCCGAAGGCGACGAGCGGGATGGCGTTGGTGGGTCGCACCACGTACGCCGCGGCCAGCGGCAGGCCGAGCCAGCGGACGGCTTCCGGCCGGTGGCGTGACCGCAATGCGATCAGGCCGGCCAGGCTCAGGAACAACATCGACGGGCCGTGTTGCCACATCGAGCGACTGGCTGTCGACCAGGCCGCCGTCCCGAAGGCGAACGCCAGGGCGCAGAGCAGGGCCAGGCGCCGGCGGTGACGGCGGCTCAGGACGGCGAGTTCGAGCAGGGCGATCTGGTGGATGACCAGCGCGGTGGCTGCCACCAGGGCGCTGGCCACGAACACCTGGGCCGGCCAGTCGCTGCCCGCTTGCGCCACCCTGGCGTCGGTCCCCGGCCACCAGCCGAGAGCGCCACCGATGTCGTAGGCGATCACGCTGGGGACCGCGAACAACGCTGCGCCCCAGGGGAACAGCGGGTAGAGATGACCGTCGTGCGTGACGACGTCGTAATCGGTGGGGTCGACCCGGTCGCGGAGCTGGTCGATGCTGATCGTTCGCCGGTGCACCATGCTCTCGGCCACCGCCAACGAACGGCGGGAGTCGGACACGATCACGTTCGGGCTCGTCACATGCACCACGAAGACGAGGCTGAACAGCACCACCCTCGCCAAGGCCGACCGGGGGCCGGGCTCGGCTTCGGTCAATGCTCGGCGAATCCCGTAGTCGACGGGCGTCGACCCACCCGCACGGCCGTCACCGCCAGGTCGAGCATCTCCCGATCGCCGGCGCTGTCGCCGTAGGCGTAGGCCATGGCCAGTCCCTCACGCCGCCACTCCCGCAGCCGCACCACCTTCTCCGGCCCCCGGCAGTTGGCCCCGAGCAGCCGGCCGGTGAGCCGGCCGTCGGCGTCGACCTCGAGCCGGGTGGCGAGCACGGCGTCGAAGCCGAGCCGGCGGCCGATCGGGGTCACGTACAGCTCGGGCGACGCCGAGACCAGCACGAGCTCGTGGCCCTCGCTCCCGGTGCCAGTCGACCCGGTCCCGCACGTCGGGCCGCAGCCCGTTGGCCACGACGTGGTCGGCGTACGACCTCGGCCGCCTCGGCCAGCGCCGTCCAGGGGCACGCCGGCCAGCACGCCCCGGAGGAACGGCGGCCTTGGCCCCGTCCCGGTGGGCGCCGCCGAACGCCGCCGCCCGGGCCAGCGGGAGCGACGAGGCGAGCAGGGCCCGGTAGGTCCGGTCCCGCCCGACGGCCCGGTGCAGGAACGGCAGCAGCGTGTCCCGCCGGGTCAGGGTGCCGTCGAGGTCGAAGGCGGCCAGCGGCGGCGCCTCGCCGCTCATTCCTTGATTCGCCGCCACAGCGGCCGGGGCAGGTGGCGCATGCCGCTCATCACGAACCGCAGCGCCGGCGGCGCCCAGATCGTCTCCGACCCCTTCTCCAGGCCCCCGACGACGGCGTCGGCCACCGCCTCGGGCGTCGTGGACAGCGGCGCCGGGGCCCGTCCGGCGGTCATCTTCGTGTGGACGAACCCGGGCCGGACGACGACCACCCGGGCGCCGGTCCCCACCAGGCTGTCGCCGAGGCCCTGGCAGAAGGCGTCGAGCCCGGCCTTGGAGGAGCCGTAGACGAAGTTGGCCCGCCGGGCCCGCTCGCCGGCCACCGACGACAGCACCAGCAGCGTGCCGTGGCCCTGGGCCCGGAGCCGGCGGGCGACGGGCAGGGCGACCGAGGCGGCGCCGACGAAGTTGGTCCGCAGCACGGCCAGCGCCGCCTCCGTGTCGCGCTCGGCCTGCTCCTGGTCGCCGAGGACGCCGAAGGCGAGGAGCACGAGGTCGAAGTCGCCGTGGCGGCTGAAGACGTCGTCGACGAAGGCGTCGTGGCCTCGGTGGCCAGGGCGTCGAAGGCGACGACGTCGACGGTCTCGGCGCCGGCGGCCGCGCAGGTCGTCGGCGGCCGGCTTGAGCGCCTCGGGGTCGCGGCCGGCCAGCACGACCGTCCTGGCCCGGCGCTCGCACCAGCCGGCGGGTGATGGCCAGGCCGATCTCGGAGCTGCCGCCGAGGAGGAGGACGGACTGCGGGGATCCCAGGGCGTCGTTCATGGTGCTCCTTCCTCGAGTGAGTCGGAGGCGCCGGGCGAGGTCGGAGCGCAGGACCCGCTGCGGGTCGGCCCGCGCGCCGGCACCGCCCGCCACTCGGCCAGCCGGGGGTACATGGCCGGCAGCAGCTCGGGCCGCAGGCGGGCGTCCTTGGCCAGGTAGACCCGCCCGCCGGCCGCGGCGACCAGCTCGTCGAGCCCGTCGAGGAGCCCGGCCAGGCCCGGGCGCGGCGGCCGGGATGTCGAGGGCCAGGGTCCAGCCCGGGGCGGGGAACGACAGCGGCCCCGGGGTCGGCGGCGCCGAAACGCTTGAGCACGGCCAGGAACGAGGCGGCGCCGGCCGCGCTGAGCCGCTCGACGGCCGTGCGCAGCGCCGCTCGCCCGTCGGCCCGAAGGGCACGACGAACTGGTACTGCACGAACCCCCGCGGACCGTAGATGCGGTTCCAGCCCGCCGACGCCGTCGAGGGGGTGGAAGAAGGCGTGCAGCGGCACGATCCGGCCCCGCTCGTGCCGGGGCGCCTTGCGGAACCAGAGCTCGTTGAAGGCCCGGACCGACAGGCGGTTGAGCAGCCCGGGCGGCACCCACGGCGGGGCCGACAGCCGCTCGCGCGGGGCCGAAGGCCAGCGCCCGCTCGGGGCGGCGTTCGGCCGGCCGGCAGGTCGTCGAGCGGCGGCGTGGTCGCCCCGGGTCAGCACCGACCGGCCGAGGGTCCGGCCCCGGGCCAGGCAGTCGATCCAGGCCACCGAGTAGCGGTAGCCGTCGTCGCCCGACTCCATGCGGGCCAGGGCGTCGTCGAGGTCGGCGGCCCGTTCGGTGTCGACCCGGATGCGCGACGTCTCGACCGGGGTGAGCCGCAGCGTGGCCGAGGTCACGACCCCGGTCAGGCCCATCCCGCCGGCGGTGGCCCAGAACAGGTCCCGGCGTTCGGAGTCGTCGGCGTCGCCCTTGGGGTCGAGGTCGAACCGTCCGGCCGGGGCGGCCAGCGTCAGCGACGCGACGTGCTCGGCGAAGCTCCCGTCCCGATGGTGGTTCTTGCCGTGGATGTCGGCGGCGATGGCGCCGCCCGACGGTGACGTGGCGGGTCCCCGGCGTGACGGCCGGGAACCAGCCCAGGGGCACGAGGGTCCGCATGAGCCGGTCGAGGCTCACGCCCCCGCCGGCGGTGACGGTGCCGGCGGCGAGGTCGACGGCCTCGATGCGGTCGAGGCCGGTGCCGTCGAGCACGACGCCGCCGGCGTTCTGGGCGGCGTCGCCGTAGCTGCGGCCGAGGCCCCGGGCGATGACGCCCCGGGCCGGCGGCGGCGGCCAGCGCGCCGTCGGCGTCGTCGGCGTGCTCGACGCGGCCGCACGTCGGCGGCGGTGGGGGCCGTCCGGCCCCAGCCGGACAGCAGGGCGCGGGCGTCGGCGCCGCTAGCAGGCGGCATAGACGCCGGCGGCGAACAGCCCCACCCAGACCAGGCCGAGGATCTGCAGGGTGCGGTCGCCGAGCACGACCTCTTCGGGGGCCCCGCCCCGCCCGGCGTCGAGGAGGAGGGCGTAGCGGAGGATGGCCATGACGAAGGGGATGATCGACAGCTGGAACAGGACCGGGACGCCGGCCACCTTGGCCTTCTCGAACGCCCACAGGCAGTAGGCGGCGATGGCCACGCCCGACGACACCGACCGCACGTAGCCGAGGAAGTTCGAGCGAGTACTCCTCGAGCGTGGCCCGGTGGGCGCCGCGCCCTTCCCGCAGGTCGACGTGCTCGGCGTGGCGCTTCCCGGCCACGATGAACAGCGACCCGAACGACGCCACGATCAGGAACCAGTCGGAGATCGGCACGTCGGCGGCGACGCCGCCGGAGATGGCCCGCAGCACGAACCCCGACGCCACGGCGGCGAGGTCGATGATGGCGATCTCCTTCAGCCACAGGCTGTAGGAGAGGGTGATGGCGGCGTAGAGGGCGAGGAGCCCGGTGACCCCGGGGGCGCCCCAGGCGGCGGGGGCGCCGGCGCCGACGACCAGGAGGCCGACGCCGACCACCGGGCGGTGCCGACCGGGACGACGCCGGCGGCGACGGCCCGCAGCCGCTTGCGGGGGTGGAGGCGGTCGGCCTCGACGTCGAGTGGCGTCGTTGACGAGGTAGGTGCCGCTCGAGACGAGGCACCAGGCGGCGAAGGCGCCGAGGACGGGCAGGACGTTCTCGGGGGTGATCGAGAGGCCGGCCGCCCCGGGAGCGGCGAAGACGAGGACGTTCTTGACCCACTGCCGGGGCCGGGCGGCCCGCAGCAGGCCGCCGGGCAGCGTGTGCTTCCAGCCGGCCGCGCTCGACGACCGGCGGACCGGGCGCTCGACGAGCGGGGGCGTCGACGGGAGGGCCACCACCGGCTCGACGACCGGGGGTGCGTCGGCGCGGCATGACTCTCGCCGAGTCGCTCGCTCATGGCTCGATCGGGAGCTGGTGGCCGGCCTCGAGGAGCTCCTCGGCGTCGTGCGGCGCCGGCCCCCCCGGGACAGGAGGCTGCTGGACCGCCACCGCCATCACGATGGCCGCGGCGATGGAACCGGCCAGGAAGCCCCGCTCGACCCGGGGGAGGAGGTCGCTGCCCAGGGCGGTGACGATGGTGAACACGACGAGGCCGGAGCCCCAGCCGAGCACGACCCGGCTGTAGTTGGCCAGGGCGATGAGGGCCTGGGCCAGCGCCAGGGCCAGCATGTAGATGGCGCTGGCGGCGGCCAGGTAGCCGAGGTCGGTGTGGGACAGCCGGAACCCCTCGCCGAAGAGGGTCGTCACCACGAACGGCCCGATGGCGAAGGCGGTGACGGTGGCCAGCGACGCCGATGGCGACCACGACGGCCAGGAGGCGTTTGAGACCGGTGCGGAAGTCGGCGTGGCGGCCGGCCCCGGCCAGGTGGGCCAGCTTCGGCAGCAGGGCGGCCTGCACGGCCTGGAACATGAAGAGCGGGATCCGGGCGATGATCAGCCCGTTGAGGAACCGGCCGGCGACGCCCCGGGGCCCTTCTGGGCGTCGTCGGCCAGGATCTGCACGGCGAAGACGCCGGCGTTCACCAGCAGCTGGGCCATGACCGACCCGGCCAGCAGGAAGCCGAGGGCGGTCGACAGCTCGGACCACGGCGCGTCGGGCCCCGGGCGTGACGAGGTTCCGTTGCCGGCCCGCCCCGATCAGGGTGGCGAGCGACGGGCGAGAGGCCGACCAGGACCCCGTAGGGCCCGACCGTGTCGACGCCGATGACGGCCAGGCGCGGCGCAGGCGACCATCCGCAGGAAGGCCTCGGCGCCGAGGATCACGCCGTAGGGCCCGAACCGGCCGTTGCCCGAGAGGATGCCGCGGACGAGGAACTCGACGTAGTAGCCCGCCAGCGCCACCATCAGCGCCACCAGCAGGAGGACCTTGTCGTCGAAGAGGTGGGGAACCGACAGCGGGCCGGTGGCGGCGGTCACGGCGATGAGCACGGCGGCGGCCACGCCGCCGGCCAGCGTCGCCCGGCGGATGAGCGGCCCGCCGCCGAGGCCCTTGGCCCGCCGGGAGGACAGCGCCCGGCCGACCTCCTGTTCGAGGGGCAGGAAGACGCCGGGGCACACCACGTAGGTCAGGGCCCACAGCACGCCGAGGGGGGCGTAGCGCTCCGGGCCGAGGGCGCGGGCCGAGATGGCGAGGAACACGTAGGAGGTGATCCCGCTGACGATCAACCCGGCGCCGACGGCCAGGGTCCCTTCCGGAAGAGGGTTGCTCCGCCCCTCCAACAGCTTCCGCGGATCCATCGAGGGTGAGCCTAGGCCGTGGGCTGCGTGCAGTCCGGTGACGCTGGCCCGGGCGCCGGTCAGGAGCGCTGCCAGTCCTTCCAGACCGGGTCGTAGCCCGCCGCCCGCAGGGCGGCGGCCACCTCGGCCGGGGTGCGCTCGTCGGCCACCGAGAACTGGGGCTCGGCGTCGGACGGGCCGGTGTAGCCGCCCGGGCTCGGTGTGGGACCCGGCCGAGAGGTGGGTCACGCCGAGGGGGATCACGGCGTCCCGGAACGCGGGCGCCTCCCGGGTCGAGAGCACAAGGCCCACATCGGGGAGCAGCAGGCGCAGGGCACACAGGAGTTGCACGAAGTGGCGGTCGTCGAGGGTGCCGGGCGGGCTCGGGGCGCCGGCGCAGGGCCGCAGGCGGGGGAGCGAGACCGTCACCTCGACCCGCCACCAGCGCCGCAGCAGGGCCCGGGCGTGGGCCGCCACCGCCAGGGCCTCCGACCGCCAGTCGTCGTGGAGGCCGAACAGGGCGCCGATCCCCAGCCGGCGCATGCCCGGCCTCGGCGCCCCGGTCGGGAGCGGCCAGGCGCCAGTCGTAGTTGCGCTTCTTGCCCAGGCGGTGGACGGCGGCGTAGGTCGAGCGGTCGTACGTCTCCTGGTAGACGACGAGGCCGTCGGCGCCGGCGGCCGACGAGGCCCCGGTAGGTGGCGGTGTCCCACACCTGCACCTCGAGCGACACCTGCGGCACGACCGGGGCGAGGGCGGCGACGCAGTCCCGCAGGTAGCCCTTCGACACGATCCGGGCGTGCTCGCCGGCCACGAGGAGCAGGTGGCGGAAGCCCCGCTCGACCAGGGCCCGGCCCTCGGCGGCGACCTCGTCGGGGCGTGAGCGTGCGGCGGGCGATGTCGTTGCCGGCCGAGAACCCGCAGTAGGTGCAGACGCTGACGCACTCGTTGGACAGGTAGAGCGGGGCGAAGAGGTGCATGGTCCGCCCGAAGCGGCGCAGGGTCGTGGCCCGGGCGAGGCCGGCCATGTCCTCGAGGCGCGCGCCGGCGGCCGTCGGAGAGGAGGGCGGCGAAGTCGGCCAGGTCCCGCCGCTGGCCGGCCCAGCGCCCGGTCGACGTCGCCGGCGGTGGCGCCGGCGGCGTGCGGCCGCAGCGCGGCGAGGTCGACGGCCAGCAGATCGGCGGCCGCCGTGCCCTCGGGACCGTCGGGCCGGTCGCGCGGGATGCCGTGGTCACGGGCCCGTCGACGGCGCGGCGACCGGACACCGGCGTGGGCGATGCGCCGGTGGTGCACCGTCAGGACGCCGTGAGCCGCCGGTGCGGCGTCACGGGTACGGCGCGACCGGCGGCGCGTCGAGGAAGCCGGTCAGCGGCGAGGAGGCCTCGGCGGCGGTGCGGGCGGCGGGGAGGCCGGCCCGGTAGCCGGCCCGGCCGGCCGCGACGGCGAGGCGGAAGGCGGCGGCCATGGCCACCGGGTCGGCGGCGGTGCCGATGGCGGTGTTGACGAGCACGGCGTCGGCGCCGATCTCCATGCGCCTCGGCGGCGTGGGACGGCGCGCCGATGCCGGCGTCGACCACCACCGGCACCAGGGCCTGCTCGACGATGATCTCGATCCCGGCCCGGGCCCGCAGGCCCTGGTTCGAGCCGATCCACGACCCGAGCGGCATGACCGTGGCGCAGCCGGCCTCCTCCAGGCGCTTGGCCAGGACCGGATCGGCGTTGATGTAGGGCAGCACCACGAACCCTTCGGCCACCAGCCGCTCGGCGGCCTTCAGGGTCTCGACGGGGTCGGGCAGGAGGTAGCGGGGGTCGGGGGTCACCTCGAGCTTGATCCACTCCGGCAGCCCGGCGGCCCGGGCCAGGCGGGCCAGGCGCACCGCCTCGTCGGCGTCGACCGCCCCCGACGTGTTGGTGAGGATGAGGATCTCGTCGGTGTCGAGGGCCGCCGAGGATGTCGTCGTCCTCGCCGGCGTCGAGGTCGACCCGCCGCAGGGCGACGGTGACGATCTCCGACCCCGCCGCCCGGGCGGCGGCGCCCATCACCGCCGACGACGGGAACTTGCCCGTCCCCAGCAGCAGCCGGGACGAGAAGGCCCGCCCGGCGATCACCAGCGGGTCTTGCGGAGGACATCGGGCATCGTGGTCGGCATGTGGCGCTCCCTCCGCCCGTATGAACGGGATCAGGTTCGAGGGTCGTGGGCCTCCACCCACCTCTCAGCCCGGTCCGCCGGACTCCCCTGCGACGCCCGCCAGCCTACCCGCCTCCTCCGGACCCCGGCGATTGCGGCCCCGGCGGCCGATCCGAGGGATCATGGACCCGCCATGAGCACCCGCTACCTGATCATCGCCGCCCTGGTCACCGGCCTGGTGATCCTGGCCGCCTCCGCCATCCAGCTCCTGATGGCCCGCTGAGTCTCAGCGCAACTCGGGCGGCCGCGAACGCCGCGGCGATGCGGCATGGCCACGTGGCGATCGCGGTATGCGAGCATCGACGGTGTGAAGGTCGAGCGCATCGCCTTGTCGAGTCGAACTGACTCGGCTCTCGAATCGGCGTCCGCCCGGTGAGTCGCGTGTCGGTCGAGATCCGTCTTCGAGACGGTCGTCCGGAGGTGGTCGAGGTCGCGTTTGGTGGCGACGTCGGCCCAGCCGGTGGGCGGGAGGTGTTCCATCAGGGTCGTGGCCGCCTCGGCGCCGAGGTGTTCCTCGAGGCGCAGATAGAGCTGGTGGCGGGCGCGTTCATCGATAGCCATGGTGGCTCCCCGGGGTGAGATCGGCAAGGTGGGGGAGCGGTGTCGCCCGACTCCCGAGCGGAATGCCCAGAGCGACGAACTGGCGTTCGTGAGGTCGAGGCGGGGTAGGGGTTTCCCCGGCCCTATGCTTCGAGAGCTGGAGCGTATTGCTCGAGGAGGTCTCGTGGCGCAGGAATTCGATGTCGTCATCCTCGGTGGCGGGCCCGGCGGGTATGCCGCCGCCCTCTACGGCGCGGCGGCCGGGCTGTCGATCGGGATGATCGAAGAGGCCCGGGTCGGCGGCACGTGCCTGCACCGGGGCTGCATCCCGGCCAAGGAGCTGCTGCAGACCGCCGAGGTCCTGCGCACCGTGGCCGGGGCCAAGGAGTTCGGCGTGGAGGCGGGCCAGCCCGTCCTCGACCTGTCCGTGTCGCAGCAGCGCAAGCAGCAGATCGATCGACCAGCTGACCAAGGGTCTCGAGTCGGTGCTCAAGGGCCGCAAGGTCACGATCGTTCAACGGGACGGGCACGCGTGGTCGACGCCGCCGCCCGCACCCTCCGGGTCGACGCCGATTCCGGTGATGGCGGCACCGAGATCACCGGCACCAAGGCGCTGGTGCTGGCCACCGGGTCGAGCCCCCGCAGCCTCCCGGGGTTCGACTTCGACGGCGAGCGGATCCTCAGCTCCGACCACGTCCTCAACATCGACGAGGTGCCGGCCCGGGTGGCGGTCATCGGCGGCGGCGCCATCGGCTGCGAGTTCGCCTCGTTCCTGGGCGACGTCGGCAGCGACGTCACCGTCCTCGAGGCGCTGCCCCAGATCCTGACCGGCGTCGACAAGGACGCCGCCGACGTCGTCGTGAAGGCGTTCAAGAAGCGGGGCATCAAGGTCGAGACCGGCGTCAAGGTCACCGGCGCCGAGCGCAACGGGCCGACGGTGGGGGCGTCGTCGTCCGCTACGACGCCGGCAAGGGCGACGAGCGAACTGGCCGTCGACCTCGTGGTGGTCAGCGTCGGGCGCGGCCCCCGGTCGGAGCGACATCGGGCTCGACGGCTCGGGCGTCGAGGTCGACGAGCGGGGCTTCGTGACGGTCGACGGCCTGATGCGCACCGTCGGTGCCCGGCGTCTACGCCGTCGGCGACCTCGTGGCCACGCCGCAGCTGGCCCACGTCGGCTTCGCCGAGGCGATCATCGCCATCAAGGCGATCCTCGGCGAGCCCGTCGTGCCCATGGACTACGGCAAGGTGCCGTGGGGGATCTACTGCCACCCCGAGGTCGCCTTCTGCGGCCTCACCGAGGCCCAGGCCAAGGAGAAGGGCTACGACATCCACACCTCGACCCACCGGTTCATGGGCAACGGCCGGGCGCTGATCATCGGCGAGTCGGACGGGATCGTGAAGGTCGTGGCCGAGAAGGGCGGCCCGATCCTCGGCGTGCACATCGCCGGGCCGTGGGCCACCGAGCTGCTGGCCGAGGGCTACCTGGCCGTCAACTGGGAGGCGCTGCCCGAAGAGGTGGCCGCCTTCGTGCATCCCCACCCGACGCTGTCGGAGGTCTTCGGCGAGACCGCCCTCTCCCTCACCGGTCGCAGCCTGCACGGCTAGACCGTTCGTACGAAGCAAGGAGCATCACAGTGGACATCACCATGCCCCAGCTGGGCGAGACGGTCACCGAGGGGACGGTCACCCGGTGGCTGAAGCAGGTCGGCGACCAGGTCGCCCCCGACGAGCTGATCTTCGAGGTGTCCACCGACAAGGTCGACTCCGAGGTGCCGGCCGCCGGCGGCGGATACCTGGTCGAGATCCTGGTGCCCGAAGGGCGAGACGGTCCCGGTCGGCACCCGCCTGGCCGTGCTGGGCGACGCCCCGCCCGGCGGGCGACGGCGGTGGCGGCGGCGCCCAGCCCGCCGAGGCGGACGCGCCGGCCGAGGCCGAGCCGGCCCAGGCCGAGGAGCCGAGCCGGCCCAGGCCGAGGCGCCCGCCGCCGAGGCACCGAAGCCGAACCCGAACCGGTCGAGGCGGTCGAGACGGTCGAGGCCGCCCGTGCCGAGGCGCCGGAAGCTCCGGCGGCGGGGCGACCGGCGGCTCCGAAGCGGCGAGCCTGCCGGACGCCCGCGCCGGAGCCGCCGTGGCCGCGGCCGAGCCGCGAGAAGGCAGTCCCGACCGGCGCCGCCGCCGCCGGCCCGGAGAGCGGGAACGGCCACGGTTCGCCGGGATGCTGCTGTCGCCGGTCGTGCGCCGGCTGATCACCGAGCACAACCTCGACCCCGCGCCAGATCCCGGGCACGGGCGAAGGCGGGCGGGTCACCCGCAGCGACGTCCTCGCCTACATCGACCGCCAGGGCGGCGCCACCCGCCAGCCGCGCCGCCGCCCAGGCGGCAGCTCCGTCGCGCTCCCGCTCCGGTGCCGCTCCGTCGGCTCCGGCCCCGGCGGCCGCCCAGCCGCCGGGCCCGCCGCCCGGGCCGGCGGCGACGAGGTCGTCCCGTTCGACAACATGCGCCGCCGGACGGCCGAGCACATGGTGCGCTCCAAGCACACCTCGCCCCACGTGCTCACCGCCGTGGAGGTCGACTTCCACGCCGTCGACGCGGGCCCGCGCCGCCCACCGGCCGGAGTGGAAGGAGAAGGAGGGCTTCTCCCTCACCTACCTGCCGTTCGTGGCCCGGGCGGTGTGCGACGCCCTCGGCCGAGTTCCCGCACCTCAACGCCAGCGTGGGCGAGGACCAGCTGACCGTCCACCACTACGTGAACCTCGGCATCGCCGTCGACCTCGACCAGCGCGGCCTCATCGTCCCCGTCATCAAGAACGCCGAGGGCAAGCGGCTCCGCCAGCTGTCCCGGGAGATCCGCGACCTCGCCGAGCGGGCCCGCAACAAGAAGCTGACCCCCGACGACGTGACCGGCGGGACGTTCACCATCACCAACCCCGGTCCCTACGGCACGCTGATCTCGGCGCCGATCATCAACCAGCCCCAGGTGGCCATCCTCTCCACCGACGGCGTCAAGAAGCGGCCGGTGGTGGTGGAGACGCCGGCCGGCGACTCGATCGCCATCCACCCCGTGGGCACGATGGCCATGAGCTGGGACCACCGGGCCATCGACGGCGCCTACGCCTCGAAGTTCCTCCGCACGATCCGGAGATCATCGAGACCCGCGACTGGGAGGCGGAGCTGGCGTGACAGGCGGCTGCTTCGGGCCCGCTGGCTCGGGCGGGTCCCGCTACCGGGAGGCCCTCGCGCCTCCAGCGTGCCCTCGCACGGCCGGCGCGCTCCGGACGATTACCTGCTGCTGCTCGAGCATCCGCACGTCTACACGCTCGGCCGGCAGGCCCACACCGAGCACCTGCTGGTGCCGCCGGCCGACGTCGGCGCCGATCTCGAGCCGCGCCGACCGGGGCGGCGACATCACCTACCACGGCCCCGGCCAGCTCGTCGGCTATCCGATCGTGACGCTGCCCGAGTGGCGGGACGGGCTGCGCGACGTCGTCGCATACGTCCGCCGCCTGGAGGCGGTGCTGATCGCCGCCCTGGCCGACCTCGGCGTCGAGGCCGGCGTGGAG
Source organism: uncultured bacterium (assembly GCA_963786495.1). Classification (GTDB taxonomy): domain Bacteria; phylum Actinomycetota; class Thermoleophilia; order Solirubrobacterales; family 70-9; genus JALZKA01. The sequence goes on along the minus strand of CAWAZL010000004.1, from coordinate 35,180 downwards.
AAGGGCCTGACCGGGGTGTGGGCCCCGACGCCGGCGGTGCCGGGGGCGGTGCAGAGAAGATCGCCGCCATCGGCGTGAAGGTCACGCGGGGCCGGACCATGCACGGCTTCGCCCTCAACGTCGACCCCGACCTGGCGATGTTCGGCCACATCGTCCCCTGCGGGATCCGCGACCGCGGCGTCACGTCGATGGCCCGCCTCCTGGGCCGCCCGTCGAGATGCGCACGGTCGTCGACGCGGTCGTCGCCCGCTTCGCCGACGAGTTCGCCCCCGCCGCCGAACTCGACCGCCAGGACGTCGTCTGGCGGGAGCACGCCGTCGGACCTCTCCGCCTTCACGCTCCAGCCGACCTCGAACCGGCGTTCTTCTACCGCCGATACGGCGGAAAGCGAACGCCAGAACGGGCTGCGGCCGGTTGCGGGCGTGCGAATCCGAACCGGCGTTCCTCACCGCGGGATGAGCTCGGTGAGGAACGCCAATTCGTGGAGATCGGGCGGCGGGCCGCACCTCCCGGGGCGACGCCCGTCCGGCTGATCCGGCGGCGGGCGGAGGCCGGGGTCACCGAGGAGGTCGAGGGGCGGCGGCCGGAGTGGATGAAGGTCAGGGCCCGGCTCGGCGGCGAGTACCGCGAGCTGAAGAACCTGATGCGGGGCCTCGACCTCCACACGGTGTGCGAGGAGGCCGGCTGCCCCAACATCTACGAGTGCTGGGCCGACCGCACGGCCACCTTCATGATCCTCGGCGACCGGTGCACCCGGGCCTGCGGCTTCTGCCTCGTCGACACCCGCCGGCCCCTGCCGCTCGACCCCGAGGAGCCGGCCCGGGTGGCGGAGGCGGTCGCCCGCATGGGTCTGGCCCACGCCGTGATCACCAGCGTGGCCCGCGACGACGTGCCCGACGGCGGCGCGTCCGGCTTCGCCGCCACCATCGCGGCCGTGCGGGCCCGGACCCCGCAGACCACCATCGAGGTGCTGATCCCCGACTGCCGGGGCGACGCCGACGCCCTCCAGGCGATCTTCGACGCCCGGCCCGACGTCCTCAACCACAACCTGGAGACCGTCGCCCGCCTGCAGCGGGCCGCCCGCCCGTCGGCCGGCTACGCCCGCTCCCTCGGCGTGCTGGCCCGGGCCAAGGCCGCCGGGCTCACCACGAAGTCGGGCATCATCCTCGGGATGGGGGAGGAGCCCGCACGAGGTCCGCGGGCGCCATCGCCGACCTCCGGGCGGTCGGCGTCGACATCCTGACCGTCGGCCAGTACCTGCGGCCCATCGGACCTGCACCTGCCGGTGGCCCGCTGGTGGCACCCCGACGAGTTCGCCGCCCTCGGCGCCTACGCCGAGAGCCTCGGCTTCGCCCACGTCGAATCCGGCCCGCTGGTCCGTTCCAGCTACCACGCCAAGCGGGCGGTCGAGTGCGGCCGACGCCGGCGGCCGCCGACCAGGTGGTGGCCGGGTGATGCGGCGGCGGCTCGGTACATCGTTGACGGCGGGGCTGGTGGCCGTTCTCGCTCTCGGGGGTGTGGCGGCGGCGGGCGACAAGGAGGCGAAGCCGCCGGATGGCGGAACGCGACGCCGGTCCGGGTGCCATCCGCATCGCCAACTTCGAGTTCAAGCCTCAGAAGGTCGTCGTGAAGCCGGGCACCAAGGTCACCTGGACCAACGCCGACAGCAGCATCCACGACATCAAGGACACTCAGCCCGCTGGCCACGCCGGTGAGCCCGTCGATGGACAAGGGCGACACCTTCTCCATCACCTATGGCCAGCCGGGGACCTACAGTACGTCTGCGGGATCCACCCGTACATGACGGGCTCGGTCGAGGTCGTGCCCTAGCCGAGGTTCGCTGTGCCCGAACGCGAAGAGAGGGAGCAGGCCCCGGCACTGGCCTGCTCCCTCTCGCGCGGTCGCCGTGAGAAAGGAGCAAAAGACGCGGCGACGAAGGCCCAGTACCCGGCCCGGCCGTGTCCGAAACCAGCGTTTTGTGCACCGGCCGGTAGCCTTCGGGTGATGTTCGAGGAGCGGATCGCCCGGGCCCGCCGCCGGATGGAAGAGCTCGGCGTCGACGTGCTGCTGCTGTCCGTCGGCGCCGACCTGCCGTACTTCACCGGTTACACCGCCATGCCGCTGGAACGGCTCACCATGCTGGTGCTGCCCCGGGCCGGCGATGCCACGCTGGTCGTGCCGGCGCTCGAGGCCCCCCGGGTCGAGGAGCGGCCCGACGCCTTCACCGTCCGGCCCTGGGGCGAGACGGAGGACCCGGTGGCCATCGTCGCCCGCCTCGCCGGCCGCCCCGCCCGGGCCGCCATCGGTGACCGGACGTGGGCGACGTTCCTGCTCGGCCTCCAGGAGGCCCTCCCACAGACGGCGTTCGTGCCCGCCTCCCGGGTCACGGGCCCGCTGCGGGCGCAGAAGGACGCCGCCGAGGTCGACGCGCTCCGGGCCGCCGCCCGGGTCGTCGACGCCGTGGCACTGGCCATGCGGGACCGGCCCTTCGCCGGCCGGACCGAGGCCGACATCTCCCGGGAGCTCGTCGAGCGGATGCTCGAGGGCGGCCACGAGCGGGCCAACTTCGCCATCGTGGCCTCCGGGCCCAACGCCGCCAGCCCCCACCACGAGCCGGGAGAACGGGTCGTGGAGGTGGGCGACTCGGTCGTCTGCGACTTCGGCGGCACCATGGCCGGCTACTGCTCCGACATCACCCGCACCTTCGTGGTCGGCGAGCCGCCGGCCGACCTGGTCGACCTCTACGAGGTGCTCTTCGAAGCCCAGGAGCAGGCGGTGCGGGCCGCCCGGGTCGGGGTGACCTGCGAGGCGGTCGACGCCGCCGCCCGCTCCGTCATCGCCGCCGCCGGCTACGGCGACTACTTCATCCACCGGACGGGTCACGGCATCGGCCTCGAGGAGCACGAGGACCCCTACCTCGTCTCCGGGCAACGCCACCCCGCTGGCCGCCGGGCACGCCTTCTCCATCGAGCCCGGCATCTACCTCCCGGGCCGGTGCGGCGCCCGCATCGAAGACATCGTCGTCGCCACCGAGACCGGGCCCGAGCGCCTCAACGAGGCACCCCGCGAGCTGGCGGTGGTCGGTTGAACCGAGACGCCCGGCCCGGCGTGCGGCCACCCGGCCCGGTCCAATCGGCGTTCGTTTACCGGTATACGGCGGAAAAGGAACGCCAGAACGGGCTGCCTGCCCGGCCCGACCCAACCGGCGTTCGTTTGCCGGTATACGGCGGAAAAGGAACGCCAGATGCCTGGCGAGACGCCGCGGGGTGATGAAGCTCCAGGTATCCACGGTCCTCCTCCAATGGGCCATCGGCGGGCTGTTCTTCCTCTGGGTGACGACCAGGCGGCGGGAGGTCGGCATCGGCTACGGCTGGACCGTCCGCACTCACCTATCTCGTGATGGCCCTCGGGGCGGCGGGGCTCGGCCGATGGCTGGAGGCCGACGGGGCTGCCGCCCTCCTGCGGGATGTCGGCGCCCTTGGCTGTCGCCGGGGCATCCGCCTACGCACTGTGGCTGTCGTTCGCCCGACGCCGGGCCGGAGTAGCCGGCGAACGGACGTTGCGCCGGGCCCGGGCAGCCCGGGTGGCGGCCATGACCGGCATCGCCCGGCCCGACCGCTACGACGACAGCGTCCCCGAGTTCCCACCGGCCACCGATCTCCTCGCCCCGGCGATCGGCGTGGTGGCGCTGGCGGCGGCGGCAGCGGCCGGCGGCGGACCGTTCCTCCTCGGCTTCGCCCGCCTCGTCTGCGGCGCCGCCTTTCTCGGCGCCGTGACCGACGCCATGCTGCTCGGCCACTCCGTATCTCACCCAGCCCGGCCTGTCCCGGGAGCCGCTCAAGCAGCTGGTCCGGATCACGGCCTGGATCTGGCCGGTGGAGACCCTGCTGCTGTGCCTTCCCGACGGGATGGTCCAGGTCGTCACGGGGTCGATCGACGACGGGTCCAACGGCCTGCTGGGCTGGATCTGGCTCCTGTCGACGATCTCGACCATCGTGCTGCTGCTCGTGGTGGAGGCAGCGTTGCGGGAACGGTGGTACTCGGCCGTCATGGCCGCCACCGGGCTGCTCTACCTGGCGATCCTCACCGCCTTCGGACAGGATCTGGTGGCCCGGGCGGTGCTCGGGCGCTAGCCAGGCAGGGGAAGGAACCCGTACGCTTCCTGGCGTCGGTGGTGAAGGAGGAGCGAGCGTGAGTATCGGGGTTGAGCTCAAAGAGCTGCGGGAGCAGGTTGCGGCGTGCGGGCCGTACGCCTACCTCCTGACCGTGACCGACGACGGCCGGGCCCACGCCGTGTCGCTGCAGCTCGACTGGGACGGTGACGATCTCGTCTGCGGCCCCGGCAAGCGGACGCAGGCCAACGCCGAACGTTCCCCGGACGTGTCGCTCCTCTGGCCGGTGTCGGGCCGCCCCGGCTTCGCGCTTGATCGTCAACGGGCGGGCCGAGTTGCGGGTCGACGGGGACGCGACGAAGGTGGCGGTGAAGCCCACGGATGCGGTGCTGCACAAGACGCCGGAAGGCGACGGGCCGGGCTGTGTGCCCATCGCCGGACGCTGAGGGGGGTCGACGATGGCCGGAGCAATCGAGATGTACCAGCGGTCGGTCGAGGAGTTCGGCCAGCGGGTGATGGCCATCGGCGGCAGCGACTGGGCCCGTCCGACGCCCTGCGCCGACTGGTCGGTGCGGGATCTCGTCCGCCACCTCGTCTACGAGGAGCTCTGGACGCCGCCGCTCCTGGCCGGAGCCACCGTCGCCGACGTCGGCGACAGGTTCGAAGGCGACATCCTCGGCGACGACCCGCAGGTCGCCTGGAAGGAGGCCGCGGCTCAGGCCTTGGCCGCGGCCACGCCTGGCGTGCTGGAGCGCACCGTTCACCTGTCGTTCGGCGACTTCCCCGGACCGGGAGTACCTCGGCCAGCTCACCGCCGACCACATGATCCACGCCTGGGACCTCGCCCGGGGCGTCGAACGCCGACGAGCGCCTCGACCCCGAACTGGTGCAGTTCGTCCACGACTTCATGGCCCCCCAGGCCGAGCAGTGGGCCGCCGCCGGCGTCTTCGCCGCTCCGGTCGACGTCCCCGCCGACGCCGACGTGCAGTCGAAGCTCCTCGCCCTCTCCGGCCGCACCCCGTAGTTGGGATGGGGGGGTGGGGGGGTTTGGCGCCGGATAACCTCCAGCGGCGTGAACCGGATCGACCGGCTCTATGCCCTGACAGAGGAACTGCGCCGAGCCGCGCCGCGGGCCCGGACGGCGCGCCAGCTGGCTGACCAGTTCGAGGTGAGCGTCCGCACGATCGAGCGAGACCTTTCCGCTCTGCAGCAGTCGGGCGTCCCGATCTGGGCCACTACGGGCCCGGGTGGTGGCTACAGCGTTGACCCGGCGATGACGCTGCCGCCGCTCAACTTCCGGCCCGATGAGGCGACGGCCATCGCAGTGGCGCTGGCCATGAGCGGGCCGATGCCGTTTGCCGACGCCGCCCGTTCGGCGCTGCGCAAGGTGGTGGCGGCGATGTCGGCGCCCGACCACGAGGCGGCCCGGGATCTCGTCGCCCGGATCCACCTGCTGTGGGAACGGGGCGAGCTGGCCCGAACGCCGGTGCTCGAAGCGGTCGAGGAGGCGGTGACCGGCCACCTCGTGCTCGAACTCGACTACGTCGACCGGACGGGCACGGCCACCGAGGCCCGCCCGGTCGAGCCGTACGGGCTCATGGGCGGCGGCGGCAAGTGGTATCTCATGGCATGGTGCCGCCTTCGCGACGGCGGCCGGACCTTCCGGCTCGACCGAATCGAGGGCGCCCGGGTCATGGATGAGAAGGCTCCCGACCGGAGCCTCGACGAGGTGGCCGGCACCATCGCCGCCCACCTGCGGAACACCATCCTCGAACCCTAACGACATTCTTGGAATTCCCGACATAGGGTTGTCGCCGGCGTCCGTCACCCTCGTCTTCGTCAGTCGACACAACAAGACGGAGGGAGAGACATGAGCGCACCGGTGGTGTGGTTTGAGGTGGCCGGGCACGATCTGGGCGAATTGACCGGCTTCTACGGCGACCTGTTCGGCTGGACGGTCAACACCGACAACCCGAGCGGCTACGGCATGGTCGACACCGGCACGTCGACCGGGATCCCCGGTGGGATCTACGCCGTTGACGATCGGGCCCGGGAGTACGTCACGTTCTACGTCCAGGTGCCCGACGTCGCCGCCGCGCTGGTCAAGGCCGAGGGCCTCGGTGCCAAGGTCGTCCAGCCGGCGACGGATCTGCCCGCCGGGCCGACAGTCGGCCTGCTCGCCGACCCCCAGGGCCACGTCGTCGGCCTCGTGCAGGGCTGAGCGCAAGGTTCGTCCCGAACGTCCGAAATGTCCGGCGGACAGACCCTGCCGGTCCAACGTCAAACGTTCATGAGCGGCGAAGGGGCCGCGGGGTGCGTTACCTCCCCCGGCCCCAGCCCGCTCTGCGGCCTGTGGCCGTACCCTTCGCCGCTCTGCAATTGGCAAGCGGCCTGAGACAAAGGAGTCGGCATGGCTGATGTCATCAGGGCTTCCGGCCTCGTGAAACGCTTCGGCACGGTCACCGCCCTCGACGGCCTCGACCTGGCCGTCCCCGAGGGAACCGTGCTCGGCCTCCTCGGCCCCAACGGTGCAGGCAAGACCACGGCCGTCCGCATCCTCACCACCCTGCTGCGGCCCGACGAGGGCACGCGCCGAGGTGGCCGGTGTGGACCTTCTCGCCGAACCCGAGGCTGTGCGCGGGCGGATCGGCCTCTCCGGCCAGTACGCCGCCGTCGACGAGTACCTGACCGGATTCGAGAATCTCGAGATGGTCGGGCGCTTGTACCGCCTCGGCAAGACGCAGTCCCGGCGCAGGGCGGAGGAGCTGCTCGAGCGCTTCAGCCTGGCCGACGCCAAGGACCGTCCGGTCAAGACCTATTCCGGTGGCATGCGTCGCCGCCTCGACCTGGCCGGCGCGCTGGTCGCCGAGCCGCCTGTCCTGTTCCTCGACGAGCCAACGACGGGGCTCGACCCCCGCAGCCGCACTGAGCTGTGGGACGTCATCCGCGAACTGGTCCGCGGCGGCACCACCCTCTTGCTGACGACGCAGTACCTGGAGGAGGCCGACCGGTTGGCCGACGACATCCTCGTCATCGACCAGGGCCGGGCCATCGCCCAGGGCACGGCCGACGAGCTGAAGGGCCGGGTGGGCGGCGAGCGGGTCGAGGTCGTCGTCGAGACATCGGCCGACGTCGCCCGGGCCGAGTTCGTCCTCAGCGAGCTCGGGGTCGGCGACATCCAGAGCGATACCGGGTCCCGGCGCATCACCGCCCCGGTCACCGGTGGTTCCGCCGCTCTCGAGACGGCCCTCCACCGGCTGCGGGCCGCCGGCGTGGCCATCGTCGAGATCGGCCTGCGCCGCCCCACGCTGGACGAGGTCTTCCTGGCCTTGACCGGCCACGGCATTGAGCCGGCCGCCGCTTCCGTCGAGGAGCCGGCCCGGGAGAAGGAGGAGACGGCGGCATGAACAAGATCGCCCTTGCCTTAGCCGACGGCGGCATCGTCGCCAAGCGAAACCTGATCAAGATCAAACGGGTCCCCGACATCCTGGTCTTCACGCTGATGTCGCCGATCATGTTCGTGCTGCTCTTCGCCTACGTGTTCGGCGGCTCGATCGACGTGCCCGGCAACCTGAACTACCGGGAGTTCCTCCTCGCCGGCATCTTCGTCCAGACGGTGATCTTCGGATCCACGTTCTCCGGGGCGGGGATGGCCGACGACATGCAGAAGGGGATCATCGACCGGTTCCGGTCGCTGCCGATGTCCCCGGCGGCGGTCCTCGTCGGCCGGACGGCCAGCGACATCGTCAACAACGTCCTGTCGCTGGGCGTCATGTCGGCCACCGGCCTGCTGGTCGGCTGGCGGATCCGCACCTCGGTGCCCGAGGCCCTCGCCGCCTTCGCGCTGATCCTGCTGTTCGCCTACGCCATCTCCTGGGTGATGGCCTACGTCGGGCTGATCGTCCCCACGCCCGAGGTCGTCAACAACGCCTCGTTCATGGTGATCTTCCCGCTCACGTTCCTGGCCAACACGTTCGTGCCGTCCCAGAACCTGCCGAGCGCCCTGCGGTTCTTCGCCGACTGGAACCCGGTGTCGGCGGTGACGCAGGCCGCCCGGGAGCTCTTCGGCAACGTCGATCCCCAGGTGGCGGGCGGTGCCTGGTCACTCGAGCATCCCGTCGTCTACAGCCTCATCTGGGTCGGCATCATCCTGGCGGTCTTCGTGCCGCTCTCGGTGCGCCGCTACCAGCAGAAGGTCAACAAGTAGGAGATCGATCGGCGAGTTTGTGGAGGTTCTGTAGGGACGGCAGGCTGAGCCCCGAGGGTGTGGAACCCTCGGGGCATGCCGTTCACGATCGCCCACAGCGTCACCGCCAACCGCTGCACCGCCTGTCCGGTGGGCGGTTGTTTCTCCCGGGCTTGGCGGTGGGGGCCATGGCGCCGGACTTCGAGTACCTGGTCCACCTGTCGCCCACCCGGACGATCGGTCACACGCATTCCCGGCTTGTTCCTCCTGTGCCTGCCCTCGGCGCTGGTGGTGCTCTTCCTCTGGCACCGGTTCGTCGGTCCGGTACTGGCGACCCTGCTCCGGCCGGGACCGGTGGGCTCACCAACGGGTGGGCGGGTCCGGCGCCGTTCGGGCCGCCGGCGCGGCTCGGCGGCTCTGTGCTCTCGATCGTGATCGGTTCCTTCAGCCACATCACCTGGGACGCCTTCACCCATTAGGGCGGCTTGGTCGTCAACCTGTGGTCCGGCTTCAGCCACGAGCATCGGGCCGGGTTCCCTGCCGGTCTACAGGTGGCTCCAGTACGGCTGCAGCGTGTTCGGCATGGCCCTGCTCGGGGTGTGGGCCCACCGGGCGTCCCAGCGCCCGCCCCAGCCCGGTGATGTGCCGGAAGGCGATGGCCAGGCGCGGGTCCGGGACGGTGTCATTGTCCTGTCCCGGACCCGCCGCGCCGTCGCCGCCGCCGTGGTCGGCGGCCTCCTCCTGTGGGGGCCGTCGGCTCGGTGCAGGGTGCCAGCCAGGGCGACGCCCTCGCCGTCCTCAAGGGAGCAATCATCGGCGCTCTGGCCGGTGTGGTGCTCAGTTTGACCCTTTCTTGTGCGGCCCTCACCCGGCGACCCGGCATGCTGGAGATCATGAGGGCGACTCGGCGTCCCTGCCGTCGGCTTGTCGCCCATGGACTGGCGGCGGTCCTCCTGCTCGGCGCCTGTGGTCGGGGCGTCCCCGAGCAGCGCGTTTCGTCGCCGGGAACTGAGCCCGGGGCCGAGGTCACCGACGCCACTCCGCCGCCCGAAGCGACCACGTCGACGATCTCCGCCGAGCCGACGACGACGTCAGCGCCGGAGCCGGCGACCACGACGTCGTCCACGGTTCTCGCTCCCACCCGCGACGACCACGACGGGCAAGCCGAAGCCGGCGATCCTTGCGCCAGCCCGACCGTTACCGACTTCCCCTTGACCGCGCCGGGCGGCAAGCCCGCCGAACTGGTCGTGGCCCCAGACGGCGTCGTCTGGTTCACCGACAACGGTGCCGCCGCCATCGGTCGAGTCGCCCCTGACGGGACGGTCCGGATGTTCCCGCTGTCTCGGCCGGCCGACAGCCGGCCAGCATCGGGTCGGCCCGGGCGGGGAGGATCTGGTTCACTCAGTACGCCTGGATCCGAGCCGGCCCCCGCAGCCCCGCCGGCGAGCCGGCTCCAGCCGCGACCCGGCCCATCGCCCGCCGCCATCGGGCGGATCAGCCCCGACGGCACCTGACCGAGTTCCCGCTCCCGACCGCAGGCGAACAAGTGGATGGGCGGTCGACGACCCGTTGTCGAGCGCCGGGCCCGGCGGCATCACTGCCGGTCCGGACGGCGCCATGTGGTTCACGGAATCGGGTGCCGGCCAGATCGGCCGTATCGGCCCCGACGGGGTCATCACCGAGTACCCGGTCCCCCGAGAGCAGGGAGCACCGGGAGCCCCTTTCCCTACGGGATCATCCCCGGCCCCGACGGCGCTCTGTGGTTCGACGAGAGCTCGCCGCGCGGCATCGGCCGGATCGACCCCGGCACCAAGGTCATCACCGAATACGAACTCCACCCCGGCCGTCGAGCCGGATGGAGTGGCCCAGCGGCGGCCCGCTGGTCCGGGCCCTGACGGCGGCTTCTGGTTCGGCGATTGGCTCACGACCATCTACCGGGTCGGGACCTCCGGACTGACGACCCCGTTCCGGATCGCGCCCGCCGGCCGACGGCTCCGCGCCATCGTCGCCGGCCCCGACGGCCAATTGTGGTTCGCCGACCAGCGCTCGCCCGCCGTCTTCCGAATGACGACGAAGGGCGTCGTGACCGGCTCTGGCGTTCCCCCGGGCGCCCCGAAGGCCTGGGAATCCTTCGGCGGCATGGCCGTCGGCCGGACGGAGCGGTCTGGGTCACCCAGCCCTGGGCGAACAAGATCACCCGCCTCTCCTGCCGCAGCTGACCCGGAAATCACCCCGTCACCGCCGGCGGGCGCGCTACCGTCCCCGGCCATGGGGATCCAAGCCGACTACGTCCGCAAGATTCAGGGGTTGCTGGCCACGGCCGAGTCGCTGGCCGACCAGGGCAACGAGGAGGCGGCCGGGGCGTACGTGGCCAAGGCCCACGCCCTGCAGCAGAAGTACTCCATCGACCAGGCCATGCTGGCCGAGGGCGGGGCCGCCCCGGGCGATCGTTGACCGCACCTGGGTGATGCCCGGCGCCTACGGCCGGCGGAAGGTGAACCTGGCCCACGTGGTGGCGCGTTCACACCGGCTGCGCCGGGTACTTCGCCCGGGCGGAAGACGGGGGCTACCGGTTCTCACGTCTTCGGCTTCACCGCCGACGTGGAGTGGGCCGAGACGCTGTTCTTCAGCCTCTGCCACCAGGCCGAGGCGGCCCTCGGGTTCGCCGAGCGGGGCCCGTACGAGCACGGCCGGTCCTTCACCACGGCCTTCCTCGAAGGTTTCACGCAGGAGGTGGCCCGGCGCCTCCGGGAGGCGGCCAGGGAGGCCAAGGCGGCCGCCACCCGCGAGCACGAGGCCTCACGCTCGGCCGGGCTGGCCGCAGCGTCGCCCTCGTCCTGGCTGACAAGGCCAAGCGGGTGGACGCCGAGCTCAAGGCCAAGGTCGGGCGGCTCAGCACGTCACGGCTGTCGGGCTCCCAGTCCTACTCCGGGTATCAGCAGGGCCGGGTCGCCGGCCGGGACGCCAGCCTGAACCGCGGGTCGGTAGCTTCCGGAGCGGCTCCGTCCCTGCCCCGGTGAACCCCCGGGAGCGCCAGCTCGGCGTCTACGCCGGCGAGGAGGCCGCCCTGGCGGGAGCCGGGCGGGTGTTCCGCGACCTCCGAGAGGTCCGGGCCTACGTCGACGACCTGGTGGCCAGCGACTGGTGGGCCGACCGCTGGCCGGGCGTCGAGGCGATCCCGGTGGCCCGCACCCGGAGCGGGCGCTTCAGCGGCTACGCCGTGGAGGGCACCGGCGAGATCCGGGTCGGCACTCTCCGGGAGCCGGTGGTGCTCCACGAGGTTGCCCACGTCGTCACCCCCGGCGCGGGCCACGGCCCCGCCTTCGTGGACGCGCTTCTCGCGCTGGTCCGTGAGCGCTTAGGCTTCCACGCCTATGGGGCGCTCCTCGGAGAGCTCCGTGGCCGGAACGTCGTGGGGGAGGGAGACGCCGATGATCCTGATCAACTTGAAGATCCAGATCCGGGCTGACCGCCGGGACGAGTGGCTCGACCGCATCACCAAGTATGCGGAAGGCCTGCCGCGACGAGCCGGGCTGCAAGTCGTTCGACGTCTACGAGAGCATCGAATCCCCCAACGAGTTCTCGATCATCGAGAGCTTCGTCGACCAGGCAGCCGGCGGGGCCCACTGCGAGACCGAGCACTTCAAGGACTTCCTGGTCTGGTTCCCCACCGTGATCGGTGCCGCCCCGTTGATCCTCAACACCGAGGTCCCGAACGACTTCGCCCCCATGGGCGAGTTCAGCTGAGCCGAGTCACGACCTAGCCGAGGATGAAGTACTTGGCCTCGGGGTGGTGGACGACGATGGCCGAGGTCGACTGCTCGGGGTGGAGCTGGAACTCCTCGGAGACCGTCACGCCGATGCGGTCGATCTCCAGCAGGTCGGCCACCTTGACCTGGTCGTCGAGGTCGGGGCAGGCGGGGTAGCCCCAGGAGTAGCGGGAACCCCGGTACTGCTGCTTGAACAGGCCGCCGAGGGTCGGCCCGTCCTCGTCGGCGAAGCCCCACTCCTCCCGGATGCGGCGGTGCCAGTACTCGGCCAGCGCCTCGGCCATCTCCACGGACAGGCCGTGGAAGTAAGGTAGTCCTGGTACTGGTTGGCGGCGAACAGCTCGGCCGCATGGTCCGAGGCGCCGTCGCTCATCGTCACCACGTGGAAGGCGGCGTAGTCGGCCTCGCCTGAGGCTCCGGACCGCCGGGCGGAAGAAGTCGGCGATCGACTGCCACGGCTCCTTGCGCTGGCGGGGGAAGTTGAACCGCATCCGCTCCTCGGTGCGGTCGTCGTCGGTCCACACGACGAGGTCGTTGCCGTCGGCGTTGACGGGGAAGTAGCCCCAGGCGACGGCCGGCACCAGCGTGCCGCCCTCCTTGGCCTTGGCCAGCTCGGCCCGCAGCGTCGGGCGGATCCGGGCCTTGAACTCCTCGTCGCTCTCGCCCGCCCTGGGGCCGGAACTGCCACTGGTTGCGGAAGAGGGCCGTCTCGTTGAGGTAGGCGGCGATGTCGTCGAGGGGGATGCCCTTGGCCACCCGGGAGCCGAGGAACGGCGGCTTGAAGACCGGGTTGTCGTCCGCCACCGCGGAGCGGGCCGGGAATCGAGGCCGGGTCGACCTCCTCGGCGGCCCGCTGCGACTTGCGGGGCGGCAGCACCCGCCCGCCCGGCGCCCGGCCGAACTCGGGGTCGAGCGAGCCGCTCCGCTTGCCCTCGATGAGGGTCTCCATGGTGCGCAGTCCCTCGAAGGCGTCCTTGCCGTAGAAGAGCCGGCCCTTGTAGACCTCCCGCAGGTCCCGCTCCACGTAGCTGCGGGTCAGGGCGGCGCCGCCGAGCAGGACCGGGATCTGCTCGAGGCCCCGGGCGTTCAGCTCCTCGAGGTTCTCCCGCATGATCAGCGTGCTCTTGACCAGCAGGCCGCTCATGCCGATGGCGTCGGCCTTGAACTCCTCGACCGCGTCGACGAAGTGCGGCGATCGGCACCTTGATGCCGAGGTTCCTCACCTCGTAGCCGTTGTTGGTCAGGATGATGTCGACCAGGTTCTTGCCGATGTCGTGCACGTCGCCCTTGACCGTGCCGAGCACGACCCGGCCCTTGCCGCCGGCGTCGGCCTTCTCCATGTGCGGCTCGAGGTAGGCCACCGCCGTCTTCATCGTCTCGGCCGACTGCAGCACGAACGGCAGCTGCATCTCGCCGGAGGCGAACAGCTCGCCGACCATCTTCATCCCGTCCAGCAGGACGTCGTTGATGATCGACAGCGCGGGCCGACCGCCGGTCAGCGCCTCGTCGAGGTCGGCTTCGAGGCCGTCGCGGTCGCCGTCGATGATGCGGGCCTTGAGCCGCTCCTCGACCGGCCAGCCCGACCGGTCCTCCTGCTCGACGGCTCCCGCTTCGACGTCGGCGAAGGCGGCCATCAGCTCGGTGAGCGGGTCGTAGCCCGTCGCCGGCGCCGGTCGTAGATCAGGTCGAGGCACAGCTCCCGGGCCCGGTCGTCGATCTTGTGCATCGGCAGGATCCGGGCCGCGTGGACGATGGCCGCGTCGAGGCCGGCCTCGACGCACTCGTGGAGGAACACCGAGTTGAGGGCCTGGCGGATGGCCGGGCTTGAGCCCGAAGCTGACGTTGGAGACCCCGAGGCACGGTGTAGACGCCGGGCAACTCCTCCTTGATGCGGCGGATGGCCTCGATCGTCTCGATGGCGTCGCGGCGCAGGTCCTCCTGGCCGGCGCCGAGGGGGAACGTGAGGGCGTCGAAGATCAGGTCGCCCGGCTCCAGGCCGTACTCGTTCGATGGCCAGGTCGTGGATCCGCTTGGCCACCCGCACCTTCCAGTCGGCGGTGCGGGCCTGGCCCTCCTCGTCGATGGTGAGGCAGATGACGGCGGCGCCGTACTCCCGGGCCAGGGCGAAGACCCGGTCGAAGCGGAGCCGGGCGCCTGCCCGTCCTCCAGGTTGGCGGAGTTGAGGACGGCCCGCCCGCCGATGTGCTGCAGGCCGGCCTCCATGACGGGCGGCTCGGTCGAGTCGAGCACCAGCGGCAGGGCGGCCGGCGGTGGCGAAGCGCCCGGCGATCTCGTGCATGTCGGCCACACCGTCGCGGCCGACGTAGTCGACGCAGACGTCGAGGACGTGGGCGCCTTCCTTCACCTGCTCCCGGGCCATCTGGACGCAGGTGTCCCAGTCGCCGGCCAGCATCGCCTCCCGGAACTTCCTGGAGCCGTTGGCGTTGGTCCGCTCGCCGATCGCCAGGTAGGCGAGGTCCTGGGCGAAGGGGACCGCGGTGTAGATCGACGAGCAGCCGGGTTCGCACCACGGCTCGCGGGGCAGCGGCACCCGGCCGCCGACCGTCTCGATCACCCGGCGGAGGTGCTCGGGCGTCGTGCCGCAGCAGCCGCCGACGATGTTGATGCCGAGCTCGGCGGTGAAGCGGTCGTGGGCGGCGGCCAGTTCGTCGGGCGTGAGGTCGTAGTGCGTGGCGCCGTCGACGATCGACGGCAGCCCGGCGTTGGGCAGGCACGACAGGAAGGTGCGGGCGTGGCGGCGCCAGGTGGCGCAGGTGCTCGGTCATCTCCCGGGGGCCGGTGGCGCAGTTCAGGCCGATGACGTCGGGCCGCAGCGGCTCGAGCGAGGTGAGGGCGGCGCCGATCTCGGAGCCGACCAGCATCCGGCCGGTCGTCTCCATCGTCACCTGGACCATGAGCGGCACGTCCCTGCCGGCCTTGGCCATGGCCCGCCGGCAGGCGATGATCGCCGCCTTGGCCTGCAGCAGGTCGTAGACCGTCTCGATCGAGCAGGACGTCGACGCCGCCGGCCAGGAGACCGGCGACCTGGACCTCGTAGCCGTCGCGCAGCGTGACGAAGTCGATCTGGCCCAGCGACGGCAGCTTCGTGCCCGGCCCGATCGACCCGACGACCCAGCGGGGCCGGTCGGGCGTCGAGTAGCCGGACGCCACCTCCTTGGCGATCCGGGCCGCGGCCTGGTTGAGCTCGTGGGTCCGGTCCGCGATGCCGTACTCCGCCAGCACGATCGGGAAGGCGCCGAAGGTGTCGGTCTCGACCGCGTCGACCCCCACCTCGAAGAAGCTCCGGTGGAGGTCGGCGATGACCGCCGGACGGGTCACGACCAGGATCTCGTTGCAGCCTTCGAGCGTCGGCGCCGCCGAAGTCGTCGGGGCCGAGGTCGCGGGCCTGCAGGTTGGTGCCGGTGGCGCCGTCGAAGACGACGACCCGTTCGCGCAGAGTGTCGAGGAACGAACCCATGATCGATTCAGGCTACCGGAGGGTCTCTGAATATTTCGGACGGGGACGGTCGCCTCGGGGGAGGCAGGTGAAGCCCCCTAGACTCCCTCTCCTCATGAAGGTCTACACACGCAAAGGCGACGACGGCTCCACCGGCCTCCTCTACGGCAGCCGGGTCGGCAAGGACTCCGCCGGCCCGTCCGCCTACGGCGAGGTCGACGAGGCGGTGTCCGCCCTGGGCCTGGCCCGGGCCGAGACCGAGCCCGGCTCGGAGCTCAACGAGCTGCTCGTGCGGCTGCAGCGGGAGCTGTTCGTGGCCGGCGCCGAGCTGGCCACCGCACCCGAGAACCGCTCCAAGCTGACGCCGGGCGTGTCGCTGGTGACGGCCGACATGGTCGACCGCCCTCGAGCCGATCATCGACGACGTCACCGGCCGCTACGAGCCGCCCCAGGAGTTCGTGCTGCCGGGCGAGAACCGGGTGGCCGCCGCCCTCGACCTGGCCCGCTGCGTCGTCCGCCGGGCCGAACGGGCGTCGGTGGCCGCCACCCAGGACGGCTGGCTGGACCCAGCAGCAGCCACGTCGTGCCCTACCTCAACCGCCTCGCCGATCTCGTCTACACGCTGGCCCGCTGGCAAGAGGGCGACTGGCGCCCCGTCCGCACCTCGCCCTCAGCCTGACCGCCACAGGGAAGGAGCCCCCCGATGCCGATCACCGCCAGTCTCTCCAGCAGCGCCCCCGCCAAGGTCAACGCCGACGTCCTGGCCGTGCCCGGTCTTCGCCGGCCGGGTGCTCGGCCCGGGCGGCAAGGCGCTCGACACCGCCGTCGGCGGGTCGCTCGACGCCTTCATGGCCGAGGCCGGATTCGAGGGCAAGGCGGGGGAGACGCTGGCCGTGCCGGCCGGCAAGCTCAGCGCCAAGGCCGCCCTGCTCGTCGGGCTCGGCGACAAGAAGGCCGTCTCGGCCGACGGATTCCGCCGGGCGCGGCGGCCCTCGTCCGCCGCAGCCCCAAGGCCAAGACGGTGGCCACCACGCTGCTCGACACCGTGCCGACGGGTGGCGACCGGGTCGCCGCCGCCCAGGCCGTGGCCGAGGGAGCGGCGCTCGGCACCTACAAGTTCCTGCGCTACAAGCAGAAGTCCGAGTCCCCGGCCCTGGAGAAGCTCGTGCGTGCTCGGCAAGAAGGACGACAAGGTCAGCCGGCCCTCGACCGGGGCATGGCCGTGGCCGGCGCGGTGGCCTGGGCCCGCGACCTGGTCAACGAGCCGGCCGGGGCCATGACCCCGATCGCAGCTCGCCGATGAGGCCCGCCGGGCCGCCGAGCAGGGCGGCCTCGACATCGAGGTCCTCGACGAGGTGGAGATCGCCAACCAGGGCCTCGGCGGGCTCCTCGGCGTGTCGCTGGGGTCCGACCAGCCGCCCCGGCTGGTGAAGCTCACCTACACCCCGCAAGGGCAAGGCCACCGGCACCGTCGCCCTCGTCGGCAAGGGCATCACCTTCGACTCCGGCGGCCTGTCGCTCAAGACCGGCCGACGGCATGGAGACGATGAAGACCGACATGTCGGGGGCGGCGGCCGTCATCGGGGCCATGTCGGTGCTGCGGGCGGCCGGGGTGCAGACGAAGGTCATCGCCTTCGTGCCGACCACGGAGAACATGCCCGGCGGGCGGGCCATCAAGCCCGGCGACGTCCTCAAGATCCGCAACGGCAAGACGGTCGAGGTGCTCAACACCGACGCCGAGGGCCGCCTCATCCTGGCCGACGGCCTGTCGCTGGCCGCCGAGGAGAAGCCCGACGCCGTCATCGACCTGGCCACCCTCACCGGCGCCTGCATGGTCGCCCTGGGCATGAAGATCGCCGGCCTGATGGGCAACGACGACCGCTGGATCGGCCAGGTCCGCGACGCCGCCGACCGGGCCGGCGAGTCGGTCTGGCACCTGCCGCTGCCCGAGGAATACCGCAAGGACCTCGACTCGGAGATCGCCGATCTGAAGAACATCACCGGCACCCGCTGCGGCGGGGCGCTCACCGCCGGGCTGTTCCTGGAGGAGTTCGTCGGCGACATCCCCTGGGTCCACCTCGACATCGCCGGCCCGGCCCGGGCGCCGAGCGACGACGGCTACATCGGCAAGGGCGGCACCGGCTTCGGCGTCCGCACCCTGGTCGAGGTGCTGTCCACGTTCGAGAAACCCAAGGTCGGCGCCGCCAAGAAGTAACCTCGGGGCATTCGCACCCCGCTCCGGGGGCCCCGACCATTGCTCGTGGGATGGCCAACGAGGTCGTACTCGTCGCAGTCGGCTGCCTGACCGGTGTCCTGGCCGGAATGCTCGGCGCAGGGGGCGGATTCGCCACCGTGGCCCTGTTGCTGGCTGCCGACGTCAACCCTCACGTGGCGATCGGCACCGCCCTCGTCTACCTGATGGTCATGGGAGGCTGGGGGACGTTCATGCACGTCCGCCTGCGGTCCGTCGACCGGCAGCTGGCCCTCGTGATCGGCACGTCGGCCGCCGCCTTCGCGCTGGTGGGGGCGCAGGTGGCCGAAGCGCTCGACGGCCGTGATCTCGTGCTGGCGCTGGCGCTGTTCACGGCCGCCGTCTCGGGCGTCTCACTGGCCTGGCCCCAGAGCCGCCGTCCGGTCGACCTGCCAATCGGCGCGGCGGACGAGCAGGAGGACGAGATCGAGGAGCCGCCGGCCCCGACGTCACCCGGCCCGGCCGACCGCCCGCTCCGGGAAGCGCTGCGGCCGATCGCCACCCCGGCGCCGGCGGCGGCCACGGTCAGCCGCTGGCCGGCGCAGCCATCGGCGGCTCGTTCATCGGCCTCCTCAAAGGCCTCTTCGGCGTCGGCGGGGCGTTCCTCATCGTCCCCCTGATGTCCCGCTTCGGACGGGTCCCCCGCGAGGTGGCCATCGCCAGTTCCCTGTTCGCCATTCTCGTGGCCAGCCTGGTGGCCGCGGTCCGCCACACCACGCTGGGCAACGTCGATGGAAGCGACCTGCTGGCGCTCGTTCCCGGCGGTCTGTTCGGCTCGTTTGTCGGGGCACGGGCGGCGCGATCGATGTCGCCGGCGGCGATCCGGCGCGTCTTCCTGGCCGTGATGCTGGCTTCGACCGTGTATCTGGTGCTGTTCCGCTCCGCCTATCAGTGACCCACGGTGAACCGTCGGCCAGCACTGCGTGGGGCAGGCACAGCTCGTCGTACTCGGCGATGACGATCTCGTCGGCCTCGGCCCGCAGGACGGGCACTTCGGGTCGCGGTTGACCTTGAACGTCCGGAACGACTGCTCCAGCGAGTCGTAGGCCAGGAGCCGGCCGATCAGCGGTTCGCCGAGGCCGAGGAGGATCTTGATGGCCTCGATGGCCTGGATCGACCCGATGATCCCCGGAAGCACGCCAAGTACCCCGGCCTCGGCGCACGACGGCGCCAGTTCCGGCGGCGGCGGCTCGGGGATGAGGCACCGGTAGCAGGGACCCTCGTAGGGGGCGAAGACCGTGGCCTGCCCCTCGAAGCGGAAGATCGAGCCGTGCACGACCGGGATCCGCTTCAGCAGCGAGGCGTCGTTGACCAGGTAGCGGGTCGGGAAGTTGTCGGTGCCGTCGACGATGAGGTCGTAGCCGTCGATGACGTCGAGGACGTTGTCGGCCCCGAGGCGGACGTCGTAGGTGACGACGTTCACGTCGGGATTCAGGGCGGTGAGCGTCTTCTTGGCCGAGTCGACCTTGCGCTCACCGACCCGGTCCATGTTGTGGAGGATCTGGCGCTGCAGGTTCGAGGCGTCGACCACGTCCATGTCGATGATGCCGAGCGTGCCGACACCGGCGGCGGCCAGGTAGAGGGCGGCGGGGGAGCCGAGCCCGCCGGCGCCGAGCAGCAGCACCTTGGAGTCGAGCAGCTTCTGCTGGCCCGCATCGCCGACCTCGGGCAGCAGCAGGTGCCGCTGGTACCGGTTGCGCTGCTCGGCCGAGAGCGACTGGGGCGTGACCCACTTGCGGCTCCGCTTCGAGCAATACGCTGTAACGAGGCACGCAGTGCTGGCCGCGGCGCAACGCCGCCATACTGCTGGTCGCCGTCACGATTTGCCTGACCAACGACAAGCTGGCTGGCGCGTCATACCCATTACGGTGGCATCGATTCTCGGTCAGCTCGACATGGCTGAAAGTAGTCGAGCAGCGGTGGGGTTGGCGACAGTCAACCTGTTCGGCGGCGTGTTGGCCTCGGTCGCTGACGGTGCCGCTCAGCCTGCGTCCCACCTGCTTTCATCTTCCTGATCGCGCTCGTCGTCGGCTGCTCGGCGGCCGTGCGGCCGCCCGCTCGAGGACGCTGGCATGTTTGCAGGAGCGCTGACAATCTTCCTGATCTTGTTTGGCCTCGGCGTTTCCCCACTGCCGGGAAGCGCCGCTGAGTCATTCTCGACACGGATAGTCTATGTGGCCATGGCCCTCATCTACGCCCTGCTGGCGGCTGCATTGCTGTGGAGGCCCCGGACGTCGCTGACAGCCATCACAGGCGCTGCAGATCCGACAGACTGACTGAAGACTGTCCCACTGGACTTTCGAGATACGATCCATAATGATCAGGCATAAGGTTCCGGGGGAATTTCGATGGATTTATCGGTCATTGACACAGGCACTGTTACCAAGCTGCTTTTGCTGCTGCTGATAGGTATGGGGCCGAAGATCGCGCTTGTGCCATTCATTGAGACTACCCCAGAGTTCTATAAGCAAACGAAGATTGCCATTGGTCGACAGACCGTGCTGACCGCCAGCGTTACGGCCTTGATCCTATTCGCCTTCGGCGCCTTGCTGATGCGGCTTTTGCACATCACTGGCGGCGCGGTAGCAGTTGCAGGCGGTATCGTTCTGGCGTTGCTTGCTCTCAAGATGGCTCAAGGCCCAACTGCAGAACATCCCGAAGATCTGGGTATCCCCGTTGACCCTAAAAAAATAGCCGTGTTCCCGCTGGCCGTTCCCTACCTTCTCAATCCTGTCGGCATCACCGTACTAATTCTAGCTTCGGCCGAAGTCGTTTCTATTGCGAGCGCGCTGCTGGTAGTGGTCTTGATCCTGGTTGTATCTCTCTTTGATTATCTCGTCTTTACTAACATCGACACCCTGGCAAAGCGTATGAAGCCGCAAGTCTGGTCATATCGGAGGTCGTATTCGGTATCCTCCTGACTGCCGTTGCAGTCCAGCTTTTCGTAAGTGGCCTTGGCCAGCTCGGCATCATTACGCCGGTAGCTGCCCACTGACCGCTTGGTTTTGCCAACGAGACATCGCGACAGAAAAGGCGAACGAATGGCCCACGCGCCCCGCATCTCATTTGCCATGGGCCTCGCCCTGATCGTCGTCTCTTGCGCAGGCCATCCGAAAGGCGTGATGACCCCTGTAGCAGCATCAACTCAGTATCCGACAGCCGCCAAGTCGAGATGCTCGTCGCAACCAGTCGCCTAGCCTCTGACAATCCGGCCACGATGTTCGGCGGAGAACGGGCTCCAAAACCGTCCCTCGACGACATCACCATTTCAATACCGCCTGACGCTTCCCGTAAAGTAGGCGAAGTGCAGTGGCCTAGGAAACTACCTCCAAATCCGAAACTGATTTCGCAGTGACGTCTGTCAAGCCGCTGACATCGGCTGAGCAGGGGCTCGCTTGGTTCAGGACGCACGAACGGCGCCCATGCGTTGGTCTTCATTCATGGCTTCAACAATACCTACGAAGATGCAGTCTTTCGTTTTGCCCAGATCGTCCATGATTTCGGGGCAGAGGTTGCACCGATCATGTTCACCTGGCCGTCGCGGGCAAGGTTGCTCGATTACGTCTACGACAAAGAGAGCACAAATTACTCTCGCACCGCCCTGGAGAATACATTCCGCTACCTGCCCTCGCAAGGGACCCTGATGTAAAGGACATCACGGTGCTTGCCCATTCGATGGGTACGTGGCTTGCAATGGAATCGCTGCGACAGATGGCCATCAGGGACGGGCAGGGGGCTCAGACTGGAAATCATCAATGTGGTTCTAGCCTCGCCCGACATCGATGTCGACGTGTTTGCCACCCAGTTCGTCGAACTTGGTGATCATTGACCCAAGTTCA
The DNA here is from genome assembly GCA_963786495.1 of uncultured bacterium. GTDB lineage: Bacteria > Actinomycetota > Thermoleophilia > Solirubrobacterales > 70-9 > JALZKA01. The sequence goes on along the minus strand of CAWAZL010000004.1, from coordinate 13,565 downwards.
CCATCTTCGTCTCGCAGGACGACAGGGCACTGTCGGCGTCCCGGCCTGATCTCAGGCCGACGTCGACCTGGCTCGGTCCGATTGACCCTACCAAGGAGCCTTACAAGAGCAAGCTGGAAAGAGCTGGTATCAACGTGATCGACCTGACCAAGGTCAAGACCGAAGACAGCATGCGCCACGGAAAATTCGCTGAGAGCCCGGAAATCGTGCAGTTGATCGGCCGACGGCTGGCCAAGGGTCAGGCATTGACCGGTAGTGATATCGGCGTCGTCCAAGGCGCGACAGCGTTGATCGCAGGCACCGCCGGAGCGGTCGGCACCGTCGCATCTAAGGTGGTAACCGCACCTCTGGATGCCGCAACCCGCGAGAAGCGGCAGCCAAAGGGCCAGGAGCTTGATAACATCCTGGAAAGCGGTGCATCGCCATCGCTAACAAATTAAAAGTACTTATGAACCACGGCACTGACCCTGGCCGCCCGACGAATTTAGCCGCGTTCAAACGACAGTTTAAGACAGCCCCACCGCCCGCGTCCTTGATTCGTCCCGCGACAGTCGCGTGATGCTCATTTGCTGTTGTAAAAGATCAATAGTGTTATCTTCAAATGGCGGAGGAATCGCAATGGCTGGTTCGTCGGATGATGTCGTCTTGCTGCTGGAAGACGAGGTGCTTATTGCGATCGATATCGAGGACGCGCTCCAGCAGGCTGTCTACCAGAATGTCATTTCGATCGCGTCGCGAGATCTGGCGCAAGCATGGCTCGAAGAGCGCACGCCAAACATCGCAATCGTCGATCCAATACTCCGTGACGGCGTCTGTATTGAAATCGTTCGAACTTTGGCTGAGAAAAAAGTGCCACTTATCATCCATTCTGGTGAACGACCGGAACACACTGACTTGGAGTTCGGTGTCCACCAGGGCAGATGGATCGTGAAGCCGTCCCGGCCTGAAGATCTGATCGAAGCTGTCCAGATTGAACTGGCGAAAGCGCGATCAGCCTAAGGGCTTTGGGTTTCTACAACTTCGGAACTGTTACTTTTTGATCCGAAAAATGAAGAGGTCCTGACCTTGATGAGATGAAACCACGACAGTTAAATGGCGTTTCGGGCGGGAGCATTTCACTAACCATGCGGATGGATCTCCTTCGAGGGGAAAGCCGCATGGACCAAACCACCCGCCAATATCGACGGCACAAGACCTGGCCGGGTCCCGAAGACCGAAGACCGGGCAACCGACTTCCGGGTCGGTACGGAGACGTTGCTATTGGACGCATCAGGCTCGAACAGCCGGCCTCAAGAAAGGAAGTTGGCAATGGTCAGCCCAGGGCGGCGCCAAAGCTTGGCCCCGGCTTATGCCTCAACAGGGCTACGCGAAGACGGCCGGGGAGGGCGCGGCGATGTGCGAAGACTACTGCGATCGCCTCTGCGTCGACCCACGTATACCAGGTTGACTATATCGTTACGAATGACAACCATTGCTAGTTAGTTCACCGTCAGTTCACAGATATAGCGATCTGCTAATATGCGCTGTGAGAGCTGAAACAATAGCACGTCACGACGGTTGATGAGGCGTCTGTCTCCTGCCCATTTGGCGGACACCGTGAGCCAAAGGCCATTGCCCCACAAGAAACCCGGCACAAACATCTGACGTTGAACTCCTTGCAGCGATGGCGCGCGGGGACGAAGGAGCGTTGGCGTCTCTGTACGACCGCTACAGGCTAATCCTTTTCGGTCTCATCCTACGTATATTACATAGCCGCGCCGAAGCGGAAGATGTCTTGCAAGAGGTTTTCCTGCAAGCATGGCAAAAGGCTGCGGACTTTGACGAGACGCGCGGACGCCCGTTTACATGGCTGGTGACGCTGGCGCGCAGCCGCGCGATTGACCGCCTGCGCTCGCTCGGCTCGCGCGAACGTGTCGCAACGGAAGCCGCGCGCGAGGTCATTGAAGAAGTCGCGGACGCAGCGACCGATGCAGAATCGGCTGAGCAAGGCGAGGCCGTGCGCGCCGCTTTAAATGAATTGCCGGAAGAGCAAAGACAGGTTTTATTGCTCGCTTACTTTGAAGGCTTTACGCAGTCTGAGATTGCCAAGCGGCTGAGCGCGCCGCTCGGCACGGTCAAAACGCGCATGCGCTCAGGCATGATCCGCCTGCGCGAGCTGCTGGGAAAGAAGATGAAATTGATGCGATAAAAGCTTCAACAGCTTCTCTCGCATCAAAGCTGTTGAGTCCGAAGAATTAAACGTTAGCGTTTGAGAAGTCGTAAAAATTTTGAGTCGCCACGAAGAATACAAAGAGATGCTCGTCCCTCATGCGCTCGGTGCGCTTGAGCCGGACGAGGCGCGTGCGCTCGAAGAACATTTAGAGCAATGCGCCGCGTGCCGCGATGAGCTTGATAGCTGGCACGAGACTGCCGCCACGCTCGCGCATGCAGCAGGCGCAGCAGAGCCGCGCGCAGAACTGCGTGCGCTCATTATCGAGCAGGCGCGCAAGCTGCCGCAGTCCGCAAACGGTAAGCCTGAAACTCAACGTGACGCGATTGAAATTGGCGCGAATAAAGATTCTGCAACCAGATCAAACGTCATTCCGATGCCCGTCGCATCTCGCAGCGCGTGGAGTTCAGCGCAAAGATTCGGCGCGATTGCGGCCTCGCTCATCATCGCTGCGCTCGCCATCGCGCTCGTCATTCAGTGGCGACGCAGCAACGCGATGGAAGCGGAGCTAGCAAGGCTCTCTCGCCAGAATAATGAGACGCAGCAGGAGCTGGCGCAACTGCGCGATAAGAATCAATTTATGGCAAACGCGCGTCTGGCCTCTCTGTCCGGCACTGAGATGGCGAAGGATGCGCGCGCGCGGCTGGCTTATGACCACAAGACAGGGCGCGCGATGCTCATGGCTGAAGGGTTGCCGCCCACGCCTGCCGGAAAAGCTTACCAGCTCTGGTTTATCGTCGAAGGCAAGCCGCCGATGCCCGGAGGCGTCTTTACGACAGACGCACAGGGACGCGCAGAGCTTCACGACCAGATGCCGCCCGAAGGCCGCAACGCCGGAGTCTTTGCCGTCACCTTAGAACGCGCGGGCGGCGTCCCCGCCCCCGAAGGCAAAGCATTTTTACAGGGCAAAGCATCATAAGAATAGGGTGAAGGGGATAGGGTGTAGGATGTAGAAAAAGCATTGCTCTTATCTAAACCCTACACCCTATCCCCTTCACCCTAGTTTTTTTCCTTCCTACTAAATCCGCCAGCCGAGTTGAACCGTAAATAGAACAGAGCGATCCCAATAAAATCGGCTGGAGTGGCAACCGCTGGCCGGGCGCTTGTGAGAGCGACCCTTTAAATTTTGGTTCCGCAAATCAAGCGTGTTTCGCCACAACACGTCAGGCTGCGCCGGGGTGCTTGTGTGTCTTTTGAAGACGTGCAGCATAGGCGATAACTGAGATTAATCGGGCCAGAATTTTTCTAAGTTGGCTCTTAACAAGATAGGGAGATAAATAAAATCATGATGAACTTGAAGAGAAAGTTTTTCGGTGCAATGTCGGTCGCAGCCTTGATGCTGGCGGCGATGAGTTCAAGCGCCTTCGCGCAGGACAACATGAAGGGCGACATGTCCATGCAAGGCAAGACCATCGTTGACGTGGCGATGAGCGATTCGCGTTTCTCGATGCTCGTCGAGCTGTTGAAGGAAGCCAATCTGGTGGAAACACTTCAGGGCGCGGGACCGTTCACAGTCTTTGCTCCAACAAATGATGCGTTCGCTAAAGTCCCTGCGGACAAGCTGGCGATGCTCAAGAGCAATCCCGAAATGCTCAAGAGCGTATTGCTCTATCACGTGCTCGGCATGCAGGTCGCATCGAGCGATGCTAAGACGATGAAAGCCAAAACAGCGCAAGGCTCAGAGCTACAGGTAACAGTCAAGAAGAGCAACGGCGGCGCGACCGTGATGGTTGATAAAGCCAAAGTCATACAGGCAGACGTGATGGCCTCCAACGGTGTCATCCACGCCATTGACATGGTTCTGATGCCGAAGATGGACGGCAAGATGATGGGCAAAAAGTCCATGAAATAGCACCACTGCCAGCAACACTTCGCGCCGCATCAAAAGCGGCGTCTGAAAAAGGCGCGTTGATAACACAACGCGCCTTTTTTTATAACTCGTGTCAGAACCGCCTGCGGTAGCGGGCGGGTGCTCAACATTAAAGAACCCGCCCGCTACCGCAGGCGGTTCTGACCTGATAACCTTTCCGCCGCACCTCGAATCGCGCTACACTAACGAACCGGAAAACGCATTATCTCTCAAGCGTCAGAGCCTGAATCCAACATTTCGCCTCGCTCCGTAGTATGGTTTGAACAACCGCAGGTTCAAACAAGAAAGCGATCAAGGGGGCTTGAAAGCAATCTCCATATCACTTTTCTTAAAGGAGCAAAAACTTATGATGAAGCAAAGTTTGTTCGTGAAGCTGGGTTTCCCCGTGCTTGCCTTTCTCCTCTTCGCATCGTGGGGCGCGATGACGGTCGCGGCTCAGGAGAAAACCGAAAAATCTCTCTACGACCGGCTCGGCGGATACAACGCTCTCGCGCTTGTCGTTGACGAGTTCATCATGCAGCTCGGCAAAGACAAACAGCTCTCGCGCTTTCTGGTCGGCCTCAGCGACGACTCGAAAAAGAAGCTGCGCCAGCATGTCCTGGATCAATTCTGTCAGGCGACGGGAGGCCCCTGCCTCTATAACGGGCGCGACATGCGGACTACGCATACGGGCTTGAAGATTACGGAATCGGATTGGGACATCGCCAGCAAGGCTCTGGTCGCTGCGCTCGATAAATACAAAGTCCCGCAGAAAGAGAAGGACGAAGTCGTCGCTTTTGTGACCAGTCTCAAAAAAGACATCGTCGGCCTTTAAATCAAGATGGGGAAAAAGGGAAACAGGGAAAAGGGGTAATAGGAAGAAAAGAAATTCATCCCTTGCTTCCTATTCCCCTGTTTCCCTATTACCCTATTACCCCTTTGCCTTTTACCCTTTTTGTCTCTGCTGCTATCCCCTCCTGCCGGAAAAATTGTTACACTGCATCCAACGGTTGCCGGGACACGCGGCAAATTTATCAGGGAATGCGGGGAACCAAAGTAGTGCCAGAGGAAAAACAAGGCGGGCAGCCAATAGTGCCGAACGAAATTTCAGACGAGACGGGACAGTTTGACGCGCGCTTTTTGCTATGGCGTAAATTCTGCGCCGATCATGGAGTGCCGGTCGAAACCTTGCCCGGCGATTTAACGGGCGACATCAAATCAAAATGGGAGCAGCTTAAAGAGCAACGCCTGCATAAGAAGACAGTGATGAGTGATGAGTAATGAGTGATGAGTGAACAGCCTTTCTCTCATCACTCATTACTTTTTAGAAGTATCTACCGATCTTGTACATGCCCGTGAGGAATGGATTGGTCAGACGCTCCTGCCCGATAGTCGTGACGGGGCCATGACCTGAATGAACCTCAACCTCGTCTCCGAGCGGCACGATTTTATTCAAGAGCGAATCCATCAACTCTTCGCTCGAACCGCCGGGCAAGTCTGTCCTTCCGATAGAGCCTGCGAACAAACAATCGCCGACAAAAACTTTTTTCTGCTGCGGCTCGAACAAGACCACATGGCCGGGCGTGTGGCCGGGACAATGTATGATCTTGAATGAAAGCTGGCCGACCTCGTAAGTTTCTGCGTCCGTCCAGTAACGATCAACTTTAGGCGGCGCTTCATAAACGAATCCGAGCGCAGACCACTCTCCACGCGGGATACCGATCCACGCTGGCTGCTCAGGCAAACCGACATACATAAACTCATCCGCCCGGTGCAGGATGATTTCTGCTTCGGGGCACAACTTTTTCAGAGCCGCCACGCCGCCGACGTGATCCATATGCGCGTGCGTCAGCGCGATGGCCTGAAGCTCGAAACCATGCCTGTCCAAAACAGCGACGATTCTCTCTGCCTCATCGCCCGGATCAATACAGATAGCTTTCCGCGTCTCTTCACATCCGACGATGCGCGTGTGTTGTTGAAAAGCCGTGACAGTAATTTCTTCAATAATCATTTCATGTTCCGATGAATTGTTAAGCTGATAAGCGCCGACTAAAAGAGTATAATTGCCCGTAGAAAATTCTGCCATTGAACGAGGGGAGTAAGATTATGCCGATGTCTGCGAAATCGGCTTCGCTGGCCGAAGTTTTAGATGATTTGACGGGCGAAGGCGCGCCAGAGCTGACAGAGCATTTAGAAAACAATTCTCTGCGCTGTTATGCCTGCGGCCATCGCTGCCTGATTCACGAAGGCAAGCGCGGCATCTGCAAAGTCCGCTATAACGAACAGGGACGCCTGCTCGTGCCGATGAATTACGTCGCCGCGCTCCAATGCGACCCGACCGAAAAGAAGCCCTTCTTTCACGCCTTGCCCGGCTCAGACACTCTCACTTTTGGGATGCTCGGATGCGACCTGCACTGCTCATATTGTCAGAACTTTTTAACCTCACAAGCTTTGCGCGATGATGCAGCAGGGGTGATGCCCAACATGGTAACTTCCGACAGACTCGTGTCTTTAGCTAAAGCTTACGGCGCACAGATGGTCGGGACGAGTTATAACGAGCCGCTGATTACGGCTGAGTGGGCGATAGAGGTTTTTAGGAAGGCGAAGCCAGCCGGATTCAAAACAGCATTTATCTCAAACGGCAATGCGACGCCGCAAGTCTTGGATTACATACGCCCGTGGACGGATTGCTACAAGATTGATTTAAAGTCGATGTCGGATCGCAACTATCGCCAGTTGGGAGGCGTCGTGGACAACATTCTTGAGACTGTCAAAATGGTTCACGAGCGCGGGTTCTGGGAAGAGATCGTGACGCTCGTGATTCCAGGCTTTAACGATTCGGAAGATGAGTTAAAGCGCGCGGCGGATTTCATCGCTTCGGTGTCGCCGGATATTCCGTGGCATGTGACCGCGTTTCATCAGGACTATCGCATGACTGAGAACGCGAACACGACGGCAGAGCAGCTTGTGCGCGCGTGCGAGATCGGGCGCGAGGCTGGCTTGCGTTACATCTACGCGGGCAATCTGCCGGGACGTGTAGGGCGTTGGGAGAACACCTATTGCCCTGCGTGTGACGAACTCCTGATAGAGCGTTACGGTTACATTATCCGGCAGATGAAAGTTACATGCGAAGGATGCTGTCCAAAATGTGAGACGCTGATTCCCGGCGTCTGGTCTTGAAGCTCAAAGTTTAGCGGATGAAGGCACAGCATTATGTGCACAGAGCATAACCAGAGGTTCCGGCTTGATGAAAACTGTTGGCCTGCTAATCATTTCCAATCTCTTTATGACCGTCGCATGGTATGGACACCTGAAAGATAAAAGCCGTCCGTTAATCGTCGTGATCCTGCTCAGTTGGGGCATCGCCTTCTTTGAGTATGTCTTCCAAGTGCCAGCCAACCGCATCGGCTCCGAGCGTTTCACGCTGACCCAACTGAAGATTATGCAGGAATGTATTACGCTCGTAGTCTTTACCATTTTCGCCCTGATCGTCTTCCGTGAGCCGGTGAAGTGGAACTACGTAGTTTCTTATACGCTAATCGTAGGGGCTGTGTACTTCGCTTTCAGAGGCTGAATCGCAACGCCCCACGATTTACCTGAATCATCGCCACAAAATAAAGATTGACTCGCCTTGCAGCTTTAGCATACAAGCACCATTGCTCGCGCTCATCCCTGCACACGGAAAGTTGAGAGGTATGCTCATGAAGCTAACTCCCGTCATCGCCCTGATTCTTATTCTCTCGGCCTGCAAGCTATGCAGCTTCGGCGAAAATTCCAACGGCAGCGGAGACTTTGCGGAGGAGTCCATCAGCGAATGCACTGCGGGCGATGCGGAAGACATAGAGTGGTGCAAGCGTCTGAAGATCGCGCGCATGAAAAGCCAGCCAGAGCATGTCGCGGCGGGCGAGATTCCCTCAGACCCGAACTTGAAGAAAATCTATGATGACCCGGTCGTCTTCACAGAGTTGCAAGGCTATGTCTGGATGTCTTCGCAGACGGTGGCGATAGAGGGCTACGGCGACCAGTTCCGCGACACGCAGAAATATTACTTCATGCCGACGGGACGCTTTTATTACAAGTCAACGATGTACTACGGGCAGACCACGCCGGAGGGCAACGTCACGGAAATCTGGGGACGCTATCGCTTTACCAAACCGGACGAGATGGAGGTCGAGTCGGACGCAGGCGAGCAGCAAACGATGGCCGTCAAGTACGGGCGGCGCAATCTGATTTTCGGCAACACCACTTACGGAGAGGTGAATTGGGAGAACGAAGCTTTGCGGAGACAGTTGAATCCTTAAAAAGATTTTGGGAAGAAAGTTCTCTGAGAAGCTGTTTGAAACCTCGCTGCTTCTTAGTCCTGAAGAAGAGATTCAAAAGTTTGATGAACGCCGCTCGCTGCCTTCGGGTGTGCCGTAGACGGGAGCATACTCTTCATCATTCTCAGCCGCTTGCAGCTCGCGCTTGAGTTCCGAGAAGTCGCGCGAGGCCGTCTCGAATTCTTCACCGTCAAAAGTCTCATAGTCGCCCGCGATTTCCAGCACGCGATCAATTCTCTCACCGGCGCGGTCTAGGGATTCGACTTCCAGCTCGCCCTTTTCAACCGCTTCGACAATCGCGTCGCGCGCGGCGACAAAGTTCGCTTCCTTCTCGCAGATGAGAATCATGTCCGAGCCTGCCTGAATCGCACGCAGGGAGGCTTCGGCAACCGAGAGCTTCTCGACGACCGCGCCCATCTCCATATCATCCGTAATCACTAAGCCGTCGAATTTCAAAGCCTGTCGCAGGAGGCGCATCACGACGTTGCCGCTGATGGTGGCCGGGAGTTGATGCACGCTTCCCAGGGGCGGCAACTGTCCCGTGCGGCGAAACCATGCCTGCAAAAATTCCGAGACTTCGGGGAACGCCGCGTGGCTGACCATCACTGAATGCAGCCGCTCGCCTGGGCGATGAAAGAGCAAGTCCATGAACGGGACTAAATCGCGCTCGAAAATTTCTTCCCACGAATGCTTGACGACGGGCAGGCGGCGATGCGAGTCAACGCTTGAGCCGCCGAGTTCCGGAAAATGTTTGCCGCAGCCGACGATGCCGCCTTGCTGCAAGCCGTCAAGATAGGCTCCGGCGAGCCTGGACACATGCGCCGGATGCGCGCCAAAAGTTCTGCCCCTTAAACCGTTCTCCTGATTGTCTCCCGACAGATCGAGCACCGGAGCAAAGTTGATATTAAAGCCCAGGAGATGCAGCACGCGCGCCGTGAGCGCGCCGAACTTTTCCGAGAGCGTAGCATGCCCTGCATTGCGGATGGCTTTGGCGGACGGCATCGGCTCGCAGATAGCGCGAAAGCGATCCACGAGTCCGCCTTCCTGATCTACGCCAATCAAGACCGGCTGCTCGACGGCATCGCGTATCTGCGCCGTGAGCTGCGCGACCTGCTCAGGCGTTTCGATATTGCGCCCGAACAGCACGACGCCGCCCGGCTGTACCTCTTTGAGAATGGCTCGCGCGCGTGCATCGAGCTTGATTCCCGGCAAGCCTATAAAAAGCAGCCGCCCGGCCTTGCGTTCAATGGCCTCTCTCTCAGCACTTTGCTCGCGCTGTTCACTCACAGGCATAAAGAATTTTCTCGCTGTTGACAGATTCCAGAGCCTCCAAGCATGCTTCTTACAGACACACCGGAGCTTTAACCTTTGATGCACCAGCCTCGTCTCAAGAGGGCAAAAGATTTTGGGAGAATCTGTGGACGCCGCACCGAACCTGATAAAAAGCTTAACGGTTCAAGGTTCAAAGTTCAAGGTTCAAAGTCAAAGGCCATGCTTGAACCTTGAACCTTGAACTTTGAACTTTTATCTTTTGCCTTCTATCATGGATGGTTTAGATGATGAGCGAGGTCTTAAACAACAAACACAGCCCGGCTCTGCTTTCACAAAAGATTAAAGAGCGTGCGCGGGCTGTGGGTTTTGACAAGGCGGGCATCGTGCGCGCGGAAGAACTGACGTTGGAGCGCGTGCGTCTTGAGGAATGGCTGCGCAGAGGCTATCACGGCGAGATGCGTTGGATGGCGCGCGACCCTGTGCAGCGCACAAACCCAAGCGAAATTTTTCCCGACGCGTGCTCGGTCATCGTCGTCGCGCTCAATTACTTCACGCCGCATGAGCATCCGAACGATTCGGACACGGGCAAGATTTCCCGCTACGCTTGGGGCGACGATTATCATGAGGTGGTCGGGGAAAAGCTGAAGTCGCTGCTGGCATGGATTAAAGAAGAGTGGCCTGAAGCTGAGGGCAAAGTGTGTGTTGATATTCAACCGATGATGGATAAGGCTTGGGCTGTGCGCGCTGGCTTAGGTTGGATTGGCAAGCACACGAATTTAATCACGCGCGAATATGGCTCGTGGGTCTTTATTGGCGAGCTGCTGCTCAATCTCGAATTGGAATACGACACGGAGCGTGTGGAAGACCATTGCGGAAGCTGCACGCTCTGCCTCGAAGCCTGCCCGACCGGCGCGATTACCGAAGCCTATGTCGTTGACTCGAACAAGTGCATCTCTTACGCCACGATTGAGCTGCGCGATGAGAAGCTGCCCGCAGATGTTTCCGCAAACATGGAGGGCTGGCTTTACGGCTGTGACATCTGCCAGTACGTGTGCCCTTGGAATCGTTTTGAGCAACCGACGAGTGAAGCGCGCTTTGAGCCGCGAGAGGGCGAGGCGTCGGCTAATCTTTCAGACCTTCTTGAGATGACGCACGAAACTTACGCCGCACGCTTTCGCCGCAGCGCCATCAAGCGCGCCAAGCTCACAGGTCTGCAACGCAACGCACGCGCATTGCTAAACTCAACTCAGGGCGAAGAATGAAATTTTGCGGTGCGCGCCTGTTGCATCACCGGGAGCTTGCTCTGACGTGGTGGGCTTCGTCTGTCACCTGCGGGGCGAGATGTTTGCCGCCGGAAATGACAATTATTGTCAGCGGGGCTAAAACTTTCACCTGCGGGGCGGGAAGTTTCACTTGCGGGGCGGCAAGTTTGAGGTGCGGGAGCTAATCTTTGCGGTGAAGGGCGTCAAGTTTGAGGTGCGGGGGCTAATGTTTGCCTTGCGGGAGCTAATCTTTCACCCGCGGAAGCTAATCTTTTACTTGCGGGGGCTAATCTTTCACTCGCGGGGGCTAATGTTTCGCTCGCGGGGGCTAATGTTTCACTTGCGGGGGCAAATCTTTCGCATAGAGGGCGTTGATAAAATTGTAGGTGCAGGGCTTGTCCATGCCCGTCGCGCTGCCAGCGCGAATCTCAGCCGGTACGGGCAGGGACAAGTCCTGCCCCTACATCGTTTCTGTCAATTGAAATTGCTCTAATATCTTATTTGATTGCGCCCGCCCTGCTTCGCTTCATAGAGCTTCGCATCCGCCGCCGCCAGCAGTTTTTCGGGATGGCCTAAAGCTATATCTCCCGCCAAGCCTATGCTGATTGTGACCTTCAGGTCTGGATTAATCTTTTGCCACTCATAACCCTCGACAGAGGCGCGCAGTTTTTCGCAGAGCACCGCGCCCCTTTCGACAGAGGTTTCAATCAGAATCAGCGCGAACTCTTCGCCGCCGTAGCGCGCGACCACGTCTATCGCGCGACAGTTGCTTTTCAGGAGCCGGGCCACAGGACGCAGGACATCATCGCCAGCTTGATGAGAGAACTTGTCGTTGACCTGTTTGAAATGATCCAGGTCTGCCATGACGACGGTTAAGTCACGCCGGAAGCGGCGGGCGCGCTCTGTTTCCTGTGCGAGTTGCGTGTCCAGATAGCGACGATTGTAGAGACCCGTCAGGGCATCTTCTTTGGTTTGCCGGTCAAGCTCTTCGGTCTGTCGCCGGAACTGTCCTACCAGACGCCATTTCTGTTCGTCCGCGCGTTGCAGGTTGTGGTTGGCCTGCGCCAGCTCGACATTTTTGAGGCGATAAATTTCCGCTTCGCTTTCGGCTTCTCGACCTCAAAGCGCGTCACCAGCCCGGTGATTTTTTTGTCGGCCTCGGTGTTGAAGACCTCTTCCTTGCACCTGTGAAACGCGCGATGGTGCTGCAAGGCGCGCGCGTAGTCTTCCTTTTGGTCGGTGGCTTCCGAGAGAGCCTGATGCACCTGATAACTCAAGCTTCTGGAATTTATTTCTTCCGCGATGACGAGAGCCTTGTGCAGGTGTTCGAGGCTCTCATCGCTCTCGCCGCGCTTGAGGTGGCAGGTTCCCAGATTGTAATTCAGCGTCGCTCCCACGCCTTCCCGGTCTGTTTATCTTCTCTCTGATTTCCAGACTCTGATAATAGTAATAGAGAGCGTTCTCGTATTCTTCGAGCTTCTCGCAGACGTTGCCGACGCCCTGTAGCGCCGCCGCGTGCCCGAATTTATCTTCGGCTGCTTCCAGTATCTTGACGCTCAGAAGCTGGTACGAGAAAGCCTTCGGGTAATCGTCTGAAGCTTCTCATGCACGATGCCGATGTTGCTCAAGGTGTACGCCTGACCTTTCTTGTCTCCGATCTCTTCTTTAATCGTCAGGCTCCGGTTGAAATAGTCGAGCGCGTTGGTGTAGTCGCCCAGATGCTCGTAGACGCCGCCGATGTTATTCAGAGTTTTGCTTTCATTCTGTTTATCCCCGCCTTCCTGTTTGTTCCTGAGGCTCTTAAAATAATAGTCGAGCGCGCTGGCATAATCGCCCAAGCGATAATAGACGCTGCCGATATTATTTAAGATTGTGCCTTCTCCATCTTTGTCCGCGATGGACTGGAACAGGCGCAGGCCTTCCAGAAGATTAGCCAGAGCCGCAGTGTAATCCGCCCGCAGCCAATCGCAGACGCCGCGATTGCGCAAAAGCCGTAAGCCAGCCCCTTTTGATAGCCGGAGCTTTGCGCCAATGCCTGCGCCTCTTGGCTCAGCGGATGCGCGCTCGACATCAATGCGGCTCAATTCCCATGACAACTCGTTGAGCAGGTCAATGCGCTGGCTGCTCCCTCCTGATCGCCGGGTGCGGAGGCCGAAAGCTTTGTTTCCAGCTCTTTGACTTTATCATTCATGGTTGTGAGTTCATGGCCGTTCTCAGCTGCAAGGGGTTGCAACAACGTCAGCCTGTGCAGGGTTTTATAACACGTGCCAGCCTAAAACTTGAATCAACTTTTTTAAGTTTGTCTTCGCAGTCAGGTGTATTGCGCCAAGCCAGATATTTACAGAAGGTTGGTGAATATGCTTAGATGGCTTTCTTGCCACTACCTGTTTCCGTAGTCTGAGAGGCAAAATCAGCTTTTCTCTCAGACCCTCGCGCGATTTCCGTGCAAAGGCTTGGCAAGATGGCTACATGAATAGGTAACGCTCGCTGCCCGGATTTCCTTTATGCTGCTCGCGTTCGCCTGCGAGAAGCCGTCAGAAAGCTTAACGCTTTAGAAATGTTTGAGAGATATGATGGACGAATGGCTGGCTTGTCGCGTTGCAAAAAAATTTGCGGTGAGCTTCGCAAAATAGCTGATATGGCAGCGTCCGCTT
>CAWAZL010000003.1:0-52301 GCA_963786495.1 uncultured bacterium | reverse complement strand
CCGGCCCGCTCGCGGCCATGCATCGCGTTCTGAGCCTTTATGGAGGATTGGCGTTGCCCTGGCGACGTCGAGTCTCCAGTTGTTGGTTCGCGGGGTGAAATCAGCGAGAATCGCGCGGTGGACTTAGGGGAACTGCCCGAGGGCTGGGTGAGCTGGGAGATCGACCCGATCCAACCCGGCACTCGCAGCTCTCGACGAGCTGATGGTCGGTCGCGGCCGCTCCGCCAGGACGATCGCCTCGAGACGACTCATCGAGCTGCCGGCAGGTAACTCACTTCGGTGCAAGATGTTCGGCGGTCAGATCCGCGGCGCCTACGGCCTCTTCAATCGCGGAGATTTGGGATGGGTGACGGGCGGCTATACGGCGGACTGGTGATCGAGCTGCCGGCGTTCGCGCCGGTGGGCCTATCTACGCGAGTGAGCGGCATCGCCGAGGTACGCGAGATCTTGAGCGAGATCCGCGAAGGCCTGCCGTTACCTATTTCCCGCGTGAGATCGTCGACCCGGGTGGGTCCACCATCGCCGGGCGGGCCGAGCTCAAGATCGTCGGAGGCATGAGCGGTATTGAGTTGGCGACGGACCACTGGAACATCTGGACCATCAGTGAAGGACGCGTGGTATTCCAGCGAATCGACACCGACCGCGACGCCATCCTTGAGCAGCTGGCGGTCGGGGGCTGAGCCACCGGCCGCTGCGCTTTGATTAACCCGAGCGGTTACGGCACGAAGTCCACGGAGTCGCAGCCCTGGAACACGGTGTCGCTGGGGCCGAACCGGCCTCGGACGCACGCCTCGGTTTCGGTTCCAGTGAGCTGCGACTTCTGCGTGGCGAAGTGCAGCACCATGTCCAGGTCGCCGTCCTTGGTCTTCTCGTCCGAGCGCTCGATCGCGTCTTCGATATGGCTGCGCCCGTGCTCCTCGGGAGCCCCGCCTCCGGCGGTAACGACCGCCTTCGGCCCGAATCGGGTCGTCAGTGGCTTGATCTGCGTCGCGTCGAACGCCAACGGCAGTCCGTACTCACCGGCTCCCGTGGTTAGGACTGCGACCGGAATCACGCCCTTGGACTTCAGGTTGATCGGGTTTCTGAAGCTGCCGGGGTGGATGTTGATCGCCACTGGGACGATGCACTCGACTGTGAACATGACAACCCGGGTGTTGTTGACGTGTCCGGATCCGTGTCGTCGGGGCGCTCTGGCGTGATGATGTTCGTGAACGTGAACGTGGCGGGGCCGCCGCCCGTGCACTCGATCTCGAACTCCTCGTTGACGTTCCGCTGCTCCTGGTAGCCGAGCGCGTTCTCGACGTGCGAGGTCGCGGTTGGGATGACCGTTGCATTGGGCGTCGCGGCAGCTCCTCGGGCCACGCGCACGTCCATCGGAGCCGACGGGCCGTTGTTCGTGATGACCTTCTTGAGCGTCACGGTGGCCGGCTGCCCGACGATCATCTCGACCGGTGGGCCATCCGCGCCGAAGCTGACGATCTCCAGGTCCGCCTTGGCCTTGACCAGCGTCTGCTCGCTCTTCGAATCGTTGCTCGGGTCGCGGTCGTTGCGGTCCGAGTCGACGGACGCCGTGTTCGTGATCGACAGCGGCGAGCCGTTGTTGTGGACCAGGTCACGGGCGATCGAGACGGTGATCGTGAACGTCCGCTCCTCGTCGTCTGCCAGGTCCCCGAGTCCGCACGTCAGCGTCCCGGCGGGCGCCTCGGTGCACGGAATCGAGCTGGACTCGTATGTGGTCCCAGCGGGCAGCTGGTCGACGACACGTGCGTTCTCAGCTGTCCCCGGGCCGTTGTTACGAGCGCGGATCGTGTACGTCAGGCTCTCGCCCGCGAAGGCGGGATCCTGGCTGTCCGTCTTCGACACCAGCTCCATGTCGGCGGTCGAGACCGTGAAGTCCCGGGTCGCCGGCGTCGGGTCGGTGTTCGAACCGATGCTGCCGCGCACGCGGAACGTGTAGTTGCCGTCCGCGAGGTCCGGTGATGCTGTGTGGCTGTTCCCAGGCCCCGAGCACGGAACAAAGTTGGGCGTCCCTTGGTCGATCGAGCACTGGTACGTGGCGCCGGCAAGTCCCGGCTTCTCCGGGTTGTTCGGCTGGCAGCACTGATTGGGGCTGAGAATGTCCAGGTCGGCGTCGGGTCGTCGGTGGCGCCCGGGCCGCTGTTGATGTTCGTGTCCGGAGCAAGCGCCTCGGTGTCCATCTCGGTCGCCAGGACCGCGTTGTTCACCTGCGTGCAGTCGGCCGCGACGATGCCGTTCGTTCCCGTCAGGTTGGTGCAGGCCTGACGCAGGGCGTTGGCCATCGCTCCGTAGTCGCTTCCGGTCGTGAGAAGGTCGGTCTGCGCCTCGTAGAAGATGCGGATCGCCTTCTCCAGCCCGATCGGAGTAACGGTGTAGGTGTTGAACGTCTGCCCGTCGGTGAGCAGGAACATCGCCTTGTTGTTGACGCCGCTATTGCTGTGAACACCACCGTTGTCGGCAGTCCAGAACTTCCACAGCGGGCTGGTCATCTTGTCGGGATCGCCATTGTTCGGCGGCGTCTCCATGTCCCGGAGGATGGTGCAGGTGACGGTGCAGTCTTCACCGATCTGCCAACGGGTGGCAGCGGTGTCGGTGCCCGCGCCGTTGACGAGGTCGACGGCCTCGCCGAAAACGTCCGAGAGCGACTCGTTCAGCGCTCCGGACTCGTTTTGATAGACGAGGTTTGACTCGAAGTTCGTGACTCCGTGCGTGAGCTCATGACCGACGAGATCGTCACTCACCCAGCCCTGGCCGTAGAAGCCCTGGCTGGCCGTTGCCGGCGTGAACGGCACGAACGTCGCGTTGTTGTAGGGACACGGATCCTGGAACACGGTCGGCGGCGGCGGGCTCGGGTTCGGGTTCGTCGCGTTGGTGCAGAACCGCACCGTCGACGTGAGTTGCATGCCGGCGCCGTTCAGGCTGTCCCGGGTCCAGCGGGCGTTGTAGAAGTTGTACGTGTCGCCCGTGAAGTTGTAGGCAGAGTCGACATCCGCGAAGCACGCCGGCGTGCACACGTTCCCTTCGGTGCGGACCGGGGCCGTGCAGTCGTTGAACGCCGTGCGGGTGTTGTTGTTGTCGCAGACTTCCCGGTTGAGCGCCGAGTGGACCTGCTCGTTGATGCGCACGACCTCGCCGGAGTTGGCGTCGACGAGGACCTCCTTGACGACGGTCGCGTCCTCGGGGGAGTAGACCTGGACACGCGAAGCGAGCACGGTGGCGCCGCCGGTCCCGAACAGGCTCGGGTCGTAGACGTTCAGGTCCAGGTAATCGGCATCGAGCGCCTTCTCGGCGACCCCTGTGTCATCGGCAACGCCGTCGATTGCGGCGGCGCCAGCCTCATCGCGGGAGAGCGCGGGCTCGGTGTCGATGGGCCCCGCCGGCAGGGCCTCGCCGCTCACCGAAAGGATCTCGTTCGAGGGAGTGAGGTTGACGATCAGCTCGCCGGCGATCACCGGCACGCCGTTTACCACCTGCTGGGTGTGGACGGCGGTGCCATCCGGCCCGCTTGACGCTTCGAGAATGTCGAGCTCGTCGCCGGCGATGCCCAGCTCCTGAGCATGCGCGTCAAGATAGGCGAGGGCGGCCGTCGTAGCCGGGTCACCCGCGCCGATGCCGGACGGGGCAGGGATCGGCTTGCCCGGTTCGGTGCCAACGAAGATCACCTTGCCGGTCTCGTCGCTTCGGGTGACATCGGCGCTCGCGCCGAAGCCGTCTGCGGCCGCGGAGGCGGGTGCGGCGATCAGCGCTATAAGTGCCAAGAAAATCGGCTTGGCACTCATCGACCGCGTGAACGGAACGTAAAAACGACGCCGGATGATGCTCATGATTCCCCCGAATCCGCCTGCTCGCTGAGAGCCAGGCTCAAGCCGTTCAGTTGTCTGGCCGCCTTCTGACGGCCGGCTCCGACGCTAACACCAGATGTCGGCGGTGTCAATATGACGATGCGCACACAAGGGGACTCCCGGCTACCAGCGCGCCTACTGCGCCTCGATAGGGCCTGAGCGCCCGCGAAGCTTGTGGATCATCGCGCCGCGGTACTCGCGGTTGAGCTCGCCGATGACCTTGATCGAGATGTTCTGCGGGCAGACCTGCTGGCACTCGCCGGTGTTGGTGCAGGCGCCGAAGCCCTCGTCGTCGTGCTGGCGCGCCATCGTGCGGGCGCGGTGGAAACGCTCGGGGTCGCCCTGGGGGAGGAGGTTGAGGTGCGTGACCTTCGCGCCGGTGAAGAGCATCCCCGAGCCGTTCGGGCACGCAGCGACACACGCGCCGCACCCGATGCAGATCGCCGCGTCCATCGCGGCCTCCTGGATCTCGGGGTGGATCGGGATCGAGTTCGGCTCGGGCTTGGGGCCGGCGTTGACCGAGACGTAGCCGCCGGACTCGACGATCCGGTCGAGCGGTGAGCGGTCGACCATCAGGTCGCGGAGCACTGGGAAAGCCGTGGCGCGGAACGGCTCGACCGTGATCTCCTGACCGTCGTCGAAATCGCGCATGTAGATCTGGCAGCTCGTCACCTGCCGCGGGCCGTGGGGCATGTCGTCGATGAGGAGCGAGCACGCGCCGCAGATCCCTTCGCGGCAATCGTGATCGAATGCGACCGGCCGCTCGCCCGATTTCAGCAGGCGGTCGTTCAAGACGTCGAGCATTTCGAGGAACGAAGCATCCTCGTCGATCTCGACGTCCTCGTAGCGCTCGAACTCGCCATCGGCTTCGGCCGACGGCTGGCGCCAGATCTTGAGGGTCACCTTCATCGCGCGCTCCTCACTTGTAGCTCCTCGTGGCCAGCTCGATCGACTCGAACTCGAGCTTCTCCAGCTGCATTTCGGGCTCTTCGCCCTCGCCCTTCCATTCCCACACCTGCACGTTCGAATGCCGGTCATCGTCGCGGAGCGCCTCGCCGTCGTCCGTCTGGTGCTCCTCGCGCAGGTGGCACCCGCATGACTCCTCGCGAACCAGCGCGTCGCGGCACATGAGCTCGGCCAGCTCCAGGAAGTCAGCAATGCGCCCCGCGTACTCGAGCGTCTGGTTGATCCCCGCGTCGCCCGGCTCGATGCGCAGGTCTGACCAGAACTCGTCGCGTAGCTCGGTGATCCTGCTCATCGCCTGGCGCAGCCCGTCCGCCTCGCGGGTGATCCCGCAGTGGTCGAGCATGACCTCGCCGAGCTCCCGGTGGAAGACCGTGTGCGGCGTCTTGCCTCCGACGCCGAGAAGGCGGTCGATCCGTCCCTGGACATCCTGCTCGGCCGCCTCGAACGCCGGATGGTCGGTCGGGACGTGCTCGGAGACACCGGAAACGTAGTTGGTCACGGTGTGTGGAGCAATGAAGTAGCCGTCGGCGAGGCACTGCATCATCGCGCTCGCGCCCAGGCGGTTGGCGCCGTGGTCGGAGAAGTTCGCTTCGCCGATTGCGAACAGGCCGGGGATCGTCGACTGGAGCTCGTAGTCGACCCACAGGCCGCCCATGGAGTAGTGAGGAGCGGGGTAGATCATCATCGGCGTCTTCCAGGGAGAGTCGCCGGTGATCCGCTCATACATCTCGAAGAGGTTCCCGTAGCGGTCCGCGATCACGTCGGCGCCGCGCTCGGAGATCGCGTCGCGGAAGTCGAGATAGACGGCGCGCCCGGTGCCACCGACGCCCAGACCGTCGTCGCAGACGATCTTCGCCGCCCGGGAGGCGACGTCACGCGGCACGAGGTTGCCGAAGCGCGGGTAGCGCTCCTCGAGGTAGTAGTAGCGCTCGGCATCCGGGATCTCGGCCGGCTCGCGCACCTCGGCCGGCTCGCGCGGGACCCAGACCCGACCGTCGTTTCGAAGCGACTCGGACATCAGCGTGAGCTTTGACTGGTAGTGGCCGGTCGCGGGGATCGAGGTGGGGTGGATCTGCGTGAAGCACGGGTTGGCGAACGCGGCGCCCCGGCGGTGTGCGCGCCAGGCTGCGGTGACGTTGCAGCCCATTGCATTCGTGGAGAGGTAGTAGACGTTGCAGTAGCCGCCCGTCGCCAGCACCACGGCATCGGCCGCGTGACGCTCGATCTCGCCCGTGATCAGGTTGCGCGCGATTATTCCGCGCGCCTGGCCGTCGACCAGGACGATGTCGAGCAGCTCGTGGCGGTTGTGGACAGTCGCGGTGCCTTCGGACACCTGTCGCTGGAGTGCCGAGTAGGCGCCAAGGAGGAGCTGCTGCCCGGTCTGGCCCCGGCAGTAGAAGGTTCGCTCCACGAGGACGCCGCCGAACGACCGCGTCGCCAGCATGCCGCCGTATTCGCGGTTGAACGGGACGCCCTGGGCAACCGCCTGGTCGATGATGTTGGTCGAGGTCTCGGCAAGGCGCCAGACGTTTGCCTCGCGCGCACGAAAGTCGCCGCCCTTCATGGTGTCGACAAAGAGACGCTGGACGGAGTCGCCCTCGTTCGCGTAGTCCTTGGTCGCGTTGATGCCTCCCTGCGCGGCGATTGAATGTGCGCGACGCGCCGAGTCCTGGAAGCAGAACGCGTCGACGGTGTAGCCCTGGCCCGCGAGGGTCGCCGCCGCGCTCGCGCCGGCGAGGCCGGTGCCGACCACGATCACGCGGTGGTCGGCGCGCTGGCGCGGCCCGACCAGGCGATGAGCGTCGAGCCAGTTGTGCCACTTGTCCTGAATCGGGCCTTCCGGGATGCGGGGGTCGAGGTTCATCCGATCACGCCCGTGAAGAACGCGAGGGGCACAGCGGCGAAGCCGACGGTTGTCGCTACGGCGATCACGGTCGAGAGCCGCCTGAACGTCGGGTTGCGGTTCGGCTTGTCCCAGCCGCCGGTCTGAAAGAAGCTCCACACGGCATGCTGCAGGTGAAAGCCCAGCGCAAGGACGGCGGTCAGGTAGATCACGACGAAGAACGGATTCTCGAAGGCGTCTTTCAGGTTCTGGAACACCGCGCCCTGCTGAAACGAGCCGGGGTCGATCGTTCCGGTCGTGAGATGAAGGATGTGGAAGACAACGAAGAAGAGCAGGATCACGCCACCCAACTGCATCGTCCGGGTCGAGAAAGAGCGCTTGATCACAGCCGGCCGGGTGCCGGCTGGGCGAGCAGCCCTGTTCCTCCTGGCGAGTTGCGCCACCGCGACGATGTGGACGACGAAGCAGAAGATGAGGACCACGCGCAGCGCCCACAGCACCCCGTTCTTCGGCACCACCGGCTCACCGATCGTGCGCAGGTACTCGCTGTAGAGATCAATGGCGCCGGCGTCGCGCTCGAAAGCTTTGAGGTTCCCCAGCATGTGGGTGATGACGAACAGGACCAGAACGGCGCCGGTCACGGCGACGATCTGCTTCTTGCCGATGGACGAGTCCCAGAACTCGCGGAGCCACGCGCCCCGGGTCGGCGCCGAGCCGCGTTCTGCCGGCATCGTCGCGGGCGCGCTCATCCCTTTAGAAAAGTGGCAGCCATCGGCTGCGCGATCCTAAACCCAAAGCGGGCATTGGCTGGTCAGCGGCTCAGCGTCCGGGATCGTTGCGCCCGGGATTCGGCGTGACCTTGGAGCGGGCAGCCCGCACGAGTCCCAGGATCCCGTCAGTTCCCCGCGTGGACGAAGCGGGGCCCCCGTGTATGGCGCTAGTCACCTTTTCGGTCTGAAGCGCCCGGTCGGACACCTCCAGCAGGTGAAGCATCGAATCGCCTCGCTTCCATTGCGCAACGCCGGCGGACGCAGTGATTTCGACCCCTGTCGCATTCAGGACTTCGGCCTCCACGGCGAAGCGCATCCGCGCTGCCGCTTGGCCTGCTTGAGCAAGCGCTGTCTCCGGCATCACAACCACGAACTCATCGCCGCCGAACCGGCCCACGCAGTCAAAGCCACGCGCCGTCCCGATCAGCGCCGCGCCCATGCTCGCGAGCACCTTGTTCCCCATCACGTACCCGTGCTCGTCGTTGATCGCCCTGAAGTCGTCGATGTCGAAGAAGCAACACGAGAGGTTGTGCCTCTGGCGCGTCGAGCGCTGCACCTCGCCTCTCAGCATCTCCAGCACTCGCTCGTAGCGGAGGCAGCCTGTGATCTGATCGATCCCGGTGGAGCGAAGCACCTGGGATACGGCATCGCCCCGCTCAGTCATGCATAAGGCGGCCAGCCGCGCGTGTGAGTCGGCAGCCCAGGTCAATTCGCTTCGGGTCAACGGAGAAGGGCGCTCGAATCCCGCGTAGATCGCCCCAAGGGAACCAGCGGGCCCTTCGATCCGGCTCGCCACCGCATGCCAGGCATCAGGCGTACCTTCGCCCTCTCGCCAGCCCGACGCCGGCTCCAGGTTGGTGCCGGCGGTCTTCAGCGCCTGCCCGAGGAAGCTTCCCTTTGTCCACGGAACGGTGGCGCGTCGCGCCGCGTAGCCGGCCGCCGACAAGAGCTCGACCCTGCCGCCGGGGCCCTGCCCCACGATGATCCCGGAGTCCGCATCGAGCGCGGAAACGAAGCACCGAAGGACGACATCGAGCGAGGTCAGTGTCTTGTCGGGTTGGTCGAGGTTGATAGCTGCCTAACTGGCTGGTTAGCCAGATTCTAAATGCGGGAGAGCTTCCCCGCGTCAGTTGCAGCAGAAGTCGCCAGGCGACCCCTCCGAAGGGTCCTACGTCGCTGGAGGGGGATCGGCCATCGCGTCGCGCAATGCGCGGCCGATCTGCTCGGCCGTGACGATCCCGCGCAGCCGGCCATCGGGGTCGACCGCCGCAAGGGCACCCAACCGCCGCAGCGCGTCGTTTCCGAGCAGCGAGTCAAGCGGGGCGTCCGCCTGGACCTGAAGCGTTCCTGCGGAGTCCGCTTCGAGCACGTCGCCGACGCGCTTGGTCGACCGGTCCGCGTCGGGCACAGCGTCCGCCGCCTCGCGGACGATCAGCCCGACGAACCTCTGGGCGGCATCGGTCACGGGGAACCAGGGCCAGCGGTAGCGCAGGAAGAACTCGTCCAGCGCCCGCTCGACCGTAGTGTCGTCGGCGATCGAGACCGGCTCCGCATCCATCACATCCGAGACGCTCAGATCTCCAATCCGGCTCTCGACCTCGGTGCGGCGCACGGTCCCTCGCGCAGCGGAGCCAAGCAGGAACCCGACGAGCGCAAGCCAGATCCCCGAGATCACGTCGCCGGTCATCATCACGATGACCAGGCCGCCGGCGACGAAGAGGTAGGAGAAGCCTTGGCCGGTCAGCGCCGCGAAGCGGGTCGCCTTGTTGCGATCACCGGTCAGGCGCCATGCGAGCGCCCGCAGGATTCGGCCGCCGTCGAGCGGGAATGCCGGGATCAGGTTGAAGATCAAAATGATTACGTTGAGGCTCGCGAGCCAGGCGATGACGGCCAGGACCCCTGAGACATCCGCGTCATTCGAGACCGCCATTGCGTCGAAGAACCCCTGCTCGGAGCCGGCGAGCCCAACCCCTGCGGCGGTCGCGACGATCGCGATCAAGAGCGTCACGGCAGGCCCGGCCGCCGCCACGCGGAACTCGACGCCTGCCGAGTCGGAATCGCGCTGCATGTGCGCGAGACCGCCGAAAAGCCACAAGGTGATCTCAGAGATGCCGATCCCGTTTCGCAGGGCGACGATCGCGTGACCCAGCTCGTGCAGGAGGATCGACCCGAAGAAGGCGAGGGCGCTGACGACGGCGAGCGCGAACGGCTCTATGGACCCATCCGGAGCACCCGTCACGTCGCCGTAGTAGCCCGAGAGCCAGAAGATGACGAGGAAGAGGACGAAGAACCAGGAGTAGTCCACGGCGATCCGGATGCCGCGCACCCGGAAGAGTGTCAGCGCACCGCGTCCTGACATCGCCTAGCCGCAGTCGTAGAGGAGCGGGCCGGTTTCGTCCAGCGCGCTGTAAACCATGAGGGCGGGTGAGTTCGCGAGCCCCTCCTCATCGCGGCCGGTCAGGTGAAGCGTCACGGTGTCTCCGCTCGCCTCAATCGATTCGGTGAGGAAGCCGATGGTGTCGATGTCCCGCGAGAGTTTGTCGGCGACGCGCTTATCGTCGGCTTCCCCGTCCACCGTGACGTGGACGTCCATCGTCCCGTCGACGAAGTCTTCGAACGTGATGAGCGAAACACATTCGACGTTCTTGGATTCCGGGATCATCGCGAAGACGACAGGCGCATCGAGCTCCGCGAGGGCCTCAAGCTCGCCCGCCTCTGAGGGCTCGGCATCGCCGGAGGCCGCCGCCTCGACGCCTTCCGGCGAGGTGCCAAGGACGATGAAGCCGTCGCCGGCAGCCGCTGCGGTGTAGCCGAGTTCCGCGGGGTCGCCGTCTGTTGAGAGGACGTCACCATCTCGCTCCCAGCCATCGGCCTCGAGGGACGACGCGACGTCATCGAAGTCCTGGGAGGTAGAAACGAGCGCCACCGCATCGTCGGACACGTAAGGGTGTGCTGCATACGCCGTGATCGCCGAATGGTCCAAAGCGGCTCTCAACGGGTTGTCCGTCAGGATCGAGAGATCCCTGAGCGCGTAAAAGGTGCTCTGCCCGAAGCGAAACTCGGTCGGAGTCCCTTGGAGTGAGGTGGGCTCGACATCGGCATCAAGCCCGGCAGCTTCCTTGGCGGCAGAAACGTCAACGGCAGTTGCCTGCGGCATCCCGCCGTCAGGCAGCTTCTCCGCGAGCTCTGAGGCACTCAACCCGCCGTCGGTGTCGGGCGCGTCGTCCCCGCCACACGCCGAGATGGCGAAGGCGGCGACAAGCATCGCCAGTAGCGCGAAAAGACCCCGGAACATGGCGAAGACGCTAGCGACCCAACATTAAGGATCGACGAACTCGCCGGCTCCTTGGTCATCGCTGCCGTGACCGCCGCGATCTGGTTCGGGCTGCCGATAAGGGCGCGCTGAAGCTCGGCCTCGAGCTTCAGGGCGTCCTCGCTTCCGACCTGTGTACGCCTCGTTCAGAAGGCGCTTGCCCGAGCGGATCGCATGTGGCGACTTCGAAGCAATCTGTGCGGCAAGTTCTTTGGCCTCGCCCAATGCGTTGTCGGAGACGCGAGTCACGAGACCAAGCGCGAGCGCCTCCTCCGCCCCGATCGTGCGGCCGCTAAAGACGATCTCCTTGGCAACGTCGAGCCCGACCAGCGCGGGCAGGACCTGTGTGATGCCCATGTCGGGAATCAGGCCGTACTTGATCTCCATCACGCAGAGCTTCAGCTCCCGGGCCGAGATGCGGATGTCGGCACCGAGCGCGATCTGTGCCCCGCCGCCGAGGCAGTTGCCGTGGATCGCGGCAATCACGGGCATCGGCAGGCGCTGCCAGTCGTACGAGACGCGCTGGACGATGTTCGCGACCTCCCCCGGTACCTCGGAGATCATCTCGTCGACTCCGACGTCGCCGGCCATGAAGCTCGGAAAGTCGAGGCCGGAACAGAAGCTTGGCCCTTCGCCCGAGAGGACAACGCAGCGGACGTCATCGCGTTCGGCGAGCTCGTCGGTCACTCCGTCCAGCGCCTGGAACATCGGCCAGTCAAGCGCGTTGTGCTTGTCGGCGCGCACCATTCGCACGTCTGCGACGCCGTCGGCTACGTCGATCTGCACTCGGTCTTCGGACACGGCGGTGATCCTACGGGCAGTCGTATGACTTGAAGGGCCCGGGGACGACAGGCACGGGCCTGACGTCCCGCCCCGGTTTCACTTCCTCAACCGTCCCTGTGGAGGAGATGACCTGGTTGAGCGCATCTAGCCCATCCTTGAGCGGCTTCTTCACCCGGATCGGGACCAGCAGGGCGTCGACCAGCACGGTCGGCGTCCCGGTGGCCAGGCCCTTGAGCGTCTTCGGGTCGAAGCGCTCCGGATCCGGCTTGTCACCAGAGATGATCAGCGCCAGTGCCGCGCCCTCGCCCGTCGCCTCCATCGCCGCAGAAAATGCAGTCACGCATGACCGCTTGTCCTCGTTCGTCAGGGCTAGCCGAACCGACCCGCTCGCCGGCTCCAGCGCCTCCGCCGCGTGGCCCGGCTCGGCGTCGTCGCGAATGCGCCGCAGAGTCTCTTGGGCGTCGTCGAGTTCGCGTGCGAAGACGAACCGGCCGTTTCCGGCGTCGGCCACAAAACGCGACGCCGTGCTGGGCGTCTTTTTACCCGCCTTATAGATCTTTCCCTCGAGCGAGTATCCGGCCAGCTCCAGCTTTCGATCGACGTCCTCGACGGGCTCGGCTGTCGAGACGATGCTGACTCCCTGAGCTCCGCCGGCGGCCGCCCGGATGAGCGTGCCGTCAAGCGGCGATGCACCGCGCCCGTCGAACTGCGACATGAAGGTGTCGATCACATCCGGGTACGCCCTGGAGGTGACCTGGAACAGCGTCGATTCAGGGTTCTTCGGCCGCGGAAAGGTCTTGTTGCTCGTCGGGAGCGCGTTCGCGTCCTCGGGAAGGTCGAGCTCGTCGCGTGCCGCGACCACATCCACGGCCTGGACCAGCTGTGTGTCCTTGGGCAGGTAGCGCGCGAGCTCAGCCGGCTTGGCGGCGGCGTTGGTCTCCTGTTCCGCGCTGTCGCACGACGCGAGGCCCAGGCCGGCGGCGAACAAAAGTGACGCGAGCGCCGCTCGCGTCCGAAGCCGGAGTGTGGTGCTCACGCCACCGCGTGTCGCGCGATGATCCGGTCGAAATCGGTGCCGGCCGGCAAGGTGCCGAATGCGCGGCCCGAATCTCCCGCCAGCCGCGACGCGCAGAACGCGTCGGCGACCGCCTCGTCGCCGAAGCGGATCAGGAGCGACGCCTGGAGCACAAGCGCCATGCGCTCGACGACGCGCCTGGCGCGTGACTCAATCGTCTCGATGTCCCCGAACTCAGCTTTGAGTTCTTCGACGCCGGCATCGAGCCGCTCGTCGGAGCCGGAGGCTTCCGCAACCTCGCCGAGGAAGGCTTCGAGCGCCGCGGGGTTCTTCGCCATCCCGCGCAGCACATCGAGGCACTGGACGTTGCCCGAGCCCTCCCAAATCCCGTTGAGCGGTGACTCGCGATAGAGGCGCGGCATGCCGGACTCCTCGACGAAACCGTTGCCGCCGAAGCACTCGAGCGCTTCTGCCGCGTGGGCCGGCGCCCGCTTGTTCACCCAGTACTTGAGGACCGCGTTCGCCAGGCGCCTGAACTCAAAGGCGGTCTGATCACCCGCGCCGGCCTCGTCGTAGGAGCGCGCGAGGCGCATCATGCCGATGGTCGCCGCCTCGGACTCGATCGCGAGATCGGCCAGGACGTTCTTCATCAATGGCTGCTCGATCAGGAGCTTGCCGAACGCCGCGCGCTGGGAGGTGTGGTGGATTGCCGCGGCGACCGCCTCCCGCATGCCGCCGGCGCCGCCGATCACGCAATCGAGGCGGGTGTGGTTGACCATCTCGATGATCGTCGGGACGCCGCGACCCTCTTCGCCGACCATCTGCGCCCAGGCGCCGCGGAACTCCACCTCGGAGGACGCGTTCGAGCGATTGCCGAGCTTGTCTTTCAGGCGCTGGATGTGGATTCGGTTGCGATCGCCGTCCGGCGTGAAACGAGGCATGAGAAAGCAGGAGAGCCCGCCCTCGGCTTGGGCGAGGACAAGGAACGCGTCGCACATGGGGGCCGACATGAACCACTTGTGGCCGGTCAGTTCGTACTCGGCGCCAGGGCCGCCGCCGTTGAGAGGGGCCGCCAGGGTTGAATTTGTCCGCACATCGGAACCGCCCTGCTTTTCGGTCATGCCCATGCCGCAGAGGGCGCCGGCCTTGTCGGGCGCGGGACGGAGGCGCTCCGAGTCGTACGAGTTCGAAAGGAAGCGCTGCTCCCACTCTTCAGCGATCTCCGTCGTTGCACGAATAGCGGGAATCGCGGAGTACGTCATCGAGATCGGGCAGCCGACCCCCGCGTCGGCGGTGAACGACATGAACATCGCGGCGCGGGCGACGTGCGCGCCCGGCTGCGGATCGGTCCATGGCAGGGAGTGGATGCCGAAGCCGATCCCTGCCCGCATCAGTTCGTGCCAGGCGGGATGGAACTCGACCTCGTCGATGCGGTGGCCGACGCGGTCGTGGGTAACGAGCACGGGCCCGTTCTCGTTCGCCTCGCGGCCCCAGCGTTTGGCCTGCTCGGAGCCCGAGAACGCGCCCACATCGGATACGCGCTCCTCGGCCCACTCGCCGCCTTCACGGCGCAACGCCTCGACCAGCACCCGGTTGGATGCGAAGACGTTGTAGTTCTCGAGCGGGGAGGCCTGGTTTGAGACCTCGTGCGTCGCGTGGGCGCTGCGCCCCTCAACGGTGGCCATGGGGAGCTCATGCTACGGCCCGGTGGAGCGCCTGTGTCCGGTTACTGCCGCTCAGCGAAAGTTTCCGGACACATGAGCCCGTCGGCTAGGCCGGGATCTGGAACATCGCTTGGAGCTGGGCGGCGAAGAAGAGGTCGCCGGAGATCTTGATGCGGCCGTCCTGGAACATCGCCATCGGGAACTCGGAGCCCGTGACGAGGCGCAGGAAATCGGGAGCCGACACTTCGAGGGTCGTCCGCGGTGGGGTATCCGGGTCGCGGGTTGTGGTCTTCAGCCGGCCCCCTTCGAAGACGCAGAACCAGGTCTCGGTTTTATTGCCCTCGCCGATCCGCCAGCGGATCACGCAATCGGGCGGGGCGGCGGCAGGCTTCATCTGAGAAGGCATCCGGCGGAACACTTCGCCAACGACGAGCGACCGGATGGGCCTGACGGTCATCGCGCGAAGCACCGGGTCAGGCGTTCGCCTCGCCATGCGCGCGAGCGTCGCGGCGTCGAACCGGTCTCCGATTGAGCTCAACATGATCGGGGCATCGTATGCCCGCTAGGGTCCGCAACCCCCGACCACCTGAAGGAGCCAAGGACACCGGCTATGGCAAAGATCGCAGTCAAGAATCCCATCGTCGAGCTCGACGGCGACGAGATGACCCGGATCATCTGGGAGTTCATCAAGGAGCAACTCATCCTTCCCTACCTCGACGTGGAGCTCCTCTACTACGACCTGGGCATCGAAAAGCGCGACGAGACCGAGGATCAGATCACGGTCGACGCCGCAAACGCCATCAAGGAGCACGGCGTCGGCGTCAAGTGCGCGACGATCACTCCTGACGAAGCCAGAGTCGAAGAGTTCGGCCTCAAGGACATGTACCGCTCGCCGAACGGGACGATCCGCAACATCCTGGGCGGGGTTATCTTCCGTGAGCCGATTGTGATCTCGAACGTTCCCCGCCTCGTTCCGGGCTGGACCAAGCCGATCATCATCGGGCGTCACGCCTTCGGTGATCAGTACCGCGCCGAGGACGCGCTCATCCCGGGTGAGGGAAAGCTGACGCTCACGTGGACCCCGAAGGACGAGGGCGAGCCGATCGAGATCGACGTCTTCGACTTCCCGTCGTCAGGCATCGCGATGGCGATGTACAACCTCGACGACTCCATCCGCGACTTCGCACGCGCCTCGTTCCGCTACGGGCTCAACCGCGAGTACCCCGTCTACATGACGACGAAGAACACGATCCTGAAGAAGTACGACGGGCGCTTCAAGGACCTGTTTCAGGAGGTCTTCGACGACGAGTTCAAGGCCGACTTCGACGAGAAGGGCCTCACCTATGAGCACCGCCTGATCGACGACATGGTCGCCGCGGCGCTCAAGTGGGAGGGCGGCTACGTCTGGGCCTGCAAGAACTACGACGGCGACGTCCAGTCCGACACCGTCGCCCAGGGGTTTGGCTCGCTCGGCCTGATGACGTCGGTGCTCATGACGCCCGACGGCAAGACCGTCGAGGCCGAGGCCGCGCACGGCACGGTTACCCGCCACTTCCGCGAGCACCAGAAGGGCAACCCCACTTCGACCAATCCGATCGCATCGATCTTCGCCTGGACGCGCGGCCTACAGGCGCGCGGCCGGATGGACGAGACGCCCGAGGTGTCCGAGTTCGGCGAGACGCTCGAGCGCGTCTGTGTGGAGACGGTGGAGAGCGGGAAGATGACCAAGGACCTGGCGCTACTCGTAGGCAAGGACCAGGACTACCAGACGACACAGGAGTTCCTGGCGTCGATCGACGAGAACCTTCAAAAGGAGATGAGCTGAATGGCAGATACACCCGTGAAAGTCACCGTCACCGGAGCAGCAGGCCAGATCGGCTATGCGCTCCTCTTCCGCATCGCCTCCGGCGAGATGCTCGGCAAGGACACGCCGGTCCACCTGAACCTGCTCGAGATCCCCGACGCAGTCAAGGCCGCCGAGGGCACCGCAATGGAGCTTGACGACTGCGCCTTCCCGCTGCTGGCGGGCATTGACATCTTCGATGACCCCGAGAAGGCTTTCGACGGCTGCAACGTCGGCCTCCTGGTCGGCGCGCGGCCGCGCGGCCCGGGCATGGAGCGCTCGGACCTGCTTGAGGCGAACGGCGGGATCTTCAAGCCGCAGGGCGAGGCGATCAACGCCGGCGCCGCGGACGACATCAAGGTCCTCGTGGTGGGCAACCCGGCCAACACCAACGCTCTCATCGCCATGTCGAACGCTCCCGACGTGCCGAAGGAGCGCTTCACCGCGATGCTCCGGCTGGACCACAACCGGGCGATCGCCCAGCTAGCCGGAAAGCTCGAGGTAGGCGTCTCCGATGTCACGAACATGACGGTGTGGGGCAACCACTCGACCACGCAGGTCCCGGACCTGGGGAACTGCCAGGTCAACGGCGAGTCGGCTTGGATGGCCGTGGACGACGAGGGCTGGATCTTCGACGACTTCATTCCTACGGTCGCCAAGCGCGGCGCGGCGATCATCGACGCCCGCGGCGCATCGTCGGCCGCATCCGCCGCGAACGCCGCAATCGACCACGTCCACGACTGGGTCCTCGGCACGCCGGAGGGCGACTGGGTCTCCATGGGGATCCCGGCCGACGGCTCCTACGACATCCCCGAGGGAATCATCTCGGGCCATCCGTGCACCTGCTCCGGCGGCGAGTACGAGATCGTCCAGGACCTGCGGATCGGCGACGCAATCCGAGAGCGGATCGACGCAACCGTCGCCGAACTCCAAGAGGAGCGAAGCGCGGTCGAATCCCTGCTGAGCTGAGCTACGCCGGGTAGTAGGCCCGGCCGTCCTTGCGCACCCGGCCGTCGGCCTGGAGCTCATGCAAGACGCGGTACATGTAGTTCGGCTTGATGCCCAGCTTCTCGGCGATCTCGGACGCGCCGATGCCGGGGCTCTCCGAAATCACCTTGAGCGCATGCTCCGCGCGGGTGCCGCCCTTGCGGCTGCGGCGGCGCTTGCGCCCGTTGCTCGATGTCGTAGAGGACGAGCCCCGCGGCCGGCCGGGGCCGCGCTTGCCTTCCTGGCCGTCGGTCAGGCTGGAGAGCGCGCGCTCCAGCCTGGCGCGCTCGGAGTCGAGCTCGGAGATCCGGTCACGGAGAAGCTTTGCCGCCTTGTCGACGGTGCTGCTTGCAGATGGCATGAGGAGAGTCCCTTCAGTAAGTGTGTAATCCACACGTTACTGAGAACTGACAAAAGTAAGTATGCGCTAGCTGCGCTTGCGAGGAAGCGTGCCGAAGACCGCGTCCCAGAGCGGCGTCGAGACGCCATATCCGTAGCGGTGGTCCTGAAAGTGGTGGCGCATGTGCTGCTCGCGAAGGCGTTTCCCGAACTCCGTCTTGGGCACCGCGTGATGTAGGTAATAGTGCGTGTAGTCGTACATCAAGTAACCAACAAGGAACCCGGCGAAAAGTGGAAGCCCCGTCGGAATCCCAAAGATGAGCCAGAAGAGACCGGCGAACAAAAGTGCGAGTGGGATGCTCGCGCCGGGTGGCATGACAAGGCGCATCTTGTCGTTCGGGTGGTCGTGATGAACCCCATGGATGATGAAGTGCATCCGCGAGCCGATGGGGTGGTCGGGCTCCCAGTGAAAGACTTTGCGGTGAAGCCAGTACTCCGAGAGGGTCCAGATAGCGAGGCCGCCGAGCGCAAGAAGCGCGATCTCGCCCGCGCCCATGCCCTCGTTGGCGGCTACGACGACGAGCCCGGCGATCGCTGGGATGAAGATCAGCGCAGGCACCACAGGATGAACCCGCGAGAAGAAGTCGAGAAAGCGGGACTTAAACAGCGGGGGAGATGCGCTGAGGCGAGCTGTGCGCTCAGTGGACATGGCCCGGATTGTAGGCGAGAGCGATCTCGCCCGGGCGTTTTTCGCGGGCTTTGCGGAAACGCCTCGCGGGGCGATTTGCGCGGTTTGCGAGAACCCGGCCCACATGCCTCTTGCGGGCTGGCATAGTCGGCCTCGTGCTTTCAGAAGTGGATCGAACCAAGGAGTGGGTTCGCGCCGTGGGTCTTACCCGGCGGGGGCTGAAGCCGGGTCGCAAGGGCAAGCCCACGTGCGCCGATTGCTTCTTTCACCGCAACGAGCTCTGCGCGCTCGACCTCGACTCACCGTGCTCGACGTTCCGGCCAGACACCCCCACGGGACTCGTCCCGCCGCGCCAGCCGGCGCTCCTCTTGCGCCAAACCGCGAACTAAAACTCCTTGTAGGGCTCGTCACAGGGGTCTGACCCCGGGTCTGACCCCTCTCGCAGTTTTGCCGCCATTCGTGCCGCGGGGCTAAGGGTCACCGCCGGATAGCCGATGGAACCTGTGATGCGGGAATTCACCGAGCCTCAGCATGACCACGGAGCGTGGGAATACGAGCCGGACACGCACAGGACGCGTTGGTCCAACGCGCTGTACGAGATCCATGGCGTCGAGCGCGAATCCTTCGACCCCACGGTCGAGAGCGTAAGCGCGCTCGTCCACCCGGACGACCGCGAGACCTACTCGGCGATCGTGCGTGACGCGATCGGAACCCGCACGCCTTTCGCATGCCAGCACCGCATCGTCCGCCCCGACGGGCACACCCGGGTCGTGATCATCCGCGGCTCCTTTGTCGAGGGGTTCGAAGACACCCCCGATCGCCTGATCGGCACAACGCAAGACGTCACCGCGCGTGCCGACGACGAGGAGCGGCTCTCCCACCTCGCCAACCATGACACGGTCTCCGGCCTTTACAACCGCCACCGCTTCGTCGAGGAGCTCACGCGGGAAATCGCGTCCGGGCGCCGCAACGGCGCGGATGGAGCGCTGCTCGTCTTGAACCTCGATCGTTTTTCGGACATCAACTCCGTGCTGGGTCACATGGCCGGCGATCAGCTCTTACGGAAAGTCGCAACCGTTTTGCGGGGGCGCCTTCGCGACACGGACACGCTCGCAAGGATCGGTGGCGACGAGTTCGGGGTGATCCTTCCCGGCTGCGACTCGGAAGCCGCCGGCCGGGTCGCTACGCAGCTGATCGAGGCGATCTCCAACGGGGCGACGATTCACGCGGGGGGCACCGAGCGCCGATGTGGCGGGTCTATCGGGATGGCGTTCTTCGGCCCGGCGGACCGCCGCCTGGCGGATGACCTTCTCGTCGAGGCCGCTTTGGCCATGCATCGCGCGAAGGCAAACGGCCGCGGTCACGCGCAGTCGTTCTCCGAGGAGATGCGCGCCGAGCAGGCGGTCATGCTCTCGACCGAGGACGAGCTGAGGGGGGCCATCGGCGGCCACGAGCTTCGAGTTCAGTTCCAGCCGATCGTCTCGCTCGAGGACGGCGCCACGATCGGCTGTGAGGCCCTGGTCCGCTGGGAACACCCGATCCGCGGAATGGTCGGCCCTGGCGACTTCGTCTCGATCGCCGAGGAGACCGGCCTGATCTCGAAGATCGGGCGCATCGTCCTGGAGCAGGCCTGCCGCCAGGCTTCGCAGTGGAAGCG
Source organism: uncultured bacterium (assembly GCA_963786495.1). GTDB lineage: Bacteria > Actinomycetota > Thermoleophilia > Solirubrobacterales > 70-9 > JALZKA01. The sequence continues at coordinate 32,573 of CAWAZL010000003.1, read as the reverse complement.
CCATGGCAGGGACCTCTTCGTCTCCGTCAACATCTCGCCGCGCCAGCTGACCCGCCCGGACCTGGCCGCGGACATCTCGCATGCCCTCACGACCAGCGGCCTGCCCGCGAACCTTCTGTGCCTCGAGGTCACCGAGACCGCGCTCCTTCGCGACCCCGGCCCGATCGTCGAGAGCCTGCGCCGCCTAAAGGCGCTTGGCGTACGGATCGCCATCGACGACTTCGGCGCGGGCGCGTCATCGTTCGGACTCCTCCGGATCCTGCCCGTCGACCAGATCAAGATCGACCACACCTTCATCCAGGGGCTGGGGGACACCACCTCGGACCGCGCGGTAGTCGCGGCTGTCGTGTCGCTGGCCAAGGAGCTCGGTCTCTCGGTGATCGCCGAGGGAGTCGAGACGCAGCGCCAGCAGGCCGAGCTCCGCGACCTGGGAGCGGAGCTGGCCCAGGGTTTCCTTTACTCGCCGGCCCGAAACCCGGAAGAGCTCCAGCTCGACGCTTTCGCCGCGACCGTGCTGCACGGCGTCTCCTAGGCACTCGCCCTTCGCTGAAGGAAACGCCTGCCGTTACAGGGATTCTCGTGCGGGTATAAGCTGCGAAACCCACTTTCGGCAGATAAGAGGAGAGAAACCCCATGGCAAATACGAGGACTCAGAAGGCGCGCGACGCCGCGTCGACCGTCAGCTCTAACGAGTACGTGCGCCGGCTCGTCGAGGATGAGGAGCTTCGTGACTCGATCCGCGACGCTTTCGACGCTTCGAAGAGCGCGTACGGCCGCATCCAGTCTCAGAAGCACCCCGCTCGCGCCGTGATGGACGACAAGAAGACCCAGCGCGAGCTTCGCGAGGCCGCGGAGTCCTTGCGGGCGGCGTCCGACCGCCTGCGCGGCAAGAAGGAGAAGGGCGGCTCGGTCCTGGGCAAGCTCATCGTCCTCGCCATTGTCGGCGCGATCGCCGCGGTCGTCCTTTCAGAGGACGTCCGCAAGGCCGTCCTCGATCGTCTCTTCGGCGCGGAGGAAGAGTTCGAGTACACCTCGACGACTGCCCCATCCAACGGCGGAGCCGCTTAGCCGCCAAGTCCGGCTCGGCGAACCGAATCATGGAGGCGACAAGCGGTGCGCAAGAGCGTGCACTGTCGTCGGACAAGGCCGTCCGCATCGTCGAGGCGATGCGCGAGAGCGTTGGCGAGGTCGGCATCGCCGGCTCAACGTTTGAGCGGGTTGCCGCCAAAGCCGGCGTAAGCCGCGGCCTTCTTCACTACTACTTCGGCTCGAAGGAAAAGCTTCTCGTCGAGGTCATCCGCCGCGACACGGAGATCCGCATCACAGAGCTCGGAGCGGAGTTGGAGGCAGCCAACTCGCCAGACGAGCTGATCGGCGCCTTCTTCGGGGTGTTCGAGCGGACGATGTCCGAGGGTCAGGGCTACGTCTACATGGTCTCCGAGCTGTTCGTCGCGGGCCGCCACTCCGAGGAGCTCACCCGGATGCTCGGCGAGCTCTACCGGACCGCCCGCGAGGCATTCGCGGCGATCCTCGAGCGAAAGCAGGCGGACGGCGTAATCGAGCTGCGGTTCTCGGCGGACGCTGTCCTCGCGTATCTCTTTGCGGCTGGAGACGGAGCGTCGGTTCAGATGCTGACCGACCCAAGCTACGACCTCGAGGCATCGGCCGGCGTCTCGTACGGCGTCGCGCGCTACCTCCTCACTTCGGACTGACGTCACATAGACATCGGCCTGGCACGCGTACGTTCCGCGGATGCGCGCGGTTGCACGGAAGCTCTCCGCCTTTGTAGGGCGCCACCGTTGGGCGGTCGGCGGCGTCTGGCTGGTCGTCCTGCTCGCGGCGCTTCCGCTCGCCGCCAAGCAGACAGAGAACCTGACGGGCGGAGGATTCGACGTGCCAGGCTCGGAGTCGGCAGCGGTTGAGGAGCGCATGCAGAAGCGCTACGCGACTGAGGCCGGGCAGAATTCAATCGGCGCTGTACTTCGAGCGTCCGACGACGCCAGCGAAGCCCAGCTGAGCGCCGCGGTCTTGCGCCTCGGCGAGATTGTCAACGGCGTCGAGACTCTCACCCTCGCGCAAGAGGCGGGCGACGCCGCGCTCCGCGACCTCGAGCGCGAGGGGCTCGCCGTCGTTTCGATCCAGGCATCGGCGGACGTCTCAGAGCAGATCGATGCGGCTGTCGCGCTTCGGGCGGACCTCACCCCGGGCGAGGCCGTGGACGGGGTCACCCCGTATCTGGTCGGCCAGCCCGCGGCGTGGGCGGGCCTCCAGGAGCTCTCGAAGGAAGACCTCGAGTCAGCGGAGGCTGCGGGGTTCCCGATCGTTGCCTTGATCCTCATCACGGTCTTCGGCTCGCTCGCCGCCGCCGCGCTGCCGCTGGCCTTGGGCTTCGTCGCCGTGATCGTCACCGGCGCCGTCATCTACTTGCTCTCGCTCTCGATGGAGATGTCGGTGTTCGTCACGAACATGGCGTCGATGATCGGCATCGGAGTGGCGGTCGACTACTCGCTGTTCGTCCTCGCCCGCTACCGCGAGGAGGTAAGGGCGGGTCGCCCGCCCGACGAGGCGCGCGAAGCGGCGCTCTCGACGTCGGGCCTGGCCGTCGCCTTCTCCGGCATGGCCGTGATCATCTCCCTCGCCGGCATCTGGATGGTCGACAATCAGGCGCTCCGCTCGATGGCGCTTGGGGCGATGGTCGTGGTCGCGATCGCGATCATCGCGGCGGTCGTCCTTCTGCCTACGTTGATCTCGCTACTCGGGCACCGCGTCGAGGCGGGCGGCATCGCCTGGCGGGTCACACGCTTCTTCCGGCGCCACACGTTCGAGCGCAGGCGGCGCCCGGGGTCGACCGCTCCCGGCGGCGACTCTGCCTTCTGGCAGCGCTGGACGGACCGCGTGATGCGCCGCCCCGTCCTGTCCGTCGCCTTGAGCGCCGGCGTTCTGTTGGTCCTGGCCATTCCGGTGCTCTCGATGGAGACCGGTACGGGGGCGCTCTCCCAGTTCCCGGACGACCACGATGTGACTGTCGGCGTCGAGCTTCTGGCCGAGGCGAGCGGTGGCGGGGCGGATCCGATCCGCGTTGTCGCAGAGCTCGACGACGGAGCCTCGAATCCCGCGGAAGCGAGCGCCATGGCTGCACTGCGAAACGAAATCGCGGGCGACCGTGCGGTCTCGCGCGTCGCCGATTGGCAGCCGTCCGAGGACGCTCAGACCGTGCTCCTCGACGTGTTCCCGAAGACTGCCGGCGACGACGACGCGACCCTGGCGCTGGTCGATCGCCTTCGCTCAGAGACCGTGCCGGCCTCAGAGCTCGTCGCGCTGGGAGCAGCGGCTCAGGTTGGCGGCGAGTCTGCCCGCATCCTCGACGTCCGCGACCTGATCGACGGCTCGATGTGGAAGATCCTCCTCTTCATCCTCGGCCTCTCGTTCGTGATGCTCACACTGATGCTGCGCTCGCTCCTGCTTCCTCTCAAGGCGGTCATCATGAACCTGCTTTCGATCGGCGCGGCGTTCGGGGTCCTCGTCGTGGTCTTCCAGTGGGGCTGGTTCGACGGCTTCCTCGGCTTCCAGTCGACGGGCGCGCTCGACACGATCAACGTTCCGCTCATCGTGGCGGTCGTCTTCGGGCTCTCGATGGACTACGAGGTGTTCCTGCTGTCGCGCATTCGCGAGCGGTATGAAAAGCACGGCGACAACCGCCGGGCCGTGGCGGAGGGGCTCGCCTCCTCCGCTCCGACGATCTCGTCGGCGGCGTTCATCATGGTCTGTGTCTTCTCCGTGTTCGTCTTCACCGGCGTGCCCTCGATCAAGGAGATCGGCCTGGGCAACGCGGTCGCGATCGCGCTCGACGCCACGCTCGTCCGCCTCGTGCTGGTCCCGGCGACGATGCAGCTGATGGGCAGGTGGAACTGGTGGATCCCCGCCTGGCTCGACAGGCGCCTGCCGCACCTCGGCTTCGAGGAGTACTCAGAGCCGGCGCCGCGCACGGCAGCGGCCGAGGCGTAGCGCCTCCTATTCGTCCTTCAGCTTCACGGCGTCGACCCCAACCAGGAACTCAGCCTGGTTCCAGGCTACAGATTGCCTAGGCCGTCGGGCTGCGCCTGCGCGGGAAGGTCTTCGTGAAGCGGTAGAGCTCGCGGAGCTTGCCGTGAAAGCGCAGGTCGCGGCTGAGGACCGCGCGCTTCGGATCGACCGTGCCCTTCGAGAGGCCGATCCACTTCGCCCACGTCGTCTCCCACGTGACGTCGGGGTCCGCGGCAACGCCGTGCTCGGCCCGGGTCGAGCCGTTCGCGACGATCACGTGCCACGGGTCGGCGTCTTCGAACTTCCACTGGATCGTGAACGGCTTGCCGTTGACGGTTGCCGTGTTCGCGGAGCGCGCGACGAGGTCGAAGAAAAGGCCCTGGACCTCGGGGTCCGAGTCCGGGTTGGGGTGCGGCTCGCCAATGATCTTCGCCTCGAGCAGGCGGATCTGGCGCCTTGCCAACTCGGAGTGCTCAAGCGAGTAGTCCACCGGAAAGACGCCGGGCATCTCCTCGAGCGGCCAGCCGATGGCGCGCCATTTCGTCAGGACGGACTTCATGCCGAACTCGAAGATGTCCTCCATCTCGAAGCCGTAGCAACGGGTGTACTCGCGGTCGAAGTTGGGCGGATTGAAGACGGCGGCGACGTAGGGCATGACCTCGAGGAGGATCTCGTGTACGGCCGCCTTGCACTCGTCGGACGCTTCGAAGAGCTCGGAGAGGACCTTGACGCCGAAGCCGATGTGGCGCTGCTCGTCGCGGGACACATTCGCCATACCCTCGACAAAGCCGGGCATGGTGCCTTCGTTCGCGAAGAAGTCCTCGATGAAGTGCTGGCCCGGCTGGGCCATAGACGCTTCCACGACCAAGTGATAGAGCGCAATCGCTTGGGCGAACTTCGGCAGGGAGCGGTCGCGGCGCAGCTCTTCGGCCATGCGGTCGAGGCGGTTGAAGACGTTGCGGTAGCCCCAGTTGAGTTCGGGCTCGGTCGAGGCGAGAGTCGCCTGGATCGTGTCGCCGGCGCCGATGACCTCCTTGAAGAAGCGGTGGAAGAAGACGGCGTGCCGGACCTCATCGACCTGCTGGGTCGCCAGGAAGTACTTCTGTTCCTCTGACGGCGCGGCGTCGATGTAGGGGGAGAGGTTGTCGGCGACGGAGTCCTCGCCGTAGAAAAACATCGAGTAGATCCACAGCCCCGACTTCTTCTGCATGTCGGTGAGCGCGGCCCAGCCCTTGGCGTCCTCGGTGAGGTCGATCGACGTGGCGCTCCAGTTCGAGGCTTCCCAGCGGCGGTAGAGGTCGTCGTAGGAGATCGTGTTTGCCGTCCTGATCCCATCGTTCTGCGCAACGCTCATCCTCGTCCTCCGTTTTGATCGCCTAAGGTGGCCGCATACTAACTGACTCAGCGGTCAGTTAGTAGTCTGAACCGCGGTGGAGGGATCACCAGCAACCCGGCGGCGCCTGTCCGCAGCCGACCGCCGTACGGCGATACTCGAGGCTGCCCTAGACGTCTTCTCCGAGCGCGGCTTCTCCGAGGCGTCGCTTGACGACGTCGCCAACCGTGGGGGGATCTCGAAGGCGCTCATCTACGAGCACTTCTCGTCGAAGCGCGAGTTGCAGGTGGTCCTCCTGGACACCTACCTCCACGAGCTGATCGAGGCCGTAGTAAGTGCGGTCGGCACCGAGACGACTGACGAGCAGAGGCTGCGCGCAGGCATCGACGCATTCCTCGTCTTCGCGTCGGAGCACCCGGCGATCCTTCGCCTGCTGACTACGAACGTCTCCGATCCCGTCGCCGGGGAGACGATCGACCGGCTTCGCGAGGAAGCAGCCTCGACCATCGCGTCGATCATGGCCCAGGACGCGCCGGAGCCGGAGCCGGGCGATCTGGACATCGAGACGACGGTCGCGATCCTCGCTCACCTCATGGCCGGCGGGATCCAGTTCCTGGCGGGCTGGTGGATCGAACACCCCGAAGTACCGCGCGAGCGCGTGGTCGAGGTGGCAATGGGCGTGAATTGGATCGGGCTCGAGCGGCTGGGCGAGGGCGTTCGCTGGCTCGCCCAGGACTAGCGCGCTACGGGATGCGGTCCGACAGGAAGAGCTGGTCGATGCCGACGAACCAGGGGCCGATGTTGTCCACTTCGGCGAGCCGGAACTGGAACTTGCCCTTGATGCCTTCCTCCTTGAGGTCCACGAAGTAGAACTCGTACGGCTGGGTCAGCTCCGAGTTCTCCTTAGTGCGGAAAAGCGTTTTCAAGATGTCGCTGTTCTTGAGCGACTTGAGTTTCGCGTCCTTCGCCAGTAGGTCGACCCGCGCTTGCTGGTTCTCGAAATCCTGGTTGCCGAACCTGAAGTTCTTTGGTGAGGCAAATTCGCCGGCACCCTCGTTGTCGTAAGCGAGGTAGAACGAGAGGTAGCGGCCGTCTTCGGCGTCGAGGGTCCGGTGGAGGAAGTTGGCGCCCGGCTCGCCCGGAACGATCGCGGCGGCATAGTCGCCGACCTGCGGGTTGTAGGAAAACCCGTCAGCTTCGTTGTAGACGTGCCAGTCGCCGCCGGTTTCCTTGAGCTCCCAGCCGTTGAAGTTGCCCTTCTCGAAGCCCCCGTTGCTGGGGGCCGCGAGGGCGGTTGCGGCGAGCGCGAGTGCGGTGGCTGCGACGGCGACGACGACCGGCTTCCTGCGCATGGTTCCTCCCTGTGATCCAAAGAACTGAAATCAGAAAAGTAGCGATGCGGGGTGCTCGTACGCTCATTTCATGTCCATCGCACCGGTAGCCAAAGTCCCCGCCGAGTCGCTCGAGCTGGGGCTCAACGAGGTGCGGGGCGCTCCGGCTGAATTGGGGACGCTCGATCTCATCGCCGTGCGCCCCGCGATGGAGCGGCGCAAGATCGTGGAGACGGCAGAGGTCGATGAGGAGTTCGGCGTAGTAGGCGACATGTGGGCGGAGAAGCCGACGTCCAAGACCGGCGAGCCGGATCCCGAGGCGCAGGTGACCGTGATGAGCTCGCGCGCCGCGGCGCTGGTTGCCGATGGCGACGACCGCGACGACTGGGCCCAGGCCGGCGACCAGCTCTACGTCGATTTCGACGTAAGCGAGTCCAACCTGCCGGTTGGCTCGCGGATCACGGTCGGCGAGGTCGTGCTGGAGGTCTCAGCCGAGCCGCACCTCGGCTGTGGCAAGTTCATCAAGCGATTCGGCATAGACGCGATGAAGCTGGTGAACTCAGACGAGGGCCGAGCGCTTCGGCTCCGCGGCGTCAACACGAAAGTCGTCCAGGCGGGGAAGGTCCGCACCGGCGACGAGGTGCGAAAGGTCTAGTCCAGCTTCGGGGACTGCCAGTCCGCGACGAGTTTGCCCGCGAGCAGTTCGCGCAGACCCTCCGCCGGCACGCGTTCCTGCGTCAGCGAGTCGCGGTCGCGCACTGTGACGGTGCCGTCCTCGAGCGTCTGACCGTCGATCGTGACCGCCCACGGGGTGCCGATCTCGTCGTGGCGGCGGTAGCGCTTGCCGATCGCGCCGCTCCCGTCGTACTCCACCTGCATCGCGGACCGTAGGTCTTCGAAGATCTCTCGTGCCCGTTCCGGCATCCCCTCCTTGTTGACCAAGGGGAGGACAGCCACCTTGACGGGCGCGAGGCGGGGGTGGAGCCGCAACACGGTCCGCTTCGAGCCGTCCTCGAGCTCTTCCACTTCGTAGGCGTCAACGAGGAACGCCAGGGTGGCGCGGTCGGCGCCGGCGGCCGGCTCGATCACGTGAGGGACGTAGCGCTCGCCGCTCGCCTGGTCGAAGTACTCGAGCTTCTCGCCCGAGAACTCCGTGTGCTGCTTCAAGTCGAAGTCGCCGCGGTTGGCAATTCCTTCGAGCTCGGACCAGCCGATCGGGAAGAGGTACTCGACGTCGGAGGTGCCGGACGAGTAGTGCGAGAGCTCGTCGGAGTCGTGGGGGCGGAGGCGGAGCAGCTCCGGCCGGATGCCGAGGCGCGTGTACCAGCTGAAGCGCTCTGAGCACCAGTGGTCGAACCACTTAGGCGCCTCGTCCGGCGGCACGAAGTACTCCATCTCCATCTGCTCGAACTCTCGGGTGCGGAAGATGAAGTTGCCGGGCGTGATCTCGTTGCGAAACGACTTTCCGACCTGCGCGATGCCGAACGGCGGCTTCTTGCGAGCGAAGCCGATCACGTTCTTGAAGTTGATGAAGATCCCCTGAGCCGTCTCGGGCCGCAGGTACGCCTGCGAGCCGGTGTCTTTGACCGGCCCCACCGTGGTCTCGAACATCAGGTTGAACTCGCGCACCTCCGTCAGGTCGTGAGTGCGGTCCTCCGTCTTCGGCAGGGTCGCCTTGGCGGGACACATCTCGTCCGGGTCGAGGTGATCGGCGCGAAAGCGCTTCTTGCAGGCTCGGCAATCGACCAGCGGATCGGTGAAGCCCGCGAGGTGTCCTGACGCCTCCCAGACCCGTGGGTGTTGGAGGATCGCCGAGTCGAGCGCAACGATGTCGTCGCGCTCGGAGAGCATCGAGCGCCACCATTCGTTCTTCACGTTCGTCTTCAAGAGAACGCCGTAGTGGCCGTAGTCGTAGGTCGAGCCCAGCCCGCCGTAGATCTCCGATGACGGGAACACGAAGCCGCGCCGCTTGCAAAGCGACACGATCTCGTCCATGGTCACGCCGGTCGAGCCGGCCTCGTCAGCCATCGTTCGCAGGCTAGCCGTCGGGTGTCAGCGAGCGACGGCGGGCGTGGGGATGCTGAAGTGGTTCGCGTCGGTATCGGTCACATCGATCGAGAACGCCAATTCGTCGCCGGAGCCGACCGTGGTCTTGACTTTGACGCCATGGCCGCCGGCCCTGATGCGAAGTTGTTCGGTGTCGGGAGGCGCGTCGACGGTGATCTTCTTGCGCCGCACTTGGATCGCTGATTTCGGCACCAGGACCGCAGCGTCCGTTGTGGTCGTACCGATCTGACTCGCCGCCGGACAGCTGTCCGCATTGAGCTGCGTCTCAGAGCAGAGCGGAGTCGATGTCGGATCTCCCACGAGGCCCTGAGGAAGGTGAACGGTCAGATCCTTGACGTTGTCGTCGCCCGTAATGCGACTGCCAGATTGAAATCGCTGTTCGCACCGGCGTCCGTGGAGACCGGATCGGCGTTGCTGATTGTCGTTCCGAACGCGGCCTGGGCGGGTGCGGCCGCCGCCAAGCCGAGCACGAAGCTCGCACACAAAGCGAGCGTGATTCGAAGTCCCCTGACGTCCATGCCTTGGTCGATGGTCGAGATCACTCGGCGGAGATGAGCCGGTTCGCTGCGATACTCACCGCCCCCGATGCCTATCTACGAGTACCGCTGCGAAAAGGGCCACGAGTTCGAGACTTTCCAGTCGATGTCGGAGGACCCGATCTCGAAATGCATGGAATGCGGAGCGCCCGCACAGCGGGTCCTGAGCGCCCCGGCGGTCCACTTCAAAGGCTCAGGCTTCTACACGACCGACTACGGGAAGGGCAAGAAGTCCGGCGGTTCGGACTCGTCGAGCTCATCGTCTGAGAAGTCCTCGTCCGGCTCGTCCGGCTCCTCGTCCGGCGATTCGTCTTCATCGAAGAGCTCCGAGAAGAAGGGCTCGGACTCGAAGTCGAGCTCGAGTTCCTCGAGCTCCTCGGACTAGACAGCCGGGCTGCAGATCGGGTCGTTCTCGGGCTCGTCGCCGGTCAGCTTCTTGACCGCCCGGATGCACTCCTCGACCGGGACGATCAGGTTGCTGCCGCTCGTTCCCGACGGTTTCAGCACGAGCTCGTCAGAGCTGCCGCCGATCGCCGCCGCGAAGACGAACTGCGGCATCGTGAGCGCGCCCATGTCGGAGACGAACGCCTTCGGAGCGTTCCAGCCGATAAGGGGCCCCTTGAGAAAGTTGATCGGAAGCCGGGTCGGGCTCGTGAGGCGGTCCTTCATCCCCTGCATGATCTGCTGCTGGAAGCCGGCGCGGTCCGTGTCGTCGATCGTGGTGTCGCCGCAGCTCGAGCTGCGGGTCCGGGCAAGCGCGAGCGCCTTGTCGCCCGAGAGCGTCTCCTCGCCGGGGCCGAGGTCGATCCCGAACGCGCCCCCCGAGATCTCGTTGCAGACGCGGCTGTCGAGGTCGACCTCCACGCCGCCGATCGCGTCGATGAGGTCGCGGAAGCCGTTGAAGTCGACGATCGCGATGTGGTTGATGTCGATGCCGAGGAAGTCCTCGACCGTCTCGATCTGAAGCTCGGCGCCGCCGAACGCGTAGGCGGCGTTGATCTTGTTCGTGCCGTTGCCCGGGATCGTGGCTTGTGTGTCGCGCGGGATCGAGAGCTTCTCGAACGCCCCGCCGCCGGCCCGCAGGACCATCAGCGTGTCGGCGCGGGCGCCTGCCACGCACGCCGAGGGAGTCGCGCCGTTCGCGGCCTGCTCGAGGCACTTCTTGGACTCACCCTCGCCGGCGAAGTCGTCTGAGCGCACGTCGGTGCCCAGTACGAGGATGTTCTGGGGGGAGGCAGCGAGCAGCGGGTTGCCGCCGAGTGTGTCGCCCGTGTCGGCCAGCTTCGACGACTGGATCGTTGCCGAGATCGCAAAGCTGACGAGCGAAAGTAAAAGCCAGCCGCCGATCGCGATTCCGATCCACTTGAGCCAAGGGCGGCTCTTTCGCTCGGGCTCCAGCGCAGGGGCGGGGCCGGAAGGCTCTTTCTCGCCCTTCGGGCGGACTTTTTCTCGCAGGGAAGAGAGGTCGGGCTTGCCGATGCTGAGGCCTCGGCGCGCCTTGTAGACCTTGTAATCGGGGGGCGGCTTGGGCCGCTCGCCACCGCCGGAATCTCCGGACCCGTTCGCCATTGACTAGAAATACTCGTTCATGGGCTCTGCACCTTCCCCCGGCGAGGCCGGAACACCCGTCGCAATCGGCGCCGATCTGGGCGGCACGAAGATGCTGGTCGGCGTCGTCGCGGGAGGCCCGAAGGTACTCCACAGGGTCGAGGAGATGAGCTTCGGGCGCTCGGCGGAAGAGGTTCTGGACACGATGGAAGCCGAGCTCCGGTCGGCGCTCCAGGCGCACCCGGAAGCCCGTGCCGCCGGCCTGGGCATCCCGTGCACGATCGACCAGGAGCGCGGTCTTGCGATTAGCGCTGTGAACCTGCCTATCGTCGACGTGCCGATCAGGGACCTCATGTCCGAGCGGCTCGGCATCCCCGTCGTCATCGACAACGACGGCAACGCCGCGGCGCTCGCCGAGCACCGCTGGGGTGCCGCGCGTGGCGCCCGGAACGCGGTTCTGCTCACGATCGGCACCGGGATCGGCGGCGGTCTGATCATCGACGGGAAGGTCTATCGCGGCACGACCGGCGCCGGAGCCGAGCTCGGCCACATGGTCATCGACACGGACGGGCCACGCTGCCAGGGGAACTGCCCGAACAACGGCTGCGCCGAGGCCGTCGCCTCCGGCACAGCGCTTGGACGGGAGGCGCAGGCGGCGGCCGAGCGGCATCCCGAGTCCGCGCTGGGAAAGCTCCTCGCGGAAGGTGAAGAGGTGAACGGCCGCACGGCGACCGCGGCTGCCATCGCGGGCGATCAGGTGGCGCGTGAGGTGTTCGAGTTGATCGGCCGCCGGCTCGGAGCCTTCGCCAGCGGCCTCGCGAATGTCTTCGAGCCCGACGTCATCGTCTTTGGCGGTGGCGTCCTCGCTGCCGGTGAGATCCTCTTGGCCCCGATTCGCGAAGAAGTCGAGCGCCGGTCGCTGCCACCGATGAACCGCACGCGGATCGCGCACGCCGAACTTGGCCCCGAAGCAGGCATGATCGGCGCCGCAACGATGGCAATGGAGATCTGATGGCAACCCCGGGACGCCTGGTCGTCTGCCCGACCCCGATCGGGAACATGGAGGACATCTCCGAGCGGGTGAAGGTCGCCCTTTCCGAGGCCGACATCGTCGCCTGCGAGGACACGAGGCGCACGGGCCTCCTGTTCGAGCGCCTGGGCTTGAGAAGGCCGCGCCTTGTCTCCAACCACGAGGGAAATGAGTCGGAGCGCGCCCGCCAGCTCGTGGGCGCGATCGAGCGCGGCGCGAAGGTGGCGCTGATCTCCGATGCCGGCACGCCCGCGATCTCCGACCCGGGATACAGGCTGATCGGCGCCTGCATCGAGCGCTCCATTGACATCGAGGTGCTGCCCGGCCCTTCCGCCGTGGTGACCGCCGTCGTGGCTTCAGGCCTGCCCACGGATCGCTGGCGCTTCGAGGGCTTCCTTCCGCGCCGCGCCGGGGCGCTCGAAAGCGTCCTTGGCGGGGGGCAGACAGTGGTCGCTTTCGAGTCGCCGCGCCGCCTGCCCGAGTCGCTCGCTGCCCTTGCCGCGCTCGCGCCCGACCGCCCGGCGGCGGTGTGCCGCGAGCTGACGAAAATGCACGAGGAGGTCGTGCGCGGCACGCTCGACGAACTTGCGCGGCGCTTCCGCGACGAGGTGAAGGGTGAGATCGTCGTGGTGATCGGCCCCGCCGCCAGTTCCACATCCGCGACGCCGGATATCGCCTTCGCCGTCGATGCCTTGCGCCGACTTGTCCAGTCCGGCGCACGCCCGCGTGCCGCCGCCGGAGTCGTCGCGGCCCTCACCGGGACCAGGGCGAACGAGCTTTACACGGCTCTCACTGGGCGTGAGCCCAGGGAGTAGAGGCCTCGTTACGGGCGCATTAAGTATGTGCCAATCCGTAGAAAACACGGACTGATGACGCCAGAGTAGGGATACGATCACAGCCGAGGAGTTGGCTGGACGTCCAGGGCTCAGGATGGGCTCAAAGCGAACAGCCAGGAAGGCTTGAAGGCGGAGCGAAGTGAGCACAACTCGGTGAACCCCGAAGCGCCGGGCGACGCGCTGCCTCAGCGCGGGCATGTTCTCTCACGCGTCATCGCGGTGGGTGCGCTGTTCGCTGCCGCCGCGTTCATCTTCGTGATGTTCTTCGGGGACGACGGCGGGCGCCAGTACAAGCTCCTGTTTGAGACGGGCGGCCAGTTGGTCCGCGGCAACGAAGTTCTGGTCGCTGGCCAGAAGGTCGGCACCATCGATGCCCTGGACCTCACGGATGACGGCCAGGCCGAGGTCTCGGTCACGATGGACCGCCCGATCACCGAGGGCACGACGGCGCAGATCCGCGCGACATCGCTCTCGGGCATCGCCAACCGCTACATCTCGCTCCAGATGGGCCCTACCGACAATGAGGTCGAGGACGGGGCCACGATCACCGCTGATGCCACCACCTCGCCGGTTGACATCGACCAGCTCTTCTCGATCTTCGACGAGGAGACCCGGGCGTCTCTCCAAGACGTCTTCAAAGGCCAGGCGGCCATCTACGCGGGCGATCCTGAGCTCTCGCGCGAGGCTTACAAGTACCTGGCCCCAGGCCTGCAATCGACCGAGCGGTTCCTGGCTGAACTGACGCGTGACCAGGAGGTGTTTTCACAGTTCCTGGCCTCGGGCTCGGACGTCCTGGGCGCCATCGCTGAGCGACGCTCGGACCTCTCGTCCCTGACCCAAAACGCGAACTCAGCGCTCTCGGCAATCGCCGCGGAAGCGGCGTCGCTTGACCAGGCGCTCGCGGTCCTGCCGCCGACTATGCGCCAGGCCAACACGACGTTCGTGAACCTTCGCGAAGCGCTCGACGACGTTGACGGGCTGGTCGAGGTCTCGTATCCAGCGACCGAGAACCTGGCACCGTTCCTGAGGGACCTTCGTCCTGTCGCCGAGAAGGCCGTCCCGGTGATCAACGACCTGGCCGGCACCGTGAACGTCCCCGGTGACTCGAACGATCTGACCGATGCACTCGAGCAAATGCCTGCGCTCGAGCGGGCGGCCGCCGACACGTCGGCCCAGGGCATCGATGCGATGGACGTCTCGGAGGAGAACGTCGCGGTCACCCGTGCCTACAGCCCCGACCTGATGGCGCTCGTCTCCCGCCTCGGCCAGATCACGAGCTACTACTCGGCTGACGGGCACTACGCGCGAACGATGCCGGTCAACAACATCTTCGAGTACGACAACGGAACGGACCAGCTCAATCCGACCTACAACAATCCCGACCAGCAATTCGAGTTTTACGAGAACCCGTCCGCGGAGTTCCCGAATCCGTTCGATGAATTCGGATTCCACCGCTGTCCGGGCACCGCATCGCAGCCGGCCGAGGACGGATCGACGCCCTTCGTCGAAGACGAGGTAACTGGCAACTGCGACGAGAACGACGTCGTGCCAGAGCAATCGGTGACCCTCCCGTGAGGCGCCTCTTCGGAATCCTCGCCGTCCTCGTCGCCACGTTGGCGCTCGTGATCGTGGGCTCAGGCGCGTCCGAGGAAGAAGGCGACGGGTACCTGGTCCGGGCGATCTTCGACAACGCCAGCTTCCTCGTCGAGCAGGAAGAGGTGCGCATCGCGGGCGCGAAGGTCGGGTCCATCGAGTCGGTGTCGGTGACCCTGGAGGGCGAGCGCGTGCACGAGGACGGATCCGATGATCCAGGCAAGGCGATCGTCGTCATGCGGATCACCGATCCCGGCTTCCAGGACTGGCGCCAAGATGCGTCCTGCCTGGTGAGGCCGCAGTCGCTCCTGGGTGAGAAGTTCCTCGAATGCCAGGCAACTCAGGTCCGCGCGCCGGGAACCGAGCCGCCGCCCGAGCTGGAGGTGATCCCGGAAGGTGAGCCAGGTGAAGGTCAGCGGTTCCTGCCGGTTGAGAACAGCGGTAAGTCCGTCGACCTCGACCTCATCAACAACATCATGCGGGAGCCCTACCCCGACCGCTTCCGCCTGATCCTGAATGAACTGGGCATCGGCCTGGCTACACGGGGCGAGGACATCGAGGAGATCATCGTCCGCGGCAATCCGGCGCTTCGGGAGACGAACGAGCTCCTGGCGCTGCTCAAGGGCCAGACCCAGGCGCTCAACGACCTCGCTCGTGACGGCGATCGCGCGCTGGCGCCGCTCGCCAGGGAGCGCGAGCACCTGACCGGCTTCATCAACAACGCCACAGTGTCAGGCGAGGCAACCGCCGAGCGCGCTGCCGAGCTCGAGGCCGGGTTCCAGCGCATGCCCGCTTTCTTCCGCGAGCTCCGCCTCACGATGACCGAGCTCGAAGGCTTCACCGACGCGGCCACGCCCGTCATCTCGGACCTGGGCGATGCGGCGCCGGCGATCACCCGCTCGACCAAGGCGCTCGGGCCGTTCTCGCGCGCCGGCCGGGTCGCGTTCATCTCGCTCGGCGAGAACGCCGAGACCGCCGGCCCCGATCTGGTCGCATCCGAGCCCGTGATCAAGGACCTCGGGAAGCTCGCCGAGGAGACCGAGCCGGGTGCCCGCCTACTTGACACCTTCCTCACCGACTTCCGCAAGAACTTCGGGCTCCAGCACCTGATGCGCTTCTTCTTCTTCGCCGCGGGAGCGACCAATGGCTTCGACTCCTTCGGCCATTTCGTGCGCGCGGTGGTGCCGGCGAACAACTGCTTCACCTACAAGGCTCCCAGCCCCGAGCCGGGTTGCGAGACCTCCTTCATTCCGCCCTCGCCCAGAAGCGCTCAGGCTCAGCGGCAGGCGTACTCGGCGCCGATCGACCTCGAGGGGATCCTCGAGAGCCCGGTGCTCGACGGCCTCCTGGAGACCGATGCCGCCGCCGACGACGAGGACGCGAAGCCTTTCGAAGGCGGCCAGGCGGCCAAGGACTCCGGCGCGAGCGCCAAGGACATGGGAGCGATGTTCGACTTCCTCGTCGGCGGGGAGGAATCGCCATGAGGCGGAACGTTGGTTCCACCCTCGCCGCAAGCCCGACGATGGTCGGCTCGATCACCGTACTGATCGCGGTCGTCGCAGTCTTCCTCGCCTATAACGCGAACTCCGGCCTGCCGTTCGTCCCCACTTACAACATCTCCGCTGACCTGCCGAGTGCGAACTCGCTGGTCCCCGGCAACGAGGTCAGGATTGGCGGCGTCCGAGTGGGAGTCGTTTCAGAGGTCACGCCTGTGAGCCACGAGGACGGCTCGGTGACGGCGCGCTTCGACATGACGCTCGACGAAGACGCCCAGCCGATCCCGGTCGACTCTGAGATCGTGATCAGGGCGCGCTCCGCGCTGGGCCTTCAGTACCTGGAGATCAACCGCGGCACGTCGGACGAGGGCTATGAAGCCGGTGCGACCATCCCGGTCACCTCAGCGGTGCCCGAGCCGGTGGAGTTCGACGACGTGCTCTCGACCTTCGACGATCCCACGCGCGTCGCAATCCAGGCAAACCTCGTGGAGTTCGGGAACGCGCTCGCCGGCCGCGGACTCGACCTGAACGCCGCGCTGGGGGAGCTGGCCGAGACCGTGGACTACCTCGAGCCCGTCGCCAAGAACCTGAGCGACCCGGACACGAAGCTGACCGGCTTCATCAAAGCGCTCGCAGCGACGGCCGCCGAGGTGGCGCCGGTCGCCGAAGAGCAGGCGCAGATGTTCGCCAACCTCGACACGACCTTCGGCGCGTTCGCCAACGTCGCGCGCCCGTTCATCCAGGAGACGATCTCCGAGTCGCCGCCGACCCTGGATGTGGGCACGCGGGCGCTGCCCGTCATCCGCCCGTTCCTTGTGAACAGCGCGGGCCTGTTCAACGACCTGCAGCCGGGCGTCGACGCGTTCGCCGCCACCTCGCCGGCGATCGCCGACGCGCTCGAGGTCGGCGCCCCGGTGCTCAGGGACTCGGTTGCGTTCAACGAGGAGCTCGGGCCGACGGCCGCGGCGCTACGCAGCCTGAACGACGACAACGACGCACGCGCCGGCATCGACCGCCTGCGCGAGACGTCCACGGTGCTCACCCCGACCCTGCGCTTCATCACTCCGGCGCAGACCGTGTGCAACTACGGGGCGATCCTCACCGAGAACCTGCAGAGCCTCTTCAGCCAGGGCCCCACCTCGAGCCCGGGCACCTACCAGCGCGCCGAGGTCATCATCGCGCCGCAGGGTCAGAACCCAGCCGACCCGAACGAGGCGAGCCCGCCGAACAACGAGGGCGCTCCCTCCAGCGCTCCCGCCAGCGGCGGCGGTAACTCCCTGGGCAACTTCCTCCACACGAACCCCTACCCGAACACCGCTGCTCCCGGCCAGGAGCAGGAGTGCGAGGCGGGGAACGAGGGCTGGGTGCCAAACCAGGCCATGATCGGAAACGTCCCGGGGAACCAGACCACGAACACGAGAGAGACGGCGGCGCCGTGACCAGCGCCAACCAGACCCAGCATGACCCGCGCGTGTGGGGCGCGAAGTACCGCGGCCGCGGGCCGGTGCCACTGGCGCTCTTCTTCGTCGTGTTGCTGACGCTCGGCTCATACCTGGCTTACACGAAGGACATCCCGTTCATCGGCGGCGGCACCGAGGTCAAGGCGACCTTCCGGAACGCGACCACGCTGCGAACCACGTCGCCTGTGCGCATCGCCGGTGTGAACGTCGGCACGGTCACCGCGGTGGAAGCCGAGGGCGACACCGCCGAGGTGACCATGACCCTGAAGGATGAGGCGCTCCCGATCCACGAGGACGCCGTCGCCACGATCCGCCCGCGCCTTTTCCTGGAAGGCAACTTCTTCATCGACCTGAAGCCGGGAACGCCATCCGCTCCCGAACTGGACGGCGACGGCGAGATCCCGATCACCCAGACCTCGACGTCGGTCCAGATCGACGAGGTGCTTGCCGCGCTCCAGAGCGACACGCGCGAAGAGCTCAAGGGGCTCCTGTCCGGATACGGGACAGCGCTCTCTTACGAGCCCAGCGCGACCGACGACGCCGACCAGGAGCCGATCTCGAAGGGCAAGACCGGTGCGCAGGCGCTGGCGGACTCGCTCCGCTACGGCGGCGAGGCCGGCCGCGGCACCGCGATCGTGAACCAGGCGCTCCTGGGCGAGGACGAGCACGACCTGTCCGGTCTCATCAGCGCCCAGCGCGATGTCTTCAAGGAGCTCGGGACGGTCGAGGCCGAGCTTCAGGGCTTCATCACCGCGTTCAACACGACGGCCGGCGCGCTTGCCCAAGAGCAGGACAACGTCCGGGCGACCATCCGCGAGCTCGGGCCGACCTTCGAGGCGGCTCGCCCGTCGCTCGCCAACCTGAACGAGGCGCTGCCGCCGCTTCGCGCCTACGTCCGCGCGCTCGAGCCGGGCGTGGCCGAGCTCCCCGACCTGATCAGGGTCGCCACCCCTTGGCTCGACTCCGCCGATGAGCTCCTGGCCCAGGACGCGCTGGGCGGGCTGGCCGAGGAGCTGCGCCGCGGCGCACCCGTCACGGCCGAGGCGACGAAGGCGGCGCTGCCGCTCCTGGCCGAGCTCTCGGACCTCTCGCGCTGCGTCACCAACAACCTGGATCCGAGCTTCGACACGGCGATCACGGTCGATCCGAACGTCCCTGCGGCGCAGTCGCAGCCGGTGTACCTCGACTTCCTCGACTCGGCGGTAAACACCGCCGGCGCGGCCGCGAGCTTCGACGGCAACGGCCACTACCTGCGGTCCCTGGTCGGAGGCGGCGACGTCTTCACGCAGATGGCGAACCCGGCGCCAACCCTTGGCAACAACATCATCTTCGGCAACACAATCGAGCCGGTCGATGGCTCGCAGCCTGCCCTGCCCGCAGACCATGAGCCGCCCCCGTTCGAGCCGAACGAGCCTTGCTATCAGTCCGATCCCGCTGACCTGAACGGCCCCGCGGCCAATGTCGGCGCGCCCCTACCGACGGTGGTCCCGTGAAGCGCGCGATCAGAGAGCACGCGAAGGAAGCCATCGCGATCGTTGCGCTGGTCATCTTCGCCATGGCGACGACGGGCTACATCCTGAAAAACCAGCAGGCGCCCTACCCGTCCTGGATCCCGTTCCTGGGCGAGGAGACGTTCGAACTGAAGGCCGATCTCGAGACCGCGCAGGCGATCACGCCGGGCCAGGGCCAGACGGTCAACGTCGCCGGCATCAAGGTCGGCGACATCACCCAGGTCGACTTGGAAGACGGCCACGCGGTGGTCACGGCGCTGATCGAAGACCGCTACGAGGGCCTGATCAAGGATGACGCAACCGTCTTGGTACGGCCGCGCACCGGCCTTCAGGACATGACGCTCGAGGTCGACCCCGGCTCGCCTGACGCGCCCGCGATGGACGAGGGCGACATGATCCCGCTCGCTTCGAGCGAGCGCAACGTGCCCCCGGACGAGTTCCTCGCGGCTCTCGATGGAGACACGCGCGACTACCTGAAGCTGCTTGTCCAAGGCGGATCGCGTGGCCTCGCCGAGAACGGCGAAGAGGCGTCAGCGGTCTTCCGTCGCTTCGCGCCGCTCTCGAAGTACCTCGCCACCTTGAACGGCGCCCTCGAGGAGCGCGACGACGCGATCCGGCGATCGATCACCTCTTTCAAGGAGGTCTCGGAAGCCCTGGGCGGCGCCGACACCCGACTCGCCGACTTCGTCTCGTCTTCGAACGATGTCCTTTCCGCTTTCGCGCGCCAGGAGGCTTCGCTCCGAGCCACGTTCCAGGAGTTGCCTGGAGCTCTGACGGCGACCCGCGAGGCGGTGATCTCCGGTGACGCCTTCGCGCAAGAGCTTGGCCCGGCTGCGACCGCGCTGCTCCCGTCGGCGGAGGCACTGAAGCCGGCCCTCGAGGACTCGTACCCCTTCTTCCGCGACACCGACGAGCCCATCCGCGAGCAGATCACGCCGTTCGCCCAGGACACCCAAGGTACGTTCGCGGAGCTTCGCAAGACGACCACGAAGCTGAACGACGCTACTCCCGTCGTGACCGGCGGCCTTTCCGAGCTCAACAAGCTCTTCAACGCGCTCGCCTTCAATCCGCAGGGGAACGAGGAGGGTTACCTCTTCTGGGCGAACTGGCTTGGTCACAACGCGAACCAGACGTTCACTTTCCAAGACGCCTCAGGGCCTGTCCTGCGCGCTGTCGCATTCAACTCGTGCCGTACTGCGTCGCTCGCGCTCGGCACCGTCGCGGCGGGGCCGTTCCCATCGCTCCTGACCTTGATCCAGGCCACGCGGATCCCGTCGCCCCAGTCCATCGCGCCCGGCAACACCATCTGCGACCTCGACCCGCCTTTCTAAGTGGAAACCAGACCGCCAACAGCCATCCGCATCCTGATCGCCGTCGGCTTTGCGATCTCCTGCTTCGCGCTGGCCCTGTTCCTCTGGGTCGCGTTCGGCGGGCCCGTGCCCCTGGCGTCCGAGGGGTACCGCGTCCAGGTGCCCTTCGACGAGGCGACCCAGCTCGCGCAGGAGTCGGACGTGCGGATCTCGGGCGTGTCGGTCGGCAAGGTGAAGCTGATCGAGCTGAACGACGACGGGCAAGCGGAGGCGACGATCGAGCTCGACTCCGCGTACGCGCCGATTCCGGTGGACACGCAGGCAACGCTGCGCCAGAAGACGCTTCTGGGAGAGACATATGTGGAGCTCTCGCCCGGCTCGCAGGAGGCCGAGACCCTCGAGGAAGGCGGCGCGCTGCCGGCGGCGCAGGTCGCCGAGTCGGTCCAGATCGACGAGGTCTTCCGCACGTTTGATGAGCCCACGCGCGAGGCGTTCCAGGCGTGGATGCAGACCCAGGCCGCAGCCCTCAAGGGCCGCGGCGAGGACCTCTCAACTGCGATCGGAAGCCTTGAGCCATTCGCAAGCCAGGCGACCGAGGCGCTCCGCATCCTCGACTCCGACGAGCAGGCAGTGCGCGGGCTGATCTCCAACGGTGGCGAGGTCTTCGACGCGCTGTCCGAGCGCCAGGGCCAGCTCTCCGGCCTGATCAAGGCGTCCAACACGGTCTTTCAGACGACCGCCAACCGCAACGCCGAGCTCGAACAGATCTTCCAGATCTTCCCGACCTTCCTGCGCGAGTCACGGGCCACGCTGGCGCGCCTCGAGGAGTTTGCGATCGACACCGATCCGCTCGTGACGCAGCTGCGCCCGGCGGCCCGCGAGCTGAGCCCGACCCTGACGGCGCTCGGAAACCTCGCACCCGACCTGGAGACGTTCTTCCGCGGCTTCGACGACACGATCGCCGCCAGCAAGGACGGGTTGCCGGCGCTTCAGGACCTCCTGGACGACGACCTCCGGCCGCTCCTGGCTCGGATTGATCCGTACTTCGCCGAGGTCAACTCGTTTCTGGCGACGATCGAGGTGTACAAGCCGGAGTTGGCGGCTCTCCTCGCCAATGGCGCCGCGGTGTCCAACGGGACGATCGCCGAAGCCACCGGGAACCCGCACCACATCCGGACCTCGGGAGTCTTCGGCCCGCAGTCGCTCGCCTCGTACGACAACAGGCTTCGGGTCGATCGCTCGAACCCCTACCTCCAGTCGCTGGGTTACCTCGACCTGCCGGGCGGTCTTGACTCGTTCGAGACCAGGCACTGCGCCACCGGCGACCAGGCGCTACTGGACGACGGCGACGCAGGGTCCTTCCCCAACGACCTCTACGACCGGCTCAAGCTTTACGCGTTCGACAACCAGAACGACTCCGACAACCTCCCTGCGCCTCCATGTACGCAGCAGGACCCGTTCAACTCGATCGGCGAGGACCCGCAGGAGTCGACCCAGTACCTTCATGTGAGGGAGCAGGAGTAGGAATGGAGTCGAAGCTGCGCCTCAAAACAAGACTTTCCCTGGACACGAACCGAAACATTCGGACGTTTGCCGGGTTAAGACGGACGTGGGATGAGAGTTCCTCTGATGAGGTTTCAGCTCACTTTCGGATGGATCCATCAATCATGCGGGTTGGGTAACCCGCAGAACCTCAAGGAGGAGGAAAGATGCGCAAAACGCGCAACGCGCTTGTCGCGGCAATTGCTCTCGGATCGGTGCTTGGCACCGCTTCGATCGCTTCGGCCGTAGACAGCTCAGACAACTCATCGTTCGTTGAAGGTGCCATCTCACCGAACTATCAGGACTCAGAAAAGGCCGGCGAGGCAACGCTGTTCACGCAGGTGCAGACGGTTGACACCGACGGTTCCGGCCCTGATCCTGACGGCGGTGGGCCACTCGGACCGCTGGGATTCGGACCCTTCGCTCTCGTGTCCAAGGCGGCCGAGCGAGTTGAAGTCCATTTCGACAACGACATGGTGTTCAACGGCTCACCGACCAAGTTCGACACTTGCGGCGGTCAAGGCGGAGCGGACCTCGACGGTACGACTTCGGCCCAGGCAGTTGCCGAGTGTAAGGACGCACTCGTCGGCGCCGGTTTCGCCGAGGCAGTTGTGCCGTCAGGTGTTCCGGCTCCCCCAACGGGTCGTCTGGAGTTGACGGTGTCGACGTTCAACGGTCCGACCACGGTTGCGGGCGGTCCCTGCACCCCTCCGGCCGATGCGGTCGGCGGTCCTGAAGGCTGTGAGTATGAAGGCGGTCACCCGCAAGTCATCCTTCACGCCTATGAGCCGAACATTCCGTTCACGACCACGGTCGGCGGCGAGGTTCGCGACTCCGACGAGATCGCTGCCGGCGGCGAGCCGTACGGCAAGGTCCTCATCGTGAACGACGCTCCTGACACCGCTGGTGACGCGGGCGCGCTTGCGCTCTTCGGCTCCACGGTCGGTGCTGACGTGACCGAGGTCAAGGTCAAGAAGAACAAGACGAAGAAGGAAAAGACCACGGTCAAGGAGTTCGACTACATCACCGCGACGTGCGAGGATGACACTCCTGCCGGTGGCGGTCTCGAATGGGACTTCCGCGGCGAGTGGGTCTACGACAACGGCGAGACTGACTCTGACACGTTCAGGCAGAAGTGCGCCAACGAGACCAGCACGCCGGCTCCTTAAGCGGCAGTTCGTCTCGGGCCGGCTCGACCAGCCGGTGAAGTTCTAGAAAGGGCGGCCTTCGGGCCGCCCTTTCTTTTGCCCGAATCTCGTGCTCCACCTCCCCTTCGGAGGCTCGCCCAAATACGCTCGGAGCGTGGCCTTCTACATCACCACCCCGATCTTCTACGTCAACGCGGAGCCGCACCTGGGCCACGCGTACTCGACGATTGCCGCCGACGTCTTCGCGCGGCACATGCGCCAGCGGGGGGAGGATGTCTTCTTCCTGACTGGCACCGACGAGCACGGCGAGCCGGTCGAGTTGGCGGCGAAGAAGGAAGGCATCTCGCCAAAGGAGCTGGCCGACCGCAACGCTCCGCGCTTCCAGGCGATGGCGGCGGCGGTGAACGCCTCGAACGACTTCTTCATCCGCACCTCTGATGAGCGCCACACCGACCGGGTGGCCGAGGTGATCCAGCGCGTCTACGACTCGGGGCACGTCTACGAGGGGACGTACGAGGGCTGGTACTGCCCGCGCTGCGCGGACTTCAAGACCGAGCGCGAGCTTGGGCCCGGCAACACGTGCCCCATCCATGAGATCCCGCTCGAGCTCGAGACGGAGCAGAACTGGTTCTTTCGCCTCTCGGCGTTCCAGGATCGCCTCGTCGAGCTCTACGAGCGCGAGCCGCTCTTCGTGGTGCCCGACTTCCGGCGCAACGAGGCGCTCAGCTTCATCAAGGGCGGGCTTCAGGACGTCTCGCTGTCGCGGGCCAAGCTTGAGTGGGGGATGCGGCTGCCCTGGGACCCCAGCCAGCGCATGTATGTGTGGTTCGACGCGCTCCTCAACTACTACACGGCGCTCGGGTTCGCGCGGGACGGCGAGGATTTAACCGACCGCTTCTGGCCGGCGGCGTTCCACCTGTTGGCCAAGGACATCCTGAAGTTCCACGCGGTGATCTGGCCCGCTTTGCTGATGGCGGCCGAGATCGAGCCCCCCACCGGGATGGTCATCCACGGGTACCTCTTGATGGGCGAGCAAGAAGATGTCGAAGTCGATGGGCAACGTCCTCGATCCGTTCGATGCGATCGAGCGGTTCGGCGCCGACGCTCTGCGCTTCTATTGCCTGCGCGAGGTGTCGTTCGGCCAGGACGGCACTGTGTCGGCGGCCGGCTTCGAGTCGCGGTATGAGACTGAGCTCGCGAACGATTTCGGCAACCTCGCAAGCCGGACGCTTGCGATGGTCGAGCGCTACCGCGACGGACAGGTCCCCGACGCCGAGGTTGACCCGGAGCTGGCCGATGGCGCAGACGGGATGAGCGGCCTGGGAGCCGTGATCTCGGAGCTGATCGACCGCTCGGAGCCGAGTCAGGCGCTGGAGGCCATCTGGGTGCGCGTGCGCAGGGTGAACCGCTACGTGGAAGAGACGAGCCCATGGGTCCTCGCCAAGGACGAGGCGGAGGCCGGCCGGCTCGACCAGGTGCTCTACAACCTCGCTGAGGCGCTCAGGGTGTTGACGCTGGCGCTTTTGCCCTGGATTCCGGAGTCCGCGGAGAAGCTGCTTCAAGCGCTATCGGAAGAGGAGCGGGGGCTAGGCGAGTTCGGTTCGAAGGGCGGGGGGTACTCGGTCGAGCGGATCGACCCGCTGTTTCCCAAGCTCGACGAAAGACCGACCCTCCCCTTCGGGGGGCCGGTAACCCACCGTCTTGAAGTACGTCTTTCGCACGGTCGTTGGGCTTGGGCTGGAGGTCGCAGCGCTCGTCGCGATCTCTCTCACCATCTACAAGCTGCTTGGCGTGGGGACGTGTGCGAGCGGCGGCCCTTACGTTGTCGCTCGCGAGTGCCCCGAGGGCACGGAGTGGCTCGGCCTGCTGCTACCCGGCTCGATCTTCGTGGGCCTCTTCGGCATCGTCCTCTATGCGATGCGCGGGGCCCCTCCTGGGTCCGAGAAGAAGGGCGGTGCCGGGTTCGCGGCACTGCTCGGCTGGTCGGGGCTCTTCCTGGGGATCGCGTTCGCGTGTTTCTGGGGCGTCTGGGGGCCGAACGCGAACCCCGGCCCTGGCGGCGAGCTGGGTGGCCTGATCGTCGGTTTCCTGTTCGTCCCGATGGGGCTGATTCCGATCTTTGCGAGCCTGGCTGTGCTCCGTAAGGAGCGCAAGCACGGCGTCAAGGCGGATCCCGAGGCGGACCTGTTCTCGCGGCTCGAGAAGCGGGCGCCCGTAGCTCGCAAGTCCAGCTTCGCGACTTCGGGCGGGGCGGACAAGCTGACGGCGATGGAGCGCCTCCAGGCGCTGCGAGACAGGGGAGCGCTGACGCAGGCCGAGTTCGAAAAGCTCAAGGCGGAGGTGATGGGCGAGTGAATCCCGTCGCTGCCATCTGTCACGTCCTCGCGATCGTTCTGGGTGTCTTCGGCGGGATCTGGGCTGTCAACTCGCTCTCGCCCGACCTGCCCGACGAAGATGTCGAGCCCGGTGTGGAGATCCCAGTCCCGGTCGGGCCGGAATCGCCGGAGTCGCTGTTCCAGCCGGGACCGCTCTCGACCGCGATTCTCCAGCTGGAAGGCCAGGAAGGCGACGGGGTTGAGTACGCGTTCATCTCGATCACGCCCACCTCGCTCATCGTCAGCGACATCACCGTGGACGGCGGCGTCGAGCCGAGCGATATCAGCACCGGCGAGCCCCAGCGCGTGATCGAGCTGCTCTCAAAAGAGCGCGCCGGGATCAAGCCGGAGACGGTGCGCCAGATGGATCTGGTGGCGACGAAGGACGGCCTGGTCTGGGTGATCCAACTCGACTCGACGGCCCCGGGCCTCTCCGGGCCGTACCAGTACCTCGTGCCGTACGGGACGGACGAGGTCGAAGCAAGCACCGCGATCCCGGACCCGCTGGTGCCAGGCACCTAACGTCGTGCCAGGCACCACGCTTGGTGCCAGGCACGGTGCCAGGCACCTGCGACCTAGACTGCCCGGGTGGTCGACACGCACGCTCATATCGCGCTTTGCGAAGGTGATGCGGCTGGTGTCGTCGAGCGGGCGCGGGGGGCCGGGCTCACACGCATCCTGACCGTGGGCCTGGACGAGGACTCGAATCGCGGCGCTGTGGCGCTCGCGCGCGAGCACGAGGAGGTGTGGGCTGCCGTGGGGCGCCACCCGAACTCGGCGACCGGTTGGGATGAAGCAGCGGAGGCCGAGTTGCGCGAATTGGCGGCTGACGAGCATGTGGTGGCGGTTGGCGAGACGGGGCTCGACTTCTACCGCGACAGGGCGCCGCGCAATGACCAGGTGGCAGCGTTCCGGGCGCAGATCCGCGTGGCGCAGGAGGTGGCGAAGCCGCTTGTCATCCACATGCGCTCCGGCGAGGGTGGCGAGGCTGACGCCGTGGCGGACTCGTTCGAGCTCCTCGCGGCGGAGGCGACCGACGTGGATGTCGTTCTCCACTGCTTCTCAGCGCCACCGGAGCGAGTCGCCGAGGCGGTTGCGAACCGATGGTTCTGCTCATTCGCCGGGAACGTCACCTACCCGAAGGCCGATGCGCTGAGGGAGGCGGCTCGGCTCGTGCCGGACGATCTGATCCTGGTCGAGACCGACGCTCCGTTCCTTGCTCCCCAATCGCGGCGAGGCAAGCCGAACGAGCCCGCGCTGGTTATCGAGACGGCGCGCGAGGTCGCGGCCGCGCGCGGGATGGACGACGAGGCGTTCGGTGCCTTGGTCGAGGAGAACGCCGCACGGGTCTTTGCATGGTGAGCGGCCGACCGCCAGGCCGGGTGTCGCTTGGCCAGAACTTCCTGGCCGATCCGAATCTGCTGAAGGCGATCGTTCGCGAGGCGGACCTCTCGGCCGGTGACGTTGTGCTGGAGGTGGGCGGCGGACAGGGCGTTCTGACCGAGCGGCTTGCCGAAACTGCGAGGGCGGTCCACGTGATCGAGATCGACGAGCGTCTCAGGGCCGGCTTGGAGGAGATCGAGTCGCGCCGCGAAGGGATGAGCCTGGTAATGGGCGATGCGATGAAGGTGGACTTCCGCGCGCTCGAGCCGGCGCCGACCGCGATGGTGGCGAATCTGCCTTACGCGGTCGCGACGCCGGTGATCATGCGGACGATCGAAGAGCTTCCGACCGTGAACCGGTGGACGGTGATGGTGCAGCGCGAGATCGCCGACCGCCTGCGGGCCGTCCCGCGGACGAAGCCGTACGGCGCGCCCAGCGTGCTCGCTCAGCTCGCGTGCCGCGTCGAGATGTTGCGTGCGGTGGACCGGAGGGTGTTCAAGCCGCCGCCGCGGGTGGACTCTGCGCTGCTTCGCCTGGAGCGGGTGGCGGAATGGCCGGGGGGTGATGTGGCGCGTCTCGTGCGCGCGGCGTTCGCTCACCGGCGCAAAGCGCTCGCGCGCTCGGTGGCGACCGCGGGCGTGGAGCCGCGCCAGCGAGTGCTCGAGGCGCTCGAGCAGGATGGTACCGGCGATCAGCGCGGGCCTCATCGCCGCATTCGAGCACGCTGATGCCTGCGGGGCAACACATCTGTCACCTGTGCGTTACACACTGATGTCGGGCCGGTCCGTCTCATCCGTTCGGGTGGTCGGCGCCGCCACACGCCCGGAGAGTTGATCGACGCACCTTCCGACGGGTGGGGACAGTTAGCCTGAATTGTGCGATATCTCCGATTTAGGCGTCTTGTCGCTCGAGCCTTGACCGCCGTCGGCCTCGCCGCTGAGGTCATCTGGAACGGCGTTACTCCCGCACAGGCGCTGACCGCGTCACCCCGTCCGCCCCCGTCGTTCAACGGCTCGGTCTACGCGATCGCCTACCGCGGCGACACCGTCTACGTGGGTGGCTCGTTCACCGGCGCGATGATCGCCGGCCACACGGTCGCCCGGCAACGGCTGGCCGCGTTCGACGCGCGTACCGGCGCGCTGCTCGACTGGGCGCCGAGCGCCGACGGCACCGTCCGCGCGCTCGCCGTCGCCGGCACCTCGGTCTACGCGGCCGGCGACTTCACCGCGTCTCCGGCCACCCGCGACGCGATCGCCCGGATCGACGGCCGACCGGCGCGGTCGGCGCGTTCGCGCACGGGGTCACCGGCAGCCCGCGGGCGCTCGCCGTCGGCGCCGGCAAGCTCTACGTCGGCGGCCGATCACCGCGTCGACGGCGTCGGAGCGGTGCAACCTCGCCGCGTTCTCGCTGACCACCGGCGCGCTCGACGCGGCTGGACGCCGACCGCCGACGACACGGTCAACGCGCTCGCGTCGCCGACGGCCGGGTCTACCTCGGCGGCAGCTTCCACCGGACCGACGGCGTGCGCTCGACGCTGCGGCTGTCCGCGGTGACGCCGCCACCGGCGTGCTGGACGAGGCTTCCTGCCGAAGCCGCCGGCGGCCGTGCTACGCGATCGCGGTCGACGCCCGCGGCGTCTACGCCGCGATGGGCGGGCAGGGCGGCCGGGCCGTCGCCTACACCCGGACCGGGCGCACCCGCTGGACCCGCGTCTTCGACGGCGACGCCCAGGCG
This sequence comes from uncultured bacterium, assembly GCA_963786495.1. GTDB lineage: Bacteria > Actinomycetota > Thermoleophilia > Solirubrobacterales > 70-9 > JALZKA01. Next base: position 4,317 of record CAWAZL010000003.1, on the reverse strand, counting down.
ATCGCCGTGCTGGACGGCACCGCCTACGTCGGCGGCCACTTCGACCGGGCCTGCACCACGGCGAACAACGGTCACAGGGCACCTGCACCGACGGCTCGGTGTCCGCGCGTCAAGCTCGCCGCGGTCGACGCCGAGGGCAACCTGACCGGCTGGGCGCCGCAGGCCAACGGCGTCGTCGGGGTACGCACGTCCTGGTCGACCACCCGGCCCGCAGCACGGTGGCCGTCGGCGGCGACTTCACCACGATCGGCGGCGCCAGCCGCCGGCACTACGCATCTTTCGGCTGACCACTTTCAGGGAGGAATCATGACGGTACGGCAGATCGCGCCGGGTCACCCCCCGGCCGCCCATCCGGTACGCGGCCGCGCTGACCGCCGCACTCGTGGCGGCGATCTTCGCATCCGTGCAGCCGCCCGCCCCGGCAGCGATGACACCGGCCGCCACGACCACCGGGACCGTGGTGGCGCGCTACCCGTTCGACCGGCGCGGCACCGCCGCGATGTACGACACCTCCGGGTACGGCCACACCCTGCGCAGCCGCACCGGCGAGGGCGGCGCCGCCAGGTCCGTCGTCCACGGGCCGGGGCTCGCCCTGGCGTTCCGCCGAAGTGCACCGGCGCCACCTGCCCGACAGTGGTCCTGCAGACGGGCACCGCCCCGAACCTCAACCCGGTACGGCCGGGTCTCGTTCGGCGCCTCCGTGCTGATGTTCGCCGACCAGACCGACGCGGGGGAGAACGTCCTGCAGAAGGGCTACTCGGCGACCGGTGGGCAGTACAAGTTGCAGGTCGACGGGACCGCGGGCCGGCCCAGCTGCGTCATGGTCGACTCCCGCAGATCCGTGATCCGGCTCGTTCGGAGCGCCGTCAGCGTTGCCGACGGTGCATGGCACCGCATTGAGTGCCGCCGCTAGGCACGAAATTCGGCATCATCGTCGATGCCGCGGTCCGAGGCATCATCACGATCCCCGCCACGCTGTCCGTGTCGAACACGGGGCCGTTGAGCATCGGCGGTAAGGGCGCCTATCCCGACAACGACCAGTTCCACGGGGTGCTCGACGACGTGTGGATCCGGGTCGGCTGAGGGCCCGTTGACCCGTTCGCCGTCGTCGCTCAGGTCAGGTTGATCCAGCTGGTCGCGATGGTGCGGCCGTCGGACTCGACGTGCAGGCGTACCGCGCCGTCGGCCGGGGACCGCAGCACGAAACAGCCCGTCTCGTCGACGTCGGTCTCGTCGAACGTCCCGGCGGCCGTCTGGCAACTCACCTTGCCGCTGTCGGCGGGCGTCACCTGCCCCGTGATGCCGGCGTCACCGACCTCCGCCTCGACCCGGTACCCGCCACCGTCGAAGACCAGCATGCGGGGGGACGAGCCGGGCGTGGACCGTACCGCGAGCGCTTCGTCGTACCCGGAGTCGAAGGCCAGCTCCGCGAGCAGCAGGTCGGCGTCGACCGTACGCACGCCAGGCTGGCGCGGGCGGCGGCGGTGAAGTCCGCGGGTACGGCAGGCACCACGGTCAACGCGGCGCGCAACTCGGCCAGCAGGAAGCTCGTCATCGTCCCACTGTGGCTGCGACATGGCGGGCACCCCCTCGATCGTCGGTCCGGCCGTCGGCGCGCTGCCCGGCGTCGTTCACCACGTCCGCGAAGGCCGCCAGTGCCGGACAGTTCCGTAGTTTGTGTACGCATCGGCCCCGGGTCGGCCCGACGCTGCCGACGGGGATGCCCAACCGTTCGCCGATCTCCTCGTAGCTCATCGGCGGGTCCGCAGCAGCAGCGCCACATCTGCCGGCAGCGCGGCGGCAACTGCGCGTACGCGTCCCGCAGGGCCTGATGACGTTCCGCCTTCAGCAGGTCCTGGTCGATCGTATCCTCACCGGCCGGTGCCGCACGTCCCGACGAAGTGTTCGGCGGCGGCGTCGAGCGGGTCGAACAGCCAGGTCTGTCGGCTTGACCGCAGCAGTCGCAGGCACTCGTGGCGGGTGGTCTGCACGATCCCTTGGGTAGGGCTACCGGTTCGCGGAGGACGGTCGAGGTTCTCCACCAGGCGCAGCCACACGTTCTGGTTCACGTACGGCGGCGCCTGGTGGAGGGCCTCGACAGCCCTCCGCGAGCCGGCCGCCCTGCCCAATGGATCGTGCAGACCACCCGCCACCTGGCGTCAGATGCCTCTCAGCCGGCAGACCTGGCTGTTCGACCCGCTGGAGGCACAGCCGCCGAACACTTCGGTGGGGGCGTGGCGGGACCTTCCGGTGGGGCTCGATCGACCAGGACCTGCTTCTGAAGGCGGAAGCGTTTGATCAGGCCCTGCGGGACGCGTACGCACCAGTTGCCGCCGCGCTGCCGGCAGATGATGGCGCTGCTGCTGCGGGACCCGCCGATGAGCTACGAGGAGATCGGCGAACGGTTGGGCATCCCCGTCGGCAGCGTCGGGCCGACACGGGGCCGATGCGTACACAAACTACGGACTTGTCCGGCACTGGCGGCCTTCGCGGGCAGTTTTGACAAGCCGGGCAGCGCGCCGACAGCCGGACCAACAAAAATGAGGGTGCCCGCCATGTCGCAGCCACAGTGGGACGATGACCGACTCGCCTGTTGCGCCAAGTTGCGCGCCGCGTTGACCGTGTGCTGCCGTACCCGCGGACTTCGCCGCCGCCGCCCGCGCCCAGCCTGACAGCATACGGTCCGACGCCGACCTGCTGCTCGCGGAGCTGGCCCTCCGACTCCGGGTACGACGAAGCGCTCGCGGTACGGGGTACCCATTATTTTTTTTTCGCATGCTGGTCTTCGACGGTGGCGGATATCTCGGGTCGAGGCCCATGAGCGGCTAAGCCGGCATCACGGGGCAGGTGGGACGCCCAGCCAAGGGCGCGGCAAGGTGAGCTCCCGGACCGGCCGCCGGGGACGTTCGACGAGACCGACGTCGACGAGACGGGCTGTTTTCAGTGCTGCGGTCCCCCCTCAGGCGCGGTACGCCTGCACGTCGAGTCCAACGGCCGCACCGTCGGCGGCCAGGTCGGTTAGATTTGCGAGCCTGAGCGACGACGGCGAACGGGTCGTCCGGCGGATCCACACGTCGTCGAGCACCCCGTGGAACTGGGCGTTGTCGGGATAGGCACCATTACCGCCGAATATTAAAGAGCACCGTGTTGGAGACGGACAGCGTCGCGGGGATCGTGATGATGCCTCGGACGTCGGCATCGACGATGATGCCCAATTTCGTGCCGTAGCGGCGGCACTCGATGCGGTGCCATGCACCGTCGGCAACGCTGACGGCGTTTCGGACGAGCCCCGGATCACAGATCTCAGGGAATCGACCATGACGCAGCTGGGCCTGCCCGCGGTCCCGTCGACCTTCAACTTGTACTTTCCACCCGCTCGCCGAGTAGCCCTTCTGCAGGACGTTCTCCCCCGCGTCGGTCTGGTTGGCGAACATCACACGGAGGCGCATATAGACATACCTCGTAAGGGTTGAGGTTCGGGGCGGTGCCCGTCTGCAGGACCACGGTCGGGCAGGTGGCGCCGAGTTGCACTTCGGCGGGAACGCCAGCGCGAGCCCCGAGCCCGTGGACGACGGACCTGGTGGTGCCGCGCCCCCCGGCTGCAGCTGCGCGGGTTGTGGCCGTACCCGGAAGGGGGACTGTAGTACATCGCGGCGGTGCCGCGCCTCTCGATAAGGTAGCGCGCCACCACGGTCCCGGTGGTCGTGGCGGTCGGTGTCATCGCTGCCGGGGCGGGCGGCTGCACGGAATTGGGACGATCGCCGCAGACGGGTGGGGCCGTCAGAGCGGCCGCGGACCGGATGGACCGAGGGGGGGTGACCCGGCGAGATCTGCAGTACCGTCATGATTCCTCCCTGAAAGTGGTCAGCCGAAAGATGCGTAGTGCCGGCGGCTGGCGCCGCCGATCGTGGTGGGGGCGCCGCCGACGTCCACGGTGCTGCGGGCGGTGTTGGTGGCCAGGACCCGGCACCCAGAATAAGGCAACTTGCGCCTGCGGTGCCCAGCCGGTCAGTTTGCCCTTGGCGTCGATCGCGGCGAGCTTGACGCGCGACACCGAGCCGTCGGTGCAGGTGCCCGGCGAAACCAGTTGCTCCATCGTGGTGCAGGCCCGGTCGAAGTGACCGCCGACGTAGGCGGTGCCGGACACACGGTGATCGCCTGTGCGTCGCCGTGCGAAGACCCGGGCCCGACCGCAGGGCACCCTTGGACGTGGGGCGATGGCCCGGCCGCCCTGCACCTCCATGGCAACGTAGAGCCCCCGCGCAGTGGAGCAGGCGATCGAGTACACAGCAGCGGGCAGCTTGGGCAGGGAACGTT
>CAWAZL010000002.1:0-1562470 GCA_963786495.1 uncultured bacterium | reverse complement strand
ATTCCAAGCGCAGACGTCGGATTTGAAGCGACTCGCGTCGAATAAAGTCACGCGCCGCGGATGCCTCGTCACGACGTACTTGTCATAGGAGCAGGGCTGGCCGGTCAGCGTGCCGCGCTGGCCGCTGCTCAAGCTGGGGTATCCGTCGGGATCATCTCGAAGGTCCACCCCGTGCGCTCGCACTCGAACGCCGCGCAGGGCGGGATCAACGCCGCGCTCAACCCGGACGACTCGTGGGAGTCGCACGCGTTCGACACGATCAAGGGCTCCGACTACCTGGGCGACCAGGACGCGATCGAGATCATGTGCCGCGAGGCGCCCGAGGAGATCATCCACCTGGAGCACCTGGGCGTCCCCTTCCACCGCGATGACGAGGGGCATCTCGGCACTCGCGCGTTCGGCGGCGCCTCCGCGGCCCGCACCTACTACGTCGCCGACATCACGGGCCAGGCGATCATGCACGTCCTCTACGAGCAGCTGATGAAGCACTCGGACTCGGTCGACCGCTACGAGGAGTACTTCACCACCGCGCTCGCGATCGATGGCGACGGCGCGTGCGTCGGCGCGGTCACGCGGAACGTCAAGACCGGCTCGATGGAGCTCTTCGAAGCCAAGAACGTGATCCTCGCCACCGGCGGCAACGGCCAGATCTGGAAGCCGACCACGAACGCGCTCATCTGCACCGGCGACGGGATCGCCATGGCCTACCGGGTCGGTGCGCCGCTGATGGACATGGAAATGATCCAGTACCACCCGACCTGCCTTGCGGGCAAGGGCTTCCTGATCACCGAGGGCGCGCGCGGCGAGGGAGCCCATCTCTTGAACGCCAAGGGTGAGCGCTTCATGGAGCGCTACGCGCCGAACAAGATGGAGCTCGCCTCGCGCGACGTCGTCAGCCGCGCGGAGCAGACAGAGATCAACGAGGGCCGTGGCTTCCCCGACGGCACCGTCGCCCTGGACGTCACCGTCGTGCCGAAGAAGCGCGTCCACGAGGCGCTTCGCGAGATCGTGCTGGTCGGCCGCGACTTCGCCGGCGTCGACATCACCAAGGAGCCCATCCACATCAAGCCGGGCAACCACTACACGATGGGCGGCGTCAAGACCGACGTCCACGGCGCCACGAACGTCCCCGGCCTCTACGCCGCGGGCGAGGTCGCCTGCGTATCGGTCCACGGCGGCAACCGCCTGGGCGCCAACTCACTCCTTGACACCCTCATCTTCGGCCGCCGCTCCGGCGAGCACGCGGCCAACCGCGCCAAGCGGATCGACTTCGGCGTCGCCTCGCGCTCGGTCCTCGCCGACGAGGAGCAGCAGATCGCCGACATCATCGGCCGCGAGCGCGGCAAGGGCCGGCGCATCTCCGAGATCAAGCTCGAGCTCGGCCAGACCATGGACAAACACGTGGCCGTCTTTCGCGAGAAGGAGTCGATCGAGACCGCCCTCGAGGTGGTCAAGAGGCTCAAGGAGGAGGCGAAGACCGCGTACATCGACGACCGCGGCACCATCTTCAACCAGGACGTCCTGGGCGCGATCGAGCTGAGCTTCATGCTGGACGGCGCCGAGTGCACGTGCCTGGGCGCGCTCCACCGCGAGGAGAGTCGCGGCGCCCAGTTCCGAACCGACTTCCCGGAGCGAAACGACGACGAGTGGCTCAAGCACATCGACCTGACCCTGAACGGCGACGGGCCCGAGATCTCTTACTCGGACGTCACGATTACTGATTGGCAACCGCAAGAGAGGACGTACTAGGTGGCTGAGTACACCCTTCGTGTCCGCAGGCAGAAGCCCGAGGCCGACGACCGCGGCCCAGCGGGCGCCTACTGGGAGGACTTCGAGGTCGACCTCGACCCCACCCTGTCCGTCCTCGACGGCCTGCTCCAGGCCAAGGACCGCCAGGACGGCTCGCTCGCGGTCCGCTGCTCATGCCGAGCTGCGATCTGCGGCTCGTGCGGCGTCAAGGTGAACGGCCAGTCGACTCTCGCCTGCAAGACCCAGCTTGGCGAGGCCCATGAAGAGGCGAACCGCCGCAATGGCTCCGATGACCCGATCGTCGTCGAGCCCATGGGGAACATGCCGGTGATCAAGGACCTCGTGACCGACATGGAGTCGACGCACTGGGAGAAGATGCGCCGCGTCACGCCGTGGCTCCTGGACGACGGCGACCCTCCCGAGCGCGAGCGGATCGTCCCGCACGAGAACATGGTCGACATCACGCAGACGATCTCGTGCATCCAGTGCGGGGCCTGCGTCTCGGCCTGCCTCTCGATGGAGGCGGACCCCGACTTCATCGGCCCCGCGGCCCTCGCCAAGGCTTATCGCTTCGTCGGCGACCCGCGCGACATCCAGACGGAGGAGCGCCTGTATGACCTGGCGCAGGACGAGCACGGCATCTACGACTGCACCCACTGCTTCAGCTGCATCACCGCGTGCCCCAAGGGCGTCGACCCGATGAACCAGATCATGCGCCTGCGCCGAGCCGCGGGCGAGGCGGAGATCAAGGACAAGAACAACGGACACAGCCACGAGCACGCGTTCACGAAGATCATCGAGAAGAAGGGCACCCTCGACGAGTCGCTCCTCCTTCAGGAGTCGCTCGCGCCTGGCCTCGTCGGCAAGATGAAGCCGAAGGGCGTCGCGGGCCTCCTCGAGTCCCTTCCGACTGCAATCCGCGGCATCCGCACCGGGAAGATGCGCTCGCTCTCGAAGCTGATCCCCGGCGTCCACCCCAAGCTGCCCGACGACGCGCAGGATCACGTCGAGAAGATCTACGAGCGCGCCGAGGAGTCGAAGTGGCAGCTCAACCTCTACATCACGGGGACCGACGAAGACAACCTCGACGAACATGAGTCAGACACCGGCCAAATGAACGAAAGAGATTCCGACAAGCGGGAGGCCCATCCATGAAGCTCGCCTACTGGCCCGGCTGCGTCTCGCGCGGCTTTACGACCGAGCTCCACGGCTCGATGGCGCTCGTCGCAGAGGGGCTCGGGATCGAGCTCGTCACTCTCGACCGCGCGAACTGCTGCGGCGCGGGAGTCATTGCCGAGCACAACCAGGAGCTCGCCGACACGCTGAACGCCCGCACCTTCGCGCTCGCCCAAGAGACCGGCCTCGCGATGATGAACATCTGCTCGACCTGCCAGGGCGCCCAGTCCGAGTGCCAGGAGCGCCTGGACGCAAACGCCGAGTACCGCAAGCACATCAACGAAGCGCTCTCGGGCGAAGGCCTCGAGTACATCGCGGGCAAGGACAACTTCACGAACAAGAACTTCCTGTGGCTCCTGGTCGAGGACATCGGCCTGGACACGCTGCGCTCCAAGGTCAAGCGCCCGCTCGAAGGCCTTCGCGTCGGCCCCTTCTACGGCTGCTACGTCCTTCGGCCGAAGACCCGCCTGGGCTACGACGAGCACCCCGATCGCGACATCTACCTCGAGCAGGTGATCGAGGCCCTCGGTGGCACGGTCGTCGATTACGACGGCTCGCGCAAGTGCTGCGGCTTTCCCGTCATCACTATGAACCGCGAGACATCGCTCAAGCAGTCCGGCACGCACGTCGGCGACGCGATCGACCAAGGCGCCGATTGCCTGGTGACGCCATGCCCGCTCTGCCACCTGAACCTTGATCTCCAGCAGCCCGAGGCGGCAAAGATGGTCAACCGCGACCTGGGGCTTGCCGTCCTCCATCTGCCCCAGCTCGTGGGCCTCGCGATGGGCTACGAGCCCAAGGAGCTCGGCATGAACAGGCACATCGCCTCGACCGACGCCGTCGTCGAGCGCCTGACCGGAGCGGCGGCGTGAACGACGGCGAACTGCTCAAGCCATCGGCGGAGATCGAACAGCTCGTCCTGTTCGGGCGCCTCGACGAGGCGATTCACCTGTACGCGAAGCAGGCGGAGGTCGAGGAGGCCACTGCCCGCGAAGTGATCGAGAAGCTCGCCGCCTCGTAGTTGCGGCTCGCGCCGGCCGTCGCGGGAGTATGGTGGCGACTGGTGAAGGGAGATCTCACCAAGCGTCGCCGACCGTTGGTTCTGGCAGCCGCCCTGCTCCTTGCCGGAGTGGGATTGGCAGCAACGGCACTCGCCGCGAGCGTCAAGTACGTCACCGTCGCGGAGAGCTTCCCGCCCCTTCAGGACGTTGCGCTTGCCGCACAGTGCACCGGGGGGCGCTCCGTCAGCGCTGGGGGAAGCATCTCCAGCCAGTCGGGGACCCTGACCTTGGCGCAGCGGCCGGTTGACGGGAACGACTCCAATGACAAGACAGGCGACGCGTTCGAAACACGAGCGCGAATATCGGGGTTTGGCGATGTGATCACCGTTCACGCGGTCTGCACCGACGACGGACAAAAGGTGAAGTCGAAGAAGGCCACGGTCGGTGCGGACAACACCGGGTGCGACGCCGCCCCTGAAGAAGAGCAATGCATCGTGAGCCGCATCGCGGCTTGCCCTAAGGGCACGCGCGTGACCGGTGGCGGGGTATTTCTCGACCATGCCAGCGGTCGAGCCAGGTCAAGCGGCCCCGTCGACGGAGGCGACGGAGACGCAACCCCGGACGACGCGTGGCTTGGTGCCGTCACCTTGCAGACGTCCGTCGGCTTCGACCGAGAGGTCATCGTCTACGCGATCTGCTCGAAGTCGCCCAAGGGACTCAAGTACGTGTCCGAATCCTCGTTCGACGGCGAGCCGCTTTCGGTCGAGTGCCCTGCCGCGCGCAAGGTGGTCGGTGGAGGGTCGACCATCGCGACGCCTGAGGTGGGCCCGTACGTGGCGGACAGCATTCCCATCGATACCGATGACGCGAACTCCAAGCCCGACGATGGATGGGGGATCTCAGCCGTCGGCGCGCTTGGCGAAACGGTCGACGTTCACGCCATCTGCCGCGCCTAGCCCCGATTTAGCCACCCTGCCCTCAGACGTTGATCGGAGCCGGTCTGGCGTTGCTTCTCGGAGTTGCTGCTCCGCGGTTTCTGGCTCGCCGCGGCGAGCGCGCGGCTTAAGCCGCTTCGGCCTCGCGCTCAGCCGCCATCCGCCTCTCGATCCAGCCGGCGCCAACCGTGTCGGTAAGCCCGTGCGCGAGGATTGAAGCCAGGACCACGAACGCCGCGATATCGAAGACCAGCGTTCGCTCGTCGGCGCGCGAGTTTAGGACGAAGAGGGCGAACAACATCGACGCGACGCCCTTGGGCCCAAACCAGGCGATGAATGCTCGCTGAACGGGCGGCAACTTGCTTCGGAGGAACGCAAGGCCGACGGCCGCGGGCCGCGCTATCGCGAGTGTGAAGACGATGAAGGCGATCAGGGGAAGGACCTCGCCCTCGTAGCCGGTAACCACTATGAGCGAGCCGAACAGAAAAAACGTCACGACCTGGAAAATCGCCGAGAGGTTTTCGTTGAAGTCGATGAACGAGTCGGTCAGCTCATGCTCCGCCAACCCAAGCGTGACACCGGCGACGAAGGCCGCAACGAGGCCGTTGCCGATTGTCGCTTCTGAGAGCCCGAATGCCGCGAGCCCGATCCCAAGGGCATACAGCCCTTCGTAGCGATGGGTCACGCCACCCCCAGGCAGGCGGTGGAGCGCCCATCCGCCGAGCACGCCCAGTCCGACTCCGATCACCAGGCCCAAACCCGCCTCTCCCAGTAAATCGAGGGCTTCCCTTCCGGCGCCGGTCGACGCCTCTGCCAGAACCAGGAAGAAGAGGACAAAAGGCACGGCGAGGCCATCGTTCAGGCCCGACTCGACGTTGAGCGTGTGGCGCACAACCTCCGGCACCCGCTTTGACGCGACGATCGCCGACGTGATCACCGGATCGGTCGGACTGAGCACCGCCCCGAGAAGGAATGCCTCCGCCCATGAAAGCTCGGGGAAAAGCGCCTTTGCGCCGAGGGCGATCAGGCCAAGCGTGATCGGCATCGCGACGACGATCGCCCTGGTCGGCGGACCCCAGTGTCGCCGCAGGAGCTCTCGATCCACGACCAGGCCATCGGCAAAAAGGGTGAGGATCAATGCCAGTTCGATCACCTCAACGACGATGTCGTCCCCGGGCGACGGCTCGAACGCCCCGCTGAGACCGAAGGTGATCCCCGCCCCGACCGCGAGGACCGAGATGGACAGCACCGTCCCGTGCATGAAGCCTGAGAGGCCCGCGGCTACGGCGAGGAGCGCCCCGACGACCAACAGCACTTCCGCGAACTCGAGTTGGGCAGACCCGGCGAGCACTTCTGCGAGGCCGAGCTCCATTGGCCTCTTATACCCGACCCGCTCGGCGTCTTCGACCACCCCTGTTACGCTCGCTGCGGAGCGCCGGGAAGTCTGGTCGGCAAACATGGACCATGGCTGTCGCCGTCGCTACATTCCTGCTCGCACTAGCGCTCATCGCGAGCGAGCGACTCCATCGCACCAAGGTCGCCCTGGCCGGGGCTGCAATCGTCGTTCTCTTCGTCGGCTCCGAGTACGACCAGGAAGCTGCGATCGAGGCGATCGATTTCAACACGATCGGCCTCCTGGCGGGGATGATGATCCTCGTCTACCTCACCCAGCAGACCGGGGTCTACGACTACATCGCAATCCGGGCAGGGCAGATCTCGCGTGGCGAGCCCTTCCGCGTCGTGCTCTCGCTGGCTTTGACGACCGCGCTCCTCTCGGCGTTCCTGGACAACCTGACGACGATTCTGCTCATCGTTCCGATTACGTTCCTGCTCGCCGACGCGCTCGACATCGACCCGATCCCCCTGATCGTGATCGAGGTGATCGCGTCCAACATCGGCGGCACAGCCACGCTGATCGGTGATCCGCCCAACATCATCATCGCCGGCGCCACCGACCTTTCCTTCAACCAGTTCATCGTGAACCTGGCGCCGATCGTGGTCGTGACCTTCGCCGTGGTCATGGGCGGCCTCTACCTCTACTACCGGCGACAGATAAATATCGCTGAGGAGAACCGCAAGCTGGTGATGGAGCTGGACGCCCGCGCCTCGATCCGCGACTGGACGGAGTTGAAGCGCACCGGCCCGGTCCTGGTCGGCACCGTGCTCCTCTTCTTTGCCCACCAGGCCCTCCATATCGAGCCCGCGACGGTCGCGCTCACCGGTGCCGCGGTCGCGCTGCTCGTCACGACGATCGATCTGGAGCAGGCCCTCTCGAAGATCGAGTGGCCCACCCTCTTCTTCTTCGTTGCGCTCTTCGTAATGGTCGGGGCGCTGGAGGAGACCGGCGCGATCGACGAGATCGCGAACGCAGTCAAGGACCTGACCGGGGGCGATCGCGCCGCGGAGCTCCTCGGCATCGTCTGGATCAGCGGTATCGGCTCGGCGATCGTCGACAACATCCCGTTCACGACGGCGATGATCCCGGTGGTCAGCGAGCTTCAGTCGGACTCAGGCGACCACGCGTACTGGTGGGCGCTCTCGCTCGGAGCGTGCTTCGGCGGCAACGCCACGATCATCGCCGCCGCGGCGAACGTCGCGGCTGCCGGCCTCACCGAGCGGGCAGGAAGGCCGATCGGTTTCGTCGCCTTCCTCCGCATCGGAGTCCCGGTTACCGTTGTGAGCCTCGTGCTCGCCTCGGCCTACGTCTCAATTCGATATATCGCCCTATAGAAGGAGACGCGCCAGAGATGCCCGATTCCATCGTTAAGGAGACAATCCGCGAGATCGAGCCGCTGCGGGTCGACGACGACGTGGCGACGGCGGCCGAGCGGGTGATGGAGTTGAAGCTGCCAGGGCTGCCGGTGGTTGATGCGAACGGGAAGTTCGCCGGGATCTTCGGCGAGCGTGAGTTCCTGACGGCTCTGTTCCCCGGCTACATGAACGAGCTCTCGTCCTCGGCGATGATCAAGCGCTCGATCGACTACACGATCGAGCGCCGCGAGGAATGCGCGGCCGAATCGATCGAGAAGTACCTGACAACGGATCACGTCCTCGTTGAAGACGACTACTCCGACACTCAATTAGGCGAGCTCTTCCTCCACCACCGGGTGCTAATTATCCCGATCGCGACGAACGGCAGGGTTCATGCAGTAGTCACCCGCGCCGACTACTTCGAGGCGCTCGCGAGGCGATTCATGGCGAAGCCAGACTCTGGCGACCCTAAAGGTGCCTGACCCTCTCTAGGAAAGCGCGGCAGCGCCCGCGGGCACCCGCACAAGGTCCCGCTCGCAGAGGAGCTCGGCGACCTGGACGGCGTTCGTCGCAGCGCCCTTGCGGAGGTTGTCGCCCACGATCCACATGTTGAGGCAACGCGGGTGTGACGGGTCACGCCGGATCCGCCCGACGAGCACGTCGTCGCGCCCGGTGACGTCGGTCGCAAGCGGATAGATCCCGGACTCGGGTGAGTCCATGACCACGACGCCGGGCGCACCTGAGAGCAACTCTCGACACTCCTCGGGGCTGAAGTCCTGCGCGGTCTCGACGTTTGCCGAGATCGAGTGGCCGGTGACAACCGGCACCCGTGCGCACGTCGCTGAAACCCGGAGCTCATCCGAGCTGACGTCCAAGATCTTGGACGTCTCGGCCATGACCTTGCGCTCTTCGGTCGTGTAGTCGTCGCCGTCCTTGAAGGTCTCGACCTGCGGGATCACGTTGAAAGCAATCGCGTGCGGATAGACGTGCGCTTCGGGCCGCCTGCCCTCCAGCACCGCCCGCGACTGCGCTTGGAGCTCCTCGATGGCCTTATGCCCCGTGCCGGAGACCGACTGGTAGGTCGAGACAACCAAGCGGTCGATACCGATCTGTCGCTGGATCGGAGCGAGCGCGACCATCATCTGCATCGTCGTGCAGTTGGGGTTCGCAATCAGGCCCGAATGCCCGGATGCGGCGCCGGGATTGACCTCGGCGACGACCAGAGGGACGTCGGGGTGCATGCGCCAGAAGCTGGTGTTGTCGACGACGACGGCGCCTGCCTCGACGATCTTGGGCGCCCACTCCGCTGAGACGGAGCCGCCCGCGGAGCTCAGGACGATGTCGAGGCCCTGGATCGCCTCGTCGGAGACCTCCACCACTTCCACCTCGCCCGAGCCGAACGGAATCCGCTTGCCGGCCGAGCGGCCGGACGCGAGCGGAACCAGTTCCGAGATGGGGAAGTCACGCTCGGCCAGGACCTGGAGGATGGTCGAGCCGACAGCGCCCGTTGCGCCCAACACACCGACTCGATAGCTCATGACGTGACGGTGGGCCGGTGTACGCCGGTCGGATCCTCGGGCTGGATGCCGCCCTCGCCCAACTCGAACGCGGCATGAAGCGCGCGCACCGCGCTCTCAACCTGGTCGGCGGCGATCACGCACGAGATCTTGATCGGCGATGTGGAGATCATCTCGATGTTGATCTCGTGTTCGCCGAGAGTCTCGAAGACCCTTGCGGCGACACCGGGATGGCTGCGCATTCCCGCGCCGACGATCGAGACCTTGCCGATCCGGTCGTCGGTGAGGATCCGCTCGCCAACGCCAAGCGCCTCGATCGCCTCAGAGGCGGTGCGGAGCTCGTCGCGGCCCACCGTGAACGAGAGGTCGGCCTTCTGGTCGCCTGAGACCGGCTCGTTCTGGATGATCATGTCGACGTTCACGTTCGCCGCGGCGAGCGCGGCGAAGATGCGGCCGGCGACACCTGGCTCGTCTGAGACGCCTGAAACCGTCACCCGTCCCTCGGATGAGGTGTGCGTAACGGCTGTGACCATTGGCTGTTCCATCGTCTCCTCCTCGGAGACGACGAGGGTACCCCGCCCTTCCTCGAACGAGCTGCGGCAGTGGATGCGCACCCCGTGGTTTCGGGCGTACTCAACCGAGCGGAGCTGAAGCACCCCGGCGCCCGAGGCAGCCATCTCGAGCATCTCGTCGAAGGAGACGAGTGTGAGCTTCGTCGCGTCGGGGCAGATCCGGGGGTCTGCGGTGAAGACACCCGCCACGTCGGTGTTGATCTCGCACATCGTTGCGCCGAGCTCAGCCGCCAGAGCCACCGCGGTGGTGTCGGAGCCGCCGCGACCGAGGGTGGTCACGTCGAGCGAGTCTCCTGACACTCCCTGGAAGCCCGCGACCAGGACGATCCGGTCCTGCTCCAGCGCTGCGCGAATCCGGTCCGCGCGCACCTCGAGGATGCGTGCCTTCGTGTGTGAGGAGTCCGTGACGATGCCTGCCTGCGAGCCCGTGAGCGAAACCGCGTCGTGCCCCATGTCGTGGATCGCCATCGCGCAGAGCGCGCACGAGATCCGCTCGCCGACCGATAGGAGCATGTCCATCTCGCGCTCAAACGGGCGATCGGAGATCTCGTGGGCCATCTCGACCAGGTCGTCCGTGGTCTTTCCACGGGCGGACAAAACCGCGACCACGCGGGTTCCGCTCTCGCGCGCAGCGACGATCCGCGCAGCGGCGCGCTTCAGGTCCTCGGGCCCGGCGACAGAGGTGCCGCCGAACTTCATGACCACGATCTCGCTCACGGACGCACCTGGCGGCTCAGGACTCTCACCCGTCCGAGGATAATCAGGCCATGCCCGTCCCCAGCATGAGAGCGATCGTTGTGCGCGTCGCCCTTCTGATCGTGCTCGTCGGGGCAGGGGTCGCGGTCTGGTACTTCGTGATCAGGGACGAAGGCGCGTCGCAAGTCGCCGAGAAGGAACCGGAGAAGGAAAAGCGGGAGCAGGTCTCCGACGATCCCCTGGTCAGGAGCATGTCGGTGGCCGAGCAGGCGCAGCAGGTGCTCATGCTCGGCTTCGTGGGAGACCCGGGAGCCGTGCCCGGGGGCCTTGGCGCGGTCCTCGTCAGGTCCGAGAACGGCATCGGGGCGGCCAAGGCGCTCGCTCAGGTGGGTGGCGAGATCCCGCCACTCGTCGTCGCGTCGCAGGAAGGCGGAATTTACCGCTCCTTCCCGGAACTACCGGCCCCCGAGCGCGAGCTCGACATCGGCCGCTCCCGCGCTCCCGACGCCGCACTCGTCTGGTCCCAGGCGACCTCCAAGGCGCTCGCCGACGCAGGCTTCGACCTCAACCTGTTTCCGGTCGCTGACGTCGCGACCCTCGACAGCCCGCTCGCCGGGCGCGCCTTCTCCGACGATCCCGCGCAGGTGGCAGTGCTCACCGAAGAGGCGATCCAGGGCTGCGAGGACGCGGGAATCGCTTGTGCGCCGCTCCACTTTCCCGGGCTGGGCGCCGGCTCGCAGGACACGGCCGACGGCCCGGCGACGATCTCCTCCCCGATCGAGGTCCTCTCGAACCGCGACATGGTCCCGTTCCGCGCGGTGGCCGACGACGTGCCGGCGATGGTGCTCTCGCTCGGCCTGTATCCGGACTTCGACGCCGCGATCCCGGGAGCGATGACGGAGGGCATCGCGACCGGCCTCCTTCGCGACGACATCGGCTTCGACGGCGTCGCGATCTCAGACGACCTCGGTTCAGGCGCCGTCGCGTTCCCGCCTGAGGAGGCAGCCGTCCGAGCTATTGCCGCGGGCACCGACCTCGTCCAGTTCGGCGCGCCGGAGGACGCCGTGGGCGTGGCCGAAGCCATCGAGCAGGCGGTGGAGGACGGGGAGATCGAGCCGGAACGCCTCGCCGAAGCGGCCGAGCGAGTGCTCGATCTCAAGCGCGAGCTCGGCCTCGTGACGGCTGAACCCCGCCGCTGTGTGACTCTGAATCACGCAGCGCTATATATCGCGCTGATATATCTACTGCGATACATGGATCTCTCCCCCACAGGACGCGTGATTCTCGGAGTGCTCGCGGTCGAGCCCCGCTCGGGCTACGACATCAAGGCGCTCACCGACAAGTCGACCCGCTTCTTCTGGGCCGCGAGCTACGGACAGATCTATCCCGAGCTCAAGCGCCTTGCCGAGCAGGGCCTGATCGAGGGATCAGACGAGCCACAAGGCGGCCGAAAGCGGACCGTCTACTCGCATCACACGCGGAGGGCCGCGACGTCCTGCGCCGACTGGCTCGAGACCCGACGCAGGTCCACGAGCTTCGCGACGAAGGCCTTCTGAAGCTCTTCTTCGCGGCAACACAAGGACGCGACGAGGTGATCGCGGCGATCGAGGGAAAGCGCGACGCTCACGCCGCCAAGCTCGCGGAGCTTCGCGAGATCGAGCCACACGCCCGCGCCACCGAGCGCGTCGGTCCTGCCGAGGTCCTGGGCTACGGGCTCGCCCTGAACGAGTTTGCAATCCGCTGGTGCGACGACACGCTGAAACAGATCAAGAGGGAGACCTAGATGCTCGACCGACTCGCAAACCTCGCCGGCGGCCACCCCAAGCGGGTCTTGCTCTTCGCGGGAATCTTCTTCCTCCTGGCCGGCGCACTTGGCTCCGGCGTCGCCGACCGTCTCGATCCATACGGCGCCGACGATCCCGACAAGGAAGCCTTCATCGCGAAGGAGAAGCTCGAGGCGGCCGGGCTACCGCGACGCGCAGGCGATCATCCTGATCCAGGGCGCCGACCCCACCACCTCCGAAGGCGCTGACCGCGTTGCCGAGGTCGGAGCGCAAGTGACCGGGGTCGAGGGAGTACGAGGCATCTCCGGCTTTGCCGAGACGAAGTCCGATGCTTTCGTCTCGAAGGACGGCCAGTCCACGTACCTCGCGGTCCAGTTCGAGGTCACCGAGGACGACGCCCTTCAAGACACCGGCGAAGCCATCGTCGGGGAGTTCGAGAGCGAGGACGACATCCTCGTCGGAGGCAACGCGGTAGCCCAGCAGCAGATCAATGAGAACGTTGAATCGGACCTGCAACGCGCAGAGCTCCTGGCCTTCCCCATCCTGTTCCTGCTCTCGTTCCTCTTCTTCAGGAGCCTGGTAGCCGCCGCGCTGCCGCTCCTCATCGGAGGCCTTGCGATCGTCTCGACCTTCCTGCTCCTGACCGTCGCGAGCGAAGTCGGCTCGATCTCGATCTTCGCGCTGAACCTGGTGACCGGTCTGGGCCTCGGGCTCGCGATTGACTACAGCCTGTTCGTCGTCTCGCGCTACCGCGAGGAGATCGCTAAGAGCGGCCCCGGCATGGAGGCGCTTGCGCCGCACGATGGCGACGGCGGGCCGCACGGTGGCCTACTCGTCGGTCACGGTCGCCGGCGCCCTCGCGGCCCTGGCCATCTTCCCGCAGCGCTTCCTCTATTCGATGGGAATCGGCGGCGCGCTCGTTGCGCTGGCCGCGGCCCTCATCTCCCTGACGGTCCTCCCCGCCGTGCTCGCCCTTCTGGGCAACCGGGTCAACTCGCTCTCGCCGAAGTTCCTCCAGCGCCGTGCCGAGGCGGACTCGCGTCCCGCCTCCGAGGGCTTCTGGTACCGCCTCTCGCGCCTGGTGATGCGCGTTCCGGGCCGGATCGCGTTCGCGAGCGCCACCTTCCTGATCATTCTGGGAATCCCGTTCTTCGGCATCAACTTCACCTCGGTGGACGCCCAGGTCCTGCCGGAGGACACGTCGGCCAGGATGGTCGACGACGAGCTCCGCGCCGAGTTCCCGCCATTCCACGATTCGCCAGTCCAGGTCTATGCCGAGGGCTCCGCGTCAGAGGTCAAGTCGATAGCGGACGAGGCGCGCCGACTCGACGGCGTCGCCGAGGTCCTGCCGCCTCAGCAACTCGAAGGCAACGCATGGGCAATCGAGGTCGTCTCCACCAATGCGCCGCTCGCGGATCGGAGCCAAGACCTGGTCGCAGACCTGCGCAGCGCCGACTCAAGCGCGCTCGTCACCGGGTTCACGGCGAATTTCGTCGACCTTCAAGACAGCCTTGCCGAGCACCTGCCGCTGGTCCTTCTGATCGTCGGCCTGGTGACGCTTGTTGTGCTGTTCCTGATGACCGGCTCCGTAGTGCTTCCGATCAAGCAGCTCATCATGAACCTGCTCGGACTGAGCGCGGTGTTCGGGATCCTCGTCCTGATCTTCCAGGACGGCCGGTTCGAGGGGCTCCTTGGCTACACCAGCGACGGCGGTCTCGAATCGACGCAGCCATTGCTCTTGTTCGCGGTCGCGTTCGGGCTCTCGACCGACTACGGGGTGTTCCTGCTCTCGCGCATCAAGGAGGCGCGGGATGGCGGCGCGTCCGACTCGGAGTCGGTTGCGATCGGCCTCGAACGCACCGGGCGGATCGTCACCGCCGCCGCGCTTCTCTTCTGCATCGCGATCGGGTCATTCGTGACCTCGGAGATCATCTTCATCAAGCAGGTCGGCCTGGGAACGGCGCTCGCCGTCCTCATCGACGCGACGATCATCCGCGCGCTCCTGGTGCCATCTCTGATGGAGCTGCTCGGCAAGTGGAACTGGTGGGCGCCGGCGCCGCTCAGGCGACTTCACGCCAGGTTTGGGCTCAGCGAGGCCTGACCTAGCGCTCTACTACTCGCCAGCTATGCTTAAGCGACGCTGATCGTCACGCACTCTGCGCCTGCGAACGCATCGCGATCCCGGCGGTCGCCTTTGGAGGGCCTCCCGAAGAAGACCCGGAATACGGCGGCAAGGTCGACAACAAGCAGAATCGCTACATCGGCTTCGACATCAAGGGCCGGGGCAACGGCAAGATTCAGAACATGTTCATCGTGAACGTCCCGTTCCACGGCTGCGACGACCCAGCCGACGACGGCAAGACCGGCGGCGCGTTCGATGGCAAGTTCCCGATCGGCCAGGACGGCAAGTTCGCCGGCACCAAGACGGACCAGTTCCGCCGGCGCGGGCCCACCGGTCTCACGTACACCCTTAGGGGGGAGCTCGACGGCAACCGCGCCGAGGGCACCCTGAAGATGAAGCTCCTCGGCACGAATTGCAAGTCCGGCAAGGTCCAGTGGGTGGCCAAGAGGCCTTCCCCGCCGGTTCCCCCGAGCTAGACCGCGCGGCGGCCCGAGAAGGCGCGGCCGAGGGTGACCTCGTCGGCGTGTTCGAGATCTGCGCCGACGGGCAGCCCGCTTGCGAGGCGCGTGACCTCAGCCTTGTCGCGGAGCAGCTCCGCGATGTGGATGGCGGTCGCCTCGCCGGTGGTCGTCGGGTTCGTAGCCAGCACGACCTCTCTGACGCCTCCCGCCTCAACGCGGCGAAGGAGCTCTGAGATCTTCAAGTCGGATGGGTCGATGCCGTCGATCGGCGAGAGTGCTCCGCCGAGCACGTGGTAGAGGCCGCGGAACTCATGGGTCCGCTCGATCGGGATCACGTCCTGCGGCTCCTCGACGACGCATATCACCTCGGCGTCGCGGCGCTGGTCCTCGCAGATGTTGCAGCGGGGCCCTTCGGCCAGGTTGAAGCACACCTCGCAGAGGCCGACCTTCGCCTTGACCTCGCGGATCGCGTCGGCGAGGGCGAGCGCGTCCTCGTCGGACGCGCGAAGGACGTGGAAGGCGAGGCGCTGAGCGGTCCGCTGCCCGATCCCGGGTAGCTTCGCCATCTCGGCGATCAGCCGCTGGATCGGCTGGGCGTACAAACGGTTCCCGCTCTAGGTCCCGGGCAGGCCCAGGCCGCCGAGGCCTCCCCCGCCAGGTCCGCCGAGCCCGCCCATGATGCCGCCCATCTTTGACGACGCGAGCTCTTGAGCCGCGCGAATCCCCTCGTTGACCGCGGCCATCACCATGTCCTGCAGAAGCTCTGGATCCTCGGGGTCGATCGCCTCGGGGTCGATCGAGATCTCGAGCAGACGCATGTCGCCGCTCATCTTCACCTTCACCATGCCGCCACCCGCGCTGGCGTCGACGACTTCGTCCTTCAGCCCTTCCTGAGCCTCGTTCATCTCGGCCTGCATCTGCTGGGCCTGCTTCATCATCGCGTTCAGATCGAGCCCGCCGGGCCCGCCTCGGGGTCTTGCCATGTCTAAGCCGCCTCTCCGGTGTCGATTCCCGGGCTCGCGTCGAGCCCGGCGTCCATCCCTGACGCACCCGCGTCTCCGCCCTCTGCGGACGAGACGTCGAACTCGACGCCGTCGAACGCATCCTTTATGTGCTCGAACACCTCGTCGGCGCTCATCTCCTCCTCGGCCTGCGGCTCCGGCTGGGCGTCCTCGCCCTCGAGCACCACGTACACGGGGCGAAGGCGTTCGCCCACGATCGTCTTCACGGCATCCGCGAGCTTCTCCTTCGCCTCGACCGCCTCCGCCTTGCGCTTGGCGAACCCGGAGCCGACGGGGAACCCAACCTGGACGACGGCCTGCTCGACGTCAACGGCGATCGGCCGGGCAACGGAAAGCGCGTGTGAGAGAAGCTCGGACCCGGACTTGACCTGGTCCATGACCGCGGGCCACAGCCCGACGAGCCGCTCTAGGTCGAGCTGGTCTTTGGGCGCGACGTCTTGTGCCTCCTCGGCGTCGGGCATGGCGGCGACTGTGGGGTCAGACCCCGTGTCGGTGGAGGGTTCAGGCGTCGTAGAGGGTGTCGGGTCAGACCCCGCGCTCGGTGAGACTGCTCCAGCGCCACCTTCGAGCGCCTGCTCAACGCGCTCGAGGCGCTGGGCGAAGGCTTCGCGGCCGGGATCGAGCTGTGGGCGGGCAGCGCGAAGGAGCGCGAGCTCCATCGTCATGCGGGGCTCGTCGCCTTCGCGGATCGCCGTGAGCGCGGCGGAGACGGAGTCGATCGCGCGGGTGAGCCCGAGGTCTGTGAACGAAGCGGCCTGGGCATGCATCCGGGCGGGATCGGCGGCCTGCAGCGCGTCGGATGCGAAATCGTCGCCGGCCGCGCGAATGATCAGGAGCTGGCGGAGGTGCGCCAGAAGGTCGCGGCCGAATTGGGCGACGTCGCGACCGGAGCGCGCGAGGCCTTCGCTTGCCTCCAGAGTGGCGCGCCCATTCCCTTCGGCGATCGCGTCGGCGGCGGCAAGGATCAGGGTCGCGTCGGCGACGCCAAGGACGGCGAGGACGTCATCGGTCTCGATCCGCTTGCCTCCGTAGGCGACAAGCTGGTCAAGGGTCCCGAGAGCGTCGCGGAAGCTCCCGGACGCCGAGCGGGCGATCGCCGCGACCGCGCCGTCGTCGATCTCGATCGTCTCCGCACCGGACACGCGGCGTAGAACCTCGGCGATCTGCTCGGGCGCCGGCCGCGCGAAGTCGAAACGCTGGCAGCGGTCGACGATCGTGGCCATGACCTTGTGCGGCTCCGTCGTCGCGAGCACGAACACGGTGGAAGGCGGCGGTTCCTCGAGCGTCTTCAAGAACGCGTTCCACGCCTGGGTTGAGAGCATGTGGGCCTCGTCCAGGATGTAGACCTTCCACTTTCCCGAGGCGGGGGCGTAGCCGACCCGCTCGCGAAGCTCGCGGATGTCGTCCACGGAGTTGTTCGAGGCGGCGTCCATCTCGATCACGTCCATCGACGAGCCGGCCGCGATCGACGTGCACGACTCACACGTGCCGCAGGGCTCGAGCGTTGGCCCGTTGACGCAGTTCAGGGAGCGCGCGAGGATCTTCGCGATCGAGGTTTTGCCCGTCCCCCGGGACCCCACGAAAAGGTAAGCGTGGTGGACTTGATCGCGCTCGATCGCGTTGGAAAGGGTCCTGACGATGTGCTCCTGGCCGACCACCTGCTTAAAGCTCAAGGGCCGGTGGCGACGGTAAAGAGAGGGCTGAGCGGACACTGAGGCGAGTGTATTCAAGCTTCAGGCGGGCCTGCCGAAGGAAAAGACATGGACCGTTTGAGCGCCAGGGGGCTTCTCAGCATCGCGTTGGCGAGCCTCCTTTGCCTCTGCCTCGGCGCGGTCGCCGTGGCCCGCCTTTCGAGCAACCCGGCGAACCACAAGAGCCTGATCGACAAGCCGATCGAGGATCCGAAGTACAACCCCGGCAAGGGCTGCCGTGAGCGTCCCCCGAAAGGCATGCTCCAGTTCCAGCGCTGGCTCCAGCGGAACGTCCGGGGCTCCACGTGGGGGATCATGCGCTGCGAGAGCTGGGGCGGAGGCAACTTCAGCCTCCACGCGGAAGGCCGTGCGATCGACTGGCACCTCGACGCCCGGAATGCCGGCGAACGAGCAAGCAGCCATGAAGCTCATCCACACTCTTATCGAGCGCGACCGCAACGGCAACACGACTGCGCTCGCCAGGAGGATGGGCGTTCAGGGGATCATCTTCGACTGCCAGACGTGGTGGGCGGGCTCGACGGGCCTTGGCAAGTACTCCTACTGCTTCAACGAGAACGGGAAGAAAAAGAAGAACCTCAACCCGACTCAGGCACACATCGACCACGTGCACCTCGAGCTGAACTGGGCCGGTGCGCGCGAGCGAACCAGCTTCTGGAAGTCACCTCTAGCTCCGTAGCGAAAGCTTGATGGGTCATCCGTCCACCGGGTTGGACGGTGCATAAAGGCCCGTTTCCCCCATTCCAGAGCGGTTTGCGCGATCCATTGCACGTGATCTTGCACGGCCACCGGGGTGAACTTTTAGCGGAAGGAGTTTCGCCCCGATGTCCGACGTGTGAAACGGAAGGCATACATCGGAGTTGCGGCGCTAACCCTCGTAGTGGCTATCTCGCCCGGCACCTCGCCGGCGAAGATGCAGAGCGTGGAGGTCTCAGGCAAGGTCTGTCAGACCACGGGCGGCGGCAAGATCGTCAACATCCCGGGCTTCCCGGGCGAGAGGATCGACCGGCGCCTCCTCAAGGACATCAAGTACCTGCGACGCAAGTACCACATCTTCGTCACGGACGGCTACTCAACGGATCCGGTGCACTCGGCGAACGGCGAGCACCCCCGCGGCGTCGCCCTCGACATCGCGCCGAACTTCGCCGAGGGTGGCGACTGGAACGACATCGACAAGCTCGCGAAGTGGGCTGAACCCAGTCAGAACCAGCCCCGCTCGCCCTTCCGCTGGGTCGGCTACAACGGCGACGCCGGCCACGGGCGCGGCCATCACCTGCACCTTTCGTTCAACCACACCGGCGCGCCGTTCGGCAAGACCCCGAAGACCGTCTACACGATCAACTGCCCGAAGCAGCCAGGCGGCGACACCGAGCCCGACCGCGACAACGACAACGACGGCGGAAACGGCGGCGGTGGCGGTGGCGGCGTCTCTCCCGGCGGCGGTGGCAACGGGGACGGCGGTGGCAATGGCGGCAACGGTGGCGGCATCTCACCCCGCAGCGCCGACCCCGGCCCGCTCGCACCGGTCCACCCCGAAACCGGAGGCGTCGACGCCTAAGTAGGCCGCAGGTTTACCCTGCCGGGCGTGCCCCCGCCGGAGGAAGCAACGCACGCGGCGTCCATTGCCGACCTCCACTGCCACTACCCGATGCACCTCCTGGCGCTTGATGAGGGGGTGCAGCAGCACCTGCCCGACCGTGATGGCGGGACATCGCCTTCGACGCTAACTCTCGAGCACGTCGTCCGCGTCCGCGAGCAGCCCGGCGTCCTGGCCAAGGTCCGCGCGTTCCTCCTCTTGGTCGTCGCGAAGCTCTTCAACAACGAGAGCTTCGAGTCCGGATGGCGAGTGGACCTTCCGAGGCTCGCCGCCGGCGGTGTGCGGATCGTCTTCTCGGTCCTCTATCTGCCGTGGACGGAGATCGACGACCCCGATCGCGATGGCGACTACGACGAATTGCTGATCAGGCTCGACGAGGTCGAGTCCGAGCTCTTCCGCGAGCCCAAGGAGACGCGTCCAGTCGTGGTGAAGCGAGAGGAACACCTCGACCGGGCGCTGAGCGAGAAGCGCATCGCGATCGTCCACTGCATCGAGGGTGGGATGCACCTGGGCGCCGACGAAGCCTTGATCGATGGACGCGTGGCGGAGCTAGCGCGCAGGGGCGTCACCTACATCACCCTCGCCCACCTGTTCTATCGCGGCGTCGCAACCAACGCCCCGGCCCTGCCGATGCTGAGCGACCGGGCCTACAACACGATCTTCTGCCAGCCGAGGAATGGCGGCCTCAGCGCCATCGGCGAGGCGGCGGTGAGGGCCATGTACAAACACGGGGTCCTCGTCGACGTAAGCCACATGCGCGAGGACGCGCTGGCGGAGACATTCGCGTTGCTCAAAGCCCTCGACGAAGATACGGGCGCGGACCCAACGGATCGTCCGGTGATCGCGACCCACGCGGGCTATCGCTTCGACGACCAGGCCTACATGCTCGCTGAAGACACCATCCGCGAGATCGCGGCGCGCGGCGGAGTGATCGGGCTGATCATGGCCGAGCACCAGCTATATGACGGGGTCGACGTCGGCGACGCCACCGGCTTCGACGCGACCTTCGAGGTGGTGCGCCGCCACATCGAGGCGATCCACGACGTCACCGGATCTCACGCGCACGTCGGGATCGGGTCCGACCTCGACGGGTTCATCAAGCCGACCGTCGCCGGGATTGAAAACGCCGACGACTTGGCCAAGCTCCGCGAGCCGCTCGGCAAGGAATTCGGCGCGGACGCAATCGCGATCCTCGGCGGCAACGCCGAGCGGGTCCTGCGCAAAGCGCTTCGCATCCGCGTCTAGACGGCACGAAAACGGCATGGACCGTGCGGGCCCGCCTTCGAAGGCGGTTTCCCGAGCGTTCCCGTCGTGGCTGGCTCCGGTCAGGACAATCCGCGTCGCTTGCTCGCTACCGCTTAAGGCTGCTTCCTTCCGGACCTGACCTGATTCACGGGCGCGCATCGCGCGGGACCTGACCATCAACGCCGCCCTCGACGTACTGACCTCGAGAGACCACTGTCCTCGAGCGAGCGTTCAGCCCCGCTAGAGCGGATTGCGGGTGACAAGGCACCGCTAGCGCCCCACCTAGCACGGTCCGCCAAAGATCATACGCGTCGCCGAACGGCGGCGCGAGAAGCAGGTGCCGTCTAGGGGCTCCAGGGCAGCGAGTAGGTTCCCGCTCATGAGCGAGAGATTCGATGTGCGGGGTAAGACGGCAATCGTTACCGGCGGTGCGCGAGGCATCGGCCTCGGGTGCTCGCAGGCGCTGGCGAAGCGCGGCGCGAGGGTCGTGATCGTGGACCTCGACCAGGCGGCGTGCGACTCAGCGGCCGCTGACGTCTCGGCCGATTCCTTCGGGCTCGCAGCCGACGTCACCGACCTCGGCGCGATGCAGGAGATCGTGGCCAGGGTCGCCAAGGAGTGCGGCGGCGTCGACGTCGTCATCGCCAACGCAGGCATCGCTCAGACTGGTGCGACAGTCAGGGCGATGCCGAGAGAGCTGGGTGATCGCGTCTTGGCGGTGAACCTCAACGGCGTCTACAACACTGCGCTGGCGGCGCTGCCGGAGATTGCGGCCCGCCGGGGGCACATCGTCGTCACGGCCTCGGTTTATGCCTTCGTCAACGGGACCGGCCAGGCCCCGTATGCGATGGCCAAGGCCGGGGTCGAGCAGCTCGGCCGCGCGCTCAGAGTCGAGCTGGCGCCCCACGGCGCCGGCGCCAGCGTCGCCTACTTCGGGTTCATCGACACCGTGATGGTCCAGCAGCTGCTCGACGGCGATCGATCGGCCGACAAGGTGAGGGATCTGGTCCCGAAGATGCTGCTCAAGCGGCTCACACCCGACCAGGCCGGCGAAACGGTCGTCCGCGGCATCGAGACGCGCAAGCCGCGGATCATCACGCCGCGGCGCTGGGCCGCCTACAGCACCTTGCGCGGGATCATCAATCCGCTCATCGACTCCTGGATGGTCAAGAACGCCGAAACGCAGGATCTCGTGCGCGACCTTGATTCACGTGCCGACGAAGAGCAAACGACCAGCGCCTGACCTGTCTCAAGACCGCAAGGCGTGTTCGTTGGTCACACAATCTTCTGAAGTTCCGTAAACCATCCGCTATTTTGGCCAGCTAGCCAATGTCTGCTCTCGCTTCATTCGTCGCCGGCCGCCGCACCAAGTGGGTCACCGTCGTGATCTGGATCGTCCTTGTCGTCGCCCTCGCGCCGCTTGGCGCGAAGCTGGCCGACGAGACGCAGGACGACACGGCGTCGTTCCTGCCGGAGAGCGCCGAATCGACCGAAGTGGTCGAGATCCTCGACGAGGAGTTCGGGTCCGGTGAGACGACTCAGGGCCTGATCGTCTATCACCGCGAGGGCGGCCTCACCGAGGCCGACAAGCAGAAGATCGAGGCCGACGCCGAGGCGCTCGAGGAGCTTTCGCAGCCGTACCAGGACGCACTGGAGGCCGCCGGCGGAGAGCGGGTCGATACCGCCGACTTCGACCTGCCGCTCATCCGCCCGCCCGTCACGCCGTTCGCGGCGGAGGGCGGCAGCGACGCTCCAACCGCTGTCGCCCCGGATGAGTCGCTCGCCTTCACCACCCTGATCGTCCCCACCAACTTCGAGGAGTCCGCGGACTGGGGCGAGAACGTCCGCGAGGAAATCGGCGGCGGCGAGGACGGCTTCGAGGTGATCCTCACCGGCGACCTCGGCTTCTCGGTCGACGCCGAAGAAGTCTTCTCCGACTTCGACGCCAAGCTCCTGATCGCGAGCGCGGTCCTCGTGCTCTTCCTGCTCGGCGCGATCTACCGGGCGGTCCTGGTTGCCCTGACCCCCCTCGTCGTCGTCTTCTTCGCCTACTCGGTCGCGACGGCTTTCGTGTACCTGTACGCGAACTCGGGTGCGACCGTGTCTTCGAACGGCACGTCGATCCTGATCGTTCTCTTATTCGGGATCACGACTGATTACTGCCTCCTGCTCGTCTCGAGATACAAGGAGGAGCTCCACCGGATCGAGGACAAGCACGAGGCGATGCAGCGGGCCGTGAGCCGGACCGGACCGACGATCCTGGCCTCAGGCATGACGGTGTCGCTCGCGATGCTGACGCTGACACTGGCCGACGCGCAGATCACCGCGACACTCGGTCCCGTCGCAGCGATCTCCGTCTTCTGCGGGATGCTCGCCGGCCTCACGCTCCTGCCGGCGCTTCTCGCCATCTTTGGCCGCAAGGGCTTCTGGCCGCGGAGCGGCACGGTTGCCTACGACCCCGACACGGAGACCGCATCCCGCCAAGGCGTCTGGCGCCGGCTGGGTGACAGGGTGCTCGAGCGACCCGGTCTCGCGCTCGCGGCCACATCGCTCATCTTCGTCGTCGGCGCGCTTGGAATTCTCTCCTACAGCGTCGACTACTCGACCACGAACTTCTTCAAGAAGGACGTCGACTCGGTCGAGGGCTTCGAGCTGATGGAGGAGGCGTTCCCGGCCGGCACTCTCGCGCCGACCACGATCCTCGTGGAACGCGACGACGGTGAGATCGAGCCGGCGGACCTCGAGGCGGCGGCGAGCGCCGTCGAGGGGGTGGACAAGGTCGCATCCGCGACGCCGACCCCCAACGTCTCGACAGACGGAACGATCGGCACCGTCGACGTTGTCCTCGAAGGAGACCCGTTCACGCCTGAGGCGTTCGACGCGGTGCCGGCCATGCGGTCCGCCGTCGAGGACCTCGGCCCCGGCCTCACTGCGCTCGTGGGCGGCGGCTCAGCAGTCCAGTACGACTTCGACGCCGCCATTGAGTCCGACCTAAAGCTGATCGTGCCGATCGCTCTCTTGGTGATCGCGATCATCCTTGCGATTCTGCTGCGGTCGCTCGTCGCCCCGCTCGTGCTGATCGCAAGCGTGATCTTGAGCTTCCTCTGCACCCTCGGCCTCAGCGTCCTCTTCATCGAGAACGTGATCGGCGACGCGGGCATGGACGCGTCGATCCCGACGTTCGCGTTCATCTTCTTGGTCGCGCTCGGGATCGACTACACGATCTTCCTCATGGCCCGCGTGCGAGAGGAGGCGCGGACGCACGGGACGCGCGAGGGGACGCTACGTGCGCTCGCCGCCACCGGTCCAGTCATCACCAGCGCCGGGATCATCCTCGCCGGAACCTTTTCGGTCCTCATGACCTTGCCCGTCACGTTCACCTTCGACCTCGGTTTCATGGTCGCGCTGGGGATCCTCCTCGACACCTTCGTGGTGCGGACGATCATGGTCCCGGCCGCCATTGAGCTGATCGGCGACAAGATCTGGTGGCCCTCAACCGCGCAGAGCGGCGGCGGACTGCACGAGGAGACGGACGAGGACGCGCCCGCGCCGGCACAGAGCGACTCGCCGCCGCGTCGTTAGCGCTAGGTCGAGCGGCTTACTAGAGGCGCGGATCGCGCGGATCGCGAGGCGGTGCGACCGTGCCTGGACGCGGGTCGCGGCTCATCAGGAAGATCCCGATCACGAGGCCGACGATCCCGACGATCATCAGGATCAGGCCGACGGTCGTGAGGTCGACCTGTTCGATCGAGTCGTTGACTGCGTACTTGAGGATCGCGCCGACGGCGATCAGGAAAAGCGAGGTGCCAATAGCCATTGCGGCGAGTATGACCGAAAACGGGGACGCCTAAACGAGACTGGCCGAAAGTACCCACCCAAAAGATGAGTGGCGACCCCTCATGACACCTAACGCAAACATTGGCAAGCTCGCCTGGTCAAGCAACAACCTGGAGGTAGGGAAATGAAGAGAACAGCACTCATCGCACTGATTGGCCTGGTCGCCTTGACGCCCGCGGCGGGCGAAGCGGCGAAGGGCAAGGCCGACAAGTCGTGCCCGGACGACGCCATCTGCGCCTGGACGAAGTCCGCATACCGCGGGGAGCGAATCGTTGTCCAAGGCGAGGACGTGAGCAACAAGATCGGAAACAAGATCAACAACAAGACCTCGTCGATCAAGAATCGATTCGGTCAGACGATCTGGATCTACGACAAGCGGGATGCATCGGGCGAGTCCCGCTGCCTAGGCGCACTGGACAGGGTGAGGGATCTCGGCGCCAGCTATGCCTTCGACAACCGCGTGGCCTCGTCAGACGTTCCGGACGATCCCGAACCCTGCGTCTGAGGGCGCCGCGGCGCCCTCGGTGGCAGAATCCGCGTCGCTTTTGATCAGCCGAAAAGCGCCAGTCGAGCCGCGCGTGAGACCTTCTTCGCGCTCTTCGCCGCGCCGCTCGTTGCCACGCCAACCCATCTCACCTTGCCGCCGCTGACGCCGAAGATGTAGCGGCTCTGGCGGCCCGTGCCCACGACCCAGACTCCATTGCCAAGCGGGCTTGCGACCTGCCCGAGACCGCTTCGCGGTATCGCCCGGGCTGACTCCGGCGGCGGAATAGCGTGGCGCCGAGGTCACGACAGCCGCCACCTTGGTGCCCTTGAACGCCGCACCGAGGGTCGCGCCCGGAGTGCGCTTCACCTTGAACGACCAGCCGCCCGTGCGCACGACGGGCTGACCGACCCTTCGCAGAACCTGCTTCGGTCCGAGCCTCAGACGCAGCTTGCCGACGCCATGGGAATCGAAGTGGCCCTTCGGCTTCAGCTTCCGCGGCCCCTTCGTGCCGACGGCACGTTCCCACATCCGAAGATACGACTCGACACCGCCCCGCAGGTCCTTAATCACGCGGTCGCCGGCGTCTTGGCGGACACCCTCGGTCCAGTCGGGCCACTGCCCGAAGTGCGCGATCCCGTCGGTGTTCATGTCGTAAGTCTTCTGGCCGCTCTGCTGCTTGTCCACGGTCACACCCGGGTCGATCGGGGAGTCGAAGGGATACGTGATCTCAGCGTCGGTCCCAGCGGTCGGGTTGCGCGGCCCGCCGAAGCCGTTCATGTCGTCGCCGTAGCCGAAGCCGAAGCCGTACCTGCGTGAGCCCTTCCCCGCTTTGTAGAGGTCGCGTTGGCGCTGCCATTCGTCGTCCAGGGCGTACGCATGGTCCGCCATCGGCGTCACCACGCCGCCGAGCTCCATGATCCGGCGATACGACGTGTCATCCGACCAGCTGTGGCTCGAGACGACTCCGGAGTAGCCGAGCTCGTCGACCAGGTCCAGCGCCTGGTCGCGAGCCTTCACGCTCAGGTGGTCCGGGTCAAAGATCATCCCCCGCTCCTCCATCCTGCGGACGAGATGCTCGCCGAGGTCGGAGAGGCCCCTGACGTTGCAGTGCGGACCTGGGCCGTAGGCCGGAAGCTGCAGCGGGCCACCCGGCAGGAGCGCAATCAGCGCGGCAGCCACGTCCGGCAGCGCGGTCACCTGCTCGCGGTCCTCGTCAGGGCCGGTGCATGTCTCGACATCCCAGAACTCGCCCGTGACGATCTTGTTCGCGGAATTGATGACGGGTCCCTGGAAGCCTCCGTCCATCGCCACGCCTGCGAAGGCATTGTCGAACTTGTTGACGATCTCCATCTGGCGAACGCCTTCGTCCCACACCGCGTCGAGCTCCTCGTCGACATCGTCCTCGTTGCACTGGGGGACCCCGTTGCGAAGTCCGCAGTCGAAAGGCTCAGACACCTCGATTCCGAGCACCACCGCAAGCTTGCCCTTGTTGATGGCACGTCGCGCCTGGAATGGGTTCTTGACGATGCGGAAGAACCCCTCGCCCGGGCCGCCCGCCTGGGCATCGATGTAGTCCTGAAGGTCGCGGGCTGCCTGCAGCTGGCGCCGGACGGAGTTCATCTCGTTGCAGTCCTCGGTCTTATGCAGGTTGACCATGCACGCGGCAGAGTTGTCGACCGCGAGGAGGGTGATCAGACGCAACCCACCGCGCCACGCGCGTTCGATCCAGCGGTAGTAGGTCTGCTCATGCGTAAAGACCCACTGGTAGGTGGGCCAGCCGGTGAATGTGGGCCAGCCGCCTGGGTCATGCGTCTGAAGCGGGTTCTGGAACACCAGGAGGTTCGAAGCGATTCCGCCAAGCCCGTTCGGAGCGTGATCGGGGCAGTCGGTTAGCGCTGAAGCGACACCGAGCGGATGCCATGGCCGGCCGCAGTGAAGCCCGCGCCCGAACGCCTCGAAAGCCAGGAGGTGCGAGTGGAGGTCGATCGTGCCGGAGGCTTCGGCGAAATGCGGCCTCGCGGTGTCCGGCGCGCCGGTCGTATTGAGTTCGATCTCGGGGAAACCCGCGCACTCCAAGTTGCCCACGAATTCGAACCGGTCACCCTCGGCGCCTAGCTCCAGGCCCCCATCGCTCGACGATTCGAGCGCGGTCCCGTCCTCCGCGGTCAGGGCATAGCCCGAGACCTCGTCGCCCTCGACCTTCCACACCGCGTTCCCCGCCGGAGCCTCGACCGTGGCGAGCCCGTCGTCCGTGGCGGCTGGGAACTTGCCTTGCGAGCCGAGGAGCAGATAGCTACCGAGATCGGTTGCCTGGAAGCGAAAGACTTCGGCATCGCCCACGCCGGCGCCTGCCGTCAGCTCTGACCCCGCCCGAGCAACGAAGCCGTCTGAGTCCGAGCGCAGACTGAAGCAGCCGCCGGCGAGCGCGTAGGGGTCGTCGTCCGAGGCGCCGATGTTCGCCGCGGTCGGCTCGCCGGAGTACCACCGTCCCGGCGGCGCAGCGACCGCGGAGCCGTGCTCGTGCCCCTCTTCAGCGCCAAGCTCAGAGAGGACGATGCTCTCCAGATCGGCAGGCGTGGCTCCGCCGGCCTCCGCGATGGTCTGCATCAGCTCCGCGGAAGTCATGTCGTCGGAGTGGCCGAGCGCGGCCGCAGGCACCGCAGCAAGTCCAAACAGCGCAAGCACAGCAAAGCGAGCCCCGCGCCTCGTGTGCCCTTCATGGCGATCCCTCCTGGTCACTGCGGTGGACGGTACAGATCAGCGTCGGACCACGCGTCGCCTCCCGTCTCGACGATCCGCGCCCCGCAGCGGCCGTAGAATCTCCTCCTTCCGGGCGCGTAGCTCAGTGGGAGAGCGCTCGCTTCACACGCGAGAGGTCGCAGGTTCGAAACCCGCCGCGCCCATCTGGTGTCGGTCGCCAGCCTGAACGAGCCGGCTAGATCCCTGGTCGGGCCGCCGGGGCGCGTTCGGCGCTCAGCTCCGCCTCGTCCTGCTCACGTCCCTGCTTGTCGATCCGGATCCCCTCGACGATCAACGCACACGCGGCCGCGACGAAGAGGGTTACGACGACGCCGAACACGAAAATCGCAACGGTCACGGCGTTACCTTCGCGGGGGAATGATCAGAACGCCGAGAGCCAAGATCGAGGGGACCCATAGACCCACGAAGATGCCTTCGGTCTTGTCGTCGGTCAGGAAGAAGAGGCTTACGGAGAGGAGGAACGAGGCGAACGCCGCAATCAGTATCAGGACGCGAGCTTTCTCGGTGTTGCTCTTCGGCATTCCGCGAACATACCGGGTGAGCTCCACTCCTGGCCGTGCGCGGAGGATCTGGTCCCACCTCAGCGAAACGCACCTGTGTTATCCGTGCCTGGGACTCTGACGGCTGTCAGAGCGCGGCGCCGGCCAGCTTCTCGAGGCCCAGCCGGGTCCGCCCCTTGACCGTCCCTAGGGGTAGTCCGAGCGTGCCCGCAAACGGCCGCTGTCGTGTCCCCGTCGCGCATCGCGTCTCCGGCAGCGACCGTACTACCGATAAAGGAGCTCAGCGGAGGCGGACCGACAGGCACGTGACGCAGCCCTCGAGCTTCTCGAACTCGCTCAGCGGGACCCGCGTTACCGCCAGCCCGCGGGCCGCGAGCAACTCCGCGGTGCGTGGGGCGTCGGCGGACATAAGAATGCGGTCGCCGTTCAGATCAACCACGGCGGTCCCGTGCTCCTCGGCCACGGGGAGGAACTGCGGGTAGACGTCCGGGTCGTCGATGTTGGGCGGCCAGCCGATGATCGTGCCGTCGGGCAGCGCCGTGACGGCGGACTTCAGGTGGAGCACCCTGGTGACCGGTACCTCCTTCACGGTCCATCCGCCCGGCTCGATCAGCTTCCGCAGTTGAGCGATGCCTTCCGCGTCGGTCCGGGAGCTCCGGCCGACGTAGGCGACGCGCCCGACCTTGAGCACGTCGCCGCCGTCGAGATGCCCGGGAGGCCTGATGCGCGCGACCTCGATGGGCAGGCCACCGGCGACCAAGCGATCCAGACCTTCTTGTGTGGACGCGAGCTCGCCTACGCGGGTCGGCGCGCCTGGACTCGTCAATACCGCGAGGTCGTCGAAGATCACGAGGGTGTCCTCGACAAACACTCCATCAGGGTGCTCGTCTGCGGGCTCTAGCTCGGTCACAAGCCACCCATGAGCGCGAAACGCCTCGACGTAATCCTGCCATTGCTGGAGCGCCAGACCGACATCAACCGGTGTGCGATCCAGGTGCGTCAACTCCCCGGAGGCAAGGCGCGGAGACGGCTGGCGAACGAGCAGATGCGGACGCACCGGGGCAGTGTCGCAGCGGCACGCCCGGGATACTTCCGGGGATGCCGACCGAGGCGATGTCGCAGCTCCTCCCCACCGACCGAATCCGTGCTCAGTTCCCTGGGCTGTCTTGGGAGGTCGCGGCCCTCGACGGTGCCGGTGGAACGCAGGCGCCGCAGGCTGTCATCGACGCCGTCGCGGAGGGTCTCGTCACAGCGATGTCAAACGTGGGCGGCGCGTTCGCCGCGAGCGATGTGAGCGGTCAGGCCGTGGCCGAGGCGCGGTCCGCGATTGCCGATCTCGTCGGCGGCGTGCCGGAGGGAGTCGTTCTGGGCCCGAGCATGACGACGCTCACGTTCCGGATCGCCGACACGCTTTCGCGCGCCTGGGGACCCGGCGACGAGGTGGTAGTGACCTCGCTCGATCACGACGCCAACATCCGCCCCTGGTGGCTTGCCGCCGAGCGCGCCGGCGCGACCGTGCGCGTCGCCGAGTTCGACGTCGAAACCGGCGAGCTGCCAGTTGAGTCGGTCGAGAGCGTGCTCTCAGAGCGCACCCGGCTCGTCGCGGTGACCGCCGCCTCGAACGCGATCGGCACCCGGCCCGACGTGCGCGCGATCTGCGCCGCGACCCACCGCGCCGGCGGCCT
Source organism: uncultured bacterium (assembly GCA_963786495.1). Taxonomy (GTDB): domain Bacteria; phylum Actinomycetota; class Thermoleophilia; order Solirubrobacterales; family 70-9; genus JALZKA01. The sequence continues at coordinate 1,532,864 of CAWAZL010000002.1, read as the reverse complement.
CGCCTACGTGGATGGCGTGCACTCGACGCCGCATGTGCCGACCGACGTGGCGGACCTGGGGGCCGACTTCTACGCGTGCTCGTCATACAAGTTCTGCGGTCCGCACACGGGCGCTGTCATCGCCGATCCCGCGCTGCTGGAGGACCTGCGGCCGGCGAAGCTCGTTCCCGCAACGGACGATGTGCCGGGGCGCTTCGAACAGGGCACGCCGCCCTTCGAGCTGCTCGCCGGAGTCCGAGCCGCCGTGGACTGGCTCGCCGGCCTCACCGATGCGCCGGGCGATCGGCGGACCCGGCTGCTCGCCACGTTCGCTGCGATCGAGCCGCGACTCAAGAGCCTGCTCGACCAGCTGGCCGCCGGCCTCTCCGCCATTGACGGCGTTCGCATCCTCGGAGCGCCGCGACTGCGCACGTCGACCGTGTCCTTCGTCGTTGACGGACACACGCCCAAGGGCGTTGCCGCGCATCTGGCCGACGAGGGCATCGCCGTATGGGATGGCGACAACTACGCCTACGAGTTGATGAGCCGCTACGGCCTCGCCGATACCGGGGGCGCGATCCGCGCCGCCATCGTGCTCTACAACACCGCTGAGGAAATCGACCGCCTCGTCGCTGCCGTCGCGGCTCTGGCAGGGCGTTGACCCGTGGCAGGGCCACTGCAATTCTCCCTCGTCGACGTGTTCGCCGTCACTCCACTGAGCGGCAATCCGCTGGCCGTGGTCGTAAACGACGAGGACCTCGACGTGGACCTGATGCGTGCGATCGCGCGAGAGTTCAACCAGTCCGAAACCACCTTCGTTCAGCCGTCAACCATCGAAGAGGTGGCTTGGAGGCTGCGGTCTTTCACTCCAGCCGGGGTCGAAGTGGGCGGAGCGGGCCACAACGCGCTCGGTGCCTGGTGGTGGCTTGCATCGGCCGGTCGCCTCACGCTCTCCGACGGCGAGAACCGCTTTCTGCAGGTGATCGGCGGACAGGTGTTGCCCGTGGAGGTGACCGCGGAGGACGGGCGCCCGCGGGCGATCGCTATGGAGCAGAAGCCGCCGCAATGGGGCGGTGTCGTAGATGACCGTGACGAGCTTGCCGCGTCGCTGGGGTTGACAGCCGCCGACCTCGGCGACGATCTTTCGACTCAGGTCGTGTCAACCGGGGCTCCGCACCTGCTGGTCCAGGCTCAGAGTCGAGCGGCTGTCGATCAGGCGGTCCCGGATGTCCCTCGCCTGAGGGAGGTCCTGCGCACCGTTGACGGCGAGGGTTGCTACCTCTTCAGCCTCGATCCGATCGAACCAGGTTCCACCGCCTACGCGCGCTTCTTCAACCCGACAGTGGGTATTGCCGAGGACCCAGCGACGGGCACCGCGGCCGGCCCGCTTGCCAGCCACCTCGTCGCCCAGGGCCGGAGCGGCGATGGTTCGACAATCACGATCGAACAAGGCCATCTGATCGGCCGGCCGAGTCGGATCGAGATCGGCATTCTGAACGACCGTGTGACCATCACCGCGACATGCGTGATCGTCGCCAACGGAACCCTTTACCACTGACGGAGATCACCCGTGCCCCGTACTGGGGGTGAGCCGAGGCGTCTAGCCGTAGGTGGCCGCGTCTACCGACCGGAACCCGGCATTGGGGGTGTCGCTCACCTGGCCGATCTCGTCGGACCCCCAGCAGACGACCTTGTCGTTGGGCTTGATCGCGCAGCTGTGGGCGCTGCCGACGTTGAGCTCTCGGAAAGTGCCATCCGGCTTGTCACCGACCTGGTTGTAGCTGTCATCACCCCAGCAGGTGATCTTCCCGTCGAGCTTCAGCGCGCAGCTGTGCTCGTAGCCGCTGCCGGCTGACTCGAAGTTCGTCGCGTTCGGCGCCTCGCTCTTATACGAGTAACTCTCGTCGCCCCAGCAGGCGACCTTGTCGTTGGTCTTGACGCCGCAGCCGGTGTAGGTGCCGACGCTGAGCGAGCGGATGTTCGAATCCGGGGCGTCGCTTAGTTGCTGATAGTCGTCGATGCCCCAGCAAACAACGTCATCATTGGTCTTGACGCCGCAGCTGAACGCGCCGCCGCTGCTGACCGAGCGGAAGTTGGACGCGTTCGGCGCGTCGCTCACCTGGTTCTCGTCGTCCTTGCCCCAGCAGACGATCTCGTCGCTCTGCTTCACCGCGCAGGCGTGGTAAGCACCGGCGCTGATCGAGCGGAAGTTCGACCCACTCGGCGCGTCGCTCTTCTGGTCGTAATCGTTGGCGCCCCAGCACACGATCTTGTCGTTGATCTTGATGCCGCAGGTAAAGGCATAGCCGGCGCTCACCGAGCGGAAGCTCCCCGGCTTCGGCGTCGCCTGGCCCTCGTCGTCCTGCCCCCAACAGGCGACCTCGTGGTTGAGTTTCACGCCGCAGACGTGCCGCTCATCGTGGCTGGCAAGCGCTCCGGCAGGGCCGGCGAGCAGCACTCCACAGCCCAGCGCGAGGCTCAGCACAAGGCGGCGCCGCCAGTTTCCAAATCCCAAATCCGTCCCCGTGCCCGGCATGTTTCCCCCTTCGTTTACAGGGCGCGGTCTGCCGCTCCCCTACACCTCTTGGGCAGCGTAACACTGCTAGACCCTGTGGGAATGAGCCGCTTGGTCGACGCCGACGATTTCCCAGGGTCGAAGCAGTACGCCTACCTGGACGCCGCGAACATCACGTTGATGTACCGGGGGGCCACACAGGCGATCGTTGATTGGCAGCGCGAAGTAGCGGACAACGGCAGCGTTGCCTTGCACGAGGCCGTCGAGTCCGGCGTGTTCGACGGTCTGCATCGGGCAGCTGCACGGCTGTTCAACGCGGCGCCCGAAGACATCGCCGTGGGATCGAGTGCAACGGAGCTTCTCGGCTCGCTGGCCTGGGCGGTCGCGCCCGGGAAGAGCACGAACGTCGTCGGCACTGCCCTTGCCTTTCCGAGCACGATCTATCCCTGGCAGCGGGTTGCGACTAATACCGGCAGTGAGATCAGGCTCGCCCAGGGCGAGGACGGCCCGGTCCGTCTCGACGACATCCTGCGCCTGATCGACAAGGACACGGCCGTCGTGTGCATCTCACACGTCGAGTACGGAACCGGCCAGCAGTTCGACCTCACGAGCCTGGCCGAGGCCGCTCACGATCATGATGCTCTCTTCGTCGTCGACGCCACGCAATCGGCGGGCGCGATCCCCATCGACGCTCGCGCCGACGCGCTCGACGTCATCGTGTCCTCCGGCTACAAGTGGCTCTGCGGGCCGTATGGCGCGGCCGTCATGTACATCGCCCCACATCTGCAGGCCGAGCTGGCGCCGGGATTGGTCGGGTTCCGTAGCCATGAGGACATGTGGAGCCTCCGAGCGGACCGGCTCGACCTCCCGCCCACCGCGCGGCGGTTCGAGTTCAGCACGATGGCCTATGGCTGCGCGATCGGCCTGTCGCGCTCGATCGAGTTCCTGCTCGACATCGGGATCGACCGCGTTCACGAGTACGACCTGAAGCTGGCCGACCGCTTGATCGAAGGATTGCTCGCCAGGAATCTGGAGGTCACCTCTCCCCTTGCCGACGGAGACCGTTCGGCAATCGTCAACGCAAGCTTTCCAGGGGCCGATTCGGCCGAGATCGCGGCGCACCTGAGTGCTGCCCACGTCGTTGCCTCCAGGCGCGGTGACGGTATCCGGTTCTCTGTGCATCTCTACACCACCGACGAGGACGTAGAGCGCACCCTGACCTGCCTCGACGAGGTCCTGTAGACCTACGGGCATGACATTCACGGCCGCGGACCAACGCTACGACTCGATGCACTACAGGCGCTGCGGGCGCAGCGGGCTCGACCTGCCCGCCATCTCGCTCGGGCTCTGGCACAACTTCGGCGGCGACCGCCCCATCGAGACCTCTCGGGCGATCCTGCGGCGGGCATTTGACCTCGGCATCACGCACTTCGACCTCGCCAACAATTACGGCCCGCCCTACGGCTCCGCCGAGACAACCTTCGGCCAGGTGCTGAAGGAAGACCTGCGGCCCTATCGCGACGAGATGATCATCTCGACCAAGGCGGGGTGGGACATGTGGCCTGGGCCTTACGGAGACCGGGGCTCGCGCAAGTACCTGCTGGCGAGCCTCGACCAGAGCCTTCAGCGCATGGGCCTCGACTACGTGGACATCTTCTACTCGCACCGCGCCGACCCCGACACTCCTCTCGAGGAGACGATGGGCGCGCTCGACACCGCCGTCCGGCAAGGCAAGGCGCTCTATGCCGGGATCTCGTCGTATTCACCCGAGCGAACCAAGCGCGCCGCCGAGATCCTCCGCGACCTCGGCACGCCGCTGACCATTCACCAGCCCTCGTACTCGATGCTCAACCGCTGGATCGAGACCGAGCTTCTCGACGTGCTCGGCGACGAAGGCATCGGGTGCATCGTCTTCACCCCGCTCGCCCAGGGAATGCTCACGGACCGCTACCTGGACGGCATTCCCGAGGACTCGCGAGCCGCCCGCGACGATTCCCTCGACCCCGACTGGCTGACCGAGGAGAACCTCGACCGGATCCGCGCGCTGAACGACGTCGCATCCAACCGCGGCCAAAGCCTCGCCCAGCTGGCGCTGGCCTGGACGCTTCGCGACGCGCGCGTTACATCGACGCTGGTCGGCGCGTCGAGCGTCCGCCAGCTCGAGCAGAACGTGGCAGCCCTGGACTCGCTCGAGATCACGAGCGACGAGCTGACGGAGATCGACCGCCATGCAAGCGAGGGCGGCGTCAACCTCTGGGCGGAGTCCGGCGAGGCTGAGTAGAGCCTGCCTGCCAACCGATCAGGATCCATTCGGTGGCACTCGTGTTCGCCGTCGTCGGTATCGCCGGATGCGGCGACGATGACCAAGGATCGCCGAGCGATCGCCCCGCCGACGCGACCGATCCCTCCATGGAGCGGGTCCTTGACGCGATGCTGCCGCCGCGAGCCAGCGGCACGCTCCTCGCAGCTCGGGACGACGAGATGATCCACTGCGCGGGATTTGGACTCGCCGACCGCGAGGCCCGAAGACCGGCGACCTGCGACACCGTCTACGACGTCATGTCGATGACGAAGCAGTTCACGGCCGCCGCGATCCTGAAGCTGAGATGCTCGGAAAGCTTCGAGTGACCGACCCCATCAGCAAGTACCTGGGGCCGGTCCCCTCCGATAAGCGTGAGATCACGGTCCACCAACTCATGACGCACACCTCCGGGCTAAAGGAGGCACTCGGCGGTGACTACGAACCTGTGGCCCGAGACGAGATGGTCGCCGGCGCACTTCAGTCGGAGCTCGTGTCACCTCCCGGCGAGGAACACCACTACTCAAACCTGGGCTACAGCCTCCTTGCGGCGATCATCGAAAAGGAATCCGGGACGAGCTACGAGGAGTTTCTCTCCGAGCACCTCTTCGAGCCCGCAGGAATGACGGCGACCGGGTACGTGTTGCCGGACTGGCCTTCAGATGACGTCGCCGTCGAGTACGACGAGCACGACGAAGCGCAGGGCAAGCCGTTCGAGCACGCGTGGGCCGAGGATGGCCCGTACTGGAACCTGCGTGGGAACGGCGGGCTGCTCTCGACGGCGCGGGACATGTACCGCTGGCACGTAGCTCTAGCCGGCGACGAGGTCCTCGACGGCCAAGCCAAGAACCGGCTGTTTCGCCCATACGTGTTGGAGGAGAAGGGAGGCGACTCGTATTACGGCTACGGCTGGGCACTTCTTCGCGCGGACGAGTACGGGAAGGTCGCCTTCCACGATGGGGGTAACGGCTGGTCGTTCGGAGTCCTGACCAAGCTCCTCGACGAAGGCGTGACGGTGTTCTGGATCACCAACCGCTTCCGGGACGAGAGTGCGGGATGGGACCTAGCCCGGACGGGATCGGCCTTGACTCGGGCCGTCGCCGACAGCGTGCTCGGGGACTAAGCGGCAGTTACTCGCCCTTGTGTGCGACCGAGGCGCGGCGCTTCTTCGTTGGCTTGACCTTCGGGTTCTCGATCTCGCCGAGGCGCTGGATCAGCCGCCGCCATTGCGAGTCGTCGAGCAGGCGCTCGTCCGTCGCGAGCCCCTCAGCCAGTACGCCGCCCGGCGTCGGGGCACCGGAGATGCCGTAGCCGACGTGGACGTGGTCCGCGTGATCGCCCATCGCAAACGTCGGGCCGCCCATCTCCATCAAGGAAATGACCTGATCGGGAGTCATCGCGCCCTGTAGCTCGAGGATCTGCTCGATGAGCGTCTCGGTGATCGAGCCGGATCCCTGGTTGCCGAGGACCGGCAAGCCGTTGATCTGAGCGATGTCCACTGCGCTTCCGACCGAGTGGGCGCTGACGTTGCCCGAGCTCGTGTAGACGCCGTGACCGCACTTGAGCGAGGTGACCGTCAGGTCGAAGCCGCTGCGAGCCAGATAGAGCAGAAGGCGCATGATCCGCACGTCGATCTGGCCGCTGCGGATGTCGGCGACGCCACATTCGTAGATCGAGACGCCGGACTCCGCCACGAGGGCGCGCGCCGCCTGCTCCTTCGACATCAAGAGGACCTGGCCGGGCTCGGCGGCGCTGTCCGCGAAGGGGTCCTTGCCCATCGCCCGGTAGAGGTGGGTTGCCTCGAGAAGCTTCCAGCCGTCGAGGATCGGCTTCGGATTGATCTGGGGCGCGCCGCGTCCGGCCGGGCGGATCGCGAAGTTCAGATGCGGTGCGAGCTCGCCGCCGGACCCTACGGAGCCGAGAATGGTGCCCGCGAGGACCTTCGAGCCCTTTTCGAGCCGGCGGAGCTCCATCCGCTTGGCAGTCGAAGCGGAGCGGGCCGAACTGCGCCTCGAAGCTCTCGTACCCGAGCCGTTCGAACGCCCGCTCGGAGGGGTCGAACGACATCGGAGCGGCGCCGTCGCGCTCGGGGAATGCTGAGATGCGCTCGCGGAGGTCCTCGGTGTTGACGGGCTGCGCGGACTCCGCGGTCTTCCGCCCTCCCTCGTTTCGGCGCTCTGAATGTTCTGCCTTGGAGTCATCGTCGCGCTCGCGCGGGACCGGGTAGGCCTCAGCGACCGAGCCAAGCTCCGCGTAGGTGAAGCGGTTGCCGTAGTTGTCCTCGAGCACCACGTACTTGCCGAGCTTCTTCGACTTCCCGATCTTCTGGATCGTCCCGTCGTTCACCGCGATCGCGGACGCTCCCTCCTTGGAATAGATGTTGATCCCGCGGCGGGTCGGCGATGGCGGAAGGTCGGTGTTGCCCTTTGCCGCGCGCTCGGACACATCGTCGGCATAGCGAGCGTTGGCCGCTACCGGGAACCGCGCGCCCTCGGTCAGGCCCGTGATGGAGCTGACGAGGTCGCTAGGGATGTTTGCGTACTGGCGGGCATACAGAAGGACCTCGTCGACGTACCAGTCGGCATGGTTGTAGGCGAAGATCGCTCCAGGGAGGTCCTCCCGCGCACCGGAGGCCTCCAGGTAGTTCGCCGCCCCGCAAATCGCGTCGACCGGGTTGTAGGGGTCCTTGCGGCCGTCGTTGTTGGCGTCGACCCCGTACGCCTTCCAGGTGGCCGGCATGAACTGCATCCATCCCTGGGCGCCGGCGGTAGAGACGTTCAGGTTGGTTCCGAATGCCGTCTCGATCCGGTTGATTGATGCGAGCACGTACCACGGCACGCCGTACTCAGTGCCGCAGGCCTGGTAGATCGGCAGCAGGAACGGCGGGATCGTGAAGCGGTCGATGATGAAGTTCGGCATCCCGATCGGCGAAGGGCCGAAGGTCGCCAAGCTCAGGGTCGGGTTGGCCGCGGTCGGGACGCCATCCGGCTGGCGGATCTGATCGTCGACCTGGTTCTCCTCCTGGCGCTCTTCCGCCGGCGTCTGCTCGTCATTGTTCTCGGCATGGCCTTGGCCTTTGCCGCCCTTGCCGCCGCCACCCGCGGTCGCGTCATCAGAGCCGTCTTCGCCTCCGCCGGTCCCTCCGCCGTCAGGCGGTGTCGGCGTGCCCGGAGGTGTGACCGGTGTGGAAGGAACCGAAGGGGTGCTCCCGCCTCCGCCAGGCAGCGGGATGGTCCCGCCGCCGCCGGGAAGGGTCACGCCGCCATTGTTGCCTCCGCCCGGAAGGTTGATGTTGCCGCCGCCAGGCAGGTCGATGCCGTCGCCGTCGAGATCGGGCAGGCCTTGAGTGATGTCGTCGAGGACCCCCGCCTTGGCGGCAACCGCGCCGATCGCAACGACAAGTACGGCGACTACGTTCGCGACAACGGCCAGCGCCTTCCTTGACATTTCTCGCTCGCCCCTCCTGGGCTGAACCTGCGTCGGGTGACTCCTCGACTACCCACCAAGTGTCAACGAAAAACCGTCGCTGCGCGCCAGTAGGCGCTTTAGCCGGCGAGATCGCGGATTAGCTCGCCGGCGGGCCGCACATCGCGTATGCGCTCAACGGTCTCGCCTGCGCAGAGCGGCGTTCTCTCGGCTCCTAAGACCCGCGGCGACGCCTGCGATCAGCGCCGGAGTTGGCCTGCCGGATGTCGTCCTTCTTCTCCATCAGCGGCCGCCGGGGCGACCGCAGATGTACGAGGCGCACACACGTTCGTCGGCGCCTAGCGATCCGGGGCCGTTAGACCACCCAGGTGTCTTTGCCGCCCCCTCCCTGGCTCGAGTTCACGACCAGCGACCCCTTCGTGAGTGCGACCCGCGTGAGTCCGCCCGGCATCAGGCGTACGGAGTCCCTGCCGCAGACGGCGAAAGCGCGCAGGTCGACATGGCGGGGCTCGATCGCGTCGCCCGCCACCGTCGGGCACGACGAGAAGCTCACGATCTCCTGGGCGATGTAGTCCTTGGGGCTGCCCGTGACGAGGTCGACGCATTCCGCGAGTTCTGCGGGCGTGGCCTGCGACCCCACGACCACGCCGATACCGCCCGACTCGGAGCGCGGCTTCACCACAAGCTCGTGCGGACTGCGGATCACCCGCTCGAGCGCTGTGTCGCTGGCGCAGTCGAGCGTCGCGATCTGCGCAACCAGCGGCTCCTCGCCCAGGTAGAACCGGATCGCATCAGGGATGTACGCGTAGACGAGCTTGTCGTCAGCGAGCCCTGAGCCGAACGTGTTGACCATCCGGAGCTTGCCGCTTTTCAACGGGCCGTAGAGCTTCTCCCCCACCCACGTGATCCCCTCACCCGGCTCGGTGATGCGATCGGCGTCGGTGCGGCGAATGACGACATCGGCCCGGCGGAGGTTCGAGTCGCCGTCGCGGTAGTGGAGCTCGTCGCCGAAAACCTGGATATCGCCGGGCTGGAGGAGCGGGACCCCCAGGCGACTAGCCACCCGGACGTGCTCGTACCAGGCGGAGTTGACCGGGCCATCGCTGAGGACAACGACCGCCGGGTCGTCGACGCCTTCCGGCGCGGCCTCCCGGGCCGCTTCTGAGAGCCAGCCGAACACAGCGTCAAGAGGCTGTGCAGATGCTGCCGCGCCGCCCAGGAGCTCGGCGCACACCTCGCGCGCGGCGACGGCGTATGCCATCCCCGAAGGCGTGCGGGTGTTGTCCTCCAGGACGAGGAACCGGCCATCGCGGTCGCGCACCAAGTCGAAGCCGACGACGGTCGCCGCGTTGGCTCCGACGAGGCCTTCCATCTCGGGCTCCAGGTACTCCGCGCCGTTCACCACGCGCTCTGGGATGACGCCCTCGGCGACGATGCGCCGCTCGCCGTAGGCGTCCGCGAGGAACGCGTTCAGTGCGCGAGCGCGCTGCGCCAGCCCGCGCTCGAGCTCCGCCCACTCAGCGCCGTCGACTATCCGCGGGATCGGGTCGAGGATGAAGTCCTGCTCGAGATCGCCCTTTCCGAAGCGGATCTTGTGCTCGCGTACGACCTGGCGCGAGCGCTCATGTGCTTTACCCGGGTTCGCCCCCACCGCAGCCAGCACTTCGCGATAGGCCGGGCGAATCTGGCCGGCGGCGTCGATGCCCTCGTCGAAGAACTTGCCAGGGTCGTACATCCGGACAGCGGAAGGTAGCTTCCGCTGGGACTCGCCCGCCGCCTACTTCTTGCGGTAGAGCCGCGAGGTCAGCGGCACGAACACTGCGGTAAGCACCAAAGCGCTCGCGAGGACCAGCAAGATGTCTCCGACCTCGGCCGTTCCGTTCATCAACCCGCGATTGGCGGTCACCACCCACGAGATCGGGTTGATCTCGACAAACGCTTCAAGGCCGCTCGGCAATGTCTCGGGCGGCACAAACGCGTTCGAGAGAAAGGTGAGCGGGAACAGGGCCATGAACCCCGTGTTCATGACTGCATTCGGCGAGCGCATGATGAGGCCGAGAGTCGTGAAGACCCATGCGAGGGCGAAAGAGAAGACGATCGTCAGTGCGAGCGCGGCAAGGACGCCTTCCCAACCGCCATCCGGGCGATAGCCCAGGACGGCACCGACGATGATCACGACGGTCCCGGCCACGAGGTAGCGCACGCTGTCGCCCACTACCGACCCCACCAGCGGCGCAGGGCGCCAGATCGGAAGCGAACGGAACCGGTCCACAACGCCCTTGGTGAGGTCCGTGTTGAGCGCGACTCCCGAGTAGACGGTCGTAAAGACCACCGACATCATCAGGATCCCCGGGAGGATGAAGGTGAGGTACTCGCTGGTCGAGCCCGAGATCGCGCCCCCGTACATGTAGGTGAACATCAGCGTGAAGAGGACCGGGGTCATCGTCGCGTCGATGAGTTGCTCGGGGACGTGCTTGATTTTCAGGATCCCCCGCCAGGCGAATGTCAGAACTGCCGAGAGAGGGCTCGGGCGGGCAGGTCTCGGGGCCGTCGACAGCGCCTTCCGAATCGCCTGCTCTTCGACGCCGTCGACCGCGGTGTCGCCTGTGCGTGTCTCACTCATGCCGCCTCGACCTCCTCGGCGCTGGATTCATCCTCGACGGGTCGTCCCGTCAGGGCCAGGAAGACCTCGTCCAGGCTGGGCTGGCCGAGCGAGAACCCGGCGACCGCCACTCCACGCCGCGCAAGCTCGGCTACCGCCTCCGCGCCGCGGTCGGCCTCATCGCAGGCCACCGACAGGCCCGCTGGGTCGGACTCGAGCGTTACGGCGCCGAGCTCGCGGTCGAGGATCTCGGCTGCCTCGGGCCGCTGGTCGGGCTCGAGCAGCCGGACGTGAAGCGTCCCAGAGCCAACGGATGCCTTCAGCTGAGAGGGCGTGCCCTCGGCGATCACTTTGCCGTGGTCGATCACCGCGATGCCTTCCGCTAGCTGGTCGGCCTCGTCGAGGTACTGCGTGCACAAAAGGATCGTCGTGCCCTCCTCGGCGAGTGCCCTGACGATGCCCCAGACCTGGTTGCGGGAGCGCGGGTCAAGTCCGGTCGTCGGCTCATCCAGGAACATCAGCTCCGGGGTGACGACGATGCTCGCCGCCAGGTCAAGCCTGCGGCGCATTCCGCCCGAGTAGTTCTTGACCAGCCGGCCTGCCGCCTCGACCAGGCCGAAAGCGTCCAGGAGATCGTCGGCGCGGGACTTCGCGGCGGGGCGACCGAGCCCGAGCAGTCGCCCGATCAGGATCAGGTTCTCGCGGCCGGTCAGGTCCTCGTCTACTGAGGCAAGCTGACCCGTGAGGCTCATGACGCTGCGCACGGCATCTGCCTCGGTGGCCACATCGTGGCCGAGGACGCGGGCGGACCCGGCGTCGGGGCGAAGCAGGGTCGCCAACATCCTGATCGTTGTCGTCTTGCCGGCTCCGTTCGGTCCGAGCATTCCGTAAACGGCACCCTTCCTCACCGAGAGGTCGATGCCGTCAACGGCCTTCGTCTCCCCAAACGACTTGACGAGGCCCTCAGCCTCGATGGCAAGGGTGCTCGAGCCGCTCACGCGGGAAGAGCCTCGACCGGCGCGGGCAGCTCGAACAGGTCGGGGAGGCGCTCCACGGCGTCGCGGTCGCCCTCAACGCTGATCGCCCCTGCCTTCTCGGCGGCGGCAAGCTCCTCGCCGTAGTAGAGGATGCCGACGAGCGTCATGGGGTCGGTTGTCACGAGCGCGTCGGATCCAGCGGCGTCGGCGCGCTCGACCACCAGCGATCCGCCGGCGATTCGCAAAAGAAAGGACTCCTCGCCGAGCACGAGGCCAATCGTCGTCTCGATGCCCGAGGCCTTCTCGCCCAGGAACATCGACTCGAGGTTCATCGCAAGCGAGCTCGGGCTGAAATGACCTGAGTCCGGGAAATGAGGCGAGCGCGCGGCCCAGCGTCCAAGCGAGTGAAGGGTCGGCTCCAACTCGCGCCCCCACTCGGTGAGCTCGTAGACCTTGGACGCCGCGGGAGGGGCGAGGGTCCGGCGGGCGACGATCCCGTGGGCCTCGAGCTCGCGAAGGCGCTGGGAGAGGACGTTCGGGCTCGCGGCCGGTAGGCCCGAGCGGATGTCGGTGAAGCGTTTGGGGCCGTAGCTCAGCTCGCGCAGGATCAGGACCGCCCAGCGCTCACCCACCAGCTCGAGTGCATGAGAGAGCCCGCAGAGGTCGTTGTAGGTGCGTTTTTTGGTAGCCATCTCGCCTAGAGCATACCCCTTTAGTCCTAAATAATGCAACGTGAGGTTAGTTTTTAGGACTACGATGGTAGGGTGAAGGCAAGCGATTGAATGGAGGAAGAAATGAGCTTGAAGGACTGCAAAGTCGGGACAGCGGTGGCCGTGTCGGACCTCTCGCGCGCACGGAGCTTTTACGAGGGCAAGCTGGGACTCGAGTCCAACCAGCAGACGGACGAGATGGCCTCGTATGAGTGCGCCGGCGGGACCGGCCTCTTCGTCTACGTCTCCGAGCACGCCGGCTCGAACAAGGCCACCTTGGCCGGGTTCGAGGTCTCAGATTTCGACGCCACGCGCGCCGAGCTGGCCGGGAACGGCGTCGAGTTCGAAACCTACGACGACGAGAGCGGCGTGACGACCGATGAGGACGGGGTCTTCGAAGGGCCCGGCTTCAAGGCGGCCTGGTTCAAGGACCCCGATGGCAACGTCTTTGCGATCAACGGGAACTAGTTGATCTCGAGCAGGTCGATCACGAAGACCAGCGTCGAGTCCGGCGGGATGTCCGGCGGCCGGCCCTCCGCCCCATAGGCCAGATCAGAAGGGATCACCAGCTGGCGCCTACCGCCGACCTTCATGCCCTCGAGGCCCTCGTCCCAGCCCGGAATGACCGAGCCCTGGCCGAGCACGAACTGCAAGGGCTCGGGCTTGCTGAACGACTCGTCGAACTCGTCGCCGCCGTCATATAGGACGCCGACGTAGTCGACGGTGAGCTGATCGCCCGCGGTGGCCTCGTCGCCCTCGCCGTCCTCCAGGTCCTCGATCACGAGCTCCTTCGGCGGATCGTCCTCAGGGATCTCGACCTCGGGCTTGTCCTGGCGCTCGGCCGTGGCCGGCTCGGCAGGCTCGTCGTCGCCACCGCTCTGGCCGATGACGACGCCCACGATGATCACCGCGAAGAGCGCGACCGCGCCGATGAGTGTTTTGACCCTTGAGTCCATGGGTTCGGCATCCTAGCCCGCGCTTAGCGCGGCTACCCTCAGCCGCCTCATGGCTGACGAATACATCTACTCGATGTACAAGGTCTCGCGGACCCATCCGCCGGACAAGACCGTCCTCACGGACATCTCCCTGAGCTTCTTTCCCGGTGCCAAGATCGGCGTCCTGGGGCCGAACGGCGCGGGTAAGTCCACCCTCCTCCGCATCATGGCCGGGGAGGACACCGAGTACCGCGGCGAGGCACAGCTCCACAAGTCGGCGACGGTCGGGATGCTCTCCCAAGAGCCGCAGCTCGACGAGTCCAAGGACGTACGCGGCAACGTCGAGGATGGAGTGCGCGCGACCAAGGACCTCCTCGACCGCTACAACGAGGTCGCCTCCAACTACTCGGACGAAACGGCCGACGAGTTCGCCCGCCTGACTGAAGAGATCGAGGCAGCCGACGCGTGGAACCTGGACACCGTCGTGGAAACGGCGATGGACGCGCTTCGCGTGCCTCCAGGCGACGCCGACGTGACCAAGCTCTCGGGCGGCGAGCGCCGCCGCGTTGCCCTTTGCCGACTTCTCCTGGAAGCGCCGGACCTGCTGCTCCTGGACGAGCCGACCAACCACCTGGACGCCGAGTCGGTCGCCTGGCTCGAGCGCCACCTGGACGAATACGAGGGCACGATCGTCGCCGTTACCCACGACCGCTACTTCCTGGACAACGTCGCCGGCTGGATCCTGGAGCTCGACCGAGGCCGCGGCATCCCCTTCAAGGGCAACTACTCCAGCTGGCTCGAGCAAAAACAGGAGCGGATGGCGCAGGAGGAGCGAAAGGACACAGCGCGCGCCAAGACGATCGCGGCGGAGCTCGAGTGGGTGCGCGAGAACCCCAAGGGCCGGCGCAAGAAGTCGAAGGCCCGTCTCGCCCGCTACGAGGAGCTTCTCGCCGAGGACAAGCAGGTGAAGCTCGAGAACGTCCAGATCCGTATCCCAGCCGGGCCTCGCCTGGGCGGCGTCGTAGTCGAGGCCGACGGAGTCACCAAGGGCTACGGCGACAAGCTTCTCTTCGAGGGCCTCACGTTCGAGCTTCCGCCCGCGGGCATCGTCGGCATCATCGGCCCGAACGGCGCCGGCAAGACAACCCTGTTGCGGATGATCGTCGGCGACGAGGAGCCCGATGCCGGGACGCTCCGCCTCGGCGAGACCGTTCAGCTTGCGTACGTCGACCAGTCCCGCGACTCGCTCGACGCCGAGAAGTCCGTCTGGGAGGAGATCTCCGAGGGCTACGACCAGATCAAGGTCGGCTCCGAGGAGATGAACTCCCGCGCTTACACCTCGGGCTTCAACTTCAAGGGCTCGGACCAGCAGCGCAAGGTGGGCACGCTCTCAGGCGGTGAGCGCAACCGAGTGCACCTGGCGAAGCTTCTGCGCTCCGGCGGCAACCTGCTGCTCCTGGACGAGCCCACGAACGACCTCGATGTCGACACGCTCCGCGCGCTCGAAGAGGCGCTCCTTGCGTTCGCAGGTTGCGCCGTGGTCGTCTCGCACGACCGCTGGTTCCTCGATCGCGTCGCGACCCACATCCTTGCCTTCGAGGGCGACTCCGAGGTCACCTGGTTCGAGGGGAACGCCGAGGCTTATGAGGAGAACCGGCGCGCTCGGCTCGGCTCGGCCGCGGACCGGCCCCACCGCATCACCTACAAGCGGCTTTCACCCAAATAGCGGCTTCGCGGGGTTCGTCCGCGGCGAGCGACGTTTTGAACGGCGCGAAAGCGGCAACGCGCCAGAGCAACCTCCGGCGAGCTTTTTGAAAGCGAGACTGGATTAGGGATATCTGCGCGCCGATCCCAATGGGCGGGACCGGCGCGCAGAGCCGTTAATCAGCCGTCAGCGCCTGGAGGAGCACGTCGTAGACGTGGGTGTTGTGGTGGACACCCGTGAACTCCTCGGCCAGCGGGCCGGACGCCGTCACCGGGACGTAGCCGCCCGTGTGCTCGGGGGTCGTCCAGTCGACCTTGAACTTGCGGTCGGTTCCCTTGATCTTGAAGGGGCCGCTCTTGGGCGGAACCTCGCCGTTCGGGCCGGCGTTGTTCTTCGAGCCGTCGCCGTAGTACGGGACCGGGTCGTCGCCATTCGAGTTCGTGTTCGTCTCTGAGGTGTTCTCGATCGTCATGCCGCCCGTTTCGTGGTCGGCGGTGACGACGAGGAGAACGTCAGGATGCGTCAGGCGGAACTCCTCGACGATCTCGACCATCTTGTTGACGTTCATGCCTGTCTTGATCACGTTCACGCCATCGTGCTCGTGAGCGGCCGAGTCCAGGTCGTCGCTCTCCGTCACCAGGAAGAACCCGTCGGGGTCCTGGCTGAGGATGTCGAGCGCCTTCTGGAAGAGCACCGGCTCCTTGACGTAGTACGGGTCCTCGTTCGGCTTGTAGCCCTTGAGCTCCTTGTAGCGCTGAAGGCCCGAGTCCTGGACGAGCGCAAGTGCCTTCGGGCCGGTCAGGTCGTCGACCGTGTCGCGGTCGTACGCGTACTGGTAGCCCATGTCGATCGCTTCTTCGACCAGGTTGTCCTCGCCGAGACTGCGGTCTTCGTCGGGAACTTCGTTCGGGATCATGCCCTTGTCGCCGCGGGGGTACCAGTAGCCCTCGCCCCCGCCCATCATCACGTCGGGGGAGATGCCTCGCAGGGTCCGCTGCGCGATCGCGACCTTCCAGTCGCGGTTGACGATCGGCGCCGCGAATGTCGCCAGCGTCGCGTTGGTGATGTCGTGGTCGTTGACGATGCCGGTCGCCTTGCCCTCGTCCTCGGCAATCTCCATCAGGGTGGGAACGCGCACCTTGTCGCGGCCAAGCCCGACGAGGCCCTGCTTGGTCTTGACGCCGATCGACCAGGCGGTCGCGCCGGCGGCGGAGTCCGTCACCGCTGTATTGCCGTCATGGATGGTGTCGAGGAAGCCCGCGTACGGGAGCGCATCCATCGGCTGGCGCTCGTCGAGCCCGTAGCCCGCGTACTGGATAGCGGTCCTCTGCTGGACCCCCATGCCGTCGCCTGAGATCAGGATCACGCTGGTGGCCGGTGTCGGCGGATCCGCCTTGACCTTCTCCTCGGATCCGAACACGGCGATGGCAGCCGCGAGACCCGCGGCTGTCACCCCCAGGACGATGCGGCGGTTGGCAAGCGAGCGAGTCAATTCCATTTGTGTTCCTCCCCGAGGGACAGATTGTTCAACAACTCCATCATGACACATATTCCGGAGATGTGCCAGCCGCCAGCGAATAACCCTTCAAAAGGGTCTGGTGGACGGTCCAGATGGTCTGGGTGCCGGTGGCGAGAAAGCAAAGGTCTCCGGCCCCCACCTCGATTGAGCCTCCTGCCCATTCGATCGTCGCCCTCCCTTCCAACACCACGAAGGCCTCTTGAGTTTCGGTATCGCGAAAGCGGCCGGGCGTGCAGCGCCAGATCCCGCACTCGGCTCCATCGGACAATTCGCTCAGAACGGACACCGAGGTACGCGGGTCTCCCTCGAGGATCTGATCCGCGTCCAGGGGGTCGTCCACCAACTCAACTTCGCGCGCTCCGGCGCGCATCACCTGCTCAAGCACTTGTTAGCTCGGCCGCCGCCTCGGCGAAGGCCTCGGAGTGGCGATCCACATGCGCCTCGGTCGTCGCCGGCGACATCAGCGCCATCATGTGGAACGGCGTCAGCAGGATCCCGCGGTTGAGCATGTAGAGGTGAAGGAGCGCGTCCAACTCCTCATCGAGCGCGGCCGCCGCTTCGCCGCCGGTCCGAGGTGGCGTGGGACTGAACATGTACTCCACCCGGCATCCCAGCCGGGTGACCGACCAGGGAAGCGAATGCTCGGCGATCGTGTCGGAGACCGCGCCCTCGAAGCGCTCGCCCAGCGTGATCATGTGCTCGAAGGCGTTGTCGGTGAGAACGTCCGCGAGTGTGGCGCGGGCCGCCGCAAGCGACAGCGCGTTGCCGGCCAGGGTCCCTCCCACGCCTCCCACGTCGGCCGCGACGGGGACCGTGTGGTCTTTGACTCGCTGCCCGATCTCGTCGGTGAAGCCGTATGCGCCGATAGGGACGCCACCGGCGATCGACTTGCCAATAGTCATGAAATCCGGCTCCAGGCCTGCGACTGCGGTGTAGCCACCGGGGCCACAACAAAGAGTGTGGGTCTCGTCGATCACCAGCAGGGTGCCGGTCTCGCGGGTGAGTTGGCGCAAGCGGTCGTGGTACCCGTCGTCTGCCAAAACGATCCCGATGTTCGTCAGGGCCGGTTCGACCAAGACGCAAGCGACATCCTCGTGGGCGAGCTCCCGCTCAAGGGCATCGAGGTCGTTGATCTCGACGATCCGGGTGGTCTCAGCCGGGTCCACCGGGGCGCCAACGTTGCCCTCCCGCAGCTGGACCTCGCCGGCGACGAGCGTCGTGATCGTCTCGTCGACGCTGCCGTGATAGCAGTGGTTATGCACAAGGATCTTGGGACGGCCGGTGATCTCGCGCGAGATTCGGATTACGAAGCGGTTAGCGTCGGTCGCCGACAAGCTGAACTGCCAGTTGGGCATACCGAAGCGGCGCTTCATCTCTTCCCCGACGTGCACAGCGTCCTCAGTCGGAAGCATTGCGGTGATTCCCTTCGCGACCCGCTCAGAGACCGCCGCGACCGTCGCCGGCGGGGAGTGGCCGGTCATCGCGCCGGTGTCCCCCAGGCAGAGATCGGCGTACTCGTTGCCGTCGACGTCTGTTAAGTCCGCGCCCTGCGCGGTTGCGACGAAGACAGGAAAGGCACCTGGCCAGCGGGTCATCCAATTCATGGGAACGCCATCCAGAAGGGAGCCCTTGCCGCGCTCATGGAGGCGCTTTGACTCGGGGTTGGCTTCCGCAAACCGCGTTTCCTCGCGCTGCATCAACTCGGCGATCCGGCCGCGTTCGACTCCGCTCATTTAGTCCTCAATTCCTCTTCGTTGAACCTCGACTCGACGTATCTTGTCAGATTGTGGAATGATGTGACACATGGTCAAAATAGATCCACCCTCCACACCGGCGCAGGAACAGCCTGCGGAGACCCTCCAGCTCGCGACCGTCTCAACCGTCGAAGCCGCGGCCAACGCGCTTCGCGAGATGATCCTTGATGGCCAGATCGAGGCGGGCACCCGGCTTCGCGAAACCGAGTTCGCGGGGCGCCTCGGCATCGCCCGCCACTCGTTTCGCGCCGCGACGCAGATCCTGATCTCCGAGGGCCTTTTGCTTCGCGAGCCGAACCGCGGCGTCCAGGTTCCCACCTTCGACCCCGCTCATCTGATCGACGTTTTCCGCCTTCGCACCGCCCTCGAGGTAGAGGCGGTCCGTCTGGTTGTCGCCAGCGGCGAGGTCCCCCCTGCCGCCGAGCAATCAGTCGCCGAGCTCTCCGGCGTTCCCGATGACGCTCCTTGGCGCGCGGTCGTCGAGCCCGACTTCCGCTTTCACCGCGCGATCATCGACGCGACCGGATCTCCACGGCTTGCTCGCGCCTACTCCTCGGTGGAGTCCGAGGTCCTGCTCTGCCTCGCGCAGCTTCGCGAGCACTACCAGCGGCCCTCACAGGTCGCCGCCGAGCACGAGGAGCTGATCGCGGCAATGCGCGCCGGCGACCCCCAGCGCGCCGAGGACCTCTTCCGAGCGCATCTCGCCGAAGCGGTGGACAACTTGACAAAAGCCTGGCAACAACAGACCGGAGAGAAGGTGGTCGTATGAGTCCCGTAATCACGAACCTGAGCGCTCGCGAAGTGCTCGACTGCCGTGGATTGCCCACGGTTCAGGTCGATCTGGCTCTCGATGACGGGACGGTCGCAACGGCCGATGTCCCCTCGGGCCGCTCGACCGGCTCGATGGAGGCGACGGAGCTCCGAGACGGCGGCACCCGCTTCGGCGGCTTCGGCGTCCTCGGCGCAGTCGAGGCCGTCAAGGGCGAGCTCCGCGACTCACTGGTCGGCAAGGAGCTTCCTGAGCAGCGTGAGCTCGACTCCGCCCTGATCGCTCTTGATGGCACTGAGCAGAAGTCCCGCCTAGGCGCAAACGCGATCCTCGGGGTCTCTCTCGCCGCCGCCCGTGCCCGGGCCGCAACGGCGGGCGTGCCCCTCTACCGCGCGCTGAACGCCAATGCGCACGTCCTGCCCGCTCCGCTCGTCAACCTGATCAACGGCGGCAAGCACGCCTCGAACGACCTGGACTTCCAGGAGTTCATCATCATCCCCGTCGGTGCCGAGTCGATCATCGAGGCCCTTCAGATCTCGACCGAGGTGAACCTCGCCTTGGCCGAGATCCTCCTCGAGCGCTACGGCAAGAGCGCTCTCAATACGGGCGATGAGGGCGGCTACGCGCCGGCTATCTCCGACCCGCACGAGGCGCTTGGCCTCCTGCACGAGGCAGTCGCGAACGCCGGGCACCAGGGGCGGTTCCGATACGGCCTCGACGCCGCGGCAACCCACTACTACGACGCGGACTCAGGCACCTACGACATCGCGGGCTCGAAGAGAGATCGCGACGGGATGATCGAGCTCTACCAGGAGCTGATCCGCGAGTTCGACGTCGTCACGATCGAGGACCCGCTGGACGAGAACGATTTCGAGGGGTTCGCGGAGCTCACCGAGGCAAGCGGGATCCAGATCGTCGGAGACGACCTGTTCGTCACCAACCCCGAGCGCCTGCGGATCGGCCTCGAGGCGGGCGCCGCCAACTCCCTGCTTTGGAAGGTGAACCAGATCGGGACGCTCTCGGAGGCGCTCGACGCCGCCGATATCGCGCACCGCGCGGGCTACACCGTGGTCGTCTCGGAACGCTCCGGAGAGACGGAGGACCCGATCATCGCCGACCTCGCGGTTGCCCTGGGAGCCGGACAGATCAAGACCGGCGCCCCCGTGCGCGGCGAGCGGACAGCGAAGTACAACCGCCTCATCCGCATCGAGGAGGAACTCGGGGCCACCGCCTCTTACCCTGGCGACGTGTTCCCGGCGGCGATCGCCGCGTGATCTCGAACTCGGCGGAACTGGCGGCAACCGGAATGGCGGATGTGCGCGCTTTGGCGCTGCGGGTGGCCGCCGCAGGGCTCGAGGCATGCGACGTCCGCGTTGCGACGACGGAGGCGGTTGAGCTGACCGACAGCGGTGTCGCTTTCGCTGGACGCGAGTACGCCCTGGCGCCCGGTGCGCGAGTCGTCGTCGTCGGCTCAGGCAAGGCCACCCTCGCGATCGCATCCACGCTCGAGAGCATCCTGGGCGACCGGCTCGAAGGCGGAGCCGTCGTGGTCCGCAACGGAGCGGACGCGATCGCGCTCGACCGGATCGAGGTGATGCTGGCCGATCACCCCCTGCCTACCGAGCGCTCGGAAGCCGCGGCACGGCGCGTCATGGAACTTGTTGACGACCTGGGCCCCGATGACCTGGCGATCGCAGTGTTCACGGGCGGAAGCTCGGCGCTCACAAGCCTTCCGCCCGAGGGAGTGACCCAAGCCGAGAAGAGGCGGCTCCATGAGCTTCTGCTCGGCTCCGGCGCTCCTATCGTCGAAGTCAACGCGGTGCGAAAGCACGTCTCGGCGATCAAGGGCGGGCGCTTGGCTGCTCGCGTCGCTCCGGCGCGCCTGGTCAGCCTCACCGTTTCCGACGTTGCCGGGGATGTGCTCGATGCGATCACGGACCCGAGCGTTCAAGACACATCGACCGTTGAGGACGCGCTTGAGATCCTCCACCGCCGGGGGCTGTGGGACGAGCTGCCCCCGAGCATCCGCGACCACTTGGCCAGCGACGCCGCGCACTCACCCCACCTAACCACCGAGCCGCAGACGGTGATGCTTGTCAACGGCGCCGGGGTCTGTGAGGCGATGGCTGCCGAGGCGCGGGCCGCAGGCGTCAGCGCCCACGTGGTCTCCACGGAACTGGAAGGCGAGGCGAGCTTCGTCGGCCGGCATCTCGCAGAACTTGCCGCGAACTGTGCCCGTGACGGCGCGCCCGCCGCGGCTCCATGTGTCTTGGTCGGGTGCGGTGGCGAGTCCACTGTGACCCTCGCGTCGAACGGGTCCGGGGGGTCCTTCGGCGCGGGGGGACCGAACCAGGAGGCCGCCGCGGCGGCGGCCCTCCATCTCGAAAGCGGCGCGCCGATCTCCGCCTGCTTCATCGACACCGACGGCTCGGACGGCGGCACCGACGCCGCCGGAGCGGTGGTGGACGGTCTCACCGCGGAGCGCGCTCGGGCAGCAGGGATTGATCTCGCGGCGGCAGTCGCGGAGCACCGCACAGGTGATGCCCTGGCGAACCTTGGAGACCAGATCGTCACCGGGCCGACCCAGACGAACGTGAACGACATGTTCGTAATCGCGGTGGGAGCCCCGGAATGAGCGACGCGATGATCGTCCTCGACGGGGTCAGCCGCAGGTTCGACGGAAAGGCGGCTGTCGACGGGGTGTCGCTGGAGATCGCGGCCGGCGAGTTCTTCTCGCTACTGGGGCCAAGCGGCTGCGGCAAGACGACGACCCTGCGCATGATCGCCGGCTTCGAAGAGCCAGACGAGGGCCGAGTCCTCCTCGACGGAGAAGACGTGACGTACGTCTCGCCCAAGAAGCGAAACGTGAACATGGTCTTCCAGGACTACGCCCTGTTTCCGCACATGACGGTCGCCGACAACGTCGGCTTCGGCCTGAAGCTCAAGCACGTCGGGCGTGCTGAGATCGCAGGGCGGACGGACGAGATGCTCTCGATCGTAAGGCTGGAAGGACTGGCGGACCGTAGGCCCGGCGAGCTGTCCGGCGGTCAGCGCCAGCGCGTCGCGCTCGCCCGCGCCTTGGTCAACCGGCCGGCTGCGTTGCTGCTCGATGAGCCCCTTGGAGCGCTCGACCTGAAGCTCCGGCGCGAGATGCAGTTTGAGCTGAAGCGGATCCAGAAGTCCACGGGCACCACCTTCGTCTACGTCACGCACGACCAGGAGGAAGCGCTCACGATGTCGGACCGCATCGCGATCATGGACGCGGGCAAGGTCCAGCAGCTGGCCGACCCCCGCTCGCTCTATGAGCGACCCAAGACATCGTTCGTGGCCGGCTTTATCGGCACCTCGAACGCGCTCCAGGTCAGCATCACCGAGCGCGCAGGCGACCTCGCGGTCATGGACCTGGGTGAAGGAATGCGGATCTGCGTCGACTGCGCCAACCCCGCCGGCGACTCGATCCAGATCACGGTCCGGCCGGAGAAGATCAGGATTGGTGGGATCGATGACGATCCGGCTCGCTCCTGGGTCGTTGGCGAGATCGTCGAGCGCATCTACCTCGGGTCCCTCTCGCAGGTCCTTGTCGAGCTTCCGACCGGCGAGCGGCTCGTCGTCCACGAACTGAACGACGACTACGTGTCGACCGGCGGGGCCGGAGACCGCATCGAACTGAGCTGGGCCGCTCGCCACAGCCTCGTCGTCGAAGGCGGTGAGCCAGCAGCGTGACCCGTCTATGCGCCGCTTGCGGATTGACCCTTTTCGCCGTACTTCTCGCTGCGTGTGGAGGCGGCACCAACGAGCCCGCGACCATCGCGGAGGCTCCTGAAGATCCCGAGGCTCCGGCGACCGGAACCCTGAGCGTGTTCGCCTATCAGGACACGCTGACCGACTCCCTGCTCGACCCGTTCCGCGAAGCGAACCCCGACCTCGAGCTCGAAACCGCCAGCTTCGGCTCCAACCAGGAGGCCGCCGCGAAGCTTGCGGGCGGCTTCGAGGCAGACGTAGTCGAGGTGTGCCTGGACGAGATGAGCCCGCTGACGGCGCGAAACCTGATCAGGCCGCTCGACACGCAGGGGGTGCCCGACTGGGATGACCTCGTCTTCACGGACTCCCCCGGGGTCCTGGATGGCAAGAACGCGATGCTGGTCCCACTCTCGGCCGGCCCGCAAGGCCTCATCTACGACGCGGCCGAGGTGGAACCCGGCGAGGTCGACTCGTTCACGGACCTGTTCGACCCGCAGTTCGCCGACCGCGTGGCGCTGGAGGCGGACTACCCGCTGCCCGCGATCGCCGAGACCGCTCTGGCGCTGGGGATCGAAGAGCCGATGGAGCTAAGTGCGGACGAGCTTGAGCAGGTCAAACAGCACCTGATCGAAAACCGCGACCAGTTCCGCACGCTGTGGCGATCCGACGCGGACGTCGTGAACCTCTTTCGATCGGGCGAAATCGTGCTCGCGGACGGGGGGCCTGGCCTGACTGAGCGCATCCAAGAGACCGGCGTCGACGCCCGCTGGGTTGCGCCTGAAGAGCGCCCCCTCTCCTGGGTCTGCGGACTGGCCATCACCAGCGACGCTCAGAACCTGGATGCTGCCTACCGGCTCATCAACTGGCAGGCCTCGGCGGAGGCGCAGGCGATCCGCGCGGAGGGCGGCTACGTCGTGACGAACCCGAAGGCAATCGAACTTGTCGGGCCCGAGCACCGGGAGACGGCCGATCCCGCCTCGATCGAGAACGCGATCGCGGAGACCGAGCCGCCCAACTACGACGAGTGGGTCAGGGCGTTCAGAGAGTTCCAAGCACAGTGAAGAGGAGAGTTGCGATGAAACGGATGGCGATGGTGTCGGCGATTGTGTTCGCGGCCGCTGCGGCGGGGTGCGGTGGCGGCACGAGTGACGGTGATGCGACGGTCGCGCCGGCGCCGAAGGACATGGAGTCTCCGGCCACGGGCACTCTCCGCGTCTTTGCATATGGCGACACCGTTCCGGACGAGATGCTCGACCCGTTCAGGGAGGCGAACCCGGACGTCGAGCTCGAGGTTGCGACCTTCGACTCGAACAAGGCCGCAGCGGCGAAGCTTGCCGGTGGCTTCGAGGCCGACGTGGTGGAGGTGTGCACGGACGAGATGGAACCGCTCCTCGCGCGCAACCTCATCCGGCCCGTCGATCCCGAGGCCTTCGAAGAGTTCGACAAGCTCGCGTTCTCCGATGCGGACGAGGTGCGCGACGAAAACGGCGAGGTCCTCTTCGTCCCCGCGTCCGCCGGCCCGCATGGCTTGATCGTGAACACCGACGAGCTCGGGAGCGACATCGACTCTTACCAGGCGCTATTCGACTCCGCCAACGCGGGTCAGGTTGCGCTCGAGGCGACGCCGCTCACCGCGATCGCGGCGTCGGCCATGGCCATCGGCCTGGACGACCCCATGAACCTCACCGACGAGGAAGTCGAGCAGGCAAAGCAGAACCTGCTTGACAACCGCGACAACTTCCGCGCGTTCGCTGAATCCGACGCCTCGATGGTGAACCTGTTCAAGTCAGGCGAGGTCTTGATCGCCGATGGTGGCCGCGGCACTGCGGAGGCGATGATCGACGACGGCCTGCCGGTCGAATGGGTCGCCCCAACCGAAGGCGCGCTGTCCTGGGTTTGCGGACTGGCAATCACTTCGAAGGCGGAGAACACCGACGCCGCCTACAAGCTCATGGACTACTACGCATCGGCCGAGGCACAGGCGATCTCCGCCGAGCTGGGCTTCGTTGCGATGAATCCGGATGCGCTGGAGTTGCTCGATGAGCAGTACCTGGATTCCGCGGATCCAACGAACCTCGAGGAAGCGATCGCGCAGACCGAGCCCGAAAACGCCGACGTGTATGACCGCGCATGGCAGGAAGTCCTCGCCCAATAACCACACGCATGCGCCGCAAGGCTCCCAGGGTGGCCAGCGCCACCCTGGTGGCCGTCGTCATGGTGGTCCTTTTCGGGCCGGTGCTGATGCTGGCGCTGTTCTCGTTCAACGACTCCTCGATCATCTCCCTGCCCTGGGAGGGGTTCACAACCCACTGGTACAAGGACGCCTGGAACAACGAGCAGGCGAAGGACGCGATCGTGAACTCGGTCGTCGTAGCTTCGTTTGTCACCGCGATCTCACTCGTGCTCGGCACGGCTGCCGCCTGGGGGCTCACGCGCCTCCGGTTCTTCGGCCGCGGAGCCATCGCCGGACTGCACGGCGCTGTGCTTGTGGTCCCCTGGCTGATAATCGGCGTAGCCGGGCTGATCTTCTTCAGCGAGTTCCGGGTCTCGCTCTCGCTCAAGACCGTCGCCCTGATGCACCTTGTGGTGACGTTCCCGCTGGTGGTGGCGATCGTCTCGGCCGGCCTCGTCCGCTTCCAGCGATCACTCGAGGAGGCCGCCATCGACCTCGGCGCCTCGCAGCTTCAGATGCTCCGATACGTGGTGATTCCGCAGATCGCCCCCTCACTCGCGGCTGCAGGGATCTTCGCCTTCGCCTGGTCCTTCAACAACTTCGAGATCTCGTTCTTCACCGGCGGCTTCGACCAGACGTTCCCGGTGTGGGTCTTCTCGATCCTGCGCCAGTCGGAGAACCTTCCGTTGGTGAACGCGGCATCGACCGTGATCGCGGTGGCGCAGATCCTGGCGGTCTTCGGCGCCTGGCAATTGATCAAGTTCCTCAGCCGAGGCGGGGCGACGACAAGGATGGGCTCACTGACCTCCTGACGGGGGCGACACGCTGATGCGAGACCACCTTCGCGCTTTCAGCTTCCTAGGCGTCCCCACGGCGATCCTGGCCGCGTTCTTCCTTGCGCCCATGTTCGTGATGCTCTTCATCGCGCTCCACTACGGCGTGCTCTCCGGCGATAGCGGCTGGACGTTCACGAACTTCACGACCGTCCTCGAAGACCCGCTCTACCGCGACGTCGCGCTGACCACCTTCCAGATCGCGACCCTCGCGATGCTGATCCAGCTCGTGATCGCGATTCCCCTTGCCTACGTCCTGGCCTACAAGGCGGGCAAGTTCGAGCTTGGCCTGCTGCTCTTTTTGGTCCTCGCCGATGAGCTCAACCCGATGGTGCGGATTTATGCCTGGCGGATGCTGCTCGGCCGCGAGGGCCTCATCAACTCGGCGCTGATGGAGATCGGGTTGATCGACGCGCCGATAGACGCGCTCCTGTTCAGCAAGTTCGCCGTGATCGTCGTGCTTTCGACGAGCTACCTGACGTACACGGTGATCCCCATCTACGCCGCGATGAAGGCGATCGATCGCAACATCTTCGAGGCTGCACGCGACCTCGGTTCGGGGTGGTTCACGACATTCCGGCGGATCCTGCTGCCGCTGATCGCGCCCGGGATCTTCGTGGCGCTGCTCCTCGTCTATATCCCGCTCTTCACCGACTTCGCCAGCCCGGCCCTCGTAGGTGGCACGGAGGGCTACATGCTGGGGAACGTGGTGAACGACTTGGTGCTCGAGAGCGGCGACTTGAACGGCGGTGCGGCAATGAGCATGCTCATGCTCGGAGCCTCGGCGCTGTTCGCGCTGGTCGCCTACCGCCTGACGAAGATCAAGCAGCTGGAGTCATGAGCGCCGCGGCTGCCAAGACCTGGGATATCGCGATCGTCGGCGGCGGCCACAACGGTCTGGTCGCGGCCTACTACCTGGCCAATGCCGGCCTCGAGACGGTCGTCCTGGAGCGTCGCGAGATCGTCGGCGGCTGCGCGGTGACCGAGGAGTTCGCTCCCGGCTACTTCGCGTCAACGGGGGCCTACGTCCTCAGCATGCTGCGCGAGCCCATCTGGCGGGATCTTCGCCTGGTCGAGCGCGGGATCACGGTCGATCCGGCAGGACCCGCTTTGAACCTGGGGCCTGACGGCTCTTCGCTTCTCCTCGACGACGACCTGTCCGCCACTCAGCGCGAGTTCGAGAAGTTCTCCTCAGCCGATGCGCGTGCCCTCCCCTCGTTCGAGGAGGAGTTGGCCGATATCGCCGGCCTGATCACGCCGCTGATCGACACGACACCCCCCGACCCACGAAACCTTCGGCCGCGTGAGCTCGCGAGGCTCGCCAAGCTCGGCGGCATGGCGGCCCGGCACCGCTCGCTCATCGCCGACGCGACCTTCCTGTTCGGCACGTCCGCCACTCAGTACCTGCGCGAGTGGTTCGAGTCCGAGCAGGTCCTCGCGGCCCTCGGCTGGCACGCGATCAACGACTCGACGGCGGGCCCATCCACCCCGGGAACCGCATACGTCCTCCTTCACGACCACGCCTCCGAGCAGGCGGGCGGCGGCATCCGGCAGTGGGGCTTCGTCCGTGGGGGCATCGGCCGCCTGCCCGAGGCGATGGCCGACGCCGCGCGCGAGGCCGGCGCCACGGTCAGGACCGAAGCTCCCGTCGATCGGATCGCCGTCGAGGACGGCCGTGCCGCCGGAGTCGTTCTCGCGAGCGGCGAGGAGATCCGCGCGCGCCGCGTGCTTTCGAACGCCGACCCGAAGACGACCCTGCTGGGCCTCGTCGGCGAGGGGCTCTTGCCCGAGCGATTTGGTGCCGCGCTCCGCGCGTACAGGTGCGAAGGAACGAGCGTGAAGATCAACCTCGCCGTCGACCAGCTCCCCATGGCGGACGCGATCGGCGCCAGCGGCGTCCAGCCCTATCACGGCGGCATCGCCGAGATCAATCCGACAATCGCTCAGATGGACGAGGCGCAGGCCGAGGCGCGGGCGGGCCGTCCCGCCCTGGATCCCCACATCGAGCTCTGCATGCCGACCGTTCATGATCCGTCGCTGGCACCCGAGGGGAGGCACGTGGTCACGATCGACGTCAACTCACAGCCGTACACGCTCGCGGAGGGCAGCTGGGACGACATCCGCGACCAGGTCGCCGATCGCGCGATCGCGAAGATCGGCGAGTACTTCCCGAACCTGCCGGGCTCGATCTTGGAGCGCCAGGTGCTGGCGCCGCCGGACCTCGAACGCGTTCTCGGCATCGGCGGCGGGCACGCGCTCCACGGCGAGATGGCCTTCGACCAGCTCTTCAACCTCCGCCCAGTCCGCGGCTGGGGCGAGTACCGGACGCCGATCAAGGACCTTTGGATCTGCGGCGCCGGCACTCATCCTGGTGGCGGCGTGACGGGCGCGAACGGGCGGAACTGCGCCCGCGAAGTGATTCGTGAGACCAAGAACATCGGCTCGCGCTTCAGAGGCCGAAAATGAGCCCGCTCTACCCCCCGGCCTGGGACGAGATCCAGGCACCGTCGATCACGACTGAGCCGCCGGGACCGAAGAGCCGGGAGATCCTGGAGCGGGTGGAGCGCACGGCCTACGCGGGGCTCGCCGGGGACGTCCTGCCCTTGGCCGTCGCCGACAAGGCGGGCTGGACGGTGACCGACGCCGACGGCAACGTCTTCATCGACTGCATCTCCTCGTCAGCGTCGGTTCCGCTGGGAGCAGGGCGGCGCGAGATCCTGGAGCCTGCGCTTGCCGCGGTCGAGAGGTTCGGAAACGAGGACAGCCACTCGCTTGTGACCGAGTTGACCGCAGAGTTGGGCGAGCGTCTTTTGGACGTGGCGCCGAAGAGTCTCACGCGCTATGACATCGCCCTCAACGGGACCGAGGCCGTCGAGACCGCCATCAAGATGATGCGGCGCGCGACCGGGCGGCCAGTAATCATCGGATTCCACGGCTCCTATCACGGCGAGTCGACCACGACCGCCGCGCTTGGCGCCGAGGCCAACGAGATTTCGAGCGGCCTGCGCGCCCTGGTGCCCGGCTTCGCACACGTGCCATATCCGCATGCGTACCGCTCGCCCTTCAAAGATCCGCGCCCCGGCGGCAGCGGCGACTCGACGGTCGACTTCATCCGCGACCACCTCCTCTTCCACGCCCTCGACCCCGCCGACGTTGCCGGCGTCGTCATCGAGCCGATCCTGGGCTCGGGCGGGTGTGTGGCTCCCCCGGACTCGTTCTGGCCCGCCCTGACGGAGCTTTGCAGCGAGCACGACTGGCTTCTCTGCGCCGACGAGGTAAAGACCGGCATGGGCCGGTCAGGAACCCTGTTCGCCGTCGAGCGCTGGGGTGTCGAACCTGACCTGATGTGCCTGGGCAAGGCGCTCGGCGGCGGAGCCATGCCGATCGGCGCCCTCCTCGGCACCGAGCGCGTGCTGGGCGAGATCGACGACGTTCCCACCGGCAGCACGTGGGCCTGGCTTCCCGGCGCATGCGCGGCGGCCATCGCGACGCTCGACGTCTTCGAGGCCGAGCCGGTGCTCGAGAACGTGGGCGACGCTCGAGGCCGTGGCGCGAAAGTGCCTGGGCGAGCTGCGGGATCGCCATGAGGTGATCGGCGACGTTCGAGCGGAGGGATGCTTCCAGGCGATCGAGTTCGTCACGGATCGCGAGACCGCCAACCTCGACTCGGGCCTTCAGCACGCGGTTGCGGGCGAGATGGTCCGCCGCGGCGTGCTCGCGGACTCGTCGAGCACCTCGGTCAACATCCAGCCGTCGCTGATCATGCCTGCCGCTGCGCTCGAGGGTGTCTACGACATCGTCGGCGCGACGATCGAAGCCGTTCTCGCCGCCCGCTGATGACGCTCGACGCGCAGCTCGCCGCGGAGCTCGACTCCATGGACGAGGCCGGTACGCGCAAGTCGATCCCGGTGCTGACCTCCCCTCAGGGCCCGGTAGTCGAGATCGAAGGGCGCGGCGAGGTGATCTGCCTCTGCTCGAACGACTATCTGGGCCTGGCGGCCGACCCGCTCGTGGTCGCGGCCGCCACCGACGGCCTCCTTCGCTTCGGCGCCGGAACGGGCTCGGTGCGGTTCATCTGCGGCAAGTTCGAGCCCCACGTCGAGCTCGAGCGCGACCTCGCCGAGTTCCTGCACACCCCGGCGTCGCTCACGTACACCTCGTGCTGGAACGCTAATGCGGCCCTCCTGGACGCACTCTGCGACGTGCCGGCCGCGATCTTCTCCGACCGCTTGAACCACGCCTCGATCATCGACGGGATGCGCCTCGCCCGTCCCGCGCACAAGGCCGTGTTCGAGCACTCCGACGTCGATGACCTGCGCCGGGTATTGGGCGAAGCCCCCGCGACCGAGCGAAGATTGATCGTGACGGACGGCGTTTTCAGCATGGAAGGCGACCTCGCCCCCGTATCAGAGCTCGCGGAGGTGGCCGCCGAGCACGACGCGACCCTGATCGTCGACGATTCCCATGGGATCGGCGCGGTCGGCCAGACGGGCCGCGGCGTCATGGAGCGGTTCGACCTGCTCGGGCGCGAAGAGATCGTCCTGACCGGAACGCTCGGCAAGGCGCTCGGCGGTGCCGCTGGAGGATTCGTCGCGGGCAGCCGCGTCCTTTGCGACGTTCTCGAGCAGCGCTCTCGCGCTCAGCTCTTCTCTAACGGCTTGCCACCGTCTGTGGCGTGCGGTGCGCGGGCCGCGCTCGGCGTCCTCAGGGAAGACCCGGCCAGGGTCGCGAAGCTTCACCGGAACGTCGCTCACATCCGCGCGGCGATCAAGGAGACCGGGCTCAAGCCGCTCGACGGCGAGAGCGCGATCGTTCCGATCATCGTCGGCGCCACGCCCGACGCCATCCGGGCGAGCCAGATGCTGCTGGAGCGCGGCGTCTACGCGACCGGCTTCGGATACCCGGTCGTGCCGGAGGGCACGGCCCGGGTGCGCGTCCAGGTCTCCGCCGCTCTCGAGCCCGAACAGCTCGACAGCGCCGCGGCAGCGATCGGCGCGGTCGGCCGAGAGCTCGGCCTGACCACCTGACCCAAGGCGTAGCCGCCGCCGGCCCGCGCTGGGCCGGCGGCAACACGCGTCAATTACTCGACGTCGAACTCCTCGAGCTGGCCGAGCTCGTAGTGAGCGCCTTCCTTGCCCTCGATCGGGCAGAGCATCACGTACGGGCCTGCCTCCGGCGTTTCCTCGACCTCGACGGTCGTGGACTTCGCCGGGCGCGGCTTCGGCCTGGGCCACCAGCGTGGCGGTTCCCTTCTCACCCTCGGCCTCGATGGCCTCCTCGAGCGAGACGCCCTCGGCGATCTGCGCCCACACCATCACGTGGAATTCCTCGCCCTGGTTATCGAACGTGACCTCTTCGGTCTCGGCCGTGGGCGTTGCCGAGAGGTCGAACTCGTACTCGGTCGCGGTGACCGTGACCTCCTCGGCGCTCTCGGTTTCCGCGGTTTCAGGCTCGTCGGTCTCCGAGCCTTCGTCGTCGTCGTCGCCGCATGCGGCGACGCCAAACGCGAGGGCTCCAGCGATCGCGAGACTTGCGAGCTTGCGGTTCCCCCCGGCAACAGCTGCGAACTTCACACTGCCTCCTATGTAGTTGGACGGACGGCCCGCAGCCTAGTGGGGTCAGCGGAGGAGGATCAGGGCCGTCGGCTCGCCCGGATGAGGAAGTCCACCTGGTTCTGCTTGCGGAGAATCAAATGCTCGAGCAGGTGCTCAAGAGCCTCGGACACTCCCTCTCGGCCCGTCGGCTCGATGGCCGCTTGCAAAGCCTCGATCGTCTCCTCCTCGGATGAGATGAGCCACTTGACGACCTTCTCGGGCTGATCGCTCCAATCGAGCGGAGCGATCTCGGTGGTGGGATCGCCCTCGAGAGTGGTGACCTTTTCGACCAGCCGCCTCGTGTCGTCGATCTCGGCTCTGCCGAACTCGGCAAGCTCGGACGAAAAGCCCTGATACTCGAAGCCGAACATGCCGCCCGCGGCAAGCGTGTACCCGAGCGCCGAGCGGTACTGAAGGCGCAGAGCCTGGTTCAGGCGCTCGATCGCGGCCTCTACGTCAAGTGTTTCTTCCTCTTTACTCATCAGGATCAATATGCCCAGCGCTCCGGCGCGGTTAACTTCGCGAGGTGAAGAAGATCTCGAACGTCGGCGAGTCGCCGCTCTTTCGCGACGACGGGCCGCTTGGCGCGAGGATCGTCAGGCGGGTGCGCGGCATCACGCTCGAGATCATCGCGTTCGTCCTTGTCACGGTGCTCTTGCCGGTATTGCTCGTCGGCGCCGCCCTCGTCGACCTGGTCCTTTGGCTGAAGCGTCGTAAGCCGTGGGTTGCCGTGCGCCTGACCGCTTTCGGGTGGTGGTTCCTGTTCGGCGAGATGCGCGCGCTGGTCGCCATCCTCGGCATCTGGATCGTGACCGGTGCGTCGTTCGGCGTGGGATCCAAGCGGCGGCGGGTCCTCCTCTATCGCCTGCGCGTTCATTGGTGCACGAGCCACCTGAGCGGCATCCGGGTCCTCTTCGGCCTTCGGTTCGAGATCGAGGGACTCGATCAGGCGGCGCCAGGCCCGGTGATCGTCATGCTCCGCCACGCATCGATCATCGACAACATGGTCCCGGACACGATCGTCTCCCGGACGCACGGAATTGGCCTGCGCTACGTGATCAAGCGCGAGCTTCAGATGATCCCGACGATTGACATCGGCGGGCGCTGGGTTCCAACCAACTTCGTTCGCCGCGGATCGGGCGATACGGAGGGCGAGGTCAGCCGGCTGCTCCAGCTGACGGAGGACCTGGTCGAGGGCGAGGGCATCCTGATCTATCCCGAGGGCACACGGTTCACGCCGGCAAAGCTCAAGCGCGCGCAGGAGATCGTCCGGGAGCGCCAGCCCGAGGTCGGGCCGCTTGCCGACCGGCTCAAGCACCTTCTTCCACCGCGGCTCGGCGGACCACTTGCCCTCATTGACAATGCGCCTGATGTGGACGTCGTTTTCTGCGGGCATGTCGGCTTCGACGGCTTCCAGTACGTCTCGGACGTCTGGGCGGGAGAGCTGGTCGGCTCGGTGATCGGCGTCAAGTTCTGGCGCGTGCCGGCCGCGGAGATACCCGATGACGAGGCCGGACGGACCGAGTGGCTCTATCGCAACTGGCAGGACATGGACGACTGGATCGATTCGAAGATCGAGCGAACCGAGGCTGAACAGGGCCGGTTCGACTGAGCGGGCCCTCTGCCGGGTAGGCGGAGTGCATGAACCCATTCGCCGCCCCTACGCTCGAAACCCCCGTGCCGCCCGGGCCCGGCGGTCCGGGCACGCCCGATCCAAGCCCACCCGCGCCTGGACCCGACCCCAGCCCGCTGCCCCCGGAGCCCGATCCAGAGCCTCCGGTCGAGCCGCCCATGGAGCCGCCGGGTCCGGTCCCACCTACTCCCAACCCGGCGCCGATCTAGACCTAGAACGCCCGGGCGTTTAGGCTGCCGCCGTGGACGCATCCGCGGCACTCGAGGGACTGGAGCGCACCGAGGCCAAGCTCGAGGCCTATGCAGCCGAGCGCAACCTGGTGGTCCGGCCCGAGTTGATCTGGCCGGGAATGCCCCTGCCCCGCGAGCAGACCGGGGGGATCCGGCACGCATGCTGGTCGGTGGCCGGGAAGCTCCCTGGTGGGGTCCCCGGACGGCTGCGCCACCAGGCGCTCTACGGCAAGACCTTCGGCATGAACGTCGCGCAGCAGCACACGATCATGGTTTGCCGCATCCCGGAGTCGGTCGGCTACCTGCCGATGCTCTCGGTGCGCACGGAGGGCCTCGAGCCGGCGCTTTTTTACTGGGCCAACGACCGGCGGCCCCGCGAGGACGTCGGCGGCTTCGAGTCGACTGAGCTCGACCGCCGCTACATCGTCGAGGTGGCGAAGGGCCAGGATCACACCTGGCTGCGGCAGATGTTCCCGCCGTCGTTCATCGACTGGCTTGCGTCGAACACACCGGTCGACTTCGGCTTTCGCCTCGACAACGGCGTGTTCACCTGCGAGTGCCCGCAGTACCGCGGCCAGCACCGGGCTGACGGCGAGGTGGACGAGGAGCACCTGGACCTCCTGGCTGGGGCCGGCGGGAAGGCCGGCAGCCGGATCCGCGACGAGGTGCTCGAGGAGGCGGACGTCAGCTGGGGCGGGACGAACCCCGACTCCGCGGCAGCGCACGAAGCGCGAGCGAGCCAGCCGCTGGGCGGACGCCTGATCCGCATGATCACGAAGTTTGCCGAAGGGGTCGACACGAGCGTCAAAGACTTCGGCGACGAGCACGGGATGGAGCCGAAGGCGACCCCCGAGTTCCATGCCAACCACATCCGCCTGCCAATGCCGGGCACTGCCACCGATGTCCTTCAGGGATCGCTGCCCGGCTCGGACCGCCAAGGCGAGCTCGCGTGGCTCAAGTTCTCGAGCATGGTGGACATGGAGAAGAACTACATCGCGGTCGTGGTCGACACAGGCCGCGATCTGCCCAGCGCCTGGATCGACGCCGAGGACGTGACCATCCCCGGCTTCGGCGAGGGCATCTCGGAGCGGGCGCTCGAGCTGGCCAGGGCCGGACCATACGGAGTCTCGACCGACGCCAAGAAGGCCTGCGTTTACTTCAAGAGCAACTCCCCGGGGAACTGGCCCAGCGGCGCAGAGGTCGAGGCGTTCGTTCCCAGGGCGCTCGAGCTCGTGGACTCGCTGGCGTGAGCGACGCCGCGGAAACCGAGCTCAAGCTGGGGCCGACCGCTCGCCTCGTAATCGTCAGGAGACGACGCCGAGGCGCTCGAGGTCGAGGCCACCTACGCGGCGGGGAGCGCCGCGCCGCCGAATCACTTCCACCCGGACCAGGACGAACAGTTCGAGATCCTCGACGGGTCGATGCAGGTCCGGATCGACGGTGGACCGGAGAGAACGCTGAGCGCAGGCGAGACACTCGAGGTGCCGCGCGGGACGCCGCACACGATGTGGAACGGCGCGGACGTGCCGGCCCGCACCCGTTGGGTCACCCGCCCGGCAGGGAGGACGCTGGGTTGGTTCCGGACCCTCGACTCGTTCCAGCGGCGCGGCGAGGCCGGCGAGACCATCGAGCCGGAGGAGTACACCACCGCTTTCGCGGAGTACCAGGACGTTTTCCGGCTCGCGCCTTAGCTAGTCCGCTTCGATCGCGACGCGCCGGGGAGGTGCGGATCCGGCAAGCCGCTGCTCCTGGCGCTCCGGGCTGATCCGGACGACGTCCCATGCAAGCCCGAGCTTCTCCAGCAGGGTGATGACGGCAGCCGAGATGTCAATCTCCCACCAGCGCAGGCCCTGCTTGGCCGCCCGAGGGAACGCGTGGTGGTTGTGGTGCCACGACTCGCCCAGCGACGGGATGGCGAGCCAGAACACGTTGGTCGACTCGTCCTCGACGTCGAACCGGCGGCTTCCGAAGAAGTGGCAGACGGAGTTGATGGACCAGGTGACGTGGTGGACGAAGAAGATCCGGACGAAGCCGCCCCAGAGAAGGCCCGTGAGCGCGCCTGCGAGGGTGCCGGTCAGGAGGTAACCGAGGGCGGCGGGTATCGCGAGGGTGAGCCCGACCAGCGGCAGGAAGGCGTAATTGATCTTGCGCATGATCGGGTCCTCCAGGAGATCCGGGGCGAAGCGGCGCTTCGTGGCCTGGCCCTGGGTGTCAACGAGCCAGCCCATGTGGGCGTACCAGAGGCCGGACAGCGCGCCGCGCAGGCCCTCGCCGTGGCCGTGCGGCGAATGTGGGTCTCCCTCCTGGTCGGTGAAGGCGTGGTGCTTGCGGTGGTCGGCGACCCAGTCGATGATCGAGCCCTGGACAGCCATCGAGCCCAGCACGGCGAGCGAGTAGCGCACCGAAGGCTTGGCCTCGAAGGCCCGGTGGGTGAAGAGGCGGTGGTAGCCGATCGTGATCCCGAACGCCGTTGGCAGGTACATAACGGCGAAGATCGCGAGGTCGGTCGCGCTGACCAGCTGGTTCCACGAGAGGAGGATCGCGGCGAGGAATCCAACGAAGGGAAGGATGACGGCGGCGAGAGTGATATTGCGCTGAAGTCGGCTCATGCCACTAGCTTCGCAAGTAGTCCTGGGTTCGACTACTCGTGCGGATAAGGATTGATCCGGCAGATTTCATATGATTCCTATGAATTTGGTCACCGATCGCGCACACCTGCAGGCACTTTCCGGCGTCCGCGAGGAGCTCGCCGCGCCTATGCGCGAGGCCCTCCCCGCCCTCGGCGACGAGGTGATCGCCGAGATCCGCGACTCGGTGCCCGAGTACGCGCAGCCGCTCGAAGGCCGGTTCGGGGAGGCCGTGCGCACCGGCGTCGGGGTTGCGCTGCGGCGGTTCGTTGACGACGTCGAGCGGCCCGGCGAGGACTCGGAAGGGTGGCGGGCGGTGTACGAGAACCTCGGCCGGGGCGAGTACCGGCAGGGGCGGACCCTCGAAGCGCTCCTCGCCGCGTACCGGCTCGGCGCGCGGGTCTCATGGCGGCGTGTCGCCGACGCCGCCACCGGTGCCGGCGCAACGGCTCCGGAGCTCGCGGCTCTGGCCGAGGCGATCTTCGCCTACATCGACGAGCTCTCCTCGCTGTCGGCAGAGGGCTACTCGGCCGAGCGCGCCGAGTCCGTTTCAGAGCGCCAGCGCCAGCGCGAGGAGCTGGTGCGCATGCTGATCGAGGGCGCATCACCCGAGGCCGTCGGGGCGCTGGCGGACGAGGTCGGCTGGGCGGTGCCCGCGAGCGCAGCCGTGCTGGTTGCGCCGAACGCCATCCCCGGCGCGCTCGCGACACGACTGGGCCATGGCGTCATCGCGGCTGGGCTTGGCGACGGAGTGGCTTGCGCGATCGTCCCCGACCCCGGCTCTCCGGGGCGCGGGTCGATTCTCAGCGCGGCGATCGGCGACGGGCTCGCCGCGATCGGGCCGGAGACGGGCACAGACGACCTCGGCCGCAGCTTCGCGCGGGCAAGGCTCGCCCTGGAAGTAGCCGGTGACAGCGGGCTCGGGCCGGGCCTGATCGCCGCCTCCGAGAGCCTGCCCGCGCTGATCCTCCATGGCGATCCCGGCATCCTCTCCGAGCTGGCCGATGCGCGGCTCGGCCCGCTTAGCGACGAGACCGAGTTGTCGCGAGCGCGCCTGCTGGAAACGCTTCGGGCGTGGATCCGCCACCCGGGTCGCCCGACCGAGGTCGCGCGCGCCGTTCATGTCCATCCGCAGACCGCGCGCTACCGCCTGCGCCGTCTCCGCGAGCTCCTTGGCGACATCGACGACCCCGCCTTCCGCTTCGAGCTGTCGCTGGCGCTCCGCGCGCCGGGGTTTAGTGACCCAGGCGCCTGATCGCCTTCCGGTACTCGGCGAATGCGGGCTTCTCGGAGTAGTCGTCGCGGAGCAGCCCGACCTGGGAGAAGAGGTCAACTCCATCCGAGTCGTTGTCGCGCAGGTTGAACCAGCGGTAGTCGGTGATGCCTAGGTCACCCGCATGGGCGGCGACGGCCTCGACCGTTGAGACGAGGCGTTCGGCCTGCCCGGCCTCGGTGTTGATCGCGGGCTTCGTCGGATAGCCGTTCTCCGAGACCCACAGGTCGACCTCGTCGCCCATCTCGGCCTTGGGCATGTAGCAGTCGCGGATCAGGGTGAGGGCTTCGGCGATCTCATCGCCGGCGGTGCGGCCGGGGATCTCGATCGGTGGCCAGATGAGTCCCGGATAGACCTGCAGCCCCACGTAGTCGAGCGCGCGACGGAAGCGCGCGGTCGAAAGCGCGCCAAGCTCCTCCCAGAGCGCCGCGTCCTCCTGCGGGATGTAGCGCCACGCCACCGAGAAGCCGAGTTGGACCTGCGGGCGGCCGAGTCGCCTCAGCTCGCGATGGGCGACGATCACCCCACGCACCATGGCCTCTAGCGCTCGCTCATACGAGCCATCGGAGGTGTTCGGCGAGATTGGGAAGTTGATCTCGTTCGTGATCGAGAAGGCGGAGACGCTCGGGCGGCGCCCGAGGCGGCGAACCGCCTTCGTCACGAACCGCGCCCACGCCCTGAGGTCTCCCTCCTTGCCCTCCGGCGGGTGGTAGCGGACCTGGATCTCCGAGGTGAGTCCGGAGCGTGCGTAGCGGTCGACGCGATGTCCGAACTTGCGGATGAGCTTTGTGCCGCCGTCCCAGAAGAGCCGGTTGAGGCGCAGGACGAGGTCGCGACCGCGCGGCTCGAGCCGCTCGAGCGCCGCCCGCTCGGCCCTGCGGTCGACCGGGAGGGCGGTGCCTTGCCCCACGCCGGCGCTGCCTGCGATGCCCGGCGTGATGCCGAAGTTGATCGGTCCCGGCTCGGGTGCCGGGGGGTTGGCGGTAAGGCAGTCGCCCTGGGCATGTGCGGATGGCGCCAGCACCAGCGTGCCTACGCATGCGACGAACGCGATGGCCGCTGCCCTGCTCACCGACGAAGGGTAAGCCGCCTGCCAGGTACATCTCAAGCGACAACCGCGCTCAAGGAAAGGAGGCAAAACCCCGATATACGTCGGGCGAATGGATTCACGAGTCGAACGCGTCGTTTTCGAGACGAACCGTCACTGGATCGTCGGGGACCTCACCCTTCCGAAGGAGGGCTACCGCTCGCGCCTCTCCGACTTCCTCAACCGCGGCGACCTGGACTTCATCCCGCTGGTGAACGTCGAGATCTCGAGCGTCGACGCCCAGGGGCACGAGCCTGAGAAGAAGCCCTTCATGGCCGTCGCGCGGGGCCACATCCAGATCGCGCATCCCCTCGAGGCCGGGGACACGCCCCCGACCGCGAAGGACAAGCGCCGCTAAGCGATGCGGTCGCCGAGCTCCGCGCCGGGGTCCGGCTCTAGCAAGATCACGGTGCCGTCGTCGTTAACGGCACCCAGGACGAGGCACTGCGACATGAACGGGCCGATCTGCTTCGGCGGGAAGTTGACCACGGCCACGACCTGGCGTCCCTCGAGGTCTGTGCGTTCGTAGTTCTTGATCTGCGCCGACGAGCGCCGCTCGCCGATCTCAGGCCCGAAGTCGATGCGGAGCTTCCAAGCGGGTTTGCGCGCCTCCGGAAAGTCCTCGACCTCGAGCACGCGGCCGACCCGCATGTCAACGGCCTCGAACTGGTCCCAGGTGAGTGACTCCTCAGGCATCTTCCGCGCGAAAGGGGCCAGACCCCACGCTTGGGGTCAGACCCCTCATGGAGTGAGGACGATCTTCAGGGCTTCGCGGCGGTCGTAGGCGTCGTAGGCCTCGGCCGCGTCGTCGAGCTTCATGTGGTGGGTGACCAGCGGGCTTGGGTCGAGCTCGCCGCTCGCGAGC
This sequence comes from uncultured bacterium, assembly GCA_963786495.1. Taxonomy (GTDB): domain Bacteria; phylum Actinomycetota; class Thermoleophilia; order Solirubrobacterales; family 70-9; genus JALZKA01. The sequence goes on along the minus strand of CAWAZL010000002.1, from coordinate 1,493,618 downwards.
GCTTCCAGGACGGGATCGACGTGCTTGATCACATTGGCGTGCCCCGTCTTAACCGTGAGCGCCTTGATCCAGACGATGCCCATGTGGACTTCCATCCGCTCGGCGTAGACGCCCGTAGCGGAGACGGTGCCGCACTTTCGCGTGAGCCGGCACGCGAGGTCGAAGGCCTGGGGGTGGCCCACGGCGTCGATGGCGGCGTCCACGCCACGGCCTTCGGTCGCGGCCTTGGCGGCCGCCTTCGGGTCCTCCTCGGTCAGATGGACCGGCTCGGCTCCAAACGCCCGTGCCATCTCCAGGCGGTCGGCAACGGTGTCGATCGCGATCACGTGACCGGCACCAGCGGCCTTCGCTGCCTGCACCGCGCACAAACCCACCGGGCCGAGGCCGAGGACCGCGACTGTGTCCCCAGGCCCGACGCCGGTCTCGGCGACTGCGTGATAGCCGGTGCCCATCACGTCGCCCGCGAAGAGCGCAACGTCATCTGACATCCCCTCCGGGACCTTGCGGAGCGTGAGATCGGCGGTGGGCACGAGCAGGAGCTCGGCCTGCGCACCCTGAAGCTCTCCCAGGAGCTTGCCGTGGCCAAAGACCCGGCCGTTATCGCACTTGTGGAAGTCGCCGCGCTTGCAGAAGAAGCACTCGTTGCACGCGGTGCCGTACGTGCCGAGCACCCGGTCGCCCACCTTCACGCTCTTGACGGAGTCGCCGACGGCGATGACCTCGCCCACGTACTCGTGCCCGATGGTGAACCCGGGCTCGATCGCCACCCGGCCGTGGTAAATGTGGAGGTCGGAGCCGCAGACGCCGGAAGCGTCGACCCGCAGGATGGCGTCGCTGGGATTCTCGAGTTCGGGATCCGGCTTCTCGTCGATCCGGATCTCGCCCGGCGCCTGGAAGGTGACAGCGCGCATCGCGGCGGGACTCTATTGAGCCTGGTGCCAGGCACGGTGCCAGGCACCGAGGCGGCGCGCGCTGAGGGGCGCCCGCTTAACTCACGCACCGTGACCGTCCATGTGAACGTCGAATCGGAGGCCGCGCCCGAAGAGGTTTGGGACCTCTACGCGCAGCCGGAGCGCTGGAAGGAGTGGGCCCCCCACATCCGCGCCCCCCGCAACCTGGGCAACCCCGAGGTCGAGCCAGGAGCAAGCGGCCGGATCCGCCTCGCCGGGCTCGCGCCGGTCTGGGCGGAGGTGACCGCCAAGCGCCCGGGCCAATCATGGACCTGGCGCGTCGGCCTCGTCGAGCTGACCCACACCGTCGCGCCAAGGAACGGTGGCGGCTCGACCATCGGCCTCGAGATGCGAGCGCCGGCCCCGATGGAGATGGCGATCCGAATGAGCTACGCCCCCATCACAAAGAGGCTCCTGAAGCGGCTCGCCCGCAAGGCCGAGGCGAAGCCGAGGCAGTGAGCCTCGCCCCCGACACGTTCGCCTACACGGTCACCAAAGACGGCCGCATCCGCATCTCACACGGCGGCCGAGTGGTCACCACGGTCGCGGGCCAAGCCGCCTCAAGGCTGAGCGAGCGCCTGAAAGGCGCAAGCGAAGCCGACGCCCAGCAGCTCCTGGCGAGAGCGACGGGCAACTTCAAGCGGGGAAACGAACGCCGCTAGCCGCGACCAAACGCGCACGAGGGCAGCCTTTTCCCGGTCCTATGCGAGCTTCCCTGCCATCGCGTCGATTCGAGGGATGCCCGCCGCCGCCAACCGCTTCTGAGCTTGTCCCGGCCTATTCACCGCCTCATCCCATCGGATGCGCACGACCGTGTTGCCGTGATGCGCGAGCAGCACCTGACGCTCCGCGTCGTCAGCTCGTGAGAGTGCGTCGTCATGCCACTTCGCGCCGTCAGCCTCAAGGACGATCTTGTGGTCCGGCCACTGGAAGTCTGGAATGACGACGCGCCCATCGAGGATCAGACGCTCATTTACCTCGGGCGGGAAAAATCCGCCTTCGGTAAGCAGTTTGTAGACCACTTCTTCGAGCTCGGACCGGGTTGGCAGGGCGCGAGCGACGATCTGGCGCAGCACACGAGAGCCTCGCAATGGCCCCAAGCGACCGAGCAAAGCGATCACGCCGGGCAAGCTGACGGCTTGCATCCGCAAAGCAACACGCAGCGCGTCACGAAGCTCATCCGGAGGCAGAACCGAGGCGAGAGAGACGATCGTCCAAGTCGCGTTGGTCACGAGGATCCCGTCGCGCACCATCACGTCGCTGCGTGTCATCAATGACGAGCGGTGCACTTGGACGCCGGAGTTATCGGGGTATCTCCCTCGCGAAACCGTCACCTCGACATCCCGCTCAGTCCACTCCCTGTAGCCGGCGCGGGCAGCCTCAGCGCGATGACTGAGCGCCGAGCCTTTGCCTGACGCCTTCACGGCGGCGATGAACCTTCCCTTAAGTGAGACGTTCGGGTGCCCAACTGCATAGACACCGTGATGCAGCCGGTGAAGCCGTCCGTTGCGCTCGCGCCAGGCAACGGCATGATGTTCGAATCCGCATGAGCGCAGCTCCTCGAGGTCGACGACACCTTCGGAGAGGGCCGCGATCCGAGAGAGCTCAAGATCCCCGCGACGGCAGTGTTTTCCTTGCCCTATGCGAGTTTCGCTGCCTTCGCGTGGATCAGGGGGGCGGCGGCGGGGCATGCCGCGCAGACTGCACGGGCTGGCGTTACGGCTCAAGACCTCGGTGTGCCGTGTTCGCGTCGATTGGCGCGCGGGAATAGGCTGCGCGGCATGAGCTCTCCATCCAAGGCGGTCCTGATCACGGGCTGTTCGACGGGCATCGGGGCCGAGACGGCCCGCCATCTCGCTGCGAAGGGCTGGACGGTATATGCGACCGCCCGCAAGCCCGAGACGCTGGCCGGTCTTGCGGAAGCGGGGTGCAAGACGCTGGCGCTGGACGTGACCGACGAAGCGTCGATGAGTGCAGCCGTCGACCAGGTGGTCGAGGCGGAGGGCGCGGTCGGTGTGCTGATCAACAACGCCGGCTACAGCCAGTCGGGCGCGATCGAGTCGATCGAGCTCGACTCGATCCGCCGCCAGTTCGAGACCAACGTCTTCGGCCTAATCCGCATGAGCCAGCTCTGCCTGCCGGGAATGCGCGAGCAGGGCTGGGGGCGGGTCGTGAACATCGGGTCGATGGGCGGGAAGCTCACATTTCCCGGGGGCGGCATCTACCACGCCACCAAGTACTCGGTCGAGGCGATCTCGGACGCAATGCGCTTCGAGACGCGCGGCTTCGGCGTGAACGTGGTCCTGATCGAGCCGGGGCTGATCGTCACAGAGTTCGGCAATGCGGCAGTCGCCTCGATCGACGATGGCGTCGTGGACGACGGCCCGTACGGCAAGTTCAACAACCACGTGGGAAAGATCACCGCGGGCGCGTACGACGGCGGCCCCATGTCGAAGCTCGGCGGCGGCCCGGACGCGGTGGCGAAGGTCATCCAGAAGGCGATTTCGTCGAATCGACCGCGCCCGAGATACACCGTCACCCCCTCCGCGAAGCTCGCCATCGCCCAGCGCAAGCTGGTCACCGATCGTGGCTGGGACCGCCTGATGCGAAGTCAGTTTCCGACGCCTGGAACCTAGTTTGGACTAAGGTTTCACGGTCCCGTGGCGTTGAGGAGCGCCACGCGGGTCAAGAACGGGGGCCACCAAGAACAACGGCACGGGTCGCCGAGAGAGGTTTGTTTGGAGGCCAGCGGATATCGCGAGGACCAACCGACGAGTGTCGCCGGTGCCGCCTCCGTTGATCTGGATCCGACCGCGATACGCGCGCGCTCCCCTTGGCAGGTCTTCTGGCGACGGCTCAAGGAAGACAAGCTCGCGTTCGCGTCGCTGATCTTCGTCGTGTTCCTGGGCCTTACCGCCCTCTTCGCCCCCCTCATCGTCGACCTCTTTGGGGCGCCCGACCCCGACGCGCGCGACACCTCAGCGCTCGACCCCTTCTTCGCGACCCCGACCGGCCCGTCTGGCGACCACTGGTTCGGCGTCGACCAGATCGGCCGCGACGTCTTCAGCCGCACGCTGTACGGAGCGCGCGTCTCGCTGATCGTCGCCCTCTCGGCGACGCTCATCGCGACCCTCGCGGGGATAGTCGCCGGCCTCCTGGCGGGCTACTTCCGCGGCGTGACCGACACGCTCATCTCGCGCTCGGTCGATGTCCTTCTGGCGATCCCCTACCTCCTCCTCGCCACAGGCCTCGCGGCCGCCTGCACCCTGGGCGACCCGAAGGACCCGAGCCAATCCGGTTGCTTCGGGGGCGCGATCCAGCCGGGCGTCGGAGTCGTCATCTTCGTGATCTCGTTCACCAGCTGGACCTACATGGCGCGCATCGTCCGCGGGCAGACGCTGTCGCTTCGCGAGAAGGAGTTTGTCGAGGCCTCGCGGGCCGCCGGCGCCTCGAACTCGCGGATCATCTTCCGCGAGATCCTGCCGAACCTGACGGCTCCGATCGTCGTCTACGCCTCGATTCTCGTCCCGCAGGTGATCCTTTACGAGGCCGCACTCAGCTTCCTTGGTGTCGGCGTGAGCGACCAGCCCAGCTGGGGCCAGATGATCTCCGAGGCCTCGAGCCTGTTCCCCGATGCCTGGTGGTACATGTTCTTCCCCGGCATGGTGCTGCTCGCCACCGTGCTCGCCTTCAACCTGATCGGCGACGCGATGCAGGACGCGCTCAACCCGAAGACCAGGCGGAACTGACCTTGAACACGACCAAAAACAAAACGGACGTCTCGTCCATCTACAGGAAAGGAAAAATCATGAGAACCACAACGCGATGGCTCTTCGCGCTCGTGGCCGCCGTTGGACTCGCTATCGGCTTCTCGGCCTGCGGGTCGGATGACGACAGCGATTCCAGCTCCAGCGGCTCCGGGATTCCCGAAGAGTTCGTAGGACCCACGGAGGCGCCTGACGACGCCACCGAAGGCGGCGACCTCAAGGTGATCGCAGCAGGCGACGTCGACTACATCGACCCCGGCGCGTCGTATTACCAGTTCACCTACATGATCAACAACGCCGGTCACCGCCAGCTCCTGACCTGGGGCCCGGACGACGTCGAGGAGCCCACTCCCGACGGCGCCGAGGACTACCCCGAGGTCTCGGACGACGGGCAGACCTTGACGTTCACGATCCGCGACGGCATGGAGTTCGCGCCGCCGGTCAATCGTGAGATCACGGCCGCCGATTACGAGTACGCGATCGAGCGCGCTGTGCTGCCGGGCGTTGCAAACGGCTACCAGAGCCTCTACATCTCCGACATCGTCGGGTACGAGGAAGCGGTCAAGGCCGCGCAGAAGGACCCGACGGGAGGCGCCCCGGACATGGAGGGCGTGACCGCCGTCGACGACTCGACGCTGGAGATCAAGATGGACGAGCCGTCGGCCTATACCGTCGAGCAGACGATGTCGCTCGGCATCTCGGCCCCCGTGCCGGAGGAGTACGCCACAGAGTTCGACGCGGAGAACCCGTCCACCTACGGCGAGTACGTCGTGTACTCGGGCCCGTACATGGTCGAGAACGACGCTGACGGTCGGCTCACGGGATACACCCCTGGCCGTGGGATCAGCATGGTTCGCAACCCGAACTGGGACGCGGAGTCGGACTTCCGTCCCGCGTACGTCGACACGATCGAAGTCCAGGAAGGCTTCGAGGACACAGCGTCGGCAACGCGCAAGGTGATCTCGGGCGAGGACAGCATCAGTGGCGACTTCGTACCGCCGCCGAACGCGCTGAAGGACGCCGCTGAGAACGCGGAAGACGGCCAGCTGACGATCACCCCCTCGGGCGGTAACCGCTACGTCGGCCTGAACGTCACCCTGCCGCCGTTCGACAACCTCGACGTCCGCAAGGCCGTCATCGCCATTGCCGACCGCGAGGCGATGCGCAACACGCGCGGAGGCGAGCTGATCGGACCGGTCGCATCGCACATCATCCCGCCGGAGTTCCCGGGCTTCGAAGAGGCCGGAGGGCTCGAGGGCAACCCCGAGCTCGACTACCTCGCGGACCCGAGCGGGGACCCGGAGGTGGCAGCCGAGTACATGAAGGCAGCCGGTTATGAGAGCGGTCAGTGCGAAGGCGCCGACTGCGAGATCACGATGGTCGGCGACAACGTGTCGCCGGGCAAGGACACCGCCGAGGTGTTCCGCTCGAACCTCGAGGATCTCGGCTTCGACGTGACGTTCCGTCCCGTCGATCACACGATCATGTACACCCGGTTCTGCAGCATTCCGGAACAGCAGCCTGAGGTCTGCCCCAACGTTGGGTGGCTGAAGGACTTCTACGATCCGCAATCGCTGTTCCAGATCACGTTCTCGGGCGACGCAATCGACCCGGAGAACAACTCGAACTGGGCACAGCTGGACGATCCCGAGATCAACGAGATGATCGAGGAAGCCAGCCTGATCAACGACCCCGAAGAGCGCCTGGAGGCGTGGGGCGAGGTTGACAATGCCGTCATGGAGGCGGCCGCGGTTGTCCCCTGGGTATGGGACAACCAGTCAAACGTCCGCTCGGCGGACGTTGATGGCGTGATCAACAAGTTCAACGCCAGTTGGGACCTCTCGTTCACCTCCCTACCGGAGGGCTGAGAGTCCACGAATAGACCGGGAACGGCCCCCGCCGCGATTCAAGCGGCGGGGGCCCGCCCCGTTCGCCGACCAAAACCACCCACTAGATGCTTCGCTACATCATCCGCCGCCTCCTCTGGACGGTCGCCCTATTGGTGATCGTCTCGGCGGTTGTCTTCACCCTCTTCAACGTCTTCCCGACGGCTGACGCCGCGACGCTTCGCGCCGGCCGCTCCGCTTCGGACGAGCAGATCCAGATCATCCGGGAGAGCCTCGGCCTTAACGATCCCAAGCTGACCCAGTTCGCCCGCTACATGCAGGGAGTCTTCACGCCGATCGACGTCCAGGATCCGGAGGTGAGCGGGCCGCTGGACCTGGGCGAGTCGATATTCCAGAACAACGAGGAGGTCAAGGACATCATCCTTGACCGCCTCCCCGCGACGTTCATGCTCGTCATCGGCTCGGTGATCATCTGGCTCGCTGTCGCGATCCCGATCGGCGTCATCTCGGCGGTCCGGCAGAAATCGGTGCTCGACCGGACCTCGATGGTCACGAGCCTCGCCTTCATCTCGGCTCCGGTCTTCTGGCTGGGCCTCGTTGCCCTCTACCTCTTCGCGAGCGACGTGGGGGTGGTCCACATATTCCCCGGCATCGGCTCGTACAACGACGCCGAGACCTTCACGGGAAAGCTCGGCACGATGATCTTGCCCTGGCTGGTCCTCTCCTCGGCAACCGCTGCGATCTACGCGCGCTACGTCCGGGCGCAGATGATCGACGTCATGACCGAGGACTACATACGAACGGCGAGGGCCAAGGGGCTGTCCGAGCGCCGGATCGTCCTGAAGCACGGGTTGAGAAGCGCGCTCACACCGATCGTGACCTTGCTCGGTCTGGACATGGGGGTGCTCATTGCCGGCAACGCGATCCTCACGGAGACCGTCTTTAACATCCCAGGCGTCGGGCGCGAGGTGTCGAACGCGATCGGCGAGTCGGACCTGCCGCTGATCCAGGGCATCGTCCTCTTCGGCGCCTTCTTCATCATCATCTTCAACCTGATCGTCGACATCCTCTACGCCTACCTCGATCCAAGGGTGCGCTACGAATGACCGAGCCGCTGCTCAGCGTCCGCGACCTGCGGGTCGGCTTCGAGACCGAGGACGGTGTCGTCCAAGCGGTCGATGGCGTCTCGTTCGATGTCCAAGCAGGCCAGACGATCGGGATCGTCGGCGAGTCCGGTTCGGGCAAGAGCGTCTCGAACATGACAATCCTGGGGCTCACCCGCGCCGAGGGCGCCGATGTCTCCGGATCGGTGATGTTCGAGGGCCGTGACCTGGTCGACCTCGAAGACGAGGCGCTCCGCGACGTCCGCGGCAACGACATCGCGATGATCTTTCAGGACCCGCTGACCTCGCTCCACCCCTTCTACAAAGTCGGGGACCAGATGACCGAGGCCATCCATACGCACCAAGAGATGACGAAAGCGCAAGCGCGGAGCCACTCCATCGATCTGCTGGGAATGGTCGGGATTCCCGATGCGTCACGGCGATTCGACGAGTATCCGCACGAGTTCTCCGGCGGGATGCGCCAGCGGGCGATGATCGCGATGGCGCTCACGAACGGCCCGAAGCTGCTCATCGCCGACGAGCCCACGACCGCGCTGGACGTGACGATCCAGGCCCAGATCCTGCGCCTCCTCGCCCGCCTTCAGTCCGAGCTTGGGATGGCGATGATCCTGATCACCCACGACCTCGGCGTTGTTGTGGAGGTCGCGTCCGAGATCATCGTCCTCTACGGCGGCCGAGTTGTCGAGCGCGGGACGCTGGAGGAGATCTTTTACGACCCGCAGCACCCCTACACGTGGGGCCTTCTGGGCTCTGTCGCCCGGGTGGACGGCGCGCGATCGGATCGGCTCACCCAGATCGCCGGGCAGCCTCCGTCCCTGCTGGCGCCCCCCGAAGGCTGCCACTTTCGCCCGCGCTGCCCCCATGAGTTCGCGAAGTGCACGATGGTCCCGCCGCTCGACGCCCGCGCGGGAGGGGACCACATCGATCGCTGCTGGCTCGACGTCGAAAAGAAGCGCGAACTCCGCACCCTCCCCAGCGGTGAGATTGGCCTGCCGGAGAAAAAGGAGGCCGAGCCCGCATGAGCGAGAGCGGCGCGCCCCTCCTGGAGGTCACGAACCTCGTCAAGTACTTCCCGATCAAGAAGGGCATCATGATCGGGCGCACCGTCGGCGCTGTTCAGGCGGTTGACGGCGTCACCTTCCAGATTCCCAAGGGCAAGACGATGGGCCTCGTGGGCGAGTCCGGTTGCGGCAAGTCGACGCTTTCCCGGACGATCCTCCAGCTGATCGAGCCCACTTCGGGATCGATCAAGTTCGACGGCCAGGAGATCGCCGGCCTGAAGAAGCGCCAGATGCGTCCGCTCCGGCGCGAGATGCAGATGATCTTCCAGGACCCATACGCGTCGCTGAACCCGCGGAAGCGGGTCGGTTCGATCATCGGCGAGATGATGGCCATCCACGGGATCGGCACCGCCGACGAGCGGCGCAGGGATGTGGAGGGCCTTCTCGATCGCGTCGGGCTCTCGGCCGAGCACTACAACCGCTACCCACACGAGTTCTCGGGCGGCCAGCGCCAGCGGGTCGGCGTCGCGCGGGCGCTCGCGCTGAAGCCCAAGCTGATCATCGCCGACGAGCCAGTCTCGGCCCTGGACGTCTCGATCCAGGCCCAGATCATCAACCTCCTCGAGGACCTGCAGGACGAATTCGACCTCACCTACCTCTTCGTCGCCCACGACCTGGGCGTCGTTCGCCACGTCGCGGACACGGTCGCCGTCATGTACCTGGGGAAGATCGTCGAGATGGGCCCGATCGAAGAGGTCTACACAAACCCGGTGCATCCGTACACGGAAGCGCTCCTCTCCGCGGTCCCGATTCCCGACCCGCGCGCCAACGCGGCTCGCGAAGAGCGGATACTTGAGGGCGACGTGCCCTCCCCCGCCAATCCGCCCTCCGCCTGCCGCTTCCACACGCGCTGCCCCTACGCCACCGAGATCTGCTCCGAGGTCACGCCCGAGCTGGTCAACCACCGCGACTCGCAAGTGGCAGCATGTCATCACCCTTTGAACGTTCAACGACAACCAGTCCACGAAAGGGAGAACCCAAATTGAGAGGAAGAAGAATTGTCCTCGCGGCGCTAGCCGCGACCGCGCTGTCGCTCGGTGCGACGGCTTGCGGAGACGATGACGACGGCGGAGGCGGCGGATCATCGGGCGAGTCGGACACCCTGATCCAGGGCACGATCGACCAGCCGGTCTCTTACGACCCGGCCGGCTCGTACGACCTGCCGTCCTACAACGTCATCTTCAACACCTACCAGAACCTCCTCCAGATCCCGCCGGGCGGAAACGCGCCTGAACCCGAGGCGGCCGAGGAGTGCGACTACACCGATGACGAGAACAAGGTTTACGAGTGCTCCCTGAAGGAGGGCCTCACGTTCTCTGACGGTTCGGAACTGACGTCTGAAGACGTCAAGGCGAGCTTCGATCGCAACGCAGCGATCGCCGACCCGCAGGGCGCTTCGTCGCTCTACACGAACCTGAAGTCGATCGACACGCCCGATGACCTGACGGTCGTCTTCAACCTCAAGGCGTCCGATGCGACGTGGCCGTTCCTGCTCACATCGGGTGGCGCGGCGATCGCGCCGGCCAGTATCCGGCCGACAAGGTGCAGCCGTCCGATGAGGTAATCGGCTCCGGCCGTTACACGGTCGCCGAGTACGAGCCCGGTCAGCAGACAGTGCTCGAGGCAAACCCGGAGTACCAGGGTGACGATCCCGCGCAGATCGACCGGATCATCATCCAGTACTACGACAAGGCCTCGACGCTGAAGCAGGCCGTGGAACAGGGCGAGGTAGAGGTCGCATACCGCTCACTCAGCCCGACCGACATCGACGACCTCGAGTCCGCCGATGGCCTCGAAGTCATCACCGGCCCTGGATCCGAGATCCGCTATCTCAACTTCAACTTCGACCTCCAGGAGGGGTCGGACGAGGAGAAGCTGGCGGTCCGCCGGGCCGCAGCACAGCTGATCGACCGTCAGTCGATCGCGGACAACGTCTACAACGGCACCGCAACGCCGCTGTACTCGATGGTGCCGTCAGGCCTCCCGTTCCACACGGAGGCGTTCGCCGAGGAGTACGGCGAGGAGCCCGATCCGGACGGCGCAGCCCAGACGCTCGAAGACGCAGGGGTCGATACCCCGGTGCCGCTCGAGGTCTGGTGGACGCCGACCCACTACGGCCCGGCATCCGGCGATGAGTACGCCGAGATCCAGCGCCAGCTCGAGGAGGGCGGCCTGTTCGAGGTCACGCTCGAGTCGACCGAGTGGAACCAGTACTCGGAAGCCGCGTTCACGGACAAGTATCCGGTCTACCAGCTCGGCTGGTTCCCGGACTATCCGGATGCGGACAACTACACATCGCCGTTCTACGCCGAGGACAGCTTCCTCAATCTCCATTACTCGAACCCGGAGATGACCAAGCTGCTCGCCGAAGAGAAGGCGTCCACGGACGATGCCGACCGCGAGGAAGCGTTCGCGCAAATCCAGGAGATCGGCGCACAGGACGCGCCGACCATCCCGTACATCGAGCTATCGCAGGTTGCGGTTGCTGTCGATGGCGTCGAGGGCGTGGAGGACACGCTCGACCCGTCGTACATCTTCCGCTACTGGCTGATCTCGAAGGACTGAGAAGTCCAAGGAAGAGTTAGTCGCTGCGGGCGCGAGGGCTTCGGCCCTCGCGCCCTAGGCGCTTCGTAGTTGAAATCACAGGGGACATCTCTTCGCGCCTACGTGATCACGCGGCTTGCGCTCGCGATCCCGACGGTCCTGATCCTCCTGACCATGGTCTTCGGCTTGATGCGGGTCGCCCCGGGCGACCCCATCCAGGCGGCGCTCGGCGGGCGTGTCTCAGAAGAGGAACTGGACGCTCGCCGCGAAGCAGCGGGCCTCGACGAGCCCCTCGTCAAGCAGTACTTCACATACCTCGGTAACGCTCTCACACTTGATCTTGGGACGACGATCAACGACGACCGCAAGGTGACGTCGATCATCGTCGAGAACGGCTCCGCCACCTTGGAGCTCACGATGGCCGCATTCGCCTTGGCGCTCGTCGTCGGCATCAGCATCGGCATCCTCGCCGGCTATTACCGGGACACCTGGATCGACTTCTCGGGCCGGATGTTCGGCATCATCGTCTATGCCGCGCCCGTCTTCTTCACCGGGTACCTGGCACAGCTCCTGTTCGCCGGCGAGCTGGGCTGGTTACCGAGCTCCGGCCGGGCCAGCCCCATCGTCGAGTTCGATCTCGACAAGGTGACGCACTTCTATTTGATCGACACGCTCATCACCGGCAACTGGGACGCCTTCTGGGACGTGCTCAAGCACCTGATCCTGCCCGCGGTCACGCTGGGCCTTCTGATCTCCGGCGTGCTGATCCGCCTGGTGCGCGTGAACCTCTTGCAGACGATGCGCGGCGACTACGTGGAGGCGGCACGCGCTCGCGGCATCCCGGAGCGGCGCGTGGTGGTCCAGCACGCGTTCCGCAACGCCATGGTCCCCGTGGTCACCGTGGCCGGCCTTCAGTTCGCGATCCTCCTGGGCGGCGCCGTCCTGACCGAGCAGACGTTCAACTGGCCGGGGATCGGCGCGGAGCTCGTGCGCTATCTGAACGAGCGCGACTACATCGCCGTCCAGGGAATCATCACGATCTTCGCCCTTGCGGTCGTGGTCGTCTCGCTCGTAATTGACCTGATCAACGCCTTCATCGACCCGAGGGTGAGGTACTAGATGAGGACGCCCACGATCCTCAAACCGTTCTTCAAGGCGACCGGCATGCCCCGCTGGATCCTCTTCTCGGGAGTGGTCATCGTCGTCTTCTTCGTGATCCTCGCGGTCTTCGCGCCGTGGATCGCGCCGTACGGCTTCGACCAGGTATCCGCTGACGGCGTGCGCTTCCCGAAGCAAGGAGCGCCCGACAGCTCCCATCTCTTCGGCACGACGGTCCAGTCCACCGACGTCCTCTCGCGCGTGATCTGGGGCTCGCGGACCGCGATCGAGGTGGTCGTCCTGGCGCTCATCTTCTCGCTCACCATCGGCGTGCCTCTGGGCCTGATCTCCGGTTACGTGGGCGGCAAGCTCGACCGCTGGCTGGTCCTTTTCATGGACGCGCTGTTCGCGTTCCCCTACCTCCTGCTGGCGATCGTGATCGCGTTCCTCCTCTCGGACAAGCTCGGCCAGGGAGTCGTCACCGCGGCGCTTGCAATCACTGCGGTCTACATACCCCAGTACTTCCGCGTCGTCCGCAACCACGTGATCAGCGTTCGCGAGGAGCCCTACGTCGAGGCTGCGCGTGCCCTGGGCGCATCGCGCTTCACGATCATCCGCCGTTACGTGCTCCAGAACGTGATCCAGAACGTGCCCGCGCTCGCGACCTTGAACGCTGCCGACGCGATCCTGACCCTCGCGGCGCTGGGATTCCTGGGCTACGGCATCCAGCCCACCGAGGCGGCCGAGTGGGGCTACGACCTCAACCGAGCGATTGACGACGCCGGCGCAGGAATCTGGTGGACCGGCCTCTTCCCCGGAATGGCGATCGTCCTCCTTGTGACCGGCTTCACGCTGGTCGGCGAGGGGCTCAACGACGTGCTCAACCCCGTGGTCCGCGCACGCCGTCTTCGAAAGCCCAAGATGGACGAAGAGGCCCCGGCCGAGGAGGAGCCGAGCCGTGCGTGAGCCTGTACTTCAAGCCAAGAACCTCCGCGTCTGGTACGGGACCGAGCACGACCCGGTGCGCGCAGTCGACGGCGTCAGCTTGGACATCCGCCCAGGCGAGACGCTGGGGCTCGTCGGGGAATCGGGGTGCGGCAAGTCGACCCTGGGCCGCGCGCTCCTGGGCCTCGCGCCCGATAGCGCCGGCATCTCGGGACAGGTGCTCTACGGCGGACGCGACCTGACCGAGGTGGGGCCAAAGGAAATGCGTCAGATGCGCGGTCCCGAGCTCGGCCTGATCTTCCAGGAGCCGATGACCCGTCTGAACCCACTGATCTCGGTCGAGCAGCACTTCTTCGAGACGCTCAAGGCCCATGAGCCCGGGCTCTCAAAGGATGAGATGCGAGTCCGCTCCCTGGAGTCACTGGCGGGCATGGGCATCCCTCCCACGCGCTTTGGCCAGTACCCGCACGAGTTCTCGGGCGGCATGCGCCAGCGGATCATGATCGCGCTGACGCTGGTCCTGGAGCCGAAGGTCGTCGTCGCCGACGAGCCGACCACCGCGCTCGACGTGATCGTCGAGGCGCAGATCCTGGGCATCCTCTCCGACCTGCGGAAGAACTTCGACGCGGCGCTTCTTCTGATCACTCACAACCTGGGCATCGTCGCCGAGGCGTGCGATCGCGTCGCGGTCATGTACGCGGGCCGGATCGTCGAGGACGGCGAGGCGCGCCAGGTATTCGCCAAGCCGGCGCACCCTTACACGCGCGAGCTTCTTCGCTCGATCATCTCGCTACAGACCGAGGGCCTCAACTACATCCCCGGCGCGCCGCCCGACCTCGTCGATCCGCCGCCGGGGTGCCGCTTCCACCCGCGCTGCCCCGACGCGATGCAGGTGTGCGCCGGCAAGTTCCCCGTGGAGGTCACGACCGATTCCGGCCAGCGCGTTGAGTGCTGGCTCCACGGTCCCGAGGACGAGATTCCCGAGGGCGGCAAGGAGCCGCTCGTACGCGAAGAGATCGCCACGGCGGAGGAAGCATGAGCGCCAACGGCGGCGAGCCCCTCCTCCAGGTACGCGAGCTGCGCGCCACGTATGGCGTACGCGGCTCGTTCCTCGACCGCTTGCGCGGGCGCGAGTCCGGATCCGTCAAGGCCGTCGACGGCGCCTCGTTCGACGTCCGCCGCGGCGAAGTCCTGGGCGTCGTGGGCGAGTCCGGCTCGGGCAAGACGACGCTCGGCCGCACGCTCCTGGGCCTGGTGGAGGCGGAGGGTGGCTCCATCACATTCGACGGCCAGGAGATTGCCGGCATCGGTGAGAAGCGCTTCCGCGAGCTCCGCAAACGCCTCCAGATCGTCTTCCAGGACCCGCACGCCTCGCTCAACCCGGCCATGACGATCGGCGCCGCCGTGAAAGATCCTCTCAAGTTCCACGGCATGGCTGACGACTCGGACGCGGCTGACGCCAAGGTCGTGGCCGCGCTCGAGCGGGTCGGGCTCGCGCCAGCCAGCCAGTTCTTGAGCAAGTACCCAGGAGACCTCTCCGGAGGCCAGAAGCAGCGCGTGGCGTTGGCCAGGGCGATCATCCTGGAGCCGGACGTCCTGATCGCCGACGAGCCGATCTCGATGCTTGACATGAGCGTGCGGGCGAAGATCCTGGAGCTGATGCTGGAGCTCAAGGATGAGCTCAACCTCACATACGTCTACATCACCCACGACCTCGCGACCGCCAAGTTCTTCTGCGATCGCATCGCGATCATGTACCTCGGCCGAATCGTCGAGCAGGGACCCGCCGAGGAGATCTACGCAGACCCCAAGCATCCCTACACGCAGGCGTTGCTGCGCGCTATCCCGGACCCCGACCCGACGCGCACCGTGCCGCGCGACCTGCCCCGCGGCGAGGTCCCCGACGCGGTTCAACCGCCGCTCGGCTGCAACTTCCACCCACGCTGCCCGAAGGCGTTCGAGGTCTGCGGGTGGGAAAGCCGCGACCTTCGCGCGATGCTCGAGGCGCGCTGGACGAAGCTCTCGGAGGCCGAGTTCGAGGAGGAGCGCGAGCTCGTGGGCGACCTGGACGAGCTCGACATTCCGTCCACCGAGGCGGTCCTCGAGCCGGGGGCCGAACGGAGCCCGGAGGATGCCGGCAGCATGATCGGCCGCCTCAGGGCCCAGGATCCCGAGGATCCCTTCTGGAAGGGCGTCGAGAGCACCTCCACCTCAGAAGACGGCGCCCACGTTCAGTTCCACCAGCCGGTCGAGCCGCGCACGCTCGAGGTCGGAGGCGCGATCGTCGAGTGCCACCTCCACGACCCCGAGGCCATCGAGGCAGCGGAGCGCCTGCGCTCAGCGGACGGTAAGAACGACCCGGTTTGAGTCCGGGTCGCTGAAGGCGACGGTTCCGTCGGATCGCTCGACAGGAACGCCCGCACGCTCGAGGCTGTCCGCTGCCGCGTCGACCGCGGTGCTGTTCCGCAGCCTGAGTTCGAACGACTCCAGGCCCGGGCGGTCCGCGGGTGCCGGGCTCGCGCCGGCCGAGTGCCACGAGTTCGCGCCGATGTGGTGGTGATAGAGGCCCTCTGCCAGGAACACGGCGCTCGGGCCGAAGCGCTGGCGCTCGTCGAGCCCAACCGCGTCGCGCCAGAACCCAAGCGTGCTGGGGATATCTGAGGTCATCAGGTGGATGTGGCCGATGTCGGGCGCCACTGCGTCGCCCGCCTCTTGGAGCAACGCGGGTAGGTCAAGCGGCGCGGTGAACATGCCGACCTGTCCTGGCTCGGCCTGCGGCCACTCCTCGAATGGACGGTCCCGGTAGAGCTCGATGCCGTTCCCTTCGGGGTCGGCGAAGTAGACCGCTTCTGAGACGCCGTGGTCCGAAGCGCCTTGAAACTCTCGCGCGACTTTGGTCGTTCGTGCCACGGCAGCCGCAAGCGATGAGCGGTCCGGATAGCGGAAAGCGGTGTGAAAGAGACCTGTGTGCGGGACTCGCACCGGCTCGGCTCCCGCGGCGGCCGAGGAGTCGAGGCGGATCAGCGGCTGGTCGGGCGCGCCAGAAAGCTCGGCTACCGGCCCGTTACTTGCTGTCGTCTCGAGCCCGATCCCCAGCTCGTAGAAGTTCTTGAGAAGGCTCGGGTCGCTTGCGCGGAGCGTGACCGTTCCGATCACCGAGTCGAATAGGTGTTCCATTTCCATTGCTTGGCTCATCACTTGGGATCCCATCGAGGTTAGTCCTGGCATTGGCGAGCGCGCGGCGTACATGGCGCTTGCGGACCCACTCGGCGGCGTAGTAGCTGCCGATCACGAAGGCGAACGCGGCGAGCTGTCCGCCGAGCGTCTCCCAGGTCGGGAAGATTCCCAGCCACGTGCCCATCCACAGCGGGAACTCGACGTCGATTGGCGTGATCGAGAGCCACCCAACGCCTTGCAGCGTCCGAAGCGTGTTGCCGACCATGACCACCAGGACGAGTGACATCAAAACGCCGGTAACGATCAGCATCCGCTTGTAGGGGAGCTTCTGCTCGAGCTTGAAGGTGAGGGTCCCGATCGCCGCAACGCCCAGAAGGCCCAAGGTGACGCCTGCGAGGACGATCGGCGTTCCGGATTCGAGCTGGAGGGCCTGCAGAAAGAGAACGGTCTCGAATCCTTCGCGGAAGACGCTGGTGAAGCCGAGGAAGTAGAGGCCGAGGACCGTCGCGCCACCGACGGCGCCACCGATCATCGCGCCCGTGAGCTCTTGCGAGCGCTTGCGGTGCGACGCGATCCACTCGGTCCAATAGACCTTGTGGAAAAACCAGTTCAAGACGAGGATCAAGACGGCGACGGCGATGATTCCGACCACCGCCTCGAGCTTCTCCCCGTACTGGGAGAGCTGGTCGAGCAGGAGGACCGCGATCAGGAACAGCAGGGCGGACGCGGGCAGGCCCAGTAGCGCACCGCGAATGATGGGCTGTCTCAGGCGACGGCGTGCGCCGACCAAGCTGGCGGTGATGGCCGCGATGATCAGGATCGCCTCCAGGCCCTCGCGGAAGACGATGAGGGCGGCGTTCGTGATCACCGTAGCGTCGCTTGCGCCTTCGCCTGTGGTCCCGCGCGCCTGCTCCAGGGCCTCGTCCAGCACGAGGCGCGTGTCGCGCACGTCGCGGGCGGTCGTGTCGTCGTCGGCGATCAGCTCGGCGAGCCCAGACGTGTCGTTGGCGCCGAACCAGATGTAGCCCTCGATCTCCTGCGTCAGCGCCGGGTCGAGCGCGCGCAACAGGCGCTCGGGGCCGAACTCGAAGAACGCGTATGCGGATAGGCGGGCCTGCTCGGCCTGCTCGCGCTCGCCGGCCGAGACTGCGGCCTCCATCTGGTCGAGGCTGATGTCAACCAGGTCGAAGTCCGCCTCGGAGCTCGACTCGAGCCATTCTTCTGGGGCCATCTCCTCGAAGCCCGTCGAGGCGGTCTCGTGGATGGCCTCGATCTCCTCCTGCGAAGCGACCTCGCCGCCCTCGTTCGCGGCCTTGGAGATGGCCTCGAGCTCGACCAGCGCATCCTCGATCTCGGCAGCGGCGGCCTCGTCTATCTCCCTGAGCGTCGGCTCAAGGTCCGTGAATGCCTCCTGCGCCGCCTCAGAGAAGGCAACCGCTTCTTGGATCTCGAAGGCGAGCGTGACCTCGCCGTCGTTGGTGCCGCGGTCGTACTCGATGGGAACGAGGTCTAAGAAGCGGATGAACTGCTGGGCGCGGCGAGCCTCTTCCTCGGGGGTGAACGGAGCCGCGGTGAAGCCGTCGATCTGCGCCAGCACCTCGTCGCGGTCAGCAAGGAAGTCTTGGTCGTCGCCGCGACGGGCGTCGGCGGCGATGGCCGCGAACGTCTCGTCGACCTCCTTGCGCTCGTCTGCGGAGCGCTGCGACTCGAACTCGGGCGAGATGATCTGCCAGTAGCCATTGGCGAGGGCGGCGCTCTCGGCCAGGGTCGCGTCGTAGCCGCGATCCGAGGCCTGGTAGGCCTCGTCGAGGAAGGTGGTGAGGCGCGTCTGATACGCGTCGTAGAGGTCTTTGCGAACGCTGAGCACCGCTTCGTCGGCGGTGATCTCGCCGGCCTCGAGATCGTCAAGCGCGCTGGTGGCGTCGACGCCCGGGCGCGTGAAGCGGGTGATCTGGCGGAAGTCGCGGATCAGGAGCCATGCGCGTGCGCGCTCGACCTGGCCGGCGGCGGTCGCGTCGATCGTAACGTCGTAGGCGCCGTGGCGAAGCGCGGCCAGAGCCTCGCCCCGGGCGGCAGCCAGAGCGACCTCGTCACCTTGGGCGACGGCCTGCTTGGCGTCTTCGAGGGCTGCTTCGAGCGCCTTGAGGTTCTCCGGCGAGGATTTGCGAAGGCCGGCAGCGAGCACACCTGAGAGGGCGAGGCGGGCATCGGCCACGTCATCGGCCGCCTGCATGCCGCCGTCGAGGATCAGGCTGGAGCGAGCGTCAAAGAGGTCCGCGGCGATCGCGTCGGCGTGCTCATACGGGGCTTTGGCCTCCGATGCCTGCGCGAACGCCAAGACCGAGAGCGCTGCGAGTACGAGGGCTGTAGCCAGGCGAATGATTCTCACGCTCAGGGTTCCCGAATTAGGGAGCCCTAAGAGTAGACCAGACAGGGCCGGCTGGCGAGGTGCCGGCCCCGTCTGGGTCAAGCTCACGCGTCCTGGATCTCGATTCCGAGCTGCTCGGCCGCCTGGGTTACCTGGCCGGCGATTGCCTCCGCCTGGCGCTGGGCTTGCGAGCCGAGGGTGTCAGCGTCCTCCGCAGAGAACGTCTCGCCCTGCTCTTCGCGGTCCCGAATGTCCTCGACGTAAGCGAGGAGGTCGGCGAGCTCCTGGCCGGTCTGCTCGGCCTGCTCGGGCGACTCCTCGGCGATCACAGGCTCGATCTCGTCATAGACGAAGACGATGCCCTCGAGGATGTCCGCGATGTCGGACAGGCGCGAGGTCGCGACGAACCCGAGCTCGGACGCGTCCTCGCCAGCGATGAACGCCGAGTTCTTCCACGCTTCGAAGTACTCGCTCATCGTCGGCGTCATCACCGTGATCGCGGTGAGCGCGTCGGACTCGGTCGCCTCGAATGCCTGCGCGTCCGCATCAAGCGACTCAGCCTGGCGAGAGGAACTCGTTCACGGCCCCGAGGTAGATGTTCGCGTCCGGGATCCCTTCCAGGTCCTCCTCCTTGCCGTCTCCGTCCACGTCCTGGGGCACGTCGGCCAGGAAGTCGGGGTTCGTCCCGTAGAGCGAGGTCTCGGTGACGAAGAAGAGGTTGCCCGGCTGCTCGAGCATTTCGCCATCCGGCAACTCGAGTGAGAACGAAACCGCGCTCTCGGGGTCCGAGGCGTCGCTTCCGGCGTCGATGTCGACGTCGTACTGCGCGAGGCGCGGAACGCCGGCGACGATCCCCTCCATCTCCTCGTAGGCGGGATTGGCGGCCTCGAACGCCTCCTGCGAATCGGTCATCAGCGATTGAACCTCATCGCCCGACTCCTTCATCATCGCCTCGTAGTCGAAGTCGTAGGACTCGGCGAGGTCGTAGTACTCCTGACCCTTCTCCTGAAGGATCGTGACCTGCTCCAGGAGCTCCGCGGAGTGATCGGTCAGATATGTCTCGACGGCTGCGAGATCAACGCTCGACTCCTCCGAGCCCGAGTCCGACTCGGTGTCCGAGTCGTCATCGCCGCATCCGGCAGCGACAAAGGCCAAGCCGACGGCGCCTGCCGCCGACGGCACTTCTGATTCCAAGCTTCACGTGTTCAGATCCTCCAAAAGATCGAGAGTTAGGGGTACCTAATAAGGCGACCCTAACAGAGCCTTGCGGCGATCTGCTCCACCATCCCCATCGTTCGCATCGTCCACGGGCCGACCACGCCCCAAAGGGCCTTGAGGTCGAGTTCCGTGGTCAAATCGACGGACGTCCCGCAGCACCCCCTATAGGACTCGGCGCGGGACGTTCGCGCTGGCGCGCCGAGACGAGCGTCCCGATACACCCCCTGTAGGGACTCGGCGTCGGACGTTCGCGATCCGCGGCACCCTTGACTCGGATGCGAACATGTGTTCGTGACCGCCGCCGGCTCTCCCCGCTCCCGACTTCTTCGCGCGATCGAGCGGGGCAACCTCGAGTTGGTGCGGCTCGCGGCGGTGGAGTGCACGCGGATCGAGCTCGAAGATGCGCTCCGCATCCTGCTCCTCATCCGCGACCAGGACCCCGACCGGTACGAGCGGGCCGCGGTTCGCTGGAGCGGCCGCCTGCTGGCGAGCCGGCCCGCGATCGGCTTCGGGCGCGCGGGCGAGATCCTCGCGAACGCCGAAGGGCTCGCCAGCCCCGACGGCGCGGTGGCGGCCTCGCGCCTGGCGCTTGTGATGCGGGCGTGCGGCGAGCCGCGGCTGGCCGAGGTGCTCGAGCGCTCCTGAGCTAGTCGCTCGAGCGGCGCATGTACCTGCCGGGCGGCAAAGGCTCAAAGCCGAACCGCTCATACATGGTGTGTGCGTCCTTCGTGGCGAGCATCGTCGCGCGCAGGCCGAGCCTTTCTGACTCGGCGACAGCTGCCTCGGCAAGGCGGACGCCCAGGCCCTTGCCGCGGTGCTCCCCGAGGACGAAGAGGTCCGCCAGCCACGCGAACGTTGCGCCGTCGGTGACCAGGCGGGCGAACCCGGCCTGGGTGCCGTCGGGCGCATAGAGGCCGAACACCGTGGACCCCTCGATCGAGCGCTCGACCACATCGCGCTCCACGCCGGGCGACCAGTATGCGGTGCTCAGAAAGCCCCAGATCACGTCGATGTCGAGCCGTGACTTATCGCCCGAGATCTCATAACCGTCGCGTGACGCGCTCATGGTCCGGACGCTATCCGCCCACGACCCCGGCGACGATGCTGGCGAGGCCCGAGACCACGATCAGGCCGAGGCCCGCCACGCGAAACGAGTGCTGATCGAAGCGGTCGAAGAGGATGCGCCCCGCCGAGCGGCCGACAACGACCATCCATACGAGCACCGCCAGGATCGCGAGGTTCGGCAACTCGGCGCGGCCGTCCGCGGCGACAAGCGCAATCGCTCCCATGACGTTGAGGCCGAGGAGCAGGGCGGCCATGGTGTCGCGGAACTCCTCGGGGCGCACTCCCTTGCTCTGGAGGAACAGGACCAGGGGCGGCCCCGCCGTCGCCGTCGTGGTCGTGAGGGTGCCGGCAGCGAGGCCTGCGCCGGCGCGCCCGACGGGATTCCCAGCGCTGGCACCCTTCTGTGGCGTCCTGGCCTGGATCGCGACGGCAATGATCACGCAGACCCCAACGATGACCTGAAGCGTCGGCTTCGAGAGGGCGATCAGGATGAAGATCCCCGCGACGACCCCCGGCGCGGCCCACAGGAGGATGCGCACCACCTCGCTCTGCTGGACCTCCGACGGGCGCCGCTCGGCAACCATGATCAGGAGGTTCAAAGCCGTCCCCAGCGCGATCAGGATGGTGATCGCCTCGGCAGGTTCGGCGACGGCGAAGACCGCCGGGCCGGCCACCAGGGCAAAGCCGAAGCCCATCGCCGATTGAAGCGTGGCGCCGGCGGTGACGCCCACCGCGACGAGGATGACCTCGAGGGCGTCCATCAGCTGAGGGGGTGCGCGAGCTCGTCCTCGCGGAGCCGGCCGAGGCGGAACATGACCGGAGCGGCGACCGCCGAGACAACGCCGGCCACTACGAAAACGGCGGTGATCCCGAACGCCTCTGCCGCGGGGCCCGCAAGCGCCATCGATGCCGGCAGCAGCGCAAGCGACATGAAGAAGTCGAGGCTCGAGACACGCCCGCGCAGCGCGTCGGGAACCCGGCGCTGGAGGAGCGTTCCCCAAATGACCGTCCCGATGCCCTCTGTGATGCCGACGACCATCGCAACGGCGAGGAGAATCCAGAGCTCGGTCACGATGCCGAAGAGCGCGAGCGGCAGGAGGCCAAGGCCCCACACCCAGAGCATCACCGTCAAGTACCGGCGCGGAAGCGGGCGTGACGAGATGCCTAGGGCGCCGATGGCCGAGCCGATGCCGAAAGTGGCGAGCAGCATCCCGTACTCGACCGGCCCACCCCCGACCCGGTCAGAGATCACGAATGGCGTCAGCACCTCGAACGGACCGACGAAGAAGAACACGGCAACGAAGGCGAAGATCAGTGTTGCCCAGAGCCACGGCGTTCGCCGCACGTACGAGATCCCTTCGCGCAGATCGGACAGCGCGGACGTCGGCTCCTCGTACGAGCGCGCCGGCCACGTGTCGGTCCGTATCAGAGAGAGGCAGGCTGCCGAGAATATGAATGCGGCCGCCGCCATGCCGATGGCGAGCCCGGGTTCGAGCAGAGCGACCGCGAGTCCGCCCACCGCCGGACCGACCGCCTGCTGGGCGAGCGGACGCAGCATGCCCTCGAGCCCGTTCGCCGCGAGGATCTGATCGTCGGGAAGAAGCTGCGGCACCAGCGCCGTGTAGCTAGGAATGAAGAGCGCCTCGCCGATTCCAATCAGGCCGCTCGCGAGCGCCAGGTGCCACAGCTCGAGCGCGTCGGTTACGGACAGCACGGCGACCACGGCGACAGTCGCCGCTCGCAGGAGGTCCGCGCTCAACATCACGGCACGGCGCGGGAGCCGGTCGGCGATGATGCCTGCGGGGAGCATCAACCCGATCAGCCCGATGCTGTACGCCGTGGCGACGATCGAGAGCTGGATGGGACCTCCGTCCAGCTCGATGACCTGCCACGCCAGGGCGACCAGCCACATTCCGTCCCCCGCCAGCGAGACCGCAAGACCCGTCCACAAGAGACGGAAGTCGCGGAATCTGAGCGGTCGGAGGGCGGGGATTGAGAACTTCATCCCCTCACCTCCCGTCAGTCAGGCGACGGGAAGGGACCGTCGAAGCGCGGAAGGCCGTCGTCCGGGATGGGCTCCCACACCGCCGCGTTCGCGACGTATTGGTGGCCCATCATTCGCATGCCGGGATCGCCGTCGATCACGCCCATCCGGACGAGCGAGTGCTCTTCCGAGCCTGGCGCCCTGCCGAAGAGCGCGGATCCACACTCGGCGCAGAAGACCTTGGCGAAGCCTCCCTCGGGCTCCCAGGCGCGCAGGTGCTCCTCGCCTGCGACCACTCGCAGTGAGCCTGGGGCAACGCGCGCGCTCGCCGAGGCGCTGCCGCCGGTGCGGCGTTGACAGCGGGTGCAGTGGCAGTAGCCGGCGGCCTCGAGCGGCTCGTCGATCTCGAACTGCACAGCCCCGCATCCGCAGTGTCCTGTGAGCGCAGGTTCAGCCATGGATTCAGCCTACGCTAGATGCCATGCCGATCACGTTCCGCCCAATTCCGCTCGAAGAGGAGCCCGCGCGCTCACTTGTCGTCGCCATGCGCGAGGAGATCGCGACGATGTACACGGGCGTCGTTCTCGATGGCCCCGAGATGCCGAAGGCCGGGCCCAAGGAGCTAGGGCCGCCCGGAGGGCTGTTCCTGGTCGGTTTCGACGAGTCCGGCATTGCGGTCTGCGGTGGCGGCATCAAGGACCTCGGCGAAGGCGCGTGCGAGATCAAGCGCATGTACGTGGTGCCCAAGGCCCGAAACGGGGGCAGGGGCCGCGAGCTCCTGGTCGCGCTCGAGGACGCGGCGCGCGAGCTCGGTTACGAGCGCGCCCGGCTCGACACCGGGCCAGATCAGCACGGTGCGCGGCGGATGTACCAGGAGGCGGGCTACGAGCCGATCGAGAACTTCAACGGAAATCCGATCGCAACGTTCTTCGGAGAAAAGACACTGTAGGTCCGATGAACGCGGATGGGGGCAAACGAGATTCCAGGCTTCTCGTCGGCGCCGTGGGGCTGTCGGCGGGCGGTGACTTTCTCGCCCTGATCCCGCTGGCGGCGCTCGTCTCCGAGACCTCAGGGTCGGGATGGGCGGTCTCAGGCCTCTTCGTCGCGCTGTGGGGGCCAATGGTGCTGTTCTCCTCGCCCGCCGGCAAGCTCATCGACCGGGTCGAGACGCGGGGATTGCTGATCATCGCCTCCCTGGTCCAGGCGGTGGTCGCTGCCACGCTGATCCTCGCCACAGACTCGGTCGCGGCGATCATCGCGTTGGTCGCGGTGCTCGGCACGGTCAACGCCTTCTCGTCGCCGGCCGAGTTCGCCCTAACGGGCTCAGTCGCGTCAGGCGAGCGGCTGAAGCTCCTGAACGGCCACGTCGAGACCGCCCGCTACATGGGCATGACGATCGGGCCCATCGTCGGTGGTGCCCTGGCGGGCGCCGGCGGGATCGAAATCGCGCTTGCCATCAACGCCCTGACGTTCGCGGCGGTGGCCGTGGCGGCGTGGATGCTCTCGGTTCGCCGCCGGCCCGCCTCGGCCCACGAAGAGGGTGAGGAGCACGAGGTTCGCGGCGGCTTCGAGATCCTCGGGCACGACCCGGTCCTGCGGCTCATGATGGGCGTGACCTTCGTGACGCTCCTCTTGATGACCGGTGTGGCGACGGCGGAGGTCTTCTACGTGACCGATGACCTCAACGCAGGCGACTTTGGGTACGGCGCCGTGATGACAGCCTGGACGCTCGGAATGGCCGCCGGGGCGCTGTTCGTCTCCTCGCGCATCGGATCGACATCGCTCGCGTCGATGGCGATGGTGATGATCATGGTCCAGGGCGCCGGCCTCTCCGTCCAGACGATCCTGCTCTCGCTGCCGCTCGCGGTCGGCTGCTACCTGGTCGGCGGCATCGGCCACGGCACGAAGAACGTCCTGGTCCGCACCCTGATCCACGAGCGCACGCCTGCGAACGCGCATGGGCGCTCCGGCGCCGCCTACAACGCGCTGCGAAACGGAGCCGAGCTCGGCGCGCTTGCGCTCGGCGCCTTCCTCGTCGAAGCCATTGGCGCGAGGGGGACCCTGGCGATCCAGGGCGGCGCCCCGATCCTGGTTGCGATCGCAGGGCTCGCGATCTTGACCTTCAGGCTTCGAGGTGGTCCGAAAGCCGAGCCGGAGGCAATTGGTGAAACGATGGAAGACGAAGCAACGGCGCCAACCGCGCCGGTGAGAGGAGAGATGGCATGAGCACTGACTATTCGGTCGCCAAACGTGAGGAGGCCCAGGACTACATGGCCGAGTACCCGGGCTTCGGCGAGCTGCGTTCGTTCGGTGGCGCGGTGGACTCGGAGCAGGTCTCGTTTTCCTGGCGCCTGATGCCGCCCGGAACCGGCGGACGCGGCAGCTACGGCCACAAGCACAAGACCCAGGAAGAGATCATGTTCGTCGTCTCGGGCACGGTCACCTTCAAGGTCGGCGATGACGTCTTTGAGGCCGGGCCGAAGACCGCGGTGCGCATCGCACCCCAGGCCGTTCGCTCCATCCACAACGACACGGATTCGGATGCCGAAGTCATTCTCTGCTCCGTGCGAGTGGACGACGTGCGCGAAGACGTCGAGATGGAAGAGGACTTCTGGCCCTCATGAGTGCGATCGAGCAAAAGCCGACCCTGTGGGTCTGCGATGGAGACATGGAAGGGCCTCGCTTCCATCCATGCGCGCGAGTCCAGACCGCGTTTCAGGAAGCTGGAATCGAGTACGACAAGGTGTTTGGTGGCCACGGGAACCCGATTCCGTTCCTCAGGAAGGGCTCGAGGGACGAACTCCGCGAGGCGACGGGCGATGAGA
This sequence comes from uncultured bacterium, assembly GCA_963786495.1. Lineage (GTDB taxonomy): Bacteria > Actinomycetota > Thermoleophilia > Solirubrobacterales > 70-9 > JALZKA01. The sequence continues at coordinate 1,467,645 of CAWAZL010000002.1, read as the reverse complement.
AGCTGCCGACGCTCGTGCTGGCAGATGGCACTGTGATCCACGGCGGCAAAGCAATCCTGAAGTGGATCGACTCGCAGAGCGCATCTTGACCTGAACCGGCGCGGCACCCCTCTCTCGACCCTAAGGTTCCGGGTCATGCGCCGTGGGGGTCATATCGCCGCACTCGCCTGCGCGGTCGCGCTCGGCGCTGCACCGGCCGCGCACGCGCTGCCCGACTGCCAGACACGCTTCCACGCCTCGCGACATCCTCATCGGACAGGGCACGCTCGAGTCGGCGATCATCGACGGCCGCGGGCATCTCTACTACACGTCTTCAGCGGCGGGTGGAAGCCTGTTGAAGCTCCGCCACGAGGGCGCCAAGCCGCGGCCGCTCGTCACGGGGGTCGCCTCGCCAGGCGGGCTCGCCTTCGACGACTCGGGCGACATCCTTATGGGCTACGGAAACTCGATCCTGGGCGGGACCACGGGCACGCTCGACCCGCAGGCCGGGCTCCTCCAGATCAACCGACGCACAGGCGAGTCCGAGCTCTACGCCGACGGTCTGGCGATGGCGAATGGCGTTGCGAGGGCCAACGACGGCACCATGTTCGCGTCGGATGACTTCGGCATCGGCGTCGATCGCGTCGCTCCGGATGGCACGGTCGAGAACGTCTGGGCAAGCGTCATCAGCTCGAACGGGATGGCGGTCAGCCCCAACCAGCGCTGGCTTTACGTGGCTCAGACCTTCCAGCCCGCTGCGGTCAAACGTGTCTCGATCGATAACGCCACGGTCGAGGAGTTCTTCACCGCGCCGGCGGAAGACACCGCCGCCGGGCCCGACGGGATGGTCCGCGACCGCCGCGGCAACCTCTTCGTCACGGCCAACCTGTTCGGCGAGCTGTGGCGCATCGACCGCGAGGGGACCGGCTGCGTGGTGGCCTCGGGCCTGGGTATGGCGAGCGCCGTCGCCATCGGCCACGGCAACCGCAACTTCAAGCGCCGCAACCTCTACGTGGTGGATTTCGACGGCCGTGTTATCGAGCTGCCGAACGGCACCCGGGCGCGTCCGTGACGGCTAGAACGCGAACAGGTCCGGCAACCGAGCGCCGAGCTTCAGGTCGCCGAGCACCGTGAGCTTTCGGCGCATCGCGAGCCGGCGGGGCCCGGTCTCGCCCGCAAGCATCGCCCGTAGGTCCTTGGGCCGGATCTTGAGCGTCATCTGAGCGTCCTCGCCGGGCTCCTCAGAGATGACGCAGGTCCCATTGGCGATGCGCATCTCAAAGTGGTCGTAGCCACCGCCCGGCTTGTCCCAGAGCTTCACGTGGATCACGGCCTCCAGGTCGCCGGCCTTCTCGGGCCGGAACAGCCCAGCCATGTGGCCGACGAGCGCCCGGGTGATGAGATCGCGGCTCTCGGGTTCCTCCATCAAGCCGTCGAACTCATCCGAGTCCATCGCCTTGACGGCCTCGTAGATCTCTTGCGGAGCGGCGGTGGTGAGGTCGATCGAGGTCATGGGCCAGAGCTACTCAGCGGAGAGGGAGGGATTCGAACCCTCGATAGACGAGAAAACGCCTATAACGGTTTTCGAGTCGACTGTGAGATCCCGTGCCTGGTTTACCCAAGCGATGCCTGGGCGACCACGCGCTCCATGGGAACGCCCTTGGGAACGCTCTCGAGTGAGGCGTATAGCTGGCGCAGATCGTCGACTCATGAATGCGACACTTCCGTGTCGCGCGGAATGTGCCGCCGGCCGGGCCGCCAGAGGTCGGCTACGACATTGAGGAGGACGACATGAGCCTTGCCTACCGGATCCTCTACGCAGTCGGCCTTACGCCGTGGGAGCAGATGGGCAAGTCGCCGGTCGCCGACCAGGTCGCGGCGCTTTTCGCCCGCGAGGAAGAAGGACGCGAACCGCCGTATGGGCAGGTACTTGACGTCGGCTGCGGCAGCGGGATCTGGGCCGTGACGCTGGCTGAGCGAGGGTGGCAAGTCACGGGCGTCGACTTCGTCCCGAAGGCCCTGCGCATGGCCCGCGAGCGGGCGCAAGATGCGGGCGTCGAGGTGCAACTCGTCAAGGGCGACGTGACGAGGCTCGGGGAAACGGGTGTCGGTTCCGGTTACCCCCTCCTACTCGACTTCGGGCTCTTCCACGACGAACTGTCGGACGAGCAGCGCCACGCCATGGGTCGCGAGGTGACCGCCGTCGCGGCGCGTGGCGCGACGTTGCTGATGACCGCCTTCGCGCCGGGTCGCCGAGGGCCCATGCCGCGCGGCGCAAGCCGAGGTGACATCGAGGCCGCCTACCCGGAATGGAGAGTGATCGACGAGGAGCCAATGGACGTGACCGGCGCACCCGGGTGGGTGAGGAGGGCAAACCCGCGCTTCTACCGTCTTCGCCAGGGGTAAGCCGGGTGGCTGTCGTCGCGGCCTGCCGCCTCAAACGTCGGACCCGGATCGAAATAGGTTCGGCAGCGGAGAGGGAGGGATTCGAACCCTCGATAGACGAGAAAACGCCTATAACGGTTTTTGAGTCGGGCGCAACTTCTATTCAGACGGCTTGTTCAACCGAGTTCGAGGGGAAGTGACTCTGCGTGGGAACGGCGTTGGGAACGTCTTTTGTCAAACCCCCACCCACCCTGAGGCGCATGCTTAGGTGCTTCGCCCTGATCGTCGACGGCTGAAGGCGACGACTCGCTCGGTCAAGCCGGGTTGCCGAGCCCCAACGCCGGCCAAGACCCGCTGCAGTATCGGTGGCCGGTCCGGCGCATCGAGGTTCTCGCCGATAAGTGCCGCTCGGGAGTCACCCTCGGCGAGGGCGCAGAGGGTCCACTCCCCCGGAACCCCCTTTAGTAGCTGTGAGCCCCGGTTTTCGAAGCTCAGGTGCGAGCCCAAGACAAGGTCCCTCACGGTCCCGGAAACGAGGACCTCCCCTGGAGTAGCGAGCGCGGCGATTCGGGCGCCGATGTGGACAGCCATCCCGCCGACGTCGTCACCGATCAGCTCGCACTCGCCGGTGTGGACTCCCGCCCGTATCTCTATCCCGAGGTCCTTGGCGCCTCGGGCGATCTCTCGGGCGCATTCAACACCGCGAGCCGGACCGTCGAAGGTGACGAGAAAGCCGTCACCGGTGGCCTTGATCTCGCGGCCGCGGAACCGCGCGATTTGCTCACGGACGAAGTTGTCGTGGCGACCGAGTAGTGCGCGCCATGCGGAATCGCCGAGCTCGGCCGCCACCTCCGTCGACCGGACGATGTCGGTGAACAGAACAGTCGCGAGAAGGCGCTCGGCGCGCTGCGCATCGCGGGTACCCACGAGGAACTCTTCGACCTCGCCCACCAGAGCCTCTTGATCGCCAACCCACCACCAGTGGTCGGCGCCGTCAAGCTCGACATACCGCGCCCCCTTTACCCGGTTGGCGACATCGCGCGCAGCCTCGACCGGCCACACCTCATCGGCACGGTGCATCACGAGGGTCGGCCGATCGAGGGCGGCAAGGATGCCGCCAAGGTCGATCCGCCGCATGCCCTCAACTAGTGCAGCGGCCATCGCGGGGCTCGCAGAATGCCGCTCCAAGGTACCGGTCAGCCGCCGAGCGAGCTCGGTCTGGGGAAGGCTTGGCGCCATGAACTCGAGCAGGCGTCCCTCGCCCCAATGCTCCACGACTTCGGCGAGGCCGTCGTAGGCCGCAGCGCAACGCTCCGCCCACGGAACGGATCCCGGCGCCGGGGTCCCAGTGACCAGTGATCCGACGAGAATTAGCGACGAAACGCGATCGGGCTCCGAAGCGGCGAGCAGCAGACTCATCGCCGCGCCTTCCGAGAAGCCAAACAGTGCCGCCTGCTCGGATCCGGCCGCATCCATAACGGCCCGGATGTCACCAACCCGCTCCTCCAGCGTTGGCAGCACTGGCGTCGGGTCCGAGAGACCTGTTCCGCGCTTGTCGAAGAGGATCAGCCTCGCGAACGATGCCATGCGTTCGATCCCGCGCGTCCAGTCCGGATCACTCCAAAGGAGCTCCAGGTGAGAAATGAAGCCGGGCACGACAATGAGGTCAACGGGGCCATCCCCGACGACCTGATAGGCGATGTTGAATCCCCCCGCTTTCGCGTACCGTGTTTCGGGCTTGCTTACAGCCGCCACGTCGCTAACAGTAAGGCCCGAACGCCGATCGGGCCGTTACCGCCCAATCTCAACCAGTACACGGGCGTGAGTAACGGAGAGGGAGGGATTCGAACCCTCGATAGACGAGAAAACGCCTATAACGGTTTTCGAGACCGCCGCATTCAACCGCTCTGCCACCTCTCCGAGCGATGTGGCCAGAGGCTAGCGAGGAAAACGCCGCGAAAGTAAAGCGGGCCGTGCCGAGGCACGGCCCGCTCTAAATCAGACTCTTGCGGTGCTGCCCGAACTGATGCGCGGCCAGATAAGTAGGACGAGACCGATCACGATGCACGCGATGCCGAGTCCGTAATGGACGAGGATCGCCAGCACGATGCCGATCAGAATCAGGAATATCGGTAGTGACATAGCCATGCCACTCCATCTACCCCGCCTGGGCTGACAGAAACTCAGTAGGCGCCAAGTGGGCGCCACCTCGGCGCCGAATTAGTCCTTCGCGATGGCGTAGCGCAGGATCTCGACGACCTGCTCGGGCGTCTCGGCCGTCGCCATCGCTGCGCGGTCGATCTCCTTCAGCGCGTGGTCGTGCTCGGGCGGGTGGAGCGTGATCACCGGCTTGCCCAGCGCCGCCGCGAAACCGGCGTCGAAGGCGGCGTTCCATTGCTTGTACTGCTCGCCGAAGCGGACGACCACGACGTCTGCGCGCTTGATCAGCGTCTGCGTCCGGACGGCGTTCACGCCGGCGCCCTTGTGGTCGTGCCAGAACTTGTCGTCCTCTCCGCCCAGGATGTCGACGCCGACATCGTCGGACGCCGCGTGGTCGGTGACGGGCGCGAGCAGCTCCACTGGCAGACCCGCTTCCTTAACGCCGGCGGAGATCCGCTCGCGCCAATCGGAGTGGATCTCGCCGGCCAGGTAGACGTTCCAGGTGCCATTCTCAGCCATGCATCGATCGTAGCCACGGCGCCGCGATCCAGCTTAGGATTTCAGCCATGCCTAAAGCAATCGTCGTCCCGCCCGGCCAGGGCCACAGGCTCGGCAACGTCGAGTTCCTCGCGCGGACGACCGACACGCCGCGCTTCAACTTCGGGATCATTCAGATCGAGGCCGGTCGCGTGGTCGAGGAGCACGTCCACGACGAAGAGGACGACTCCTTTTACATCCTCGAAGGCGAGATGACGTTCGTGATCGAGGGCGAGGATGTGGCAGCGCCGCCCGGCACGTTCGTGCTGATCCCCCCGGGCGTCGAACACGCCTTCCGCAATGACGGCGACGTCCCGGTCCGGATGCTGAACATCCACGCGCCCGCGGGCTTCGACCGGCGCATCGGACTCGATTCCTAGCCTGGGCCTGACGGGGTTAGCCTCGCGTGTCAGGCCCCTCGGCCAGTCCGCTTAGAATCGCTTCCGTGCCCGAGCCCGTGAAGTATCTGCTGCCCGAGTCGGATATCCCGACGACCTGGACCAACCTCATGGCGGACCTCGGACCGCCTGAGCATCCGCCCCTTCACCCGGGCACCCAGCAACCGCTCAACCCGGAGGATCTGGCGCCGCTCTTCCCGATGGCGCTGATCGAGCAGGAGATGTCGGCGGAGCCGGACATCCCGATCCCGGACGAGGTGCGCGAGATCTACGCGATGTGGCGGCCGACCCCGCTGTTCCGCGCGCGCCGCCTCGAAAAGGTGCTCGATACGCCGGCGCACATCTACTACAAGTACGAGGGCGTCTCCCCCGCCGGCTCGCACAAGGTCAACACCGCGATCCCGCAGGCCTACTACAACAAGGCCGAGGGGATCCGGAAGCTGACAACCGAGACCGGCGCCGGCCAGTGGGGCTCGGCCCTGTCCCTCGCCTGCGGCATGTTCGACCTCGAGTGCGAGGTCTTCATGGTCGGCATCTCTTATGACCAGAAGCCGTACCGCCGGGCGATGATCGAGGCCTGGGGCGCGACGATCCACCGCAGCCCCTCGGAGCTCACCGAGGCTGGGCGCTCCCAGCAGGCAAACGACACCGGCAGCCTCGGCATCGCCATCTCAGAGGCGGTCGAGCTCGCCGTTGCCAACGAAGACGTCCACTACTCGCTCGGCTCGGTGCTCGGCCACGTGTGCCTCCACCAGACCGTGATCGGGCAGGAGTGCCTGAAGCAGATGGAGATGGCAGGCGAGTATCCCGATGTCGTGATTGGCTGCGTCGGCGGCGGCTCGAACTTCGCCGGCGTCTCGTTCCCGTTCATCCGCGAGCGGATCCGGTCCGGACGTGACACGCGCTTCATCGCCGCCGAGCCCGCGGCGTGCCCAACGCTCACCAAGGGCGTCTATGCGTACGACTACGGCGACACGATCGGCATGACCCCGCTGATGCCGATGTACACGCTGGGCCACGACTTCGTCCCGCCGCCCGTCCACGCCGGCGGCTTGCGCTACCACGGCGATGCATCGGCTGTGTGCGCGCTCGTCAAGGAGGGGGTGGTCGAGGCGCAGGCAATCACGCAGACCGACGCGTTCGCGGCGGCCGTCCGCTTTGGGCGCTCCGAGGGCATCCTGCCCGCCCCCGAGCCCTCACACGCGATCAAGGTCGTGATCGACGAGGCGCTCGCCGCGAAGGAGGCAGGTGAAGACCGCGTGATCCTGTTCAACCTCTGCGGCCACGGCTACTTCGACATGGCCGCGTATGACCAGTACCACCGCGGCGAGCTCGAGGACCTGGAGTTCTCAGAGGACGACATGCAGAAGGCGCTCGACCGCCTGCCGCAAGCTCCGGCGCTCGCCTGAGCCGCTCAGGGCTCTAGGCTTCCGAGTCGCCACTGGAGAGGTGACCGAGTGGCTGAAGGTGCACGACTGGAAATCGTGTGGGCGGTGTAAGCCGCCTCGTGGGTTCGAATCCCACCCTCTCCGTTACCGAGTCTGGTTCGAGTGCTCTGTCACCTCGCCAGATTCGGCATCGAACTCGCGCTCGACCTCGGCGATGAGGTCTTCGTGAAGGTCGAGCAGCCTGCGCAAGAAGCCCGTGCTGATCAACAGGTACTTCTCGCGATGCGGCAGGTGGCTTGCACGCTGCCGGGCCTCCTCCAGGCGCAGCTGGATGTCGGCGATGTCGTCTCGCAAAGCCGCCATGCTTTCGCGGGTAGTCGCCTCCCCAACGAGGTCGCAGATCAGTAGGCGTAGAAGGGCGTCGCTCTTCAAGGGCGTGACCGTGACCGGAGTTCGCGCATAATCGCGCAGCGCCTCGAGGCCCCTGTCGGTGAGCTCGTAGATCGTGCGCTCATGTGTCTTGCCTGGCGCTTTTCGGGCCGACAGATATCCGAGATTCGCGAGCCGCTTCGGCTCGGTGTAGTACCGGCTCTCCCCAGCCCAAGCGAGCATCCGGTCGCGCTGAGCCATCCGCCGAAGGTCGTGTGGCCCCGCCCCGGCGCGACCGACAAGGCCGAGAATCTCGATCGAGAACAGGCTGAGGTCATTGGCACTCATGTAACGGCTTTGCTCCTCGCTTGACAAAGCTACATCTCATAGCTATATTACCTACGATTCATACCTTAGAGGAGGAAGCGGACATGTCACCGAGCACGATCAAAGGCAGCGCCGACCGGTGGGGCCCATTGTGGGGAGCGCGCCCCACGGACTGGGCCTTGAGCGAAGACCAGCAGGTCCCCACCTACGAGGACGCGCTCGGGCGTGTCGGGCTAGACCCAGGGCAGCTCGTGCTCGACGTGGGGTGCGGCGTCGGAGCGTTCCTGCGCTTGGTCGCCGATCGCGGCGCACGCGGGTTCGGCCTGGACGCATCGGAGGCGCTGCTTGATCTCGCCCGCGAGCGCGTGCCCGAAGCTGATTTGCGGGTCGGCGAGATGGAAGACCTTCCCTACGACGACGACACCTTCGACCTGGTGTGCGGGTTCAGTTCGTTCTTCTTTGCCGAAGACATTGTCACCGCCCTGCGGGAAGCCGGCCGAGTCGCCAAGCCCGGCGCCCCGGTCGTCATCCAGGTCTGGGGCCCGCACGAGCGCAACGAGCTCGAGGTCGTTAAGCAGATCATCAGGCCTTACATGCCCCCTCGCCCAGCGGACGCACCGTCCGAGCCCGACTACGCCGAGCCCGGCGTGCTCGAGGACCTCGCGACCAAGGCCGGACTCGATCCCGAGAGCGCATTCGACAGCACCTGGTCATATCACTACCCGGACGTAGCCACCGTCCGCCGAGCGCTCGTCGCGCCTGCGGGGCTCGCCGTCCTGGTCGGCCCTGATCGCGAGGATGAAGCCAAGGACGCCATCGTCAGCGGGCTCACGCCCTTCCGCGCGGGCGACGGCAGCTACCGGCTCCAGAACACCTTCCGCTCGCTAATCGCCCGCGCACGATGAGCTACTTCGCCGTCGTCCGCGAGGCAGGCGCGGGCTGGACCGAGGGCGGAATTGCCGCGCAACCGGATGTGGCCGACCACGCCGCGTTCATGAACTCGCTGTCCGAAGAGGGCCTAGTGCTGCTCGCCGGCCCGCTTGCCGGAACCGAGCTCGGGCGTATCCGTGCGCTGGTGATCCTCAACGCAGACAGTGAGACAGAGATCCACCGGCGACTCGCCGACGATCCTTGGACCCGAACGCAGCGGCTTCAGGTCACGAGCATTGAGCCGTGGGAGCCCTTCGTCGGCGCAGAGCGGCTCTTGTCCGCGCCAAGCGCGTGACGGCGACGTCTTCAGCGCCGCCGCTTTCCCTTCGAGAGCTCGGAGCCGTTGCCGGCTGAGTCCGTCTGGTTCGCGGTGACGACCCAGCTCTTCTTGATGCCCCCGCCGGGCTTCAGCTTCCAGTTGCCGTCGGGCTTCACGTCCGCCGTGCCGACCAGCTTCTTGAGCTCGTCCGGGAAGTCACCTTTTGGTGAGCCGGAGCGGTAGACCCGCACCTGGCCGTTGGCGCCGGCAGTGCCGGAGATCGCCTTTGCGGTGATCTTCTTCACCTTGGGCGGCGCGACGCCCGTGTTCGGACCCAGCGGGCCGTTGCCGGGACCCACCTCCCCCTGGAGGTCGAGGAAGAACCCGCTGCTGGCGGGCCCACCGAGATTGGCCAGGATCTGGTTGCCGTCGTTGCCGTCGCCGATGATCGTGATCGCGCTGTCGCCGATGTCGCCGAACTCGTTTGCCAGGGCGGGGTCGTTGCTGCCGATCGCGTTGCCCGTCGAGTTGCCGGCCGCCTCGTCGATGAGGATCCCGGAGCCGCCGAGCGGGCCGAGCTCGCCAAGCACGTTGTCCTTGATCTCTGCGCTGGTGAGCTCCTCGGCGAAGATCCCGATGCCGCCGTTGCCCACCGCGTTCCCCTGAATCAGGTGGTTGGAGCCCTGAACGTTCATGCCGAGATTGCCGCCGGAACCAGCCACAGCGCCCAGGCCGATCTGGTTCGAGGCGATCTCCGCTCCGTCGCCGACGACCGCCATCGGATCAACCGCCCCTTCGACGGCGATCGTGTTGTTGATGATGTCCGCACCGCCGGTGCTGCTCGAGTCGACGTTGATGGAGCTGCCGCTCGTGCTGTCGATGACGGCCGTCCCAGCCCGGTTTGCCCCGATGATGTTCGCCTCGGCCAAAAGGTTGTCGGCCCCGCTGTCCGCGTCGATCCCGTAGACGCCACCGGCCATGTGGTTGCCGTTCAAAATGACGTTGTCAGCACCGCCCACGGCGGCGAGAATGCCGTTGTCCCACGCCGTCCCGGCCGTCCCGGCGGCGTTCACGCCAATGTGGTTGTTCTGGATCGTGACGTCGTTGGCGGTCGAGGTCTCATTGGGGAAGAGGGTGCCCCTCAGGCTGACGCCCGGGTTCGCGTTCATCCCCGCGGCAGCGATCACGTTGCAGCCCTCGTCGCACGCGGGGGTCGCGTTCGGAGTCGAGGGCCCGATGTCGACGTCGCTCGGAGCCTGGTTGGCGACGTTGCCTGCGATGTCGATGTCGATGCTTGTGTTCGGCGCGACGGTCCCGTCGGCCTTGACCCCGAAGCGGTTGAACAGCACGTCGACGTTGGTCGCCGCGTCGCCGAAGATTCGCATCCCGGCGCCGTTCCCGGCGATGACGTTCCCAGCGAAGTTGACGGCCCCCACCTCTGCGTTCGGCCCGGCGATGTAGAGGCCGGTCTGGTTGCCATCGACCGTCCCGTCAAGCTTGAGGCCGAAGTAGCTGTTTGTGACGTGGGCGCTGTCGCCCGTGTTTGAGTGCTGGAAGCCGGTGTGGCTGTCGAAGATCGCAACGCCCCTCATGTCGAAATCGCCGTCCTGCACCCGGATCGCGATGTCGCCGGGCGGGCCGTCAATGCCGGCACAGGGAGCCGTGACAGAGCAGTTCGCCTGGACGCTCAGGTCCTCGTCGGTCGACAGGCCGGCACCCGCCATGGCGATCGTCGCCTCGCCGGGGACGGTTTCGACGCCGTCGAACAGGTTGATGTTGAGGATGATCGTGTCGACGTGCCCGTCGGGGTCGTTGTCGTTGGCGAGCGAGAACGCGCCCCGCAAGCTGCACCCGGCAGCGGGGAAGCAGTTCGTGAGCGTCGCGTCACTCGTCGAATCGACGAAGAAGGTGTCGTTGTCAGCTTGGGCCTGCCCCGCGCCTACCAGCCACGCCACTGCCACCAAAGCCCCGCCGCCAACCAGTCTCCGCCTCACCACACCCTCCCCGATTTGATTGCACTCTCGACTGCGACGCAGTCTAAGCGCCATGCCCGTTCCGTGCGGATTCGTCTCTGGGTGGCGCCCGTGAGGGCGTGCGCGTCTATTCTCGGTTCATGCGGAAGCCCCCTGTCCTGCTCGCGGCGATGCTCGTCGTAGCCGTTCTTCTCCCCGCTCAGGCGCAGGCGTTCAAGCCGGACATCGTCTACGTCCGCGCGACCGATGACAACGAGGGGATCCGCTTCACCGTCAAGGTCCGGATGGACAAGGGCGGGCGGAACCAGCGCAAGGTCTCGGTGACTTACGAAGGCGACAGGAAGCAGGCGCAAGCACTCGAGCGCCCGCCCCTGTCCCACTACGAAACGGGCGCCTACTCAGTCGCACCGCGCAACTGCTTTCCGGTCAAGGTCGTCGCTCACAACCGGTTCGGTACGACGACCAAGAACATGCGCGCCAGCCTGATCGGCACGAACGGCTGCGGCTAGGCCGCGGCGTCCGCGTAGAAGTCCGGTGCCATCGGCAGCCCTCGGGCCTTGCTCTGTGCCGACGAGTAGTGACTGAGCGAGAAGACGCCCGCGAGCGCTCGAAACGGCTCGTAGCGGGCATAGAACTCCTCGACCTCTGAGACCATCGCCCTGCGCCCGAGACTCTGGGCGACGCCGACGAGCTTCACGTAGGCCAGGTCGCCGGCCGGCAGCGAGTCGAACTCTCCGCGGCCGAAGAGGCCGAGGCACTGAAGCGTCCAAGGGCCGATCTCGGAGATGCGCTCAAACCTTGCGTCCGCCTCCGGATCAGCGGGGTCGGCACGGCCCGCGGCGACTTCTTTCGCGCACTTCACCATCGCGATCGATCGTGCGGGGGCGAGATCGCAACTCGCGAGCTCGGCGGGGGCCATGCCGGCGAAGGTCGTGTGGCAAGGGAGGTCCGACAGCGGTCGGTACTCGGTCCCCTTGCCCTTCCAGGCGCTCGTCCGTCCCCACTTGCGGATGATGCGCTTCTGGATCTGCGCGGCGCGCGAGGACTCGATGAGCTGCTCGGTGATCGCCCAGGCGAGCGCCTCCCAAGCGAACGGCCGACGCTTAGCGCGAAGCCATGGGCGCCTGCGGATCGCGGGGCCGATGAACGGATCGCGCTTGAACTCCTTGTAGAAGGGGGTCAGGTCGTCATCGACCGCAAGCGAGAAGCGCATCCTGGTGACCGCTTCCTCCAGCGCGTGCGGGGGAAGCTCTGCGTCGGGCTCGGCGGCGACGGCGCGGATCGCGACCGAGCCGTCGCGCCGCTGCCAGCCGTGGACCACGATCGGCGCGCCGCCGATATGGAGCAAGCGTGTGAGGACGCCGCCACCCGAGCGCAAGACGCCGTCCATCCGCCCCCGAGAGGGCAGGCGGTAGGGGCACGGGGGCGTGACCTCGATCTCGAGCTGGGTCTTCAGCGGCCGAGCAGGTGAACGTCGACCAGGAACGAGCGGCTCGCGATCACGTCGTCGCGCTTGCGCCCGGCGATCGTACGCTTGGAGCGCTTCGGAGATGCGGCCCGGGAAACTGCCTTGGCGACCACTACGGTGGCTGCGCCGGCGACGATCCCGCCCGCGGCGGCCATCGCGACCGTCCGCGCCTCGAGCGAGAAGGGCACGACCTCTGCCGGACGCGCGGTGGCGGGAAGCGGGCGCTCGTCTTCGAGCTCCTCGGTCTCCTCGACTGCCTCCGCCTGCAACACCTGCTCTCTCACCTCACCCACTATAGGCGGGGTGGGGGCGGCGGGCAGCGATGCGGCGTTCCGTCGGAGCCCCTATTCCGACAGCCCGGCCGCCTCGAAGGCTTCCTCGCGGGTGGGAAACCAGGCAACCCGGACGATCCTCCCGTTTCGGATCGTCCAGACACCGGCGTGGCGATTCCACTCGACCTCGATGCCGCTCTGACGTCCACGGGCGTGCATCGTGGAGAGCGAGATAACGTGATCGCCCGCGTCCACGACCTCGATTAGCTCGTCCTCCAGGTTCTCCCACATCTCGTAATGCAGGGTGGAGAACCTCCGGATTCCCTCATGGCCGTGGAAGTGCCTCTCTCCCAAGATTGGGGACATGGGGTGTTGAGAGCCGTCCCATTCAACGTCTGGGTCATACAGAGAGAAGACCGCTTCGGCATCCCGGCGAGAGATTGCCTCGAAGAGCCGCCGCACTATCTCCACGTCCTCTTCCGGCACGGATAGCCTCAAAGAGCCTTCTCGTAGATCCGGTAGCGCTGGACGACCTTGCCGCCCATGCCCTCCATCGCGCGGTTCATCGGCTGGTTCGTCTCCAGGATCCAGCCCATGTGGCCGCCGGGCGGCCCGACGTGCTCGGCCGAGTGGAGATGCTTCTCGTAAAGCGCCGCGGCGACGCCGAGGTGCTGGTGCTCGGGCAGAACACCGAGCGCGAAGACGCGCAGGCGGTCGATGTACTGCTTCCGCCGCAGGAAATGGACCCAGCCGAACGGAAGCAACCGCCCCTTCATCTTCGTCAGTGCCTGATCGACGTCCGGAAGCGTCAGCGCGGCGCCGACGACCTCGCCGTCCAGCTCGGCGATCATCGCCCAGTTCTCGTCGAGGACGGGCTTCAGGTTCTTCGCCTGGAAGCGCACCTCGGCCTCGGTGATCGGTACGAAGCCCCAGTTCTTCCCCCAGGCGACGTTGTAGACCTCCATGAAGCGGGTCACCTCGGCCTCCATGTCTGAGCGCTTCATCTCGCGGACGGTGACGCCCTCCTTCCGCGAGTGGTCAGCGGCAGCGTGGATCATCGGCGTGAACGACTCGCCCTGCTCGAGGGAGCCGAAGTAGAGCTCCCACATGAGGAGGTCCATCGTCTTCTCCATGCCGTATCCGTCGATCAGCTCCTTGTAATACGGCGGGTGCCAGGGCTCGAGGATCATCGAGGGCTCGTTGAAGCCCTCGATGAGGATCCCGCACTCGTCGTTCATGGTGAAGTCCATCGGGCCAAGGATCCGCTCGCGGCCGTGCGCCCGCACCCACTCGGTAGCCGTATCGAGCAGCGCCTTGGCCGCCTCAGGGTCGTTCGCCACCTCGAAGAAGCCGAAGAAGCCGTCGGAGCCGCCCTGGTACTCGTCCCAGCGGCGGTCGATGTGCGCCGAGATGCGCCCGACCGGCTCGCCGTCGCGCTCGGCAAGGAAGAACTCGGCCTCGGCGTGCTCGAACCAGGGGTTCTTCTTGCGGTCGAGGAAGGCTCTGCGCTCGAATCTGAGCGGTGGCACCCACTGCGGATCGTCGCGGCGAAGGCGGAACGGGACATCGATGAAGGTGTTCATGTCCTTGCGGCCGGATGCGGTGCGAACAGTCAGTGGCACCGCCCGCACGCTAGTGGAAAGGTGTCTCTGAAAAGATTGAGGAGATGTCAGACACTGCCAAGGCGCCTGTGGACGTCTTCGCCAAGGCGAGCTCCCATGACCGCATGGAACAGCTCGCGGCTGCGCGAGAGAACGACCTGCTGCCCTACTTCCGCCTGATCGAGTCCGAGGCCGGGCCTCTCATGGAGGTCGAGGGACGCGAGGTTGTGATGCTCGGCTCCAACAACTACCTGGGGCTCACGGGCGACGAGCGCGTCCGCCAAGGCGCTCGGGACGCGCTCGACCGCTACGGCACCGGACTGACCGGCTCGCGTTTCTTGAACGGGACCACCCCGCTCCATGTCGAGCTCGAGACCGAGCTCGCAGACTGGATGGGGACGGAGGAGACGCTCGTATTCTCAACGGGCCACGGCGCAAACGCAGGATCCATCGGCACGATCCTCGGCCCCTCGGACACAGTGATCTGCGACTCGGCCGACCACGCCTCGATCATGGATGGCGTCAGGCTCTCGGGCGCAAAGCTCCGGCCGTTTCGGCACAACCAGATGCCGAAGCTCGAGCGGATGCTGGAGCGCGCCGCAGGCGACGGAGGCGGCGTCCTGGTGATCGTCGACGGCGTCTTCTCCATGGAGGGCGACCTGGCCGACCTGCCAGCCATCTGCGAACTCTGCGAGCGCTACGGCGCGCGCCTCATGGTCGACGAAGCGCATGGCGTCGGCGTTCTGGGAGCGCGCGGGGCAGGCGCCTCCGAGCTCTTCGGCGTCGAGGACCGCGTCGACCTGCGCATGGGCACCTTCTCGAAGAGCCTGGCTTCCTGCGGCGGCTTCATCGCCGGCTCATCGGACGTCATCGACTTCATCCGCTTCAACTCGCGGCCGTTCATCTTCACCGCATCGGCCGTGCCCGCCGCCGTTGGCGCTGCGCTGGCGGCGCTGCGAGTGGTTCGCGACGAGGGGCCTGAACTGATGGCGCGTGTCCTGGCGAACGCCGACTACCTGCGCCGCGGCTTCCGCGACATGGGCCTCGTTGTCATCGACCCGGGCAAGCTTCCCGATGGAACCGAAGCCTCCTCGCCCGTCGTCCCGGTCGTCGTCGGCGAGGACTGGCAGGCTGTCCTTTTGTGGAAGGAACTCTTCGACGCCGGCGTCTACACCAACGTCGCGATCCACCCCGCGGTCCCTCCGGGCGCCGCCCTCCTTCGCACCTCGCTGATGGCGACCCATGAGACGGAGCATCTCGACCGGGCGCTCCGGATCATCGAGGAGACCCTCGAGAGGTTCCCGGAAGTACCCCGCGCGGGTTAGTTCTTCCTTGTCCAATTGTGAACAAGGCGTTATCGAAATCAAAAAAGCTGCTCTTAGCGAACGTCGAGTGCGAGTTGCGGGTTTACCCGGTTGCCTTAAGCGGGCGCGTCGCCTAAGTTCCCCCTCGCGCCGGACCCCGGTCCAGTGAACAGGGAGCCCAAGGAGGCGTAGCCACACGACTCCAAGGGTTCCGGGCAGCCCAATGGGGGGAGCCCGAACGGAACGGTCCGTGCGCCCATATCCCTAACCCCGCCCGCAAGGCCCACTCAGAGGAGGAGTGTCAATGGAAGCTGCGACAACGATCGCCCCTGCGCCCCCGCAGGTCGTACCCCAACACATGCAGGCCCTCGCCGAAGCCAACCGAGTAAGGCTCGCCCGAGCCCAGCTCAAGCGCGAGGTAGGCGCAGGAGAGATCGAGACAGCGACCATCGTTCGCGAGTGCCCGTGGCAGGCAGAGACGATGACCGTGGGAGAGCTTCTGCGGAGCCAGCGCCGCTGGGGACGGACCCGCTCACGCAAGTTCCTCCAGGCGCTAACGCTGAACGAGAACCGCGAGCTCGGAAGGCTCACGTCGCGCCAGCGCCAGATGCTGGCCGCCGAGCTCGAGCAGCGGGGGTTCGGTCAGGGCTGACCCGCCGCACAAGTTCGAACCGCGTGAACGGGCGGGCCTTGGGGCCCGCCCGTTTTCACGAGATCGCGCGTCAGCGGATCTTTACCGCGACGCCGGCCTTCCGCTTGAACATCTGCTGAAAGCCGAAGAAGGCGGCGGCGAACACGGCGACGCCGATCGCGACCATGACGATGGGCTCGAGCGACTCCGGCCCCGCGTAGAAGAGCAGGCCCAGCGCCGCGATCGCCGGGACGCCTGCCAGGAGCGATGAGTGCGACCGGAAGCCGGCGAAGTGCTCGCGGATGGCGAGCTCGAGGCCACCCAGGGCAGCGAGGCCGATTCCCACGCCGATCGCAAGCCCTCCCTGGTCGCCGCCGATGATGAGGCCGGCGACGAGGAAGATGATCCCGGCCAGGACGCACAGCTCGACGAGCGGGAACGATCCCCAGGGTGCGGGCGGGCGCGTGTCCTCGGCAGCCGCGCGCTTACGCTCGGCGGCATGGCTCGACACCGCGGGCTTCGGCTCGGCGGGTGCGGCTTCGCGCGGCCTCCGCGGCCGCTTCTTGCGTTTCTTTGCCATCTGGTGATTAGAGGCCGCAAGCCCCTCGGCTAACGGGCAACCGGAGGAGAGCTTGACGCGCCACCAGCCCATGAGCATCCCGATGATGCCGAGGCGGGGGCGTGAGTGCCAGTGTTTGCATTCGCGGTCTCCGACGTCCTCGTTGGAGATCTGGACCCAGGGATAGCTCTCGGGCTCCGCGATCATGCGCTCCACGAGACCACGGTTGCGCTCCTCGACGTCGGCGCGACGGGCGATCTCGGTCTGGGCTTCGCGGATGCGAACCAGGAGCGCGTCCCGAATCCGCTCAAGCTCGGTCGCGCCCAGAATGCGGGGGCCGCCGACGGCCCCGACCGACCAGTCGATGCCCTTGCGCGGGAAGGCCGACGTCCAGAGCTCGGAGAGCTGCTGCTCGAGGCGGGCGATCTGACGGCGAAGCTCGTCGCGAAGCGGGCGCTCGTCAGTGGTGACGGCGAAATCGAACGGCACGTCCGCCCTGCCGCCTCCGACTGCTGTCTCGTGTCCGAGCGCCTCAGCCATACGTGAATCCTACCCTCGCATGACTCCGGCGGCAAGCCAGATCGCCTCTTCGACGGCGATGTCGGGCACGCCGCGCACCTGGATCGCGCACAAGACGATTCGCTTGGTCTTGTTCGAGACGCCTCGCCCCGAGCCCATGGCCCCGAAAAGCAGCGCCAGCGGCCGCGCCTCGTCTGCGAGCACGAGCGTCCCGGTAGGCAGCTCTCCCGGTCTCCCCTCGAGCGGCTCGCCGGGAGCGCTGAGACGAATGCCGAGTCGTCCTTCGACCTTGTCGGCGTCGAACGCGCGGAGCGCCACGCTCGATTCGGCGATCGCGATGGTGAGCGCATCGTCAAGGAGGCTCACGGATGGAAAGCCGCCCTTTCGCATCCGCTCCAGCACGATCTCCTCGACCGGGGTGCGCTGCTCGTCGGGGTCGAGGCCGATGTGGCGAAAGAAGACCCGGTAAGCCCACGGGATCGGCTGATGGCGAAGGTTCACGGCCCGCGCGCCGGAGAAGCGCCCGGCGAGCTCCTTCAGCTGTTCCTTGACGTGGCGAGGGCTTCGCCCTGAGCCCTGCTCGAGAACGAGATAGTGGACGCCCACGCCGGCCAGCTCCTCTGAGACGTCATCGGCGACCCAGCCTCGCTCAGGAACAGCCTCGGTGGTCACTTGACCTGAGCCTCCAGCGCAATGGAGTCCTCGACCAGGCGCTCGAGTTCCTCGTCGAGAGCCTCGTCGGTAAAGGAGTCCGTGCCGATCACCGCGTCGTCAAGGATCCCACCTGGCAGTGCGAGAGCCATCGTCGGGCAGAGCCCGACCCGGTAGGTGTTGGAAACCGCGCCGTCGCGGTCCCAGCCGACGGGCACTGTCCAACCCCGCTCATCGGCGATCTGGCGCACCTCGTCGATGTCGTCACGGATGTTCACGCTCAAGAAGTTGATCTCGCCCTCGAAGCGCTCGGACGCCCGGTTGAAGGCGTCCTGTTCGGTCAGGCATTCCGCGCCGCCCGTGAACCAGAACGAGATCGCCAGCGGCTTGTCAAAGAGGTCGCAGACGCGAATCGCGCCCTCCTCTTCGATCTGGCAGGCGGGTGTGCGTGGCTCGGGACACGGGTTCTGTGACGTCTCGCAATCGTCCTGGGCGACGTTCGCATCACCCTCCAGGCCGCTCTGGATGTCCGGCAACGCGAACTCAGGGAGGGCCCTCCCCCGCTCGGCGTCCTCGGCGCCCAAAAGCCCGCCCTCGTCGGTCTGGATCGAGTTGTACGTGGCGTAGGCGATGAGCGCCACGAAGGCGATGCCGACGATCAACGGGTAGCGCGCACCGGGCCTGGGCTTCTCGCCCTCCGGGGCTTCTTCGCCGGGCTGGCGCGGCGGGTCGCTCATTGCGAGGCGGGCGCCTCCGACGGCTGGCGGCGGCGCACGCGCCCGATCGCCGCGCGGGCGGCCGCGAAGTCGCCTTCGGCCCAGACCAGGACGGCGGGCAGGACCAGGAGCACGCCCGCAAGGGCGATCACGAGGTCGATGACGCCGACGACGCCGAACTCGGTGAGCATCCGGATCGCGTCGCCGCCGAAGATCGCCGTAACGGGCGCGGCAAGCGCCAGGACCGCGAAGCCCGCGACTGCGGTGAGCCCCGAAGCGATCACGGCCGCGCCGGTTCGCGAGTAGGTGAGCCGGAGCGCCTCGCCGACCGACTCTCCACGCTCGCGCTCCTCGTAGTAGCGCGAGGACAAAAGGACGCTGAACTCGGTCGCGATCGCGATCACCAGCGCGCCGAGCGTCGCCGACATGGGGTTGAGGTCGAGCTGCGCGCCTTCCAGCACGAGCGCCGACCACCCGGGGGCCAGCACAACGGGGATCAGTGGTACGAGCGCGCGCCGCGAAGCCTTGCCCGCCGCTGCGCCGTACCCGCCCTCACCCGCCTTGCGAAGCCGCTGCGCGGGCGGGATGAAGCCGACCAGGAAGAGGACCAGGGCAACGGCGGCCAGCCCCGCGAAGGTGAGGAGGTAGCGGTTGGAGCCAAGCGAAGCGTTGGCGTCGGCTGCCAGGACGGCGAGCCCGAGCACCTCGACGTTCGAGCCCTCCGGCGGCTCGATCGACACCTCGACGCCCTCCGGCGCCGGGGTCGCGCCCGGCGAATCCACGAGCGCGCGCATTTCGTCGACCAGATCCTTCTGCTCGTCGAAGGGCATGACCTTGATCCCGAAGGACATGAGGGCGGTGTTTCCGGCTACGCCCGTGTCCGGGTCGGTCTCGATCACGGCTTGCGCGAAGTAGGCCGGCAGGAGTGAGAGGACGCCCTCGATCCGTTCGCGATCGGGCACCTCGTCGCCGAACAGGTCGGGCAGCGAGATCGCGGGACATACCCGCGTCCCCTCGGCACGGCAGTCGTCGTCGTAGCCACCGGCATCCAGGACCCGCTGGCGATAGTCCTTCATCCAGGCGATGACCGCGGGGTCAGTCAAGTCGTCGGCCGTAATCGCGACGCTCACCTCGCCCGAGACTCCCGTTTCCTCCTCAAGCGCGCCTACGTCCTGAAGCTCCGGCAGGCTGGCGGGAAGAAGCTCGTGGAAGTCGGAGACGATCTCGGTCTTGGTCCCGGCGATCCAGCCCGCGAGCGCAAGCACCGCCGAGGCCGCAACGACCTTGCCGGGCATCGAGATCGACGCCGCAAGGGAGCGTGGGCCGAGCTTCGAGAGTCTGGTCCGGAAGCCCGGCACCCATCCCGGCACGGGAACTTTGGCGCCTATCCCCCGAATTCGCGAGACGAAGGGCGTCAATCGTGACTCCGACTTCTCGCCGACCGTGGTGCCAGTCATCGAGAGGACCGCGAGGCCCGCGGTGAGGGCGAGGCAGAAGGCGATGGCGAGACCGCCGACCAACAGCAGGCCGAACGACTGGACCATCGGGATCGGGGAGAGGATCAGCACCAGGAATCCCGCCGCGGTCGCAAGGGCCGCGGTGGCAACGACCGGGCCTCCGTTCGCTGCCGCCTCCGCAGCAGCTCGAGCCGGCGACGAGCCGCTGCCCCGGGCCTCGGTGAAGCGGGCATGTAGCTGGATCGCATAGTCGACGGAGAGGCCGATCAGGATCGGCAGTCCGGCGATCACCGCCATCGTGAGCGTGCCCCCGAAGAGCGCCAAGGCGCCGAACGCGATTGCGCTGGCGGCGAGCCCGATTCCCAGCGGCAAGAGGCGCAGGGGCGGGTTGAAGACAAGCGCGAGCATCAGCGCCATCACCACGAGTGCCGCGATGAGAAGAATCGTGATCTGGCTCTGAAGCTCGTCGGTCAAACCATCGGCCAATACAGGCGCGCCCGAGACGAGATACGACGTGCCCCGGATCTGGAAGACGTCTTCTGAAACCGCCTCGCGGATCTGGTCGATCGCCTCTGAGCGTTCCTCCTCGGTCAGATCGGGGCGCAGGCGGACCGAGATCGCCGCCGACTCGGAAGAGGGGAAGAAGGCCGAGAACTTCGACTTCGGGACCGGGTCGGTGAACCGCGAATCGAAAACGACAGCGCGGACGAACTGGGGGTCGCGGATCGAGGGCGGCGTTGGACTGAGCCCGTACTTCGTCCCAAGTTCGGCGGCCTGCTGGAGCAACTGCTCCTGGACGGCTTGCGCCGCCGCGTTGGCCGCGGCGGTCGCCTCTTCCTTGCTCAA
The DNA here is from genome assembly GCA_963786495.1 of uncultured bacterium. GTDB lineage: Bacteria > Actinomycetota > Thermoleophilia > Solirubrobacterales > 70-9 > JALZKA01. The sequence continues at coordinate 1,446,916 of CAWAZL010000002.1, read as the reverse complement.
TCCCTCCCTGATCGCGGCGTCATACGCCTGCTGGGATTCAACCTTGGACTGCTCCTGCGCCGCGGCCAGTTGCTGCTCGAACTGATCGGCCGCCTGAGTCGCGAACTGGTTGAGGAAGGTCGCCGGGCCGAAGACCACCCGCGCCGGCTTCGTGGCGGCGAGGTCGCCGCAGACGGCCGGCGTCTCGATGCCCTCCGCCACCTCGCCCTCGGGCGCGGTGCCGGCCAGGCATGCTTCGAGGAAGAGGATTCGCTGGAGGTCCTCGGTCAGCACGAGTTGCTCCAGGTCGCCCTTGATGAGGACAACGATCGGGTCGTCGCCGAACTTCTCCTTGAGCTCTTCAGTTGCCTTGAAGGTGTCGGAGTTCTCGTCGACGAGCGTGTCCGCCTCGCCGTTCGGCTTCAGCGTGAGAGCGCCGACCACGCCCAGGATCGCGAGCAGCACAGCGAGCGCGATCACGGGCCCCGGGCGCTCGACGCACCACGCGCCGATGCGTGCAAAAACGCTCCTCATGCCCGATTCAGCCTACGCAGGCAAAACCCACGAAGAGCCGGTCAAAACCGGGCTTAACCCGCGCCCAACCTCGGCCCTCGCACCGAACGTCCCTGAGCTATCCCTATAGCGACTACTGCGGGACGTTCGGCGAGGTGGACGCCTAGGGACGCAACGTGGGACACTGCCTCACATGTGGCTGAAGGTGTTTGCTGGACTGCTACTCACCGCGGTCGTCTCGTTTGCCGCGAGCAACGCCCTCCTGAGAGGTCCCGACCCCGAGGGGTGGTGGAACTTCGTGCCCGGGATGATCTTCTACGCAAGCCTCTGGTTCATCGTGGTCCTCGCGTTGGTCCTGGCACTCCGCGAGATCGTCGCGAATCCAATCGCGCGGTGGCGCGAGAGTAAGACTTCTAGCTAGGCCGACGAGCGCGCGCCGCGGCGCCTAGTCCATCGCCAGTGGGCCGATGGTCTCCGCGTTGAGGAACTGGCTGACGAACTCGTTCTCTGAGTCGAAGAGCTCGGATGACGGGCCTGATTCGACGATCTTGCCCTTCCAGAGCACCGCGATGAAGTCGGCGATGCGACGGGCGGTGCCGAGGTCGTGGCTGATCACCATGTAGCAACCGCCGTTCTCCTCGTGGATCTCGCGGATCAGCTCGCACAGGAGCGCGGTGCGGACCGGGTCGAGCCCTGAGTCCGGCTCGTCGAACATGACGATCGCGGGATCGAGCACCAGGGCCCGGGCGAAGCCGGCGCGCTTGCGCATTCCGCCGGAAAGCTCGTTCGGCATCTTCTCCGTTGCGCCACCGAGGCCGACCTCTTCGAGGCGCCGGCCGACGATGTCGCCGATCTCGTCCTCGCCCTTGTCCGTGTGCTGGCGAAGCGGGAATGCCACGTTGTCCCAGATGTTCATCGAGCCGAAGAGCGCGCCGTCCTGGAAGAGGAGGCCGAACTTCTTGCGCATCTCGAAGAGCTCGTCGTCGGACATGCCGGGGACCGACTCGCCGTGGACGAGCAGGTCGCCCGAGTCGGGGTAGAGCAGGCCGACGATGTGCTTGATCAGCACCGATTTGCCGGTACCGGACGGGCCGAGCACCATCGAGATCTGGTTGTCGGGAAGACCGAGCGACAGGCCGTTCAGGATCCGCATGCGGCCGAACTGCTTGACGACGTCGATTACCTCGATCGCGTCCTCGCCGCCGTGGTCGCGCTTCTCGCCCGTGTGCCATTTGTACGGGTTGTCCTCGTCGGAGGCAACGCCCGGAAGGATGTAGTCCTTGTGCAGGTACCCGAGGTCCGGGGCAGGCTCTTCATACGGCTCGGAGTCGCGTTCCTGCTCCTCGGCGAACTTCTCGAACTCGGCCTGCCGCTGCTCGCGATCCTCGCGATCCGACTTCGCGCTCGTGGGGCCACTGGTGTCGGCAGAGTCCGCGTCCTCCGCGTCCTCCGCTTCCTGATCGTGGATGCCTGAATCCTCAGCCAAAACCTTCTCCTTATCCGCCTATTGGCGCGCGTGGATTTGCCCCCCAGAAGACCAGGGTGCCCATCATCCCGATGATGTGGACCAAGACAATGTTCAGCACCATCGACTTCGCAGTCGCAGTCCCCACCCCTACCGGACCGCCCGAGGCCGTGTAGCCGTAGTAGCAGCCGACAAGAACGATCGCCGTTGCCATGAACATGCCCTTGATGACGCTGAATATGAGGTCGGGCGGGTTCTGGAACATCCAGAAGATCAAGAAGTAGCCGCCCGCCGAGACCTCGCCGACCTGCTGGACCACCGCCAGGTACGAGGCGAAGAAGCCCACGCCGATGCCGGCGAGATAGATGAACGGAAGCGTGAGCCAGGCGGCGAGGAGGCGGGTCGCGCAGAGGAAGATCATGGGGTTGACGCCCATGACCTCGAGCGCGTCCACCTCGTCGGAGATGCGCATCGCGCCGATCTCGGCGACGATTCCGGTGCCGACCTTGGCGGCCATCATGTAGCCGAAGGCGTAGGGGATGACCTCGCGGAGGTCGCACCACGCGGCGAAGACGCCGGCGTTGGAAGGGGCGCCGACCGAGCGCGAGAAGTACGCGCCCTCGATGCCGCACTGAAGTCCGAGGATGAAGGTGAGGCCCCAGATGACGAGCGCCGAGCCGAGGATGAGGATGCCGGCCTGGCGCAGCGCCTCGCCGAAGAAGCGGAAGACGCGGCCCGAGTAGACGAGGCCCATGACGCGGCCGCAGAAGCGGGCGATGGTGCCGAGCGACCCGAGCCACTCCTTGGGAAGTGCAAGCCAGCCCATTAGACGCACCACTCCCTTGTCAGCGCGAGCATCGTCACTTGATCACCGAGATCTCGGGATGGGTGGCGAGCAGGGTCTGGGTGAAGACGTAGTTGAACGCGAACACGCCCAGGAAGGCGATGACGACGCCGACGTTCACGGCACGGCCTACTCCCTCTGCGCCTCCGGACGCATTCATCCCGTAGTAGCAGCAGACGATGGCGATGATCGCGCCGAACATCGTGCATTTGAGAACGGATCCCCATAGGTCCGTAACGGACGCGTTGGTGAACAAGGTGGCGAAGAAACCTCCGAGCGGCTGGCCGTATGCGATCTCCGCGAAGAGGCCACCCGAGATGCCGAAGAGGAGCGCGTAGATGTCCATCAGGCCGGTGATGAGCATCAGGGCCAGGAAGCGCGGGACCACGAGGTTCTTGATGGGATCGACGCCGAGCACCTGCAGCGCATCGAGCTCCTCGCGGATCTTGCGGGCGCCGAGGTCCGCCGTGATGGCCGTGCCGGCCACGCCGGCGACGACGACAGCGGTCACGAACGGAGCGAACTCACGGACCGAAGCGAGGATGAAGAAGCCGCCGAGGCGGTCAAGGGCGCCGAACAGAGAAAGGAAGTTCGCGGCCTGGAGGCCCGGGGCGCCGAACCCGAAGGCGATCGTCGAGATCATCATCGGGAACCAGCAGAGCTGGAGCGCGAAAAGGAACTGGGAGATGAACTCGCCGCCGTAGGGGTAAGGCGGGCGCGCGGCAGCGACGATCGTCTTGCCGGTCAGAATCATCATGTTTCCGACCTGCTCGAAGAGCGATTTCGCTGGTAGGAATGCCCTGTCGGCTGCTGATCTAACCATCTCTCACCATGGGACCCAAGGCTGTGCCCGGCCCCAACACGCACAAGACTAATCCATGACGGACGGGGAGGGCAACCGACAACCGCGCTTCCCACCGACTTAACACACCCTTCATGGATGGTATGTTCCCCGCGCCTTGCGGGTGGAGACCACAAGCCCCCGCAAATCGCGGGTCCAAGGCCGCCGAGCTTTTTGCCTCGGAGCGGCCGCATTGCTCATCGCCGGTTGCGGTGGCTCCGACCCTCGCCAGGACGAAAACGAGGAAGAGGCGGACTTCCCGGTCGAGGTGACCGTCGCCGAGTTTGCGCCGAAGCAGCGCCTTGCCGAGACGACCGACCTCGAGCTCGCCTTCCGCAACTCGGGTGACGAAACGATCCCCGACCTCGCGCTCACCATCTACACGGGCGACGTCAAGGCCGACGGCGCGTTCAACATGCGCTCCACACAGGAGGGGCTGGCCGACCCGAACCGGCCGGTCTGGATCCTCGAAAACGACTACCCGAAGATCCTCGAGGATGGGGCCTCGGCCAAGGACCTCGATTCCGCGCCGACCGCCGGCGCTGAGACCTCGTCGACCAACACCTACACGTTCGGAGAGCTTCCAGCTGGCGAGGAGGTCCACGCCGTCTTCAGAGTCACGCCGGTCGTCTCCGGCACCTACACCGTCCACTACGAGGTCGCGGCCGGCCTTGACGGTAAGGCCCGAGCGGTCACCGACACGGGCGAGCCGGTCGAGGGCGAGTTCGTCGCAACGATCACGGACAAGCCGGCGGCCGCAAAGGTCGACGAGGACGGCAACGTCGTCCCCGCCGACTGACGAGCGCCGGCTTTCGATCCCCTACCGTTCGCAGAGCCATGCGCAACCGCTTTGCGATCTTGATCGCGCTCGCATCCCTCTTCGTCGCCGCTTGCGGCGAGAAGGACGAACCTGACGTAACCGGGCCCCCCGTCGTGACCGATCCGGGCGAGCCGGGTGGCGGCGAGCCCCAAGGCGGCGGCGGAGTCACGCTCGAGGAGATCGGCGAGTTCGAGGATCCGGTCTACATCACTCAGCCCAAGGGCGAGGGCTCCCTTTACGTGGTTGAGCAGACCGGCCAGGTCATCCGCGTTTCGCCCAGCGGCAAGAAGTCAACCCTGCTCGACATCTCCGACGAGATCACCGCCGGCGGCGAGCAAGGGCTCCTCTCGGTCGCGTTCGCCCCGGACTACGCGCGCTCGGGCCTCTTTTATGTGGACTACACAAACACGAATGGAGACACCCGGGTCGTCGAGTACAAGACGGCCAAGAATGGCAAGGTGGACGAGCGCTCGGCCCGGACGGTCCTCGAGCAGCCGCAGCCCTACTCGAACCACAACGGCGGATTGCTCCTCTTCGACAACGACGGCAACCTGCTGGTCGGCTTGGGCGACGGCGGCGCCGCGGGCGACCCCGAACGCAACGGCCAGGATCTCGGCTCGTTGCTCGGGAAGATCTTGCGGATCGACCCGTCGGGAAGGCACAAAGGCCTCGACTACGCGATTCCGAACGACAACCCGTACGCCGGCGAGTCCAACGTGCGGCCCGAGATCCTCGCCTACGGCCTCCGCAACCCCTGGCGCTTCTCGTTCGACTCGAAGACCGGCGCGCTCTGGATCGGCGACGTCGGCCAGAACTCGCTCGAGGAGATCGACTACCTCGAAGAGCCCGGACAAGAGGCCAACTTCGGCTGGTCCGCATACGAGGGAACGGAGCGGTTCAACTCGGACGAGGAGGCCCCGAACGCGATCGACCCGGTCGTGACATACGGCCGCGATGCGGGCTGCTCGGTCACCGGCGGCTACGTCGTCCGCGACAAGGCGCTCGAGTCTCTCTACGGCCGCTATCTCTACGCCGACTTCTGCCAGGGCCAGCTCCGAAGCTTCACTGCGGAGGACGCCGGCGGCGGCACGGCCACCGACGACCGGGCCCTCGGGCTCCAGGTCCCATCGATCTCGTCATTTGGCGAGGATCAGCGCGGCCGCATCTACGCCGTATCCCTTGACGGACCCGTGTTCCGCCTCGTGCCCGAGAAGTAGCGCAACTCAGGCGTGCGCGCAGGGTTGGCGCTACGGTGAATGAGTACTTGAAGGGAAAGGATCGCATCCGGGTGGGACTGGCAGGGACGCTGGCGGCTTCCGTCTGCGCCGCTGCCCTCGCGCTCGCGCCCGCGGGCCACGCGGGCATCACCCCGACGACGGTGGTGGCGACTCCCTTCGGCGGCGCGTTCGACGCTCCCGTCCACGTGACCGGGGCGCCCGGCGTCCCGGACATCGTCTACGTCACCCAGCAAGGCGGCCAAGTCCGGGTCGTCGAGAACGGCGTCCAGCTGAACAACCCGCTCATCGACGTCTCCGACATCATCGAGTTCGGGGGAGAGAAAGGCCTTCTCTCGACCGCGTTCCCGCCCGACTTCGCCGAGACGGGCCGCTTCTACCTCTACTACAACAACCAGGACTGCAACGAGGTGACCGGCGGCTGCGATATCGAGATCGCCGAGTTCAAGGTCCGCGGGGACAACCCGCGACTCGCGCGCCTCAATTCGCATCGCACTGTGCTCACGATCCGCCACCGCGACGCCGGGAACCACAACGGCGGCACCGCGGCCTTCGGGCCCGACGGCAAGCTCTGGATCGCCACGGGGGACGGCGGCGGCGGCAACGACACCTTCGACAACTCGAGCCGCCTGAACAAGCTCCTCGGCAAGCTCCTGCGGATCAACCCGAAGAAGCCGACCACCGGTTGCCCCAATGGCAGCGACTGCCCAAGCGGATACCGCATCCCGAAGGGCAACCCCTTTGTCGGCGTCCCGGGCCGCGACGAGATCTGGTCGATCGGCCTTCGCAATCCGTTCCGCTTCTCGTTCGACGGCGAGAACATCGCGATCGGCGATGTGGGCCAGGGCGCGCGCGAGGAGGTCGACATCGTCCCGATCGCGACCGCGAAGGGCGCCGACTTCCAGTGGCCGGCCAAGGAGGGCCTGATCGAGGGGCCGCACCCCGAGCGGGCCACGGCGCTGCCGCAGATCGCACCGATCCATGACTACCCGCGCCCCGTGAACCCGCCGGACAGCACGATGCGCGGCGTGACGGTGATCGGCGGCGTCGTCGTTCGCGACCCGAGCCTCGACGGGACCGCCTTCGACCCGGACACCGGGCGCTATCTCTTCGCCGAGGCGTTCGCCGCCCCGAACGTGCGCAGCTTCGTGCCTGACGTCGGGGCGCAGACGATCGCCGGCCTCACGTCACACCCGTTCGGCATCGACAACATCGCGGGGATCGGCAAGGACTCGCAAGAGCACGTGTACATCGCCTCGCTGGACGGCACGGTCCACCGCGTCGACCCGGCGATTCCGCGCAGGCAGGGACCACCGCCCGTCGGCAATGGCCAAGGCGACGTTGACCTCGAGCCGATCGGCGGCACCTTCGACACGCCGGTGAACTCGGCGTTCGCGCCCGGCGAGACCGACAAGGTCTACGTCGTCGAGCAGGACGGCACGGTGCAGGTCGTCGTCAATGGGACGACGGAGTCCCAGCCCTTCCTCGACATCACTAATCGCGTCCCCGAGAACGGCGGCGAGCAGGGGCTCCTGGGCATGGCTTTTCACCCGGACTTCGCGACCAACGGGCTCGTCTACACGTATTCCAACGACGAGGACAACGGCGACATCGTCATCGACGAGTTCGAAACGCTGAGCGCGACCGACGCGGAAGAGAGCTCCCGCCGCGAGGTCATCCGCATCCGCCACCGCTTCGCCTCGAACCACAACGGCGGCCACGTGACCTTCGGGCCTGACGGCTACATGTACCTGGCGACCGGCGACGGCGGCTCGGGCGACGATCCGCGCGAGAACGCGCAGGACAAGGAGTCGCTCCTAGGCAAGCTCATCCGGATCGATCCGCTTGGAGTCCGAGGACGGCGACGTACACCGTCCCAGGCGACAACCCGTACGTCGGCAAGAACGGGGATGACGAGATCTACGCGCTCGGTCTGCGAAATCCCTTCCGCTTCAACTTCGAGCCCGAGACGCGGCAACATCATGATCGGCGACGTTGGGCAGAACCGCTTCGAAGAGGTCGACATCGAGTCCGAGGACTCCCTTCGCAAGGCGAATTTCGGCTGGGACCGCTACGAGGGCTTCAAGCGATCGGACGCGGGCGACACGGCTGATGGGCCGACGAAATCGAAGCACGACAAGCCCGTCCTCGTCTACAGCCACTCCGCGGGCGCATCGGTGATCGGCGGCGTCGTCGTTCGCGACGAGGACCTCACCAACCTCTACGGCCGCTATCTCTTCACCGACTACTTCGCGGACCGGTTCCGAAGCTTCGTGCCGCAGCTCACCAAGGTGAACGACTACGAGGAGTTGGACACCCCAATCGACAACATTGCCTCGTTCTCCGAGGACCCGGTCACCCGCGAGGTCTACGTGACCTCGCAAGCCGACGAGGCGCTCTATCGCCTCGAGCCGGCTCCGTAAGCCGAAAGGCGGCCTGCGGCCCAGGCCCATGCCGAGCGGTACAGTTCTGGCCATGGAGCCAACCGCCGCGACCACCGCGCCAGAGACGACCGAAGCGAGCTCGAATGGGCACGCCGCGACCGCCGAAACCTTCGATGTGCACCGCCCGACCGACGGCTCGGTCATCCAGAGCGTCGAGATCGACTCGCCCGAGCGCGTGGCCGAGGTCGTGGCACGCGTGCGTTCGAACCAGGCCGAGTGGGAGGCCATGGGCTTCGCCGAGCGGGGCCGCTGGCTCCAGCGCTGGCGCGACTGGATGCTCGAGAACCGCGAGCACATCGCTGACGTCGTCCAGGAGGAGACGGGCAAGGTGCGCGGCGACTCTGGCCTCGAGTCCATCTACCTCGAGGTCGCGATCAATTTCTGGTCGAAGAACGGCGAGAAGTACATGGCCGACGAGACGCCGAGCCCCGGGCTGATCCCCGCCAAGGTCAAGAAGCTTCGCGTCCGCTATCGCCCGTATCCCGTCGTCGGGATCATCAGCCCGTGGAACTTCCCGCTGATCCTCTCGGCCGGCGACGCGATTCCCGCGCTGATGGCCGGCGCGGCGGTCGTGATCAAGCCCTCCGAGTTCACCCCGCTCGAGCTGATGGAGGTGATCCGCGGCTGGAAGGAGGAGGTCGGCGGTCCCGACATCATCGACTTCGTGAACGGCACCGGCGAGACTGGCGGCGCCCTGGTCGACAACGTCGACTACATGCACTTCACCGGCTCGGACCGCACCGGCAAGATCGTGATGAAGCGGGCAGCGGACACGCTGACGCCCGTCTCACTCGAGCTCGGCGGCAAGGACCCCGCGATCGTCCTGGCCGATGCCGACATGGACCGCGCCGTCAACGGATGCGCCTATGGCGCCTTCGTCAACACGGGCCAGGTCTGTATGTCGATCGAGCGCATCTACGTCGAGGAGCCCGTCTACGACATCTTCGTCAACCGCCTCGCCGACCAGGTGCGTGAGTTGCGCCAGGGCGCCGACGGCCGCTCGTATGAGGCCGAGCAGGGTGCGATGACCTCGCCCGCCCAGATCGACATCGTCTCCGACCACGTCGAGGACGCTCGCGCGAAGGGCGCGCGGATCCTGACTGGCGGCAAGCGCAAGGACGGCCCCGGCGACTGGTACGAGCCGACCGTCGTCGCCGACGCCGACCACACGATGAAGGTCATGAGCGACGAGACCTTCGGCCCCGTCGTCGGGGTCATGAAGGTGCGCGACGAGGCCGAGGCGATCCGGATGGCCAACGACACGCGCTACGGCCTGTCCGCATCCGTGTTCTCCAAGGACACCGAGCGCGCCGAAACGGTTGCCGAGCAGCTAGAAGTCGGCGCCGTGAACATCAACGACGCGCTCGTCAACTACTTCCACCTGGAGGTGCCGATGGGCGGCTGGAAGGACTCCGGCATCGGCTGGCGCCACGGACCGGGAGGCATCCGCAAGTACTGCCGGACCGAGACCATCGTGTCGCCGCGTATCCCCTCGGCCAAGTCCGAGCCTCTCTGGTATCCGTACACCCCGGCTCGCCGCAAGATGCTCAACCGGCTCTACCGGATGATCAACGCGCGCGGCATCAAGAACCGGCTCGGGCTTTAGGCTGATCAGGCGGGCACAGGGACTCGCGGCCCTCGCCGGGGCTGCGGCTCTTTGCCTGCTCGCGCGAGAACGTTTACGTCGTCGCGGGCGGCACGGTCTACCGCATCGGCCGCTAGCGCCTCAGCGTTCGACCGAACCGATGTCGCAGGCGTCGGCCCTGGGGCGCGGCTTTCCGCGCTGATCGAATGACGGACAGCCGTTTCCACCTTCATCGATGAGCGCTGAGGCGATGGCCGGCTTCATCGTCAGCGTAGGCCCGCCGTTGTCGGCAATCGGCCCCAGAAGCGCAGGGAAGCCCGAGATGTCGCCGGGCCCGTTGAATGCGTTACAGCCGGCCGTGACGCCGATGAAGTTGTGCCCGCCCGAAACGACCGTCGCGTTGCAGTCCTTGGACGCAGCGACCGCCATGTTCCCGTCGATCACGGTGCCTTCCGAGAGGAACGAGCCGCCGTCCGCGCCGCCGATGCCGCCGCCGCTTCCCGAGTTGTTCTGAGAGATCGTCGACCACCGCAGGTCGACGATCGAGTCGTTCGCGCCGGTCGGCTGATCATTTGCGACGATGCCGCCGCCCAGCACGCCCTCGTTCCCCTGAAAGGTGGAGCTCTTCACGATCACCCGCGCGCTGCCCGCGCGCAGGCCACCACCGTCGGTGCCCGCAACGTTGTCCGTGAAGGTGCTCCGTTCGACCTTGAACGGGTCGGAGAAGAGGATGCTCACACCGCCGCCCTCGTCGCTGGCGAGATTGTCGTGGATCGTCGAGTCGATGATCGCCTTGCCGCCAAAGACCTCCACCCCACCGCCGTCGGCGACCGACGTGTTCTCCGTGATCGTCGAGCCCACGATCTTCGATCCGCTGCCGAGGCAGACGCCCCCACCGCCGAAGTTGTTGGACCCCGCGGGAACCGTGTCGTTGCGGGCAACCAGAGAATCGGTCAGAACTCCGGCGTTCAAGTCGACGCCGCCGCATTGGAACGCTTCGTTGTCGGTGATCTCAGACTTCTCGACGACTCCGTTCGAGATGAAGAGGCCGCCGCCAACGGTGTTCTCGAAGATCTTGCTGCGCTTGACCAGAAACGGCCTGTCTGCGTCCCCTGAAAGCGAGGCGCCACCTGTGTTGGTGCCTTCGTTGAAGCTCACCTCGCTCTTGACGAGAGAGCCGCCGCCATGAGCGGACATGCCGCCGGTGGAGTTCCCCGCTGCGGTGTTGCCGGTAATCCTCGAGCGCTTGACGTCGACACGGGCGGTTGGCGCGTAGAGGCCGAGGCCCTGCACGCTGTTCTGAGCCGTCAGCCCGCCGGTGAGCTCGAGGCCGATGACCTTCGTTTTGGCCAAAACGTGCAGGACGCGGTCGATCCCATTCGCGTGAATGACGGCAGGCTCTTTCTTGGACGCCTTGATCGTCGTCTTGCCACGGACGTCGAGATCGCCAGTCTTCGACTTGTCCTCGTCGGTCCCGAGGATCGCAAGGCCGTGGAGTCGGCCCGAACGCAAGACGACCGTGTCCTTGCCCTTGTGCCTGTTCGCCGCGATGATCGCCTCGCGCACCGAGCAGTCGTCCTTTGTGCACCCGTTCAAGGCCAGGTCCGCGCCGGTGTTCACCTTCAAGGTGTCGGCGTCGGCGCCAGACGCCGTCAACAACGCGATGGCCATCGCGGCAACGACGGACTTCTGTACGAAACCCCTGCGCACGCCTCCATATTGGCGGATCAGGCGGAATCGGTCAAGCCGATTTACCGCCGATTCCTGGGGTACACATTGCGCATGGGCGGACCCGGCGAAAAACGCCTGGAGCTCGGGGGATTTAAGACCCGTGCGCTCGAGCTCACCCCGCGCGACGACTCCCACCCACTCGTCCTCTTCCATGGGTACTCGGACTCGGCGGACACCTGGCGTCCGCTCCTGAAGCTGATCGAAGCCGAAGGGCGGGGCGCACTTGCCCTCGACATGCCGGGGTTCGGCCAGGCGGACCGCCTCGACCGCGACAGGACGATCCTCCCCCAGCTCGACCGCTTCGTGCTGGCTGCGGTCGAGCACGCCGCGCGGGCAAGCCCGACCGGCCAGGTGGTCCTGGCCGGAAACTCGCTGGGCGGCTGCGTCTCGCTCCGCGCCGCGCAGCGCCGGGATCTGCCGCTCGCGGGCATCGTGCCGATCGCGCCTGCCGGGCTGGACCTCGCGCGCTGGATCTCGTTCATCGAAGGCGCATGGGCGATCCAGACGATCCTCCGCTCGCCGCTGCCGCTGCCCGAGTGGACGATCCGCCAGCTTGTGGCTCAGGCGTACCGCCAGCTCGCGACCGCGCATCCTGGAGAACTCGACCCGCAGGTCGTCTCGAGCTTTACGCGATCCTTCAGGTCGAAGCGGGACGTCGTCCGCCTCCTGGGCACTGGCCGGCGCCTGCGCCCCGAGATCCAGGACCCGTTCGAGCTCGGCTGGATCGAGTGCCCGCTCCTTGTCATCTGGGGCGAGCGCGACCGGATGGTGAGCGCGAAGGGCGCCGAGCGGATCCTGGCCGAGGTGGAGCATGCCCGCGCCGAGATCATCCCGGACTGCGGGCACTGCCCACAGATTGAATGCCCAGAGCGCGTGTTCGACCTCATTGCGGAGTTCGCCGCAGAAGGGCTTCGTCAGGCCGCTTGATGGGTAGGGGTCGGTTGATCTAGCAAGCAACCGACCGGAGGAGAACCTCATGGAAGAGATGCTTTGGCGCCGGCGCGTAGCCGTGGCGGCGTCCGTGCTCGCACTTGGCGGCTTCGGAGTCGCCGCCGCGGGATGCGGAGACGACAAGGGCGACTCGGAAGACATCGAGAACGCCGCCGGCGATGCCGTCGACGAAGGCGAGGATGCTGCCAGGGATCTGGGCGATGCTGCGGACGAGGCGACGGATGACGCGGGTGAAGCCATCGAAGGCGCCGGCGACGAGGCCGAGGACGAGGCCGCCGAGAACGAGAAGGAAGGCTCAGACGACGACGGCTATTGAGGCTAGATTGAGGGGGTGGACCTTCGCGGGGGCGTAGTCATAGCTGTGCTCGTGGCTGCGCTTGCGGTGCCTGTTGCCGCGGCCGCGCCCATCTCCTCGTTCAAAGGAGCGGTGACCAGCGACGAGAACTCCAAATTCACCTTCAAGGTATTCAAGAACAAGAAGGGCGTGCGCAGGGTGGACTACCCGAAGGCCAAGCGCCTCGACGCCGCATGCGAGTCGGGCCTCGAAGAGATCGATGTGATCTTCGGCTCACCCAAGATCCCCGCAAGGGTCTCGGACGAAGGCGAGTTCAGCTTCGACAACTCGGGCAAGGGCTACATCGCCATCGTTCACGGCGTGATCAGCGGGAACTCAGCCAGCGGCGAGCTGCGCTTCCAGGGCCCGACCGCCTCGAAGTCAGGCGATCAGGACTGCGACACCGGTGAGGTCAAGTGGACCGCGAAGAAGGCACCATCTAGCCGGTCTCCTTCTCGCGGAGCTCAATCCGGCGGATCTTCCCCGTCAGCGTCTTCGGCAGCTCGCCGGTGAACTCGATCTTCCGCGGGTAGGCATAGGCGGACAAGCGCTCGCGCACGAAACGCTTGATCTCATCGGCAAGCTCGTCTGAAGGCTCGCGGCCCTCGGCCAGGACGATGAAGGCCTTGACGACATGGCCCTTCACCTCGTCGGGCGAGGCGACGGCGGCGGCCTCGCGCACTGCCTCGTGCTCGATGCACGCGGACTCCACCTCGAAGGGACCGATCCGGTAGCCGGCGGCGATGATCACGTCGTCCGCTCGGCCCTCGTACCAGTAGTAGCCGTCCTCGTCCTCTGAGGCGGCGTCCTTCGAGTGGAACCAGTCGCCGCCGAAGGTCTCAGCGGCCGCCTCGTCGTTTCGCCAGTAGCCGAGCGGATAATGCGGGTTCGAGCGGGCGCGGAGGCAGATCTCACCCTTGTCCCCCTGGGCCACGGGCTGCTCGTCCTCGTCGAGGATCGCCACGTCCCAGCCCGGCATCGGCTTCCCCATCGAACCCTCTCGCACGTCCATGAACGGGTAGTTCGCGCACAAGGGGTACGACTCGGTCAGGCCGTAGTAGTCGAGAACGGTGATCCCGTACTCCTCGCGGAACCACCGGATCGCCTCGGGATTCAGCGGCTCGCCCGCCGAGCAGACGCGGCGAAAGCGCTGCTGATACTTCTCCCCCGCTCCGTCCACGGCCATCATCGCGCGCATCGCCGTCGGCGTCGTGAACACGTTCGTCACCTCGTTCCGGCTCAAGAAGTCAAGTTGCTTGTGGGGGTCGAACCCGCCCTCGCGCTGGTACACGCACTGCACCGCGCCCAGGCGCCATGGTCCCAAGAGCGGCGCGATGCCCGCGGCCCATGCCCACTCCCCCATCCCGTGGAAGCGCTCGCCGTCCTCGACCTCGTGGCAGTACGTGAATTCCTCATGGGCGAGGAGGTAGCGGTGAGCGTGGACGATGCCTTTGGCCATCCCGGTCGTGCCGGACGTGTAGTAGAGCTGCGCGGGATCGTCCGCCGCGGTGTCGGCGGTCTCGTGCTCCTTGGAGGCGCCCTCGAAAGTGTCGTTGCCCAGGATGAGGAGCTCCACGCCGGAGTCCTCGAAGCGGGGCGCGTTGTCGGCGTCTGTCACGAGGACGCGCGGCTGTGAGTCCTGAAGGCGGTGCCTGATGCCGTCATCGCCGTAGAGCACGGACATCGAGAGCAGCATCGCCCCGAGCTTCCAGGTCCCGAAGAAGATCGCCGCCGTCTCAGGGGTCGCCGGCAGGACCACCGCCACGCGGTCGCCGCGCTTGATGCCCGCGTCCGCCAGGACGTTCGCCGCCTGGTTTGAGAGATCCTGGATCTCGCCCCAGTTGAGCTCGCGCACCGTGCCGTCGAAGTGCTCGTGCACCATCGCGAGCTTTTCCCGGTCGTGCTTGTCGCAGACGTCGGCGGCGATGTTGTAGCGCTCGGGAACGTCCCAGGAGTGCTCGGCACAGGCTTGTTCGTAGCTCGAATGGGTCATGAGCTCCTACATTGACAGCATGCCCAAGCCGCCCAATTCCTCAACCTTCTGGAAAGCCTTCGAAGGTGTTACAACGCTGAACCGCGTCGCCTACCGGTTGAGCGGCGGACGCATCGGCGGCAAGATGCCGGGGAGCGGAGCCCCGATCATCCTTGTCCACCACGTCGGCAAGAAGAGCGGAACGGAGCGCGTCTCCCCCCTGATCGGTCTCGAGGACAACGGCCGCTGGTTGATCGTCGCGTCCAAGGGCGGCAACGACAAGAATCCGGCCTGGTACCACAACCTGGTTGCCACACCCGACACTGAGATCGAGGTCGGCAGCGAGCGAATTCCCGTCCGGGCCAGGGTCATCGAGGGCGAAGAGCGCGAGCTTGCGTGGCCGAAGCTGGTCGAGATTTACCCGTCGTACGCGGATTACCAGGTCTACGCGAAGGACCGGCTCATCCCGGTGTTCTCGCTGGACCGCCGCTAGGCCACGGGCTCTTCCGAGGCCTCGGCCTCGATCGATCCGTCACCCTCGAACTCGTCGTCTGGTGGCAGCTCGCCGCCGCGCTCAGTGCCGGCGATCAGCTCGTCCGTCTTCGGCTCAGCCGGGACGAATCCCGACTTCATGCCGAAGTAGACGGCCTGCGGATGGTGGGCGATGATCGCCACCGTTGACTGTTCTGGCTCGACGGCGTAGCCGCCCGAGAGCGTCATGCCGAGCTCGTCGAGCTTCATGAGACGCCATAGCTTCTCGTGCTCGGACTGGTCCGGGCAAGCGGGATAGCCCCACGAGTAGCGGCGGCCCTGGCCCGCGTCAACGCCCAGGTCCGAGCGGATCCGCGAGTGGTTCCACTCGGCCAGGCCCTCGGCGGCCTGGACCCCGAGGCCGTGGACGAAGAGCTGCTCGGCGAACTCGCCGTCCTTCTCAAGGGCCTCGATCCGCTTCGTCACCTCCGCGCCGACAGTGACTCCCTGGAGCGCGACGACATCGCGTTCGCCGGAGTCGATGGGACGGTAGAAGTCGGCAAGGCAGATGCGGTCGTGCTTGGGCTGGCGCGGGAAGGTGAACCGCTCGATCTCGCGATCGTGATCTTCCGGGTCGAAGACCACGAGGTCGTTGCCGTCCGAGTTGCACGGGAAGTAACCCAGGCGCACCTTAGGTTGGAGGTAGTCCTGCTCTGCCCACATCCGCTCGAGCTTTGGCGCGAAGCCCTCGTCGCCGTCATAGCCCTCGACGATGCGGCGCCAGTCCTCGCCCTTGTTGCCCCGCCCGCCCCAATGGAGCTTGAAGAGGACGTGACGGTCCAGGTAGGGGTAGACCTCGGCCAGATCGACTTCGACGTCGCGGAAGCCCCAGAACGGCGGCTCGGGGATGTCGGCGTCCGTGCGGACGTCCGAGCGGACCGAATCGTCAGTCGTGGGCGGTGAGTCGTCGATGACCTCCGGCTTCTCGCGGAACGTCTTCGCCTCGTCGCGGAACTTTGTCACCAGCGACTCACGCGCCTCCTCGTCGACAAGGGCATCCACGGTGTCGAGCCCGGCGAAGGCGTCTTTGCAGTAGAAGACACCGGGCTCGTAGATCTCGTCGGACTCCTTGCCGCGGGGATAGAGCACGCGGCGGCCGAAGTCGCGGTTGATTGCCGCGCCTCCAATCAGCACCGGGAACTCGAGGCCGCGCTCGTGGAGCTCACCGATGCATGCGGGCATCTGCTTCGAGGTGGATACAAGCAGTGCCGAGAGGCCGATGGCATCCGCCTTGTGCTCGATCGCCGCGTCGATGATCGTGTCGATCGGGACCTGCTTGCCGAGGTCGACGACCGTGTAGCCGTTGTTGGTCAGGATCGTGTTGACCAGCGACTTGCCGATGTCGTGGACGTCGCCGAAGACCGTCGCGATCACAACCTTGCCCTTCGTGTGACCTTCCATGCGCTCGAGGTAGTTCTCGAGCTGGGCGACCGCGCGCTTCATCACCTCGGCCGACTGGAGGACGAAGGGCAGGATGAGCTCGCCGGCGCCGAACTTGTCACCGACCTCCTTCATCGCCGGCAGCAGCACCTGGTTGAGCGTCGGGACTGCGCCGATCTTCTCGACTGACTTGTCGATCCAACCTTCGACGCCGTCCTTCTTCCGGCGCAGGATGTGCCAGTGGAGCGCCTCCTCGGGCTCCATGTCCGCGGTGGGGTCCTCGGCCTCGTCGGCGGCCTCCTCGCCCTTGGACTCGAAGTGGGCGATGAAGCGTTCCAGCGCGTCCTCGCGGCGGTTGAAGACCAGGTCGTCGGCGAGCTCGCGCTCAGCCTCGGGGATCTCGCCATAGGGCGTGATGTGGTTGGGGTTGACCATCGCCAGGTCGAGTCCGGCATCCACGCAGTGGTGGAGGAAGACGGAGTTCAGGACAGAGCGGGCGGGAACCCCGACGCCAAATGACACGTTGGAGACGCCCAGCGACGTCTTCACGCCCGGCAAGCCTTCCTTGATCGCCCTGATTCCCTCTATGGTCGCGACGGCTGAGGGCCTCCACTCCTCGTCACCCGTCGTGAGCGTGAAGGTGAGCGCATCGAAGATCAGCGCCTCGCGGTCGAGCCCGTGCTCGTCGCAGGCGATCTCGGTGATGCGCTTGGCGATCTCGAGCTTTCGCTCGCCGGTCTTGGCCATGCCGACCTCGTCGATCGTGAGCGCGATGAGAGCCGCGCCGTGAGACTTGGCCATCGGGATCACGCGGTCGGCCTTGTCGCGGCCGGCCTCGAGGTTGATGGAGTTGACGATCGCGCGGCCGGGGATCGCCTCGAGCGCGGCCTCGATCACCTCGGGCTCCGTCGAGTCGATCTGGATCGGCGCAGGCTGGGTCAGCGAGATGCGCTGGACCACCTCGCGCATCTGGACGTCCTCGTCTGCGCGCTCGGTCAGCGCGACGCAGATGTCGAGGACGTGCGCGCCGCCGTTCACCTGGTCTTCGGCCACCTGCACGAGGCCGTCGTAGTCGTCGGCGAGGAGAAGCTCCTTGGCCTTGCGCGAGCCCTGGGAGTTGACGCGCTCGCCGACCAGGGTCGGCCGAGGCTCTTGAACCAGGTCCGTCGCGGTCATCATCGAGCTCACCAGCGGCGGCGGCTCGGTCGGGCGCTCACCCAGCTTGTGCTCTGAGACGCGCTCGGCAATCGCGCGGATGTGGTCCGGCGTCGTGCCGCAGCAGCCGCCGACGATGCCGACGCCATGGCGCTCGACGAACTCGCCCAGCACCTTCGAGATCTGCTCGGGCGTCTCGGGGAAGATCGTCTCGCCGTCGGGGCCCTGAAGCGGCAGCCCGGCATTCGGGATGCAGTGGACGGGCAACGGCGACACCTCCCCCAGGTAGCGGATCGCGTCGCGCATGTCCTCGGGCCCGGTCGAGCAGTTGAGCCCGATCACGTCGACGTCGAGGGCGTGCAGCGTCGTCAGCACCGCCTGGATATCGGTGCCGAGGAGCATCTTCCCGCCCTGCGGCAGAAGCGAAACCGAAGCTTGGATCGGCAGCTCGCGACCGGTTGCCTTGAAGGCCTCGCGCGCGCCGAAGATCGCCGCCTTTACCTCCAGGATGTCCTGGGCCGTCTCGATGATGATCAGGTCGGAGCCGCCCTCGACGAGGCCACGTGCCTGCTCTTCGAAGACCTCCACGAGCTTCCGGAAGCTGATGTCGCCGAGCGTCGGGTCGTCCGAGGAGGGCAGGAAACCCGTCGGGCCGATCGAGCCCGCGACGAAGCGGTCGGGACCTGCAGCCTTGCGCGCAATTTCCGCGGCTCCGCGGTTTACCTCGAGCGTGTGCTCGCCCAGGCCCCACTCCTCGAGCTTTAAGCGAGAGCCCTGGAACGAGTCCGTCTCGACCACCTCGGCCCCCGCATCGAGCATCGACTCGTGGACCGACTGGATGACGTCGGGGCGGTTGAGGACCAGCGCCTCGTGGCACTTGCCCTGAAGTCCGCCGTAGTCCTCGGGGGTGAGGTCGAATTGCTCCAGGGTCGCGCCCATCCCGCCGTCGAAGACGACGACGCGATCGCGGGTAGCGGCTATGAAGTCTCGGTCTGCCATGGTCTCGCTTGCTCGTTTTTACGCTGTTTCCATCGCTCCGGGCGGTAGCACCCTGCTCCGTGGATCACCACGTTCGGGTTGCTGCGGCGTCGTCGGGCCAGGCCCCTCAACCGCTCTCGATGGTCCATTCAGGATAGACGAGGAGCGACCGTCTCGGCCGCCCTGCCAGCGGTAGGCGATGAAAGACTGACTGGCGCGCCCGAGAGTGCGCCGGCCCGCATGTCGGACCAGGTCACGCCCTCGCGGACCAGCGCCGGCAGCCCAAGCACGACGGCGGTCGCGATCTCGACCGCCTGCAGGATCACTCCGTAGGCGAGAGCGTCGGCTGCGCTCACGCCGAAGCCTGTCGTCAACACGCTGACGGTCGCGAGCTGGAAGACACCGATGTTCGATGGCGTTGCCGGCACGACGGCGGTGACGTTGACGGCGAATAGGACCGCTGCGGCCGCGCCGATCCCGACGCCCTCGAGGCCAAGGGCGGAGAAGAGGAGGAGGCAGGCGAAGAGCTGAAAGGCCCAGGCCACGAGCTGCGTCGCGGTGGCGACGAAGCCTCTCCGCGGGTCGCGAAAGACCGAGAGGCCGCTGCGGACCTTGGCGAGAGCTTTGCGCACGGCGGTCGCAACCTGCGCAACGCGACCCGAGCCGCTTCGCCGCAGGAGGGTGGGCGCGATCAGAACGGCGGCAACGAGGATGAGGGGCGCGGCGCTCGCAAGGAAGAGGTGCTCGGTTCCGGCGGAGAAGAGATCGGTGGAGCCGACGATGATCAGGCCAAGCAAAGCGAGGGCTGCGAGATTCAGGATGGTCTGGGAGACCAGCGTGCCGAGCAGGACGGGGAAGGTTTTGCGCACGCTCCCGAGGTGCCGGGCCAGGACCGCTGCGCGTGCCGGCTCGCCCAATCGCGCCGGCAGCGTCGCCGACATGAGGACTCCGACCATCGTCGCCGAGGTGACGTCCCGGCGGCGAAGCGGCGCGCTCGGCAGCGCCGCCTTCGCGATCGCGAGCCACGATTCCGCGCGAAGGAGCATCGAGGCGATCATCAGCGCGGTTGCCGCGAGGACCCAGTTCAGGTCGGAGCGGACGACGGAGTCCGCGACTTCGCCGATTCCGATGCGCGTGACGGCGAGGTAGGTGAGCCCGGCGCCCACGGCTGCGGCGGCGGCGAGTCCCGCGCGGCGAGTGAGGCTGGCGCGGGCGCGGGCAGGCTCGCTCGCGAGGGGCGGGATGCGCCGGGCCGGCCCGCGTGGCGAGCCGTCGATCGGGACGAGGCCGAGTCGTCGCCATGCACTCGCAGGCTCAGCTTCCAGCGCTCGCTCATAGACGCCCTCGACCTGCTCGGCGACCAAAGGCCACGCGTAGGGCCGCGCTGACTCGCGCGCCGCCTCGCCCATTGCGCGTCGTCGCTCCGGTGCCAGGTGCATCGTTTGGAGCTCCTCGGCCAGGCGCTGCGGATCTCCGGGTGGCACGAGGACACCGTCCACGCCGTCGGTCACGACCTCGGCGTAGCCCGCGATCGCGGATGCCACGACGGGGGTGCCCGCCGCAAATGCCTCGATGAGGATCATTCCGAAGCTCTCGCCTCGAAGCGAGGGCGCGCAGAGGACGTCGGCGTGGTGGAGCCGCTGCCAGAGCTCGTCGTGCTCGACCCTGGCGGTCGCGTCGATTCGTCCCAGGATGCGCGGGTCGCTCAGATGCTTTTCGACCTCGTCGGTTGTCGCTCCGACGACCTCCAGGCGGGCGGGAACCTGCTCGGCGAGTGCTTCGAAAGCGCGCACGAGGACCGGTAGGCCCTTGCGCTCCTCCGCCCTGCCGACGAAGAGCACGCGTAGCTCATCGGACTCGGGCTTCGGCTCGGCCGGCGGCGCGGCGAGATCGACTCCGTTCGGGATCACGTCGTACTCGCCCCCGAACCAGCGCCTGCCCGTCCACCGAGCAGCCTCGGACACGGCGATCCTGGCGTGGAGCTGGTTGAGCTTCCGGCGGGCGCCGATCAAAGAGGCGGCGTGGTTCGGCCAGGCCTTTGTCGAGTAGGAGTGAAACGTGCCGACTACCGGTGCTTCTGAGTAGGAGCAGACGTCCCATCCGACCACGGGCGCGACCGGCTCGTGGACGTGGACTACGTCCGGGTCGAAACGGGCGAGGCCGCGACGAAGGGCGAAGACGCCCTCGGGGAAGGTCGAGAGGTTCGAGACAGACCCGTTGGCGCCGATGCCAACCGACCTGCCCAGGCTCCACACGTTGCCTGGGAGCTCCGTGACCCGCGGCTCGGAGCGGTGAAGAGCGCTCGTGATCCGGTCCGGGGGGTCGAACGGCGCCATCACCGCCAACTCGTGGCCGCGCTCAGAAAGCCCGCTGGAGAGCGCCTCGACGTGGCGGTTCACTCCTCCCGGATAGCTCCAGGAATATGGGCTGACGATCGCGATCCGCATGGATGGCTGCGAAGGTATCGCAGGGTCCGAGTGCGGCTAGCCTTGATCCCGTGACAGAGCGCACTTTCGCGAAGTTCACCTTCTTCAAGCTGGATCCCGCCTGGCAGCGCCGCGACGCGGATCTAGCGCGCGCCGACAAGGCCGAGTTCCTGGCTGCCTGCGAGGACTTCTCGCAGAGACCGCTCGCTCCGCGCCTACTCGACGGTCGGCACGCGCGGCGACGTCGACCTGATGCTGCTGTCGCAGAGCCCGGTGCTCGACGACATCCACACCTTCCACGTCGTGCTCGCGCAGTCGGGCTAGCCAAGTGGATGACCACGCCCCACTCCTACCTGGCGATGACGAAGCCCTCTCCCTACTCGGATGCGGCCGCGCGGCCCGAGATCTGCCAGTCCGAGCGCAAGTATCTGTTCGTCTATCCGCTCGACAAGAAGCGCGAGTGGTACCAGCTGCCGCTCGAGGAGCGCCGGCGGATCATGGCCGACCACATCGCGATCGGGCGGACCTACCCGGACATCGCGATCAACACTGCCTACTCGTTCGGCATCGATGACCAAGAGTTCGTCGTCTCGTTCGAGACCGACGAGCCGCACCGATTCCTCGACCTGGTGCAGGAGCTGCGCGCGTCCGAGTCGAGCGCGTACACGCTCCGCGACACGCCGATCTTCACCTGCGTCTCGATGTCGGTCGCGCGAGCGCTCGACGCCCTTGACGGCACCGCCGCTTCGGCCCACGCAGCGCCTCACGAGCTGACCGATGGCACCGCCAGGCACCGCAGAAAACCCCTTCCGGGTCGCGATCGTCGGCTCCGGCCCCGCCGGCTTCTACGCGGCCGAGCATCTCCTGAAGCAGGAGGACGTCTCGGTCGAGGTCGACATGTTCGACCGCCTTCCGACCCCTTCGGCCTCGTGCGCGCGGGGGTGGCGCCGGACCACCCGAAGATCAAGTCCGTCATCCGGGTGTACGAGAAGACCGCCGCGCGCGACGGGTTCCGCTTCTTCGGCAACGTTCACATCGGCCAGGACGTGTCGCTCGCCGGACCTCGCCGAGCACTACCACGCCGTCATCTACGCCTACGGCACCGTCGACCGACCGCTCGCTCGGAATCGACGGCGAGGATTGCCCGGCAGCCATGCTGCCACCGAGTTCGTCGCCTGGTACAACGCCCACCCCGACTTCGCCGACCGCGTCTTCGACCTCGACACGCGACGCGCGTGGTCGTGATCGGCAACGGCAACGTCGCGGCCGACGTCGCGCGCATGCTTGCCCTCACCCGCGAGGAGCTCGAGGAGACCGATACCGCGGACCACGCGATCGACGTGCTCGCCGACTCCGAGCGTCGAGGAGATCGTCGTGCTCGGCCGGCGCGGGCCGGCGCAGGCGGCGTTCACCAACCCGGAGGTGCGCGAGCTGGGCGAGATGCTCGACGCCGACATCATCGTCGACCTGGAAGACGTCGCGCTCGACGACCACAGCGAGGAGTGGATCGAGTCCGGCGATGCCGAGCCGACGAACAAGCGGAACGTCGAGCATCTTCACGGACTTCGCCGGGCGCGAGCCCGAAGGGAAGCGCCGGCGGATCGTCCTGCGCTTCCTTGCCTCGCCCGTCGAGATCAAAGGCGACGGCAAGGTCGAGTCGATCGTCGTCGGCAAGAACGAGCTTCAGAAGGGACGAGGACGGTGCCGTCCGCGCCGTCGACACCGGCGAGCGCGAGGAGATCGAGACCGGCCTGGTCCTGCGCTCGATCGGCTACAAGGGCGAGGGCCTCGAGGGGCTGCCTTTCGACGAGCGCCGCGGCGTCATCCCGAACGAGAACGGCCGGGTGACCGACCCCGAGATCGGGCGAGCAGATGCCCGGCCAGTACGTGGTCGGCTGGATCAAGCGCGGTCCCAGCGGCGTGATCGGCACGAACAAGAAGGATGCGCTGGACACCGTGACGGCGATCCTCGAGGACGTCGCCGAAGGCCGCGTTTATGAGCCGCCGGGCGAGGCGACCGCCGAAGCGGCAGCTGAGATGGTCGCCGAGCGGGTGCCCGACGCGGTGAGCTTTCGGGGGCTGGCAGGTGATCGACGAGGCCGAGGTCGGTCGCGGCGAGCCGCACGGCCGGCCTCGGATCAAGTTCGTCAGCGTCGAGGAAATGCTCGAAAGCCGCGAAGACGGGGTCCAAGGCCTGATGGCAGCAGACCTCACAGAGCTCGAAGAGATGATCCGCGCGGCGCTTCCTGGCGCCGAGGTCCAGGTTCTTGACGAGGGCGGCGGCGATCACCTGCGCGCGATCGTGAGCTCGGCCGAGTTCGAGGGGCTGAGCCGGATCGACCAGCACCGGCTCGTGCGCGCCGCGGTGCGCTCGCGCTTCGACGACGGCTCGATCCACGCGCTTTCCATTCAGACGTCGGTGCCCGGCTGAGGGCTCAGGCGCCTTCGGTACTCTCAATCCATGGCTGCTGATCCAGAGCTCAAGGCCCAGGTCGAGCAGATCCTGGCCGATAACCCAGTCCTGCTCTTCATGAAGGGCACTCCAGAGGCGCCGCGGTGCGGCTTCTCGGCGCGGGTCGTCCAAGTGCTCGAGGCGCTCGAGGTCGAGTACGGCGCGATCGACGTGCTTCCCGCCCTGCAGCCGCTTCGCGAGGTGACCCAGGAGATTTCCGATTGGCCGACCTTCCCCCAGCTCTACGCCAAGGGCCAGTTGGTCGGAGGCTGCGACATCGTCGAGGAGATGCTCGACTCGGGTGAGCTTGCCGAGCTGCTTGGCGTCGAGGACTCAGGCGCCGAGATCCCTGAGACGGAGCGCATCCTTCCCGGCGGCTCGCAGACGAGCCCGCCGATGCAGCTCGGCTAGAGCGCTCCGTCACACACAACCGCTCGCGTTGCACATATCGTGCCGCGCCCGATGAGCGATTACGCATTCGACGAGGCGACCGCGCTCACCCCTGCGGGTGAGGACACGTGGGACGGCGCGATAGCGGATGGATGGGCAACGCCCCGAGGCCCGCTGGGCGGATACGTGATGGCGATCGTGATGCGCGGCTTCGAACTCGCGATCGGCGATCCTGCCCGCACGGCTCGCTCGGCGACGATGCACTTCATGCGGCCCCCCGATGCTCGGGCCGGTGAGAGTCGAAGCCATGGTCGAGCGTGCCGGCCGCTCGCTCACCACCGTGAGCGGAAGGCTCTTGCAGGGAGACAAGCTCGTCGGCCTCGCGCTTGGCGCCTACTCGCCGCCGTGGGAGGCCCCGACCCTCGAGGACACCGAGCGCATGCCCGAGGTCGAGCCACCCGAGGGGCGCGAACCATTGAGCGTCGGACCCCGGAAGGGCGCTCCGCCGCCGGACTTCGCACAGCGGATCACCATGCAGCCGCGCTTCGGCGATACGCCGTTCTCGGGCGGTTCGAGCGGCGAGGTCGGAGGTTGGATGGGCTTGATCGAGGAGCGCCCGCTTGACGCACTTTCGTTGGCGGTGCTCGCCGATGCATGGTTCCCGGCGCCGTGGCCACGGCTTACCGAGTTCGCCGCCGCGCCGACGATCGATCTGACCGTCCACTTCCGCGTCGGGCTGCCGCTGCCGGACCAGCTACTGCTCGGCCGCTTCCGCAACCGGATGGTGCGCGAGGGCTTCTTCGACGAGGACGGCGAGCTCTGGGCCCCCGACGGGACGCTGATTGCGCAGTCGCGGCAACTGGCGCTCCTGATCGGAGCTAGCTGAGCGCCTCCCAGCGCTCGGTCAGCTCGCGGACCTTCTCTTTCGCCGCGTCGTGACGCCGCGTTGACTTAGCCGACGTGCGCGGGTCTGACCACGCGGCGGGATCGGAGAGCTCCGCCTCGAGGTCCTCGAGCGCCTTCTCGGCGGCCTCGATCTCGTTCTCGAGCTTGCGCAAGTCCGCGACGGCCGCGCGTTCCTCCGCGCGAGCACGCCGCGCCTCCTTCCCCCGAAGCTCGGAGGGGTCAGACCCCTCACCGTTTCCTAACGATGTGAGCGTTGTTTGAGGGGTCTGACCCCTCCGGTCTTGCTCCGCCTGTTCGGCTTCGCGCTCGCGGTACTCCGACCAGCCGCCGTTGAACACCCGGAGCTTCAGGTCCTCGACTGCGACGGTGCGGGTGCCGACCGCTTCAAGCATCGCGCGGTCGTGCGAGACGAGGAGCAGTGAGCCCTTGAAGCGGGCCAGGGCGTCTTCGAGCGCCTCGCGGCTCTCCAGATCCAGATGGTTTGTGGGCTCGTCGAGGATGAGCACGTTGGAAGCCGATGAGACCAGGAGCGCTAGTGAGAGTCGCTGCGCCTCGCCACCCGAGAGCTGAGTCACGAGCTTCGTGACGTCATCGCCCGAGAACAGGAACTGACCGAGCAGACCTCGCGTCTTCGCCTCGGAGAGGCCGGTGGAGCGCTGCGCGTGCGAGAGGACCGTCAGCCCGGGATCCGCCGGAACCTCGGCATGCTGGCGCAAGTGCCCGAGCTCGACGTTGTGGCCGATCTTTACGCGGCCCGTGACCGGCTCGTGCTCACCGACGAGCACTGAGATCAGCGTGGACTTGCCCGAGCCGTTGTGGCCGATCAGGCAGACGTGCTCGCCCGCCTCGACCCACACCTCCGCATCCTCGAAGAGCCGCTTCGAGCCGGCGTCGATCGTCGCGCCCTCCATCGCCAGCACGACCTTGCCCGAGCGCTGCGCCTCCCCAAACGAGAAGGCGAGCGACTTCGATGCCGACGGATCCCGCTCCGGCGCGTCGCGCTTGATGCGGTTGATCTGCTTCTGCTTCGACTTGGCGCTTGTTGCCAGGGTGTTCTTGGCGCGAAAGCGCTCGACAAACCGCTCCAGGCGGGCGATGTCCGCCTCGCGGCGTTTGGCGTCGCGCTCGAGGAAGAGCTCGCGCCGCGCCTTCTCGATCCGCCACTCGTGCCACGGCCCGGAGAAGAACTTCGGACGGCCCTCCCCCAGCTCCAGCACGGAGTTGCCGACCGCCTCGAGGAACCAGCGGTCGTGGGCGACCAGGATCATCGCAGCGTCCATCCCGATCAGCATTCGCTCGAGCCATTCCAGCGAGGCGATGTCGAGGTGGTTGGTCGGCTCGTCCAGCAGCAGCAGGTCCGGCTTCGCCGCGAGCGCGCGAGCGAGCGAGGCACGGGTCAGCTCACCGCCCGAGAAGGTCGAGAGGTCGCGGTCGAGATCGGCAGGCTCGAAACCCAGCCCGCGGACGGTCGCTCGCGCCTCGTCGCGCCAGCGGTAGCCGCCCGCGATCTCGAAGCGGGCCTGCGCGTCGGCGTACGCGGCAAGCGTGGCCTCGTCAGCCTCTGTCGCCATCCGCTCCTCGAGCTCGGCGAGCCGGCGCTCGATCTCGAGCACCCAGCCGAGGCCGCCCACGACGTAGTCGCCGAGCGTCAGGCCGAGATCGCGGGGAGGGCGCTGATCGTGGAGCACCACGCGGGCGCCCTTCGCAAGCGAGACGCGCCCGGAGTCGGCGGATGCCTCGCCGGCCAGGACGCGGAGGAGCGTCGTCTTGCCGGTGCCGTTGCGGCCCGAGAGCGCGAGGCGTCCTCCCCGCTCCAGCCGGAACGAGACGTCCTGAAGAAGTTGGCGCTCACCGATGAACTTGGTGAGGCCGGAGGCCTGGACGATGGCCATGCGGCGAGGCGGTCCGGGGGCCTAAGCGGGCGCGGCCG
The DNA here is from genome assembly GCA_963786495.1 of uncultured bacterium. GTDB lineage: Bacteria > Actinomycetota > Thermoleophilia > Solirubrobacterales > 70-9 > JALZKA01. The sequence goes on along the minus strand of CAWAZL010000002.1, from coordinate 1,420,054 downwards.
CGCCGGGCGCGTCTTCGCGTACTTGGAACGAGGAGCCGCAGCCACAGGCCGCGACGACGTTCGGGTTGTTCACCGTGAAGCCGGCGCCCTGGAGCCCGTCGACGTAGTCCACCTCGGAGCCGAAGACGAACTGCATCGAAACCTTGTCGACCAGGACGGAGATGCCTTCCTGCTCGAAGACGTGATCGTCGTCCTTCTTCTTGTCCAGGGCGAGCGAGTATTGGAAGCCCGAGCAGCCGCCGCCGCGCACGGCGACGCGAAGCGCCTGCTCTTCAGCGTTGTCGTTCGACACCGTGAGCTCGCGGAGCTTCGCGAGCGCCGAGTCGGTGATCGTTACTGCTGCTTCAGGGGTATCCATCGCTTCATATTGTATAGCCCTGCAGCGGGCGAGCTCTCAAGAGCGCGCCGATTTGCCCGGCTGAGCGCGTTTCCAGTCGAGGTACTCGATGATCCGCTTAGAGTCGTGGACGATCTCCTTGGAATCCACCAGGACGGGGACGCGGCGCTGTCCCGTGAGCTCCTCGATCTCCGGCCGGGACTTGCGGCTGTAGGGCACGCGCTCGGTGCGGTATTCGACCCCCGCGCGCTTGAGCTTGCGCGCGGCGGCGCCGCACGGACACAGGAAGTTCGTGGGGGTCGGGCAGCGGTAGAGCACGATCTCCGTCTTCTTCTCGCTCATGTCCTCGCTCCCGCGAGCTGCGCGCGCTGCCAGTTCACAGCGTCATTGAGCGTTTCCTCGTGAGGGCGGGCCTTGAAACCCAGCACCGACTTCGCCCGCGTGTTGCGATAGCACCACCAAAGCATGGCCGAGCGGACCTCGTCCGGCGCCGTCGGCATCGCCACCGGAAGCGGCAGCCGATCTCCCGCTTGGAGCATCCCGAGGAGAGCTGAGCCCGGAAGCTTCAGCCGGGGCGAGTCGACGCCGGAGATTCGGGCCAGGTCCGCGAAAAGGCGGTCGAGCGTGAAGTTCCGGCCGGAGAGGATGTAGCGCTCGCCGACCTCCCCCTTCTTGTCCGCGAGCAGGTGCCCCTTGGCCACGTCGCGGACGTCGACGATGTTCAACCCGCCGTCGACGTACGCCGGGATCTTCTTCTGGATGAAGCGCCTGACCAGCTCCATCGAGCTTCCGCGAGGCGCATCGGGGCCAAGTACGAAGGACGGGTTCACGATCGTCACGGGCAGGCCGCGCGCCGCGAGCCGGAGCGCCTCGACCTCGGCCTCGTGTTTCGAGTTGACGTAGGTGATCCCCAGGTGGCCGATGTCGAAGGTCGCCGTCTCATCGACAGGCTTTGGCTTCTTGCCGACCCCGACCGCGGCCACCGAGGAAGTCAGGACGACGCGCTCTACGTCGGCCTCGAGCGCTGACTCCAGGACGATGCGGGTCCCCCGCACGTTCGTGTCCCAGACGGCGTCGCGATCCTCGCTGCGCAGCGAAGTGCGCCCGGCGACATGAAAGACGCGCTCGATACCCGCCATCGCGCGCCGAACGGCGCGGCGGTCCGTGACGTCGCCGATGGCGCGCTCGAAATCGAGATCAGAGAGCAGGTCGATCCTGCTTTTGCGGCGCGTGAGCAGGCGAAGGTCGTCGCCCCGCTTTGCGAGCGCGCGCACAACGTGCGAGCCGATGAATCCGGTGGCTCCCGTGACCAGGGTCTTCCCCATTGGGCCAGGGTATTTGTTCGGGCTCAGACCCCAATGTTTCGGCCTGTCGCATACAGCTCGGATTCTTGGGGTCTGACCCCGATCGAACTACCTGACCTGATAGACCGATGCCGGCATGAATGCCTCTACAGCCGACGCCAAGACCTCCGTGGTCGTCGATACGACCGCCTATCTGCCCGACGAGATGATCGCGGACCTCGGGATCCACCGCATCAGCCTCTACGTGACGCTCGACGGCGTCCAAAAGCGCGAGTCAGAGATCGACGCTGCCGAGTACGACGACTTCTACGAGCGCCTCAGCAAGAGCTCGGGCGGGGCAACAACCTCACAGCCTTCCGTCGGCGACTTCACCGCCGTCTACGAGCCCCTGCTTGCGAACGGCGGCGAGATCGTTTCGATCCACCTCTCGGCCGGGATCTCTGGCACATACGAGTCGGCCAACCTCGCCCGCCAGGCCCTGATCGACGAGGGCAAGGGCGGCGAGCGCATCCACGTTTACGACTCCCGCTCGGCCTGCGGAGGCGCGAGCTTCGTCGCGATCGCGGCCGCGCGCGCGGCCAATGCGGGCGCAAGCGGTGCGGAAGCGCTGGCCGCGGGCGACCGTTGCCGCGACGGCCTCAAGATGTGGTTCGCAATCGACACCCTCGAGTACCTGCGTAAGGGTGGGCGCATCGGCGCGGCCCAGGCCTGGATGGGCTCCGCACTCCAGATCAAGCCGATCCTCACGCTCGAGGAAGAGATCACACCGGTCGAGCGCGTCCGCACCCGGCGGCGTGCGTTCGAGCGCATGGTCGAGTTCGGCCGCGAGCGCTATGAGTCCGGCGCGACCGCGTGGGTCGTCCAGCACATCCACGACCACGAGACCGCCCGCCACCTTGTGGACGAGTGCCGCCAGATCTTCGGCTCGGACCCCGTCTTCGTCTCAGAGATCGGCCCGGTCATCGGCGCGCACATCGGCCCAGGGCTCTTGGGCGTGGGCGGCGTCGACGCGAAACTTTTGGGCTAGCGCCGGCGCAGCGCCAGGAAGCCGCCGACGGCAAAGCCGACCACGGCGGCGCCGATGGCCAGCTCACGCTTGTGCTCGCGGACCTGGCGGCGCCAGTCCGTCAGCTCGCCAACACGGCCGCGCAGGGCTTCGACGGACTTGCCGAGCTCCTCGCGCTCGCGCACGATGTCGTTTCGGATCTCGTGAGCTGTCCGGGCGCCGGGCGCCGGGCGCGGGCGCTGGGTGCGCTCGACGCCGGCAGGCGGGCGTGGGACGAGTTCGTCAGCCATTCTGATCGCTCCCTGCCTGGAGTGCTTCCCTGATCTCTTTGCCCTCTTCGATCGCCATCGCGGGCACCGGGGGAGCGCCGGCCTTCATGGAGCGATAAGCGACGAGGCCGGCGATCGCGGCGACGATGAACCACATGACGGCCTCCAGCAGGAAGCCGAGCCAGACGTTGTTTTCGAAGAACAGGTCATTCAGGAGCCAAGCGAACGCATGCATGAACATCGCGAGGCCGAGGAGGACGAAGATGCCGGCGGCAATGCCGACCACCGAGCCCTTGACGAGGCTCGTGACCTTCTCCGTGACCTCGGCCTTGGCGAGCTCGACCTCTTCGCGGACGAGATAGGAGACGCGCTCCGAGACGTCGATGGCCATCTCGGCCACCGAACGGGGGTCCTGCGGTCCTGAACCGGGGGCGTCGCTCACTCGGGCGGGTCCTCGTCGAAGATGCGCCGGTAGACCTCTGCCGCGACTCGCGCGGCGGCGATGCTCGCAAGCGCGCCAAACGCGGCGACGAGGCCGGTCCACGCGAGTCTCTTGACGATGTCGTTGTCCATTGGAGCTTCCCTTTCCCGGTTCGGGCGGGAGTAAAGCAGCCCGACCGATCCTTTGGGCCTAGCGGGCCTCGAGTCCGCCGCACATCGAGTCGACAAGCGTCTCCCGCGCGCTGTCGAAATCGCCGTCTCCGGCCGGGATCAGCTCGAAGACCCAGCCCGAGAGAAGCTGCTCGATCCCCCCGTAGAAGAACATCGAGGCCAGGCGCGGATCGACCTCCTCGCGGAAGGTGCCGGCCTTCTGGGCGTCGGTGATGATCTTTTCGATCGCCTCGTATGCCTTGTTGATCTCGGGCAGGTGGGTACGCCCGAACGAGTTCGCCGCCCGCGTGACCTCGACGATGATGACCTGCATCAGCTCGGGGTCGTGGCGGTACGAGTCGATGATGAAGCGCGCGACCGCATCGAGCTTCTCGCGGCCCGATCCGTCGCCGCGGTCCACCTCGTCGATCGCGGCCAGGAGCAGCGACCACCGCTCGGTGAAGAGCTCGTTCATCACCTCGTCCTTCGAGCGGAAGTAGTGATAGACGAGCCCGTAGGCAACGCCCGCCTCGTCGGCGATGTCGGAGACGCGGCACGAGTGGTAGCCCTCGCGCGCGAAGACGCGGATGGCGGCGTCCAGGATCTGGCGGCGACGGTCGGTGGCGGGAGCCGATCTGGCCATCAGACCGGAGCCTCCACAGGCCATTCGTAGGCATCGGCGCGGCGATTGGCGAGCGAGGGCAGCGACTCCCGGACCCGCCGGAGCTCGGCGAGATCGAGGTCCGCGCAGGCGTGGCCCTCGCCCTCTTCGACCGCCGCGAGGACCCTGCCCCACGGATCGACCAGCATCGAGTGGCCCCACGACTCGTAGTGCGGCTCGGCCTTGCCGACCTGGCCCGCCGCGATCACGAACGCCGAGTTCTCGACCGCGCGGGCGCGCAGCAGGATCTCCCAGTGCGCTTTTCCGGTCACGGCGGTGAAGGCCGCCGGGACGGTGAAAGCCGTGGCGCCGCGTAGGGCGAGGATGCGAAACAGCTCGGGGAAGCGAAGGTCGTAACAAACGGTAAGTCCCAATTCCAGATCGCCGGCGGTTGCGGTGGCGAGGTCCTCCCCGGCCCGCTCATGCTGAGACTCCCGGTACTCGGTGCCCTCGACTTCGACGTCGAACATGTGAAGCTTGCGGTAGGTCGCAGCGATGTTGCCGTCGGGATCAATCAGGACGGAGGTGTTGAACGGCTTGCCGCCGTCGCCCGGGTCCTCGGGGACGCTGCCGGCGCAAAGGTGAATGCCGAGGTCGCGGGCCCAGCCGGCAGCTGCGCTCACGATCGGCCCGTCAAGAGGCTCGGCTCCGCCGGCGATGACCTCGCCGGGGCCGAGGAGCGCCCACTTCTCGGGCAGGCAGACGAACCCAGCACCGTCTGACGCAGCGGCGCGAACGAGGCCCTCCGCGCGCTCGATATTCGAGGCGACGTCGGCGTCCGAGTTGATTTGGATCACGGCGGCGCGCATCGTCTCTCGCTCTCCCGTGGCCGGGGCCTACGGGGGCCACGGCTGGTTGACTGACGGGTCAATCGGGAGTTTAGAGGCATGGCCAGGGCGCGGAAGTACCCTGGCCGCATGACCGCCGTCCCAAGGAGCGCCTTCGTTACCGGCGGCTCCGGCTTCATCGGCGGCGTGCTGATCGAGCGCCTGGTTGCGAACGGTTGCGAGGTCACGGCGCTCGCCCGGTCGGACCGCTCAGCGACCGCTGTCGAGGGCCTCGGAGCGCGCTCCGCACGCGGCGACCTCGGCGATGTGGCGGCCATGACCGACGGAGCCAGGGGCGCCGCAGCCTTCTTCCACCTCGCAGCGCACGTCGAGCAATGGGGTCCCTACGAGGACTTCGAGCGGATCAACGTCGCCGGCACGCGCAATGCGCTGGAGGCCGCGAAGGCGGCCGGCGTGCGCCGCTTCGTCCACTGCGGAACCGAGGCGGCGATCCTCGCGGGAGAGCCAGTCGTAAAGGGCGACGAGAATCTGCCCCTCCGCCCCGACTCGCCCGCCCCCTACCCGTCCACCAAGGCCAAGGCCGAGCAACTCGTACGCGACGCGAGCACAGCCGACTTCGAGGCCGTCGTCCTGCGGCCCCGGTTCGTTTGGGGCGTTGGCGACACGACTCTTCTGCCGGGTATCTCCGAGGCCGTGCAAGCGGGCAAGTTCGCCTGGATCTCGGGCGGCGACCACCTCACGTCCACGAGCCACGTGGACAACGTCGTCGAGGGCCTCTTGCTTGCCGCCGAAAAGGGGCACGCCGGCGAGGCCTACTTCGCCCTGGACGACGGCGACGTCGAGTTCCGCGCGTTCATCTCGGCGATGTTGGAGACCCAGGGCATTGCTTCGCCGACGCGTTCCATCCCCGGTCCCATCGGCGCCGTGGTCGCTCACGGCGGCGAGCTGGCGTGGCGCCTGCTCCCGCTGAAGGGCGAGCCGCCGCTCACCAAATTCTCGCTCTGGGTCTCGACCCAGGAGTGCACGCTCGACGATTCGAAGGCCCGCGCAGAGCTCGGCTACAAGCCGGTGATCACCCGCGACGAAGGCCTCGCCGCGATGACGGCCGACTGAAGCCCCCGCGATGGCAGGCTTTTCCCGGCCCTATGCGAGTTTCCCTGCCTTCGCGCAGGATTTGGGGCCTAGCCGCCGCTGAGGAGCCAGACCGCGACGGTTCCCACGACCAGCGCGGACTCGATCACCAGGATCAGGCCAATCGCGCCGCCGAGCGTGCCCGTGTCGAAGCCCGCGACCAGGCCGGTCGCAAGCAGCGCTCCTGCGACGAGGCCCCAGACCACCAGCGACGCCTCCCAGCGCTTGTCGCGATCCGGGTAGCGCTCGCGCAGGCGCACTTCGAAGCCGAACGGGAACGCGATCAGCGCGGCCATCAGGCCCGCAGCGAAGACGACGATCCAGACGTTCACCCCGTCGCCCTCGAGGTACGGCTCTCCGGTGGCCGCTGCGAAGAGCACCGAAAGCACGGCCGTCGCCGCTCCGCAAAGCGCCAACAGCGCCGCGAAGCGCCCCGACTTCTCCTCGTCACCCCATCCATTCGACATGCTTGGGATCGTATGCCCGCGCCCGGCTGCGAGTAGATTCCGGCCCGCATGGGCGACCTCAAGCTCGGATACAACGTCGGCTACTGGGCCAAGGGGCCGCCGCCTGGCGCAGCCGAGGCGATCGAAGCCGCCGACTCGCTGGGCGTCGACTCGATCTGGACCGCCGAGGCGTACGGCTCGGACTGCCTGACCCCGCTCGCGTGGTGGGGCTCGCAGACGAAGAACGTCCGCCTGGGCACCGGAATCGTGCAGCTGTCTGCGCGTCAGCCCGCGGCGACTGCGATGGCCGCCATGACGCTCGATCACCTCTCGGGCGGACGTTTCATCTTGGGCATCGGAGCCTCCGGGCCGCAGGTGGTCGAGGGCTGGTACGGGATGCCGTTCGCAAAGCCGCTGGCCCGCACGCGCGAGTACATCGGGATCCTGCGCGACATCTGGCGCCGCGAGGGCCCGGTCACCGCCGATGGCCCTGCCTACCCCCTCCCCATGCCCGGCGGCACCGGGCTCGGCAAGCCGCTCAAGTCCTCGATCCACCCGCTCCGCGAGGACATCCCGATCTTCCTTGCTGCCGAGGGGCCCAAGAACGTCGCGATGGGCGCCGAGCTATGCGACGGCTGGATGGCGATGCTGCTCTCGCCGGAACCCGAGCACCTCCAGCTCTACAAGGACGCGCTGGCCGAGGGCTTTGCCCGCGAGAACGCGCGACGGAGCGAAGAGGATTTCGAGGTCGCGGCGATGGTCCCGATGATCGTCTCCGACGACGTCGAAGCCGCCGCCGACGCGCTTCGCCACTACTACGCCCTGTACTTCGGGGGCATGGGCGCCAAGAAGACTAATTTCCACGCCAACGTCCCGATCCGCATGGGCTACGGCGACATGGTCGAAGAGGTCCAGAGCCTCTATCTGGAAGGTAAGAAGGACGAGGCCGCGGCCGCGATCCCGTTCGAGCTCATCGACCAGATGTCGCTGATCGGCTCCGAGGACAAGATCCGCCACGACCTGGACGCCTGGCGTGAGTCCCCCGTGACGACGATCCTCATCGGCGGCGACATCGGGCTTTTGCGCACCGCTGCCGAACTCGTCCTGGGCTGACGCCTCAGCCGTCGCGCTTGCGCTCGAGCTGGTCGGTGAGCGCCTTGGCATGGAGGGCGCCGATCAGGTCGGGGAACGGACTCATTCCGCCCTCAAGAAGGTCCGCCGCCTTCTCAGGGTCCAGCGCCGAAAAGCGCTCGACCATCAGCTTCAGTTCGTCCTCTACGACGGGACCCAGGCCGTTCATCAGGCGCGCCACGTCGCGGGCCCCGAAGCCCGTCGTCTCGTTCCAGCCCTCTGCGCGGAAGCCTGCGACCGCTTCGATGATGCGCACGTCGGCTTGCGAGTAGCCGTTGGAATCAGGGCTCAACACGCCAACCTCGGCGAGACGGTCGAGCGCGCGTGCGGGCAGATCGAAGCGCTCCAGGAGCTCCGCCTTCGGAGTGCGCTCCGCCAGCAGCGCCTCCTTGATGACACGCAGCGGCATGAACCGCTCCTCCTGGAGGCGCTTGATCGTCCTGATTCGCTCGACGAACTCCGGCGGGTAGTACGCCATGTTCTTCGAGGTCTTGACCGGCTCGGGCAAGAGGCCCTCGCGCAGGTAGTGGCGCACTGTCGCGACAGGGACGTCCGCGCGCTCGGCGAGCTCCGAGATCTTCAGTAGCTCTTTCGCAGGCGCGGCCATTATTCAGACACCTACCGACACATGCTTCTTTGGCGACTTGCGTCGCTCATGACATGAATGAGCCGGTCGCCTCGGCGCTCAGCCCCGCGGCTGCGCCTGAGTCGACCAGCGAGTCGATCTCGCCCGGGTCGAGCCCGGCGGCCTCGAGGACCTCGCGCGTGTGCTCGCCCAGCGCTGGAGCGGGACGTGTCGCATCGCCCGGAGTGCGCGAGAACTTCACCGGCATGCCCAGCAGGCGCACGGGACCCAGTTCGGGCTGATCGACCTCGACGACCATCTCGCGCTCTTGCGTGAGGTCCGAGGAAAGCGCTTCGTCAAGGTCGAGCACCGGCTCGACGCAGCAGTCGTGTTGGTCGTTGAAGGCGGCCCACTCAGCCTTGGTCTTGGTCTTGAAAACCTCGGCGACCGCGGCGTGACCCTCCGACCCGGGCTTAGCGAACTGGTGCTGAAGAAGGTCGTCGCGTTCTGTGCCGGCGCAGAACGCCTGCCAGAACTTCGGCTCCAGGGCGCCGCAGGAGATCCAGCCGTCGGCGCACTCGTACGGCAGGTAGCAAGCAACGCCGCCGTTCAGCATCTCCTGGCCGCGGTGCGGCACCTTGCCGTCTGCGAAGAAGGCGCCGGCGACCATCGCGAGCCAGCTCTGCGCGCCATCGGTCATCGAGACGTCGACGAGCTGGCCCTCGCCCGAGCGCTCGCGCTCCCAGAGCGCGGCGAGGATGCCAAAAGTCGCCATCAGCCCGCCACCGCCGAGATCGGCGATCTGGCCGGCGGCGCTCACGGGAGGGCCATCGGATGCACCGGTCAGGCCCAGGAGCCCGCCAAGCGCGAGGTAGTTCGTGTCGTGGCCGGCTCGCTTCACGTTCGGACCAGTCAGCCCGTAGCCGGTGATCGCGCAGTAGACGATCGTGGGGTTCTCGGCCTTGAGCGCTTCGTAGCCGACGCCCAGGCGGTCCATCACCCCGGGCCGGAAGCTCTCGAGCACCACGTCGGCATCGCGGGCGAGCCGAAGCAGCGTCTCGCGGCCCGCGTCAGATTTCAGGTCCAGGCGGATTGAGCGCTTGCCGCGGTTAAGCGCCAGGTATAGGCCCGAGCGGGTGCCAAGGCCTTGTTGCTCATCGGTGCCGTAGTAGGGCGGCGCCCAGCGGACGTAGTCGCCCATCCCGGTGTCCTCGACCTTGATCACGTCCGCGCCGGCATCGGCGAGGAGGAGCGAGCAGTAGCCGCCCGGAAGCAGGCGGCTGAGGTCGAGGACGGTCACGCCTTCCAGCGTTCCCGGCTTCAGCATCAGGCTGCGGTTCCGGCGCTGAGGGCCTGGGACTTCTCGCCGAGGCCCAGCATCTCGCGTGCCTCGGCAACCGTCGCTGCGCGCCGGCCGATGTCCTCGGCCATCTGGCGCGCCTTCGCGATCAGGTCGCCGTTCGAGCGCGCCATCTCGCCGTTGGGCAGATATAGGTTGTCCTCAAGGCCCGCGCGGACGTTGCCCCCCAGCGTCAGCGAGGTTGCGAGGAGGCGCCACTGGTCGCGCGAGATCCCGATGACCTGCCAGTTGGCGCCGCGGTCCGGGCCGCCCGGGATCTGCTCGGACATGAAGCCGATGTTCTTCGACGTCGGGCGGATGCCGCCGGTCACGCCCATGACGAGCGAGATCTGGTGCGGCTCGGTCACGAGCCCCATGTCGATCAGCGGGTCGAGGTTCGCCACGTGCCCGGCATCGAAGCACTCGTGCTCGGGCTTGATGCCGAGCTCGCGCATCTCGGTGAGGAACTCGATGATCGTGTCGAACGAGTTCTCGAAGACGGCCTTGAAGACGAAATCCTTGCGCCGGCGCGAGTACTTCGCGTAGTTCATCGAGCTCATGTTGAGCGCGGCCACGTCGGGCTTGAGCTCGCGCAGGTAGGCAAGCCGCTTTTCCATCGGGACGCCGATCGCGCCGGTCGAGTAATTGACGATCACATCGCCGACCTCATCCAGGATCGCTTGCGTGATCGCGCGGAAGTCTTCGATCTCATACGACGGGACGCCGTCAGGGTGCGAGCGTGGATGTGGATCTGCGAGGCGCCCTCGTCGACAGCGCGACGCGCCTCGGCGGCGTACTCCTCGGGCGTGTACGGGATCGCCGGGCACTGCTCCCGGTTTGCGATCGCGCCCGAGATCGAGCAGCTGATGATCACGGGCTGGTCAAAGGTGCTCATGACGTCGTTTCCTCCTGGGTTCGGACGCGTTCCTGCGCAGCCCGCTCCGCGGCCTCGTGGTTGAAGAACGTCGCTCCGTACGCGAGCAGGCCGTCCCGGAACTCGAAGAGGTAGGCCACGGGCTGATCAAGCGCCAAACCGCTGCTCCGCCCCTCACCGATCACGCGCCCGAGGATCAATACGTGGTCACCCATCTCCCTGATGTCGCTGGGCTCGACCTCCCACCTGGCCCAGGTCTTGTCCCACTCCTCGAAGAACTCACGCATGCCGTCGATCCCTTCGAACGAATCGCCTTCGACGGCCGCCATCGTCGCGGGCCCCCATTCGATGTCGTCGGTCAGAAAGGGAATCAGCCCCTCGAAGTCGCGGGTATTCCAGATCGCGAAGAGATTCTGGGTGGCTTCGAGATTGCTCTGCGTCATACCGGCATCACTCCGTGCTTTCGCCACGGCCTCTCGACCTTCTTGTCCTTCGCCATCCGCAGCGCGGAGATGATCCGCGGGCGGGTCTCGCGCGGGTCGATGACGTCGTCGATCATCGCGTTGCCCGCGGCGATGTAGACGTCGATCTGCTCGCGGACCGCCTCCAGCATCGCCTCGCGCGTCGCGTCCGGATCGTCCGATGCCTCGATCGCCGAGCGGCCGATGATGTTCACCGCGCCCTCGGCGCCCATGACCGAGATCTCGGCCGACGGCCACGCGTAGATCTGGTCGGGCTCGTAGGCCTTGCCGTTCATGACGTAGTAACCCGCGCCGTAGGCCTTGCGGATCACCACGGTCACCTTCGGAACGGTCGCGCGCGAGATCGCGTAGAGCATCTTCGCCCCGTGGCGGATGATGCCGGCGTGCTCGACCTTCGAGCCGACCATGAACCCGGGCACGTCCTGGAGGAAGACGAGCGGGATCGAGAAGGCGTCGCAGAGGTTCACGAAGCGCGCGGCCTTGTCGGCCGAGTCGTTCTCGAGGATGCCTGCGAGTTGCTTCGGCTGGCTGGCGACGATGCCGACCGGCTGGCCGCCGAACCGCGCGAGGCAGGTGATCACCGTCTTCGCGAACTTCGGCTTGATATCGAACCACTCGCCGTCGTCCACGATCTCGCGGATCACGTCGTACATGTCGTAGGGGTGGCGCGGCGACTCGGGAACGATGTCCAGGAGCTTCTCCGACATGCGGTCGTCCGGATCCTGGGTCTCGCGCAAAGGCGGCTTCTGTTCGCAGTTGGAAGGGAAGAACGAGAGGTAGGTCTTGACCGCCTCGATGCACTCGGCGTCGTCCTTTACCTCCAGGTCGCCGACGCCCGACTTGCGGCAGTGGACCTTGGCGCCGCCCAGGTCCTCCATCGAGATGTCCTCCCCGGTGACGGCCTTCGTCAGGTGCGGCCCGGCCAGCGCCATCGCGCCCTGGCCGACGACCATGGGCACGAAGTCCGATAGGCCCGGGATATAAGCGGTTCCCGCCGCACATGGGCCGAGCATCGCGGCGACCATCGGGACGACGCCCGACATCTCGACCTCCTCGCGGAAAAGGTGTCCGGAGCCCGCGAACAGCGAGCCCGATGCCTCCTGGATGCGCGCGCCGGCCGAGTCGAGCAGCCAGATCAAGGGCATCCGCTGTTTCAGCGCGATCTCGCGCAGGCGCGTGACCTTGAGCTCGCCAGTCATTCCCATCGAGCCGGCCATCACGGTGAAGTCATAAGCGGCGATCGCAACGGTGCGCCCGTCCACCTCTCCCCAGCCGGTGATGACGCCGTCTGCCGCAGCCTCCTTGCCCACCATGCTCTTTTGCGAGAAGTGGGGTCGGCCGTGGATGCCCATCTCGACGAAGGTGCCCTCGTCGACCAGGAGGTCAAGGCGCTCGCGCGCCGTCAGCTTGCCGCTGGCGTGCTGCTTTTCGATCTTCTCGGGGCCGCCGCCGAGCTTCGCCTTCTCGCGGCGGTCGTGGAGGTCACGGACCAGCGACTGCATGCCGGTCTCCTGGCCCGCGTCCGTTTCGGCGGGCGCCTCGGCGGCTTCGCCGGTGTGGTCGGTCGAATCCTCGGTGGCCACTTCTACCTTCCCTTCCACTGCGGGTCGCGCTTTTCGAAGAAAGCCATTACGCCCTCGATCGCGTCCTCAGTCCCGAGCTCGATCGTGAGCTGCGACGAGAGGTAGTCCAACGCGTCGTAGAGGGGCATATCCATCTGGCGCCACATCGCGTCCTTGCCGAGCTTCATCACGACAGGCGACTTCGAAGCCAGCTTCTGCGCCCAGTCGGATACAGCCGCATCGAACTCGTCCGCCGGCACGACCTTGTTGACGATGCCCGCCTCGCGCGCCTCCTCGGCCGACAACCGGTCGCCGAGCAAGAGCATCTCCGTCGTCTTCTTTCGCGGAACGTTGCGGTAGATCAGCGCCATGATCATGAACGGAAAGAGCCCGACGTTGATCTCGGGCGTGCCAAAGCCGGCGGTGTCCTTGGCGATGATCAGGTCGCACGCGAGCGCGATGCCCAGCGAGCCGGCGAGAACGTGGCCGTTTGCCGCGACGATGGTGGGCTTGCCGAGCTCACCGATCGCCTTGAAGACCTCAATGAACGGCTGCGTCCCCTTGTAGCGCTCGATGAGTGGCGCGTCGGCGCCGAACGCGGCCAGGTTGCCGCCGGAAGAGAAGACCTTCTCGTGGGTCGAGGTGAGGACGACGCAGCGCGCGTCATCGTCATCCTTCACCTCGGCGAGGGCGCCGAGCAGGTCGCCAAGAAGCTGCGGGCTTAGGGAGTTGCGGGTCTCAGGGTCGTCGAGGGCGATCGTCGCGATGCCGTCGGCGACGTTCAGCTGGATCTTCTCGAAAGCGGCCATGGAGAGCAGAGTACGAAGTACGACTACTCACTTTATACAGCTGGCGACCCCCCCGTTGCCGGAGTCGCCATTCTGCTCGGCACCAGAAAGGCCAAGCCGCTCCAGGTGGCCCATGATCCCGGTCAGGAGCATTTCCGTCTCCCGCCGGGCCGAAGCAAGTTCGCGGGTCTTGTCGTCCATCGACTCCGCTCGACGTCCGCGCTTCCGCATCTCCCGCATCCCGTCTCGGCGAATACCGAGGCCCACACCCGCCCGCAATCCGCGCATGCGATCCGAAAGACGTCAGGCTGAGGGTCCCCGTCCGGGTCAAGACGCTCCTCTCCGATATCCGTAAGGATGCCCTCGACGAGATGGCGCCCGTCTTCGACCTCGACCAAGAGCGCTCGGTCGCGGACCCACACCGCGCCGCCGTCGCGCCTTATCAGCCGGTACTCATGCGTCCACTGGGTACCACGGGGGAGCGTGCGATGGCGCTCCTCTTCCGCCAGGACGCGATCCCGATCGTCGGGGTGGAATCGACTCCAGCCACAGATTGGCCTGTGAAGTCCATTCGTCGGCCGTGTAACCCGTCAGGGCCTCGATCTGAGGAGAGATGAACTCCCAGCGCCCCTCGGGCTCGAATTCCGCAAGGTAGATGCACAGCGGAAGAGACTCCACCATCCGGCGGTAGATGTCGTGTACGTGCCTCATGTCGCGCTGTCGCTGTCCCTTAGGCATATCGATAGAACCCCTTGCCGTGGGTTTATCGGAGCGCTGGGAATGCACTTAAGTTGCGGGCGACGCTCTTCTGCGGGCGCTCGCGCCTCCGTCAGCAGCGCGCCGCCGCGCGTCCCGGGCAGGGCTCGGGCGAGACGTCGCCCTCGTCAGGCGCTACGAGTACGTCTTCCTTGTCGCGCTCGGGCAGGATGTCGATGCCTTCGACGCGAGCGGTGTTGATCACCTTGCGCTCAGATGGCGCGCCCTTCGCTTCGGCCTTGACCACGAAGGTCGCGGAGCCGTTCGGCGGCAGGTCGAAGGTCCAGCAGGCGGTCTTGCCGTTGACCTGGGCGCCCGGCGCCGAGATCAGCTTGAGCTGAGCCGGGAGCTTGTCGCACATTGTCAGATCTTCAAGAGGCACGTCCGTCTTCGAGCTCACCTTGATCTCGTAGCGGATCACGTCGCCGGGGTCGGCCTTCGAGTGGTTGGCGACCTTCTTGATCTCGACCTTGACGCGCTTGACCTTGACGGTCGCGTCGTCTGAGTTGTTGGTGGGATCCGGATCGGCCTCGTCGCCGTCCACCGTCGCCGTGTTGTCGAGCGTGCCGCGGTCGAGCGGCAAGGCGATGATGGTGATCGTCACCTGGCCGGCGGCCGGGATCGCGCCGAGGTCGCATGAGATCGGCGCAGTCTGGGTGCACGTGCCTTGCGACGGGGTGGCGGAGTTGACCTGGACAGCGTCCGAGAACTCATCGCCTACGACGACGTTGCTCGCGGCATTCGGGCCGTTATTCGTCACCGTCAGCGTGTAGGTGAGTTCGTCACCGACCTTCACCGCTCCGCCCGGGCTCACGTCCTTCTCGATCTCGAGATCGGCCTCGGGCTCGGTTTGGATCGTCTCTGTGTCGCAGTCGTTCGAGTCGTCCGGATCGGACTCGTCGCGCAACGCGCACGCCGTGTTGTCGATCGAGGCGTTGGTCTGATCAGCGTCAATCTCGGCGACGATCTCGATCTCAACAGAGGCACCATTGGAGATCGTGCCGAGGTCGCACGTGATCGGATCCGTCGCGGAACAGGTCCCCTGGTCCGGCGTCGCCGAGACCAGGGTGAGGGTGTCCGGAAGGTCGTCGGTCACCGACGCGTTCGTTGCGTCGTTCGGGCCATTGTTCGTGACCGTGACCGTGTAGGTCACCTCGTCGCCGGCGAAGAAGGGTCCCTGTTCGGCGGACTTCGAGACCTCGAGATCCGATTCAGGCTCAACGTCGACTGTCTCGGTCGAGCAGTCATCTGTGCCGTCCGGATCGGCCTCGTCTGCCGCGACACAGGCCTCGTTGTCGATCGACCGGCCCGCCTGGTCGTTGGCAATCGTCGCGACGACCGTGATCTCGACCGTGGCGCCATCGGCGATCGTGCCGAGGTCGCAGGTGAGCGGATCGGTGGCGCCGCAGGTGCCCTGGTCGGGCGTTGCGGAGACAAGGGTGAGCGAGTTCGGCAGGTCGTCGGAAACCTCGACGTTCGAAGCGTCGTTCGGACCGTCGTTCGTGACGCTCAGAGTGAAAGTCACGTCGTCGCCTGCGAAGTAGGTCCCCGCTGCGGCGGTCTTTTCGATCGACACGTCGGCCTCGGGGTCGACTTCGATGGTCTCGGTGGAGCAATCGTTCGAGTCGTCGGGGTCGGGCTCGGTTCCCGTGGCGCAGGCCGTGTTTTCGATTTCTGCGCCCTGCTGGTCTGACGCGATCGAGGCGACGATCTCGATCTCGACCGATCCGTTCGGCGCGATCGTCCCCAGATCGCATTCGATCGGGTCGGAGCTGTTGCAGGTGCCTTGCTCGGGCGTCGCAGAGACCAAGCTCAGCGAATCGGGCAGGTCGTCCTCGACCTGGACGTCGTGAGCAGCCGCCGGGCCGTCGTTGGTGACGGCGAGGGTGTAGGTAATGCTGTCGCCGGCTGCGAACGGGCCTTGTTCAGCGGTCTTTTCGGTGACCAGGTCGGCCCCCTCGTTGGTGCAGGTCTGAACGGAAGCGTTGTTGTTGTCTGGGTCGGGATCGACCTCGTCCGGCGCATCCCCGTCGATCTCGACTGAAGCGTCGTTCGAGAAACACTCGTCCGCCAGGTTCGGTGCGTCGCCGGTGATCACGAACTCGACCGACCCGTCGGTTGGGAGCGACCCGACGTCGCAGGTCACGTCCTGGTCCTGAAGCGCGCAGCTGCCCGGCACCTGAATGTTCGTGATTCCGGCCGGCAGCTTGTCGGTCACCGTCGAGCCTGAGCTGGCCTGCGCTCCGTTGTTGGTGACGGTGAGAGTCCAGGTCACCAGGCCGCCCGGGTCGACCTCGGCGGGAGCGGACTTTTCAAGCTCGAGATCCGAGGCGGGGGTGGTGCAGGCGCGAGCGGAGGCATCGTCGTTCGCGGGAGTCGGATCACTTGTGCCGGCCACCACCGCGTCATTCTCGAAGCAGGTCGCCGGGGTGCCGGGGGCGTCGGCGGTGATCACGATTTCGGTCGAATCGCCGTCGGCGAGGGGGCCGACGTTGCAGATGACGGTCTGCCCTTGGAGCTGACAGTTTTGCGGGGCCGACACATTTGTCAGGCCCGCCGGCAAGTCGTCGGTCACCGTCGAGCCCGGGCTGTCGCTGGGTCCGCTGTTCGTGACAGTAAGTGTGTACTCCACCTGGCCGCCCGGATCCACGATCTCTGGGTCGACGGTCTTTGTCAGCTCGAGGTCGGACTCACGGATGCAGGTGCGGACCTCCTCAGACTCGTTGTTGGAGGGATCCGAGTCACCCTCAGCGGGGGGAGTCTGATCCGCGTCTACCGAGGCCTTATTTGTGAAGCACGTCCCGGGGGTGTCGGGCGCGTCAGCTGTGATCAAGAGGGCAACCGAGTCGTTGACCGCAAGCGCACCCACGGTGCAGGTGACCTCGGAGCCCACGAGCTGGCAGTTGCCCGGCACCTGGACGTTCGAGAGACCGGTTGGCAGATCGTCGGTGACGATCGAGCCCGAGCTGTCCTGCGGCCCGTTGTTCGTGATGGTGAGGCTGTAGGTGACCTGACCGCCGGTGTCTACGTTCGCCGGGCCGGACTTTGAGATCTCGAGGTCGGCGACGGGAGTCGTGCAGCTTCGCACCGGGCCGGACTCGTTGTTGTCGAGATCGGGATCGCCCTCATCCGGCGCGGCCTGATCGATCGCAACCGAAGCCTCGTTGTCGAAACAGGTCGCGGGCGTGGCCGGGGCATCGGCGGTGATCACAATGTCGGTCGAATCGCTGGCGGCAAGCGCGCCCACGGTGCAGGTGACCTCGGAGCCCGCGTGCTGGCAGTTGCCCGGTACCTGGACGTTCGAGAGACCGGTTGGCAGGTCATCGGTGACGATCGAGCCCGAGCTGTCCTGCGGCCCGTTGTTCGTGACAGTGAGGGTGTAAGTGACCTGACCGCCGGGGCTCACGATGCTGGGCGTGCTCGTTTTCTCGAGCTCCAGGTCCGCCGCGGGCGACGTGCAGATGCGGACTGGAGCCGGCGAATCGTTGCCGGAGACGAGGTCATCGTCGGCGGCCTCAACCGAAGCGTCGTTCTCAAAGCAAGTCGCAGGCGTGTTCGGAGCGTCGGCCGTGATCGCGATATCGGCAGAGTCACCATCGGCGAGCGGCCCCACGTCGCACGTGACTGTCGACGCCTGGACGTTGCAGTTTGCTGGCACAGCGACATTGGAGAGCCCAGATGGCAAATTGTCCGTCACCGTGGAGCCGGCGCTGTCGTCAGGCCCGTTGTTGGTGACCGTAAGCGTGTAGGCGACCTGGCCGCCGGGGCTCACAACCTGCGGACCGCCGGATTTCTCCAGCTCGAGATCGGTCTCGGGGACCGATACCGGATGTTCGGTCGTACATCGAAGCCTGTTCGGGGTCCCATCGCAGTTCGAGAACTCGCTCACTACGGCATTCCCGAGCTGGCGATTCCCGAGCTGACCCTTCGGCTTCACCGTCACCTCGTACGTGATCGTGACGGTGCCGCCGCCCGGGATGGTGCCGTTGAAGACGAGATCAGTGCCAGTGATTTGCGCCGTCCCCGCCCCACCGGGACTCACGGTTGGCCCGTCGGTCACATCGGCGTCATCAAGAACGTCCGAGAGGTCGTCAGTGAGGTCGACATCAGGGATCGCGTTGATGGGATTCTCGATCGTGACCGTGTACTCGACCGTGTCACCCGGCTCGACGGGAGTGCCCTCGGGAGGGTCCGCCGTCTTATCGACTTCGAGGGCGGGCCGGACGCAGATCACGGGACATCCGGTCTCGGGATCGAGATCCGTTACCTGGACCTGGAAGTTGTTGAGCGGCCGGTTCGCACCGTCGGAGCAGCGCTGATCGGGATCGTTGAAAACGGTCCAGTTCGGGAACTGCTGGGTCGGGACCGTCAGGTCGTTGTTGATGTGGGTGACGAAGTAGGCCTGCTGGTTCCACACCGGTCGCGTGTTCGCCCAGGCGAAGCTGTCCGTCTCATATGCACGAACGGCAGCGCTATTGCCGACGTTGCAGGTCACCACGATCCGAGCCTCACCGGTGCCGTTGATATCTGCGATCACAGGCATGTCGACGCTCGTGCCTGAGCCACACGAGAACGTGGCGAGATTGCGATTCGTCGTGTTCGGCGGTGTGTCTCCGCCGTCGATGATCCGGATGTTCTGCTCGTCGCGGTAGACGATCTCCTGCTCGCCGTCGCTGTTGAAGTCGAACATCGACATCGACGTGCCGCCAGAGCTGTCCGCTGTAGCCATGATCCATTGCTGTACGAGGCCGACCCCCGGGACGAGCTCGAGGGCCCGGAGACGGTTGACGGTCACCATGACGATCTCGGGGCGTTCATCTCCGTCGATATCGCCGATCATCGGCGGACCACCCCCGGTGCCTCCAGCCAACTGTGATCCGAGCTTGAGGTCTTCGACCTCTCCGGTCAGCGCGTCCCAGACATAGACCACCGTGTTGTTGCCCGCGATCGTGACCACGACCTCGGGCCCGCCGTCCAGGTCCATGTCGGCGACCGCCGTGAAGCCATCCCTGTTGACGGTTGAGGGCAGATCCGCAGATTCAGCGACGGTGAAGCTGTTGCCGGCCTCGCCGTTCGGGTTCGTGATCTGAACGTCGAAGATCTTCCAGCCGGCGGCCAATTCGAGGTCGCCGTCCCCGTCACGGTCGAACGCTACGGACTGCGCAAGGAGGCAACTGTTACCGACCTGACATCCGGAGAGGTCGTTAGCGGCGCCCGCAGCCAAACGAACACCTGTCTCGGCGTTGAAAATCTGATTGCCAACGTAGGCCTCCGGTGTGCCGTCCCCGTTGAAGTCGGCAACGCTTAGAGACGCTCCACCACGTGCTTCGATGCCGGGACTCGCCGGGCCGTGGTCGTAACGCTCGTCGGAGACCCACATCACGTCCCAGTCGTCCCCGAGCGGGTCGTACTTGTAGGCGATGAGACGACCGTTTACGTCCGCCGCTGTCGGAACCCCGATCGCGTCGGCGTCGGCCTGCGTCTGGCTGTGTGACGCCGCCCTAAAGATGATCTCTCCGGTGCCGTCATCGTCGACATCGGCAATCGTGACTGTCGAAAAGCTGGACCAGGTATATCGCGGCGTCGTTATCGTGTCGAGCGTGGCGCCGGTTGCCCCGTCGTAGATCTTCACATCCCGCGCCAGGCGGCTGGTAACCGGGTTGCCCCCGGTGGCTGTCCGATTTGCTCCGACGACAACGGCCGGGTCACCCGTGCCGTATATATCGCCAACGACCGGCGTCTGGTAGGCGATGGTGTCCGCGGATGACTGCCAGTCCTGCTTGATCGTGAAGTCGTTCGCGGGCGGAAGATTCGAAAAGTCGCAGTCGAGAAAAACCCCGGAGACATCCTCGGTGGGCGGGTCCGCCGCCGGGTCGCACTGGACCGCAGCGGGGGTCGCCGGGCCCGAGATGTTCGTCCTCTGGGTGATGTTGCTGGCCGCGTTCTCGTGGGTTCCGGGCAACGTGGCCATCAACCGGATGCGCACAACGCATGAGCCCGATGCCGGAACTTGGCCGCTTATCTGGATCTGCCTGCCGCCGAGAGGAGCGGTCACCGAACTGCTCGTGCATGTGTTCGAGAGGGCGGTCGATTGAGCCACTTCGAGGCCCTCGACAAGCTGATCGGTGAAGGACCACGTCTGCGCGCTCGCCAATGGATTGGTGATCGTGAACTCGAGCGTCGTGTTCTCTCCCACCTCGACCTGACTCGGGGTGAATGCCTTCGTGAGTTGCGGGGTCGCGCCTTGCGCGGACGCCTCAGACGCGACGATCAGACTCAGCGATGCCGCGAGAGCGACCGCAGATCCGGTGCGGGCGCGCCATTTGCGTCCTATCGACCTGTCAATCAGCACCTTGCTGTCGCCCTTCTGGCACAAGGCTCCGGCGACACGTCGCCTTCCTTCGGCGCCACCAGCACGTCTTCCTTGTCGCGCTCGGGCAGGATGTCGATGCCTTCGACGCGAGCGGTGTTGATCACCTTGCGCTCAGATGGCGCGCCTTTAGCTTCGGCCTTGACCAGGAAGGTCGCTGAACCGTTCGGCGGCAGGTCGAAAGTCCAGCAAGCGGTTTTTCCGTTGACCTGGGCGCCCGGCGCCGAGATCAGCTTGAGCTGGGCCGGGAGCTTGTCGCACATGGTCAGGTCGTCGAGCGGGACGTCGGTCTTCGAGCGGACCCTGATCTCGTAGCGGATCACGTCGCCGGGGTCGGCCTTCGTGCGGTTTGCGACCTTCTTGATCTCCACCTTGACGCGCTTGACCTTGACGGTCGCGTCGTCTTCGTTGTTGGTCGGATCGGGGTCGGCCTCATCGCCGTCAACTGTCGCGGTGTTGTCGAGCGTGCCGCGGTCGAGCGGCAGGGCGACCACGGTGATCGTCACCTGGCCCGCAACCGGGATCGCGCCGAGATCGCAGCTGATCGGCGGGGTCTGGGTGCAGGATCCCTGCTCGGGCGTGACCGAGGCGATTTGAACGTCGCCGGAGAACTCGTCCTCGACGACGACGTTGCTCGCCGCATTCGGGCCGTTATTCGTCACGGTCAGCGTGTAGGTGAGTTCGTCACCGACCTTGACCGAGCCGCCCGGCGCGACGTCCTTGACGATCTCGAGGTCGGCCTCGGGGACGGTCTGAATCGTTTCCTCTGAGCAGTCGTTGGCGTCGTCAGGGTCTGCCTCGTCGCCTTCTGCGCAGGCGGTGTTGTCGATCTCGGCGTTCGTCTGATCGGCAGCGATCGTGACCACGAGCTCGATCTCGACCGAACCGCCGTTTGCGATCGAACCCAAGTCGCAGGTCACCGGGTCTGTATTGCCGCAGGTTCCCTGGCCCGGCGTTGCCGAGACGAGAGTGAGCGTTGCCGGCAGGTCGTCAGTAACCGTGACGTTGCTGGCGTCATTCGGGCCGTTGTTCGTGACGGTGAGCGCGTACGTCACGTTGCCGCCCGCCGCGAACGGGCCGCCCTCGGCGACCTTCGTGATCTCGATGTCGGCCTCGGGCTCGACGTCGACGGTCTCCGTCGAGCAGTCGTCCGTGTTGTCAGGGTCGGCCTCGTCGCCTGCCACGCAGGCCTCGTTGTCGATCGACTGGCCGGCCTGGTCGTTGGCGATCGTCGCGATGACCGTGATCTCGACCGTGGCGCCGTCGGCGATGGTGCCCAGGTCGCAAGAGAGCGGATCAGTATTGCCACAGGTGCCCTGGTCCGGCGTCGCCGAGACCAGCGTCAGCGAGCCCGGCAGGTCATCGGTGACCTCAACGTTGGTCGCGTCGTTCGGGCCGTTGTTGGTCACGGCGAGGGTGAAGGTCACGTTGTCACCGGCGAAGTAGGTGCCGGCATCGGCCGTCTTCTCGATCGAGAGATCGGCTTCGGGATCGACGTCGATGGTCTCCTCGTCCTCGTCGTTCGTCGGGTCAGGATCTTCTTCGGCACCATCGACGGACGCGGTGTTGTCGATCGAGTTCCCCTGCTGGTCGGAGTCGATCGTCACGATGAGCTCAATCTCGACCGAAGCGCCGTTGGCGATATTGCCCAGGTCACAGGTCAACGGATCCGTGTTGCCGCAGGTGCCCTGGTCGGGCGTCGCCGATACGAGCGTGAGCGAGTCCGGCAGATCGTCGAGAACATCTACGGATGTGGCGTCGTTCGGGCCGTTGTTAGTGACCGTAAGGGTGTAGGTGACGTTGTCGCCCGCCGCAAACGGGCCCGCTTCGGCGACCTTCGTGATCGCGAGGTCGGCCTCGGGCTCGACGTCGATCGTGTCTGAGCCACAGTCATTGGCGGCGGTCGTGTCGAACTGGTCCCCTGCGACGCAGGCTTCGTTCTCAATCTCTTCGCCGGCCTGATCGGCGCCGACCGTCGCGACGACTTCGATCTCCACGGTCGCGCCGTTTGCGATGCTGCCGAGCGCGCAGGAAAGCGGGTCGGTGTTTCCGCAACTGCCCTGGTCGGGCGTCGCAGAGACGAGCGTCAAGCTCGAGGGAAGGTCGTCGGTGACGACTACGCCGGTGGCATCGTCAGGGCCGTTGTTGGTCACGGCAAGCGTGAAGGTCACGTTGTCGCCGGCGCTGAATGGGCCAGCGTCGGCTGTCTTGGTGATCGCAAGGTCCGACTCAGGCACGGTCACGGTGGCGTCGTCCTCGTTGTTGTCCGGCTCGAGGTCGATCTGATCCAGGTCGACCGTCGCCGTGTTGTCGATCTGGCCGGGGCCATCGGCCGTCAGTGTGAGGGTGCACGTGTCCGTCGCGCCGTCTGCGAGATCGCCCACGTCCCAGGTCCAGCCATTCTGGTCGTTCACGCCGCCGCAGTCGTCGGAGACGTACGTGACCCCGTTCGGAAGCGGATCGGTCACGGTCACGCCGGTGGCGTCGTTCGGGCCGAAGTTCTCGACTTCGACCGTGTACTCGATCGTGTCCGCGTCGACCATCGCGGCGTCCTTGGTGATGCCGACGTCGGCACAGTCGAACGCGAGCTCGATGCGGCCATCGCCCGCCTCGACGCCTTGGCGCCAGGTGACCGGCACGTTCCCAAGCGAGTGATCGGAAGATCCGCCACCGCCGGCACCGGCGCCGTTCCCGCCGCCGCCGCCGCCGCCGATCGCTCCTGCGCCTCCGCCGCCGGCGCCATTGGTGATCGCCGCAGTGGGAACTCCACCGTTGCCGCCTTGGCCGGCACTTCCGTCACCGCCGTCGATCGGCGGGTTACCGCCGCCCTGACCTCCAAGGCCCCCGGCGAAGCCCGAGCTTGCCACGCCGACCAGACCGGTGAATGCGCCCCCGTTCTCGCCGACCCGTCCGCCGTCGCCGCCGCCGGCAGTGTTCCGGCCACCGCCACCGCCACCGGCGCCGATGACTAGCTGGGTGGCGCCCCGACGGATTTCCGAAGCGCCGCCGCCACCGGCGCCGCCGATGGCAGTTCCGCCGGAAGCGGCGCTGCCGTTTCCGCCGCCGTTCGAGCCGCCGCTGCCGCCGGCAAGTGCCGAGGTATCGCCACCTTCGCCGCCGACTTCGAGGGTGAGAGTCTCCCCAGGAGTCACGGAAATCGGCAGGCCCTCGGCTCCGCCGCCGAGGCCGCCGGGAGAGGAGGTGGCAGCCGGATTTGCGGTAACGCTTCCGCCCTCGGCTCCAAACACGGTCGCTTGAAGCTCGGTCAGCCCGTCCGGTACTACAAAGTTGAACGTGCCTGCATCGTCGAACGTGACACAAGCCTCAGGCGGCGCAGGAATCTGCGAGCAGTCGTATGAGATCGTGACCAGTCCATCGCCCGTCCGAACGCCGGTCCCGAAGGTCCCGGTCCCGGTCGAATCGAAGCTGGAGCCGCCTCCGCCTCCCGTGCCGCCGTTGCCGGGTCCAGCGCCGCCGCCGCCACCGCCGACAAAGCCGCCTCCGCCACCGCCGCCTCCGTCAACAGGAGGGGTGGCCACGCTCCCTCCGCCGTCGCCGCCCTGGCCGGCCGTACCGCCGGAAGCGGCCGTGCCGTCGCCGCCGTCCTGAAGTGGCGTGGGGTTACCGTCGCCACCTGCACCGCCGTTGCCGCCGGACAAGCCGGGAGTCGAGCCGGCAGTCGAACCGGCATGCTTCGTCCCGTTCGTCCCGGTGAGTCCACCATCGCCGCCGTTGCCTCCGTGCGCGGCGCCACCGCCACCGCCTGCGATCACGAGAATGGTGCTGCCGCGATTGATCTGCGAGGCGCCGCCGCCGCTCGTCGACGTATGGGCGGAGCCGACCTTGCCGTCGCCGCCGCCGTTGAAGCCACCGGGAGGCGCAGGGGAGCTGGCGCCCGAGCTGTCGAATCCTCGACCACCTACGCGTACCTCGAGGAGCTCCCCGGGGGTGACCGGAATCTGCACGCCGGTAACGCCTCCACCGAGTCCGGGCGTACCAAACTGGACGCTGGTTCCGAGGACGTCGCCGCCCTGCGCGCCGAAGACTTCGGCCGTGATCGACGTGACCCCGTTCGGGACCTCGAAGACGTGCGAGCCCGGGCTGAGGTACTCGTTGCATGGGGCGGGCCCTTGAGCCTGAGCGACAGGAGGAGCCGGCTGGAGGATGGCGAGGAGCGAAACCGCTGCCCCCAAGATCGATCCATGCACGAATCCGCGGTGCGACCAAGCCCTACTCACGATGACTACCCCTATCCTCGGTTTCCACGTTGCCGGGACGCTTCACCCTCGGCGCAATGCGTCCTGCTCGATTTTCAGTTCATTCGCCTCATCAAGTTCAAGCAGGTAACGATCAGGCTCGTTTTACCTGGTTCTTCTACCTCGTTTCGGGGACGCTACCACCCTCTTGCCTGGTCGTCCAGCCAGTGCGGTCGAAATTGCAAGATCGTGATCACGCGGCCAAAAGTAGGAAGTAGTACTCTTCGCTTTCCACTTTGAGGGAGGAGCCCCCTTGGCAACCGCCGATTCGACTGTCATCAAGCCCGAGCACAACGCGCAGCGGGCGCACCTCATCTACACGCAGGAGCACCTCGACCTGCGTGATTCGATGTCCGCGTGGGTCAAGAAGGAGATGCATCCGCACCGAAATGAGTGGGAGGACACCTACTGGCCAACCGAGGTCATGAAGCGCGCGGGGGGCCTGGGCTTTCTGGGCCTCTGCTTTCCCGAGGAGTACGGCGGGCAGGGCGGCGACTACTACTACTCGCTGATCCGCGCCGAGTGCCTCTCGTACTCGGGCTCGGGCGGGACGAACATGGGCTTCGCGGTCCAGACCGACATGGTCCTCCCTCCAATCCACATGCTGGGGACCGAGGAGCAAAAGCAGCGCTACCTGGTGCCGGGCATCGCCGGCGACAAGGTCGGCTGCCTCGGCATCACCGAGCCGGGCGCTGGCTCGGATGTCGCTGGGATCCGCACGACAGCGATCCGCGACGGCGACGACTACCTCATCAACGGCTCGAAGACGTTCATCACGAACGGGCCGCGCGCCGACTTCTGCGTCCTGGTCACCAAGACCGATCCGGACGCGGGCCACGCCGGCATCACGCTGATGCTGATCGATCTGAAGGACGACGAGGGCAACCACGTTCCCGGTTTTAAGATCTCGGCCGAGCTCGAGAAGATGGGCATGCACGCCTCGGACACTGGCGAGCTCGCTTTCGACAACGTCCGGGTCCCGGCCGACTCGGTCCTTGGCGAGGAGGGCAAGGGCTTCTACCACATCTCCTGGGAGCTCCAGGGCGAGCGTCTGGTCGGCGCCGCGGGCGGTTACGCGGGCGCGGAGCGCATGTTCGAGCGCACGCTGGAGTACGCCAAGGAGCGCGAGGCATTCGGCCGCGCGATCGGGCGCTTCCAGGTCATCCGCCACAAGTTCGCCGAGATGGCGATGAAGATCGAAGCCGCCAAGCAGCTCACCCACACGGTCGCGTGGCGCTTCGCGAACGGCGAGTACCCCGTCCGCGAGATCTCGATGGCGAAGCTCTACGCCTCGCGCGTCTGCCACGAGGTGGCGGACGAGTGCATCCAGATCATGGGCGGCTACGGCTACATGAAGGAGTACGAGATCGAACGCGCCTTCCGCGACCAGCGGCTCAACCGCATCGGCGCGGGCACGGACGAGATCATGCTCGAGGTCATCGGCCGCTCGTACGGGCTATGAAAAACCACCGACACCTGCTGCTTTCGGGGCTAAAGCCCCTCAAGGGATAAATATGGCTATCGCCACTGACCGATCAGTTGCGCTTCCCATCGTCCCGACCGACGAGGAGGTCGCGATCCGGGCCGCCGTTCGCGGCATCTGCGAGTCCTTCGGTGGGCCGGACTACCACCGGCGGATCATCGAGGCCGACGAGCCGCCCACCGAGCTCTGGAACGCGCTCGCCGAGAAGGGCTATCTCGGCGTCAACCTGCCCGAGCGCTACGGCGGGGGCGGGCTCGGCATGCACGCCCTCCAGGCCGTCGGCGAGGAGATCTCGGCCGCCGGATGCTCGCTGCTCTTGATCGTGGTCTCCCCCGCGATCGTCGGCTCGATCATCGCCCGCCACGGCACCGAGGCGCAGCGCGAGGAATGGCTTCCCCCCATTGCTGCAGGCACCACGAAGGTCGCGTTTGCGATCACCGAGCCTGATGCCGGCACCAACTCGCACAACCTGTCGACCACTGCGACCCGGGACGGCGACAAGTACATCCTGAAGGGCCAGAAGACCTACATCTCCGGCGTGGAGGACGCCGACGCGATCCTGGTGATCGCCCGCAAGCGCGAGGACGACGGGTCGCTTGGGCTCCCCCTTTTGATGCTCGTCGACGTCGATTCCGAAGGGCTCGACAAGCAGTTCATCCCGGTCGCCGTCAAGGCCTCCGACAAGCAGTGGCAGCTCTTCTTCGACGGGGTCGAGGTTCCGGCCAACCGCGTTGTCGGCGAGTCCGAGACGGCGGGCCTAAAGGCCGCGTTCGACGGGCTCAACCCCGAGCGGATCATGGGCGCCTCGATCTCAAATGGCGTAGGCCGTCGCGCGCTTCAGCTCGCCTCGGCCTACGCGAACGAGCGAAAGGTCTGGGGCGACACGCCGATCGGCGCCCACCAGGGGCTGTCCCATCCGCTCGCTCAGGCGAAGATCGAACTCGAGCTCGCCCGCCTCATGACGCAAAAGGCCGCCGCGCTCTACGACGCGGGGGCGCCGGCTGGAGAGCCCGCGAATATGGCGAAGTACGCCGCGGCCGAAGCCGCGATCAAGTGCGTGGACCAGACGATCCAGGTCCACGGCGGCAACGGCTTCGCGCTCGAGTACGGGCTGACGGACATGTACTGGGGCGCCCGCCTGGCGCGGACCGCGCCTGTGTCACGCGAGATGATCCTGAACTACGTGGCCGAGCACTCGCTCGGCCTTCCGCGCAGCTACTAGCGCACGCGCTCGTATGCTGGAGTGCGTAGAGCACTCGGCCGATCGTGCAGACAGGCGCAGCCTTCCCGCACGTGCCCTCGCGCCGCCACCGGGAGACTCCGACGCCGAGACAGGCCAGTGCCTCGCACGCGCTTCGCTCCGGGTCCCACGGCCGTGTCGGTAGCCCCGCCCCACCGCTCGTGATGGCCCTGGCCCTCGTGGAGCTTCGCACGCTCGTTCTGGCAGCCTACGACGGCAGACGACGGAGTAGACCGCGGCCGCGATCGAGACGAACGTGATGAGCGCGTTCAGGAAGTGGCCGTACAGGAACTCCGAGCCGTTGATCGTGAACGAGAGGTTCGCGAAGCTCGGCTCGCCGAACACCGCCGCCACGATCGGCGTGACCAGGTCTGCCACCAGCGCCTGCATGAGCGTCGCGAAGGCGGCGCCGATGACGAACGCAACCGCGAGCTCGATCAGGTTGCCACGGACGACGAAGGCCTTGAAGCCGCTCAGGATTCCTCTCATGCCCGCTCCTTCGCGCGCGGCGCTGGCCCTCCTGCCAGAATCGCGCTCCTGATGAGCGACTCCGTCGTCAAGGACTCGGGCGCGCGCGCGCTCCTGCCTCCATTCACCGACGAGCACGAGCAGCTCCGCGAGACGATCGCTCGCTGGGTCTCGACCGAGATCGCCCCGCACGTGGACGAGTGGGACGAGGCCGGCGAGTTTCCACGCGAGCTCTACACGCGCGCGGCCGAGCTGGGCTTCCTCGGCCTCAAGTACCCCGAGGAGCTGGGCGGCCAGGGCGGCGACTACGTCCACGACGCCGTTTGGTCCGAGGAGATGGCCGCCGCGGGAGCGGGCGGCGGCGTCGGCGCCGGCTTGGGAGCCCACACGGGCATCGCGACCCCGCCGGTGTGGAAGTTCGGCACCCCTGACCAGCACGAGCGTTTCCTGCGCCCCGCGATCGCCGGTGAGAAGATCGGCGCTCTTGGAATCACCGAGCCCGGCGCCGGCTCGGACGTCGCCGGGATTCGCACCCGCGCCGACAAGACGCCCGACGGCTACCGCGTGAACGGTGCCAAGACCTTCATCACCAACGGCGTGCGCGCCGACTTCGTCGTGACCGCCGTGAAGACCACGCCCGAGGGCGGCCACGGCGGCATCTCCTTCCTCCTCTTAGAGAAGGACATGCCGGGCTTCGAGGTGACGCGGAAGCTCGAGAAGATGGGATGGCAGGCCTCGGACACTGCCGAACTCGCCTTCACCGACGTCGAGGTCCCCGCCGAGAACCTCCTAGGCCCCGAGAACGGCGGCTTCTATTTGATCATGGCCAACTTCCAGTGGGAGCGCCTACTGATGGCGCTCGGCGCCGTGGGCGCGATGCGCCGGCTGATGGAGGTGACGATCGCCTACTCGCTCGAGCGCGAGGCGTTCGGCCGCCCGATCGGCCGCTTCCAGGCCCTCCGCCACAAGATCGCCGAGATGGGCGTGAAGCTCGAAGCCTCGCGGGCGCTCACCTACCACGCGTTGCGCACTTTCATCGAACCAGAGGCTGAGCGCCGAGAGGCCGTTGCGCGTGGCGATTGGAGCCACCCGTCGATCACCGCCGGCCTCGACGAGGTGACGAAGGCCAAGCTCCTCACCCAGCGCGCCGCCGTCGAGGTCGCCGACGAGTGCCTCCAGATCCACGGGGGCTACGGCTATATGCGCGAGTACGGCATCGAGCGCGCGCTCCGCGACCTCCGCCTGGGCCCAATCGGCGGCGGCACCGACGAGGTGATGAAGGAGATCCTGGGGAAACGCCTGGGCCTCTAGACCGCCCCCGGTGCCAGGCACCGTGCCTGGCACCGGGGCGTTCGGCGAAAGGCGGTTAGCCGCCCAGAATCGCGCCCAGAAGGTCGCCGCGGAACGGTCGGGTGCCTGGCACCAGTTGCACGCCGCTGAAGCCGCTGTTCGCCCGCATGTAGTCGAGCTCAGACTTCAGGTCCGCGACGCCGTTCGACGCGGGTAGCGGTGCGAGCGCGACTGTCGAGAGCGTGCCGATCGCCTGACCGGTGTCGCTCAGGAAGCCTGAGCCGGAGTCGCCGGGGATGCCGGGAGTGACGGTGTAGACGGTGCGGCTCCAGCCGCTCCCTTCGCTCGTCACGACGATTCCCTGCTTCGGCCGCAGCTGCTTGATTCCTAGGCGCAGCGAAGAGTTGCCGTAGGTGAAGACCGTGTCTCCGAGCATTGCGCCGGAACCGCCGACCGTCGTCGGGCCGCCCAGACGCGGAACGGTCGGGTCAATCTTCGCGACGTCGGCAGGGTCGACCTTGACCAACGCGAAGTCGTTGTAAGCGCAGGCGTCCTCGTTCGTCTCGCCGTTCTGCTGCATCGTGATCCAGGACGAGTACACGAGCGTGCCGGGGCGCGATGCGCCATCGACCTCGACCGGCGTGCCAAGCGGCTGACTCGCCGCCTCGCACCCGTTCGTATCGGTTGCGGCGCCAGTGCTCGCACAGTGCGCGGCCTGCCCGAGGTAGGTGCCTGCGCCGTCGCGAAAGACGAAGTTCGAAGTGCACTGACCACCACTGGTGAAGGTCATGACCCCCGGATGGATCTCGGCGCCGTCGTCGGCGAGCGCAGCCTGGGGAGCGAGTGCTGTTGCAGCAACGGCACACGCCGCCAAAATCATCTTGCGGTACTTCATTGAGTCACTTACCCCTTGTGTCTGATCCACGGCTCGCCGGATGGCGCCGCACCGCATTCCGATGCCCATTGAGGCCGTTTTTCAAACGATCGAATAGGTTCCTGACCCCTCAGTCAGGACAACAAGGAGACACACAAAACCAATGGGACTTCTCGAAGGAAAGAACGCGATCATCACGGGCTCGGCCCGCGGCATCGGCCGCGCGACGGCGGAGCTCTTTGTAGAGCGAGGGCGCGCGCGTCCTCATCAACGACATCGACGGCGACGTCGCTGAGCAGGCAGCGTCTGAGATCGACGGTGAGACCGCTGTCTTCTCCGGCGACCTGACCGATCCGGGCGTGCCGGACGAACTCGTGAAGAAGGCGATCGACGAGTTCGGCGAGGTCGACATCCTCGTGAACAACGCGGGCTACACGTGGGACGGAGTCGCCCACAAGATGACCGACGAGCAGTTCCAGGCGATGCTCGACATCCACACCGTCGCTCCGTTCAGGCTCTGCCGCGCGATCGCACCCCATTGGCGCGAGGCCGCAAAGGCCGAGAAGGCGGAGGGCGTCGAGCGCTTCCGGAAGCTCGTGAACATCTCGTCCATCTCGGGCACCATGGGCAACGCCGGCCAGGTCAACTACTCGGCCGGCAAGTCCGCGATCGTCGGCATGACCAAGACGCTCGCCAAGGAGTGGGGCGGGCACAAGATCAACGTGAACGCGGTCGCATTCGGCTTCGTCGAAACGCGCCTCACCCAGGCTAAGGAGAATCAGGAGTCGATTGAACGCGGCGGCGAGAAGATCGATCTCGGCATTCCGGACCAGATGCGCGGAATGGCGGCGATGATCATCCCGTTCGGCCGCCCGGCAACGCCCGAGGAAGCGGCAGGCCCGGTGCTGTTCCTTTGCACCGAGCACGCGAATTACGTCCACGGCCAGACGCTGAACGTGACCGGCGGTCAGTTCGGCGGCATGTTCACCTGATGCGTTCCGCGAAAGCAGCGGTCGTGGCGTTCGCCACGCTCGCCCTCGCCGCGCTCCTCGTCACCTCTCCTGTCCAGGGCGAGCAGGCGGCGCAGACGTGCGAAGGCGAGCAGGCGACCATCGTCGGCAAGGAAGGCAGCGACAAGAACCTCAAGGGCACCAAGGGCGCCGACGTGATCGCGGCCCGGGGCGGCAACGACGTCGTCGACGGCCGCGGTGGTGACGACATCATCTGCGGCGGTTCCGGTGGAGACCTCATCGTCGGCGGCTCCGGTGACGACGTCGCGAATGGCGACCCGGGCGACGACCTCATGTCCGGTGAGGGCGGCAAGGACAAGCTCTTCGGCAAGGAGGGCGACGACGGCATCGCGGGTGGCGACGGCGGCGGCGACCTCTGCCATGGCGGGCCGGGCGAAGATTTCGCCATCAAGGACGAATGCGAGCGGATCCAGAGCGCCGACGCCCTTTAGATCCGATGGGCACTCCGGCCCGTAGATTGAGCCGGTGGCCCGCTTCGCCTTCTTTCTCGTCGTTCTCCTGTTCCTCGGCGGCTGCGGCGGGGAGAGCGAACCGCCCGATCCCGAGCCGGAAGTTCCGGCGGGCGCGGAGCGCGGCACGAAGGTCGCCGCGCTCGGCGACTCGATCACCGCGGGCAATCCCCTGTACGACCCGGACCCCGAGCAGCGCGAGGCGAACGGCTTCGGCGACGACCCCGAGAGCCAGTACGAGTACTGGGCGGCCGAGGCGAACCAGGACCTCGACTTCGTCAACTGCGGCGTGTTCGGCGAGCGCACCGATGAGATCGCGGAGAGGCTCCCCGAGTGCACCGACGGCGCCGACCTGGTGATCGTCCAGGGCGGCATCAACGATCTCGCGCAGGCTCTCGGCCCGGACCCTCAGGGGATGCGTGACGCGATCGACTCAGCCGCGGCCAACATCGACGGGATGCTGGCCGAGGCGGAGGAGCTCGGCCTGGATGCGGCGGTCGCGAACCTCCTGCCGTGGAACAACGGCCACCCCGCCTCGGATCAGCCGATCAAGCGCCTGAACGAGCAGATCGCCGAGATCGCGAAGCGCCGCGGCGCTCCGTTGCTGGACTTCCACGACGCCCTGGAGTCCACCGAGCTGCCGGGCACGATGGCGCCCCTCTACACCGACGACGGCGACCACCCGTCGATCGAGGGCTACCGCATCCTGGGCGAGCTCGTGGCGAACAAGCTCGGCTAGTCCTTCGGCTTGCGCTCCTCTGCGGGCACGCTGCCCGAGCCTTCCTCATTCCCGTACATCCCCGGCGGCCATGAGCCGAACCAGTTATCGCGGGCGCCATCCATCGTGATCGTCGCGCCCGAGTAGAAGTCGCCCGCGGGCGAGGCGAGGTAGGCGACAAGCCACGCCCACTCCTCCTCGGTGCCCATACGCCCCAGCGGGATTGTCTTGGCGATGTTCTTGCTGACGACCGCGGGGTACTTCGTCCGCACCGTCTCGGTGTTGAATTGCCCGGCCGCGAGCGCACAGAGCGTGATGCCGTGCTGCGACCACTCGATCGAGAGCGTCTTCATCATGTTCTCGACCGCAGCGCGCGCAGCGCCCGAGTGGACCATGCCGGGCATCCCGGCGTGCGGCGAGAGCGTCACGCTTAGGACCTTCCCCGACCCCTGCGGGATGAACGCCTTGGTCGCAGCGGCGTGGGTCATGAGCCAGGTACCCATGACGTTCAGCTCGATCACCGTGCGAAAGCCCTTGGGCGTGATCGCCTCGGCGGGGCTCAGGAACTGCCCGCCAGCGTTGTTCACCAGCACATCGAGGCGCCCGTGACGCTCCAGGACTCCGTCAACGAGCGCGTCAACGGCGTCCTCGTCACGGATGTCCATGGCTTCCGCCTCGCCCTTCCCGCCGGCTTCCGAGACCATCGTGGCCGTCTCTTCGATCGGCTCGGGACGGCGCCCACAGCCAATCACGGTGGCGCCAAGGCGGCCCAGCTCGATTGCGCTCGCGCGTCCCAAGCCGGAGCCCGCACCGGAGACCAGGCAGACCTGGCCTTCCAGCAGATCGTCACGGAAGATTTGGGAGGCCTCGCCCATCCGGGCGCGAGCATAGTCCGCGCGGGCTTTGCCCATCTACCCTCCGCCAGCGATGAAGGTGAAGGCAACGCCCCGTCCGTTGACCGGCCCGCTGCAAGGCGGCACGCCGGGAGCGACCGTTGCCGTCGAGCCGCTGGACACGGGTTGGTTCCAAGTTCCGCCGGCGTTTCTCGAGAGCGCGGGCCGCTTTGCGACGCTTCGGATGCTCGGGGTCGGCACGCCGCGATCGCGCTGGTGGACGATCCCAGTGCCCTCGTTCCTCATCCACCACCCATCGGCGGGGCCGTTCCTGGTCGACACCGGCCTCCACCCGTCTGTGACGGCGGAGCCTGCCGCGAACCTCGGCCGGATCATCACCCGGTTCTCCCAGCCCAACCTCGAAGCGGGCAAGGACATCGCGGCGCAGCTGCGTTCGAGGGGTCTGGACGCGAAGGACATCAAGACGGTCGTGATGACGCACATGCACTTCGACCACACATCTGCAATGTCGGAGCTTGGAAACGCCAGCTTCGTCCTCTCCGAGCCGGAGTGGGAAGCCGCGACCACAACGTCCCGGCCGTTCATGCACGGGTACGACCCATCGCACTTCGACTACGCGTTCGACTACCGCACCGTCTCCTTCGACGGGCCGGACGTGGGCTCGTACTCGACCTTCGGGCGCACATTCGATCTCTTCGGCGACGGCAGCGTCCGCCTCGCGTTCACGCCCGGCCACACGCACGGCCACATGTCGCTGATCTGCCATCTCAAAGATCGCGACCTGGTCATCGCTGGCGACGCGATCTACACCCTCGGCCAGCTCGACGATGCGGCGCCACCGCCTCGCCCTGAGGACCCGCATACGTGGCGGCGCTCCGCGCAAGAGCTCAAACTTTTCAAGCAGCAGTACCCCCAGGCCGTGATCGTCCCGGGGCACGACCCCGAGGCGTGGGCCGCGCTCGAAGACCGCTACGAGTAGCTAGAGCTTCTCTTCGAGCTCCGCGGCGCGCTCGTCGTGGCGGCCGGCTGCCTGGCCGGCGCGGCGCTTGCCGCCCTCAGCCTTGGTCGCCTCGCGGGCGTGCTCCTCGGCCTTTTGTCCATGCTCCTCGGCAAGTTGCTTGTGGCGCCGCGCCTCGCGCTGGTGATGGTCGGAGGCCTCGCCGAGCTCGCGAGCCCGGCCGGCGCCCGCTTCTGCTTCTTGGCGATGGTCACGCGCATCGCGGCGCTTGCGCCGGCGCTCCTCCTCCTGCTTTTCGGAGGAAGCGCGGTAAGCCAAGAACGCGACGATCAGAATCGCGATGACAAAGATGACGATGACTGACGTGCTCACAAAGAAGCGTGTTCCCGAGCTTCAGCCCCGCGAAACTCACCCGCCTTGATTCTGGCCGCCGCGCCCTTGCGGCCTTCGGCCTCCAGGACCACGTACATGGCCTTGACGCGGTCGAAGACCTGGCGGGAGACGTCAAGCGCTTCTTCGTGCGTGGGATTCGCGTTGAGCGGGAAGCTGATCGGCTCGCCGTATTGCAGCGTCACCTTCGGGAAACGGAGACGCTTCCAGGCCCGAGCGCCGGAGGTGCCATGGATCGCGAGGGGCACGACAGGCACGCCGGATTCCAGCGCGAGCCGCCCGACGCCAGCTTTCGGCTCGCCCAGCCGGCCGGTTCGCGAGCGCCCGCCCTCGCAGTACATGCCTACGCAGCCTCCGCGTTCGAGCACAGCGGCGGCCGTGATGAACGCCTCCTCGTCGTGATGGCCCCGGCGCACGGGGAAGACGCCTCCGACCCGGAAGATGTAATTCAGGATCGGATTGCCGTAGAGCTGCGACTTCGCCATGAACTGGATCTTCCGGCGGATGAAGACCCCGGCGAAGAAATGGTCGAGGTTCGAGAAGTGGTTCGGCGCCAGAATGAACCCGCCGTCCTTCGGCACGTTCTCCGCATCCAGGGCCCAACCGCGATAGACGAACCACAGCAAGGGCGTGACGACAAGACGAACCAACTCGTAGATCCAGCCGGGCCGGTGCGTCCGCACCCACTCGTGATAGCGGGTGAACGTTTCGGCCGGGCGAGGGTCCTTATAGACCTGTGGCTTCATGTCGGCCATGTAGTGGTGCTACCCACGCATGCCGTATCGGTTACTCGGCCTCGGAGGACGCCCAGCCGCGGGAGCGCTCGACCGCCCGGTGCCACTCGCCCGTGAGCATCTCGCGCTGATCTTCCGACATCGCAGGCTCGAAGCGCTCGGCCTCTCGCCAGCGCTCGGCGACCTCGTCGGGGTCCCAGACCTCGGCGCCGATCCCGGCCAGGTAAGCCGCACCCAGCGCGGTCGTCTCGGCGATCTCCGGCACCACGACCGGCACGCCAAGGATGTCCGCCTGAAACTGCATCAGCCACCCGTTCTCAGCCGCGCCGCCATCGGCGCGAAGCTCGGTGAGTGCCTCGCCCGAAGCGGCTTCCTGTGCGCGGACGGCGTCGACCGTCTGGTAGGCGATCGCTTCCAGCGCGGCGCGGGCCAGGTGCTCGCGCCCCGACCCGCGCGTGAGGCCGACGATCGTGCCGCGCGCATACGGGTCCCAATGAGGCGAGCCGAGCCCGGTCAGCGCCGGGACGAAGTAGACGCCGTCGTTCGAATCGAGCGACCCGGCAAGCGCTTCCGTCTCGGCCGCCTCGTTGATGACGCCGAGGCCGTCGCGAAGCCACTGGACCGCGGCACCGGTGACGAAGATCGCCGCCTCGAGCGCGTAAGTCGTCTTCCCACCGACGTCCCAGGCGATCGTGGTGAGGAGGCCCTCACGCGGGTCGGGCATCTCAGTGCCGGCGTTCAAGAGCACGAAGCTGCCCGTGCCGTAGGTGTTCTTTGCATCTCCCGGCGCGTGGCAGGCCTGACCGAAGAGCGCGGCCTGCTGATCGCCCGCGATCCCCGTGACCGGCACCTCGCCACCCAGCTCGGAGGTGACGCCGAACTCGCCGGCCGAGGGGAGAACCTCGGGAAGCCTGGACGGATCGACTCCCAGGAGCTCGCAAAGCTCCGCGTCCCATTCGCGCTTCCCGATGTCGAAGAGCAGCGTGCGGGAGGCATTCGAGATCTCGGTCGCGTGGCGCCCCGTCAACTTGAAGACGAGCCACGAGTCGATCGTCCCGAAGACGGCGTCGCCGGCTCCGTCGGCATTCTTGAGAAGCCACTCGATCTTCGTCCCCGAGAAGTACGGGTCGAGGACTAGCCCGGTGCGCTCGCGGACCAGGTCCTCATGTCCCGCCTCGCGCAGCGCGTCGCAACGCGCCGCCGTGCGGCGGTCCTGCCACACCAGCGCGTTGTGGACCGGCTCACCGGTGTCCGGGTCCCAGGCGACCACGGTCTCCCGCTGGTTTGTGATGCCGATGGCGTCGAGCGCCGAGCCCTCGGTCCCCGCGTCCCTCAGCGCTTCGGTGGCGACGCGAAGTGTCGTGTCCCAGATCTCGGTGGGATCGTGCTCGACCCACCCCGGCCGTGGAAAGTGCTGCTCGAACTCCGAGTACGCGCGCCCCGTGATCTTCCCCTCACGGTCGAAGACGAGGCACGTCGTGCCGGTGGTCCCCTGGTCGATCGCGAGGATCATCCAGTCAGGCTATGCCGTTCCGGGTGCGCCCGTGTCTATTGTCCCCGCCGAATCGTTGTCGAACACTCCTGAAGGGACGTCATGGCGGACATCGAGGCGCACATCACGGGAACGGTCTGGAAGATCGAGGTGGCGGTCGGCGACGACGTCGGAGACGGCGACACGGTCGTGATCCTGGAGTCAATGAAGATGGAAATGCCGGTCGAATCCGAAGATGACGGCAAGGTTGCGGAAATCCGCTGCGAAGAAGGTCAGTCCGTCCAAGAAGGGGATGTGCTCGTAGTCCTCGAATGAGGGGGAATGAATGCCGAGGAGTATGCCTCCGGCAAACTCGTCCTGGACTTTCCCGCCGAGGCTGTCGGTCGTCTTCGGCTGAACAATCCCGATAAGCGGAACGCGCTGGACCACGAGGTCCTGGACGCCCTCGCAAGCGTCCTTCCGGAGCTCGATCGCGGAATCGACGTCCGCTGCGTCGTCATCACCGGAACGGGCAAGGCCTTCTCGGCGGGATATGACATCGGCTCGATCCCCGCCGAGAGCTTCGAGCGGGACGCGGAAGCGCTCGTCGCACATCCGTTCGCCGCCGCGATGGACGCTGTCAGCGCCCATCCCTTTCCAGTCCTTGCGGCCATCAACGGCCACTGCCTGGGCGGCGGCCTCGAGCTCGCGGTCCGCTGTGACCTACGCGTCTGCGCTGCGGGAGCAAAGCTTGGAATGCCGCCGGCGAAGCTCGGTCTGATCTACGGGCACACCGGCCTCGAGCGGTTCATCGACGTGATCGGGATCGCCGCCACGAGGGATCTCTTCCTTACCGGGCGGGTGGTTGATGCCGACAAGGCGCTCCGAATCGGCCTCGTGAACGAGCTCGCAGGTGACGACGAGATCGAGGATGCCTCCGTTGCCTTGGCCGCCGAGATCGCAGGCAACGCGCCGCTCTCGATGAAGGGCAACAAGCACGCGATCGAGATGCTGGCGCAAAGGGCCCGCCTCTCCGACGCCGTCGAGCGCGAGCTGGTGGAGCTTCGGGAGTCGTGCTTTGCGTCCGAGGACTTCCGCGAGGGTGTGACCGCATTCGCCGAGAAGCGAAAGCCAGTGTGGCATGGTCGCTGAGACCGGCAACGGGCACCCGGGGAACGGCGCCGCACCCCCCGAGCGCGCGCCGGCGTCGATCGATCCGCCTGCCGCCGCACCCGGCGAGCATCCGGCGATCCCGCCGGCGCCTGCCGCCCCGCCCCCTCCTCCCACCGCGCCGCTTCTCGGTCAGAAGCTTCGCCGCCCCCGGGCAGGTCGACGAGCCCTTCGACACCTCTGAGTCGGTCGCGCCGCCGCCGGTCGCAGAGCCAGCACCGTCGCCAAAGCCTCAGCATCAGCCGGCGCCCCAGCCGCCTGCCTCACAGGCGCCCCCGATCACGCCCACGCCTCCCCCTCCGGGCTGGTACGGCGACATCTTCGGTAATCCGCCGCGGTGGTGGGACGGCACCGCGTGGACCGAGCACGTCCTGGTGCCGCTTCCCGCGGCGGAGCCGGAGGTTGCTGTTGTTGACGACGGGCCCGAGCTCAACTTTTTCGACAATGCGCTGATCTCTTTCTCGCTTGCGCCCGACTGGGCGAAATTCGTCGCCGCGGCGCTTGTCACGGCCGTCCTGGCGCTGATCGGCCTCGGCCTTTTGAACGGCGGATCGAGCTCCGACGACGTCCCGGACGGCTTCGTCCCACAGACGCCCGAGCTCGAAGACGGCTCCATTCCAAGCGCTCCAGAGACGCCTGCGCCGACCTCGCCCGACGGCGAAATCGACCGCTGACGGAAATAGTCCGGTGCCGGCACCGGTCAACGAGTCCTCGCCATGACCGGCGTGACGACACCGATGACGCACCTGGCTTCAAGCGACAAGGTGATGGCCGGCCTGATCGCCGATATCGGGGCGATGTCGATCGAAAGGCGCCGGCGTGGGCGCCCGAAGGGCGATTCCTATGGCACGCTCCTGCGCGCGATCGTCGGCCAGCAACTCTCGGTCAAGGCGGCAGCCACGATCTTCGACAGGGTGCTCGCTCTGTTCGGCGGAACGATGCCGACGGCGCAACAGTTGCTCGACGCCGACGAAACGGATCTGCGGAGCGCCGGCCTTTCCGGGCGGAAGGTTGAGTACATGAAGGACCTGGCGCTGAAGGTCGAGAGCGGCGAGCTGGAGCTGGACCGGCTGGACGACATGACCGACGACGAGATCGTCGCGGAGCTCACTGCCGTTCGCGGCCTCGGCGTGTGGACCGCGCACATGTTCATGATCTTCCATCTGGAGCGGCCCGACGTGCTGCCAGTGGGCGACCTGGGCGTCCGGAATGCCGTCGCCGCCGCGTACGGCCTGGACGAGCCGCCCTCGCCGGAAGAGATGGAACGGATCGCGGCACCATGGCGCCCGCATCGCACCCTCGCGAGCCTCTACCTGTGGGAGTCGTACTCAGCTACTCCCTAGGAGCCAGGCAACCGTGCTCCGCACGGTGCCAGACACCAGTTGCGTCCGATCCGGTGCCTAGCCTGCGGCGGAATGGCGCCCCTCATCACGTTCGACGAGGCACTCGCTCTCGGGGAGTTGACTTCGCACGAGGACATCCTCGCTCTCGTCGAGCGGGCGTGGGAAGCCCGGCAGGAGCGCTTCGGCGACTCTACGGACCTGTGCTCGCTCGTCAACGCCAAGTCGGGCGGATGCGCCGAGGATTGCGGCTTCTGCGCCCAGTCGCGCTACGCCGAGGCGGACACGCCCATGCACGCGATGATGGAGCCCGAGCAGATCCTC
The DNA here is from genome assembly GCA_963786495.1 of uncultured bacterium. Taxonomy (GTDB): domain Bacteria; phylum Actinomycetota; class Thermoleophilia; order Solirubrobacterales; family 70-9; genus JALZKA01. The sequence goes on along the minus strand of CAWAZL010000002.1, from coordinate 1,380,604 downwards.
GAGCATGCGAAAGCTGCCGAGGCAGCCGGCGCGCACCGCTTCTGCATGGTCACCCAGGGCCAGGGGCTGTCCAAGCGCGACTTCGAGCGCATCGTGGAAGGCGCGAAGCTTGTCTCTTCCGAGACCAACCTCAAGCGCTGCGTCTCGATCGGCCACATCTCGCCGGCGCGGGCGAAGACGCTCAAGGAGGCGGGCATCCAGCGGGTGCACCACAACGTCGAGTCGTCGAAGTCCTACTACCCCGAGGTGTCGACCACGGTCCGCTACGAAGGCCGGATCCGCACCATCGATGCGATCGAGGAGGCCGGGCTCGAGAGCTGCGTCGGCGGCATCCTGAACCTCGGCGAATCAAAGCGCCAGCGCGTCGAGATGGCCTTCGAGCTTTCCGAACTCGACCCGACTTCGGTGCCGATCAACCTCCTCAATCCTCGTGAAGGCACGAAGTTCGGCGACCGCGACCTCATGGACCCGTGGGAGGTCGTGCAGTGGGTCGCGATCTTCCGCCTGATCATCCCCGGCGCGCTCTTCCGCCTGTGCGGCGGGCGGGTCGAGAACCTGGGTGAGCTCCAGCCGCTGGCCGTCAAGGCCGGACTGAACGGCGTGATGATGGGGAACTTCTTGACCACGCTCGGCTCGGAGCCGGCCGACGACCGTGCGATGTTCGAAGAGCTGGGCTTGAACGTGGCCCGCCAGGACGACAACGGCGCCAACCCGCGTCCCGACAACCGCGACGGCTGGCTCGAAGGCTCGACCCCCGCCACCGTCATCGATGAGTTGATCGACAGCCAGGCCGACGCCAACTTCTGGGATCCCTCGACTCAGCTCAGGGTGATCAAGACAAAGGGCAAGACCCCGGAGTACCCACCGCGGCCCTCAGACGCCGCGCTGGCCGAACCGGCCGGCTGGGGCGACTGAAAAAAGAGCCCCGTGGACCACGTCACCTCAAGCCTCGCCGCGCTAGATCGGGCGGGGCTTCGTAGGCGCATGCGCACGATCTCCGGCTCGCAGGGGCCGCGCGTCATGCTCGACGGCGCCGAGGTCCTCCTGCTCTGCTCCAACAACTACCTGGGGCTGGCCGACCATCCACGCGTCCGCCAAGCCGCTGCCGACGCGGCCGAACGCTATGGCGCAGGAGCAGGAGCCTCCCGGCTCATCTCCGGCGACATGGAACTTCACGGTTTGCTCGAGCGGCGACTCGCTGCCTTCAAGGGCACCGAGTCCGCGCTCCTCTTCGGCTCGGGCTACATGGCGAACATGGGCGTGGTTTCAGCGCTCGCCACAGAAGGCGGCGTGGTCTTCTCCGACGAGCTCAACCACGCCAGCATCATCGACGGGTGCCGGCTCGCCAAGGCCGAGACGTTCATCTATCGCCACCGCGACACGGAGCACCTCGCCTGGGGCCTCGAGAAGGCCGGAGGCCGCGGGTCGCTGATCGTCACCGACGGCGTCTTTTCGATGGACGGCGATGTGGCGCCCCTGCCTGCGCTGGCCGAGCTCGCCAAGCGGCATCGCGCGCGTTTCATGGTCGACGAGGCGCACGGGACTGGCGCGATCGGCCCCGGCGGCCGCGGGACGGTAGCGGCGGCCGGGCTGGAGGGAGAGGTGGACATCGTCGTGGGCACGCTCGGCAAGGCGCTGGGCGGCTACGGCGCATACGTGTGCACGTCCGCGCAGCTCCGTGAGTTCCTAATCAACCGCGCGCGCCCGTTCATCTTCTCGACCGCTCCACCGCCGCCGTCGGTGGGCGCAGCGCTCGCCGCGCTTGGCTTACTGGAGTCGCGGCCAGGCGTGGTCGAGCACCTGCGCCGGAACGCGGGGGTGATGCGCCAAGCGCTCGGCTCGTACGACCTGGACGTCGGGGAATCTCGGACCCAGATCATCCCGGTGATGGTCGGCGACGCACGCCGCGCCGTCGCGCTCTGCGAGCGCGCGCTCGACGGCGGCGTTTTCGCCCAGGCGATCAGGCCGCCGACCGTCCCCGAAGGGACATCCCGCCTGCGCCTGACCGTGATGGCGAACCATCGCGCCGACGAGCTTCAGAACGCCGCCCGCGTGATCGGCAAGGCCGCGCGGGAGCTCGGCGTGGCGCGAGGCGCGCACCTGAGCCAAGCGGCATAGATGAGCGCCGTGGACGGCGTCTTCGTCACCGGGACGGGCACGGAAGTCGGAAAGACCGTGGTCGCCGGGGTCATCGCCCGCACAGCGTCGGTGGATGGGCGGCGCGTCACCGTCTTCAAGCCCGCCGTCTCGGGGCTCGACGAGGCCCGCGAGCAGGGTGTCGTCCCTGACCACGAGCATCTGCGGGCGGCTGCCGGATCGGATCAGGCCGACGAGGAGATCGCGCCCTACCTCTACGCCCCTGCGGTTTCGCCGCACCTTGCCGCCGAGCTCGAGGGCACCGCGATCGAGACCGAGCGCCTTCTGAGCGGGCTCGCCGCCGCGCGAGAAGCCGGTGACTTCCTGGTCTGCGAGGGAGTGGGCGGGTTCCTCGTTCCGCTTCGCCTGGACTATCTGGTGCGCGACTTCGCGCGGGACGCCGCTTTGTCCGTGGTGGTGGTGGCCGCGCCCGGGCTCGGAACGATCAACCACACGTTGCTCACCATCGAGGCGGTCAGGGCGGCCGGGCTCAACATCATGAGCGTCGTCCTCACCCCTTGGCCCTCAGAACCGGGCCGTCTTGAGCTGTCAAATCTCGAGGCGATCCGTGAGCTGGGCGGGGTGCGGGTCGAGACCCTTGGCGAGATCGATCTGGCCAACCTGCCCTCGTGGCCGGCGCTCGACGTTCAGACCTCCTAACGACGAAGCCCGCCGGCCGCAATATGGCGGCCGGCGGGCTTGTCCTGGGCCTTGCGGGAAGGCCTAGTCGAATGCGTACTCCTCGTAGTCCTCCACGTTGTCTTGCGTGACGGTCGCGGCGGGCACGATGATCTGACGCGGCACCTCCGGCGGCACGAGCTCCGGGAAACCCTCGCCGAGCGCGATGAGGCGCGCCATGTTCACGGCCGAAGCGGCCATGTTCGGGTTGTAGAGGAACGTTGCCCGGTAAAGGCCGCCCTCCTTGATCTGCTCCATCGCGTCCTGCGAGCCACCGACGCCCGTGAGGAACATCTCTTCCTCGCGGCCGGCGTTGCGGATCGCCTGGACGACGCCTTGGGCCATGTCGTCGTCGTGCGTGTACACGGCGTCAATCTGGTCCTCGGACTGGAGGATGTTCTCCATCACCTTCAGCCCGGTATCCGGGTTGAAGTCACCGGGCTGCTGGGCGACGATCTCGATGCCCCCGTCCGGGCAGACCTTGGCGAGCTCGTCTTCGAAGCCCGCGGTCCGCTCGTCGGTGACCGAGATACCGGCCAAGCCCTGAATCTCGACGACGTTGCCTTCGCAGTCGAGCTCCTCGGCGATGTAGTCCGCCGCGAGCACACCGATCTGGTAATTGTCGCCGAGGATGGTCGCCGTTGCGGCGTCCGGCTCGGAGAACAGTCGATCTACGTTGATCACTGGAATTCCGGCTTCCTCAGCCTTCTGGGCAACCGGGGTGAGGGCCTCACCGTCTTGCGGCAGGACGACCAAGGCGTCCGGCGCATCGGAGATGACCTGCTCGATCTGCTGGGCCTGAGAGTCGGCGTCAGCGGCTTCGAGCAGCTCGAAGTCGACATCGTCGTACTGCTCGGCAGCAGCTTCGGCGTTCTTCGAGATGGCGCCTAGCCACCCATGGTCCGTCGGGGGCACGCTCGCAACAATGCGGACGGTCTCCCCCGAGCCGCCGTCGCCGCCCGTCTGGGCCTGCGTCGTCACAGTGGTTGTTTCCGTATCGCCGCCGCCACAGGCGGCGACGCCGATCGCGAGGGCGCAAGCCATCACGATCGCGATTGAGAGTCGCTTGAGCGACATGAGATACCTCTCCTTTTGTAGGGAACGAGAACGGGTCGAAAAGTTGTCTTGCCTTCTCACAGGCGAGCCTCCGGGCGCTGGATGAGGACCGCGCCGAGCACGATCGCGCCCTTCGTGACCTGCTGCACCTCGGTCGAGAGGTTCAGCTGGGTCATCAGGCTGAAGATGAGCGCGAAGGTGAGGACTCCCAGGAAGGTGCCCACGATCGTGGCCCGTCCCCCCATCAGGGACGTACCGCCGATCACGACGGCGCCGATGGCGTCGAGTTCGTAGAGGTTTCCGCTCACCGGCGAGGCGCTGCCGAGCCGTGCGCAGAGGAGCACGGCTGCGATGCCGACGAGGAAGCCGGACAGGACATAGACGCTGATGATCACCCGGCGCACCGGCACCCCCGCGATGCGCGCTGCCTCGCGATTACCGCCCACCGCGACGACGTGGCGTCCGTATCGCGACCGGTTGAGGACGATCCAGCCGGCAATCGTGACCCCCAGGAAGACGTAGACCGAGACGGGGATGCCGAGGATCTCGCCGGTCCCGAACCAGAGCAGCGAGCCGACCGCCGGCTCGCCGAACGACCCGCCGTTCAAATCCAGGAGGCCGACCGGCTGTTTGTCATTCAAGAGCAGCGCCAGCCCCTTGGCGACGGAGAACATCGCCAGCGTCGCGATGAACGGGACAACTCTGCCGAAGCCGATGGAGGTCGCGTTTATCGCTCCCAGGAAGGTCGCGAACCCGATCGCTCCCAGCATGAACAACCACGTCGTGCCTTCCGGATCCACCAGGATGCCGCCGAAGACGCCGGCGGCGGCGAGCACGGAGCCCACCGACAGATCGATGCCTCCGGTTGCGATGACGAAGGTCATGCCGATGGCGATCACGCCGACGACGCTCGCCTGCGTGAGCATGTTGCGGATGTTGTCCCAGGTCGGGAACGTGTCGGGCTCGAGGACCGCGCCGACCACGAAGATCAGGACGACGACGATGGCAAGCGCGTACTCCTGGAACTGCATCGCGCCAAAGCGGTTGCGAAGCGCGGCGACTGCGCTCATGTGACCTCCTCCACTAGATCGGTTGATTCGGTTGGCGCCACGGCATGGCGCAGGAGCTCGCGCTCTGACGCGTCCTTGCCCGCGACCTCGGCCACGACCTCGCCCTCGCGCATGACCAGGATGCGGCTGCAAATTCCAACCAGCTCCTCCAGCTCGGACGAGACAACGAGGACGCCGAGCCCCGCTTTGGCGAGATCGGCGATCACGCGGTAGAGCTCTGCCTTCGTTGCGACATCCACGCCCCGTGTGGGCTCGTCGAGCAATAGGACGCGGCAGTGGCGAAGTAGCCAGCGGGCCAGCACGACCTTCTGCTGGTTGCCGCCGGAGAGCTGGCGCACGATGCGGTCGGGGTCGTCGGGAACGGTCTGCAGCGCGCGGAGCTGCTCACCAGCCGCATCGCGCTCGGCGCGAACGTTCAAGAGGAACCGAGAAAACTTTTCCAGGTCGGCCAGCGAGACGTTCTTGGTGAGGTCCCAGTCGAGCAAGAGGCCCTGCGACTTGCGGTCTTCGGGGGCCAAACCGAGGCCCGCAGCAATCGCGCGGTCGGGCCTGTTGGGAGGCAGACGCTTTCCCTCCACGAAGACCTCGCCATCTTCAGGCTGATCCATCCCGTAGATCAGCCGCAAGAGCTCGGACCGTCCCGAGCCGACCAGTCCTCCCAGGCCGACCACCTCGCCGGCGTGCACCTTGAGGCTCACACCCCTGACGGCAGGCAGCCTTCGCATCTCGCGGACCTCCAACAAGACGTCGCCAAAATCGGTCGGGCGCTCGGGGTAGAGCTGCTCGACCTTGGAGCCGACCATCAGCTCGACCAAATCGTCCGTCGTCGTGGTGGCCGGAATCCCCGTGGCGGCCGTCCGGCCGTCGGTCAAGACCGTGACCCGGTCCCCGATGCGGCGGATCTCGTCGAGGCGATGGGTGATGTAGACGACGCCCACGCCCTCGGCGGTCAGTCGGCGCACGACGCCGAAAAGTGTCTCGATCTCGCCCTCGTCCAGGATCGCCGAGGGCTCGTCCATGATCAGCATGCGAACGTCGTGCGACAGGGCGCGGGCGATCGAGACGACCTGTTGCGCCGCCGGCCGCAGAGATTTGACCCGGACGCGCGGATCGATTGCCTCGTGCCCGAGGCGCGTCAAGAGCGCGGCCGAGTCGCGGCGCATCTTTTCCAGGTCCAACAATGGACCGCGGCGCGGCTCGTGCGCGAGGAAGATGCTCTGCGCGACTGAGAGGTCTTCGACCAGATCCAGCTCTTGATAGATCGTTGCGACGCCACGGCGCAGGGTGGCGGCGGGGTCTCCAGCCGGGAGCGGCTCGCCGTTGACGAGGATCTCGCCAGCCGTGGGCTCGACGGCGCCGGAGACGCACTTGATGAGCGTCGACTTGCCGGCACCGTTAGGCCCCAGGAGGCAGTGGATCTCGCCTTTGCGCACGTCGAAGTCCACGCCCTTGAGCGCCTTGACGCCCGGGTACTCCTTGACGAGGCCGCGGACCTCCAGCACCACCGGTGCCTCCTGGGTGGGCTGCGCCGGCTCGCTCATGCCGCATCCACCAGCGGCCGCAGGTTGTCCCGGGCGATCTCCAGGCCACCCTCGATTTTTTCGTTGGAGCCGCCCCACTCGGGATCCTCGTGCTCGACCGAGAGGACGCCGTCAAAGCCGCCGCCGCGCAGCGCCTCGACGTAGCCGGGGAAATCCACCTGGCCCAGGCCCGGGACTCGGAACTGCCACCAGCCCATGTCCCACGGGTCTTGCTCTCGCGTTGACATGCGCCCAAAGAACCCGAAGCGGTTGCGCTCCGCCGGGAACGTTTCCGCGTCCTTGGCGTGCGCGTGGATGACCTTGTCGACGTACGGGCGGAGCGCCTCCACGGGGTCGATGCCGATCCAAAGCAGGTGTGACGGATCGAAGTTGAGCCAGAGCCCAAGGTCGAACATCCACTCCCAGAGCTCGGGCGAGTACGCGAGGTTGCCGGGATAGCCGTCCGGGTGCCAGCCCTCCATCACGCAGTTCTCGATCATCAGCCGCACGCCGCGTTCGCCGGCGTAGTCCACGAGTGGCGGGAACACCTGCTCGGCCTCGCGCAGGTTCTCGGCGACGCTCTTCGACACGTCGCGGCCGACAAAGGTGCCCACGGGCACGCCGCCCAGAGCCTCGGCGACGTCTACGCACGCGCGCACGTGGTCGTGGATCTCCTGCCTATGCGAGGGGTCGGGGTGCAGGTTGTTGTCATAAAAGGCGAGCGCCGAAGGCGCCAGCCCGTGGCGCTCGAGCGTTTCCTTCGCCGCTTCCACTTCGGCCTGGTCGTAACCGTCACCGGCGATGTGGCAGGCGACGAACGGCCTGTCCCCAAGGCGCGGCCACGCGGCGAGCTCGAGCGTGTCGAAGCCGTGCGTGCCGGCCCACCCGGCCACCTCGTCGAGCGAGCGATCCGGCATGCAGGCGCTCAGAAGCCCGAGCTTCACGGCGCGACCTCCACCCATGCCTGGGAACCCGCCGACTCGAGCACCGCCGCCGTGACCGCCACGGCTCGGGCGCCGTCCTCGCCGGTTGGCAGGCCGTCGGGAGCGTCCTCACCGCGGATCACCTTGTACGTGTCGGCGACGAACGCGTCGAAGCAGTCGGCATAGCCCTGCGGGTGACCGCCCGGAAGGGTCACGTAGGCCTCCGCCTCTGGCGAGAGCGTCCCGAAGTCACGGGGAATCGACTCGGCGCCCGAGCGGCGGCCCACCCACAGCGCCTCCGGCGACTCCTGGTCGAAGAAGAGAGACTCAGCCGACCCGGAGATCTCGAACCACAGATGGTTCTTGCGTCCGGCGGCGACTTGAGAGATGACGACGGACCCGATGACGCCTGACTGCAGTTCGAACATCAGCGCGGCGATGTCCTCGGTCTCGACGTCGCGGACGCCGCTGGCCCCGTCGCCGGCGCGTTCGAACGAGTGCCCACCCGCGGCGGCGCGCTCGGGATGCGCGATCGCGGTGCGCGCAGACAGGCGGACGATGCGCTCGCCCGTGACGAACTCGATGAGATCGCACCAGTGGGACCCGATGTCTGCGAATGCCCTTGAGGCGCCGCCCAATCCGGGGTCCACCCGCCAGTTGTCGTCGTCTGGCGAGAGCAGCCAGTCCTGCAAGTACCCGCCGTGGACGAGCGAGATGGCGCCGGATGACCCGTTGGCGATCCGGGCGCGCGCCTCCCGCACGGTCGGGTAGTACCGATAGACGAATGGGACCGCCAACACGCTGCCGCTTTCGCGCGCGGCGCTCGCGATCTCGCGGGCGCCCTTTGCGTCGAGCGCGATTGGCTTCTCACAGATGACGTGCTTGCCGGCGCGGAGCGCCGCAAGCGCATGGGTGACGTGCAGGTGATTGGGCGTGCAGACGTGCACGACGTCGATCGTCTCAGAGGCGATGAGCTCCTCGGCCGTGGCGAACCCCGTGTCCGCGCGCAATTCCGCGGCTGCCTGCGCCGAGCGCTCAGCGCTGGAGGCGGCGACACCGGCGATGCGGCCACCGGCGAGAAGCGCGGAGCGTGTGTGGACCCGGCCGATGAAGCCGGTCCCGATGACGCCGGCGCGCACCTCCCCGGTCCGCGCGGAAACGTCATTTTCAAGCGCCAGCGGCGCTCCCTCCTCCATGGATGCGAACCTAACTTACTTTTGCGCTTATGTCAAGCAAAAGTATGTGGTTCATCATTCGAAACTTGAAGAATCAGCTTATTTGCAGGGATACTTCTGTTGATTTGACATGAAGAAGTCCGCCTGATTCACTTCGGGCGCGATGGCGAACCCCGACCCACGCTCCGCTCCGCTCTTCGGGCCCGGGTCGATGCTGCAGTTAATTCGAAGCGCGGACGGCACCACTCGCGCCGAGCTCGTAACTCGTACCGGCCTCGCCCGGTCGACGGTCGCACAGCGCTTGGACCAGCTCTTTGCGCACGGCCTCCTTCGCGAGGCGGGCGAGAGCGGATCGACCGGCGGGCGCCCGCCGATGATGTTCGCGTTCAACCATGACGCTGGCGTGATCCTGGCCGCCGACCTTGGAGCGACCCACGCCCGTCTCGCCCTGACGAACCTCGCCGGCGAGGTCTTGGCCGAAGAAGCGGGCGAGATCGAGATCGCGCGGGGACCCGAGGAGGTTTTGGATTGGGCGGACGAGCGATTTCACGTCCTGCTGCGGGAGGCCGGCCGGCGCGATCAGGACGTGTGCGGCATCGGCATCGGCGTCCCCGGTCCCGTTGAGCACGCGACTGGGCGCCCCCGCAACCCGCCGATCATGCCCGGCTGGGACGCGTATCCGATTCCCGAGCGATTCACCGACCGCTACAACGTCCCGGTTCTCGTCGACAACGACGTGAACATCATGGCGCTGGGCGAGTACTGGACGCAGTGGACTGAGATGGACCACCTTCTCTTCGTCAAGGTTGGGACGGGCATCGGTTGCGGCGTCGTCGTGGACGGCGCAATTCACCGCGGCGCGGACGGGGCCGCCGGAGACATCGGGCACATCCGTGTCGCCGGTCCGCAGGCCGACGAAGTCACCTGCGCCTGCGGGAATGTGGGCTGCCTCGAGGCTCTCGCCGGCGGTCGCGCGATGGCGGCTCACCTCCGCGCGGAGGGGTTCGAGACCGCCGACTCGCGCGCCGTCGTCGACCTCGCCCGTGGCGGTGAGCCCGCGGCGGTCCAGTTGGTGCGCGAGTCCGGCAGATTGATCGGCGAGGTCCTTGCCGCCTCGGTCAACTTCGTCAACCCGTCTGTGATCGTCGTCGGTGGCGACATCGCCCAGGCTCAGGAACAGCTCCTGGCCGGGATCCGCGAAGTCGTCTACCAGCGCTCGTTGCCGCTGGCGACTCGGCACCTCCGCATCGTGCGCAGTCAACTGGCAGACCGCGCGGGGGTGATCGGCGCCGCGGTGATGGTGATCGAGCAGGTCCTCTCCCCCGCGGCGATCGACGCTGCGATCGCCGCGGTCGCGCCAGGTGAGCGCGCCTTCGCCGCGGCCTAGCGCCAGAAAAGCTGGGCGATGAGTGCCGCCGGAGGATGCGGGCTCGGACGAGCCGCTGTCTTGTGGCGAGGCGGAAGGCCGTCGTCGGGCCAGCGCCTGCGCGTCTTTTCCTGCGCTTGGCGCTCGTGCTCTGTGAGTTCGTTGTTGATCCGGTGGTCCATGATGCCTCCTTGAAACCAGTGTTTCGGTTACGGGGGTTAGTGTAACACCGTCTAATCGTGTTTACCGGTTACACTTGATGATTGTGGGACTGCTTCGCGACACCGAGACGGCCAGCGCCCCAGTGGGCCTGGAGACCATTCGAAGCTTTGTGAACACCCTGGATGTCGAAGAGGGGACCGACAAACTCGACAGCACGGCCGGTCTCGCCCGATGGCTTGCCGAGTCCCGACTGGGCGGCGAGGCCGAGCCGACAGCGCAGGACCTTGCGCGAGCCGTCGATTTCCGCGAGGGGTTGCGCTCGCTGCTCCTCTTAAACAACGGCATTGAGGCCGGCGATGATGCCGCGACCCGATTGAACGCGGCCCTCGATGGCGCCTCTTCAGAGGTGCGGTTCCAAGGGTCCTCCGCGGAGATTGTGCCGACGTGCGGGAACGTGGACGGAGCGTTGGCGACCATGGCGCTCCAGGTCCACGAAGCGATGCAGAGCGGCGAATGGGCCAAGCTCAAGGTGTGCCCGGCCGAGGACTGCTACTGGGCGTTCTACGACCGCTCGCGGAACCATTCGCGGACCTGGTGCCAGATGGGGGACTGTGGCAACCGAGCCAAGGTGCGCGCATTCAGGGCCCGCAAACAGGGCTGATTTGGGCCCTCGGTTCCGCCGAGGCGAGGTCTAGTGTCGCTCGCGAGTGAGAGACGGGCGTACCCAAGACCTCGACGCGCGGCATCTGTGGCATCCGTTCACACAGCAGCGGGGTTGGTCTGAGGACGAAACGCTGGTCATCGAGCGCGGCGAGGGCACTGACCTGATCGGGACCGACGGGCGCCGCTACATCGACGGCGTCTCCTCGCTTTGGTGCAACGTCCATGGTCACCGCCACCCCGGCATCGACAAAGCGATCCGCGACCAGCTCGATCGCATTGCCCACTCGACGATGCTGGGGCTCACTCATCCGCTCGCCGCCGAGCTGGCGGAGCGCCTGGTCCAGGTCGCGCCGCCCGGCCTCGACCGCGTCTTTTACTCGGACTCCGGCTCGACCGCGACGGAGATCGCGCTCAAGATGGCGTTCCAGTACTTCCAGCAGCAGGGCGAGACGGAGCGCCGCTCCTACGTCTGCCTGCGCGACGCCTACCACGGCGACACGATCGGGGCCGTATCGGTCGGCGGGATCGACCTCTTCCATGAGTGCTACGGCCCGCTCCTCTTCGACGCACATCACGTCACCCCAGGCGACTCCGCGGAGCTCGAGTGCATCCTCGACTTTCACGACGGGGAGATCGCCGCCGTAATCGTCGAGCCGCTCGTCCAGGGAGCGGCGGGGATCCGGGTGCAACCGCCCGGTTTCCTGCGCCGCGTTCGCGAGCTCTGCGACAACCACGACGTGCTCCTGATCTGCGACGAGGTCGCAACCGGTTTCGGGCGCACGGGGACGATGTTCGCCTGCGAGCAGGAGCGGGTCTCGCCGGACCTCCTGTGCGTCGCGAAGGGTCTGACCGGTGGCTACATGCCGCTCGCGGCCACACTCGCCACCGAGCGGATCTACGAGGGCTTCCTGGGCGCCCACGAGGAGTTCAAGACCTTCTTCCATGGCCACACATACACCGGAAACCCGCTCGCGTGCGCAGCCGCGATCGCGAGCCTGGACGCGTTCGAGAACGAGGGGACCCTCCTGAAGCTTCAGCCGAAGATGCGCCTACTCGGCGACCTGCTGGGCGACGTCGCGAAGATGCCGGAGGTGGCCGAGGTTCGCTGCCGCGGCTTCATGGTCGGCATCGACCTCGGCGAGCACGACTCGGCGCTGCGCTTGGGCCACCGCGTGACGATGGCGGCTCGGGAGCGCGGCGCGATCATCCGGCCGCTGGGCGACACGGTGGTCCTGATGCCGCCGCTCGCCATATCGAAGGCGGAGCTACGGCGCCTGGTTGCCATCACGAGCGAAGCGATCGCGGTCGCCTGCGCTGAGGTGGGCGGCGCTTCGGAGCCGGCACGCCTCCCAGCGGCGGCCGAGGCCGCCGAGCCGCTGCGCCGCGCCGCTTAGGCTCGACTAGCTACGACTCGCCGCCTCCCGCCCGGGCCGGTGGTGGGTAACGCCGCGAGACGGCTCGAGAGGCAATAAAGGAGGGGGATTGGGCCGCCTTTCAGGGCTCGAGCGTGGCGTGTGTGCTCCAACTTTCGCCCGGCGGTAGCGGATTCACACACGCCGCGGGAATTCCCGGTTTCGCCGCAGATCGCGCTTCGTCCCCGCGTGTGTCATTTGGCGGCCGCTCAGCGGCCGCGGATTGACACGCGCGCCTGGATGCTGAGAACCGAGCGGTCGAAGAGCCGATTGAGGCGGCACTGCGACCCGTTCCCTCGCCCCTTTAATGCCAATTCGAGTGCGCTGGTAGCGCGAACGGGCCCGCACTTCTCACCAATCGGCAACATCAATGTGTGATGAAACGGCCCCGGCGCCGTAGTGGGGATATGAATGACGTCTTGATCGCGCCCGCTCAGGCGGCGCCGAGCGACGCGGAAGCTGCCTTCGAGGAGCTCTATCGCTCGTCTCGGGACGACGTGTTCGCGTACGTCTCGGGCCTCGTGCGCGACCGCTCAGCGGCTGAGGACGTGACCGCTGCTGCGTTCGAGCGCGCGTACAGGCGCTCGTCGTCTTTCAACCCGGCCCGCGGGACGATGCGCGCCTGGCTCTTCGGCATCGCGCGGAACGCCGCGCTTGACGAGTTGCGCCGTCGCAAGCGCCACGTCGAGATGACGAGCGAGCCCGTGGCCGACACCACCCCCGCCGAGGAGGAGGCCGAGACCGCAATGCGCCGCGCTGCCCTGCGCCAGGCGATGGAGAAGCTTTCCGCTCGCGAGCGCGAGCTGGTCGCCCTCAAATTCTTTGCCGGCCTCTCCACCGCCGAGATCGCAAGCGTGATCTCCGTCGGCGAGCGAGCGGCTGCCATGCGTGTCCACAGAACGATCGAGAAGCTGAGGAGGGCCTGCGATGAGGCTCGATGACCTGAGGCGCAACGTGCGCGACGAGACTGATATCCCCGCCGAGGTCGAGCGCGAGCTCGAGATCCTGGACGCCGCCCTTCGCGGCGAAGACGTCCCCGCCGGGATGGAGGGCATCGAGGCACTCGTCTCCGACCTTCGCGCCGAGCGGCCGGAGCCCGAGTCCCGCTTTGAGGCCGACCTCGACGCCTGGGCCGCCGCGGGATTCCCCCGCGGCAAGGGCCCCCGCACCCGCGCTGCCGGCGGCGGCTCACGCAAGAGCACCGGCGGCTTCACCTCGTTCTTCCGCCCCGACGGCCCGCGCGGCTGGGCGCCGCTCGCAGCTGCGACGGCGGCAGTAGTGGTGGTCGGCGTTTCGCTTTCGCAGATCGACTTCGGCGACGGCGGCGAGTCGCTCACCGGCGGGACGGCAGAGATTGCGGCTGATGGCGGTGCCGAAAGCGCGAGGGAGACCGCGGACGAGGCTGCCACGGACCTCGCGGACGTTCTCGAGACTGACGACAGCGCCGCCACGGAGCAAGGCGGTCTCAGCCAGGGCGCTCCTGCACGAGATGCGGATTCGGACAGGTTCGCCGTGCCCGACGCAGCAAACCTCCGCTCCGCGAAGTTCAATTCCCTCAGCCGCTCCGCCGAGGGCGTCAACCGCCAGCAGGAAAAGCGCCGGGTCGAGCGCGACGCGCAGCTCACCCTCGCCGCGCCCGCCGACGAGGTCGCCGACGTCAACGATCAGGTGATCGACGTAGTCGAGGGCGCGAACGGCGTCGTCCTCAACTCCCGCGTGACCGGCACCGACGAGTCCGCACGGGCGACGCTTGAGGTCCGGGTGCCGAGCTCGACGCTCGACGACACCCTCGCGGCGCTGTCCGAGCTTGCGAATGTGAAGTCGCGGACGGAGCAGTCGCAGGACATCACCCGCGTCTACGTAAGTGCCAAGGATCGCCTCGTGGGTCTCCGCGCCGAGCGCGACAACCTCGTGACCCGGATCCGCGAAGCGGACACGGACGCGGAAGTTGCTGCCCTTCAGGCGTCGCTCGCGAGGGTGAATGAATCCATTGCCGACGCGAAGTCGGAGCTGAACGCAGTCACGACGAGGGCTCAGCTCGCCACCGTGACGGTCGTCATCACCTCCGAGGGCGCCGGCACGAGCGACGACGATGACGGCTGGTCATTCGGCGACGCCTTGGACGACGCGGGCAAGGTCCTGGAGGTCGGCGCGGGAGTAGCGCTCATCAGCGCCGCGGTATTGCTCCCGCTGGCGATCATCGCCGCGATCGCGTACTTCGTCGTCTCGGCGGCGAACCGCCGCTCGCGCGAGCGCGCCCTGGACAAGTAGGCCCGGAGCGCCGGTCGTCAGCCGGCGGCGGGTACTTCGGGCTCCGCCGCTCCCTCCGGGGCCACGAAGTCCCCGGGGTCGACCAGTAGCCAGCTCGCGATCCCGCCGAGGATTGCGATCGCTGCCCCGACGATGAGGATCGTGTTGAGGCCTGAGACGAATGCCTGCGCGGCGGCGTCAGCCGCCTGGGCCTTGAACTCCTGCGGCACCTGCTCGAGCGCGCTCTGGGTCGCGCCGGCCGTCACGGCATCGGAAAACGCTTCGGGCGCGCGCGGCACCAGCTCGGTCAGCTTGGAATCGACGCGGGACTGGAAGATCACGCCGAGCATTGCCACGCCCGTCGCGATCCCGACCTGGCGGAAGGTGCTGTTGATGCCGCTCGCCATCCCTGCCCTGCTGGCTTCGACGACGGCCAGAGCAGTCGAGGCGATCCCCGGGTTCGTCATACCGATCCCGATCCCGGCCAGGATGAAGCCGGGCAAGAGGCCGGTCCAGTCGTCTGCGACGGAGATGCCTCCCATCAAAATCAGCCCGACGCCAACGAAGAACAGGCCCGTCCCCATCGAGGCACGCGCCGGTATGCGGTCGGAGAACTTGGCCGCGAGCGGCGCGACTATGAACGAAAGAAGGGTCAAGGGCAAGAACCTGAGCCCGGCCTCCAACGGGGAGAGCGCGAGCACGTCCTGCATGTAGAGGGTCATATAGAGGAACATCGCGAACATGCCCGCAGAGAGGCAGAAGCGCGACTATCGAGACCCCCGTGAACGCCTTCTTCCGAAACAGGCTCAGGTCGAGCATCGCGTGGCGCCGGTGGAGCTCGGTCCAGATGAACGCGCTCATCAACACGACGGCGCCGCCCAGCGAAGCAACGATCTGCGGGCTTCCCCAGCCCTCGGCCTCGCCGCGGATCAGGCCGAAAATCAAGCCGAACAGGGCCAGGGAGAAGGTGAAGACGCCGATCCAGTCGATTGGCTGCGGATCGCTCGCCTTCACGTTGACCAGCTGAGTCTCGGTGAGCACCAGAGCGCCAATCCCGATCGGGACGTTGACGAAGAAGATCCACTCCCAGCCGAGATGCTCCGTTAGGACCCCGCCAACCAGCGGGCCGATTGCCACGGCCCCACCCACCGTCGCGCCCCAGAGCCCGATTGCGGTGGCGCGCTCGCGACCCTCGAACTCCTGAGCGATGAGGGCCAGGGCAGTCGCGAACATCGCGGCGGCGCCGCACCCTTGCAAGCCGCGCGCGAGGTTGAGAAGGGTCGGATCCCCAGCAAGGCCGCAAAGGAGCGAGGCCACGGTGAACAGCGCGAAGCCGAAGCTGAAGATCCGCCGTCGCCCGATCCGGTCGCCGATCGAGCCTGCGACCAGAAGGAACGACGCCAGCGTCAGCGCGTAGGCGTCAACGACCCACTGGAGGCTCGAGAACGACGCGTCGAGATCCTCCTGGATGTCCGGCAGGGCGACGTTCACGATCGTGACGTCGATCAGGAGCATGAACGTCGCGGTGCAGACCGCGATCAGCGTCCACCACTTGCGTTCCATTCAGCCCCTCCTCCCCACCGGGGCTGTCCTACTCTTCGTAGGGCTCGAAGTCCGCCTTGCGAGCACCACAGACGGGGCAGAACCAGTTGTCCGGGATCTCCGAGAAGGCGGTGCCCGGCGGGATACCGCCGTCCGGGTCCCCCTCGTCGGGGTCGTATACGAACCCGCACGACGTGCAGACCCAAAGCTGCTTGGTCTCGGTAGCGCCCATCGCGGCGGGAGCCTAGCGACCGCGCGATACGAAAGGATGCTCTCCGTGGCCGACGCCGAGCTTCCCAAAGACGCAGCCGGAGCCCGCAATCCCTTCGAGGAGGGCTTCGAAGCTGCGGACGCGCGCCCTGCCGCCACGATCCTCCTGCTAAGACGGGGAGGCAAGCACGCAGATCGCCGGCTCGAGGTCCTGCTGGTCAAGCGCAACGAAGGCGCGCGCTTTATGCCCGGCGTCTGGGTCTTCCCCGGCGGGCGGGTCGAGGCCGATGAGCTCATCACCGGCGTCGCGGGTGGCGAGACCGACGTCGACGCCGACGAGCTCGCCCATCGCGCGGCCGGAATCCGCGAGCTCGCAGAAGAGGCCGGCATCCAGCTCGACCTCTCCTCCGAGCTGGTCCTCTGGTCGCGCTGGATCACCCCCGAGCCCGTGCCGATCCGCTTCGACACGCGCTTTTACCTGGCCCTGGCACCCGCCCATTCGCCGCCCAAAGCGGACGGACAGGAGGTGACCGACGCGGCCTGGATGAACCCCCAGGACGCGCTCGAGCGCGGCGAGGCGGGCGAGATCGAGCTCGTCTTCCCAACCATCAAGCAGCTCGAGTCGCTCCTGCCGTACGCGACCGCCGACGAGGCCATGGACGCCGCCCGCGCACTGGTGGTCGAGCCGATCATGCCGAACGTGGTCGAGGACGACTCAGACCAGGGCTGGCGGATGCTCATGCCAGGCGACGACGGCTACGAGCCACCAAGCGTCTAACGAGGGGTCAGACCCGGGGTCAGACCCTTGTGCGGGTTGAGGCTAGGTTGGGAACGGCTCCAGGCCCGCGTGCCATGGGCCGGCGGGGTAGGTGTGCGTTCCGTGCTCCTCGACCTCCATCCGGATGCGCCTGAACAGCTCGCCCGCGTTCTTCAGGGCCTCGGCGTACTCAGCGGCCGTCAGCTCGCGCAGGCGCCAGAGGAAATAGAGCTGCCGCTCAGAGATGCCGAAGTCGACGTCCGCCTCGATCCGGGCTGCCCAGTCCAGAAAGCCGGGTCCGATGGTTTCGCGGAGCGCCGTCGGGTCGTGCTCGCGCGGGACGGTGGTGATGAACCGATTGTTGAAATCGATCGACTCGAACTGCACGCGGTTGCGGCTGACGCGGCTCTCGATCATGTCCTCGGCCCCGGCCAGGGATTCGACGTTGAAAGGCGGCGTGGCCTTCGCGACATCCGGCAGATGGGCTTTGGCGACGATCGCGCGGGGCACGACGGTCTTCTTGAAGAAGCCACCCTCCTCGTGCTCCAAGGCATCGCACGACGAGCCCCAGTACTCGGGGTCGAGCTGCCCCGTCAGGCGGTTCGTGCCGCCCGGACACAGCGCTGCAGGGCCCCCACGGGGGTTGAGGCCCCCCACGGGCTCGTACCTGACCTCGAGCTTTGAAGCGAGGCCCTGGACGATCCCCGCCCACTCTTCCGCATTCGCCATGCGGGCAGTTTGCCAGGAAGGCCTAGGGGTCCGAGAAGAGGTTCGGCGTGCGGCCACCGCCGAAGATCGCGGGCTGATCGGGGTTGAAGAAGCATCCGGCGAACGTTTCCGACGGGTCTGGGCCTGTGTCAGGGCCGCCGCTCTCGACCACGATGCCGCCGTCCGAGCCGTCCTCGTTCGTGACGCGGTACTTCACGTCCTCGTCCGGGTTCTGGCTGATGGGCGTGTAGTCGAGGTTCTTGCAGTCGTAGTTCGGGAAGATCCCACGCGGCCCGTTGCCCGGCAGCACGAGGTATTGCGGCGGCGGGTAGGCGTTGCCGCGGTTCTGAGAGATGCGCTCGGGATAGACCGAGAGGATCTCGGAGCTCGCGTACGCCAGTTGCTTCAGGTAGTGGCGCGGCGCCGGCTGCCCCGGCTGATCCGAAAGCGTGCTTGAGAGCGCGGCGCTCGGGCCGGTGAGGAAGTCCGCGGCGGTCTTGCGGTAGGCGGCCAGGTAGCGAAGGACCGGGTTCAGGTTCGACAGGAACGGATCGAGTGTGTCGAGCACAGGCCGCAGGCCTTCGGGCCCAAGGAAGCTCTCGAGCGCGGGCAGGCCGTCCTCGGACGCGTCGATCAGGGGATCGAGGTTGCGGAAAAGGCTCTCTAGGTTGGGCGAGAGCTCACGCACGCTGTCGAGCGTGGGGCTGATGTCGTTGGCGACCGGCAGGAGCTTCTGGACGAGCGGGCGCGTCTCGCGCTGGAACTCGTCAAGGCGCAGGAGCGTTGCGCGGGACTCGCGCTGGAAGGTCGGCAGGATCGTGAAGCTCTCGGCCAAAGCGTCGTCGGCATCGGCGAGCGCGCCGAACGTCGCCTCGGAGCCCGTGATCGCCCCGGCGAGCTCCTGGTCACGCTCGGACACAGCCTCGAAGACCTCGCCGGTGTCGCGGACGAGACCCTGCAGCGACTCCTTCTGGCCCTTGAGGGTCTCCAGCGTGGAGGAAGCGTCGGTGATGAACGGGCCGATGTTGCCGAACGCATCGTTCAAGTCGAGTGAGCGGCCCTCAACGGCGACTGCCGCCGACTGCTGCCACTGCTGGAAAGCCGCGCGAGTCTCGGGGTCGAGCGCGTTGAAGATCTCGTCGATCTGGGTGGCGTTGCGGGTCGAGGTCACCGGGATCGCGCAGGCGTCCGGATCGTCGTCGCACTCGCCAGACCCCTCTTCGGGGATCGCCTCTATGTCCTCCGCCTCGGCGTCGGAGACTCCCGCCGCGGTGCCCAGCGAGACGTTGTCGGTCGACCCGGGCTCAGTCCCGGACGTGAGCTCCACGTAGGTCTCGCCCAAGAGCGTCTTCTGGCGCAGGATCGCCCGCGAGTCCGTGGAGATCGGCGCGAACTCAGGCCGGATCTCGAGGACGGCCTCGGTCGTGTCGTAGCCCTCGATCCGCTTCTCAGGCGGCGCGAGGGCGACCGACTTCACCTTGCCGACCGAGACGCCGCCGATCCGGACGTCGGACTCGGCCGCAAGCTGGGTCGCCTCGGGGAAGTTGGCGGTGATGCGGTAGCTCTTCGCCTTGAGCGGGACCGGACCGCCGAACGCGATCCACAGGAACATGATCAGGAGGAAGCAGGAGATCGCGAAGCCTGCGGCGATGAGAATGCGGCCGATTGAGGGAGCTTGCTTTTGCATCAGCCGCAGGGCGCTCCTGGAGTGAAGAGGGCGGGGAGTCCTGTGACGATGCCGCCGATGACGGCGCCGCCTGGCGAGCCGGACAGGAGGTTGATGATGTTCTGGCAGCTGGCGGTGAAGTAGATGCGGCGGTAGAAGCCGTTCCCGTCCTGCGCGGCGAAGGGGCTCACGCCGTTGTGGGAGAGCCAGGCGGCCCAGTAGAGGTAGCCCTCGTCGCGCCCGGGCGTGCCCGAAGGCTCCTGACCGCGCGGGTTGTACGCGGCCATGTTGGTCAGATGGTTGAGCCGCGTAGCGAGCGAGGTGAGGTTCGGAGCGGTCTTAGACAGGCGCTGGGCGGCGGCCTTGATATCCGGGATCGGCTCGCGGGCCGAGCGCACGAACGGCCGCAGCTGGTCGCGGATCACCGGCGTGACGGTGTTGGCCAGCTCGGTGGTCGACGAGTTGAGCTCAGGAAGGTTCTGCGCGAACGGGCGGAGTGAGTTGAAGGTCGGGCCGAGCTCGTCGCCGAACTCCTTGGCGGCGGCGAGGGCGTCACGTGTCTCAGTGAGCGCTCCGGGCAGGAGGCGGGTCGCATTCTGCACGTCCGGGTCTTCCTGCGCGATCGCAGCAAGCGTCGCGTTCGACTCCGTCACGAGGCGCATGATGTCCTGGTCCTGCGTACCGATGGACTTGGTGAGGATCGAGAGGTTGTGGACCAGGCGGCTGAGGTTCTCGTCGCGCTCGGCGACCGCGGTGTTGAGCTTTTCGAGGTCGCGGTTGATCGGTCCCAGGCTGCCGAGGATGCGGCCGAGGTCCTTGCCGCGGCCCTCGAGGCCCTGACCGGCGCCGACGAGGATCGCCCGCAGGTATGCCTGATTGTCGTTGTCGAGAGCTTCGAGCACCTGGTCGAGGGGCACGTCGGGCGCCGTGTTGGCGAGCGGCACCGTGTCGCCCTCCTCGATCTCGCCGGCATCCGGAAGCGCGCGGTTCTCCGTGCCCGGGTCGAGCGAGAAGAACATGTCGCGCAGGCCGGTGAGCGGGCGCATCAGGAGCGTCGCGTCTTCATAGATCGGGAGGTACTCGCGATCGACGTCGAATGTGACGACGGCGCGGCCGTCGACCAACTCGACGTTCGACACGTCGCCGACCCTCACGCCGGCAACCCTGAGCGTCTGGCCCTGGCCGGCGACGACGCCCTGGGCGTTGTCGAACTCGGCCTGGAACTGGAAGGGCTTCTCCTCGATGATCGGGATGCGGAGGCGCTGCTTCTGGAAGATGTAGAAGCTGATCACGCCCGCGAAAATGATCAGGACGATGACCGCGATGAACGGGCGGAGGCTCTTGCGGATGGCGGTCATCATGGCTGCACCGGCTCCTCGTCCAGAAGGGGCAGGAGATACTCGAGGTCGAAGGCCTCGGCGAGGGCCACGTTCACGTCTTCGAGCGCGTTGTCTCTGAGGTCAAGGGACTTCTTCGAGCGGCCCTTGTCCGCGAGGGCCATCGCATCTTCGAAGAGGTCGTTGGCGCCGCGAACGCTGTCGAGCAGCTCGGGGGTCGCCGACTGCGGCGTGATCGGGTTCTCGACCGTCGTCTGGCGAGGTGGCGCCACTGGCGCGCCGGCGTCGATGTCCGGCGGCTCCTGCGTCTCGCAGCGCACGTCGGGGCGATATGGGGTCTTGGCGCTCGACTCGATCGCGGGGATCGCGCCCAGTAGCGGCAGCGGGGTGAGTCCGACCGCGTCCACCGCCGTCCCGGCTTCCTGGATGGAGTCGGGGAAGACCACCGTGTTGGTGCCGCCGCCGGCCATGACCCGGATGTACGGGCCGTTCGCGTCGCCCGAGCGGCTCTCGGAAGCGATTCCGGTAAGGCCGTACCCGAGCTCTTCGAAGATCTGGCCGGATGCCGGCGTTGCCGCGTCGGTCACCGTCTGGCGTGACCACGGGTTCACTACCTCGTTGAAACAGCTCGCCAGGGCCCGCGACTCGTCGAGGAACGGGATCGACTCGTTGGCAAGCGTGGTCAGGCGCGGAATCGTCGGGCGCAGGTCGGCGGTGAGGCCGCGCAGCTCCTCCTCGGAGACCAGTCCGCGGATCTGCTCGAGGAGAGGCGTTGCCGCGTCGAGCGTGGCCGGCGTCGAGCGCACTCCCGGCAGCGCCTCCCGCGAGAAGGCCCTCAGCGCGGGGAGCGAGCGATTGAGGCTGGCCAAGGCGGGCTGGCCTTCCTCGATCACGCTGGGCAGGACGGCGATCGCCCGTTCGAGGTTCGCGCTCTCGGCCGCGAACGAGCCGAGCACGGTGCGCAGGTTCGTGACGAGGTCCTGGAGGTCCTCGCCCTGGTTGAGCGCCTCGACCGTGGAATCGAGGTTCACTATGAGCTCAGAGAGGTCATGCTCCTCTTGGCCGAGGAACGCCTCGTTCACCTCGGACGTGTAGCGGAAGGCTCCGGGCGAGGTCTTGTAGATCTCGCGAAAGCCCTCTGCCCCGCCGGCCCTGAAGGCCGTGCCGAGCTCGTCGAGGAGCGTCTGGAGGTTCGACCGAACGTCGGACTGAAGAGTCGTGAACACCTGGTCGATCTGGACCGCGATCGAGGTCTGTGCGGCCGGGAAGGTGTAGCCGTCATCGGCCTCCGGCGCGCTCGGAGAGCCCGGCTTGAGGTCGACGAAGAGGTTGCCTTCCAAAAAGAGGCGCGGGCGCAGCTTCATTGTCGCGTCGGTGTGGAGCGGCAGCGCGGACTCCTCGAGCTCCATCGTCACGACTGAAGCGGTTGCGGGCGCACCCTCGGCCTCGGGGTCGTCGGTGATCCCGGCTTGCGCTGTGACCTGGGCCGAGTCCGAGGCTTCGAGGTGCTCGATCTTCGTCACCTTGCCGACGTTCACGCCGGCGATCCGGACCGGCGAGGCGGGCCTGACGTTCCCGGCTGAGGGGAATACCGCCTGGACCGTGTACTTGCTCTCCCACGGAACGCTCTTGGTGAAGGCGTACAGCGAGGCGATCGCAAGGAGCACGATCAAGATCAGGCCGATCGCCCAGTTCGGAAGCCGTTCTCTGCGCTGACCGGTCCTCATGGCTGCCTCGATGGGACGCGGGTGTCGCGATACGTCCGGTCGCCGTTCTCGTCGAAGTAGGTGGTCGTCGGCCCGCGGTCGCCCGGGATGTCGGCGACTGCCACCGAGGGGTTGGACGCGGGCTGGCCGGGGATCCGGAGATCACCCAGGAGGTAGCCCGACTGCCCGGCCTGGCAGTCCGAGCCGTCCTGGCCGGTCGGCCCGTACGGATTGCCGTGGAGGATCGGCTGCCCCTCGGGATCGAACTCGCCGTCGGCGAGGGGGTTCGGGACCGGACCGTGCTTGCCCGTGGCCTGGACCCCGGAGTAGCCCGCGACCGGACCATGTGTCATGCCCGGCACGGTCAGGGTCACGGGGCCGATATTGAGCGCCTGCGGGCCAAGCGGCGCGTTGGTGAGCGCCTGGCGGAAGTTGTAGCCGGACTGATCCCTGTCGGAGAGGGCCTCAGGCAGGAACGTGAACCAGTAGTTCCAGTAGTTGCAGACGGTCTGCGCGGGGACGACCCACTCGGAGAAGCGTCGGGCAGAGTCGAAGGTGTCGCGCAGGCGCTGGAGCGTGACCACCGTGGACTCCTGCTTCACGAGCCTGTCGAGCTCGACCAGGACGTCCTTCAAGTCGCGGTTCATTGCCGGCGTGCGCGCCAGGACGGGCGTGCCGACGTCAATTGCGCGGTTGAGGACGGGCAGCGCTACGCGGAGGTCCTGCACGCCGGGGCGTAGGCGCCTGGACAGCTCGGCGAATTCCGCCAGGAACGGGCGCTGCCTGGGCAGGGTGTCGATTGCCACGTCAAGCGTTTCGGGTCCCTCGGAGATCGTCTCCTGCAGCGCACCGGTGTCGCGCGTGAACGCGGCAAACGCGATCGCGGCGTTGGTGAAGAACTGCGCCTGCTCATCAGACACTGGCGCGACGATCTCGGCCGTGCGTGCCAGCGACGAGATGAATCGCTCGAGTTGCGTCGAGGGGTCCGCCAAGACACGTGAGACGGGGCCGAGGTTCTCGACCAGCGGCCGCAGGCCCTCGATGGCGTCGTTGAGCGATGCGCCGCGGCCGGCGAAGGCACCGCCGAAGCCCACGAGGTTCTCACGAGCCGCGCTGCGGGTCTTGTTGTCGAAGGTGTTGTTGATCGCGTCAAACTCGGTCTGCTCCTGGAAGCAACCGTCCTTCGCCTGCTCAGGAATGTCCTCGGAGAAGGTCGCCGGCGTGGTCGGGATGTCGCACTCGGCCGCGTCACCGTCGTTGGTGCCGTCGAAGATGTGGCCCTCCTCGGCGTCGGGGCCGGTGCCGCGCACGATCTCGAGGTACTTGAGGCCGAAGGTCGAGCGGTAGCGCACGCGGAAGACCGAGTCCTCGGGCAGCGGCTCGGCGGCCTTGTCGAGCTTCAGGTTGAGCCTGGCGCCAAGCGCGGGGACGTCGCCGGCGCTTCCATCGCCATCGGTTGAGGCGCTGGCCGAGTTCTCGATCTCGACCGGCTCGATGGACTCGACGACGCCGACTCGGGTGCCGCCGATCCGCACCTCGTTGTTCGTGCCCAGGCGGGCGGCGTTCGGCACGTCCACCGAGACGGAGTAGACAGGGACGAACGGCAGGCCGTTGTTCGCGTTGTAGGCCAGGAAGACCGCGACGATCAGGATCAGCGTCGTGACAGCGCCGACCATCGTCGGCGAGGCTGCGAGCGTGGCTCCTGCGCTACGGCCCCTCATGGCGAAAAGAGGAAGTCGAGGAGGTCATTTGCAGCCTGCCCGGCGCCGCCACCGTTACCGCCGCCGCCGCCGCGTTGTTCTGGTTGCCGCCGTTGCCAAGCCCGGGGAGATCGTCCAGGATGCCGCCGAGGCCGCCGCCACCGCCGCCGCTTCCCGGGTCGGTCGGAAGATCGCCGGGCAGGTTGCCAGGCAGGTCGGGCAGATCCGGGTCGCCCGAGCCGTTACCGCCCGAGCCGCCGTCGCCATTGCCGCCTTCCGCTGCACCGCCGGACGCCTTTGTAGACGTTGTCTTGCGGCGCGGCCCGGCCGGGTTGCAGATGGAAAGGTCGGTGGAGCCGTCGGGACACACGGACGGGTCGTAGGGCCCGATGCCCAGGTCGGCCTCCTGCTGACCGGGCGTGATGCCCGGCTGATTGGGACCGAGCCCGCCGACGCAGTTGTCCGCGTCGAGGGGGTCCGTCGTCCTGGGGCCGAGGCCCGGACCGGGGCCGTCCGGGTCGACGCCGCCCTCCTCCGGGAAGCTCTGGTGGGTGTTGAAGCTTCCGCAGTTGCCGACGAAGACGTCGTAGAGAGAGAAGTGCAGGAGGTGGCCGACGCTGTCGTACTGGTTGAGCGAGCCGGCCTGGTAGTAGGCGTAGTTCAGGAGGCCCTCGAATCCGGTGTACCCGGTCGGCCCCTCGCGGCCGGTCGAATAGCAGGGCAGGGTCTTGTCATCGCAGCTCTTTGCGGCGCGGTCGTCAACCTCGACCGAGCGGCGCGGGTCGTCGAGGTCTGCGAGGAAGTCCTTGATCAGCTCCGTCGTCCGCGGGGCCTGGTCGGCCGAGTCGCGAAGCGCCGTGAAGGTGCCGTTCTGGACGCCGCGGTCGAGGGCGCGCTTGCCAGGGACCGAGGCCTTGCCCAAGGTGACGAGGGACTTCTGGGTAGCGCGGTTGAAGGCGGGCAGGCTGGTCGCAAGCTCGTTTAGCTGCGGCGCGGAGCCGCGCAGATCGACGAGGAGCGGGGTCGACTCACGGGCGACGTTCCCGAGCTCGACCATCGTCGGCTCGAGCTCGGCCAGGAAATCGTCGAGCTTGTCGAAGCTCGCGGAGAGGTCCTCGCTCCGCTCGGCCGACGCGGCGGCGGCCGCGCCTGCGTTGTCGATGAACGCGGCCACGTCAGTGCGGCGATCCGCGAGCTTGCCGATGATCTCGTCGGAGTCCACGTTCAAGTCGCGGATGACCGTGTTCTGACGCCCAAGGAGGCGCAGAGCGGCGTGAAGGTCGCGCAAGGCGGGCGCGCCGAGCCGGATCGCCTCGTTCAGGTTCTCCGGATTGCCGGCCAGGGCGGTGCCGAACTCGTTGATGAGAATTGCGAGGCGGTCCTTGAAGGGCTCGCGCAGGGTGTTCTGGACGAGATCGGGCTGAACGGTCTGCTGGACCTTCTTGCGCAGGATGCTGCCGTCTTCGGCGGGCTCGCCCGCGGGCTGGCAGTCGATGAAGTACTCGGCGATCAGCGACTGCGGCTCAGACTTGCACTGGGTGTCCACGCCCAGGACCGCCAGGGGCCCTGAAAGCTCGACCTCCACGAGGGCCGTCTTGTCCTCTGACACCTCGAGCCCCTTGACCGTGCCCGAGTTCACGCCGGCGACCTTCACCTCGGAGCCGTTCACGATCCCGAAGGCGTTGAACATCTCGAGCTGGTAGGTGTGGGTGTCCTCGTCGGCGGAGACCGACGCAGCGAACGCGGCGCCCGCGGCGGCCAGGACGGCAAGCGTGATCGCGATCCTTCTCATGGGCCCTGAGGCCCCTGCATCGGGTCACAGTCCAGGGTGTCGCCGTCGGTGAAGGGCGACGAGCCGTCGCCGGGATCGCGCTCGGTCGAGCCGGGGCAGCGCTGGTCGGAGTCGATGTCCACGGCGCCCGTGCCTGAGAGCACGTCGGCCGGGTCGATCGGCGAGAGCAGGTCGGGAAGGCCGCTGCCGAGCGACAGCGAGAAGGCGTTGAAGGTCGTATTGATGCGCCCCAATGCGCCGGAGGCGTCGAAGAGGCCCGAGGTGGAGAAGCCGTCGAACCAGCCGACGAGCTCAGGCGTGTAGGCGCGCAGGGTCGATAGCTGCTCGTTCGAGTTGCGAAGCGCGCAGTTGGCCTCGCCAAGGGATCCCTGCGTGAAGTCCTCGTCGGCGGCTGGCGGGTCGTAGTCGTTCGAGACGGGGTTGCCGCAGTTCGGGGCGCCTGAGCCCACTCCGGCTTCCTCGAGGGGAACCTGCAGGCGGGTCAGCTCGACCAGGTCGTTCGCCTTGCCGGGGCGGCGCACGATCGCGTCGAGGTCGCGGATAGTCGGCACCGCGTCGGCCGCGGCCGCGCGGAACTCCTC
The DNA here is from genome assembly GCA_963786495.1 of uncultured bacterium. Classification (GTDB taxonomy): domain Bacteria; phylum Actinomycetota; class Thermoleophilia; order Solirubrobacterales; family 70-9; genus JALZKA01. Next base: position 1,354,194 of record CAWAZL010000002.1, on the reverse strand, counting down.
GAAGAACGGGCCGAGCCGTTCGGCGACCGGAATCGAGGCGGCGACCAGCGGGTCGACGTCGTCGAGCGTGAAGCGGAGGTTCACGAAGGTCGTGTTCGCTTGGCGGAGGAAGTCAGGAAGCTGGTTGATCGCGTCGGCCAGTGCCTGGCGCTCGCGGCCGATCGCCCCGAGGGCGCTGGATGCGTTCGAGACCAGGGCGCTGAGGTCGTCGCGGCGCTCGGCCACGAGTGCGGAAAGCGCGGCGCCGTCCACGATCAGGGACTCGAGGCTCTCGGGATTGCGGTTGAGCTCCCCAAACACGCGGCGCGAGGTCGAGAGCAGCGGGTTGAAGTACTTCGCGCCCTCGTTCGCCTCCTTCGTCACGCCCGCATACGCGTCGCGGAAGCCCGTGATGACCTCCTTGAAGTCCTTCACCGTCTCGACGTCGAGGGTGTTGAAGATCTGGTCCAGGTCGACCGCCGAGATCGTCTCGGACTGGGTCATCGTCCCGCCGTTCTCGATCTCACCCTGGGTGTCCGCGCCCTCCGGGGGGAGCGTGAGCTGGACCTGGCGCCCGGCCACCGAGGAGAGCGAGCCCATGCGGATCGTCGCTGTGGTTCCGCGCGGCAGCGGTGCGAAGTCTTCTGAGACCGTGATCTGGACTTCGGCCTCGCCGTCCTCACCCAGCCCGATCTCCTTCACCGAGCCTGCGGCGAGGCCGCCGACCATGACCTGGTTCCCCGGCACCAGCTGGCTGGCGTTCTGGAACTCAGCCGTGATCTTGTACTCGTCGTCACCGCCGACGAACGCCACGAGTGCCACTGCGACAGCGACGATCGCGAGCACCGCGACGATCCTGCCAGCGGACTTTTTCAACGTGCTGAGCCTGGTGAATTAGTCATGAAAATGGGGGGCGAGCGGCCTGTCCGCGCACCTCCAACGAAAGTACATGGGTCGGAGAGGGGTTGTCAAAGGACAACCAGCAGCCCGAATACCGCTTTTCCACGCCATTTAAGCCCTACCTTCTTTGAGTTGCGATTAAGCGCTTTCGTGCGTAGAGCCCCAGAGGGCCGCGAACGGGCCAAACCGGCGCGAGATGCGATTTTCGCTGTTACCTTGTTTGGACTTGTCCGGCCCGCTCGGGGTCGCCGGAGGGAACCGAAAAGGAGACATCTTGCACGCAGGCTCGTCAAACGTGGTCCGTCGCGGCCGATCCGTCGTCATCGCGGCGCCTCGCGCTCGGCGCGGTCGCCGTTCCCACGGTCGCATCCGCTCACCTCGAACGCCCCTCGTATTGGCCCGACCCGACCGTGGACCAGGCCGACGGAGCCAGCCGACCGGCGGCAAGGTGCCGAAGGCCCGCTCGCTCGAGTCCGCGTCACCGGCAAGGGCCCGGCAACGTGCGCGTCGTCTGCCAGGGCTCCTCGCTCGACCTCGCCAAGAAGTCCATCAAGAAGGCGAACAAGAAGGGCTTCCGGCTGCGCCCGAGCCAGCCGAAGAAGAAGCTTTCCGACACCAAGGCCGACAAGCTCCTCGAAGTCAACAAGGACCTCGCGGGCATGTGCGACTTCAAGTCGGTCCAGAAGGCCGTGAACAAGTCGGGCAACAACGACCGCATCGTGATCATGCCCGGCCGCTACACCGAGCCCGAGTCGCGCAAGGCGCCGGTCAACGACCCGAAGTGCAACCCCTTCGCTCCTCCAGGAGGACCAGTCAGGCGCGCTCACCCCGTCGTACGAGTACCAGGCGACGTGCCCGAACGACCAGAACCTGATCTACGTCCAGGGCCGCGCGGTCGAGGGCGACCCGCTCGCCGAGCCTGACCCCGACCGCCACGGCATTCCCGAGCAGGAGCTTGGCGAGTGCGTGCAGCTGCAACCTTCAGATCGAGGGCTCGGGCGCGAGGCCCGAGGACGTGCTCCTCGACGCCGGCAAGGGCTACAAGAAGGCGAAGAAGCCCGGAAATCGCCCCGGTTCGGGCGATGGCACGCCACCGGAGGACTGCCTCAGCGCCCCGGACGGTCCCGACAACCCCTGCTACGCGAAGCACGTCGTGCTGCGGACCGACCGCTCCGACGGCTTCGTTGGCAGGAACTTCCTGATGCGCGGCGCGAAGGAGCACGGCTTCTACACCGAGGAGATCGGACGGCGTCCTGCTCGACAAGGTGAAGTTCTTCTGGAACGCCGATTACGGCCACCTCTCGTTCACGAGCTGACCACACCATGGTCAAGAACTGCGACGGCTTCGGCTCGGGCGACGCGGTCGTCTACCCGGGCGCGGCGCCGCAGACCGGCGAGTTCCGCGACGAGAGCTTCTACCCCGAGGAGCGCTTCAACACGACCATCAAGAAGTGCGACCTCCACGGCTCCGCCATGGGCTACTCGGGCTCGATGGGCAACTCCGTGCGCGTCACCAAGAACAACTTCTACGGCAACGCGAACGGTCTCACGACCGACACACTCTCGGCCCCTGGCCATCCCGGCTTCCCCGCGGACGGCATGAAGGTCGACCACAACATGTTCTATTCGAACAACCTCGACATCTACGGGGACGAAGACCTTCCGTTCGTGCCGCTCGTCCCGCAGGCTGTGGGCACCGGGATCATGTGGCCCGGTATGAACGACGGCGAGTTCTCGAACAACCAGGTGTTCGACAACTGGCAGTACGGCACGTTCCTGATCGCGATCCCCGACGCGATCGCGGGCGACGGCCGAGGGCAACGTTGACGCCCAGAACCACTGTCCCGCGATCGCCGTTCCCGGCGTGCCGGGCGGCATCGCCTCGACCTCGTGCGACAACCGTACCACTCGAACAAGATGGGCGCACGTGCCTGACGGCTTCAAGGCCGCACCCCGGCCTGAGCAAGTTCGGCAACCAGAGCGGCCTGCTCGATCCGACCGTGCCCGACGAGCTGCCGAACGGCACTCGACCACTACTGGGACGAGTTCCCCACCTCGGACAACAACTGCTGGTACCACAACGACAGGCCCGGACGGCACGCGCGATTCGCTCACGGCCGATCCGCCGCTCAACCCGCTCGGCCCGAACACGTCGCTCCCCGGGTTCCTGCCCGAGAACTGCGCGACCTCGAACGGCAGCCCGCGCTTATGGGGCGAAGGGTCGTGCTGCTGCTCGAGTGCTTCGGCGAATGGGAGGCGCGGCATCGCCCCGGACGGCCCGTGTACCTGGTACGACATGCCGTCCCGCCCGGGCACTCCCAGGGCCGCCGCCGAGCAGACCGAGTTCCAGGCTCACATGAAGGAGCTCGCCAAGACCGATGAGGCAAAGCGGATCGATGAGTACATGGGCGCGATCGCCGGTCAGATCGATCTCGGCCCGGGTGACTAAGCGCCACCTCGCCTCGCTCGCAGCCGCCGGCGCCTTCGCGCTCGGGGGGTGTGGCGATGGCGGATCGGAAGGCGAAACGGGCTCGGACGGCGAAGTGAACCCGTGGGCAACGAGCTGGGCGGCTCCGTGGCCCCGCTCGCCCAGTGCAGCGACTGGCTCCAGGCCACAGAGGCAGAGCGAGTCGCAACGGTCGAGGACATCCGGAGCCAGGTCAACCGGGAAGACGCCGGCGTGACTTCGTCGGCGCTCACCAACGAAGAGGCGACTGAGGTCTTCGACAACGGATGCGACGTGCCGTATGCCCAGGGCTTTCGCCTTCATGTCATGTACGCGCGCGCAGCGTCGGTCAAGCCGCTGCAGGACATCGCAAATGGCACAGTGGAGGCTCCCTCGGACTAGGCGTTGCCCTGCGATGGCGGCCGGCGGAGAGGTGGAAGAGTACGACTGGATCGTCGTCGGATCCGGCTTTGGCGGCTCCGTTTCGGCGCTGAGGCTGGCCGAGAAGGGCTACTCGGTCGGCGTCATCGAGTGCGGACGCCGCTACGAGGATGAGGACTTCGCGAAGTCGACCTGGCGCCTTCGCCGGTACTACTGGATGCCGAAGCTGGGCCTGCGCGGGATCTTCAGAGTCACGGCGTTCAAGGACATCCTGATCGTCTCCGGCTCAGGGGTGGGCGGAGGCAGCCTGGGATACGCCAACACCCTGTATCGCGCGAAACCCGCGTTCTTCACGCACGCGCAGTGGGACGGCCTCACCGAGAACTGGGACTCGGAGCTTCGCCCGCACTACGACACGGCTGAGCGGATGCTGGGCGTGACGACCTATGAGGGCCGGGGCCCGGCCGACGAGCTTTTGCACCGGTACGCCGAGGAGACCGGCGTCGAGGGGACCTGGACCAATACGCGCGTTGGCGTCTTCTTCGGCCCTGCGGGCGAAGAGGTGGCAGACCCTTACTTCGGCGGCGAGGGGCCGGCTCGAACGGGGTGCATCCGCTGCGGCCAGTGCATGATCGGGTGTCGCTACGGCGCCAAGAACACCCTGCGGAAGAATTACCTGTGGTTCGCGGAGAAGCTCGGCGTGAAGATCCACTCCGAACACCACGTCGTCGACGTGCGGCCGCTCGGCGACTCGAGTGATGGCTCTGAGGGGTACGAGATCACCACCGAGCGCGCGGGCGCGATAATCCGCCGGCAGCGCCGGACGTTCCGCGCGCTCAACGTGGTCCTGGCAGCGGGCGCCCTGGGCACGAACAAGATCCTGCGCGACGCCAAGCACCGCGGCTCGCTGCCCAAAGTGTCCGATCGCCTCGGCCACCTGGTGCGCACGAACTCCGAATCGATCCTGGCGGTCACCGCAAAGGACAAGAGCCGAGATTTCGCGAAGTCGATCGCGATCACTTCGTCGATCCACCCAGATCCCAACACCCACGTCGAGGTCGTTACCTACGGGAAGGGCGGCGACTCGGTCTCGCGACTCTTCACGCTCATGACCGGCGACGGCACCAAACTCACCCGACCGATCCTCTGGCTCGGCCAGGTGATCCGCCACCCACTCAGGTTCCTGCGCATCCTGTGGCCGGTCGGCTGGTCGGAGCGCACCGTGATCCTGCTCGTCATGCAGTCGCTCGACAACGCGATGCGCCTGGTCCCGAAGCGGAGGATCTTTGGACGGGGCGTCCGCCTTCAGACCGAACAGGACCCCGAGCGCCCCAACCCGACCTTCATTCCCGAGGCGAACAAGGTCGCCGAGTGGTTCGCGGACCAGATGGGCGGAATAGCGCAGTCGGGGCTGACCGAGTCGTTCGCGAACACGCCCACGACGGCCCACATCCTGGGCGGCGCGGTGATCGGCTCAGGTCCCGACACCGGCGTGATCGATCCCCAGCACCGGGTCTTCGGCTACTCAAACCTCTACGTCTGCGACGGCTCCGCGGTACCGGCCAACCCGGGTGTGAACCCCTCGCTGACGATCACCGCGATGGCCGAGAGGGCGATGCAGCACATCCCGCCGCGGGACAGCGATCGGCGAGACGAACAACGACGCAGTAAAGAGGACCGAATCGGCCGGGTCGGGCGCCCAGGACCCGGTCGTCACATGATCGGGCGGGGTTGTACGCGCTATACGCGCAAAACCCCGCCCATCGTTCACCGAGATGCTCTTCCTGCCGGTTCGTCCCGCCTAGGCGCTACGAAGCCTCGTCGAAACGCTTCTCGACCTCGTCCCAGTTGACGACGTTCCAGAACGCGTCCAGGTAGTCGGGGCGCTTGTTCTGGTACTTGAGGTAGTAGGCGTGCTCCCAGACGTCGGCTCCCAGGAGCGGCGTCTTGCCGTCTGAGACCGGCGAGTCCTGGTTCGGGGTCGATGTGACCTCGATGCCCGAGCCGTCGTGGACGAGCCACGCCCAGCCCGAGCCGAACTGGCCGATGCCGGCGTTCTTGAACGCTTCCTTGAAGTCGTCGAACGAGCCGAACTTCTCGTCGATCGCGGAGGCCAGATCGCCCGAGGGCTCGCCGCCGCCGTCGGGGCTCATGATCTGCCAGAAAAAGGAATGGTTGGCATGGCCGCCCGCGTTGTTGCGGACGGGGCCCTGCTTGTCCGAGGGAAGGCTGTCCAGGTCCTTCAGGACGTCTTCGACGTCCTTGTCGGCCCACTCGGTGCCTTCGAGGGCGGCGTTTGCCTTGTCGACATAGGCCTGATGGTGCTTGTCGTGGTGGATGCGCATCGTCTCCTCGTCGATATGAGGCTCGAGCGCGTCGTAGTCGTAGGGAAGGTCTGGGACTTCGTAGGCCATGGGGACTCCTTGGTTGGGTCTTTGGATCTCCTACCCAGCTTATTTGCGTTGCTGCGGTGATCTACACATGGCCGTCGCCATCAGCGTCCGCTTTCCGCCGAGATCGCCGCCGCGAGCGGCCGTCGGGAAAGCGCGGGTCCGGCCTGTCCTCTGAGAACGTCCGCCTCCCGTCTGGGCTCTCGTCGCCCTGGACGGCCTCGAGCAGCTTCGCCAAGCCGCGTCGCATGATGCGCGACACCTGCATCTGGGAGACGCCCAAGGCCTCCCCGATCTCGTACTGGTTCAGCCCTTCGGCAAAGCGCATGGAAATGACGGCCTGCTCGCGCTCGTCCAGGCCGCGAGGTCATCTCGACCGCCATCTGCGCCTCGACGGCGTCGAAGCCGTTCTCCATCGTCCCCACCGTCTCGATCATGGGCACGGACTCCGCCTCGTCGCGGTTCACTGGCATGTCGAGCGACATCGAGCGCTGGGCTTGTCGCGCCTGATAGACGTCCAGAACGTCCTCCGCGGTCAGGTCGGCACGCTCGGCAACCTCGTCGACCGTGGGTGCCCGACCGAGCTCCTCGCCGAGCTCGGTCGATGCCCGCTCGACCACGAGCGTGCGCTCCTGAAGGCTCCTGGGCATGTGAAGGCGCCAGGAGTGATCGCGGAAATGGCGACGTATCTCGCCCAGGATGGTCGGCGCCGCGAAGGCCGCGAACCGCTTGCCGCGTTCCGGGTCATACCGGCGTAGCGCCTTGACAAGCGCAAGGTTGGCTACCTGCAGGAGATCCTCGTTTCGCTCACCGCTTCCGCGATAGCGCATGGCGAGTGAGCGCGCGAGCGGCTGGAAGCGCATGAAGAGCTCTTCCTCAAGGTCAGGACGCCGCGCCTGTGCATATTCGGCGAGAAGCGTCTCTTCCGCGACAACTCCCAAAGATTTGACTCGAACATCCATGCTTTCCTCTCATAACGAAAAAGAAGGCAAGTCGGTTCGTAGTGGCGGTGGCTTCTAGCCAACGCCCCTGGGCGCACCGCGCCATTTATGAATTAGCCCGCCCGTGCGTTTGATGCCCGGACCAGACCTACGGGGATGTTACCCGCGCCCGAGCTGATTTCAAACCCATTTTTTTAGCGTTAAGAAGCTAGGTCTCGTCGGGCTCGAGCCTCGCCCGGCCAGGTGCGCGTGCCCTTGAAAAACGCTCTCCGAGCGCCGTGATCGAAGGCCCCTCGGACGAGTTTGAAGATCGCTCCCTGGAGGGCCAGGGCGACGCCCAGCTTGAGCCATGTGGTCTCACGGTCCTCCGGCTCCGGCGGCTCGCGGTCGTCGAACCAGCCCCAGATGAACTCGAAGATCTTGGTGCCCACGAGGCCGGCCAGGATGCCTCCGGCGATCGAAAGGGGTGCAAAGAGAATTCGAGCCATGTCTTGACGTTACCCCTGCCAGGGACCCCCATAACTCACGAGTCGTTTACCCGGAGCGCGAACAGGGCCAGATCGTCTCGCGGCCTGCCTGCCACGAAGTCCACAACCTCGGCCTCCAGGCGGCGGAGCATCTCCTCGGGATCGAGCGGACCGAGCTTTTCCAGCAGGCGTTCCAGCCTGCGGTCTCCGAAGATCTCGCCGTTCCGGCGCGCCTCGGGAATCCCGTCCGAGCACATGAAGAAGGTCGATCCGGCGGGCAGGCTCACCTCCTGCGCCTCGAAGACCGGATCGTGAAGGATGCCGACCAGGGGCCCGGTGACGTTGAGCCTCTCGATCGCCCCCCCTGGCCTGACGATCCGTGGCTCGGGATGCCCCGCGGTCGTCACGCGGGCGACCAGGCCGTCGTCAACGTGGCGCAGCTCGGCGCACGCGAGCGTGCAGTACGTGTTCTCACCCGAAGCCTGGATCGCCTCGTGGACCCTGAGCACGGCCTCTTCTGGCCCCAGCCGCGCAGTCGCGCGCAGGGTGTGGCGGACAAGGGCCGTCAGGGCGGCTGCCTCCGGTCCCTTGCCGCAAACGTCGCCCACGACCGCGACCCAACGGTCACCCGCCTCGAAAAGGTCGTAGAAGTCGCCACCGACTTCCGTGCCGGTCCGGCCGGGGCGGTGGCGCACCGCCACCGATGCGCCCTCCACCTCGGGCAGCGAGCGCGGAAGGAGTGCCTGTTGCAGGATCGCCGCGATGTCGCGCTGTTGCTCGTAGAGACGCGCGTTGTCGAGCGCCATGGCGGCATGGGTGGCCACCTCCATCCCGAATGCGATGTCGTCGCGGTCGAGCGGATCGCGGCCGCTCGAGTTCAGGATCGAGAGCGAGATCGTTCCCAGGACACGGCCGCGCGCGACCAGCGGCACGATCATGTTGGACCGCTGCTCGGCCTGAAAGCGCGCCTGAGCCGAGACCTCCGTGCCGCTCACCTCCTGTGCGATCCCGCGCTCGCGGGCACGGGCGGCCTCACGGTTCTCGGCAACCCGGGTGTAAAGAACGGGCTCCCGGCTGGACACCGCGGCGCGGATCGGGCTCGTCTCGGCCGGCTCGGGAAGCGCGCGCACCATGGCCTCCGTTTCCTCGTCGAGAGCGGCGACCCCGACCCTTATGACCGCGCCGTCCGCCGTCACCTCGTGAACGCTGCAAACGTCGCCGACCGCAGGCACCAACGTGCGCGCCAGGCTCCGCAGGCGTCCTTTCACCTCGATCTCGCGCTCAATCACCTCGGTGATCCGGGTCAGGAGGCTCTCCCTCGCCGCCCGCAGCTCGGCGTCGGCCTGGCGGCGCGCCAAAGAGCTTTCGCGCCGTGCCGCGAAAGCCAGTAACCCTGCAGCGAGCAGGGTGAGCGTGAGGCCGGCCAGCCCGTAGGCGATTGCCGGCACGATGTCCACGGAGGTCGAGGCGGGCACGGAAACCAGCCAGCGCCGTCCGAGCACCTCGGTCCTGGTCGACACATCGTCGTCTGAGTGGAACTGGCCGGTGAGTGGCTCGCCGTCGTCCGAGATCGCGATCCGGCCTTCGACCCCAAGGCGGCGGCGGACCTGGTCGGCGATCGCGTCCCCGGGGACGCCCGAGATCATCACCCCGACCGTGCGCGGGGCGCCGTCGACGTTGAGCGTCACCGGCGCATACACGCCAGCCCCGGTCTCGCCAGTCTGGGCGATCGTCAGCGGCGGAGACAGCTGTGGCTCCGAGGCTTCGATCGCCCCACGTGCCGCGGCGGCTCGAGTGGGATCCGAAAGCGTGTCCAGGCCCAGGAACCGGCGCCGCTCGGCCATGCTCGGGTAGGTCATCGCAATCGGCAGGTAGGTCTCGTTCGACGACGTCAGAGTCCTAACGCCGCCACCTCCTTCATCCAGGCGCGTGATCGGCCTTCCGAGCTCCTTTTCGAATTCGGCGCGGTCCTCGCCGTCGACCCTGGGGGCCCAGGAAAGGCCTAGGAACGGCGAGCGTCCGACCACGTCCCCCGCGAAAGCCCTGAACCGGGTCGAATCGATTCCTCCGTCCTCGTCGACGATTGCCGAAGCGCCCCTGAGACCTGATGCGAGGTTGACTACGTCGGCGCGCGCTTCGGCGGCCACCCTTTCGGAGAGCTCTAGGTCAGCCTCAATGGCGTCGTCGCGCTCGCTTTCATAAGCGAGGAAGGAGCCGGCCACCGTGGCAGCGAACAGCGCCACGACAACCAGGCTTGAAAGCAGCGCGCGTCGTCCCGGCATCCCGAGATGATCCTACGGCTCCAACCTTGCGTGAACGCCGGTCCGGGGTGGGCTTAGCGCGATACGGCGGCCATCGAGCGCTCATGAAGCGGGGCGAAGAGCCTCCGGCGGGTGTCATCCTCGCTGAGCTCGAAGCGCATCGAGAGTCGAGTGCCGCCGTTGTCGGAGACGACCGTCACCCCGTCGGCGAGCCGGCCAATCACCGGCAGCCCCATTCCGTTATGGGCGCTGCTTGCCCTCGCGGCCATCCCCGTCCCACCGTCGCTCACGCTGACCACGATGCTCGTCTCCTCGAGTTGCGCCTCGACTTCGACCCGGCCGCTTCCCTCGCCCGGGTAGGCGTGGCGGACCACGTTGCCAACCGCTTCCGAGACGGCTACGGCGATTGACGCAGCGAGCCCCTCGTCCCGGTGCCGCAACTCGTGAAACCAGCGCATGATCTCCGTGCGCACCAGGCGAACGCTGCCTGGCTCAGCCGCCATCGAGATCTCTAAACGTGACCTGCCTGCCGTCATGCCTAACGCATGCCCCTTCTGCGCCTTCTTACTCCTCACCGCAAGCGGTGGGCACCGAATCGCACCGGATACCCTTGACGCCTCTCGGGGCGTGGCGCAGCCTGGTAGCGCGCACCGTTCGGGTCGGTGAGGTCCCCGGTTCAAATCCGGGCGCCCCGATTGGCTTCGCCACACTTTGAAGCGTGAACGCCGAGCCAGGGACCAAAGCCGGGCGGCCCGGACTTCCGGGAGGGCCGATCGCGCTGACGATCGGCCTGGCGGTGGCGATGATCGCAGCCGTGCTCCTGATCGAGCCGCTCAGGGACGCGGCAGGCGACGCGATCTCCGGCGAGACCGCATCGCTGCGGAAGGACCTTCGCGGCCTTGGCGCCGGCGGGGTTGCCCTGATCGCCGCGCTTGCGCTCCTTCACACCTTCGTTTGGTATCCGGCGGAGATCCTCGACGCCGCCGTGGGCTACGTCTACGGGTTCTGGCCTGCGATGGCGATCCTGGTTCCGCTGTGGACGGCACAGGGCATGCTCGCGTACGAGATCGGGCGTCGCACCGCACGTCCCATCCTCGCGTACTTCGTCGGGTCGGATCGCCTGGACCGCCTCGCGCGCGCGGTCGACAACGGCGGCGCAACTCTGCTCCTGGCTGCGCGACTGGTCCCGATTGTCCCGTTCAGCCTGTTTTCGATCGTTGCCGGCGCTGCCGCGGCCCCTCGCCTGCGCTTTCTGTGGACAACCGCGGTGGGTTACATCCCCATCACCGCCGTCGCGGTCTACCTCGGGACGACCCTCGAGGACCTTTCACCAACGGACCCGCGGGTCTGGGCGGCCGTAGTTGCCGTCCTCCTTCTCCTGCTTTTAGCCCGGCAACTCAAGCCCCTCTTGGAGGGGGATTAGTCCGCCAGGTCCGCGGATTCTGTTTCGACCCGGTCGATCGCTGCGCGGACCTCTGAGAGCGAAGGCGTGCCGTCGAGCTTCTCGACTCCGCCGATGCCCGTGATCAACATCGCAGGCTCGCCCGGCAACTCTTCTTCGAAGGCCAGCTCTCCATCGCGGTCGACCGCGCTGACGTAATCCGGATCGTCAAACTGGGCTGCCAGTTCTTCGGCGAACGCTTCATCCCACTCGTCGATCACGAGGCCCGGCGTCACCTCGGCCGCACCCTTCAGGAAGTTCTCGTCGATTCCCTGCGGGCCCGCGTTCTCGAGGTTTCGCATGACGATCTCCGCGTACTGCCACTGATGCCCTTGCTCGCCGGCGGCCGTTGCGGCAATCGCAGCCTCCGTCACCCCGGTGCGGCCGAACGAGAAGTGCCGCATCGAGATCTGCGCTCGCCCATCCCGGACGAACTCCTCGATGATGGGGTCGACTACGTCAAGCTGGAACTCAGCCCCCGGCACCGAACGTATGTCGGTGAACAGCTCGATCTCGACCGGCGCTTCCTCCTCGCCGAGGCGGGCCCCGTCCTGCGCGATGCCCGCGATGAGTCCCTGGACGTCGCCGCGCTCTTCGTAGGCCACCGTGTTCGGGCCGCCTTCGCCGACCGAGATTGCGTAGATGGAGTAAGCCACTCCGACGACCACAGCGACGATGATGACCCTTGGTACCCAGACACTCATGAGGGGTTTTGCCCGGGGAAGTCATGGGGGGCTTGCCCCGAAAGATGCAGGTGTCGGTAGTTGTCCAGCGTGTGCCGGTAGTTCTCTGTCATCCGGCGACGGCCTTGAAGTAGCGGACCGCGAGCCCGGTGAGGAGCGTTTCGAACGCTTCCTCGATCGGGCGGCCGCTTGCGGTCGCATACGCGACCAGGCCCGCCGCCTCGATCTCGCCCGAGACGCGCGTCACCTCGTCGACCAGCTCGGGGTGCTCGTCGCAAAAGAACGCGCCGATCGAATAGAGCTCCGAGTCCATCAGCGAGCTCAGGAAGTTGGACGCCTCTGACATTCAGCTTGAAACTTACGCTGAGAAATTCATCACGGCCCAAATTCGATTTGACAGCGTCCGCCTCAGGGTGGAAACTTGGCATTGCGCTAACCGCGCAACAGATACACCCCCACCCATAGGAGACGGTGCATGGCAAACCACCTGACGCCCTCGGAGCTCGCCGACGAAGTGAATATGAAGCGGCGGGAAGTGATCTCCAAATGTATGGAGATGGGCGTTCCGATCTTCCAAGGGAAAATCGACAAATCTCTCTTCGTTAGTTCCCTCGCGCAGATAACCGACAGCGCGAAGCGCACCCAGGCAGCCGCCTAACCGCAGAACGCCGGACATATAGGCTGATCGCATGGAATCAGCCACGGTTACCCCTGCCTCCGCGGGAGTCGGATCAAAGACGATCGCCGACCTCCTGCCAAAGTCCGTCGCCAAGTACGGCGCCAAGCGCGCCGTCATGTTCAAGGACGACTCCGGCCATTGGGTGAGCCGTAGCTACGACGAGGTTGGCGAGGTTGTCAAGAAGCTCTCGCTGGGGCTGATGGCGCTCGGGATCGAGAAGGGCGACAAGGTCGCGATCCTCGGCAACACCCGGCCAGAGTGGACCTACTTCGACTTCGCGGCGCTCACGGCGGGCGCGACGGTGGTCCCGATCTACCAGACGAACTCCCCCGAGGAATGCGAGTACGTCCTCGAGAACTCCGACGCCGTCGCGGTCATCGTCGAGGACGAGGAGCAGCTCGAGAAGATCCGGGCGATCCGCGACCGCTGCCCAAAGCTTCAGCACGTGATCCGCATGACGGGCCGGGGCGGGGGCGGGGTTTCGGAGGATGAGCTGATCCAGCGCGGCGCCGACCTCTCGGACGCCGACTGGCGGGAGCGCTTCGAATCCGTGACGCCTGACGACATCTGCACGTTCATCTACACGTCCGGGACCACGGGGCCACCCAAGGGCTGCGTGATCTCGCACGGTAATTACCGCGCGATGCTCGACATGGTCGTCGAGAAGAACGTCCTCGGTGATGACGAGGAGCTCACGTACCTCTTCCTCCCCCTCGCCCACTCGTTCGCCCTCCTGATCCAGTTCGGCAACTTCGAGCTCGGCTCGTCCATCGCCTACTGGGAGCGCGATCCCTTGAGGATCGTCCCGAACCTCGCCGAGGTGAAGCCCACGTACTTCCCGTCCGTGCCGCGGATCTTCGAGAAGATCTACACGGCTGCGACGGCGGCCATCGAAAAGGAGGGCGGCCTCAAGAAGAAGATCTTCGATTGGTCCATCGGCGTCGGCAAGCGCTATCGAGAGGCCGAGCGCACCGGTGGCGCAGGCGCAGTCCTCAAAGCACAGCACGGCTTGGCCGACCGGCTCGTTCTCGAGAAGATCCGGAACCTGTTCGGCGGGAACCTGCGCGTCGCGGTCACGGGCGCCGCGCCGATCAATCCCGACATCCTGCGGTTCTTCGACGCCGCGGGCGTTCTGGTACTCGAGGGTTGGGGCATGACCGAGACGTCAACGGCCGCGACCATCGCTACACCGGACGACTTCAAGTTCGGCACGATCGGCAAGCCGCTGCCGGGAGTTGACATCAAGATCGCGGAGGACGGCGAGATCCTGGTCAAGGGCCCCAACATCTTCCAGGGGTACTACAAGAACGACGAGGCGACCTCGGAGACCCTCATCGACGGCTGGCTGCACACCGGCGACATCGGCGAGGTCGACTCAGACGGCTACCTGAAGATCACCGGCCGCAAGAAGGACATCATCATCACGGCAGGCGGCAAGAACATCACGCCGGCCAACCTCGAGGCTGAGATCAAGCAGCACCCCCTGGTCTCGCAGTGCGTCGTTGTCGGCGACAGGCGCCCTTATCTGGTGTGCGTCGTCACGCTTGACCCCGAGGAGGCCCAAAAGCTCGCCTCTGAGAAGGGGCTCGACGCCTCGACCCTGCACTCAAACGACGAGGTGCGCGCCTCGATCCAGGCGCACCTGGATCAGATCAACCAGAAGTTCGCTCGCGTCGAGCAAGTCAAGAAGTTCGAGATCCTCCCGCAGGACCTCTCTCAGGAGGGCGGGGAGCTCACTCCCACCATGAAGATCAAGCGAAACGTCGTCGCCGACAAGTACGCCGGCGAGATCGAGTCGCTTTACTCGGACTGAGGCTCAAAGAGGAAGAGCTCGGCGGCACTGTCAGATCCGATGTGGATCTGACTGAAGAAGGCCTTTACCTTTCGGCCCGTTGCCGATTCCACAGCCCCGACGAATTGGGCTTCCACCGCGAGCTGGAAAGCGTGCCGCGTGGCCTGGACCTGGTCGGAATGGTCCGTCTGAACCAGAGTCTTTTCCCCGGGCGTGAAGATCTCCTGCAGGATGCACAAGGCGAAATCCTCGTCCAGGTAGGTCTTAGCCTTCGTCGGCCCGCGGCCGTAAAGCTGAGCGTGGAGCCGGACGATGTCGCGCGAGATGGCGGACGAGATCGCTCCCACCTCGGCTCGCGAGGGGCTTCCGTCGCGCGAGGGGGCCGCGCCGTCAAGCGAAGTGACATGGCCGTCGAGCGTGGGACCTGCGCCATCTTGGCTCGGAGCCGACGAGGCTGAGCCGTCCCGGCTTATTGAATTGTTCACTGGGCTCCGTTCTCCGCCGCGCGCGGCGGACGAAATAGTTCTGCTGGCGGCGAACGGTGTCGTTCCTTGCCGCCTAAGGAGCCGGCTGGCTCGGCAAACGCCTGGTTCAGGTGCCCCATAGCGAACCGCGGTCTCACCGCTCTTCGTAGTGGTTCACACGCACGGCGCCGAGTTACTCAGCCAACCGAGAATAGCGCTACCTCATCCAGCCCGCAGTTTTTGCCCGTATCCGCCGGGTACGAGCGCCTGGTCAACGAACGACCGAAAGGCTGGACATGAAGGCGCTCACGTGGCAGGGAATCGAGGACGTTCAGATCGAGGACGTACCGGACCCGAAGATCGAAGAGCCCACAGACGCGATCATCAAGGTCACGTCCACCGGGCTCTGTGGCTCCGATCTTCACCTCTACAAGGTCCTCGGTGCCTTCATCGACCCTGGCGACGTGCTTGGGCACGAGCCGATGGGGATCGTCGAGGAGGTCGGGCCAGAAGTCAAGGACATCCAGGCCGGCGACAGGGTCGTGATCCCTTTCAACATCTCCTGCGGGCACTGCTGGATGTGCGAGCGTGAGTACTTCGCCCAGTGCGAGACGACGCAGAACCGCGACATGGAGAAGGGCGCGTCGCTGTTCGGCTACACGAAGATGTACGGCCAGGTGCCCGGAGGGCAGGCCGAGTATCTGCGCGTGCCGCAGGCCCAGTTCGGGCCCATCCGAGTTCCCGAGGGTCCGCCGGACGAGCGCTTCCTCTACATGTCGGACGTCCTGCCCACAGCGTGGCAGGGAGTCGAGTTCGCCGAGGTTCCAGAGGGCGGCACGCTCGCCGTGTTCGGGCTCGGGCCGATCGGGCAGATGGCATGCCGGATCGCACGCCACCGCGGCCACCGCGTGATCGGTATCGACCTCGTGCCCGAGCGGCTTGCGATGGCCCGTCGCTATGAGGTCGAGACGATCGACACCGCTGACGTAGACGATGTTTCGGAGGTGATCCGTGGCATGACCGAAGGCCGAGGCGCAGACAGCGTGCTCGAGGCCGTGGGAATGGAAGCACACGGAGCTCCTTTCGGACGGCTGGCCCAAACCGTGTCGGGTCTCCTCCCCGACGCGGTTACCCAGCCGCTCATGGAGAAGGCCGGGATCGACCGGATGTCAGCGCTTTATGACTGCTTTGACTCGGTGCGCAGAGCGGGGACGATCTCGATCTCAGGCGTGTACGGCGGCCAGATGGACCCGGTCCCGATGATGCAGCTGTTCGACAAGGGCGTGAGCCTCAACATGGGCCAGGCCCACGTGAAGCGCTGGATCGACGACATCCTCCCCTTGGTCACCGACGACGACGACCCGCTGGGCACCGAGGACTTCGCAACGCACAAGCTGCCGCTCGCGGAGGCGCCAGACGCATACGAGACGTTTCAAAAGAAGCAGGACGACGCCATCAAGGTGGTCTTCCAGCCGCACGGCCCGAAGGCTGCCAGCGGGTCGGCTTGAGCGACCGGCGTAACGTTATTCGGGCGGCGCGTCCAGCGGATTCTGCGCCAGGCCTTTGCCACGCCGGCGAGGTTCTGCGCGGCTGCGCGGGCGGTCTTCGCCGACCAGTCGTGCCCTTCGTCGGTCTCCAGGTACTCGTCACCGGGGCCCGGGCCCTTGTTCCAGTACGTGAACGCCTGACCAGGGATCGTGTAGCCGATGTCGTGCAGCTGCCCTGTGATCTCCGTGATGCAATGGTGGGCGCCGTCCTCATTGCCCGTGATGACCGCGCCGGCTACCCGGTTATAGGCAACGGGACGCTCTTCGTCGTCGGTCTCGGACAGCATCGCGTCCATCCGCTCCAAGACTCGCGAGGCGACGGAGGACGGACGGCCCAGCCAGGTCGGCGTGCCGATCACGAGGATCTCGGAGGCGAGGACCTTCTCGTGGACCTCGGGCCAGTCGTCTCCGTCGCCCATGTCGCTCTCGACACCGGGCTTCAGGGTCAGGTCCACGGCTCTTAGGAGCTCGCACCCGACATCGTGGGACTCGAGCGCCTCGATGAGGACCTTTAGGAGAGCTTCGGTATTGGACTCCTCGGGCGACGGCTTGAGCGTGCAGTTGATGAGCGTTGCTTTCATGCTCTACGCGTTACCCCACGGCGGCGCAAAGAAGCGGTAATCTCGCCTTGTGAAGCGCGGGGGAATCGCAGGGGTGATTTCGGTGGCCGTACTGCTGGCCTACGGGTCCTTTGCGCACGCCGGTAGCCCCGGCCCGACGAAGAGCTTGGGCAAGGCGAAGGGGCTCGAGTACCGGACCGCGACCTTTCCATCGGTTGTCAGCGAGGCCGGTGCCACGGTTGAGTGCAGGAACGCCACATTCGCGCTGGGTGGCGGCGGGCTCATTGACGGGGCGGATGGCCTTTCAACGCTCATCGGTAGTGCCCCTGCCGATCTGAACCCCAACGACTCGGCAAACTCCTGGCAGGCCCTGGGCACCAGCATGAACGGACGAGACGAGCGCACCTACGCGATTTGCAGCAAGGAGGCGATCTCGTTTGTTCCGGGCTTCACCTCCTTCCCCGCAACCCCGGGCGTTGAGACCCGGGAGGTCGGGTGCCCAAGCGGGCGGCTCGTCTCCGGCGGCATCTTCAACGACGACGGCAACCCCGTGAGGATTCTGGAATCAACGCCGATCGACTCGAGCGGCGACCTGGACTCCACGCCGGACGACGGATGGCGACTGGTCGCCCAGAACAACGGCGGCTCGGCCTCGACGCCGATCATCTTCATGGTGTGCAGCGAGACCGCTGTGCTCACCTATGTCTCGGAGAACAAGAACGTGCCGCAGGACGCGCTCGGCAAGGCCATCGCCAAGTGCCCGAACCGTTACGCGGTTACAGGCGGCGGATACGAGGCGCAGGGTGTGGGGCCGCCGACCGGGCTCACTCCATGGGACTCGAAGGACAAGAAGAAGGTGCCGGAGGACGGCTGGGCGGCGCGCGTCTACAACGCCTCGCTCGACACGGTAGCGGTCACCTCGACCGCGATCTGCCTCAAGAAGCTCTAGGGCCGGCGCTCAGGCGTCGAGCGCTTCTTCTTCATCGACGGCCTCAGGGACGGCCTTTGGCCCGGAGCGCATGAGCGTGGATGTCGTCTGCTCCAGGACTCGACGCCACCCGGCGCGGCTTTCGGCGGCGCGCTCGACGTGATCCATCGCGTGGCGCACGCGGCGCTTTGAGATTTCGATGCCGTGGCGCTGGGCGATCGCCCGGTAGCGGTCGTAGTCGCGCGCCAGCTTCAGGGTGACGGACTCAAAGCCGTGCTTGGCGATCTCGAGGCGGGCCTTGTAGTCCAGGATCGAGGTGCCGAACATGAGCGCGTCGTCGAGCTCGGGCTCGATCAGGACGATGTCGACACCCGGGTAGCGCTCCTCCCAGATCTCGACGGCGCGATGAAGCCGGTCGTGGGACATCATGCGGAAGACCTGGTTGCCGATTCCGGCGAGGCCCATGTCGGAGACGTGCTGCACGCGCGAGCCCGTGACGGTCGGGATCGTCTTGCCGAAGTCGTTCACATAGGGAACGAGCGGGTTGATCACAACGACGAACTTGGCGCCGCGCTCGATCGCCACGTCGATGTTCGTGGTCGAGAGGATGCCGCCGTCGATGAACTCGCGGCCCTTGATCTCGACGGGCTCGTAGATCATCGGCAAGGCGCCCGAGGCGGCGACAGCCTTGGAGATCGGCACGTCGGCCCACTCGCCCTCGCCCAAGATCACGCGCTCGGTCGTGTCCAGGTCGGTGGCGGTCAGATAGAGCTCGGATGAGAGGTGGCGGAAGTCGTCGGTGCGGTCGGGGTCCGAGAGGACCTCGTGAACGTAATGCTCGATGCCCGTGCCCTTGTAGAAGCCGGAGGGCAGAAGGCCCGCGAGGCCCGTAGCCAAGTCAACGATGGAAGATTCCTTTTCGAAGACCTCCTTGACGATCCCGGCGATCTTCAGCGGCAGCGTCAGCGAGCCGCGCACGAAACCGCCGTAGTTGGGCCGCAGGAGCATGGACAGATCGATGTCGGGGATGGGTGAGCGGAGGTCCGAATTCAGGACCCGCATCATCTCCTCGGGGGTGACGCCGTTCGCGGTGAGGCTTGCGATGAACGAGCCGGCACTCGTGCCCACGTAGATGTCGAACTCGTTGACGGTGTGGTTGACGGCCAGGAGGTCGAGGGCGCGCAACGCGCCGATCTCATAGACGCCGCCTGTGAAGCCGCCGCCACCGAGGACGAGCGCTGTTTTGGAGGCGCTCCGCTTGCCCCTTCTAGCCTTCTGTGCCCGCGACTGCGAGTTGCCCGACGTGTCGAGCTCGACGACTTTGCCCATCGGGGGCATTATCGCAGGCAGACCGGAACTTACGTTCGTATTCGGGCCAAAATCAGGCTCGCTATCTTCGACAAATGGCCAATTTGCGGGCGCTGGCAGGGACTCTCGCGACGGTGGCGCTGCTGGTGGGCACCGCGGAAACCTCCGCGTCGCAGGAACTTCGTGAGGGAGGGTCTACCCCGGTCGCGCGCCAGGGAAGCGCCCTGGCGGCCAAGAAAGCCATTTCGCGCGATCGCCTGCGCAGGATCCTCGAGAACCAGATGGACTCGGTCGGCGGGGCGTCGGGCGCGTACGTGTACGACACCGACGCGAACTCGAACCGCCTCATCTACTCCGATTCCGGCTCCAGCTCGCGGATCTTGGCCTCCAACTCGAAGCTTTTTCCGACTGCCGCCTACCTCGAGAAGTTCGGCGCGAATAGCCGCCTGGAGACGCGCGTTTTCGAGCGCGGCAAGCGCACCGGAGGCCGCGAGCGCACCCTGAAGGGCAGCCTGGTCCTCGTTGGCGACGGCGACCCGGCCCTGGCTTCCGCCGGCTTCGCCCACGCTCACAACCTCCCGCTCACGAGCCTCGGCCCCCTGGCGCAGGCGGTGAAGAACGCGGGCATCCGGCGGGTCAAAGGCAAGCTGGTCGCGGACCCCACCGTCTTCGACGGGGCTCGCTCGGTCCCGATGCCTGGCGTCACCCCCGATCCAGGCGATCTGCCAACGCTCTCGGGACTCTCTTTTAATCGCGGCACTCAGGGCGGCCGCTATGCGCCTAGTCCGGCCCGCAACGCGGGCGCCGAATTGATCGCCGAGTTGAAGGAGCGCGGCGTCCGCGTGACGGGCGGAGTGAAGGTCGACGGCGTTCCGGAGAGCCTGTTCGAAAGCGATCCGCTTGGCAGCGTCAGTTCGCCGACCGCAAAGGCTCTCGTCAACCAGACCAATACGCCGTCCGACAACTTCTACGCCGAGATGCTGCTGAAAAGAATCGGCACCGGGCCGAGCAAGCAGGGGACGACCGCGCGCGGCGCAAGCCGGACTGAAACCTTCGCCAGGAAGGCCGGTAGCGGCGTGAACCTGGTCAATGGCTCAGGCCTTGCGCGGTCGAACACCTCGTCGCCCAAGAACGTCGCCCAGCTTTTGGCCTACATGCGAAGAGACGACTCCGAGAAGGCCGCCTTCTACGAATCGCTCGCCATCGCCGGGAAGACCGGAACGCTCTCCTCGAGGATGCGGAACACGGCGGCTGAGGGCAGCTGCCGCGCGAAAACCGGCACCATCGACGGGGTGAGCGCGCTCTCGGGCTACTGCCGCGCTGGCGCCGGCCAGGTGGCCTTCTCGATCCTCATGAACAACGTCTCGCTCGACGCCGCAAGACGCGCCCAGGACGCAATGGCCGCAGCGATAGCCCGGTACCGCTAGTGCCAGGCACGGTGCCTGGCACCGAGCCAGGCGCCCCATCACGTTGCGAGCAGCTTCTCCAGCGCGGCCTCGTCGATCACATCGACGCCCAGGTTCTCCGCCTTCGCGAGCTTCGAGCCGGGGCTGTCGCCGGCCACCACGTAGTCGGTCTTCTTCGAGACCGAGCCGGTGACCTTGCCGCCTGCGCGCTTGATGCGCGTCGAGGCCTCGTCGCGCGAGAGGTTGGGCAGGGTCCCGGTGATCACGAAGGTCTTGCCGTCGAGCGGGCCGCCCTGGGCGCGGCGCTCGGACTCGTCCAGCTCGAAGCGGAGCCCGCGCCGGCGGAGGCGCTCGATCAGGTCGCGCGTCGCCTCTTCTGAGAGCTCTTCGGCGATCTGGGTGGCCGTGATCGGCCCGACGCCCTCGACCTCCTCGATCGTTTCGGGATCAGCCGCCAATAGACCATCGACGGTCCCGAAGTGCTCGGCCAGAGCCTGAGCCGTGACGTAGCCGATGCCAGGCAGGCCCAGCGCGAACAGAACGATCGAATACGGCTGCTTTAAGGATTGGTCGATCGCGGCCTTGAGGTTGCGGGCCGAGATCTCGCCGAACCCCTCCAGGCCTTGGAGATCTTCCTCGGTGATGTCGTAGATATCGGCCTGGTCTTTGATCAGGCCCTCCTCGAGGAAGCGGTACGAGAGCTTCTCGCCGAAGCCCTCGATGTCCATGACCGCGGTGAAGTGCTTGATGCGCTGGAACGTCTGCCCGGGGCAGCCGCGGCGGTTTGGGCAGATGCTGAAGACCGAGTCCTCGGGCTTCACGATCGGTGTGTCGCAGCGCGGGCATTTCTTCGGCGGCTTCGCCTTGCGGAGGCGCTTTCCCTCGCGCCGCTGCGTGAGCGGCGCGATCACCTGCGGGATGACGTCGCCCGCCCTGGTCACGACCACGATGTCGCCCTCGCGGACATCCTTGCGCGCCAGGTCCTCTTCGTTGTGAAGGGTTGCCTGGCTGACCGTGACGCCCCCGACCTGGACGGGCTCGAGCTGCGCAAACGGGATCAGGTTGCCGACGCGTCCCACGTTCCATACGACGTGCCGAAGCTCGGTGGTGGCCGTGATCGGCGGGAACTTCCATGCGATCGCCCAGCGGGGCTCGCGGCCGACCACGCCGAGCTCGCGCCACAGCGCCCGCTCGTTCACCTTCACGACGACGCCGTCGATCTCGTAGTCGAGCCCTTCGCGCCGATCCTCCCACCACTTGCACTTGGTGACCACCGAGTCGATGCCCTCGTGGTGTTCGATCGACTCTTCGACAGCGAAGCCACGTTCGCGAAGCCAGTCGATCTCGTCCTGGTGCGTCGCATGTTCGACGCCGACCCGGGCGCCGATCGCGTAGCACCACATCGCGAGTGGCCGCGCCGCAGCGATTTTGGGATCGAGCTGCCGGATCGTCCCGGCAGCTGCGTTCCGCGGGTTGGCGAAGGTGGACTCCCCCGCCTCGGCACGCTCCTCGTTCATCTTGATGAAGCCCGAGCGCGGGTAGTAGATCTCGCCGCGCACCTCGATCATCTCAGGCGCGTCCGGGATCTCATGAGGAATATCGCCGATCGTCTTGACGTTGTGAGTGACGTCCTCCCCGACGCGCCCATCGCCGCGCGTTACCCCGCGGATGAGCTTCCCGTTCTCGTAGATCAGCGATATCGCTAGTCCGTCGATCTTGGGCTCGGAGATGTATGACGTCTCAGCGGCGGTGATGTCGAAGCGCTTGAGCAGGTTCGCGATCCGCTTCTCCCACGCGCGCAGGTCCTCCTCCGAGCGCGCGTTCGCGAGCGAGAGCATCGGCTCGGGGTGTTCGACCTCCTCGAAGCGCGAGAGCGGGCTGCTGCCGACGCGCTGCGTGGGCGACTCCGGCGTTTGGAGCTCCGGGTGCTCGGCCTCAAGGGCCCGGAGCTCGTTGATCAGATCGTCGTACTCGTCGTCTCCGATCTCCGGATCGTCCTTGTCGTAATAGAGCTCGTTGTGGTACTCGAGGATGCTCCTGAGCTCGTCTGCGCGTGCGGATGGATCAGTGCTCATGCGGGCGGGATGGCCTTCGTAGCGGCGTCCAGGAGGTCATCGGGGTTCCAGGCGCCGAGCCCGTCCAGGCCGTCGTGGTGGGTCAGGTCGAAGTGGATCGGTGTCAAGGCCACCTTGCCCCGCGCGAGCGCCGCCAGGTCGGTGCCCGGCTCGTCCTCGAATGACGGCTCAAAGCCGTAGATCCGGTAGCGCCGGCGGCCCTCGGAGTCCTCCTCGACCAGCTTCAGCTCGTCGTTGTAGAGGCGTTTGCCGAGCTTCGTGATCTCGACGCCCTGTGGCTCGCCCGCAGGCACGTTTACGTTCAGGAGCGTGCCCTCGGGCATAGGCTCCTCGCGCATCTTTTCGACGAGCCGCGCGGCGAGCGAGGCCGCGAAGCTGAAATCGAAGGTGCGGCCCGGCATGAATCCCATCTCGCCCTTGGACGACTGCAGGGATAGAGCGATTGCGGGGATCCCGAGGATGATCCCCTCGAAGGCCGCCGCCACGGTCCCGGAGTAGGTCACGTCGTCACCCAGGTTGGAGCCGTGGTTGATCCCCGAAACGATCAGGTCGGGCCTCTCGCCTAAAAGGCCGAGGTCGGCGAACCGGACGCAGTCGACCGGCGTTCCCTCGGTCGCAAACCCTCGGTCCCCGTCGTCGAACTCGACCTCTTCGACCCACAGGGGCGAGCGGGTCGTGATGCTGCGCGCGGTCGCGGAGCGGTTCGAGTCAGGAGCGACGACGTGGACCTCCACGTCGTCAAGCTCGCGGAGGGACCGGCGGAGGGCCTGGATGCCTTGGGCGCGGATCCCATCGTCGTTTGTGACCAGAACACGCATCTACGAACGAGTCTATGAACCGCCCCCGCTCCTGACGCAAGCCCTTCGACCTACCGGGCCGAAGGCTCCGGCTCGTGGACGAAGGCCGGGCCGTCTCCGTACTCGACGCCCGCAAAGTACAGGCCGTGCGCCGGCGCCGTGTCCCCCGCGCGGTCACGTGGCACGCCGTTCAGAAGTGAAACGAAGTTCTCCACGGTGCGCTTGCCCAGACCCACCTCCAGCATCGTTCCGACCAGCACGCGGATCATGTTGCGCATGAATGCGTCCGCCGTGATGTCGAAGGCCACAATCGCCTCACACTCGTCTTCCCACGCGGCCGAGAGCACGTTGCGCTTGAACCGCACATGCTCGGTCTGCGTGGGGGTGAAAGCGGTGAAGTCGTGTTCGCCAACGATGGCCGCCGCACAGGCATCGAGCGCTGCGCGGTCCAATCCTTGTGGCCACCAGAGCGCTCGCCCCTCCTCGAATGGCGTGCGGTGCTCAGTGGTGAGAATTCGGTAGCGGTAGCGACGCGACGTGGCCCAGCGACGCGCGTTGAAACCTTCAGGGGCTTCCTCGCACGCCAGCACCGAGACATCGCGCGGCAGCACGGCGTTGATGCGCGATGCGAAGCGGTCGGGCGGCTCGCGGTCGAGCTCGAAGGTCGCCACCTGCCCCAGCGCGTGAACGCCGGTATCGGTGCGGCCCGCGACGGTCAGCTCTACGGGAGTTCCACTTAGGATCTGGCTAACGCCGTCCTCGAGCACCTGCTGGACAGTGCGAAGCCCAGGCTGCCGGGCCCAGCCGGAAAAGCCGGACCCATCGTAGGCAATCGTCAGCTTGAAGGTGGCCAAGGTGTCTGACCGGCCCCCCGGAGGGGAAGGCCGGACTAGACCAGCTCGAGAAAGACCATCTCGGTCGAATCCGACCGGCGCGGGCCAAGCTTCACGATGCGCGTGTAGCCGCCTGGCCGCTCCTCGTAGCGCGGAGCGATCTCCTCGAAGAGCTTGTGGACCAGGAACTTGTCCTGCCCGAGCTTCGAGAGCGCCTGGCGGCGGGCATGGAGGTCACCGCGCTTGCCGAGGGTGATCAGCTTCTCGAGCTGCGGCTTGACGGCCTTGGCCTTCGCCTCGGACGTCTTGATCCGCTCGTGATCGATCACCTCGCGGCAGAGGTTCAACATCAGCGCCTTGCGATGCGCCTTGTCGCGGTTGAGCTTGCCTTTTTGCTTCGAGTGACGCATGGGGACCTACGACAAAACGTTACTCGCCGCGGAGCGAGAGCCCGAGCTGGTGAAGCGCGTCAATGACCTCTTCGGTCGAACGGCGCCCGAAGTTCGGGATCGCGTTGAGTTCGGATTCCGAGCGCTGGACGAGATCGCCCACCGTCTGGACGCCGGCTCGCTTGAGGCAGTTGTAGGCGCGGACCCCGACCTCGAGCTCCTCGATCAGGCGGTCGTCGCCGTCGGCCGCCGGAGCGGCGCCTGGCGCAGCTCCCTCGGCAGCCGCAAGGGCCTCGAAGTTGTCGCGGGCGGTCAGCTCATCGACGCGGTCCGCATCGGTGAAGATCGCAAGCGACTTGATCAGGATCTCGGCCGCCTCGCGCAGCGCCGAACCGGGCTCGATGGAGCCGTCGGTCTCGACCTCGAGCGCGAGCTTGTCGAAGTCCGTGCGCTGCCCGACTCGGGCGGAGTCCACGGAGTACGCGGCACGACGGATTGGCGAGAAGATCGAGTCGATCGGAACGACGCCGATCGGCTGGTCCTCGGACTTGTTCTCCTCGGCCGGCGAGTAACCCCGGCCGCGGCCGATCGTGAGGTACATCTCGAGCTTGGTCTTCTTCTCGAGGGTCGCGATCGGCGCCTCGGGGTTCAGGATCTCGACGCCCGCGGGCAGGTCGATGTCCTTGGCCGTTACCTCGCCGGGGCCGGTCGCCACGAGCGGGGCCTCGACCTCATCGGCGTCGGAATGCATCCGGACGACGATGTCCTTCAGGTTCAGGACGATGTCGGTGACGTCCTCCTTGACTCCCTGGACGGTCGAGAACTCGTGCGCGACGCCCTCGATGCGGACGCTGGTGATGGCGGCGCCTCCGAGTGAGGAGAGCAGCACGCGGCGCAGGCTGTTACCGAACGTGTAGCCAAAGCCCTTGTCGAGGGGCTCGATGGTGAACGTGCCCTTGTTCTCGGCGACGTCTTCCTTCGAGATCTTGGGGACTTGGAATTCAGGCAGGGTGGTCATGGAATCAACTCCGTTTCAGGTTTGTGCGTGGGAGCGCTACTTGGAGTAGAGCTCGACGATCAACTGCTCCTGGACCGGGGTCTCGATCTCCGCGCGATCTGGCAGGCGGAGGACCTTTGCGGTCAAGGAGTCGTGATCGGCCTGGAGCCACGGCGGTACCGCGGCGGTCAGTTCTGTTGCAGCGCGGACAACGTCCGTCGCATTTGCGTCCGGCTTGACCTGGATCAGGTCGTCGGGCCGGACCTGGTAGCTCGGGATATCTACGCGACGGCCGTTCACAAGCCAGTGTCCGTGGCTGATGAGCTGCCTGGCCTGACGGCGCGATGCCGCGAAGCCGAGCCTTACCAAGACGTTGTCGAAGCGGCGCTCGAGGAGGCGCAGGAGGTTGTCGCCTGTGACGCCGGGCTGGCGTGCGGCCTTCTCGTAGTAGGCGCGGAACTGCTTTTCGAGCAGCTGGTAGTAGCGGCGCGTCTTCTGCTTCTCGCGGAGCTGGTTGCGGTACTCCGAGGCACGGACGCGCGTGCGGCCGTGCTCGCCGGGCGGGTACGAGCGGCGCTCGACGCCGCACTTGTCGGTGAGGCAGCGCTCGCCCTTCAGGAAGAGCTTCTGCCCTTCGCGACGGCACTGCTTGCACTGAGCTCCGGTATCGCGAGCCATGCTTAGACCCTCCGCCTCTTCTTGGGACGGCAGCCGTTGTGGGCCTGCGGGGAGACATCTTTGACGGTGGTGACGTTGAGTCCGGCGGCTTGGAGCGAGCGAATCGCTGTGTCCCGGCCGGAGCCTGCGCCCTTGGCATGGACCTCGACGCGCTCGAGGCCGTGCTCCATGCCCTTGCGGGCGGCGGCATCAGCGGTCACCTGAGCGGCGAACGGCGTCGACTTGCGCGAGCCCTTGAACCCGGCCGAGCCGGCGGACTCCCAGACGATCACGTTGCCCTCTGGGTCCGTGATCGTGACGATCGTGTTATTGAACGAAGTCTTGATGTGGGCGATCCCGTAGGGGACGTTCTTGCGGACCCTGCGGCGCGGACGGCCCTTCTTCTTTGGCTGGGGAGACACTCAGATTCCTCTACTTCGTCGGCTTCTTCTTGCCGGCGATGGACATGCGCTTGGGGCCCTTGCGGCCGCGCGCGTTGGTCTTGGTGCGCTGGCCGCGCGTGGGCAGGCCGCGGCGGTGGCGGGTACCGCGGTAGGAGCCGATCTCAGACAGGCGCTTGATGTTCTGCGAGCGCTCGCGGCGGAGGTCACCCTCGACATCGCCGGCCTCGACCGCGTCGCGAAGCTTGATCGTCTCGTCCTCGGTGAGGTCCTTGACGTACGTGTTGGGGTCGATCTTCGCCTTGGCGAGGATCTCGTTCGCGGTCGAGCGACCGACGCCGTGGACGTATGTGAGCCCCACCTCTATCCGCTTGTTGAGAGGGAGATTTACTCCCGCGATGCGTGCCAACTGTCTTCCGTATCTCCTTCTAGCCCTGCCGCTGCTTGTGCCTGGGGTTCGAGCAAATCACCAGCACGACGCCTCGCCGCTTGATCACGCGGCACCTCTCACACATCGGCTTTACGGACGCTCTTACTTTCAACGCTTTACGCGCTCCAGACTGGTCGTATCGTTCAGAAAGCCCGCTTGTCCCATGAATCGGACGAGCAGGCCAAATCCGGCTCGAAAGCCGGCAGTCGAGGATAGCAAGAGGCCGTGCCTGGCTACAGGGCGTCTGACGGTGGCTGATGCGTGCGTCAGGGTGCCTGGGAGCGAGCCGGGCGAGGGCGTGGGACGAAACGCGTGCCGGCTGGCACGCGTGAGGAGCGCGGCCCCGATCCGGCGACGCTATCCAAGCGCCATACGTGCATAGCAGCCGCCGTCAGGCGCCCAGGTGCCAGGGAGTGAGGATGCGGGGACCGTCCTGGGTCACTGCGATGGTGAACTCGAAATGGGCGGTGAGCGAATCGTCGGCCGAGTAGACGGCCCAGCCGTCGCCTCCGGTAACGACCTCGCGTGATCCCGCAGCGGTCATCGGCTCGAGCGCAAAGACCATGCCTGGCTCCAGCTGCGGTCCCCGGCCGGCGCTACCGAAGTTGGGCACCTGCGGGTCCTCGTGCATGTCGCGGCCGACGCCGTGGCCGACCAGGCTGCGGATCACACTGAATCCCTCTGCCTCGACCGTCTTCTGGACGGCGTTCGAGACGTCGCCCAGGCGCCCGCCGGGCTGCGCGGCCTCAACGCCTGCGTGCAGTGAAGCGTCAGTGGTCGCGAGGAGGCGAGTGGCCTCCTCGGACACCTCGCCGATGGGAACTGTGACGGCGCCGTCGGCGACCCAGCCGTCCTTGGTCACGCCCACGTCGATCGACAAGACGTCGCCTCGCTTCAGCTCGTAGGCGTCGGGGATGCCGTGGACGACCATCGAGTTAGGCGAGGCGCAGATCGAGCCGGGGAAGCCGCGGTAGCCCTTGAAGGTCGGGGTCGCGCCCTGCGAGACGATGAAGCGCTCGGCCGCGTCGTCGAGCTCGGCGGTCGTTACGCCCGGACGGCACTTGCCGATCAGCATCTTGAGGCACTTGGCGTGGACTTCGCCCGCCGCCGCCATCGCCTCGATCTGCGACGGGGTCTTGAGGATGATGCCGCCCTTGTACATGACGGCTAGGCCTCTTCCTCCATCCGAAGGGTTGCCATGAGGGCGCGGATGTCCTCGTAGACGTCGTCGGGCGGAGCGTCGGCCTCGACGCGCTCGAGCAGCCCGCGCTCGTCGAACCAGTCGATGAGTGGCGCTGTCTTCTCCTGGTACTGCGTGAGGCGGTGCTTGATCACGTCGGGTTTGTCGTCGTCGCGAATGTGGAGCTCTTCGCCGCAAACGTCGCACTTGCCTTCCTCCTCTGGAGGATCGAAGTCGACGTGGAAGATGTGGCCGTTGGGGCAGGTACGCCGGCCACCGAGCCTGCGCACGACCTCCTCGTCGGGCACCGCGATCAGGATCGCGGCCGTCAGGCGGGTGCGGAGCTCTTCGAGCTTTTCCAGAAGCGCTTCCGCTTGGCCGACTGTGCGCGGGAACCCGTCGAGGATGAACCCGTCCTCGGCTTCGTGCGAGTCGATCCGCTCGGCGATCACGCCGATGATCACGTCGTCGGGGACCAGGTCGCCCTTGTCCATGTAGGACTTGGCCTCCTTGCCGATCTCGGTCTCCTCGCGGACGGCCCGGCGCAGGATGTCGCCGGTCGCGTAGTAGGGCAGGTCCAGGTCGTCCTGGAGCCGTTCGCCCTGCGTGCCCTTGCCTGATCCAGGCGGGCCGAGAAGTACAAGATTGAGCTGAGACATGGGGGACGAGAGAGCCTAACGAGACATGACACAATTATTGGCTGAGACCGTGGACCGCCAAGTAATCAGCTCGGAAAAGGCCCCGGCGGCGATCGGTCCCTACAGCCAAGCGATCCGGTACGGCGACCTACTCTTCTGTTCAGGCGTCATTCCGATCAACGCCGATGGCGACATCGTTGATCCTGAGCCAGCCGTGCAGGTAGATCACTGCCTGGGCTCGCTGGCTGCGCTCGCGGAAGCCGCCGGATCGATTCTGGACCACGCTTTACGCGTGACCGTCTACACCACCGTGCTCGATCGCTTTGACGAGATCAATGCCGCATATATGCACTGGTTCGAGCGCGATCCTCCTGCCCGTGTCACGATCGGGGTTGCGGCGTTGCCTCGCGGTGTAGCCGTTGAGCTCGAAGCGATCGTTGGCATTCCGGGCTGACGGTGGGAGCGGCTCTCGATCTGTCCGCACCGCGCATAGCCGCCGCTCGACAGAGCGTCGCCGCCAATGCTGTTTTGACCCCGGTAATCGATGCCGACTGGGTTGGATCCCGCGTCGGTGCCACCGTCAAGTTCAAGGCCGAGTGCCTGCAACGCACCGGCTCGTTCAAGGTCAGAGGTGTCTCGGTCCGGCTTGATGGCCTTGGAGAGCGCTTCGGGCCGGGAGGGGTTGTCGCCGCAAGCGCCGGAAACCACGCGCGGGCACTCGCCTACGTCGCGGCCAGGGCCGGAATCGCATGCCATGTCTTCATGCCGTCGACGGCGTCGGTGTCGAAGATCAACGCCGTCCATGCGGCGGGCGCCACACTCGAATTGAGGGACGAATCGGTCGACGGCTGCCTCGAGCATGCTCACGAGTACGCGGATGCCAACCACGCCACGTTCGTGCACCCTTTCGATGACGCCGACATCGTGCTGGGGCAAGCAACCTTGGGGGCGGAGCTCCTTGAGCAAATCCCAGAGATGCGAACCATCGTCCTCCCAGTCGGGGGAGGCGGTCTGGCCAGCGGTGTCGCGACCGTCCTGAAGCAGGCTGACCCGACCATTCGCATCGTCGGTGTCCAGAGTGAGCTCTGCGCTCCGATTGCCGATCCAGCGCGCCCGGTCGATGATCTGCGGTTTGCCCTCGCTGACGGCATTGCCGTCAAGCGCCCAGGGGAGTTGACCGCTCCTTTGATCGAACGCTACGTCGACGAGGTGTGCACGGTCGATGAGGATGCCATCGCCGAGGCGATCGTTGCCTTGATGCAGCACGGCAAGCTGGTGGTCGAGGGTGCGGGGGCTGTCTCGGTAGCAGCCCTGCTCTCCAACGCCATCGAACTGGACGAGAGCGACGTCGCGGTTGCTGTCCTGTCGGGCGGCAACATCGATCTCGATCGCCTATCGGCCGCGAGCCGGCTCCACGAGTCCAGTCAGGGCACCACGATCCACTTCGCCACCAAAGTGCCGGATCATCCCGGCGGCCTGGCTGAGCTCTTGGTGGCCATCGCCGAGGGTCAGGGAAATGTGCTGTCGATCGAGCACGTCCGCGAGGCTGGTCAGCGGGGCTTCCACGAAACCCACATCGAGATCCTGCTTCAGACGCGGGGCATCGAGCACCGCGAGGAGATCTTGAGATCCCTCGCCGACCTCGGGTATGAAATCGCCCCCTTATAGGGCAAGGCACGCCAGCTACTTCAGGAAGCCCTCGTAGTTGCGCATCATGAGCTGCGCTTCCAGCTGCTTCACGGTGTCCAAGGCCACGCCGACCACGATCAGGATCGAGGTTCCTCCGAAGAAGAAGTTGGCTGAGGTCTGGGAGATCAGAATCGTCGGCAAGGCGGCGATCGCGCCCAGATACAGGGCGCCGGGGAAGGTGAGCCTGGACAGGATCCTGTCCAGGTATTCGGCGGTAGGTCGCCCGGGTCTCACCCCTGGGATGAAGCCCCCGTACTTCTTCAGGTTGTCCGCCTGGTCGACCGGGTTGAAGGTGACGGCGGTGTAGAAGTAGGTGAAGATGATGATGAAGAAGACCTCGCCGACTACATAGGCCCAGCCGTTCGGGCTGAAGAAGTTGGCGAAGTCGGTCCAGAAGTTGTCTTCGGTGCCGCCCAGGAGCTGGCCGATCGTCGGCGGGAAGGCCATGATCGAGGCGGCGAAGATGACCGGGATGACGCCCGCCATGTTCACGCGGAGCGGCAGGTAGGTCGAGCCGCCCGTCGTCATCCGCCGGCCGACGACGCGCTTTGCGTACTGGACGGGGATGCGGCGCTGGCCCTCCTGGACGTAGACGATGCCGACGATCACGGCAAGCGCGACAAAGGGCATCATCACGACGAAGACCTGGTCGGAGTTCGTCCACCACGCCTGGATGCCGCCGGGGATCGAGGCCGCGATCGAGGCGAAGATCATGAGCGAGATGCCGTTGCCGATGCCTCGCTGGGTGATCAGCTCGCCGAGCCACATGAGAAGGGTGGCGCCCGCGGTTAGCGAGATCACGATCAGCATCACGTTGCCGAAGTTCAGCGCGCCGTCGATCACGTCGGTGCCGCCGAACCCGGAGGAGTTGAAGAGGAAGACGTAGCCGACCGACTGCGCGGCCGCGAGGCCGACGGTCAGATAGCGCGTGTACTGCGTGATCTTCTGCTGGCCGACCTCGCCCTCCTTGGAGAGGCGCTCGAGCGCCGGCACGACCACCGTGAGGAGCTGCAGGATGATCGACGCGGTGATGTAGGGCATGATCCCCAGCGCGAACAGCGAGAGCCGCTGGAGCGAACCGCCCGAGAAGAGGTTGAGGAAGCCCAGGATGTTCGACCCCGCGAAGTTCTCCTGAAGGGCTTCGAGCGCCGATGCGTCGACGCCTGGCGCCGGGATGTAGGCGCCGAGCCGGTAGAGCAGCAGCATCGCCGCGGTGAACGCCAGCTTCTTCCGGATGTCCGGGACGCTGAACGCGTTGAGGATCGTCTGAAGCATTTGAGGGCTAGCCCTCGATGATCTCGCAGGTGCCGCCGGCACCCTCGATCTTCTCGCGCGCCGATGCCGAGAAGCCGTGCGCGCGGACCGTGAGCTTCGTCGAGATGTCGCCGCGCCCGAGCACCTTCACCGGATGGCGGCGCGTAGCGAGCCCTGCGGCGCGCAACGTGTCGGGGGTGACCTCGGCGTCCGCGTCGAAGCGTGCCTCGAGGTCTGCGACGTTCACCGGCTGCGTGTGCGTGCGAAACGGCTCGAAGGGCATCGACATCTTCTTGGTCGGGCCCTTGAGCTTTCGCGTCCGCATGTGGATCGGGTTCTGCCCGCCCTCATAGCCGACGCGGCGCTTGGCGCCTGCGCGCGAGCCCGCGCCCTTATGGCCGCGGCCCGCGGTCTTGCCTTGGCCTGATCCCTTGCCGCGGCCCAGGCGCTTTCGCGCATGGCGAGAGCCCGCCTTGGGGCGGATCGTGTCGAGGCCGATCTCTTCGGGGTCGAGGCGCGGCACTATTTTGAACCTTCTGAGGGGTCAGACCCCTTGCCAGAGGCAGGCTTAGACGCAGACTTGCTTCTGGCGTCTGACCCCTCCTCAACCCGTTCCACGAGGTGTTCGACCTTCGCGAGAGCGCCGCGGAACTGCGGCGTGTCCTCGAGCTTCGACTCACGGCCGATCCGGCCGAGCTTCAGCGTGCGAAGGGTCGCAAGTTGCTTTTTGTCCGAGCCGATGGGCGAGCGGACCTGCTTCAGGTGGACCTCAGGCATCCCGATCACCCGAGGGGTCAGACCCCTCAACAGGCTCAGATGCCGCGGGCGCTTCGGTTTCGGGGTCAGACCCCGCGCTCGGTGCTTCCGCGCTCTCTGCTTCTCCGGCGCCGACTGCGACGGCAACCGGCGTCGGCGTCACGTCGACGTCGTCGGCGCTCTCGCCTTCCTTCAGCTTTTTGGCTTCGGCCATCTTGTCGAGGCCCAGGACCTGGTTCACCGTGAGGCCGCGGAGCTTGGCGACGTCCTGGGGTCGACGGAGCTGGAGGATGCCGTCCATCGTGGCCTTGACGAGGTTGATCGGGTTCTGGGTGCCGAGCGACTTCGAGAGCACGTCGCGGATGCCGGCAAGCTCGAGGACGGCGCGAACGCCACCGCCGGCGATGACGCCGGTACCCGGACTGGCCGGGCGAAGGACTACGTGGCCGGCGCCGTAGCGGCCGACGATCTTGTGGGGGATCGTCTGCCCGTACATGGGGACCTCGATCAGGTCCTTGCGGGCGTTCTCGACGGCCTTCTGGATCGCGAGCGGGACCTCGCGCGCCTTGCCGTAGCCGATGCCGACCACGGAGCGCTCATCGCCCACGGCAACGAGTGCGGTGAACGAGAAGCGCCGGCCGCCCTTGACGACCTTGGCGACGCGGTTGATCTCGATCACGCGCTCTTGGAGATCAAGCCCCTGCGGGCTCACAGTCTTGTATTCGCGGTCTCGGCTCATTAGAACTCCAGGCCTCCCTCGCGCGCACCCTCTGCCAGCGCGGCGACCCGGCCGTGATAACGGTAGCCGCCGCGGTCGAACACGCAAGACTTGACGCCTGCGTCCTGCGCTCGCTTGGCCAGAAGCTCCCCCGCCTTCTTCGCCTGCTCGGCGCGGTCGAGCTTCCGAAGCTCGTCCTCGGTCCACGAGACGGCCGCGAGCGTCTTGCCCGCGTCGTCGTCGATCAGCTGCGCGGCTACGCCGCGGTTCGAGCGAAAGACGGAGATGCGCGGGCGCTCGGCGCTTCCGCGCACCTTGGCGCGGACTCGGCGGCGGCGGCGAAGGCGCTGTTGGCCCTTGGTCTTCGTAGCCATGACCTAAGCCCTCTTTCCGACCTTGCGGCGGACCTGCTCGCCTGCGTAGCGGATGCCCTTGCCCTTGTACGGCTCGGGCGGGCGCGTGCGGCGGATGCGCGCGGCCATCTCGCCGACGAGCTGCTTGTCGATGCCCCGAACGATGATGTCGGTCGGCTGAGGAGTCTCGAATTCGATGCCCTCGGGGGCCTCAATCAGGACGGGGTGGGAGAAGCCGACGCTGAGGTTCAAGTTCTTGCCCTGGAGGTTGGCGCGGTAGCCGACGCCCTGGAGCTGGAGGCGCTTCTCGTAGCCGTCGGTGACGCCCTGGACCATGTTCGCGACCAGGCTGCGGGTGAGACCGTGGAGCGCGCGGTGCTCGCCGCGGTCGGTGGGGCGTTCGACGGTCAGCGTGCCGCCCTCGCCCTCCGTGATCTTCATGTCACGGCTGACGACGGTGGAGAGCTCCCCCTTCGGCCCCTTGACCGAAACGCGGCCAGGGTCGACCGAGACGGTCACGCCGTCCGGCACTTCGATGGGCATGCGTCCAATACGACTCATGAAAAATCCGTTGACACTAGGTCGAACATGCTTTCGTGCCTTACGTCGCTCATCTGATCCATCACCAGACGTAAGCGACGACTTCGCCGCCCACTCCCTTTGCCTTTGCCTCGTGGCCGGTCATGACGCCTGAGGACGTTGAGACGATCGCCGTGCCCATGCCGCCCATAACGCGCGGGATCTGGCCCTTGTCCGTGTAGCGGCGCCGGCCCGGGCGCGAGATGCGCTCGATGCCCGTGATGACCGGCTTGCGGCCGTCCGTGTAGCGGAGCTGGATCTTGATGACCTCTCCGACCTGCGTCGGCTCGACCTCGAAGTCGGCGATGTAGCCCTGCTCCTTGAGGATGCGGGTCATCTCCTTCTTCAGGCGCGACGACGGCACCTCCACGTCGGGGTGCTCGGCCCGCAGCGCGTTGCGCACTCGGGTCAGATAGTCGGAAATGGGATCAGTAAGCATGAGAAAGAGTTATTCCGTTGCCACTAGGGCAAATTTGGTTTCGCGCCTTGCGTCGCTCATTGGACACATAGAGGGTTACCAACTCGACTTGGTCATTCCGGGCACGTAGCCCTTGTGCGCGGCGTCGCGCAGGCAGATCCGGCACAGGCCGAACTTGCGGTAGTAGGCACGCGAGCGCCCGCAGCGGCGGCAGCGGTTCTTCTTGCGCGTCGAGTACTTGGGCTCCTTCGCGACGATCTTCGAGGTCTTAGCCATGCTGCTAGTCGTCCTCCTTGGGGTCAGACCCCGTGTCAGCGTCTGTAGGGCTCTCCGCGGCTTCGTTGGAGGGGTCAGACCCCGCGCCCGATTCCTCGCCTTCCTCCTCGTCCTCACGGACGGGCTTCTCGTAAGCCTCGGGGTTCTCTTCCTTGAGCTGCTCGAGAGCAGCCTGTTCAGCCTCGGCGCGCTCGCGGGCCTCTTCGTGGCGGCGCTCCTCCTCTTCCTCGGCGGCCTTGTCGACCTGGCCGGGGCGACCGTCTTGTGAGAACGGAAATCCGAGCGCGAGAAGGAGCTCGAAGCCCTCCTCGTCGGTCTGCGCCGTCGTGGTGATGGCGATGTCGAGACCGCGGGTCTCGTCGATCGAGTCGTAGTCGATCTCGGGGAAGATGAGCTGCTCGCGGACTCCCATCGAGTAGTTGCCGCGGCCGTCGAAGGCGCGGGCAGACATGCCACGGAAGTCACGGATACGCGGGATCGCGATCGAGATGAGACGGTCGAGGAACTCCCACATCCGGGCGCCGCGAAGCGTCACGGCGACACCGACGGGCATGCCGTCTCGAAGCTTGAACGAGGCAATCGACTTGCGCGCACGACGGACGCTGGGCGCCTGGCCCGCGATCGTCGCGAGCTGCTCGGTTGCGGCCTCGAGGACGGGCGTCGACTGCTTGGCGTCACCCACGCCCATGTTGAGCGTGATCTTCACCAGGCCTGGCACCTGCATGCGGCTCGTGTAGCCGAACTTCTTCGTGAGCGCGTCGACGATCTCCGCCTCGTAGCGCTCGCGAAGGCGAGGCGGCGGCGCGGCTTGCGAGGCGGGCGCCTCGGTCTCGTTTTCTTCTGTTGCTGTTGAAGCTTCCATCAAGTTCCTAATCGAGGGCGTTCCCGGTGCGCTTTGCGTAGCGCTGGCGCTTGCCGTCGTCTGACTGACGGACGCCGATCCGGGTTGGCTTGTTGTCGGTTGGGTCCACGAGCATCACGTTGGAGACGTGGATCGGGCCCTCCTGGTCGATGATGCCGCCGGCATCGCCGCGCGTCGTGTCCTTGACGGACCGTGGACGCGAGTGCTTCTTCACGATATTGAGTCCCTCCACGTAGACCCGGCGCCTCCCCGGTTCCGTGCGTAGGACCTTCCCGGTCTTGCCCTTGTCCTTGCCGGACGTGACCAGGACCGTGTCGTCGGAGCGAATCCGCATCTGCTTGCCCTTCGGCTCGGGCTTGCGCTTCTTGGCGGGCATCTAGAGCACCTCCGGAGCGAGGGAGACGATCTTCATGAAGTTCTTCTCGCGGAGCTCGCGGGCCACGGGGCCGAAGATGCGGGTCCCACGCGGATTGTTCTGCGCGTCGAGCAGGACCGCTGCGTTCTCGTCGAAAGCGATGTAGGTCCCGTCGGAGCGGCCGAGCTGCTTGCGGGTGCGAACGACGACTGCCTGGACGACCTCGCCCTTACGAACGCCGCCGTGAGGCGTGGCGGTCTTGACCGTGGCGGTGATGATGTCCCCGACTCCGGCGTAGCGGCGGTGGTGGCCGCCCTTGACACGGATGCAGAGGATCTCGCGGGCGCCCGAGTTGTCGGCGACCCTGAGGCGGGATTCCTGCTGGATCATCGGGCCTTCTCCACGACTTCGACCAGGCGCCAGCGCTTGAGCTTCGAGAGCGGACGGGACTCGATGACGCGAACGACGTCGCCGGCCGAAGCCTCGTTGCGCTCGTCGTGAGCGTGGACGGTCGCCGACTGGCGAACGACCTTCTCGTAACGGCGGTGGCGCCGGACGATGTCCACGCGGACGGTAATGGTCTTGTCGGCCTTGTCGGAGACCACGGTCCCGAGCTGGGACTTCCGCACCCCGGGCTCGCGCTCGGCAGGGGGCGTCCCCTGTCCGGGCTCGCCACGCTTCGCGCGCTCCTGGCCACGGCGCCGGCTGCGGGCGATGGCCTTCGCGCGGCGGGCTTCGACGCGCTCGGTGACGCGCTCTTCGCCGCTTCGCGGGGGGCGTGTCTCGCCCGAATGGGTCGAACGGCTGCGTCTGCGGAGTTCTTTGGGGTGGAGCTTTTCCTCCGGCTCCTCGTCCTCGGCGGGAGCTGCCGGCGCTGCGGCTGCGGGCTCGTCAGCGGGCTCCTCCTCGACCTCTTCGGCGGGGGACACCGCGGCGTCTGTGGGGTCAGACCCCTCAACAGGCTCATCCGCTGGTTCCGCTTCGGCTTCGGGGTCAGACCCCGGGCTCGGTTCTTCAGCAGGGGCCTCTTCTCCGGCAGGGGCTTCTGACGCCTCTGGTTCAGGGGCGTCTTCCTGCGGAGTCTCCTCGGCTTCGGTTTGGGGGGTCTCTTCGGTCTCTTCCACGTTTTCTTCTTCCTCAGCCATGGGCCCTCAGTTCTTTCTCGACGTCGATCCCGCGCTGGTGGGCGACGGTGAGCAGGCGCGCCACGTCACGGCGGGCGGCGCCGATTCCAGTGGTGTTCTCAAGCTCGCCGGTCGCGTGGCGAAAGCGCAGGTTGAATGCCTCCTGGCGCGCGTTGCGCAGGGCCTCGACGAGGTCGGGGTCGGAAAGTGCGTGCACGTCGGAGGCCCTCATTGCTCCGCCCCTTCGCGCGTTACGAACTTGGTCTTTACGGGAAGCTTGTGGCCCGCGAGGCGCATTGCCTCTTTGGCGAGATCCTCGTCAACGCCTGAGAGCTCGAACATGACGCGGCCGGGCTTGATCACGGCGACCCAACCCTCGGGGTTGCCCTTGCCCGAGCCCATGCGGGTCTCTGCCGGCTTCTTTGTGTAGGGCTTGTCGGGGAAGATGTTGATCCAGACCTTGCCGCCGCGCTTGATCTTGCGGGTCATGGCTACACGGGCAGCCTCGATCTGGCGGTTGGTGACCCAGCCGCGCTCGAGGGCCTTCAGCCCGTACTCGCCGAAGTTGACGTCGGAGCCGCCCTTCGCGAAACCGCGGCGCTTGCCGCGCATCTGCTTGCGGTACTTGACCCGCTTGGGAGCCAGCATCAGGCGTCACCTTCCGGCGGCGCGTCTGCGTTACCCGCGTCGACTGCGGGGTCAGACCCCGTGTCGGTGGTGGGTTCAGGCGTCGTAGAGGGTGTCGGGTCAGACCCCGCGCTCGGTGCCTCGGTTTGCGGTGCCGCGGGCGCAGCTGTCGCAGCCGGGGCGGGAGCCGCAGGCTCAGCGGGTGCGGCCGGAGCAGCAGGCGCGGGTGCGGCCGGAGCGGCGGGGGCCGCCGGTGCCGCAGCGGCCGGGGTGGCCGGGCGGGCGGGACGGCGATCGCGGTCGCGCTTCTTGCGGTTGCGCGGCTGCAGCTCGTCGAGCTCGTCCGAGGCGGTGCGGTAGCCCTCGGGCATGACCTCGCCCTTGTTGATCCAGCACTTGACGCCGATCCGGCCGGTCGTGGTCTTGGCCTCGACGAAGCCGTAGTCGATGTCGGCGCGAAGCGTGTGGAGGGGGACGCGGCCATCCGAGTAACCCTCGGTGCGCGCCATTTCGGCGCCACCCAAGCGGCCGGAGACCTGGACCTTGACGCCCTTGGCGCCTGACCGCATGGCGGAGGTCAACGCGCGCTTCATGGCGCGGCGGAAGGCGACCCGGTTCTGAAGCTGTTCGGCGATTGACTGGGCGACGAGCTTCGCGTCGAGCTCGGGGCGCTTGATCTCCTTGATGTTCACCTTGACCGGCTTGGAAGTGAGCTTGTGGAGGTCGCGGCGCAGGGCGTCGACCTCGGAGCCAGACTTGCCGATCACAATGCCTGGGCGGGCCGTGTGGATGTCCACGGTGATTTCGCCGCGCTGCTTCACGATCGTGATGTCGGAAAGGCCGGCGTGGGCGAGCCTGTTCTCGATGTGGTCGCGGATCTGAAGGTCCTCGTTGAGATAGTCCGCGAACTCGCGCTGGTTGAACCAGTTCGACTTCCAGTCATGGATGTAGCCGACTCGGAAGCCTTCAGGATGAACTTTTTGACCCATTACGAAATCTCGCGATCTAGTCGGTAGGAGTGAGGGCAACGAAGACGTGGCAGGTCTTCTTCTCGATGCGGGTGGCGCGGCCCCTGGCCCGCGCGCGCCAGCGCTTGAGGGTAGGGCCCTGGTCAACGCGGATCTCGGAGATCTCCATCTCGTCGGCGACCAGGTCGTGGTTGTTCTCGGCGTTGGCCGCGGCCGAGTCGATGAGCTTGCGAATGTCCTGCGCCGCCGAGCGCGTCGAAAAGTCCAGGAGCTCCTGCGCCTCGGGCACGGACATGCCGCGCACCTGATCGGCGACCAGGCGCGCCTTGCGCGGAGCGATGCGGAGGTACTTGGCGCTAGCGCGCACCACGGGAGCCTCTGGGCTGTCAGCGGCGGCTGCCATTAGCGCTCCTTGCCCCCATGAGCGCGGAAGGTGCGGGTCGGAGCGAACTCGCCGAGCTTGTGGCCGACCATCGACTCCGAGATAAAGACGGGTACGTGCTTGCGGCCGTCGTGGACAGCGATGGTGTGGCCCACCATCTCGGGGAAGACGGTCGATGTCCGCGACCAGGTCTTGACCATGTTCTTCTGGTTCGACTCGTTCATCGCGTTGATGCGGCTCATCAGCCGCTCCTCGACGAACGGGCCCTTCTTGGTGCTGCGCCCCATTAGCGGCGTGCCCCTTCCAGATACCCACCGGCACTCATGCTGCTTTCGCGCCTTACGTCGCTCATCAAATTACCTCTTCTTCTTCCCGCGCCTGCGGCCGCGGACGATCATCGCGTTGGAAGCCTTGCCCTTCTTACGGGTCCTGTAGCCGAGGGTCGGCTTGCCCCACGGAGTGCGCGGATGGCCACCTGGGGTCTTGTGCGCCTCGCCTCCACCGTGCGGGTGGTCGACCGGGTTCATCGCGACACCACGGGTCTGCGGGCGGATGCCCTTGTGCCGGCTGCGGCCCGCCTTGCCGATAGTCACGTTCTGGTGCTCCGAGTTCGAGAGCGTGCCTACGGTCGCGCGGCATTCGGCGCGGACCATGCGCATCTCGGACGAGGGAAGCCTCAGCGTCACGGTGTCGCCTTCCTTTGCGACAACCTGGATCGAGGTGCCCGCCGCGCGGCCGAGGCGCCCGCCCTGGCCGGCGATCAGCTCGACGTTGTGGACGATGGTTCCCGTCGGGATCTGGCGAAGCTCAAGGGTGTTGCCGGGGCGGATGTCCGAGCCGGGGCCCGACTGGACCACAGCGCCGACGCCCAGGCCCTGGGGGGCGAGGATGTAGCTCTTGGCGCCGTCCGCGTAGTGGAGGAGCGCGATGTAGGTGGTGCGGTTCGGGTCGTACTCGATCGTCGCGACCTTCGCCGGAACGCCGTCCTTCAAGCGCTTGAAGTCGATCTCGCGGTAGCGGCGCTTGGCTCCGCCGCCACGATGGCGCGCAGTGACGCGACCGCGGGAGTTGCGCCCGCCGGTCGACTTCTTGCCCTTGGTGAGCGCCTTGAGCGGGCGCGTGGCCGTAACCTCCTCGCGCTTCTGGTACGTCGTGAAGCGCCGGCCCGGGCTGGTCGGTTTCGTCTTGCGCATGGCCATCAGTCAGCCACCGCCCCTTCGAAGAGCTCAATGCGGTCGCCGGGAGCCAGCTTCACGATGGCCTTCTTCCACGAGCGGGTCTTGCCCGAGTGGAGGCCACGGCGCTTCGGCTTCGACCGGATGGACTGGGTGCGCACATTCAGGACCGTGACGTCGAAGACCTCCTCGACCGCACGCGCGATCTGGGTCTTGTGGGCTCGATCGTCGACGCGGAAGGTGTACTTGCCGTCAGCCATGAGCGCGTAGCTCTTTTCCGAGACGACCGGCTCGATGAGGATGGTGCGCGCTTCCATTACGAATCGCTCCCATCTGCCTCGGCGGCTTCAGGGCCAGACCCCGCGCGCGTTACATCGCCGCACCTTGACTCGAACACGTCGATGGCGGCCTGCGTGAGCACGAGTGAGCGGTGGCCGATCACGTCGACGACTCCCGCGGCGGCTGCCGGCAGGACCGTGACGCCCGGGATGTTGCGAAAGCTCTTTTGGACGTCGGCTTCCTCGGCGCCCAGGACGAGGAGCGTCGGGGTGCGCGCGCCCCACTTGGCAAGCGCCTCGGCGGCGGTCTTGGTCGACGGCTCGCTGTACGCGGCGGCGTCGAGCACGGCAACGGAGTCGCGGTCGGCGTGG
Organism: uncultured bacterium; assembly: GCA_963786495.1. Taxonomy (GTDB): domain Bacteria; phylum Actinomycetota; class Thermoleophilia; order Solirubrobacterales; family 70-9; genus JALZKA01. The sequence continues at coordinate 1,313,038 of CAWAZL010000002.1, read as the reverse complement.
ACCGTGAGGGCGGCGCGAAGCGCCTTGCGCCGGGCCTTGCGGTTCACCTTCACCGTGTAGCCGCGCGGCTTCGGCCCGAAGGAGGGACCGCCACCGCGCCGGTGGCCGACGCTCAGCGCGCCTACGCGGGCCCGTCCGGTGCCTTTCTGGCGCCACGCCTTGGCGCCGGTCATCGAGACCTCGCCGCGTCCGAGGCTGGACGCCGTTCCGCGCCGGCGTGCATTCGCGTCCGCGCGAGCGGCGTCGTGGACCAAGGACTCATGGAACGGTTCGGTGAAAACTGCCTCGGGCAGGGCGGTCTTCGCCTGCTTGCCCAGCGTGGTGACCTTGGGATCAGCCATCGGTGCGGACCTCCAGCGTGCCGTTCTTCGGACCCGGGACGGCGCCGCGGACCATCAGGAGGTTCTGCTCGGCGTCGATCTCGATCACCTCGAGGCCCTTCTGCGTCGAGCGCTTGCCGCCCATCCGGCCCGGCATGCGAACGCCCTTGAAGACTCGTGCCGGGTCGGCGGAGGCTCCGACTGATCCGGGGGCGCGGACGTTGTGGGAACCATGGGAGACGGGGCCGCGGCCGAAGCCGTGGCGCTTGATGGTGCCCTGAAAGCCCTTTCCGATGGCGATGCCCGAGACCTTCACGCGCTGTCCGGGCTCGAACTGCTCGACCGTTGCGGAGTCGCCGATCTTGAGCTCTTCTTCGGAGCCCAGGTCTTCGTCGCGAAACTCGACGAGCGTGCGCATTGGGCCGGCGTTGGCCTTCTTCAGGTGGCCGAGCTCGGCCTTCGTCAGCTTGCGCTCCTCGGTCGCGTCAAAGGCGAGCTGAACGGCCGTGTAGCCGTCGCGCTCGTCCGAGCGGATGCCCGTGACCGGACAGGGGCCGGCCTGGATGACGGTGACCGGGATGACCGTGCCGTCCTCCTGGAAGAGCTGGGTCATGCCCACCTTCTTGCCGATGATCGCCGCCAAGCCCGCCGCCCCCTAGATCTTGATCTCGATGTCGACTCCGGCTGGGAGCGCGTCGAGGCGCTGAAGAGAGTCGATCGTCTTCGGGGTGGGCTGATGGATGTCGATCAGGCGCTTGTGGGTGCGGATCTCGAAGTGCTCGCGCGAGTCCTTGTCCTTGAACGGAGAGCGGATCACGCAATAGACGTTCTTGTCCGTCGGCAGCGGCACGGGACCGGCGACGGTGGCGCCGGTGCGCTCGGCCGTGTCAACGATCTCGCGGGCAGCGCGATCGATCGCGTCGTGGTCATAAGCCTTGAGCCGGATTCGAATTTTGTTGGTGGCGATTGTCGCCATTGGTGCTGCTGCTTTCTTCTGGACCCTCTCGCGTAATCGAGGCGCCGCTCAAAACGGGAGCGCCGCCTCGGTCACTTGGAAGGTTTTATGTCTGAAACGAACTCTCGGGCCCGAAGGGCCCGGAGGGAAAGGTCGGAGACCTGTCCCTCGGGCGGCGAACTGGAGACCAGCTCCGTTCGTCGCTGCGCGTCTGACTATTCGGTTATGTCAGACACGACTCCTGAGCCTACGGTGCGGCCACCCTCACGGATGGCGAACCGGAGACCCTTGTCCATGGCGATCGGCTGAATCAGCTCGATCTCCATCTCGACGTTGTCGCCCGGCATGACCATCTCCGTGCCCTCGGGCAGGTTGGCGATGCCGGTGACGTCCGTCGTGCGGAAGTAGAACTGCGGGCGGTAACCCGAGAAGAACGGGGTGTGGCGGCCGCCCTCCTCCTTCTTCAGGCAGTAGACCTCAGCCTTGAACTTCGTGTGCGGGGTGATCGAGCCGGGCTTGCACAGCACCTGGCCGCGCTCCACCTCGTCGCGCTTGGTGCCGCGAAGGAGGCAACCGGCGTTGTCGCCGGCCTGGCCCTGGTCGAGCGTCTTATGGAACATCTCGACGCCGGTGACGACGGTCTTCGAGCTCTGCTCGTGGATGCCGACCATCTCGACTTCCTCGCCGGTGTTGACGATGCCCTGCTCGATGCGGCCCGTGACAACGGTGCCGCGGCCCGGGACGGTCATGACGTCCTCGATAGGCATCAGGAACGGCTTGTCGAGGTCACGTGTGGGCTCCGGGATGTAGGAGTCGAGCGTGGACGCGAGCTCCATGATCGCCGCGACGGCGGCCTCGTCGCCCTCGAGGGCCTTGAGCGCGGAGCCCTTGACGATCGGGGTGTCGTCGCCCGGGAAGTCGTACTCGTTGAGCAGGTCCTTGACCTCTTCCTCGACGAGCTCGATGAGCTCCTCGTCGTCAACCATGTCGACCTTGTTGAGGAAGACGACCACGTACGGCACGTTGACCTGCTTGGCGAGCAGGATGTGCTCACGCGTCTGCGGCATCGGGCCGTCAGCGGCGGACACGACCAGGATTGCGCCGTCCATCTGGGCGGCGCCCGTGATCATGTTCTTGACGTAGTCGGCGTGACCGGGGCAGTCGACGTGGGCGTAATGGCGGTTCTCCGTCTGGTACTCGACGTGAGATGTCGCGATGGTGATCCCGCGCTCCTTCTCCTCGGGCGCGTTGTCGATCTCCTCGAAGCTCTTCGCCTCGCCACCGCCGGCCTCCGCGAGCACCTTCGTGATCGCTGCCGTCAGCGTGGTCTTCCCGTGATCGATGTGACCGATCGTGCCGACGTTTACGTGCGGCTTGCTGCGATCAAAAGTCTCTGCCATTTGGCGCTCTAACTCCTTGTTCTCTTGTTCTTAAGTCTTTGATTTCTCTTTAGGTCTGAACCCGGGAAATATAGCTACGCAGCCTCAGTCGCCTCGCCCGATCGGGACGCGACGATCTCCTCCGCGATATTGCCCGGGACTTCCTCGTAACGCTCGAACTGCATCGAGTAGTTCGCGCGGCCCTGCGTCGATGAACGAAGGTCCGTCGCATACCCGAACATCTCAGACAGCGGCACGTAGGCCTCGACCGCCAGCGCATTGCCGCGCTGGTCTTGGCCCTGGACCTTGCCGCGGCGCCTGGAGAGGTCGCCGATCACGTCACCTAGGAAGTCTTCGGGGGTCACAACCTCAACGGCCATGACGGGCTCGAGCAGGACGGGCTTCGAGCGGCGTGCCGCCTCCTGGACCGCCATCGAGCCGGCGATCTTGAAAGCCATCTCCGAGGAGTCGACGTCGTGGTACGAGCCGTCGACGAGCTCGATGCGGACGTCGACCATGGGGTAACCGGCCTTGACGCCGGTGACCAGCGCCTCCTCGATCCCCTGCTCGACCGAGGGGATGTACTCCGAGGGGATGGCGCCGCCCTTGATCTTGTTGACGAAGTCGAAACCCTCCTCGGGGGCGGGCTCCATGTTGATGACCACGTGGCCGAACTGGCCGCGGCCGCCGGTCTGGCGGACGAAACGGCCAACGACCTTGTCGGAGCGGTCGCGGATCGTCTCGCGGTAGGCGACCTGCGGACGCCCGACGTTCGCCTCGACCGAGAACTCGCGAAGCAGGCGATCGACCAGGACCTCGAGGTGGAGCTCGCCCATGCCGTGGATGACGGTCTGGCCGGTCTCCTCATCGGTCTCGATCTGGAAGGTGGGGTCCTCCTCGGCGAGACGGGCGAGGCCGGAGCCGAGCTTTTCCTGGTCCGACTTGGTCTTCGGCTCGATTGCCACGGCGATCACGGGCTCGGGGAAGACGATCTGCTCGAGCACGACAGGCGCGTCGGGGGCGCAGAGCGTGTCTCCGGTTGACGTCTGCTTGAGGCCGACGCCGGCGAGGATGTCGCCCGCGTAACACTCCTCGATGTCCTCGCGGTGGTTCGCGTGCATCATCAGAAGGCGGCCGATGCGCTCGGTGCGCCCGCCGGTTGCATTCAGGACCCGGCTGCCCGAGCTGAGCTTGCCCGAGTAGACCCGGAAGTAGGTGAGCTTGCCGACGAAGGGGTCGGACATGACCTTGAAGGCGAGCGCTGCGAATGGCGCCGAGTCGTCGGGCGGCCGTTCGGTCGACTCGCCCTCGGACCCGTCTTTGTTGGGGATGAAGCCGGAGAGCGGCGGCACCTCGAGCGGCGAGGGAAGGAGCTCGACGATCGCGTCGAGCAGGGGCTGGACGCCCTTGTTCTTGAAGGCGGAGCCGCAAAGGACGGGCGTGATCTTCAGGTCCATGGTTGCCCGGTGAAGCGACTTCGCGATCCGATCGTGGGGGATCTCCTGCTCGTCCAAGTACATCTCCGCGAGCTCGTCGTCATAGTCGGCGCAGGCGGCGATCAGCGCGTCGCGCGCCTCGTGGACTTCGTCGGCCATCTCGGCGGGGACGTCCTCGTACTCGAACTCGGTACCGAGCTCGTCGTGCCAGACGAGCGCCTTGTTCTCGATTAGGTCGACGACACCCTTGAGCTGGTCCTCGGCGCCGATCGGAAGCTGGATGGGAAGCGGGTTTGCTCCAAGCCGGTCTTTCATCGTCTGGACGGAGCGGTGGAAGTCGGCGCCGACGCGATCCATCTTGTTGATGAAGGCGATGCGCGGGACCTTGTACTTGTCGGCCTGGCGCCAAACGGTCTCGGACTGGGGCTCGACGCCGGCGACGGAGTCGAAGACGGCGATCGCGCCGTCGAGCACGCGGAGCGAGCGCTCGACCTCGACGGTGAAGTCGACGTGGCCGGGCGTATCGATGATGTTGATGCGGTGGTCCTTCCACTCGCATGCGGTCGCGGCCGAGGTGATCGTGATGCCGCGCTCCTGCTCCTGCTCCATCCAGTCCATGACGGCAGCACCCTCGTGAACCTCGCCCATCTTGTGGGTGCGGCCGGTGTAATAGAGGATGCGCTCGGTCGTCGTGGTCTTACCCGCGTCGATGTGCGCCATGATTCCGATGTTGCGAGTTTTTTCTAGTGGGAAGTTGCGTGGCATGGTTCTTTTGAAAGAGTGTGGTCCGAGAGGAGGTCCGGCTTCGCTCGGCGGACGCCCCAAGGGCATAAAAAAGGCCCTTTCGGGCCGGGCCGCGAGCGACGCCTGACTATAGCAGCACCTTGAGGCCCCCGATTAGCTCCAAATGCGGCTGAGAAAGCCAGGTTCAAGGGCCTCAGAGCCCTCGCGTCCGAGTGCGCGCGAACGCGCCGCCAAACGGGCGGACAAGAAGCGCGCGGCCGCGAAGAGCACGGGGCTGCGCGCCGCCTTGAAGCGCCCGGCCGTGAAGCCCGCGGGGCGGCGCGAGGCCACGAAGGACCGGGTCGGCACCATCGCATCCGTCGCGAAGCGCAGTGGGGCTGAGCTGCTTGGAATCGCCGGCGAGTTGGTGCGGATCCCGCTCGCCCTCTACATGCGCATTGCGGAATGGCTCGGCCGCTGGGTCCTGGCTGCTTGGCTCCGGGTCTGGCCCTACCTCGTTCGCACCTGGCGGCTGGCCGGCCGCTGCGTTGCCTGGGCCCAGCGCGCCGCGACTCCGGCGCGGGTCACCGTTGCGGTCGCGCTCCTGACCGCCGTGGCGCTTGCGGGCTCCCAGTGGGCCGACCTCAGCGCGGTCTCGGTGGGAACCGACGCGTACAAGGGACTCGAGGACGTCGCCCCCGCGCCCGAGGTGACGACGAAGACGCTGGGGAGTTCGCACTCATGGATCGGGGTGCCGCTTGCGATCGCTGCGGCACTGCTCGTCCTCTTCAGCGCCCGCGGCCGGCCCGGCCTCGCACGCCTCTTGATCCCGGTCGGCATCGCGGTCGTCGCGATCAGCCTGCTCGTCGATCGGCCCGAGGGCCTGGACAAGGGCAACGACCAAGTCGCCTACGTGAGCGTGACGGCCGAGCTCCTGACGGGCTTCTGGGCGCAACTCGTGTCCGGCATCGTCCTCATCCTCCTCGCAGTCGTGCTCGTCCGCGTCCTAAATCCGGAGAAGACCTCCCGCCCGGCCCGGGAGAGCTCTGCGCGCTCGAAGGACAGCGCGTGGCGGCGGTTCCGCCCACGCGGCTTCAGACGCGCTGCGGAGGCGGGGCAATGACAGCCAGCCGCCTCGAGCGCCTGCTGCCGTGGGCCTGCATCGCGTCGGCGGCAATCCTGTGCGCTTCCGAGCTCATGACGATGTTCGAGTTCACCCCGCCCGGCGCCGAGCCGCTTCAGGCCCAGTCGGCCGGCGACCGCCACGGCAACGCGATGTTCGTGATCGCCGGCTTCGCCATCTTGCTCACGATCGCGACGGTCTGGGCCGGCTCCCGCCCCGCGGCCCTGGGCGTCGCCGTCATGGGCGTCATGGCCCTCCTCATCTTCCTCATCACCGACCTGCCCGACGCCGGCCAGGTTGGCACCCTCGACGACGCGCGCCAGTCCTTCATCGACGCCGAGGCGGTTCCCCAGGGCGGCTTCTGGCTCGAGATGCTGGGAGCGCTCGGCCTCGCCTTATCGGGCGCAGCCCTGGCGACGATGTCGTCGGAGCAACTCGAATCGCTGCGAGGCAAGCTCTTCCGAAGCGGCACGCCGAAGGCGAAGGCTCCGGCAGTGAAGGGCTCGGGCGGGGAGTAGGGCTCGCGCTCGGTCCTACCAGCGGTAGTGAGCGAATGCTTTATTCGCTTGCGCCATGCGGAAGATGTCGTCCTTCCGCTTCCAGGCGCCGCCCTGCTGCTGCGTCGCGTCCATGATCTCGCGGGCTAGGCGGTCGGACATCGACTTCTCGTTGCGGTTGCGCGCGAACGAGACGAGCCAGCGCACCGCGAGGGTGCGGGCGCGGCGGGCGGGGACTTCAATCGGCACCTGGTAGGTGGCTCCGCCGACTCGGCGAGACTTGACCTCGAGGTTCGGGGTCAGCTCCGTGACGGCCTCGTCGAGGACCTCGACCGGCGGGCGGCCGGTGCGCTCGCCGACGATCGAAAGGGCGTCGTAGACGATTTCCTCGGCGGTCGCCTTCTTTCCGTGGAGCATCACCTTGTTGATGACCTGCTGCACGAGGCGGCTGCGGTGCTGCGCGTCCGGGTTGACCGGACGCTGCGGTGCTCTCGCTCTACGGGGCACTAGATGATTCCGTTGCCACTAGGGGCAATGTGGTTTCGCGACAAGTCGCTCATCTATTTCTTCACGCCGTACATCGAGCGGGACTGCTTGCGGTCCGAGACGCCGGAAGCGTCGAGGGTGCCGCGGATCACCTTGTAGCGAACGCCCGGGAGGTCCTTGACGCGGCCGCCGCGGACGAGCACGACCGAGTGCTCCTGAAGATTGTGCCCCTCGCCGGGGATGTAGCAAGTGACTTCCATGCCGTTCGTCAGACGCACGCGGGCGACCTTGCGAAGCGCGGAGTTCGGCTTCTTCGGCGTGGCGGTATAGACGCGAGTGCAAACACCACGGCGCTGAGGTGCCGAGCTGCGCTTCTTGCGGCCCTGCCCGGACTTGAGACCAGGCGTCGTCACCTTCTTGAGAGGCGTCCTGCGGCCTTTGCGGATGAGCTGATTGGTCGACGGCACGGCCGAGGATGGTAGCGGGTGAAGGGTGGCTAGCCTGAGCCATGTGAGTGGGGATTCCGACTGGCCGGTGCTTGCCGTAGACGTCGACGGCGTGATCAGCCTGTTCGGCTTCGACGGCCCATTGGACCAGGTTCCCGGCAACTTTCACCTGATCGACGGGGTCGCCCACTGCATCGCCGAAGGGGTGGGCCCGCGCCTGATGCGACTCGCCGATCACTTCGAGATGGTTTGGGCGACAGGATGGGAGGACCGCGCAAATGACCATCTTCCTCACCTCCTCGGCCTGCCCGACGACCTGCCTGCGCTGACTTTCGGCGGACGCGCTCGCTTCGGCACGGCGCACTGGAAGCTCGAGGCGCTCGACGAGTTCGCGCAGGGCCGGCCGCTCGCGTGGATCGACGACTCGCTCGACGAGAGCTGTCATGCGTGGGCGGCAGAGCGGAGCGCCCCAACGCTCCTGGTGCCGACCGAGTCTGAAATCGGCCTCACGGACGCCCAGGTTGACGCCATCCTGTCCTGGGCGGACGAGCTGCAGGCCGTCAGTTCCTAGCCGTCTAGCTCGCGAAGGTCGAGCAGCTTTCGACCGTCGCCTCGTACGGCTCGCAGATCATGGGCGGTTCGCCCATCGGGATCTCGGAGCCCCACGGCATGACGTTGTTGAGGTCGTGGCAGTCGGCGCCGCGAACCTCGACGGGCTCGACCATCACCGGGCCTGCCGGATCCGGCACCGGGCATTCCGTCGCCAGCGGCTGTGGCGGCCCCTCCTCGGGCGCTGCCTCGCCGATCACGCCTGATGACGAACCAATGGGGATGGCCACCACGATGCTGGCCATGAAGCTGACAGCGAACGTCATCATGCGTCTCCCCTTTGGTCGGGTACACCTGTCGCACCTTCCGACGCACTATCTAGATCGGCCGATTTGAGGTATTCGGCATCCCCCTATCGGCGGAGAGTGGACGAATGATGCTTCCCCCGATCGGACGAGCCCTTAAATAGGGTGCAGCCCCTATTGGCACGCCCCCGTACGCGGGGGTAACATGATCCCGGTGGAGGGCTGGGTCCCGATTTTCTTTCTGATGGTGATCTTGAAGATCCCCGTCGGCCTGCTTCTGTACCTCGTCTGGTGGGCGTTTCACGCTGAGACGGAGCCCGATGAGACGCCCGATTCAGGCGCGGAAGAGCACCGTTTCGGCCGCTTCCGCCGTCAGCCCAAGCGCCCGCGCGGCCCGCGCCGCGGCGGCCCGCACCCCGACGCGCTGCCGCTTCCGGGCGACGGCCACGAGGCGCGGCGTCCGCTGGTCGTCAAACCGCGCGGCGACCGCCGCGTCGGCGCCTAGCGGCTACTTCTTCACCTCAAGCCAGGCGACGGTCCCGCCGCCTTCGGCGCCGACGTAGACGAAGTTTCCGCCCTTGCCTACGACGATCGTTTCGGCCCCGAGCAGCCCTCCCGTCTCCTTAGGGCAGCTGCCAGGCCCCCCGGTGTTCCGGATGCAATCGCCGCGCTTCTTCAGCTTGCCCGAAGGGTCCCGGGCGAACGAATGCACGCCGCTTTGGTCTCCCACTGCGTAGACGAACTCGTCGTTTGGCGAGATGGCCACCCCGGAGGCGCCGTTGAGACCGCTCACGTTCTTGCAGTCCCCGAGGTCCGCATGGCACTCCACGTCCTTGAGCTGGCCGTTGCCCTTGCGCTCGAAGACTGCGACGCCCTCGCCCTCGCCGGCGACATAGACGTTCTTGCCGTCGTTCGAGACCACCGCCGTGTCCGCCTGGTCCAGCCCGTCGGCCGTCTTCGTGCAGGGAGTGACGAGGTCGTCGTCGCCCCAGCAGTGCACCGGTTCGAGGTTGCCGCTCGGCTTCCGGTCGAGGATCGCGAGCATGCCGTCCTCTGCCGGCACGTAGACGCTCTTCCCATCCGGTGAGATGGCCAGGTTCTCGGCCTCGTCCAGGCCCGGCATGGTCGCCGGGCAAAGGCTCGCGGAGGCATCGGAGACGCAACCCTTCGGCTCCAGCGTTCCTCCTGCGGCGATCTTGAACCACTCAACGGCGTTGCTGATGGTGCTGGCCACATAGACGTGCTTGTTGTCGGGGCTCACGACCACCCCCTGGACGTCGGAGAGCGCGACCGCGGTGTCGTCCTCGCACTCGGTGCTCATGGCGACCGAGCTGACACAACTCTTGAAGTTGAGCGACCCGTCGTTGTTGCGCTTCAAGAGCGCCACGGCTTGATGGGCATCCGAGACAGCGAAGACGTACTTGCCGTTGGGGCTGACGGCCACGTTCTCAACGCCGAACAGGCCGCCCGTCGCCTCCTCGGCGCAACCCGTGACCACGCTGTCATCGCCAACACAGTCGCCGTACTTCAGCGACCCATCGCCCTTTACCTCGAGGTTCGAAACCGTGTTCTGGCCATCGTTGGCGACATAGACGTTCTTGCCGTCCGGGCTGATCGCCATCCCGTCGGGATTCAGCATCTGGGCCGCCGACTCGCCGCACGCCGGATCCGTGCCGACGATGATGCAGTCCTGAGGCTTGAGCGAGCCTTTTTGCGACCCAAGCGCCGTGCCGGCAAATACCACCGCGAGGCCAACGACCCCCGCAACCACTCCCCGTCTCCCCGCACGCAAACGCATCGAGCCCGAGACTACACCTAGTCCCGGGCTCGTGCAGAGTGATTCGGCCGGGTGCTAGCCGCCGTTTGAGGAGGAGTCGCCGCCCTCGATCTCCTGAGCGAGCTCCTCGAGCTCCTCAGCGAACGAGGGGCCGAAGCCCTCGAGATCAGCCTCGCCGCCGTTCTCGCCGAGTCCGAGCTCGGCTGCGAGCTCGTCGGCGTCGAGGAGCTCCTCGTCCGGCCGCTGAGCCGGCTCGACGGGCTCGATCTCGAGCGTGCGGTAGTGGCGGAGGCCGGTGGCCGCCGGGATCAGCTTCCCGATGATCACGTTCTCCTTGAGGCCGACCAGGCGGTCGCGCTTGCCTTCGAGGGCCGCGTCCGTCAGCACCTTCGTCGTCTCCTGGAAGGAGGCTGCCGAGAGGAAGGACTCCGTGGCGAGCGATGCCTTGGTGATCCCGAGGATGCGCTCCTTGCCCTTGGCCGGAGTGCCCTTCTCCTCCTTGACCTTCTTGTTCAAGGTCTGGAGCTTGTGACGGTCCTCCAGCGCACCAGGAAGCAGGCTGGTCGAGCCCTTCGACTCGATCTCGACCTTCTTCATCATCTGGCGCACGATGACCTCGATGTGCTTGTCATTGATGTCGACGCCCTGGGACTTGTAGACCCGCTGGACCTCGGCGACGATGTACTGCTCCGTCTCGGTGCGCCCTTGGACTTCGAGCACCTCGGCTGGGTAGAGCGAGCCCTCATTGAGCTGCGTTCCCGCCTCGACCTTGTCGCCGTGCTTGACGTATAGACGGGAGCGCGGAGGCAGCTTGTAGTCGTGCTCCTCACCCTTTGAGTCGGTGATCGTGATCACGACCGCCTTGTCGTTCTCCTCGACGGAGACCTTGCCCTCGACCACGGCGATCTGCGCCAGACCCTTTGGCTTGCGCGCCTCGAAGAGCTCAACCACGCGGGGCAAGCCCTGCGTGATGTCGAGCCCGGCGACGCCTCCCGTATGGAAGGTGCGCATGGTGAGCTGGGTACCGGGCTCTCCGATCGACTGGGCGGCGATGATCCCCACCGCGTCGCCCATCTCGACGAGGCTGCCGGTCGCAAGCGCGCGGCCGTAGCAGTGTCGGCACAAGCCCGAGTCGAGCTCGCACTTGAGCGGGGAGCGGACCGGCACCGTGGCGCCGTCCTCGCCGGCCAAGGCCTCGGCCATCTCGGCCAGCTCCGGCTTGTCGATCTCCTGATTTCGCTTGAGGAGCTCGCGGCCGCGCTTGGTGGCGAACTTCTTCGCAGAGAATCGACCGAGCAGGTTGATGTTCGGGGAGCCGTCCATCATGACGGGCATCTCGATGAAGTCCTTCGTCTTGCAGTCCTCGGCGCGGACGATCACGTCCTGAGCAACGTCGACCAGACGACGGGTCAGATAACCCGAGTCGGCGGTGCGCAGGGCGGTGTCCGCAAGACCCTTACGGGCGCCGTGGGTGGAGATGAAGTACTCGAGCACGGTCAGGCCTTCCATGAAGTTGGCCTTGATCGGGCGCTCGATGATCTCGCCCTTCGGATTGGCCATCAGGCCTCGCATGCCCGCCAGCTGGCGGATCTGCTTGAACGAACCGCGGGCGCCGGAGTTGGCCATCATGAAGATGGGGTTCAGCTCCTCCAGGTTCTTCTGCATGGCCTCGGCAACCTCGTCGGTCGCTTCGTTCCACAGCTGCGTCACCCGCTCCTTACGCTCGTCGGCGGTGATGTAGCCCTCTTCGTACTCGGAGAGGATCCCCGACGCCTTCTTCTCATAGCCCTCGAGGATGGCTTCCTTCGAGGGAGGCGAGATGACGTCGTTCTTCCCGATCGTGATGCCGGCCTGGGTCGCGTAGTGGAACCCGAGCTCCTTGAAGGCATCGAGCGCCTGCGCGATCGCACCAGCGCCATACGACTCGATCAGGAGGCCGACGATGGCGTTGATCTCCTTCTTGTTCAACGTCTTGTTGACGAAGGTGTACGAGTCCGGATCCCACTCTGAATCAAGCGCGTCGGCGAGCGCGCGCTCGACGGCGTCGTTGAAGATGATCCGCCCGACGGTGGTCAGGACATGATGATCGTTGCCGGCACGCCTGTACTCGGCGTAGTCCTGGAGCTGCACGAGGCCGCGCTCGTACGCGAGCTCTGCCTCCTGCGCCGTCCGGAACGGATGCGGCTTCTTCTTCAGCTTCGTGACGTCGATCTCGGAGACATCCTCGGATGCGTAGGTGAGGTAGTAGATGCCCAGGACCATGTCTTGCGACGGTGTCGCCAGGGGCTGTCCGTGCGCGGGCGAGAGGATGTTGTTCGACGAGAGCATGAGCACTCGAGCCTCGGCCTGAGCCTCGGCTGAGAGTGGCACGTGCACCGCCATCTGGTCGCCGTCGAAGTCCGCGTTGAACGCGTGGCAGACAAGCGGGTGGACCCGGATCGCCTTGCCCTCGACCAGCACCGGCTCGAAGGCCTGGATGCCCAGGCGGTGAAGCGTTGGCGCGCGGTTCAGGAGCACGGGGTGCTCGTGGATGACCTCTTCGAGGACGTCCCACACCTCCGGCACCATCGAGTCGACCATCTTCTTCGCCGCCTTGATGTTCTGCACGGCCTTGCGCTCGACGAGGCGGGCCATGATGAACGGCTTGAACAGCTCGAGAGCCATCAGCTTCGGCAGGCCGCACTGGTGGAGCCTGAGGCTCGGGCCCGACACGATGACCGAGCGGCCCGAGTAGTCCACGCGCTTACCGAGCAGGTTCTGCCTAAAGCGGCCCTGCTTGCCCTTCAGCATGTCCGAGAGCGACTTCAGCGCCCTGTTGCCGGGGCCCGTCACCGGGCGGCCGCGGCGGCCGTTGTCGAACAGCGCGTCGACGGCCTCCTGGAGCATCCGCTTCTCGTTGTTCACGATGATCTCGGGCGCGCCGAGGTCCAACAAACGCTTCAAGCGGTTGTTGCGGTTGATGACGCGGCGGTAGAGGTCGTTCAGGTCCGACGTCGCGAACCGTCCGCCGTCCAGCTGCACCATCGGGCGCAGCTCCGGCGGGATCACGGGCACGCAGTCGAGGACCATCCACTCCGGCCTGTTCTCGGAGTTGTGGAAGGCCGAGGCGACCTTGAGTCGCTTCACGGCGCGGGCCTGCTTCTGGCCCTTCGAGGTGTTGATCGTCTGCTCGAGCTCCTCAATCTCCGCCTCGAGGTTCACCTGTTCGAGGAGGTCGCGAATGGACTCTGCGCCCATGCCGCCACGGAAGTACTCGCCCCAGCCGAACGGGGAGCCGAAGCGCTCCTTGAGCTCGCGGAAGACAGCCTCGTCGTTGATGACGTCCTGGACCTTCATGGTCTGGAAGATCTCCCAGACCTGCTCCATGCGCTCGATGGCGTCGTCGATGTATGCCTCGGTGTCGCCGATCTCGGAATCGAGCGCCTTCTTGACTTCCTTCAGCGCCTTCGTGCGCTCGGCGTCGTCGAGCTTCTTGGGGTTCGTGAAGCCAAGGTTCTCGGCCCACAGCTCGTCTTCCCCATCCCAGCCCTGCTTGGCGTTCTCGCCTTCGAGCCACGCGGTACGGCGGGAGAGCGACTCCGTGAGCTCCTGGACTCGCTGCTCGCGCTCGGCGCGCAGGCCGTCCAGGACCTTGTTCACTTCCTTTTCGAGCTTCGTGAGGTCCTTGGTGCGCGCCTCGTCATCGACGTGCGTGATGATCGACGCGGCGAAGTAGAGGACCTTCTCGAGCTCCTTCGGAGCCATGTCGATCAGGTAGCCGATTCGCGAGGGAACGCCCTTGAAGAACCAGATGTGGGAGACGGGCGCAGCCAGGTCGACGTGGCCCATCCGCTCACGGCGGACCTTCGAGCGGGTGACCTCGACGCCGCAGCGCTCGCAGACGATGCCCTTGTAGCGGACGCGCTTGTACTTGCCGCAGTAGCACTCCCAGTCCTTGGTGGGACCGAAGATGCGCTCGCAGAAGAGGCCGTCCTTCTCGGGCTTGAGCGTCCGGTAGTTGATGGTCTCCGGCTTCGTTACCTCGCCGTGGCTCCAGCCACGGATCTTCTTCGAGGAAGCGAGGCCGATCTCGATCGCGTCGAAATTATTGATGTCCATGCTCATTTACTTGGCCTCCGCTTCGGCTTCTTTGGCTGTCCCTGCTTCTGAGCCCTCTGTCTGCTCGTCGGCGGCGCCGTTGCCGGCCCCGTCGGCGCGAACGCCTGAGAGGTCGATGCCCAGCTCTTCAGCCGCGCGCAGGAGCTCGTCGTCCTCCTCGCCGAGGTCCACCTCGCCCTCCTCGGCGACAAGCGTCGCGTCGAGGGAGAGTGCCTGGATTTCCTTGAGGAGCACCTTGAACGACTCCGGCACTGACGGCTCGGCGATGTTCTCGGACTTGACGATCGACTCGTAGGCCTTGACGCGGCCGACGGTGTCGTCGGACTTGACCGTGAGCATCTCCTGGAGCGTGTACGCGGCTCCGTATGCCTCGAGCGCCCAGACCTCCATCTCACCGAACCGCTGGCCACCGAACTGCGCCTTACCGCCCAGCGGCTGCTGGGTGACCAGGGAGTAGGGGCCTGTCGACCGGGCGTGGATCTTGTCGTCCACAAGGTGGAGCAGCTTCAGGATGTACATCGCGCCGACCGTGACCTTGCCCTCGAAAGGCTCGCCCGTGCGGCCCGAGTAGAGCTGGGCACGACCCGCGGAGCGGGCGCCGGCGCGTGCCGACTTGTCGAGTCCGAGGTCGATGCCTCGCTCAGCGTGCTCTTCCTGCCAGTTGACCAGCGCGTCATCGACTTCCTCGACGCTCGCACCGTCGAACACGGGGGTCGCGACATAGACGCGACCGTTGGTGTCTTCGATGTTCTTGTACGCCTCGGTGCCGTCGTCGTACCAGCCGTTCATGGCGGCCCACCCGAGGTGCGTCTCGAGGATCTGGCCGATGTTCATACGGCTCGGCACGCCGAGCGGGTTGAGGATGACGTCGACGGGAGTGCCGTCGGCAAGGAAGGGCATGTCCTCCTCCGGAACGATCCGGGAGATGACGCCCTTGTTGCCGTGGCGGCCGGCGAGCTTGTCGCCCTCCGCGATCTTGCGCTTGGTCGCGACGAACACGCGCACCAGGCTGTTGACGCCCGGAGCGAGGTCGTCGCCCTCCTCGCGGTCGAAGGTGATGACGTCGATGACGACTCCGCCCTCGCCGTGCGGGACCTTGAGGGAGGTGTCGCGGACCTCGCGAGCCTTCTCCTTGAAGATCGCGCGGATCAGCTTCTCCTCAGCCGTCAGCTCGGTCTCGCCCTTCGGCGTGACCTTGCCGACCAGAAGATCGCCGGACTGGACTTCGGCGCCGATGCGGACGATGCCGCGCTCGTCGAGGTTCCGAAGCGACTCTTCCGAGCGGTTCGGGATGTCGCGGGTGATCTCCTCGTCGCCGAGCTTGGTCGTGCGGGCGTCGATCTCGTACTCCTCGATGTGGATCGAGGTGAGCTCGTCGTCCTTGACAAGGCGCTCCGAGAGGATGATCGCGTCCTCGAAGTTGTAGCCCTCCCAGGACATGAAGGCGACCAGGCAGTTCTTACCCAGCGCGATCTCGCCACCGGCCGTCGATGAGCCGTCGGCAAGGACGTCGCCTGGCGTCACCTTGTCGCCGACATTCACGATCGGCGTCTGGTGGATCAGCGTGCCCTGGTTCGAGCGGCGGAACTTGTCGAGGTCGTACTCGTCCTTTGCGTTGCCGTGCGAGACGACGACCTTTTCGGCGTCCACGTAATCGACCTGTCCGGCCTTCGCGGTGACGGTGACGTCGCCGGTGTCCACCGCGGCGCGGCGCTCCATGCCGGTTCCGATGAGGGGAGCCTCCGGCTTGAGAAGCGGCACGGCCTGGGCCTGCATGTTCGAGCCCATGAGCGCGCGGTTGGCGTCGTCGTGCTCGAGGAACGGGATGAGCGCGGTCGTCACCGACCAGACCTGGGTCGGCGAGACGTCCATCAAATCGACCTGCTTCGGCGGCATGAGACCTACTTCGCCCTCGCCGACGCGGCAGGAGACCAGGGGTCCCTTGAGCTTCTGCGACTTGGGGTCGACCTCGGCCGACGCCTGGGCGATGATCTTCTCCTCCTCCTGCGTTGCGTCGAGGTGGAGGACCTCGTCGGTCACCGTGCCGTCCTTGACGACGCGGTACGGGGTCGTGACGAACCCGTGCTCGGAGATCTGGGCGTAGGACGAGAGCGATCCGATCAGACCGATGTTCGGTCCCTCAGGGGTCTCGATCGGGCACATCCGGCCGTAGTGGGTCGGGTGTACGTCGCGAACCTCGATCGGAGCGCGCTCGCGGGTGAGGCCGCCGGCGCCAAGCGCCGAAAGGCGGCGACGGTGCCGCAGGCCGGACAGCGAGTTCGTCTGGTCCATGAACTGCGAGAGCTGCGAGGAGCCAAAGAACTCCTTGAGCGCCGCGACAACCGGGCGGATGTTGATGATGGTCTGCGGGGTGATCGCGTCCGCGTCCTCGGTGGTGAGGCGCTCGCGGACGACGCGCTCCATGCGGTAGAGGCCGACCCGGAACGCGTCCTGGATCAGCTCGCCGACCGTGCGGAGGCGGCGGTTGCCGAAGTGCTCGTACTCGTCGAGGTGGTCCTTCAGGGGCTCACGCGAGTACGTGATCGCCTCGGCGGCGTAGTCCTTGATCGGGTTCTCCTCGTCGATCTCCTCCGGCACGCCGAGGAGCTTCGGAAGTGAGACGAGCTCCTTGATCAGCGCGACGATGTCGTCCTTGGTGAGCGTTCGGTGCTCGAGGTCGACGTCCAGGTCGAGGCGGGCGTTCAGCTTGTAGCGGCCGACCCTGGTGAGGTCGTAGCGCTTGGGATCGAAGAAGAGCTGCTCGAGGAGCGCCTTCGCGGCGTCCACCGAGGGCGGCTCGCCCGGACGCTGCTTCTTGAAGAGCTCGATGAGGGCGCCTTCGGTCGTCTGCGTGGCCTCCGTGTCCTTGGCGACGGTGTGTCGCATGTAGACGGAGTTGTCGAACAGAGCGAGGATCTCTTCGTCGGTCTCGTAGCCCATCGCGCGCAAAAGCACGGTGACCGGCAACTTGCGCTTGCGGTCGATGCGGGCGAAGACCAGGCCCTTCTTGTCGATCTCCAACTCGAGCCACGAGCCGCGGGAGGGCATGAGGTTCGCGATGAAGACCTGCTTCTCGCGGTCCTTCGGCTCCATCACATAGGCGCCGGGGGAGCGGACGAGCTGCGTCACGACGACGCGCTCCGTGCCGTTGATGATGAACGTGCCGCGTTCCGTCATCCACGGGAAGTCGCCCATGAAGACGGTCTGCTCACGGATCTCTCCCGTCTCGCGGTTCTGGAAGGCGACCTTGAGGTTCAGCGGGCGCGAGTAGGTGACGTCCTTCTCGCGGCACTCCGCCACCGTGTTCGCCGGCTCACCGAATTGGAGATCGCCAAAGACGATCGCCAGGTTTCCGGTGTAGTCCTCGATCGGCGAAATGTCGTCGATCGTTTCGCGCAGCATTCCCTTCTCCGAGGTCAAAGCCTCGAAGGAGCGACGCTGGATATCGATCAGATGCGGTACTTCGAAGGGTTCCGGAAGTCGTGAAAATGACCTCCGCGTGACAGGGGCAGCATGAACTCTGGCCAACTGGGCGACTCCTCAGATGGTCGAAATGTGTGCGAACCCGCGCAGGTTCGCGGAAAAAGGCGCGACCGATGAATATACAACACCGGCCCAAGGCGCGGAGTTGCGCGAGAGGGGTCAGACCCCCTCAAGCGCAACCAAAGGGCGTTAGCCCGCGTGGTTACTGGGGTCAGACCCCATTTACTTCAGTTCTACGGAGGCGCCGGCTTCTTCGAGATCGGCCTTGAGCTTCTCCGCCTCGTCACGCTCGATGCCCTCCTTGACGGGCTGCGGAGCGTCGTCGACAACCGCCTTGGCCTCCTTGAGGCCGAGGCCGGTGGCCGCGCGGACCGCCTTGATCACGGGGACCTTCTTGTCGCCCGCGCCGGTCAGGATGACGTCGACTGTCGAGGACTCCTCCTCGGCTGCCGCTCCGCCGTCGCCGCCGCCTGCGGCGGGTGCCGCCGCGGCAACCGCGGTCGCGGATACGCCAAATTCCTCCTCGAGCGCCTTGATGCGCTCGGAGAGCTCGAGCACGGTGATGCCCTTGAGCTCCTCGATCCAATCTTCTGTGGTCGTTGCTGCCATTTGGTTCAGTCTCCCTCGGTTTCGCCTGAGGGGTCAGACCCCTCAACAGGTTGGTTTGCTTGCTCAGATTCGGCTTCGGGGTCAGACCCCGCGCTCGATTCTTCAGTTTCGGGTTCAGGTTCTTCCCCGACCTCTTCGGCGGGGGACGCAGCGGCGTCCGTGGGGTCAGACGGTTCAGTTGCGTCTGTGGGGTCAGACCCCTCAACAGGCTCCGCCGCCTCTTCAGCTTCGGTTTCGGGGTCAGACCCCGCGTCAGGTTCTTCAGCCGGAGCTTCCTCGGCCTCAGCGGATGCTTCTTCCTCTGCCGGTGCTTCTTCAGCGGCCGGTGCTTTCTCCGCCGGGGCTGCCTCGCCGGTGACGAGACCCTGTTCCGCCATCTGTGCGAGCTGGCGGCCGAGGCCGGAGATCATGTTCGAGAGGCCGGCGACCAGCCCGGTCAGCGGGCTGGCGGTTAGGCCTACGAGCTGGCCGTGCAGGACGTCGCGGCCGGGGAGGCGCGCGATCGCCTGAAACCCGTCCATGTCGAGAGGGGCACCGTCCATGACGCCGCCTCGGTACTCGAGCACGTCGTGCTCCTTGGTGAAGGTGGTGATCGTCTTTGCGACGACGACGGGATCGCCCTTGATGAGGGTGAGCGCGATCGGGCCTTGCAGGAGACCGTCGATGTCCTTGGTGCCGGACTTCTCGGCTGCGAGCTTCGCGAGCCGGTTCTTGACGACCTTGAACTGCGCGTCGGACTCGCGGAGCTTGGAGCGAAGGTCGGCTGCCTGCTGGACGCTGATGCCCTTGTAGTCGACGGCGAAGATCGCCTCGGCGGCGCCGAGGTCCTCGGCGAGCTCATCGATCACGGCTGATTTCTCTTCGCGCTTCATGGAGTCTTTCTGGGTTCTTGCAATGAAAAAGCCCGCACGGAGGCGGGCTCGAAGGACGTTCCTCGGGCGCCACCTCGGCTGGAGTTACGGAGCGAGTCCGGCCAGCTGTCTTCGGAGGGCAAGTTGTTGAGCGGGCGAGTGTAGCGAGCGATTGCTTGCGCAAGGGGGGCACGCTGTGACATAGTCGCGCCTCTAGGCAAAACAACAGGGGGAGAGCGTTCCATGCGGACTCGATTGATTGGCCTTGCAGTGGGACTGGTGGCGTTTGGCACCTTCGCGATTCCGGCGGGAGCCGCCGAGATCACCAAAACGGCATCGGGCATCGTGCTCGAAATGGAGGATCTCGAATACCCGCAGGCGGGCGGCATCGACCCCGTCGACGCATTCAGCGGAGAGGTGACCTCGTCGAAGAAGGCGTGTACCAAGTCGCGCAAGGTCAAGGTCTTTGAGAGCACCGTCGAGTTGTTCAGCGATCCGATCGTGACGGACGCGGACGGGCACTGGGAAGCCGAGATCGAGGACCCCGGCGACGGGACCTACTTCGCCAAGGTGGCAAAAAAGAAGATCGGAAGCGGCAACCACAAACGCCTCTGCAAGGCAGCCAAGTCGTCCAACCTCGTCGTCGACGACAAGGTTGGACCCGTTGACACCGACGGGGACACCTACTACACGGATCAGGACTGCGACGACTCAGATCTCGAGATCAACCCCGACGGAACCGAGACGCGTGACGGCGTAGATCAGGACTGCGACGGGCTCGCTGACAACCTCGATGCGGACGCGGACGGCTTTGCCACGGGCGACGACTGCGACGACACCGACTCCGCGCGCAATCCCGGCGCCACGGAGACCGATAACGGCAAGGACGACGACTGTGACGGGATCGGCGACTTGGGGAGCGCCGTTGACGCTGACGGGGACGGGATCAGCACCGGGACCGACTGCGACGACTCCGACCCCTCGGTCGCTCCAGGCAACGCCGAGACCCGTGACGGAGTCGATGAGGACTGCGACGGAACGTCAGACAACCTGGACGCGGACGCGGACGGTGTCAACACACCAGAGGACTGTGACGACACGGACTCGTCGCGCAGACCCAACGCGTCCGAAACGCTGAACGGCGAGGACGACGATTGCGACGGGCCGAGCGACGAGGACTTCTACGACGCTCTATAGGTAGAAAGCTGGCTACGCGGTAGCGAGCTCGGCGTCGGCCTCGGCGGCCTGGCCCTCTTGCGTGCCCATGATCTCGGCGACGCCGGTGAACCCGGCGTCGACCTTGATGCCGGGCCCCATGGTCGTCGCGAGGACGACGGAAAGCATGTAGCGGCCCTTCGAGGCAGCCGGCTTGGCGCGCGTGATCTCGTCGATGACCGCGGCGTAGTTCTCGAGTAGCGCACGCTCTTCGAAGGACGCTTTGCCGATCGCGAGGTGGACGACCGCCTGGCGGTCGGTGCGGTACTCGATCTTGCCGGCCTTGGCCTCGCCGACCGCCTTGGCGATGTCGTCTGTGACGGTGCCGACCTTGGGGTTGGGCATCTTGCCCTGCGGGCCGAGCACGCGGCCGAGCTTCGAGACGACCGGGCCCATCAGCGCGGGCGTGGAGATGGCAACGTCGAAGTCCGTCCAGCCCTCCTCGACCTTGGCGGCGAGATCCTGCGCTCCGACGTGGTCGGCCCCTGCCTCCTCGGCGGCGCGGGCGGCGTCGCCTTCGGCGAAGACGACGATCGAGACGTCCTTGCCGAGGCCGTGGGGAAGCGCGAGGGTGCCGCGGAGCTGCTCGTCCGCGTGGCGGACGTTGACGCCGAGGCGGATATGGAGCTCGACGGTTTCGTCGAACTTGGTGCCGGCGGTCTCCTTTAGGAGGGCGACGGCCTCCGCGGGCGTGTAATGACGCTCGCGGTCGACCTTCTCGATCGCTTCGCGGAATCTCTTTGAACGCTTGCTCGCCATGTCAGTCGGCCACGTCCACGCCCATCGAGCGGGCGGTACCGGCGATGATGTTCGAGGCGGCGTCGAGGTCGTGTGCGTTCAGGTCGGGCATCTTGCGCTCCGCGATCTCGCGGAGTTGCGCCCGGGTGATCGTCCCAACCTTGTTCATGTGAGGCTCGCCCGATCCCTTGGGAATATTGAGCGCCTCTTTGATGAGGACGGCGGCCGGCGGCGTCTTCGTGATGAAGGTGAAGGAGCGGTCCTCGAAGACGGTGATCTCAACGGGGATGATCGTCCCGGAGTCGGCCTGCGTCTGCGCGTTGAACGCCTTGCAGAAGTCCATGATGTTTACGCCGTGCTGGCCCAGCGCGGGGCCCACCGGCGGCGCCGGGTTGGCTGCTCCAGCGGGAATCTGGAGCTTGATCATGGTGAGGACTTTTTTGGCCATAAGGGTTCTTCAGCTCAGGGAGCGGCTCTAAGCGACTTTCTTCACCTGGTCGTAGCCGACCTCGACCGGCGTCTCGCGGCCGAAGATCGAGACGAGGATCTTGAGGCGCTGGGCGTCCTCGTTGATCTCCGCGATCTCACCGGAAAAGTCGGACATCGGCCCGGAGATGACCTTGACGGTCTCGCCCATGCCGAACTGGGCCGTGGCGCGCGGGCGCTCGGCGGTCTCGCGGTGCATGAGCCGGTCGACCTCGGGCTGGGAGAGCGGCACGGGCTTGTTGCGCGAGCCGACGAATCCGGTGACGCCCGGGGTGTTCTTGACGAGGTTCCACGCGTCGTCGGTCATCTCCATGTTCACGAGGACGTAGCCCGGCATGGTGCGCTTCTCGATCGAGACGCGCTGGCCGTCCTTGAGCTCTGAGACCTGCTCCGTGGGGACGACGACGCTGCGGACGCTTTGCCGCGCGGACATCGTCTCGACGCGGTGCTCGAGGTTGTTCTTGACCTTGTTTTCGTGACCCGAGTAGGTGTTGATCACGTACCAGCGAAACATTCTTGAAAGCTCTCTCGTTCGGGGGTTGAGGCTCGCGGATCTAGATGATCCGCTGGATGAGCCAGTTGAAGGCGGCGTCGAGGACGCCCAGGTAGGCAGCGGCTACGGCGATGAAGACGATGGTGACCGCCGAGGCTTGGATGAGTGTCTCGCGGGTGGGCCACTGGACTCGCCGGAGCTCGGCGATGCAGGAGGCGAAGAACGCCATGACGCGACCGCGCTCGGGCGGCGGCGCAACTTCGCGGGGCTTGCGGCGCTCGACGGACGCCTTGGCTGCGTCCCGGCGCTCGCGCTCGATGCGCTTCTGCTCGCGACGGGTGAGGGTCTTGTCTGAAGCGGGCGCGGTCTCACCGCGGCTGGGGGCGGGCGCTTCGGGTTCGGGCTCTGTCTCGGCGCCGCGGAGGTCGTCGAGGCTGACGCCGCGCTCGGCGAGCTCGGCTTCAGAGACGTCAGCTGTCTCGG
Source organism: uncultured bacterium (assembly GCA_963786495.1). Lineage (GTDB taxonomy): Bacteria > Actinomycetota > Thermoleophilia > Solirubrobacterales > 70-9 > JALZKA01. The sequence goes on along the minus strand of CAWAZL010000002.1, from coordinate 1,290,586 downwards.
GTACCTGCGTGTCGTGCTGCGCCTGCGTGTCCGAAGGGCGCGGCGTGGTCTCGCCGCGCGCCTGGCGCTTGCGTTGCTCCGCCTTTCGCTGTGCTCTGGACTTGGCCACGTCTACCGGTTGCGCTCAGCGCGTTTCCTTGTGCGCCGTGTGGTGGCCGCACCAGCGGCAGTACTTGCGCACCTCGACGCGGTCCGGCGTGTTTCGCCGCGACTTGTTCGTCTGATAATTCCGCCGCTTGCACTCCTCGCATGCGAGGGTCACAGCGATTCGGACGTCTCCGCGAGCCATTGGGAAGCTCCTCTACATCTCCGGGCCAAACTGACCCCACTCGAAAAAAAGACCTCTGCGCCGAGGCGCGAGGTAGGCCAAAAGGATAGCGGCCCGGCCTCCACCTGGAAGCCGGGCCGCTTGTCCTAAACGAAGGAGTGGCCGAGGCCTACTTCTTCTTCTTCTTTGTGAACTCAACCGTGTCGTTGACGGTCTCGTTGTCGAGCGTCGCCGAGATTGCCACGGTGCCCTTCTTGCCCTTGGCCGTGAGCGAGGTGGTCGCCGCGCAGCCGGAGGTAAGAGCGTTCGCGCTGCTCAGGATGCCCCGCTCGGCCGCGAACGTCACCGCGGTGGCGTCCGGGAACTGACAGGACGGGCCGCCGTTGATGCCGGCGGTGAGCGTCTTGGTCTTGCCCTTCTTGATCTTCGCCGGAGCGCTGATCGACAGGGTCAGCGGCGTCGCCGAGGAGACGTCAGCGGCGTCCGAGCCTCCGACCGAGTCGCAGCCCGGGTTGTTCGCGCCCTCGTTGCAGCCCCACCAGTTGTTGGCGGCGTTCACCGTGGCGTTCGTGTCGTTCAACAGGATCCCGGTCGTGTTGCCCACGATGCGGTTGCCGGACGCAAGGAGCGCGCCGGAGTGGCCGTCGGGGGCGACGTTGATCGCGGCGTCGTTGCCGGTCAGCGTGTTACCGGTGACGGTGATTCCGGAGTTCTCGCCCCCGGCACCGAAATCGGTGACGCGGACGGCTGCGAAGCCGGAGTCCTCGATCGTGTTGTTCTGGACCGCGATGTCGGAGTTGCCGTCGGCAAGCTGGATCGCGTTGTTGTTCATGTCATTGAACGTGTTGCCGGTGATCTGCGAGTCCTCCGTGTAAAGGAGGAGGATCCGGAGCTCGTTCCGGGCGGGGTTGGCGCTCGAACCTTCGAACGTGTTGTCCGAAATCTGCACGTTTGCGTTGGCCGCGGGGCCTGCGCTGACGGCGGTCAGGAGGATCGACGCATTGGTCTGGTTCGAGAACTCGTTCTGCGAGATCGTCAGATCGTCGACGTTGCCGTCGGCGTAGATCGCGTTGCCCGCGGCCGGTCCGGCCACGTTGTTGTCCGAGAACGAGTTCCGCGAGATCACTGACGGCGAGCCGTCGACGTTGTTCGCGGAGATGCCGAACGTGTTGTCGGTGACGATGTTGTTCGTGACGAGGTAGTTGCCCTCGGTCGCGGACGTCGTGATCGCAGCGCCGATTGCGGGATCTGCGGAGTTCGCGACGACGAAACCGTCGAACGTGATGCCGCTCTCGGTGAGGGCGACTCCGCCGTCCTCATAGACGCCGTTGAAGTCCGCGTCGTTGCCGCTGATGAATGACTCGCCGGCCGCCCCCGAGCGCGTGCGCGCGTCAACGCCGGCCTGTGCGCCGCTCAGCGTCAGGTCCTTGTTGACCGTCACGGAGCCGAAGTACTGGCCCGCGCAAACGAGGATCGTGCCGCCGGACGAGGACGCGTCGACCGCGTCCTGGATCGACGAGTAGTCCGCGTTGGCGCAGTTCGCTCCCGCGGGGCCGCCGCCGGCTGCGTTGTCGTTGACGGTGAATGTCGATGAGCCGGCCATTGCCGAGCCCGGCAGGATGAGTGCTCCTGCGGCAAGCGCCCCAAGGACGGCCGCAGTTGCGTGCCTCTTACGTATTGACAAGGTGATCCTCCGTAGTAGATGTGCGCTCAGGCGCCTTCGAAGATCGTCCCCCGCATGCGGCCGAACGCGGACCTCATTTCCCTCCGAAGCCCGGCCAACACTAAGGGTTTGTCAGGACCGCGTCAAACCGGCCGAGCTCGGCGGCGGCCCGGTGACTCGGAAATCAGCACGGCGAAGAGCCCGAAGTCGGACTCGAACCGACGACCCCTTCCTTACCATGGAAGTGCTCTACCAACTGAGCTATCCGGGCGGGTACCTGATGAGGAACTTAGTTCCGAAAGCAGCAGGTGCTGTTTCGTATTGGGTGAGATTAGCTCAGGCGCGCACGGCCTCGGCCACCGCTCCGGCGAACTGGTCGACGTCTTCGGCGGTGGTGTCCCACGCGCACATCCACCTGACGACGTTCTCCGCGTCGTCCCAGATGTAGAAGGGGTGCTCGGCTGCCGACGTTTCGAGCAGATGGTCGATGGCGGCGCGATCCAGCTTCGCGAAGACGGCGTTCGCCTCGACCGGCTGCGCGACCTCGACGCCGGCGATGGGCTCGACGGCGTCGCGGAGGCGCTGCGCCATTGCGTTCGCGTTCCGCGCGTTGAAGAGCCAGAGGTTCTCGCTCAGGAGCGCTTCGAACTGTGCGGCGCAGAAGCGCATCTTGGAGTTCAGCTGGAGGAGCTGCTTGCGGACGAACTTGGCATGCGGAGCGAGCTCGGGGCGCAGGATGACCATTGCCTCGCCGAACATCAGTCCGTTCTTGGTGCCGCCGAAGGAAACGAGGTCGACTCCGGCCTCTGTAGTGATCGCGGCAAGCGAAACGTCGAGTGACGCCGAGGCGTTCGCGAGACGGGCGCCGTCGACGTGGAGGAGGAGGTCCATCTCGTGTGCCCGCTCGGCGATGGCGGCGATCTCATGGGGGGTGTAGACGGTGCCGAGCTCGGTGGCCTGGGAGATGGAGACGAGCCGGGCCTGGGCGGAGTGCTCGTCGCCGCGCCGGGCGTCCCAGCGGGAGAGGTCGTCGGGCGTGAGCTTGCCGTCACCGGTGGGGACGGTGAGGAGCTTGGCGCCGGCGATGCGCTCTGGGGCGCCGCATTCGTCGACGTTCAGGTGGGCGGTCTCGGTGCAGATGACGGCCTCGTGCGGGCGGAGGGCGAGGTCGAGGCAGGCGACGTTGGCGCCTGAGCCGTTGAAGACGAGGAGTGCGTGCGCGTGGGAGCCGAAGTGGCGGCGGAGGATCTCTTCGACGCGGGCGGTGCAGGCGTCGCCGCCGTATGAGGCGGCGTGGCCCTCGTTTACGTCTGCGATCGCGGCGAGGACGTCGGGGTGGACGCCCGCGTGGTTGTCCGAGGCGAAGTCGTGCGGAGGGCTCACGGATGGAGCTCGAGGCGGGCGCCGTTCATCTTCTGCGCTGCGTCAGAGCAGAGGAATGCGATCGCGCCGGCGATGTCCTCAACGGAGGTGAAGTCGGGGAAGGGCTTGTCGGGGTTCTCCTCCCGCATCGCTGGAGTGAGGATGGCGTTGACGACGACGATGTTCGCCGTGGCGCCCGAGTCGGCGAGTGAGTCGGCGAGCGCGATGGTCCAAGCCTCGGCTGCTGCCTTTGCGGCGCCGTAGGAGGCGTTCGTGCCTTCCGGCTTCTGCGCTTGACTCGAGGAGACAAGGACGAAGCGGCCGCCTTCGTGCGCGATCGCGTCGTGGAAGGCGCGGGTTGCGTGTTGGACGGTACGGACGAGGAGGTTGTGGAGCCACTCGTAGTCGTCGAGCGACGCGGTTGCCAGGGGCTCGCCGCCCTTCCAGCCGCCGACCAGGTGGACGAGGCCGTCGACCCTGCCGAAGCGCTCGGTGATGGATCCGCACCATGCGGTCGCGCCTTCGGCGCTCAGGAGATCGGACGCTTGTGCGTGCCAGCGCTCTTCGGGGATGCCGAGCTCCGCTGCCAGGTCGTCGAGCTTTTGCTGATCGATGTCGGTGGCGGCGATGGTCGCGCCCGCCTCGGCGAGGGTGCGGCAAACGGTCGGCCCGAGGCCGCCGGCAGCACCGGCGACAGCGACGACTCGTCCTTCGAGAGAGCTCATGGAAAGGACGCTAGCGCGCCGCTTTCCACAGAAGTTCCAAAGTCGGCACAGTGCGTTTCACACACACGCGCTGACGAGCCATACGGTCCGCGTGTGGAACGTCTCATCAACCGCCGCCAGCAAGGAGACCTGGGAGAGGCTTCCGCGATCGAATGGTTCACCCGAGCCGGAGCGGTCGTCTCAACGCCACTGGGACACAGCCCCGACTACGACCTGATCGCTGACTTCGGCGATCGGCCGCTGCGCGTACAGGTGAAGACAAGCGTCTGCTCTGGCACGCGGACCAGCGGAGAATCACGGTGGGTTGTCGCGGTTTGCACACGCGGGGGAAACCAAAGTTGGCAGGGAACATCAAAGGTCTTTGACGCAGATGCAGTTGACCTCCTGTTCGTGCTCGTGGGCGATGGTCGGAGGTGGGTCATTCCGGCCGATGCAGTTCAAGCGCACATCAACTTCAGAGTCGGTGGAGCGAAGTATCGGGAGTTCGAGATCGACTCCACCCCGCCGATAGATGGGCTCATCTACGGGCCCGACCGCGCCGCTCTAGACTCTCGGATTCCCAGGGGGAGCGCCGAAGCTGGAGAGTCGGGCTGGACTGTAAATCCAGTGCCTCGTGCTGAGTGAGTTCGAATCTCACCTCCCCCATGAGAAGCACCGCCGAGCGGGGCTTTTTCTTTGCCGGAACGAGAACGGGCCGCCCGGAGGCGGCCCGTCTCAACAGTCTTTGGACGACGCGGCTTAGGTGCGGTCGCGCACCGCGTCCACGGCGTCGTCGACCTTGTCCTTCGCCGAGTCGGCGACGTCCTTGACGGCGCCGGCAGCCTGGTCGGCCTTGCCCTCGTCCTTCAGGTCGTCGTCGCCCGTGACGTCGCCAGCGGCCTCCTTGACCCGGCCCTTTGCGTCATCGGTGTTCTTCGGTGCATCGTTCATTTCGATCTCCTTCGTGGGGGAACCATGCCCGTACCCGGGCGCGGCTTGCGAAAACGCTCAACAGAAACGGGCCGCCCCGGGGGGAGGGGCGGCCCGATTCCGGCACTCGTTTCAGCAAACGGGCCGCCCGGGGGGATTGGCGGCCCGCTTGGCTTTGGACGGAGATGCTCTATTGAGCCTCTCAGTCGAGGGTCCGCGTAAAGCGTTGTCCCCTCACCCCTTATTTGCCCACCCCTCGAAGGCCTAAACACGCCTTTTCGAAGAAATTCTGAACCTTGCAACGGGCGCTACGAGCGGCCCCCAAGCGTCAGTCGTCCTCGCGCAGCCGCTGCGCTTCAGGAAGCCGTTTCAGCTTCCTGAGCGTCGACGTTTCGATCTGGCGAATCCGCTCGCGGGTCACCCCGAACGCCCGCCCAACCTCTTCGAGAGTCAGCGGCTCATGCCCCCGGAGGCCGTAACGAAGCTCGATCACCTGCCGCTCGCGCGCCGGCAGCGCATCCAGCGCCCGCTGCACATCCTGGCGCTGCAGACTCTCCGTCGCCGTTTCGAACGGCTGCTCGGCGGAATCGTCCGCCAGGAAGTCGCCCAGCTCCGACTCGTCCTCATCACCCACCGGCCTTTCGAGGGAAATGGGCATCTGCGCAACGCGCAGCACCTCCCGCACCTCGTGCACCGTCATCTTGAGCTCCTCGGCGATCTCGGCCGGCTCGGGCTCCCTCCCCAGCGACTGCACCAGCTGGCGCTCGACCTGCACCACCCTGTTCAGCTTCTCCCCCATGTGGACCGGGATGCGGATCGTCCGCGACTTGTCGGCGATCGCCCTCGTAACAGCCTGGCGAATCCACCACGTCGCATAAGTGGAGAACTTGTAACCCCGCCGGTAGTCGAACTTCTCAACCGCCCGGATCAGCCCAAGCGACCCCTCCTGGATCAGGTCGAGAAAGCTCAGCCCCCGCCCGAGATACCCCTTCGCGATCGACACCACAAGGCGCAGGTTCGCCTCCACCATCTTGCGCTTCGCGACCATGTCCCCCCGCTCGATCCGCTTCGCAAGCTCGACCTCCCCCGCCGCCGTCAAGAGCTCCACCTGGCCGATCGACCGCAGATAGAGGCGGAGCGAATCCAGACTCGGCTCCACCGTCAGGTCAAGCGCCGGGCCCTTCTGCGTGCCCTTCGCCTCCTCGTACGCGCTCACTCCATCCGCCGCGATGACGTCCACCCCATGCTCGATCAGGTGCGCGTGCAGGCCGCTGACCTGCTCCTTGGTCACCTCGACCTCTTCCAGAGCCGCCGTGATCTCCTCGAACGTCAGGTACCCGCGGTCCCTCCCTTCGGTGAGCAGGCGGCCGAGGCCCTCGATTTCGAGCAGCGCAACGCCTTCCCCCTCCTTGTCCTCCGATCCGGCGGGGACGAACAGGACATCTGCCTCTCCGGCCAAGTGCTTCCGGTCCTTTCCTCCGATTGGGCACCGAAGCGGCGCCAAGCTTATAGATGAAAGAGGAGGAACGCGACATCTGCCACGAGCGGATGCACTGCGCTCACCTTAATTTCGGCCCACGTTGCGGCGCTACTCTGAGGCGCATGAGCGACACGACCGCAGCGTCTGAGCTTCGAGACGTTCAGGCGGGCCTCCCCGACACACGAGTCAGCCTCACCCGCGTCGGCGTTCGAGGCGTCGAGAAGGTCATTCACGTCGCCTCACCGGCGGGCGGCTCTCCCGGCCTCTTCTTCGCCGAGCTCGAAGCCTTTGTCGACCTCAACCCCGACCAGGCCGGCGTCCACATGTCCCGCTTCGAGGAGGTCGTCAACGAGGCCATCGACGCCGTCGTTCTCTCCGAGGCGCTGCGCGCCGAGAACCTCGCCGCGCACATCGCCGAGCAGGTCCGCGAGCGCCAGGGCGGCTGCCGCGCCGAGGTGCGCATCGAAGCCCGCTACCCCGACACGGTCAAAACCCCCGAGTCCGACCTCGACACGCAGGAGATCTACAAGCTCCACGCGGTCGCCGTGGCGTCTTCACGCGGCACCCGCACCCTCACCGGAGTGGAAGCCCAGGGCATGACCGCCTGCCCCTGCGCGCAGGGCCTCCTCGCCGACTCGGCCCGCGAACGGCTCGAAGCCGACGGGTTCACAACCGACGAGATCGAGCGCATCTTCGACGCCGTACCCGTCGCCACGCACAACCAGCGCGGCATCGGCCAGCTTCACCTCGGCGCTTCCGAGGGAGTCGACGTCGACATCGACGCCCGCGATCTCCTGAAGATCGTTACCTCGTCGATGAGCTCTGAGATCTACGAGCTCATGAAGCGCTCCGACGAGCGCGCGGTCGTCGAAAAGGCCCACCGCAACCCCCGCTTCGTGGAAGACGTCGTCCGCGAGATGGTCCGCCACGTCGCCGCCGAGTACCCCGAGCTGCGCGAAGGCGGCTTCATGGTCGCCCGCCAGGAGAACCTCGAGACCATCCACCGCCACACCGTCGTCGCCGAGCGCACCGGCCTCGTTTCTGAGGTCCTCGACGAGGTCGAGACCGGAACCCATTCCCGCCGCCACGTATCGCAGCGCGAGTGGCTCGAAGAAGACGCCTAAGCGACCGGCTCTGAGACTCGCTTGGGCTCGGCCAGCCGCGCCTGCGGTCGTTTCCCGCTCAGGCACCACTTCTGGCTCCATGTGCCGCTTCAAGCCCAGGAAGTAGTCGACGCCCGAGATGACCGTCATCGCAACGGCGGCATAGACCAGGATGTCAACGCCCACCGGCGTCGGCTCGAACGCGATCAGGCCGAAGATCGCCACGACCTGAAGGCCCGTTTTCACCTTCCCCAGCCAGCTCGCCGAGATCACGACGCCGCGCTCCGCAGCGACCGATCGAAGGCCCGTCACCGCGAACTCGCGCGCGATGATCACCATCGCGACCCACGCGGCCAGCCGGTCAAGTGAAACTAATGAGACGAGCGCGGCCGTAACCAGCAGCTTGTCGGCCAGCGGGTCCATCAGCTTGCCGAAAGTCGTCTCCTGGCGCTGGCGCCGGGCGATATAGCCGTCGAGGCCATCGGTCAGCGCCGCGATCGCAAACAGCGCTGCCGCGATTACGTCGCCCTCCTTCGTCTCGTTGAGGAGCGCGACCACGATTACGGGGATCATCAGGATCCTCAAGACCGTGAGGATGTTCGGCGCGTTGAGAGGGAAGAGCGGGAACACGCCCCGCCAGCCTAGAGCGCTTTCGGCCGCGGGTCCCAGGGTCAGGCACCTTGACCTTCCCGGGCGCACTTGGGTGACGACTATCAAGGGTGCCTGACCCCTAGTCTGCGCAACTAGAGATGGCCGTCGACTACGTCTACCGGCTCGAGCAGCCCCACATCGCTGGGCAACTCGCGAAGGTATGCGCCCGCATCGCGGAGCAGAGCGGCCTCATCGGCGACGTCCACACCGTCTCGATCGGCCGCGACCGCTCGATCCGCGAGATCTCCGTCGAGGTCCGCGACGACGAGCAGGCAAAGCGCGTTGCCGAAGAGCTTGCCGACGTTGAAGGAGTCCGCGTCATCTCCTACTGGGACCGTGCCCTCCACGCGCACGAGGGCGGCAAGCTCAAGGTCGTCGGCAGCCACGAGATGCGCACCCTCCAGGACATGCGCGACGTCTACACGCCTGGCGTCGCGCGAGTCTGCCTCGCCATTGCCGACGACCCGGCTCTCGCCCACCGCTTCACGATGATCGGGCGCACCGTCGCTATCTGCACCAACGGCACGCGCGTCCTCGGCCTCGGCGACATCGGGGCCGTCGCTTCGATGCCCGTCATGGAGGGCAAGGCAATGTTCTACCGCCAGCTCGCGGGCATCTCCGCCATGCCGATCCTCATCGACGCCGATGATCCCGACTCATTCGTCGAGACGGTGAGGCGCATCTCCGGCGGCTTCGGCGGCATCCACCTGGAGGACATCCGGGCGCCCGACTGCTTCGAGATCGAAGCGGCCCTGATTGAGGAGCTCGACATCCCCGTCATGCACGACGACGTCCACGGAACGGCCGTCGCAACGCTCGGGGCGGTCTACGTCGCCTGCGCGCAGGCTGGCATCGACCTCTCCGATTCCGTGGTGGGACAGCTCGGGCTTGGAGCGGCCGGATTCGGCATCGCGAACCTCATCCGCGAGGCCGGCGCCAAGGCCGTGATCGCCTCCGACCCCGTGGAGGCATCGCACGAACGGGCGCGTAACGCAGGCATCGAGGTCGCGCCGTTCGAGGAGGTCATGAAACGTGCGCGCATCGTCATAGCCACGACCGGCCAGCCGGGCCTCATCACGCCCGAGATGATCCGCGACGGCCAGATCATCATCGCCCTCACCAACCCCGACCCCGAGATCTATCCCAAGGAGGCCGAGGCGGCCGGCGCCGCATTCGCCGCCGACGGCGCGATGGTCAACAACGTCCTCGGCTTCCCCGGCATCTTCCGCGGCGCCCTCGCCGCCGGGTCGGAGGTCATCTCGACGGGCATGAAGCTCGCGGCAGCGCGCGCGATCGCCGGCCTCACCGCCGAATCCGAGCTTGTCCCCGACGCGCTCGACCCGGCCGTCCACGCCGAGGTCGCCCGCGCCGTCGAGGAAGCCGCCCGCTCGGAAGGCCTGGCGCACCCAGAACGAGTCCCGGTCGGCTTGTAGGCATCCGCACAGGGGTCTGACCCCGGGTCTGACCCCTACGCGCCTACGCGCGTGACAGTGCCACGGCCCGCGTGAAGACCGCGTCCAGCATCTCCACCGTCAGCTTGCCCGTGAACGTGTTCTGCTGGCTCGGGTGGTACGAGCCGAGGAGCGCATACGGCCCGACGCTTGCCTCCGCCAGGTGTCCGAACTTCGGCTTGGGGCGTGGTGTCTCATGCCCGCCGGCGCGGAGAGCGCGAAGCGCACCGTCCCACGCGAACGAGCCGAGGCACACAATCACCCGCACGTTCGAGAGCAGCGCCAGCTCGCGCGCCAGATAGGGAATGCACGTGTCGCGCTCAACCGGGGTCGGCTTGTTGTCGGGAGGAGCGCACCTCACCACCGCGGAGATGTACGCGCCATCGAGGCGCAGCCCATCGTTCGCGTCGACGCTCGTCGGCTGGTTCGCGAGCCCTGCCCGGTGCATCGCGGCATACAGCCAGTCGCCCGACCGGTCTCCCGTGAACATCCGGCCCGTCCTGTTCGCCCCGTGCGCAGCCGGCGCCAGCCCCACTACTGCGATCGCCGCGTCTGGGTCGCCGAACCCCGGCAGCGGCCGCGCCCAATAGGCCTCGCCTCGGAAGCGCTTGGGCGGATCCGCGGCGCACGCTTCGCGCCACGCCACCAGGCGCGGACACGCCGTGCAGGTCGTCACCTCGGCGTTCAGAAGCTCGATCGAATCAATGCGCAAAGCCATCCAGAGTATTTTCACCACCCCATGCGCGCCCTTGCCCATCGCCTCACGCGCCGTCAGATGATCGCCTCAAGCGCGGCCGTCGGCGCGCCGCTCGTCCTCGCGGCGTGCGGCGGGACAACCGACGCGGACGACGACCGCTCCGAGGGAGCCGATCCCGAGCTCCTGAACGCGATCCTCGAGCAGCACCTCGCCGTGGAGGACGCCGCCAACGCGGCCAAGGACGGGCCACTCCCCGAGGTCACACAGGAACTTGCCACGCAGCGCAAGGACTCCGTCTCGAAGCTCGAATCGTTCATCTCCGAGCGCGACGGGGATGCCACGACCGACGCGGCCGAAGCGGCGCAGGCGGAGAGCCCAACCGAAGCGCTCATCCTGCAGCTCGAACAATCGATCGAGGCATCGCTCGCCTCGATCGGCGAACTCTCCTCCCCCGCCTACCGCCAAGCCGTGCACCGCTACGTCACCGAGGACGCTGCCGCGCTTGCGGCGCTTCGCTCCGAGACCGGCGAAGAGGTCGCGCCCGACGCATTCGTCTTCGGAGCCGCCGGCATCCGAAGGGGACGACGAATGAGCCGCCTCACCCGCAGAGCCCTGATGGGCCGCGGCCTCGCCGGCGCAGGCGCCGTCGCCCTGCCCGACCTCGCTCGTCGCCGCCGCGACCGCGCACGCCCAGGACGCCGAGGGTGACGCCCAGACCGACGCCCTGGAGCGGCTCGTCGATCCTCGAGCAGGCAGCCGAGCTCGCCTACTCGCTCGCCGCCGAAGAGGGCGACGTCTCGAGCGACGCAACGACCCTCTTCAAGGAGCTCTCGATCCACGCGGGAGACCACGCGACGGCGCTCGGTGAGGCGATGGACCAGCTCCTCGTCGATCCACCCTCCTCGGACTCGGACCCAGACGAGTACGAGAGCCTCGAGGACTTCGACCCCAAGGCGGACGAAAAGGACCTCCTCGACTTCCTCATCGATCTCCAGCTTGGTCTGATCGAGGCCTACGAGGAGGACCAGGCAGACCTGGACGAGCCGGACCTGGTGCGCTCCGCGGCGCAGATCGCGGCCAGTCACGCGCAGGCGCTCGTTGCGCTGCGCCTCCTCGCGGGCGTGAAGGGCGGCCTCACGAAGCTGCCCGCGCCCTCCACCTCAGCGACCGCTTCCTAAGTTCCCAACTACGCTTTCCGGGCGGCCCATGGCCACCGAACCCTCCCTCAAGAAGCTCGCAATCGTCCCGGCTTTCAACGAGTCGGGGATGGTCGCGCGCGTCATTCGCGACATCCGCCGCTGCGCTCCCGACTTCGACGTCGTCGTCATCGACGACGGCTCGACGGACACAACGGCGGCGCACGCCGAGGCACAGGGCGCCGTGGTCATCCGCCACCCCTTCAATCTCGGCATTGGCGGAGCCATGCAGTCCGGGTACAAGTACGCGCTCCGCCACGGCTACGACGTTGCCGTCCAGATCGACGGCGACGGCCAGCACAAGCCGGAGTACCTTCCCGAGCTGCTCGCCGCCCTTCAGACCGAAGGCGACGAGGCCGACATGGTCACGGGCAGCCGCTTCCTGGGCGACCCCGGCTACAAGGTGCCGCTGGGGCGCCGCGCCGGCAACCTGATCTTCGCCGTCGTCATGAGCACGATCACGCGCCGCAAGGTCACCGACCCCACCTCCGGCTTTCGCATGACGAACCGCCGCGGCATTGAACTATTCGCCCGCGACTACCCCCACGACTATCCCGAGGTCGAGGCGATCCTGATGATGCACGCGCATCGCCTGCGCCTACACGAGGTCCACGTCTCGATGAACGCGCGCGGCTACGGCCGCAGCTCCATCGACTACCCGCGCAGCGCCTACTACATGGTCAAGGTGCTCCTGGCGATCTTCATCGGCCTCTTCCGCCGCCGCCCCACCGCCGTCGAGGCGTCGGGCAAGGACGAGATCCTGGGCGGCCCGCCGATGGACACGGGCGAGCTCAAGGCCATCACCGGGGGCGACAAGTGAAGCTGCTCGCTCCTTTCCTTCTCGTGTTCCTCGCACTCACGACTTCGGCCGCTGCGGCAGAGGTCGAAGTGACGGGCAGCGAGGAGTCGGGACTCGGAGAGGCCATCGTCCTGGCCGAGCCAGGCGACACGATCGTCATCCCCGAGGGGAACTTTCTCCTCACGCAGGGCGACATCCTCGAGGAAAAGGACCTCACACTCGAAGGCGCCGGCGTGAATGTCACCACCATTATCCCGTCGGGAGGCGGCGACGCGCTCGAGGACGAGGGGGTCACCGTCGACCTCACGACCCTGACCATCGGTCCTGCCCAGGAATTGTCCGAGGCCGAGGGAGGCCGCCGCCGACAAAGACAACGACTCCGCCTCCGACGGCATCGAGACGAAGGCGCAGATCATCGCGCTCGTCGTCACCTTCGCGATCTTCCTCTTCGTCCTCGACCTCGTCCGCCGCCGGCGCCTCTCGGAGCGCTACGCGATCATCTGGATGCTCGCGGCGCTCGTCCCTGCTCATCCTCTCGATCTGGACCGGCGGCCTCGACGCGATCGCGGAACTCATGGGCATCCAGGAGCCCGCCAACGCCATCTTCATCATCGCCTTCGCCGTCGGCTTCCTCCTGCTCCTCAACTTCTCGGTCGTCTCGTCGCGCTTAAGCGAGGAGTCGAAGGTGCTCGCCCAGGAGGTGGCCCGGCTGGAGCAAGAGCTCCGGCATGAGCGCTCGCTCCGCGGCGGCGAGGAGAACGGCTTCTCAGGCCGAGCGGCCGCCGACGAGCGCCAAGACGACCCGCCAGTACGCGCCGAGTAGCGCGCCCAACAGTCGGGAAGCGCCAGGCCTTCCCAGATAGGGCGACGAAAGTGACGGGGTGAGCGCCTTGGCGAACTCGCCCGCGCCGATGGATGCGGTTCCCTGGATCTCGCGACGCTCGCTCAAGAGGCGGGGTAACGCCCGGATGACGTCTCCCCACGCCGCGAGCTTCTGCGGCAGCCAGCCACCGATCGCCGAGACCAGCACCAGCGCCAGCTCGGCGGCGATGAGCGCCGGCAGGACCAGCACGAAGAGGGCCGCGGGATAGACCCGGATGAGCGTCGCCCAGCGGTTGCGCTCCAGGTAGCGCCACTTCGCCGGCCCCTTGTCGAACTCGTACATGTGATCGGCCCGAGCGCCGGCCGCCACTCCCAGAGTGCCTCCCGCCAAGCGGACGCGAAGCGAGAGGTCCACGTCCTCGTGGTAGAGGAAGAAGTCGGGAGCGAAGCCGCCCAGGCGATCGAACTCTTCGCGGATGATCGCAAGGCATGCGCCCGAGCAGAACGCCGGCTCGGGATAGGAATCCGCGGCGTCCACCGGCTCGCCGGCGCCGCCCGCCCAGGCGATGCCCGTGAAGTGCACGGCTCCGCCGCGCGTATTGACGAGCTGCCCGCGCTCGGCCGTGACGAGCGCCTGCCAGCACGTCCAGCCCGAGCCGTCCGTGAGCGGCGCAGCGATCGCGTCGCGCCAGCCGTCCGCAACCACGGCATCGGGATTGAGGAAGACGAGAAGCTCGCCCGATGCGGTGGCCGCACCCCGGTTACAGGCGGCGGGAAACCCCTCGTTCGACTCGCTCTCGATCACCTGCGCCCCAGGCGCCGCGCCGCGCACGACCTCGAGCGTTTCATCGCCCGACGCGTTGTCGACAACGATCAGCTCATCGCCGTCGCTGAGCTCCGCTGCGAGCGCGTCCAGCGCTGGACGCACCGCCTCGCCATGGCGGTAGGTGACGATCACGACGGATATCTGCGCGGTGGGCACGGCGGTTCAAACTACCCACGCGCCACTAAAAACGCGTGTTTGTAACGGTGCACGCATCCGTGAGACAGTTGGGCATCACTAACAGAGGGGTAAGAGATGAGTATCTATCGCGAGCACGTACTCCCGCGGATCGTCAACGCCGCCTGCGGGATGAAGTCCGGGGATCAGTACCGAGAGCGCGCGTGCGCCGGACTCGAGGGAGAGGTGGTCGAGATCGGCTTCGGCTCGGGCCTCAACGTGCCTTTCTACCCGGACCGGGTTACCCGCGTTGCGGCAATCGAGCCGGCGGACCTGGGCTGGAAGCTCGCGGAAAAGCGCTTAAGCGCCACGACCATTCCGATCGAGCGGTCGGGCCTCGACGGGCAGTCCCTGCCCTTCGGTGACGACAGCTTCGACACCGCGCTGTCGACATGGACGCTCTGCACGATTCCGGACGTCGCCACGGCCCTGAGCGAGGTTCGCCGCGTCCTCAAGCCGGGAGGCACCCTGCACTTCGTCGAGCATGGGCTGGCCCCCGATGAGGCTGTGCGCAAGTGGCAGCATCGCCTGGAACCGGTTCAGAAGGTCGTGTTTGGCGGGTGCCATCTGACGCGCCAACCCGCGAGCCTGCTGACAGATGCCGGATTCCGCGTCGCCGAGCTCGACGAGTTCTACGAGGATGACGCTCCGAAGTTTCTCACCGCCGACTCGCTTGGGGTTGCCGTAGCCCCTTGATCTAGGGTTCGAGCCATGAACCCCCTGCTCGCGCCCATTGAGATCACTGTCGGGCTCGGCCAGCGCGTCATGCGCGACCTCGACTCGATGGCCGAGGTGGCCCGCTCGGTCCCGCGGGCGATCAGCCTCCTCGAGAGCCTCGACCGCCGCGCCGGCCAGGTGTTGGAGCTGGGCGAGCGCATCGACGCCCGTGCGGAGTCCATGCTCGAGCTTGGACAAAACCTCGACCGCCGCGCCGAAGCGATCCTCACCCTCGGCGGCCGGATCGACGAGCGAGGCGAGGAACTGGGGGCGATCGGCAACCAGATGCTCACCGAGGCTCGGCTCGTCCAGCAGCGCGCAGCTGAGGTGGTCGCGGGAGCGAACGAGGTGATCGCGGTACTGCCGACCGTGCGCCGCGCGATCGAGATCGGCGAGCCGCTGGAGGGAGCGATCGAGCGCTTCGCGCGGGTCGTGGACCGCCTGCCGGGGTCGCCAGCTCGTACGCGCGACGCCGCAGCGATCGACGCTGAGCCTGAGTCCCCGGAAGGTCCAAGCTCTCCTTCCTAGAATGCTCACCGACCCGCCGGGGTAGCTCAGATGGCCAGAGCACCGCATTCGTAATGCGGGGGTCACGGGTTCGACTCCCGTCCCCGGCTTCATCTTGTCGGATCTCGTCGAGAGTGATTTGACGGCCCTATGTGTCCCGCTATCTCACTCTCGACGGTTTGGGTGCTTTTCGTCCTAAGCACCGAACCCGCGAGGTCGAGATGAGCGCCACTGGCTGTCGGCAACCTCCCCCTCGATTTGGCCACGCGATCGAAGGTGCGATCGCCGCGGCCTGATGGCGCCGATCACGACTTCGGCGGTTGGAGACTTATGTGCTTTCCATGCAAAGCGCATAAAACGCATCCCCTATGGGACCGCAAGAGTGATGTGCTCTGCTACTCCTCGCCCTCGGCCAGGCGGTAACCGACGCCTCGGACCGTGACGACGAGCTCGGGCTCCTGCGGGTCCTTCTCGACCTTCTGGCGGAGGTTCGAGATGTGCACGTCGCAAGCGCGGACGTCGCCGGAGAACTCGGACTGCCAGAGCTCCTCCATGATCTCGAGCCGGCTGAAGACCTGGCCGGGGCTCTCGGCGAGGAGCCGGAGCACCTGGAACTCGGAGCGGGTGAGGTTGACCGGCTCGCCCCGCACGGTGACGAGGTGGCGCGAAAGGTCGATGCGGACGAGGCCGGCGTCGATCGTCTTGTCCTGCGCGCTCGACGACAGGTCGAGCTCGCGGCGGCGGAGCTGGGCCCGCACGCGGCCGATCAGCTCGCGGACCGAGAATGGCTTGGTGACGTAGTCGTCCGCGCCAACCTCGAGGCCGACGACCTTGTCCACCTCGGCGTCTTTGGCCGTCAACAGGATGATCGGAACCGGGCTACGGGCGCGCACGTCGCGGCAGACGTCCAGGCCGGACTTGCCGGGCATCATGATGTCGAGGATCAAGAGGTCGAAATCGATCTCGCCCTGGAGCTTCGAGTCGGCGTCGTCGCCGTCCTCGGCGATCGCGACCTCGAAGCCTTCCTGGTTGAGGGCATAGGCGACCGACTCGCGCACCGAGGGCTCGTCGTCGGCGATGAGGATTCGCCTGATCATGCGACCGGAGTGGCTGCTGGCTTGGCGGCGGGCAGGCGGACCCAGAAGTCTGAGCCCTTTCCGACCTCGGACGAGACGCCGATCTCCCCGCCCATCACGTCGACCATCCGTTTCGCGATCGATAGGCCAAGACCGAAGCCCTCCTTCTCACGGGAGTCCGTGCCACGAAAGAAGCGCTCAAAGATTCGATCAACCTCATCTGGGGGAATGCCGGACCCCGTATCGGTTACCTCGATGAGGACATCCTCCTCTGTGGCCCGGCTCGCCCGAAGCGTAACGAGGCCAGGGGCGGAGCTGTGCTTGAACGCATTGCCCAAGAGGCCGATCAGGACTTGGCGCAGGAGAACGCGGTCTCCCTGGGCAGCAAGATCGGGCTCGACCTCGAGCTCGAAGCCGATCCCGTCTGGCGGGATGAACGCCTGCGCCGCTTCCTCGCAGGCGATCGCTACGTCCAGGACCTCGGGGCCGCTCTCGCCCACGGATTCGATCCGCGCCAGGGTCAGAAGCGAGTCGGTCAGGCGCGTGATCCTCTCGGTGTCTTGCTCGAGCCGGCGCAGGAAATGTTCGCGAGCCTCCTTGTCGTCCTTTGCTCCGCCGCGCAGGACCTCGACCGCGCCGGAGATCCCGGCCAGCGGGTTGCGCAGCTCGTGCGCGGCGTTTGAGACGAACTCGCGCTCGGCGAGCTCGCGGCGGAGCTCATCGGTCCGATCGCGGACGACGGTGAGTACCGCGCCCTCCGCAGGGATCTCGCGTGCCTGCATCGCGTAGACCCGCTCTCCGATCCGCAGGCCGTCGTGCTCGGACGTACCGGTGCGCGACGCGCGGCGAAGCCAGGGGATGAGCGTCGCCGCGACCTTTCCGTCCGCGTAGATGAGCGGCCGGGCCGCCGGGTTGGAGAAGCGCACCGTTCCATCGGGCCCCACGACCATGACGGCGTCGGAAAGCGCATCGAAGATCGCCGAGAGACGGTCGCGCTCCGAGCGAAGCGCCTCGAAGGTCTGCCTGAGCGCGGCGCGCATCGTCTCCAGCGCCCGGCCCAGGTCGGAGATCTCGTCGCGCCCGCCTGTGCCCTCGAGCGGGCGGTCGAGCTGGCCCTGTGAGATCTTCGCCGCCGAGTCGGCGAGCTTCTTGATGCGCGAGGTGATCGCGCTCGCGATGAGGAAGGAGATCGCGACCGCGACGACCAGTGCGACGAAGAGCGCGGTGATCCGGTCGCCGCGCACGGCGTCGATCGCCTCCTGGAGCTCGGGCGGCCGGGCCGCGCGCGCGAGCATGACGCCGTCGATGACGTTGTCGCGCTCGATCGGGGTCGCCACCACGGTGGTGCCGCCTGTCAGCGGCTCGACGAAGTCCACGCCGTCCCGCGCCGTCGCGATGGCGCGTCGGCCGTCCTCCACGTCATCGACGAAAACACCCTGTGACGTCGGCGCCGTGATGAGATCGCCGGAGACGTCAAACACCCAGACCGAGAAGTCGTCCTGCGTCGCGACGTCCACGGTGTCCTGCGTCTTGTCCCGGGTGACCG
Organism: uncultured bacterium; assembly: GCA_963786495.1. Classification (GTDB taxonomy): domain Bacteria; phylum Actinomycetota; class Thermoleophilia; order Solirubrobacterales; family 70-9; genus JALZKA01. The sequence continues at coordinate 1,272,614 of CAWAZL010000002.1, read as the reverse complement.
CCTCGACCTCGTTGGCAAGCGCAATCGTGCGGCCGAACGCAAGCTCGTCGAGGCGCTCGTCCGCCTCCTGGCTGCCGCTCTCAGAGACGAGCAGATAGACGATTCCAGCGGTGATGAGCGCTACGCCGGCGAACGCGAAAGCCAGATAAAGACGGACGCCAAACGGGTTGCGCCTACCGAAGCCCAGGTTTCGAAGGGACCGCGCCATTCAAGGGAATGTACGCGCTATTGCGGGATTTGCAGGCGGTTTAATCAGCCGTGCAGAACGGCTTCCATCCTGAACGCGAGCGCTTCCACGGCCAACTCCTCGGAAACGTTCACGCTCAGACGCCGGCGTGTGCCCATGACCAGCTCGGCTGCCCGGCGTGCCCGGCGTGGGTCGAGCCCCTCCGCGTCCTCGGCCAATTCAGCCGCGCGGTCCGCGTTGAGCGCCAGCTCGGCGGCGCCATCGCCGGTCGCGGCTACGTCCCGCAGCCAACCGGCGACAAGGGCGAGGCCGGCGTCGAGCGCCTCGGTCCTCCCCCGGCGCGTCGCACGCTTCGCGGCGTCGGTCCCCTCTTTGCGAAGCCTCTGCTCGCCGCGCTTGTCAGAGGCGTCCTTGGCCTGGTCGGCGAGGACGTCGAACCGCGCTTTCACCTCTTCGCCCGCCTCCTCTCCACGCCTTTCGGCGGCCTGAAGGAGCGCCTTCCACGGCGAGTCGTCCAGCTCGGCGGCGCGCGCGCCGCGAGCGAGCGCCTCGGCCTGCACGCGAAGCTCGCGCCCGCTCTCGGACAAGAGCACCTCCGCCAGGGCAACATCGCCGCCCGACAGCCGGGCGGCGCTGGTGATCTCACCGCCGGCGATGTCCGGATGTTCGGAGGCGAGGCGCTCGGCGATCGCCTCAGGGCTGAGCGCGGCGAAGCCGATCACCTGACAGCGCGAGCGCACCGTCTCGAGCAGGGCCGACGGCTGGGACGAGACCAGGATGATGTGCGCGTACGTCGCCGGCTCCTCGAGCGTCTTAAGGAGCGCGTTCTGGCTCTCCTCGGCCATCGCGTCTGCCTGCTCGACCACGAAGACGCGATGATCTCCCTCGAACGGCCGGTACGGCGCGGCCTCGATGATCCGCTCGCGCACCTCGTCGACCAGGTGCTGCGCTCCGGCTGGACGGAGCCACGCCAGGTCCGGATGCGGCGAGGGGTCGAGAAGCGCCCGCCTGCGCGCCGACTCCGGGTCGGGCGCATCCAGCGCGAGTAGCTCCGCGGCGAACGCCCGCGCCGAATCCGCTTTGCCTGAACCCGCGGGCCCGGAGAAGAGATACGCATGGGACGGCGATTCGAGCGCTGCCGCCAGTGCGATCCGCGCCGACTGCTGCTCGGCGGTCGCGTCTTCGAGGAGGCTCATTGCCTCGATTCTGACATCCGGGCCCGAAGCCTTCGACGTGGTCCGTTTTCTTCCCGCTATCCGGGAACTGGGCGGACCACGTCCATGACCCGCCCGTGCACTTCGGCCGGCTCGCCCTCGCCGTCCACCACCGAGATCCGGTCCGGATGGCGCGCCGCGATGTCGTCATATGCCGCCGCCACCGCGCGCTGGAACTCGACGCCCTCCGACTCGAAGCGGTCTGAGCCGTCCGCTTCGCCGGCGGCAAGGCGCTGCTGGCCGCGCGCGTGTGCAGCGTCGGGGTCCACCCGCAGGAGCACGGTGCGCTCCGGCATGCACGAGCCAACCACGAGGTCCATCAGGTCCTCAACGACATCGAGCCCTACTCCGCGCGCGACGCCCTGGTAGGCGGCGGTCGAATCGACGTAGCGGTCGCAGACGACGTCCCGGCCTGCGTCCCGCGCGGGCTCGATCACCCGCCGCGCCAGGTCGGCGCGGGCGGCGGAGAAAAGAAGAAGCTCGGCAACGTCGTTCATCTCAAGCGCAGGATCCTTGAGAAGGGAGCGAACGGCCTCGGCCATCTCGGTGCCGCCCGGCTCGCGGATCAAAAGCGTGTCCGGGCCGAGGGCCTCCGCGAGCAGCGCGGCCTGAGTCGTCTTGCCCGACCGGTCGATGCCCTCGAGGGTGATGAACACGGAGCCGAAAGTATCCGACCGTGATGGGGGTCACAGCCCGGTAACGCGGATTGAGGGAAATTCAGAGCGGCCTTCTAAGCTGGCCACGGCCTCAGTCCCCCACGTCCACCGGAGGTTCCCCCACATGGCAGGTCTCACCCGCTGGGTTCTCGCGCACAAGCGCATCGTGACGATCAGCTGGATCCTGCTGACGATCGCTGGCGTCGCGGCCGCAGGGCCTGCCACCGAAGCGCTCGAGCCCGAGTTCTCCGTGCCCGACAAGGAGGGTTGGGAGACCAACCAGGTCATCGCCGCCAACTACGGCGGCACCGGCGGTGACACAGCTCCGCTCCTCCCGGTCGTGGTCCTGCCCGAGGGCGAGTCCGTCGACTCCGAGGCCGTAACAGCCGACCTTGAAGCGCTCGACGCCTCGCTGGCCGAGGCGCTTCCGAACGCCCGTATCGCCTCGTACGCCTCGACCGGCGACGACACGTTCGTCTCGAGCGACGGGACCACCGTCTTTGCGGTCGTCTATCCCCAGCCCGACCCGGATTCCGCGTTCGGTGAGAACCCCGCCGCCGAGAAGGCCGCGAGCGCGGCGCTCGAGGGCGCAAGCGTCGCGGGCTCGCCCGTCCACCTGACGGGCTTCGACGCCCTCTTCGAGGACTCCGGCGAGGACGCCGACGGGCCCAGCCTCCTCATCGAGGCGCTCATCGGCGGGTTCGGAGCGCTCCTGGTCCTGATCTTCGTCTTCGCCTCATTCCTGGCCGTGGTGCCGCTCCTGATGGCGATCGTCTCGATCATGACCACGTTCCTTTTGCTCCTCGGCCTGACCGAGATCACCACGGTCTCGCCCATCGTGCAGTTCCTGATTGCCCTGATCGGCCTGGGCGTCGCGATCGATTACGCGCTCATCATCGTCTCGCGGTGGCGCGAAGAGCGCACCCACGGCGCATCCGACGAGGAGGCCGTTCAGATCGCAATGGAGCGGGCAGGCCGCGCGGTCGTCTTCTCGGGCATCACCGTGGCCATCGGCCTGCTTGCGCTGATTGCGCTGCCACTTCCCTTCCTTCGGTCGATGGGCTACGGCGGCATGCTGATCCCACTCGTATCGACCCTCGTCGCCATCACGCTGCTGCCCGTGGTGCTCGCCAAGTTCGGCGGCAAGCTGGACTGGCCGCACCGGCGCACGGACGACAAGGCAAGCCGCGCCTGGACCCGTTGGGCCGAGGCCGTTTCCCGCCGCCGCTGGCTTGCCGCAGGCGCGGGCCTCGCGGTCGTCATGGCGCTGGTCGGCGCCTCGTTCGGGCTTCAGCTCGGCAGCTCGGATGCGAACACGGTCGCGCAGGGCGGCGACGCGAAGGACGGCCTCGACGCTCTGGTCGACGCCGGCATCGGCGAGGGGTCCCTCCTGCCGCACGAGATCCTGATCGACGGCTCAACCCCGCCCGACGAGGTCGCCGCCGATCTGGGTGAGGTCGAAGGCATCCACGGCGCCGTTGCGCCGGACATCCCAACCTGGAACCAGAACGGCACCACGATCGTCGAGGCGATCCCGGTCCCCGACAGCGGCAGCCCGGAGGGCGAGGACAACCTTGAGGCCGTGCGCGACACCGCCCACGCCGCCGGCTCCGACGTGGCCGTCGGCGGTCAGCCCGCCGCGAACGCGGACTTCATCGACGCGGTCTACGGGAGCTTCCCGCTGATGATCGCGCTGATTGCCATCTCGACGTTCATCCTCCTCGCCAGGGCATTCCGTTCAATCCTGCTGCCGATCAAGGCGATCATCCTCAACGTCCTCAGCATCGGCGCCGCCTGGGGAGTGCTCGCGATCGTCTGGCAGAACGGCAACGGCTCGGAGCTCATCTGGGGCGTCGAGGCGACTGGCTCCGTTCCGTCATGGATCCCACTCATGGTGTTCGCCTTCCTGTTCGGCCTGTCGATGGACTACGAGGTGTTCATCCTCAGCCGCATGCGGGAGGAGTACGACCGCACGGGCTCGACGGACACGGCCGTCATCCAGGGCATCGCCCGCACGGGCCGGCTGGTCACAAGCGCGGCGCTGATCCTGTTCCTGGCCTTCATGGCGATGGCCTCGGCCCCGGGCACCGACGTCCGCATCATGGCCACCGGCCTCGCCGCGGGCATCCTGCTGGACGCGACGATCATCAGGGCGCTGATCGTGCCCGCGGTGATCTCGCTGATGGGGCGCTGGAACTGGTGGCTGCCATCGTGGAGCGCAAAGCTCCTGCGAGTCGAGCCGTCGCCGCTGACGCCGTCTGAGGCGCGGACCTAACCGGCTAGGCGTCCGTCTGTCCGGCCGACTCGGCCTTACGCGGGGGCCCTTGTAGTCCCGCCGACTTAAAGACCTCCGGCATCTCCGGATCGGACATCAGGTTGTTGTAGGTCTCTTCGTCCATGTCGAAAACCACCCACAGCCGGTCGTCCTCATTGGGGTCGCGATAAACCGACGCGCCGTTGGACCCGTGCTCCTTGCGCTTCTCAAGGCCCTTGGTCGAGAACGTCTCCCAGAACTGGTCGAAGTCTTCGACCTTCACAGTGGAAAGGATCAACGCCTTCGCCTCCTTCATCGTTTCGTGCCGAGTGTCGGCAGTACGCGAAACCCTACGCAAAGTTGCTCAGGTAGGGGCGCCCGGGTCTCGCGCGATCGAAGCGGCGTTCGGCTGCCAGAGCTGAATCCGGTTGCCCTCGGGGTCTGCGAGCTCGGCGAAGCGGCCGTTCGGGTACTCCTCCGCATGCGGCTCGATCTCGATCCCGGAATTTCGAAGCCGCTCGACCATCGCGTCGATGTCGTCCACCCGGAAGGTGAGCGCCCAGGTCTTCTCGGGCTCTCCGGGCATTCCGGAATCCGCGTCGATGGCCGAAAAGACGGTCTCACCGCGATCCTGAAACCAACCCGGATCCTCGTAGCCCTTCGAGTCGATCATGATCACGCCGAAGTGGTCGGCGTACCAGCGGTTGAGGGCATCGGGATCGTCGGCGCGAAAGAAGAACCCGCCGATGCCCGTGACCCGTGCCATCCGGCGCGAGCTACGACTTCGGGCGCGTTCCGGCCTTCTTCGTCCGGGCGGTGCCGGGCGAAGGCGGCTTGCGCCTGCGTGCAGCCGTCTTCTTGGCGGGGGTGCCCGCCGCGGCCTTCGCGTCGCCCGCTGAGTCCGAAGGGACGTCGCCATTCCCGGCGGCGGCGGCCTTCGCGGCCTCGCGGGCTTCCTTTGCGGCTTGGCGCTCGGCGCGCTTCTCGCGCATCTCGACCATGGTCGGGCAGTCGTCGTTCAGGCAAAGCTTCCAGGGGCGCCCGCGGAAGCCCTTGACGGTCAGGCGCGGACGCGTTTCGCAGACCGAGCAACTCTCCTCGAGGCGCCAAATCTCGTAGCCGCGACCGGGCAAGGGCCCGGAGTTCCGGCACGAGTCGGCGTGATCCGGATCGTCTCGGTTGTAGCCCTCGCAGCCCCAGAAGCGCTTGCCGCCGCTTGAGGTCGATCACGCGGAGACGGTTCGGCGCGCCGTCCTCGTGAACGGTGCGCCCGAGGCCCGCGCAGACCTCGCAGTTGCCGATGAACTTGTCCTCGTCCATCCCAGCCCAGACCACCTTGGCCAGGTCCTCGGATTGGTCCTGCATCTCCTTCGTGGTCCCGTGGAGCATCTCGCGGCTCTCGGCCAGGACGTCGTCCTTTGTCATCTCGCCGGCGGCGATCTTGTCCATGTCCGCCTCGAGCTCGGCGGTCATCTCGGGGGTCGCCATCCGCGGCACGTACTCCTTGAAGGCCTTGTACATCGCGATCCCCGTCTCGGACGGGATCGGCGGGTTCGAGTAGACGTAGCCGCGGTCGTAAAGCTTCTGGATGATGTCGGCGCGCGTCGCCTTGGTGCCCAGGCCGCGCTCCTCCATCAGCTCGATCAGCTTGCCCTGCGAGATGCGCGAGGGAGGCTGTGTCTCCTTGCCGACCGACCACGGGTCACCGTCGAGCGGCAGCTCCTGGCCGGCCTCGAGCGCCGGGATCTCGTCGTCGGACGAGCGGGCGTAGGTGTAGATCTTCGCGAAGCCGGCGTCGACGACGACCGAGCCCCTGACGAAGTAGCTCCTCCGAGCCGGCCTCGATGTTGGCGCGGGTGGACTCGGTGATCATGGGCGGAGCGAAAGTCGCGATGAAGCGGCGCACGACGAGCTCGTAGACGCGGCGCTTCGGGCCCTCGTCCAGGGCGCCGGGATAGACCGCCTGGGTCGGGTAGATCGGCGGGTGGTCCGTCGTCTCCTTCTTGCCGCGGGTTGCCTCCATCGGGCCGTCGAGGACGAACGCGCCCGCCTCGAACTCCGGGATGCGGACCATCTGCTGGACCAGCTCGCGCGTGTTCAGCGACTTCGGATAGACCGTGTTGTCGGTACGCGGATAGGAGATGAACCCGTCCATGTAAAGGTCCTCGGCGATCCGCATCGCGCTGGCGGGCGTGATGCCCAGGCGGCTGGAAGCGTCCGTGGTGAAGGCAGTGGTGTTGAGTGGCGTCGGAGGCTTCCTCGAGTTCTTGCGGGCGGTGACGTCCTTGACGACGCCGGGGCTCTTGGTGCCGGCGAGTGCGGCGTTCGCCTCGGCCTCGTCCCAGAACTTGTCGGTGGCGTGGTGCGCCTCGAACGAGCCGTCGGGATGCTCGAACTTCGCGAAGACCTCCCAGAAGGGCTTGGGCACGTGCGCGCGGCGCTCGAGCTCGCGCTCGACGACGAGGCCGAGGCTCGGGCTCTGGACGCGGCCGACCGAGAGGAAGTTGGAGCCGAAGCGCCGTGTGGCGAGGGAGACTGCGCGCGTGAGCGTCGCGCCCCAGATCAAGTCGATGTCCTGGCGCGCGGCGCCGGCGTAGGCGAGCTCGTAGGAGAGGTCGTCGAGCTCTGAGAAAGCGCGCTCGATCTCTTCCTTGGTGAGCGCGGAGTAGCGGGCGCGCTTGACGGGCGGGCGCTCTTCGATCACGCCGTCGACGATCTTCGGGTTCGAGTCCATGGCCTGCTGGAGCGCCTCGTGGCCGATCAACTCGCCCTCGCGGTCGAAGTCGGTTGCGATCACCACCGAGTCGGCTTCCTTGGCCAGCTTGCGGACCGCCTTGACCACGTTCTTGTCGGTCGGCTCAGGGACGAGCGTCGCGTCGATCAGGTCGTGGAGGTCCGTCTTTTGCCAGTTCGAGTACTCGTCCGGGAAGGCAACGCCCATCACATGGCCCTTGAGCCCGACGGTCCGATGTTCGCCCTCGGAATCGCTCCATGTATAGAACGGAACCTTGTACGTGGCATCGTCTTTCGCCGAGCCGGAGCTCAGGATGTCCGCGATCTTTTTCGCGGAGTTGTTTTTCTCAGTGATGATCAGGCGCATCGGCGGCGAGAGTAGCAAGGGGTTTTCGGGGGTAGATCCGGCTTCCCTGCCCGCCCCGTAGGGGCGGATACCGGTGGTGTCTACATTCGACTACGGATTGAAGCGGCCGTCGTATCACCTTGCCCAGCTCAACATCGGCCGCCTCGTGGCGCCGGTTGATTCGCCCGTCGTCGCCGATTTCATGGCGCTTTTAGACCCCGTGAACGCCATCGCGGATGCGGCCCCGGGTTTCGTCTGGCGCCTGCAAACGGACGAGGGCAACGCCACGTCGCTCCATATATATGGAGACGACACGCTGAACGTGAACATGTCCGTCTGGGATTCGAAGGACGCCCTGTGGGACTTCGTCTACGCGAGCGACCACCTGCCGGTCATGCGCCGCCGGCGCGAGTGGTTCAAGCGGGTCGAGCAGTTCATGTGCCTGTGGTGGGTCCCCGCCGGCCACGTCCCGGACATCCCCGAGGCTGAAGAGCGGCTAGACCAGCTTCGGGCAGAGGGGCCGAGCCCTGCGTCCTTCACCTTCAAGCAGGACTTTCCGGCGCCCGGGTCGGTCGAGCCGGAGGTCGTCGTCTTCGACTGCGACGGCGTCCTGGTCGATTCCGAGCCGACCACCGCCGAGGTCATGGCCGAGCTCATCTCGGAGATCGGGGTACCCACAACGCCCGAAGAAGTGATGCGCGACTACGTCGGCGACTGGTGGCCCGACTCGATGCGAAAGATCGAGGAGAAGCTCGGGAGTCCTCTGCCAAGCGACTTCACCGACACCTACCGCTCCCGCCAGGACGCGGCTCTCTCCAAAGGCGTCGAGCCGGTGCCGGGTGTGATCGACGTCGTCGACGCTGTCGAGGCCGCCGGGCTTCGCACCTGCGTCGCTTCGAATGGGCCCCATCCGAAGATGGAGATCACAATGGGCTCGGCGGGAGTTCGCGAGCGCTTCGAGGGGCGCATCTACAGCTCGGCCGACGTCGAGCGCGGAAAGCCGGCCCCCGACCTGTTTCTCCACGTCGCCGAAAAGATGGGCGTCGCGCCGGAAGCGTGCATCGTCATCGAGGACTCTGCGCTGGGAGTTCGCGCGGCGCGCGCCTCGAGGATGGCAGCCTACGGTTACACGGGCACCGGCCCCGCCGCCAAGCTCGCCGCGGCCGGCGCTCATACGTTCGATTCCATGGCCGACCTGCCCGGGTTGCTCGGCCTAGGGTCCTGACTAACCTTCCAGTCATGCCCGCCCAGGCCTATGCAGGGAAGGAGTGCGTCTGCCAGTTCCGCAAGGGGATCTGCGATCAGTCGTGCGTCCGCGACATGCTCGAGACGCCCTTCTACATCGCCTGCTTGAAGCTGACAGGGCGAAAGTGCCTCGTCGTCGGCGGGGGCGACATCGGGCTCGAGAAGATCGAGGGCCTCCTGGCGTGTGACGGCGACGTCGTCGTGGTCGCTCCGGAAGCATCGGAGCCGGTCCGCACTCTCGCCGAGGAGGGCTCGATCGAATGGGTGCAGCGCGCGTATGAGCCGGGAGACCTCGAGGGCAAGTTCATGGTCATCGCGGCAACCGACGACTCCGAGGTGAACATCGGGATCTACTACGACGCCGAAAAGCGGGCGATGCTCGCAAACGTCGTCGACGTGCCGCCTCTCTGCAACTTCATCCTGCCCGCAATCGTGCGGACGGGCCCGCTCGCGATCGCGATCTCAACCGCGGGCGCGTCGCCGGCGCTTGCCAAGCGCATGAAGCGCGAGATCTCCGAGCTCTTCGGCGAGCCGTACGCGCGCCTCGCGATCATGCTGAACGACGCGCGCGGCTGGGCAAAGGGCAACCTGCCCACCTACCAGGACCGAAAGGATTTCTTCGAGGGCATCGTGAACGGCGACCCCGACCCGGTCGAGCTGGTCCGCGAGGGCCGCGAGTCCGAGGTGCTCGAGCTGATCGAGCAGGCGAAGGGCCGCACGGTCGCGGCCCCGACGGCCTAGCTCAGTCTGTGTAATCCCAGCCTGCGAGGATCTCGTCGAAGTCCACGGATGCGTCATCGAACGCATCTTGCGCGGCGGTCAGCGTCAGCATCGCGATTGAGGCCACGAACGCCGCGGTGGCCCAAGACAGCCTCACGCAGCGGGCAGAGCAAAGAATGCGACCGCCGCGAAGTGCGCCGCGGCGGCTGCGATTACGAGCGCGTGGAAGATCTCGTGGTAGCCGAAAACCGTCGGGGACGGATCGGGGCGCCCAACCGCATAGACGACGGCTCCCGTTACGTAGAGCACTCCGCCCGCGGCGATCAGAATTCCTGCTGCAAGCCCGGCCTCGGCGATGATGGCGGGGAAACCCACCGCGCCGATGAGCCCGACGGCGACATAAACGCTCGCTGAGATCCACTTGGGCGAGTCAGTCCACGCGAGCTCGACGATCGTGCCGGCGAGGGCGCCGCCCCAGACCGCGATCAGAAGAGCCGTGGAGAGCGGCGGCTCCATGACGAGGACCGCGAACGGGGTGAGCGTGCCTGCGATCAGGAAGAAGATCATCGTGTGGTCGAGCCGGCGCATCCAGCGGCGCGCCGACGGCTTCCAGTTCACGCGGTGATAGAGGGCGCTGACCCCGAAGAGCGCGGAAAGGCTGGCCGCGTAGATGGCGACCGAGGCGCGCGCGTCCGCGCCCTTCGCGAGAACGATGAGGAGAGCTCCGAGGATGAGCGAGACAAAGAACGCGTACTCGTGGGAAACTCCGCGGAGCCGCGGCTTGACCTTTGCGATCGCCTCGGCCGCCGCCTCCTTGGCGTCGGCCATCGTCTCCTTGGCGGACTCGCGCTTTTCGGCCATGTTCTCGAGCGCGGCGTCGCGCTTCCCGGCCATGGCGTCCATCGCCGCGTCGCGCTTCTCGGCCATGTTTTCGAGTGGTCCGCGTGCCTCCATCGTCAGATGAATTCTTACGCATGGAGGCGCCGCAAGGGCCGGGTAATTGGCGGCGGCAGGATCAGCTCACCATTGAACGCTATATATAGTGTCTACGCGACGATAGGGCGCTACGTATAGGGTAAAATAGAACGTGTGATCTGTCCCGACTGCCAAGCGCAAACGCACGTCGTCGAGTCGCGTTCCGCCGACGAAGGCGTTGCGGTACGCCGCCGTCGCGAGTGCACAGCATGCGGCTTTCGGTTCACGACCTTCGAGCGCGTGGGGACTGCGCGGCTCCAGGTGACGAAGAGGGATGGCCGCCGGCAGCCGTTCGACCCGCAGAAGCTGCGCGGTGCTCTGGCGCGCTCGGCGCACAAGCGCGACGTCTCCGCATCGCAGATCGCAGACATCGTGGACGGCGTCGAGACAGAGGCCGCAAAGCGCGGCGGGGTGATTCCAGCGGCGCGGATCGTCGAGCTTTGCCTCGAGCGGCTCGCCGCGATCGATCGCGGCGCCTACTTTCAATTCGCCGGGACCTTGCCCGAGATCACACCGGAAATTGGGGCCTTCCCGGCGCCCGATTCCGTCCGACCATGAGAGGACAGTCCGTACCCCGCTAAAACCGGCGGAAGGCAGACGACTAGGAGAGTTTTGACGATGGCAACCACAAGCACACATACCGAAGGAATCAAGGTCGAGCGCCGCCACACGACGCCCGGAGTTCACCCGTTCGACGAGATCGAGTGGGAGTTCCGCGACGCAGTCATCGGCGATCCCGAGAATCCCGCCTTCGAGCAGCGCGGCGTCGAGTTCCCGACGACGTGGTCCCAGAACGCCACCAACATCGTCGCGCAGAAGTACTTCCGCGGCCGGATGGGCTCCGACGAGCGCGAGTCCTCGGTCCGCCAGATGATCGGCCGCGTCTCCGGCACCATCGCCGGCTGGGGCCGCGACGGCGGTTACTTCGCCACCGACGAGGACGCCGATGCATTCGAGGCCGAGCTCACCCACATCCTGCTTCACCAGAAGGCTGCCTTCAACTCTCCCGTCTGGTTCAACGTCGGCTTCGAGGAGCGGCCGCAGTGCTCCGCGTGTTTCATCCTGTCGGTCCAGGACACGATGGAGTCGATCCTCGACTGGAACACCAAGGAAGGCCAGATCTTCCGCGGTGGCTCCGGCTCGGGCATCAACCTCTCCAACATCCGCGGCTCGGTCGAGCACCTCTCGAAGGGCGGCCTCGCCTCGGGCCCCGTCTCCTTCATGCGTGGCGCCGACGCTTGGGCCGGCACGATCAAGTCCGGCGGCAAGACCCGCCGCGCGGCGAAGATGGTCGTCCTCGACATCGATCATCCGGACATCGAGGACTTCATCTGGTGCAAGGCCAAGGAGGAGGACAAGGCAGCCGCCCTCCGCGACGCCGGCTTCGACATGTCGATCGACGGAGAGGGCTTCACCTCGATCCAGTACCAGAACGCCAACAACTCGGTCCGCGTGACCGACGAGTTCATGAAGGCCTACGAGGCCGGCGAGTCGTGGGACCTCACCGCCCGCAACGGCGGCGAGACCGTCAAGACCGTCGACGCCAAGGACCTCATGAAGCAGGTCGCCGACGCCGCATGGCGCTGCGCTGATCCCGGCATTCAGTACGACACGACGATCAACAACTGGCACACCTGCCCGAACTCGGGCCGGATCAACGCGTCCAACCCGTGCTCCGAGTACATGCACGTCGACGACTCGGCCTGCAACCTGGCATCGCTCAACCTGATGCGCTTCCGCCGCGCTGACGGGACGTTCGACACCGAGGACTTCGAGCACGCGGTGGACGTCGTCTTCCTCGCGCAGGAGATCGTCGTCAGCCCGTCCAGCTACCCGACTGAGAAGATCGGCGACAACGCGCGCGCGTTCCGCCAGCTCGGCTTGGGCTACGCGAACCTCGGCGCCTACCTCATGTCGAACGGCCTGCCCTACGACTCCGATGAGGGCCGCGCCGTCGCAGCCGCGATTACGGCGCTCATGACGGGCCGCGGCTACCGCAAGTCGGCCGAGGTGGCCGCCGCGGTCGGCACGTACGACGCGTATCCGGAGAACCGCGAGCCTCACTTGAAGGTCATGCGGATGCACCGCGACGCGGCGTACGAGCTCGAGGAGGAGATCGACACCGAGCTCCTCGACGCGGCCCGGCGCAGCTGGGACGAGGCGGTCGAGCTCGGGGAGGAGCACGGCTACCGGAACGCTCAGGCGACGGTGCTCGCTCCCACCGGGACGATCTCGTTCCTCATGGACTGCGACACCACGGGCATCGAGCCCGACTTCTCGCTCGTCAAGTTCAAGGAACTCGTCGGTGGCGGTCAGATGACCATCGTCAACCGCTCGGTGCCGCTTGCGCTGAGGACGCTCGGCTACGAAGACGCCGAGATCGCCCAGATCGAGGCGCACATCAACGAGCACTCCACGATCGTCGGCGCGCCGGCGCTGAAGGACGAACACCTCGAGGTGTTCGACGTCGCGGTGGGCCAGCGCGCGATCTCGCACATGGGCCACATCAAGATGATGTCGGCAACGCAGCCGTTCATCTCGGGCGCGATCTCGAAGACGGTGAACCTGCCGCAGACGGCGACCGTCGAGGACATCGCCGACGCCTACGCCGAGGCGTGGCGCGGCGGCATCAAGGCTCTCGCCATCTACCGCGACGGGTCGAAGACCGCCCAGGCGCTCCGCACCGACGCGCAGTCAGAAGGCGAGGTCGAGGAGGCGACGGAGGCCGCACCGGTCCCCGCCCGGCACAAGATGCCGGTCGAGCGCCAGTCGATCACGCACAAGTTCTCGCTCGGCGGGCACGAGGGCTACATCACGGCCGGCATGTACGAGGACGGCTCGGTCGGCGAGATCTTCCTCACCGACATCGGGAAGGAGGGCTCGACGATCAAGGGCCTGATGAACGCGTTCGCGACCGCGGTGTCGATCGGCCTCCAGTACGGAGTGCCGCTCGAGACGCTGGTCGAGAAGTTCGCGTACGTCCGCTTCGAGCCGGAGGGGATTACCAAGAACCCGGAGATCCCGTTCGCCAAGTCGCTGCCGGACTACATCATGCGCTGGCTCGCCTCGAGGTTCCTCGACGCGGACTACCAGGAGGAGCTCGGCATCCTCACGCCCGAGGTCCGGGCGCGCAAGGAACTGCAGCAGACGCTGTTCGTCAACGAGGGGCCGGCGCCGATGAGCGCGGGCGCCGAGGGCGAGGACGGTGGCGCCGCAGAGCCGAAGAACGGAGTTGGGAACGGCGCTTCGAAGCCGGCGGCAGCAGCCCTCACCGACACGCCCCCGGTCCGCCCGGCCCGCATGCGCGGCCTCGAGCTGGGCCCGGCATGCGACCAGTGCGGCGGCATGATGCAGCGCACGGGCTCGTGCTACACGTGCTCGTCCTGCGGCAACAACACCGGCTGCGGCTGAGCCGACCGCTCAGACCGCCGTCCCGAAGGGCGCCCTACAGGGCGCCCTTCCTCGTTGTGCGCGACCCGCCGCCTACTCGGGCATCCCGGCGGCTTCGAGGGCCGCGCTCCACGACCCCTGGTGCCAGAAGATCTCCTGGCGGGCGACCTTTCCTCGCGAAGAGAGGAAGTAGACGCTGGTCGTCGTTTCCTCGACTGGCGCGCCGCTGACCTTTCCGGTTGCGGTCAAGGCCAGCTCGGCCACCAGACGGGTACCTCCATCTCGGATCCGGTTCACAGCAAAGTGGGGCTCGCCGAAGTTGTCGAAGATGTCGTCTATGAAGTCCATCCAGCCGCTACTGCCGGCATAGCTCCCAGCCAGGCCTACGCCCGCGGCTCCGAAGAGAACGACCTCCGCATCGCTCTCGTAAGCCAGGAACGCAGGCTCGAAGTCGCCCCGGTTGACCCCGGACCACACACGGCCGTAAGCGCGCGCCACCACTCGCTCCCGCAACGGCGTTCCTGGGGGCAGCCTGTGTAGCGCCGCCATGGCCATGTCGACCAAGAACGGGAAGCGGACAAGCGACCTGTTCCACCAGCGGGCGGCCGGCCTTCGACGACGTTCCCTGCTCTCGGCTCCCGCGACATCCCTGCGCAGTATCGCGATCTTCAGCTCGTGATGAGCACGATCAGGCCGAAGATGAAGGCTCCGATCGTGATGGCACCGACGATGCGTGTGTCGGGGCCGCCGTGGATGCCGGTCTCGTGCACCGCGGTGTGACCCTTCCCGCGCGCGAGGAGCCAGCGGTTGACGGGGACGGTCACGACGAAGGCGATCGCCAGGGCGAACGAGAGTGCGCCCCAGAAGAGAACGTCGCCGAGGCCGGCATCCATCGCGCCGGGGATGATCAGGAGGATCGCGTTGTCGACGACTTCCATCGTTGCGATCGAGAGCGTGTCCGAGGCGAGGGCGATCGGAACGACGACCGAAAGCGCAAGGCCGGCGCGAAGGAGAGGCAGGCTCGTCAGCGAGATAACCGAAGGTGAAAGCGAGCGTGATCGCCAGCGCGATCGTCGCCCCGTCGGAGAATCCAAGCGCCGTGCCGATCGCGACGCCGGCCACCTCGCCGATCGCACAGCCCGTGAGGCAATGAAGCGTGGCGCTGACGGCCATGCCGGTGAGGGCGCGGCCTTCCGTGGGCATCTCGTGGTGGTGATGGGCGTGCTCCGCGTGGGCGTCCATGGATGCGAAACCTAGCAGATACCCCTAGGGGGTATATACTGAGCGCCATGGAACACCCCGGCTACATCGAAAACCAGGACGCCCTGATCAAGCGGATGCGCCGCATCTCGGGCCAGGTGGGCGGCGTCGAGCGCATGATCTCCGAGGAGCGCTACTGCATCGACATCCTCACCCAGATCTCGGCGGTTCAGGCGGCGCTCGACAAGGTGGCGGTGGGAGTGCTCGACGATCACGTCCGCAACTGCGTGGTGGGCGCTGACGAGGCGAACCGCGACGAGATGACAGGCGAGATGATGGGCGCCGTCGCCCGCCTCCTCCGCAGCTAGTCCGCGCGGGTCGCGAGCGATCGCAACGCATCGAGGCTCACGTGCGCGAACAGCCCGTAAGAGGGCGGCGGATCGCTCGTGTCAAGGTAGCGCTCCACCCAGAAGCCGCGCTCGCCGTGCAGTAGTCGGGCGCAGTCGGCGGCGCTGAGCGGCTCGAACGCCGCGTCCGTCAGCTCGCGAACCGCGCGCTCGACGTGCCTGGCGACGCGTCCGACGCGATCCGGTCCCCACTCCTCCCAACCGCCGGCACCCTCCCCGAACGAGATCCCGTCGGAGTGGGCCACGAACCCGCAAGCCGCGAGCTCACGCGCTCGCTCCTCCTCGGCCTGGACGCCCGCCTTCGAAGTGCGAAGCGGCTCCAGGTCCTCGTAGAGGTCGGGCCGAAGCCTCAGCGCGTGCCGCTTGACCAGACGAGACGACTTGTAGCCGCGACGGTGCTGGGCCAAGCGCAGTTCCGGGTCGCGGGCGCTGGAGCCCACGTACACCCAGGGGATGCGAGGGTCTCGGCGGGGGCCGGCGCCATAGGCCAGCTCGACGACGTAGACGCGATATTCCACGCCGACGAAAAGCTCAGCCGGCGCCGTCGCGAAGGCGCGCCATCCACGCCTCTTCGGTCGGCCATTTGCGCGCCCAATCGAGACTCGCGATCGTGTAGGTGGAGGTGGCGTCCTCGGGCGGGCAGACCTCCACGAGGCGCTCGACATCGAAGCCCTCGCTTCTCAGCAGGTCGATCATCTCGCCGTGCGGCAGGTGAAACTCGACCGAGTCGTCGTCATCGTCCTCCCACTCGAAGCGGTACATGCCCAGGTACGGGCGCAGGAGCGTCTCGCCGACGGGATCGTCGCCCTCCTGCTCTACGAACGGCATGAGGAACGCAGCGTTGGTGTAGAAGACGAGCTTTCCGCCGGGGCGCAAAAGACGCCGCGCCTCCGGAATCCACTTGTACGGGTCGCACCAAAGACACGCCCCGTACTCGGAGATCGCGAGGTCGAAGCTCGCGTCCGGCAGCGGGCACTCCTCGGCGTTCCCGTGGATGAGCGGAAACTCGAGGCCGTGCTCGGCCTGCATCCTGCGAGCGGTGGCGAGCTGCTCCTCGGAGTTGTCGATACCCACGGGCTTGGCGCCGCGGCGGGCGAGCCATGCGGAGACGTAGGCCGTACCGCAGCCGAGCTCGATGACGTCCCTGCCCTCGAGGTCTGAGGGGATCATCCCCACGTCGGCCTCGGGCACGCCCCAGATCCCCCAGGTCGGCTCGTCGTCCCGCCAGTTCTTCTCGGCGTTAGTGACGTACTCCTTCGCCCACTCGTCCCAGTGCTCGCGGTTGCGGCGAACGTGTTCGGGAAGCTCCTCCGCGGGGACGCTCACGCGGAGGCGTAGCGCTCTTGCGCCCGTGCACGGCGCTTCGCGGCCTCGATCTCGCGGTCCTTGGGAGGCGCATTCGTCACGAGTGCGTCGAGCAGATGACGGGTCGCATGGGCGACTTCGTCGACGGCGCGCTCAAACGCCTCCTTGTTGGCTTGCGAAGGCTTCGTCGATCCTGAGATCTTGCGTACGTACTGAAGCGCTGCGTCTTGGACCTCCTCCTCGGTCGCGGGTGGCTCGAAGTTATGAAGGGTGCGGATATTTCGACACATACGATTCAGGGTAGGCGGTGGAGCATGAGCGAGCAAAGAACCGGCACCGAACCCGATGTGGTCCCCCACGAGGCGCACGCGCCGGTGGATGCCGCCCCACCCGTTGACACTCCGCCCGACGAGCCTGCGCCGGACGGCGCGGCACGTCCGAGCGTCGCCCCCAGAGCGACGGGCTGGCGCGACGAGGCGGTGGGCACGGCGCTTGTCACAGCCGCCGTGGGCATCTGGCTCATCTTCTCGCCGGAGGCGCTCGGCTACAGCCCGGACGATGCCGCTTGGAACCCGGTCGTGTGCGGCGTCCTGGTAGTCGTCTTCTCGATCGCGCGCGCGACCGGCCGGTGGAACCCGGGGGCTCTTGGCCTCATCACCTTCGCCATCGGCGCCTGGCTTGCCGTCTCGGCGTTCATCCTCGACGCCCCGCCGGCCGGGCAGTGGAACCAGGCGTCCTTCGGCGCCATCATCGCCCTGCTCTCCCTGATCGGGCTTGCGGGGATTCAGCGCGGGCGCGAGCTCAATCCGAGGTAACGGACTTCGCGGCTCGTGCGAGCCGGACCCGGTCGGTCGCCGACAGGGCGACCTTGCGAAGCCGCACATCGGCGGGCGTCACTTCGACGCACTCGTCCTCGGCGATGAACTCAAGCGCTTGGTCGAGCGAGAAGTCGAGGTGCGGGACCAGCTTGATCGCTTCGTCGGCGCCCGCGGAGCGGATATTGGTCTGCTGCTTTTCCTTGATCGGATTCACGTTCAGATCCTCGGAGCGCGCGTTCTCGCCGACGATCACGCCTTCGTAGACCTCTTCGCCCGCGCCGACGAACAGCCGCCCGCGCTCCTGGAGGTTCATCAGCGCGAACGCGGCGGTCTTGCCGCGCCGGTCGGCAACCAGTGAGCCCGTCGGCCTCGTCTTGATCTCGCCGAACCAGGGCGCCCACGTCTCAAAGGTCGAGTGGATGATCCCGGTGCCTCGGGTCTCGGTCAGGAACTCCGATCGCAGGCCTATCAGGCCGCGCGCGGGCACAAGGAACTCGAGGCGGATCCAGCCCGTGTCGTGGTTCACCATGTGCTCCAGGCGGCCCTTCCTGAGCGCGAGAAGCTGCGTCAGGACGCCCATGTACTCCTCGGGCACGTCGATCGAAAGCCGCTCGAGCGGCTCGTGTCTCTTGCCGTTTATCTCCCGCGTAACGACCTTCGGCTTGCCCACGGTCATCTCATAGCCCTCGCGCCGCATCGTCTCGACGAGGACGGCCAGCTGAAGCTCGCCGCGCCCCTGGACCTCCCACGTGTCCGGGCGCTCGGTTGGCTCGACGCGGATGGACACGTTGCCCACCAGCTCCGCCTCGAGCCGCTCCTCGATCTGGCGGCCGGTGAGCTTTGAGCCGGAGAGTCCGGCAAGCGGCGAGGTGTTGACGCCAATGGTCATCGTCAGAGCCGGCTCATCGACGTCGAGGAGCGGCAAGGCCTCAGGCGTCTCGGGATCGGCAAGCGTCTCCCCGATCGTCACCTCCGGAATGCCCGCGACCACCGCGACTTCGCCGGCTAGGGCCTCCGCCGCCTCGATGCGGTCGAGGCCTTCCGAGACGTAAAGCGCTGAGATCTTGGCGGGCTTTGCCTCCCCTTCGCGCGTCAGGAGGGTCACGGACTGTCCATTCCTGATGACGCCTCGTTCGACGCGGCAGACGGCGAGCCGGCCGTGATACGGCGACGAGTCGAGATTCGTGACCAGGGCCTGGAGCGGGCCCGTCTCGTCGCGCCCGGGCGCCGGGACGTGCTCGACGATCGCCTCGAAGAGGGGAATTAGATCGGTCCCCTCGACCCCTTGCTCAGTCGCCGCCCAGCCGTTTCGCGCCGAGGCGTAGAGGATCGGGAAATCGATCTGCTCGTCGGTCGCGTCCAGGTCCATGAAGAGCTCGAGGACCGCATCGACGACCTCTTCGATCCGCGCGTCATCGCGATCCACCTTGTTCACGACCAGGATCACCGGCAGGCGCTGCTCGAGCGCCTTGCGTAGGACGAAGCGCGTCTGCGGAAGGGGGCCCTCGGAGGCGTCGACGAGAAGGAGGACGCCGTCAACCATGGTGAGTCCGCGCTCCACCTCGCCGCCGAAGTCGGCGTGCCCGGGGGTGTCGACCACGTTGACCTTGATCGCGCGGCCGTCCTTAGCCTCGTAGCGGAAGGCCGCGTTCTTGGCGAGGATGGTGATTCCGCGCTCGCGCTCCTGATCCCCAGAGTCCATCACGCGCTCGACGAGTTCCTCGTGGGCGGAGAAGGTCCCGGATTGGCGCAGCATCACGTCGACCAGGGTGGTCTTGCCATGGTCGACGTGGGAGACGATCGCGATGTTCCGGAGCTCGGGCACGGCAGCTGAACGTAGCTGTGAGGCGCGCGCCGATACCTTGGGCCGGGTGTCCCGCCGCGTGAAGATCTCGGCCTCCGAGGCCCGGCGGATTGCGCTCGCGTCGCAGGGATTCGCCGATGCGCGACCGGCCGGCGAGCCCACAGGGCACGACCTGCGGCGGGCCTTGGGACGCATCGGCCTGATCCAGATCGACTCGGTGAACGTCCTCGAGCGGGCCCACTACCTACCGCTCTGGAGCCGCCTCGGTCCGTACAACCGCGAGCTCCTCGATCGCGCGGCGCACTACGCGCCGCGCCGGCTCTTCGAGTACTGGGGGCATGAGGCGTCGCTCATCCCCGTCGCGACACAGCCGCTTCTGCGCTGGCGCATGGACCGCGCTCACACGGACTCCTGGGGCGGGATGCAGCGCGTCTTCCGCGAGCAGCCCGAGCTTGTCTCCGAGGTCCTGGCCTCGGTTGCCGACCGTGGGCCTGTGGCGGCGTCGGACCTGGCGGAGCGTCCCCGGCGCGCCGGGCCCTGGTGGGACTGGTCGGACCATAAGCGCGCCCTCGAGTGGCTGTTCTGGTCAGGTCAGATCTCGTCCGCACGCCGGCGGCGCTTCGAGCGGCTCTACGACCTGACCGAGCGTGTCCTGCCCGCAGGGGTCGTGAACGCTCCGACGCCATCCGTCGAGGAGGCCCAGCGCGAGCTGATCCGGATCGCCGCGCACGGCCAAGGCGTCGCCGCCGAAGCGGACCTCCGCGACTACTTCCGGATCCCGGCCGCCGAGGCAAAAGAGCGTGTGGCCGACCTGGTCGAGGCCGGTGAGCTCCTCCCCATCGAGGTCGAGGGCTGGGGCCGGACCCGCGGCTACCTGTGGCACGGCGCCAAGATCCCACGCAAGGTGGACGCGCAGGCGCTGATCGGGCCCTTCGATCCGCTGATCTGGGCGCGCCCGCGAGTCGAGCGCATCTTCGGATTCGCCTACCGGCTCGAGATTTACGTCCCGGCGCCGAAGCGTGTCCACGGCTATTACGTCCTGCCGTTCCTCCTGGGCGACCGGCTCGTCGCCCGAGTCGACCTCAAGGCAGACCGCGCCCGGGGCGTCTTGATGGTCCGCGCCGAGCATCACGAGCCCCACGCGCCGGCAGAGACGGGCGAGGCGCTGGGCGCCGAGCTCTCGCTCATGGCGAGCTGGCTGGGCCTCGAGCGGATTGAGCGGGAGTAGGCCCTCAGGCTTCGGACGGGATCGGCGCGCCGAATGCGTCCTTAGCCGCTTGGATCCTGTGCTTCTCGAGGCCGTCGCGCTGCCTGCGGGCCTGATCAATCAGCCCGTCCAGGTCGAAGGAGCTGAGATCGGTACTCGTCGCGGCCAACGCGCGCCAGAGCGAGAGCTTTCCGGTAACGCCGAGTGCGAGGCCCTCCATCTCGATCAGGCGTGAAAGTGGCGAGTAGCCAGTCAGCTGGCCGTTCGGCTTGAGCCGGCCGACCTTCTCGGCCGCCCACGCAGCGGGAACCTTGAAGCGGTTCTGAGCTACCCCGAGGTGGTCCATCATGGATTTCAGGATCTCGCGCTCGCCCTCGATTTCCGTCGCTAGCCCTTCGAGGAAATCGCCCAGCTCGCGTGCCCTCGTTGCTTGAGGCGGCGCGCTTCGCGAGCTCCAAGCCGACGGTCGATCCGGCGAGATGGTCATTCATGTATATGCCGACGAACTTCGTGTCCATGCCCCTCCCGTACCCAATCGAACCGACGCAACACAGGGCCTTCGGCGAGATAATCGCCCGATGAGCCAAGTCGAGACCGGCTGGGACGAGGGCGAGACCCGCCTGGACCGGGTACTCGAGACCGTGGTCGAGCGCGCGCGGTCCCTGGTCGAAGCGCGAACGGTCATGGTCCTTCTCGAGGACCGCGGCCTCCTGGTCGTCGCGGCGACGACGGGCGACTTCAAGGTGGAGCGCAGAGGCGTCCGGCTTCAGGCCGACGGGTCCGCGTGGAGGAATGTGATGGCCGAGGGCGAGGCCGAGCGGGTGGCCCCGATCAGCGGCCGCCTGGGGATCTCGCTAGACGAGCTGGGAGTCGTCGCCAAGGCTGCCCTCCTCGTGCCGCTCTCGTATCGCGGACGGGCGATCGGGGTGCTCGCGGCGTTCGATCACGTTGGAGACGACCCCGAGTTCGCGGCCGAAGACGAAGCGCTACTGATGGGCTTTGCGGCGAGCGCAGCGATGGCGCTGGCCGCCGCGCAATCGATGGCGGAGGCGCGCCTCCGCGAGTCAATCGACGTCGCGGAGCGCGAGCGCGCAAAGTGGGCGCGCGAGCTCCACGACGAGACCCTGCAGGGCCTCGGCGCGTTGCGGGTGCGCCTTGCCGCATCCCTGCGGCTCGACCCCGCACGAGATGGGTCAGGAGGTGGCGACCGCGGTCGCCCTCGTTGAGGACGAGATCGCGAACCTCCGATCGCTGATCACCGAGCTTCGTCCGGCAGCGCTCGACGAGCTGGGCCTGGGAGCCGCGATCGAAGGCCTGGTCGACAACCACACCGCCTCGACCGGGATGGACACGCAGGTGGTCCTGAGCCTGGCGCGAGAGGGCGGGGTCGCAGAACGCCTTGACCGCGAACTCGAGTCCGGCGTCTACCGCCTCGTCCAGGAGGCGCTCACGAACGTCTCCAAGCACGCCGAAGCGGAGACCGTCTGGATCGAAGTCGAGCAGGACAAGACCTCGGTCTCGATCGTCGTCCGCGACGACGGGATCGGCTTCGACATGGATTCGCGGCCGACCGGCTTCGGCCTGATCGGGATGCGCGAGCGCGTCGCCCTGGCCGGCGGCAGCCTGACGATCGTCTCGACACCGGGAACGGGCACAGTCCTACGAGGCCGAATCCCCCTCGAACGCCCAGCCCGAGGCCTCCGCCGCGAAGACGCAGCGCGGCCTAGTCGCGGGGGGCGCCCTGTTCGGCGTCCAGCATGCCCCGTTCGAGGGCGTAGCGGACCAGTTCGGAGCGTTTCGCCAGGTGGAGCTTTTGCTGGATGTGGGAGCGGTGTGACTCGACGGTGCGAACGCTGATCAGGAGTTGCTCGGCGATCTCGCCGTTCGTGTGGCCGAGCGCGATGAACCGGAGGATCTCGAGCTCGCGATCGGAGAGGTCGTCAGGCGCCTCGGGTGGCTCGGCCGCGAGGCGTGCGCCGAGGTCGGGCTGAAGGTATGTCCTGCCCTGAGCGGCCAGCCGGACGGCCTTGACCAACTCCGTGTCGGCCGCCTCCTTGAGGATGTAACCGAGGACGCCGGCCTGCATCGCCTCGCGGGCGAAAGCGGGCTCGGATTGCATGGTCAGGACGACGACCTGCGTTTCGGGCGAAGCCTCGGTGATGTCGGGGAGCGCTTCTAGGCTCGCGCGGCCGGGCATGTTCAGGTCGAGAATCAAGACCTCGGGGCGGTGGCCGCGGAGGTAGCGGATCGCGCCGTCGACATCGCCCGCCTCGGCGACAACCTCCAAGCCGGGCTCGGCGTCGAGCAGCATCCGCAGCGCGCTTCGCACGACTACGTGATCGTCAGCAAGAACGATCCTGATCTCGTCGGTCCTGGGCTCAGACGTCTCGCTGGGCGCCGGACTGGGGGCTGGTTGCATCATGCGCTACTCAGAGTAGGGGCGATCGGAGCGCGTTTCATCCGCAGATCAACACGATCTGCTGCGGGAAAGTACGGACGACGCTCCGTCAACCGAAGGAGGCGCCTCTCATCCCCTGGGGGCCACAAGGAGCGTCTGCGCCGCCCGGCCGATCGGCCCCTGCTCGTCGAGGAGCAGCGTGTCGGCGAGCCCGATGCCGTCCGGCTGCGGCAGCGTCACGGCGTCAAGACAGACCCACTCGCCGGCTGGAAGGCGGTGGAGGTGGACGCTCAGATCAACGTTGATGAATAGGAAGCGGCGCCAGTCCAGCGTCGCCGAGACGCCGTTGCCCGAGTCGGCAACGACGAGGACCCTGCCGAGCGGCGAGATCTCCTCGCCGGCGATGACGGAAACTCGCGAGCGCATCCAGACCGTGGCCGGACCCGGCTCGATGAACGCCCCCGTGACGAATCGATACTCGACGGCCGAGTGATAGCCGACCTCCGAGCCTGTCGGGAAGAACTCGCCGGGCTCGCCGTCCTCCGGGCCGTGCGACGGCGGCCCGGGGAGAAGACCGTCCGGAAAGTCCACCGGCTCCTCGCGAAGACGCCAGCCCCGTGCCCTCATCACCTCGTCGTCGCCGGCGTGGAGCGAAGCGGACAGCATCTGCACGCGCCGTCCGTCCCGCTCTACCCGCGCCTCCACTCGCAGTGGCGCGATCGGCACCGGCCGCAGGACCTCGTAGGTGATGCGGCCGATCCGCATCGAGTCAGCGGAAGCCGGAAGCGCCTCCATCGCATGGCCGAGAAGCGCAGCCGGTGGGCCCGCATGCTGCGCGTTCTTGTCCCAGGGCCCCCGCGTCAGCTCCGACGGGATCACGAGGTCCCCATCCCGCTCGTAGAAGGCCTCGCCTGACATACGCGGCGAAACGTAACGATCGAGCACCTCGCGGGACTACCCTTAACGGAGGGGTCAGACCCCTCGTACATCGCCTGCATTAGGTAGACAAAGCGGGGTCAGACCCCCTCTGGAGGAATGAATGACTGAGAAGGTCGATAAGACAGAAGCCGAGTGGCGGACGGAGCTCTCCCCCGAGGAGTACGAGGTGCTGCGCGAGAAGGGCACTGAGCGAGCCTTTACGGGCGCCTACTGGGACTCGAAGGACGAGGGCGTCTACCGCTGTAAGGCGTGCGGCCAGGAGCTCTTTACCTCCGACACGAAGTTCGACTCCGGCACCGGCTGGCCGAGCTTCTACGAGCCGATGGACTCCGAGAACGTCGCGACCGAGACCGACCGCAGCTTCTTCATGAAGCGCACGGAGGTCAACTGCTCGCGCTGCGGCTCCCATCTGGGCCACGTGTTCGACGACGGCCCGAACCCCACCGGGCTCCGCTACTGCATCAACTCCTGCTCTCTAGATCTGGATAAGGCAGACACAAACACAGGGTCTGACCCCGAAGGGATCTGACCCTTCCGGGACCGGTCCCCTTAGCCGTCCTGCCCCGCGCCAATGACCTCAGGCGCGCCCGCCTCGACGAGCGCCTGGGGCAGCCGCACGCTGCCGTCTTCCTCCTGGCCGTTCTCGATCAGAGCGATCAGCGACCGGCCGACGGCCACGGCGGTCCCGTTCAGCGTGTGGAGAACCTCGGGCGCTGTTTCGGCCGAAGCCCGGTAGCGCGCGCCGAGCCGCCGGGCCTGGTAATCGGTCGTGTTCGAGCAGGAGGTCAGCTCGCGGTAGCGCTCCTGGCTTGGAATCCACGCCTCGCAGTCGAACTTGCGCGCGGCCGGAGCGCCGAGGTCGCCGACCGGGATGTCCACAACTCGGTACGGAATCTCAAGGGCCTGGAGGATGCCTTCCTCGACAGCAAGGATGCGGTCGTGCTCGGCATCCGACTCCGAGGGGTTGACGAACGAGAACATCTCGACCTTGTCGAACTGGTGGACGCGAAAGATGCCGCGGGTGTCCTTGCCGGCGGCCCCGGCCTCGCGGCGAAAGCAGGTCGAGATGCCGGCGTAGCGGATCGGCAGGTCGGCGGCGTCGAGGATGTCGCCCGCGTGGAGCGCGGCGAGCGGGACCTCCGAGGTGCCGACGAGAAACAGCTCGTCGCGCTCGACCTCGTAGATCATCTCGCGCTCGCCGGGGAAGAAGCCCGTGCCCTGGAGCGGGGCTTCGCGGACGAGGACCGGAGGCACAACGGGCTCGAAGCCCTCCGCCCGAACGCGGTCGACGGCGAAACGGACCAGGGCAAGCTCGACCATGACGAGGTCGCCGATCAGGTACGCGAAGCGGGACCCGGAGGCCTCGGCGGCCTTCTCCATCTCGATCCAGCCGTGCTGCGTTCCGAGGTCGAGGTGGTCGCGTAGCTCGAATCCGAACTCCCGCGCAGAGCCGACCTCGCGCAGGGTGACGCCGTCGCCCTCGTCCCCGTCGGGCGCGTCCGGCGAGGGAAGGTTCGGCAGCGCCTGGGCCAACTCGTCGCGACGTGCCTCGATCTCCGCGAGCTCGGTCTCCATCCGCTTGATCTCGCTGCCGAGCTCGCGCATCTCGGCGATCGGGCCTTCTGCCTCGTCGCCCGAGCGCTTGGCTTCGGCGATCGCATCGGAGACTGAGTTGCGGCGGGCGCGCCCCTCTTCGACCTTGGGCAGCAGCTCGCGGCGGCGAACGTCAACGCCAAGGAGCTCGTCGAGTGCCTCGGCGGCCCCTCGGCGCGCAAGCGCTTCCCGAGCCGGCCCCGGGTCCTCTCGGATCGCCTTGAGATCGAGCACTGGCTGGCGCCGCGGGGCGCGGCCTACTCGCCGGTTGCGCTGCCGCTGACGGGCTCTTCGGCGGCGTCGCCCTCGGTGACGTTGTCCGGGCCACCCTCGGGAGAAGGACGCGTCGGGCGGTCGATCTTGGTGCCCGAGTACTTGGCCACGAAGTCGGCGATCGCCTGAGCTTCCTCGCCGGTGACGATCTGCTGCGGCATGATCGCGCCGGAGAAGCCGCCGTTCCTGATCGCATAGAGCACGTCCTCCGACGACTCAGCCCGCTCGTCGAGGTTCGGGCCCTGGTTACGGACTACGCGCGTCGAAGAGCCCTGCGCCCCCGCGGCCTCAAGCGTGTGACAGCCGCCGCATCGCTCAGCGAAGAGCTCGGCGCCCTGGAGGTCGGCCTCGGAATCGACTTCGACTCCCTGGCTGCCGCAGGCAGCTAGACCGAGGGTCGCGGCGACCGCGACGGTGATGATGGAAACGGAGCGCACCGCGGCGGCATCATACTTTTTCTCTGAGGACGCTCTGCCTTATGACCGCGCCAACCCCAGATCAGTTCCGAAGCGCGATGGCGCTGGTGCCGACCCCGGTCACCGTCGTCACGGCCCCTGGCGACCCCGAACCCGCCGGCGCGACGGCCAATGCGGTGGCATCGCTTTCGCTCGACCCGCCGCTCATGCTCGTCTGCCTGGACCACCGTTCGCGCACGCTGGGAGCGCTGCGGGCCGCGGGCAGCTTCGCGGTGAACGTGCTTCCGGCGAGCGGGGAGGCGGAGGCACGTTCTTTCGCTACCAGGGCGCCTCACTCGGAGAAATGGGAGGGCGTGCCGGCCACTGAGCACTCGGGCGTGCCGGTCCTCGACGGCGCACTCGTCTGGGTCGTCTGCGAGCTCCGCGACCTCCTTGACGGCGGCGACCACACGATCGTGACCGGCACCGTCATCGACCTCGGAACGGGCGACGGCGAGCCGCTCCTCTTCGTGGACGGGCAGTACCGAAGCTTTTAGAAAAGGCCGGCGCTGGTGCCCGCCGCGCGGAGGGCAAGGCCGAAGACGACGAGCGCCGAGACGGCCATGATCCCCGTCTCGCGCCGGAAGATGGCGAGGGCGACCAGTCGCTGGCGCTCGTGCGGGAGGGCTTCGAAGTCGATCCCTTCGAGCTCGCGCTCGCCCGCACCCGCCCGCGCCGCCTCCGCGAGCATCGAAACGAAGATGGGCAGGATGCCGTAGAGGTAATGAAGGCCATCGACGGCCTCGCGCCCGGTCCCCAGGAGGATCGTGCCGACGAGCGCCTGGATCACCATCGCCACCTGCGACACGCGCAGGAGATACCAAAAGCCCGCGGAGGGCTCTTCGCGGTACCAGGCGTAGGCGCCCCAGAGACCGGCGCCAAGGCTGGTCAGGAGGACGCCGACGCCGACGCCTATGTGGACGGCTACCAAACCCTGCCCCAGGGGTCGGATTTCGGCTTTCGGATGCGAAATATCACTATGTGGCTACTGCGCACAAGCTGGGTATATCCTGCCTCGCGAAGTGCTCCAAAGCTACCTGCCAGTCATCGTCTTCGCCGGCCTCGGGATTCTGGTCGGTGGCCTCCTGGTAGCGGTCAACTCGATGCTCGGCCCACGGCGGCCGAACAAGGTGAAGTCCGAGCCGTATGAGTGCGGGCTGCCAAGCGAGGTGTCGAAGACGTTTCGCTTCGGCGTCTCGTTCTACATGGTCGCGATGCTCTTCATCCTCTTCGACATCGAGGTGGTCTTCCTCTACCCCGTCGGCGCGATCCTCCAGGCGTCCGACTCGGTCTTCGTCCTTGCCGAGATCCTGATCTTCGTCTTCCTCCTCATGGTGGCGCTGATCTACGTCTGGCGCCGCGGCGCGCTCGACTGGAAGTGATGCCGTGAAGATCGAGCGTCGCGAGAAGATCAGGGCGAACCTGCCCCTGGACGAGCCGGATCCGAACAAGGCGCTCCACGTCCGCCAGGTCCGTGCGCGCGACCTCCTTCGCGGCGACATCGAGGGCGTCGACCTGGAGAAGATGGTCGCAGAGGCCGTCCTCACCACTCGCCTCGACAAGGTCTTGAACTGGGGCCGGTCCAACGCCATCTTCCCCGCGACCTTCGGACTAGCCTGTTGCGCGATCGAGATGATGTCGGTCGTCAGCCCGCGCTACGACATCGCCCGCTTCGGCGCCGAGGCGATGCGCGCCTCTCCCCGCCAAGCCGACATGCTGATCCTCTCGGGCCGCGTCTCGATCAAGATGGCACCGGTCGTCCGCCGCCTCTACGACCAGATGCTCGAGCCCAAGTGGGTCGTCTCGATGGGCGCCTGTTCCTCGTCCGGCGGCATGTTCAGTAATTACGCCGTCGTCCAGGGCGCGGACAAGTTCCTGCCGGTCGACATCCACGTTCCCGGCTGTCCGCCTCGGCCCGAGGCGCTTCTCTATGGCTTCAACAAGCTCCAGCGGATGATCAGGGGCAACCCGGACATCGGCTGGCGCACGCGCTACTCGGCGCACGGCACCGAGGAGTGGGCGCACGACCTCGGCAAAGTGACCGACGAGGCGCGCGACGCCTACGCCGCCGCCCGCGACATCGCCGAGGCCGCCGGGCCCCCGGTCTCGGGCTCGCCCGGGGGGCCGGTCGATGTGCCGGGCCCCCCGCAGGAGCGCGTCGCCACCCCATCCAAGCCCGACCGCGACGCCGGTCGCTTCATCTAGCCGTGCCAGACGCACCCGGCCTAGAGCTCATCCGCGCCGACTTGAACGAGTCGCACCCGGGCGCGATCACCGGCAGCTACTTCGAGTACGGACAGGCGTGCCTGATCTGCGACCCGGCGAAGATCCGCGAGGTCCTCGCCTGGCTCCGCGATACGCCCGGCCAGGAGTACACCTTCCTGGCAAGCGTCCATGGCGTCGACTACCTGCCCGCCGAGCCCCGCTTCGGCGTCCACTACGAGCTCCTCAACATGGCGCGGGTCGAGCGCATCCGCGTGCGGGCCAACCTTGAGGACCCGGGGGCCGACGAGCTCCCCAGGATTCCGACCGTATGCGACGAGTGGCCCACGGCCGACCACCAGGAGCGCGAGGTCTACGACTTCTTCGGCATCGTCTTCACCGGGCATCCCGACCTGCGCCGCATCCTCATGCCCGAGGACTACGTCGGCTGGCCCCAGCGCCGCGACTTCCCGATCGGCGGCGAGCCCGTGATCTTCACCAACACCGAGCGGGACGTCCCGGGGTGGTACGCATGAACGAGACGGACGAGCGCCTGCGCGACGAGGAAGACGCCGCACCCGCGCTGCCGACCGGCGCGCCTTCGGGCAACGGCGCCGCCACAGGCATGCGCGGCTCGTCACCCGCTCACGGACGCGACATCGTCGCCCGCTCCTCCGCGGAGGTCATCGGCACCTCGGTCGTCGAGCGCACGGGCGCCGACGAGGCCTTGGAGCTCGAACAAGAGCTCATGACGGTCAACCTCGGGCCGCACCACCCTGCCACTCACGGCGTTCTTCGCCTGCTCGTCTCCCTCCAGGGCGAGACCGTAATCGACCTCAAGCCCATCATGGGCTACGTCCACACGGGCATCGAGAAGAACTGCGAGGACAAGTCGTATTGGAAGGCGATCCCGTTCGTGGAGCGGATGGACTACCTCTCCTACTTCTTCAACATGCAGGCGTTCTGCGGCTGCGTCGAGAAGATGCTCGACCTCGAGATCCCGCCGCGCGCCAAGTACCTGCGCGTCATCCACATGGAGCTGAACCGGCTCCACTCGCACCTGGTCTGGCTCGGCACTTCCGCTCTCGACCTGGGCGCGATGTCGATGTTCTTCTACTGCTTCCGCGACCGCGACCGGATCCTCGACCTGTTCGAGATGTCCACCGGGCAGCGCATGCACACGCGCTACTTCCAGGTCGGCGGCGTCTTCGAGGACATCCCGGTCGGCTTCGAGCGGAAGGTGAAGGAGTTCTGCGCCGAGTTCCCCACCCGCGTCGACCAGTTCGAGGCGCTCCTCACCAAGAACGAGATCTTCCTCCAGCGCACCAAGGGCGTCGGCATGGTCGATCGCGAGCGCCTGAAGGCGCTCGGCGTGACCGGACCGCTCCTGCGCGCCGCGGGCGAGCCTTGGGACCTCCGCAAGGTGGACCCATATCTCGCATACGGCGATTTCGATTTCGACATCCCGATCGGGACCGTGGGCGATGGCTGGGACCGCTTCCGCTGCCGCATCCAGGAGATGCGCGAGTCCGTGAAGATCATCGAGCAGGCGATCGACGGCCTCCCCGAGGGCCCGGTGCTCGCCGACGATCGGAAGATCGTGCTGCCACCTCGCCACGAGCTCTCGACCTCGATGGAGGCGCTCATCCACCACTTCAAGCTCGTCACCGAGGGCTTCCGGGTGCCGCCCGGCGAGTGCTACTACCCGATTGAGTCGCCGCGCGGGGAGCTCGGCTGCTTCATCCTGGCCGACGGCTCTGCGAAGCCCGCGCGAGTCCACTTCCGCGACCCCTCTTTCGTGAACCTCCAGGCGCTGAGGGACATGTGCGTCGGCGAGTACATCGCGGACATGATCCAGACCCTCGCCATGCTCGACCCGATCCTGGGAGGCATCGACAGGTGACGGGCCAAACAGGCAACGGGGGCAACGGCGGGCCGATGCGCCCCACCGACCTCCTGACGAACGCTGAGCGCTCCGAGCTGATCGGCTCGATGCGCCCCGAGGACGCCGAGCGCGTGCCCGAGCTCCACGAGGTGGACGTGCCGCCGGAGCTCCAGCGCACGATCGAGGACGCGATGGGCCGCTACCCGCAGCTTCGCTCCGCGTCGATCCCGGCGCTTTGGGCCGTCCAGCGCCACTACGGCTGGTGCACGCCGGAAGGCATCCGCCAGGCCGCCGCCGTCATGGGCCTCACGCCGGCTTATCTTCAGTCGGTCGCGAGCTTCTACGACCTCTTCCGGCTCGAGCCGACGGCCAAGCACCACGTCCTCGTCTGCCACAACATCTCCTGCTGGATGCGCGGGGCCGACGACATCCTCGTCGAGTTCTCGGAAGCCGCCGGATGCGACCACCACGAGGCCGAGCACGACGGGGCGAACTCGCCCGACGGCGAGGTCTTCTTGAAGGGCTTCGAATGCCTCGGCGCGTGCGACATCGCGCCGATGGCCTCGATCGACGGGCAGTACTACGGCCCGCTCGAGCCGGGCGACGCGGCGACCATCGTCGAGCGCCTCAAGCGCGGCGAGGACCCGCTGCCCGGCAAGGACATCCGCAGGCGAAAGATGGCCGCCGATGGCTGAGACACGAGTGCTGTTCGACAACCTCGACGAGCCGGGGCTCGCGACGATGGACGTCTACAAGCGCCGCGGCGGCTACACGGCGATCGAGAAGGCCTTCCGCTCGATGGAGCCGGAGGACCTGATCTTCCAGATCGAGGAGTCCGGCCTGCGCGGGCGCGGCGGCGCCGGTTTCTCGATGGGCAAGAAGGGCTCCTTCCTGCCGCGTGGAGACATGGAGAAGTACCTCTGCTGCAACGCGGACGAGTCCGAGCCCGGCACCTTCAAGGACCGCGAGCTCATGTACAAGAACCCGCACGCGCTGGTCGAGGGCATCGTCATCTCGGCACTCGCCGTCGGGGCGTCGTACGCCTTCATCTTCATCCGCGGCGAGTACTGGGAGGTCGCCGACATCCTGGACGCGGCAGTCGCCGAGGCCTACGAGGCGGGCTATCTGGGCGAGAACATCCTGGGATCGGGCTGCCGGATCGAGCTGGTCGTCCATCGCGGCGCGGGCGCCTACATCTGCGGCGAGGAGACCGCCCTCCTCGACTCGCTCGAAGGCAAGCGCGGCAACCCGCGGCTCAAGCCGCCCTTTCCCGCGATCCAGGGCCTTTACGGCGGGCCGACGCTGATCAACAACGTCGAGACGCTGATGAACGTGCCGCTGATCGTCAACAAGGGCGCCGACTGGTTCAAGGGTTTGGGCACCGAGCAGTCCACGGGCACCAAGGTCGTGTCCGTCTCGGGCTGCGTCCAGCGGCCCGGCAACTACGAGATCGAGCTGGGCATCCCATCGCGCGAGATCATCTACGACCTGGCCGGCGGCCCGGGCAAGGGCCGCAAGGTGAAGGTCTGGTTCCCGGGCGGCTCGTCCGCGCCAGTTCTGACCGGGGACGACCTCGACCTCCCCTACTCCTTCGAGGCGATGGCCGAGGCCGGCTCGATGCTGGGCTCCGGCGCGATCATCGTCGGCGACGACACCGTCTCGGTCCCCGAGCTCGCGCTCCGCACCGCGCGCTTCTACCACCACGAGTCGTGCGGCAAGTGCACGCCGTGCCGCGAGGGCACCAACTGGACGGTGAAGATGCTCGAGCGCGTCGTGCGCGGCGAGGCAACGCCCATGGACCTGGACATCATCTCCTCGGTCCAGGAGAACATCATCGGCAACTGCCTGTGCGTCCTTGGCGACGCGATGGCCATGCCGGTCGGCTCGATGGTCAAGAAGTTTCGCGACGAGTTCGAGCAGGCGATCGCCGAGGCTCGCGACGCCGCCCCCGGCCCGATCGACGTCGCTGGAGCGGACGAGCCGCCGCTGGTGCTGGGAGCTTCGGCCTAGGTCAAAGGTCCGTCGGGGTGTGCCGCCTCGGAGAAACCCCGCCTGCGCGTCCTAAAAAGGGGCGTTCTCGAACTGGCGCCGCGTTACTTGCTCGCCTTCCCAAGACATGTATCCCGTATCGCACTCGGGGAAAGGAATGATCGGCTCCTCCTCCAAGGATGCCCTCGCCCGTCCGTGCACCTCGTCGCCGATGATCCTTCCTGACGCATGTGCGCTGAACTCGCCCTCGAAAGACTCTTCCGACTTGAACCGTCCGTCGTTCTTGACGCGTCCATTGTTCAGGGTGCCTACCGAATAGCTGTTTCGCTTGTCGTTTTCGCAACGGATGCGACGACCTTCGATCCTTGCCTCCTTGATCTTCGCATCGCTCGTCCGGACCCGGAACCTGACTCTGATCGTTTCCTTTCCATCGGACCCTTTGCCAAGCCAGTAGGTGAAGGCCGGCTCGCCGCGGGCTCTATTCCCCTCGTCGCCTGTTCCTAGCCCCCGCAGGGCTGCCGAGCAGAGCCCGGCCAGCGTTAGGAAGCTTGCGAGGCGTCCCCTTCGACTTAAGACGCCATGAGCAACGGCAAGGAGATCACGCTCGTCGTCGACGGCGTCGAAGTGCCGGCCGCCGAGGGCGCGATGCTGGTCGACGCCGCGAAGGGCGGCGACGTCGAGATCCCGGTCTTCTGTTACGAGCCGAAGCTCGGGGGCCCTGTGGGCGCGTGCCGGATGTGCCTGGTCGAGGTCGAAGGCATCCCGAAGCTCCAGACCGCCTGCTCGACGCCGGTCCGCGACGGCATGGTCGTCTACACGCAGACCGACCGCGTCCAGGAGGCGCAGAACGCCGTCGTCGAGTTCCTCCTGGTCAACCACCCGCTCGACTGCCCCGTCTGCGACAAGGGCGGCGAGTGCCCCCTCCAGGACATTTCGATGGGCTGGGGCGCCGGCAAGAGCCGCGTCACCGACCCCAAGCGCCACTTCCGCAAGCCGGTACCGCTATCGCCCCTCGTCAGGATCGACCGCGAGCGCTGCATCCTGTGTTACCGCTGCGTGCGCTTCTCGCAGGAGGTCGCCGAGGACGAGCAGCTCCACCTCCTGGAGCGCTCGTCCCGGTCATTCGTCGGCACCTTCGACGACCGCCCATACATCGCGCCCTTCCACGGCAACATCATCGAGCTCTGTCCGGTTGGCGCACTCACTTCGGAGGCATACCGCTTTCGCGCCCGGCCCTGGGACATCGAGGATGCGGGGTCGGTCTGCACGCTCTGCCCGTCGCAGTGCAACGTCAAGTTCACCGTCCGCGACGAAAAGGTCGCGCGTGTCCTCGGCCGCGACAACCATGAGGTCGACGACGGCTGGCTTTGCGACAAGGGCCGCTTTGGCTTCCAGATGTTTCACTCCGAGGACCGGCTGGTCCAGCCGATGGTCCGCACCGGCGGCGCCCTCCACAAAGCGACCTGGGACGAAGCGCTCTCAAAGGCGGCCGCCAGCCTCAAGGCCGCCGGCCCCCGCACCGCGATCCTGATCGGCAGCCAGGCCTCAAACGAAGAGGGCTACCTGCTCCAGCGGATCGCGCGGCAGGCACTCGGCTCACCGCACGTCGACTCCCGCCGTGGCCACGGCTTGGAGCGCGGGACCGCGCTGGCGCTTGGGCGCCCCGATCTGTCGGCGGCCATGTCGGACATCGATAGCGCCGAGACGATCCTCGTCCTTGGCACCGACCCGCTTCACTCGATGCCGATCCTCGACCTGCGCCTGCGCAAGGCGATGCGAAACCACGGCACTCGCGTCGCGGTCGTCTCCGAGCGCCCGACCGCGCTCGACGGCGGCTCCGAGGAAACGCTCCGCTACGCGCCCGGCGAGGCCGCAACGGTTCTCTCCAACCTGGCCGCCGAGCTCGGGAGCTCGGCAGGGGGCGCAGGCGGCGAGGACTCCGAGCGGGTCGCCGGAGCGCTCCGGCCCGGCAAGACCGTGGTCATCTACGGGGAGCGGGTCGGTCACGGCCCCGACGGCGAACGCGCCCTCGCCGCGCTGATCGCCTGCGCCGATGCCCTCAACCTGTCCGCCGATGGCGCCGGCCTCCTCGAGGTGCCCGAGACGTCCAACGCACGCGGTCTGCGCGAGGTCGGCTGCCTGCCGACCGCCGGCCCCGGGCTCTCCGAGGCCGCCCAGGGGATGAGCGCCGCGGAGGTCCGCGACGCGCTCGAAGCCGATGAGCTCGATGCGCTGATCCTCTGGGACGTCGATCCCATCCGCGACCTTCCCGACCCCGAGCGTTGGCGCACCGCGTTGGGCGCCGCCGACTTCGTGCTCGAGGTCGGCATGTTCGGAAACGCATCGGGCGGCCAGGCCGACGTCTTCCTCCCCGGCGAGTCACACGCGGAAAAGGAAGGCACGGTCACCCACCCTGACGGCCGAGTCCAGCGCGTGCGCCCAAGCGTCCCGCACCCGGGCGACACCCGCCACGGCTGGCAATGGCTAGCCGAGCTGGCATTCCGCCTAGGCCACGAAACAGGCATCGACTCGTCCACCGAAGCACTCGAAGCCCTCGCCGCCGAAGTCCCGTTCTACGCCGGCCTCACCCACGAAGAAATCGGAGGCACGGGAGTCCGCTGGCAAGACCGAGACCAAGCCGCGACCTTCCCCACACAAACGTTGGCGCTCGGCGAGGGGGCCTCGGGTTCTCCCGCGGAACGTAAAACGACGAGCCCGTCAACTCTCGCGGAGACCGACCACCCCTCACGCGAGGAGAGTGGAGCGGGGGGACCTGAATCCCCCTCGCACCACGCGGCTGGTGAAGAGCATGGAGCGGATGAACCCGAGGCCAACTCGCTCCGCCTAGGCACCTACCGAGATCTATGGGCCCACGAGGTCACCGAGCGCTCCCCCGCTCTCCGCTTCCTGATGCCGGGCCAGACGCTAGAGCTGTCGCTCAAAGACGCCGAGCGCTTCAAGGTTTCCCAGGGCGACCAGGTGAACGTGCGCTCCAACGGCCACTCGGTCAAGGCGAAGGTCGCCATCCGCGAGCGCATCCGCCCCGGGTCGGGCTTCTTGATCGAGGGGCTCCCCGAGCAGGGCCCGAATGCCCTCGCGGGCGCCCAAACGGTTGAGGTCGAGAAGGCGGGAGAATGAGCCTCCTGGCCGAAGTCGGATTCGCCGAGGCCACCTGGGTCCTCCTCGTCAAGTCCGTGATCATCTTCGCGCTGGTCTTCGCGATCGTCCCGGTCCTCACCGTGGTCGAGCGCAAGATCCTCGGACGCTTCCAGGCTCGCTACGGCCCGAACCGCGTGGGGCCGATGGGCCTCGGCCAGCCGCTTGCCGACGCGCTGAAGCTGGTCGGCAAGGAGCCGTACAAGCCCGACAACGCGACGGGTTTCCTGTGGGCGATCGCGCCCGCGATCGTCGTCTTCACCGGCGTCGCGACCCTTGCGATCCTTCCTTGGGGGAACGTCCAGGAGGTCGGCAACGGTGACGTCGGCCTCTACGGAATCGACGTCTCGATCGGCGTCCTCTACTTCTTCGCCTTCGGATCGATCGCGTTCTACGGCCTGCTCCTTGGCGGCTGGGCCTCGGGCTCCAAGTACTCGTTCCTGGGCGCGATGCGCTCAGCCGCGCAGCTGATCTCGTACGAGATCTCGATGGGCCTCGCCCTCCTCGGCGCGGTGATGATGGCCGGGTCGCTGTCGCTCACCGCGATCGTCGAGGCGCAGGGCGAGGTCTGGTACATCGTTCCCCAGTTCGTCGGCTTCCTGATCTTCATGGTCGCCGGCTTCGCCGAGACATCACGCGCCCCGTTCGACCTGCCGGAAGCGGATGCCGAGCTCGTCGCGGGCTACCAGACCGAGTACGGCGGCATGCGCTGGGGCACCTTCATGATGGCCGAGTACATCGAGATGTTCGTCGTCTCGGGCATCGCCGCGACCTTCTTCCTTGGCGGCTGGATGGGCCCCGGACCTGGCTTTCTGGACCCGATCTGGATGCTCTTCAAGATCCTCGCGCTCATGTTCGTCTTCTTCTGGATCCGCGCCACCCTGCCGCGCGTCCGCTACGACCAGCTCATGAGCTTCGGCTGGAAGATCGCCCTGCCAATCGCGACCCTGAACGTGCTGGTCACCGCCGTACTCGTTACGGTGCTCTAGATGTCCGAGGAGTTTCCCTATCTGCCCGACGACTCCTACGCGGTAGTCCAGCGTGGCCCCGAGCCGGGTGGTCCCAAGGGCGCCTACCGCGTCTTCGGGGAGACACTTCGCGGATTGAAGACCACGATGGCCCGCATGGTCGAGGGGCCGAAGACGATCCAGTACCCCGAGGAGAAGACGCCCGTCTACCCGCGCTTCCGCGGCCGCCACAAGCTCCACCGCTTCGAGGACACCGGGCTCGAGAAGTGCGTCGGATGTTCGCTCTGCGCCGCCGCCTGCCCAGCCGACTGCATCCGCGTCGTCGCTTCTGAGAACGACCCCGCCGACCGCGTCTCGGCCGGCGAGCGCTACGCGTCGGTGTACGAGATCAACCTCGCGCGCTGCATCTTCTGCGGCTACTGCGAGGTCGCGTGCCCCTTCGACGCGATCACGATGGGCCACGACTACGAGATGGCCGACTACAACCGTGGCGACTTGATCTTCACCAAGGAGATGCTCCTCGCTGAGCCCATCGAGCGCACCCCCCTTCGCACCGAAGGCGAGTAGCAGGCCGCAAGCGGACGGACAGCCGGGGGAGCTAGCGCGAAAGCGTTACAAGGCCGCGCAAACGAGGTAAGGGGGAGCGTGGGGACGTACGGAGCCAAAGCGGCTGAGGGGGATATGGCCGAGCGAAACACGAAGCTGGTGCGCCTGCACTACGCGGCGTTCGCGAGCGGCGACCTCGATGGGCTGGTCGACGGACTCGACGAAGGCGTTGCGATCAGCGTTCACGACGAGCACGGCAAAGCGGCAGAACAGCCGATCAGAGGCCGCGCCGGCGCCCGCTCGTTCTTCGAGGGCATCGACGCCGCCATCACCGACTCAACGGTCGAAATCGAGAGGCTCCGAGCCGATGGCAACCGGGTGCTCGCCCAGATCACGCTGGGTGGCACTCTGCGTGAGACCGGGATAACGGGCAGCATCCCCGCGGTGCACCTCTTCACCCTCCACGACGGGCTGATCACCGAGATCCGAACGCACAGGCCTGACTGGCGCAACTACGGCGGGCAGGGCGAAGCGGCGGAGCCGACGGACTAGGTGAGCATGCGCTCCAGCGCGGCCCGGTGGTAGGGCCACTGGTTGCCGCGGCTGGCACGGCCCGAAGGGTCGAACTCGCGAACCAGCGCGAGGCCCGCGACGGTGTTCATCGCGACCGCGAGCTTTCGGTCGAAGTCGGGCTCTTCGCCCAGCTCGCCCGCGACCTCCCTGGCGACCTCGGCGGTCGCGCTGTAGATGCTCTTCTCAACGGGGATCAGCCGCTCGCGCAACTCGAGGTCGTCCGCGGACGCGACCCAGAGCTTGGCGGCGACGGTGAAGAGCGGGCTCGAAAAGTCCTCCCACAAGAGGTCGAGGAGCGCACGGAGCCGCACGCTTCGGTCTCCCGAGAGCGAGCGAGCCCGCTCGGCGTAGCGGTCGATCCGCTGCTCGGCAAGGTGCTCGAAGGCACTTGCCACGAGGTCGACGCGGTGCGGGAAGTGATGGCTCTGCGCGCCCTGCGAGACCCCTGCGCGCTCGGTGACGTGGCGGATCGTCGTGCCGGCGTACCCGTCCTCGATCAGACAATCGATCGTCGCCTCGAGCAGGCGGGCACGCGTCTCCGCGCGGCGCTCGGCCTGGGTCCGGCGAGGGCCGGCCGACGCGCGGGTCGTCAAGCGATCTCCGCCCAGCCGTCCTTGATTACGGTGGCGCCGCCGTCGGACTCAGTCTCGAAGGAGTAGGCGTGGTGGGCTGAGTTGTTGAGGCCGTCCTCTTCGTCGAGCTCGCCCGTCTCCCAGATGCGCGTCGTGATCGTCTGCTCTGGCAGCGCGATCGAGGCGAAGCGGACCGCCAGGCGGCGCAGGCGGGTCGGGTCGTCGGCGGCGACGTTCTCGAGCACCGCGACCGACGTGAAGGCCATGGTGCACAGGCCGTGGATGATGATCCCGGGAAGTCCGACGGACTTCGCGAAGTCGTCGTCCAGGTGGATCTGCATCGGGTCGCCGGACGCCTCGGCGTAGCGGTGGGTCTGATCGGAGTCGAAGGTCTGCGCGACCTCGAAGTCCGGGTCGCGCTCGCGCAGGTGCTCTTCGAAGCCGTGCTTGGGCGCATCCTCGCCCTTGTCCTCTGCGCCTTCCGCGCCGCGCACAAAGGTGGTCGAGTACGCCTCGGTGACAAGCTCGCCGGCGGCGTCACGCGTGTCCGAGCGGACGACCACGGTGACGCCGGAGGAGCGCTGGCGCATCCCGATCGGCGTCGAGACCGTCGAGAGCTCCATGCCGGGCTGGATAGGCGCGTGGAAGTGGAAGTCCTGCTCGCCGTGGAGGATCATCCCGAGCATCTCGTGCGGTATGACCGACAAGGCCGCCATGCCCATGGCCTGGAACGCGGGCACGATCGAGAAGACGGGCGGAGCAAGCTCGCCGGAGGCGTGCTGGGAGATCGGGTCGTTCGTGGCGGCGGCATACGCGGCGATGCGCTCTTGTTCAACGCTGAACTCGACCGGCTCAGAGGATTTGCCGATCGCGTCGGCCTTGAAAGCGGGGGCTGCTTCGGTTGTCATGGCGGAACCGTAACAAACCGGGCGCTTGTTCTGTATCTTTGTATGCGCACTCGGACCGAACTCGACCGAAAGGCCTCTCCTCTCCCATGAGCACCAACGGAAACCGCACCTTCGTCATCGGTGTCGGCATGACCAAGTTCGACAAGCCCGGCACCAAGGAAGGCGACTATCCCGACTGGGCGAAGGAGGCGGGCGAGAAGGCCCTTGCCGACGCCGGCATCCCCTACTCAGACGTCGAGCAGGCCTACGCGGGCTACTGCTACGGCGACTCGACCTACGGCCAGCGCGCGCTCTACCAGCTCGGCCTCACCGGCATCCCGGTCGTGAACGTCAACAACAACTGCTCGACGGGCTCGTCGGCGCTCTTCCTTGCCCGCCAGGCCGTCAAGGGCGGGATCGCTGACTGCGCGCTCGCGGTCGGCTTCGAGAAGATGGAGCCCGGTTCGCTCGGCGTCAAGTACACCGATCGCACGAACGCGCTGGACAAACACGCCACCGCGATGTTCCAGATCCGCGCTCCCGAAGAGTCGCCCGCCGCGCCGCAGATGTTCGGCAACGCCGGCCGCGACCACATGGAGAAGTACGGCTCGACCCCCGACCACTACGCGTGGATCGGCTGGAAGAACCACAAGCATTCGGTCAACAACCCCTACGCGCAGTTCCAGGACGAGTACACGCTCGACCAGATCAAGGAAGCGCGGATGATCCACGAGCCGCTGACGAAGCTCCAGTGCTCCCCCACCTCGGACGGCTCGGCGTGCGCGATCGTCGCGTCCGAGAGCTACGTCGACGAGCACGGGCTGTGGGAGCAGGCGGTCGAGATTGCCGGTCAGGCGATGGTGACCGACACCCAGAACACGTTCGACGACGACACGGACTGCATCCGCCTCGTCGGCTACGAGATGTCGAAGGAGGCCGCTCGCAAGGCCTATGAGGAGGCGCAGGTCTCGGCAGACGAAGTCGATGTCTGCGAGCTCCACGACTGCTTCTCGGCCAACGAGCTGATCACCTACGAGGCGCTCGGCTTCGCCGAGGAGGGACACGGCCACGAGCTGGTCGACGCCGAGGCGACGACCTACGGCGGCTCAGGCCCCGTTGTCAACCCGTCGGGCGGCCTGATCTCGAAGGGCCATCCGCTGGGAGCCACTGGCCTCGCGCAGTGCTCCGAGCTCACCTGGCAGCTCCGCGGCACCGCGGACAAGCGCCAGGTGGAGGGCGCCAAGCTCGCGCTCCAGCACAACATCGGACTCGGCGGAGCCGCCGTAGTCTCCGTCTACAAGCCCGCAGCGGCTTAAACCGAAAGGAATCGATTCGATGACTCCCACGGCACTCGCCCCCATCGGCCTCACGGACGAGCAGCGCGACTTCCAGGCCGCGATCCGCGACTTCGCCAAGCGCGAGCTCGGCACTCAGGAGCAGCGCGAGAAGGCCACCAACCACTACGAGGAGCTCCACAACCAGGAGCTGTACGAGAAGCTGGCCGCGCTTGGCTGGCTGGGCGTCGGCATCGACGAGGAGTACGGCGGCTCCGGCGGCGGCATGGTCGACCAGTGCATCTACCTCGAGGAGACGATGCGCGGCCTCGTCCCTCAGGCGGGCTACGGCGTCTCGCTGATCGTCGCCGGCGCGTACGAGCGCTTCGGCACCGAGGAGCAAAAGCAGGAGATCCTGAAGGGGATCACCGAAGGCCGCGTCGAGGCGATCGCGATGTCAGAGCCCGAAGCGGGCTCGGACGTGGGGAACCTTTCCTGCAAGGCCGAGCGCCAGAACGGCGGCTTCGTCCTGAACGGGCAGAAGACCTGGATCTCGGCAGCCCACATCGCCGACCACATCCTGGTCATCGCCCGCTCCGACCCCTCAGGCTCCAAGCACGAGGGCCTGACGATGTTCTCGGTCCCCACCGATTCGGAGGGCCTCGAAATCCGAGGCATCCAGACGATGGGCGGCAAGGAGGTCAACGACGTCTTCCTGACCGACTGCTACGTGCCGGAGGAGCGCGTGCTGGGCCAGGTCGATGGTGGCTGGATGCAGCTCATGGCCGGCCTTAATGTGGAGCGGCTCATCCTGGCGGCATCTGCGCTCGGGATCGCGCAGCGCGCGTTCGACGACGTCCTCGCCTACATCAAGGAGCGCAAGCAGTTCGGGCGGCCGATCGGCTCATTCCAGGCGCTGAAACACCGCATCTCCGACCTGGCGACCGAGCTCGAGTGCACGCGCCTCCTCGTCTACGACGTCGCCCAGAAGGTCGATCAGGACCCGAGCGCGCTCTTCCCGCGCGAGGCGTCCATGGCAAAGCTCAAGGCCACCGAGGTCGCGAAGAAGACCGCGCTCGAGGGCATGCAGATGATGGGCGGCTACGGATACGCCTCCGAGTACGACATGGAGCGCCACGTCCGCACGACGCTCGTCATGTCGATCTACGGCGGCACGAACGAGATCCAGCGCGAGATCATCGCGAAGACATACGGCCTCTGAGCGCTCGCCGGGTTTCCGACTAGCCTTCGGCCGTGCCCGCGGCGCTCGCATTCCTGCGCAGGATTGCCGTGTTGGTGCGGCTCGGTGCACCACCGCTGCTGCGTCGCGCGGGTCCTCCGCTGGACTTTGCGCTTCTTCGCGCGCGAGTTCGCGTTCCAGTACATCGCGATCCTCGCCGTGCTGATCGGCGTGAGCGTGGCGGTCGGTCTCGGCGACGAGCCGGTGGGCCTCGCCTTCCTCGTCGTGCTCGGGCTTCTGATGCTCGTGGAGATCCGCTTCGCGTGGCTCGCCGTCAGGACGACCCGCGCGATCGAGGCTGAGCTTCGCGAGGAGATCCCGGGTGATCCGCCGGAGTCACGCTTTCCGAAGTCCAACCTGTGGTTCCCGCTCCTCATGCTCTGGTCGAGCTCGGTGAAGGTCGAGCGCGGCGTCGTCTTTCACTCGGAGGAGAAGCGGCGGGTGCGCCTTGACGTCTACCGTCCCGCCAAGGGGATCCCCGACGGCGAGCGGCGGCCCGCATTGATCCAGGTGCACGGAGGCGGCTGGATCCTGGGCTCGCGCGCCGAGCAGGGCATCCCGCTCCTTAACCACATGGCCGCGAACGGGTGGATCGGCTTCAACGTCGACTACTGGCTCAGTCCGCGGGCGACGCTCCCGGAGCACGTGATCGACGTCAAGCGCGCGATCGCTTGGGTGCGCGAACACGCCGACGAACTCGGCGTGGACCCGAAGCGGATCGCGATCACGGGCGGCTCGGCCGGCGGGCACCTGACGGCCCTCGCTGCCCTCACCCCGAACGACCGATCGCTTCAGCCCGGCTTCGAGGACGCCGACACATCGGTCATGGCCGCAGTTCCGTTCTACGGCATCTACGACTTGCAGGCGCTCGACGTATACGCCTACCTACGCGACTGGCTGTTCGAGAAGGTGGTCCTGAAGGCGACAATTGACGAGGCGCCCGAGCTATACCGCGATGTCTCGCCTGCCCACCGCGTCAGCGAGGACGCGCCGCCCTTCCTGATCTTCCACGGCGATGAGGACTCCCTGGTGCCGGTCGAGGACGCCCGCGCCTTCACCAAGAAGCTCGAGGGGGTCTCTCGCAACCCGGTCCTCTACGTCGAGATGGAGGGCGCCGAGCACGCCTTCGACATCTTTCCCTCGCTTCGCACCGCCCGGGTCGTCGAGTGCATCGAGCGCTTCCTGCGCGAGGAGGCCGCGGCATGAGCCCCGCGATCCGCCTGGGCGATCAGGGCGGCGAGGAGCGCCAAGCGCCCCCGCCGCCCGCGCCGCGCCTGGATCGCGCGCGCCTGGAGCTGGACGGCGTCGCCACGCGGATGATCCGCACGCGCGGCCACGGCGCGCCCGCCGTGCTCCTGCACGGATGGCTTGACAACGCCGAAACTTGGCTCGCCGTCCTCGAGCGCCTGGCGGCGATCGACCGCGCTGCGATCGCATACGACCAGCCGGGCTTCGGGGTCGCCCCACCGCTCGGCCCAGGCAACGTCCTTGACCAGCTCGCGGACTTCGCAGAGGAGGCGGTACTCAAAGCGGCGGCGAAGGCAAAGCGGAAGGTCGTCGTGGTCGGCAACTCGCTGGGCGGCTGGGTCGCGCTGCGGCTCGCCGAGCGCCGCGACCTGCCAATCGCCGGAGTGGTCCCGATCGGCCCCGCAGGGATCAAGATGGCACCCCTCTTCTTCTCCGCCGACCGCATTCCGGCGGTCTCACAGATCATCGGCCTCCCCGCGCCGGTTCCGCCTGCGGTCACGCGCCGCGTCGTCGGGCGCCTCTACCGCGCCCTCGCCTTCGGCGACCCGGGCTCGATCGACCAAGAGGTCGTGAACCGCTTCACGCGCTACAACGTCGAGCGCCCGGTCATCCGCGAGAGGATCGACTACGCGAAGCGGATCAAGCCGGACCTTGAGAACCCCTTCGACGCGGACGCCATCGAGGTGCCCGTGACCGTCATCTGGGGCGACCGCGACCGGCTGTGCGTCCCCGCCGGAGCCCGCATCCTGGGCGACATGCTCCCCCACGCGAAGATCGTGATGCTGGAAGGCATCGGCCACACGCCGCAGGTCGAAGCCCCGGAAGTGGTCGTCGACGCCATCGAGGAGCTGGCCCACAAGGCGTAAGGCAAGCCGCCCGCGAATAGGATGCGGGCCGATGGAAGAGGTGGTGTTCTTCGCTGGCGCAATCGGCGCCCTGGGCGGCGCGATTGCGGTCGTCGCGCTCAAGAATCCCTTCTACAGCGTGCTTGCCCTCGTCGTCCACCTGGTGGCGCTCGCAGGGCTCTTCCTGACCCTCCACGCCGAGTTCATCGCAGCCGCCCAGGTCGTGGTCTACGCCGGCGCCGTGATGGTCCTCTACGTGTTCGTCGCCGCCTACGTTGGCGGAGTCGAGGAGCCCGAGTGGGAGCCCATCACCGGCCAGAGGTTCCTGGCTCCTGTACTGGCCGTCGCGCTCTTCGTCGAGCTTTCGATCGCGATTCTCGGTACGGGCCTCAAAGCGATCGGCGAGGAGGGACCGACGGTCCCGCTGGGCTTCGGCTCGCCCGAGGCGATCGGCACGCTCATGCTCGAGCGGTTCCTCGTCGCCTTTGAGGCCGCCTCGATCCTGCTCCTGATCGCGGCCGTGGGCGCCGTCGTCCTGGCCGCCCGCAAGCGCGAGGAGGACCGCGCGGTGCCAGGCACCGTGCCTGGCACCGAGAGCGAGGCGGCGGGCTAGATGGCGATCGAGTGGTACCTGGTCCTATCGGCGATGCTGTTCGCCGTCGGCGCGGCGGGGGTGCTTCTGCGGAGAAGCCCGCTGGTCGTGCTGCTCTGCCTCGAGCTGATGCTGAACGCGGGCAACCTCGCCCTCCTGGCCTTCGCCCGCTCGACTGGCACGCAAGACGGGCAGGTCTTCGCCCTGGTGGTGATGGTGGTCGCCGCATGCGAGGTCGTCGTCGGGCTGGGCCTTATCGTCGCCATGTTCCGCCGGCGGCTGCCCCTCAACGTCGATGAGCTTCGAGGCCTCAAGGGATGAGCGCCACCGGCTTCGCCTGGCTGGTCCTGATCTTCCCGCTGGCGGGATCGATCGTGATCGGCCTCGGCTTTCGGCGCTGGAGCGGCCGCACCGCGGGGTTGATCGGCACCGGCGCGATCGCCCTCTCGTTCGCGAGCGCGATCGGAGCGTTCATCGTGATGCTGGGCGAGCCCGAGGACGCGCGCCAGCTGACTTCGACCGCGTGGGACTACGCGACGTCGGTCGGCCTCGACATCCAGCTCGGGATTCTGGTGGACCCGCTCTCGGTCGTGATGTGCCTGGTCGTCTCGGGCGTCTCGATGCTGATCCACCTCTATGCGACCGCCTACATGGTCTCCGATCAGGGCTACGCGAGGTTCTTCGCCTACCTCAACTTCTTCGTCTTCTCGATGCTGCTCTTGGTGCTGGCGGGCAACTTCGTCCTCCTGGTCGTTGGCTGGGCGTTCGTCGGCTTCGCCTCGTACGCGCTGATCTCGTTC
Organism: uncultured bacterium; assembly: GCA_963786495.1. Taxonomy (GTDB): domain Bacteria; phylum Actinomycetota; class Thermoleophilia; order Solirubrobacterales; family 70-9; genus JALZKA01. The sequence continues at coordinate 1,227,718 of CAWAZL010000002.1, read as the reverse complement.
TGGTACCGGCGAAACACGGCGACGACCGCGGGCATGAAGGCGTTCGTGATCAACGTCATCGGGGACATCGGCCTCGTCCTCGCGGCATTCCTGATCTTCCGCGAGCTAGGCGCATTCGACTACCTGACCGTCTTCGAAGAGGCTCACTCCCACTTCGATCCCGATAGCGGGACGATCGTCGCGATCTGCCTGCTGCTTTTGGTGGGCGCATTTGCGAAGTCGGCGCAGCTCCCGCTCCACACCTGGCTCCCGGATGCGATGGAGGGCCCGACGCCCGTGTCCGCGTTGATCCACGCCGCGACGATGGTCACCGCAGGCGTCTACCTCATCGCTCGCATGCACCCCCTGTTCGAGCTGGCCCCCACCGCCGCCGACATCGCGGCCTTCGGAGGCCTGGCGACGCTGATCGTCGCCGCGACCATCGCCCTGGTCGTCACGGACCTAAAGCGGATCATCGCCTACTCGACCATGAGCCAGATCGGCTACATGGTCGTCGCGGTCTCGATCGGGGCCTACACGGCGGGGATCTTCCACCTCATGACGCACGCCTTCTTCAAGGCGCTCCTCTTTATGGCCGCGGGCTCGATCATCGCCGCGATGGCGGGGAACCAGAACATCGACCGGATGTCCGGCTTCCGCAAGGCGATGCCCTTCACCTCGTTCACGCTGATCGTGGGCGCGCTCGCGCTCGCCGGGTTCCCGCTCATGTCCGGGTTCTTCTCGAAGGACGAGATCATGGTCTTCGCGGCCGAGCGCGGGGGGATGTACTGGATCTTCGCGATCGGCGGGTACGCGGCGGCGTTCCTCACCGCCTTCTATGCGTTCCGGATCGGCTTCCGGGTTGTCATGGGCGACCCCTGCCCCGAGGCCAAGGAGCTCGAGGATGGGCACCTCGCTCACGGCGACCACGCGAACCCCGCGACCGGCGAGAAGGAGGACACGGAAGTCGGCTTCCCCGGCTCCGAGCACCACATCGCCGAGCGCGCGCCCGGGATGAAGATCGCCATGGCCGTGCTGGCCTTCCTCTCGGTCGTCGCCGGCGTTCTCCAGTTGCCCGGGATCACGCACTCGCTCGAGGAGTTTCTCGCCGGATCGTTCGAGGATTCGCACCTGTTCCACATCGTGCCGTCGGATGAGTCCGCCTATCTCGGCCTCTTGGTTGGAGGGATCCTGTCGATCGCGGGGATCGGCCTCGCCTACCTCGCGTACGTGCGGCGTCCTGGGCTGACGGGGCGCCTGCGCTCGCGTATGGAGGGGGTCCATGACTTCCTCCAGCACAAGTGGTACTTCGACGAGATCATCGACTTCCTGGTCTACCGCCCGGTGATCCGGGTGGGTCAGTTCTGTAACAACGTGATCGAGCGGGTCCTGGTCGACGGGATCGTCAGCGCCACCGTCGGCGCGGTCCGTGAGGTCGGTCTCCTGGTCCGCGGCGCTCAGTCGGGCTTCGTCCGGGCGTACGCGCTCCTCCTGCTTGGCGGCTTTGCCGCGCTCGCCCTGTACTTCTTGGTGGTGTCTAGCTAGATGCTCATCGCGATCCTCTGCGTGCCGCTCGGCGTCGCGATCCTCGCGGCGCTCCTCCCCGCGCGCGCCTCGGCGCCGGTCTCAGTGCTCGGCTCGCTCGTCACGCTCGGGCTCACCATCGCGCTGGTGATCGGCTTCGACACCGGCGTTCCAGGCCTCCAGGAGGTCGTGGACGAGAGCTGGATCCCAGGCCTGGGCGTGCGCTTCCAGCTCGGCGTCGACGGGATCAGCCTGTTCCTGGTCGTCATGACCGCGCTCCTGTGGGCGGCGACCTTCGCCTGGTCGGCCTGGCGGCTTCCCGACCGCCCGAAGAACTACTTCCTCATGCTCGGGATCGGTGAGTTCGCGGTCATGGGCGCCTTCCTGGCGCAGGACCTCCTGCTCTTCGTCCTCTTCTTCGATCTGATGCTGTTGCCGTTCTTCTTCTTGGTCGGCAGCTACGGCAGCGGCGACCGCGTCCGGGCGACGATCAAGATGATGGTCTACACGCTCGTCGGGTCTCTTTTAATGCTGGTCGCTGCGATCGCGACGGCCGTCCTCACCGCCGAGTCCACCGGCGAGCTCTCGTTCGCGATGGCGGACCTTCGCGCGAACGTTCTGCCGGAGGGGAGCCAGGAATGGATCTTCCTGTTCTTCGCCGCGGCGTTCCTCGTCAAGATGCCCACCTTCCCGGTCCATGGCTGGATGCCGGACGCCTATCGCGCCGCTCCCCTGCCAGTCCTTGCGCTGCTCTCCGGCGTCCTGCCCAAGGTCGCCGCCTACGGCTTCCTTCGTGTCGCGCTGCCGATCTTCCCGGACGCCACCGTCGAGTTTCAGGACCTGATCCTGGTCCTGGCACTGCTCTCGGTCCTTTACGGCTCGGCGATGGCCTTCACCCAGACGAACGTGCGCCTGGTCGCCGGCTATTCATCGATCGCGCAGCTTGGCTTCATCACGCTTGGGATCTTCTCGCTGAGCGCCGACGGGGCGAACGGCTCAGTGCTCCAGATGGTGAATCACGGGCTGGTCGTGGCGCCGATCTTCCTGATCATCGCGGTCCTCGCCGAGCGTTACGGCACCGAGGACCTGCGCGAGATGGGCGGCGCGGCGACGCGCGCCCCCGTCCTGGCGGTGGTGTTCTTGATCGTCACGATGGCGACCCTCGCCATGCCGGGATCGGCCAACTTCATCGGCGAGTTCTACATCCTGAACGGGCTCTTCGACGAGCAGACGGCCTACGCCGTCATCGCAACGGCGGGAATCGCGATGGCCGCCTTCTACGCGCTCCGCCTGTACCAAAAGACGATGCACAACCGGCTTCCGGACGGCGTCGTGTCGCGGGAGATGAGCGTTCGCGACGCGTCCGTCCTGGTCCCGCTCGTACTTGTGATCGTGGGGATTGCGCTGTATCCCACGCTGATCCTGCAGAGGGGTGAGGCGTCGGTCCAGGACAAGGTGGGCGCCGTCACAACCGCGCAGGAAGAGAACGAGTTGGCGGTCCGCCCATGAGCCTCGCTTTCACAGCCCCCGAGGTGGACTACGCCGGCATGTCCGTGATCATCGCGCTCACGGCGGGACTCGTGGTCGTCCTCCTTGCCGGTCTGGTGAGCCGGGGCCAGCGCACCTTCGTCTCAGCGGCGAGCTTCCTGGCCTACGGCGCCGCCGCCGGGCTTGCGATCTGGCAGATGGGCGAAGAGAAGGACCTGGTGGCGGGTGCGCTCCGGCTCGACGACCTTGCCATGGTCGCAACGCTGATCTCGATCGGATGCGCCGCCTTCGTGATCCCACTGAGTTGGCGCGAGGAGGCGGCCGACCGGGCGCCCGGACCTGGCGGCCACGGAGAGTTCCAGGCGCTTCTCATCGCATCGGTCCTGGGCATGACGATCTTGGCGATGGCCCAGAACCTGATCGTCTTCTTCGTCGGGCTCGAGCTCTTGTCGGTGCCGCTCTACGTCCTGTGCGGGTCGGCCCTGCGGCGCCGGACCTCGCTCGAGTCGGGGCTCAAGTACCTGATCGTCGGCAGCCTCGGCTCCGCCACCCTCCTCTACGGCCTCGCGTTCATCTACGGCGGTTCAGGCTCAACCGACTTCACCGGCATCCGCGAGGGCATCGGCGCCGGCATGGCCGACGACCCGCTGATCCTGATCGGCATCGCGCTCACGGCGACAGGGCTCGCGTTCAAGCTCTCGATCGCACCGTTCCACCAGTGGACGCCCGACGTCTACCAGGGCGCTCCGACCCCTGTCACCGCCTTCATGGCGGTGGCGACCAAGGCGGCCGCATTCGCCGTCTTCGCGCGCTTCTTCGAGGTCGCGCTTGGGCCTGCCGTCGGCGACTGGCAGCCCGCGCTTGCGGCGTTGGCGGCGGTCTCGATCATCGTCGGCAACGTCGGCGCGCTGACCCAGAGCTCGCTCAAGCGCCTCCTCGGCTACTCGGGGATTGCCCAGGCCGGCTACATGCTGGTGGGAATCGTCGCGGCCAACGAGGCCGGTGTCGAGGCGCTCTTCTTCTATCTCGTGGCGTACGCGTTCATGAACCTCGCGGCGTTCGCCGTGATCACGATCAGGGAGCGCGAGACCGGCTTTGGCGACGACATCCGCTCCGTGCAGGGTCTGGGCCGCGAGCGCCCCGTTTTGGCGTGGGTGATCACCATCGCGATGCTCGGTCTGGCGGGCCTGCCGGGCACCGCGGGCTTCATCGGCAAGCTCTATCTGATCGAGGCGTCCGTGGCGGCGGACTTCACCTGGCTCGGCGTGATGATCGCCGTCGGCACGATGATCTCGCTCGCGTACTACCTGCGGGTGATCGCCGCGGTCTGGATGCGCCCGGCGTATCTGTCGGATCCGACACCCGAAGCGGGCCACCGCGTCCTGCCCGCGATGGCGGGCGGCTCGGGCGAGGCCGGCGGAAGAAGCCTCGGTGGCATCCGCTGCCGGGTCATCATCGCCCTCAGCATCATCGCGGCCTGCGCCGTCGTCTTCTTCGGGATCATCCCCTCGCCGCTGGTCGATTTCGTTTCCGGAACCGGCGAGGCGATCACCTCGTCACTCGGTTGACGAGATCACTCGCGGGTCTTCGAGGCAAGCTCCGCGAGGCGCTCCTCGACGTTCTCCGGCGTTGCCTCGGGAGCATCGGCAGGGGCACCCCGGATGCGCTCGGCCAGGGTTACCGCCTCGACCGCGAAGCGCCGGTATTGAAGCTCGCGACGGGCCAGCGCGTTGCGCAGATAGCGCACGACCGTCGCTGAGATGATCATCACCGGCAGCGTCACCAGCACGTGGTGGGCCAGCTCTTTTGCGTCTTCGTCTATGTAGAAGAGGGGGGCGATCGTCGCGGCGGTGAAGAAGACCATGAGCAAGAGGAAGTCCGAGCGATCCCTGACGACGTAGGCGGTATAGACGGCGATCAACACCTGATAGAAGGCGAAGTCGTCGCTGTAGAGGCTGGTCCCCAAGACGACATAGCCCGTCGCAAAGATCGAGACTCCATATAGAGCGCGCTCTGGGAGCCTCTCCCACGGAACCGCCATCAAAGCCGCTCCGGCGAGCACGCCTGAAAGCGCGATCAGATACGCGCTCGTATCCGGCGCCGGCTCGAGAAATGCGGCCGCGGGCGCAACTGCAATGGAGCCGATGATGAAAAGCACGCCGCCGAGCCGGCCGAAGCGCTTCCGCTCCGACGGCGCCATCACCTCGTCCGTCTGGTTGAGTTCCCCTCTCACTTCCACAGTACCTATTTTCGAGTATGCCTCATCAATGCCTGCTTCGCTTTTTTCCCCAGAGAGCGGGAATGAATGCCCGGCCGTGCCATCCGGGTTGGAAACTAGGTTTCGAGAAACGCTGATGAGCTTCGCATCCAAGATCCTCGCGGACTCGGTCTCCCCAGGAGGCGACCGCCTGACCACCTTCGAGATCACCTTCCCGCGGATGGTCCTGCCCGAGTTCAATACGCACCGCGTGTTCTCCCGGAACTCCGCGAGCTCTCGCGCCATTCCGGTCATCAAGCAGTTGCGGTTCGTGCTCGAGGATCCGTTCGTTCCCTCCGAGTTTGGCGAGAACCAGCCCGGCATGCAGGCCAGCCGCAACCTGTCCGGGGAGAAGGAGGTGGCCGCGCGACGCCAGTGGCTGAGCGCCAGAGACGCCGCGGTGGACAACGTCATCTCACTCCTGACCTCAGAAGACTTTGGCCCCGCCGGCGATGTCCAGGGTCGCTTCCAGGCCCTCGCTCAAGCACACGAGAACAAGGAGACGTCGCCTGAGTGGCTCAATGTCCACAAGCAGCTCACGAACCGCTTGCTAGAGCCCTTCATGTGGCACACGGTCATCGTCACGGCCACGGAGTGGGACAACTACTGGCACCTGCGCACCCATCCCGACGCCCAGCCGGAAATCCGCGAGATCGCGTGCCGTATGCGGGACCAGCTTGAAGCGGCCGAACCGGTGGAACGCTCGGCGGACGAGTGGCACCTTCCGTTGACCGACGACCTCGGCTCTGACGTGCCGATCGAGAAGGCACTCAGGATCTCTGTCGGACGCTGCGCCCGGGTCAGCTACCTGACCCACTCGGGAGTCCGCGATCACGACGCCGATGTCACGCTTCACGACCGCCTCTTGGAGAGCGGCCACCTCTCGCCGTTCGAACATCAGGCGCAGCCGGTGGCCGGCGGCGAGTGGTCTGGGAACTTCAAGGGCTGGCGCGCCTACCGGAAGAGCATCCCCGGCGAGTCTGATTTTTTAGGTCTCGCTGAAGCGCCGGCGGTGCTGGCCGCCTAGCTGATGGCGCGCCGGATCGGCACCTATGCCAGGGACCACCACCACGGCCACCCTGTCCATCGGGGAGTTCAATTTTCAGTTGAGTTGCAACGAGGACCCGGCCGGGACCTTCGCAGCTGAAATCGAGATTCAGGGCCCATCCTCGATGAGCGTGGACAGCGACGGAGAGAACAGCGAGAACGAGACCGCGGTGAGCCCCGCCGCGTCCGCGCTATTGATCGCCGTCGGGCCGACCACGAATGCGAATGTTCGAAACGGCTCCTTCGGTGCCATCGCGGATGCCGGAGAGACGTCGTTTACGGGCGAGGTAGTGGCAGGCACCGAGATCCAGGGTGCCGACTGCGCGTTTGCCGTATCCGGGATCGGCGGCTAGGTAGCCGTCTACTTCTGCGACTTATAGAGCTTCTTGATCTCGTCGCCGAAGTAGGGCCCGAACAGCTTCCCCTCCTCGGGGTTGTTGCAGAGCGGCGGGATCGGGATCGTGCACTCGTATCCGTAGGAGACGACCGAGTTCACCTTCTCGCCCCCGATCACCCAGCCGCCGCCCGATGACCCACCCGTCATGTTGCAATCGATCCGGATGGGCTTGGGGCTGTTCTGGTCGTTGTCCCTGCCCTCGGACGGGGAGTCGCAGCGATACATCTTCTCGCCGTTGAAGGGGGACTCGGCCGGATAGCCGAACACGTCGAAGTTCTGGTTGTCGCTCTTGTTGAAAGCGATGCCGCGCTTGCCGACCTTGTCGGCCAGCTTCTTCCCGTTCAGCTTCTTCATGGTCGCCATGCCGACGTCGTAGGAGATGTTCTCGTTGCTCTCCCACTGGGGCGTCGTCTTGATCTTCTTGGCCGTCCATTCACCAAACGGATCGTCTCCGTTGTTGTAGGCGGGCACGAACATGAAGTTCGTCGCGTAGCCGTCCGCTTCCGAATACGTGCAATGCCCCGCGGTGACGACCAGGCTCTCCGTCTTCGACTTGACCGAGGTGCCCGAGCAGACGTAGTTGAGGCCACCCAGAGTGAAGAAGATCTTCCCGTGCGTGCGGAAGGGCTTGGAGCTCGGGTTGCCGACCTGCTGGGCGTTGGCGCGGCGCGCCTGCTCCGAGCCAAGGCCCAGGTCGACCGGGCCAAGCGGCACAACCGCCGCGGCGTCGCTCAGGAGCGCGTCTCCCGGAATGGCGGTGGTCATCCGCTCGGGGGTCCAGAAGTCACGAACGTCGCCGGCAGATTCGTTCGTCACGTACGCGGAGGCGACGCCAGGCACCGCCAGGCACGCAACGGTGGCCGCCAGGGTGGCCAGGGGGATACGACGTGGTGAAACCCTGCTGAGGAAACGCACTCAATCAGCGTAAGGAACTCGATGGATCGCCGCGCCGGTTCCAGCCCCGTCAGTCCTTGGGCGGAGGCGAACCCGAGGGCCGCTTCGACCAGTCGCGCCGGTCCTTGGAGCTTGCCAGTCTGAGGTCCTTGAGCCGCTCCTCGAGCTCAGCCCTGGAGTCATCGCCGGGACGCTCGTCAGCGCCCCTGATCCGCTCCCCCAGGGCGATGGCCTCGCTTGCAAACACCCGGTACTGCTCTTTTTGGCTCTCGACGATCTCGTGCATGTAGCGAGATACGAGCGAGACCGCGGCGAGGACCGGAAGCGTGGCCAAGACCACCGTCGCATCGGCCGAGAAGTCGTCCGAGTAGGTGAGCGGGAGGAAGAGGATCAAGACGAAGTAGGCGAGGTAGGCGTAGAAGACGCTGGACGAGCGCACCGAGACGGCGACGAACATCCCGGCGAGGACGATGAAGAACGAGAAGACGATGGAGAACACGGTGACGCCGGCAAGGACGATGAGCGTTCCGGCGACGGGGAACACATGGAGCCACCACGACGGCAGGCGTCTCCAGTCCAGGCTGTACAGGACAACGCCCAACATGAAGCCGACTGCAGAGATCCCGTGCTCGTGGAACTTAGGCGGAGGCTCCAGCAGGAGGCCGGCGGGGATCGCGGTCAGCGAGCCCGCCATGAAGAGCACCGAACCGAGGCGGGCCAGCCGCGCGCGCTCCTCCGGCTCGATGTCGACGAAGGCTTCCTTGGCCTGGCGCACGGACTCCATCTCGATCGCGCCATCCTAAGCCGCAGATGCGTCGTTCCGCAAGTTCCTGGGTAGACGTGCACACATAGGATCGCGGACTAAGCGACCGAGAGGAGACCTGAAGTGTCGGAAGAGAACGGCGAGCGCTCAGAAGAGCAAGAAGTCGAGGTCCCCGAGCTCGACGTCCTGATGGAGACGGAGGAGACCTTTCCTCCGCCCGACGAGTTCGCCGCCGACGCGAACATCTCCGACCCCGGCGTGTACGAAAAGGCCGCCTCCGACCGCGAAGCGTGGTGGGCCAGCTGGGCCGAGAAGCTGGAGTGGATTGAGCCGTGGGACGAGGTCCTCGACTGGTCTGACCCGCCACACGCGAAGTGGTTCGAAGGCGGCAAGCTGAACGTCTCCGCAAACTGCCTCGACCGCCACGTGGCTGCCGGCAACGGCGACCGCGTCGCCTTTTTACTGGGAGGCCGAGGACGCCGACGACGATGGCGGTGGCGAGGGCCGCAAGGAGATCACGTACGAGTGGCTCCTCGACCAGACTCAGCGCTTCGCGAACGTCTTGAAGGACCTCGAAATCGGCAAGGGCGACGTCGTCGGCATCTACATGCCGATGGTGCCCGAGGCCGTTGCCGCGATGCTCGGCTGCGCGCGGATCGGCGCCATCCACAACGTCGTCTTCGGCGGCTTCTCGCCCGAGTCCGTGCGCGAGCGTATGGAGTTCTCGGAGGCAAAGGCGCTCGTCACCGCAGACGCGACGCTTCGCCGTGGCGATCCACTCCCCATGAAGGAGAAGGTCGACGACATCGCTGAGAAGCTCGACTCGCTCGAGCACATCATCGTCCTCGACCGCTGCGGGACGGATCCGCCCATGACCGAGGGCCGCGACGTCTTTTGGCAGGAGGCTGTGGAGAACGCGGATCCCGAGTGCGCACCGGAGCCGATGGACGCCGAGGATCCGCTCTTCATTCTCTACACGTCGGGCTCGACCGGGAAGCCGAAGGGCATCCTGCACACGACGGGCGGCTACCTCACACAGGCAGCGCCACGCACAAGATGGTCTTCGACCTCAAAGCGGAGTCCGACGTGTATTGGTGCGGCGCCGACATCGGCTGGGTGACCGGCCACACCTACATCGTCTACGGCCCCCTCGCGAACGGCGCGACGTCCGTTATGTACGAGGGCGCACCCAACTACCCGGCCGAGGACCGCTGGTGGTCGATCATCGAGCGCTACGGCGTCTCGATCTTCTACACCGCGCCGACCGCGATCCGCGCCTGCATGAAGTGGGGCACGGAGCATCCCGAGAAGCACGACCTCTCGTCCCTCCGCCTCCTCGGCTCGGTGGGCGAGCCGATCAATCCCCGCGCGTGGCTCTGGTACCACGAGCACATCGGCGGGGAGAACTGCCCGATCGTCGACACCTGGTGGCAGACCGAGACGGGCGGGATCATGATCGCCCCGCTGCCTGGCCTGACCGAGACGAAGCCCGGCTCGGCCACGCTGCCCCTCCCCGGCATCGAAGCCGCGATCTTCGACAAGGACGGCAATGAGATCGAAGAGGGCGGCGGCACGCTTGTCATCACCCAGCCATGGCCCGGAATGGCGCGCACGCTCTACAAGGAAGACGACAGGTTCATCGAGACGTACTGGGACCGCTACGGCAAGGACACCTACCTCGTCGGCGATGCAGCGCGCCGCGACGAGGACGGGTTCTTCTGGATCGTCGGGCGGATCGACGATGTCATCAACGTCTCCGGCCACCGCCTCTCGACGATGGAGGTCGAGTCCGCGCTGGTTTCGAACGAGCGCGTCGCCGAGGCGGCCGTCATCGCCGTCCCCGACGAGGACACGGGCCAGGCGATCATCGCCTTCGTCACGCCGGAGGGAGACGAAAAGGGCTCCGACGACATGGCAAAGGAGCTACGCGAGCACGTGGCCGACAAGATCGGCAAGCTCGCCCGCCCAAAGGCGATCCACTTCGCCGACGACCTCCCCAAGACCCGCTCGGGGAAGATCATGCGCCGCCTCCTGCGAGACATCGCCACGGGCAAGGACGACCTGGGCGACACGACGACGCTCCGAGACCCGGCAATAGTCGAGGAGCTCCAGGAGCAGGTGGCGGCGTCGAAGAAGGAGTAGCACGAGGGCGGACGTCCGCAACGCCCTCGTGCGTAGGACGGACGTCGCTGAGGCGCGCGTCCGCCCGCGCTGGCGCGCGCTTCCGGCGGCACGCAGTAGGTGCCCTCCGAGAAGCCCTGGCCCTCCAGGCCGAAGGCCCAGTTGAAGCGGGCTCGGTAGTTCTCGAGCGCGGCGATGTCCGTGAGCTCGACGAGCTGCGCCTCGCTGAATCGCTCGCGGAGCTTGGCGAAAAGCTCGTCTGAGACCTCGACCGGGCTCCGCGACATGCCGGTCGCGTAATCCATCACCAGCTTCTCGGTCTCGTCGAACGCCTCGGACTCCCGATAGCGCGGTAGCTCCTTCATCTCGTCCTCGGTCACGCCATGCCCCTTCGACAGGAACGAGCCGAAGTCCAGGCACCACTCGCAGCCGGCGACCATCGCTGCCCGCATCGAGGCCAGGTGCTTGAGGCGCTCCGGCACGCTGGTTGCCCGCTCAGTCGCAAGCTCGTGCATCGCGTAGCCGGTCATAACTGTTGGGTTGTGCGCGAAGACGCGCATCGGCTCCATCACGTCTCCGTAGCGGCGACGCGATACCAGGTACGAGATTCGCGTGATGGGGTTGCGAGTCGAGTCCGGGACGCCTTCGATGCGAAACCCGTTCGAACCGGGTTCGGCCGGCTGCGGCTTCCGCGGGGCCGCGCTTTCGCGCCAGACCAGGTAGAGAACGCCGAGCGGCAGCAGCACGGTCGCCGCGAGCGTCACGACGTTGCCGATCGCGTTGCCGGTCGAGTACGGCTCCAGGTTGAAGACGTGCCAGATCGTGTGGGGCAGGCTGAAGGCGAGGAAGGCAACCAAAGAGACCACGACCCATCGGCGCTCGAGCCGGATGGACGCGGCCAGGAGCATCACCGACGTGGCGAGGAAGAGGCCGCCGAAGTCGGTGAGGAGGTGCTCGTTGTAGGCGGGCAGCGCCGCGACCCAGCCGAGCCCGAGCGGGAAGTCCTCGTAGAAGGAGCGCGGGAAGAACAGCGCATAAAGGCCCAGGGCACCCTGGATGACACCGAGCTGGACGAGCGTGAACCTCGCTTCGAACCGGTAGCGGGTGAGCGTGCCGTTGTTCATTTCCTCTTCCTTTCGTTTTGCTCCACAAGGGCAAGCGCGACCTCCACGTGAGCCGCGGCGAAGCGCTCGTCCGAGATGTCTATGAAGTCCCTGCCGACGATGAAACCCTGCAGCGCGAATCCGACGAGTGCGGAGCACAGCACCTCGCCCAGAGCGTCGATGTCCTCGAACTCCACGTCGTGCGATGCCGAATAGCGCCGTAGCACCTCGGTCGCGAGCGCACGTCCCGGGCGCACGATCGCGTCGCGAAATGCGTCCCTGAACGCGGGCAGGCGATGGCCCTCCTTCATCACGATCAGCGCCAGCTCGCGCTCTCGAGCGAGCTCCGCCAGGCCCCAGCGGGCGATCAGCGACAGTTCGGAGCGCAGGTCCGAGAGCGGGCCCAGGTCCAGGCGGTCCGGCAGCGCCGTGATCTCCTGCATGCGTTGCGCAAGCGCCACTTCGAGGAGCTCCTCCTTCGAGCGGAAGTGCTTGTACAGGGCGCCCGAGCGTGGCGAGAGGCCGGCCGCTTCCTCAATCTGGGCGGTCGACGTCGCGTCGAAGCCCTGAGTCGCAAACAGCTCGAGCGCCGCGTCGAGGATCCGTTCGCGCGTGGGGACGGGGTAGGGCGCGGCAAGAGAAGCCTGCGAAGCCACAGTAAGCGCCAGCTTACCAACAGCAAGCACACACTTGCCAAGGGGCCAGACCCGGGGCCAGACCCTGGCTGGGGTTGGTGTCGCGTAGGCTCGCGGCATGGCGGGGCTCCCCGGAGACGGAGAGGTAATCGAGAAGTCCCGCCTTCGCAGGGACCTGGCTATCGCTGGGATCGCAGTGGTCACCCTGGGCGTAATCGTCGGCCTCAACTTCGACGACGTCGTCGACGGTCTGTCCCAGATCACCTTCTGGGAAGGGTTCGGGCTGGTGAGCCTCCACCTCCTGGCGCTAGTCCTGCGGGCGATCGCGTGGGGCCTGTGCCTGGACGCGGCGGGCAGCCGGGTGCCTCCCCGCGAGCTCCACGCCACCAGCGGCCCGCGCTTCCTGGCCGACACCGTGGTGCCAACCTATGTCGGCGCCTGGGTGCGGATCGGCCTCCTCAAGGTGATGATGGGCCCAAAGGCGCCGACGATCGGCCAGATGATCTCTGCCGACGGGGTCATCCTGCTGGTCGAAGGCGGGATCACGGTTTTGGTCGTGGTCGCCCTGACGTTCGGCGTCGGCCTTCCGTGGTGGTGGTCCGCCACGGTGATCGGGCTCGCGGGCGCCGGCGCGCTGATCGCCCTCTGGCTGAAGAAGCGCTACGCGGACCGGCCTTTCGTTCGCACCTTCAACGTTCTCGCCCGGCGCCACACGCTGTTCCTGCTCACGGCGCTCCTGGCGGTCGTCTTGGTCGTTCAGCCCATCCGCTTCTGGATCGTGATCAACGGCGTCGGGATCGACTCCGACTTCGTCGAGGCCGTGCTCGCTTTCCTTGCGACGAGCGTGATCGGGGGCCTGCCGGTTGGGCCGGGTCCCGCGAGCGTCGGCGCGACCGGCGTCGTCTTCTCCGGCGAGGAGCTCGGGCTGATCGCTGCCAGCGGCATCGGCTTGGCCGCGACGGCGTTCATCGCGGCCCTGATCTACTCGCTGGCGGGACTCGCTATCGCGGGCCCAGGGGCGCGCGCATCGCTCTTCGACCGCGCGAGCCGCGTTACCCCATCTACACCCGAGGGCTCCGGCACGCCCAGGTAATCGAGGACGGTCGTAGCGACGTCCGCCGAGCGGACCGGCCCCTCGGCCAGCGGGACACTGGACGCCATGGGGATGAGCATGTGGTCGCGAATAAGGCCGCCGTGCGAGGAAAAGTGGTGTGGCCACTCGAAGCGCTCCCGCAGGTCGTAACCCGCTGAGGCCGAGATGACGAGATCACCGGTGCGCCTGGTGCGAAAGAGCTGGGCGATCTGGATGAGCGCATCGGGATGGCCGGTGTCGACCGTCGCCTCGAGCGCCTCGCGGGAGCTCATCTCGCGCGGCATCTCGCCCCAGCCGAACGGATCGTGCCCGTCGCGCGGCGAGTAGGTGACGCCGCCGCCAGCCGTCTCCGCCAGATCGGCGACGCCGCTTTCGCTCTCGACGATCAAGCCGCCCGACTCATCACCGCGGGTCGCGATCAGCTCGACGGCAGGCTCTGAGAGCAGCGACTGGATCAGCCCCGGATGGCGACTCTCGATCACCTCGCGCGAGGGACGTGTGGCCCAGGAGCCGTCCTCGCCGCGCAGATAGATGTGGCACATGCCGTTCCCCGAAACGCACACCACGGCGTCAAACGAGGGCCGGAACGCAGGCCACGAGTGGTACGCGGTCTTGATGCCGTGCTTTAAGCCCAGCTCGACCGCAACGTCGAAGTGTGTGTGGACGGCATGGTGGCCGTGGTCCGAGACGATCGTGATCAAAGTCTCCTCGTACGTGCCGAGCTCCTGGAGCTTTCTCGCCGCCCTCCCCACCGCACCGTCGATGTGGCGATAGCCGGCGATGGCCTCAGGACAGTCGGCGCCGATGTAATGGCAGTTCCAGTCGATGCCGGGGAACGCGACGAAGCGAAAGCGGCTCTCGGTGGCGGCAGCCTCCACCAGCGCGTCAGCGGCCCAGCGGTCGGCGCGCTCGTAATCGTGGAACCAATGCGAGTGCGACCAGACGAAAGGCTTGGCGCGGCGCCTGAGGTTCCGCTCGGGATCCAAGCCGCGATTCAGGAGGCCAAAAACGCCGATTGCGTCCGGCATCAGCTCGTAAAGCGTGGGGTGCGCGGCGTCCATGTCGCTTGCCAGGTATGCAACCTCCGGGCCGTTGTAGCTCCGCAGCGCATGCGGCGCGGCCGGCCCTCGGCCGCGATAGCGGTCCCGGTCGAACCAGCGGTAACCGGGAACATCGACGGTGCCGGGGTAGCAACCCGAGAGAAGCGGGATGTGCGCCGGCCCGGTGGTGCTGGTGAAGACGCTCGTTCCCCTGCGGTAGGAACCGCGCTCGACGACGTGCTGCGAGATCTCGGGCAGATCGCCGGCCGCCAACAGCTCCTCGAACGTCTGGGCCTTGGCCCCGTCGGCCAGGATCATCAGGCACGAAGGCCCCATGGCGATATCTACCGGCGGCGCTTGCGCTTGCGCTTCTTGGCGCGCTCGCGCCTGGCCGCGTTCGGGTTCTCGTCGACGCCGGGAATCTCCATCGCGTCGCCTTCGATCACGTCTGAACCGGCCATCGCGGCGGCCGGTTCGGCGGGCTCCTCGCCCGCCTTGGGCGGTGGGATCGCGACGCCGGCATCCCATGCGGGCGGGCGGCCCTTGGGCGTTCGGCCGGCGATGAGCAGGCCGAAGTACATGAACCACGCGAGGAGGGCGGGGAGCGTCAGCCCAATAAGCGGGGGCAGGATGAAGGTGGCACCGAGCGCCATCCCGAGCGTGCCATGAAAGCGGGTCAGCAGGCCGGTCCGCACGCCCCACAGGCACGTGTAGACCATGCCGAAGATGATCGCGATCGTCGCTACCGAGTACACGTAGATGGCGGCGGTGCGGGGGCCGGAGTCCTCGAGGAGGTTCGTCGCCAGCGAGTAGATGTCGCCGACGCCGCTCTCCTGAGCAACGAACTGGTCAGCGACCTGGACCTGTCCGACCGCAAGCAGGACGCCTTGGACCGCGTACAGAATCGGGCCGAGGATCACCAGGAAGAGAAACGCGTTGGGCATCCGTTCGGCTCGCGCCTGCGCGGCCTTGTAGAGGTAGCCGAGAGGCGCCGCGAGGAGCAGGAACGCGAACGCAGCAATGATCGAGCCGATCAGCTGCGACCCGGAGTTCTCGTTGATGGTGCGAAGCGTCGCGGTCGCGAGCTCGGACGTGCCGCCGCCGCTCGACTGGAAGGCGGCCGCACCCACCAAAAGGAGGAGGGGAAGGATCGCTGCGATGGCCACCGGGCGGCGGTACCGGCGCTCTCGCTCGAGTATCGCCTGAGTGCTCACGAGGAGCGAATCCTAGTGCGGGTACTCTGCGACGCATGCCTGAGCTGGCCGTTACAGCCATCGGCCGTGACCGGCCTGGAATCGTGGCCTCGGTCACGGGCGCCTTGCTGGAGTTGGGCGGCAACGTCGAGGACTCGCAGATGTCGATCCTGGGCGGCCATTTCGCGGTCATGCTCCTCGTCGCGGTGCCGGATCAGACCGAGCGCGAGCAGGTGGTCGAGCGGCTCTCAGAAGTGGCGCAGGAACACGAGCTCGAGGCGATCTCGGTCGCCGAGGTCTCCGGAGGCGCCGCCAGGCCCGCGCCCCCCTCCCACGTCCTGTCCGTGTACGGAGCCGATCGCCCCGGGATCGTTCACGCCGTCTCCTCGGCGCTGGCCGAAGCGGGTGTGAACATCACGGACCTCGAGACGAGGCTCACCGGGTCGACCGAAGCGCCCGTCTACGTGATGGTCTTGGAGGTTGCGCTCGGCACAGCCAAGCCGGAGGTCGTCGAAGCCGCGCTGCGGCAGGCGGGCGGCGAGCGGGACCTCGAGGTGTCTTTGCGCGCGCTCGACACGGACCCGCTGTAAGCAGCCGTGGCGCCTCGCCCCGTCCTTCTCTACCCCGACCCGATCCTCAAACAGGTCGCGGCCCCCGTTGCGGCGGATGATGTCGAGCGGGTCGCTCAGCTCCTGATCGAAACGGCAGCGACATATGGGCGCTGCGTCGGGATCGCCGCGCCGCAGATCGGAGAGCTGGTCCGGGTGGCGATCGTGGACGTCTCGGAGCACCCGAAGGCGGATACGTCGAACGGCCTGATCGTCCTGGCCAACCCGCACGTGACGGAGCGCGAGGGCTCAGAGGTTGCGCGCGAGGGCTGCCTGAGCCTGCCCGACGTGACTGCCAACGTCCGTCGGGCCACGCGGATCGAGGTGAAGCACCTGGGTGGCGTCCTCGTGTGCGAGGGCTTCGAGGCTCGCGCCGTCCTCCACGAGATCGACCATATGGACGGCATCCTCTTCCTCGACCGGGTCGAGAGTTTGGTCGACGACGTGTTCCGGCGAAAGAGCTACGCCGAAGGGTCCGCAGGCTCTTCTGAGCGGGCGACGGGCTCAAGCACAAATGCCTCGCCGGGAGGGCGGATCGGGTAGTACTCGTCCTCGGGGCCGGCGACCCGCGCGAGCCGGTCGCCCGCGGCCAACACCAGGTCGAGAACCGGCGCGGCGAGACCGATGAGCGCCTCGAAGCGCTCGCGCATGCGGACTTGCTGCGGGCTGGGTGGTGCCATGAGGAAAACCTAGCGGCGTCGGCAGTAAGTTCAGGCGCAATGAGCGGGAAGTCGGCGACTCAGGGCTCCGCGGGGCGAATCGCGGTCTACGGCGCCACGGGCTACACCGGGCGGCTGGTCGCCGCTGAACTGGCGGCCGCAGGTGCCGATTTCGTGCTCGCCGGGCGAAGCAGCTCAAAGCTCGACGCCCTCGCCTCGCAGGTCGGCGGCTCGGCTGACGTCCAGGCCGTCTCGCTCGACGATGCGGAGGGCCTGCGCGACCTCATCGAGCCGTGCGCCGCGGTCATCGCGTGCGCCGGCCCGTTCGCGGTTCACGGCGAGCCGGTCCTGCGCGCCGCGGCCGAGTCCGGCACGCATTACCTGGACACGACGGGCGAGCAGGGCTTCATGAAGCGGGTCTTCGACGAGTTCGGCCCGATCGCGGAAAAGAGTGGCGCAGCGCTCATGACCGGCATGGGATTCGACTACGTACCGGGCGACATGATCGCCTCGCTGACCGCCGAGGGGATGGGCCCGCTCCAGGAGATCTCGCTGAACTACGCCGTGGCAGGCTTCGGCCCCTCGCGCGGAACAGCGCGGACCGCGCTGGGCCAGATCACCGGCGAAGACGTCCAGTGGCTCGCGGGCGAGTACGTGCCGGGCGACCGCTCGATCTCCCGCGGCAAGGTCGACTTCGGCGGGGAAATCGGCGTCCAGCGCATGACGCGCTACCCGGCGGGCGAGCACATCACGGTGCCGCGCCATGTCGAGACGCAAACGGTCCGCACCGCCCTCACCGCGTCGACAACGAGCCCCGTGGCGATCGGCGCCCCGGTCCTCATGACCGGCTTCAGCCTCGCGCTCAAGACACCTCTCAGCCGCGTCTTCCAGGCGGCGGTCAACCGGCTTCCGGAGGGACCGGCGCCAGAAAGGCGCCGCGCGGCGCGATTCACGATCGTCTGCGACGCCCGGGCGGGCTCGCGCCGCCGGCGCGGCGTGATCCGCGGAGAGGACGTCTACGGCATGACCGCCCGCTCCATCGTGGCGGGCGCGCTCCGCTGCGCGGCGCCAGGCTTCGGAAAGTCCGGAGCTCTCGCGCCGTCCGAGGCATTCGACCCCGCCGAGTTCCTTCCCGAGCTCTCCGAGTTCGGAGTCGAGCACGAAATAATCGCTGTATGAGCTCCACGGAAAAGGTCGCGGTGATCGGCGCCGGGTCGTCCGGAATCGCGGCGTGCCAGGTCCTGAACGAGCGCGGGATCGAGTTCGACTGCTTCGAGGTCGGCTCAGAGGTCGGGGGCAACTGGCGCTACATGAACGACAACGGCATGTCCGCCGCGTACCGCTCGCTTCACATCAACACGTCGCGCCGCACGATGGCCTACGCCAGCTACCCGATGCCGGAGGACCTGCCGGACTACCCGAACCACTTTCAGATCGCGCAGTACTTCGACGACTACGTCGACCACTTCGGCTTTCGGGACCGCATCCGCTTTCGGACCGAAGTGACCCACATCGAGCAGAAGGACGGCAGTTGGGCCGTCTCGTGGTGCGACCTCGACTCGGGCGAGGACGGCATCGGGATTTACAGCTCGGTGATCGTCGCGAATGGCCACCACTGGAACCCGCGCTGGCCAGAGCCTGCGTTCGAGGGCCAGGACACTTTTGAGGGCGAGCAGATCCACGTCCACTCCTACAAGGAGCCCGACATCATGCGAGGAAAGCGGGTGATGGTCCTCGGCATCGGCAACTCGGCGACCGACCTGGCCGTCGAGGCCTCGCGGAACGCGGACCGGACCTTCCTCGCCATGCGCCGCGGCGCCTGGATCGTGCCGAAGTACGTGGGGTCGAAGCCCACCGACGAGCTGGCGCCGGACCTCCTCACCCGCCTGCCGCTTACAGTCCAGCGCTTCCTGCTCGGCCGGACCGTGAAGAAGGCGGCCGGCGTGCCGACCGACTACGGGCTCCCGCAGCCGGACCACAAGCTGGCTGAAGCTCACCCCACCGTCTCGTCGGACCTACTTCCGCGGCTTGGCCACGGAGACATCGAGGTAAAGCCGAACATCGCGCGCTTTGCCGGCGGGCGCACGGTCGAGTTCGTAGACGGCACGTCCGAGGAGCTCGACCTGATCATCTACTGCACGGGCTACAAGATCACCTTCCCGTTCTTCGACCCAGAGCTCCTCGATGCGCCCGACAACCGGATCCCCCTCTACCGCCGCGTCGTCCACCCCGAGCTCGACGGCCTTTACTTCGTCGGCCTCTTGCAACCGCTCGGGGCGATCATGCCCCTGGCTGAGGCCCAGTCCCAATGGATCGCCGACCTTTTGGAGGGAAAGGCGCAGCTGCCGGAGCGCGAGCGCATGCTCGAGGTGATCCGCCGCGAGGACGCGCGGATGGCCAAGCGCTACGTCGCTTCGAAGCGCCATACGATCCAAGTCGACTTCCTCCCCTACATGCGCGCGATCGAGAAGGAGCGCCGCGGCGGCATCCTCGGCCGCTTCGGCAAAACGCGCTCGCGCGAACTACTGGGCGCCTCGGGCGACTGATCGTGGCTGCGCCGCGCGACAAGCCCACGCATACCTGCCCCCTGTGCGGCGGCAACGTCTACGCGTGGATCGGGATCCCACAGTCGGTGTCCGAGGCCAGCGTCGGGCTGCCGTCGCCCGTGGACCCGGACGCGGCCGGAGGCGGAGACGCGCGCCTCGTCGATCGCTGTGAGAAATGCGGTGTAGGGATCGAGCGAACGGGCGAACCCTTCGACCTTGCCGCAGAGCTCGCACAGATCGAGATCGAGGGTGGGCCCGACGGCGCGCGGACCTTTGCGGCACCGAACAGGGCGAGCTGGCAGAGCTCGCTTGGCGGCGACGGCTGGGCCGCGCTCGCCGAATGGCCGGGCCGTCTCCTCCTGACCCCGCGCGCGTTCGCGCATCTCGCCGAAAGGAACGGCCTCGAAGCCCGAGAAGCCGGCGTTCCCACCCGTCGGCCAGAACCAGCGTTGGCTCTGGCAATCGATCCTGAACGGCATTACGCTCCACAACAACTTCCTCACCGAAGTGCGCGCGGGGCGCCTTCGCGCCGCCAACTCCCGCGGCTCGGCTCAGTACATCGCCGACATGATCGCGAGCGTCCTTGCAACGCCGTTCGTGCTGCTCGTTTCCTTCCCCCTCGAGGCGATCGCGTCGCTTGCCGGACGGGGCGGGCGCATGGTCGTCCGCGCGCGCTCGGCTTCAGGTGAGGGTGTCGGCGACCTCGACGACGAGCGCGGCGAGCTCGCCGGCGCAGTCGAAGTGCGGTAGCCCCGGCTCCGTCTCGCGGAGGTCCGAGCGGGCGAGCACCCGCGCGAGCTCAATCGCCGACTTGGCAAGAAGCGGCGGTGTGTCGGCTGCGATTGCGATCAACGCCGGCTTCGTGGCCGCGGCAAGCTCGGCATCGGAGCGCTCCCACGCAGGCACGGCGGAGAGCTCGGCGAACAGGGCGGCGGTCGCGCCGGGGCCTCGGTCGCCATGGTCGGGCGGGATCCGGCCTGCGCCCGCGCCCAGCGCGGGAAGGCGACCTGCCAGATATGCGTCGAGTGCCGCGTCGGTGCCAGACCCCGCGACCGCCTCCCGCACCTTCGCCACGTCGGCTGCGAGCCGGTCGGTCGCCTCGGGCAGGAAGGACAGAAGCGGCGGCTCGACCAGCACGGTCCCGATCACGAGCTCCGGCTCGGCGAGCGAGAGCTCAATGCGCCGCGACCGCCCCGATTCCGGCGCCGCAGACCACTGCAGGGCCGCCATCGCCCAGTGTCTGCGCCGCGTACCCGGCCTGCTCGGCGACGGTCGTTCGCGAGTACCCCTCGGGCGCCTCGGATTCGCCCCAGCCAGGGCGGTCGGGCGCGATGACGGTCGCGTGGCCGGAGAGCGCCTTGGCGAGGGGGCCCCAGATCCGCCCGGTGGTCCCGGTCTCGTGCAGGCAAAGGACTGTGAGTCGGCTGGCGCTCGGGCACCAGGCCGCCCTACTCGGCGGCGCGCCAGGCCCGCTTGGCGAGCGGCAGGACCACGGCGCGGGGCGTGTGCTGGCCCATGATCGAGCCCGCGCGATTGATGAGGCCGGGCACGACGACGCGGCTGCCCTTCTCGGCCCCTTCGACGGCCTCGCGCGCGACCTGCTCGACGTCCGTCCAGATGAATCCGGGAAGTTTGTCGTTCGCGTCGCCGAGTCCGGCCTGCTCGGCGAACTCGGTCTTCACGGGTCCCGGGCAAACGGCGGTAACGCTCACGCCCTTGGAGCTGAGCTCGTTGTGGGTCGCCTTCGGAGAGGCTGAGCACGAACGCCTTCGTGGCGGCGTAAGTGGCGGTGAAGGGAATGGGCTGGAACGCTGACGGTGGAGGCGATGTTGATGATCGCGCCACGGCCCCGGTCGGCCATGCGCAGAGCTCAGGCTTGCTTGAAGGATAGACGAGCGTCTCGCAGTTGAGCGCGACCATCGATGCGAGCCGGGAGGCGTCGAGGCGGTGGACGGGCCCAGAGCCGCCGAAGCCGGCGTTGTTGACCAGGATCTCGACGTCCAGGCCGAGCGCCTCGACCTTCGCGAGCATCTCCTCGCGGCCCGCATCCGAGCCGAGGTCGGCGGCGATGTACTCAGCGCGCACGCCGTGCGTCCCGTAGAGCTCCTCGGCCAGGGCCTTCAGGCGATCCTCGCGCCGGGCCACGAGGGTCACGCCGTGGCCGCGGGCTGCAAGCTGGCGGGCGATCTCCTCGCCGATCCCCGACGAAGCGCCGGTGACGAGTGCAGTGGACGTGTCGCTGGGCGCAGGGAGGGCCATTTGCCGGAGGCTACCCAAACCGGGGTCTGACCCCTGGACCTCAAGCAGTTCAAGGTTCATCCACCCTCACGGGGGTCTGACCCCACGTATCATCGTGTGTATGTCCGACCCACTCAATCCTTTCGGAGACCCTGAGGAGCTACAGCGTCGCCTGGCGGAATTCGCCGAGCAGATGCAGGGCGCCCAGCAGGTCTCGTTCGCCGACAACGCGATCAACCTCGCGGTCCAGATGACCGTGGCGTCGATTCAGCGCCTCAACCTCCAGGGCACGTCAGACGAGCAGGCGATGCAGGTCCGCGACGCGATCCGGGTCGTCTTCCCGGAAGCAGTGACCCTCGTGCGCGAAGCGCGCGAGGGCCTCGCGTAACCCGGCACACTCCGGCTCACACCCGCGCGCCGAGCCCGCCTAGCGTCGCGGGATGCGCGATGAACGTGGTGCGGCGTCGGTCGAGCAGGCCGGGTTGATCCTTCTCGTGGCGGTGCTTTGCGCCGCGGTCGCGGGTGCTGTGCTCAGTCGCGGCGGTGAGGAGACGTCGCGTGAGCTTGCGAGAGCCGTCGCGCAGAAGATCCGATGCGCGGCGCACGGGCCCGGCCCATGCTGGCAGGATCCGCTGACCGAGGCCTACGGTCGCCCACTCGCCGGCTTGGTGCGCGCGCTTGCGCCTGTGCCCGCGGGTGCCGGCGCGCTCGGACTTCTCCCGGTCGACTTCCGCCGCTGTCGACAAACAAGCTGCGCCGCCCCCGGCGAGCGGCCGGAGCTCACCGCGTCCAACCGCCGCGTGACTGCCTTCGTGGCCGTGACCGACGAGCGCCGCGGCCAAGGCACCGTGACGATTGACTACTGGCTCTACCGCCCCACGCTCGGCTGGGAGCGCGTCCGCCGCACGGCGTCTGCGGCCGATGTCGCCACGCACGCCATGACACCGCTTCTCGAGAGCACCAATCCCCGCCTGGTCCCGCTCGAAACGCTCGCGGGCAGAAACCACGTCGTCTTTCCCGCAGGCGAAGAGCCGCCTTGGCGCTGGCGGATCTGAGGCTCAGGAGCGGCGGCGCCACACGAGCTCGGACGTCGCTGGGCCCTCGGACGTTTCGACGTCCTGGGTCCGAAGCGTCAGCTCGCCGCCGCTCAGCTCGAACTCTCGGCGCTTGTCCGTGCCGGGGTGGTCCGGATGGATCGCGAGCTCGACATGGTGGACGACCACTCCAGGCTCGGGCACCGAGAACGTTCCGCAGTACGCGTTGTAGGTCGAATAGGCCGCGGCCCGCTCATGATCGGTTCCCGCGCTCCACTCCACAGACCCGAACGCGGCGCGCCCATCGTGCTGGATCTGCACGGCCATGCGCCCGCTACCCAGATAGATGAGCTCGCCGGACGGGTTGCCGCCGCCGTGGGAGACCCGCTCGCCTCGCGCGTTGACGCCTGACCACGAAACGAGGGTCCACTCGCCGAGGAGCTGTGACGCCGCCTCGCTCACCAGCGGGCGTCGTGGCTCTCCATGACGCCCATGGCGCTTTCGAGCCTGAGGCCGCCGGGCAGAGTTCCCGTGAAGGTGCCGAAAGGCTGGCGGTAGGAGTACGAGATCGGGCCGCGCTTCTCCGTGCGCGAGCGCTCGGCCTCGGCAGTGCACTCGATGCCCGAGCCATCCTCGAAGCTGACCGCCTCAAGGCCGCGGAAGGCGGAGGGCCCGGGCTCGAACGGTTCGCCGTCGACCCAGATCGCTCGCTCGGAGTCCCTGGGCGGGTCGTTCACGCCCTTCGACGAGGTTCCAGCCGACCTCGCGGCCGTCCGTGAGGGAGCCGACCCCTGCAGACCAGCTCCACACCGTGTGGCGGGGGTGGTAGCCCGCGGACTCGTCCTCGACGCCACGCGCCTTGCAGCGGATGCGCCGCTCGCCGAAGCGCACGTCGACCTCGAACGTCGACGACGCGCTTGCGGGTCCAGACGAACCCATCCTCGCCGTTGTCGCACACGCATTCGGCCCACTTGCCGCCCCCCGTACGAAGAAAGGCGCGAACCGCGCCGGCGTCTGGATGCCTGGCCTCGACGCGGACCAGTGAGCCCTCGTCGGGCGCGTTCTCGACCGGCGCTCCGGCACCATCCTCGGACCACACCTCGCCGCGAGCGCCGGGCAGCCGCATGACGGTGCGCTCGGTGAGCTCTGAATGGGTGCGGTCCCAGATTGCCCAGAACGTCTGCGACGCAGGCCCCACGCTCACACGAGCCGCGCAGATCATCGCCTCCTCGGAGAAAGCGCTGAGATAGCGCCAGCGCTTGCGGTTGACGCCCTTGAAGCGGAGCGGCATTTTGCCGGGCGGAAGCGGCAGGTCCTCGGGCCGCCCGGGCCCGGGTCCGCGCCAAGGGAGCGTCTGGATGCCCGTGCTCACGCGTCACCCATAAGGGTCTGCCCGTCGTCCGTGATCGTCCAGAACGGGATTGTGCGCGATCTCCCACGGGTGGCCGTCCGGGTCCGTAAAGGCGAACGAGTACCCGCCCCAGAAAGTCTCGGCTGGCTCGCGCGTCACCGTGCCGCCGGCCTCACGGACCTCGACGGCGATCGCGTCTGCCTCCTCGGGCGAGTGCACGTTCAGGGCAAGGGTGAATCCGGACGAACCGCCGGGGTCCTCAGACGCCAGAGTCTTCGGCGAGCTTGGCGCGGTCCCAGAGCGCGACGATCATGCCGGCGGCCTGGAAGAAGACGACGTCGCCATCGTCGGCCGAGCGCCCCTCCCAGCCGAGTGCCTCGTAGAACTTCCGTGACCGCTCGACGTCGGACACACCGATCGTGATCAGGGAGAGGCGCTGGTCCATGCTCCCCCGGCCCCGCCTATTCGATCGTTGCGATGTGGTCGCCGGAGGAGATCGGCTGGCCTTCGGCGACGCTGAGCGCGGTGATCTTGCCGGACTTGTGGGCCGTGATCTCGTTCTCCATCTTCATCGCCTCGATCACGCAGATGATCGCGCCCTCCTCGACGTCCTGCCCCTTCTCGACGTTCACCTTGAACATCGATCCCTGAAGCGGCGCAACCACGTCGTTGCCCGACGCCGCGCTTCCACCGCCGGCCTTCTTCTCGCGCTTCGGCGGGCGCTTGGCTCCGGCCGCGGCTCCGCCGCCGCCGGCGGGCGCCGCGGCGCCGATCACCTTCACGGAGTGAAGGCGCCCGTTTACCTCGACTTGGTAGGCGCGCTCTGCCGTCGGCTCCTCTTCCTCGCCCTCGGCGGGCTTCGCGGGAGCTTCCGGCGCCAGCGTCTTCAGCCACTTCTTGTCAGCGATCTTCTCGCGGAAGGTCGATGCCTCAGCCCACTCCTCGGAGGCCATGACGGCCTTGTGGAACGGGATGAGGGTGGTAAGCGGCTCGATCCGGTACTCGTCGAGGGCGCGCAGCATCCGGCGTGTGGCGGACTCGCGGTCGACGTCCCAGGTGATGAGCTTCGCGACCATCGGGTCATAGAGCGGCGTGACTTCCGAGCCCGCCTCGAGGCCCGAGTCGACGCGGACGCCGGGGCCCGAGGGCTCGATGTAGCTCTCGATTGGGCCGGGCGCGGGGGCAAAGTTCTTGTGGGCGGCCTCGGCGTTGATGCGGCACTCGATCGCGTGACCGGTCAGATCCGCACGTCGTCCTGCGCGATCGAAAGCTCCTCGCCCGCGGCAACGCGGACCTGCTCGCGCACGATGTCGATGCCGGTGACCATCTCGGTCACGCAGTGCTCGACCTGGACGCGGGTGTTCATCTCGAGGAAGAAGTACTCGTCGCCCACCTGCATGCCCTCGATGGTCCCGGCGCCCCGGTAGTCCACTGCCGCCGCAGCGTCCGTGGCGATCTTGCCGATGCGCTCGCGCATCTCCTCGTCGACGAGCGGCCCGGGCGCCTCCTCGATCAGCTTCTGGTGGCGGCGCTGAATCGAGCAGTCGCGCTCGCCCAGGTGGATGACGTTCCCGTGCGAGTCCGCCAGGACCTGGACCTCGACGTGCCGCGGATCCTCGAGGTAGCGCTCGAGATAGACGCGGTCGTCGGAGAAGAACTTCTCGCCCTCGCGCGCGGCTCCCTCGAACGCTTCTTCGAGATCGTCCTCGGTCATGGCGACGCGAAAGCCCTTGCCGCCGCCGCCGCCTGCCGCCTTGCAGGCGACCGGATAGCCGATCTCCTCCGCGACCTTCTTGGCGGCTTCGGCGTCGGGCGAAGGCTCAGTCGAGCCGGGGACGATCGGCACCCCGGCCTTCTGCATGATCTCCCGGGCCTTGGTCTTCGAGCCCATGGCCTCGATGGCGGAAGCCGGAGGCCCGATGAAGGTGAGGCCGGCATCGTCGAGCGCCATCGCGAACGTCGCGTTCTCGGCCAGGAAGCCGTAGCCGGGGTGGACGGCCTCGACGCCCGCCTCCTTTGCGACCTCGATGATCTTGGGGATGTTGAGGTAGCTCTCAGCAGGTGTCGGCGGCCCCAGGAGATACGCCTCGTCGGCGATGCGTACGGCGATCGACTCGCGGTCTGCCTCCGAATAGACGGCCACGGAAGCGATCCCCATCTCCTTGAGAGTGCGGATTACGCGCACCGCGATCTCGCCGCGATTGGCTACCAGGACCTTCTCGAACATGGCCGCGGCAGTCTATGGAACGGGTTACTTGCGGCAGACGGCGTAGGCCGTCACGGTCACGCCTTCTTCAGCGTCGGCCGTCACCTTCCAGGCGCCATTGACGGGCCGGGATTCCCGATAGCCCGTGCCGCCAGCCGTCGAGTAGTGACCGCCACCCACCGGCTCCGCCTTGCCTGCGCAGTCCGCTATCGCCGTCACGGTCGCTCTGCCTCCCCGCCTTGGGGGATCGCTGACCGTGGAGCCTTCGGTGATCGTGACGCGCCCGGGGCTCTTGTCGCAGACGACAAAGGCCTCGATCCGCCCGCCGTACGTGTTCTCGTATCGCGCGCCCCAGCCGTTTCCGGTCGGGAACGAGCCTCTGAGGAAATCATTGGTTCCCGGTCCCAGCCCCCCGCCTCCGAGCGCCTTCGAGCCGTCGGGGCAATTCACCGTGGCCTGTGCCTCGCTGTCCTCCTCAGGCACCTTTCGGTCCTTGGATTTCACCACGAGCCCGTTGTTCTTCTCGCAGATCACGATGGCGGAGCCGCGCTTCTCATTGCCGTCGAAGTTGTAGGCCTCGACCTTCCAGCGCTTGCCATCGGGATAGGTCGTCTGAATGATGAGGCGCTCGGGTCCGCTCCCGGTGCTCAGCTTCTGATCTAGCGTGAAGCCCCCGCCGATTGGCTCCTCGCCGTCCTTGCACGCCACGGAGCCGCCTTCAGTCGCGCCGCCACCCACCTTGAACCCGTCTTTGCGGATCTCACCGTTGGCGCCGATGGCAACGGCGGCGCTGACAACCAGCGAGAGTGCGAAGGCCCGTTTCCCCATGCCTGGAGTCTAGGTCAGGACTCGGCCCCGCGGGCGACCATCTGCTCGCGGCCGGGGCCGACTCCCACGAAGCTCACCGGGACGCCCACGAAGTCCTCGATGAAGCGGATGTAGTCACGGGCCGCCTGGGGCAAGTCGTCGTCGGTGCGGCAATCCGAGATGTCTTCCGAGAATCCGGGGAGCTCCTCGTACTCGGGCGAAGCGCCGTGGAGGACCGTCTGGTGGTAGGGGAACTCGTTGAGAACCGCGCCCTCGTCGGAGCGGTAACGGACCGCGACGCGGATTGGATCCAAGCCGGCGAGGACGTCGAGCTTGGTGATCACGAGCGACGAAAGGCCATTGAGGCGAGCCGCGTAGCGCAAGGCAACCAAGTCGAGATACCCGCAACGCCGCTCGCGCCCAGTGGTGGTGCCGAACTCGTGCCCGCGATCGCGGAGGCCCTTGCCGACATCGTCGAAAAGCTCAGTCGGGAACGGGCCTGCCCCTACACGAGTGGCGTATGCCTTGGCGACGCCCCAGACCTCGTCGATGTCAGTCGGCCCGACTCCCGCTCCTACGCAGGCCGACCCAGCGACGGGGTTCGACGACGTGACGAACGGATAGGTGCCGTGGTCGAGATCGAGAAGGGTCGCCTGCGCGCCCTCGAAGAGGACGAGGCGCTCGGCGTCAAGCGCGTCCCAGCAAATCTTGGCCGTGTCGGCGATATGAGGCTCGAGCCGGTGCCCGTAGGCCTGATACTCCTCGGCGATCGCATGAAGGTCGAGCTGCGGGTCCTTTTCGAATGGGCGCAGAAGCTGGCGCTTGGGCTCGAGCGCGGCCATGATCTTCTTGCGGAGGATCTTCGGGTCGAGCATGTCCTGTACGCGGATGCCGAGGCGCGCGGCCTTGTCGGCGTAACAGGGGCCGATGCCCCGCTTGGTGGTGCCGATCTCGAGCTTTCCGAGCTTTGCCTCGCCGGCCGTGTCGAGCATCACGTGGTAGGGCATGATCAGATGCGCATTGGCCGAGATCTTCAGGCCGGACGTGTCGATCCGCCGGCGGCGGAGGCCCTCGAGCTCGCCGATCAGAACGCCCGGGTCGATCACGACGCCGTTCCCGATCGCGCACGTCTTGCCCGGATAGAGGATCCCCGACGGGATCAGGTGGAACTTGAACTCGTCGCCCTCGCGGATGATCGTGTGGCCCGCGTTGTTGCCGCCCTGGAAGCGGATGACCACGTCAGCCTTCTCGGCAATCAGGTCGACGACCTTGCCTTTGCCCTCATCGCCCCACTGGGCGCCAACTATGACTATGCCTGGCACGGCGCTGGATTATGGCTGGGCGGGGAGGCGGGACCTAATAGCGGTGGTCGCGGCCCTCGACCTGGAGGGGTCCCAGCTCGCCGCACATCTCGACCAGGCGGGAGACGGTGCGCCCGCCGATCTGCTCCTCGAGCTCCGTCTCCTCGAGGTTTGTGGTGACCAGCATCGAGCGCTCAGCGCCGTAGCGCTCGTCGACGATCGCGTAGAGCTGCTCGAGCACCCAGTCGGTCCGCTTCTCGGCGCCGAGGTCGTCGATGTGGAGGAGGTCGACGGAAGTGAGGCGCTCGAAGAAGGCGACGTAGGAGTCCTGGCCGACCTCGGCGTCGTAGGTGCGGCGGATGCGGGCGAGCAACTGCGGCAGCGAGTAGATCGCGACGCTTCGCCCGGCCTTGGCCGCCGCGGAGGAGACGGCCATCGCGAGGGTCGTCTTGCCAGTGCCCGACCGAGCCCGAGAGCCAGAGGCTGTCGCCGCGATCGAGCCGTGCGTCGATGTCCTGGGCGAACTCCTTGACGGCGGCTACGGCGATGCGCGACTCGGGCGCGCGCGCCATGTCGGAGAGCGGCGGGCGGTCGAACGAGACGCCCCGGTAGCGCGCGGGGATTGCCGTGGCAAGCCCACGCGCCCGCGAGCGGGTGCGCGTCACGCTGCGGCACTCGCAGGGCACGACCGTGCCGTCCTCGGCGTCCAGCCAGCCAGTCCCGTCGCACTTGGCGAGCGGACAGGCTGGGCCCGCCTCGGCGCGGCGGATCGGCACCACGGTGCCCCCGTCGACGGAGGACACATCGCGGGGCCGGCTGCGTGCCGGCTCAGAAGTCATCTACGTCGTCACCGATCGGATCGTCGGGCTCAAACTCGTCGCGGGGCGGCGGCGCGCTGCTGACCGGGCCGCCGTCGCGCCGGTGGCCCCTGGCCAGGTTCCGGAAGCGCGGATAGGGAGCCTGGAAGGCGAGCTCCACCTTGCCGATCGGCCCGTTGCGGTGCTTGGAGATCAGGAGCTCGGCCAAGCCGGCGACGTCTTGGTTCTCGGGCTCGTAGAACTCCTCGCGGAAGATGAAGCAGACGACGTCAGCGTCCTGCTCGAGGTTCCCCGATTCGCGAAGGTCGGAGAGCATCGGGCGCTTGTCGGGACGCTGCTCGGGGGCGCGGGAGAGCTGCGAGAGCCCCAGCACCGGGACGTCGAGCTCCGAGGCAAGGAGCTTCAGGCCGCGCGAGATCGAACCGACCTGCTCAACGCGGCTGATTCGCGGGTCGTCCGGGCGCATCAGCTGCATGTAATCGACGATGACGAGCCCCAGCCCGCCTGCCTTCGAGTAGAGGCGGCGAGCCTTCGCTCGCAGCTCGAGGATCGAGATGTCCGCGGAGGTGTCGATCCAGATCGGCGCCTCCTCGAGCTGGTTCGACGCCTTGAGGATCCGGTTCCAGTCGTTCTTGATCTGCCCCTTTGCAAGCTTCTTGCCGCCGATTCCCGCGCGGCACGCCAGGAAGCGGTGGGCGAGCTCCGTCTCCGACATTTCGAGCGAGAAGAACGCGACCGGAAGCTTCTTCTCCACCGCGACGAAGTCGGCGATGTTGGCGACGAGCGCCGATTTCCCCATGGACGGCCTGGCCGCGAAGATGACGAGGTTCCCAGGCTGGAAGCCGCCCGTGATCTCGTCGAGGTCCGAGAATCCCGACGGCGTTCCCGTGAGGTCCCTCTTCCCCTCCGAGAGCTCCTCGAGGCGCGTCGTCTCGCGCTCCAGGATGTCCGCGATCGAAGCGAAGTCCTGCGAGGCCGTGTCGTGCGCGACCTCGAACATCATGCGCTCGGCCTGCTCGACGAGATCGCGCGGCTCTCCTGAACGCTCGCGGACCGAGTTCTGGATCTTGTGGGACGCCTCCAGGAGACGGCGCAGCATCGCGTTCGCCTTGACGATCCGCGCGTAGTGATCGGCGTTGCCGGCGACCGGAACGGTCGACGCGAGGCTCGAGACGAACTCCGGCCCGCCCGATTCGGCGAGCTCGCCGAGGTTCGTCAGCTGCTCGGTGACCGTGAGGGCGTCAACCGGCTCGCCCCGCGAGTGAAGGGAGTGGACGGCGCCGAAGATGATGCGATGGCGCTGGCGGTAGAAATCCTCCGCCTTCAGGTGGACGTCCACGATGACCGAAGCAACCGCGGTCTCGGAGACCATCATCGCGCCAAGGACCGACTCCTCGGCTTCGAGATTCTGCGGCGGGACGTATTGGTCAGCGGTGGTCATCGGGTCCTATTGATTAGAGGGCAGAGAGCGGCGGAAATCGCCCCTCCCAAGGCAGGTCTCCGATCGAACCAGAAACTGACCGGTAAGGCAGGCGTCAAACCCGCTCAGACGGCAAAAAGAAAGTTGGTTAGTGCGCTTCGGCGACGATCGTCTTGACGCTGGCGGTCTGGCCGCCGCCGAGCTCGACTTCGACCATGTAGGTGCCGATCTCGCGGATCGGGTCGTCGAGCTTGATCTTCTTGCGATCGATCTTGAGCCCGCGGGCCTCGGCGATCGCCTCGGCGATCTCGGCGTTCGTGACCGAGCCGAAGAGCTTTCCGTCCTCGCCGGCGCGGTGCTGGATCGTCAAAACGGTCTTGGCCAGGAGCGCCGCGGTCTCGCCTGCGCGCTCCTCCGCTTCCTTGGCAGCCTTCTCGGCGGCCTCGCGGCGGCGCTGCGCCTCTTCGAGAGCGCCGCTGGTCGCTGGCTGGGCGAGCTTTCGGGGTACGAGGAAGTTTCTGAGATAGCCGGGAGAGACGTCGACTGCGTCCCCGGCCTCGCCGAGGGCTTCAACGTCTTTGAGGAGGATCGCCTGCGCCACGATTGCGTCTCTAACGCTCGCCGACGTAAGGGAGCATCCCCAGCTCGCGCGCCCTCTTCACGGCAAGCGCGAGCTCGCGCTGATGCTGGCGGGAGAGGCCGGTGACGCGGCGGGAGCGGACCTTGCCGCGGTCCGAGATGAAGCGGCGAAGCAGGGTGAGGTCCTTGTAGTCGATCGTCTCCGAGTTGATCTTCGTGTACTTGCGCGGGCGGATGCGCTCGCCGCGCCTGCCGCCCGGACCGCCGCGGCGCGGGCCGGAACCCGAGCTCGAACTGGAGCCGGAACGGCTCGACGACTGGCCCTGCTCAGAGCGGGGAGGAGACTTGCGGGCCACTTAGCGGCCCTCGTTCTTGGCTTGAAAGCTGGTCATATCGAAACGAATGCGCCGCCCTTCATCAAGGGGCGACGCGTGAGCACGAGTATAGGGAGGCACCTCTTCCAGGCGCCTCCCTGAATTCCTGAGGCCTGCGACCTAGAACGGAATGTCGTCGTCAGAAGACGAGCCGACCGACGCTGGCGCCGGCGAGTCGAAGTCCGACGTGTCGGCCGGAAGGCCGGAGTCGCCGCCGGTGAAGCTCTCGCCGCCGTTGCCGTTGCCGCCGCCACCGCCCGAGGAGCCGTCGCGGCTGCCGAGGAACTGCACCGTCTCGGCGATGATCTCAACCGCCTGGCGCTTGTCGCCGTTGTCGTTCTGCCACTCGCGCCACTCGAGGCGGCCCGAGATCGCGACCGGACGGCCCTTGACGAGGTAGGTCGAGCAGTTCTCGCCCTGCGCGCCCCAGACGGTCACGTCGAAGTAGTTGGGCTTGTCCTCCCACTGGTCGCCTGACTTACGCCGGGTGTTGACAGCGATGCGCAGCTTGCACACGGGAGTCCCGCTTGGCGTGTGGCGAAGCTCAGGGTCGCGGGTGAGGTTTCCGGTAACGACTACAGAGTTGATGTTGCTGGCGGCCATTCTTTAGCCCCTTTCAAGTCTCGAATTCGGTTCGCTTTCCCAGTCTAAGGACGGGGTCGGCGCGTTCTCGCCCCACCTGACAGAAGAAAGGCGTAAATAGCGGGGTGAGAGCTATTCGGCGGGCTGCTCAGGCTCGGCCTGAGCGGCCTCGGGCGCCTCGGCGGGCGCTTCGGGTGCCTCGGCGGGAGCCTCGGCGACGGGCTCGGCTTCGGCGGGTGCGGCCTCAGCGGGAGGAGCTTCGGGGGCAGCTGCCTCGGCGGGAGCGGCCTCGGCGGCTGGCGCCTCAGCGGCGGGAGCCTCGGGTGCCGGCGGATCAGCGGCGGGAGCTTCCGGCGAAGGAGTTTCCGATGCGGCAGCAGCTTCAGACGCGGGGGCAGCCGCGGCCGCCTCTGGCTCAGGAGCGCGCGGCGGGCGATCGTCGTAGCCGCCATCGCGACGACCGCCACGGCCACCGCTCGGGCGGTCGGAGCCCGGGGTGAAGACGAGCGGCGCCGGCGGATCGATCACGGGAGCGCGGGGGTCCACCTTGAAGATCCGGAAACGAAGGACGCCGTCGGTGATCCGCAGGTTGTGGTTCAAGTCGTCGAGGATGCCTTTGCCGTTCTCGAAGCGGAAGAAGCGGTAGTCGGCCTCCTCGCGCTGTTCGATCTCGTACTGCATCTTCCGAGTGCCCCACGTGCGCTCCTGCTTGAGCGTCGCGCCTTCTTCGATGCGGCGGCGTGCACTGACCGCGATCTCCTCACGGCGCTCATCGGGCACCTCGGGATCGAGCATCAGAACGAGTTCGTATTCGGGGACGAGCTTGGCCAAAACGGCCGCGGAGGATAGCGGGGGTTCCAGGCCCCAAGCCAAGGCGAGGGGGGCGCCGCGGCAGCCCGCGGGGTTGTCCCGGTCGCATGGGTAGGCGAACTCGACTAGCGATCAGATGGACACAAGCCGCGCGAATGGCCGCCCTCTCGGCCCTGGCCGTAGGCGCTCTTGTCCTCGTGGCACGCTCCCTCGAGCCGCCCAAGACCCCGCCCGTGCCACCCGACGTGGGCCTCGGCTCACTCGCGTCCTCGCCGGTCATCCCCTCCGCGACCGGCGAGGACCGCGTCGGGTCTGTTCGCACCGCGGCTAAGTCCGATCGGGATGCTCGCTCCGAACGGCGCATGCCCCGGGGGGTCGGGCAGCCCCCTCCAGGAGGCCGTGCATTTCGCGCTCGGCCGCCCAGGACCAAGGGATCGGTACTTCCTGAGCCTCCTGGAGGGGACTTGCCCGACCCCCCGGGGTCGCCCGCCACTTCGGTACCGCCCCCCGCCCCGCCGGCGGCTCCGCCAACTCCACCGCCTTCTCCTCCCCAGCCGTCTACCCCTCCCGAATTCGGGTTTGAGCAATGAAAGGACCTGGACCAATGAAACGATCGATTCTCACCGCGGCGCTGCTTGCAGTGGCGCTGTTCGCGGGGCTAGCCTCCGACGCCCACGGCGGTACGTACAAGGCCATCCAGTGCTACGAGCGGAACGGCGCGGGGCATCACGATGTCTCGTATGACTCGAGCTCCGAGCGCTACCGGTCGAGCGCCGACTGCGAGGGGCCTGGGCCTGGGCATCACGCACAACCCAGGCGCATCGCGCACGGGCGGCGGCCGCTTCGGCGCGTGGACCATCACCGCCCCGGACGGCACCGAGATTGTCCGCGCGGCTGCGCGCGTCAGCGCTTCCAGCCAGAACTCGCACGTCCCGCAGGTCCACATCGGCCTCGAAGGAGGCGCCAAGGAGCTCCTCGACGGCGTGCGCGGCGACCTGCACACCATCGACTGGGAAGGCTCCAGCGGCAGCTACTTTGAGAGCCGCCTCACCTGCCTCAGCCGCGACGACTGCGGCGACGGCCGCGACGCCTACATCTACATGCGCCGCATCGCCCTGACGCTCAGCGACGTCGTCCCGCCCACCGTCCAGCTCGGCGGAACGCTCACCGAGCCCGGCTCGCGCCGCGGCGACCAGGTGCTCGAGGTGAACGCGACTGACGCCGGCGCCGGCGTTCGCTCCGTCTCGGTTCAGCTGAACGGCGCGCCGCTCGAGTCGCGCGTTCTCGAATGCGACGTCAAAGACGGAGTCGCCATCCGCCTGCGCCCCTGCCCGGGCAACCCGACACCCCAGTTCCAGATCGACACCACAGGATCCGGCTTCCGCCAAGGGCCGAACGAGCTGCGCGTCTGCGCTGCCGACTTCGCCCCCGAAGCCACCGCCAACCACACCTGCGAGACCCGCACGGTCCGGATCGACAACCAGTGCCCTGTTGCAAAGACGACGGGCGAGAACCTCCGAGCCCGCTTTAAGGGCGCGGGCGGGCGCGTGACCACGCCGAGCAACGAGTCCGCCACAGTCACCGGCAGGCTCACCGACGCCGGCGGCCAGCCCGTCCGTGCCGCCGAGGTGTGTGTCGCGACAAGGGTCGACACAACTGAAGGCCCGCCCGAGCGGGTGATCGCCACGCCCACAACCGGGCCAAACGGCCAGTTCCGGATCCGCATCCCCGCCGGCCCAAGTCGCGAGGTGCGAGTCGCGCATTGGCAAGGCGCCCACGAGGTGACCGAGCGGTTCCTCGAGCTCCGCTCGAAAGCGGCCCCACGCCTGGCCCTCACGCCAAGCCATGGCCTATCGAACGGCGAGAGCATCCGCTTCGACGTCCGGATCCCCGGGCCCGCCCACATGCACCGGCGAGTCGCCATCCAGGCAAGGGGCACCGGCAAATGGATTCGGATCGAAGGAGGCCGCACCGATCGAGGCGGCCGCTGGTCGGGCCGCTACCGCTTCCAGAACACCACCAGCACCCGCAAGTACGCGTTCCGAGCCACCGTCCGCCGCCAGCCCGGCTACCCCTACAACCCGGGCCACTCGAAGACCCGCCACGCGACCGTGACCGGCTAGCCCGCCCGCTTCAGCTCGATATCGGCGAGCTGCTCCTCGATCCACACGCCGGGGTCACGCTTACGCACGATCTCCCGAAGGCGGCTGGCGCGAAGCTTTCGCTCCTCGGGATCCATCGTCAGCGCCCGGTAGATCGTGTCCGCCTGCTCCTGGATGTCGAACGGGTTCACCGAGAGCGTGCAGTCGCCCAGCTCCTCGTGGGCGCCCGTGTTCTCGGAGAGCATCACCACGCCGTCGCGCTCTGACACCGCAGGAGCCTCCTTCGCAACGAGATTCATCCCGTCGAAGAGCGACGTCACCATCAAGAGGTCGAAGTGCTTGTAGCGGGCAACCGCCTCCGGAAAGTTCTCGTAGATCCGCAGGTCGATCGGCATCCAGTCCGTCGTGCCGTGGCGGTGGTTGACGACCGCGACGAGCGCCTCAATCCGCTCCATGTACTCCGCGTACTCGGGCACGTCCAGGCGAGACGGCTGCAGGTGCGCGATGAAGGTGACGCGCTCGCGGAACTCCGGGTGCTGGGAGAGGAAGGTGTCGAAGGACGTGAAGCCCCGCAGGATGTTCTTCGAGAGGTCCGCGCGGTCCACGCGGATGATCAGGTGGTCGCGGCGCCGGCGCAATAGCTCTTCCTCGTACGCGGCAACCTCTTCGGATGCGGCGGCTCGATCGAGGCGCTCGGCGTCAATGCCGAGCGGGTAGGCCCGCACCCAGGTCTCGCCGCCCTCGTGCGTGACCACCATCCGGTCGTAGTCGACCTCGAGTTCCATCAGGTGACGGCAGCAATGGAGGAAGTTCCGGCAATAGGCGTTGCGTGTGAAAGCCGATGATGTCGTTGGCGAGCA
Organism: uncultured bacterium; assembly: GCA_963786495.1. GTDB lineage: Bacteria > Actinomycetota > Thermoleophilia > Solirubrobacterales > 70-9 > JALZKA01. The sequence continues at coordinate 1,191,889 of CAWAZL010000002.1, read as the reverse complement.
TGCCCCGGTAGATGTCCTCGCGGATGCGCTGAGGAAGGACCCGCCATGAGTCGGCCTGGGTCCATGGGATGTGGACGAAGTGCTGGAGAAAGACGTCCGGACGTGCCTCGCGGATGAGCGCCGGCGCCGTGTAGAGGTGATAGTCGTGGAGCATCACGAGGGGGTCCTCCTCGCCCTCGATGGTGCGGATCACGGCTTCGGCGAGGTCCCGGTTGACCGCCACATAGCCCTGGTCCCACGCGTCGGCCTCCTCCTGGCGGATGTCCGGCGCGTTCGAGAGGTCCCACAAGTAGTGCTGGATGAACCACAGGATCGGGTTCGCGATCACGTTGTAGAAGGCGTCGTAGGCCTCGGGGTCGGACTCGACCAGGAGCACCTCGTAGTCCACGCCGTCAAGGTCGATGTGGAGCGGCTCCCCGCCAAGCTCGCGCTCGACCTCCGCGTCCTCCTCGGTCATCGCCGAGGCGATCCACAGCGCCCTGCGCTGAGCGACCAGGCCGGTCAGTGCGGTCACCAGCCCACCGCCGCCGCGACGCACCACGCGCTCGCCGTCTTCGTCCAGCTCGAACTGGGCAGGGCCGCGGTTCGAGACGATTACGAGGCGTTCGCTCACGCCTCTGAACCTAGACAAGACAACCACCGACACCTGCTTGATTCGCGACTTGCGTCGCTCAAAGATCTATACGTCGATCTCCGTGAAGATCTTGAGCCAGTCGCGAAGGAGCCGAGGGCTGAGGAAGTTCTGCCGGGCATGCTCCTTGCCTGCTTTCCCGATTCGCTTGGCCAAATCAGGGTCTTCGAGAATTTCGAGGCTCCGCTGGGCGCACTCCTCGGAAGAAGAGACGAGGTATCCGGACTCGCCGTTGACGATCTGAAGCGGAATGCCGCCGACGTCGCCCCCGATCGTCGGCCGGCCCTTCCAGAGCGCCTCGGTCACGGTCAGGCCGAAGCCCTCGCGCGTCGACTTCTGGATGCAGACGTCTGCCTGCGACTGGAAGGCGTTCACCTCGATCGCGCCCACGTTGTTCAGGTTCGAGAGGATCTTGATGTCCGGATCGCCGTCGGCGTGGGCCATCGTCTGGTTGAAGAAGTCCCAGCCCTCGGGATCGTCCGTCGCCATCGAGCCGACCAGCGCGAGCTGCACGTCCGGCACCTTCTCCCGTGACGGCGCGGTACGCGTCGATTACGCCCATCGGGTCCTTCCAGGGATCGAAGCGGGAGACCTGGCAAAGGAGCGGGCGCTCGGGGTCGATGCCGAACTGCTCGGAGACGAAGGCGGCGTCCTCGGGCGAGAAAGCCATGTTCTTGGGCGAGAGCGGGTCGATCGCGGGCGGCACGATCCGAACGCCCTCGGTGATCCCCTCGGGCACGTACTGCGGCAGGTGCCAGACGCTTGCCTCGTAGGGCTCGATCAGCGGGCGCAGGCGCTCGATCGTCGAAGGGTTCGGCGTCGAGAGGTCGATGTGGCAGCGCCAGACCCAGTGGCGTGACTTCTCGGAAGCGTTGTTCAAGAGGCCTGCGGGCTGAGGGTCGTGGACGATCACGACGTCCCAGTCGCCCTCGAGGTCGCGGGCGTTCATCGCGTTGTAGCCCTGGAACACCTCCCACTGCTGGTCGGTGATCGAAGTCGGGTCGCCCTGGAGCGAGTTGTGCATGAGCTTCGTGACGTTGAAGAACTCCTCGGCGCCCAGGATCACCTGCCAGTGAGCGTCGAGCCCGATGTCGCGCATCAGCGGGACGATCGTGTAGAGGATCTCCGAAACGCCGCCGCCGAACGCCGTGGCGTTCACGTGGAGGACGCGCTTGCCTTGGAGGGGCTCCGCGAGCGCGCGGATCTCCTCGACGGTCTCCTTGCCGACGATGTGGGTGTAGTCGGCCAGCGACCGCTGGCCAAGGGCAACTTCTTGGAGCATGAAGCCGGGCAGTCTAGAGGCGTGACGCGGGTTGACGCGTGCGCGGGGGTGTCTGGGAGCGAGCTGGGCGCGGCTGTGTGACGAAACGCGTGCCGGTGGCACGCGTGAGGAGCAAGGCCCCGATCCAGCGAAGCTATCCAGGCGCCATCCGCGTGCGTGACAGCCCGGGTCACGCCTCTGGGACGCCGCCGCGCAGGGCGGCGTCCGGGTCCCAACCGAGCTACGAAACGCTTCTGGGCCGCGTGCCCAGCGTGATGTCGAGCTCCATCTCTTCGCCGTCGCGGATGATCCCGAGCTTGACCTCCTGGCCAGGCTCGAGGCGCGAGACGATCCGGGGCAGATCGGCCTCGGTGACGATCTCCTCACCGTCCACGGAGACGATGATGTCGCCGCCCACGGTGTAGGGGATCGCCTGGAAGTCGATCTCCTGGTCGCCCGGCTGCAGGCCGGCGTCATCCGCCGGGCTGCCGTTGGTCACGTCCTCGACGATCGCGCCCGACTCGGCGTCCACCTCGAGCTCCTCGGCGAGCTGCGGGAAGAGCGGCTTGGTCCCGACGCCGATGTAGGCGTACTCGACCTCGCCGTCCTCGCGGAGTTGCTCGACGGAGCGCTCGAACAGGTCAACCGGGACGGCGAAGCCGACGCCCTGGTTGCCGCCCGACGTGGTGTCGATCTGCTGGTTGATCCCGATCACGTTGGCCTGGGAGTCCAGCAGCGGACCGCCGGAGTTGCCCGGGTTGATCGAGGCGTCGGTCTGGATCGCGCCGTCGATCGCAAAGCTCGTGAGCGAGGGGATCGAGCGGTCGAGCGCCGAGACGAATCCGACAGAGAGCGACTGGCGCTCCCCGAACGGGCTGCCGATGGCGGCCACCTGCTCGCCGACGCCGACGTCCTCGATGTTGCCGATCTCCACCGGCTGGAGGTCGAGCCCCTCGGGGTCGACCTTGATCAGCGCCACGTCGGCGAACGGGTCGTAGCCAATGACTTCGGCTTCGACCGAGTTGCGATCTGGGAACTGAACAAAGACCTCTGAGGCCTGGTGGATCGGGGACGGGTCCTGGCCGACCGTCAGCCCCTGCGCGTCCGTGACGACGTGCGCGTTGGTGACGATCTCGCCCCCTTCCGAGATGACGAAGCCGGAGCCCTGCCCCGCCTGCGGGACGTCGTCGGGCGGAAGGGCGCCACCTTCGGGGTCGAGCTCTTCCTCGAGGTTGGCGCCGCCGCCGTTGTCGAACACCGAGATCACGGTGACGACGCCTGGCGCCGCGCGGTCGTAGACGGCCTGCGCGTCGAAGTCCGAGCCGTTGCCGATGGGCTTGCCGCTGCCCGTCTCGTCGACGACGGTCGTGGTCGAGTCGCCATCGCCCCCGCCGCATCCGGCCACGAGGCCGACTGAGAGGAGCGCCACGGCGAATAGTGCCGCCGTGCGGGCCCTCACGCCGATACCTCGGCCGGCGCGGGAAGACGGAGGATGAACTCCGTGTGGCCGGGGCGGGCTGAAAGGCGGAGGCTTCCGCCCATCAGGCGTGTGAGGTCGCTGGCGATCGAGAGGCCGAGGCCGGAGCCTGAGACCTCGTCGCCAGTGACGAAGCGCTCGAACACGCGCGCCGCGACCTCCCGGTCGATTCCCGGGCCGTTATCGGCGACGATGAGGGTTGGCTCCCCCTGCTGGAGCTTCGTAGTCACTGTGATCCTTGTCTTTAAGGGCGTATGCGAAAGCGCGTTGTCGATGAGGATCCTAATTATTTGCTGGACTCTTTCAGGATCACCTAAAGCTTTTACAGGGCCCGCCGCGGCCACCTGAATGCTCGACGAATGGGCCTCCGCAGCGGGTCCGAACTCCTCCGCGATGGCGCTCGCAAGCTGCGTCAGGTCGATCTCGTCGTCCCTGACCGTGAGCGCATCGGCGTCAAGCTTCGAGAGATCGAGAAGGTCTGTCGTCAGCTTGGTCAGGCGGTCGATCTGCCCGCGCATCGTCGCCACGAACTCCGCCCGCGCGGCGGGATCTGGGTCGTCCTCGTCGATCAGCTCCACGAACCCACCGAGCGAGAAGATCGGCGTTCGAAGCTCGTGCGATGCGTTCGCGATGAACTCCTTGCGCGCGTCGTCGAGCCGGGCCAAGCGGCCGCGCATCTCCTCGAGCGTCATGGCCAGCTGCCCCACCTCGTCCTCCGAGTCGACGGGGATTGGCGTCGAGAAGTCCCCGTGCGCGACCTTCTCGGCGGCGGCCTCGAGGCGGCGGAGCCTGCCGGCGTGTGCCCGCGCGGCCAAGAAGCCGGCGCCGATCGCGGCCGCAAGCGCGATCACACCCGCGATCAGGATCTGGCGCGTGATCAAGTCGACGTTGTCGTCGACATCGTCGAGCTGCGCGGACAGGACGGAGACCCACCTCACGTCTCCCGACAGCGAGATCGGAGTCGCCGTCTCGCCGAGGCGCCCGCCATTGACCTGCTCGACCGCGGTTGCCGTGCCACCGTCCTCGAGAGCGGTGGATGCGGCCGGGTAGCTCGGCGCGAGCGCCGTCCTCTCGACCTGGGAGTCCGCGACTACGAAAGCCGGGCGGCTGCCGTCATCGCTCTCGCGCACGCCGAGCACGGTGAGCCGGGCGCCACCCGTCCGCTGCGACAGGCGCAGCACGACCTGCGAGAGCTCCTCTTGCGATAGGCCCCTCCCGATCACTTCGGATAGCGCAGCGGCAGGCTCGACCGCCGCATCGCGAAGCGAGCGCAACCGCTCGGCGCTCAGGCTGGACGAGAGCTGCGGGACCACGTACAGGTAGATGAACCCGATGGCCGCCGCGGTGATGACTGAGAACAGGACAACGAGCTGGCTGCGGACAGAGCCGAAGACCGATGGCATTCAGATCAAACGTCGTCGGTTTCGCGGAACCGGTAGCCGACGCCTCTTACCGTGAAGAGGTACTCGGGAGAGGACGGGTCCTTCTCGATCTTCTCGCGGAGGTGCCTGATGTGGACGTCGATCGTGCGCGGGTCGCGGTACTTGGAATCCCCCCAAAGGCGGCCGAGGAGAACCTCGCGCGTGAACACCCTGCCGGGCGCTCCCGCCAGCGCGGTCAGAACCTCGAACTCGACGTACGTGAGGGTCACCTCTTCGCCGCGCATCGTGGCCGCGCGGCGCTCGAGGTCCAGCACCAGTTCGCCGGCCTCGATCGGCTCGGAGACGGACGCCCTGCCCCCCATCTCGGCTCTGCGGAGCGCGGCCCGCACCCGGCTTCTGAACTCGCGGACGGAGAACGGCTTGGTGATGTAGTCGTCGGCGCCCATCTCGAGGCCGACCACCTTGTCGACCTCGTCGTCCTTGGCCGTGAGCATGATGATCGGCACCTGGCTTTTCGAGCGAAGTCGGCGGCAAACCTCGATGCCATCGAGCTTTGGGAGCATGACGTCCAGCACGACCAGATCAAAGCGTCCCTCGGCGAAGCGATCGAGGGCTTGGCGGCCGTCGGTGGCCGAGACGACCTCATAACCGTCCTTGCGAAGCGGATACGCGAGCAGCGTCTGCACCGCCGGCTCGTCGTCGACGAGCAGGATTCGCGAAGCGTTCGCCTCACTCATCCCTGCCTCCCGTCGGGCTCAGCCGCATATCGGTAAGGGTAGACCTACATTCCACGTGGCTGACCTCCGCCTCTACAGACTCGCATTCATCCCTGCCGTGCTGGCGCTGGTCGTCTTGGCGTTCTCGCTCCGGGGTGTGCCGGAGCCGGTCGAGCCCCCGCCGGGCACGCTCGAGTTCGATGCCGCCACCGCGGCGAAGGCCACCCGCGACGTGCTCGCACTCGGCGGCTCGCGTGAGCCCGGCTCAGAAGAAGACAACGCGGTCGCCGATCTGGTCGCCGAGCGCTTCGGTTCGGTCGTCACGGGCACAGCGGGCGAGCAGGCGTTCGAGGCGACCATCGACGGCGAGGAAACCGAGCTTCGCAACGTGATCCTGACCCTCCCCGGCGAGTCCGACCGCGCGATCGTGGTCGTCGCCGGCCGGGACTCCCGCGAGGGCGAGGGCGCCCCATCGAGCGCAGCGGCGACGGGCGTTCTTCTGGAGCTCATGAACCAGCTCTCCGTGGCCAGCAGGAGCCGCACGCTCATCCTGGCATCGACGAGCGGCGCCAGCGCGGAGGGCCAGGGCGCCCGCGAGTTGATTGAAGGCCTCCCCGACCGCAACACAGTCGACGCCGTGGTAGTCATCTCGCAGCCCGGCTTCGACGAGCCTTTTGAGCCCCACCTCGTAACAGCGGGTGGCCTGAACGGGCCGCCGATCGGCCTCGCGCGAACAGCCGAAGAGATCCTTCGCGACCGCGCGAACCTGAGCCCCGGCAAGATCTCGACACCGGCGCAGATCGCGAGGTACGCCATCCCGGCGGCGTCCGGCGAGCAGGCGGGACTGATCGAAGACGGGCTTGATGCGGTCGCGCTTTCGTCGGCGGGCGAGCTTCCGCTTCCCGAATCCGAGAACGGGCGGGGGCGCTTCGATACCGAGACGCTTGCGCGAATCGGCCCGGCGTACCTCGCGCTCATCTCGGCGCTCGATGCGTCGTCGTCGGCGCCGGCGAGCGGGCCCGGGAGGTTTCTATGGTCGGGGGACAACCTCATTCCGGGCTGGAGCATCGGGCTCGTCGTCCTGGCCCTGCTTCTTCCGCCGTTGGCGGTTGCCGCAAGCATCCTCGCGCGCGCAAGACGTGAAGGCGGGCACATCGGGCGCGCGCTCAGCTGGGCAATCGAGTGGTGGCTTCCCGCGCTCATCGTCTGTCTCGGCATCTACGGGCTGGCCGTCCTCGAAGTGATCCCCGCGACAGGCGTCCCATATGACCCCGCCCGGGTCGAGCTCGGAGCGAGCGAGGTGATCGGTCTCATTCTCGTGATCGCGCTCGCGGCCTGGCTCTGGTGGATCCTCCATCTGCGCCGCGTCCCGTCTCCGCCCGGATCACTCGGCGCCGGCGCTGCGGCCGGGCTTGCCGCCGTTGCCGCCTGCTTCGTGGTGTGGCTTGTCAATCCGTACATGGCGCTCCTCTTGGTGCCGCTCGTGCACCTGGTCGCGGTTCTCGGCACCCAGGGGCGCCGGCCGGCCGCGCTTGCCCTGCCGGTGCTCGCCCTTGCCGCCGTGCCCCTTGCAGTCGCGCTCATCTACGTCGCGTCCGAACTCGGATGGGGCACGTCCACGCCACTTGAGCTCGCGGCCCTCATGGCCGGCGGCGGGATCGGCTTCATCCAGGCGATCGGCGTCTTTTTCACCCTGACTTCGGTCGGCGCCGTGGCCACCGCGGCGCTCGCCACGGTAAGGGCAAGCTAAAGGCTTCCGGGCTGAAGGTCTGACATGGCCCCGAAACCGAGGGGAAACCGGGGTCGTGTCCTCAGGTGACGCCTAGGGGGCACCCCCGGACGTGCGTCGGATGGACGTTCGTCCGATGTTTGCGCGATTGCCCGAAGACGATGCCGGGTACGACAAGGAAAGCAACAGCCACGAAAGGCATTTACATGTTGCGTCGCCCCCCGGCGATACATGAAAGGCCAAACCCCCCGGCATGGCTACTTCACTGACCGACAAAGAACAGACATCCCCCAATGAGGATCCGACCATGACCAAGCTCAAGACCCAGGTTGCAGAGCACTCCTACGAGGTTGACTCCTCGTTGGTCGCGGAGGAGATCCTCCGCAAGCTGCGCATGATCAGGTGGGCTCGCCACGAACTCGTGAGCGAAGCTGGTCAAACCCGCCAGTCGAAACTTCGCGGCCTGTAGGGCCGCCGAGGACCACACCCTCCCCAGCCTCGACCCGGCCCGCAAGTGCCGGGTCGCAGGCGGTTCTGCGAACGGCTTCGAGCGCCTCTTCCAGACGGTCCTCCGGCACGGTCGCCAGAAGTTCGTAGTCCTCGCCGCCGCTCGCGAGCGCGAGAGTGTCCTTCCCCGCGGCCGCCGCGACCTCCTCGACGCCAAGGGCCACGCACCCGTCGCCCAGCTCGACCACGCAGCGCACGCCGCTGGCCTTTGCGATGTGGCCGGCGTCCGCGACTATCCCGTCCGAGACGTCGATCATCGCTGTCGCGCCCGAGCGTGACAGCGCGAGGCCGGCGCCGACCTGCGCTTGCGGACGGAGCTGGCGCCCGCGCAGCGCCTCGCTCCGTGCCGGGTCGACGGCACTGAAGAGCCCCTCGTCCTCGAGCAACAGGAGCCCGGCAGCCGCGCCCCCGACCGGCCCGGTCAATATCAGGACGTCGCCCTCCTGGGCACCGGCCCTCGTCACGTGTGGGCTCTCCTCGCGCAGATAGCCGACCACGGTGATGGCAAGGAACAGGACCGGCGAGGCAACCACGTCGCCGCCCGCCACCGAGACGGCGTAGTCGTTGGCGACGGAGCCAAGCCCGTCCGCGATGCCGGCGAGCTCGTTCTCGGAGATGTCCTCGGGCACCCCGAGCTGCACATATGCCTCGCCTGGCTGAGCGCCCATCGCCGCAAGGTCGGACAGTGCGACTGTCAGCGCCTTGTGCCCGATCGCGTCCGCAGGAAAGGTGGAACGCCTGAAGTGAATGCCCTCGACGAGCGCGTCGACCGAGGTGACCGTCATGCCACGTGGCTCGACCACCGCCGCGTCGTCACCGCTTCCAACGATCACGTGGTCGCCGACGGTGGCGCCCGCCGCCGCGATGCGCTCCCGAAGAAGCGCGATCAAGTCGAACTCACCGAGCATGCTCGTCAGAATAGGTCTCATGCGGTGGTTGGTCTTGGCGGGCTCGGTCGTCTTCGCTTATTTGGCGCTGATCCCTGGCGGGCTCGTGGTCTCGACGCTCGACTCCGCATGCGCCGGACCCGATTGCGGTCAGCCGCTTGCCGAGGACATCCTCCTGGGAGTCCTTTACGTCCTCTCGTTCGCCACCCTCGTTGCCTGCTCGGTTGCGATGGCCTTCTATTTCTTCCGTACGACCGCCCGCGGCGAGCTTCTGATTCGCCGCGCGCTCGTGGCCGCCGTGGCTGTCGCCGGCGCAACCCTGCTCGTGCAATTCGCGCTCGAGCTTCCGTTCGCCGCCCTGTTCACCGTCGCGGCAGGCGCCGCGGTCTACGTGACGCTTCGCCACATGAACGCGCCCAAGCCCGCCTCGCACGACCCATCATCGAACGGGCACGCGCGCTGATACTCGGTGAACGTCCGTGAGCTACCGCTATAGGGGCGGCTGAGGGACGTTCGGCGGGCCTAGCCGCCGATGCCGCCGCCGCCGATGCCGCCGTTCCCGCCACCGCCACCGCCTGGGTTGCCGCCACCTCCGCCGCCGGCGTTCGGGTTGGCTGGGGGCCTGTCCCCGCCGCCGTCGTCATCGCCCGGAATGGGCTGGTTGCCGGTGCCGGGGTTATAGGCCTCGTCGGGGAAGCCGTCGCCGTCGAGGTCCCCCGTAGGCGAATCGGTGTCGTCGGTCGTGTCGTCAGGGTCGTCGTAGTCGCTGGTGTTGCCGGCGTAACCGCTCGATCCAGACGACAGCTCGGCCGGGTCCTTGGGCTCGGGGAAGTCGTCGCAGGGTTCTGTCGCAGCTTCCAGCATGTACTCCTGCCAGATCGGCGCGGCGAGGTCGCCGCCGAAGCCGGGGAGCGTGATGCGCTCATCGGGGTAACCGACCCAGACCGCGGTCGAGATGTGAGGCGTGTAGCCGACGAACCAGGCATCGGAGTTCTCCTCAGTCGTACCGGTCTTGCCCGATGCCGGACAGCCGATGCCACGCCCGGCGGCCGTGCCGTACTCGAGCGCGCCCTTCATGACGTCGGCGACGGTGTAGGCGACGCCGTCGGAGAACGCGCGCTTGCCGGTCGACGGGTCGAGCTCCTCGACATCGCCGTTCGGGAACTCGACGCGGTTGATCGCCGTCGGGTCGTGGTGGACGCCGCCGTTCGCGAGAGTCGCGTACGCGTTGGACATCTCAAGAACCGACACGTCGGCGGCACCCAGCACCTCGGCGGGCACATCCTGAGTCGGCGAAGTGATCCCCATGCGGTGAGCGACGTCGTTCATCGCCTCCGGCGTGACGTCGAGTACGAGCTGAGCAAACACTGTGTTGATCGAGTTGGCGGTTGCGGCTCGCAGCGTCATCGACTTGCCGCCGCCTCCGCTCACGTTCCAATCAGCTGGCCCGCCGGGATACGAAGGCAGGGTGATGCTCGAAGGCGCGGAGTAAGTCGTGGTATCCGGGTCTATGCCCTGCTCGACCGCCGCGGTCAGCGCGAAGGCCTTGTAGGACGAACCGGGCTGGCGGCGACCCTGCGCCGCGAGGTTGAACTTGTTATCGGCGTAGTTCGAGGATGAGGCCATCGCCTTGATCTCGCCGGTGTCGACATCGGTCGATACGAGCGCCCTCGCCGCGCCGCCGACGGGGTGGTTGCGGATGGCCTGCTCGGCCGTGTCCTGGAGGCTGGGAACGAGCGTCGTATGTACCTCGAGCCCGCCGACGCGCGTGGTGCTGGTCCCGTAGCGGTCGAACAGCTCCTGCTGCACGTAGTCGAAGAAGTACTGGTACCTGAACTGCTCGTACTTATAGCCGCGCTGCAAGCCAAGCCCCGCTTGCGACCACTTCCGGCGCTCTCCCTCGGAGATGTAGCCCTCTTCCGCCATCGCGTCCAGGACGAGGTTCCGCCGCGCGATTGCTTGCTGAGGCGCAAGGAACGGGTTGTACTGAGAGGGCGCCTGGGGCAGCCCGGCGAGGAGGGCAGCCTCGCCGACGTTGATGTCCTCGATCTCCTTGTCGAAGTAGATCTGCGCGGCACTCTTGACCCCCACAGCCGTGTCGCCCGAGTTGGTCCCGTACGTCGCGGTATTGAGGTACTTTTCGAGGATCTCGTCCTTCGTGTAGCGCTCCTCGTACTCGCGCGACCACTTCGCCTCGGTGAGCTTTCGCTCGAAGGTGTCCTCGGGATCCTTGATGTAGAGGTTTCGAACGAGCTGCTGGGTGATCGTCGACGCGCCCTGCTCGATCTCGCCGGCCTCCACGTTCTCGACCGTCGCGCGGACGATCGCGGAGTAGTCGACGCCGTCGTGCTCGTAGAAGTTCTCGTCCTCGATCGCGATCGTCGCGTTCTGGAGCGACTTCGGGATCGCTTTCAGCCCCACCGGCTCGCGGATGATGTTCGCGTCGATGTAGCCCAGGAGGGACCCATCGGCTGCATAGACGACCGAATTGGCCCCAGGCTCGACGGGCTTTTCGTCCCAGACGGAGCCGGCGTCGTTCCACATGTCGTAGACCCAGCCCGCAGCAGCGCCCGCCGCAATGCCGATCACCACCAGGATTACGCCGAATCCCAGCAGCATCTTCTTGACGGGGGAGCCGTTCGAGCGCTCGTGGCGCTTTCGTGCTCGTGAAGACATACCTAGCTAGTGAAAAGGGTAACGAGGCAATCCAGCCCGTGGATCACCTTGCAGGCTGCTGCGACGAGCTATTCAGCGTCGGTCTCGAGCACGCCTGCGTTCAGCAGGAGCTGGTGGGCGCGCTCGCGCAGCGCCGATTCTTCGCCGGAGACGGAGGTGCGAGCGCTGCCGTGCGGGCCGTGGACGACGAGACGGACACCCTCAGGCGTGATCTCGGCGGTCTCGATCTCGGACGCCTCGAGCGGGGCGAGCGCTGCACGTGCCTTCTCGATGTCGCCGCCCGGCGGGAGCCACACCGAACAGGCGACCGGCGCGTTCTGGTCGCCGGTCGAGCGGTTGAAGACGGTGTTCGTGACCACCTTCTCGTTCGGGACGACCATCAGGCGGCCATCGCCCGTGTCGATGTAGGTGTACGAAAGCGTCAGGTCGTCGACCCGGCCGGTCTCGTCATCGAGGGTGATCGTGTCGCCGATCCTGATCGGCTGGGTGACCGCGAGCAGGATCCCCGCCAGCGGGTTCGCCAGCACCTGGCGTGCGGCGAGGCCGAGGACGATGCCGAGCACGGCGCTCGAGGCGAGGAGGCCTGTTGCCAGCTTCTCGAGCTTCGTGAACTGGCTGAGCGCGAGGCCGATGCCGACGACGACGATCGTCACGAATACGAGCCTGCGAACGACGCGAAGCCGGGTAGCGGCGGCGCGTGAAACGCCGACGTCCGTGACCTGCCCGGCGAGGCGACCACCGCGCGCCAGCACGATCCGATCCACCAGGTACGCGATCACGATCGACACCGCGACCGTGATAACGGCGCCAAAGAGGTCTGAGTCTGTTTCGATGAAGCTTCCGACCATGTGATCAATGATTACCGGGTCCGAAATCGATCCTGCCAAGCTAGCTCCGCGAATGACCCCTTCAGCCTCACAACCGACCCGCGCCGTGCTTTTCGACGTGCTCGGAACGCTCGTTGATCTCGACCCTCCGTGGGTCCCCCTGGCGAAGGTCCTGGAGATGGACGAGGCCGAGGTTGCGCCCGCCGTCAAGGCTGAGATGGACTACTACAAGGAGCACGCGCACGAGGGCAAAGACGCCGCATCCCTCGAGGCCCTTCGCACCCGCTGCGCGGACATCCTCTCCTGGGAGCTCGACCGCGAGGTTCCGGTCAAGACGATGATGGACGCGATCCGGTTCCACGCCTTCGACGACGCGCGGCCTGCCCTCGACGAGCTTCGCAAGGCCGGCCTTCGGATCGTTTGCGTCTCGAACTGGGACATCTCGCTACCTGAGGTGCTCGAGCGGTGCGGGCTCGACGATGCGGTCGACGGCTTCGTGACGTCAGCCGGAAGCGGCGTGCGCAAGCCCGACCCGGCGATCTTCAAGGCCGCGCTTGACCTGGCGGGCTGCGGGCCCGACGAAGCGCTCCACGTGGGGGACACCGTCGAGGAAGACATTGCGGGCGCAGGCGCCGCCGGCATTCGCGCGCTGCACCTCGATCGGGCGGGCGGCGGCGACATCTCCTCGCTGGCCGAGGTCGCCCGAGCGGTGAGAAGTGGCTGAATACGGCTCGTTCGGACCGCCGCCTCCAGAGTCCTCGCCACCTCCTCGTTTTGTCCCGGCTCCGGAGTCCGGGAAGGCCGGCAACGCGGGACCCTGGTCCCCACTCCGGCCAATCGACGCGCTGACCGGCTTCCTGATCATCTTCCTGGGGCTCGGGATTGCGGGTGCGATCGTCCTGAGCCTGATCGATACGGAGCCCGACGCCACCCTCGTCGCGCTCATCCCACAGGGGCTCCTGTTCGTCGGCGTGCCGATCATGGTTGCCGCAAGGCGCGTGACCTCCCGCCCGTGGCGCGTGGTGGGTTTCGTCCCGTTCAAGGCCAAACATCTCTGGCTCGTCGCCGCCGCTATGGGCGCGCAGATCGCGATCACGGTGATCTTCACCGCACTCTTCTTCACGCCCGAGCAGGACACGCTGGTGGAGGACGTCGAGTTCAACGAGACGACGATCACCGCCATCGCGACCGTTTTCCTGATCGTCATCGCCGCGCCGATCACGGAGGAGACCCTCTTTCGCGGCCTTTTCTTCGGCGCGATGCGCAGCCGGACTCCGTTCTGGGTCGCGGCGGGCGTCTCGGGCCTGCTCTTCGGCTCCGTGCATCTGCCCCAGGGCGACCTGGCCGTAGCGGGCCTGCTCTCGTGCCTCGGCGTGATCCTGGCCTGGCTTTATGAGCGCACCGGATCGCTTGGGCCGCCGATCGTCCTGCACATGGTGAATAACGCGATCGCGATCGTTCCGTTGCTGAGCCAGTGAGGAACCGCATCGTGATGACTACGCGAGATGGCACAATTACGGCAATGAAGCGCTTCCTTTACCCCCTCGCTGCCCTCACACTTCTCGCCCCCGCGCAGGCCTCGGCCCAAAAACAGGCTGAGGACCCCGCCAAGAACCAAGCCGAACACCAGCTTCTCCAGGGAGCTCCGAAGGACGCCAAGGTCCGCATCGCCTTGAAGAACGTCAACGGCAGCAAGGTCCATGTCGGCAGCAAGGTCCTCGGCGTCGGCTACGTCCGCCCGTTCGTTCCCAACCAGGAAGTGCGGGTCTGGGTCTCGAAGGCGAACAACGAGGTCACTGCCAAGCGCCAGCCCATCCGCCGCGTGCCGGGCAAGAACCAGGGCCGCTTCAAGATCCGCTCGCCCCGCCTGATCGCAGACGGCAACTACCGCATCCGCGCGAAGAAGGAAGACTCGCCGAACCAGGAGGGCTTCTCGAAGCAGTCGCGGGCCGTCGGCATCTCGTACCCGGACCTCGATCCCGGAATGCAGAACAACGACGTCAACCTCTTCAACGACCTCCTGGACGAGCAGGCCTACTACACCTCGAACGGCTCCAGCTACGGCTCGGCGACGGGGCGCGCCGTCCTCGCGTTCCGCAAGGTGAACGGGATGTCGCGCACGACCAACGCCACGCCGGCGATCTTCCGCACGCTGGCCAACGGCGACGGCAGCTTCAAGCTCAAATACCCCGGCGCGGGAAAGCACGTCGAGGCCGATCTGTCGCGGCAGGTGATGGTGCTCGCCGACAACGGCAAGCCGAAGCACATCTTCCACATCTCCTCGGGCACGGCGGCGACGCCGACGATCAAGGGCCACCACACCTTCTTCCGCAAGGAGCCCGGGACCAACTCGCACGGGATGGTCCACTCCGTCTACTTCGGGCCGACGAACCGCGGCTACGCGACGCACGGCTACAGGTCGGTGCCGAACTACCCGGCCAGCCACGGGTGCCTTCGCAACCCGATCCCGAACTCGCTCTTCATCTACAACTGGATCAACCTCGGCGAAAGCATCTACGTCTACTCGTGAGCCGTTGAGTCCCGAAGGCGCTCGCGAGACGCTCGTTTCTGAGCTGCGCGAGCACGCCCTGATCCTGGGCGAGGTGACGCTCTCCAGCGGCCAGACGGCGCAGTACTACGTGGACGCGCGCCGGGCGATCATGCGGCCGGCCGGCTTCCGCGCCGCGGGCGAGTTGATCGCCGCCGCCGCTACCGATGCGGGAGCGGCAGCTGTGGGCGGGCCGGTCATGGCCGCGATCCCGCTGGCGTGCGCCGCCATCGCTGTGCCGGGCGGAGACGATCTCGTCGGGTTCTTCGTCCGCAAAGAGCGAAAGCAGCACGGACTCCAGCGCTGGGTCGAGGGGCCCGTCGAAGACGGCGCCAAGGTCCTCGTCGTCGAGGACACCGTGACCACAGGCGGCTCGACCGTGTCGGCGATCGAGCGCATCCGCGAGGAGGGCCTCGACATCGTCGCGACCCTGTGCGTGGTCGATCGCTTGGCGGGCGGAGGAGACGCGATCGCCGCGGCGGCCGACGCGCCCTTCACGGCGCTCACAACAATCGACGACGTCTACCCGGACCGCCCCGACCGCTAAGCCGCTTCCCCGCAACTGCGGCCTTTTTCGATCACCCTTCGAGCGAAAACGGCGACAGTTACGCCGGCGGGCGGGTCCGCAGGGTGCGGATCACTTCTTGGGCCTGCTTCGACTCGGCGACCGCGGCGTTTCGCTCGGCGTTTTCGTAGATCGCGGCAGTGACAACCGCGACGCCCTCTCGCTCGAGCACGACCACGGTTACTCGCTGAGGCACGCCGGTCTCCTTGGACACGCCCTTCGCCTCCACGATCGCGCCGTCGTAAGGATGGTCGAAGAGCTTCGCTCTACCGGGTTTGAGCTGCTTCTCGAATCCCGGGATGAGCGTCATCGTCTGTGTCGCGAAGTCCGGGGGGTCGTCCGCGAATGCCTCATCGGTCCGGTCGACCGTGATCGCCGCTGTGACGAGCTGATCCGGCGCGGCGAGGGTCGTCACAGATCCCTTCTCCTTGGCGCTCCATCCCGGTGGACGGCCGAAGGCGACGCCCGCCCCCGCGTTCACGAACTCCTCCCACCCGCGCTCAAGCTTCGGCAGCTTGTCGGCCGTCTCTTCCTTGCGCTCGACCGGCTCGGGCTCGGGCTCGTCCTTCGAGCCACAGCCTGAGACGAGGAGGCCCGCGAGGGCGGCGAGAAGAAGCGCGCGAAACCGCATGGAATACCCCGACCTGGATTCGAACCAGGGGCCTACTCCTTAGGAGGGAGTCGCTCTATCCAGCTGAGCTATCGGGGCCTTGGGCCAGATTACGGCCCGCGCCGCCTCACTCGCCTTCGTCGTAGAGGCTCTCGGAGGCAACCTGCGCAAGGCGGCGGTCCCAGAGCTTCACGGTGAGAAAGACGTCCGAGTCGCCGAAGCCGTGGACGGCATCCGCTGCGACCAGGGTGAACCGGCCATCGCGGACCGGGCACTGGTCGACGACTTCGCCGTCGAGCTCGGCGGTTGCTGCGACCGCTCCGCGCACCATCGGCAGGCCCCAGACGAGCGTTACATCGCCGCCGCGGCCCGCTTCGGAGCGCCATGGGCCGAGCACGTCGTCGGATAGGTCGATCTCCCACTCGGGGCTGTCCTCGACGGTGACGTCGGTGAACTCGGCCTTCGCCTTAAAGGCATCGGGCTCGTCGCCCTCGGGCCGCACGAACGAGACCCAGCCGTAGTACTCGACCAGCACCGGCTCGGAACCCTCTGGCGCGTCGGAAGGGACGGACGGCTCCTGGGCGCGGCCCGTGACCGGGACGTAGACGCGGCCGCCCCAGCCCCGCTCGGGGAACCAGCGAAGGCTCTCGGGGTTGAGCGCCGAGCCGGCGTCGGCGGTGAGCGGCTCGCACGCCTCGGCGAAATGGGTGGTCAGCCGCTCGGCCCAGCGGCCCGAGGGCTCTGCGTCCTGGGAGGCGTCGGCGATGAAGCGGGGGAAGGGGCGTGCGCTGGGAGGGCTCATCGGGTGGACAAGCCTAGTCACGGGACTTAGGATGCCCGGAGAAGGCACTTACCAGCGGAGGGGATCAGACGATGAACGCTCGATGGATCGGTGTGGCAGTGGTGCTAGCGGCGTGCCTGATCGCAAGCTCGATGGGCAGCGTTGCGTCGGGCGGCGAGAAGGCGGGCACCAAGCTCCGCATGAAGATGGTATGCAAGTTCGGCACATGCGAGAGGGCCACTCGGGCATCGACTCCCGCGATGTTCAAGGGCAGGGTGCGCTCATCAAACCCAGACTGCGTCGATGGGCGCAAGGTCAAGGTCGTCCGCAAGGGAGGTGCGCCAAACCCTGGACCGATCGGGACGACGACCGCCACCGCCAACGGCAAGTGGACCCTCAACGAGTCGGACGCCCTCGAGGGGACATACCGCGCGAAGACCCTGAGAGCACCCGGCTGCAAGAACGGCAGGTCGAAGAAGTGGACGCTGAACTTCGCGAGATCCGCGCGGGCGGGTCAGAACGGGATCAAGACGACGGTCACGATCAATGACGAGTGCCCCTTCGATTGCCGCAACTACAAGGCGCAGTTCTTCGGAAAGGTGCGATCGGATGAGTCATCGTGCGAGCGCCGGCGGACGGTCGTTCTCCTGCGCAAGGGAAAGCCCGGACAGGGCTTCCTCAAGATCGACCAAACGAAGTCCGACCGCAACGGAAATTGGGAAGTAGTCCGACACGACAAGCCCGGCTTCACCGACTACATGGTGAAGGTCAAGGAGGTCCGGAAGGCCCTGCTCCGGTGTCTCGCCGCCACCTCGGACAAGGAGTCACACGACCCGCCCGAGCGCGCCCACAACGAGGAGTTCGAGACGACGATCACCATCAAGAAGACGCCGTCGAGCGTTTACCACGGCAAGGTGATCTCGGACTCAAACGACTGCGTGAAGAACAGGCGCGTGACCCTCTACGCCAGGGAAGCTGGGAGTGATGCGGTATTCAAGATTGGCCACGACCGCTCCGATGAGAATGGCCGTTGGAGTTTCCAGATAATCGGCAACGGCTACTACGCGGAGGCGAAGGAGAAGGTCGTCGAGCGCGGCGACCATAAGCACACATGCCTCTTCGATCGCTCGCCGACGACGCCGCCGCGCCGCTGATCTAGGCGAGCGCCTCGCGCAGGTCCGACGCCGCGCGCTCGGGCGCGTAGGTGGAGATGTCGACGCCGGTGCCGAGCTCGAAGCCGGCCCGGATCGTCAGGCGCGGGACGATGTCGATGTGCCAGCAGAACTCTTCGGCGCCGCTGGGCGCTGAGCGGATCCACAGGTTGAACTGGGGCAGCGTGCCGAACACCCCGGCGAGTGCGCGAAGCGCGGTGCCGATCATCGCGGCGCCGCCCTGGCCCTCGGCCTCGAACGACGGCGCAGGGTTGCGGGGGACGATGCGGAGCTCGAACGGCGAGCGCGACGCCCACGGACAGATCAGGATCGCCTCGTCGTCGATCGCGACCATGCGCTCCTTGCGGCGTACCTCCTCGATCGCGACGTCGCCCAGGAGATGCCCGCCCATCGTGCGCTGGTGGTAGGCGGTCGAGCGCTCGCGCTCGCGCGCGAGCTCGGCGGGTACGAAGCGCAGGCCGTAGAGCTGCGCGTGCGTGTGCTCGAGCGAAGCGCCCGCGGCCGGGCCCTCGTTGACGATCAGATGCATGTATGCCGACCCGGCCGCGACCGCGCGCATGCGCTCGCGCCATCCCTCAACCGCCACTTCCAGCTCCTCGGCCGAGAGCGCCGCCATCGACGTCTCGTGCCGTGGCGTGTTCACGATCACCTCATGCGAGCCGTCGGCCGGCTGCGATCCGAAGAGGCCGACCTCGGCGGTCCGCCTCGAGTCCGCCAGGGGATCGGCGCTGCTGGAGAAACCGCCGCTGTCCGTATCGCCGCTCCCGCCGCCCAGCACCGGGTACAGGTTCGGCACGGAGCGAACGCGCCAGCCGGGCGTGTCCGCGCCACCGCCGCCCGGGCGGTCCGCCCAGACCTCGGGCGGTGTGCGGTCCTCGCGCCCTTCGCAGAAGGGGCACTTCTCGGCCGCGTCGGGGTTCGACTCCGCAACGGCGGGCGAGAACGCATCGGGGCGCTCGGCCCTCCCGGGCGCGAGCACTACTCGCAGCCCGGTGAGTTGATCGATGCGTATTTCGGGAGCGGTCAGAGCGCTACTGCGGTGCGGGTGGCTCGTCCGGATCCACGTCCTCGAGCTGGCTCAGGTCGGGCGGAGGCACGTCCTCCGGGCGGATCGGCGGCGGCATCTGAGCGGGGTCGATGGGCGGCGCGGTGGGCGGCTGCTCCCCGTCCTTGCGGACGAAGGCGTGCAGCAGGTCGATCGGCAGCGGGAAAACGATCGTCGTGTTCTGGTTCACGCCCATCTCCAGCAGCGTCTGCAGGTAGCGCAGCTGGAGGGTCGTCGGGTTCCTGCTCATGACGTCCGCCGCCTGGCTCAGCTTGGCCGACGCCTGGAACTCGCCGTCGGCGGAGATGACCTTGGCGCGGCGCTCACGCTCGGCCTCGGCCTGGCGGGCGATCGCGCGCTGCATCTCGGTCGGCAGCTCGACGTCCTTGACCTCGACGGTCGAGACCTTGACGCCCCAGGGCTCGGTCTGCTCGTCGATGATCTGCTGAAGCTCGATGTTGAGACGCTCGCGCTCGGAGAGGAGGGAGTCGAGCTCTGCCTTGCCGAGCACCGAGCGAAGCGTGGTCTGGGAGATCTGCGACGTCGCGAGGAGGTAGTTCTCGACCTCGGTGATCGCCATGTTCGGGTCGACGACGCGGAAGTAGGCGACCGCGTTCACGCGGACCGTCACGTTGTCCTTCGTGATGATCTCCTGCGGCGGCACGTTCAGCGTGATGGTTCGCAGGTCGACGCGCACCATCTGGTCGATGAAGGGGATCAGGAGGATCAGGCCCGGGCCCTTCTGGGCGATCAGGCGACCCAGGCGGAAGACCACCCCGCGCTCGTACTCGCGGAGGATGCGCACCGCGGCGGCGAGGATGATCAGAACGAAAACCCCGAGAATTGCTGCGACTACTAGTCCTGCTGACAAAGAACCTGCTCCTTTACTCGGGGGATTCCGGGCTTGAATCGAGGGGGTGGACCTTGAGCGTCAGGCCCTCGACCTCTTCGACTCGCACTCTAGCGCCGGTTGGGATCGGCTCTCCGCCATCCGCCCGCTCGGCGCGCCAAAGCGCGCCCTTGACGAAGACCTGGCCGCTGGGATCAACGGGCACGCGCACGTCTCCCTCGGCGCCGATGAGCTCCTCATGCCCCGTGTAGACCTTGCCGCGGCGAGCCTCCATCACCTTGTGCCCGATCCAGATGATCGCGGCGCCGAAGACGACGGCGATGGCGATCACCAGCGGCGCCGAGACCGCGAAGTCCTCGTTGGTGTCGAACAGGAGGAGCCCCGAGATGGCGAGCGCGACAACGCCGAGGACGCCCATGATTCCGGCAGTCGGAAGCTGCGTCTCGGCGATCAGAAGCCCGACGCCGAGGAGTAGGAGCACCACCCCGGCCGCCGTCACGGGAAGCTGGGAAGACGCGAACAAACCGACTATGAGCGCGATGAGCCCCGTCGCTCCGGGCACGATGAGGCCGGGGCTGAAGATCTCGATCAAGAGGCCGATGATCCCGGTGAGGATCAGGAGGAAGGCGACGTTCGGGTTGACGATGATCTGCAGGAGCTCGTACTGGAAGGGCATGTCGCGCTCGTCGACGGTGAGCCCCTCGGTGTCGAGGGTGGTCGCCTTCGGCCCCTGGACCTCGAACCCGTTGAGTTGCTCGAGAAGCTCGTCGGTATTCGCGGCGACGATGTCGATCAACCCCGCCTCGAGAGCCTCGGCCGCGGTCACATTGGTCGCATCGCGGACCATCTCCTCCGCCAGCTCGGGGTTCCGCCCGTGCTCCGAGGTCAGGGCGCGGACGTAGGCAGCCGCGTCGTTCTCGATCTTCGTGCCAAGGACCTCCCCGATATCCGCGCCGCCGATGGTGATCGGTGACGCGGAGCCGATGTTGGTCTGCGGCGCCATCGCGGCCACGTCGGCCGCCTGGGTGATGAAGAGGCCGGCCGATGCCGCGCGGGCGCCGTTGGGCGAGACGTAGACGACGACGGGCATCGGCGCCGCGATGATGTCCTTGACGATCTCGCGCATCGAGGTGTCGAGCCCGCCCGGCGTGTCGAGCCGGACGATCACCAGCTCGGCCGCGTCGTCTGCGGCGTCCTCGAGCGCCCGCCCCATCCAGGCCTCGGTCGCGGGATCGATCGACCCGGAGAGCTC
Organism: uncultured bacterium; assembly: GCA_963786495.1. Taxonomy (GTDB): domain Bacteria; phylum Actinomycetota; class Thermoleophilia; order Solirubrobacterales; family 70-9; genus JALZKA01. The sequence goes on along the minus strand of CAWAZL010000002.1, from coordinate 1,170,973 downwards.
GATCGAAACCGCCTCGCCGGTCCCGTCCTGCGCTATCGATGCCCCGGCAAGAACGAGGCCCGAAACGATCGCCGCAATAGAGATCCAGAACCTCATCCGTCAATTATCCCTGAGGAGGTCAGGAGCGTCGCTGGGTAGGACGCAGGATGACCGGTGAAACGAGCGTGGGTAAATCCCACGTGAGTGAGACGGGCATCCGAGGACACCCCCAGCGGCGCTCCTGAGTCCTCAGGTGTAGTTGCGAACGCCCGGGTCTCCGAACAGGAGAAACCAGATGGTGCAGACGATCCCGACCAGGATCGTCGCCGTGATGACGAGGTCCTCGATCGGATGGGTGTCAGGGCCAGTCCTGCGCTCGGCAGAGAGGCTGCGGTTCCAGTCGTGGCGGATCGGCTTGCCCTCGTCATGCGTCACGACGGCCTTGATCCACGCCAGGAGGTAGGCCATGGCCGCGTAAGAAAAGATGATTCCGAAGAGCGCGACGCCCAGGCCGCTGAACGACGGCGCTGTGCCGCCTTGGAGTTGCGACCCGATCCAGACCCAGAGATAGGGCACCCCGGCGCCGAAGACGATCACGGCGAGCGCGGCGAGAGGCCACCGGACCACGTTCCAAACTGATTTTCGTGCAGCTGCCATTAGTTCGCGTACTCCTGGATGTCTGCCGAAAGCTCGTCCGCCGACGCATACGGACCGGCCTTCAAATACACGAGCTCACCACTCGAATCGTAGAAGGCGGTTGATGGGAGCCGCTTGCCAGTGCCGATGTCGATCGATGAGTCGAAGTCTGGGTCCAGATAGCTCGGATAGGGCAGTGGGAACTCAGAAAGGAAGGTTCCGCCCGTCTCAGGCCCGTCGCCGGAGAGCAGCCCGAGGAAGGCGACCTCCCCGCCCTGCTCGATCGCCTGCTCCTGGAAGAAGGGGATCTCTTCGCGGCAGGGCCCGCACCACGACGCCCAGTTGTTGACGACGATGGGAGCGCCCTCGAGCTCGGCGATTCGGGCGTCGTAGCCCTCGGTTCCCTCGTCCAGGATCTCGTTCGCCTGGTCGCGGATCGCCCGAAGCTCTGGCGGCGCCTGTTTGAGCGGCTCCGCGGCCTCGTCCGGCGTGAGGGCCGAGTCCGGGTTGGCGCTGTCGGGATCGACCGTGTCCGGCTCGCCACCGCCGCATCCCACGCCCACGGCAGCGACTACCGCGACTGCGGTCACGGCTACGACATTCCTGCAATTCGCGCCAATTGAAGACATCTGACCCTTGAGGCTGGTACTTTTGGGGTGGATCCCGCGTTTGGGACCGCGGGGGCTCCGGCCAGGCATGTAGGGGGAAAGCCACGCCGGCCGCCTCCATCGAGCTTACATCGCTCGCCACGGCGTTTTGGACGTCTTCAGGGCGAGTCCCTTTCGAGAAAGCCTCACCTTGGCAAACACCACCGACGTGGCCGCTAGCGCGGTCAGCATCCCAACGGAATCGGAGCTCGCAAGAGCTCAGGACTTCACGCGGGAACCCATCCTGCTCGAAGGTGAGACCATCGAGGACCTGGCGCCTGGAACGGCGCGCCGGCGCGCTCTCGACGACGCACTTGCGGAGATCGAGGCGGGCCACGAGGAGCCTTCGACCGAATGGCGGCGGCACTACTCGCTGATGCTCGGCCTGGAGCGCATCCTGGAGATGGAGCCGCCGACGCTCCTCGATGGCGCTGAGCTGAACGACCACCAGGTCGACGCGCTCTCCGGGACGCTGGCAGCACTGGTCACCGAGATCGAGGAGGGCGCGCTTTCCACCAACGGCAATGGAAACGGCGCGAACGGCTCGGGTGCCGCCCGCCGCCGTTGAGACGACATCCGAGAACGGCGCCGGCGAGGATGAGGAAGATCTCGACGACGAGCTCGAGCCCGACGAGGAGCCTCAGGACTGGGCCGACGAGCCGGCCGAGGACGACGAAGATGTGGTCTCCGAGGCGGCGGACGATCCCGGAGCATCGAGGCGCTTTTGGTTCGAGCATGCGACGGGCGCCGGCAAGACCGTTGCGGCGGTCGGATTCGTCGAGTCGTCTCGAACCGGCGGGATCCTGATCCTCACGCACCGCCGGAACCTCGTCGACCAGTTCATCGGCGAGATCTCGGACCGCGGCTACAAGGACCGCTTATCGCCCCCGCTCCTCGGCAAGAGACGACCATGCCCACGGCCCGGTCACCGTTGAGACCTACCAGTGGTTCGTCCGCAACTCGAAGGAGATCTCGGACGCGTACGCGATCGTGATCTGCGACGAGGCCCACACGGCGCTGGGCGAGAAGACCAGCGCCTGCATTCGCCAGATGGATGGCCCCGTCTTCATCGGCATGACCGCGACCGGCGCTCTGATCGCCCGCCACGTCGCCGACCTCTTCCCGACCCAGACCTCGCGCTTCGACCTCGCCCAGGCCGCGCGCCGCGGCGTGATCGCGCCGCTTCGCTGTATCCGCATCCCGCCGGGCCCCGGAGTTCGCTCGCTTGCCAAGGTGCCGCTGCGGCGCGGCGAGGTGGACCAGGACTTCGACCAGGAGGAGCTGGCGAAGCTCCTCGACCAGGGGCCGTTCAACGTCGCGATCGCCGACCTCTACAAGGCGCGCTTCTCGAAGGTCCCCGGCGTCCTCTACACCGCAGGCGTCAAGCACGCCAACAACGTCGCCGCAGCGATGCGCGACGTCGGAATCAACGCGCGGGCCGTCTCGGGCGAGACGCAACAAGCGCGAGCTCGCCGAGATCCTGGCCGCCTTTGAGCGCGGCGAAGTCGACGTGCTCTGCAACGCGATGCTCCTGGCCGAGGGCTGGAACTCCCCGCGCGCGACGATCTGCATGCACCTCGCGCCGACCGCCTCGCGGCGCATCTATCAGCAGCGCGTCGGACGCGTTACCAGGAAGGCGCCCGGGCAAGGAGGCGGGGCTCGTGATCGACCTCGTCCATCCCGCGACGACCTCGGACGAGACAATCGTGACGCTTCACTCCCTGCTGGACCGCGACGTCTATCGAGGCGGCGCCATCGTCGTCGGCCCCGTCCGCCGCGGGCGCGGGCGCCGAGTGCGCGTCGAGCGGCGAATCGTCCCGGTCTCGGCCGACCCCGAGCGCCGCGTCGCCGTCCTCGAGCGTGAGCTCTGGCGCATCGCCGTCGAGAACCTGAACTACTCCGAGCAGCACGCGTGGGCCGCGCTTGCCGGCTCGAAGGTCACTTCGAACCAGTGGCGTCGCGCCAAGGCGATGATCCAGCACGACGAGGCAAAGGAGCTCCGCCGCCGCTTCCTCCTCACCTGCGTTCAGCGAAACCGCAACCACCAGCTCCGCCTCAAAGCGATGGGCGAGGTCGCCGCGCTCCGCGACGCCGAGGCGTTCGACGACTGTGTCGACATCGTCACCACCTGGAGCCGCGAGGACCGCCGCGCCGGGGCCAAGCTTCTTCTCCAAGCGCTCGCCGAGCGCCGTATCGGCCGCCGCGACCAGGCCCAGGCGTGGGTCTGGCGCCTCGCCGAGACCACCCGCGACCTCCACGAGCAGTACGCGGTCCAGCGCTGGCCGGAGACCGAAGCGCCTCCTGGGCCTGTTCGTCAACTCGTCAGGCCGAGCCCACGGCCGCAACGCCCGCCGCCTCGTCACCGCGGCGCGCCAGCAGGATCGTCGCCTCGCGGTCGCGCTCCTGGCCGCAGCGGTCGCTCACACGCCCGAGGCCGAAGAGGTCCTGCGCGGGGCACGCATGCGGATGGCCCGCAAGCCCTCGGCGGTCGCGCGCGAGCTGCTCAGAAACTTCCCGAAGCCCGGCTCCGGCCGCAAGCGCCGCCGCAAGAAGGGCGGCGGCGGGGGCGGCGACAAGCCGAAGGGCAACGGCAACTCTCCAGGAGCGCGAGGTGCTCGACGCGGAGCCGCCCGACGACGAGGGCGCTGATGCGGTCGAGGAGAGTGCCGACGCGCGAATGAGCCGACGGTTCCGGAGTCGACCAGGGTGCAGAAGCTGGCGCCGAGCCGGATTCCGACGGCGACTCAGACGTTTCCGACGACTGACCCGCGAAGTCGTGATCGCCGCCACTAGCCGGCGGCACGGCCGACTTCAGCTCGGCGTTCGTATCGGAGTCGTCATAGGCGCCGGCACGCGGCGGTAACCGCGACTTCGCTGGTTAGAGGCGCAGCGAGACCTCGCCGGCGCCGAGCGAGAGCCGCTCGCCCGCATCGGTGACAACGACGAGGTTCCCGCGGTCGTCGATGCCATCGGCGACGCCCTCCCCTTGGTTGCCGGAGCCACCGGCACCCTCCCAGGCAATCTCGCGGCCCCGCAGCGCATCGCGCGCATCGAACGCGGCACGACCTCCTCCGGCCCCGCGGCGGTCCACCTGCCGAGCGCAACCCGCAGCGCCTCCAGAGCTTCGTCCGCCCCCACGCCGTGCCCCAGCGACGTCGCCGGCCAGCGCAGGTCGTCAGGGAATCCGTCATCGGGAATCGAGAGGTTCAACCCGACGCCGATCACCGCCCAGTCCGGCGGCCTGCGCTTCGATCAGGACGCCGGCGAGCTTCCGCTCGCCGAGCCAGATGTCGTTCGGCCACTTGACCTGGCACTCGACCGGAGCGAGAGCCTCGGCCGCGTCGCACACCGCGAGCGGCACCGCCAGCGGCAGCAGCGAGTGATGGGCTTCGAGCGGGCGCAGGATCGCCGAGCAAAGAAGCGCCGATCCCGCCGGCGCCGTCCACTGCCCGTCCAGTTCGCCCGCGCCCCGCCGTCTGCTCGTCCGCGATGACGATCGTCCCCGACGGCGCCCCCTCGCCCGCAAGCTCGCGCGCGCGGTCGTTCGTCGAGTCCGTCAGCCGGTGATGGACGGTCGGCCCGTCGAATGCAGGCGCGGCGCTCACGCCGTCCCGATCAGGTGGCGTCGACCTCAATCGTGAGTTTCTCGCAGTCACCCGCGATCTTGTCGGTGCTGTCGGCGACGACCTTGTCGTTGCCGGCTCCGCACCTCGACCTTGTCCGTGCCGCCCTTCCGACCTCGATGATGTCCTTGCCGTCGCCGCCCTTGACCTTGTCCCTGCCGCCCTCGCCGTAGAGGATGTCGCGGCTCGACCCGCCTTTGATCTTGTCGGCACCACCGCCGCCCTCAATTGTCATGAAGATGTCGAGTCGGCCCGATGAAGGCCGGGCCGCCGTTGCCGCTCAGCTTGTCCTTGCCGCCCTCGCCGCGCAGGAGGATTGTTTGCGTCGCTGCCGAGGAAGGCGTCGACATCCGGAATCGTTGTTCATCGTCCACCGCCGGGCCGAGGATCGACTCGTCCGAACGTGTAGCGGTCGACGTTGCTTGCCGCCGCCAGGCCGAAGAACCCGTCCGGGCCACTCCACGTCGATCTCGATCTCGGAAAGCTCCGGCGACTCCGTTGTCGTTCCGGGTCCCATCGGCCCCTTCTTGAGGTCGAAGTACGACCGCTGGCGCCACGGCTCCGGGCGCCTTCAAGCTCGATGGTCTCGGTGTTGTTGATCGTCGGGGTGAGCCCAGCTGGCGAGCTTGGGCAGGTGAGCTCGCCGCCCATGACGTCGTTCGTGATCTCGATGTCGGTCCCGTCGCGCCTGAGCGCGACAACTTCCTCGAATCCCGACAAAGTCACGGTGAGCGGCGTCGGATACCCCGTCGTAGGAACAGCTGTATGCCGCTGAGGCGCTACCCGCCATCGCCAGCGATCCTCCGATTGCCACGACACCTGCCACCCAAGCCTTCTTAAGCACCCGCATCCTCCACCAACGCGTCGATCAGCCCCTCCGGATCGTGCCGGCCTGCCTCGATCGTAACCGTCGATTCCGGCTTCGCGCGCGGTTTCCGAGGTGACCGGGCCGATCGAGACGATGCGGGCTCCGTCGGGAACCCGGCCGCCCGTCACCTCGAGGAAGTTCTTGACCGTCGAGGACGATGTGAACGTCACGTAGTCGGCCTCCAACGCCCGCTCGATCTCCTCGGGCGCAGGCGTCTCGCGCACCGTCTCGTAGAGCGCGACCACGTCCACCTCGGCCCCGCGCTCGCGCAGCGCGTCCGGCAGGACCTCCCGCGCCTCCGCGGCGCGCGCGACCAGCACCGGCTTGCCCTCGACCGGCAAGGCCGCCAGCGCTTCGACGAGCGCCTCGGCGACGAAGCGCTCGGGCATGACGTCGGCGATGACGCCGCGCTCAGCGAGCGCGCGGGCGGTGCCCGGCCCGATCGCGGCGACCTGCGCCTGCGAGAGAGCGCGCGCGTCACGGCCGGCGCTCGCCATCGCCTCGAAGAGGAGGCGGGCGCCATTCGGGCTCGTCACGCAGACGAGCGCGTAGGTATGGAGCGACTCGATCGCGGCTCGCACCTCGGCGGTGTCGATCCGCGGCTCGATCCTGATCGCCGGCAGCTCGACGACCTCCGCCCCGAGCGACTCGAGCGTCCGCGCCATACCACTGGCCTGTGCTCGCGCACGCGTCACGACCACGCGCTTGCCATGGAGCGGGCGGCGCTCGAGCCACGCGATGTCCTCGTGTCTGGCGGCAACCGGCCCGAATAGGAGGATCGACGGTGGCCGGAGGCCTTGGCGCTCGACTTCTCCGGCGAGGGTCTCGAGTGTCGCCACCGCGGCCCGCTGGCCGGGCAGCGTCCCGCGTTCGATCGCGGCAGCCGGCTCGGCCGGATCGCGGCCTGCCTCGACCAAGCGCCGGGCGATGTCGGGCAGGTTCTTGACGCCCATGTAGAGGACAAGCGTCCCCGGGAAGCGCGCGAGGGCGTCCCAGTCGAGCGCGGTCTCGGCCTTTTCCGGGTCCTCGTGCCCGGTCACGAACGCGACCGCCGACGCGTCGTCGCGGTGCGTCACCGGAATGCCCGCATAGGCGGGTGCGGCGACTCCCGACGTCACACCGGGCACGACCTCGAAATCCACGCCGGCTGCGGCGCACGCCTCCGCCTCTTCGCCGCCGCGGCCGAACACGAACGGGTCTCCGCCCTTCAGCCGCACGACGCTGAGCCCCCGCTGCGCCCGCTCGACCAGGGCATCGTTGATGCCGTCCTGGCTCATCGCGACGTCGCCGGGCGCCTTGCCGACGTAGACGAGCTCCGCATCCTCCCGCGCGCTGTCGAGCGCGCCAGCCGGGATCAAACGGTCGTAAAGGATCGCGTCGGCGCCCGCGATCAACTCGAGCGCTCGCGCCGTCATCAAACCCGGATCGCCCGGTCCTGCGCCCACCAGATACACCACGCCCCCTCGCGCGCTCACGCCAGTTCCTTCGCCCGCTCGAGGATCTCGCCCGCGCCCGCGGCGATCATGCGCTCCGCGAGCGCCGCGCCAAGCGAGGCGGGCTGCTCAGGATCGCCGCGCACCGCGTCGCGGACCCACTCCGACCCGTCGGGCAGGCCGGCGTACCCCGCGACGGCCAAGGTCCCCTCCAGGTGGCGGGCGCAGATGCCGAGTGGCGTCTCGCACGACGCATCCAAGATCTGAGTCGCGGCGCGCTCGGCCGTGAACTCGACGAGAGCATCGTGATCGGAGATCCCCGCCGCAGCGGCCGCGGCCTCCGAGTCACCCGAGCGTGCCTGAAGAGCCAAGGCACCCTGACCCGGCGCCGGGACCATCTGGTCCGCGCCGAAGCGAAAGGCGATCTCGCCTGCGCGTCCAAGCCGCACGAGCCCGGCGGCGGCGAGGACGATTCCGTCCATCTCGCCGTCGGCCAGCTTGCGAAGACGCGTGTCGACGTTGCCGCGCACCTCGACCACTTCGAGGTCGGCCCGGATCGCCAGCAGCTGCGAGCGGCGCCTGAGGCTCGCGGTGCCCACGCGCGCCCCCTCGGGCAAATCTTCGAGCGCAGCGGCTCGGCCGACGAAGACATCGGCCGGGTCCTCGCGTCCCGGAACGCCAACCAGTGCGAGGTCGTCGGGCATGTCGCCGGGGAGGTCCTTCGCCGAGTGGACCCCCAGGTCGGCACGCTCCTCGCGAAGCGCCTCCTCCACCGTCCGCACAAAGCGCGCCTTGTCGCCGACGTCGCCGTCGACGTTCGCGACCTGGATGAGCTCGGCGCCCCCCAGCGCCTCCGCGACTGTCCCGGCCTGCGCAAGCGCGAGGGCGCTCGACCTGGTCGCGATCCTCATGATCTACCCGCGATTGCGGCGGTGCTCGTCGAGCTCCGTGACCTCCGCATCCGAGCCCTCCAGGGCGTCCGAGCCGGGGTCGAGGCCGAAGAGCTCGCGAAGCGCATGGACGTGGCCCGACACCCCGTCGGCGGCAGAGCGCTTGAGCCGAAGCGTCGGCTCGTGCAGGATGCGCCGGGCGATCGCGTTCGCCATCTTCTCAAGGCGCTCGCGGTCCGCTTCGGACAGGCCCTCCCAGCGGCTCTCGTTCTCGGCGAGGGTCCGCGCGACGATCTCGTCCGCGAGCCCGCGCAGAGCTGTGATCGTGGGAGTCACCTCCTGTGCCGTCAGCCACTCCTGGAAGCCCGCGAGCTCAGAGCGCAGGATCTTCTCGGCCTTGACCGCCTCGCCCTCGCGTGAGCTGGTGTTCCGCTCGACCAAGGTTTGGAGGTCGTCCATGTCATGGACAGTCACGCCGGTCAGGTCGCGGCAGGTCGCCATGATGTCGCGCGGCACCGCGAGGTCGATCAGGAGGAGCGGGCGGCCCTCGCGCTCGTCCATCACCTCGGCGAGCGCGTCGCGCTCGATCACGTTGTGCGGCGAGGAGGTGGAGGAAACGACGATGTCGGCCTGCGGCGAGCAGCGTCGGCAGCTCTTCGAAGCGGACGGCCCTGCCGCCGAAGCGCTGGGCGATGCCGATCGCGCGGTCGTAGTGACGGTTGGCGATGAAGACGGCGTCCAATCCCCGCGCGGCTAGCGCGCGAGCCGTGAGCTCGGCCGTCTCGCCCGCTCCGACAACCAGGACGGTGCGGTGCTCGAGGTCTCCGAGAGTGCGCTGCGCGAGCTCGACCGCGACCTGCGGGACGGACAGCGCCCGCTCCGAGAGCGCCGTCTCGGTCCGCGCGCGCTTGCCGGCGGCGAGCGCTCCCCGGAAGAGCCGGTTCAGGACCGGTCCGGTTGCGTCCTCGACCAGCGCGAGCTCGTAGGCGCGCTTTACCTGGCCCTGGATCTCCGCCTCGCCGACGATCATCGACTCGAGTCCCGCGGTGACGCGGAAGAGGTGGTCGGCGGCGCTGGGCCCGCGCATCGAATAAAGGTGGGAGACCAGCTCAGTGGGTCGGATGTCGGCCTCGCGCGAGAGCACGCCCAGCGCCTGCGACTCCGCATTCACCGCGTCCGAGGCGAACATGTAGAGCTCGGTGCGGTTGCAGGTCGAGATCGCGGCCGCCTCGGAGATCTCGCCGGAAGTCGACGAGCTCGCCGAGCACGCCGACGGCGCGCCCCTCGGTGAGCGCCAGCCGCTCGCGCAGCTCGAGCGGAGCCGTCTTATGCGATACGCCAAGAACCAGGACCTCAGCCATTCAGGAGGTCTCCTTCCGGCTCTCGGCAAGATCGGCCAGCTCCGTCAGATCGCGCTGCATGCGCTCGAGCTTCGCGGCCATGATCGCCAGGTAGATCAGCAGCAGGACCAGGAAGACGAGGTACGCGCCGACCACGTACTTGATCGCATCGTCGTCGGGTAGGGCGGGCATCAGCCCGAAGCCTCGCCGGTTGAGATCGTGGGCGCGATTCGAGAGGCAGGAGCCACGGGGGCTTCGGAATCAAGCGCGCGGCGCAGGCGGGAGATCTGGCCCTTGGTCATCTTGGCCGACATCTCAAAGCGCGTGAGCGTGACGAAGAGAAGGGCCATCCCGACGAAGGAGACGGCGAAGGTAAGGAGCATCTCGGCAGGCATGCCGCCGTCGGCGGTGGCGAAGACGCGGGGATGGACGAGCGACTCCGCGAGGCGCACAGCCATGAAGTTGAGCGGCACGAACGCGCCCGCGGTGATCGCGAACACCGACGCGTAGCGCGCCTGGCGCTCACGGTCGGCGATGGAGTAGCGGAGCGGGTAATAGGTCGCGTAGAGGAGATAAACGATGAGGAACGAGACGAGCGTCGGCTCCTCCCAGACCCACCACTGGCCCCAGGCGGCACGCGCCCAGATCGAGCCTGTGAGCAGCGCAGCCGTGCCGAAGATCACGCCCATGTGGATCCAGACATACGAGCGGACATCGTGGATTGCATCACCCGTCCGGAGGTGCCGAATCGCGTGAAAGGCCGCCCCCACGAAGCCGATCAGGGCGCAGATCGCGATCGGCACGTGGACGTAGAAGATCTTCTGAATGAACCCCTGGTCGGCGTCCTGCGGCGCGTAGAAGAAGACAAGCCGCGAACGCGAGGCCGAGAACGGCCACGGTCGCGAACGCCAGGACTCTAAGGCTGGGCATCGACATGGGTTAGATCGTAGAGCGCGGAAGGCGCTCACCTTTCTGATCGCAGGCGGCTTGCAAACGGCTCAGTCCTCAATCAGGAAGTCGTAGACCGCGTAGCCGACCAGGAGGAAGACGGCGTCGTAGAGCCCCAGCGTGAGCGCCCACTTGGCAACCCCGTCGTAATCGGGACCACCGGCGGCAAGAAGCGGCTCGCAGGCGCCCGCCGCGGCGATCATCAGCGGGATCAGGAGGGGCAGGAGGACCAGCGGCGTCAGCAGGTCGCGCGCCCGCGAGTTCGCGCCCATCGTCGAGACGACGGCACCGGTTGCCGCGAGCCCGAGATCTACCAGCAGCAGGATCCCCGCGACGGGAAGCAGCCCCGCCGCGTCGTCTAGGAAGAAGCCGGCGAACACGGGCAGCGCGATCGCCTCGAGGATCGCCAGATAGACAAGGAGCGCGAGCACCTTTGCGACGAACAGTGAGGTGGCTTCGACCGGCGCGAGCCTGATCGCGTCGAACCCGCCCTCGTCGCGCTCCGCCACGAACAGGCGGTTGATCGCCAGGAGCGCGGCGAACAGCACCGTCACCAAGAGGACGCCCGTCGCGAGGCTGCCGTCCAGCGAAGTGCGATCGAGCCCGAAGCGGAAGATCACGAACGTCGTGACGGCGAAGAGCGCCATCGCCGGCAGCGACTGAAGCGTCCGCAGCTCGACCCGCAGGTCCTTCATCAAGATGACCCGCACGGCGCTCATCCGGCACGCCCCGAGTAGATCGAGCGGGCGTCTTCGGCCGAGAGGCCGGCGGCAGGGCCCTCGTAGGCCACGGAGCCGTCGCTGTGCAGGGCGAGCGCGCGGTCCGCGTCGGCGAAGCCGCCCTCGACGTCGTGCGTCACGACGACGCGCGTCGCGCCTGACTGCGCGCCCGATCAGCGGCTCGACCGTGCCGAATCCCGCGGGGTCGAGGTGGGCGCCGGGCTCGTCGAGCAGGAGGAGCTCGGGCTGGTGGAGCACGCAGCGGCACGACGGCGGCGCGCTGCGCTTGGCCCGCCGAGAGCGTTCGCACGAGCTGGCCTGCCCGCCGCTCGAGGCCGACCTGGGCAAGCAGGTCGCCGATCCGCTCGCGAGGCTCCGAAACCTCGTGAAGCTCCGCGTGAAAGGCGAGTGCTTCAGTGAGGGTCAGGTCCGCGTAGAGGAGCGGAGTCGTGGCCGAGGTAGCCGATCTGCCCCCGCGCCTTCCACGCGCGCCTGGGAATCTCAGCGCCGAGGACCGTGAGCTCGCCGGCGCTGGGACGCAGGAGCGTCGCGAGCATGCGAAGGAGCGTCGACTTGCCGGCGCCGTTCGGCCCCAGCACGACCAGGGTCTCGCCCGCCGCAAGTTTGAGCGAGACGTCGCGAAGCACCGGCTCGGTGCCGTAATCGCGCCGGAGCCCACGAGCCTCGACCGCCATATCCCCCATTCTCACAAGGCGGCGCAAGACCGAGGCAGGGAGGCACAGTCTTGAAGCGGATCGTTCGGGGCGGCCTTTCGCCTGACGTGGCCTTCAAGGTGAACGGCTAGGCCACTGATCCAGGGACTCCCTCCCCAGGCCCGCCCGTATCTGGTGCGTGGCCGCATTGATCATCGCGCTGATGACCGCCCTGGGCCCGCCGGCCGCTCCCGCTGAGCCTGCGGCTGCCGGCTCGCAGCGCCCTCGCGTCGACTACCGCACTCGGTTGCGGTCGGCTTGCCCGAAGCGGGCTCGCTCGTGCGCGGGGTGCGCTTCCCGGGCGAGGGCCACGCGTTCTTCACCTGGGACCCGATCCGCCATGAACGGCCGAACCGCACCTGGCGGCGCTGGGGTACCGACGACCTAGTGCGGACGACGCTCGGCGTCCTCAGCGAGCTTCGCGCGGGACCACCCGAAAGCGCCGCGAGTCGGGGTCGGCGACCTGTCGGTGCGCGGCGGCGGCGATTTCGGGCCCGAGGTCGGCGGCGGCATCGGCCACGCGACGCATCAGAACGGGCTCGACATCGACGTGTACTACCCGCTGAAGTCAGGAGCTGAGCGCGCTCCGCTCAGCGTGGGCGAGGTCGACGTCGCGCTTGGCGCAGGACCTGGTCGACCGCTTCGTCGCCGCGGGAGCGGTGACGGTGTACGTCGGCCCGAACCTCCCGCTTACCGGCCCACCGGAAGTAGTTGTGCCGCTCGCCAACCACGACAACCACCTCCACGCCCGGTTCGCTCCGGACTAAGGGCGCCGAACGTCCCGGAACTATCGCTATAGCCGTAGCTGAGGGACGTTCGGCGAATTCGCTAGCGGCCCTTGCGAAGGATCTTCAGGCCGACCTTCGAAAGCGGCACGATGCCCTCGCGCAACGCCTTAAGGCGCTCGCCGGGCTTGGCGCCGTAGAGCAGGCGGGTTGATGCCTTCAGCGCCTCGCCGAGCGACTCGTCGTATGGCTGCCACCAGAAGTCGCGGGTGAGTCCGGGCTCCCAGGCGACGTGCTTGATGTTCACGCACTCGTAGAAGCCGAACTTGGAGTGGGAGCGGCCGAGGCCTGAGTCCTTCACGCCGCCCCATGAGGTCTGGAGCGCGCCGTGGGAGTAGGAGTGATCGTTGATCCAGACCATTCCGGACTCGACCCGGCGCGCCATGCGCTCGCCCTTCTGGCGGTCCTTGGTCCAGATCGACGCGCCCAGGCCGAAGTTTGAATCGTTTGCGCGCTCGAGCGCCTCCTCCTCGGAGCCGACTACGACGATCGGGGCTACGGGACCGAAGATCTCCTCGGTCATTACGCGCATGTCGTCCTCGACCCCAGCCAGGACGGTCGGCGCGATGAAGCGGCCGTCCAAGCCCTCGAGCTCGCGCGGACCGCCGGTCAGCCGGTCGGCGCCGGACTTGATCGCGTCGTCGACGAGACCCGTGACCAGGTCCGCCTGGTCGGCGGAGACCATCGGGCCGATCTCGGTCGTCCACTTGAGCGGATCCCCAACGGTCAGCCGCTCCGTCTCGCGGACTACGCCCTCGAGAAAGCGGTCGGCCACGGAGTCAACGACATAGGTGCGCTCGATCCCCGAGCAGGTCTGGCCGGCGTTCGCGAACGCTCCCCAGACGCAACCGGACACGGCGTTCTCCAGGTCGGCATCGGCGCAAACGATTTGCGGGTCCTTGCCACCGAGCTCCAGCACCGACCCCTTCATCTGGCTCGCGCAGATCTCGCCGACCTTGCGCCCGACCTCGACCGAGCCGGTGAAGAAGACCTTGCCGACACCCTTCGACTCGCAGATGGCCTGGCCTATCTGGCCGCCGCCGTGGACGGTGCGCACGAGGCCTTCGGGCACGCCGCCGCGCTCGAACGCGGCCTGGATCCGGTCGCCGAGAAGCGGGGTGAGGCTCGCCGGCTTGAGGATCACGCCGTTTCCGCACATGAGCGCGATCGCGACCTCGCCGAACGGGATCGACCACGGGTAGTTCCACGGAGCGATGACGCCGACGACGCCGATCGGCTCGTAGCTGAAGAAGCTCCGCTTGGTCTTGAAGAAGATCTGGGGATAGGAGATCGGCTCGTCGCGGAGGATCTTCGGCCCCTCGTCCGCACACCAGTGAAGGGCGTCGATCGTGGGGATGAGCTCCATGACGTAGCTCTCGACCATCGGCTTCCCTTGCTCGGTCGAAAGCAGGCGGGCGACGCCATCGAGGTCGTCGACGAGCTCGTCGGCGACGCGACGCAGGTAACGGCCGCGGTCCTCCGGCGTCAGCTGCGCCCAGAACGGCTGGATCTCGGCGATGTCGGCGACGATGCCGTCAACGTCCTTCGGCTCGATCGTGTCGACCGTGCCGACGAGCGCGCCCGTCGCGGGATTGAAGGATTCGAGCTGACCCATGCGCGCAGACCCTAGACGTCCTCGCCGCGAAGGCGCCTCAGTTCCTCCAAGCGCTCTCGGAGCCGCTCCTCCAAGCCTCTGTCGGTTGGTTCGTAGAAGCGGGCGCCTCGGACTTCTGGGGGGAGCAAGGACTCGTCCGAGACGGCGCCGGGCTTGTCGTGTGGGTAGACGTAGCCCTCGCCCCGGCCCAGCTTCTTGGCGCCCGGGTAGTGGGAGTCGCGCAGGGAGTCTGGCGGCAGCTTGGCGCCGTTGTCGCGAACGTGGCGCATTGCGGCGCTGATCGCGGTCGTGGAGGCGTTGGACTTAGGCGCCAGCGCCAGATATGCCGCGGCCTGCGCCAGGTTGAGGGCGCACTCGGGCAGCCCCACGCGATCGACCGCTGCGCCGGCCGCCGTGGCGACCGCGAGCGCCCGAGGGTCCGCGTTGCCGATGTCCTCTGAGGCGAAGATCACCATGCGCCGCGCGATGAAGCGCGGGTCCTCGCCGCCCTCGAGCATCACCGCGAGGTAGTAGATGGACGCGTCGGGATCCGAGCCGCGCATCGCCTTGATCAGCGCCGACGCATAGTCGTAGTGCTTGTCGCCTTGGCGGTCGTAGCCGATCGCCTTGCGCTGAAGGGCGTCCTCGGCCGTGGCCATGTCGATCGGCCTCGCCCTTGGCGCGCGCCGTCTCGGCCGCGCGCTCCAGCGCTCCGAGCGCGGCGCGGGCATCGCCACCGGAGCGGTGGGCGAGGAGATCTAGCGCCTCGTCGTCGATCTCCGGCGGATCGGCTATTCCCCGCTCCGGGTCGGACAGGGCACGTCGCAGGAGGGCCGCGACATCGTCCTCGCTGAGCTCGCGAAGCTCGTAGATCTGGCAGCGGGAAAGCAGCGCCGAGTTCACTTCGAAGTACGGGTTCTCGGTTGTGGCACCGATCAGGGTCACGAGCCCCTCCTCCACCGCCGGCAAAAGCGCGTCCTGCTGGGCTTTGTTGAAGCGGTGGATCTCGTCGAGGAACAGGACGGTGCGCCGGCCGGATGCGCGGCGCTCGCGCGCACGGTCGATCACCGCTGTGACCTGCGCCTTGCCGGCGTTCACCGCCGACTCCTCCTCGAACGCGGCATCGGACGTCTGGGCGAGGATCCGCGCCAGCGTGGTCTTGCCCGTGCCCGGCGGGCCGTAGAGGATCGCCGAATGCGGCTCGCGCGTCTCGACCGCCGTCCGGAGCGCCGAGCCGTCGGCCAGCAGGTGGCCCTGACCCACCAGCTCGTCAAGCGACCGCGGGCGCATCCGTACTGCCAGGGGTGCGTCGGCGACGGGGACTGCGCCGGTCGTTCCGGCATCTTCTGACTCCGAGAACAGACGACCCTCCATGGCACGAGTATGCCCCGGGATGACCTTGTCTAGCCTGGTTTGATGGAATCGACTACCGCGGCCGGGTCAAGCACGCTTGGAGACGAAGCCGTCCAGCTCCTATCCGAGCTCCTTCGCTTCAACACGGTCAACCCGCCCGGGAACGAGCGGCCCGCGCAGGAGCACGTCGCCGAGATCCTCCGCGACGCCGGATTCGAGGTCGAGCTGCTCGAGCGCGAGCCCGACCGCACCAACGTGATCGCGCGCCTCAAGGGCGAGGCCGAAGGCCCGATCCTGGCCCTGATCAGCCACATGGATACGGTTCCCGCGGACCCGGAGGATTGGAGCTTCAGCCCCTGGTCGGGCGACGTCGTCGACGGGTTCGTCCAGGGCCGGGGCGGCCAGGACATGAAGGACCAGGTCGCGACCGAGGTCGCCGCGGCGGCGCACCTGGCGCGCTCCGGATGGCGCCCCGCCCGCGGCGAGCTCAAGGTGATCGTGGCCGCCGACGAAGAGCTCGGCGCCCATATGGGAGCCAAGTGGCTCTGCGAAGAGCACCCCGAGAAGGTGCGTGCCGACTTCGTCGTCAACGAGGGCGCCGGCGCTCTGTTCGAGGTCGATGGGCGCCGCTTCTACGGCGTCTCGCTCGGTGAGAAGGGAGTCTTTCGCTTCAGGCTCGTCGCGCGCGGACGCGCCGGCCACGGCTCGGTCCCCAGCCTGGGCGACAACGCGCTGCTTCGCCTGGCGCCGGTCATCTCGCGCCTGGTCGAGCAGCCCCCGCTGGAGGCGAGCGCGTCCGGGGTCGAGTTCCTCCAGGCGACCCTGGGCCGCCCTGTGGACACCGACAACCCCGGCGACCTCGTCGCCGCGCTGGCGGAGCTTCGCCGCGTTGCACCCGTGGCGGCCGCGTACATGGCCGAGCCCATGCTCCGCGTGACGCTCGTGCCTACGCAGATCAAGGCCGCCCCCGCGGACAACATGATTCCCGGCACCGCTGAGGTGGTCATCGATTGCCGCGTGCCCCCCGGCCTCGGCGCCGACCACGTGCTGGAGAAGGTCAAGGATGTCCTGGGCACCTTGGACCCGAAGATCGAAATCGTGTTCGACGACCAGACGATCGGCAACGAGTCGCCGTATGAGTCCGAGCTTGCCGACGCGATCCGCGAGTGGCTGGCGGAGGCCGACCCGGAGGCGACTCTGGTGCCGACGGTCATGTCCGGCTTCTCCGACTCCCACTGGTGGCGAAAAGCCTTCGGCTCCACCGTCGTCTACGGATTTCACCCGCAGCGAGAGCTCGACATGCTGACCGCGGCGCCGCTCGTCCACGGCGCCGATGAGCGCGCGGCGGTCGCCGACGTCGAGCTTGCGGCAGACTTCTACGCATGGCTGGCGAGGAGGCTGCTGGGATGAGCGACGAGGCGAGGGACGCGGAGGGGTCAGACCCCCGCTTGCCGAAGAGCTAGATGCCGGCGAGGGCCAGGGGTCTGACCCCACGGAGCAACTTCGCCTGGGCGGCATGGCGCTCCGGAACGGCCTCCTCGTGCACGGGCCGACGCACTGGTCGATAGCGGTCCGCAACAAGGCCGGTGAGATCGAGGTCGCGTCCGGGCCCAAGCCCTCATTTGCTCGCGGGCGACTCGCGACGACGCCGATGGTGCGCGGCCCGCTGCGGCTGGCCGAAGCTCTCGCCGTCGTCCCCATCGCCCGCACGCGCCTGCGTTCGGCCCGCCTGCCTTTCGAGGACCCCCGGGTGATCCTTGCGGCGGCGATGGCCAGCGGGGCATCGGCCGTGGCCCGCAAGTACGCCCGGGGCAACACCTCGCGCGAAGCGATAATCGCTCTGATCGGGCTCGTTCCCGCCCTGGCCGCGCTCAGGGATCCGGACCTCGCCGCCTACCACGGCGCCGAGCACAAGGCGATCGGCGCGTATGAGTCCGGAGGGGCCGCCGCCGACGAGCCGAAGGAGCACGAGCGCTGCGGTTCGAACCTGATTGGGCCCGATGCTCGCTTTCAGCGTCGCTGGCCAGGTCCTGGTCGAGGGCACGCTTGAGCGCCCGAACGCGATCGCCCGAGGCGCCGCGTCCCTGGCTGCAACCGGCGCTGCGGTGGAGGTCTTCGCCTTTTCTGAGCGGAATCCGGATGCGACGCTCTCCCGCGCTGTGCACGGCGCGGGTTACGAGATCCAGCGCCTGGTTTCGACCCGTGAGCCGACCACAGAGCAGCTCGACGTCGGCGAGGCAGCTGTGCGTGAGCTACTAAGAGTTGAGCCGCCGATTGCCGATAGGTCTCAGGAGGGCTCCGCAGGGGCCGCTCCGAGCCCACCGACATGAACTTCCTACACATCCCATCGGCCTTCTCGTACGAGGACTTCAAGTACGACATCCTGCCGATCGCGCCCGTCCTCATCCTGGTCGTCATTTGCTACTTCATGTGGAAGACCCTGCGGCTGATGCCGCGGACGAAGCCCCAGGAAATCAGCTCCAAGTCGAAGCAAACCGTGACCTTCGCCGACGTTGCAGGCGTTGACGAGACGAAGGACGAGCTGCGCGAGATCGTCGAGTTTCTCTCAGACCCAAAGCGCTTCAAGCGCCTGGGCGCCAAGGTCCCGAAGGGGATCCTTCTCCACGGCCCCCCCGGCACCGGTAAGACGCTTCTCGCGAAGGCCGTGGCCCACGAGTCGGGCGCAACCTTTCTGTCCCAGTCCGCCTCGTCTTTCATCGAGATGTTCGCCGGCCTCGGCGCGGCGCGCATCCGGCGGCTCTTCAAGGAGGCCCGCGAAGCCGCGCCCGCGATCGTCTTCATCGACGAGCTCGACGCCGTGGGGGCCGCCCGCGGCTCGGACGTCTCCGGCGAGCGCGATCAGACTCTCAATCAGCTGCTCGTCGAGATGGACGGCTTCGACTCCCAGGACAACGTGGTAGTCATGGCCGCGTCGAACCTCTTGGAGAAGCTCGACAAGGCGCTTCTTCGCCCCGGCCGTTTCGACCGCCAGGTCTTCGTCCCGCCGCCCGACCGCAAGGGCCGGATCGAGATCCTGGAGGTCCACACCGCGTCCAAGCCGCTGGGGCAGGACGTGAGCCTCGAGCGGGTCGCCCGCCACGGCTCTGGGCTCACCGGCGCCGACCTCGCCAACCTCGCCAACGAAGCGGCCATCCTGGCCGGCCGCAACCAGCGTGACTTCATCACCCAGGCCGACTTCGACAACGCGCTGGAGCGCGTCGTGGCGGGCCTCGAGTCGCGGAAGATCATCACTGACCACGAGAAGAAGGTCATCGCCTGGCACGAGGCCGGGCACGCCATCGCCTCGGAGCTCCTTCCCTCGGTCGACAAGGTCCAGAAAGTCTCAATCGTTCCGCGCGGTAAGGCGCTCGGCTACACGCTCAACCTGCCGCAGGAGGACCGCTACTTAAAGACCCGCCAAGAGCTGATCGACTACATGAAGGTCCTCCTGGCCGGTCGCGTCGCCGAGCAGATCACCTTCGGCCGGATCACCACCGGCGCTTCCGACGACTTGAAACGCGTCACCGCGATCGCCCGCTCCATGGTCGACGACTACGCGATGGGCACTCACATTCGCTCGCACCAGGTGCCGAGCCAGGACTTCAGGACCTCAGAGGCTCTCCGCCAGATCCGCGACGAGGAGGTCCAGGCGATCGCCGAGGAGGCCTACCGCGGCGCCCACCAGCTTCTCTCCGATCACCGTGACCTGCTCGACCTGGTCGCCGAACAGCTTCTCGCGAACGAGGTCATCGAGCACGACGAGATCAAGGAGATCATGGAGGCCCACCGCTCGAAGAACGGCGGCGCACCGGAAGACCAGCCTTCGGATGACGCATCCCTGCCGGCCCAGGTCTATGCGACCGAGGACGGCGAGCCGAGCCGCGAGGACGCCTCATAGGCCCAAATACACTCGGGCCGGATGTTCGGCCTGATCGATCACATCGGCGTTGCGACCGACGACCTCGAGGCATCGCTTGCCCTCTATGAGGGCTCGATGGCGATGCCCCTCTCTCACCGCGAGACAGTGGAGGAGCAGGGCGTCGAAGCCGTCCTACTTGACGTCGGCGACTGCCACGTCGAGCTCCTGAGCCCACTCGGCCCCGACACCCCGGTAGGCAAGTTCCTCGAGCGCAAAGGCCCGGGCCTGCATCACGTCGCCTATCGCGTCGACGACATCTCGGCCGCGCTCGCCCAACTCGCGGACGCGGGCATCGAGCTGATCGACTCCGAGCCGCGCACCGGCATCCGCCAGAGCAAGGTCGCCTTCCTCCACCCCCGCTCGACTGGCGGCGTGCTCACCGAAATCGTTCAACCCGCGAAGGGACACTGAAATGCCAGAAGACACGAAGGTCGAAATCGGATTCGGGATCGGGCAGGTCCTGTCCGTGAAGCTCGCGGACAAGGAGCTCGGCGAGCTCCGGAAGGCCGTCGAGGTGGGCAGAGGCTGGCACGACCTGAAGACCCCCGAAGGCAGCGTCTCTTTGAACCTGGCGACCGTCGTCTTCATCCGCGTCGCCGACCCGGCACGCGGCATCGGGTTCAGCGGCTAGTTCCCTGGTGCCTGGCACCCGCGAAGCGGGTTGCCTGGCACCTCGTGCGACGCTAGTTCTCCCGGTCCATCAGAACCCGCCTCAGGATCTTTCCCGAGGCGGACTTCGGGATCTCGTCGATCTCCTCGACCTGGCGCACCTTCTTTTGGGGTGAGACCTGCTCGGCGACATGGGCCATCAGGGCGTCATGATCCAGGTCGGTGCCGGCAGCCGGGACGATGAACGCCTTCGGGATCTCGCCGGCGTCCTCGTCGGGCACGCCGATGACAGCGCAGTCGGCTACGTCGGGGTGGTTGATCAGGATCGCCTCGAGCTCGGCCGGCGGCACCTGGAAGCCCTTGTACTTGATGAGCTCTTTGAGCCGGTCGACGATGTAGTAGAAGCCGTCTTCGTCGCGGGTGGCGATGTCGCCGGTGTGTAGCCAGCCGTCCGAGTCGATCGTCGCCGCGGTCGCCTCGTCGTTGTTGAGGTAGCCGGCCATCACCTGCGGGCCGCGGATCCAGAGCTCGCCGCGCTCGCCCTCGGCCGCATCCTCGCCGGACTCGACGTCGACGATCCGGCACTCGGTGTCCACGAGCTCCGGGCCGATCGAGCCCGGGCGGTTCTCGCCGTCGGGGCGGACGATGTGGGTGACGGGGCTGGTCTCGGTCATGCCGTAGCCCTGGATCACGTCGCACTTGAGGCGCTCGGCGACCTTGTCGGAAAGCTCCGCCCCCAGGGGCGCGGCGCCGGACATCACGGTCTTGACCGACGAGAGGTCGCGCTCGTCCACCGCCGGATGCTTGGCGAGCGCAAGCGCGATCGGCGGCACCACGTAGAGCCGCGAGATCTCGTGCTCCTGGATCAGGTCGAGGAACTGGTCGAGGTCGAAGCGCGGCATCGAGACGATCGTCGCCCCGGAGCGGAGGCCCTGGTTCATGATCACCGTCTGCCCGTAGATGTGGAAGAAGGGCAGAACGCCGACGAGCACGTCGTCCTCGGAGATCCCGAAGGCGTCCTGGATCTGGACGAGGTTGGCAACCAGGTTCGCGTGGGTGAGCATCACGCCCTTGGGCAGGCCGGTCGTGCCGCTCGAGTAGGGCAGAACGGCGAGGTCCTCGCCCGAGATGTCGACGTCCGGCGCATCCGCGGGATCGCCCATGAGCTCGGAGAGCGGCGTCGCGCCGTCGGCCTCGCCGACGACGAAGATCTCCTCGACGCCCGCTGCCTCCGCGGCGGTTGTCGCCACGTCCAGGAACTGCGGAATGGTCAAGAGGTACTTCGACTCGGAGTCCTCGAGCTGGTGCTGGAGCTCGCGGGCGGTGTAGAGCGGGTTGGCGGTCGAAGCCTTGCCGCCGGCGCGGGCGACGCCGTGGAAGGCGACCGCGTACTCGGGCAGGTTCGGCATGTAGACGCACAGGCAGTCGCCGGGCCCGAAGCCGCGCGCGGCGAGCCCAGCGGCGAGGCCCCGCGTCGCCTGGTCAAGCTCTGCGTAGGTGAGCGTGCGGCCGGTCGGGCCGTCGATGAAGGCGGGCTTGTCGCCGAGCTCTTCAGCACGCTCGAGGACGAAGGATGTGACGTCGGTCTCGGGATAGTCCATACCCCGCAATCTATGCGCTTGGCTTCCCTCGCAGCCGCAGATACTCCGCCCGCCTGCAGAAGCTCTCGCGCATCTCGGAGGTCAGTTCTTCTAAGAACTCACGCCGGTAGACGTCGTCGGTGAGCATCGAGATCGCGAAGTAGAGCCCGGTGAAGGCGGCGATCGCTCCGGCCACGCGCAATAGCTCCTCGCTGAGGATCGCCTCGTGGCCGAAGAGATCGAACTTGATGATGTCGTGCGGCTGGCTCCCGGTCCAGTCCTGGGTGATCGCTCCATCGACAGCGAGGACACCGAGTGCGATGAAGAAGCCGCCGATCGCGAGGCTCACGAAGAGCACCTGAAGCGCCTGACTCACGAACATGACGAGGCCGACGTTGACGAGCTCGCGGCGGTCGAGGGGCGGCGCTTCCGCATCCGCCTCCCGCTCGAGCGCCTTGACTTCACGCGGCAGGCGCGCGACGAGAAAGCTCGTCCCGAGGAGCACAAACAGGCCCGTCAGGATCGCGAGCGAGGCCGGCTCGACGGACGTGAAGACCTGCCAGACCTCGTTCGGTCAGGAAGAGGACGACCGAGAAGATCATCAACAGCGGCACGGCTCGCGCGAACAGCTCAAACGAGGCGCGAAGCTGGCCGACCAACCGTCCCAGCGTCCAGCGGAGGATCGAGACGAGCCCAAGCCCCACGACCGCGTAGATCAGGCCGAGCAGCACGAGGTTGCCGCCCGCGGTCACGAGGGCGCTGCGCCACTGCCCGCCGAAGATGAGCGGCAGAACCGCCGGAACGATCACGAAGAGCGCGAGCTCCGTCTTGCCGACGTCCTGCGGAATCGCCCGGACTGGGCGGCCGCGGGCACGGTTCAGAAGCATGATCCCGATCAGGAAGATCGCGAGAGCTGCTGCGACCGCCGCGACATTGGCCAGCGGTGACCACTCGAGATTGAGCGCGCCGAGCACCTCGGCCAGGAAGACGAAGCCGATCAGCGGGACGGCGCGATTGAAGATGTCCGTCGCGGCAGAGCGCTCCGCGATGAACAGCGGCAACCCCGCGCGCCGGAAGCCACGTTCGTATTCGCGAAGGCGTTCGTCCCCTGCGGCTTCCATCTGCACCGGGACCGTACAGCCGGAACGAGACGAGGCGCCCCGTGAGGGACGCCTCGCCGTTCCAATCGTCTGTGACGCGCGCCTAACGCACGTAGGTGTTGCCTGCGCGGTCTCGGGTCGTGCCCCGAGCCGTTGCTCGCGCCTGGCGCCTCTCGTCCGTCTCTTCGCGCACGAACTTCAGATCGAACGCGAACTTGTGGACCGAGTGGGCCACCGCGTCGGTCATCTGCTCGAGAGCGCGCTTCGAGACGTTCGAGATGTCGTCGCACGCCGCGTGGTAGCAGGGATCGAACGCCTCGCCGGCGGTGCCGCCGTACGCGAGTTGCTCGTTCTCGGTCTTCACGTCCTCGGCACCCGTGAACAGGCCGCCGGCCGGAATCCCGACTTCGATGAACGGTAGGTAGTCGGAGCGCCCGTCAAACGCGGTCTGACCCGAAGTCAGGTCCGCATCCGAGAAGTAGCGCTGGAACGTCCGCTCGATCGTGTCCGAGCCGTCAGGGCCGGACTGGCCGAATGCCGACCCGTTTCCGTCATAGATGAATCGCGCGAAGTTCGGCGACCCGATCATGTCGAAGTTGAGGTAGAGCGCGATCTTGGCGCCTTCCTCTTCGGTCAGCAGGTTCACGTACTCGGTCGAGCCGACCAGGCCGGACTCCTCAGCTCCCCACCATGCGAAGCGGAGCTGGTTCTTCGGCTTGATGCCGAGCTTCGAGATCTGGATAGCCGTCTCCAGGATCCCCGCGGAACCCGAGCCGTTGTCGTTGATGCCCGGCCCGTCGTCGACGGAATCCAGATGGGCGCCGGCCATGACAACGTTGTCCGGGTCGCCTTTCTCGGACGTCGCGATGACGTTCTCGGTCGTGACGATCTCCGACGACGTGTCAGTGACCAGGTGGACCGTGATTCCGGTCGGCCCGTCGGTCTCGCCGTTCGCGAGCTCGTTGCCGAGCTCGAACGTCAGTCCGATCACCGGGATGTCACGCCGCGGCTCGCCGAGCGTCGCACCCAGCAGGTCCGTTCGGCCCTCCTGTCCTTCGTTGAACAGGACGACGCCGGAGGCGCCGGCCGCGTCGGCGTTATCCGCCTTCACGGCGAAGTCGCAGGTGCCGCGCTGGATCAGCGCGATGTTGCCCGGGGTGAACCCGGTGAAGTCATCCGCCTCGCAACCGCTGCTGGAGGAGGATGGCTCTGCGCCTGGCGGAAGCACGAGATCCACGGCCTCCAGTGGCGCTGTCACGTCGCCCGAGCCCGAGAAATCGGCGGTGATGAAATCCTCGCCGTAGACGTACTCGACGTCATCCGGCGCGGTCTGCTCGAACGTCGCCTCGGTCTCCTCGGTGAAAGCCTCGAACTCGAATGGCTGGCGTACCACGTCGTATCCGGCCTGCTCCATCTTCTTCGCGACGTAGTCCGCGGACTCGTCGTAGCCCGGAGTGCCGGAGGCGCGATTGTCCCCGTTCTCATCTGCGATCTCTTGGAGCTTCCGCAGATGCTTCATCACGCCCTTTGCGGAAACGGCGTCACGAAGGTCAGCCGACTCTTCGAATGCATCGCTGCTGTTGGTGTTGTTCGAGCTCGTCGCGCCCGCCGCGAGGAGCCCACAAATGGCGAGCACGGCAAGCGCCACGCTCAAGAGCTTCTTGGTCAAGAGAATCTCCCTGTGAGTGTGTTCCGGCGCCGCTGACCCCCACGGCGTACGCCCTGATGACCTATCAGTGCCACGGATCCGCCGAGCCCAAACCAATTGGCCGCTACCGTCCCCCGATGCGTTCGATCGCCCTCCTTACCAATCCCGACTCGGGCTCGGGCGACGCTGACGAGGTCGCAGAATGCCTGCGCGCCAAAGGCCTCGAGGTGCGCGAGTTCCCACTCGATTCGATCGGCGACGCGGTCGCAGCGAACCCCGATCGAATCGTCGTCGCCGGCGGCGACGGCTCACTCGGGTGCGTCGCCGCGCCGGCGGCGCGCGCCGGTATCAGCCTCGCGGTCATCCCCACCGGCACCGCGAACGACTTCGCTCGCGAGCTCGAGATCCCCCTCGACCTCAACGAAGCGTGCGAGCTCGCCGCGACGGGAGCCCGGACACGCCTCCTTGACATCGGCCGGATGGGGGACCGCCCCTTCGTGAACGTCGCAAGCACTGGTCTTCCTCCCGCCGCCGCCGAGCACGCGGACGGCCTCAAGGAGAGGCTCGGCCCTCTCGCGTATGCAGTGGGTGCGGCGCGTGCGGGTGCTCAGGAGGAGCCGATCGAGTGCGCCGTGCGCTGCGATGAGAACGAGATCCACAGCGGTGAGGCATGGCAGGTGACGGTGGCTTGCTCCGGTGCGTTCGGCGGAGGCTCCTCCATCGAGACCGAGCTGTCGGACCAAAAGCTCGACGTAGTCGTGATCGAGGGTGGCTCGCGCCTAAAACTCGTGCAGCACGCCTACGGCCTGAGGCGCGGAGGCATCGGCGAGCAGGAGGGCGTGACAAAGGTCCGCTGCACCTCGGTTGAGGTCGAGCTGGACGGAGTGGTCAGCTGGAACGTCGACGGTGAACTCGTCGAGGCCGGAACGTCTTCCTTTCGGGTGGACCCGGATGCCGTCGAGGTGATCGTGGGTTGAGAGCGCCGTGGAGCAAGCCGAAGCCGTCCGCGGCGCGCTGGGCGTGGCCTGCGGGCATAGCGGCCGCCGGGGCCGGCTGGTACGTCTCCGACAGCCTCCGCCATCGGCGCGAGGGTGCGTTCGGCTACGACCTGGGCACGACGCTCGAGGTCGACTCGCCCGACTTCCTGCGAGCTTCTGAGGCCTTGACGGGGGCTCCAATCTCCGAGGGCTCCGAGGTCGAGCTGTTCGTGAACGGGGACGAGATTTTCCCGGCCCTGCTGGACACAATCCGCAGCGCCGAAAGGACCCTGACGTTCGAGACCTACGTCTATTGGAGAGGCGACATCACGGAAGAGCTCACGGACGCGATCTGCGAGCGCGCTCGGGCGGGAGTCGAAGTGAAGGTCCTTCTGGACGCGCTTGGATCCGTGCAGATGGACTCTGACCAGATCGCCCGCATGAACGAGGCCGGAGCCGTAGTCCACCGCTTCCGGCCCATTCGCCCCTACACGATGCGCCGCCTGGCCAACCGCTCACACCGTCGAGTCCTGGTCGCGGACGGGAAGGTAGGCATGACGGGAGGCGTCGGGATCGCCGAGGAGTGGACCGGCGATGCCCAGGACGAAGACCATTGGCGCGACACGCACGTCCGCCTGAAGGGACCCGTGGTTCGCCACCTTCAAGGTTGCTTCACCGAGCACTGGCTGGAGGCGACCGGAGAAGTGCTCTCCGGCCAGGAGTATCTGCCGCACCTCGAGCCGTCCGAGGAGGGCGGGCAGATGCAGCTCGTCCGCTCGAAGTCCGGCGTGGGCGACACGAACGTCGAAACGCTCTACTACCTCGCAATTGCCTCGGCCCGCGAGTCGCTCGATCTGACCTCGGCCTACTTCGTCCCACGGCCGGCGTTCACCGACGCCCTCTGCGATGCGGCCGAAAGGGGGGTAGGCGTCCGCATCCTCGTCCCGGGACCGCACATTGACAAGGGTTTCGTCAGGGTGGCGGGCCGCGACTCGTATGGCGCTTTGCTGGAAGCCGGAGTCCGGCTCTTCGAGTACCAGCCGACGATGCTTCACGCGAAGTCGCTGACCGTCGACGGGTGCTGGTCCTCGGTTGGGACGGTCAACTTCGACAACCGTTCGTTCCAGCTGCACGACGAGATCATGCTGGGGGTCTGGGACTCCCACCTCGCGAGCCTGCTCACGGAGCAGTTCGAGAAGGACATCAAGCGCTCCGACGAGATCACCGAGGAGCGCTGGAAGGAACGCGGAGCGCGGATGCGAGCGGGCGAAGCCTCCATGCGGCTGTTTCGCCGGGAGATGTGAGAGAACCCTCCCGCCGTATCCTCGCCTGCCCGTGCGGAGTCCCTTCACAAAGACCAGGCCGGAGCGAAGGATCGACTGGCTGCTCGCACGGCGCCGTAGCGCGCGCTCGCCGGTCCGAAAGCCCGGCATCCGGGGCGCGCTCGGGTCCGCCGATCAGGCGATCCTGCGGTTCTTCCGGACCAAGGCGCCTCACGATCCGGTTTCCGAGGGTGTGGTCAAGGGCCTTGGACTCATCGGCGAGCACGCCGCCGTGTGGGCGCTCATCGGCTTGGCGGGTGCCGCGCGTGACGAGGAGAAGCGAAAGCGTTGGCTCATCGCAGCGGCCACCGGCCCTGGGGCCGTCGTCGTGAACTACGGCGTGAAGCTGGCCATCGGCCGCGAAAGGCCCATCCTCGAGGACCACCCGCCGCTCGCGCGGGCGCCCTCGAAGCTGTCTTTCCCGTCAGCCCACTCGACCTCGTCGATGGCAGCGGCCACAGCGCTAGGAAGGGTTGAGCCCCGCACCCGCGTCCCTCTTTACGCCCTGGCCACGGCGATCTGCATCGGGCGTCCGTACCTGGGCATGCACTACCCGTCCGACGTCATCGCCGGCGCGGCGTTCGGCGTCGTGCTCGGCGGCTTGGTCCCCGGCGTGGGCGAGCGAACGCTCGAGGAGCGGATGGCTGATTTCGTGGCCTCGCAGCCGGCGTCTCCAGCGTCGACTGAGGGGTCAGACCCCGCCGATGCCGAGGCAGGCTCAACCGAATCGGTTGAGGGGTCAGACCCCGCGCCATGAAGGTTGGGATCGTCGGGCTTCCGAACGCGGGGAAGTCCACTCTTTTCAATGCGCTGACGCAGGGGGGCGCTGAAACTGGGGACTATCCCTTTACGACGATCGATCCGAACGTTGCGGTGGTCGGAGTTCCGGACGAGCGGCTGGAGGCCGTCGCCGAGACCGTAGGGTCGTCATCCGTCGTCCTCGAGACGATCGAGTTCCATGACATCGCCGGCCTGGTTCGTGGCGCGTCGGAGGGCGAAGGCCTCGGCAACCGGTTCCTGGCCGCCATTCGCGAGACGGACGCGATCTGCCATGTGGTGCGCTCCCATGCCGCGAGCGCCGTGCCCCACCCGGAGGGCCGCGTCGACCCACAGGAGGACATCGAGCTGATCGAGCTCGAGCTCCTGGCCGCCGACCTCGACCAGGCGACCCGCCGGCTCGAGCGCGTGACGAAGCAGGCACGCTCGCTCGACAAGGAGCTCGTGGCCGAACGGGACTGGCTCGAACAGGTCGTTAAGGCGCTCGAGGACGGCCGCCCCGTGCGGGAGGTCCCGGTCCCGGCCGAGGCGCCGGAAGCGACGCGCCAGTTGCAGGCTCTGACCTCGAAGCCGATCCTCTACGTGGCGAACGTCGACGAGGGCTCCGACGAGGTGCCCGAAGCGGTTGCCGAGCACGCGCGCGGCGCCGGCGCCCAGGCTGTTGCGATCAGCGCCAGGATCGAGTCCGAGCTCGCCGAGATCGACGACCCGGAGGAGGCGACGGAGCTGCGCGGCGAGATGGGCGTGTCCGAATCCGGCTTGGCCAGGGTGATCCGCACCGCGTTCGAGCTCCTCGACCTGATCACTTTCTTCACCGCCGGCGAGGACAAGGAGGCGATGGCCCGGAACGTGCCTCGTGGCTCGACCGCCTGGGAGTCGGCGGCAAAGATCCACGGCGACATCCAGGCCGCATTCGTCCGCGCCGAGGTGGTCGGCTGGCGCGACCTGGTGGATTCCGGTGGCTACGCCGGGGCTCGCGACGTCGGCAAGCTGCGCCTCGAAGGACGCGACTACGTGATGGCCGACGGCGACGTCATGACCGTGAAGGTCTAGGCCTCCTCGGTCAGTCGTCGAGGAGCACGTCTGCGTTCTCCGAGACGGTGACGTGGATGGCGGCGGGCTCGTAGGCGTAGTCGAGGATCGCGTGCGCCCGCAGGCGGTCGAGGGCGAACTGGAACGCCTTCGCCTGGCGGTCCGACGCGTACTTCCGGCGGATGTCGAACGACCAACCGGTCGTGTGAAGCGAGTACTCGGTCGTCGCCTCCGAGTTGATGCCGACCAGGAGGTCCTGGTACTCCTGGTCGCGCGTTGCGCTCGTGACGGTGAGCGGCTTCGCCTCGCCCGAGACGGCGCGCACCTTGCCAGCCAGATAGGTGAGTGCGGCGAGCGCCTGCGGGCGAAGCACGCGGTAGGTCGCGGGGTCGACGTCGAGCTCTTCGGCCAGCTCGCCCGCCTGCCCCGCCAGCTTGAACCCGTAAGAGCGATCGCTCGGCACCCTCGCGAGCTCGCCGTCGTCAGTCGCATCGATCACGTCTTCGGGCGTCTCGAATATCTCCGTTGAGTCCTCTGGGTGGTAGGTCTCCTCGAGCGTTGCCTTCTCGGTGGCGAGGAGGACCGCCTCTTCGAGCGCCGCGGGATCGCTGCGGAAGTTCTCCATGATCCCCGCCGAGGCGCGTACCCGCCACGAGTAGAGGGACGAGTCGTCCCCGAACCCGGACAGGAGCTCCCAGGCTTCTTCGTGGTTCTGCGGCGAGGAGTCGAAGTAGAGGCGGGCGTAGTCGATCTCATTCTCCGCGACGGTCGCCGCGGTCGAGCCCGCCTCATCCCCGTCGACGTATGCGGCGATGACGTTCTCGAGGTTGCCGATCCCCATGTGGTACGAGGCCACGGCGAGCTCCTCCGAGCCGAACCGATCGGTTGCGATCTGGAGGTAGCGGGCGGCTCCTTCGAGCGCGAGCTTCGGATTGAAGCGCTCGTCGGCGCTCTTCCGCTGTTCGATGAGGCGAGACGCGAGCTCGCCCTTGCCCTTCGCAAGCGCCTTGTTGATCTCCTTGGTAAGCGCGACGCTCCGAGGCAGGTCGACCTGCATGCCGAGGAAGTCCGTCGCGGTCGAAGGGATGATCTGAGTGAGACCCGATGCGGAGTTCGGAGTCCCGTCGGCCATCACCTGCGAGCGGCCCGCGCTTTCCAAGAAGACGATTGCCTCGAGCGTGTCGGGATCGACCCCGGCCGGCCGCGCTGCCGCTTCGATGTCCTTGCGCCACTTGGCCGTGCGCTCAGCGGAGGCCATCACGCCGCTTGGGCTCTTCTCGTAGATGACGTGGGACGTCCCGAGCTCCGCCCGCTTGGCCAGTTCGTTTGACGTCTCGGGAGACCACGCGAGCGGATCGCCCGACGCGAGCGTCGAGTCCGAGCGTGCCTCGCGGGAAATCTCCTCGATCTCGACGTCGGCGGTTTCTGAGCCACCCAGCCCAAGGCCCAGCACCAGGGCGGCGATCGCGACCGCGAAGGTCACAACCAGCCCCAGAATGACCGCTAGACCCCTGGCCGCCTCTCGATCCACTCTTCTCAATGTTAGGTTCACCGCTCGATGAAGGCTTTGGCGTGAGAACCCAGGCGCGGTTTCCGGGCGTCCCTCAGGACAAGGGGCACTACGAGAGCTTCTATCTAAAGGCGTCTGCGCCGGGCGGCGGCCGCTCGATCTGGCTTCGCCATACGACGCACCAGCGCCCCTCAGAGCCGGTCCAGGGCTCGCTCTGGCTGACGTCCTTCAACGCGGGCGCGCCGGGTCCGCACGCGACCAAAGCGACTTTTCCCGCGGCAGAGGTGTCCGCACCGGATGGCGCTTACATCAGCATCGGCGACGCGGTGCTCGGCCCCGACTCGGCAAGGGGCTCGATCTCCGGCGACGCGCCCCACGCTTCGTGGGACTTGAGCTTCACCGGCGACGCCGAGCCGCTCCGCCACCTGCCCAGCGAGCGTATGTACACGGCGAAGCTGCCGAAGACAAAAATGCTGAGTCCCCACCCGTACACGCTGTTCTCCGGCCGGGTCGAGATCGCCGGCGAGACGATCGAGCTCGACGGGTGGCCCGGCATGATCGGCCATAACTGGGGCGCCGAGCATGCCGAGCGCTGGACCTGGATCCAGGCATCGGATCTGGGCGGAAACCCTGGCGACTACCTCGACATCGCCGCGGGGCGGATCAAGCTGGGCCCGGTGACGACGCCGTGGATCGCCAACGGCCGGCTGGTCCTGGATGGTGAGGCGTACACGCTGGGCGGCATCGGCAAGACGTACGGAACCGAGGTCGAAGAGGGACCGGACGGCTGCTCCTTCACCTTCCCCGGCAAGAACGTGAACGTGAAAGGGCGCGTTGGCGCCCCGGTCAAGGACTTCGTCGCGTGGGTCTACGCCGACCCGGCCGGCCCCGAGCACAACGCCCTCAACTGCTCGATCGCAGACATCGAGCTGAAGATCGAGCGGCCGGACCAAAAGCACGCGCGGGTCGAGGTGGCCGGCGCCGCCGTCTACGAGCTCGGCACCCGGGACACGGACCACGGCGTGCCGCTCCAGCCGTTTTCCGACGGCTAGAGCTTCTACTGCTTCTTGAATCTCGCCCAGGTCGAGCGCAGGCCCAGGCGGAAGCGCAGCGTGTCGCCCGAGACGGTCGACGAGTCGTTCGAGCCGACGACACGCGCCTCGACGATCCGCGGAGACCGGCCGGTCTTCAGG
The DNA here is from genome assembly GCA_963786495.1 of uncultured bacterium. Taxonomy (GTDB): domain Bacteria; phylum Actinomycetota; class Thermoleophilia; order Solirubrobacterales; family 70-9; genus JALZKA01. The sequence continues at coordinate 1,139,778 of CAWAZL010000002.1, read as the reverse complement.
ACCTTGATCTTCTTCAGGTTGCCTCCGAACAGCCCCGAGAGCTTCGACTCCATCTCGCCCTGGGAGTAGCGAACGGTCCAGCGGTGGTGCGGGGAGGTGTTGTCATGCGGGTCGTTGACGGCCTTCAGATAGGGGCGCGGACTGCCGCCGGAGAAGCCGAACTCGCTGTTCTCCGTTTCTCCGCCTGAGGTCGAGAAAAAGAAGGCGGTCGCCACGTTGCCGCCGCTCTTGATGACCTCTCGAGAGGTCTTCCTGGCTGCCTTGTTCGTTGCCGGGGTCTCGGAGCTCTTGCCGCCGTAGACCTGGCTGCGAACGTCGTCGTAGAGGTCGTATCCGTCGCCGCCGACCCTGGTCGCAAGGGCGTAGGAGCGGGCAGCGACGGCCTGTGCGCGAAGCGCGTCCTGGGGCCAACTCGCGGGAGACTCGTTGGGTATCACGCCCTGGATGTACCCCTCGAGCCCGACCTTGTTGATGGCGTAGAGCGTGCCGCCGACGTTCCGCGCCCGCAGGTCTCCCCGGTACGTGCCCACTCCGGCGAACCGGACGGAGCCCCCGCCCCTGGCCGACCCTTCTTGGCCGCATCCAGCAAGCTTCGATCCGTTGGGCCTGCGAAGCGTCACGGTTCCCCCGACGAGGCGGAAGGAGTAGGTCTCGTTGTTGTTGAGGCGCTTCCCGCAGGCCTTCTTCGCGTCGCCGAAAGCCGATGGATCCCAGCCCGGTCGCGATCAGCACGCGGACGCTTCTGGTGTCCGCGTTGGCGACGTTCACGCCGGTGTAGTAGTGGCGGAGGATCTGGCTGTAGGACTTACCGTGCTGGGCAAAGCCGAACGCGCCGTACTGGCTCATGCCGACGCCGTGCCCGAAGCCGCGGCCCTCGATCTTCCACCCCGCGCCCTGCGCCTGAGTAGGCACGGCCAGCGCGGCGGCGGCCACGAGTCCGAGTGCGAGGTATGAGAGTCGTCCCTTCACATTCCCTCCCCCTATACGTCGGCAACAGGCGAAGGCGTCCAAAGTCTCGGTTTGCCTCGACCGTCCCTGGCTAGTGTGCCTGGATACTGCGAAACGAGGAGGAGTTCCACATGGCGTTGAATGCCGACGAGCAGAAGGTCATCGACGAGGCACCGAACCAGCTTCTGATCGGCGGCGAGTGGCGCGATGCCTCAGGCGGCGGAAAGCTTGCGATCGAGGACCCTTCGACAGGCGAGACCGTGTGCGAGGTCGCCGACGGCACGCCCGAGGACGCGAAGGCCGCGATGGACGCGGCGTGCGCGGCACAGGCCGATTGGGCGGCGTCCGCGCCGAACGAGCGCTCTGAGATCCTGCACGACGCGTTCAAGGCGCTCGGGGAGAAGGCCGACGATCTCGCGCTCTTGATGACGCTCGAGATGGGCAAGTCGGTGGCCGAGTCCAAGGCCGAGATCACGTACGCCGCCGAGTTCTTCCGCTGGTTTGCGGGCGAAGCGCTCCGGATCGACGGCTACTACAAGAACGCAGGGAACGGCGCGAGCCGCGTCCTCGTCATGCGCCAGCCGGTCGGGCCTTGCTACTTCATCACCCCCTGGAACTTCCCGAACGCGATGGGCACGCGGAAGATCGGGCCGGCCCTGGCCGCGGGCTGCACGATGGTCGTAAAGCCGGCGCAGCAGACCCCGCTCTCGATGCTGGCGCTCGCCAAGCTCCTGGAGGACTGCGGGTTGCCTGGTGGCGTCCTGAACGTGATCACGTCGAAGAAGTCAGGCGACGTGTCCGAGCCCATCATCGGCGACTCGCGCCTTCGCAAGCTCTCCTTCACCGGCTCGACGGAGGTCGGCCGCAAGCTGATCGCTCAGGCCGCCGACAACGTCCTGAAGGTCTCGATGGAACTCGGCGGCAACGCGCCCTTCCTGGTCTTCGAGGACGCCGATATCGACGACGCTATCGAGGGCGCGATGATCGCGAAGATGCGGAACGTCGGCGAGGCGTGCACCTCGGCCAACCGCTTCCACGTCCATGAGTCGCTCGCCGACGAGTTCGCCGAGAAGCTCGGGAAGAAGATGGGCGCGATGAAGGTCGGCCGCGGCTCTGAGGAGGGCACCGAAGTCGGCCCGCTGATCGACGGCAACCAGCGTGACAAGGTGAAGGAGCTCGTCGACGACGCGGTCTCGAAGGGCGCAACGTGCGTCACCGGCGGCTCTGCGCGCGAGGGAGAGGGCTACTTCTTCGAGCCCACGGTCCTCGCGGGGGTCCCCGACAACGCGCAAGTCCTAAGCGAAGAGATCTTCGGCCCCGTGGCTCCGATCGCGACCTTCTCGTCGGACGAAGAAGGGATCGAGGCGGCCAACAAGACCGAGTATGGCCTCGTCTCGTACGTCTACACGTCGGACCTCAAGCGCGCGCTCCGCGTCTGCGAGGCGCTCGAGACGGGGATGATCGGCCTCAACCAGGGCATGGTCTCCAACGCCGGCGCGCCGTTCGGCGGCGTCAAACAGTCCGGGGTCGGCCGCGAGGGCGGCAACGAGGGCATCCTCGAGTACCTCGAGACGAAGTACGTGGCTGTGAACCTGTAGGGCCTACACCGGAACTCGAACGGTGAGCTGGGCACTCCTCGTTCGAGGTGCGCTAGCAGCGGCTGCGGCTATCGAATCGCTAGCGACCGCTAGCGCTTCTCTTCAACAGCACCATCCCCTGAAAGCCCAGCAGCTTCCAGCGCCTTCTGCCTGTCCCAAAACGCTTGCCAGCGCGCGATCCTGCCATCACGCAGCGTGAAGAGGCTCACGAGTGGGGCCTCCAACTCGATGCCGTCGCGTCCCCTGAGGTGCTCAACTGTGGTGAGAAGTACGCGATCGGCGTCCAGGGCTCTTATCTCCTGAGGCTCGCTCTTGTGTTCCTCCCATGCAGAATCGAACTCCGCGCTTAGCCGTCGCACACCTTCGCGGCCGCGGGCCACGCGCGGGGCCGGTTGCTCTGGAGGTTCGTGGAACTCGATGTCGTCAGTGATCAGATCACTGGTGCTGAAGCCGTCGAACCCAAGCTCGTTGAAGTGGTCCACCGCGCGCCGCACTATCTCAACGTTTCGCTCCGGCATCGCCCGCGCATTATGTCGCGAGTTGTGCGCTTCCCATGCAAAGCACATGTCTAACCTCGCCCCGTGGCCTTCACGACTGCCGAAGCACGCGACCGCATCATCGGCGACCTCGAGGCCGCTGAGGAGGAACTGGCCCGCAGCGTTGCCGCGCTCGGCGAGGCGTTCGAGCTACTCGCCACCGGCTCGGCCGACAGGCTCGAGGACGAGCTCTTTCGGCCCGTCCAGAAGGCCTACGTGCGAAACAAGCGCACGCGCACCGGCTTCGCCCAGCGCGTGTCGCGCGACACCGACGAGCCCGAGCCGAAGCCTGTCGGCCCGCCCTCGCAGGGCGCCAAGGGCTTCATCCAGGAGGCGGTCGCCGCAGCGACTCAAGCCGACCTGATCCTCTCCGAGCTCCAGGACTCGATGATGCCCGTCGAGGGCGGCGACGCCGAACTCCGCGCCGGCCTGTCAGAAATCCGCGAGCTGCTCTCACCCGTGCGCGTAAGCGCCGGAACGTTTCTGCGGACCCTCGGCCGCTAGGGCGCTATCGATCCGCCCGGCTCGTAGTCGGGGTAGAGCGCCTGGAGAAGCGGAACCGTGGCGTCGAAGCGCTCGATTTCGCAACCGTTGACGCGAGTGAGGTCGACGTCCACGTCTTCACCCTCGATCGTGCCCTCGAGCGACAGGGTGTCGGGCCCGCCGTAGAGCTCGGTGCACGCGGTGTCCGGCGACACTGGGCCAAGCGCGTCTACGTCGATCTCGGCGACGGCCAGGCAGGCCGCGTCATCTGAGCTGTCACCGCAGCTCACCTCCTCGGTCATCTCCTTCTCGGAACCGTCTGGGCCGTCGGGGTCGAGCGTGATCGTCAGCGTGCTGTCGCCCTCGGCGAAAGCGTCGCCCGGCTCGTCCTCGTCCGAATCGCCGCAGCCGGTGGCCGCGAACGCGATGCCCGTTACCGAGAGAAGGAGCGCTAGCGCCCGAAGAGCGATGACAGGATCCCGCCGCTACCGGTGCGCTTCTCCAGGTAGCACTGGTGGTACTCCTCGGCCATCCAGAACCCGGTTGCGGGCTCGACCAGGGTCGCGATCGGCTTTTTGTGGTTCTTCTGCTCGCGCTCCAGCGAGCGCTGCGCAGCCGCTGCTTGCTCTTCGCCGTGGGTGAAGATCGCGGTTCGGTATTGATCGCCGATGTCCGGGCCTTGGCGGTTCACCTGGGTCGGGTCATGGATCTCCCAGAACTTGTCCACGAGGGTCTCGTACGAGACCTTCTCCGGGTCGAACTCGACCTGGACGACCTCGGCGTGGCCGGTCGTGCCCGTGCACACCTGCTCGTAGGTCGGGTTGTCGACGTGACCACCCTCGTAGCCAACGGCGGTGTCCACGACGCCGTCCATCTCGCGATAGAACGCCTCGGGCTTCCAGAAGCAGCCCGCGGCGAAGGTCGCCTTCTCGGTGCGCTCGGGAGTCGTGCCGTTGTCAGTGGTCTCAGTCATCTCTCACCTCGTTGATTGCTCAGTGATTCTGAGTCCGATTGCTGGCCCAGACGTTACGCGCTGAGGGCGAACGGGCTGCCCTCGGAGTCGCGGCAGATCGACCAGCGATCGCCGGGATGGATGATCTCTCCCCCCAGTTCGGTGACCCGAGCGAGGGCGGCGCTCATGTCGCCGACGGCGAGATAAGGCAGCGATGCCGTGTCCCCTGGCCCTCGGCCCCGCTCGTGAACGCCCAAGCGCAACCCGTCGTGCTCGACCTCCCACCCGGACCCGAGTTCGGGTCCGCGTTCAGTCAACTCCAGCCCGAGAAGTCCCGACCAGAACGCAAGCGCGCGCTCGGGCTCGTCCGCGGGGAACTCGATCAGCGGAGCGGGCACCGTCTAGCCGTGCGGCTTTGCGATCGCCTCGAAATCGATCGCGTCGTCAAGGACCTTCTCCTCGACGCCCTTCTCAATTGCCACCTCGCGGACCGTGCGGCCAGACGACGCCGCCTCCTTCACGATCTCAGCACCCTTGTCGTAGCCGATGATCTCGTTCAGCGCGGTCGTGACCTGGAGATTCGACTCCTTGTACTCGTCAAGCCGCTCGCGGTTCGCCTCGATGCCGGCGACGCACTTCTCGTCAAGAAGGCGACAGGCGGCGGAGAGGAGCTTGATCTGGTCGAGCAGGTTCCGCGCAATGAGCGGCACCCGCACGTTCAGCTCGAACTGTCCCTGAGTGCCGGCGACGGTGATCGCCGCGTCGTTTCCGATCACCTGGTCGCCGACCTGGATCACGACCTCCGGGATCACCGGGTTCACCTTGCCGGGCATGATCGACGAGCCCTTCTGCAACTCGGGAAGCCGGAGCTCTGAGAGACCGGCGCGTGGGCCGGAGCCCATCAGCGCGAGATCGCTCGCGATCTTGATCATCGAGACGGCGACGACCTTGAGGGCGCCCGAGAGCTCGACCAGCGAGTCGCGATTGGCCTGCGCCTCGAATGGGTCGCGAGGCGCCGAGATCTCGATGCCCATGTCCTTCGAGACCAGCGCCCGCACCTTCTCGGCGAACTCGGGATGGGTGTTGAGCCCGGTGCCGGTCGCGGTGCCGCCAAGCGGCAGCTGTCCCACGCGCGCAAGAGTCGAGCGCACCCGGTCAGCACCGAGGCTGATCTGCGCGGCGTACCCCTCGAACTCCTGGCCGAGCGTCACCGGCACCGCGTCCATCAGGTGCGTGCGGCCCGTCTTCACGATGTCGTCGAACTCGTCGGCCTTGGCCGCAAGCGTCTTCGCGAGCCCCTCCATCGCCGGCAGGAGGTCGTCGTTGACCTCGCCCAGCGCCGCAACGTGGACGGCGGACGGGAAGACGTCGTTCGACGACTGCCCCATGTTCACGTGGTCGTTGCGGTGGACGTCCTCGCCGGCGAGGTTCGCAATCACCTCGTTCGCGTTCATGTTCGAAGAGGTGCCGGAGCCGGTCTGAAAGACGTCGACGGGGAACTGCTCGTCGTGCTCGCCAGCCGCGATCGCGTCACCGGCGGCGGCGATCTTCTCGGCGATCTCGGAGTCGAGCTTTCCGAGGTCGGCGTTGGCGCGTGCGGCCGCCGCCTTGAGGCGGCCCAGCGCCCTGATCACAGGGGTGGGCACGGGATGCCCGGAAACAGGGAAGTTCTCGACCGCTTTCTCGGTTTCTTCTCCCCAGAGCTGCTCTGCCATCAGTCCTCCGTCGTCGAAAGTTTGCGCAGCTGAGGCTATTCGGCCGCGCGAGGACGCCGACGTCTACGCCGACTACATCCGCGAGACCGGCTTTAACGCGTACGGCGAGACCGATGAGCGAGTCGCCCACCTCGAGGTCGCCGACAAGATTCCCGCGCGCTAGGGCGCGTCCGGCCCCCAGTCCGGGCGATAGTCGAACCGAGGTGTGTCGATGACCGCGTGCTTGCCGCTCCCGTCGGGGTTCATGGCCCAGATGTCGCCGACCGGATGCCTCGTCTCGCTGCCCTCCCTGAACTGCACGTAGGCGACCTCGTCACCCTCAGGCGACCACGCGGGATTGAAGGCGGCTCCAGGCCCGTGCTTCTTGTGGGTCAGGTACTCGATCTGGTCGCGGCACTCGGACACCGTCGGGCACGTGGCTGGCACTGTCCCGACGTTCTGTGTCTCTCCCTTGGGCGCCCCGTGGCCATATGTCTCGAAGACGACTAGGTCCTCCGTGGGCCCCGACGTCGCGAGCGACAAATCCGGCAGGTCGGCGTTCAGGTTCCAGGGAGTGAGCCGGCGAATGTTCGAGAAGTCGGCATCAGCGCGGAAGACAGCGAAGTCGAACGGGTCGTTGCGCACCCGTAGGAACACGAAGTAGCTCCCGTCCGGAGAGAATCGCGGGCGGTAGTCCTCCAGAACTCCATCAATCCCCAGGGGCGAGAACCGCTCGACGTCGGTTCCCTCGGTGGTGACGGTGTGAAGAACGGCTGACGCTGCCCCTCCGCCGACCGGGTCATAGGGCCCGACAACTCGTGTGAAGGCGAACCTGTCGCCTCCGGGCAGCCAGCCCGGCGAAAGCTCGTAGTCGCAGAGGCCATCGCAGCCCAAGTCGAGCGTCTGCTCGTCTTCGCCGTCGGCGCCGATCAAGCCCAGAACGGCGGCGCTCTCGTCAGCGTTATCGCGCTCGAACGCGACCTGCGATCCGTCCGGAGAGATGGCGGCATCGATGTCGTAGGAGCCGCTCCCGGGATGTGTCAGCTTTCGGACGTCCGCTCCCGTTCCATCCGCCGCCATGATCCTGCGGCTCTCGCCCTTGTTGTCGAACTGGGACCACACCAGGGTCGATGCGGCGGATTCGGTCGCCATAGCTCCGAGTGCGATAGCGATCAGTACGACGCCGGCTCCGAGTTTCGTGCCCTTCATCTTTCGCTCCTTGCTTGGTCGATCATCCGCAGTTCACGTTTGTGCACTGGCGAGCGTCCCCGTTCTGCCGGGCGACGTTCCCGCCTCCGTCGATAGAACTCGGCAAGGCATCGATGCCGAGATCGCCATTACGCAGCGCTCGGTTTCCAATGAGCCTCGTCGCGTGACCCTTGATGCTGAAGCCGTCGTCTCCTGCGCCGATCGCGACGTTCCGCCTCAGCAGGCTGTTGCTGTCCTCCGCGGCGACACGGAACCCGTCCTCGCCGCTGTTCTCCACCCGGTTTTCGCGCACGATGTTCCCACCGCCGCCGATCGGGGGAAGGTTGATTCCGAGCGAGATCCCCTGATCCCCGCGAGCGTGGGCGACGAGGTTGCGAGCGACGAGATTGCGATGTCCATCCTCGATCGCGATGCTGTCAAGGGCGCGCGACACGTGATTGTCAGTGATCACATTTCGGTCACCCACACCCATGAGGACGCCCGCGCCTCCGACGATTCGGTTGCCACTTATTTGATTGGCGTTGCCCTCGATGAGGACGGAGGGGTGATTACGCGTGAAAGTGTTGTCTTTCACCACGTTCTTCGAGGCTTCGCCGAGGTGGATCCCTGGGCCCTCGTTGGTACCGATCTCGTTGTCGACGACCCGGATGTGCCGACAGCCGAACACGCCGATACCGTCTCCCTCCGGGGGAATGTTGTGGCTGAAGGTGCCTCCGCGGATCAGGCTTCTGGCTGAACCGAAGAACACGGCGCCGAAGAAGACTTGCCGCCTCGAGGAGATCCGCAGCACACGATTCTTACGTGCGTCCCCGACGCCGACGCCGGAGTCGAACTCCTGCACCAAGCCATCCTTGATCGTGACCCCGTCATGGCCGTCGTTCCAGACGCCGATGTCGCAGAACTCGATCTCTGGGTCGCATCCCACGGCTGGGGCTCCGTCGCCATCGATCCGATGACCGGCCAGGTCGAGCGTGATGTCGTCGGCTCCGATGACCAGACCGTGGTTCGGGCAGTTGACGAGGTTGCTGTCGAGGGTCGTGTCAACGGTGACCTCGTCGCCGCACTCGACGTGGCTTGCCTCGGCCGGGGCCCCGCCCGCCGCTGTGGCGGCGATGACCAAAGCCGCGACCGCTGCGGATCTCGTCCGGACTCCCATCAGTTGGCGATGTTCGCGTTCGGGGCGACCGTTCGCCACGCGATCGAGGGGTTGGGGAGGGGCTGGCCGTTTGGCTTTGTGTTGGGCCGCTTCGCGGCGGCCACGGTGTAGCCGTTGTAGGTGATGAAGTGGCGGTGGTAGGGGTCGTCGATATAGAGGCCGCCCCCTGCCGGCTCGAAGCGCTCAATCCCGTACATATCGTTCATCCCCGCGCCCTTGAATTTGAAGCCGAAGGTGCCGGGCGCCGGGTTGCTGGTCTGGGTCGCACCGTCGGGGTGGATGGGCGAGTTGTGGAAGACCTCACGGGTCGCGTAGTTCTCGATCGGGACGCCGCTCGTGTTCGTCGAGTACGTAGGAACCTCGGTGTACCCCCCGCCGGGAAGGGTCCCGTCCGAGGCGTAGCTCGCGGTGTCGTAGGGGGCACGCTTGCCCCGGTTGATCTGCCGCGCGCGCTTTCGATCCTCGGCCGTCACCTTCCGGCAAGGCAATTCGCCGTTCCGGGTCGTCTTGGAGGCGACCACCCAGGGGCCACCGCGCTTTCCCTTGCGGGTGATCGCTTGATTCCCAAGCGCAAACTTCTTGTCCTCGCCGCCGTCAACACCCTCGAGCCACTTGCCGCTCGTCTTCTTGCCCATCTTGAACGCGCAGGTCTTGACCTTCTCCTTCGTCACATGGACGCAGGGGACTCTGCCGTCGACTATTTCGGAGAGTTGGCAGCCGGGGAACATCTTCTTGCCGTGGGTTTCAGTGACCTTGACCGCGTCGCAATCGGTGAAGGTCTGGTGCCAGAAGGAGATGTGGAGGACGTTGTCCAGTCCGCCCAGGTCTGGAGCAACGTCGATCCTGCCCTCGGTCTTTTTGAAGACGTCGTAGATCCCGAACGCGCCCTGATGGGTCCAAACCGTGGCGAAGGCGAGGGGCGCCTCGCCTGAGTACTCCCAGTAAAAGGTTTCGTTCCCCGGGTCGATCTTCGGATACTGGATTTCGAACTCGTCATTGCCACCGCCGGTGATCCCGTGGGCCACCGATGTGACGTCCGTTTCCTCACCCTTGACGTAGCCGAGCACGGCCTCGACGGTTGGCTCGATGTCCTCGGCGAACTGCGGGATCTCGTAACCCTCGTAGTTCTGACCCTCGGACGCGGAACACGGAATGCTCGGCTTGCCGTCTCCGACCGGGCAGGTGCCGTCCAAGGAACCTTTTGCCGAAACGCCCGGAACGCTGAGCCCAGCGAACATCGAGAGCGCGAAGACCATGGCTCCGGCTAGGAGGAGCTTCTTACCCATTCGTTCCGCTGTGCGCTTCATGTGACCCCCTCAGGTCGTCAATCCCTAATCCGCCGGCGATCCGGCTTTATCCGCTCATCAGCCGCACAGTCCCCTCCGGAAAGGGAGGTGGGCCGAGAAGCTCGATTCCCACGTCGCGCGCGGCCGCGACGGTGCGCTCATGGTTCGGCGGCGGTGCGTTGTCGAAATCGCGGTCCTCGGCTGGGAACCCGGCCGAGCGGAAGAACTGGTCGTGGGTGCCGGGAACGTTCAGGACCAAGAACCGAGTGATCTCTGAGACCGCGACGAACGCGTGCGGGACTCCGCGCTTGACCGCGACAGTTTCGCCGGAGCCCACGGTTCGATCCTCGCCGTCGATGTGAAAGAGAAGCTCGCCCTCGAGCAGATAGAACGTCTCATCGCTTGGGTCGATGTGGAGCGCAGTCGCCCGACCCGTGGGCATCGCAATCTCCGCCAGCGAGAACGAGCCCCCGTTCCATGCCCCCGGAACCTTGATGTTGACGAGCGCCCCGTTGAACCAGAGCATCTCGCCTCCACCGCTTGGGACGACAACGGATGTCTCCTCCGGATCTGTGATGGGATGACTGTATCATAATGGGATCGCTGTCCCATATCAAGATGCCGGGCGAACGAATCAGAAGGCGCGAACTCGTGCCTCGCTGATCGATGCCGCGCGCTCCTTGATCGCCCAGGAGATCGACCCCACCGTGGAACGCGTCGCCGAGGAAGCGAAGATCTCCCGCTCTACCGCCTACCGGTACTTCCCCAACCAGCGTGCCCTCCTGGCGGCTGCCTATCCCCTCATCGAAGCCAGGTCCCTCCTTGGCCCGGAGCCGCCCTCGGATCCCGAAGAGCGACTCGATCTGCTCGTCCGCGAGCTCTGCACCCAGATCCTCGGCAGCGAGCTGGAACTGCGGCTGATGTGGCGCCTTTCCCTCGAGGAAGAGCCTCAAAAGGCGGAGAAGCTCCTATTGCGCCGCGGCCGCGCAATCGGCTGGATCGAGGATGCTCTCGAACCGGTCCGCGGACAACTCGGCGAGCTCGGCGTGCGCAGGCTCGCGCTCGCGATCAGGGCGACCGTTGGGATCGAGGCGCTTTCATGGCTCGTCGACATCGCCGGGTTGAGCCGTGAGGAAGCGGTCGAGCTGATGCGGTGGTCGGCATTAGGGTTGCTGCGCTCAGCGCTGGCCGAGGACTAGGAGCACCCGGCGGGCGTGCCTAGACTCCGCTGACCGTGAGCGGATTCACCCCAGTCGACCCCAAGCAGAGCTTCGTCGAGCTCGAACACGCGCTGCTCGAAACGTGGCGTGAAGAGGATCTCTTCAATCGGCAGCTCGAGTTGCGTGCCCATGCCGACACGTGGAGCTTCTACGAAGGCCCGCCCACCGCGAACGGGAAGCCCGGCTCTCACCACGTCCTGGCCCGCGTCTTCAAGGACGTCTACCCGCGCTACCGGACCATGGCCGGCGCGAACGTGCCGCGCAAAGCCGGCTGGGATTGCCATGGCCTGCCGGTCGAGCTGGAGGTGGAGAAGGAGCTCGGCATCTCTTCGAAGGAGGAAATCGAGAAGTACGGCATCGCGGAGTTCAACGCGAAGTGCCGCGAGTCGGTCTTCCGCTACGTCGAGGACTGGAGCCGGCTGATCGAGCGGTGCGGCTTCTGGATCGACCTCGACGATCCCTACGTCACGATGACCGACGACTACATCGAGTCGGTCTGGTGGGCGCTGCGCCAGATCTGGGACGCCGGGCGCCTGTACCAGGGCCACAAGGTCGTCCCCTACTGCCCGCGCTGCGGAACCGCGCTGTCATCGCACGAGGTCGCGCAGGGGTACCAGGACGTAATCGACCCGTCGGTCTACGTGCGCCTGCCGGTCACCACTGTGACGCCTGCGGACGAGATTCCGGAGTCGCCCATCCAGGTCGGTGACAATCTCCTTGTCTGGACCACGACGCCGTGGACCCTCATCTCCCACGCCGCGGTCGCCGCGGGTGCCGAGATCGAGTACGTCCGCGCCCAGCCCGCAGGCTCAGACGAGGTCGTGATCCTGGCCGCTCCGCTCGCCGAGCGCGTGCTGGGCGAGGGCTACGAGCCGCTCGCGTCGTTCCCGGGGTCGGCGCTGGAAGGCGTCCGCTACGAGGCGCCGTTCAGCTACGTGAAGGGCGAGGACTTCGGGCCGCTGGGCCACTCGGTCCTCCTGGGCGACTTCGTCACCACGGACGATGGCACCGGCCTCGTCCACACCGCGCTCGCGTTCGGCGAAGACGACTTCCGCCTGGGCGAGCAGCACGGCATGACGCTCCAGAACCCCGTGAAGCCGGACGGCACTTACGACGAACGCGTCCCGGACTTCCAGGGCAAGCTCGTCTTCGAGCACAACCCGGAGATCGTCGCGGCGCTCGAGGAGAAGGGAAAGCTCTTCAAGCGCGTCGACTACGAGCACGCCTATCCCCACTGCTGGCGCTGCGGCACCCCGCTCATCTACTACGCCAAGTCGAGCTGGTACCTCCGCACGACCGAGGTGCGCGACCGCATGCTCGCCGAGAACGAGAAGATCGGCTGGCATCCCGACCACATCAAGAACGGGCGCTTCGGCAAGTGGCTCGAGAACAACGTCGACTGGGCGCTCTCGCGCGAGCGCTACTGGGGCACGCCCCTGCCGATCTGGCAGTGCGACGCGGACGGCTGCGACCAGGACTTCTGCGCCGGCTCGGTCGACGAGTTGCGCGAGCGGGGCGGCGAGATCCCCGACGATCTCCACCGCCCCTTCGTGGACGACATCGTCTTCGGCTGCGAGCGCGCGGGCTGCGATGGCCAGATGCGCCGCGTGCCGGAGGTCATCGATACCTGGTTCGACTCGGGATCAATGCCGTTCGCCCAGTTCCACCACCCGTTCGAGGGCACCGAGGAGTTCGAAAAACGCTTTCCCGCTCAATACGTGTGCGAGGGGATCGACCAGACCCGCGGCTGGTTCTACTCGCTACTCGCCGTCTCCACCCTGGTCTTCGACCAGTCGTCGTATGAGAACTGCGTCTGCCTCGGTCTCATTCTCGACCCCGAGGGCCAGAAGATGTCCAAGTCGAAGGGCAACGTCGTCGACCCCTGGGACGTCCTCGAGACCTACGGTGCCGACGCGTTCCGCTGGTACTACCTGACCGCCCAGCAGCCATGGGCGGGCTACCGCTTCTCGGTCGAGTCGCTCGGTGAAGCGACCCGCCAGTTCCTGAACACACTCTGGAACACCTACTCGTTCTGGGTCATGTACGCGAACGCCGAAGGGCTCGACCCGGAGTCCGCGCCGCAGGCGCCTGCGGCGGGCGAGGGCACCGACCTCGACCGCTGGATCCTGTCGGAGCTCGAGCGCACCGCCGAGGCAGCTGGCCGCGACATGGACGATTTCAACTGCACCCGCGCCGGCCAGGAGATTGCGGCGTTCGTCGAGACCCTCTCCAACCGCTACGTCCGGCTCTCGCGCAGGCGGTTCTGGGAGGGCGACGCGCACGCGCTGGGCACGCTCCGCCACTGCCTGCTCGAGGTCGTGCGGATGCTCGCCCCGTTCATGCCGTTCGTCACCGACGAGATCCACCGCAACCTGTCGGGCGACGCCTCGTCCGTCCACCTCTCCGACTTCCCGCGCGCCGACGGCGGCTATCGCGACTCAGAGCTCGAGGCCGGCGTCGGCGCCGCGATGCGCGCAATCGAGCTCGGCCGCGCCGCTCGCGCCGCCGCGAAGATGAAGATGCGCCAGCCGCTGGCCAAGGCCGTGATCGTCGCGACGGGCGCGGAGCGCGACGAGATCGAGCGCCTTGGAGACATCGTCCGCTCCGAGCTCAACGTGCGCGAGCTGGAGTTTGTGACCGAGGAGGCCGAGCTCGTCTCACACCGCGTCAAGCCGAACTACCGCACGCTCGGCCCGCGCTTCGGCAAGTCGATGCCCCAGGTCGCGGCTGCGGTCGAGGGCCTCGATCCCGACTCGGCCCGCGCCGCGGCAAACGGCGAGCGTGAAGTGGGCATCTCGATCGACGGCCACGAGCACACGCTGGCGCCAGACGACCTGCAGCTCGTGATGGAGCCGCTCGAGGGCTACGAGGTCGAATCAGAGGCCGGGCGCGCGGTCGCGCTCGCGCTCGACCTCGACGATGACCTGCGCCGCGAAGGCCTCGCGCGCGAGGTCGTCCACGCCGTCCAGAATGCCCGCAAGCAGGCCGGCCTGGAGATCACCGACCGGATTTCGCTTCGGCTGAGCGGCGACGATGAGCTGGTCGAGGCCGCCCGGGCTCATGAGGAGTACGTGACCGGCGAAGTGCTCGCCACCCAGGTCGCGTACGAGCCGAACGGGGCTGCGAGCGAGGTCACGATCGAGGGCAAAGCGCTTCGATTGGGGTCGCGCGCGCCTGACGGGAGGCGTATGCTGGCCAGGTGGCCGGGAATCTCCGGCCGCAGGCAAAGGGAAAGGTGAGGGAATGAAGTTCCTTAAGGCAATGCTCGTAGTCGCGGCCGCATTCGCGATCGCTGTGGTTCCGATGAGCGCAAGCGGCAAAGGCAAGTATCCGACCGAGGTCACCATCAAGGGTCCGAACGGCGACTTCTCGGGCAAGGTGAAGTCCGACGCCGCTCAGTGCAAGGAGAATCGCAAGGTCACGGTCTTCAAGAAGAGGGCTGGGGACGACAAGAAGCTCGGCTCCGATACGTCCGAGTCGAACGGTGCGTGGTCGACCGGTAACTCCGGCGAGAACAAAGGCAAGTTCTATGCGAAGGCCAAGGCAGTGGACGTCTGCGAGGCCGGCAAGTCGGAGACGATCGAGCTCTAAGGCTCTCGATGGAGGCGAGCGGCGCGGCGCTAGCCCTGCTGCTCGCCGCCCACCACCCATGAGGCGTATGCTGGCCCGGCGGCAGGGATTTCCGGCCGTGAAGCAAACGGAAGGTAAGGGGTAATGAGGTTTCTGAAGGTGTTGCTGGGAACTCTGGCCGTGGCAGCGATCGCAGCTACGACGGCGTGGGCGGGCGAGGAGCCGACCACCGTCAAAATCACGGACCAAGTCGATGTCGCCGGCAAGGTGAAAAGCGCTGATTCGTTCTGCACGAACGGGCGCAAGGTGGTGCTTTTGGAGAAGCGGAAGGGCAAGGACGACAAGCATGGGACGGACGAAGCTGACGCCCAAGGCAAGTTCACGTTCGGCAATCCCGGTCTCGATCCGGGCAAGTACTACGTGAAGGCCAAGCGGATCCTGGGCGCCTGCGCGCCGGGCAAGTCGGACGTCTTCAGTATTTCCAGCGGCGGCTGATCCAAGCGTGGGAGGTGAGCGGCGGGGCGCTAGCCCTGCTGCTCGCCGCCCAGTACCCAGTCGGACTTTTTCGAGTCCTCGAACCGGATCCAGACGTGGTCCTCAGAGGTCTTTCCAACCTCGACCATCGCCTCGGTGATCCGCTTCGCGATCTCAGCCTTCTGCTCGTCTGAACGGCCTTCGAACCAGTGAACGTGAATGAATGGCATCGGAGACGACCTTAGAGGCTCGGGAACGGTAACGCTCAGTCGCCCACGCCCGTGATCCGGGCGACCTTCTCAGAAGTCTCGAGCGAAACCCACAGCGTGTCCGCCTTCCCCGTGGCCACCCAGCGCGGCCCCGAATTCGCTGGAAGCTTGAGACGCTGCGCTTTGCCGCCCTTCGCCGGCAGGATCGAAAGGCTGCGATCAGCGAAGTTGGCCACCCACCACTTGCCGGCTGTGAACGTGATCCCGAACGGATCGGCGTCGGGAGTCTGTGTCTTGCGAATCTTGTTGCCGTCGATCACGCCGACCGTTTGTGGGTTGCTGCCAGGGTTCGCGTATAGAACACGGTCTCCGCCGCCGGCTCCGACCTCTTGAGGGCCGCCCCCGACATCAAACTTCTTCACGGGACCGGATGGCTCGACGCGGACGATGCGCTGTCCCCCGAAGTCCGCGATCCAGACGTGATCTGACGTAGCTGCGATGCCGCGCGCCGCCATGCCGTTGATTGTGCGGTCGTTGAAATCCTCGGGGTCGCCCGGACGGAACGAAACCAGCGTGTCACCGCTTGCGGTCCACAATTGCCCCCGCGGGCCGGGCGTGATCCGTCGCGGATCATTGATCGCGGCGATGCTGAAGTCCGTTGCATCGTTGGGCTTCTTTGGAGGGATCCGGACGACCCCGCCGTTCTTAGTTGCCCAGAGGTTGCCGTCCTTGCCGAGCGTCAACCCGACCGCGTTCCCGAGCGCCGCGGGCTCGTATTCCTTGACGTCGCCGTTCGGCTTGATCCGGGCGAGCGTGTTGTTCTGCGAGCTGCCCGAGAGCAGGACCCACATCACCCCGTTCTCGTCTTCGGTGATCTGGCCCGGCGTCCCGCTCAGATCGAACACGCCGTCGACTCGTGGCTTGGCGCCCGCGAAGCCGGGCAGCGCCAAAATTCCGACGACCGCCAGACATAACGCGATTCCCCCGAGACGGCGCATCGCGTTACCTATGCCGCCAGCGCCGGCTCCAGCTCGGCTTCGAGGCTTCGCTTCGGCCTCGCGCCGACGATCCGCTTCGCCTCGGCGCCGTCCTTGAAGAGGATCAGTGTCGGGATCGAGAGCACATCGAACTGTGCCGCCGTCTGCTGGTTGTCGTCAATGTTCAGTGAGACGATCCGGACGTCATCGCGCTCGTTCGACATCTCTTCGAGGATCGGGTGGACCACTCGGCAGGGACCGCACCACGGTGCCCAGAAGTCGACGAGAACGGGCTCGCCCGAATCCAAGACATCGCTCTGGAAGTTGGCGTCGGTTACGTCAGGCAGCTTGCCGGTCATGTGGTCTCCTGGTAGTGGTGGCTGATCGAATCAGCTGGATCTGACTCTTACTATACAAAATGAAGTGAGGCACCTCGCCCCCCTTGCGTCACTGGCGGCGCAAGCGCATCCTAGGCACTCCGATGGCGGCTTCGAGCACGATCCGCGCATTCATCTTGGAGTTCCCCGCGCGACGGTCTCGAAACTGGATCGGTATCTCCTCGATCCGGAAGCCCGCGCGGGCCGCGCGATACGTCAGCTCGACCTGGAATGCGTACCCGTGTGAGGCGGTGCCGTCGAGGTCGATCGACTCGAGGACCTCGCGGCGGATGACCTTGAAACCGCCGGTCAGGTCTCGGTACGGAAGGCCCAGCGCAACCTGCGCGTACGCGGAGCCGACCCGACTCATCACCCGGCGGCGCTTGCCCCAGTCCGGGACGCCGCCGCCCTCCACGTAACGCGAGCCGATCACAACGTCGGCGCCCTCAGCCGCCTCGATCAAGCGTGGGATGTCGCCGGGGTCGTGCGAGAAGTCCGCGTCCATCTGAACGATCAGGCCGGCCCCGGCGTTGAGCGCGTGGTGAAAGCCGGCGATGTAGGCCGGGCCGAGGCCCTCCTTCTCCGGGCGGTGAAGGACTTCGAGGTCGTCTGACTCGCTTGCGAGGCGATCGCCAAGCTGGCCTGTCCCATCGGGTGAGTTGTCGTCGACGATGAGGATCCGGCTCCCGGCAGGGAGCTGTTCTCGGGCCGCTTCCACTATCGATTCGAGGTTGAGCACCTCGTTGTAGGTGGGCATGACCACCCACACCTCGGACGCGCCAAGGGCGACGGTGGTGGGTAGTCCTTCCGTGGACCCGGACGGCGAGGCCTCCATGTCACGATGCTAAAGCCCATGGCTTCCAAGGACCCGACCAACGCTCAGATCGCCGAAGCGTTCTCCGAGCTCGGCACGCTCTACGAGCTCGACGGCGCGGACCGCTTCCGCGTGAACGCCTACCGCGACGCGGCGAAGACGATGCGCCAGTGCCCGGTCTCGATCGCCGAGCTCACTCGCGCCGGCAAGGTAACCGAGCTTCCGGGCATCGGCAAGACCTCGGCCGAGAAGATCGCCGCATTCCTGGACACGGGCACGATCCCCTCGGCCGTAAAGCTCAAGGCGAAGTTCCCGGCCACGCTTGTCGATGTAACGCGCATCCCCGGCCTCGGAGCCAAGACCGCGCGCCGCCTCTTCGACGAGATCGGCGTTGCCTCGATCGACGATCTGCGCGAAGCGGTCGCCGATGAGCGCATCCGCTCGATGAAGGGCCTGGGCCCGAAGGCGGAGGAGAACATCGCCGCGCAACTCGAGAAGCTCGGCGCCGAGGGGCCGGCCGAGCGCGGTCCTCCTCTCGGACGTGCTGCCCATCGCCGAGAAGCTGGCCGCAGACCTGCTCGAGCACCCGGACTCAGAAGCGGTCGCGGTCGCCGGCTCGGCTCGCCGCTTGGCCGAGACTTGCAAGGACGTCGATCTGATCGCCACGGCAAAGGACCCGAAGGCGCTCGCGACCGCGCTCGTCGAACATCCGCTCGCAGCGGCGGCCGGGCAACCCCGGGCAGGGCGGCGCCAAGATCATCACCCAGAACGGCGTCTCGATCGACCTGAGGATCGTCGCGCCAGAGGCATACGGCAACCTTCTGCAGCACTTCACGGGCTCGGCCGCCCACAACGTCGAGCTGCGCGAGCGCGCGGTGAAGATGGGCCTCTCGGTCTCCGAGCACGGAATCAAGGACACCGAGACCGGCAAGGTCGAGAGCTTTGCGACCGAGGAGGAGGTCTACAAACGGCTGGGGCTGAAATACATCGAGCCGGAGCTCCGCGAGGCGCGCGGTGAGATCAAGGCGGCCCGCGACGACAAGCTGCCCGAAGCTCGTCACGCAGGACGACATCAAGGGAGACCTTCACTCCCACACGACGCTTTCCGACGGAAAGAACGAACTGGAGGAGATGGTCGACGCAGCGCGCTCCCTCGGCTACTCCTATTTCGCCGTCACCGACCACTCCGCTTCGCATGGCTTCGGCGACCACGTGACTCCAGGGATGCTGGAGGAGCGCATCGATGAGATTGCGGAGCTCAACGAGCGGATCGCGTCGAAGCGCTTCCGAGTCCTCGCCGGCTCTGAGGTGAACATCCTCACGGACGGCTCGCTGGACTATGAGGACTCCCTGCTGGAGCGCCTCGACTGGGTCGTCGCCTCCGTCCACACCTCCTTCCGGATGACGAAAGAGAACATGACCAAGCGCATGGTCGCTGCCGTCGAGCACCCACTGGTCGACTGCCTGGGCCACCCGTCCGGCCGCATGCTCCTGCGCCGAGAGGGCTACGACTTCGACATCGAGGCCGTCGTCGAGGCGGCAGCAAACGCCGGCACGATGATCGAGATCAACGGCAACCCCAACCGCCGCGACCTCTCCGAGCAGAACGCGCGCCTCGCCGCAGATGCCGGCGTGAAGATCTGCCTCAACACCGACGCCCACCGCATCTCGACGCTCGCGAACATGCGCTACGGGGTAGCGAACGCCCGCCGCGCCTGGCTAACAGCACGGCCGACGTCGCCAACACCCGGCCCTGGGGCGATTCAAAAAGCTCCTGAAGCGGACCCTCTAGCAATACGCCGCGGCGGTGGGCAAAGCCCACCGCGGAGGGAAAGGGCGGAAGCCCTGTCCCTCGGGCTCCGCAGTACGCCCGCCAGACGATCACCGCTGGTCGTGCGCAAGTAGTTTGCTAAGCTAATTAGCGATGGTAACTACTTCCACCACGCGAGATGAGCGAATTGCCGAGTCGGCGGCAAGGCTGCGTCTTGTGATCGTGCGCACGGCAAGGCGCATGCGCCAGGAAGCGGGAGCCGAACTCTCCCCCACCTTGATCGCCGCGCTCGCGACGATCGAGAACCGCGGACCGCTCACTCCGTCGGAGCTCGCCGACATCGAGCGCGTAAAGCGCCCGACGGCCACCCGTGTCGCCGCAGCCCTCGAAAGGGAAGGCCTCATCGAGCGCGCCGCGGATCCTTCTGACGGCCGCGCCTCTTTGCTCAGCACCAGCCGCGAGGGCAAGGCCCTCATCAAGCGCGTCCGCTCGCGCAAGAACGCTTATATCTCGCGCCGCCTCCGCAAGCTCGGCGACGAAGACGTCGAGACCCTGGAGCGTGCTGCGGAAGTGCTCGAGCGCATGCTCGAGGATCCGTCTTGACGGCCGCGCTCAGGCGAACAGTCGGCTCATTCGAGGTCCCGAACTACCGCCGTTGGTTCGGCGGTCAACTCGTCTCGATCAGCGGCAACTGGATGCAGATCGTCGCCGAGATGTGGCTCGTTCTGACGCTCACGGGCTCGGCGCTCGCCGTTGGCGTCACCTCCGCCCTTCAGTTTCTCCCGATCCTCTTGGTTGGCGCTTGGGGCGGCCTCGTGGCCGACTCGGTGCCGAAGCGCCGCCTGCTGATCCTCACCCAGGCCTTGATGGCGATTCCCCCGCTGATCCTCTTCGGCCTCTCGGTGACCGACAACGTCGCTGCGTGGATGGTCATGGCGCTGGTCCTGGCCCGCGGGATCGTCCTGGCGGTTGACCTGCCCGCGCGCCAGTCCTTCGTGATCGAGATCGTGGGCACGGACAAGGTCGTGAGCGCGGTCGGGCTCCAGAGCGTGCTGATCCACACGTCACGGATCACGGGGCCCGCCATGGCAGGCGTCCTGATCGCCGGCGGATCGATCGAGCTCTGCTTCCTCCTGAACGCGCTGTCCTTCGGCGGCATGATCCTGGCGCTTCGCTCACTCGACCGCTCAGCGCTTGCGCCGCCGAAGCTGGTCGCCCGCGAGCCCGGGGCGGTCCGCGAGGGCTTCCGGTACGTCGCTCGGACGCCCGAGCTGGCGATCCCCGTGGCCATGATGGCCGTGATCGGCACGCTGGGCCTCAACTTCCACGTCCTCCTCCCCTTGCTCGCGCGGCAGTCGTTCGACGGCGGGCCTGAGAGCTACTCGGCGCTGGTGATCGCCATGGGCGCAGGTGCCGTGCTGGGCGCGATTGCCATCGGAGCACGGGAGCGGATCGGCGAGCGCTGGCTCGTCGGCTCAGCGCTTGCTTTCGGCGCGTTCTCACTGCTCGCAACCGCGGCTCCAAGCCTGGAGCTGCTCGCTTTTGCGCTGGTCCCCCTTGGCGCCGCCAGCGTCACCTTCGCCGCGGGCGTCAACTCGACGCTTCAGCTGAGCGCCGCGCCCGCCATGCGGGGCCGCGTGATGGCCCTGTTCTCCATCGTCTTCATGGGCTCGACGCCGATCGGTGGCCCGATCGTCGGCGCCCTCTCCGGCCTTTGGGACCCGCGGGTCGCACTCGCGCTGGCCGGTGTGTCCGCACTGGCAACCGGAGCCGGCGCCGCTTGGGCCTTCCAGCGCCTGCGGATGCCCGAGGTCAGCTCGGAGCCGGCGGCGGAGGAGGAGGCTTTGCGCTCGGTGCCCGGTCGCGATAGAGACCCGGCGTGCGAACGAGCTTCAAGGGGCGGTGCGCCGGTGACGGCTCGACATGGAAACGAACGCCGTCGCGGTCCTCGATCGCCTGAACCGCAGCCTCGCGCCGGCGCCACCAGAGCGCGATGAGGATCGCGTAGCCCGTTCCGATCGCCGTCACCTGCGGCCAGAACGCTCCTGCCACCACACAGATGAGCGCGAACGCTCCGATCGGCCACAGGCGCATGAAGGCGATCCGCCCCTCGGTCTCCGAGGGCAGGGTGGTCTGGGTCTTCGCCGAGCGCAGCGCGGGGGCGAGCGCCTCCGCTGAGCGCTCCGTCGTCCCCCACAGAAGCCCAAGGACTGTCGCTACGAGCCACCACCCGCCCACGACCGCAAGTGCCAATACCGACGGCTGCTCCTGATTCGCCAGGATGACGGAGACCGCACCCAGCGCGGTAGCGACTCCCGCGAACAGGAAGACGGTGAGGCGGAGCAGCTCGGAGAACAGCATCAGCCGAGAGCCCTGAGCACGCCGAGCACTCCCTCGGTGCCGGTGACGACCATGTCCGCCTCGGTCTCGATCTCGGCCGGGCTCTCCTCGGTAAAGACGCCCAGGCAAACTGCCGTGCGGAGCCGCGACGTCCCGGCCAGCCTCTTCAAGGCGCGGAAGGCATCGAGGTCGGTGCGGTCGTCGCCCGCGAAGATCGCCGCGTCAAGCGGGGCTTGCTCGACCAGGAGGCGGTGGACGGCGGTGCCTTTGTCGATGCCGGAAACCGGGCGCAGGTCCAGGACCTTGCGGCCCCAGAGCGGGATCAGGTTGGCGTGGACGGCGAGCTCAGCGACAGCCCTTGCCACGGCTTCTGCCTGCGCCTCGTCGGCAGCCCCGCGCCAGTGGAGCACCTGGATCGGGCCCTTGTCTTCCATGCGCACGCCGTGCCGCTCGAGCTTTCCGGGTTCGAGGCCCTCGAGGAACTTTTTGGCGCGGTCGGCTCCAGGTGCAGCTGCGGAATCGAGGCGTGGCTCCTCCTCGCCCGGCCGCAGGAGCTCGAACCCCTGATTTGCGAGGTAGAACAGCTCGGAAACCCCGACCATCCGGCGAGCCTCCAGCGCGCGCCGTCCCGTCACGCAGGCGACGACGGCGTAGCGCTCCGCAAGCCCGGCAAGAACCCGGGAGGTCTCCTGCGGCACGGCGGCGTCCTCGGGCCGGTCGACGATGGGTGCGAGCGTTCCGTCGACGTCCATGAGCACTGCGCAGCGCTCGGGGGCAGCCAGAAACGGCTGGAGCAGCGCTTCGTGTCCGTTGGGATCGCTCACAGGCGGATTAGTATCGCCGCGCGTGTCCGACGAAACCAAACGCGTCCTCAAACTGGCCGTCGTCGGGACGGCCGCGGGCGCCTTCAGCGGCCTCTTCGGCGTCGGCGGTGGCACGATCATCGTTCCCCTCCTGATCTTGTGGTTCGCCTATGGCGAGCGGGAGGCGACCGGCACGAGCCTTGCCGCGATCGTGATCATCGCCTCGCTGGCCGCTGCGGGGCAGGGCGCATACGGCAACGTGGACGTGGTCAAGGGCCTCGCAATCGGCATTCCCGCTGTGGGCGGCGTGATCGCCGGGACCGCCGTCCAACAGCGCGTGCCGCAGCGGGTCGTCTCCTACCTCTTCGCGCTCCTGCTCGTCGCCGTGGCAGTGGAGCTCTTGATCTGATGGACATCCTTCTCGTGATCCTCTTCGGCGTCGCCGGCGGCTTCGTTGGCGGCATGATCGGGGTGGGCGGCGGCATCCTGTTTGTGCCCGCCCTGGCCATCGTCTTGGACCAGTCGCAGGTTGAAGCCGAGGCGACGTCCCTCCTCGCGATCGTCATCGTCGCGATCGCGGGGACGATTCGCCAGCGGCGCTACGGCAACGTGCGTCTGGGCGACGCCGCCGTGATCGGCGCCATGTCGGTCGCCGGGGTTGCCCTTGGCGTCGTCGTCTCGAACGAGGTGCCGGAACGGACCCTCGAGGTCGGCTTTGCGATCCTGGCGATCGCGATCGCGGCGCAGCTGGTCCACCGCGCTTCGACCCGGCCGGCTTAGTTAGAGCCCCGACTCCAGCGCGCCCTTGACGCCTGCGTCGAGGGCGTTCACGCGGAAGAGCGCGAGCGCCTCAGGCGTGGCGAAGCGCTCGCGGCCACGGGCCGCGTCGGGCGGGCCGTGGTGGCTCAGGACGCAGTTCACAAGCGCGAGACGGAGCTCCGGGTCGATCCCCTGAGCCGCCGAACCCACCATGCTTGCGCCAAGCTGGAGGTGTCCCAGCATGCGGCCCTCCTCGGACATGCCGAACTGGGCGCCGTAGGTGAACTCGCGGACCTTGCCGACGTCGTGGACAAGCGCAGCGGCCATCAGGAGGTCTGAGTTCAGGCGCGGGTGGAGCTGGCAGGTCTCGAGCACGAGCGTTCCGACGGCGACCGTGTGCTCCAAGAGGCCGCCGAGGTAGGCGTGGTGCCCCCATTGCGTGCAGGGCGCGCGGCGGAACTCCGTCGCGTGCGGCCCTTCGAGCACGAGCCCCGCGGCCACGCCGCGCAGACCGTCGTGGTGGACCTCCGAGACGAGGTGCTCCAGGAATCCCTCGAGCTCCTCGATAGAGCGATAGGCGGCGGGAAGAAAGGCGCCGGGGTCATACGAGCCCGGCTCGATCCGCTCGACGTCGTCCAGCTCGGCTACGAGATCGCCGCGGAAGCGCTCGATCCGCCCCTTCACCTGCACCGCGTCGCCGGCCTGAAAGCGAAGGCCCAGGCGATCGGCTTCGCGGAACACCCGGGCCGGCAGCGTGCCGGTGCGATCGCGCAGCTCGAGCGACAGATATGTCGAGCCGCTCTTCGCAGTCAGGCGGTCCTTGCGCACGCACGCGAACGGGCCCGCGAAGCGCTGGCCAGGCCGCAAATCGGCGACCTGAGGCGAATCTTCAGGCGTGGTTTGCGCTTGGGCGGTGGCGAGGCTCATCCTTCGATTGTCGGGCACGGTGCGGACGGCCCGGTCCCCGCGGCCACTCCATCGCAGGTAGTCTCGCCGGGTGGACACCGTGAAGTGGGAAGGCGACCTGCCGGAACTCCGTAACCCCACGCTCGTCTGCGCGTTCGCCGGCTGGAACGACGCGGCAGGCGCCGCCTCGACCGCCCTGGAGACGATCGCCTCCAGTCTCGATTCCCGTGTTGTAGCCCGGCTCGATCCAGAGGAGTTCTACGACTTCCAGGTCAACAGGCCGACGATTCGCCTTGTTGACGGCCGCACCCGGCACGTCGATTGGCCGCAGAACACGTTCGTCGCCGCTCCCATTCCGGGTGCCGACAAGGACTTCATCCTCATGACCGGCGTCGAGCCGAATCTCCGCTGGCGGAGCTACTCGGCCGCGATCCTGGACGTCGCCGAGCGGATGGGCGCGAAGATGCTGATCAGCCTTGGGGCGCTGATCGCCGATGTCGCCCACACGCTTCCCGTGCCGATCACGGGCCTCGCCAGCGAGGAAAGTTTGGTCGAGGAGCTTGGCCTCAGCCGCTCGAACTATGAGGGGCCGACCGGAATCGTGGGAGTCCTCCACGACCAGGCACGCCAGCGGAACATGCCATCGGCGAGCCTCTGGGCGGCGGTCCCCCACTACGTCGCGGCGGTGCCGAACCCGAAGGCGGCGCTCGCGCTACTTCGGCGCCTCGAGGGGCTCACCGGCGTGGCGCTCGAGGCCTCGGAGCTCGAGGACGCGATGGAGCGCTTCGAGGGGCAGGTGAACCGCGCCGTTCAGGCCAACCCCGAGATCGAGGAACTCGTCCGCCGCCTTGAGTCCGAACAGGACGACGAGATCGAACTACCCGAGGTCCCCTCGGGCGACGCCCTGGCACGAGACTTCCAGCGCTTCCTCAGGCAAAGGACAGATGAGGACGACGAACCGGACGCGGGGTCTGACCCCTAAACCCTGGACGTCGCGAAGCTTTCAGCGTGGCCGGAGGGTCTGACCCCACAGCCGCCGCTGTGTCCCACGTCTAAGCCTCTGACGCCGGGCAGATCAGCCGGTAGTCGCACCAGGAGCAAATCTCGAACGACGGCCGCGGCTCGAAGTCCTGTGCCTCGATCCCACCCGCGACGTCCAGCACCGTGCGCTCGACGCGCTCGGCGTCGTCAGGCGCCGGCTCGACCTCGACCCGCTGGTCGGAGAGGACGTACCAGTAAGCACCCTGTGTGGCCTCGAGCTGCCAGGCCTCGCGTGCGGCCACCCTGTAGAGCGCAAGCTGAAGGTCCTCGGAAAGCTTCGACGCCGCTGACGACTCACCCGTCTTGTAGTCGATCAGCTCGTACGCGCCATCCGGGCGCTTGTCGACGCGGTCGATGCGCCCACGCAGATGGTGGTCGCCGATCGCGAACGAGAAGCTTCGCTCCAGCCAGACCGGCTTGGAAGCCTCGCGCACATGGCGCTCGTGGTAGCGGGCGAGGGCTGCGACAGCCCGGTCGCGGTATTGGAGCTCATCGTCTGACGAGCCGAAGCCAGTCCGCCGCCAGCCCGCCTCAAGCAGGTTGAGGAGGCGGTCCAGGCTGCCCGGTCGCTGGCCGTCGTCGGCGCCGCCGCTTTGCGCGCGCATCTCCTCGGAGTGGAAGCGCTCCAGCACGTTGTGGATGAGGATCCCGAAGCGCTGGTTGATCGTGGGCTCCTGCGGGATCGAGAAAACGCGCGCGAACTTGTACTTCAAGGGACAGGTCCGGTAGAGGCCGATGTCGGAAGCCGAGAGGGCCAGACCGTCGCCGCGGCGCGGAATGAACTGCTCCAGCGACGGCTCGCGCCGTGCAGCGACCGACGCGCGGCGGTCCTCCTGCGCCTGCTCCTCGCCGAGCACGTAGTCATCGAGCGCCGATGTCTCGATGACGGCTCGCTGCTCGGGCGTCGCCACGCGGGCGAGGAGCTCGTTGATCGCGCCAAGCGCTTCGCGCGTCGCTTCGCGATCGGGGCGTTGTAGGAGCGATGCGAGCTTGATCAGCTCCAGATAGCGGGCAACGGCGGCGTTTACATCCTCGGCCGTGTCGAGGCGCATCTCAGACAGAGCCGACCCGGCACGCCAAGACGACTCGAGGACTTCGTCGCGGATCATGCGATAGGTCGAGTGGAGCCCTTCCGCGGGCCCGAAGACCTCCTCGGCCTGCACTTCCTCCGTCGCGCCCAGCGCGTCGCGGGCGACTTCGTAGAACGGCGCCGGGCTGGCGGTCTCGCCGTCGGACTCCTCGGGCCACGACAGGACGACCGTCTTGGACGCGCGCGTGATCGCGAGGTAGGCGAGGCGCCGCTGGCGCACCGTCGCCAACTCGTCGCCGGCCTCGGGTAGCGAGCCCGTCGCCAGGTCCTCCGGAACCCACCGGTCTTCCCACGGCGCCAGGCGCATCGAACCGGCCTGGAGGCCCAGCAGATAGACGGCGTCGAACTCAAGGCCCTTCACCTGCGCCGGCTCGGCCAAGAGCACCGCGCCCGGGGCGGGCGGGTCCACCTCTTCGGCGCCGACCTCGCCTGCCTCCGCGACCGCGGCCAGGTGGCGTACGAAGTCGCGGACAGAGCCGCGCGGCACGCGCCGGGACCAGTCGGCCGCAAGCTCGGCGAGCCGCGAGAGGTTGACCAGCCGCTCGGCCGTCTCGGGCGTGGCGGCGAACAGGCGGTGCCGGCGCATCCCGACGCGCTCGATCAGGCGGCGGACGAAGACGTCTGGGCGCATCGCCTCCATGGCGGCCGCAGCCGAGCGCTGGAGCTTCAGGAACGCCTGGATGCGGTCGCGCGCCTCGGGCATGAGCTGGGGGCTCTCCAGCGCGGCGCCAAGGGCGGTGACCATGTCGAGCTTCCTGCGGCGGGCGATGGTCGTCACGCGTGCGAGGTCGGCCGATCGAAGATCGACCGGCGGCCTGGTCAGGGCCCGGACCACGGCGGCGGCATCGAACGGGTCGGCGAGCATCCGCAGCCACGCGAGCGCGTCGCGGACCTCCGGCCGGGCGAAGAACGACGCGTCGCCTGCGACCCGGAATGGGACGTTTCGCTCCTCGAGCGCCGCGGCGACAAGCCGGCTCTGGCGCCAGCCCGAGCCGACGATGACGCAGATCCGCTCAGGCAGGGTTTCCCCTGCCGAAAGGCGCGACTCGATCTCGCGGGCCGCGGCCTGGCCCTGGGCCCGCTCACCCTCGCAGCGCCAGAAGCGCACCGCGCCACCGGCAGCTGGAGGCGAGTCGGCGGGCTCGCCCAACAGTGAGTTGACCGCGGCTCCGACCGCGGTCCCGAACCTGTGCTGGCCCGTGAACTCGACCTCTTCGGCGGCGGGATACGTAGACCGGAACCATTCGAGCGAGCCCTCGCTTGCGCCGCGGAAGCGGCGAATCGCCCCTTCCGCATCGTGCGTCGCAACGATGCTCGTCCGGTCCGGCGAGACCAGGCCGGCGACCAGGCGCATGTGGGCCGGTGCGGCCTCCTCGAGCTCATCGACCATGACGTGCTCGAAGCGGCCGTGCAGCTCCTCGGCGATGTCCTGGCGATCGCGCGTCAGGCGCTCGGCCTCGAGCAGAAGATCGCCCTCGTCCAGGCTCCCTGCCCCGGAGACCATCCGGTCGTGCGTGGCGTATAGCTCGGCGAACTCGATCTCGCGGCGCGCCCGCTCGCGCTGCGCCGGCCGCTTTGCCTCGCGGTCGCGCTGCGTTGCCCAGTCGCGCAGAGCCTCGGGCGTCACGCACTCGAGCTTCAGGAGGTCGATCCTGCGCAGCAGGCGGGCCAGGAGCCCGGCCGGGTTACCGCGGATCTCATGGCGGCGAAGCGGCAGATCGTCGACGCGGTCCAGCAGGATCGCCAGCCGGTCGGCAGCCGTGACGGTCGTGAAGAAGGGATCGAGTCCGGCCTCGGTCGGATGCTCGCGAAGGATGCGCTCCGCAATCTCGGCGTGGGTGCCGATCCAGGGCTCCTCGTGGGCGTGTTCAAGGACGGCCTCGACCCGGTCTCGCAGGGTCTCCGCGCCGGCACGCGTGCGACAGGCGACCAGGATCCGCTCGGCGCGCACGCCGTCCTCCGAAAGCGATGCGAAGCGGCGAACAAGCGCCTCCGTTCGCCCTGACCCTGCCGTGCCCGTCACGAGGAGCGGGCCGCGGCGGTGCCCGATGACCCGCCGCTGCGCCTCGTCCGCTCGTTCGGGTCCGCTCTCCATACCGGTCGAACGCTACCGCGACAGGTGCGTAGCCGGTGCCTGGCTCCGAAGGTGCCTGGCTTCGGTCTCCTCTCGGGCCGGTGCCCGGCTCCGAAGGTGCCTGGCTCCGGTCTCCTCTCAGGCCCTCCCAAGCTCCACTAAGTTGGAGCGATGCTCGATCTCGACTGGTTCGGTGCGATGCGACGAGCCGTCGAGGCCCATCGCGCCCTCTTCGAAAGCGAGCCGACCATCGAGGGCCGGACGGCCTACGAGGGCGTCGGCGAGGGCGGCGACCACGCGCTTGTTCTGGACCGCAGGTGCGAGGACGCGGTGTTCGAGGAGCTGGAAAAGCTCCACGCCGATTCGGGCGCTGACTTCGTTGCGGTCTCCGAGGAGCGTGGCGAGGTGGCCTTCGGTGACCCGGCGTCCGACTGGCGGATCGTGATCGACCCGATCGACGGCTCGATGAACGTGCGCCGCACTATCCCCTCCCATTCTTTGAGCGTCGCGATCGCCTCGGGGCGTTCGATGGCCGACGTCCAGCTCGGCTACGTGTACGAGTTCGGCGCGGGCGAGGAATTCACCGCCAAGCGCGGCGATGGGGCCTGGCTCGACGGCCGGAAGCTCGAGCTGGAAGGGCCCGGCTTCGGGCTCGAGGTCGTCGGGCTGGAATCGGCCGATCCGGCGCGGATCGCGCCTGTGGTCGAGGAGCTCGCCGGCACCGCGTATCGCGTGCGGGTCATCGGGTCCATCGCGATCACGCTCGCCTACGTTGCCGCAGGCCGCCTTGACGGGATGCTGAGCGCGCGGCCATGCCGCTCCGTTGACGCCGCGGCCGCGCAGCTACTCGTGAGCGAGGCAGGCGGCGCGGTCGAGTTCGCCGGCTACTCCCTCGACGAAGCGGACCTCGCGTTGGACGCGCGCTACGCCGTCCTGGCCGCCCGGAACGACGAGCTTCTTCCCAGCGTTCGAAGGGCCCTGGAGCGCTCACCCGATGCCTGACGCGGCTGAGCCCGGCATCGTTGACTGGGGCCTTGCGCTGCGCCTCGGGCAGCGGCTTGCGGGGGATGGCCAATCGAACCTCGACGAAGCGGCGGTGCGTGAGACCTCCGGCGAGGCGCTTGCCATGGCCCTCGCCTACACGACCCTCGAACCCGCCTCGCCCGTTCCAGAGGTCGAGGTCGTCAGCCGCGATGAGTGGATCGGGTCGAACCTGACCGAGTTCGCAAAGCTCTTGACGCCGGCCGAAGAGCGCCTCGCTTCCGAGCTTCGCCTCCCCGGGCCGCTCGGGTCCGTCGCGCGCAAGGCGCTCAGCGCCGCCGCCGGCGCTGAAGCGGGCGCGGTCGTCGGCTACGGCTCCAAGCGGGTGCTGGGCCAGTACCAGGTGTCGCTCCGCCCGGAAGGGAATGAGCCCCGCATGCTGCTGGTGGGCGCAAACCTCTCCGAGGCGGCCGAGAAGCTCGGAGTCGACCCTGAGCCGTTCCTTCTATGGGTTCTCGTCCACGAACAGACCCACTCGATCCAGTTCGGCTCGGTGCCCTGGTTGCGCGAGCACCTCGCGGGCATGGTTGCCGAGCTTCTCGACTCGGCGTCGAGCGGCCTCGATATGGGAGCCATCATCGGCCGCGCGAAAGACCTCGTTACGCCGGACCCCCGAGCGGGCCTGCGCCGAATCTTCGACGGGGAGCTGACGCGCATCTTCGCCGGCGAAAAGCAGGGAGAGGTGATGGACCGCATGGCGGCCGTGATGGCCGTCGTGGAGGGCTACGCCGAGCACGTGATGGACGAGGCCTCGGTCGACGTGCCAGAGCTCGCCGTGATGCGCGAGCGGATGGACACCCGCCGGGCAAGGCGCACGGGCCTCGCCGACATGATCGCCCGGGTCCTGGGGATGGGCGCAAAGCTCCGCCAGTACGAGCTCGGGAAGCGCTGGTGCGACGCGGTGGCTGCCGAAGGCGGCATCGAAGGCCTCGACCGCGTATGGGAGAGCCCGGAGTCGCTCCCATCGCTCGCAGAGCTGGATGACGCCCAAGCCTGGCTAAGCCGCATGACGCTTGTGAGCAAACCAACAAGGGTCTGACCCCGGGTCTGACCCCTTCGGGCGGAGGGCGCGCGGTTTGTGCCTGATCACCGCCTATTTACACGTCGGGCTGTAACTCCTGAGCGGGTGCGGCGTACAAACACCTGTTCGCATACTTTGCTAACATGCTTATTCGTAAGCAACTTACATCGAAACCCAAATCACCCATAAGGGAGTGAAGTCACAAAATGGCAACCGCCAAGTCCAGCACCACCAAGACCACCACCACGAAGGCTCAGCGCAGCGCCTCGGCCAAGAAGGCCGCGGAGACCCGCGCGCAGAACCAGCAGAACGTCGCCGAGACGGCCATCGCCTACGTCCGCGAGACGGCCGAGCGTGCCGTTGACGTCCCCGTCGGGGCCGCACTCACCGTCGCCGAGACGGTCAAGCCCCTCACGGAGACCACGAGCCGCGAGCGTGAGATCAAGCGCCTCCGGACTCAGGTCACGCGCGAGATCAACAAGCTCGAGCGTCGCGGCGGCCAGGCCCGTCGCAAGGCCACGACCCGCGTCCGTGGAACCCGCAACCGGGTCGAGCGCGACCTCAAGCAGCGTCGCAACAAGGTCGAGCGCACGGTCAAGCAGAACCGGACCAAGGCCGAGAAGGCCGTGAAGGAGAACCGCGTCCGCGCGGAGAAGGCGGTCAAGGAAGCACAGGCCGCAGTCACCGAGCGCATCGAGGCGGTCCGCTCGTAGCCGAGCGCCTTAGCCCGGAACGCTCGGAGAGGGGCGTCCCGGAGAAGTCTGCTCGCTTCGACACACACCGCGAGCAGAACTAGTACCTCTCCTCCCCGAGAAGCGGGCCCTAGCGGGCCCGCTTCTCTTTTTGGTTCTGGTTCGGGGTCAGACCCCAACAATGCGGCCTGCCGGTTAGAGCTCGAAATCTTGGGGTCTGACCCGATCGAACTAAATCTCTCCGTCGTAGTACTCCAGGTTCTCGGAACGCCGGGCCATGTGGCTGTCGAGCTTGTCCGGGTCGGTCCAGATGCCGATCTTGTCCGAGTCGGGGTAGACCGTCGCAGCCGGCCAGACGAGGTTCGAGAACATCAGGAAGCGCACCGGGTCCGCGGTGTCGTTCTGAACCTTGTGCGCGCCCTCGGGCCCGAGCGGGAAGAAGACGAGGTCCATGGGCTGCAGCTCGTGCTCGCCGTCGGGGTCGCGGAGGGTCGGGCGCCCCTGGGTGACCAGGAGCCACTCCTCCTCCGCCCACTCGTAGTGGTAGGGGCAGAGCGCCTGGCCCGGCGGCAACTCGTACGAACTCACGCCCGTCTTCGAGGCGCCGAAGTCGGGGCCGGGCCGGACCATGCCGCCGACGAAGCCGTCGGGGTCCGTGTCGGGGTAGTCGAACGGGGCTTGGGCGAGGTTCACGCGCTTCATGAACCCACCGTAGCCATAAAGCCCGCCTGTCAAGATTGAGAGGTGAGTCACCCCACCGAAGAGCAAGTCACAGACAAGCTTCGCGCCGTCATCGACCCCGAGCTCCGAAAGAACATCGTCGAGCTCGGCATGGTGCGCGCGATAGACATCGCCGACGACGGGCGGGTGGGCGTAATCGTTTCGCTGACCACCCCGGGTTGCCCGATCCGCTCCCACTTCGTCGACGCCGTCACCCAGAACGTCGGCGAGCTTGAGGGAGTCACGGCAGTAGCAGTGGAGTTCGACGTCCTCTCCGACGACGAGAAGGCAAACCTTCAGCAGTCTCTCGGCCGCAACCGTCTCCCGCAGGGCGCACTTGCCGCGGTCAAGAACGTCATCTGCGTGGCATCCGGCAAGGGAGGCGTCGGCAAGTCGACGATGACTGCCAACCTCGCGTCTGCGCTTGCTTCCGAGGGGCAAAAGGTCGGCGCGCTCGACTGCGACGTCTACGGCTATTCGATTCCTCGCATGCTCGGAGTCGACGGTCGTCCCGATGTCAACGGCGAGCGCAAGATCATTCCGCTCGAGGGTCCTGCCGGCGTCAAGGTCATCTCGATCGGCTTCTTCGTCGAGGAGAACGCCGCGGTCGTCTGGCGCGGGCCGATGCTCCACAAGGCAATTCAGCAGTTCCTCGAAGACGTCGACTGGGGCGATCTCGACTATCTGCTCCTGGACCTTCCTCCCGGCACGGGCGATGTCTCCATGACACTCGCACAGCTCTTGCCGCAGGCGAAGTTCACGATCGTCACGACCCCACAGCCGGCCGCTCAGTCAGTCGCGCGCCGCGCGGCCGAGATGGCGCAAAAGGTCGATCTCGAGATCATGGGCGTGATCGAGAACATGTCCGGCTTCACCACGCCTGATGGGCAGCGCATCTCGATCTTTGGCGAGGGCGGCGGCGAGCTCCTCGCTTCCGATCTCGACGTGCCGCTCTTCGGCAAGGTGCCGCTTTCCGAAGATCTTCGCGCCCACGCGGACGCCGGAGCGCCGCTCGTGCTCGAGCAGCCGAACGACCCGGCCGCGATCGCGATCCGCCAGATTGCACGCGGGATCATTTCCGCGACTCCGCAAGAGCTTGCGGTCCTTCAGTCCGAACCGCCGGCGATGGCCTCCGCGGCGCCCGTGTCGGGCACCGAGCTCAAAGTCATCCAGTCCTAACGCGCCCTAGGACGAGAAGTACTGAGCGTTGATCTCGGTGTACTTCGCCCACTCCTCGGGGAGCTGGTCCTCGGCGAAGCACGCATCGACCGGGCACGCCTCGACGCAGGCATCGCAATCGATGCACTCGTCGGGATCGATGTAGAGCTGCTCGACGCCCTCGTAGTCGGGCTCGTCGGGAGTCGGGTGGATGCAGTCCACCGGACACACTTCGACGCAAGAGTTGTCCTTCTGCCCGATGCACGGCTCTGCGATGACGTATGCCACTGGTGTTGTTCCTTGGCTCGTTTGCTCTTCAAGTCGCCGAAACCCCGGCGAGCGGCGCATTCTACGTAACCTCGTGCGCGTGATTCTCGTGACCGGAGCCACAGGGACCGTGGGCAAGGCGCTGCTGCCGCTCCTGATCGAGCGAGGCGACGACATCCGGGCGCTCGTGCGCGACCCGCGCCGCCTGGGCCGCCACCGCGTAGACGTGCGGATCGTGCTTGGCGACCTCGGCGAGATGGGCGATGCGCGCACTCGGCGCCAGGCCCTGCGCGGCGTCAAGACCGTGATCCACCTCGCAGCCGCAATCCGCGATCAGCCCGCCGCGAAGGTAGAGGAGCTGAACGGGCTCGCGACCGCCCGGCTGCTGCGCTCGGCAGAGCAGGTGGGCGTCGAGCGCTTCATCTTCTTCTCGGCCATCGGCGCAACCGAGTTCCAGCGCACGCGCTTCTTCCGTGCCAAGGCGCTCGCTGAGGAGGCGGTCGCGAACTCTGAGCTCCAGACGACCATCTTCGCGCCCTCGATCGTCTACGACCGCGAGGACCCGTGGGTGACCCTCACGAAGAGGCTCGCGCTCCTGCCCGCAATGCCCCTGATCGGCGATGCGGATGCAGCCTTCGAGCCGATCTGGGCCGAGGACGTCGGGCGGTGCGTGGTCGCCGAGCTTGATTCCGACGAGGCTGGCGACCGCCGCTACGAGCTCGCCGGCCCCGAGCTCCTCACATACGAAGAGATGAGCCGCGTCATCTCATGGAGCATGGACCGCCGGCGGAGTGTGATCCACGTGCCGCCCAACCTGGTGCGCCTAGGGCTCAATGGAGTACGCCGCGTCGTCGGTGACGCGGCTTTCGCGACCTGGGAGGAGGCTGAGCTCTTGGAAGTGCCGATGGTCTCCGAGCGAGGCACCGCCGACGCCCGGGAGCTCGGCGTCGAGCCAAAGCGCATGGCCGACGTCCTGGCCTGAGCGCGCCGCTACTTCTTGATCTTCACCGTCACCGTGTTCGAGGTGGCGCCGAGAAAGCCAGGGGCGTCCTCGGTCCTCGCCCTGAACGTGGTCTTCTTCTTGACCTTCGGCGACAGGGTCGCCTCGCACCCAGCGCCCGAGTCTGTCCCGATCTCCTCAAATCCGGAGGCGGATTTCTTCTCGAAGATCACTTCGACGTCCCCGGCTTCGGGACACGGCCCGACGGTCGCGACCAGCGTCGCCTTCTTGTTCTTCTTGACCTTGCTCGGCCCAGCGAGGTCAATCGTCGTCTGTACGTCCGGAGGTCCTCCGGACTCGAAGAAGGCTGTCGCATAGCCGTGACAGCATCCGCCGGTCCCGTTCGTCGCCTGAGGTGCCCCGGCCAGGACAGCGGTGCCGTCGGTCGCAACCGACCAGCCGAAGAGCTCGGATGCGGCGCCTTCCGCCGGCCTCAGCGTGCCGGTCTCCGTTCGGTCTGAGCCGGCGCGCGCCCACGTGTAGACCGAACCCTGTTGGTCGTTCGACCCGATCTCGTCCTGAGGCGCCCCGGCGACGATCGTGTCGCTGTCGATCGCGACCGAGTTCGGGCTCCCCGCCCCGCCCCCTCCGAGTTGATCGTTCGGGGCGCCATCGGTGACGGTGAGCTTTGCGGTTTGAGTCCGGCTGGTCCCGGTGCGCGTGAACGTATAGAGAGCCCCTTGGCCGGCGTCGTCGCCAACCTTGCGAAGGGGCGCGCTGGCGACGATCGTGTCGCCGTCGATCGCCACCGAGTTTCCGAGAAGATCGGTCGCCACCCCATCGGAGGCGGTCAGCTTCGCCGTTTCGGTGCGATCGCCGCCGGTGCTGGTGAACGTATAGACGGCGCCCTGGTCGATGACCGTTCCGTTGTCGTCAAAAGTTGCTCCGGCGACGATCGTGTCGCCGTCGATGTCGACCGAGCTGCCGAAGCCGTCAGAGCCGTCGCCCCGGCTGGCTGGGTTCAGCTCGGCCGTCTCGTTGCGGTCTCCGCCCGTGCGGGTGAAGGTGTAGACGTGACTGAAGAGGGAAGTGTCCGTCCCGACGACGATCGTGCTGCCATCGATCGCAACGGAGCGGCCGAGGCCGCTGTTGTTCGTCCGCGGCGCGGAAACGGTCAGCTTGGCGGTCTGAGTCCGGGCCGCGGCTCCCGTGCGGGTGAACGTGTACGCAGAGCCGAGGTCGCCGTTGGCCAGGGAGTCTCGATAGGCGCCCACGACGATCGTGTCCCCGTCGATCGCCACCGCCGAACCGAAGCGGTCCCCGGCCGCGCGATCCGATGCGGTCAGCTTCGCGGTCTGCGACCAGGTGTCGCCCGTGAGCTGGAACACGTACGCCGAGCCCGTGTTGCTGTCGTCCTGCTCGGCGCCGATAACTGCGGTGTCGCCGTCGACCGCGATCGACTTCCCGAGGTTGTCGCCGGCCGCGCGGTCGAGAGCGCTGAGTTTCTGTTCAAGCGCCTGCGCGCCGCTCGGCAACGCAAGAAGGAGCCCGGCTGCGAAGAGCCCGAGGACGACATCTGTGGATTGCCATCGGCCCCGCCATTGGAGAACCCTATGCGCGCCGGTCTGCTCAATACATCCGTAGTTCGCCGCAAATCTGGGCGCCTTGGAGGTCGAGGACGATTGCCTGCGGAACGAGAAAGGGCCCGGCGTGAATGCCGGGCCCTTCTCGAAAGACAGCGCGAAAGCGCTGGTTACATCATGCCGCCCATGTCAGGCATGCCGCCGCCCATTCCGGCGCCTTCCTTCTCGGGCATCTCAGCCACGATGCACTCCGTGGTGAGGATGTTCTTGGCGATCGACGCCGCGTTCTGAAGCGCGGAGCGGGTCACCATGGTCGGGTCGATGACGCCGGCCTTGACCAGGTCGCCGTACTCGCCGGTTCCGGCGTTCAGGCCCTCGCCCGTCTTCAGGCCGCGGACCTTCTCGACCACTACCGAGCCCTCGAGCCCGGAGTTCTCGGAGATCTGACGCACCGGCGCTTCGAGCGCCTTGCGGATGATCTCCATTCCGGTCGCCTCGTCCGCCTCGAGCCCCTCGGGGTCGATTGAGTCCTGGGCGTTCAGGAGCGCGACACCGCCACCCGGCACGACGCCCTCCTCGAGGGCTGCGCGGGTTGCCTGGAGAGCGTCCTCCACGCGGTGCTTCTTCTCCTTCATCTCGGTCTCGGTGGCAGCGCCGACCTTGACGACCGCGACACCACCGGCCAGCTTCGCCAGGCGCTCTTGGAGCTTCTCCCGGTCGAAGTCGGAATCGGTGTTCTCGATCTCGGCGCGGATCTGGTTGATCCGGCCCTCGATGGCCGACTTGTCACCGGCGCCGTCGATGATCGTCGAGGTGTCCTTGGACACGACGACGCGACGAGCGTGGCCAAGCTGCGAGATCTGCGTGTTCTCGAGCTTGAGCCCCATCTCCTCGGTGATGACCTCGCCACCCGTGAGGATCGCGATGTCTTCCATCATGCGCTTGCGGCGATCGCCGAAGCCCGGAGCCTTGACCGCAACGCCCGTGAAGGTGCCGCGGAGCTTGTTGACCACCAGGGTCGCGAGAGCCTCGCCCTCGACGTCCTCGGCGATGATCACGATCGGCTTGCCGGCCTGCATGACCTGCTCGAGCACCGGGAGGAGATCCCGGACCGAACCGATCTTCTGGTTGGCGATGAGGATGTACGGATCGTCGAGGACCGCTTCCATCCGCTCCTGGTCGGTGACCATGTACGGGGAGATGTAGCCCTTGTCGAACTGCATGCCCTCGGTGAACTCGAGCTCCATCCCGAAGGTCTGGCCCTCTTCGACGTTCACGACACCGTCCTTGCCGACCTTCTCGATGGCGTCGGCGATGATGTTGCCGATCTCCTCGTCAGCCGCCGAGATCTCGGCGACGCGAGCGATCTGCTCCTTGCCGGAGATCTCCTTCGACTGCTTCGAGCGGAGATGCTCGACCACCTGGTCGACCGCCTTCTCGATGCCGCGGCGGAGAGCCAGCGGGTTCGCGCCGGCGGCCACGTTCTTGAGGCCCGAGCGAACGATCGTCTGAGCGAGCAGCGTTGCGGTCGTCGTGCCGTCGCCGGCAACGTCGTTGGTCGCCGTGGCGACCTCGCGGACGAGCTGCGCGCCCTGGTTGGCGAAGACGTCCTCGATCTCGATCTCGCGAGCGATCGTGACGCCGTCGTTGGTGATTGTGGGGGCGCCGAACTTCTTGTCGAGCACCACGTAGCGGCCCTTGGGACCGAGGGTGACCTTGACCGCGTTCGCGACCGCGTCCACCCCTTCCTGCAATGCCTGACGCGCTTCGGCGTCGTACTTCAGCTCTTTGTGAGCCATAACGGTTCCTTCCTTCCTTCGAAGTGTTGGTTAGACGACCTTGGCCAGGACGTCGGACTCGCGGAGGACGAGAACGTCCTCGCCGTCGACCTTGAGCTCGGTGCCGCCGTACTTGGAATAGAGGACCTCGTCGCCCTCGGCGACGTCGAGCGGAATGCGCTTCTCGCCGTCCTCGTCCCAGCTGCCGTCACCGACCGCGACGACCTTGCCGCGCTGCGGCTTCTCCTTCGCGGTGTCGGGGAGGACGAGACCTGATGCGGTCGTCTCCTCCTCCTCGATTGCCTGGACGATCAAACGATCGCCGAGAGGCTTGAGCTTCATGTGTGACTACCTCCGTTGTGGGGGTTGGTCGTTGAAAGTTGTTCCGGTGCCAGGATTTATCCTGGCTTCGGCCTAGCTACTTTGGCACTCGGTGTAGGAGAGTGCCAGGATCGGTTGCAAGTGTAGTGAATAGGCCGTGAACTGGCAAGGATCTAAGTGCGATTCGCTCAGATTCAGCGTTCCGCGGAACACCGCCGGGGCAATCCTCTAGGCTCCCGCCATGCCACTGGTCCCAATGGTCGTCGAGCAGACCTCCCGCGGCGAGCGCTCCTACGACATCTACTCCCGTCTCCTCGGCGAGCGGATCATCTTCCTGGGCCAGCAAGTAGACGACGAGATCGCGAACCTCATCGTCGCCCAGCTCATCCATCTCGAGTCCGAGGACCCGGACAAGGACATCTCGCTCTACATCAACTCGCCCGGCGGCTCCGTCTATGCCGGCCTCGCGATCTACGACGCGATGCAGTTCATCAAGCCGCAGGTCCGACCGTCTGTTACGGCGTCGCGATGTCGATGGGCTCGCTGCTCCTGACCGGCGGCGCCGCGGGCAAGCGCATGGCGCTCAAGAACGCGCGCAGCTCATCCACCAGCCGCTCGGGTGGCTTCCAGGGCCAGGCGTCTGACATCGAGATCCACGCCAGGGAGACGCTCAACGCCCGCAAGAAGCTCAACGAGATCTACGCGCGCCACACGGGCAAGGACGAAAGCAGCTCAACGAGGACATGGAGCGCGACCGCTTCTTCACTGCCGAGCAGGCGGTCGAGTACGGCCTGATCGACGGGATCATCGAGTCGCGCGACCTCGGCCGCGGAGCCGGCGGCATCGAACGGCGCCAGCTCGGAACGGCTCCAGGGCGCGACAGACGCGGAAGCTGCCGACTCGCGGTCAGCGGCGTCTCCCAGACGCTCTAGTCGTTGAGCAGAGCTTGCGCTCCCAGGAGCTTCGCGCCAAGCCCTCGCCCCCGTTGTCGCATCACCCAGTCGTGGTTCGCTCGGAAGATCGGCTTCGCCACGGGCGCGAGGAGGTTCATCCAGGCCTTCGTGGTCCGCACGTCCCAGTCGTAGACCACTGCCGTCGTCCCGCCTTCCTCGAAGAACCGCCAGAATCCCGTGCCCGCGAGCTCGCCCGATGCGTCGCCGCCCAAGCCTGTACGGCCGCTCAACCACGCGTCGAGACGATCTCGAACCGCACCGTGTACGGGATGCGCGCGCGCCATTGATAGACCCCGCGCTGACCGATGCCGTTCTCGTCGCCGTCGGCGAGCCGCTCGGTCTGCCTCACCCCGCGCCACCACTCCGGCCAGGAGTCCGAGTCGTAGATCACGTCCCAGACGCGCTCGCGCTCGGCCTCCAGCACCCAGGTGGTGCAGAAGCGGTAGGCGGGCATCGGCGGCCTGCCGCTAGTTGCGGTGCGGCGTGCCGCCGTTGCCGAGCTGGGCTGTAGCGGGCTCGATGATCTGGGAGAAGCGGACGATCGTGCAGGTGTCCTCCAGCCCACCTCGCGACGGTAGATCTGCTCGAGGAAGCCGATCGTCTGGTCGACCGAGCGGAACTCCGGGTTGTCGTGCTCGATGTCGCGGGGCGAGAGCTCCTTGATCCTCTTCACCTCGACCGACGTCGATGACGGCGGAGAAGATCTTCTCGCGCGGGGAGTGCTGGTAGCCGACGGTGATCCAGACGACCTGGCCCGCCTGGTACTTGTGAGACTTGTCGCCAAGCCTGATCGTGGCGGTCTTTCGGCCTCGCTTGAGCTGATCGATGAACGCGGGCGAGAAGAAGTTGAGGGCGAGGAGGGCAGTCACCGTGCGGGAGCCTATCTGTCGCGGCGGGTGAATCCAGATTCACCGAGTAGCGGGACGAAGCGGCACTCGGCTATCTCGGTCTGCTCGAGGGTCACCTCGTCCCCCGAGCCGTCGTCCGTGCGCCTGAACGCGGTCAGGACATCCGCTCGCCAGTTGGCAAGGGGAAGCACCATCCGCCCGCCGGGCCTGAGCGAATCGATCAGAGCCGGCGGCACCTCGGGCGCCGCCGCGTGGACCGCGATCGCGTCCCACCTCTCGCCCGTTCTGACATCGCCCCGTCGCCCCAGCGGACGTCCGCCTCGTCGTAGCCAAGGTGGGCGAGCGTCGCCTGCGCGCGGATCGCCAGCGCCTCGACCAGCTCATATGAGCGCACGGAGCCGCCGGGGCGCACCAGCTCGGCGATCACTGCCGTCGAGTAGCCCGCTCCTCCGCCGACGTCGAGGACGCGCTCGCCGCCACGGAGCTCGAGCGCCGCGCAGATCGCCGCAACTACCCACGGCTGAGAGATCGTCTGCCCGTGACGGATCGGCAGCGCCCCGTCGACGTAGGCCTGATCGCGCAGCTTCTCCGGGACGAACTCCTCCCGCGGCACGGTGCCCATCGCTGTCGAGCACGCGCTCGTCGGAGATGCCTCCGGCGCGAAGCTGCTTCTCGACCATGGCGTGGCGCGCTGCCTCCATGGCAGGCCTCGTTACCCGAATTAGAAGATGTACGCGCGCAGGCGGCGCGGCTCGAGGATCGTCACCCGGCCTCGCCCGACGGCTACGACTCCGGCGCGCTCCAGCGTCGCGAGGAAGCGCGAGACGCTCTCGCGAGACGTGCCTGCGAGCTGTGCGAGGTCGGCCTGGGTCATTCGCACCGTGATCCCGTCGCGATCCTCGGGGATTGACTCCTCGGCGACCAGCTGGTTCAGCACTCCCGCGACGCGGCTCGGCACGGTCTGAAAGGACTGGCGGGCAACCCGCTCGTTCGTCTCGCGCAGGCGGCGTGTCAAGGCGACGATGAGCTTGGCCGCGATGTCGCCGTGCTGGGAGATGACCCGGCGCATGTCCATCGCCGGCAGCGCGAGAAGCTCGGCATCCGAGAGCGTCTCGACGCTCGCCGAGCGCGCGCCACCATCGAGCATCGCCAACTCGCCGAAGAAGTCACCGGGGCCCAGCGTCGCGAGGGCGATCGCCCTGCCGTCGGAGTGTTCGCGGGTCACGCGCAGGTCACCCGAGCGGACCACGTAACAAGCGTCCGAGTCGTCGCCCTCGTGGAAGACGCGCACGCCTTTCGGAAATGCGCGCGGGATCGCGACCTGGACGATCCGGTCGAGCTCATCCGGCGACATATCGGCGAACAGAGGCACGCGGCCCAGCAGGTCAACGGTTTCTAGAGTCCACCGGCGGGGAGTATCCCACTCAGGGCCTGGCAGGCCGGGCACCAGTAGGCCATCCGGTTGGCGTCGCCCTGGCCTCGCACCTCGACGCGCCCACCGCACGCAGGACAGCCCTGGCGGTTCGCCCGGTAGATCGACCGAGGCCGTCTTCCCTTCGCCATCGAGATCTGCATCACGCGTTCGTTCTCCGCGACGATCCGCTCGAGCTGCTCGAGGTCGAGCGTCTCGACCAGGTGGAGTGGCGAGATCTTCGCTCGGAACAGCGCCTCGTTGCGGATCGCGTTGCCGATGCCCGCGATGATCCGCTGGTCGAGCAGGGCGTCGCCGATCTCGCGGCCGGCGCCCATGCGCCGGAGTCGTACGGCGGCCTCAGCCGAATCGAACGAGCCGCCGAGTGGGTCGGGGCCGAGCTGAGCGAGGCCCGGGTCGTTGCGAACCCGCGACTCCGAGATCAGCCGTAGAAGCTTGCCGCCGTTCTGCGAGGCGATGCCGCGGCCCGATGAGAGGAGCAGCCACGGCTTGCCGTAGGGCATCCGGCCGTCCGCCGCGATGAACCACCGGCCGTTCATCCCCAGGTGCGAGTGGACGACGTCGCCCGAGGAGAAGTGCGCAAGCAGGTGCTTGCCGCGGGCCTCGACCCGCTCGAGCACCGTGCCCTCCAGCTTCTTCGCCCGGCCGTGGATCGGCGAGCGCGGGTTGGGCGCGTCGGCCAAGACCATCTCGCGGCCACGGAGCGCGGCGTCCATCCGGCGGGCAGCGCGGTGGATCGTGTCGCCCTCGGGCATCCGGCTTACGCGACTAGGCGCCGCGGCTGGCGGTTGAAGCCCGCCTCGAGAAGGACCTCTTCGAACGGCGATCCGATCACGGGCTCACCGTCGAGCTTCTCGATCGCGAGCTTTGGGATCACATCGTTCTGCGACGCCTCGACGACCTGAACGATGGCCTCGACGAGCTCTTGGCCCTCAAGCTCGCTGCAGCCGCAGGATGCCGCGGCCGCCGCGCTCGACGTAGAGGAGCGGGTTGCCGTTGCGTGTTAGGAGGTAGGCACCGGCGGTGCGGGCGGGCCGCCGCCCCTCTGGCCGCTTCGGCCACGAGAGCGATGAGCCGTACGGGTTGGCAGGGTCGGTGACGGCGAGGACGAGATATTCGTCGTCCACCCGAGGCAGATTCCTCAAGCGCTCAACCGCTCCGGCCAGCGCGAACTGCGCGCCGCCCTGGCCCTCGACGAAGTAGCCCCGGCGCGCGGTACCCAGCATCTCGAGATTCGAGAGCTCGCCGTAGAGGGTCGAGAGGCCGCCTGGGATCCCTTCCGCAAGCACGGTCTCGCGGGTGACAATTCCGTAGCGCTCGAGCAAGAGCTCGGCCTGCGCCCTCATTCGCGGGCCCATGTCGGGCTGTCCCCGGAAGAGTGATGTCGTAAGCGACCAGCGGCCCTGCACCGTTCCGGTCGTGCCGGTCCGCCTTGACGAAAAGCGGCGACCGCGCCTGGCGGCGGACTTCACAGCGCTAAGACGCCGCGCTCGAAGCGGCGCAAACGCGTCATTGGTGGCCTCTCCCGCCCAGGCAAGATCCCAGAGCGCCTCTTGCAGCTCCTCGGGGCTCGCCTCCAACTCGGCGACCAGGTCGATCCAGAAGGCGGGCGACTCGTCCAGCCGCTCGCGGATGAGGTCGTGGATTTCGCCGACGGGGACCTCGAGCTTCGCGTTCGACGGTGGCGGGCCGGCGAGGCGCACGTCGTCGCGGAAGTACAGGGCCACCCGGCCCGAACGCGCAACCGATCCGGCGCCGATCCAGACGACCTCGCCAGAAGTAGTGAGCTGATCGAGCCACGCCGGGTTGTAGGCGCCGAGGCGCCGCGGCAGAACATCCCGCTCCCAGACCTCGGGCGTAAGCGCGACTCCCTGCATCGGGACGAGCGCTTCGCGCAATCGATCCAGGCCGGCACCGGCGGGACGATGTGCGTCGACGTTCTGCCAACTCGGCAGGAAGCGGGCCAGCTCGGCCGGATCGACCGCCTCAACCTCTTGCCGGAGCTGAGCGAGCGAGGCGCGGCGAACCCGTCGCAGGACTTCCGAGTCGCACCACTCGCGCTCGGTGCCGCCGGGCAGAAGCTCCCCCCGAATCAGAATGCCCTCCCGCTCGAGCTCGCGCAGGGCAGGCATCGGATCGATTCCGTAGCGATCAGCCAAGCGGCGGGTCGGGAACGGGCCATGTGTTCGCGCCCAGCGCCGGACCAGGCTCGACATCGCGTCCGGCACGTCCTCGCCGAACGACTCGGGCAATCCCGGAGGAGGCGGCACGCCCAGCGCGTCGCGATAGAGGCCGGCGTCCTCGGCGGCAATCCAGCGCTCCTCGCCGTTGACGCGGACCTTCGCCGCACGGCGCTCGCCCTCGAGCTTGCCAAGCATCGAAGCTGCGGAGAGCGCCTCGCCCACACGCTCCTGGCACTCCTCCTCGTCAGGTCGCCCAGCCGGCGCAGGATCTGCTGGAGCGCGTCGCGGTCGCGCGCCTTGATCTCGTCGTTCAAGTGCTGGAGCGACGCCTCGACGGACTCGAGCGCCTCAGGGTCGATCAGCTCGCGGAGCTCCTCCTGGCCGAGCAGCTCCCGCAGGAGGTCGCGGTCGAGGGCCAGCGCCGCCGCGCGCCGCTCGGCGTTCGGCGTGTCGCCCTCGTACATGTAGGTAGCGACGTAGTCGAAGAGAAGCGAGGAGGCGAAAGGCGAGGCCGAAGCCGTCTCGACCTCGACAAGCGAGATGCGCCGGGAGCCGAGGTCGGACAGGAGCGACTCGAGGCCCGGCAGGTCGAGGACGTCGCGCAGGCACTCGCGGTACGTCTCGAGGATCACCGGGAAGCGCGGAAAGTCCTTCGCGACCTCGAGCAGGTTCTGGGACTTCAG
Organism: uncultured bacterium; assembly: GCA_963786495.1. Lineage (GTDB taxonomy): Bacteria > Actinomycetota > Thermoleophilia > Solirubrobacterales > 70-9 > JALZKA01. The sequence goes on along the minus strand of CAWAZL010000002.1, from coordinate 1,095,871 downwards.
CCGCTGCTGCCAGAGCGGCGTGCGCTTGCCCGGATAGGCGCGCGGCAGAAGCAGCGAGCGCGCCGCGTTCTCGCGGAAGCGGGCGCCGAAGAGCGCCGAGCCGCCGAGCTCGGAGACGACCAGGTCCTCGACCTCATCGGGCTCCATCAAAACCAGATCGCCGTCCGGAGCCTCGTCGGCGTCGGGCAGGTGGACGACGATGCCGTCGTCTGACCAGATCGCGTCCGCCTCGAGGTCGAGCTCGTTGCGGATCTTCGCCGAGAGCGCCAGCCCCCAGGCGGCGTGGACCCGGCCGCCGAACGGCGAAAGGACGCAGAGGCGCCAGTCGCCGATCTCGTCGCGGAACTTCTCGACCACGATCGACTCGTCGGAGGGAATGACCCGGGTCGCGGCCTGCTGCTCCTTCAGATACGTGAGGAGGTTCTCGGCCGCGAGCTTGTCCAGGTCGTATTCCTTGGCGAGGGTCTTCGCGTCCGAGTTCACCGCCTCGCGGGCAAACTCGCCGATCGCGCGGCCGAGCTCGGCCGGGCGGCCGATGCCGTCGCCGCGCCAGAACGGCACCGCGCCGGGCACGCCGGGCGCGGGAGTCACGATCACGCGGTCGCGCGTGATTTCCTCGATCCGCCAGGTGGTCGCGCCGAGGAGGAAGGTCTGGCCGGCGCGCGCTTCGTAGACCATCTCCTCGTCGAGCTCGCCGACTCGCCGGCCGTCGGGAAGATGGACGCCATAGAGGCCACGGTCCGGGATGGTGCCCGCGTTCGTGACCGCCAACTGGCGCGCGCCCTTGCGCCCGCGGACCGTCCCCGCCGAGCGCTCCCAGACGATCCGCGGGCGAAGCTCGGCGAAGCGCTCGGACGGATAGCGCCCGTCGAGCATGTCCAGCACGTTCTCGAGCTGCTCGCGGCCCAGGTCGCTGAAAGGCTCGGTCGCGGTAACGACGTCGAAGATTTCGTCGACGGTCCACTCCTCGTCGGCGACCATCGACGACGATGTGCTGGGCGAGCACGTCGAGCGGATTGCGGGGAATGCACCGTCTCCTCGATCAGCCCCTCGCGCATACGCCGCGCCACGACGGCGCACTCGAGAAGGTCGGCCCGGAACTTGGGGAATATCCGCCCCTTCGAGACGTCGCCGAGGTTGTGGCCGGCGCGGCCGACGCGCTGGAGGCCCCTGGTCACCGACTTCGGCGACTCGACCTGGATCACGAGGTCGACCGCGCCCATGTCGATGCCGAGCTCCAGCGACGAGGTCGCGACCAGGCACGGAAGCTGGCCGCCCTTCAGCATCTCCTCGATCACGAGCCGCTCCTCGTGGGCGAGCGAGCCGTGGTGCGCGCGGGCGATCTCGACGTATCCCTCCTCGCCGGGTGCCTTGCTGGGCACGCCGGTCCCCGCGTGTTCGGTCGCCGGCAGCTCCTGCTCCGGCACCTGGTTCGCCAACTCGTTCAGCCGCTTGGCGAGTCGTTCGGCGCCGCGGCGGTTGTTGACGAACAGGATCGTCGAGGTGTGGGCCTGGACGAGTTCGAGGAGCTTCGGGTACATCGCGGGCCAGATCGAGTTCTGAGTCGGCGCCGCGTCGAACTCGGGCTCACCGTCGCCGTCCTCGCAGGCGTGGGGCGGGACGCGTCCGGGTCCGTCATGTCCTCGACCGGCACGACGATCTCCAGGTCGAGCTTCTTGCGGATGCCGGCGTTCACGACGGTGCACTCGCGCTTGGGCCCGACGAGGAAGTTGGCGATCCGCTCGAGCGGGCGCTGCGTGGCCGATAGACCGATGCGCTGAACCGTCGCGTCAGGGCCGCGGCCGTCCTCGTGGGTGCGGACCAGGTGGTCGAGCCGCTCCAGCGTCAGCGCGAGATGGGCACCGCGCTTGGTCGCTGCAACGGCGTGGATCTCGTCAACGATCACCGCCTCGACGTTCGTGAGGATCTCCTGCGCCCGCGAGGTCATCATGAGATAGAGCGACTCGGGCGTCGTGATCAGGATGTCCGGCGGCTTGCGCAGCATCGCCTGGCGGTCCTTCTGCGGTGTGTCGCCCGTCCTGAGTCCGACCTTGATCGGCGCCCCGATGCCCTTGAGCGGAGCCCGCAGATTGCGATCGACGTCATAGCTCAGCGCCTTCAGCGGCGAGACATAGACCAGGCGGATGCCCTGCCCGAGCGCCTCGGGATCTTCGGTCGCGGCGTCAGGGTCGGGCGCCGCGCGACGCGAGAGGGTGTCGATCCCCCACAGGAACGCCGTGAGCGTCTTGCCCGAGCCCGTTGGCGCGCAGATCAGCGTGTTGTCGCCCGAGGCGATCGCCGGCCAGCCCTTGTCCTGGGCAGGCGTAGGCGCCTCGAAGGATGCCTCGAACCAGCGCCTGACGGGCGCCGAAAACGGATCGAGTGGATTAGTTGCTTTGGTCGGTTTCGATGCCATGTCGAACCGACTGAGTTTACGGAGGGAGCCTTTACGACCCCTCGGTCCGGCGCGGCGCTGCGCTGGTCAGGGCGTGAGGTCGCGGATGTATCTCTCAGAGCGCGCTGACTTGCAGATACTTCCGTTCCCGAGCGTGCGCTTCTCGGCCTCCGCGTACCACTCGCCCTCGGTGTTGGCGTCGACGTACACCGACCACTTGCCGTCCGGCCGGGTCAGATCCTCCCCGCGGTTGCTGGGCACCCCGCCTCCCAGGGGCTCAGTCCAAAGGGTGACGAACCGCTTGTTCTCACATTTCTCGTTTTCGGACTTGACCTTGCCGTACCAACGGAAGGTCCCGCGCCGAGATCTGGGCGGCGTGACTCCCATCTGCACCTTGAGCGTCACCTCGGTCTTGAACTTCTCGGGCGCCGCCCTCCGCATTGAGTCGCGGAAGATGCTTTCCGACCTGGCCCTCTTGCAGACCCTGCCGCTGGGGAGCAAGTACTTCGGCGTGGTGGCGAAGTACTCACCGTCGGGGTTCACCTGCGAGTCGATGGCCCACTTGCCGGCGGCGTTCGTCTCGGACGTTCCCTGGCTCTGCTTGTCGGTTTCGCCCTCGGTGATCCTCCAGAGCGTCACGAAACGGAAGTTCTCGCACGCCCGCTTCTCGGAGCGGAGCTTGCCCACATAGGGGACGGTGCCCCGCGGGGGGTTCGGGTCGACCCTGATCGAGAGGTCCGCCGGGATGGGCTCAGGCGCGGCGGCCGAAGCGGGGAGCGCCACGATCGCGAGCGCCATGAGGAGCAGAGCTGAGAGTAAGACCTTGGGATTCACCATTGGAGACCATTCTCCACGTCGGCGAGCATCGGCGCAACCCGGTCCCGTTCCGAGAGCTGCGGATCGTCGATCGGCCAGTCGACACCGATGTGGGGATCGTCCCAGCGAACTCCCGCCTCGGTCTCGGGGTCGTAGGTGCTCGTGAGCTTGTAGGCGACGTCCGCGACGTCGCTCAGGACGCAGAACCCGTGCGCGAAGCCGACCGGGACGAAGAGCTGGCGGTGGTTCTCATCCGACAGCTCGACCCCCTCCCAGCGCTTGTACGTGGGCGAGTCGCGGCGCAGGTCGACGGCGACGTCCCAGATCGCACCGCGGGCACACCGCACGAGCTTTGCCTGCCCCGGACTGGTCTGGAAGTGAAGTCCGCGCAGGATTCCCTTGGCCGAGCGCGAGTGGTTCTCCTGGACGAAGGGACCCGCGACGCCGTGCTCTGCCCAGAGGTCCTCGCGAAACGACTCGAGGAGAAACCCGCGCTCGTCGCCGTGCGCAGTCGCCTCCAGCAAGACGAGGTCGGGAATCTCGGTCTGAATGCGGGTAACGCTCACGACAGCTTGGTTCCGTACTGCTTCTCGTAGTACTCGCGGTACTCGCCCGAGCGGATCGGCTCCCACCATTCCTCGTTTGAGCGGTACCAGTCGACGACGCGGGCGATGCCTTCCTCGAACCCGACCTGCGCCTCCCAGCCGAGCGCGCGGGTCTTCTCCGACCCCAGCGAGTAGCGGCGGTCGTGGCCCGGCCTGTCCTTGACGTACTCGATCAGCGACTCGTCGCGGTCGCACCGCTTGAGGATCTCCTTTACGACGTCCAGGTTCGCCCGCTCATCCGGGCCGCCGACGTTGTAGGCCTCGCCGGGATTCCCCTTCTCCAGGACGATGTCGATGGCCGAGGCGAAGTCCTCGACCCAGAGCCAGTTCCGCACCTGTTGCCCGTCGCCGTAGACGGGCAGCGGGTCGCCGGCGAGCGCGTTCAGGATGCAGAGGGGGATGAGCTTCTCGGGGTGCTGGCGCGGGCCGTAGTTGTTGGACGCGCGCACGATCACGGACTCGGTGCCGTACGTGCTCTGGTAGGCGCCGACCAAAAGATCGCCGCCGGCTTTTGACGCCGAGTAGGGCGAGGAGGGATCGAGCGGTGAGGACTCGGTGAAGGAGCCCTCCTCGATCGAGCCGTACACCTCATCCGTCGAGATCTGTAGATGGCGGATGCCGGACTCGCGCGCCGCCTCTAGGAGAACGTAGGTGCCAAAGACGTCGGTCTGGATGAACTCGCCGGGCGACTCGATCGAGCGATCCACATGCGACTCCGCCGCGAAGTTCACGACCGCGTCGCACCCCTCGATCGCGCCGCGCACCGCGTCGGCGTCGGCGATGTCGCCTTCGACCAGCTCGCAGCCCTCGATGCCTTCAAGGTTCTCCCGCCGGCCCGCGTAGGTGAGCTTGTCGAGAACACGCACCTCGTCGCCAGGGTGGGCGCCGCCGAGGCGGTGACGGACGTACGCGGAGCCGATGAACCCGGCGCCGCCTGTGACGAGAATTCGAGTCATGCGGCCCTAAGGCTGGCACGTTCGCGCAAGTACTGGCGGAGGCCGTCGCGCCATTCGGGGAGGACGGACGTTCCGTGGCGCTCTGACCCGAGCACGGAGTAGGCCGGCCGCGGCGCGGGGCGGCCCAGCAACTCGGTCGTGCCGGCCATGACGCGGCAATCCGAGCCCTCCAGGTCGAAGATCTCCTGCGCGTAGTCGAACCAGGAGCACTCGCCCGCGGCCGCGACGTGGTGGATCCCGTACTGGTCGGTCTCGATGAGCTCGGCGAGCGCCGCAGCAAGATGACGCGTGTAGGTGGGCGCGCCGACCTGGTCGGAGACCACGACCACCTCGGGCTGCTCGCCGGCGAGCCGCAGCATCGTTTCCACGAAGTTGCCGCCGCGCGTGCCGAACAGCCAGGACGAGCGCACGACCATGTGGCGATCGTTCGCGAACGCCGTCGCCGTCTCGCCCGCCGCCTTCGAGCGGCCATATGCGGACAGGGCCCCGGGCAGATCGGACTCGACGTACGGCGTGCGCTTGGAGCCGTCGAAGACGTAGTCGGAGGAGATGTATGCGACGCGAGCGCCGTGCCGCGCCGCAGCGGCGGCCAGGTGACCGGCGCCCAGCTCGTTGACAGCCATCGCTCCCGCCTCGTCCGCCTCGGCGCCGTCGACGTCGGTCCACGCCGCGCAGTTCACGACGGCGTCGGGGTGAAGCTCGGCCATCACGGCCTCGCACATGGGCTCGTCGGTCACGTCCAGGTCCGCGCGAGCGAGCGCGTAAACCTCGTGGGAGCGGCCCACGCAGGCGTCCACCAGATCCTGGCCGAGCATGCCGCCCGCTCCGGCGATTGCGACCCTCACGGCAGCGTGATCTCGGAGCGGTCCCCGACGATCATGGAAAGCGTGCGGGGGACGCTCCCGCCGCGGGTGAGCTTGACGTTCTTGCCGAGCAGGCTCGCCTCCATCCGCGACTCCAGATCGCACACTGTGCATCCCGAGAGGATGATCGAGTGCTCGACCTCGGAGCGCTCGATCGTCACGTCCTGGTCGATCGCCGTGTAGGGGCCGATGTACGAGTCGACGATGCGCGCGCCCTCGCCGATGATCGCGGGGCCACGGATGATCGAACGCTCGACATGGGCGCTTGCCGCGATCTGAACCCGCCCCTCGACCTTTGCCTCGGTGAGCTGGCCTTCCACGGAGCGCTCAATGTCCTCTAGCACCAGGCGGTTCGCCTCGAGCATGTCGGCGAGCTGGCCCGTGTCCTTCCACCAGCCCTTGACGGTCCGGCTCTCGACGCGCGAGCCGTCGTCGATCAGGTGCTGAATCGCGTCGGTGATCTCGAGCTCGCCCCGGGCCGACGGCTCAATGGCCCGCGCCGCGTCGAAGATGTGCGAGCCGAAGAGATAGACGCCCACCAGCGCCATGTTCGAAGGCGGATCCTTGGGCTTTTCGACGAGTCGCACGATGCGATCGCCGTCGAGCTCGGCGACGCCGTAATGCCACGGGTCGTCGACCTCGGTGAGCAGAAGCAGCGCGTCGTGTTCGCCGCCGCGGAAGGTGTCCACGAGCTCCGAGATGCCGTCGCGCAAGAGGTTGTCGCCCAGGTACATGACGAAGGGGCTCGAGCCCAGCGCCTCCTCGGCGGTGAGTACGGCGTGCGCGAGGCCGCGCGGGGCATCCTGCTCGACGTAGGTGATCTGGGCGCCGAAGGCGGATCCGTCGCCCGCGGCCTCGCGGATCTCGGCGCCGGTCTCGGGCGCGATCACGATCACGATCTCGGTGACGCCGGCGGCGACCAACGCCTCGATCCCGTAGAAGAGCACGGGCTTGTTGGCAACCGGGACGAGCTGCTTCGCCGACGTGTGCGTGATCGGCCGAAGACGCGTCCCCGCGCCCCCAGAGAGGATCAATCCCTTGAGCGGGTCCATGAGCGCCGCAGGCTACCCGGCATCCCGTTTTCGAGACCCGTCAGGACGGCCCGTGGTCTTTACGATGCGTCGTGACAGCACTTCGACTCAGGGGACTCTCATTTACGACACAGTCGTCGTTGGCGCCGGATTTGCAGGCGCAGTTGTCGCGGAGCGGCTTGCGAGCCAGCTCGCCCATCGGGTCCTGGTCATCGACCGGCGCGAGCACATCGGGGGGAACGCACACGACTACCTCGACGACCGGGGCGTCTTGTGCCACCGCCATGGACCGCACATCTTCCACACCCAGTCCGCGAGGGTCGTTGAGTACCTCTCGCAGTTCACCGAGTGGCGGCCGTACGAGCACCGGGTTCTGGCCAGCGTCGACGGCAACCTGGTGCCTGTCCCTATTAACCGGACGACCGTCAACCGCCTGTACGGCCTGAAGCTGACCTCAGACCGGGAGGTTCAAGATTTCCTGGCGGAGCACGCGGAGCGCCGGCCCCGGCTCGACACGTCAGAGGACGTCGTCGTGAGCAAGGTGGGCAGGGACCTCTACGAGAAGCTCTTTCGCGGCTACACCCGGAAGCACTGGGGCGCCGACCCTTCCGAGCTTCACGCGACCGTCTGCGGGCGGATTCCGGTCCGCTTCGACGAGGACGACCGCTACTTCGCGGACTCGTTCCAGTCGCTGCCGGCCGACGGCTACACCGCGATGTTCGAGCGGATGCTCGAACACGAGTCGATCGAGGTGAGCCTGGGCGCCGACTATCACTCGAGCCACCAGGCCCTGGGCCGGCACCTCGTCTACACGGGCCCCATCGACGAGTTCTACGGCCACCGGTTCGGCAGGCTTCCGTACCGAAGCCTTCGCTTCGAGCACGAGACGGTCGAGACGCCGAACGGCGAGCTCGTGCAGCCGGTGGCGCAGATCAACCATCCGAGCCTGGATGTCGCGCACACGCGGACCACGGAGTACCGGCACATGACTGGTCAGGATCACACGTGGTCGACGGTGGCCACCGAGTATCCGGCGGACGAAGGCGACCCGTACTACCCGGTCCCGAACGACGCGAATCGCGCGCTGTACAGGCGCTACGAAGAGCTTGCGCGCCGCGAGAAGGCAGTCACGTTCGTGGGCCGGCTCGCGCGCTACCAGTACCTGAACATGGACCAGGTGGTAGCCCAGGCGCTCAGTACGTTCCGCCAAGCTTTCGGTGGTCCCAGCTAGCGGTGCGCTTCGCGGTGAAGCGGATCGCGACGCGCTTGGCGGCCTGCGCGCGCATCGCCTCGGCGGCGTCGCCCTCGATGGAGTCAATCCCCTCGGAGTAGCGGATGGTCAGGTCCTTGCCGAAGTCGAGCACCATCTCAGGGTCGCGGATGATCTCGGCCTCAGCCTCAATTTGGATGCCCCGCAGCTCGACGTACTCCTCGCCGGTCTCCACCAGGAGCGTGGCGCGCGGGTCGCGCTCGAGGTTCTTCACCTTCTGCGACTTCGCGTACGTCCAGATCCAGATCTCGCCGTCGCGGACCGTGAACCACATGGGCATGGAGTGGGGCCACCCGCGCGGGCCGTGCGACGAGACGATCACCACGCGTTCCTCGTCGAGAAGCTGGGCCTGCTCTTCGGACGAAAGGGTGATCTGATCGCGGCGACTCATGCGATACCCGCTTCGGCGAGAGCCTCGGCGAAGGTGGACCCGGCGCCCAGGACCTCCATGCGGATCAGACGGTCGCCCTCGAACGTCCATTGCAGCACGGCTTTGACCTCGATCCGCGCGGTGCTTCCCGGCATGCCCCTCGAGAGGTCGAGTTCGGTGATCACGTCGTCCTCGCGATGATGCGTCCGGTCGATCTCCATGTGCGAATCGTCGCCAAGCGCTTCCCACTGCGTCGTCATGACGATGGTGATCCCGTCCGCTCCTCTGCGGGTCCCCGGCTCGACCGCGTTCGGAGGGTTTACGTACTCGAAGTCGTCATCAACCAGCCCGATCGCCGCTTGAACATCGCGGCCGTTCCAGGCGCCGACCATCGCCTCGATGACCTTGACGCGCTCCTCGCTCATGGTGCAAACCCTACGGTCTAGTTTTCGAGCGCGGTCGTATCGACCAAGCCCTCGGCCTCGAGCTTCTCGAGGTGTGCCTGCATCGCCAACGCGGCCGCGCCCCGCAGCACATCCGGAACGTCCGCCCACGCGTCGTCGAGGAGCGCCTTGCGCGAGCGCTCGCCGCTGTTGATCGCCACGAGCAGCGTTTGCTCGCGAGCGGCGCGGTGCGCGATGTACTCGTCGATCTTCGCCCGCGGGTCCGTGATCCACTCGCCGTGGCCAGGCGCGAACAGCGGTGCGTCGAGCTCGCGCAGGCGCCTGAGCGAGGTGAGGTAGTCCGCGAGCGAGCCGCCGAACGCCTCCGGAGGCACGATGGTTGAGCCCTCGCCCAGGATGGTGTCGCCGCAGAAGCACACGCCACCCCACACGAACGCTGCGTGATCCGCCGCGTGACCCGGCGTGGGGACGACCTCGAACTGTCGCGGCGCGTCGTTCGCCGGCCGGCGGTCCGGGTCGGGCTGCCAGTTCGTCTCGTCGGTTGCGCTGACCGCGCCCCACAGAAGAGGCGCCCCCAGCCGCTCGACACCCGCGGAGTGGTCCGCGTGTGAATGCGTGAGAAGGACGCCCGCGATGCCGCCACGCGCCTCGCCTTCGTCCCGTACCGCGTCGATGTGAGCGGCGTCGTCGGGGCCCGGGTCGATCACCCAGGCGGGATCGCGGCTCACGACGTAGGTGTTCGTGCCCGAAAGGGTCATCGGGCTGAGATTGCCGGCGCGGATGCGCGCGAAGTCCGCACCGCCAGGAACAGCATCGGCCCCCACGTGTGAGCTCAGGCGGCTTCTTTGACCGCCGCGAAGACGGCCTCGCGGGCGTCGTCGGGCTCGAGGACGACCAGGTCGCCCGCGCCCTTCAGGATCTCGCGGACGAGCCACTCCTTGGAGCCGTAGGGAACCTCGACCACGACGGCGTCGTCCGCAAGCTCCTCGACGACCGTGCGCTCCTCGCGAAGCCAGCGCGCGCGCTCGGGCGCGACCCAGACGCGGGCGACTCCGGCACTGGACACCTCGCCGTGGGCCAGCCACTCCTGGTCCGCCAGCCGCTCGTCGATGCCCTCGCGAGCCTCAAACTCCTCGTCGGTCATGTTCGCTTCCTTCATCCGGTCGAGCCGGAAGTGGCGAGTGTCGTTGCGTCCGAGGTCGTAGCAACCGAGGTACCAGCCCTCCGGGCCGTTTACGAGCTGGTACGGCTCGACGCGGCGCTTGTCGAAGGTGTCCTCGTTCTCCTTGTAGTAGTGGAGTTCGAGGATCTTGTTGAGGTGGATCGCCTGGTTGACGGTCCTGACCACGTGGGAGTCGTCGCGGCCGGGCGCGATCTCGAGGCCCTCCTCGGAGGGGTCGTGGCCGAGCGCCTCGACGATCTTGCCGCGCGCGGTGGCGAGGCCCGCCTGGGGGAGGTGATCGCCGAATAGGTCGATCGCGGCAACGAGCGCCTTCGCCTCGAGCGGCAGGAGGCGCGCCGGGCGGTCGAAGTTGTCGCCGTACGTATCGGGGTCGACCTCGATCTGGTCGCCAACGATCTCCGCGTAGAGGACGTAGGTGCCGCCGCCGAAGTTGACGACGTTCAGGACGTCGATGTCCTCGCGGAGCTCGTTCATGTCCATGTTGAGCTCGCGGAGGCAGTGGGCAACGGAGAGGGTCGTGCCTTCGCGGGCCGCGCCGATCATGAGGCCGGCAAGCGTCACCAGGCGCGCGAAGCGCTCTGGGCGGATGACTGCCTCGCCACGGCTTCGGGAGCCGCCCGATCGCGAGGGGCGGCCGTCCGCCTCGAGCACCGGGCGGGCGACGATTGACGCGACCTCGAACTGGCCCTTGTGGCGCTCGCGCAGGATCCCCATGCGCTCAGCGCCGGCCGTGGCCGCGTCGGATGGCGCGATCAGCTGTGCGTTCTCGCGCCATGAGAGGACCCACGAGATGAGCTGGCGAATCGACGCGTATTCGGTCTCGTAGACCATCCCGCGGCCCTTGACTCCGTCGGCCTTCTCGACCTTGCGAAGCGAGCCGTACTTCCCGAAGTCGCGCTCGACCAGCCAGGCGATCCGCTCGCGGACGAAGACCTGGGCAGTGCCCACAATCTCGCCCATCTGCCACTCGGCGCGAGAGGCGTAGTCGCGGCGGTCGAAGTTCTCGGGCGGCGAGAAGTCGTGCTCGGCCTTTGAGGCGTAGGACACCTTCCCCTTGATCCGACTGAGGCGGAAGATGCGAACGGCGTCGCGCTCGTGCGAGTAGCCGATCAAATAGAACTGGCTGTCGCGGAAGACCAGGTGGTACGGGTCCACCTTCCGGTCGGAGACCTCGTCGCGCTGCATCGTGTAATACGAAAACTCGATCCGCTTGCGGCGCGAGATGGCGGTCTCGATTTTGGCCAAGCGCTGCGATAGCTCCTTGCCGCCGCCCGATGTGGAGAGGCGAACGTCAATCGGCACGTCCTCGCCCTCGTTGAGCGGGCTCGGCCGGCCCCAGGAGACCTGCTGAAGCGCGAGGCGCAGGGGTTCGGCGTAAGCGAACTCGCCGTCGAGGAGGCTGAGAGCGGTGCGAAGTGCCGCCAGCTCGCCATCGGTGAACTCGATCGGGTTGAGGTAGTAATTCTCCGGCGGAAGCGCGTAGAGCTCGGCCTCGAAGAACCCCTCGGCCGGCTTTTCGACCTGGAGCGAGATGCCGAGGCTCTCGAGCTCGGCCCGGTCCGCATAGAAGCGCCGGGCGAACGCATCCTCGTTCATCGAGCTGTATCCCTCGACCTCGCGCTTGATCTCGAGCGCGGAGACGGGGCGCCTGTTGGCCATGAGGAACGAGATCAGCGAGAGCTGGCGGATCAGCTTTTCAGTGTCCTTGGCCATCCCAGGCAGGATATTGCGGGAAACCGCATCCGATCCGGGCAGGCAGTGCCGATTTTCACCCACTTTGCGTCACGCCTTAGGCGATAGAGTGCCGCCCGAGTGAAGGGGGAGCATTGATCGGCGCAGGAACCATCATCAACCCGATCTTGAAGATCGTCACCACGGTGGCGATCTTGGGCGCGGTCTACCTCTTTTTCGTGAAGCCAATCCTCGACACGACTGAGGAGATCTCCGGCAACGTCGGCGCACAGGTCCGCCAGGGCTTGGACGATGCCGACAAGGCGAGCGAAGACTTCGACCTCAACTTCGCCAAGGACAGGGCCGAGTCGTTCGCGTCGAGCCTTCGCACGCAGTGGCCGGAGGCGGCTCGCGAGGTCACCAACTGCGTTCGCGAGGCCGACAAGGACGCGAAGGCGATGGAGAAGTGCGATGAGTTCGGGCACATGCTCATCACGGAAGGGCAGTCGCCCCGCAACTTCTCACTGTCGTACGCGGACAGCTTGAGCGCCCAGGGCAGCGCCACCGCCGCCGCGCAGGTCGAGCAATGCGTCGAAAATGCCGAGTTCAACGTGCGCGAGCTGCAGCGATGCCGTGATCTGGCCGACCGGCTTCTTTTCGGATAGCTCGATCATCTAGGCTGCGCGCAGACGCTCAGGGGATTCGAACGAGGGGAAGAAAAGCATGCTCGGCGCCAGCACTGTCATCAACCCGATCATCAAGATCGTCACGACCGTTGTGATCCTTGGTGCCGTCTACCTCTTCTTCGTGAAGCCCGCGCTCGACACCACGAAGGACATCACGGACAGCGTGAACGACTCGATCTCGGGCAGTTTCGACTCCTTCGATGACGCATTCGACGAAGCGCAGGACGCGGGCGTGACGATCGAGAAGCCCCAGAACCAGAAGGTCGCGAACAAACTTCTTGTCTGCGTCGCCGACGCGGATCAGGACACGGACAAGCTCCAGCGCTGCGCCGAGAAGTACAGCCCTTAGCCGGCTAGGCCGCGCGGCGGGCGGGGAAGTACGCCGCCGAGTCGAGCCCGCGGTCGAACTTCGACCAGCTCTGACCCTCGGCCAGCTCGCGCTCGATCCGGTCGAAGCTGCCGAGCCTGCCGCCCAGGTTGTCCATCATGTGGACGAGCGTCGCCTCACGAGTGGCAGGCACGACGGGCGAGCCCATCTCGTGGGTGCCGTGGTGGGCGAGGATGATGTGGAGGACGGCCTTGGCCAGCTCGGGATCAAAGCCATCGATCGACTCGATCTGGCGGCGCACCAGGTAGTAGCCGATCGGAATCTCACCGAGCAGGCGCCCCGCGTCGGTCAGGTCGATCGCGAGGGGATCGTCGTTGTAGGCCTGGGTCTTGCCGATGTCGTGGAGGAGCGCCCCGGTGACCGCGAGGTCGCGGTCGATGCCAGGGAATGCCGCCGCCGCGGCGCTGACCGCTTGGGCTACCGAGAGCGCATGCTCCAACAGACCGTGGGTGTAGGCCTGGTGGTAGAACTTCGCCGCCGGCGCGACGCGGAAGCGCTCCCAGTTCTCGGTTTCGGCGCCGAAGAAACGATCGAGGAGCTGCGCGAGCTGAGGATCGCGGATGGTCGCGAGGAGGTCGCGCAAGTCGGTCTCGAGGAGCTCGGCAGGCACCGGCGAGCTCTCGACCAGGTCGCCTTCGGCGTACTCGCCCGCGGTCGCCGCGCGAATGGCCTCGATCGTGATCTTCGGCCCGTAGCGCTCATGGACCGAAAAGCGGCCCTCGACAAAGACGATGCCGCCGGGCGCCGAGCGCTCGAAGCACTCGTCGACCGCATCCCAGGCGACGCCTTCGACCGTGCCGGTGCGGTCGCCGAGGATGAGCTTTACGAAGTCGTCCCCGTTCCGGCGGGTGAGTCGACTGCGCTCCCTGACGGCGAACGCAGTAGCGACCGCGTCGCCGTCGGCAAGGTCGGAGAGGAACACGCGCGCCGCGTGTTCGGGCTCAGGCGAGCCGAGAGTGGGCTGAACTGCAAGTCGAGGGTTCATCTGGGGCCAAGGTAATGACGGAATCGGACGCACATTTCACCTTGGGAGTCGTCGTGTGACCCTTGAACCTGACTTGTTGCTAGCTCGGCGCACCTTGTGCAAGAAGCGTTCGGGAAACGCCCTCGCGGCGAAAGGGCGACAATCCGCAGGTGACCGCCACCCTGCGACTCGCCGACCTCCTTGGCGGGCTCTCGATCGCCTGCGACCTCGGCTTTGGGCTGCCCCCGGAGGAGGCGATGCGTTCGTGCCTGATCTCCACGGCCCTCGCGCGACGCCTTGGGATGCCGGAGGAGGAGGTCGCGGACGCCTACTACACGTCGCTCCTCATGCACGTAGGCTGCAGCGCGCTGTCCCACGAGACGGCCTCAATCTTCGGTGACGAGCGCCCGGTACTCACGGCAGTGGCCAGCACCAACGTCGCCGATCCGGTGGACATTGCCGAAAATCTGATGCCCATCGCGATGCAAGTGGAGAGTCCCGCGGTACGCGCCCAGATCGAGCACTTCGCGGCCACAGACCAGGGCGAGTTCGGCCGCAACTTCGACACCGGAAGCTGCGAGATCGCAAGCGCGACCGCCAGGCGGGTAGGGCTTGGGAAGGGAGCCGAGCGATCTCTGAAGGAGGCCGTGGAGTGGTGGAACGGACAGGGGCCGCCCAAGGGGCTCGAGGGCGATGAGATCGCCCTGGCAGCCAGGGTGGCCCGGGCCGCCGCGGACGCGGCACGCTTTGAGCACATTGGCGGGGAGGACGCCGCGGTGAAGGCCCTTAGGGCGCGGTCGGGCGCGGTCCTAGATCCCGCAATCGTGGAGACATTCGTCGCCAACGCGGGCGACATTCTGACCGAGACGCAAGTGGGCGATCCTCGCGAGCGCATCCTGGAGGTGGAGCCCGAGCCCGTCGCCGAAACCGACGTCACCGACTTGGTGAGGTTGGCGCGAGCGTTCGGCGATCTGGCCGACATGAAGATGCCTTGGACCCATGGCCACTCCGGTGGGGTCGCAAGGCTGGCTGGCGCCGCAGCGAGAACGCTCAAACTCGATGCCCAGACGTCGTCCAGGCTCGAGATCTCTGCGCTTCTGGCCGACTTGGGCAAAGTTGCCGTCTCGAACGCGATCTGGGAAAAGCCCGGATCGCTGACCCGGGCCGAGTGGGAGCAGGCGCGGACTCACTCCTATTACTCGGAACGCATCCTGGCCCAGTCCGAAGCGCTTGCACCGATGGCGCGGGTCGCGGGCATGCACCACGAGCGGCTCGACGGCAGTGGCTATTACCGCGGATGCGTCGCTAAGGACGTTCCGCCCGCGACCCGGGTCCTTGCCGCGGCCGACGCGTTCCACGCCATGACCCAGCCCAGGCCACATCGCCCTGCCCGCTCAGATGACGAGGCCGCGGTGGAGCTCCAGCGCGAGGTCCGCGCCGGGCGGATGGACCGCGATGCGGCGACAGCCGTGATCGATGCAGCGGGAGGAGCCCGGCCAAAGAAGCGAGCGAACCTGCGCCCAGGCGGCCTCTCGGAGCGCGAGGTCGAGGTGGCGCGACTGGTCGCCGCCGGATACTCGAACCCCCAAATAGCGGAGCAACTCGTGATCTCCCGCCGGACGGCAGAGCACCACGTGCAGAACATCTACTCGAAGGTGGGAGTGGCGAGCCGCGTCGGACTCGCGTTCTTCGCGCACGAGCATGACCTCATCGAAAGATAGGTAGACCTACCGATGCGAGGGCCGCCGCCATGGACGACGCTCTTCTCAAGAACTAACCCCTTGAAGGAGATGCGAAAATGCCGCACACAAAAGTAAACGGAATCGAGCTCAGCTACGGCGAGTCCGGGAACGGCGAGACCGTCGTCCTCGTTCACGGCGGCTGGTCGGACCGGAACAACTTCTTCGCCGTCACACCCACCCTGGCCGAGTCGTTTCGAACGATCGCGTACGACCGTCGTGGTCATGGCCTAAGCGAAAGAGGTGTCGTTGGCACCCGGCGTGACCAAGAGGATGACCTCGGCGCGCTGATCGAGGGCTTGGGCGGAGAAGCCACGGTCGTCGGCACCTCGTTCGGCGGCTCGATCGCAATCGGCCTCGCCTCCCGCCGGCCCGAACTGGTGTCGAGGCTCATCGTGCACGAGCCTCCTCTGATCTCAATCGCGGCCGATGACCCGAATTTCCGGGCCCAGCTCGAGGCCGTTCGTGTGTCGCTTCAGGAGGTTGCTGCTCTCGTAGAGCAACGCGACGCCGAAGGTGCTGCCTGCAAGTTCGTTGAGGAGGTCGCGCTCGGGCCGGGGGCGTGGGAGATGCTTCCTCCTCCCATTCGCGAGGTCATGATCGATGGCGCAGCCTCATTTCTCGCCGAGCAACAGGATCCGGCGTGGTCTGCCATTGACCTCGCAGACCTGGCGAAGATCAGCTGCCCGGCGCTGATCACCGACGGCGATGCGAGCCCTCCCTGGTTCAGACCGATCACGGCGAGCCTCGGCGAGGCCATCCCTGGCTCGATGCGACACACCTACCAGGGCGCCGGACACTCACCTCACCTCACACACCCAGAGGATTACCTCTCCGTGGTCGGCGAGTTCATCTCGCGCCAGAACGAAACCGCAACCGCGGCGGCTTGACCGTCGCCACCTCAAGAAGGGACATTGTCATGAGCTACCGCAACCACCTGCCCCAGTTGGACGGAGGTCTGTTCGTCACCGACGGCGGGATCGAGACCACCCTGATCTTCCACGAGGGGCTCGACCTACCGCTCTTCGCGGCGTTCGATCTCCTGAAAGACGACGAAGGAACGGAGGTGCTCCGGCGCTACTTCGAGCCCTACGCGGAGATCGCCGCCCAGCGCGGCACCGGCTTCATCCTCGAGAGCCCGACCTGGCGCGCGAGCCCGAACTGGGCCGGCGAGCTCGGCTACTCGGAGGAGGAGCTCGACGGCCTCAACCGCAAGGCAATCGCGCTGATGGAGGAGATCCGTAAGAGCCATTCGTCGTCCGACGCTGCGGTGGTGATCAGCGGCTGCATCGGACCGGAAGGCGACGGCTACAGCCCGGAGTCGATGCTCAGCGCCGAGGAGGCCGAGAACTACCACTCGACGCAGATCGGCACCTTTGCCGAGACCGCGGCAGACATGGTCACGGCGGTGACGATGACCTACTCGGACGAAGCGATCGGAGTAGCCCGCGCGGCGGCGGACGCCGGCATGCCTTCAGCCATCCATTTCACCGTTGAGACCGACGGCCGTTTGCCGAGCGAGGAATCGCTGGGCGATGCGATCGCGGCGGTGGTGGACGCAACGGATGACGGGCCGGCCTACTTCGGCATCAACTGCGCCCACCCGACGCATTTCGACGAGGTTCTCGCCGCAGCGGGCGATTGGCGTGAGCGAATCAGGAGCCTGCGCGCGAACGCCTCGGCAAAGAGCCACGCCGAGCTGGACGAGGCGACCGAGCTCGATGCGGGCGACCCAACGGACCTGAGTACCCGCTACGCGGGCCTTCGCGAAGTCCTGCCGAACCTGAACGTGGTCGGCGGCTGCTGCGGCACCGACCAGCGCCACGTAGGCGCGATCGCCGAGGCGTTGGGGGGCTAGACAGCTACATCGCCGTCGCGCCAGGAGGGCGCTTGGCGGGCTCGTCGCCCGCCATGGACTCGGCCTCGCTGATGAGCGTGCCGCTGCGGGAAAGCTCGACGTTGAAGGTCGCCCCGACGAGGAGCGCCAGGTTCGAGATCCACATCCAGACCAGGAAGATGATCACGCCGGCGATCGAGCCGTAGGTGCTCGCATACGAGCCGAAGTTGGCGACGTAGAGGGCGAAGGCGCTCGACGCCAGGAGCCACAACAGCATGGCGAGGAATGCGCCTGGCCAGAGCTCGCGGTATGGCCGGTCGACGTTCGGCCCTTCGTGAAGGAGGACCGCGAACAGGATCGAGACCACCGTCGCGAGCGCCGGCCACTTGACGATCGAGAAGATGTCCAGGGCGGTGTTGCCGATGCCGATCTCCTCACCGATCGCATCGGCCAGCGGACCCGTGAGGATGAGCGCGAGGAGCGTGGCCGCGAGCCCGGTCATCAGGATCGCTGTCAACGCCACCTGGCGCGGAAGGGTTTTCCAGAACGGCCTCGTCTCGCGCACTTCGTAGATGTCGTTGGTCGCGCGGCTGAAGGCGCCGATGTAGCCCGAGGCGCTGTAAAGGGCGAGCGCGACGCCGATGACGAACGCCAGCCCGGCCTTGCTCGAGTTGACGGCGCCCTCGATGGCGCCCTCGAATGTCGTGGCAGCGTCGCCCGGAGCGAGGTCTTCGATGATGCCGAGCAGCGAGTCGATCGTGTCCTGATCGCCGAAGATCCCGAGCAGGGAAACGAACACGATCATCGCCGGGAAGACCGCAAGGATCGAGAAGTACGTCAGCGCCGCGGCGTGGTCGGAGACCTTCAGGCGCCCGTAGGCGCCGATGACACCCTTGAGCGCCGCGAGCGGCTTGCGTTCCTGGAATGTTGGCTTGACCGAGACCATGGGTCCGTCGAACGTACCCGCGAACGGAGCGCGGGAAGCTTCAACAGTGCGTGTGGAGCGCGGCCAGCAGCATGATCGACGACGCCGAGTAGTCGATTGCCGGCTCAGAAGTCACGTAGTCCTGGACCTTGGAGGGAATCGCAGCCGCGCTTGCCGGCACGCTGAGGGCGAGGGTCGGCATGATCGCACCGATCTGGGAGACTCTCGATGACAAGTGCGTCTATTCAGGTGCAATTGACTCGGAGAGCAAGAAGTGCATCGATGGGCGCACGGTGAAGATGTTCGCCTTCATCAACGGCGGCTCCACCATCAAGTTGGTGGACACCGGCACGACGTCCGAGCACGGTGGGTTCGGAGGAGTCGGAATCTCGAGCGACGTCTCGGCCGCGAAGTTCAAGGTCTCTAAGTCGCAGGTAGGCAACCTCACCTGCAAGGGGAAGTCATTCACCGGAGTCTGAGCATCGCTGCGCTGATTGTCCTTGCGATCCTTGCGTTCGCGGGCCAGGCGCAAGCCGCGACGAAACTGTCGGTCTCGGCGCCGTCAGAGGTCGTAGCGGGCGAGAAGTTCAAGGCCACGGTCACCGCGAAGACCAGATCAGGCAAAACGGACAAGGGCTTCCGCGGAACGGTGACGCTTACGAGCCCCGATGAGGACGCGGACCTTCCCGGCGCGTACAAGTTCAAGAAGTCGGATGAGGGCAAGCATGTCTTCAAGAACCTCCGGCTCCGGACGGCGGGTAACCAGTCACTGAAGGCGAAGTCCGGGGCCGCGCAGGACACGGAATCGATCTCCGTGGCGGAGCTGACGTGCGCCGGCGAGAACTACGACGTGAACGGCGACGTCGATGACGGGTGCGAGGCCGAGCAGCCGTTCACCGGGCGAACGACGCAAGCGACCGCCTTCAACATTGGTTCAGTTAGTGACTGCGACGATCCTCTTCAAAGAGGCGGAACACTGCTTTCCGACTCCCGTCTTCACACGGACCCCGACGTTCCCGGTTTCGTCGCCGAGGTCGGTTCGGCGCCGGCTTGGATGAAGCTGGCCGCGTCGGATGACGCGTGCGTGCTCTTTGGTGACGTTTCAATCCAAACCACCGGCGGCACCACCGGCGAAGAGTGCTACCGGCTGACCGTCACTTGGGAGAACCCCGATGGACCGGAAAGCGGCTCTGAATTCGTAGACGTCACAGGCGTCGACTTCGGTTCGATAGAGGCCGACTGGGACTTCACCGGCATGGACGACAGTGCCGACATCAACTTCAAGATCGAGAAGATCTGCTCGAGCTCGGTCGTCACCGAGGCCGTTGACTTCACCATCACCTACGAGTTCTAGGCCCCGCGGGTCTGAACGGTCGCCGCGCGGGGTAGGGGTCGCGCATGAGCGACGAAAACCCGCAGGATCAGATCGACGAAGCCAAGAGCGATGCCGACGAGGACCTCGGCGAGATGGAGGACGACGCCGACGAGTTGGAGGAACGCATCGAGGAGAACGAGGACATCGGAGAGGACGTTGAGGTGCCCGACCCCGAGGGGGGCGACTCCCTGGGCATCTGATGGCGAGACCCGGAATCGAACCGGGGACACCACGATTTTCAGTCGTGTGCTCTACCAACTGAGCTATCTCGCCTGACCGACCCGACAGGCTAGATGATTGATTCCACGGGCTCGCGTGCGCGGGGGCGCCTGGGAGCGAGCCGGGCGAGGAGGTGGGACGAAGCCTGTACCGGTTGGTACAGGCGAGGAGCACAGCCCCGATCCGGCGAAGCTATCCAGGCGTCATCCGCGCGCGTGATGTTGTGGGATCAATCATCTTGGCGCCGATAGCGTTGGCGACCCATGGCGCTCGGTGAAGCTGAGAAGAGCCGGATGGCCCGCTCCACGGCCGAGGGAGCCTGTGCCCTTCGCGCGGCCGGGACGACGCTTCGGGACCCCGAGATCCGGAACCCGGACTACATGGCGAAGGACTTCATCGCGCCCGGCCTGAAGCTGAGCGCGCTCGCCAAGGTGCCGCTGGTCCGCCGCCTGAGCCCGCGCATCCTCGAGTCCATATTGCCCGGCGCGCTTTGGTTCGAGCTCGCACGCACTCGGCACATGGACGACGTTCTCAAGAGCGAGGTCGCGGACGGCGCTGCCCAGGTCGTGCTCCTTGGCGCGGGACTCGACTCGCGTTGCTACCGGCTGCGCGATGAGTTGGCCGACGCGGCCCTGTTCGAGGTCGACCACCCCGTCACCGCGGCCGTCAAGGCCGAGCGCCTGAAGGCGATCTTCGGCGAGATGCCCGACCACGTCAACTTCGTCCACGTCGACTTCAACACGCAGGACGTCGGCGAGCGCCTGGCCGCGCACGGCTTCGATCCCGCTGTCCGCTCGATCGTCCTTTGGTCGGGCGTCGCCCCGTACCTCGAGCCCGAGGGCGTCGCCGCAGACCCTCCGCTGGTTCGCCTCCGGCACATGCCCGGGCAGCGCGATGTGCTTCGACTACCTGTGGCAGGAGATGCTGGACGGCGACGACTCATTTCACGGAGCGCCCGAGTTGCGAAAGCGAGTCGAGGCGGGCGGCGAGCCGTTCAAGTCCGGGATCCCCCGTGGCGGCACCAAGGAGTTCGTCGACGGCTTCGGCCTGGTCTTGGAAGAGGACCTGGGCCCAGAGGACGCGCACGAGCGGATCCTCCACCATGCCGGCGAGCCCTACGGCTTCGGCGGAATGGCACTCATCAGGAACCCACGGCGCTGACCGTGGCGGCCGGCGTTCAGTATCTCGCGCTCCTTCGCGGCGTCAACGTCGGCGGCAAGAACCCCGTGAAGATGAGCGAACTTCGTCTCGTGCTCGAAAAGATTGGCCTCACCGACGTCGCGACCTACATCAACAGCGGCAACGCGGTCTTTCGCGCGCCGCGACAGCCACGCGCCGTGCTTGCGAAACGGCTCGAGGCGGAGCTCACCCGGAAGTTCGGCATTGAGCTGAGGCTGGTCCTCCTCACCCACGCGCAACTGAAGCGCGTCGTCAGAGAAGCTCCGCGCGGGTTCGGCGCCGAGACCGAACGCTGCGACGTGATTTTCTTGTTCGCGCCGCTGACGGTCCAGCGCGCGGTCGCGGCGATGGAAACCAAGGAGGGCGTCGACCGCTTGTGGCCGGGGACCGGCGTCGTCTACTTCTCCCGGCTGACCGAGAGAGCCACAAGCAGTCGCATGGGAAGAGTGATCGCGAAGCCCGAGTACAAGGACATGACGATCCGCAGCTGGGGCACCGTCACGAAGCTGCTCGCCCTGATGGACCGGGAGGGCTAGCGGGTCAGCTCGACCGTTGCTCCTGGCTGAAGGCCGAGCCGCTTGGCTTCACCGGGCGCAAGTTCAAGCGCTGCAACGGCGCGCCTGCGAGCTGCGGCAGCCACTCGCTGGTGGCCGCCTGGCCGGAGCGACTCGACGACTTCCAGAACCTGCGCTTGCTTGGCTTCGAGCGCAAGCCACACGAGGTCGATCGGCGTCCTCATGCCGAACATGTGGATCGAGCGGCAGCGTGGGAGCAGGAGCGGCTCTATCTCTTCAGCGCTCAAGCCCATGAGCCCAAGAAACCGGCGTCGGAATCCCTCGGCGAGAACGATCTGGACCGGCCCCGCGGGGGAATGAAGGGCGACCCTCGGCGCGCCCGCGAAGCGCCGGTGCATCAGCCTCGCGCGGCGGAGGGTGCGGCACGGCGGCCCAGGATGCCGCCCATCAGCTCGATCGCGCCAGCTTTGTGGAGTGGCTCGTTCAGGTTGCCGCACTTCGGACTCTGGACGCACGACGGGCAGCCCGACGCGCATGGGCACTCGGACACCAGCCGTTGCGCGTTGCCGACCAGCTCCGGAAAGCGCTCGAAGCCCCGCTCGGCGATCCCGACGCCGCCGGGGTGGCCGTCGTAGATGAAGATCGTCGGCTGCCCGGTCTGAAAGTGGACGTTGGTCGAAAGCCCGCCGATGTCCCAGCGATCGCACATCGCCAGCAAAGGCAGCACGGCGATCTGCGAGTGCTCGGCCGCGTGGAGCGCGCCCAGCTGGACCTCGGGCGGGAGCGCCTCCGGTCCCGCGAGCTCGTCGGGCAGGACGTACCAGAGCGCCCGCGTCGAGAAGTTCTGCTCGGGCAGGTTCAAGGCGGTGAGATCGATGACTTCCTGGTCCTTGACCGTCTTTCGCTGGTAGGCGATCACCTGCTCGGAGACGGAGACCTCGCCGGTGTAGAGCTCGACGCCCCTGTGGATCCCTCCCAGCTCGGCCTTCCGGCCGATCGCGTCGATGTAGACGTTGGTCTCCTTCTTCGGCTGCGTGTACCAGTCGCCGTCGAATGGCTCGACGATCGCGCGGCGCCCGTCGACATCGAGCTCGCGCACCTCGTACGAGCGGCCCATGTGGAGGTAGATGGCACCCGGGTGGATGGTCGTAAAAGCGCGCTCGGCCTCGACGGTGCCGAGCATCTCGCCCGAGGTCGAGTCGATCACGGCGACCGAGTCGAGCGATGCCGAGCGCAGTGAGATCCGCCCGGCCGCGAAGCCCTGATCGCGCGGCACGTAGCGGCGGTCGTTGGTCTGGCGCAGCTCGCCGGCGGCGACCAGATCGTCTGCGCGGTCGCGCCAGCCTTCGCCCAGGATCGCGTCGTCCGCGCCGCCAGGCTGACTTGCCGTGCCGCCCAGCGGGGCCTCGTGCGCTGCGGCCAGAATGTGCCCCGTCTGGATATGCGGGTTCTGGTGGTCCAGGATCGCCGCCTCGACCGCGCGGCCCAGGAACTCCTCGGGATGGCGGCAGAAGAACTGGTCGAGCGCGTCCTCGCCCGCGACGTATACGGCGAGCCCTTCGGTGCGGCGGCCCGCGCGCCCCCACATCTGGCGAAGGCTCGCGACGGTGCCGGGGAAGGTGACGCAGATCGAGGCGTCGAGCTCGCCGATATCGATGCCCAGCTCAAGCGCGTCGGTCGTGACGACGCCCAGGAGCTCGCCGGAGACCAGGCGGTGCTCGATCTCGCGGCGCTGTTGCGGCGTGTAGCCCGCGCGGTAGGGCGCAATGCGCGCTGCGAGGTCCTCGCGCCCGCGCTCCTCCAGGCGCAGCCGGGCGAAGCGCTGGATCAGCTCGATCCCCTTGCGCGAGCGCAGAAAGCAGATCGTCCGCATCCCCTCCGTGACGAGATCGGCCAGGAGCTCCGCGCCTTCCGAGAGGGTCGACCGGCGGCGCTGAGTGCGCTCGTCGATGACCGGCGGGTTCCACATCACGATCCGCCGCCCGGCCTTCGGCGCGCCATCCGAGCCGACGACGCTGACGGGCTCGCCCACCAGCCGTTCGGCCAGCTCGCCCGGGTTCGCGATCGTCGCCGAGGCCAAAAGGAAGCGCGGCTCGGCGCCGTAGAGGCGTGCGACCCGGCGCAGGCGCCGCAGGACGTTGGCGACGTGCGATCCGAACACGCCCCGGTACGTGTGCGCCTCGTCAACGACGATCCAGCGCAGATTCGCGATGAAGTCACCCCAGCCCTGGTGATGGGGCAGGAGGCCGACATTGACCATGTCCGGGTTGGTGAGGATGAGGTTCGAGCGACGGCGCAAGCCGGGCCGGTCCTCGCGGGGGGTGTCGCCGTCGTAGATCGCATGTTGCAGGAACGGAAGCTGAAGCGCCGAGAGTTTCCGCGCCTGGTCCTGAGCGAGCGCCTTGGTCGGGTAGAGGTAGAGCGCGCGCGACTTGGGATCGAGCGCGAGGCTCTCCAGCACGGGCAGGTTGAACGACAACGACTTGCCCGATGCCGTGCCGCTGGTCGAGATCACATGGCCCTGACCGCTCTCGCCCAGCGCCTCGTTCTGGTGCGCGTAGAGGCTGTCGATCCCAGCTCGGCGGAGACCTTCGGCCAGGACGGGCGGCAGGTCCGAGGGGAACGGGACGTTCACGGCTCCTTCACGCCCCTCGAACGAGGTGGCGACCAGACGGCCGTCGTCGGCGCCGTTTGCGATCACGTTCCGCCAGGCCTGGTCGATGCCCTTCCGGACCTTGAAGTCATCCACGCGCGATCGCCTCCGCCACGCGCATCGCGTCGAGCGCCTCGGGATCGTGCAGCCGCAGGATCTCGGCGCCGTGCGCGGTCGCCAGCGTGACCGCGGCCAGCGTGGCCGCGCCGCGCTCGTCCGCCTCGGGGCGGGCGTCCCACGAGCCGGCCGTGACCGCGCCCAGATAGTCCTTTCGTGAGATCGCCGCCATCACCGGTCTTCCAAGCTCCTGGAGGTCGGGGATTCGCCCCACCAGCTCGATCGTGTCGTCGACGTCCTTGTCGAAGTCAGGCCCGGGGTCGACCACGACCTGCTCTGCGGCGACGCCGGCAGCCTGCATCCGCTCGATCCGCTCGGCGAACCAGGCCTTCACGTGCCCGACGACATCGTCGTAGACCGGCGGCGTGCGGTCTACACGCGGTGGGCCGCCGATGTGCATCAGGACGTAACCGCAGCCACGCTCGGCCACCAGTTCGAACATCTCATCCGAGCCGCCCGAGATGTCGTTGATCGCCACCGCGCCGGCATCGAGCGCCGCGCGCGCTACCTCGGGTTGGAACGTGTCGGCCATGACGGGCACGCCTGAGCGCTCGGCGAGCCCGGCGATCGCGGGCGCGAGGCTCTCGATCTCGGCGGCTGCCTCGACCGGAGGGCCTGAACGTGCCGCGACGGCGCCGACGTCCAGGAGGTCGAAGCCAGCCTCGACCAGCCGCAGCCCGTCCTCGATCGCCCGCTCCGGCGTCACGCTGCGCGCGCCCGAGTAGAACGAGTCGGCGGTGACATTGACGACGCCTGCGGCTTGCGAGGGCGGAAAGCTGAGCTCGAGTCCCTCGGAAAGTCGCCAAACCGTCATCCCGCCGAGCGTACCCCCGGAGCTCTCAGTCGGCGACGACGAACACGGCCCTTGCGCGAACTACTTCCCGGTCGCCGACGCTGAGCGTGCAATCCGCGAACGCGAGCGTGCCGCCGACGCTCTCGACGCTTGTCCGCGATTCGATCCAGTCGCCTGGCGCGGCCGGTCTCAAGAAGTCAACGGTCAGATCGACGGTTGCTCGTTCGTGATCATCACTCGCCTCGAGCTCGATGGCGCGACCCAAGGCGAAGTCCGCGAAGGTCGAGAGGAATCCACCCTGGATCGTCCCGCGGTGGTTGGTGTGGCGGTCCTCTGCCCGAACGCCAAGGATCGGCGGGCCGTCCCCGCCCTCGCGTACATGGATCGGTCCGACATGCTCCAGGAACGGGCCTTGGTCCGGGTACGGCTCGAAGCCATCGGGCGTGTCCATGGCCCCAACCTACCGGCGGTTCTTCCCGTAGGTTGAGGCGATGGCACTCCGCTGCGTCTACACCGACCTCGACGGCACCCTCCTCGGCCCGCGGGGCGGCCTGTTTCGCGATCCGGACGGGAACTTCTCGCTCTCGCAGGCCAGGGCGCTTCAAGCTTGCGACAGGGCGGGCGTCGAGGTCGTGGTCATGTCGGGGCGCCGGGAAGCCGAGGTTGCCTCGGACACCAGGCTCATGGGCGGCACCTCCTACATCTACGAGGCAGGGTGCGGCGTCTTCATCGACGGCGAGCGGACCTTCGTCACCGGCGACTGGCAGCCGGACGAGAACTCGACGCCGTACGAGCGGATGGTCGACGCGGGCATCCCCGACCTCCTCTTCGAGACGTATGGGCCGATGCTCGAGTGGCACCACCCCTGGGAGGTGGGCCGGAAGCTTTCCTTCCTCATGCGCGGGAAGGTCGACTCGGCCGAGGTGAACGAACTCCTGGTCGCCGAAGGACACAACGACCTCCGCTTTCTCGACAACGGCGTCATCAGCTACCGGATGGAGGCGGTCGAGGGCCACACCCACGCCTACCACCTGGTGCCGGGCGGGGCGAGCAAGGCCAGGGGCGTCGAGTTCCATCTCCGGGCCCGCGGTTACGACCCCGAGAGCTGCATCGCGATCGGAGATTCGATCGAGGACCTCGAGTCGTCCGTCTCCGTCGGCCGCTTCTTCTGTGTCGCGAACGGGCCTGAGAACGACGTCGCGCTTCGCGAGGCGCTGCCGCGGTTTTCCAACGTCACGGTCACCGAAGGCGCGATGGGCGAGGGCTTCTACGAGGCCGTGGTCGCCTCACTGATGGGCGCGTAGGCTCGTTCTCGGGCGCCTAGGGGTCTGACCCCTCACGCGACGCTTACATCGTGAGCAAACGATGAGGGGTCTGACCCCTAAGATCGTTTTGTGTCCCACGATCAAGCGACGGTTGCCGAGGAGGAGTACCTCCAGATCATGTTCTGGCTGGAGGAAGCCGGACTGCCGATGACCGGCGCCAACGTCGCTCGTGCGATGCAACTGTCACCGCCGACTGTCCACGAGATGATCGGCCGCCTGGAGCGCGACGGATATGTGAGCCGGGCGAAGGACAAGACGCTTTCGTTCACCGATGAGGGACGTGATCACGCGACCGCCATCGTTCGCCGCCACCGTCTGATTGAGCGCTTCCTCACCGATGTCCTTGGCATCCCCTGGGACGAGGTCCACGAGGAGGCCGAGCGGATGGAACACGCGATGTCGCCGGTTCTCGAAGAGCGCATGATGGCCGCCATCGGCGATGCGAAGACGTGCCCGCACGGACACCCGATCGTCGAGGGAGCCCGCGAACAGGGTGTGCTGCTCGCCGATGTCGAGCTCGGCGCGAAGGTCACCATCCTGCGCTTCGAGAACGAGGCCGAGGAGCTCCTCCACTACCTCAAGGCAACCGGGATCTACCCCGGGCTCGACGGCGAGCTCGAGTCTTCCGAAGACGACGAGGTCGTCGTCAAATCAGCAGAGGGAAGCCACTCCGTTTCCCGCAGCGTGGCCGAGACGGTCTCGGTCCGCGCGGATCCCGCACCCGAGCCGCGAGCGCCGCTCCCCGAGCAGCTCGTGATCTCCGCGGACCGCTACGGCAGATAACCAAACAGGAAAATGTGGCGCGCCGGCCCCCCGCCCGAGGGACCGACGCGAGGGGTTTGACCCCTGGACCGACACGGATTCGAAGCGCTCTAGAGGCTCAAGGGGGCTCAAGGGGGTCTGACCCCTCCTGTTATTCGCCCAGGATCTGGCGAAGGCGCCTGTAGAGGTACTGGTCCTGCGGGCGCATCGAGTACTCGCGCCGGCGAACGTTGGCCTCGTGCTCGCGGACAGCCGCGGCCAGGGCCGAGAAGCGCCGCTCGGCAACCCTGCGGTGGGTTCCCGCATCCATCGTCCTGTTTCCTTCGATCATCGTCACTGGGGCCATGTGGCACCTCCTCTTGTTAGGTCGAAGTTCTCCCCACGCACCGTAGGCGTGTCCCTTCGCCGTCATGTGATTTGACGGTGAAGCGTAGCATTTCTCTATTAGTTTGGTAGAGAAAGTGTAGAACGGCCGGTTTACGGCTCAGGATCGAGGTCCCGGGGAACAACTACCCCGGAGGCGAGCGCCCGGCGAGCGAGCTCCGCGCGCTTTCGGTTCTGTGGCAAGTCGGGGATCTCGAACAACCTGAAGAGCGCCTTGAGATGCGTTCGGACCGCCTCGGTCGAGACGCTGAGCCCCGCGGCCAGCTCCGGGTTGGACGGCGGTGTCGCACCGGGCTCGGCGGAGTCGAGCAGCGGCCGGCAAAGCGCAATCAGGACGCGCCGCTGCCCGGGTGTGATGCCCGCCACCTCGGCGTGGCTGGAGACGCGCGGTGTCTCCTCCGCCTCTGAGGCAGGGTTGCGGTAGAGGACCTGAGTCACGCCGACGCGGACAACGTCGCGGTCGCTCAGGCGCCGCCGGCCGCGGACCCTTTGCCCGTTCACGAAGGTCCCGTTGCGCGAGAGGTCGTCGTCGACGACGGTCCACGCCCCACCCAGGCGCTCGAGGAGCGCGTGCAGCCGCGAGACCTCCACGTCCCACGGAAGGACGACGTCGTTGCCCGCCTCACGGCCGATGCAGATCCGCTCCCCGCTCAGCCCCAGCAGCTGAAGCTCGGCGTCCGCGTCCCGGAAGGCCACGAATGGCTCGCCGACGCGCTCGGCCGCGAGCACCTTGGTCAGCTCGGATGGAGAGAAGTCGTGCCGCGTGAATGCCACGTCCGAATCATTGCCCATCCGGCGCCGGCCTGACCGCCCTTTAGCCGATGAGCTTGATCTCGCCGCTGGGGAGCACCTGATAAACGTGGACGAGGGCGAGCTCTGAGTCCGGATTGCGCCAGCGAAGACAAAAACCGCGCCCCGTCGCGCCTCCACAGTTCTCCTCGAGCCCAATCAAGTCGCCAGCCGGATCGGCATCGGGAATTTCGAGCCGGGCGAGCCTCTGATCTCCGCTGAACACGTCGAGCGCGATCCCTTCCGATGCCTCGACCAGAACGACCTGTCCCACGCGGCCTCCACCTAGCGGCGTGGATATGTCGGCGACCGGCTCGCCCTCAGGAGCGGAGGCGGCCTTGGCGCCCGTGATCTCCCCCGGATCGGTCGGCTTCGCGCCGTACTCGACGTCGGTCTCCACCAACAGCTCACCCTCCAGCGGAGTGCCGTTCACGGCCTGGGTATCCGGCGTCAACCCGCCGTCCCACCGCACGATCGTCGATCCTTCCGCATCAGGCCCAGCGCCGATGAAGCCGCCCGGCGTGAGCAGGATCCCGATCCTGTCGCCTGCCCTGAATCCGATGTTTGCCGGGAACGACTGAGTCTCGGAATCGCCGGCGCTCTCAGGCTGCGAGAACCCGACGACGTAGGCGCCGTCCTTGCCTTCCCGGATCACCTGAAGCGCCAGCCCTCCCGACGCGCCGCGAACCTCATAGCTCCGGATCACCCCGGAGCGGGGCATCGCGAGATCGCGTCCGTCGAGTTCGGTCTGGACGAGCGTGCACGCGGGCGTGTTGGCGCTCGGGTCCTCACTGCAGCCGAATGGCCGAAATGCCGGATCCTCCTCGTCACTGCCGCCGCCGCCCACGAGAACGACCGCTCCCACCACGACAGCGGCGACGGCCGCCGCTCCGGTCACGCCGGCGGGCCACCGGCGCCGCGGCGCCTGCTCTGGAAGCTTGGCGAGGATCCCGTCCAGCTCGCGCGTTTCCTCTTCGGGGCTGCCGCCTTCCGCGGCGCCGAGGTCAGCCAGGAACGGAGTCCCGGCGGAGTCCACGAGGATGTTCCGTGCCGAGACTCGCCCATGCGTAAGGCCCGCGGCATGGATCGCGCCGAGTGCCCCCCTCAGCGAGTCGAGTGAGCCCCTCGCGGGCGGTTCGCCCTCCTCGATGAGGCTCGCGAGAGTCTTCCCGCGGATAAACCTCGACGCAACGAACCGGCCGCCCTCCCACTCCCCGGCCTCGTAGAGCGGCACGACATTTGGGTGGTGCATCGAAGCAGCGCGGCGCTGGCGCTCGTCGAAACGTTCCGCGGCGCCGGCGTCTGAGAAGTGGTCGGGCGTGAGGAGCCGAAGCGCCACCGTCCGGCGGAGCGACATCTGCGTCGCCTCGTAGACGGCGCTCGTCGCGCTCTTGGCGATCACGCGCTGGACGCGAAACGCGCTGACGACGCTTCCCGGCTTCACGGGCGGTGCCTACCCCGAGAACTCGAGGTTTTTCCTGCCGAATGTCAAGAAGTGGAAGATCATCCGCCCGCTGCTTGGGTTCACCCACCAGATGTCTGCCTCGGCGAAAGTCTCGCCGGGATATTCGAAGGTCTTCAGCTCAATCGGGACCCCTCCAGGCTCGAGGCCCGGGATGAAGACGCGGACCGTTCGCTCCTTGCCGTCAAAGACGTCGAGCACCACACGCCCATCGGTCTCGACCAGTTGCGCCTGCAGACTGTGGGGCTGCGGCTGGTCGATCTGAACGGTTGAGCTGTCCCTGATCCTGCCGTCGGGCGCCTTCGCCGCGGCGGCGCCGGTGAGGTGCCGGAGCAGCGGCACCTCTTCACCCGGGATGAACTCGGCCCGCAGGGCCACCTCCTGGTCAAAGCCGGTTCCAGCACCCTTGTCGGGTGCCCCATACGCGCCCCCGGCGGGTTCCAGCCACCTCTGTGTCGTCGCGCCGTCGGCCGGCATCGCCCCGATCGAGGCCCCCGGGCCGAGCTGGATGCCGACCTGGTCGCCGGCTTCCACCCTGAGCGCGGACTCGAAGCGGTTCGGGCCGGTGTTGCCCGCGACCTCCCACTGGGAGCGCTCGACCCGCACGGTGTCCTCGCCGCGCGGGCGGATCACGTCGAGGGCGAGCTCGCCCTCGGCACCCATGACTGTCCAACCGACGATCGCGCCATCCGCCGGGGCCAGAAGCGTCGCTCCGGGGAGTTCGGACTGGACGATCGAGCACGGCACCGAGTCGGGCGTGGGGCTATCACCCCGGCATCCCACCGAGTCGAATGGGCCGGCAAGCTCGCTGCCGAGCGGCTCTGCGCCATCCGCTGCCGCCGGCACTTGAACGACAGGCCCCGCGCTGGAAGCGGCGGTCCCGGCGGCATCATCGTCGAGCAAGAGCGCGCCTGCCGCCCCTATCGCCAAGGCCACTGTCACCACAACGGCTGCCGCTGCGACCTTGGCCCAAGGCAGAGCGGGCGTCGTCGCCGGTGCGGCGGCAGCTCGGTTGCCGGCGATCTCCAACGGACCGACGATCTGGGGGGAGCCAAGGTCCTCCGCGCGCGGACCCAACGCGTCGCGAACCGCAGCGGTGATCGATCGCGCCGTCCGCGGTCGCTCCTCCGGCTTCTTCGCAAGGGCCGCGCCGAAAACCGAGTCGAGCGCGTCCGGCAGCTCCGGCCTTCGCTGGGTGGCGCTTGGGGGCGGCTCGGTTGCGTGCGCGTAGAGGACGGCGGCGTCCGAGCCAAGCGGATAGACGACGTCGCCGGTGAGGCATTGGAAAATCGTGGCGGCGAACGAGTAGCGGTCGGAGGCGGGCGTTGGCTCCTGGCCCCGGACTATCTCCGGCGCCACGTATGCGACTGATCCGAGCATCGGCCCGGAGGTGGCGATCGTCGTGTCGGTGCCGCCCCGGGTGAGGCCGAAGTCCGCGAGGTAGGCATGGTCGTCCTCGTCGACCAGGACGTTCTGCGGCTTGACGTCGCGGTGGATCAGCGCTGCCTCGTGCGCCGCATCCAGAGCGTCGGTGACCTGGTCGAGGAGCTTGAGAGTGCGCTCGGCACCCAGCTCACCGTCGCGAAGGAGGTCGAGCATGGTCTGGCCGGAAACGAGGCGCATCGACATGAACAGGCCCTGTTCCGACTCGCCTACCTCGTAGACGTCGAGGACATGCGGGTGCTCGACGGAAGCCTGAAGCCTTCCCTCCCGGCGGAAGCGATCGACGAACTCGGGGTCGTCAGCGAGCTCGGCCCTCAAGACCTTCAGCGCGACACGGCGGTCGAGCGAGGTCTGGACGGCCTCGTAGACAACGCCCATTCCACCCCGTCCGATCATCCTGACGACGCGATATCCCGCGACGCTGCTCCCAGCCTCGATCATGCCCTCCGTTGCACCTCCTGGCGCAAGCTTACGTTCTGTACAGCCTCAGCGCGCGAAGAACTACACAGCGGCACGAATGCCGTCGAGCGCCTTGGCGATGCGCGCAACGCCCTCAGGCACGCGCTCGGCGGGCACGCTCGCAAACGAGAGGCGCAGCGCGTTGCGCCCGCCCTCGATCAGGAAGTCCGGCCCGGCGACGAAGGGAGCACCTGCATCGGCAGCCGCCTCCAGGAGCTTGGGCGTGTCGACGTCGTCCTCCAGCGTGAGCCACAGGAAGTAGCCGCCCTCGGGGACGACGAAGTCCGCCTCGGGAATGTGCTCGGAGAGCGATTGGACCAGTGCATCGCGCCGGTCGCGGAGCGCGCCGTTCACCACCTCGACGTTTCGCGCGAGGCCGCCCGACTCGCACAGCGCGAACACGATCGCCTCGGCCAGCATGTTGGGCGAGATATAGGTCTCGCCCGCCCGCTTGGCCAGGAACGCGATCTGGTCGGGCTCGCCTGCCAGGTAGCCGACGCGGACGCCGGGGCTGACCGTCTTCGAGAAGGACGAGGCGTGGATGACCTTCCCGGCGGCGTCCATCGAGAGCATCGTCTCGTGTTCCTCTCCGCCGAAGGAGATGAGCCTGTAGGGATCGTCCTCGAACAGGAGGAAATCGTGTTCGGCGGCGAGCTCGACCAGGCGCGTGCGCTTGGCGTCGGAGAGGGTGCAGCCGGCCGGGTTGTGGAAGTTGGGGATTATGTGCGCGAGCTTCACCGGCCCCTCGGCCAGCGCCGCCTCGACCGCCTCGACGTCCACGCCGTCGGACTCAAGCGGCACCGGGACGAGCTCGACGCCCGCACGCCCGAGCAGGAGCAGGGTGCGGTCGTACGAGGGCTGCTCGACGATCACGCGATCGCCGGGCTCGAGGAGATGCTGGAAGACGAAGGCGGCCGCCTCCATGGAGCCGTTGGTGACCATGACCTGCGCGGGGTCGATCTCGTGGAGCTCCGCTATCCACTCGGCCAGGCCGGGATGGCCCTTGCCGGTGCCGTAGGAGAGCGCGCGCTGCCAGTCGTTCTCGAGCGCGATCGCCGCAGCTTCCCGCACCGCCTGCGCGGGCAGAATGTCGGCACTGGGAGCGCCTCGAGCGAATGAGATGACGTCGTCGGCCATGGTCGGCCGAGTCTACGAGGGGCGGTTAGAGCTTCGGGCCGCCCTGGCCGACACCCCCGGTGCCAGGCACCGTGCCTGGCACCGGGAGGCCAACGCGGCGTCGCGCCTTCTCGCAGTCCGTCCACGGCCACGACTCCGGCGCGATGCAAAGGCCGGCTTCAACCGGGTTGTTCTCGAGGTAGGAGGTAACGGCGATGAATTGCTCATTCGAGGTCACGTGAACCGAGCGGAACCGCCCACCGAATAGAGGTCCAGATCTCTCGTGGCGGTAATTGAACCGCTTCGAGTATCGATTCTGAAGCCGTTGCATTCCCTGACTCAGATTGGCCTCGGGCGTTTCTATGAGGAGGTGTACGTGGTTGTTCATCAGGCAATAGCCCAACCGCCCCCATGAGAAGTCTTTGCAAACGTCACCGAGGATGAGCAGGTACGTCTTTCGATCGAGGTCATCAACGAAAATCGGTTGACGGTTAGTGCCGCGCGCGAACACGTGGTAGATGCCACCGGCCAAGTTCTCGCGGGGTTTGCGTCCCATGCACCCCTGTGAACCCCGGCGGGCGAGTTCGCGCCCCCTAAGTGGTGCCAGGCACGGTGCCTGGCACCGGGCGGTTAGAGCTTCGGGCCGCCCTGGCCGAGCTTTGAGTACGGGAGGCGCGCGTCCGGCTTCTTCTTGAGCGCCTTGAATGTTGCAGTGTCTTCCGTGCCGACGTCGAGCAGCGGTCCGATTCCGGACACCGAGACGGTGCCGCCCTCGGTCGGTGGGATTCCGCCGACCTTCAGGGAGCGCTTCTTGGCCGAGATCGTCTTCGACTTCTGAATCCCGTTGTCTTGCGAGACGACTACCGCGTACTCGGTGGCATCGGTGACCTTTGCCCACTTGATCGTGAGCTTCTTGCCCTTGCGCTTGACCTTCACGCCGCTCGCCTCATCAGCCGTGGGCGGTGGCGGCGCGTCGTAGACATCCAGGACCTCGACGGGCCCGGGGATGCCGTTGATGTCGTACTGGGCGACGATCTCGCGGTCGCCCTCGAGCGCGGGACCTGGGGTGAACGGGATCGTCCCCTTGCCCTCGGTCGCTGTCCCGAGCTCGTTCCAGATGCCATCGCTGCGCTCGATGAAGGTGATCTTCTGACCTGGGTCCTCGCCGACGTCGTAGCGAAGCACCTGCTCGCCTCCGCCGCGGCGGCTTGCCTCGACCGTGGCGGTGATGCCCTCGTCAGGGGTCGGCCGTGTCTCGAACATCGAGTTCTTGATGCCCGGCGAACCGGGCAGCGGCGTGACGACGTACTCGCCGGGCTCACCGTCGGTGACGCTGATCCAGGTGTAGTCGTATTCCTCCCAGGCCAGTGTCTGGAGGTGATCGCCGATCTGCATGTCGTCCGGGACGGTCGTGATCGTCTCGCCACTCGGCGCCTCGATCTGAACCGCCGGCGCGCCGTCGATGCCGTGGAGCTCAATGTTCTTAGTCGTGTCGCCGGGCTTGACGGTGAACGAGATCGGTTCGGGGCCGCCTCGAAGCACCACGTCGGAGTGCTCGACACCTGCCAGAGCCCGTCGCGAAGGTGGCTTGATGTCCGTCTCCCAGTACCTGCTTGGCTTGCAGCCGTCGCTGATCCCGTTGAAGATGTGCGGAAAGGTGTCGCCCCACGCGTAGCCGACGCCGGGCTCGAACGCGTCGTCGATGAGGATCAAACAGGCGGACGTCCCCTTGCTCGACACCTGGCCTCGCCGCCGACGCACGCGCAGACGCCCTCAATCTCATCCCGCCCGCGAGACACACGTCGCCGCTGACGAACGCGTCGAAACGGCGGGTCAACGCATTTGCTTGCAGGCCGCCGAAGGCCTCGATGGTGTAGAGGAAGGTGTCGATCCGGCCAGACCGTCGGCCTTGACGTACTCGGGGTAGCTGTAAAGGAAGGAGGCGTTGCCCAGGGCGAGCCCGGGTTCGTCTGGTCCTCTCCCGGCAGGATCACGCTGACCTCGCCGCCTAGAGCGAACGATGTGGATTTCTAGCACGTCGCCGTCCAGCAGGTCCATTGTGCCGCCGCCGTCCTCGGCCCTGATGGTGTACGGGGCTTCGGGCGTGCGAAGGCGACCAAGAGGCCGCCCGAGCGGTGACGATCTTGGCGGGCATCTTGCCACTCCCCGGAAACACCGCCGGGTTCGAGTTGCATGTTGAAGCGAGGCCTTGAGGAGGACGCCCGGGAAGATCTGCGGCGCGTTCGCGTCTGAGAAGGGAAATCCCGCCGGCACTGTGGAAACCGCCCGCGCAGAAGGCGACACCCTCGCGATCGGGTGGCGGGTCATGTCCAACCAGTTCCGCCCTCGTCACCTTCCGGAAGGATGTAGACCTCCCCCGTCGTCTTCCACCACTTTCTCGCGCATTCAGGGGTCGCAGTCGGGCTCGCCGCCCCGCTTATAGGCGAAGTTGAGCTTCGTGATCCGCACGCT
This sequence comes from uncultured bacterium, assembly GCA_963786495.1. GTDB lineage: Bacteria > Actinomycetota > Thermoleophilia > Solirubrobacterales > 70-9 > JALZKA01. Next base: position 1,060,705 of record CAWAZL010000002.1, on the reverse strand, counting down.
GCCGAGGAACGCCTCGGGGATGTCTATGACGATTTCCGAGAGGACGATGCCTTCGTCGTTGGTGGACTCAGCTTGACCCCGCCCGAAGGCCGCGTGTCAGCCGAGGTCGAGAACTGCTCCGGCAGTTTCATGTTCACGGCCAGCTCTGAGAAACGGCGCTCCCCCTCCTGGGCCAGCTCGATGCTGATGTCACCGTCGATCTTGAAGCCGCCGATGTCCGGGAGGTCGGTGCCTTTGAAGGTGAAGACCGGGAGCGATTTCCTCTTCGTCGTTAGGGCGGCTTTCCTATGTCGAGGTTGAGTTCGCCGCTGTGGGCGGGGAATGCCGGGAATTCCTCACCCTCGAAGGTGATCGTTGCGTTCTACGAGACGATTTTTCCAAGGGCCGGGTAGAACACAACCGCGGCGCCGTTTGCGGGCGTCAGCTTCATCCCGTTGATCATCACCGTGCCGAGCGCGAGTAATAGATGTCCACGCCTTGCCTCGCCGCCGCCTCCGCGCATACCGCTGGGAGCTCGTCCTGGTTTTGACACTCCGTCGAGGTGGAGAGCCGCGAACAGCAGGTTCAGGGGACCAATACTCGTCTGCAATGTCACGCTCCGCCTCAGGCAGATTCAGCGGCTGCGCTGCGTGGTAGAAGCAGCCTCGCGCCTCGACGAGCCCGACGACGACCTGACCGTCGATGGCGCACGTTGCGGCTGCTAAGGGGCCCGGGCGCGATGTGATCCGCACTCCCAGCAGAGAACGCGACGTTGGGCGGATGCTTGCCGAGGAAGTTCGTGTTCCCGCTGACGATGATGTTCTGGTTGAAGGACGAGCTGCCCGCCGGCCCGGTAGCGGTCTGGGTGACGTTGTACGTGCCGGGTTCGTTCAATCGAAGCCCGGTGTAGGTTGAGGTCGGCGGCGTGGTGAAGCCGAGGCCGGGTCCCGGTCCGGGCGAATCCACCTTCCAGGAGACCGCCGTTGCGTTCTGAACTCCGGAGGAGTTGAAAAAGATCTGCATTCCCGGCTTCTTGGGCCCGGACGACGTCGTCTCGAATTGCGCGACCGGGGGCTGAATGGGATTGTCGACGAAGTGGGCTTGAACGTCCATGTTCCCGGTCACGGGAAGCGAGCAGATGGTGTTGGTCCCGGCGAACGCGCAGTCGCCGCCCCAGCCGACGAAGTTGATCTTGTCATTGGCGCGCAGAGTTGCTGTTCCCCCCTCGGAGAAGGGCTCAGTGCAGTCGAGGCCCGGATTGAAATCGACGCCGCAGCTGATCCCGTGGCCCCTGACCGTCCCATGGCCGAACCGGCTCAACCGAAACCGTCCAGCTCGGGGCCTGAGAGCCGGTGACCGTAGTCGTCTCGAAGTCGGTGTTGTTCCCGGGGACCGGGTCGGCCTGGTTAGCCGCGATTCACGGTCCCTTGGAAATTGATCGGGCCGTTCAGGAGATGCTTGACGGGGATGTTCCGGGATCTGACGCCCCCGGGTTCGATCGGTCCCCATGTTGCAGACGAGCTTGTCGCCCAACGGGCTGGTAACAGTCGCTCGGAAGCGAGGGAAGCGAGACGTGGTGCGGAATGTCGAACACGACCTGGACGGCGTACGCGATGTTGTTCCCGGTGAAGTTTTGAACCTGGAACTGGTACTGGAAGTTCGGGTCGTTGGTCGCGACCGGATCGGGATTGTCAGAGATCGTGAGCCCGACGTCGACGGGCGCGTGCTGGTTCTGGGCCTGCGCCGCCGGCACTCCAAGCACCAGCACCGCCGCAAACACTGCGACGAGCCCCGACGAGACATTCAGCGACCTCCGTGCCATTGGACCACGCAGCATCCACGCGATCCGCGGCCGAGTAAACCCCCCAAGTGGGTGGACTACCCCACCCCCTCGGTGCCAGGCACGGTGCCTGGCACCGGGTCTAGGCGTTCAGGACTTCGACGGCGATCTGGGCCGCCTCGGTTGGGCTGGTGCCCACGCGGACGCCCTTTGCTTCGAGGGCGTCCTTCTTTGCCTGGGCGGTGCCCGATGAGCCGGAGATGATCGCTCCCGCGTGGCCCATCTGCTTGCCGGGCGGCGCGGTGAAGCCGGCGATGTAGCCGACGACCGGCTTCGAGATGCGCTCGGCGATGAACTCCGCCGCGCGTTCCTCGGCGTCGCCGCCGATCTCGCCGACCATGACGATCAGCTCGGTGGCGTCGTCCTCTTCGAAGAGGGTGAGGATGTCGATGAAGTCCGAGCCGACGATCGGGTCGCCGCCGATGCCGACGATGGAAGAGTTGCCTGCGCCCGCCTGCTTCAGCTCGTTGCCGATCTGGTAAGTCAGCGTGCCCGACTTGGAGACGACGCCGATCGGGCCCGGGTCGAAGAACTGGGCGGGGATGATGCCGACGTTCGCCTCGCCGGGGCTCAGAACGCCGGGGCAGTTGGGGCCGATCAGCCGCACGCCCGCCTCGCGTGCCTTCCAGTAGGTCTTCAGCATGTCGTGGACCGGGATGCCCTCGGTGATCGCGATGACCGTGTGGACGCCGGAGTCGATCGCCTCGTCGATCGCGGCGGCTGCGAAGCGCGCCGGGACGAAGACCATCGAGGTGTTCGCGCCGGCCTCGGAGACCGACTCGGCGATCGTGTCGAAGACGGGAACGCCGTCCACGTCCTGGCCGCCCTTGCCGGGCGTGACGCCGGCGACGAGGTCCGTGCCGTAGTCGCGGTTTCGCAGTCCGTGGAAGGTGCCCTCGCGGCCGGTCAGACCGGAGACGACGAGCTTCGTGTCCTTGTTGACGATGATCGACATCTACGCCGGCACCTTGTCCGGTGCGCCACCAGGGCCCGCGAGCTCGACCACTCGCGCGGCGGCGCCAAGCATCGTCTTCTCGTTGTGAAGGTTCTCGAGCCCGGCCTCGGCCAGAAGCTTCAGGCCCTCCTCGGAGTTGGTGCCGTCCAGGCGGACGACCAACGGCAGCGTCAGGCCGATCTGGTTGGTCGCCTCGATGATTCCCTTGGCGACCTCATCGCAGCGGGTGATGCCGCCGAAGATGTTGAACAGGACCGCGGTGACCTTGGGGTCAGAGGTGATGACCTCGAGCGCGTCCACGATCGCCTCGGCCTTCGAGCCGCCGCCCGCGTCCAGGAAGTTCGCGGGGTCGCCGCCCGCCTGGGCGACGACGTCAAGCGTGGACATGCAGAGGCCCGCGCCGTTTCCGAGAATGCCGACGTTGCCGTCGAGCTTCACGTAGGTGAGGCCGCGCTCCTTGGCCATCGCCTCCTGAGGGTCCTCGGCGGAAGAGTCTGAGAGCTCGGCCAGCTCGGGGTGGCGGAACATCGAGTTGCCGTCGATCGTGATCTTGGCGTCGAGCGCGATCACCTTGCGGTCGCCGGTCACGACCAGCGGGTTGATCTCGATCAGCGTCGCGTCCTCGGCGACAGCGACCTTCGCCAGGCCCTGAAGCATCTCGGCGACGCCGTCCACGACGTCATCGTCGATCCCGGCCTCGTGGGCGAGCTCGCGGCCCAGCTCCATGTCGAGCTCCTGGCCCGGCTCGATGTGACGCTTGACCATCGCGTTCGGATCCTTCTCGGCGATCTCCTCGACGTCCATGCCGCCCATGCGCGAGAGCAGCACCAGAAGCTTCTTCTCAGAGCGATCGAGGATGATCGAGGCGTAGTACTCGTTGGCGATGTCCGAGGCGCCCTCGATCCAGAGGTCGTGGACGGTGTGGCCGCGGATGTCCATGCCCAGGATCGCCTCGGAATGGATGCGTGCCTCGTCGACGTTCGAGGCGATCTTGATCCCGCCCGCCTTGCCACGCTTGCCGATCCGGACCTGCGCCTTGACGACGCAGGGGTAGCCGATCTCCTCAGCGGCGGCGACGGCGTCATCGACGGTCGCGGCGTGCTTGCCCACGGTCGTAGGAACGCCGTGCTTGGCGAAGAGCTCTTTGCCTTGGTACTCGAGTAGGTCCATTGGGAGAGCGCGCGGAGCGCGGGCGGCAGCTTATTCGACCCATCCAGCCGCACAGACGCTCCCTGCCATAATCCCCCGCCGTTTATGCCACTTCCCAAGTTCAAGGAGATCAAGACAGTCACAACAGACTGCTACGGCACCCTGATCGACTGGGAGAAGGGCCTCACTGAATCGTTCCGCAAGGAGGCCGACCGCGACGGCATCGATCTCGACGAGTCGGCATTCCTCGCCCGCTTCATGGAAGTCCAGGCCGAGATCATGTCCGGCTCTTATGAGCTCTACGCCGAGGTCCTTCGCCGCGCCGTGGTCAAGGTCGCCGGCGAGATCGGCTGGGAGCTCGAGCCTTCGCGCGCCCAGTTCGTGCCCGACTCGGTCCCCCGCTGGCAGCCCTTCCGCGAGGCCAACGCGGCGATGGACCGCCTGTCCGGCCGCTACGACGTCGGCATCGTCTCGAACATCGACGACAAGCTTCTGGGCGTCTCACGGCGCCATCTGCGCACCGAGCTCGACATCGTGGTCACCGCCCAGCAGGTCCGTTCTTACAAGCCGGACGAGGCGCACTTCAAGGAGTGCGCGCGCCGCCTTGGCTCGAAGAAGGGCTGGGTCCACATCGCGTCGGGCTACAACACCGACATCGCGCCGGCGATCAAGATGAAGGTGCCCGTGATCTGGGTGAACCGGCACGGCGAGAAGCTCGAGGGGCGCCCGAAGCCGACCGCGGAGGTAAAGACCTTCCGCGACGCAGCGGCGAGACTGGGCGCGAAGGGCTAGCTCCATGAGGGGTCAGACCCCTCACATTGTGAGCGCTTCATGAGGGGTCTGACCCCTCCGGATCCCGCTGACGAGGCGATGGTTGCCCGCGCTCACGAGCGGTTTGCCGCTGAGCGCAAGAAGGCCGGGCGCGCCCGGCGCGGCGGAGCTGAAGGCGCGTTGCCGAACCTGATCGTGATCGGTGGCTTGAAGTGCGGCACCACGAGCCTTCACCACTACCTCAACCTCCACCCCGAGATCGGCATGTCCCGGCCGAAGGAGCTGAACTTCTTCGTCGAGGAATTGAACTGGGGCCTGGGGGCCGGCTGGTACCGGGGCCACTTCCCGGCCGGCAAAGCAGTGCGCGGCGAGACTTCGCCCCACTACACGAACCGTCCACGCTTCACGGGCGTCGCCGAGCGGATGCGCGAGACGCTCGGGGACGACACGCGCCTGATCTACATGGTGCGCCACCCGATCGACCGCCTGCTCTCGCACTACCTCCACAACGTCGGCGGCGGGTACGAGCACCGGGAGCTCGCCGACGCGGTCTCGGATCCCGGCTCCGCGTACGTCCAGCGCGGGCTCTACGCGTTCCAGCTCGAGCCGTATCTGGAGGCGTTCGACCGGGAGCGCATCCTGGTCGTCTCGCGCGAGGAGCTCGGCGCGGAGCGCGACGCGACGGTTCGCCGCGTCTTCGAGTTCTGCGGGGTCGATCCCGGCTTCACCTCCCCCGAGTTCGACCGCGAGTGGGAAACGGGCAGCGGCAAAGGGTCAGGTGGCTTTCGCCTGATGGACCGCGCGGTGCGCGTGCCGGGGCTCAGGGCGCTCGATCGCAACTTCGACCGCCTGCCCGAGCGGATGCGCTGGCTGGTCGAGCGGATGGTCCATGACCCCGACTCGGGCGAGGCCGCCAAGCCCGAGCTCGCGCCTGAGCTTCGAGCGCGGCTTGCAGGAACATTCCGGCCGGATATCGCCCGCCTGGAGGAGTTAATCGGACGACAACTCAACTGGGGCCTCTGAAGCTGTAAAGTCGCGCTACTCGCTGATTAGAGGCAGCGGGGGCATCTTTAAATCGGAGGGGCAAATGACCTGGACGCAGTTTCGGACCTTCGGACTTTCGGCAGCGGTAGCGCTCGGCTTGGCTGCACTTTGCACAGTCCTGATCGCGGACGCGGCAAACGCCGGGGGCAACAAGCCCGGCCCGCGCTGTAACCAGCACAAGGCCACGGTCAACGGCGTGATCGGCACGCCTGGTGACGACATCATCGTCGGCACTGATCATCACGACGAGATCGACGGCAAGGGCGGGCGCGACAAGATTTGCGGCCGCGGCGGCCAGGACGACATCGAGGGCGGCGGCGGTGACGACCTGATCTTCGCGGGCGCCCAGCGCGACTTCGTGGATGCCGGTCCCGGCAACGACCACATCCGCGGCCAGGGTGGCGACGACGGCTTCTTCGGCAAGGGGGCGTTCCCCGGCCTTATCGGCGGCGACGGCAACGACACCATCGGCGGCGGCGCGGGCGAGGACGCGCTATTCGACGATGAGGGCAACGACACGTACAACGGGTCGTACGGCGAGGATTTCTGCACCGACGAGGACAACGGGACGAACTCGTACAACAGCTGCGAGTTCGTCTTCAGGGCCAAGGCGACGCGCGGCGGCAAGCAGCGTCGCTGCGGCGCCCAGGCTGCGACCGTGCCCGGAGTCACCGGCACGCCTGGCAACGACGTGATCGTCGGGACCGCTCAGGCCGAGGAGATCGACGGCATGGGCGGCAACGATCGCATCTGCGCGCGAGGCGGCCGGGACGTCATCTTCGCCGGTGACGGAAAGGATGTCGTCTTTGCCGGCAACGGCAAGGACCACATCGAAGGCGGCCTGGGCAACGACGACCTGCGCGGGCAGAGCGGCCCCGATCAACCCCCGCAGCAAGAAGGACGCCGCGGTCTGCTCAGTGGCGGCGTCTTCGGCGGCGACGGCAACGACATCGTCAGCGGTGGCTCCGGTAACGACCAGGTCCACGGAAACGCCGGGACCGACTTCCATTCCGGTGGAGACGATTTCGATGGCTGCTTTGACGAGGAGCCCGACTCGGAATACATCGGTTGCGAGTACGGAAGCGGCCCGCCTCCCCCGTGATCCGAGGATTCCTATCCTCGGACCATGCGGATCGCGGTAGCGGCTGACGAGCTGACGGGCGTTGCCGAGCGCGTGGCCGAGGAGCTGCGCGAGCGTGGGCACGAGCCCGTGCTCCACGGCGCGCTGTCACAGGACGAACGCGACGACTGGGCGTGGGCCTCCGAGGCCGTGGCGCGGGACGTCGCCGAGGGCCGAGCCGAGCAGGGAATCGTGTGCTGCTGGACGGGCACGGGTGCGTCGATCGCGGCGAACAAGGTCCCCGGGATCCGCGCCGCGCTGTGCGGCGACGCGGCTACGGCCGAGGGCGCGCGGCGCTGGAACGACGCGAACGTGCTGGCGCTCAGCCTGCGCACGACATCGGCCGCTGAGCTGGCAGAGATCCTCGACGCCTGGTTCGCGGGAGTCCCCAGCCACGAGCCGGATGATGTCGCGAACGTCAAGCACCTGCGCGACATCCCCAAGCGGTAAGGTCCGGCCTTCAGGGGATCGCCCCCAGGGATCGCTTTATTGGGCGAGGGTCGCTTTATTGGGCGATGAAATCCAATTCTCACTGGAGGATCGATGACACTCAGTTCATCTCGTATTGCGGCGCTGGCGGCAGCCATCGTCGCGGCAGGGCTCGGCATGGTGCTTTTGACAGCAGCGAACGATGCGAGCGCCGGTAGCTCGAACGTTCCGCGCTGCCAGGGCAAGAAGGAGACCGTCGCAGGCAACACCGGCACGAACGGCGCCGACGTCATCGTCGGCACGAGCGGCCAGGACGAGATCGACGGCCGCGGCGGCAACGATCTGATCTGCTCGCGTGGTGCCAACGACGAAGTCATTTCCGGGACCGGCAACGATCGCGTCCGCGCTGGAAGCGGCAGCGACTTCGTCAACGGTGAGGAGGGCGACGACGAGCTGTTCGGCAACGGCGGCAACGACAGCCCCCAGAACGGGGACAACCGACGCGGCATCTTCACCGGCCTAGTCGGCGGCGAAGGTGACGACCTGATGGGCGGTGGTTCAGGCGACGACGAGCTGGCCGGCCAGGGCGGGACGGACTCTCACAAAGGCGGCGATGGGTTCGACGGCTGCTTTGACGAGGAGCCGGACTCCACGTTCAGCGGTTGCGAGTTCGGGAGCGTTTCGCCACCCCGTTAGTCGCAGGCTGACGCCCTAAGCGTCACGCGCCTTCCGATAAACGAGGCGTGTAGGACTTGGGCCCCCGGGTCGTAGCTCCAGCTCGACCCGGGGAGCTCACGTCCTTTCACCTTCACCGAGCAGGGTTCGAGCCCGGCGGGGATCGCCGACATCGCCGCCTGAAGCTCGAATCGGGTGCGCCTGGGTGCCTTGAGCTCGAGTCGCCAGCGCCGGCTGGTCGCCGCAGAGGCAATCGCGCCGCGCCGGTTGAAGGCGCCGCTGGACTTCCCGCTCGGGAACGCGAGCAGGTGGATCTGCCTGCGCCTGTTCGCGAGCCCGACCGTTTCGGGGTCGGCGCCTGGCTTCGCGAGGGTGTCCACGTCCGGCGGGAGAAGGGGAATGACCGACCCAGCGCGGACGAGGAGCGGGAGCTCCTCGAGCGGCGCCGGCAGCGTCGCTTCGCCGTCGCCGCCCAGGACCTCAGCCTCGCCGAGCGTCAACCCGCCGGTCTCGTCGTCGTACGCGGCAGAGCGCCACAGGTCGATCCAGCGGCCCTCGGGCAGGTAGACGTCGCGCTCGGTCGCGCCCTCGGTGACGACCGGAGCGGCCAAGATGTCGGGGCCGAAGAGGTACTCGTCCTCGGCGCCGGCGGCCTGCGGATCGTTCGGGTAGCGCAGGATCAGGTGGCGCATGATCGGCAGGCCCGAGCGCCCGTACTCGGCCTCCGCGGCGGAGACGTACGGGTAGAGCTGGGTGCGGAGCTTCGTGTAGCGCCGCCAGTTCGCGATCTGATCCGGGTCGGTGACCTGCGGGCGGCTGCGCGGGGGCAGTGCGACCCCGTTGCGCTGTGTGCGCATGACACCCGAGACCGCGCCGAACTGGACCCAGCGGGTTAGGAGCTCCGGCGAGAGCTCGTTGAAGCCGATCGCGAAGAACCCGCCGATGTCCGAGCCCCAGATGCCGATCCCCGACGTGCCGGCGCTGAGCGCCTGCGTCACGGCCGAGGCGAGCCCGTCGAAGCCCCACCCGGTCGTCGGGTCGCCGCCCCAGACGACCTGGGCGCACTTCGCAGCGCCCGTCCAGCCCGAGCGCTGGAAGCGGACGATGGGGCGCGGCTCATCCTTGATCGCCTGCCAGGCCGCGCAGTGATAACGCCGCGCGTACTCGTTGTGGGCGCGGCTTCCGTCGATCGTCTCGTCGGAAATCGAGTCAAGCGGCGTGTACTCGCCGAAGTCCTCCATCCAGCCGTCGTACCCATCGCCGACCGCCTCTCCGAGCGCCTCGCCGTAGAGCTCGCGTCCCGCGGGCTCGAAGAAGTCGTACTGGCCGACAAGGAAGAGGTCGTCGACGTTGGCGCCGTAGCGGTAGATGTACGGGGTGCCGGCGATCGTCTCGGTCAGGGCATCTGCGGCTTGTGCGGGGTCGTAGCGCTCGGGATAGGTCGCGCAGACCATCGGGTTGAAGTACGTAGTGATCGCGACACCGCCGTCGTGCGCGGCCTGGGTGCGCGCCTGCTCGGCCGCGGTCTCCTGCTCGCCGCATGGCAGGTAATGCGTATAGGTCTGGAAGACCGAGACGGGCGCATCAGCGTCGCGAAGCGCCGCCAGCTCCGCTGCCTCGTCGTCGCCGGGCTGGAACCACGGGCCGAACACCCACGGCGCCTTCGCCCGCGGCTGGCGCCCGACTTCGGCCGAGAAGCGCCGGAGCGCCGCGGCGGGCGACGGCCCGGCGAAGAAGCGCAGGCTCAGGTCGTCCACCGCCGGCGCGAGCTCGGCGCCCAACTCGCCCGGCGGCGCAGGCGTAACCTCGACGCTCCAGGCGCCCGCCGAATCGGTGCCCAGGCGGAAGGTGCTGGTCTCGGGGTTCTCGGCAAGGACGCCGTAGCCCTGGCTCGAGAGCAGCCACGGGATCGGGAAGTAGGTGACGTCAGGCCGCTGGTCGCGCAGCCCCCACGGCGGGACGAACGCCTGGATGCCCAGGTACTCCTCGTCCTGATATGGGCCATCGGCGACATAGTTCTCGACCTCCGAGCCGGCCTGGTCGACCTGGTTCGAGCGCTCGCCGAAACCGAGGTAGCGCTCGCCCTCAGGTGCGGTGAAGCCCATGCCCATCGCCTTGACGCCGAGCGTTGGGCCGACGAGGTGTGCGTCGAGGGCGATGATCCCCTTCCCTGCGGGCCGCAGCTCGACCTCGATCGTGTGGAGCGCGCTGGTGGTCGCCAATTCGGCGGTGTAGACGCCTTCCTCGATCGAGGACGAGACGACCTCGGTCGCGTGGTTCCAGCCGAGCGCGGTGCGGAAACCGAGCGTGCCCGACGGGCCTGACCCGGTGCCGGGGTGCTCAGCGAGGATGGCGCTGCCGCTCGGATCTTTGAACTCCAGGTTCCAGCGGTCCGCCGCAACATGCGCCTCGATGGGGCCCGAGCGCACCACGGGCTCGGCGGAAGCTACGCCGGCGACAGCGAGCCAGGCGGCGATCGTCGCCAGAGCCAACCTGCGTCCCACCCTCATTGGAAGCAGGCTAGATGGGTACGGTGCCCCCATGCGCCGCCTCCTTCCCGAGCCAGCCCAGGAGATCACGACCGCCCAGTTGATGGACGAGCTCCGCCCCTGGGAGAGCGCACATCCGGAGCGTCCCCACGTCTACATGAACTTCGCGCTCACGCTCGACGGCCACACGACGATCGATGGGGTCTCGCGGGAAATCGGCAGCCCCAGGGACACCGAGCTGCTTGTCTGCTTGAGAACTCGGGCGGATGCCGTGATGATCGGCGGGGGCACGATGCGCGCTGAGCGCTACGGGAGGGTGATCGGTGATCCCGCCAAGCGAGAAAAGCGAGAAGAACTGGGGCTGGCGCCTGAGCCCCTCATGGTGATTGTCTCCGGGCGCATGGATCTGCCCTGGGACGCGCTGCTTTTCGAAGAGGGAATCGGTCAGGTCGTCATCTTCACGGCATCCGATGAGGAGCCGCCGGCTACGAACACGCCGGTCGAGGTCGTTCGCCACGAGAACCGGGTTGACCTCCGCGAGGCGCTTGAGCATCTACGCAAGGAGCACGACGTCGAGGCCCTTCTCTGCGAGGGCGGAGCGGTGCTCCACGGAGAGCTCCTCAAGGCAGACTGCGTGGATGAGATCTTCGTTGCGCACGCGCCCAAGCTGGCGGGCGGGCGCGGGCCGGGTTTGACGGACGGGCTCGATCCCGCGGTGCGGCCGCTCGACGTGATCTGGCTTGCGTGGGAGCCCGAGACGGACGAGTTGTTTGCCCGCTACCGGGTCGGCGAAGTTGCCTAGGCGGGCGCGGGGATCACGCCGATGGCCTCGGTCCGGCGCTCGCCGCGGCGGAGCATCCTGAGCGCGAGCAGCGTGCCGGACAAGAGCGCCATCGCGCCCAGAGAGAGCTGGACGCTCAGGATTCCCTCCCGCGTCCAATAGACGTCGCGGAGGTCGAGCAGCAGTGCGGCCTCGTCGAGCGTCAGGCCCATACCCGCGCCGAACGGGATGGCGAGCTTCTCCTCGAGGTTGTCGTCGGCCGTGAGCAGGGCCGCAGAACCCGAGCCGAAAGCGAGAAGGATCCCCGGCACGAAGTGGTGGATGTGATGGCCCCGCACCTCGACGTCCCGGAACGGCCACCACCCGCCGCGCATCCCGTAGGTGGAGAGCCGGGCACCGGCAAGTGCCCCGGTGAAGCCCGTCAGGAGGTTGAACAGGACGGTCTCGGCGCGCGGCGTGGCGGCGTAGCCCTCGATTGCGACGGCGACGGCGTCTTGCGTGGCGAGCTGGGTCGAGACGATCGCCTGCTCCGCCGTCTCGAAGACGTTTTCCGGCTCGGCGACCGCGGGATCCTCGGCCGCCTCGCGTGCACGCCTGCGGGCGAGCTTTGCCAGCTCACCGACCGCCACCGTGCCCGCTGTTGCTGACGCGAGCGCCGCGAGCCCGAGCGTGACCCTGTCGGCATGCTCGGCCGTCCTCCGGCCCAATCTCATGTGCTTGAGAATCTCAGAGGCGTACGACGTGATCCGCGTCGATGCCGCGGGTCACTCCCCGCAGGTCCAAAACCCGCTGTGCCTGGGCGACCACGACTTCCGGGTCGATCTCGTCGTGCGCGGTGACGATCACGGCCAGGTCGCATTCGGCAAGGCCCTCCTCGAGGCCGATGCTTTCGAGCCCGAGGTCTGAGACCTCGGGAACGTGCGGGTCGTGGTAGGTGACCTTCGCGCCGAGGTTCTCGAGCATCGCGGCGATCTTGAGCGCGGGCGACTCGCGCATGTCGCCGATGCCCGCCTTGTAGGAGACGCCGAGGAGCAGGACGCGCGACCCCTTCGCGGGCTTGCCCACGTCGTTCAGCGCCCGCACGGCACGATCCACGCAGAACTGAGGCTGCGCCTGGTTCACGCGCCCCGCGAGCTCGATGAACTCGGTGGGAAAGTCGTACTCGCGAGCTTTGAACGCCAGGTAGAACGGGTCGATCGGCAAGCAGTGGCCGCCCATGCCGGGGCCCGGATCGAAGCGCATGAAGCCGAACGGCTTAGTGGCGGCGGCCTCGATCACCTCCCAGACGTCGATGTCCATCCGGTCGGCGAGGATCGCCAGCTCGTTGACGAGCGCGATGTTCACCGAGCGGAAGATGTTCTCGAGAAGCTTCGAGAGCTCCGCGACCTCCGGGCTCGAGACGGAAACGACGTTGTCGCAGATGAGGCCGTAAAGATCGGTCGCCGCTTGGACACAGCCCTCGGTGAGACCGCCGACGACCTTGGGGGTGGTGCGGACGGTGTAGTCGGTCCGCCCGGGGTCGATGCGCTCGGGCGAGAAGGCCAGGTGGAAGTCCTCACCGGCCGTAAGGCCCGATTCCTCCAGGATCGGCGCCAGGCGCTCGCGGGTCGTGCCGGGGTAGGTCGTGGACTCCAGGACCACGAGCTGGCCCGCGCGGAGCACGCCGGCGACGGTCCGGCCGGCCGCGTCGACGTAGGAGAGGTCGGGCTCGCGCTGGTGGGCGAGCGGGGTCGGGACGCAGATGACGATCGCGTCGCACTCGGCGAGGGCTGAAGGGTCGGTCGTGACCGCCAGGCGCTCGCCGACCAGGGGCGTGAGCCGGTCCGAGGGGATGTCCTCGATCGTCGACTCGCCGCGGGCGAGAGACTCGACCGCTTCTGCGTCCACGTCGACGCCGACGACTTCCGCAGCCGCCTCGGCAAAAGCGACGGCAAGCGGCAGGCCGACGTAGCCGAGCCCGATGACCCCGACCTTCATGTGCTCAGTCTAAGTCGCCGGGGGACGGCTGTTCGCTCAGCCACGAGGCGATGAGATCAGCCGCCCGCGCGGGGTCGGAGCCTGCATCGAGCGAGGCGAGCGTCGCGAGGATGCGGCTCTCGTCCGCGTCCCCGGTGCCAGGCACCGTGCCTGGCACCCAGGCGAGCGGCACGGCGAGCTTGCTGGCCGTGACCGCCAGAGCCAGGGCGGCCTCGCCGGTGCCTACAGCGACAGCTGCGTCCGGACGTGCGTCTTCGAGGTCCCGCTCGATGGTCACCAAGGCCTCGGCGAGACCACCCGTTGCGTGAGATCGAGCCTCTAGGCCGGACTCGCGCAGGGCCGCTTCAAGGCCTTCCGAGGCCCCTTTTTCACCCGCGAGTACCACGTATTGGCCAGCCATCAACTCAAACGTACGCAGTTTGCGGCCGATAGAGGGGACGGGCGTTAATCCCGTCATCTCTGGGTAATAGGTTCCGCGACCGTGAAACTGATCTTCACACCCATCACAGCCGGACTCGGCGCCGCCCGCCACCTCACCTGGTACGTCAAGTACCAGGTGACGGGTGAGACGCGGGCCTCCGAAGCTTCGTAGACTCCGCACTCCCGTTTATCAAAGGCTTGATCGGGGTCTGACCCCGAACATCCCAAAGGAGTCTCAGATGGCGAAGGAACCCCGCTCGCTCGCGGGCAAGGTAATTGCGATCACCGGCGGTGCACGCGGGATCGGCGAGGTAACGGCACGCTCACTCGTGCGCGAGGGCGCAAAGGTCGCGATCGGCGACCTCGATCTCGAGCTTGCCGAGAAGACCGCGTCGGCCATCGGCGGCGAAACGATCGCCCTCGAGCTGGACGTGACGCGCCGCGAGTCCTTCGCGAGCTACCTCAGCCAGGTCGAGGAGCGCCTCGGCCCGATTGATGTCCTGATCAACAACGCCGGCATCATGCCCCTCGGCCGGTTCGTCGACGAGGACGACGCCACGGCGCGCCGCATGTTCGACATCAACGTCCACGGGCTCATGTTCGGCATGAAGCTCGTCATGCCCTCGATGATGCGCCGAAACTCCGGCCACATCGTGAACATCGCCTCGCAGGCGGGCAAGGGCGGCTTCCCGGGCGGCGCCACCTACTGCGGCACCAAGCACGCGGTCGTCGGCATCTCCGAGGCCGTCCGCGCGGAGCTCCACGAGACGAACATCGAGGTCTCGTGCGTCATGCCGGCAGCGGTCAACACGGAGCTCGGCTCCGGTTTGGTCGAGACCCGTGCGGTCAAGAAGCTCGAGCCGCAGGAGGTCGCTGACGCAATCGTCGACGCGATCAAGTACCCGAAGTTCGACGTGTGGGTGCCGAAGATGTCGAACGGCCTCTTCCGCATGATGCAGCTCCTGCCCCGCTCGGGCCGCGAGCGCTTTGTCCGCGCGCTCAAGGGCGATCAGGTCCTGATGGGCGCCGACATGAACGTGCGCGCTGCCTACGAGGAGCGCGCCTCGCGCTCGGAGCCGGGCCTCAAGCCCGAGGATGCCGGCGCGGCGGCCGATGCCGCCCAGGCCGACAAAGTCGAGACGTAGCGCTACGAACGGGATGAGGTCGATGGGCCGTACAGGGATCGAACCTGTGACCTTGAGATTAAGAGTCTCCTGCTCTACCAGCTGAGCTAACGGCCCGGGGGGCCATCGATCGTAGCGAGGGTCAGGGAGGCGGAGCGACCGGATCGGTGCCGCTGAGACCGCCGAACGGATCGGACAGCTCGGGGCTCTCGCCGGTGGCGGAGTCGGGCTGCTTCTCCTCCTGCTTCTTCTGCTGCTCCTCCGCCTTGACCGCTTGCTTCCTGATCTGGGCGAGCTGCTTCGCGATGGTCTGCTTCGTTTCGCTGCTTGCTTCGGCGAGTGCCTGATCGCGAGCCTTGTCTGCCTGTTCGATCTGAAGGTTTCGGTAGAGAAGGTTCGCGAGCTGGCCGTAGTTCAGGTCGGTCGTGTTTGACTCCGCGAGCGCCCTCTGCGCCTCGATCGCGCCGTCTACATCGCCCAGGAACTGATAGCCCTGCACGACTCCGCTGGCCGCGCGAAGGTCGACCTTTCTCGGCTCACTCTCGAGATACTGCTCCCAGATGGAAATGGCCTCTTCGTATTCCTCGCGGGATGCGTCGGTGAGAGCGACGGGGACCTGTCCCGTTTCGTCGAACTCCATTTGGGCGTACGCCGAATCCGCGCGCAACGCGGCGAGATTCGCGAGGGCATCCGAGTCAGCCGGATCCTTCTCCACCTCGGCTTCAGCGTCTTCGATCAGCTGCTCGAACTGGTCGTCCGACGAAGGGCCTCCCGCGTCGTCGAACGGGTTGAACCCGCCCTCCGTGCCGATGCCGAGAAAGATGAAGCCGGTGGCGAAGATCAGCGCCAGGAAGCCGAAGATGATGCGGACCGCGGTCTTCCGCCCGGGGCTCTGAAGGTCGAAAAGCATTGCGTGAGCCTAGAAGAAGGGTCGCGCTACTCGGTGTCGTCGGCGGCGTGGCCGCCGGGCCCGTCATCGGGTTCGTCGTCCCAAAGGCCGTCATCCGGCGGGCGGCCGAACCGGCGGGCCATGATCAGCGAGAACTCGAACAGGATGTACAGGGGGGCCATCGACAGGATCATCGTGACCGGGTCGGTGCCGGGCAGGAGCATTGCGGCGACAGCGATCAGCAGGATCGCGTAGCGGCGGTTGTCCGCGAGCTGCTCGGGCGTGACGATGCCCAGGCGGCACACCGCCAGGACGAACACCGGGATCTGGAACAGGAACCCGACCGCGATCAGGGTGAGGATGAAGAAGCCGTAGTACTCGGACGCGCGAAGCTGGATGTCGAACGAGTCCGCGTTGAACCCCAAGAGGAAGTCGAGGGCCGCGGGCATGACGACGAAGTAGGCGAAGGTCGCGCCGCCGATGAAGAGGACCGGCACCGAAAGCATGAATGGCAGAAGCAGCTTGCGCTCGCCCGGCGCAAAGGCGGGAAGGATGAACGCATAGAACTGATAGAGGAGCACCGGCAGCGAGATCAGGATGCCGCCGTAGACCGAGAGCTTGATCGTGGTGAAGAACGGCTCAGTCGGGCTGAGCGTCGTCGGCAGGTAGTTGGGAGGAAGCGGCTCGTTAGCGATCTTGAGAAGCGTGTCCTCGAAGATGAAGCAGCCGGTGATCGCCAGCACCAGGAAGATGCCGGAGAAGATGATGCGCGAGCGAAGCTCGTCCAGGTGCTCGACCAGCGTCATGCGGTCGTCGAATTGAGCGGGCTTACGCCGCTGGGGCTTGGGCGCCATGGCTCAGCCCTCGGGTACGCGAGTCGGCACGGTCAAGGGAATGTCAGGAGCGGGGCTCGCTCACGACATCGGCCTCGACGTGCTCGTCACCGGGGGTCTCCTCGTCGACCTCGGCGGTCGTCGCGGGCGATTCCTCGGTGAGCGCGGCCTTCGTCTCCTCGAGCTGCTTTTCGTCGTCGTCCTTGCCTGTGATCGAGTCCTTGAACTCACGCATGCCGGACCCGAGCGAACGCCCAAGGTCGGGAAGGCGCTTCGGCCCGAAAATCACCAAGGCGATGACGAGAACGATTGCTAATTCGAGTGGTCCGATGTTCGGCATGTCTCAAAGGGTACGCCACCGGGCGGGCTATCGGATCAACGGCCACCGCGCGGGTCGCCGCTTGCGAGGGGGTTTCAGCCCTTGCGCTCGGACTCTGGGAAGTTCAGGTAGTAGCGCGAGGGGGTCGGGCCGCGCTGCCCCTTGTACTTCGAGCCGGCCTTGTCCGAGCCGTAGGGATGCTCGGCCTCGGAGCTCATCTGAAGGAAGGAGATCTGCCCGATCTTCATGCCGGGATAGATCGCGATGGGCAGGTTGGCGACGTTCGAGAGCTCGAGCGTCAGGTGCCCGTCCCAACCGGCATCGACGAAGCCGGCGGTCGAGTGAATGAGCAGCCCCAGGCGGCCCAGCGAGCTCTTGCCCTCCAAGCGCGCGACCAGGTCGTTGCCCAGCGCGACGCGCTCCAGGGTCGAGCCCAGGACGAACTCGCCCGGGTGGAGGATGAATGCCTCACCCTCGGCGACCTCAACCAGTTCGGTCAGGTCCTCCTGGGCGGCCTTCGGGTCGATGTAGGGGGTGTGGTCGTTGCGAAAGACGCGGAAGTATTTATCCGTGTGGAGGTCGACCGACGACGGCTGAATCGCGTTGTCGGCGAGCGGCTCGATGATGACGCTGCCGTCGGCGAGCGCTTCTGAGATTTGCCGGTCGGATAGGACCATTGGGCGGCGCAGTCTATGACCTGGCTCGGCAGCTCTAAAGCCCGATGTGGTGTCAGCCGATAACGGGGGCGGAGATGTCGGAGGGACAAACACCCGCGGCCGGTCGGGCTAACGCCCGCCTCTCTCCCGAGCGCGAGCTCGGGCTCCGGTCGTATGGCCAAGGACGGCCATCCCTCCGTCCTCTTCCTCCTCAGGACCTGACGCTCTGCCCGTGTTGTGACCGGGACCTCGTTTATCCCGTGGACTGGGAACCCGCCGGTCGCCACGGGTGGAGTATCAGCCTCCGCTGCCCCGAGTGCGAATGGCGCGATGAGGGCGTTTTCTCCCAAGAGATTGCGGACCGCTTCGACGACGCGCTGGACGCCTCGACCCAGACCGTCCTGGAGGACTACCAGTCACTCGTGCGAGCGAACATGGAGAACGACGTCAAGCTGTTCTTGAAGGCGCTCGAAGCCGACCTCATCCTCCCCGAAGACTTTTAAGGGGTCAGACCCGGGGTCAGACCCCTGTGGCGATGCGCACAAGGCGCTCAGGCGTAGCGCTCGACCACGCCGTCGGCGACCAGCGCGAGCAGGCGGCGCTGGGTTTCCGATAGCGCTTCGCATGCCGCAATCGTTCGTTTCGCCTCGGCGACCCTGCTGCGGGCGTCCGCTCTGACTTCCTCCAGGGCGCCAGTGGCGGCAATGCGGTCGCATGCTCCCTCGGCGTTCGAAGCGTCGAGTGCGCGCAGGTCGAGCTCGGCCAGGGCGGGGTCGCGGTCGCGCGCCAGGATGAGTGGCAGGGTGACCGTGCCGTCCAGGAGGTCGGTGCCGCGCGCCTTGCCTGTGCGCTCGGGCGGGCCGGCAACGTCGAGCACGTCGTCGAGGAGCTGGAACGCGAGGCCGATCTCCTGGCCGAACGAGCGCAGCTCGTCAGCGGCCGGATCCGGCGAGGCCGAGACGCGGCCGATGAGGCAGGCACATTCGAAGAGGCGCGCGGTCTTTAGGCGGCAGCGCTCGAGGTAGCGCTCGGCCGAGGTCGTGGTGTCCCAGGCGTCTTGGCGCTGCGCGAGCTCGCCGAGCGCAAGGCCCACCGACGCGCCCGCGAGAAGCTCGACCTGGCGCTCGCCTCCTTCTCCGCCGCCCTCGCCAAGCTCGGCGAACGCGCGGGATAGGAGGAGATCGCCGACGGCCTTGGCACGCTCCCGGCCCGAAGTGGCCATCACAGTCGGCACGCCGCGGCGAAGCGGCGCCTGGTCCAAGACGTCGTCGTGGACGAGTGTCGCCATGTGGACGAGCTCGATCGCCGCGGCGCCGCGCAGGGCGGGGGCCTCCGCTTCAGGCCCGGCGCACAGCAACACGAGCATCGGGCGCAGGCGCTTGCCGCCGGCCTTGAGCGTCGCGCGCGCGTCGCCGCCCAGTTCATCGCCGTAGCCCTCGACCAGCTCGCCCAGTCGCTCCTCGACCGCGGCCATCAACGCGGGAAGCCAGGCCTCAGCCTCATCCATCACCTGGGTGACGGGCGGCGGAACTGCGGAGCGGTTCACGGCTGCCTCAGGCGGGACGGACGCCCGAGTGGATCGCGATGATGCCCCCGGCCAGGACCGTGTAGCGGATCTGGCCGAGCCCGGCTTCGTCCATAAGCCGGGCGAGCTCCGCGGGCGGCGGGAAGCCGCGGACGGACTCGGGCAGGTACGAATAGGCCTCGGGGTCGCCCGCGACGCGGCCGAGCACCGGGACGACGCGGTCGAACCAGAGGCCGAAGAAGGTCGAGAGCGGCGGCTTCTGCGGCTGGGTGATCTCCAGGATCACGCAGCGCCCGCCGGGCTTGAGGACGCGCGTCATCTCGCGGATTCCCGCCCCGACGTCGGCGAGGTTGCGGACGCCGAAGCCCACCGTCACCGCGTCGAAGGAGGCGTCGGAATACGGCAGCTCCATCGCGTCCGCCCACTCGAAGGTGACGTCGTCGGCGTTGCGCTGCGCCGCCTTCTCCTGCGCGAGCTCGAGCATGCGCTCCGAGAAGTCGGCGCCAACCACACGCCCCGTGGGGCCGACCCGCTCGCGGAGTTCGAGCGCAAGATCGCCCGTGCCGCAACAGAGGTCGAGGGCGGCGGCTCCGGCTCCGAGCTCGGCGCGGTCGGCGGCGCGCTCGCGCCAGGAGTGGTGAAGGCCGGCCGTCATCACGGTGTTCAGGACGTCATAGACGCCGGCGATGCGGTCGAACATGCCCCGCACCTGCGAGGAGAACTCGTCCTCGGAACGAGACGGCTTACTCATGGCGACGAGCCGATCAGCGGAGCGACGCTAAGTATTCGACCATTGCGTCGAGCTTTTCCTCGGGCAGCTCCGTGTAGGGGGGCATGATCCCCGACGGGTTGAGCAGCGTTCGCTTGATGCCCGCGGCGGGAAGCTCCGCGCCGATATGGGTCAGCTCCGGCCCCAGGGTGCCGCCGTTCTCGCCGATCTTGTGGCAGGTCAAACAGCCCTGCCCCGCCACAGCGACCTTGCCGTCCTCGTACTGGGGAGCGGTTTCCATCTCGATCTCGGTCGGCGGTCCGGCCTCGGCGCCGAGGAAGGTGAGGAGCGCCATCGCGATGACCACCATGATGCCCATGGACGTCGCCACCGGGCGCTTGCGCGGATCGCGCTCCGCGTTGCGGTCATAGAACGGGAGGAGAAGCAGCAAGACCAGGCAGACCGTCGGGATGCCGATCGTGGCCAGCGGCGTCAGCTCGGCGGGCTTGATGACGCGCAGGAGCTCGAAGAGGAAGAAGAAGTACCACTCGGGGCGGGGCGTATAGGTGGTCGTGGTCGGGTCGGCCTTGGGGCCCTGCTCGGCGCCCAGGATGATCGACATGACCGCGATCACCAGGACGACGACGAGGAACATGATCGAGTCCTTCGCCACCGCATACGGGAAGAAAGGCTTGCCCTTCTTCTTCAGAACTTCGTACTCGCGGAGGTACTCCTCCTTCTCCTTGGAGTTCATACGGCTTCTCCTGCCGGAGGGGCAATGTTGCTTTCGCGCCTTACGTCGCTCATCAGACCTCTCCCCCGTTCTGAGATTTGACCTTCTCGGTGCGGAGGGCTTTCGGCTTGATGTCGCCACGGAGCCACGGGGGCGCGGTGGTGCCGAGCTTGACGACGAGATAGAGGTGAGCGCCGATGAGCGCGATGATCGCGCCGGGAACGAGCAGCATGTGGAGCGCGTAGAAGCGCGAAAGGGTGGTCGACTCGAACTCGGCGCCGGCACGCAGGAAGTCGGCGAGGTACGGGCCGACGATCGGGCCGGTGCCGTTGATGTTCATGGCGACGATCGTCGCCCAGTAGGAGCGCTGGTCGAACGGCAGGAGGTAGCCGGTGAGGCCCATGACCAGGGTGAGGACGATCAGGACGACGCCGATTACCCAGTTGAGCTCGCGCGGGTACTTATAAGCGCCGAAGAAGAAGACCCGGCCCATGTGGAGGAAGATCAGGATGATCATCACCGAGGCGCCCCACTTGTGGAGGCCGCGGACGAACTCGCCCATGAAGACGTCGTTGGTGAGGTTGGTGATGGAGGCGTAGGCCTCGACCGGCGAAGGCGTGTAGTACATCGCCAAAAAGACGCCGGTCAGCGCCTGGACGACGAAGGCGAACATCGTGGCCGAGCCCAGGGTGTAGAACCAGTTGGTGCCCTTGGGCACCTTGCGGAGCAGCATGCCCGTGAGGAACGGGGTGGCTCCCGACCGCTCGTCGACCCAGCCGACGAGGTCGACGGGCGCTTCCTTCAGCTTCTCGACGACGACGGACTTCTCCTCGTTGGCGCCGTTGGCGGACGCGCCGTTGGTGCTGCCGTTCGCGCCGGGCTTCGCGGGCTTGCGAAGGGCCTTGGGGAGCAGGGTGTCGGGGAATTTGGCCACGGTCTTTAGGGCGCCGGGGGCGTCGAGGGTCGCGGCGGATAGAGATACTCCCAGATCCCCCCGGTGAACTCACCAGGATCGCGAGCGCGGACGGGCTCGAGATCGTTGGTGACGCTGTAGCGCGGGCCGATCTCGACCTGGCCTGAGACGACGCGCGTCTGGAAGCGGTCGAGCGGGCGCACCGGCGGGCCGCCGATGACGAGGCCCTCGAAGTCGTAAGCGCCGCCGTGGCAAGGGCAGCTGAAGATGCCGGCCGCGCGGACGAAGCGGACGGGGCAGCCCAGGTGCGCGCAGCGGGTCGACAGCGCGATGTACTCAGCGGGGTCTTCGCCGAGCTCTTCGGTGCCTTGGCGGACGTAGGCGGTGGTCTTGCCGGCCTCGCCGATGCCGCTGCGGATCGTGATGATCACTGGGAGGTAGACGTCCGCGCTGAACTCGTCGGTGCTGCCGACTGCCTCCCAGACCTCTTCGGGCGTCTCGAGGATCGGAGCGACGGAGAAGGCGACGAGCGGCAGCGCGACGATCGTGATCGCGGCCGCTCCCGCGGCCTGTCCACCCACTGTGAACGCGGCGCGCCGCGTCATGGTTTCGCCCTCGAAGTAGCCAGCGGGATGAGGCTTTTCCAAGCCCCCGCTCCCGCTCACGGGGCCGTCGGTCTTATCAGCGTCGTTCTCAGCCAAAATCAGGTCGGTCGGACGCCAGTGATTCTATTGCTTGCGAGGCGTCCGCAAGCGCATCTGCCAGGCCGGCCGCCGTCGCCATCGAAGCCGCTGCGGTCCGCGCGGCCTCCTCGGCGCCCGGATTACCCGCTCTCAGCGCGAACTTCGCCTCCTCGAGACCGTCTGGCTCGCCCGTCGCAATCGCCATCGTGGACGCGAGCCACAACGCTTCGCCTTCGGGGGCGGGACGCGTCTCGGGCCCGTCGGCGTGGAGTTGCGCGCCGATCGAGATCAGGTCCGAGAGCTCGCGGACGGCCGGCAAGTTGCCCAAGCCGGCGAGTTGCTCCAGGCCGATGGCGTAGAGGTAGTCCCCTGCGAGCAGGCGCAGGTCGGCGTCCGCGCCGACGATCACGCGCGGCTCGCCGTAGTGGAGGAGGTAACCCTCGCGCACCGACTCGATCACGAGCGCGTAGGCGGCGGGCTCATCGGCGGCGGCCGGTCCTGATGCGACGAGAGCGCCGAGCGCGGCCGGAGCCTGAGGGTCGGTGACGTGCGGCGAAACGACGGTGTCCTCGGAGCGGAGATGCTCGGCGAGGGTGTGAAGGGCGGAGGTGGGCATCGGCGGTGTGATTATCGCGAGTGCGGCGCGCGGCGTTCGCGTTCTTTCGCGATTTCGCGCGTGATTCGGCTCGTCTGGGTGCGCATTAAAGGGAAAATTCCTGGGAGCTTTTCGCGTGTGTGCATCCGCTACCGCTCAGCGAAAGTTTCCGCACACAGGAGCCCGAATCGCCGTGGCTGACCGTGATGCCGAGCTCAACCGAATCGCGTCTCGCCAGCACCGCATCGTGACCACGAAGCGGTTGCGCCGCCTCGGCTTCTCGGCCTCGTGGGTGACTCGTCAGGTCGCCGACGGTGAGATCACTCGCCTTCACCACAAGGTCTATCTAGTCGGGCCGGGGCCTCCAACCCGAAAGGGACGGTGGCTTGCCGCCGTCTTGGGCGCAGGCGAGGGCGCCCTCCTGACACGCACCTTCGCTGCCGCTCTCCACGACATCGCGAAGACACGAGGCTCTCGAATCGACGTCCTGGTTCCGGCCAATCGGAATCCGAAGCTCAGGGGCGTCCGGATCCACCGCTGCCGCAACATCCACCCAGACGACATCTCCATGGTCGACTCAATTCCCGTCACGTCCATAGAGCGGACTCTCTGTGATCTAACAACGGTCCTGAAGTACGCCGCCCTGAAACGCGCATTCGAAGAAGCCGAGCGCCGCCACCTCATCGACCACCGCAAACTCAGCGAGGCAGTGGAGCGCATGCGCGGATCGCCGGGTGCCGCAACGATGAGGCAACTCCTCGACTACGACCCGCGCCCGGCCACCGAGACCCGCTCGGAGCTCGAGATCGCCTTCCTGGAGCTGATCACCGACGCGGGCCTGCCGTCCTACCAGCGCAACGTGCTGGTCCATGGCGAGGACATCGACGCGTACTGGCCCGAAGCCAACCTCGTCATCGAGCTGCAGAGCTACACGTGGCACTCAGATCCGGAAGCTTTCGAGCGGGACCACGAGAAGCTCGCACGCTTGGAGCGAAAGGGCGTCAAGACGCTCGCTCTCACTTATGGCCAAGTGACGCGAGAACCTGCCGCGACGACCGAGACGGTGCTCGCCCTACTCGCTCGCTAGTGCGCCACGGGCGGCGGGATTCCTCGCGCCAACTGGATGAGGCTCCAGGCCGAGACGATCGCCCACACGCCCTCGAGGAGGACGAAGCCCCATTGCTCTTCGATCACGGCAAGGACGCAGAGGATCACCGAGCCGACCAGGTTGAGCCACAGGTAGGTGTAGGAGGTGGCGCTGATCCATCCTCGTAGTTGCCCGGCGAAGCCGGCCAGGATCATCAGCGCTCCGGCGACTTGGATGGCCTGGTCCATTAGCGAAGATTAGGCTGGCCGAAGAAGGGCTAGCCCAGCGCCTCGGCGAACGCCTCGGCCGCGGCGTCTACGGTGCGCTCGATCGCAGCCGCGTCGTGCGCGAGCGAGACGAACCACGCCTCGAACTGCGACGCGGGCGGGTAGATGCCGCGGTCGAGCAGCGCGCGGGCGAAACGGCCGTAAGCCTCGAGGTCGCAGGCCGAAGCGCCCGCGAAGTCGCGGGGAGCCTCCTCGGCGAAGAACGGCGTCACGAGCCCGTTGACCGAGACCACCGAGATGGGCAGGCCCTCCGCGGCGCCGCGGAGGCCGCTCGCAAGCTGGTCCGTCAGCGCACGCTAGCCGCCGGTACGCATCGGCGTCGAGGTTCTCGAGCGTTGCGAGCCCCGCCGCCACCGCCAGCGGATTGCCACTGAGCGTTCCCGCCTGGTAGACGTCGCCCGCCGGCGCGATCCGCTGCATCAGCTTGCGCGACGCGCCGTAGGCCGCGGCGGGCAACCCGCCGCCGATCACCTTGCCCATCACCGTGATGTCGGCCTTCACTCCGAGCAGCTCCTGTGCACCGCCGCGCGCGACGCGAAATCCCGAGATCACCTCGTCGAGCACCAGCAGCGCGCCGTTCTGCGTCGCCAGCTCGCGCATCCCCTGGATGAACCCCGCCTCGGCAGGGACAAGCCCCATGTTGGCGGGCAGCGGCTCGGCGATGATCGCCGCGAACTCGCGCTCGGCAAGCGCTGCCTCGAGAGCCTCGAGGTCGTTCCACGGCACCACGATCGTGTCGGCAGCCTGCGCCTCCGTCACGCCCGGGGCTCGCCGGGATCCCCGCGGTCGCCAGGCCCGAGCCGGCCTCGGCAAGCAACCCATCGACATGCCCGTGATAGGCGCCCGCGAACTTCAGCACCGGGTCGCGCCCGGTGGCAGCGCGCGCCAGGCGGAGCGCGCTCATCGACGCCTCGGTCCCGGACGAAGTCATGCGCACCATCTCAACCGAGGCGAACCGGTCACATACCTCGGCTGCGAGCTCGACCTCGCCCTCGGTCGGCGCGCCGTACGAGGTGCCGCGCTCGGCAGCGCTCTGAACCGCATCGACTACGTCGGGATGCGCGTGGCCCAGGATCAGCGGTCCCCACGAGCACACCCAGTCGACGTAGCGGTGCCCGTCGACATCGATCAGCTCGAAGCCCTCGCCGCGCTCGACAAAGATCGGATGGTCGCGCCCGATGGAGCGCATCGCCCGCACGGGCGAGTTCACCCCACCGGGCATCAACCCAGCAGCGCGCGCATATATGACCTCAGAAGTACGGGTATCGGTCCGAGACTTCACAGTTCCGCGCGGATGGGGACAGACCCCAAGCGTGGTGCCTGGCACCCTGCGTGGTGCCTGGCACCGCTCATACGCCCGCGTGCTCGCGTTCCCAGTCCGAGTACTCGTCCGTGAAGTAGCGCAGGCGGATCTTCTTGAACTCGGTCGAGGAGTAGAGGATCGCCCGGTCTTCGCCGTGGAGCCCGTGCTCGTCGGCGATCGACTGGAGGATCGCGTCGCACTCTTCCTTGGAGCGCCCGTGGGCCATCGTGAAGACCGAGTACGGCCAGTCCTCATACGTCGGCCGCTCGTAGCAGTGCGAGATGCCGCGCACCGACGACATCCGCGTCCCCACTTCCAGGATGTCGCAGTCCGGCACCTTCCAGACGCCCATCCCGTTCGCCGAGAAGCCGGCGCGGCGATGGAACAGGATCGCCGCGACGCGGCGGAGCAGCTTGCGCTCGACCATGCCCTCGAGGTGCGCGAGGAAGTCGTCGACCGAGCGGCCCACCTCGGCGGCGGCCGTCTCGTACGGGCGCTCGGTCGCCTCCATCGGCCCCTGGAGCGCGCGAATCACCGCGATGTCGAAGTCGTCGTAGGGCTGGCGCTCGAGCTCGCGCGGAGTCGCGGCGTCGGCCACGGCGGACAGGGCGTCGGTGCCCTTCTCCATCTCCAGGTTCATGTTGATCTTGAAGAGCTTCAGCGTCGGCAGCTGGCGAATCGACTCGGCGCCGGTCATCTCTTGGAGGACGTCGAGCGAGCCCTGGAGGCCCAGCTTCGAGTCCGGCGGCGTCGCGATCGTGAACCACAGGTTGAACTCGTGGGTCCGCAGGTAGTTGTGGGAGACGCCCGGATGCGAGTTGATGATCTTTGCGGCGCGATGCGGGTTCTCCGCGTCCACCTTCGCCGCCACAAGCATCGAGTCGAAGCCGAGCGCGCGCGTGTCGAAGATCGGCGTGATCTCGCGGATGATGCGCCCGTCGAGCAGTCGCTGCGTGCGCTCGAGCGTCTCCTCCACCGTGATTCCCGCCTCCTCGGCGATCGGAGCGAACGGCTCGGGCACAAGCGCGAAGTTCGACTGCAGGAGGTTCATCAGGCGCTTGTCCGTATCGTCGAGCGGGATCGCCGACCCGCCCTTGCGCGAGCGCGCCTTCGATTGCGGCGCCTTTACCGGAGCCATTCCGCAGCCTCCTTCGCGTAGTAGGTGAAGATCAGGTCAGCCCCGGCACGCTTGATCGAGGTGAGCGTCTCGAGCGCCGCGGCGCGCTCGTCGAGCCAGCCGTTCTGCGCGGCGGCCTTCAGCGCCGAGTACTCACCGGACACCTGGTACGCGGCGACCGGAGCGCCCGTCTCGTCCTTGATCCGGCGGATCACGTCGAGGTAAGGAGTCGCCGGCTTCACCATCACGATGTCGGCGCCTTCGTCGAGGTCGAGCTTTGCCTCGCGCACCGCCTCGGCGGCGTTGGCCGGGTCCATCTGATAGCCGCGACGGTCGCCGAACTCGGGGGTCGAGTCGACCGCCTCGCGGAAGGGCCCGTAATAGGCGGAGGCGTACTTCGCCGAGTAGGCGATGATCGGCGTGTTCGAAAAGCCCTCCTCGTCGAGCTGGTGGCGGATCATCCCAACGCGCCCGTCCATCATGTCCGAGGGGCAGACGACGTCGGCGCCCGCCTCGGCGTGTGAGATCGCCGTCTTCGCCAGGAGCTCGAGCGAGATGTCGTTGTCAACGTCGCCGTCGCGGACGAAGCCGCAGTGGCCGTGCGAGGTGTACTCGCAGAGACATACGTCGGTCATGACCGTCAGGCCGGGATGCGCCTCCTTCACGGCGCGAACC
Organism: uncultured bacterium; assembly: GCA_963786495.1. GTDB lineage: Bacteria > Actinomycetota > Thermoleophilia > Solirubrobacterales > 70-9 > JALZKA01. The sequence goes on along the minus strand of CAWAZL010000002.1, from coordinate 1,033,628 downwards.
GCGAGCTGGACGACGCCCTCGGCATCGTAAGCGCCCGAGCCGACCTCGTCCTTGGCCGAAGGGATGCCGAACAGGAGGATCGCGGGGACGCCCGAGGCATGAAGGTCGCCGGCTTCCTCGACCAGTTCGTTGATCGAGAGGCGCGAGATGCCCGGCATGGACTCGACCGGCTCGCGCGTCGCTGCGTCGGCGACGACGAAAAGCGGCTGCACGAGATGGCGAACCGAAAGCTCGGTCTCGCGCACGAGGTCGCGAAGAGCGGTTGTTGCGCGCAGGCGCCGCATGCGCGTCGCAGGGAAGCTCACGCCCCGGATTCTAGGAGGGATCGGCGCCTTCCTCGATTCCCGGCTCCAGCGGCATGGTTGCCGTCAGGAGCGGCGAGGCGACCGTCTCGTCGTCCTGGTCGCAGACGAAGACGAAGTCGACCACGCCGGTGTCGACCGCAGCGTGGACGCCCTCGACCTTCCACTTGCGGTCGATCGTGCGCAGACGCGTGACCTCGCCGCGAGCCGGAGATCGTGCCTACGACCGACCCGCGGATGTCGCCGTCCTCGTCCCCTTCGGCCGAGGCGGTGAAGCAGACGAGATCGTCACGACAGCGCCGTCGCGTCCGAGAAGCAAAGCGTCCACCCCGTCCATCTCGCCCAGGTCGTACTCGCGAAGCTCCTTGAGCTCCTCGACGTCGATGTCGTGGTCGCCTGTGAGTGAGCCGGCAAGATCGGACAGGGCGATCTCGGCCACGACGTTTCCTGCATCGCCCTCGTTGCCACGGTGAAAGAGCCAGATCTCGTCGCCGAGCACGGCCGCTCCTTCGACATTGAGGCCTCCCAGCTTCTCGCGCAACATCCCGTAGAGAGGCGATAGGTCGATCACCGTGGGCTCTCCATCGAGTGAGCCATCCGGAGCGAACGCCCAGAAGAACCCTCGGTCGCGGTTGCCGTCCGAGTCCGAGCCTGAACCGAGCCCGAGAAGCCCGCCGTACGGCGTGTCCCCGAACGGCGGCAGGGCCGTGAGCGCTTCCAGGTCGGGCTTCGCCCCCTTGCGCTCCGACTCGTCGTCGGGAAGCGTTCCTTCGAAGACGGTGCGTGCCGTGCCTGGCTCGTCAGTCGAGATCTCGAAGACGCCGATCACAAGCTCGTCGTCGGCAATCACGTACGCGAAGTCGCCGCGGCGCACGACCCCCGATGCGCCGGCCATGCGAGGTGCACGTCCTTCGCCCGACGACTCAGCAAGCTCCAGTTCACGGAGCGTCCGGAGCTCGAGCGGCGGCAGGTCCTCCTTCTCCCCGCGTTCTTCTCTCATAGGGGACGCCTACCCGCTTCCGCGTGTGCGCACCCGCTATGCGAAGCGCCGGAGTGCCAGGCGTGCAAGAACGGTGTACGCCAGGGCGATCGCGGCCAGGTGGAGCAGCGGGACGCCGATGCCTCCCGCTGACGAGTCGAGCGCCGAGGTCATCGCGTCCAGCGACGGGTCGAACGGGAAGAGGGCCCGGAAGATCTCGAGCGCTTGATAGACGCCCCCGCTGACGGTGCCCGACGGTACGAGCGATAAGAACGCGACCGGCAGCGAGATCATGAACGCAAGCAGCGAGCTGGCCCTGACCTCGCGCGCCGCGGAGCCGATCGCCGCTCCGAACGCGGCGAAGGCGGCGCCCCCGGCGATGATCGCCAGCGCGATCAGCCCGATCCGCTCCCACGCAATTGATACGAACGGTGTGAGCACCCCCAGCATCACGAGCGTCACCGCGATCGAGGCGACGACGCCGAGCATCAGCTTCTCGACCAGCAGGCCCGTCTGGCCGACCGAGCCGCGCGTGATGCGGGTGAACGCGTTCTCCTCACGCTCCAGCGCCAGCGAGCCGGCGACCAGAAGGACGGTCACGAACATCAGCGTCACGGTCGCGGCGATGGCGATCGCGAACGAGCTGAGCGAGGTCGAGGCTCCAGAGACGACCTGCTTGTCGACGGCGATCGGGCTCGAGACCGCGCCCAGGAGCGGCAGCGCGAACTCCAGGTTGTCCTCAGCGGTCTCCGCGAAGGTGATCACTTCCTCGAGCTCGGCCTGCTCATCGGGTGGCAGCTCTTCCGAGACTGCGCTCAGGATGTCGCTGGCGTTCGCAAGGCCCAGGATCTCAATCGAGTCGCCCAGGAACGGCACGGTGAAGGTGCCTCCCTCGATCAGCAGGTCGATATAGGCCGCGGCCTGCTCGGAGATGCGCTGGGAGAGGATCAGGTTCGCCTCGGTGATGAGGGCCGACACCCGGTCGTCGACGAGCTGCGCCTTGACGGGGTCGTCCTCGTTCACGAGCACCTCGACGGTGGGCTCTTCGGGATTGAGCGAAGTCAGCGAGCGCAGACGGTCCAGCAGATCCTCGGGCAGGATGAGCGCGCCAAGCACCTCGCCGTCTTCGACTGCCTGCTCGGCCTCTGCGCGCGAGTCGACGTCGACGCACTCGACGCGGTCGCAGAGCTGCTCGCGCGCTTCCGTGGCGCCGAACTCGCCGCCTTCGGAGCCGAGGCTGAAGCTCTCGCCCTCGGTCACCTCGTTTAAGAACGCGACCCGCGGCTTGCCCTCGTCGCCCGAGAGCGCGAATCCGATCAGGATCCCGATCACGACGGGGTAGCCGATGAGGAGCGCCGTCACCAGTGGCGAGCGCTTGAGGATCTGGAGGTCCTTGATGAGGAGCCAGCGCATCTATCTCCTGAGGGCTTTAGCCCGAAAGAGGCGTGTGTCGGTGGTCATCTAGTGCCCTCGCTCCCGCAGGAAGGCGACGAACGCGGCCTCGAAGTCGCGGCCAGCCGGCGTCGGGCACCGCGTCGTGGAGAGCCTGCGCCGTGCCGTCGAAGACGTTCTCGCCGTCGGCCAGAACGAGGAGGCGGTTGCCGTAGCGCTCGGCTTCGACCAGGTGGTGGGTGGTGAAGATCACCGTCGTGCCCTGGCCGGCGAGGCCCAGGACGAAGTCCCACAGGCGCTCGCGCTGGCGGGGGTCGAGCCCGGTCGACGGCTCATCGAGGAGGAGCACCGCGGGCGCCGACAGGAGCCCGATCGCGATGTTCACCCTTTGCTGGTTGCCGCCCGAGAGGGTCCCGATCTGGTCGCTCCGCCGCTCGCGCAGATCCGTCTGGTCGAGCATGCGCTCGACGGAGTCCTCGACGTCCTCGCACTCCTCGAGCCGCGCGAAGAGCCGCAGGTTCTCCTCGACTGTGAGCCGGCGGTAGAGCGCGGCCTGCTGCGGAACCCACCCGACTTCGCCGGGGACCGAGATCGAGCCCGAGTCCGGCTTGCGGATGCCGGCCAGGATCGAGAGCAGCGTCGTCTTGCCGGCGCCGTTCGGGCCGATCACGGCGAGGAGCTCGCCGGGCGCCGCGGTGAACGAGACGTCGCGAAGTGCCGGGCGATCGCCGAAGGAATGGCCGACGCCGCTCACCTCGAGCACTGGAGTCGGGGGCGCTTGGGGGCTCGGGCCGCTCATGGCGGCGCGAACGCTAGACGGTTGCGGCTAACGAGAGGTGACGCGCTCGAGCGCGTCGATGCGGTCGCGAGGAATCGTGCGCTTCGGCGCGCGGTTTCCCAAGACCTGGAAGCAGGCGCCGCAGAGGATGTCTCCGGCCGAGTTCTCAACTCCGAGGTCCGCGCGGACCGTGCGTTGGCAGTGCGAGCAACGCCCGTCCGCGGTCCCCTCGGATGTGACACCTCCAGATGTCATAACTCCTGAATCGGCTTCAGCGCCATTACGCATTATCCACACGGCGTCACACATCCGTCCGCTTGGTGCCAGGCACCGTGCCTGGCACCGGGGAGCGGGGAGCCACCGTGCTTTGCTTCATCTCATGGCGAAGAAGAAGATCCAGTTCGACCAAGGGGATGTGCACCTCGCGGGGGTCCTCTTCGACAACGTCACGGCCGAGCCCGGGCGCCTCGAGCGCATGGGCTCAACGAAACGCTGGTTGGTGATCGAGCCGGCATCGGGAACGCCCGACGTTTCGATCGAGGTGAACGTCGGCGACGGCGACCCGGACGCGATGAACATCATCGTCAACCAGACCGGCACCGAGCCCGGCAAGCCCATCTACCCCGACATCGCGGAGCGAGGCGCGAAGACGCCGTCGGGCTGGATCCTCATGACCGACGTCGGCTGGGTGATCGGCTGGCGCGCTCCGAAGGACACGACGCTCGACCAGGTGAGCGACTTCGGGTTCCGCGCCCTCAAGGCAGTCTCCGGCGAACCCGACGACGGCCGCTGGGTCGCCAGGGTCATCAAGCGCGGACCCCGGCCCGGCTACACGAACCCGAAGCTGAGTTCCAGCTCAAAGATGATGAAGTTCCTCTTCGTCGGCGATGTCGTGGGCAGTCCGGGCCGCAAGGGGCTGCGCGAGGCGATGCCGGGGCTCCTGGAGCGCCACTCGCCCGACCTGGCGATCGTGAACGGCGAGAACTCCGCCGGAGGGCTCGGCATCACCGACCGGACTGGCCGCGACCTGTTCGAGATGGGCTTCGGCGTGATCACGCTCGGCAACCACACCTACCGCCGCAAGGAGGCCTACGAGTATCTAGAGGAGGAAGAGCGGGTGATCCGCCCCTCGAACTTCATGACGAACGCGCCGGGCAACGGGCACGTGATCGTCGAGGCCGGGGGCATGCGCGTCTGCGTCATCAACCTGATCGGCATGCTCCAGCTCCAGGCTGCGCGCTCGCCGTTCGTCGAAGCCGACGCTCTCCTCAGCCGCCTGGAAGGCGAGGCCGACGCTTTCATCGTCGACTTCCACGCCGAAGTGACCTCCGAGAAGGTCGCGATGGGCTGGCACCTGGACGGCCGCGTCGCCGCCGTGCTCGGCACCCACACCCACGTCCCGACCGCCGACGCCCGGGTGTTGCCGCAAGGCACCGCATATATCTCTGACGTGGGCATGACCGCCTCGCGCACAAGCGTGCTCGGCGTCAAGTACCGCCAGGCCCTCGAAGGCTTCCGCACCCATCTTCCACAGCGCTTCGAGACCGCAGAGGAAGACGTGTGGGTGAACGCGGTGGTCGTCGAGGTGAACGAAAAGCGGCCTGGCCGACTCGATCAGCAGGTCCTCGAGCCGGCGCCCACGAGCTGAACGTCCGTCACTGCCCCCTATGGGGGTACTCACGGACGTTTGCCCCGCCCCCTAGCTACTTCTCGAGCAGCGTCTTCAGGTTCTGGAGCGAGGCCTTCGCCTGCTTCGTCGCCGGTGGGCCGGCGACGCTCTTCGCGGGAATCGAAAGCGGGCCGCCCGGCAGCTCGAAGTTGTTGCAGTAGTCGAAACGCGTGCCTCCGTCGTCGGTCTCAGTGAGCTTGTAGGTCACGTCAGCCACCGACCCGCCTGGCCCCTTGCCTCTCCACCGAGCCGAGGTGGGCTCATCGGACTCGAGGACGGACCATGTCACCTTGAAGCTTGGGCCCACGATGCGAAGCTTCTGCTTGAACGAATCGCCCGCGGAAAGCTTGCCGCTCGGGGTGTCGTAGACCCGCTTGTGGGCCGTGACCCAGTCCCCCAGGCGGTTCGGATCCATCACCACGGCCCACACCTCGGCGGGCGTCGCGGCGATCTCTATTGATTCGTCAACTGCAGCCACTTCGCGCGGAGTATGCCCGGGTTCCCATAACTCAACCCGAGGTGATCTAGAATTTCCGCGTGGACCGCCGCCCGCCCAAGGCGAGTCCGGAGCTCCCCACGCCCCGGACCGCTGGTCTCTACGACCCTGCCCACGAGCACGATGGGTGTGGCGTCGCATGCCTTGCGCGCCTCGACGGCGAGCCGATCCACGAGGTCGTCGTGCGCGGGATCGCGACCCTGGACCTCCTGGAGCACCGCGGCGCAGCGGGCGCCGACGCGGACACTGGCGACGGCGCCGGCATCCTGATCCAGCTTCCCCACGAGTTCTTCCGCTCACGCGCCTCCGAGTTCGGCGTCGAGCCCGACGACGTGCCCGGTCCCGGCGAGCTGGCCGTCGCGATGTGCTTCCTGCCGGCCGACCCGGCGCGGCGCCTTGAGCTGGGCCACCGCATCGAGGAGATGGTCCGCGCCGAGGGCCAGATCCCGCTGGGCTCGCGCGAGGTCCCCGTCGACCCCAGCCACTGTGGCCGCGTCGCCCACGAGGCGATGCCGACGATCCGCCAGCTCATGATCCGTCGCGGCCCCGAGACGCTCGACGCCGACGCGTTCGAGCGCAAGCTCTTCGTCATCCGCCGCACCGTCGAGCTCGAGACCTCCGAGGTCACCTTCCCCAGCTTCTCGGCGCGGACCATCGTCTACAAGGGCATGCTCACCGCCCCGCAGCTCGCGAACTTCTACCCCGACCTGCGCGACCCGCTGATGAAGTCGGCGATGGCCATCGTCCACTCGCGCTTCTCCACCAACACCTTCCCGAGCTGGGGCCTCGCCCACCCCCACCGCATGTCCGCCCACAACGGCGAGATCAACACGCTCCAGGGGAACGTCAACTGGATGCAGGCGCGCGAGGCGATCCTGCGCTCCGACCTGTTCGGCGAGGACCTCAAGCGCTGCCTGCCGCTGGTCATGCCCGGCACCTCCGACTCGCTCGCCTTCGACCACGTGTTCGAGCTCCTCTGCCTCGCGGGGTCACTCGTTGCCCCACGCGGCGATGATGATGATCCCGCGCGCCCACGAGAACCGCGACGGCGTGGCGCCCGAGCTCGAAGGCTTCTACAACTACCACTCGCGGCTGATCGAGCCGTGGGACGGCCCCGCCGCGATCACCTTCACCGACGGCACCTTCCTGGGCGCGACGCTCGACCGCAACGGCCTGCGCCCCGGGCGCTGGCTCATCACGCACGACGGGTGGGTCGCCGTCTCGTCCGAGGCCGGCTCGTTCCAGGTGCCCGACGAGGACGTCGCCTACCGCGGGCGCCTTCGCCCCGGCTCGATGTTCGCGATCGACCTCGCGCAGGGCCGCGTCCTTGACGAGGGCGAGGCCGAGAGCGTCGTCGCGAACGCGTCCCCGTGGGGCGCGTGGGACGCCGCCCGCTCCGTGCGCCTCGACGAGCTGCCGCAGGCCAACCGCGCCGCGCCGCGTGCGCCCTCTGCCGAGGAGCTGAAGCGCCGCCAGCTCGCGTTCGGGTTCTCGCAAGAGGACCTCCGCGTCCTCCTCACGCCCATGGCGCGCGACGCCAAGGAGCCGACCGGCTCGATGGGGAACGACCTCGCGCTCGCCATGTTCTCCGAGCAGGCGCCGACCCTCTTCAGCTACTTCAAGCAGCGCTTCGCGCAGGTCACCAACCCGGCGATCGACTCCGTCCGCGAGCACATCGTGATGAGCCTTCGCACCGGCCTGGGCCCCGAGTCGAACCTGCTCGAGCACGACTCGACGCCGGCGATGCAGCTGCTCCTCGACCGTCCCGTCGTCCAGAACCACGAGATGGCGATCCTGCGCGAGATGGACTGGGGCGATCTCAAGACCCGCGTCCTCGACATGACCTTCCGGGTCGCCGACGGCGACAAGTCCATGGAGGGCGCGCTCGACCGCATCTGCGACGACGCCTCCAAGGCGATCCGCGACGGCGCGACGATCCTGGTCCTCTCCGACCGCGCGAGTCGACGAAGAGAACGCGGCGATCCCGTCCCTCCTTGCCACGTCGGCCGTCCATCAGCACCTCGTGCGCACCGGCGACCGGGTCCACGCGGGGCTTGCGGTCGAGACCGGCGAGGCGCGCGAGGTTCACCACGTCGCGGCGCTGATCGGCTACGGCGCGTCCGTCGTCAACCCCTACATGATGCTCGACACCGTCGCCGATCTCGCGGCGCGCGGAGAGGTCCCGGACCTGAGTCCCGATGAGGCGCGCGAGCGCATCGTCAAGGCGATCGGTACGGGGCTACTCAAGGTGCTCTCGAAGATGGGCATCTCGACCATCGGCTCGTACAACGCCGCCCAGATCTTCGAGGCGGTGGGGCTCGAGAAGGGCCTCGTCGACCGCCACTTCACCGGCACCTCATCCTCGATCGGCGGCGTCGGGATGACGCAGCTCGCCCACGAGGCGCAGCAGCGCCACGCCCGCGCCTGGCCGAAGGCGCACGGGCTCAGCCGGGCCCGCCACGTCGAGCAGGCGCTCCTGCCCGCCGCGCACGAGGAGATCCTGCCCCAGGGCGGCGTCTATGCGTGGCGGCGCGACGGCGAGCGCCACATGTGGGATCCCGAGACGATCTCGGAGCTTCAGCGCGCCGCGACCGGCAACGGCGACGCGGGCGAGCACTACGAGGCCTTCTCACAACGCGTGAACGAGGAGAACGCCCAGCACGGCCTGATCCGCGGCCTCCTTCGCGCGAAGCCCGTCGGCGACCCTGTGCCGCTTGACGAGGTCGAGGACATCAAGACGATCGTGCAGCGCTTCTCGACCGGCGCGATGAGCCTGGGCGCGCTCTCGCCCGAGGCGCACGAGACGCTCGCGATCGCGATGAACCGCATCGGCGGGCGCTCCAACTCGGGCGAGGGCGGCGAGGACCCGCGCCGCTACGAGCGCGACCCCAACGGCGACTGGCGCCGCTCGGCGATCAAGCAGGTCGCCTCCGGCCGCTTCGGCGTGACCGCGCACTACCTCGCGAACGCCGAGCAGATCCAGATCAAGATCTCGCAGGGCGCGAAGCCCGGCGAGGGCGGCCAGCTGCCCGGCCACAAGGTCGACGAGTACATCGCGCAGCTCCGCTACTCGACCCCCGGCGTCGAGCTGATCTCGCCCCCGCCCCACCACGACATCTACTCGATCGAGGACTTGAAGCAGCTGATCTACGACCTGCGCACCTCGAACCCCAAGGCGACCGTCTCGGTGAAGCTCGCCTCGGAGGTCGGGGTGGGCACCGTCGCGGCGGGAGTCGTCAAGGCCGGCGCCGACCACGTGGTCATCGCCGGGCACGACGGCGGCACGGGCGCATCGCCTTTGAGCTCGATCCAGTCGGCGGGCGTGCCGTGGGAGATCGGCCTGGCCGAGACCCAGCAGACGCTGCTCGAGAACGACCTGCGCTCCCGCGTGATCCTGCAGACCGACGGCCAGATGCGCACCGGCCGCGACGTCATCATCGCCGCGCTCCTGGGCGCCGACGAGTACGGCTTCTCGACCGCTCCCTTGATCGTGACCGGCTGCATCATGATGCGCGTCTGCCACCTGAACACATGCCCGGTCGGCGTCGCGACCCAGGATCCGCAGCTTCGCGCCCGCTTCACCGGCCAGGCCGACCACGTCGTGAACTACCTCTACCTCGTCGCCGACGAGGTGCGCCAGATCCTCTCCAAGCTGGGCGTCCGCACGCTCGCCGAGCTGATCGGCCAGGTCCAGCACCTGGAGCCGGGCGAGGCGATCGAGCACTGGAAGGCCCACGGCGTCGACCTCTCCGGCCTGCTCGCGGACGTCGCCCAGCCCGGCGAGGTCTCGATGCACGTGCCGGGCGACGTGCCCGAGCGCGAGGACCTGGACCCGCTCGGCTTGGTCCCGGAAGCCGCTGAGGCGATCCGCGACGGACGCGACATCGAGATCGAGCGCGACATCCTGAACTCCCACCGTGCGATCGGCGGCGTGCTGTCGCACGAGGTGGTGACCGCGCACGGTCCCGCCGGCCTCCCCGAGGAGACGGTGAAGCTCCACCTTCGCGGCTCGGCCGGGCAGAGCCTGGGCGCCTGGCTCGCAGCCGGCATCTCGATCGACCTGCGCGGCGAGGGGAACGATTACGTGGGCAAGGGCCTCAGCGGCGGCATCGTCTCGGTGCGCCCGCCTGAGGCTGCGACCTATGCGGCCGAGGAGAACGTGATCATCGGCAACGTCGCGCTCTACGGCGCGACCGCCGGCCGCGCTTTCTTCCGCGGCCGCGCCGGCGAGCGCTTCGCCGTGCGCAACTCGGGCGCGCGCGCGGTCGTCGAGGGCGTGGGCGACCACGGCTGCGAGTACATGACCGGCGGCTGCGTCGCCGTGATCGGCCCCACGGGCTACAACTTCGCCGCGGGCATGACCGGCGGCGCCGCCTACGTCTAGGACCCGCGCAAGCGCTTCCCCGGGCGCTGCAACCACGATCTGGTCGACCTCGAGGAGCTGGTCGAGGAGGACCGCTCGATCCTGCGCGACATGTTGGTCGAGCACCACGCGCGGACCGGTTCGGCCGTCGCCGAGCGGATCCTCGCCAGCTACGCCGAGACCGCGGACGAGTTCGTGAAGGTGATGCCGCGCGAGTACAAGCGCGTGATCGAGGAGCGCAAAAAGCTCGCCTCGGTCGAGGTCACCGCTTAACCTAGCGGGACTCACCACTACCGGCACATGCCCCTTTCGCGACTTACGTCACTCATTAGATAAATGCCAGATCCCCGCGGATTCATCGAGGTGCCTCGCACCGCCCCACCGGAACGTGACCCGGCCGACGCGCGTCGCCGACTATGGCGAGATCTACCAGGTCATGCCCGAGCCCGAGCTCAAGCGCCAAGCGTCCAGGTGCATGGGCTGCGGCGTCCCCTTCTGCAACGACGCCTGCCCCCTCGGCAACCTCATCCCGGACTGGAACGACCTCGTTCGCACCGGCCACTGGCGCGAGGCGATCGACCAGCTCCACGCAACCAACAACTTCCCCGAGTTCACCGGCCTGATCTGCCCCGCACCGTGTGAGTCGGCCTGCGTCCTCGCGATCAACGACGACGCGGTGACGATCAAGCAGGTCGAGTACGCGATCGTCGAGCGGGCATGGGAGGAGGGCTGGATCACCCCGAACGTGCCCGAGCAGCGCACCGGCCAGCACGTCGCCGTGATCGGCTCGGGCCCTGCGGGACTCGCCGCCGCCGCAGGAGCTGAACCAGGTCGGCCACGAGGTCACGGTCTTCGAGCGCGACGAGGCGCCCGGCGGGCTGATGCGCTTCGGCGTGCCGGACGCAAAGCTCGAGAAGTGGATGATCGACCGCCGCGTCGACGTCCTCGCCGCCGAGGGAATCGACTTCGACTACAACGCCGACATCGGCGGCTCGGGCATGAGCGTCGAGGAGCTTCGCGACCGCTTCAACGCCGTCGTGTCGCGACGGGCTCGCGCGTCTCGCGAAAGCTCGAGGTGCCGGGCTCGGACCTCGCCGGCGTCCACGACGCGATGGACTACCTCTACATCGCAACCGCTACGTCGCCTCGCTCTCGGGCGGGCCCGAGGGGCCGGAGCCGGCGGTGCCGATCGTCGCCGAGGACAAGGACGTCGTCGTGATCGGCGGCGGCGACACCGGCATGGACTGCATCTCGAACGCGAACCGCGAAGGCGCCCGCTCGACGCTCCTCCTCGACGTCTACCCCGAGGTCCCAGAGGACGGCCGCTACCCCGACACGCCGTGGCCGCTTCCGCTCAAGCGCTCGGCGACGACCTACGCGCTCGACGAGGGTGGCGAGCGCCGCTTCGGCCACCAGGTGATCGAGCTGCGCGGCGACGCTGACGGCAACGTCGCCGAGCTGGTGGGCCGCAAGGTCACGGGCTCCTCGTCGCGAACGCTTGAGCCGGTCGAGGGCTCCGAGTACACGCTGCCCGCCCAGCTCGTACTGGTCGCCGTGGGCTTCACCGGCCCCGAGCGCGAGGGGCTCCTGGACGGGCTCGCCGTCGAGCTCGACTGGCCGCGGCAACGTCCACGCCCCCGCTTACGCATCGAGCCAGAACGGAATCTTCGCCGCGGGCGACGCCCGGGTCGGCCAATCCCTGATCGTCACCGCGATAGCCGAAGGCCGCCGCTGCGCCCGAGTAGTCGACCGCTTCTTGAAGGACGCCGACCCCGTCACAGCGGTCGATTTGCCCATCATACGCTCGTAGTTCACGCCCAAATCCAGGCGATCTTGCGGATCTTCCCGAAGTTGTCGGCTTGCAACAAACCCGCACATTCTGTATGGTGTCCGTTCCCCTCGGCGCCCCCTCTTCCCCCGGCGCACTGATCCAACGAGTCATCGGCGAACGTTGGAATCTCGCTGACAGAGCCAAAAATTGGCCTTGCGGCGAGAACAAATGTTCGCTATACTTTGTAAAGCAACCAATTAGAGATAACTGATTAGCGCGGCTCTGCAGCGGGCAGACGCGCATGAGATGAAGGACAAAGAACCACATGGCACGCACACGAGGCGCTGACGAGAAGCGCACTGAAAACACACCGAAACCGAGGCGAGCACACCGCCGCAAGCGCACCTACACGGTCGCGCCGGCGCAGCGATACGCACGATCTTTCGGTCGAGACCACCGACAGCCTGCAGCTCTTTTTCAACCAGGCTGCCAAGTACCCGCTGCTCACCGCCGCTGAGGAGATCGACCTCGCGCAGCGGATCGAGAAGGGTGACCTGGCTGCCAAGGAGCGGCTGATCAACTCGAACCTCCGGCTCGTGATCAAGTTCGCGCGCCGCTACCAGGGCCACGGCCTGCCCATGGGCGACCTGGTCCAGGAGGCGATGCTCGGCCTGATCCGCGCGTCCGAGAAGTTCGACTGGCGCCGCGGCTACAAGTTCTCGACCTACGCGGTCCTCTGGATCAAGCAGTCGATCCAGCGCGGCCTGGACAACACGGGCCGTGCGGTCCGGATCCCGGCGCACGTCGCTCAGCGTGAGCGCACCGTGAACCGCATCTCGGCCGAGCTGGCGCTCGAGCTGGATCGCGAGCCGACTGACGAAGAGGTGGCCGAGCGCGCGAAGCTGCCGCTTGACGAGGTCATGGCTACCCGCGACCTCACCCGCGTCACGTCGCGCCTGGACCAGCCGATCGGCGACGACGGCGACACCACGCTGGGCGAGCTGCGCGCAGAGGCCACGGCCGACCTCGAGGACGAGGTTCTGGAGCGCGAGCAGGAGAACGCCGTCGAGACGGCTCTCTACAAGCTGCCCGAGCTCGAGGCCGAGGTCATCCGCGGCCGCTTCGGCACCGGCGGCCGTCCCGCGAAGTCGATTCGCGACGTTGCGCGCGACCTGGGCGTCACCCAGAAGAACGCGCAGAAGCTCGAGCAGTCGGCACTCCGCCGGCTCGCCTCGGACGGCGCGCTCAGCGGTTTCCGCAACGCAGCCTAAGAGCTTCACAAGATGGCTGTACCGTTGAACGCGAGGGCAATCGTCCTCGCGTTTTTCTCGTTCTCGCTTTAGGCAGCTATTAGCGCGGGTAGGGTCGTCGGGCAGGTCGGAACGGGAGCCTCACTCGCAACCGCGTTCGCCTCGATGGTCCTTGCCCTGGCACCAGCGCAGGCAGCCGCCGCGCCGACAGCTGAAGGCGCGGGTGGTGCCGCCGCCACGGTCGACCGCGAGGCGACCAAGGCCGCCATTGAAGTCTTGAGGGACGGCGGCAACGCCGTGGACGCCGCGGTCGCCGCCGCCGGCGTCCTGGGAGTCACCGAACCGTTCTCGGCCGGCATCGGTGGCGGCGGCTACATGCTGATCAGGACCCCGAGCGGGCGCGTCGCGACGATCGACGGGCGCGAGACGGCGCCCGAGGCGATGACGGAGACGTCGTTCATCAATCCGCAGAACGGGCAGCCGTACCCGTTCGCAGAGGCGGTCTCGAGCGGTCTCTCGGTGGGCGCTCCGGGCACCGTCGCCACCTGGGACCGTGCTCTGGACAAGTTCGGCACCAAGTCGCTCAGGCAGATGCTCAAGCCGGGAATCGAGGTCGCCCGTGACGGCTTCGAGGTGGATGAGACCTTCGTCGACCAGGTCGAGGCGAACGCGGCCCGGTTCGCCGAGATCCCCTCGACGGCCGAGCTCTACCTTCCGGGCGGATCGCCGCCAGCCGAAGGCTCCACGCTCGAGAACCCCGACCTCGCGCGGGCCTACAAGCGGATCGCAAGGTACGGACGGCTGGGGTTCTATGAGGGCGCGATCGCCGAGGCGACCGCCGAGGCGGTGCAGGACCCCCCGGTTGATCCGGGCGCGACGGGGACCTGGCGGCCAGGGCTCTTGACGGTCGAGGACATCGCCTCGTACCGCGAGCGACCGCGCAAGGCGACCAGGGTCGAGTACCGCGGCCTCAACGTCTACGGGATGCGACCGTCGTCGAGCGGCGGGACCACCGTCGGCGAGGCGCTCAACATCCTCGAGGGGTTCGACCCGCTCGGCACGACCCGCGTCCAGGCCCTCCACCGCTACCTCGACGCGTCCCGGCTCGCCTACGCGGACCGAGCCGAGTACATCGGCGACCGCTCGTTCGTGGACGTACCACTGCGCGGCCTGCTCTCAAACGACTTCGCCGCCGAGCGCCGAGCGCTGATGTCAGACACCAACGCCATTACGCATCCAGCCGCGCCGGGCGACCCCACGGACGACGGAGGCGACCCGCGGGCCGCAAGCGAGACCGACACCGAGGGCCTCTCGACCACCCACCTGACCGTCGCCGATGACGAGGGACGGATCGTCTCCTACACCTTCACGATCGAGTCGACCGGCGGCAACGGAATCGTGGTGCCGGGTTGGGGCTTCCTGCTCAACAACGAGCTGACCGACTTCCAGTTCGCGCCCACCCCAGGCGCCGATCCCAACCTGCCCGAGCGGGGGCAAGCGCCCGCGCAGCTCCATGTCGCCGACGATCGTGACCAAGGCAAACGGCAAGCCGCTTCTGGCGCTCGGCTCGCCCGGTGGCTCGACGATCATCACGACCGTGCTTCAGGTGCTGATCGAGCGCCTCGACCTCGGCAAGACGCTCCCCGAGGCGATCGCCACCCCGCGCGTTACGCAGCGAAACACGGCGCAGTCACAGGGCGAGCCTGCGTTCATCTCCTCGCCTGAAGCTGCCGGGCTCGTGGCCCTGGGCCACAACATCGCTCAGATTTCGCCGCCCGAGATCGGAGCTGTAGCCGCAGTCGAGTTCCTCAAGGGCGGCGGCTTGCTCGCAGCCGCCGAGCCCGACCGCCGCGGCGGCGGCACCGCGATGGTCGTCGAGCCCGACTAGCGCCGCCCGTCTCGATCCCAGCTCCCGTGATGGTGGCCAGGTTCTTCGTGATCAGGACCCGATCGAGGGTCAGGGCGCCCAGGTTCAGCAAACCCGCACCCTGTGTTGTCTTCCCCTTGGTGATCGCCAGCTTCGAGATCTCCACGGGCGCGGCATCAACCGTCACCTCGATGACGCCGCTGTCCTTCCTGGCATCGATCACGGTCTTCGAGCTCCCCGCTCCGGTGATCTCGATGTCCGTGTCGATCACCAGGGGGCCGCTCTTAAGCAGGTAATCGCCCTTCGGGACCTGGACGCGGTCGCCGTCCTCGGCATCCGCGAGCGCTTTGCGAAGAGACCCGTTGCCCGAGTCCTTCTGGTTCTTCACCTTGATCGTCTCGGCGCCAGCCGATGCGGGCAGCGCGAGCGTGAGGAGTACCGCTCCCGCCCGGAAAGTGTTTCTTACCCCCTGTCCCTCCCATCAGATTCAGGATAGGTCGGCTTCGGCGAAAGGTCAAGGCGGCCGACCCCGCAGACAATTCAGGAGTAACGTGCCTCAGTGGCTCGGGGATGGAAAGTCGCGTTGGGGCTCTTCGCAGTGCTCCTCGCCGTGCCTCCGAGCGCGAACGCCGTCTGGCCGGGCGAGAACGGCGACATCGTCTTCATCTCGGGCCGCGGCGCGGGCGGCGATGCCAGCGCCGACATCTACATCCTTCCCGGCCCGTCGCTTGCGGTCGAGGGGCCGCTGACGCCGAACATCGCCGGACAGCACCGCCACCCGAACATCTCGCCGGACGGGTCCATGCTCGCGTACGCGGTGTTTGGCAGCGCCACTGATCGCGACATCTGGACGGTGCCGACAAAGCAGACGGGCGCGAGCACCTTCCGCGACACCGACAACCAGCAGGAGGACCGCCCGGCATGGTCGCCCGACGGCAAGTACATCGCCTACGAATCAGAAGAGCCGCCGACCTGCCCAGCGCCGGACCAACCGTGCGACCAGTACGACGTCTACGTCTCGGAGGTAGCGAACCCCGCGAACACCTTCAACCTCACCGCGGGCACGCCCACCTCGAACCAGGGCAAGCCGGTCTGGTCGCCTGACGGCAAGACGATCTACTACCAGACCGACATCACCACCGACCTGGACATCGTCAAGGAGCCGTCCGACAACTCAGGCACGCCAACAGGCGTACTGCAAGGTGCCACGAACGAGTACCAGCCGTCGATGTCGGGAGATGGCAAGTCGATGTGCTTCACCAGCGGTGGCCCGCTGGGGAGTCCGGACACCGAAATCATGAAGCTCTCGCCCGTCTCGCCCGGCGGCACGCTGACGAACATCTCCGACAACGATGTCGTGATGGACCAGTCCCAGCACGCCGACTACAACTGCGCGTTCTCCCCCGACGGGGAGAAGATCGCCTTCGTCGAGGGAACGTTCAGCAGTGGGATCCTCGTCCACGAGGACTCCGACGACGCCGACTCGGTGAAGGGCGCGACGACGCTAACGCCCGACGTGCTCGGGGCATTCGACGGCAACCCGGAGTGGACCCGCAAGCCGCTCAAGTGCCAGGGTAAAAAGGCCACGATCGTGGGCACGGACTTCAAGGACAAGCTCAAGGGCACCGGCGACAAGGACGTAATCGTCGCCGGGGGCGGCCCGGACAAGGTCTCCGCGAAGGGCGCCAACGACATCGTCTGTGGCAACGGCGGGGACGATGTGCTGAAGGGCGCCGACGGCAATGACGATCTCTTCGGCGCCGCCGGCGACGACGCTCTCAAGGGCGGGGCTGGCAACGACGATTGCGTCGGCGGCCCCGACCCGGACACCTTCAACGACTGCGAGCAGGTCACCCAGTAGCGCTGCCGTGAGCTACTCGCTCGCGGCCACGAAAAAGGGCGCCCCGAAGGACGCCCTCTCGTACGGCTCTACTGGTTCGGCGCTACTTCTTGCCGCCGAACCCAACGCGTGCAGCCACAGAGCGGCCTGCCTTGTAGGCAGCGTCTCCGGTGGCCTTCGCTACGTTGCCGACGCTTGAGGTGGCCTTGCCAGCCTCGGTGCGAGCGCGGTCGATGTTCTCGCGCGCCTCGGTCACGAGACGGGTCGCGACGCCCTTGCGGCCGGCGTCCTTCGACTCTTCACGCTTCTGGTTCCGCTCACGGGTGGCGGCTGCCTTTTTGCCCGCTTCGACGCGGTCTGCTTTGGTCTGTGTAGCCATGTTCATTACTCCTTGGATTGCGGGATCAGTGAGGGGTACGCGGTGCGAACCCCTCCCCATACGTCTGCCCGGGTCACACTCAGCTAACCCGATCGGTCGGGTAACGAGTGTGACGAACGCACGTTCGATTTAGATGCCCGTTCTGGCGAGGTCTAAACGTGCGCCGTCAGGTCGGCCAGCTCCGCGACAAGCTCGTACGAGCGCATGCGGTCCGCGTGGTCGAAGACCATCGTCGTGATCATCAGCTCGTCGGCCTGAGTCGACTCGGCGAGCTCTTCGAGGCGCCGGCGCACCGTGTCGGGGCCGCCCACGATCGCCGAGCCCGAGAGCTCGGCGATCTTCGCCTCGTCCGACGCCGAGAACTCATACGCGGCGGCCTCCTCGTTCGACGGCATGCGCGACGGCATGCCGGAGCGAAGGCGGGCCATCGACAGGCGCGCCGGGCGCGAGAGGTAGCGCGCCGTCTCGTCGTCATCGGCGCAGACCACGGCGACGGCGACCATCGCCTCCGGCTTCTCGAGCCTGGGCGAGGGTTGGAAGGTCTTGCGGTAGAGCTCGAGCGCCGGCAGGGTGTTCCGGGCCATGAAGTGGTGCGCGAAGCTGAACGGCCAGCCGAGCATGCCTGCCACCTGGGCCGAGTAGCCCGACGAGCCGAGGAGCCAGATCTCGGGCATGTTTCCGGCGCCGGGGACGGCGGTGATCGAGCCGTAGGGGTGACCCTCGGGGAACTTGCCCTCGAAGAACCCGACGAGCTCGCCGAGCGTCTGCGGGAAGTCGTCGTCAGACAGCGGGTTCGCGTCGCGGCGGAGCGCCATCGCGGTCATGCCGTCCGTGCCGGGCGCGCGGCCGATGCCCAGGTCGATCCGGCCCGGGTGGAGCGCGTCGAGCATCCCGAACTGCTCGGCGACCACGAGCGGGGCGTGGTTCGGCAGCATGACCCCGCCCGATCCGACCCGCATCGTCTCCGTGGCCGACGCGATCTCGGCGATCAGCACCGCGGGCGCCGAGCTCGCGATGCCGGGCATGTTGTGGTGCTCGGCGACCCAGTAGCGGTGAAAGCCGAGGCGCTCGGCGTGCTGGGAGAGCTCGAGTGAGTTGCGAAGCGCCTCAGCGGGCGTCGAGCCGTCGGCGACGGTCGCGAGATCGAGGACGGAGAGCTTGGGGAGGCTTGACATGGGTATCGAGTGTGCCAAGCGATGTTCGTCTTCTTCTCAAACCGGCTCGGCTGCATGGGTTCGCTGCTCGTCTCGGCGGGCATCACGTTCGTGCTGCTCGTCCTTTTCGGAGTCTTCGAGCTCGAATTGACCTAGGGCCGCCTCTGCCGGAGGATGTGCCCGTGAGGCGCCCTGGCATGGGAGTTGCGCCGCACTCGCGCTTTTCGCGATGGTTCCTGCGACCGCATCGGCGGCGAAGGCGCCGGCCAAGGTGACTGTTAAGGGCTGGATTCCGGGGATGCCCCCGACCGGCGAGTGGTCGGGTGTCGTCAAGTCGGACAAGAACAGCTGCCAGAAGGACCGCTACGTCGAGCTCTTCAGGCGCGCGGGCAAGGAAAACATCGGCGTCGGCAACACGGTTACGGTCAAGGACGGTCAGAAGTGGGTCTGGGAACTCCCCACCTTGGCCAAGCAACTGAATGGTAAGTACTTCGCCCTTGCCGCCCCGACCGAAGACTGCAAGCGCGCGGAGTCGAAGATCTTCGACTATCCGGAGGACAACCCGCCGCCGCGGGCGCTCAAAGGCTCCCGAGGAGCGGCCAAGGCAAGGGTCGTGCTGACGATCAGCGCGTGGGAACCCGTCCAGATCGGCCTAGGCGTCTGGAGAGGGCGGGTCAAGTCGATCAGGACGAAGTGCATGAAGGACGCTGAGGTCACTCTCTACTACTCGACCGGCGAGGACAACGCCGCGATCGGCGACGCGGAGATCAAGAAGAAGAACGGCAAGTTCTTCTGGGAGGTCGTCAGCGGAGAGCCCGCCGATGGCGAGTACTTCGCGCTGGCGAAGCCAAGCAACGCTTGTAAGCGCGCGGAGTCACCGGGCTTCGATTATCCGAAAGGGCGCCGCGCCCTCGCTGATGCCGCCTCGGCGACTCGCGCGGCCCAGGCCGACACGAAGGTCACGATCACCTAGTTACACCCCGCCGCCGCTCTTCGGATTCTGGCACGGGACAGGTGAGATCGGTTCGCGGCGAGTGCTTCAAGAGAGCGCGAGAGGTGATCCTCTACCAGCGCGAGCGGGCGACGACAATGTCGTCGTCGGCTCGGCGAAGACCTAAGAAGGACGACGACAAGTGGCTCTGGGAGCTTTCGGCGAGCGAGAGCGAACCAGCCAAGTACTTCGCGCTGCGCCGCCGACGTCGCAATGCGAGAGCGACGAGTCGAAGATCTTCACGTACCCCCAGGACAACCCGACCGGTCTCGCACTGCGAGCCGAGCGGCGAAAGCCAAGACCAACGTGACTATCGGGAGTGGACCACCGGGAAGCCACGGGCGACTTGGTTCGGGTCGGCTCTCATCGGAGAAGAACAGCTGCCAGAAGCTGACCGCTAGGTCCAGCTCTATCATGCGAGAGGGCGGGAAGAATCTCAAGGCTTGGGAGCGACAACACCACGAGAAGAACGGCGGCAAGTGGAGGCTGGGGGGTCGACGCAGCCGCTCGAGCAGCGGCGAGTACTTCGCGCCGTCGCGGCTCCGATCCCGGGCTGCCAGCGGCGACGAGTCTGAAGATCTTCGCCGTTCCCGAACAAGCAGCAGCCGCGCAAGGACCCGTTCTAGAGCGCGTCAGGCTCGCCGCCCCGTTTGCGACCCTTAGTCGTGTGACGGACCAGCTTCCACTCGACGGCACCGGCCTCCCCGTCCCTTCGCTCGACCCCGAGCTGCCCGGCCCGTTCCCGGTCGGCCGCTACGCCGACGGGCTCAAGGAGTTCTTCCGCGAGCGGCCGAAGGTGCTGGTGACGGGCGAGCTCACGGGCTTCAAGCGCTCGCGGGTGCAGGCGTTCTTCGAGCTCCGCGACTCTCAATGGCGCGCTCCCGTGTTCGATCTGGAACACGGACCTCGAAAAGCTCGGCTTCGACCCGAAGCTCCTGGCCGATGGCGCCGAGGTTGTGATCGGCGGCGGCCTCGACTACTACCCGGGCTCGGCCAACGCGTCGCCCTCGTTCAACTTCCGCGCGACCCACATGCGCCTTGCCGGCGACGGCGATCTGTTGGCGCGGCTCGCCGCGCTCCGCGAGGAGCTCAAGCGCGACGGGCTCTTCGAGCCGCAGAAGCAGCTCGCCCGCCCCTTGCTGCCGAAGACGATCGGCGTCGTGACCGCGCGTGGGAGCGCGGCGTGCCAGGACCTCCTGGCCGGACTCGAGCGCCGCGGCTGGCGCGGGACGATCGTGTGGGCGGACGCGCCGGTGCAGGACCGCCGCGCGGCGCCGCGGATCGCGTCGGCGCTGCGCGGCCTTGCCGAGCTCGAGCAGGTCGAGGTCGCGGTGGTGTGCAGGGGCGGCGGCTCACTCGCGGACCTGTGGGCGTTCTGCGACGAGAACCTGTGCCGCACTGTCGCGCTCCTGCGACTGCCGGTGATCTCGGCGGTCGGCCACGAGGTGGACCGCACGCTGATCGACGACGTCTCGGCCGTCTGCTGCTCGACGCCGACCCACGCAGCCGACGAGTTGGTGCGCGTGGACGTGCGGGCGGCGCGGGCCGAGCTCGGCGGCCGCGCTAGGCGAGCGCAGCGCGCCGGCGGCGTGGCGATCCGCGCGCGCGGGAAGCGCCTGGGCGAGCTCGCGACCGGGCCGGCGCGGACCGTTCGCACCGAGCGCGTCCGGCTCCACCAGAAGCTCCGCGAGGTGCGCGCCGCGGCGACGCGCGGGCTGGCGACCCGCGACGAGCGGGCGAAGCGCCACGCGCTCGTCATCTCGCGCAAGGGCGCAGCGGGAGCGAAGCCGGAGGCGCTCGCGAGCCTCGCCGCCTCTGAAGCCGCGATCCGCGGCCACGACCCCCAGCGCGTGCTCGAGCGCGGGTACGCGCGCGTCGAGTCGCTCGAGGGCGACGCGGTGACCCTGGCGCGCGACGCGCGCGAGACAAAGGACGTCAGGGTTAGGTTCGAAGACGGCTCAGTGCGTGCCCGGATCGAGGAAGATGTCGACGATGAGTGAAGCGCCACAGACAGGGACGAACTCCCACTCCTACGAATCCGCGGCGGCGCGGCTCGAGGAGATCATCGCCAGGCTCGACTCAGGCGAGGCGGAATTGCGCGAAACGCTCGCCCTCTGCGGCGAGGCGAAGGAGCTGATCGTCTTCTGCAGGGACGAACTGGCGGAGGTTTCTGGCGCTCTTACCGAGCTCGGCCTGGACGAATTGGTGACTCACTCTCTCACCTTACCAAGCTTCTCACTCCTCTATCACAAGAAGAACCCGCCGCCACCTAGAACCGCAGCAAGCAGCTCGCCATGATGTACATCGACTGATTGTCCTGCTCTTCCTGTGCATCGTTGATGCTCTGGTTGAGCTCGCGATAGGTCTGGTTGTAACCGCCGTTCGATCCGTAGCTGTTATCGCCGTACTGCGCCGCTGAATACGCCGGAACGATCAGCAGCGCCAGCACAGTTAGGCCAAGGACCGCTGCAGCCCCAATTCTTGCCGCCACGGCTCGCATCTTGGTGTCTCTCATCGTTTCCTCTCTATCCGATCTTGACCCACTCGCCGCAGTCCGATGTACTGAAATACGGAGAGCGATTACCAGGGTTTGGTTCTTTTCAAAGCCCCCGTTGGTTATGAGATCGCCGAACTTTCCGGTTGGCGCCGAGAGCTTTTCCCAATAACAGCCGCCACCGCCCGGCGCCCGATAGGTGCCGGCTTCGTAATCGCGACCAAGCTCCCAAGTCCCATCGGAATAGTGCTGATGAATCCCCCCTCGCTAGTGCAGGGTTTGGAGTCGCGCGAGTCCTGAATCGCTAGGGTTAGCGCCAGTTGATCAGGCAAAAGAGCCTGGTCTGTCGTGGTTTGCGGTCCCGTTCGGTCCTTTCGTTTCTTCGCTAGGTCTATCGGTCGCACAGCACGCGAAGAAAGGACAGTTCGTATGGCTAACGGAACCGTTAAGTGGTTCAACGACGAGAAGGGCTTCGGCTTCATCTCGCCCGACGACGGCTCGAAGGATCTCTTCGTGCATCAGTCCGCAATCCAGAGTGAGGGCTTCCGCTCTCTCGAGGAAGGCGCCAAGGTCTCGTATGAGGCTGAGGAGTCGGACAAGGGCCCCCGGGCGGCAAACGTCCAGGTCATCTAGAACCGCTCCAAAGCGATTCTTTTAGCGGGGCTCGGCCGAAAGGCCGGGCCCCGTTTGCTTTCTAGTTTCCGATGTTCCCGGCGCCCGGCGTGAGATTGGTGCTGGCTGCCCAGTCCACCGCCGGGTTGTTCGTGTCCGCGCCGTTCGGAATGCGGTCGAGGGCGCCAACCCCGTTGTCGACGGCGGTGGTGGCCGTTCCGTCCTCGACGAGGTCGTAGGTGCCCGGGAAGCCGGTGATCTCGGCGTCGTTGACTGCCCCCTCGTAGGACAGCGCGTCGATCAGGGTCGTCGAGCTCGTGTTGACGAGGGCGAGACCGTCGGGCGCGCCGTTCTGTATGAAGTTGGTTCCCAGGGGGTCAATGACCGTCAGCGCGCCGGCGGGAACGGGCAGAAATTCGTTGCAGATCACCAGGTACCCACCGGCGGGGAGAGTCTCGCCGGCGGCGGCCAGGTTCCAGCGGTTGTATTCCTCGTGTGGGCTCAGCCCCGTCCCGTTGATCCCGACCACCGCGAGGTTCGCCAGGCTCACCGGATCGTCGGTCGGGTTGTAGATCTCGATGAACTCGGTGCTGTCGGGATTGACCACCTGGTCGTAGTCGACCTCGTTGATGACGAGGTGCGGAGGCAAGGGACATGGCTGGTCCACGGGATTGACGGTGACGGACTCCGTGAGCACGACGACGCCGAGAGAAGCGGTGACATCGGCCTGCCCGGGCGCCGCGCCTGTGATGTCGAAGGGCACGCTCTGCTGACCGGCGGGCACGAAGACCTCAGGCGGCACGGTCACGTTCGGTTCGGCGCTCAGGGTGATAGTGACGTCGCCCCCGACGGCGGGGCCCGTGAGTGTCACGGTGCCCTGGCTGATTCCACCGACCACGACGCACGCGGGAACTGTCAGCGACTCCAGGGAGGGCGGCGGCTCGTCGGTGTCGTTGATGGTCCCCAAGCCGGTTCCGTCTTTGATCTTGGCGCGCTTTGGGTTCGAGAGCTTGAGGTCGAATGTCTCGTCCTCTTCGTCGAGGTCGTCGGGCTTCACCTCAACCGCCACGGTCGTCTTTTTCTTGCCCTTCTTGATCGCACCGGAATCCGCGACGTGCGTGTAGTCCCCGTCGGACTCGGCCGTTCCGTCCTCGGTCTCGTAGTCGAAACGAGCGGTCTTCGTGGCCTTTTTCGAAAGCTTGACCGTGAACGTGGCCGGCACGCTGACATCGTCCGCCGGCTCTTCCACCGTGACGTCGCTGACCGTGAGCTTCGGCGCCGCACTAGCGGTTGCGGGCACGGCTAGCAGAGCAACGCTCGCGACGAGTGCAACGATCAATCCACCGCCCCGTCGCATCCCCATGGTTCGAGCGTAGTCCTAGCGCCAGGGGCTGTCAAGCACTGGAAGTGCTGAGACGAAGATGCGCATCGCGCGTTGTCAACGCCCGCAGGGCTCATTCTGGGGCTTGATGAACATCAGCTTGGTGATCTCGACATCGCCGAGGGTCGCTGTCACACCGTTCGCCCCACCTGCCGTCGCGGCGAGGGAAAAGGTCGCGCTCGTGTTCCCCTGGAGGACCGTCGCAGTCGAAGGCACGATCAAGCCATTGGGGTGAACTGCCTCGAGGGAAACCTGGGTGTCGGCAAGCGCGGGGGCCGAAAGTTCCACTGTGCCCTGGCCGATGGCGGCCAGGTTGAGGCACTCCGGAACGACGAGGGAGTCGAGCGCCGGGTCCTCGGTGTCGAGGATTGTGCCTGCACCCTCCGCGGTGTCGAGCTTCGCGTTCTTCGGATCCTCGAGCACCACCTTGAACGTCTCGGGATCTTCCAACAGGTCGTCACCGCGGATGCCTATGGCGATGGTCGCCCGCTTCTTTCCCTTCGCGATCTTTACCTCGTCTGAGCCGACTGCGACGTAGTCGTCGGCGCCTTCCGTTGACACATCCGTCGTGGAGTAGCTTGCCTTCACGGTCTTCTTCGCCCGCTTGGAGAGCGTGACCTTGAACTTCGCCTTGGTGGACGGGTCGCCAGACGCCGCCGGCTCAGGGGTGTCCGCGGCGTTATCGATGGACAGCTTGGGCTTGGCCGCACTCGCGCTCCCGGGCACGCAAAGCAAGCCGGTCAGCGCGACTATCACCACGCCGGTGCGAATGAACCTATGCCCCCCTAAGGGCTCCTCCACGTCCCGATCTCCCCAATCGCTTGACCAAGAATTTACGCCCGCCTTCGGGTTCTGTCAACGGGGAACGTCCCGGCGTTCGTTTGCTTTGATGGAGCAGACCTTGACCCGAGACCTGATCCCCTCGGACTCCTATGCCGACGGGCTGTCGGCCATCGCGGACCTATCGGCCGGCGCCACCTCGATGAGTGCGGCCGTCGCGTTCGTCACCGTGCCGGGCATCGAACATCTGGAGCGCGTCTTGCCCAAAGGCCTCGAACTCGAGCTGGTCGCCCGCGCAGCCGACATCACGACACCGGAAGCGCTCTTTGCCGCGCGCGATCGTCTCGGAGCAAAGGTCTCGGTTGTGATCGGCAAGCACGCGAAGGGATACCACCCCAAGCTCTGGCTCTTTCGATCGGACGAGACGCTCTCAATCCTGTCCGGCTCGGGCAACCTCACCGGCGGAGGAATCACGACGAACGACGAGCAGTTCGAGGTCATTCGCCTCGACGCTGATAGCGACGAGGCAAAGGCGCACGAGGAGCGATTCGCCGTTCTCACCGCCCGTGCAGTCTCGCTAAACGATCTCGAAGGCACGACGATCTGGGCCGAATGGCTGGCGGTCATGAAGGCGCAGAGCGCTGCCCGGCGCCAGATTCAACAGGCCGCGGCCAACTTCGACAAGCGGGAGGTGATCCTGAGCCGGCACGAGGACAAGCAGAAGCTGCTGGCCGACCTCGACGAGCTCTACGACCTGACCGTCGCCGCTCAGCTCCCGCGAAAGGACGGTCAGCCGTACTACCCGACCCGGTTCAAGCAGGGTGTCGACCGGGCACGCGACGGCGGCGATCCGGTCGAGCTCGTCACGCGGATGTGCCGCCGCCAGACCGAGGGCTTCGACGTGATCCTGAACGCGGACCGACCGGAGCTGACCGTGGAGTACCTCGTGCTGGACGAGTCGAAGCCGTACTACGACTTGTTCTCTCCGTCGACCCGCAAGCTCTCGGCAGAGCGCCTGCAGCAGTTCCCGTAACGCGAAGGGCCCGGCGTCATGCCGGGCCCTTCGCTGGTCCGTTTCCCCCGCCGACGCCCTAGAGAGTGCGGGTGGGCGCCTCGGTCGTTTGACGGTCGGTGCCATGAGCGGCCTCGGGACCGTCCTTGATCACCTGGGCGGCCGTGCGGACACGCTCGCCAATGTCAGACCCGCTGCCGCCGGTGCGGTGCTCCTCGGTGTACGGGTCGTAGCTGCCGGCCTTTGCGAGGCCGCGGGAGACGAGGTAGCCGACCGTGAGGATCGTGGCGTAGAGCCAGACCTTGTCGGCGCCGAAGCCATCGCCATCAGTCGCGCCGGCCTCGCCCTCGCCGCCGGCGACCAGGCCTGCGATGAGTAGCCCCAGGAGGAGCACTACGTAGACCCAGAATTCCGTCGTCCTGAACGCCTGCTTCGTCTCGGTCGTAAGCCGATGCCCGACCGAGGGCGTGCGGCGCCCATAGGTTCCTGCTTCCATGGCATTACCTTCCTTATGCGGGTTTTGAGCCGTCCCCTAGGCGGCTCAGGACCGCCTACGAGTACCCCGCGGAGAGGTCGCTAACAGTCTCGGCTCCACCGTTTGATGAGTCCGGCGCGGGGCAAGGCGCTGTCCATGAGCGAAGAGCAAGAAGAGCCAGAACAAGTCCCCACCGACCCTCCCGCAACGGGGGAACGCTCCGATCATGAGGCCAGTCCGCCCGGAGTGGAGATTCCCACCGAACCGGACTCCCACCCTGTCGAGGACGTGCCTGACAGCGAGGCAGCCGAGGAGCGGGGCGACGAGTAGCCGGCTCGCTCGCTCGCGGCGCGTTACTCGTTGACGCTCAGCTCGAGCTCTGAGACGTCGGTGACCCCGAAGACCTCTTCGGAGCACCCCAAGAGAAACTCAACGAGGGAGTCGGCGTCGTGCTCACCGGGAGCGAACTCTCGGGCGA
This sequence comes from uncultured bacterium, assembly GCA_963786495.1. Lineage (GTDB taxonomy): Bacteria > Actinomycetota > Thermoleophilia > Solirubrobacterales > 70-9 > JALZKA01. The sequence continues at coordinate 1,007,165 of CAWAZL010000002.1, read as the reverse complement.
AGTTGACGTCGCGCTTCTCGAAGCCGAGCTCTGCCACAGCCTCGAGCTGCTGGCCGTCAAGGGGCGGCTCGCCGTTGTACGCGGGATCTGCGACCTCGACATAGACGCCGCCGCCCTGGTTGAGCCACTGCAGGTACCAGGACGGGTTCTGGCCGAAGCGAGGATCGCGAAGTAGCCGTCCGAGCCGAGAACCTGCTCGGCAGCGGATCGGATCTCGTCGCGCGTGACCGCCATCTCGGGCAGAGTAGCCACCGGCGGTTGGCGAAGGCGGCGCTGGCGCGTCTCGGCTCCTTGTGTCAGGATCGGCGCATGACGAATGAATCGGTCGCGGACCAACCCGCAAGCTGGTGCGAAGGGTGTCCTTGTACAGATGGCCGAGCGCGGCCAGCTCCTCGCGGCAGTGTGAGATGCCGCGGTGCTGACCACCACAAGGGGCGCGGCGCGTTCGATCCGGTCGCGAAGCAGCGACCAAGTGGGCGCCGTCGCGCGACCACTTCGGATCCTTAAGTCAGCCGGCCGGGAAGCTCGCCCCCGACAATGTGCGATTGTCCCCACCGAGTGCAGACTCCGGCGAGATCACCTCCGGCGGAAGCAGATCGGGATGCTGCTCGCTGACGACAAGTCTCTAGAAGCGTCGCCGAGACGCTAAACCGCAGGAACGTTCCTCCGTTTCATGGCACCAACCAGTGGACGGCTGCCATGGTGCGCAAGGCCTACGTGTCGTAGGTCTGGATTCGCGCTGGGTGCCGCTCTGCTCGGCTAGCGGCGCCTGCGCCCGCGACGGACGAGCGGCCCGACGAGCGGTTGGCCGACGACCCGTTGTGGGACGACATCGCGTAGCCGGCCTCGGCGAATTCGCGCCGGAGCTGGAGCTTGTCGGCGATGATGCCGACGTCCTTCGCCTCTTCATGGCTGACGAGCGTGACCCCAACGCCGCCGCGACCCGCGCGGGCGGTGCGCCCGATGCGGTGCTGATAGGCGTCGCAGTCGCCGGGCGGATCGAAGTTGATGACGTGGCTGATGCCGTCGACGTCGATGCCTCGCGCCGCGACGTCAGTCGCCACGAGAGCGTCGACCTTGCCCGAGTCGAACTGGGCGAGCGCTCGCTCGCGCTGGTTCTGAGACTTGTTGCCGTGCATGGCGACGGCCTTGATCCCGCTCGAGCCGAGCCTCTTGACGAGGCGGTCGGCGCCGCGCTTGGTGCGGACGAAGATCAGCGCGAGATCGCGGTCGGCGCGGAGCTCCTCGACGAGAGCGTCGAAGCGCTTCTCGTGAGTGACGCCGACGAAGCGATGCTCGACCTGGACGTTGCTCTTGGGAGCGACGTGCTCGTGTCGCACGGGATCGTCCGTGTACCTCTTGGCGATGCGATTGACCTCGCCGTCGAGCGTTGCCGAGAAGAGCATCGTCTGGCGATCCTTCGGAGTCGCGTTGATGATGCGCTCGACGTCGGGGCGGAATCCCATGTCGAGCATGCGGTCTGCCTCGTCGAGGACGAGGATCTTGGTGCTCTTGAGCGTGACGGCGCCGCGCTCCATGAGGTCGAGCAGGCGGCCCGGGGTGGCCACCAGAATCTGCGCGCGGCGGGCGAGCTTTGCCTGCTTTTGAATGCCGGCGCCGCCGTAGACGGTCGCGACCGAGAGGTTGCGCACCGAGGCGATCGGCCTGAGGTCTTCAGCGATCTGAAGCGCGAGCTCACGGGTGGGGGCGACGATGAGCGCCGAGCCGGGAGGCGCTTTGAGGCCAAGCTGCTCGACGATCGGAGCGGAGAAGGCAAGCGTCTTGCCCGATCCGGTGGGGGACTTGACGAGGACGTCGCGGCCGGCGAGAGCGTCGCCGATCACGAGCGTCTGGACTGCAAACGGTTCTGTGATGCCTCGCTTGGCGAGGGCATTGCGGACGGGCGTGGACACGCCAAGATCCGCGAAGGACTGGTTAGACATATAGGTGCTTTCTTTTTCGCAACCCGTAGGGCCGCGGTGTGATTCGGGAGAGTTCGACCTGTGACCCGAACCGCACTTCGTTGTGCACCGGAACTGAGCGAAACCTCGCGGGTGAGACTCACCCGCACGGCAGAAGCGTAGCTGTATGGCTGCAAGTGGGCGGTTTATGCCGCGCGCAGGTGCCGGCCGCGAACGAGCTTCGAAGCGATGAGCTCGGCCCAGTCCTCTTCGGAGAGGACGAACGGCTTCGTGTCTGCGAGCCAGCGGTTGAGGACCTCGGCGAGGCCTGCGGGATCCTCGAGGTTCGGGAAGTGTGCGGACCGCGGCAGGGTCTCCATGCGGGAATGCGGGATGAGGGCATGTGCGTCGATGCCGTGCTGGATCGGGATCGTGCGGTCCCTCTCGCCCCAGACGATCAGTGTCTCGATCGGACCCAGTAGATACAGACGATCGACCGCCGAGACCTTCTGGCCGTGCATGTCGATCACCGCGCGAAGCGACTGCAGGAACGCCTGGCGCGCGCCTGGGTCTTGCAGCGGTCGCAGCGCTCGGGTGACCGCCTTGAGGTAGACGGCTTTGCGCCACCCCGCCTTGCCCCCAGCCGCCGCGATGCCGTCGAGCGAGCCGAGAACGCTCCGATGCGAAGCCGCCCAAACGATGCCGGCAGCGCCGGGTAAGCGCCGCACCGCGAAGCATCGGGCTCACGTCCTGGCCGAGGCCGCCGCTAGAGACAAGCGCAAGCCTTTCGACCTTGTGGGGGAATTGGTAGAAGAACTGCATCGCGATCCCGCCTCCGAGCGAGTGGCCGACGAAAGTCGCCGACTCGACGCCAATCGCAGAAAGCAGGTCGCGGATCACCGCTGCGTGGGCGCCGATCGAGTAGTCACCGCGAACCGCCGCCGAGTCACCGTGGCCGATCAGGTCGGGGACGATCACCGTGTGGGTCTCGGCGAGCTTCAGCGCTACCTCGCGCCAGTGCTTCGACGAGTTCACCATCCCGTGCACGATCACGACAGGCGGCCCCGAACCGGCCGTGCGGTAGATCACCTCGTGGCCGTGGAGCTCGAGCGACCAGGCGGGGAAGTCGGAATCCATTGGCGCGCAGTCTTCCAGACGGCATTAGACTCGCCGCATGCGCCGTAGGGGGTACGCCGCAATCATCTGCCTTCTCCTATTGGGGAGCTTGGCCGCGCCTGCGCAGGCAGACACCTTCAAGCCCACTCGTTTCGACGATCCGCCGCCCGCGAATCCGGACGAGTTGCATAAGTGCAAACCTCGCAATTGCTCGCTGCGAGGAGCCATGACGGTTGCTGACAAACGAGAGGGCAAGGACACGATCAAGCTCGAGCGTGGCCGGTACCGCCTCGAGCTTCCCGCGGTGTCAGGCGGCAACCGGGATGGCGATCTGTCCTCCTTCGACGACCTCGTGATCGAGGGCACAGGACCGAAATCGATTATCGACGGCAACGGGAAGTCCCGAGTGCTTGCGCTATCCGCTTCCGCCGTGCTTCGGGACCTCACAGTTACCGGGGGGACGGGCAGATCCATCGCAAGCGAGCCGGGAGTCGGGGGCGCGATCTACGCTCAGAGCGCCGAGCTTCGAATGACCGACGTAATCGTGAAGGGGAGCGGAACGTCGATCGACGGCGGCGGCCTCTATCTGTACGACAGCGACGTCAAGCTCGATCGAGTCGATGTCCGGGACAACGAGGCGGCGGGTGACGGCGGAGGGATATACGCGTGGGCATCGGACATCTCGATCAAGCGAAGCACGATGTCCGGTAATGAAGCGAGCGGGCTTGGTGGCGGGCTTGGGCTCGGCACAAGTCCACCGAGCTCGGCGGGAGACACAGTCGAGGTCCTCGCGTCTACCGTCTCAGGAAACCAGGCGGCAATCGGCGGCGGGGTCTCGCTCGACGGTCAAACAAGCCCAGGGCGAACCGTCCCGCCGGTTGCGACCTTCGAGAACTCGACGATCGCCGATAACCGCGCGCTTGTCAGCGGCGGTGGAGCGAGCGCGATCAATAACTCCACCCTTGCCTTGGAGCACGCAACCGTCGCTTACAACCTGGGGGACTCCGATCACCAAGGAGGAGGCGCAGGCGGCGGCCTTCACCAGTCAACCGGCGCGACCATACAGGTCTTGGACTCCCTCGTCGCCGAGAACGAGCTGAGCTTCAATCCCAGTCAGTGCTCCGGCACTATCGGCGGCTCGCGAAACGTCGCCGAACAGCCTTCGGGCTGCCCGGCGACCGACTTCGCAGACGTGGGGATCTTTGAGCTCGCTGCCAACGGCGGCCCAACGAAGACCGTGGAGTTACGGAAGACGAGCCCCGCTAACGGCGCAACCGACGAGTGTCCCGACGAGGACCAGCGCGGCAAGAAGCGCCCCAAGAACGGCTGCGACGTCGGGGCGTACGAGCGCGAGCCGAAGTAGGGGTCAGCCCCGCTTCCGCCGTTCCTCGGAGGCCTTGCGGCCCATGCTTCGACCCTCGTCCTCGTAGCGCAGCGGCTGATCGCGGATCGTCTTCACACGGGCGGCGGAAACGGCCATCGCGTCAGCGACGCCGGCGTCATTCGCGTCGAAGTCGAATGATTTCCCGGGGGCAGCCATCGCGATCTTCTGCGATTCAGCCCAGGAGTCCTGGTTTCGCCGAGGTAGATGAACTCCCAGCCCTCGCGCTCCTTGGCGATGATCAGCTTTCGGAGCGTTGACGAGGTCATGCGTGAGCAATTCTCATACCCGTCGGTGAGCACGACCACGATCGCGCGGTCACCCTCGCCGACTCGCTTCTCATGCCGCCGTACGGTCTTCGCGACCGCATCGTTTAGAGGTGTCATGCCTCGCGGGCGGTAGTCGGCGGCCGTGATTTCGGTGACCTCCTCGAGCGGCACGTTGTCGGCCTTCACGCGAGTGATCGGCTCCGGGGCGCTGAGATCGAACATGGCAAGCGTCACACGCGAGCGCGCCTCTGCCTTACCGTCGCGCAGTTCGGCGAGAAAGGCGTTGAAGCCTGCGGCCACCGCCTCCTCCCGTCTGCCCATCGAGCCGGACTCGTCAATCAGGACCGAACCTCTTCGATCTCAGCCGACGGGAGTCGGCTGACCGACCATCACTACCTCGTCCAGCAAGAACGCAGATCGCCTCCGCCTTCCGTCCAGCTGAGTCGAGCCATCGCGGCCTCGCGCGCCGCGGCGCCCCGTTCGCGCCGTCCATCCAGTGAGCACACCGCCTCAACCATTGCCGCGGCCAACCCCACGCCATCCTCGGGCCAACCAGCCACCTCTTCTCCCCATCCTTCAACGGAGCCCCCGGCCCCGGTTTCTAGGCGACGGCTTCAAACGCTTCGAAACGCACTCGGAGACGTTCCGGGTCCGGTCGGTTCTCGACTTGCATAGGCTGCAGGATCTCGGCGCCATGAAACCCCTGGAGGCCTGTCTTCAGCATCGGGCCGTCGATCTCGCCCAGGAGCCGGTCACCGATATGTACGACGCCTTTCGGATCGATACCCATGAGGTTCCGGTCGTAGGCACGGTGATGGATAGCGCAGAGCGCGAGACCATTGACTACCGCTGCGACCCCGTCCGGCTCGCGCCAACCAATGATGTGCGCGGCCTCCACGAGTTCGCGCTCCTTCAATGAGCAAACCGCGCATCGCCCTCGATAGACACGCAGAACGTCCCGCCGAAACTTCACTTGATCAAGTCGTCTAGCGACCATTGCGAACTGCTCGCGACGAGCGCCTTCAGATGAGACGAGACCCTGGCCTTGGACATCCACGTAGGGCAGCGCCGTTTCTAGATGAACGACACCGGCTGAAGGATCGTCGAAGACAACGATGACTGGGGCAATCACGGCGTACTGCCCATCACCAACCCCGCGAAAGTAGATGAGCGGAGCTTGCAGCTCGTGTGCGGCGCGCAACGCGCGGTTGTCGGGCTGGTTGGGATCCCCCGCCCTGTATCGGTAGTGCACGACTCCCCCCTCGAGGTCATCGAAGTCGTCGTACGGCCCGTTCTGAGCCGTCAGGAGGGTGAGCGCCGCCGGTCCTGTCTGCTCTTTCGCTCGGTGGATGCCCTTCATGAAGGAACCGAAGCTGACGCGAGCGCCAGAGAATTCGAAGCCTTGGCGAAGCACTCCAAGCGGAACGATGTCGTTGAAAGCGCCGGTCAACTCGCGAACGTGTGCAAGGGCCGCTTGTCGGAGCGCGAGATCTGGGTCGACTGGGACGATGCGCGATCATCTCACGGTCGAGCCCTCGGCGCGCCCCAGAGACCTTCCTACCTCGACGTATCGGCGGACGGCCGAGGCAGCTCAGGGTTGACCCACCCGGGGCAGGAATCGAGCGCACCCCCCAAGGCCGCATGTATCGTGGGGCCTGGTCCACAAAGGGGGCAGGGAAATGGGAATCAGGCTCTACGCATCGGTCGTCGCTCTGATCGTTCTCTTGCACAGCGGGCGCCGGCAGCGCTTCGGCCGCGATCGGCTGCGGCGATGTCATCACGAAGGACACGAAGCTCAAGAAGGACATCAAGTGCGACATCGGTGAGACCGGTCTCGAGATCGATGGCGATGGGATCACTCTCAACCTCGACGGCCACACGATCCAGGGAGATGATCCCGATTCGGCGTACGTGGCCGTGAAGACTTCCGGCGACGAGGACGTCGCCATCCGGAACGGGACGCTCAGCGGCTTCGGCCACAGCATCGTCGCCTCGGGTGGAGCCGGCCTTCTCGTTGACAAAATGAAGATCTACCGCCAGGAGTACGAGCCGATCACGATCACCGCCTACAACGGCGCGACCGTCAAGCGCTCGAAGATCCAGGGGAACGGGGTTCCGACCGTCCTCGTGGACGGATCCGAAGGGGTCACCGTGGAAGGCAACACGCTGACCAAAGGCGGGATTGAGTTCATTACCGGCTCGGAGAACGAGGCGATCGAGAACTCGATCGAAGAGACCGGCGGCTTCGGGCTTGGAGCTCGCTCGGGAATCAAGTTCGAAGGGGTAGAGGGCGGGCTCGCGAGAGGCAACTACGTCAGCGATGCGATGGCGGACGGCATCCTCGTATCCGGCGGCCACGACATCGACGTCATCGGGAACGACGTCCGCAACTCCGAGAACAGCAACGTGAACGTGACGGGCGGGGCAGTCGCCACGCTCGTCAAGAAGAACACGTCGCGCCGCGGCTTTTTCGGCATCAGCGCCACCGACAACGCGCTTGCTGTCATCAGCAAGAACACGGTGCTCAAAGCCGTGAACGACGGGATTCGAAACGTCGAAGCGGACAACCCGGTCTTCCGCAACACCGCGAACCGCAACGGCGACTACGGGATCGATTCCGCTTCAGGCGCCCTGAGCCACGACAACGTTGCGAAGAGGAACGGGAACCTGGACCAATGCACGCCGGCCGAGGCCTGCAACCAGTCGCGGCGGCGCCTGCCATTTGTCCCGCTCGAAGTCACGGTCAAGAAGAAAAGGACGGGGCCCGACATCAACGGCGGCCAGGTCACGATCGAGAAGAAGGGAAAGGGCAAGACCTACCTCGTGCGCGTCGAGAACACGACGCCGGGGAAAGAGAAGGTCCTGCTTGATGACCGCTCGGACCCTCTCGGGAACTTCAAGTTGCGCTGGAAGCGGGAAGGCAAGAACGTGACCTCGGACGCCTTCGGAGCGGGCTACCCGTTCAAGCTGGACGCTGAAGACCACACGACGTTCAAGCTGACGATCACGCCGAAGGTCGACAACCCCGGCGAGCTCTGCCCGTTCGGAGCGTTCCTGCCGACGCCGCCCGGCAGCGAGGCGTACGGCTTCCTCTACGTGAACAGCAGCACCGTCTGCGGCTGATATAGCCGCCTAGCTGCGCTTTGCGGAAGCTACGGTTGCGTCTCCCGCTTAGTGCCTTAAGGCTGGCGGCTCAGTCCTTCAGGACCTTCCAGCCGTACTTCACGGGCTCGCTCATGTTGTCCGCCTCGTCGGTCGCGCGGACGAAGAACTGGTGCCTGCCCGGCTTCAGCCGCTTATACGTCTGGGGTGACGTGCACGGCTTGAACTTCTCGTCGCTGTTCTCGTCGAGGGCGCACTCGATGACGAGATCTCCCGGATCGGTCACGTTGTCCGCTCCTTCGAACTTGAAGGTGGCCTTGCGCTTGGCGGTCCGCTTCTTGGGGCCCTTCGTGATCTCGACGGAGGGCGGTGTGGTGTCGACGAACAGCGACTCGTAGGCGCCGATGTCCGGCGCGTTTCCGAACATGCGCGCGTTGCCGTCCAGGTCCGTGTCGGTGGGCGCGACAACCGCGGTTGAGCCCGCGTCAATCGTGGGCGAGTTGGGCGCCTCGCGGAAGTTGCCGTTCGCGGCGTCGACGAAGATCGGCTCGGCCGATTGGTTCTCGAGGGAGCCGGGCGGGGTCACCGATGTAAACCCGCCGCCGCCGGCCTCAAAGCCGGAGAAGTTCGAGAAGTCGAGGTCGATCGAGGCCACGCTGCCGACGCCGGCGTCCGCGCGAACGTCTGGGGCGCCGATCGCAATCGTGTTTCGCGCGGTGATGACCGCATCGCCAGGCGCTGCAACGGCCCAGATGCCGCGGCCGCCGTTCGACGCGACTGCAGTCACGTTTCGCAGGGTCAGGGCCGAAGTGCCGCCCTCCGCGAGGTTCACAACGGCGCTCCCGAGCTGGCCCGTTGCGTTGCAGACCGAGTCGGTGATCAGAGCGGCGTAGTAGCCGACGCACGCGTACGCGGAGTCGGCGCTCGTCGAGTTCTGGACGTACACGCGGCGCGCAGTCGAATCGCCGAAGACGATCAGGCTTCGAGAGTTGACGCCGAGGATGGTCACGTCGGTGAGGGTCCCCTGACCCAGCATCGAGACCCCGACCTGGGCCGAGGAGGTGAGCGTGGTGTTCGTCGCATCGCCGGTCGCGTGCACCGCGACGCCAATCGGCACGTCGAGCACCTGCTCTGCGCCGAGGGAATAGGTGCCCGGAGCAAGCATCACCTGGGCGCCACTCGGGGCCGACTCGACGGCGCGGAAGATCTCGCAGGGATCGGCTTGCGCACAGGGTTCTGCGCCGTCGCCGACAGGCTCGGCGAAGCGAATCACCGAGGGTCCGCCAGCGTGCGAGGTCGCCGGCCAAACCGCGCACAACCCGAGCACGAACGCGACCAGCCCCCCTGTCGCGAAGCGTAAAGTGACCCTGCGATCTTGCTTCACTCGCCCACCGTACGCGAGGCGGCCGCCGGCGTCAAGCGGGCGCTGCGGACCCGCTCGGCTCCTCGCCTCGTTGCGCCGACTCGCCAAGCGCCAGCGCCGCGAACACCAGCCCGCAGAACCACGGTATGTAGAGGTAGAACCAGTGATCGACCGCGAGTTGCGAAGCGATCACCACGGCCGCCGCGAGCGCCGCGAACTGCGCCGTCGTCCGCCGGCCCGGTAGGAACGCGACGACGATCGCGAGGATGCCGGCGAGGATGAGCACGAACCCCTGGATCGCGTCGACGCCGTCGACCTGGCCCCAGATCGAGAACGGGCTGTCGCGGTCGAGCTGGCTCTCGACCGTGCGCTCGTAGAAGGTTGCGAGGCCGGGGTCGACGGCCGGGTGGATGAGGAGAAGCGCGATCGTCAACGCCGTCGCGCCGCCGGCGAGGAGCACGGGCCATAGCGCCGGCCAGTCCGGCCGCCAGCCGTCGAGGCGGTCCGAGAGGCCGCGCTTTCCCACCGCGTAGAGCGGCACCAGCGCGAGCGGCGCGAACTTCACCATCGCCGCGAGGCCGACCAGGACGCCGCGCCCGATCGGCGACCCGAGCGCGACCAGCCCCCACACCAGGAGCGCCGCGACGAGCGAGTCGTTCGTGTTCGACTGGAGCGCATAGGTGGTGTAGGGGTAGGTGAGCCACGCGAAGGCGAGGATCAGGCCCAGGCGCTGGGGACAGAGCTCACGCGTGGGGTCTGACCCCGAGCGTGGGGTCTGACCCCGCGTTCGTCCCGCCCGGAGGCCCAGGATGAAGAGGCCGAACACGGTCGCGATGTCGAAGAAGAGCGAGGCCGCGTGCGCCGAGGGCAGGTCGTCCCACTCGCCCGACCACGGCAGCGCGAGCTCGAACGGCACGTAGGCGGCGTAGTTCGCCGGGCCGTAGGTGTCGCCGGTCGGCACGTCCTTGGGGAAGCGGCCCTCGCCGTAGATCGGCTCGCCGCTGGTGATCTGCTCGGCGCCGGCGACGCCCGCGAGCCCCACGTCGATCACGCCCGAGTCGGTCACGTTCAGCGTCACCCGGAACGCGATCGCGAACAGGCAAGCGACGATCAGGAACATCCGCGGCGCGCTCGGCCGCAGTCCCGGCTCGCCGCCGCCGCGGAACCCCACCCACAGCATGCGCCCGAGGAGGTAGAGGAGCGGCGGGTAGGCGAGCGGCGCGCTGACGCCGACGTCGCCCGAGTCGAAGAAGATCTGGCTCACCCCGAAGCTCAGGAGCACCAGCAGGTCCAGGTGGGCGATCCGCCGCGGCTTTCGCCAGTCGAAGAGGCCGAAGAAGAAGACGAGCGCGAGTGGGATCCACACCCACGGCGCGTTCAGCGCGTGGCCGAACTGGCCGGCGTATCCGCGCGCCATCGACCACGCGACCTGCACCCCGGTCCACGTCTCGAGCACTTCGCCGGTGCCGCCGTCGACGTGGACCTGGACGACCTCGTCGTCGTCTGAGTCGAAGAAGCCGACCTGCCAGCGCCCGTCGTCGCGCACCTCCTCGCGCGTGGTCAGCCGCCCCAGCTCGGCCGTGAGCTCGGCGACCTCGGGCTCCTCGCGGGCAATCTCGAATGCCTCGCGGCCGGAGACCGAGAAGAACTCGGGCGTGTCGGGATAGGCGGCGGGCGCCGTCGGCTGCTGCGCGTGCGCGGGAGGAGCGAACAGCGCGCCGCCGACCAGAACCAACGCCAGGATGAATCGCGCCCGCCTCATGCGCGAGCCATCATTCCTGCTCCGGGAGCGGAGCGGCGGTGAAAGACCCCAAAGGGGTGGTTTCCTCACCCCTTTGGGCATAGGATCCGCCCATGGAGCTCGGGGGCGACACGAAGGCTGTGATCCTGGCGGCGGGGGCGATGTTCGTCCTCGCGCTCGTCCTCGGGATCTGGAAGTACCGCGGGATGGCTACGCCCCCGACCCACCTCGCCCATCCCTACGTGGACACCGCCCACCGCGCCGCACTCCTCTACAGCTTCGCGTTGATTCTCGTGGCGGTCTTCGTCCAGTTCAGCGGCTGGTCAGAGCTCGTCGACCTGATCTGCGCTGGACTCCTCTTTACCTTCTTCCTGGCCGCGGTGCTCGGCTACGTGTACCAAGGGTGGCGCGGGGACACCGACAACCAGTTCCGCGACCCGAGCACGTCCATGGGCGCGGTCCACACCTTCATGATCGCCCTGATCGTCAGCGAGATCGGCGCGATGCTCGTTTTGATGGCCGGGTTCGTCGACGGTCAGCTCTGACCGTCAGGCGACCTTGATGCTCGTGGCGTTGTCGAGCGTGTTGTCGACGAGGTCAAGCCCGAAGTGCCCGCGGACGAGGCCCGCGATGTCCGTGATCCGCCACTGCTCGTGCTTTGCCTCGGTGTCCTCGTCGAAGCCCACCAGGACCAGGGGCGCGAGCGAGTCCGAGGCCAGGAGCGAGCCGTGGCTTCCTCCGCCCACGTGCGAGGTCTGGCCCCAGTCGACGCACTCGTACCCCTCGGCGAGGGAGATGATCACGTCGCCGGAGTGCGGGTTGACGAGCGCCGACCACAGGCGCGCCAGGGCGTCGGGGTAGGTGGCGCTGTCGATCGCGGCGCCGTCGACGGTGAGGGCGAGCGCGTCGAGGTCGCCGTCGACGTGCCAGCGCCGGCCGCGGCGGTCGCGCTTGCCGGCGCGGCCGGGGCGGAAGCGAAGCTCGCCGCGCTCGGTCTCGACGACCGCCTCGGTGCGCGGATCGCTTTCGACGGGCGAGCCGGCCGTGCGGCGGACGACCGGCGAGCCGTCGGGGCGGGCGAGCCATGCGACCAGGTCCGTGCCCGCAAGGGCGCCCAGGCGTTTGCGGATGTCGGCGTGGCAGGCGGCCTCGCGGTCTTCGTCGACCAGCACGTAGACCTGCCCTGCGCGGGCGCCAGGCGAGACGGCGAGCTCGGCCGTCTCGGGCGTGTCCGACGAGGGTTGCAAGACGCGCCACTCCTTCTCGAGCTCGGCGATCAGCTCATACGCCTCGGTCACGTCGGTCTGGGCGTGGTCGGCGACCATGATCACCGCGTGCGTTTCTAGAAAAGAGTCCATGCCGCCGCACGCCTCGACCAGCTCGCCGAAGCAGCGGTCGGCGTGGGCGATCGACGCGGGCGTCGCGTCCGGGCCCCAGCGGTGGGAGTGGTGGTCGTTGTCGGGGAGGCTGAAGAGGAGGAAGTCGTAGGCGTCGTCCTTTACGAGCTCCTTCGAGACGCACGCCGAGTACTCGTCGCGGGTGCCCGGCCGGGCGAGGGTGGGCTTGCACGGCACGGGGCGCGAGCCGAAGAGCTCGCCGTAGAAGAGCTCGTCCGGCCCGTAGACGGCGTGGCGGAAGCCGGCCGCGACGGCGCCGCGCTTCAAGAGGCCCTCGAGCGAGACCTCGTGGCGGGTGCGGCCGCGGTAGATCAGGAACGGGGTGCAGGCGGTGCGCACGCCGGCGTCGCCCAGGGTCTCGAAGAAGGTCTCCACCTCGTGCGAGAGGTGGGCCATGTTCATGTTGTAGACGATGTCGTAGGTGGCTCGGAAGAGCCCGAACGCGCGCGTCGCCTCGAACGACGAGCCGTACTCGACGTAGCGCCGCTCGACCCGGTGGTACCAGTTCATGCCCGGGATCCAGTGGCGGTCGGCCGTGGCGCCGGTTGCGATCTCAGACGTGCAGACCGGCGTCACCGACGGGAAGGCGGAGACGCAGTCCTCGATCATGTGCCCGCGCTCGATCAGCGCGCCGAGGTTGGGCGCGTCGCCTGCCTCGACGGTCTCGAGGAGCTTGTCGGTGCGAAGGGCGTCGACGAAGACGAGGCAGAGCTTCTTGGGCGTCGGTCACCGGAGCGATCGGAGGCCCGCGTGCTTTTCGGCCGAGCGCTTGCGGCGCGCGAACGCGAGGTAGACGATCGCAAGGAGCGCGACGACGCCGACGTAGGCGGCCGGTCCGAGCAGCGAGATCCCCGCCAGCGCCAGCGCGGCCACCGCGATGATGAACGCGACCCCGCCGGCTCCACCCTCGCCCGCACGCTGGGCTGCCACCGAGGCGACGTCACGGAGCGTGAAGTACGCGAGCGCCGCGACCGGCGCGCCGATCACCCAGCCCGGCCAGGCCGGATGGTCGGTGTCGGGGGCGTCGGTGAGCGACATGCCGTAGAGGAAGGCGCCGAGGAATACAGCGAGCGCGCAGAGCGCGATGCCCGCGTTGCCGCGAAGGGCGGCGGCGCCGAAAAGCGCGCCCGAGGCGACGGCGAGGGCCAGGCCCTGTGCTCCAGCTTCGGCAAGCTCCATGCGGCCCGGAGGCTAGTGGCTCGGGGCTACACGCAGGCGGCGTACGCGACGACGTCGATCTCGGTCAGCGTCGGATTCGAGACTGTCACCTTCCAGCCGTCGTCAGGGATCTTGCCCTTGTCGCCGGAATCGAGCGGCTGGCTCTTCACGAGGTGGGTTGCCGATGGGGCACCGGACACGTCCGGCCCTCCACCGGCGACGGACTTCCGCTTCGGGCACTCGACGGAGGCGGTCACGAGAGGATCTTCGGTAAACGCAACCCCCTGGGCCTCGTACTTGGGCTTGATGGTCTTGAGGCATACGGAGGCGAACAGTGCATCCTGGGGCTGAAATGTGGGCTGGTGGAAGATCTGAGCGCGCCACTCATCGTCGGGTTCCGAGTCGAGGTCGCCGGCCGAGTCCCGAGGAGCGCTGAAGTGGATCCACCATTCCTCCGGGGCGCCACTTGGCAGCACCCCGCCGCCGGAAACAGATTCTGTCGTGCCGCAGTCCGGTGCGCCGGTCGAGGAAGCCCCGCCGTTGATGGGCGCCGAGATCGCGGAGGCGACGCGAACCTCGCTCTTGTCGTCGAAGCAGACTCCCCACGCCGTCACCGTCCCCTTCGGCTGGCCGAAATGCCACGCGCCCGAGCGCCAGCTTTGCCCACGCGGCCCGCTCGCCGAAACAAAAGCGCCCGCCGGGTTGCTCGAGACTGAGGTGCCACCACCCGTCGGCTCAGAGCCGTCGGGGCATTTCGCGTTGACCTCCGCTCCAACTCGGTCGGAAGGGGTCGTGTCGGCGAGCGTCTTCGACTTCTTCACGTAGGTGAAGCCGCCTTCCGAACCGATGGGCTTCGCGGTGGATGGCGCGGCAGCGATCGCCAGGCACACCACGGTTACAAGCACAGGTCCGGCACATTTCGTCAACATCACGGCTTCCCCAATCGCTCGTCTTGCGGACAGTACTCCTCGCTGATTGGTGGCGCGAGGGTCCTGCGCGTTACAGGCGATTCGAGGCATGGCGAAGTCCATCTCGCCTCGTCCCCCACTTCCATGTGAGCCCTGCCGGCCCGGCCGGTCCCCCCGGGACCGCACCGAACCTTGAGGTCCAGAGCCCCTCTCCTCAAAAAACCCTAGGACGCTCGCGCGATGAGTCTCCGCCAACTGGGCGCTCCGCGCATCGGGGAGTTCCCCTAACTTCGTTGCGGGTTTCTACGTACTCGAAAAAATGCGGCGATTTGCAGCGAAACTACGCGCTAGGGCGTGAGCTGGAGCGGTGCGCCGGGGCATCCAACGAGCCTCACTTCGAGCGGGCCATCCCCCGTATAGGTGATGTCCGGATCGCAGCTCAGGCGCGCCTGCTTCACGTAGACCTTGATCCGCGCGACGTTCTGGGCGTCGAGCTCGAGCTCGTCGGCCTCGGGCGCCGAGGCGCCGGGGGCCACCGCGACGGACTGGCGCTCGAACGCAAGCGCCGGGATCAAGCCGCCGGTCAGGACGCCAAGGGACGTTTGCGCCGCGCCCGCCTGGTCGTCAGCGACGCCGAAGCCGTGAGAGAAGGCGTCGATCGTGCCGAGCCCGTCGCCCGCTGTCTTGACGCCGCGCACCCAGTAGGCGCCGTCAGCCTTCGTTCCGAACTCGGCAAAGTCCATCGAGTCGTTGCGGACGTAGGTGACGTGCGCGGGGTGTCGCTCGACCCGGCGCTCGCCGAGGAAATCGGCCGCGGGCCCGTACTCGTCGTTGATCGCGAACGTGAAGTGCTCGGCGGTGAGGAAGGAGTCGAAGAAGTGCGCGAGGCCGAGGTCGGCGAACGCCTGGCGGTGGGGCAGGATGCCCGGGTAGGGCACGAGCTCGTCCTCGAGGCCGTTCCAGATCATGAATGGGATGTGGCGGAGCGAGGGCAGCATCGCCGTCGTCCCGGAGCCGGGCACCTCTCCAGCGCCCGCGACGCCGATGCCGGGCGGGCCGACAGTGGGCTGGCCTGAGGCGAAGAGGTCGGGGAACTGCGTCGCGAACTTATACGTGCCGTAGCCGCCCATCGAGTAGCCGGTCACGGCCGTCTTTCGCGGGTCGAGCCTGTAGCGGCGCGCGACGTCCGCCCACACCTCGAAGACCTCGGCGCCCGCCAGGCCGTAGTACCAGCCGTCCGGTCCGCGGCTCTCGGGCGTGATCACGATGTGGCCCTTGCCGCGCTCGCCGAACTGGGACTGGTTCTTGGTCCCGTGCATCTGGTTGAACGAACCGCCGAGCGAGTGGAGGAGGAGCGTCAGGCCGCGGCCCCGCGGCGGCGCGTGCTGGTCCGGAACGTAGATCGAGTAGGGCTGGAGGCGGCCGAGGAACTGGCCGGGACAGCCATCCGCATCGCCACAGCCGGCGTCCACGTACTGGACTCCCTGGCCGTTCGAGAAGCGACTCGAGAGGACTCGGTTGACCGGCCCCCTGGTCGGGACGCCGGTCGGCTCGTTCTTCATCAGGTCCGTCTTGCCGGAGCGGAGCTTTCCGAAGTCGACCTCGGCGAAGAACGGTGAGAGGTTGCCCGTCTTCAGTTGTTCGCCCTGCGCGTTCTCGCGCCACCAGGCCGTGTCGACGAGCGAGCCCGGGTCGGCGATCACCGGCAGCGGCTCGTCGAAGCGGAAGGCAACGTTGAAGATCGCCGTCGGCTCGACCAGCCCAACCGCTCCGCCCGGCTGCGTCGCGGTCGCCTGCGTCGTCGGCTGTAGGTAGGTGCCCGCCGCCTTGTCCCACAGGCCGGTGGCCGCAGCCATGCGAACGGTCGAGTTCTTCGGGTCCCAGACTTTCGAGGGGATCGCGAAGGTGATCTGGCGCCGCTTCTTGGAAACGCGGGCGCGGATCTTCTTGCCCGTCTCCTCGCCCGCGTCGAGCAGCACGCCCTTGCGGCCGCGGACGAACATGAACTGGTCGGCGGGTGCCGAGGCGTTCGCCCCGAACGGCAGCTCGACCGGCGCGTCGGACTCGCCCAGCGCGATCGTGGTCGCGACCGCCTTCGGCCTCGTCATCGAGTTGAAGGTGAGGCGGAAGTAGGTCGAGTGGCGGTGGTGCTTGACGCGGAACTCGACGAGGTCGGCGATGTTGTTGCGGTAGCGCTTGACGTTCGTCGGATACGTGTAGGTGCCGTTCGGCGCGGAGAATGTGTCGTCGCCGGTACGAGGGTCGGACGGGTCGCGCCCGAGGCCCTGGGCGCCGTGGTCGTCGTAGAGGTAGTCCTGGTAGATGAACTCGCCGTCGCACATAGGCCGAGGCGCCCGAGACGAGGAGCGGATCCGCCCTCCACGGCGCCTTGTTGCGCAGCTGCGGCGCGGGCTTGGGCGCCGGGGCGTGGAGGAGTTCGGGGCCCGGGCCCCCGCCCGGCCCCTCAAGGAGGGACGGGTTGTGGCCCTCGTGCGCTTCGGCGAACGCCGGCAGCGCGAGCGCGCACGCGAGGGCCGCGACCGTCAGTCCTCGCCTGTACGGAAGCATTGATCCAAGGTACCTGCGCTCGCCGTCAGCCGCGCCGGTACGCGATCAGGCGTACAGTCAGGGCATGCGCAAGCTCCTTCTCGGCTCGATCTCCTTCCTTCTCTTCGCTTCGATCGCCGTCGCCGGGCCTGAACCACCGGCCCCCGTCGATCTCGATTTCCGAAAGGCAGCGGGGACCAAGTGGATCGAGTTCACGTCCGTCGTAAAGAACGTCGGGAAGGAGAAGGAGAGCGTGTTCTGGCGGATCAGGAACCGTGATTCGCAGAAGCGGAAGCTGAAGCTGGTCGAGAATCTCAGCGGCGACGGGGTCGGCGACTACAAGGTTCGGTGGCTAACCGGCGGCGACGACATTTCAAACAAGGTCGACGACTCGTCCGGCTACAAGTTCGACCTCGCATCGAAAGAGAAGCGCGTCTTCGAGGTGACCCTCCAAGGCAAGAACGACAATCCCGGCCCGCTCTGTGTCACCCCGTTCTTCTACGTGGTGGGCGAGCCGAACCCATACACCTACGGCCTCTACGTCAACGACGGCGGCGTCTGCGGCTGAGCGAACGCCGACGCGCCCGCCGGGTGGCGAGCGCGTGCGCGGCTAGGTGAAGCCGGGTCTCACTCGATGATCTGAGTCGCGTCCGGGGTCGCCTTGGTCGGCATCTCGGTGATCTCCTTCGGCTCGGTGATGCGGATGTGGTTCCCGAACGGGTCGCGCACCGCGCCGTCGATTCCGTAGAAGCGATCGGTCGGGCCCTCGATGATCTCGACGCCCTTCTCCTTCATGTCGTCGAAAGTCGCGTGGCAGTCATCCGTCTCGAGGATGAACATGCAGGCGTCACCCTTCGACATGAGCTCCTTGATCTGCGAAGCGGAGTCCTCGTCGCGAAACGAAGCGTCCGACTGCTCGAGGAGCAGGTTGTGGTCGGAGCCTGGGACCCTGACCGTCAGCCAGCGCATGACCTCGAGGTCGACGTCGGCCGACACCTCCATGCCGAGCTTGTCGACGTAGAAGTCGCGCGCCTCGTCCTGGTTGTTGACAAATACACGTGAATGGGTGATCTCTTTGAACATGCGATCAACCTAGAGCGGCTTCGGCGCGTCCGCTTCTCCAAAAGTGCTCACTTCCGGCACGAAGGGGACAGACCCCTATCATATTCGCGGGCGGTCCCATTTGGCTGCGAAGCAGCCCGGGACGCCGGCTCGGATCGCGGCCTTCGGGGCGGCTTGCTCGCGCTCGCGGTACTCGGATGGAGAGACGCCGACGATGTCGCGGAAGGTTCGGCTGAAGGTGCCGAGGCTGCGGAAGCCGACCTCGATCGAGATGCCGGTGACGTCCTCGTCGGTCTCGCGGAGCATGCGCATCGCGCGCTCGATCCGGCGGCGCTGGAGGTAGCGATGCGGCGTCTCGCCGAACGTTTCCTTGAACGACCGGATGAAGTGCGCGCGGGAGAGATGGACGGACTCCGCGAGCGACTCGATGTCGAGCGCGTCGGCGTAGGCGCGGTCCATCGTGTCGCGCGCCCGCAATAGGCGGCGGTTCTGCACGGATTGGGGCTCGGCTGCCACTACGCGCGGCTCACGCCACGACCAGCTCGTCCGCGACTGCGCTGCGGCAGTAAAGGACGGAGCGCCCGTTGCGCTGTGCGGTGACGAGGCCGGCTTCCTTCAGCGCCCCGAGATGCTGGGACACACCGCCGGCCGTCATCCCCAGGCGCTCGGCCAGGTCGCTGGTGCTCCGCGGAGCGTCGAGGTCTGTCAAGAGCGCGGCCCGGGAGGCCCCCATCACCTTGGCGAGGCCCTCCGGCGAGGCCGCGCCGCCCGACTCCCATAAGAGCGCGACGCCGCGCGCCGGATAGATCAGGGTCGGCTGCCAGCCCTGCTCCGTCATCGCGAACGTCCGCGCAGACGAGAAGGCCGACGGCAACAGAAGAAGTCCCTGTCCATGGAGCGAGCCGTCCGTCTCGCACTTGTTCTCGGTGAGCGTCAGAGTCCTGTCCTTCCAGACGACGCTGGGATGAAGGTCGCCGAAGAGCCGCTCGAATCCGCCCTCGGTGAGCCGGCGCGAGCGATACATCAGGTCCGCCTCGAGCAGAGACCGCACGCGATGCCAATGGGGCTCGACGGCGCGCTGCCAGAAGATCTGAAGCACGTCAGCAAGGCGCTCGACCTCGCCGCGCGGGTCGGAGAGGAACGGCTCGAGGGCCTCCAGGTCGTCGCCGGACTCGGCGAGGAGCCGGACGTCATGGAGGATCAGCTCGGTAGGGGTGGAGCGGACTACCTCGAGCTCGTCGGCGAACGAGGCGAGAGGCGTCGTGGGCGGCGGTGTCAGGAAGTCCGCGATATAGCCCTGAGTGCGCAGAAGCGCGAAGGCCGGGGTGAGGTCCATGTGCCTGATCAGAGGCCGGATCTGCTTTACCCACGGCAGGTGGGTAGCCACGAGATTGGGATTGCGAAGCGCATTTATGGCCGCCGCCGTCTCCCACATCGGCGAGATGGCAAAGCGCGTCTTGGCCATGTCCTCAAGCTCGAAGTTCCAGTGAATCATTAAGCCCAGTCTAAATCAAGCGCGAAGAAATTGCAACCGCGGGATGCTGACTCCAGAAAGCGAAACCGACCGAAGGAGCACGAGATGTTCGCAGCACTATTCGCACACCTGGAGCAGACAGAGGGAACGAGGGCCGACAGCGCTCAGGCCGCCGCGCGGCGCGCGCTTCGGAACGGCACCCGCACCTCACGGCCCGGCCATACGAGGTTCGCGTCGAAGGTCAAGCGGGTTGCGCCACACTTCTCGCGTGGCCGAGCCCACCCCAGAACCTGACGGGAAGCCGGAGCGTCGCGACCCCGCGGCGCCCCGGCGCCATCGCAAGGCGCATACGACCGCGCGCGACCTCGAGCGCTACGCGGGCCTGTTCGCGAAGCGCACGCAGGTCATGCGCTCGTCGGCGATGCGCGACCTGATGGAGATCACGGCGCGACCCGACGTGATCTCGCTCGCGGGCGGCCTGCCCGACACCTCCACCTTCTCGCCCCAGTCGTTCGCGCGGCAGATGACGAAGATCGCGCAGGAGTCATCGGCCGAGGCGCTCCAGTACGGGCCGACCGAGGGCTTCGCCTCGACCAAGGAATGCATTCGCCAGGTCATGGCCGCCGAGGGCATGGACCCGGATCCCGACGACATCGTCGTCACCACAGGCGGCCAGCAGGCGATCGACCTGATGTGCAAGGCGCTGCTCGACCCCGGCGACGTCGTCATCGCCGAGGCGCCCACCTACCCCGGCGCGGTTCCCGTCTTCTGCTCCTACGAGGCCGAGACGGTCCAGATCGAGATGGACTCCGAAGGCATGAACGTCGCGCTCCTCGAGGTCGCGCTGTTCGACCTGGCCGAGCAGGGGCGCAAGCCGAAGATGATCTACACGGTCCCGTCGTTCCAGAACCCGGCGGGCCAGACCCTCTCGCTCGAGCGCCGCCGTCAACTGGTCGAGATCGCGCGCAAGCACGAGATCCTGGTCGTCGAGGACAACCCGTACGGCCTCCTGCGCTACGAGGGTGATCCGCTGCCGACCCTTTATGAGCTCGACGGTGGCGACTACGTCGTCTACCTCGGCACCTTCTCGAAGATCCTCTCCCCCGGCCTTCGCCTCGGGTGGCTCTGCGCGCCGCCGCCGGTGCTCGCGAAGGTCGTGCTCGGAAAGCAGGCTTCCGACCTTTGCACCTCGACGCTGGCGCAGTACTTCGTCGACGAGTTCTTCGCCGAGGGCCGCTGGCGCGAGTACGTCGACGAGCTCTGCGATGTCTACCGCGCTCGCCGCGACGCGATGCTGGAGTCGCTCGAGCAGCACTTCCCCGCCGAAGCGACCTGGTCCGAGCCCGAGGGCGGCCTGTTCCTGTGGGCGACGCTCCCCCACTACATCGACACCACCGACCTCCTCGCCCGAGCGCTCCGCGAAAACGTCGCATTCGTCCCCGGCGTCGCCGCATTCGCCGACGGCGTCACCGGCAAGAACTCGATGCGCCTGAACTTCTCCGGCTCGACCGAAGAAGAGATCCGCGAGGGGATCCGCCGGATCGGCGCGGTTGTGGCCGAGCAGGTGGCGCTCTATGGGGCGATCACCCGGGAGCACCGCGCCTTGGTGCCAGGCACCCAGATACCGAGGGCTCACATCCCGAACGCAGGCAAGGTGCCTGGCACCGGGGAGCTCGGGGATGTCGTTCCGATGCGAAGGCGGGATCCCGACGCGTGAAGGTCGCGGTTCTCAAAGGCGGGCGGTCGCTTGAGCGGCAGGTGTCGCTCGGCTCCGGCGCTCGGGTTGAGGATGCGCTGCGCCGAGCGCCACGACGTCGTCTCGCTCGATGCGGGACATGACCTGGTTGAGCGGCTCAAGGCCGAGCGGCCCGACGTCGCGTTCGTCGCGCTTCACGGCGCCGACGGCGAGGACGGCACCGTCCAGGAACTGCTCGAGATCCTCGGCATCCCCTACACCGGACCCGGCGTTTCGTCGTGCCGGCGCTCGACCGACAAGGCCGAGGCGAAGCAGGCGCTGCGCGAGCATGGGATCGCCACGCCCGACTGGGTCTCGTTCTCGCAGACCGCGTTCTCCGAGCTCGGCGCCGCCGACGCGCTGGAGGAGATCGAGGAGCGGCTGGGCTACCCGCTGGTCGTCAAGCCCGCGCGCGGCGGGTCCGCGCTGGGCGTCCGCTTTGCCGCGTCGCGCGACGACGTGCCGCAGGCGATCGTCTCGGCGCTTCTCCTACGACAGCCGCGTCCTCCTGGAGCGCCACGTCGAGGGCCGCGAGCTCTCGGTCGGGATGCTCGAGGGCGAGGCGCTGCCCGCGGTCGAGATCCGCCCGCACGACGAGGACCGCTACTCCTATGAGGCGCGCTACGAGATCGGCCGCACCGACTTCATCTGCCCCGCCGAGCTCGGCGACGACGAGGCGCCGTGGCGCCGAGTCGCGGTCGCGACCTGGGAGGCGCTCGACTGCGCCGGCTTCGTGCGCGTCGACCTGATCCTGGGCGACGACGGCCCCGAGGTGCTCGAGGTGAACGCCGTGCCCGGGCCTGACCGACACCTCGCTCTTCCCGATGGCCGCCGAGGCGGCGGGGATCGGCTTCGAGGAGCTCTGCGACCGGCTCGTCACGTCGGCGGCTGAGAGGATGGTCGCGTGACGCCAGGCCGAGAAAGGCCGAGGCGTTCCGGGCGCTCCACTCCGGCGACCCGTTCATCTTTCCCAACCCGTGGGACGTCGACTCCGCAGTGGGCTCGACGGCCTCGGCTTCAAGGCGCTGGCGTCGACCAGCGCCGGCTTCGCCGAGCGGCTCGGGCGCGAGGACGGCGAGGTGACGCTGGACGAGATCGTCGAGCACGCCAGCGAGCTGGACGGCGCGACCGACTTGCCGGTGGCGATGGACCTCGAGAACGGCTACGGCGCCCGAGCCCGCGCAGGCGGCGCTCGCGATCACGCGCGTCGGCGAGGCGGGCGCGGTCGGCGGCTCGATCGAGGACTGGGACCCCGACGACAAGGTCATCTACTGCCTGGAGCACGCGGTCGCCCGGGTCGAGGCTGCGGTCGAGGCGGCGCGCGCGCTTCGACTTCCCGTTCACGTTCACCGCCCGCGCCGAGAACCAGCTCCGCGGGCTTAACGACCTCGACGACACGATCGCCCGCCTTCAGGCCTACGAGGAGGCGGGCGCCGACGTCCTCTACGCGCCGGGGCTTCGCAGCCTACGACGAGATCCGCACTGTCTGCGACGCGGTCTCGAAGCCTGTGAACGTGCTCGCGTGGCCGAACCTGACGGTCGAGGGCATCTTCGAAGCCGGCGCGCAGCGCATCAGCTTCGGCTCGTGGCTCTGGGACGTCTCGAAGCGCCTCGGCTTCGAGCGGGCGATGGAAGTCGCCGCCGAGATCCGCGACACGGGCGACCTTTCGCTCCTGACCTCAGCGGAGTAAGTGTGAGCGTTCTTTGAGGGGTCTGACCCCTCAAGAAGCGCTTACAATCGCGACATGATCAAGAGAACGGACTGGAGCTCGATCGGTCGAATCTCCGTGCTCTTCAGCCTCACCCTTGCGGTCGTCCTCTTCTTCGCTCTGCCGGACGACCGCTGGATCGCCGCCGTTCTGGTCGGCATGGCGATCTTCGATGGTCTGATCTACACGCTCGTCATCCCCCGCCTCCAGGGCGGCGGCTCGGGCGGAGCACCGTCGCTTTCCGATCTCGAACAGACGAACGCCGACGCCGAATGGCCGACTACCCCCGGCGATCCGCGCGACTCCTGACTCGGTAGCGCGCGGTTCCCGCCGAACGCCGGAGGCCGGCTCCCCGCGGCGTGACGGCCTTGGGTCCCACTCGTTTGCGCGGGCTGCGCTCGCCCCGGTTTCCCCTCTCGATCATCCGCTTCAAGCTATGCGGCGACCCGCCGGTTCACCCCGTCCGCGCGGTCCAGACTTGCCGGGCCTTGCTTCGCCGGGCTGGAGTGGGATCATGCGGGTGAGGCCTCGCTCTGCGCGGGGCGACATCAGGGACACGGGAGGTAAGTGTGTTGAAGACAGGATTTCAGAGGCCGTCGGCCTCGATGGCGGTTGCACTAACGGCGCTCTTCGTCGCGCTGGGAGGCGGCAGCTACGCCGCGGTCAAGCTCGGCGATGGCGGCAACTCGCGCGCCGCGGGCACCCTCAAGAGTGGCGAGACGCTGAAGGGGCTCTATCGGGTGAGCGACTTCGAGGGCGCCGCGGGTCAGGGCCAGTTCGCGGACAACGTGATCACCTACCAGAAGCCCTTGAAGTTCACGCCGGAGCTTCACTTCCTCCCGCAGGGGGGATCTCCGGTTGCTGAGTGTCCGGGTACGGTGCTCAAGCCAAAGGCGGACGAGGGCCACCTCTGCGTCTACGAGGTCGATGACGGCCAGCGCGACCCGGGAGACGTTCCGTTCCTCGACCCCGTTCTCCCCGCCAAGCTGGGCTTCACGGTCAACGTGCTCTCGGCAGCCAACGCAGGCGGCTACTACTACAGCTTCGGAAGCTGGGCCGTCACGGCCCCGTGACGGATCGCTAGTCCACCAGCCGCCGCTCGACCGCCCAGCGGCTGAGCTCGTGGCGGTTCGATAGCTGGAGCTTTCGGAGCACCGCCGAGACGTGCGCCTCGACGGTCTTCGGCGAGATCGAGAGCTCGAGCGCGATCTCCTTGTAGAGGTAGCCGCGGGCGATGAGGCGCAGAACCTCGCGCTCGCGCAGGGTGAGCTGGTCGAGCTCGGGATCGGCCTCGGCCTCGGTGATCTGGCCCGCGAAGGCGTCGAGGACGAAGCCGGCGAGGCGCGGTGAGAAGACGGCGTCGCCGTCGCGCACGCGGGTGATCGCGTCGGCCAGCTCGGGGCCCGGAGATCGTCTTCGTCACGTAGCCGCGGGCGCCGGCACGGACGACGGCGATCACGTCCTCGGCGGCATCGGAGACCGACAGCGCGAGGAAGCGTCTGCGCTGGGGCCGTCTCGGCGACGCGGCGGATCACCTCCACCCCTCCACCGCCGGGCATGTGGACGTCGAGCAGGACGACGTCGGGCTTTGCCTCGGAGATCAGCCGCACCGCCTCTTCGACCGATCCGGCGTCGCCCAGGACCTCGACGAGTCCTTCGAGCTCCGCGCGAACCCCAGAGCGGAACAACGCGTGGTCGTCAACGATGACAACGGTCGGCGAACGTCCCACGCCAGGTCGTATAGGGCCCGCTGCGGGACGTTCGCTCATGAAGGGGCGCCACCCGGCTCGATCGTGAGCTCGACCTCGGTGCCGGCCTCGCTGGAGCGGATGCGGGCTGTAGCCGCCGGAGCGTTCCATGCGCCCGATGATGGACTCCCGGACGCCACGGCGGTCCTCGGGCACCGCCTCGGGGTCGAATCCGTCGCCTCGGTCGCGGACGAAGACCTGCGAGCGCACCGGCGCAAGCTCGGCGTAGACGGCGACCTCGCCGGCGTCGGGCGCGAACTTGGCGGCGTTCACCATCGCTTCGCGCGAGGCCGCCGCGACGAGCGCGTTGCCCGGCTCCCCGACCGGCGCGTCGCCAACTGCAACCACCTCGATCGGCACGCGGTGCGCCTCCTCGACCTCGGCGGCCGCCTGCTCGAGAGCCGCCGCCAGACTCGCCGACGCGGGCGCGCGGTCGCCGGTGAACAGCCAGCCGCGAAGCTCGCGCTCCTGGGCGCGGGCGAGCTGCGCGACGGCGCGCGGGTCATCCGCGCGCTTCTGGACGAGCGTCAGCGTCTGAAGCACGGAGTCGTGGATGTGGGCGGCCATCTCGGCGCGTTCCTGTGAGCGGATCCGCTCGGCGCGCTCGGTCGCGAGGTTCCGGCCGAGGCGCCACCAGAACGGCGCGAGGACCAGCGCGAGGGCCAGGATCGCGACGACGATCGTCAGCATCGCTGTCGTCGAACGAGTCGAGCGCGCCCGTGAGCGACAGGACGATCAGCGCCGCCCCGGCGATCAGCGCGATGCCGAAGCCGCCGCGGTAGAGATCGCGCAGGCGGTCCCGCTCGGGGTCGAGGTCGCGGTGGCGCTCGCGGCTCCGCGGGCGCGGTCAGCGTCTCGGAGACGGTCGGCGCGGCAACCGGGTTGCTGCGGGCCGGCGCCACAAGAGCGCGATCCCGGTCGCCGGCGAGGAAGATCGCGACGACGCGCGCCGAAGAGACCGAACGAGAGCTCGATGACGCCGTCCTGGTCGAGCAGGAGCAAGGCCCCGGTCGCAATGAGACCGAGGCCCGCTCCCAGGGAGAGGCGATCAACGCGGCGTTCATCAGCCGCCTGGTCGCCCCTTTCGTCCTCGGCTCGGAGGTGCATGCGGCGGCCATCCGGTCGCGCATTTCGTCCCGCGCGATGCCGTTGTTGCCACCGAAGTTCTCGCCGAGGCCGACGTCGTCGTCGTTGACGACCTCGATCTTTCCCGCGTCCAAGTGGGCGTCGAGCTCGAGCCGCGGCGTCGCGCTGTAGCCCGAGCGGAGCGACTCGCTCGACTCCTCGGCCGCCGATCTCGACCACGCCGTAACGCGAGTCGATGTCGCCGTCGACGCAGACGTCCTCGGGGACCATGATCAGCATGCGACCGATTCCTTGGTCCGCCTTGACCTCGACAACGCTGTTCTCGTCCAGTCGAGCTCGCGCAGGTCGATGCGCTGGTCGCCGATGCCGAACTCGTAACCGTCGTCCGGGATCGCCCGGACTGTCTGCGGAGTGTGGGTGGTCTCGCCGATGCCGCCCTCGAACTCGATGTCCGCGGCGGCGACGGTGCCGAGCGGGACGGCGAGCGCGAGCGCGGGCAGGATCAGCCAACGGGCGCCGCCTCGAATGCGGCCACGACCAGGGCGCCCCGATCGGATCACGATGATCGCCACGAGGACTCCGTTGCCAGTCGCTGCTGCCCAGGCCGCTCCGACCCCCATGATCGCGAGACCGATCAGGCCCGCGATCGCGACGAGCATCAGGAGCACTACGCGCCCGAATGTTCGCGGGGCGCTCGAACCCACCGTCCCGTCCGCTTGTTCAGACGGGACGAAGATCCATGAGCGCGATGTAGAGCACGGCGCCGAGGCCTCCGAAGAACAGCGTTACCGCGAAGCCGATCCGGAAGATCACCGGATCGACGCTGAAGTACTCGCCGAGCCCTCCTGAGACGCCGCCGAGCATCCGGTCTGAGCGCGAGCGCAGCAGGCGGCGGGGCCGGTCCTTAAGGGGCTCGGGCGGCGGCTCCGCCGGCGGCATTACTTCGTTGTGTCTTGGTCAGTCATTTGCTTCCTCCATTGGGATAGTGGTTGATGGAGGAAGGCTCGCGCCAGATTGAGCTCCCTGTCTATTGGGGATGACCCTTACCGAGCCCCTGACGTACCCGGCCCTCAGGCGTGGGCCGAGCGAGGGGCCCGAGCCGAGCCGGCGCCTTCGACCATCGCCGACCATCACGGCGACCGCCTCGGCGTTCGAAAGCCCCTGGATGCGGGTGAGCGACTGCCAGGTCGCGAAGAGGAGCGCATGGGAGACCGCGGCCGATGTGCGCCGGCGCGCCGCGCCGCGCTCTGGGCGACCAGCCATCAGGTTCCCGGCTGCGGCCTCGACGAACCCGAGGAAGGCCGCGCGAGGTTCGTTCATAGCTTCGACCAGGTGCGCATCGCGAGCGGTATTTTCGAGCATGGCCTCGTTCTGCGTGTAGAACGCATAGAACTCGGCGAGGCCGTGGCGCAGACGATCGCCTCGGTCGCGGATCGCCTTCCAGGACTCGATGTCGGGCAGAGGATGGCTGCTCCAGTAGTGGGCCGTGCAGGCGGCGAAGAGCGCCACCTCGTCGGGAAAGTGGCGGTAGACGGTGGCGCGCTGGACACGCGCCTCCTCCGCCAGCGCACTCACGGTCGTCTTCGCGGGCCCGATGGTGCCGTGGAGCTTCACCGCAGCGGCGGTGATCCGCTCGCGCGTGGCCTCCTCCTGCTCGGCGCGAACGCGCTTCCTGTACGTCCGTGACTTGGCGCTTTTCGTTTCGTTACCCATCCGTGTTCAATCAATCTTGACAGATGCTGTGGATCTATGCTAGGTTCGCTAAACACCACTGTTTAACGAATTAAGGGGAGCCTCGAATGACCACCGTTACAGCACCGTCAGAACTACGCCGCTTCGATGCGTCGCAAGGACCACGCAAGCTCGGCCCGGCAGATGGAAAGTCCATCGACCTCGGAAGCGTTGGCGTCCGGTTCATGGCCTGGGCCGAGGAGACCGGAGGCGAGTTCTCTCTCGTCGAGCACCCGATTCCTCCGCGCACCCTCGTGGCCCCCGTCCACAAGCACTCCAAGGAAGACGAGTACTCCTTCGTCCTTGAGGGCCGGATGGGCGCTCTGCTCGGCGACGACACCGTCTTTGCCGACGTGGGCGACTTCGTGTTCAAGCCGCGCGACCAGTGGCACACGTTCTGGAACGCCGGCGACGAGCCGTGCCGGATCCTCGAGATCATCTGCCCGGGCGGCTTCGAGCACTACTTCGATGAGCTGGCCGCGCTCATGTCGAGGCCTGACTTCTCACCGGAGATGATCGCCCCGACGGCGATGAAGTACGGCCTGGAGTTCGACTTCGAGAAGGTGCCCGCCCTGTGCGAGGAGCATGGGCTGAGCTTCCCGTTGGGGAACTAACACGATGATCACCGCACTCGCCGGCTACCTGCGCCGGCATCACTGGGGGATCGTGGCGGCTGTCCTGGCGCTGAGCGGAAGCGCCTATGCCGTCGAGTCGAGAACGAGCGAGAGGGCCGCGGGCGGGTGTCCCAACAAGACGGTCAAGACGATCGGGATCTGCATGGAGAAGAAGCCGCGGGTGAGCTCGAAGCACCTCGTCACGGACATGGAGACGTGCTCGGACGCCGGCCGGCGGATGGTCTCCTTCGCGGAGCTCCACTCGGCGCGGCGCGCGAGCGACATCAAGTCGATCCCGCCGCCGAGCCATCCCGGAGGAACGATCGAGTGGACGGCCGACATCGACCTGGCCGGCACTACCAGCGCGTGGGGCATCACGTACAACGGGGAGGTCACCACGGAGGACGCCGGCGCGTCCGGAGCCACCGAGACCTGGTTCCGCTGCGCGGTGGGCTAAGCGCTGGGTGCCAGGTGCGACGCGTGGTGCCTGGCACCACGCTAGGTGCCTGGCACGGAGGCGCGCTCTTTGCCCCTCGGCGAGGCGAGGAGCGTCGCCTCCAGGCGTCCGCGGAGGACCGTTCGCTCTCCGGCCTCCCACAGATCGGGCTCGTCGCCCTTCGCGCGGTCAAGCGCCGCGCCGGAGGCGACGACGCCCACCTGGCGCTCCTTCGCGAGGTCCGAGAGGCGCGCGGCCTCGTTCACCGGATCGCCGATGACCGTGTACTCGAAGCGCTGCTCAGAGCCGACGTTCCCGGCGACCGCCTTGCCGGCTGAGACCCCGATCCCGAAGCCGACGTCGGGCACTTCGCGCTCTAGGCGCGCGCCCAGCTTTCGCGCAGCGCAGAGCGCCTGACCGGCAGGGTCGTTGCTCGCCACGGGCGCGCCGAATACACACAGAGCCGCATCACCCTCGAACTTGTTGACGAAGCCGCCCTCGGTCTCGACCACGTCGACCACCACGCGAAAGAACTTGTTGAGGAGGCGCACGACCTCGGACGGGGGCATTGCGAGCGCCATGGAGGTCGAGCCGGTGAGGTCGACGAATAGCGCTCCGATCTCGCGCTCCTCTCCCCCAAGGCGGGTGGTGCCCTCGCGAAGCGCAGCGCGGGCCACGTCCTCGCCCACCTGCCTGCCGAAGAGGTCGCGGATGTGCTCGCGCTCGCGCAGGCCGCCGGCCATCCGGTTGATGCCGGCCTGGAGTCGGCCGACCTCGCTCGCGTCGTCGATGTCGAGCCGGACGTCCAAGTCTCCGCTTGCGACCTGCTCCACGGCCTCGCGCATGGCCGCGAGCGGATCGGAGATCGCTCGGGCGGTGATCATCGTCACCATGAACCCGAGCACGAACGCGACTGTGCCGAGGTATATGCACGCGCCGGCGATGGCCTCGGCATCGGCTGAGCTGTTCGTAAGGCCGATGATCCCGACGGCCAGCACGCTCAGCATCGGAGCGGCGGTCCCGAAGCTCCAGGCGGCGATCAGTCGCTGACGCACGTTCGGCGCGGTCAGGCGGTCGGGCTCGTACTGGGCCAGAACGATCGCCATAACCGGGCGTAGCGTCCGCTCGTTGATGAGAAACGCAATCGCCGACGTCACCTCGGCACCGATCCAAAGCGCCGCGCCGATGGTGGCCGCGGCGCCGAACGAATGGTCGAGGTTGAATGCGACTCCCAGAATCATGGCGATTGACCAGCCGACGGCCGTGAGGATCGCGGCGAACACAGGCAGGCGCAGGGTGCGCCGGCTCTCGTCGTCGGTTGGCTCGCGGCCTTCCAGAAGCCAGCCCATCGCCGCCTTGCGCTCCCGGCTCGCGATCCATGTGAACGAGAGGCCGAAGCCGAGGACACACGCGATGACGAGCGGCAGGTTGTCGCGCCCCAGCGCGTCTCTCTGTTCGGTGTCGAAGATCGCGGCAACGAGGAAGCCGACCGAAATGAAGACGACCGTCGCGCCGCCGGCGTTCGCAACCCAGCTCGCGATGATGAGCCGCCGCTCGATCAGGCGAAAGAGGCGGCTGCCCTCTTCGGCGTTCATGCCGAGACCGGCTCGCGCTCCCGTGCGCCGAGCGAGACGCGAGCGCCCATGTGCGGCCGCACCGTGATGTTCCGCCGGCGCGCAAGCTCGGGCTCGCCGGTGGTCGCCTGGATCTCGAAGCGCCGGACGAGCTCGGCGATCACGACCTTCATCTCGAGGACCGCGAAGCTCGATCCCAGGCAACGCCGTCGCCCGCCGCCGAACGGGATCCACGTGTAGGTGCCGGGCTTCTCGTCGAGGAATCGCTCGGGACGGAAGGTGTAGGGATCGGGGTAGATCTCGGGGTCGTGGTGGATGAGGTAGGCGTTCGCGACCAGGTTGACGCCGGGCTCGTAGTCCCAACCGCCGACGGTGATCGGCTTCGCCACATACCGCGGCATCGCGTTCGGGACCACCGGCCGGCTCCGCAGCGCCTCGGTGATCGTCGCGCTCAGGTATGGGCCGCCCTCCTCGTGATCCACCTCGCTTCGAAGCTCGCCGAAGACGCGGGGCTCGCGCGCGAGGCGGCTGACGAGCCACGCCAGCGACGACGCGGTCGTCTCGTGGCCGGCGGTCAGGAGCGTCATCAGCTCGTCCCGCAGCTCCTTGGTCGTCATGGGCGAGCCGTCCTCGTGGCGGGCCGCGAGGAGCATCGAGAGGACGTCGTCGGAGTCCTCATCGCCGGCGGAGCGGCGCTCCTCGATCTCCTCGACGAGCAGCTCGTCAATCACATCGCGGCTGTCGACAAACCCCTTGATCGGACCAACAGCGTTGAAGACGCGCTCGGTCAGCTCGAGGCGCGCGGGGTCCTCGGGCGGCGGCAGGAGCGTCAGCGGGTTGTCGCCGAAGGCGAGGAGGTGCGCGAGGCTCTCGCGCAGCGCGTCGAGGCGCGGACCAGGCTGGAGGCCGAACACCGCGCGCAGGATGATCTCGAGCGTCAGCGACTGAAAGCGCGGGTGGAGCTCGATCTCGCCGTCGCCCCAGGACTCGACCTCGGCGGTCGTCACCTCGGACATGAGGCCGGTCAGGCGCTCCATTCGCTCGCCGTGGAAAGCGGGGAGCATCAGCTTTCGCTGCGACATGTGGTGATCGCCGTCGAGGAGGAGCACCGAGTTGGGGCCGACCAGCGGCAGCAGGACGCGCGCGCCAACGCCGGGCTTCAGCACATCGGGCGGGGCGGTGAAGATCTCCTTGACCTGCTCGGGATCGGCGATGACCACGAAAGGCGTGGTGAAGGGGAACTTCGTCGTGAAGCGGTTGCCGTAAATGCGGCGGTTCCGCTCGAGCCAGGCGATCGGGCGCATCCACATGCCCATGCCCTGATGAAGGCTGGGCGTGCGCGGTCCGGGCGGGAGCTTTTGGCGCATCACGCCCACCATCCTCCCACGGCGAATACGGAACTGTGACGGTTGTCACACCAAAGCGAAACACCCACGCCTGGGGTCTGGCCCCGGGTCTGACCCCTCGCTTTACGGAGTGAAGTGCCCTACTGGTCTTCGGACGCGAAGTCTTCCGGCGTGACTTCGTCGAGGAAGCTCTTGAACTTCTCGACCACCTCGTCGGTGTCCTCCACCTCGTGCTCGAACTCGATCGAGGACTCCTCGATGACGTCCTCGGCGGCGAAGATCGGGGCCTGGCAGCGGACGGCCAGGGCGATCGCGTCGGACGGGCGCGAGTCGATCTCGATCTCCGAGCCGTTCACCGAGATGGTGATCGAGGCGTAGAACGTGTTGTCGCGGAGCTCGGTGACCGAGACGCGCTCGCACTTGGCGTCGAGCTGCTCGAGCATCTCGATCAGAAGGTCGTGGGTCATCGGGCGCGGCGTCGAGGCGCCCTGGAGCTTCATCAGAATCGCGGCAGCCTCCGGGTGGCCGATCCAGATCGGCAGAAATCGGTTCCCTTCGGTCGTCTTCAGAAGCACGATCGGCTGCTTGCCGACCATGTCGAACGAGACGCCGTAGATCTGCATCCGCTGCACACGCTCAGCTTAGAGCGGATGCAGCCTTGGGGAAGCCGCGCCGCAGGCTGCGGCCGACTCCCTTTGCGATCAGCTTGTCGAGGCCCGGGACCGTGGTGTCGAAGTTGATCGAGTAGTCGAGGTGGCTCTTGCCCTCACCAGTCGACGAGAAGACCTGGACGCCCAGGTGGTTCTTTAGCGGCGTTCCCTTGGTGACGCGGTACTCGATCCGCTCGTTCGGGATCGCCTCGGTCACCGTCTCCTCGAACGGCATCAGGCCCTTCGCCGAGAGCTTGCGGACCGACCCGACTCCGTTCGGCTCCGTCTCGCCTTCCTTGATCCGCTCGACGTTGAGCCCGAGCACAGGGCTCAGGTTCTCGTGATCGGAGAAAAACTCGTAGAGCCGCTCGACGGGAACATCGAAGTCGTAGGTCTCGTGAACGGTGGCCATCGGCGGCGCGAAAGCTACTCGGTGCCAGGCACCGTGCCTGGCACCTTTGTCGCGGAAGGCGCGCGTATTCATAAGAGAAGCTCTCATCCTCTTCTCACACTCGCGTCACCTCCAGGCATAGGATGGTCGTATGTGTCGGGGGATGCATTCGCTGCCAAGGAGGGCCGCGGCGCGAGCCATCGTGCTCGCGGCGGGGATGGCGTGCGTCTTCGCTCCCTCAGCTTTCGCGCAGGACCCCGGACAGGTCGGCTCCTGGGGCGCGCTCCAGACCTATCCGGTCGTCCCCGTCTCGATGGGCGTAACGCCTGACGGCAAGATCGTCGCCTGGGACCAGGCGAACCAGCCCCCCAACTTCGGCCCCGTTCCGAACAACGGCCCCGCGATGGTCCTCGATCCCGCCACCGGCGCGATCACGCGCACAAACAACATCGCGCCGCGCACCACCTTCTGCAGCCTGATCGCGACGCTCCCGGACGGGCGCCTTGCGGTGATCGGCGGCGGCACAGACTCCGGCGGCGGGGCGACGAGCGAGGTTCAGATCTATGACCCCGACTCGAAGACGTTCACGGTTGCCGGGCAGATGAACTTCAGGCGCTGGTATCCGGGCGGGACCATCGATCGCGACGGCAACCCGATCGTCGCGGGCGGCACCAGCACTGGAATCGAGCGCTTCAACCAGCTGACCGGCGCCAGCACGAACCTCAACACGACCTTCCCGACCAACTGGTACCCGGACCTCGTCCGCACCCCAGGCGGCAACTTCGTGATCGAGGACGTCGGCGACAACGCCACGCAGGGGCCGGGCCGCTACCTCCTCAGCGGCACGAACCTATCGACGATCTCGAACTCGAGCAACCTGCAGACGCGCAGGCGCGGCGTACGGACGATGATCGGCCCGTACACGATGTTCTACAACTCCGGCGGGACCTCGACGCAGAGCCTCGTCATCGACGCCTCGGGCGCCAACCCCACCTACACGCGGGTTGCCGACAGCCGCTTCCCGCACATGACCGGCCAGGCGCTGACGCTTCCGACCGGCGACGTCCTCGCTGTCGGCGGCAACAGCTCCGGCAACGACACCAAGGGCACGCCCGTCATGACGCCGGAGCTTTACTCGACCGCGTCGAACACCTGGACGAACATGGCGAACATGGCCCGCCGGCGGACCTACCACTCGGTGGCCGCGCTGCTCCCCGACGGCCGAGTCTGGTCGGCAGGATCCTCGTTCGAGGAGGTCCAGGAGCCGAACGGGCAGTTCTTCTCGCCCCCGTACCTCTTCCGCAAGGACGGCTCGGGCCAGCTGGCCACTCGCCCAACCGCGACCGACGCCCCCGCAAGCGTCGCGGCCGGCCAGTCGTTTTCAATCGCGACGAGCAACCCGTCGAACATCGCGTCCGCCTCGATGATCCGGATGGCCGGCACCACACACCAGGTGAACGCGGGACAGTCGTACGTGAAGCTGCCCGTGTCACCCACCACCGGCCGCGTCTCGATGACCGCGCCTTCCATCGACCAGGCGCCACCCGGCTACTACATGGTCTTCCTCGTCGACAACCAGGGCGTGCCGTCGGTCGCCCCGGTCGTCCGCCTCGACAAGACCGCGGGCGAGGCGCCGCAGGTGCGCGTGACGCAGAGCTCGCAGGCCAGCACGGCGAGCCGCGCCTGGAGCGCATGGGACGGCGATACGACGCAGACCAGCGCGAGCTTCAGCCAGACCTCGTCCCAATCCGAGCCGTTCTGGCAGGTCGACCTCGGGCAGAGCCGCCAGATCGCCCGCCTGGACGTCCGGCTTCGCGCCGACTGCTGCACCGAACGTGACCTCTGGGTCTTCACCTCCAACTCGCCGTTCAACTCGACTTCGGTCCAGGGCCTGCGAGACCAGGCCGGAGTGACCGAGCACCGCATGCTGACCCCGTCGGGCACGATCGGAACCTCGCCCGTCGGCACGACCGCGCGGTACATCCGCATCCAGGATCCCGGGACGAACACGCAGCTGACCCTGTCCGAGGTCCAGCTCGTAAGCAACCAGGACCCCACCGTTTCCCTGACCTCTCCTGCCAACGGCGCCAGCTTCAAGGCGCCGGCGTCGATCTCTTATGCGGCCGATGCCGCCGACGCGGACGGGAACGTCACGAAGGTCGAATTCTTCCGCGGCTCCACGCTGGTCGGCACTGACACAAGCTCTCCTTACACGGCTTCTGAGTCCGGCGTCGCCGCCGGTTCGTACACGCTCAAGGCCCGCGCGACCGACAACGGCGGAGCGGTCGTCGATAGCTCGACCCGGTCGATCACCGTCGCCAACAACCAGAACCCGTCGGTCTCGCTGACGGCGCCTTCGAACGGCCAGAGCTACAGCGCCCCCGCGTCGATCTCGTACTCGGCGGATGCTTCTGATTCGGATGGCACCGTTTCCAAGGTTGAGTTCTTCCGCGGCGCGACGCTGGTCGGAACGGACACGAGCTCGCCGTACACGGCTTCGGAGTCGAATGTCGGCGCGGGCAACTACACGCTCAAGGCCAGGGCGACCGACAACGACGGCGCTGTCGTCGACAGCTCAACGCGGAGCGTCAGCGTTGCGAACAACCAGAGCCCAAACGTGAACATCACAGCGCCGAGCGCCGGGGCCACCTTCACCGCGCCGGCGAGCTACACGTTCTCCGCCAACGCCTCTGACTCGGACGGGACGGTCTCCAAGGTCGAGTTCTTCCGTGGCTCGACGCTGGTTGGCACAGACACGAGCTCACCGTTCTCAGTTTCCGAGTCAGGCCTGGGCGCCGGCACCTACACGCTTACCGCGAAAGCGACCGACGACGACAACGCGGCCACCACGAGCGCGGCCGTGAACATCACCGTGAATGGCCCGGCGGCGGCCGGACCGGTCGCTGCCTATGCCTTCGACGAAGCTCAGGGATCCTCGCTCACCGATCGCACCGGCAACGGCCATACCGGCGCGGTCTCGGGCGCGACCTGGAACACGGGCGGCCACAGCGGCAACGCGCTCAGGTTCGACGGCGTGGACGACGTGGTCACGGTCGCCGACCACTCGCGGCTCGACTTGACCGGCGAGTTCACGATCGAGAGCTGGATCAAGCCCGACACGCTCACCGGCTGGGAGATGGCAGTGATGAAAGAGGCACCGCCGGGGGGTTTCTCGTACGCGCTCTACGCGGGCACGGACGGAACGCCCAAGCCGCACTCGTGGGCAACTGGCGGAGGGGCCTTCAGCCCAAGCCCCATTCCCGTCAATGCCTGGACCCATCTGGCCACCACGATGTCCAACAACACGATGCGGCTCTACGTGAACGGCCAGCTCGTCGCGAGTGGGCCGGCGTATCCCGCCGCTCCCTCATCGGGGCCGCTGCGGATCGGCGCGAACCAGATCTGGAACTACGAGGCCTTCGACGGCTTGATCGACGACGTACGGATCTACAACCGGGCGCTGAGCGCATCTGAGATCGTTGCGGACCGTGACACGCCGGTGTCAGATCCGCCGCCGGTCGACCCACCGCCCACCGGGCCCCAGCCCGTTCTTGAGCTCAAGTTCAACGACGGCTCCGGCTCAGTCGCGCGCGACACGTCGGGGAACGCCCACGACGGGAGCCTGAGCGCGTCCGGCGCCACATTCTCGCCAGCCGGCCACGAGGGCGGTGCCATAAGCCTGAACGGCTCCGGCATGGTGAGTGTCCCGGACGACGGCGACCTCGACCTGACCTCGACGATGACGCTCGAGGCGTGGGTCAAGCCGTCGAGTGCCAAGGCCTGGCAGACGGTGATGATGAAGGAAGCGCCGCCGTGGACTGAGTCCTATGCGTTATATGCGACCGGCTCAGGTGCCGCGAACGCCAACGCGTGGGTCGGTCCGAACGGGATGGACCCGCCAGGCAATACGCCGACGGGCCAGTGGACGCATCTTGCCTTCACCCTCAGCGGCGGCGTCGGGCGTATCTATTACGACGGCGTCCAGATCTCCGAGGTTGCCGGCATGGGCTCGGCCTCGCCCACGAACGGCGCGTTCCGGATCGGTGGCAACACGATCTGGGGCGACGAAGGGTTCACCGGCCTCATCGACGACGTCAGGGTCTACTCGAGCGCACTGACGGACGCCGAGATCGCGGCCCACGTCCCAGGCGCCGCCGCGCAACGCTCACTGCCCGCGATGAGCAAGGACGCCGCGTGCCTCAAGCGGATCAAGAGTGGCCGCCACCAGATCGAGCAGGGCCGCTGCAAGAGGCGGTAGCGCCGGACCTTTACGCTGGCGGCATGAAAGCAGTCGCCTGTCAGCGCGCCGAGCTCTCCGTTGTCGAGCGCGAAGCGCCCGTGCCCGGCAAAGGCCAGCTCCTGATCGAGGTCACCCGCGCCGGGATCTGTGGCTCGGACCTTCACGCCCGCCACCACTGCGACGAGGTCGCCGGTGTCATGGCCGAGATGGGCTACGACGACTTCATGCGCTCAGACCAGGCGATCACGTTGGGCCACGAGTTCACTGGACGGGTCGCCGAACACGGACCGGGTTGCCGAAAGACTGCGCCGGCGGGTGCGCCGGTCGTTGCCGTGCCGCTGGTCCGCCGCGGCGCAGAGGTCCACACCGTGGGCCTCTCCGAGCTGGCACCCGGCGCCTACGCGGAGCAGATGCTTGTCGAGGAGTCGCTCGCGTTCCCCGTCCCGAACGGCCTGGGGCCCGACCACGCCGCGCTGACCGAGCCGATGGCGGTCGGACTCCACGCGGTGCGCCGCTCAGACGTCAAGAAGGGCGACGTCGCCATCGTGGTCGGCTGCGGCCCCGTCGGCCTCTCCGTGATCCTCCACCTGAAGGCAAAGGGCGTGCGAAAGGTCATCGCGAGCGACTTCTCCCCTGGCCGGCGAGCGCTTGCGCAGGCGTGCGGCGCGGACGTCGTCGTTGACCCCGCGACTGATTCGCCTTATGAGACGGTTGCCTCGGAAAAGCACCTCACGGACGTGCCCGACACGCTCGACATGGCGGTCGGCGTCATCGAGAAGGCGCATCGAATGCGCGTGCCCTGGTGGCATGTCTGGCGTGCCGCCGAGATCGCCGGGGTCAAGCCGAAGCATCCCGTCGTCTTCGAATGCGTCGGCGTGCCGGGCGTGATCGACGAGATCATCTCCAAGGCGCCGCTCTACACGCGCGTCGTCGTGGTCGGAGTCTGCATGGGCACCGACCGGATCCGCCCGTCGATGGCGATCAACAAGGAGATTGACCTGCGGTTCGTCCTGGGCTATTCGCCGTCGGAGTACCGCGAGTCGCTCCACAAGCTCGCCGAAGGCGACGTGGACGCGACGCCGCTCATCACCGGCACGGTCGGGCTCGAAGGCGTCGACGGCGCGTTCGATGCGCTCGGCGACCCCGAGACCCACGCGAAGATCCTGATCGACCCGAAGCGCGACGGAGCCGAGATCAGCGCCTGAGGCCCAGGACGCCGGCAGCAGTGCGTTCAGCGAGGACCACATCGTGCGGCGCCCGCCCCGCGACGCCGATCACCGCGCCCTCGAGGGCGCTCATGAAGGCTCGGGCCGTGGTGCGCGCCGGTGGTCCCGGCGGGATGGTGCCGTCTTGGCGCCCCGCGTTGATGAGACGCGTCGCGCGGCGCACCCCGGTCTCCGAGACGCGCTCGATCTCCCGCCCCACCGGGTGATCCTGGCCTGAGAACTCAAGCCGGAGAGCCATCGCGAAGCGGGCGACGTCACGGCGGCAGTAGATCGCGTGGGCGCGTGCCATCGCGAGGAGCTCCTCGGCTGGGCTCAGGCCCGGCTCGATGAGGCTCGCCGCCTCCTCCCTCCATGTCTCGTCAACGCGGGCGAGCACCGCAAGGACCAAGTCGTCCTTGTCCTCGAACTGGTGATACAGCGCGCCGCGCGTGTATCCCGCGTCCCTGGCGACCTCCTCGAGCTTGAGGTTGCCGTAGCCGAAGCGGGAGAGGTGCCTGGCCGCTGACTCGAGCAGCGCGACCCGGGTGCGCTCTCTCCTTTCGACTTGCGTAGATACAGACATGTATGTATGTTATGTCTTCCAACGGACGAAAGGAGTCGCGATGACTCATGAGGCAAGACAGGTTCCGCTTCCGCCCAACGCACGTGCCCTCTGCTCCCTCCCCCGCATCGACTACGAGGACTGCTTCGTGGTCGAAACGGACCACGCGATGGAGCTGAGCGCCGAGGAGTGGGCCCGCAGGATCCTCGAGGGAGCTCCCGCGCGGTTCAAGGTCTCGGCGCCTGCCACCTGGTTCGCCCTCGGCCTGAAGCACGGCCTGCCGTGGTCCGGGGACAACATCCTGGGCTGGCCCATCCGCCACTCCGAGCCGGATTTCGTAGTCCTTGGGGCGCAGTCGCGGACCGGCATGCCGGCGGAGCTCTTGGTCAAGCGAGAGAAGAACTCAGTACTGATCGCAACCCTGATCCAGCACAGGGGCCCGGTGATGAAGCGGGTCTGGTCGTTCGTCGAGGGCCCGCACCAGCGGATCGTGCCCGCGCTCCTGGCGCGAGGCGTGAGGACCTAGCCGGCGTCTGGGATCTCGAGGCTGTTCGCGTCGCGGTCCCGCAGGAGCGCGAGTGCCGAGGCGTACATCCGCTGCTTGATCGTCTTCAGCGTCGCCGGGTCGTTCTTTGCCAGGGGAGCGACGCGCTCAACGGCCCGCGCGACGACCTCGTCGAGCGGCACCGCTTCGTCGATGAGCCCGGCCTCGGCGGCCTCCGGACCGCCGTAGCGGCGTCCCGTGGTCATCGCCTCGTGGGACGAGCGCTTGAGGTTCCGCGCCTGGACCAGCGCCGCCATCCCGGGGGTGAAGGGGATGTTGATGTCCACCTCGGGCAGGCACCAGTAACCACGGTCCTCGCGCATGACCTTGAAGTCGTGCGCGACTGCGAGCATCGCGCCGCCGGCGAAACAGTGCCCTTGAATCGCGGCGGCGTTGGGCACGCCAAGCTCGAGCACCCTCGCGTACATGTCGTGGACGCCGTCGAGGAAGGCCGGAACTTCGCCCATGTTCTGCCCCATCCACTCGAGGTCGAGCCCGTTGGACCAGATCTTCCCTTCGGCCGTAACCACCAGCGCGCGGGGAGCCGGAGCCGCCTCGACCTCGTCCAATGCCGAGTTGAACTCGGAGAGGAAGTCGCCGTTGAAGCGGTTCTCGCCGTCGCCGAGGCTGAGAACGAAGACGTCGGCGTCGCGTTCGAGATTCATCAAGTGGGCGATCCTGGATTCGAACCAGGGACCTCGTCCTTATCAGAGACGCGCTCTAACCGACTGAGCTAATCGCCCGGGATACGTCCTCGGCGGAGGGAGCATTGTAGGCGGGTAGCCTCGGCGCGTGAGCCCGCGCCGCCCCGACATGCCGAGCCTTGACCGCGACGATCTGATGGGCGATCCGATCGCCCAGTTCTCGGCGTGGTGGACCGACGCGGAAGAGGTGCCGCTCCGCGACGCGATGACGCTGGCGACGGTCGATGCCAAGGGGCGGCCCGATGCCAGGATGGTCCTCCTCAAAGGCTTTGGCACGCTCGGCTTTCGCTTCTTCACCAACTACGAGTCGGCGAAGGCGGGACAGCTCGAGGCGGGCGGTCATGCCGCACTGGTCCTCTACTGGCGCGAGCTCGATCGCCAGGTTCGGGTTCGCGGGCCGATCGAGCGGCTCGACGCCGCTGGGTCGGACGAGTACTTCGCGAGCCGCCCTCGCGACTCGCAGCTTGGCGCGTGGGCCTCGCCGCAGAGCCGGCCGACTGACCGACCGTTCCGAGCTCGACTCAATGCTCGCTGAGATCTCGGAGCGCTTCGGTGGTTTGGACGTGCCTCGTCCTGAGCATTGGGGCGGGTATGTCGTTCGTCACGAGACCGTCGAGTTCTGGCAGGGCCAAGTGGGCCGCCTCCACGATCGCTTTCAGTACCGGCGGGATGGCGACGGTTGGCGCATCGATCGGCTGGGCCCCTAGGCAGTGAGCGAGCACAACGAGCTATCGGGCATCCTCGAGACAGCACTCTCTTTCGACCACGAGGATGCCGAGGAAACGCTCGCCTTCTACCGCAAGACGTTAGGCCTCACCGAGGTCGCGAGCTGGCGTGAGGGCACTGTCTTCCGTCTCGGCTTCGGCGTTCTCCTCCTCTTCGACCGCGAGCTCCTGGCCGAGAACGACTCGCCCGTCGCGCAGCACGGCAGCTCGGGGATCGGCCATGTCTGCTTCCTCGCCGCGCCGGACCATTACGACTCGATGCGAGAACGCCTGGCAGAGGCCGGCGTCGATATCGAACATGACCACGACTGGTCCGACGAACGGCGATCGTTCTACTTCCGCGACCCGGCCGGCAACCTGCTCGAGGTCGCGAACGCCGATATCTGGCCGAGCTGAGGCGGGGTCAGACCCCGCGGTCGTCCGCGTAGGCGAGGAGCTCGTCGATGTCGTCGAAGCGGATCTCCGCCTTCATCGCGGCGCCCTTGCCGACCGCACGAACCTTGACTCCGCGTCCGAGCGCTGCCTCGAGCGCGTCCTCGGCGCGGCGGAGCGCTTCGACGACGTCGGCGTCGGGAACGGCGCGGAGCTTCGGCCGCGCCGAGTCGCCGGCGTTGGCGCGCTTCTCGGTCTCGCGCACCGACCAGCCGGAGCTGACCGCGTCGCGTGCCAGCTGGCGGCGCTCGTCGGCGGACTTCGCGATCAGGATCGCGCGGCCGTGGCCCTCGCTCAGGGCGCCGGCTTCCAGCAGCTCGAGCGCCTCGTCGGGCAGGTCGAGGATCCGGATGAGGTTTGAGAGCGCGGCGCGGCTTCGCCCGAGGCGGCGGCCCAGCTCCTCCTTGGTAAGCCCCAGGTCCTCGACCAGGGTGGCGCAGGCGCGCGCCTCGTCGACCGGGTTGAGCTGCTCGCGAGCGACGTTCTCGATCAGCGCCATCTCCATGCGCTTCGCCTCCGTCTCGTCGCGAAGGAGGACCGGCACGGTCTCGAGCCCGGCCTCGCGCGCCGCGCGCCAGCGGCGCTCGCCGGCGATGATCTCGTAGCGGCCGTCGGCTAGCGGGCGCACGATCAACGGCTGGATCAGGCCCGCGGTCCGGAGCGACTCGGCAAGCGAGGTGATCGACTCGGAGTCGAAGCGCCGGCGCGGCTGATTTGGGTTCGGGAGGATCAGCGCGGGCGGTACGTGGCGGAGCGCCGGCTCGGTCACTTCGCCCGGCTGGGGCAGGATCGCGGCGAGACCGCGGCCCATTCCGCGTCGGTTGGCTGTGCTCATGCTGCTTTGACCTCCATCACGGGGCCGACCAGGCCGGCTTCCCCTCGTTCGACCTTGAACCTGTCCGCTCGCTCACGCCGAGCCAACTCGCGCGCGAGCTCTGAGTAGGCGACCGATCCGCGCGAGCTTGGTGCGTGCTCCGTCACCGGGATCGCGAAACTTGGCGCTTCGGCCACGCGCACGCTGCGCGGGATGACGGTGTCGAAGACCAGTTCCGGGAAGTGCTGTCTCAATTCGGCCTCGACGTCGTGAGCAAGACGGGTCCTTTCGTCATGCATCGTGATGACGAGGCCGGTCAGAACCAGCGAGGGATTCAGCTCGCGGCGCACCAGTTCAAGCGTTTCCAGGAACTGGACGAGCCCTTCGAGCGCCAGATACTCGGCTTGCACAGGCACGAGGACGCGGTCGGCGGCCGCCAGGGCATTCACGGTCACGGGACCCAGGGACGGCGGGCAGTCGAGCAAGGTCAGCGCGAACCGCTCACGCACGGGGCCCAGGCCGTCGCGCAGGCGGTATTCCATGTTCTCCAGGCGTGGAAGCTCGACCGACGCGCCCGCCAGGTCGCGGCTTGCAGGCACGACCCAGAGGTTGTCCGGGCCCGCGGGGCGCGCGGCCTCGGCGACTGAGCTGTCGCCCACGAGGCAGTCATACGAGGAAGGCGTCGTGTCGCGGTCCAGGCCCAGCGCAACCGTCGCGTTGGCCTGCTGGTCCAAGTCGACCAGAAGCACCTGGTTTCCCTCGCCGGCAACGCAGGCGGCCACGTTCACGGCGGTGGTGGTCTTCCCAACCCCGCCCTTCTGGTTCGCGATCGCATAAACAGCGCCCATCGCGAGCGAGAGTACTTGCGGGGTCGGCTAGCTCGGCCGCGTGAACCTCGACCTGACGAGGTGCCAGGCACCGGGCGTGGTGTCAGGCACCAAGCTTGGTGCCAGGCACGGTGCCAGGCACCAGGGGGCGTTTTTTCGCCATGCCTGGGCGGCGCGGCAGGTTCGGCGGCGTTGGGCCGGCTTTCCGCAGGACGTGAAGGTGGCGGTGCTCGTAGCCCGCGCTCTCCCCCACCTCGCGTATTTCCACGGTTTCCATCGCGGTCGCGGCCAGCGCGCCTTCGAGCTCAGCTTCTTCCTCAGGGTCGCGGCGGCCCTTCCAGGCGACGA
Organism: uncultured bacterium; assembly: GCA_963786495.1. Classification (GTDB taxonomy): domain Bacteria; phylum Actinomycetota; class Thermoleophilia; order Solirubrobacterales; family 70-9; genus JALZKA01. Next base: position 964,325 of record CAWAZL010000002.1, on the reverse strand, counting down.
GCGTCCCGCCGTCGCGAAGGAGTGGCGAGGCGAGCTCGGCCAGGGTGGCCAGGCGCGCGACCGCGCGGGCCGTGACGGCGTCGTAGGCCTCGCGGCCGTCGGCGGCCGCGTGCTCCTCAGAGCGCGCATTGACCACCCGCGCATTCGTGATCCCGGCTTGGGCGATCGCGTCGCGCATGAAGTCGCACTTTCGCCCGACCGATTCGATCAGGTCAACCTGAGCCTGAGGTAGGGACAGCGCCAGGACAAGGCCTGGGAACCCAGCGCCGGCGCCCAGGTCGGCGATTCGCGAGGCGCCGCAAAGTGCAGGCACTTCCAGGCCGGTAAGGGAGTCGGCGACGTGTGCACGCCAAGCTTCGGCGGGGTCTCGGACTGACGTGAGCGAGCGCGGATCAGCCGCGATCAACTCGAGCACTGTCTCGAGCTTCAGTCGAGCCTCAGGCGTGAGGCCAGGCACGGCGAAGGGCTCAGTCGTCGTCGGTGGACTCGACGAGGGGGGCGACGATCACGCAGCGATCGGGCTCGTCGCCCTCCGAGAAGGTCTCGATGCCGGAGCGCTCTGCCAGGTAGTCGTGGACGACCTTCCGCTCCGAGGGAGTCATCGGCTCGAGCTCGATCTCCTTGCCCGCCTCGGCCGCCCGGGCGGCGGCGCGCTCGGCCTGGTCCTCGAGCTGCTCGCGCCGGCGCTCGCGGTAGCCGCCCGCGTCGACGATCACGCGCTTTCGGTCGGTGGCGCCACGCTGGGCCGCGCGGTAACAGATGAACTGGATTGCGTCGATCGTCTGGCCGCGGCGGCCGATCAGCCGGCCGACGTCCTCGCCATCGATCGTGCCTGTGATCTGCCGCTCGGACTCGTCGATCTCGATCGAAGCTTCGACGTCGAGCGTCTCGATGACGCGCTCGAGGATCGAGCGCACCCTTTCCGCAGGCGCATCCGGAATTGCCTCCACAGCCACGAGCGCGACTCTATCGAGTGGCGCCTAGCGGCGCTTTTTCTTCTTGCGCGGTGGCGGAGGTGGGGGCTCGGTGGCCTTGATCTCTTCGATCGTCGGGATCTCCGGCGGCGGGAAGAACACGCGGACGACCGTCTGCTGGCCCAGCGTCCAGATGTTGGTCGAGATCCAGTAGACGGCGAGGCCGGCCGGGAAAGCCGATCACGAACGGCGCGAACACGAACGGCAGGACGAACATGATGATCCGCTGGTTCTTGTCGGCGCGCGAGGCCATGACCATGCTGGCGCCGAGCTGGGTGATGATGAAGAGGATGATCAGGGCGACCAGGGCCCCGCCTGTCTCGGGCTCGGTCAGGTCCGTGATGAAGAAGAACGAGACCGGGGGGTCGGCGAGCATCTCGTCCTTGAAGCCCTGACCATTAAGCAGTTGGTAGAGGGCGAGGAAGACCGGGAGCTGGAGCAGGAGCGGGATGCAGGAGGCGAACGGATTGATCTTGTTCTCCTGGTAGAACGCGATCATCTCCCGCTGCTGGCGCTGCTTGTCGTCCTTGTACTTCTCCTGAAGCGCCTTGATCTGCGGCGCGTATGCCTGCAACGCGCGCATCGAGCGGATCTGCGAGACCGACAGCGGCAGGATTATCAGGCGCGTGGTGAATGTCAGAGCAACGATCGCGAAGCCCCAGCTCAGGCCGACGTCGTTGTGGAAGAAGGTGATGACCCAGTCGGCGGCGTCGATCAGGGGCTGGAGGATGTTCGCGACGATCATGCGTGCGCCTCGTGCTTGTGTGGGTCTGCCACGACCTCAGCGCTCTCAGGCGAGCGGAAGAGCCTGCGGTCAGAAACCGGGTCCCAGCCGCCGTGGCTCCAGGGGTTGCAGCGCAGCAGGCGCCAGGCGCCGAGAATCGAGCCGCGGATCACGCCCAGCTCACGCACGGCGTCGACCGCGTAGGCCGAGCATGTCGGCTCGTACTTGCAGCGACGCGGCAGCGCAGGCGAGATAAAGCGCTGGTAGAAGCGGATCGGGGCGACGAAAACAGCCACGAGAGCCGCACGAAATGCGCCAAAAGTGCGTTTCACGTGTTACTCCGCTCGAGCCCAGCCTCGGAGAAGAGGTCCTGGAGCGCCGTTTCCACGCCTGTGGTGCCGTCGCGCTCGACCAGGCCGGCAGCGTCCGAGCGGGCGACGATCACGAAGTCAAACTGCTGCGGAAGACCTTCGGAAAGCGCCCAAAAAGCCTCGCGAATGGCGCGCTTGACCGCGTTTCGCTCGACCGCTCCGCCCACCTTGCGGCTGACGGAGAGGCCCAGGCGCAGGGCGTCCTGCTCCTCGGAGCCCTCGGGCTCGGCATCAGCGCCGTCGCGCGGGAAGGCGTAGAGAACGAAGTAGCGGTTCGAATGCGAGCGGCCTTCGCGATAGACGCGGTCGAAGTCGCCGCTCCGCGAGAGGCGGCCTCGCTTCCGATCCCCGGAGGGCATTAGGGGGTAAGGCGCTTGCGGCCCTTTGCCCGCCGGCGCCGGAGCACGTCGCGGCCTGAGCGCGTACGCATACGACCGCGAAAACCGTGGGTCTTCGCTCGCTTGCGCTTCTTTGGCTGCCAGGTGCGCTTCATAAGTAAGAGGGGCCCAGCGGGGCCGGAGCGAAGGTGCTCGGGCGGGCGACGGCCAGTATAGAGAGCGGCCTCAGCGTCGCGGCGCTGCATGTGCAACGGCGGGCGAAGTCTTTTCTCCGCGATTTGCGGGGTGGCGCGCGAGGGGCGGCGGAGCCGTCGTTATGGTCGGCTGCGTGCCTGAAAAAAGGGGAAATGGCGACCCGCAATCGGCCTGGGCGGCTGTCCGCTCGGAGCTCGAGCGCTCGCTGCCCGCGGCCACCTTCGATCTGTGGATCGACCCGCTCCGCTCGGCAGGTGCCCAGGCCGAAACGCTTTACCTGACCGGGCCCACCCGCGTTCGGACCTGGGTCGAGCGGCGCTACCTGGGCCCGCTCGAAGAGGCGCTGCGGCGCGTCGGCTCCGGCTTCGAGCGCATCCAACTCGTCGATCCGCCGTCGAAGGTCAGCCCCGGCGCCGGCACCGCGCGGGTGGCCGAACCGGTGCCTGTCAACCCCTCGCACGAGTTCGACCGCTTCGTCATCGGCCCTGGCAACCGCTTCGCCCATGCCGCCGCCCTCGCGGTGGCCGAGGCGCCCGGCGAGGCCTACAACCCGCTCTACCTACATGGGCCGCCCGGCCTGGGCAAGACACACCTCATGGGCGCGATCGCCAGCTACCTGCGCGGCCACCATCCCGAGCTGACCGTCCACTACACCACCGCCGAGCGCTTCACCTCGGAGTTCGTCACCGCGCTGAGGACCCACGGGCCCGAGCGTTTCAAGCAGCGCTACCGCGGGCTCGACGCGCTCCTCATCGACGACGTCCAGTTCCTCGAGGGCAAGGAGCGCACCGAGGAGGAGTTCGTTCACACCTTCAACGCCCTCTTCGCCGCCGGCAAGCAGATCGTGATGTCGAGCGACCGCCCGCCGGGTTCGCTGGTCCGATTGGAGGAGCGCCTTCGCGACCGCTTCGAGTGGGGCCTCACCGTCGAGCTCGACCCGCCGGACCTCCGCACGCGCGTCGCACTCCTCTGGCGCTTTGCCTCCGACGCGGTCGACGGCTTGCCCGAGCCCGAGGTGCTTCGCCAGATCGCCGACCGTGCACCGGGCAACGTGCGCCGGCTCGAGGGCGCCCTCACCCGGGTCCTCGCCGTCTCTTCCATCTACGGCGAGCCGTTCAGCGGCGACGCTGTCGGCCGCGCTCTTGGCCCGAAGCCTTCCGACAAGCCGGTCGCGCCCGGTTCGGTCGTCGCGCCAAGCGTCGCGGCGATCCAGGACGCGGTCTCGTCAGTGCTGGCGGTCCCGAAAGCCGACCTCCTCTCGGCCAAGCGGACGCCGGCCGTCGCGCGGGCCCGCCACCTCGCGATGTTCCTGTCGCGCGAGCTCACGCCTCTCTCGCTCGCGCAGATCGCCCGCGAGTTCGACCGCGACCACTCGACCGTCATCTCCGCTATCCGTACGGTCGGCGACCGGAACGAGCCCGGCTCCACCACCGCCGGGGATATCCACAGGGTCCGTGCGCTCCTGGGGGAAACCCTTCCCGCTCCCGAAGCCGACGAGCCGGATCCCAACACTCCCGGGTCCCGTCCACAGGACTAATCAACATGTCTTTCCCGCACCGACACTGAGAAAGCACGCTTTCTCCACCGTTTCCCACACTCCTGATACATCTGATCCTCTAGAAAGAATGAATTGGAAACCGTTTTGATCCCCGGACGAAAGAACCAATGAAGCTCACCGCCCCACGCGAATCCTTCGTTACCGCCCTCGGGCACGCCGGCCGTGCTGTCTCATCTCGCTCGACGTTGCCGTCGCTCGGCGGCATCCTGTTCAACGCGACGTCGGAGGGACTCCTCCTTCGCGCGACCGACATGGAGATGGGCATCTCGCTCACGCTTTCCGACGCTCAGGTCGAGCGCGAGGGAACGGTGCTCCTGCCGGGCCGGCTCCTGGCCGACGTGGCGCGGAGCCTGCCGTCCGGCGACGTGACGCTCGAACTGCGCGCGGAGCAGCGCGACGTCGAGCTGACCGCCGGCGACGCGCGCTTTCACTTCCGCACCCTGCCCGCCGAGGACTTCCCGCGGCTGCCCGATGTGGAGGGCAGCAAGGCGACGCTTCCGTCCGGGCCGCTGGACGCGACGATCGAGCGCGTTGCCCGCGCGGCTTCGCGGGATGAGGTGCGCCCGATCCTGACCGGCGTCCTGGTCCAGGCCGAGGGCGACTCGCTGACGATGGTCGCGACCGACTCGTACCGCCTCGCGGTCAAGCACACGAAGCTCGAGACCTCGCTGGCTGAGCCGATCGATGCCAACGTGCCGGCCCGTGCGCTGCGCGAGCTGTCGCGGTTGATCTCGAATGGCTCCGCCGAGTCGGTGGACATCTCGCTTTCGCGGAACCAGGTCGTCTTCGAGCTCGAGAACGTCGCGCTTTCGTCGCGCCTCATCGAGGGGCAGTTCCCCAGCTGGCGCCAGCTCATCCCCGAGACGTTCGAACACGAGGTGCGCCTGCCACGCGAGGAGCTCCTGGAGGTCTCGCGCCGCGTTTCCCAGCTCGCTCAGCGGAATGCTCCGCTCCGGTTCGCCTTCGCGGAAGGCGAGCTGACGGTCGCCGCCGAGACGCCGGACATCGGCGACGCGACGGAGGGCATGCCCGCCCCGTACTCGGGGGAGCCGCTCGAGATCGCCTTCAACCCGCAGTTCCTGATCGAGGGAATCGAGACGGTCGAGGGCGACGAGATCGCCGTCCAGATCTCCTCGCCGCTTCGCCCGGGGCTGCTGCGCCCGGTTGGCAACGAGGACTTCTCATACCTCGTGATGCCGATCAGGCTCAACGTCTAGAGCGATGGCCCGGTGAGGGTCGTCTCGCTCAAAACCCTCGGCTTTCGCAACCTCGCGCCGGGCGAGATCGAGCTGGGGGAGGGAGTGACGCTCCTCCACGGCGCCAACGGCTCGGGGAAGACGAACATCCTCGAGGCCCTCTACATGGGACTCGCCGGCCGGTCGTGCCGGACCCGCGCCGACCGCGAAACGATTGCCTTCGGCGAGCCGCTGTCGCGCGCCGAGGTGGTGATCGAAGACCAGGGCGAGCAGCGCGAGTTCCTGTGCGCCGTCGATCGCGAGAGTGGTCGTCGCCACCTCGTAAATGGCTCTGTGATGCCGGATGCAGCCTCGGTGCGCCCTCCAGTCGCGGTCTTCATGCCGGACCGGTTGGCGCTCGTCAAAGGCCCGCCGGCTGCGCGCCGTTCCCACCTGGACGGCTTCGTCGCGGCCCTTCGGCCGGCCCGCGCGGAGTCTCGCCGGCGCTACTCACGCGCGCTCGCGCAGCGGAACGCGCTCGTCAGCCGGATCCGCGCCGGTGCGGCGAGCGCCGATTCGCTCGATGCGTGGGACGGCGAGCTGTCCGAAGCAGGGATGGAGTTGATGGACGCCCGCGCCGGAGCGCTCGAGGTCCTGGCACCGCTCTTCGCCGCCGCCGCCGGCGAGCTCGGCCTTGACGAGCCCGAGCTCAGCTACGCGCCGCGATCTGCGGCAGCGAGCGCCGAGGAGCTTCGGGCCGAGCTGGTGGAGCGGCGGTCCTCAGATCTGTCGCGAGGCTTCTCGGGGCACGGGCCGCACCTTGACGAGGTCGCAATCGCGCTCGGCGGCAAGGCGGTTCGCAAGTACGCGTCGCAGGGCCAGCAGCGCTCGTCTCTCCTCGCGCTCCTCTTCGCCGAGCGCGACGCCCTTCTTGCCGAACGCTCCGAGCCACCGCTGATGCTCCTCGACGACGTGACGTCCGAGCTCGACCCCGAGCGCCGCGAACTCCTGTGCGACCGGCTCGAAGCCGGCGGAGGTCAGACGCTCGTCACCGCGACGGAGAGCTCGCACCTGCCCGCGTCGTGTGAGCGGCTCGAGCTCGCAGTTCGCGGGGGCGCTGCGATCCGCGGGGTCGACGACGCGACCGAGGCGGCATGAGCCGGCGAGGCAGGGGAGACGAGGGGCCGCCGCGCTCGCTCGCCGCGGCGCTGGCGGCGGTCCGGACCGAGGTCGCGCCGCAAACGCTCCTCGCGGCGGTGCAGGAGTCATGGCCCGCCGCCGCGGGATCGCTCGTCGCCGCGCAGGGCGATCCGGTGTCCGAGCGAAACGGCGTCGTGACGGTCGCCTGCCGCTCTGCGACCTGGGCTCAGGAGCTCGATCTGATGGGTCCGGTACTGCTCGAAAAGCTTCGCGAAACGCTCGGATCCGGACCGATCTCAGACGGCCTGGAAGGCCTCAGATTCACCGCCGACGCAGCCCGTGGCGATTTCGGCTGACCTAAGTTTCAGAGTTATGCTTATTTGCAGGGCTTTTCTGGCTCTGTAATGCCAATTACGACCCTCGAGGCTGGTATCCTTATGTGAACTCGATCGGTGGGCCTAGGGCCCGTCCGAGGGCGCCTCTAGAGTCGCTCTCGCGGCGGCCGGGATCCCTGCGAGGCAAACCCGCGAAAGGTCCAAGTGGCAAAAGCAACGAGCGCCGGTAAAGCCGACGCGCAGAAAAACGGTACCGCCAAGGACGGCGACTACACATCAGGCGAGATCACGGTTCTCCGCGGTCTCGATCCGGTGCGCAAGCGCCCGGGCATGTACATCGGCTCGACCGGTCCCCGCGGCCTCCACCACATCGTCTACGAGGTCGTCGACAACTCCGTCGACGAGGCGCTCGCCGGCCACTGCGACAACATCCAGGTCACGATCCATCCCGACGAGTCGGTCACGGTCGTCGACGACGGCCGCGGCATCCCGGTCGACGAGCACCCCGAGGAGAAGCGCCCCGCCGCCGAGGTCGTGCTGACCGTCCTTCACGCCGGCGGCAAGTTCGGCGAGGGCGGGGGCTACAAGGTTTCCGGCGGCCTCCACGGCGTCGGCGTCTCGGTCGTCAACGCGCTCTCCGAGAAGCTTCACCTGGAGATCCACCGCGACGGCTTCGAGTGGACCCAGGACTACGTGCGCGGCGAGCCGCAGGGCGACCTCAAGAAGGGCGCCAAGTCGGATCGGACCGGCACCACGATCACCTTCGCGCCCGACCCCGAGATCTTCGAAGAGATCTCCTACGACTACGCGACGCTCGCGGAGCGCATGCGCGAGACCGCGTTCCTCACCCGCGGCTTGAAGATCGAGCTCCTCGACGAGCGCGCCGGCGGCCAAAAGGACACCTTCCACTACGAGGGCGGGATCGTCGACTTCGTCCACCACCTGAACGAGAACAAGGACGCGCTTCACCGCAAGACCGTCTACTTCGAGCACGACTCCGACGACGGAGCGGTCGAGGTCGCGATGCAGTGGAACTCTTCGTATCAGGAGTCCGTCTTCACCTTCGCGAACAACATCAACACCCACGAGGGCGGTTCGCACCTCTCGGGCTTCCGCTCGGCGCTCACCCGAACGATCAACGCCTACGGCCGCGAGAAGGGCCTCCTCAAGGAGAAGGACCCGAACCTCTCCGGCGAGGACGTCCGCGAGGGCCTGACCGCGGTCATCTCGGTGAAGCTCGCCGAGCCGCAGTTCGAAGGCCAGACGAAGACCAAGCTCGGCAACCCGCCGGTCGAGGGCCTCGTCAAGGAAACGGTCAACCGCAAGCTCGGCGAGTTCCTCGAAGAGAACCCGACCGACGCCAAGCGGATCGTTTCGAAGTCCGTCGACGCTGCCCGCGCGCGCGACGCAGCCCGCAAGGCGCGCGATCTCACCCGGCGCAAGTCGGCGCTCGAGAACTCGACGCTTCCCGGCAAGCTCGCCGACTGCTCGGTCAAGGACCCGCGCGACGCGGAGATCTTCATCGTCGAGGGCGACTCGGCCGGCGGCTCGGCCAAGCAGGCCCGCGACCGTTCGACCCAGGCGGTGCTGCCGCTCCGCGGCAAGATCCTGAACGTCGAGAAGAGCCGGATCGACAAGGTGCTCGGGAACATCGAGATCCAGGCGATGATCACGGCGATCGGCACCGGTGTCCACGAGGAGTTCAACCTCGAGGACGCGCGCTACCACAAGATCATCCTCGCCTCCGACGCCGATGTGGACGGCGCGCACATCCGCACGCTCGCGCTGACCTTCCTCTACCGCCAGATGCCCGAGCTGATCGACGCCGGCTACGTCTACATCGCGAAGCCGCCGCTCTATCGCGTGAAGCAGGGCAACCGCTCGCGCTACGTGGAGAAGGAGTCGGAGCTCGAGGAGTACCTCCTCTCGGACCGGCTCGAGACGTACTCGCTCGCCGATTCCGAGGGCAAGGAGACCAAGCTCACCGCCGCTCGCTGGCAGCGCTTCAACCGAAAGCTGAAGGAGTACGAGGGCTGGTACGACGCGCTGCGCGCCGAGCACGGGGGAGAGTTGCTCGTGTTCCTCGCTGAATCTCAGATCCTCGACGCCGGGGCGTCTTCTCTCGAAGCAGTGAAGAAGCTGATCGAAGACGACGATCCCGAGGCGGAGCCGTACGAGACCGAGCTGGTCTCGGCCGCCGGCGACGAGCTCCACGTGAAGGCGACGCATCGCCGCTCCGGCCTGGCCCGCTTCTACGACCTCAGCGCGGAACTCTTCAACTCGAACGACTACCGGAAGCTGGTGAGCGTCCACGGCGAGCTCCTCTCGCAGGTCGGCCGCCCGCCGTTCAACGTGTCGCTCAAGGACAAGTCGAAGATCGCCGAGTCGTTCGGCTCGCTCCAGACCGCGGTCGTTGATCTCGCGAAGTCGGGAGTGTCGATGCAGCGCTTCAAGGGCCTCGGCGAGATGAACGCCGACCAGCTCCGCGAGACCACGATGGACCCGGCGACCCGCACGCTCCAGCGCGTCACGATCGAAGACGCCGCCGCGGTCGATCGGGTGTTCACGGACCTCATGGGCGACAAGGTCGAGCCTCGGAAACTGTTCATCGAGAAGCACGCGGGCGAGGTGAAGTTCCTCGATGTCTGATGCCGGTGGAGGTGGGCTCGAAGCGCTTACAGGGCGCATCGAGGACCGCGAACTGACGACGGAGATGCGCAGCTCATACCTCGATTACGCGATGAGCGTGATCGTGGGCCGGGCGCTGCCCGATGTTCGCGACGGCCTGAAACCCGTCCACCGCCGCGTGCTCTACGCGATGCACGACCTCGGCCTCCAGCCGAACCGCGGCTACCGCAAGTGCGCCTTCATCGTCGGCGAGGTCATGGGCAAGTACCACCCCCACGGCGACTCGGCGATCTACGACACCCTCGTCCGCCTCGCCCAGGACTTCGCGCTCCGCTCACCCCTCGTCGACGGCCAGGGCAACTTCGGCTCGATCGACGACGATCCGGCCGCCGCCATGCGGTACACCGAGGCGCGCCTCGAGCGGCTCGCGACCGAGATGCTCCGCGACATCGACGCGGACACCGTCGACTTCGGCCCCAACTACGACGAGACCACCTCAGAGCCGCTGGTCCTCCCATCGCGATTCCCGAACCTGCTCGTCAACGGCTCGACCGGCATCGCCGTCGGCATGGCGACGAACATCCCGCCCCACAACCTCGGCGAGGTCATCCAGGCGACCAAGGCGTATATCGCGAATCCGTCGATCGACCTGCAGGGCCTGATGGAGTACGTCAAAGGCCCGGATTTCCCAGGTGGCGGCATGATGAGCGGCTCCGGCATCCGCGACGCCTACGCGTCTGGACGAGGCAGCGTCCGGACCAGGGCTCGCGCCCATGTCGAGCCCATCCGGGGCGGCAAGGACGCGATCGTCGTCTCCGAGCTCCCCTACATGGTCAAGAAGGGCGGCGAGGGCGGCCTGATCATGAAGATCGCCGACCTCGTTCGCGAGAAGAAGATCACGGGCATCTCGGACCTTCGCGACGAGTCGGACCGCTCCGGCATGCGCCTCGTCATCGAGCTCAAGCGCGGCGGCGACCCCGCGGCTGTGGTGCTGAACCAGCTCTACAAGCACACGCCGATGCAGAACTCGTTCGGCATGAACATGGTCTCCCTGGTCAACGGCGTGCCGCGCACGCTCGGCCTCAAGGAGATGATCCACCACTACGTCGACCACCAGCGCGACGTCATCGTTCGCCGGACCCAGTACGAGCTGCGTCAGGCCGAGGCCCGCGCCCACGTCCTCGAAGGCCTCCTCATCGCGCTCGACAACCTTGACGCGGTGATCGCACTCATCCGCGGCTCGGCTGACCCGGTCGAGGCGAAATCCGGCCTCATCGACAACTTCGAGCTGTCGGAGATCCAGGCCCAGGCGATTCTGGATATGCGCCTCCAGCGCCTCACCGCGCTCGAGTCCGACAAGATCCGCGAGGAGCACTCAGAGCTCATGGACAAGATCGCCGAGCTCCGCGCGATCCTCGGCGACCCAGCCCGCATCGACGGCTTGATCGTCGACGAGCTCTCAGAAGTCGAGGAGAAGTACGCCGACGAGCGGCGCACCGAGATCACCCACTTCGATGGCGACCTCAACGTCGAGGACGTAATCGCCGACCAGCAGATGGTCGTCTCCCTCACCAACTCCGGCTACGCGAAGCGCCTGCCGCTCGCCACCTACCGCCAGCAGCGGCGCGGCGGCGTCGGCGTGATGGGCATGAACCTGAAGGATGAGGACTACATCGAGCACCTCCACATCTGCTCGACCCACGACTTCCTCCTCTTCTTCACCAACCGCGGCAAGGTCTACCGCCTGAAGGTGTACGAGCTTCCGGAGGGGTCGCGCACCCATAAGGGACAGGCACTTGTGAACGTGCTGCCGCTCCGCGACGGGGAGCGCGTCATGGCCGTCATCCCCACGCGCGACTTCAAGGAAGACAAGTACCTCGTCTTCGCGACCGCCGGCGGTCAGATCAAGAAGACCGAGTTCCTCGAGTACAACACGAAGATCAAGGCGGACGGCATCATCGCCATCAAGGTCAAGGACGACGACGAGCTCGTCCAGGTCCGCCTCACCTCGGGCGAGGACGACATCCTCATGGTCTCGAAGTCCGGGAACGCCTCGCGCTTCTCCGAGGACCAGGTCCGCCCGATGGGCCGCGGCACCGGCGGCGTGCGCGGCATGAACGTCTCCAAGAAGCTTCCCGACGGCTCGCAGAACCGCGTCCTGGCGATGGACGTCGCGCGCGACGACGCCCAGCTCTTCGTCGTCACCGAGAACGGCTACGGCAAGCGCACGGAGGTCCCGGAGTACCCGGTCAAGGGCCGCGGCACCCAGGGCGTGCTCACGATCCGGATGACCGAGAAGAAGGGCGCCCTGGCCGGCGCGCTGATCGTCCGCGAGCACCAGGACCTCCTCTTCATCTCCCAGAACGGCATGGTCCAGCGCACCAACGCCGGCGGCATCTCGCTCATGGGCCGCGCGACGCAGGGCGTCCGGGTCATGAACATGAAGGAGGACGACTGCGTCTCTGCCGTCGCCCTCGTGGTCGAGTCGTCGACGCCCGTCAACGGCGACGGAGACGACGGCGAGCCTCGAGCATCCAGGAAGAGCTCGAAGAAGCCGAAGCCGCCGGCGAACCGGCCGACTCCGCGGACGCTGAGGACGAGTAGACCACTCCGCCGGAACAAGCCCGCCTCCCGTTTGGTTGAATAAAAGGACCAGAGAAAGGAGGTGGTCCTAATTCCAATGCTTAACGGGACTCTGGAGGTGTCGGAACACTAGGTGGCACGTGTGAGCCGCCTGGTGGAATACCAACCAGGCGCCGGTGGCCAAATGAGAGGCGGGAGCTTGTCCCACTCGCTGTAAATCTCCGGCCGCTCGAATCATGCGACTCGTACCGAAGGGCCGCTCCGGAAGGGGCGGCCCTTCTTGGTGCCTGGCACCGTGCCTGGCACCGGGCTCGAGGCCGCCAGAGCGTGAGGTGCCTGGCACCTCGGCGCTACGCCGCCAGCAGGTACTGCTCCCACGCGTGCGGGACGCGGGGGCTGGCGATGCGGATGAAGACGGTCGGGCCCGGGGGCTTCGGGCTGGTGCGCAACGGCATCGCGGCTTCGTTCGGAAGGCGGTTGCCCTTCTTGCGGTTGCACGGAGCGCAGGCGGCGACGATGTTGTCCCAGTGCGAGGTTCCGCCGCGGCTTCGCGGGATCACGTGGTCGACGGTCAGGCCGGCTGACTCGCGCCCGCAGTACTGGCACGTGTACGCGTCGCGAGCGAGCACGGCGCGGCGCGTGATCTTGCGGCGGTGGACGTCGCGAGGCACGCGTACGTAGCGAACCAGGCGGATCACGCAGGGCCGCTCGAGCTCGAGCCGCTCGGAGTGAAGAACGCCCTCGCGGCGCTCGATCACCTCGGCGCGCTCCTTCAAGACCAGGACGGCGGCGCGGCGCATCGTGCAGACGTTGATGGGCTCGTAGCTCGCGTTCAGAACGAGCACGCGTCCGCCGGGACCGCGGTGGGAATGCGTGCGACCTGCCGTGCAAGCGACCAGCGATCGGGACGACCTTCCCGCTCGCCATTCTTACGCCAGGATCCACCCGGACTGCCATCTGGCCGCGAATTCTAATCGCGGAGACCGGCGAACGTTTGTGTCAGGGAAGTTGTCCGCCCGCGATGGGGTAGCTCCCGAGGACCCGAACGTTCTCTGCCTTGTTGCGGAGCGCACCGATCGCCTCGGCGACCGGAGGGTCGGTATCGGCGCCTTCCATGTCGATGAAGAACATGTACCTGCCGAGCTCGTAGCGCCGGGGACGCGACTCGATGCGCGTCATGTTCACCTCACGGCTCGAGATCTCGTACAGCGCGTCCACCAGCGCCCCGGGATGGTCGGCGCCGAGCTCGGAGAAGATCAGCGTCGTCCGCCAAGGTTGGTCCGGCTCGGGCTCGGCGCGCACCCCTTCGGGCGCAAGCCAGGCGAAGCGGGTGACGTTCCCCTTCTCGTCTTCGACGCCCTCGCGAAGCACCACGCAGCCGTAGAGCTCTGCCGTCGACGCCGGGCCGAGCGCCGCCCAGCGCCCGTCGGACTCGGAGACCTGGCGAACGGCCTCGGCCGTCGAGTCCGTACCGCGGACCTCGGCCTGGGGCAGCTCCTCGCGAAGGAACCGCGCGCACTGGGCGCTCGGCTGCGGATGGCTCACCACGACCTCGATCGTCACCAAGCTCCATCTCGGACCGGGCGATCAGCGACTGCGAGATCGCGAGATCGTGCTCGCCGGCGATCGAGACCGACTCGGCGTCGAAGGCGAGCGCGTCGAGCGTCGGGCGCACCGAGCCCTCGATCGAGTTCTCGAACGGGACCAGCGCCCGGTCGGACTCTCCGAGCGCCACGGCCATGACCGCGTCATGGATCGTCACCGCCGGCCGCGGCTCGACTCCGGCCGCGGCGCGAGCGCCCGCCGCACGGAGCGCGTCGTCCGAGAAGGTTCCGGCAGGCCCGAGGAAGGCGACGGTGAGCGGCTGCATGCGAGCCCTAACCGCCGAAGCGGACCTGGAAGGTGAGCTCGTTGTTGTCCACGATCGACTCGCCGGGGACCGGGAAGACGGTGACGATCAGCGTCAGGTCGTCGTCCTTCGGGGATCTCGCCCTTGACCGGGAGAATCGGCGGTTCCCTCCGTGCCCGGCGTCGATCCGGTCGATCGTGCCCTCGCCCTGCGACCGGCTCCGTCGAGCCGAGGATCTCAACGGAGACCACGACATCGGTCTCGTCGGTCGTGCCGCCGTTCAGGACCGCCGACCTCGATCGCGGTCGGCACCTGAGCCGACGGTGTTGGGCGACTCCGGCGTGAGCGGGATGTTTCCGGGCCGCACGGTGACCGTCGAGAGCTCCGTGCCGCGGGTCGCCATCGCCGGCAGCGCCGGTCTCGCCTGCCACCTGGGCCAAGAGCGGTCCGATCTCGAGGTCGTCGAGCCACGAGCTCGATCGGCTCGGGAAGGAAGTTCGACGACGGCACGTCCCCTTCGAGCCCCTCCTCTTCGAGGACGTCCACGATCTCGGCGGCCGCTCTCGCGTACAGAACGTCGGAGGCAAGGAACTGGCGCATGTCGGTTGCGATCTGCTTCGTCGCCTCCTGCGAGCCCTCGCTCTCCAAGCGCCACCTCGGTCTGCTCGACCACCGACGTGACGCCATCGCGCCTGAGCTCGAACGCAAGCTCCAGATCGGCTTGTGCGTCCGAGAGCTCGTCGGGCGAGTCGAGACCTTGGACCCGCTTCAGAAGGTCCTCGCTGGTCCCGCGGCTCGAACCCAGCTGCGCCTGGAACTCGAGGGGACTCGCGTCGCCGGGGTCGCGGAACCGCAGGAAGAACTCGTCGGAGAGCTGGGACGAGGTGGTGACGAGCGACTCGAGGTCGCGCAGGTAGTTCTCGAACGCTCGCTCCTTGCGCGCATCGAGGCAGCCGCGAACCGCGAAGAGCAACAGCACGATCACACCGACGCCGATCACGAAGGCAAGCGCGCGCCGCTTGAAGACGTCACCGGCTGGCTCCCGCGGGGGCGGGGGGCGACGGCGGCGGGTGGGAGGAGGCTCGCGGCGTCGCCGCGTCGGGCCCCGATCGTCGGCTTCAGAGGCTTCCACTCCGGGGGCAGTATTACCGCCTGCGCACCCGGAGGGGTCAGACCCCTCACACAACGCTCACATTCAGGCGCGGCTCAAGCCCTCGCGCCGCGGCTCAGCAGCTCTTTGCGACGGGGTCCTTGCCGTCGCGAACTGCGAACTCCTCGGAGTTGGCCCCGTCGCCGCAGTCGAGCTTCAAGTCCGCCTTGCCGTCTTCGGCGAACAGGCCGTCGATCCCCGCCATGCCGAAGAGCTTGTCCTTGCCGCCGCCCCCGGTGAGCAGGTCGGGGTCGTTGCCGCCCCGCAGCACGTCAGACCCGCTTTCGCCGTCCACGTCGAACTCGCCTTCGTAAGGATTGCCGGTGACGTCACTCCCGACACCGGACACGACGTCCGCACCGCCCGAGGCCCTGATTCGGTAGTCGACGGTGTTCGGCGTCAGAATTTCGGCGTCTTGGCAAAGCGCGTTCGCGCCGGGGTCCCAGTCCAGTGCGTCGCCGCCGATCCGGAAGTTGTCGGCGGTGTCGTCGAAGTCGAAGATCTCCACGTCGTCGGTGCCGAGGCCCAGATCCACCTCCACCTCGATCTCGTCCGGACAGTCGAAGATGCCCCCCGACTCGTCTGTGAACCCCGGCGCAAGCTGCTCCGGGTCCAGGATCCGGAGCAGGGTCGCCTCATCGGGCGCCGTGTGGTCGACGACGATCGTCTCGATGACCTGAGGGGTCAGCGTGGTTCCGCCGCAGCTGATCTGCGAAGGACCGGTCACGGCGATGTGGTGGACCCTCACCTGACCGCCGTTGAGGCTCAGCTGGGTCCCGACGTCGGGGTCACCTCCCACGCTGAGGATCCTCGTACCGACGTCGAATGAGCACGTGGTGGCGCCCTGCGCCGGAGCGGCCGCGAGCGCACCGGCAACCAAGCCAGCCAGCGCGAGAAGCATGACTGCCGCGCGCCGCCCGACATGCCCTTCGATGGTCGTTCCGTCTATCCCGATCACCCCACTCGTTCCAACCTACATCGGCATGGGTGCCCGGTCAAGGGAACCCGCCGCCCGGCAGCAGGAGATAAGCCGGGGCCGTCGAAGGCAGGATTTGTAGTGTCAGGCGAGCTGGTCATGGGGCGGTTCAGAGTCGGAGAGCGAATCGGCTCCGGCGGAATGGGCACGGTCTACAAGGCCTTCGACGAGCGCCTCCAGCGCGAGGTCGCGATCAAGGAGATCCAGACTGCGGGCGCTGATCGCGTCCTGCGCGAAGCCCAGGCGGCGGCTCGTCTGAACCACCCTTCGATCGTGACGCTGTACGAGTTGGGCGAGCGCGATGGGCACGCCCTCCTCGTCTCTGAGCTCGTTGACGGAAAGACGCTCGACCGGGTCGCGCGTGATGGTTCCGTTTCCGATCGCGACGTCGCGGAGATCGGCAAGGACCTCTGCGACGCGCTCTGCCACGCGCATGACCGCGGAGTCATCCATCGCGACGTGAAGCCGCAGAACGCGATCATCCGCCCGTTCGGCACGCAGGGCCGCCGCGCGAAGCTCATGGACTTCGGCATCGCGGCCGTCGCGGGAGCTCCCGCCCTCACCGCGCCCGGCGAGGTCGTCGGCACGCTCGCCTACATGGCGCCCGAGCAGGCCGAGGGCTACGACGCCGGCGCCGAGGCCGACGTGTACTCGCTGGCGCTCACCCTCTACGAGGCGTGGGCGGGGGAGAACCCGGTCGCGCGGCGCACCCCGGCACAGACGGCCCGCCAGATCGGCCAAGCTCAGCCCTCCCTCGGCGTCCTGCGGCCCGGACCTGCCTCAACCTCTCGTCGCGCAGATCGACGCCTGCCTCGAGCCCGACCCGCGCAACCGCCCGACCATCAAGCGTCTCCGCTCAGAGCTCGAGCGGGTGGCGCCTCAGCTCGACGATGAGTGCGCCGTCCCGTCTCCGGGGACACCGACTCCCCGCTTCCCAAGCGCTCCTTCGCTCGCATCTTCGGCCTGGTCGGCGCCGGGACGATCCTCGCGGCGCTCGCCGGTCCGGCAGGGCTTCCCCGGCTTGGCGCTGGTCCTCGCGGTCGTCCTTTTGCCCGCTTTGGCCTTCGCGCCCAACGCCGGCCTCGCCCTTCTGCCCCTGGTCGCGATCCCCCTGGGAGCGGCAGGCGCAATCGCTGCCGCCGCGGCAGTTGTCGCCTTCGCGGCTGCATACGGCAAGGGACCGCGCGATCCTGGGCGGGCTCTCATTCGCCGCGTATCTGATCGCCGCGGTTGGCTTCGGCTTCGGAGACCGGCTCAAGATCTCCCCGCAGGCCGAGGACGGCTGGATGTCGTCGGCTGCCGACGCCGCGCAGCCAGGTGTTCGGCGGCCTTCACGGACCCATCGGCGCTGGGCGGAATCGCCGTCCTCGCCGCAGCCGCGGCCCTGCTCGGCCTGGTCCTTCGCGCGCATCCAGCGCTCGCTCTCGTAGGCACGGTCATCTGGGCCGCAGCACTGGCCGGCGGCCTCGCCTATGTCGGTGACGGCTGCGCAGAGCGCGAGCGCTGCGATCGCGATCGTGGTCGTCGCACTTGCCGTGGCTGCGCGCGCGGGCGCGAACCGGCGGGATGAGCCTCAGCGTGCCCCAGCGCTCGCGAGCGCCCAGCCTGCTCTGCACGAAGGCGGCCAAATGCGCTTTCGCGGGTAGGATTCTCGGCTCAACGCGGGCCGCAGGAGCGGAGCCGCCCGCCCGACTCGCGTGCCGCAAGGAGAATCGACATAAGCGTCCTTCGAAACCTCGAAGCACGAATAGAGAACCTGGTCCAGGGTGCGTTCTCGCGCGCCTTCTCGTCGCAGGTCCAGCCCGTCGAGATCGCGCGCAAGCTCGCGAAGGAGATGGACGCGCATCGCACCGCCTCGGTCGCGCGCGTCTACGTGCCCAACCAGTACACGGTCTGGCTCGGCACCGAGGATCACGAGCGTCTCGAGGGTTATGAGCGCTCGCTCGAGCAGGAGCTTTCCTCGTACCTCCTGGAGCACGCTCGCCGCCACGACCTGGCGCTCCTCACCCGTCCCGAGGTCAGCCTGGAAGTGGACGAGCGCCTTCGCCTCGGCGAGTTCGGCATCCAGACCCGCCTGGTCAAGCCCGCGCAGCGCGAGGGACAGGCGCCGTCGCAGGGCGAGCAGGGACACACGATGGTCTACCAAGTGCCGCCGAAGGCCGAGCGCCAGTCGAAGCGTGACGCAAGACGCGTGGCCCATCTGACCGACACGAAGGCGATCGTGTCGCTCGACGACCGCCGGTTCGTCCTGGACGGTCCCGATCGCTTCGCTTGGCCGCTCGCGAGAGTGCGACTGCGTCCTTGCCGACGCGAACGTCTCTCGAAAGCACGCGGAGCTTCGCCGCAACTCGACCGGCGATTGGGAGATCGTGGACCTCGGCTCGACCAACGGCATCAAGGTGAACGGCCGCCAGGTCGATTCGTCTCGCCTCAGCCCCGGCGACAACGTCCAGATCGGCACCACCTACTTCACGTTCGATATCGAGCATTAGGCGGTGACTCTCTAATGGACACCGAGCCGATCGCGGTCGGCCTCAAGTTCGGCTTTCTGGCCGTGCTCTACCTCTTCTTGTTCTGGGTCGGGCGCTCGGCGCTGAAGGAGCTCAGGCGCACCCAGGCGCCGGCACCGGAGGCAACCGGCTTCCACGAGATCGCCGGACCCGGCGGCCGCGCGCCCTCCACGGATGCCTCGCTGGTCGCCGTGAAGGGCGGCGGCCTCGATGCCGGCAGCCGCTGGGACCTCTTCGGCGGACTCTCGATCGGCCGCGGCGACGAGGCAGATGTCCGGATCGACGACAAATTCGCCTCGACCATCCACTGCCGCATCTACTCGCGCGGGCCGAGCTATTACGTCGAGGACATGGGCTCGACCAACGGCACCTATCTCAACGGCAGCCGCTTCACCGCGGAGCGGCTCCTCACAGATCTCGACGAGATCAGGATCGGCGACACCGAGCTGCGCTTTGAAATCGACGTTCCGGGAAGCGGTTAGCCAATGGCGCTCCGGATCGCCGAGGACTCGTACAAGACCGACACCGGCCGGCAGCGGACGACCAATGAGGACTCCTACTTCGCGCGCGGGCCGCTGTATGCCGTGGCCGACGGGATGGGGGGCGCTCAGGCTGGTGAGGTCGCCTCCAGCATCGCGGCCGAGGCCTTCGAGCCCGCCGAGCGCGGCTCCGAGCCGCCCGAGGCGTTTCTGCGCTCCGTCGTCCAGAGCGCGAACAGCCAGATTCACCAGATCTCCCAGCATGACGCGAGCCGCTCGGGCATGGGGACGACGCTCACCGCGGCGCTGGTCGAGGGCGACGAGATCTCGATCGGCCACGTGGGCGACTCACGCGCCTACCGCTTCCGCGACGGCGAGCTGACGCTCCTCACCTCGGACCATTCGCTCGTCGAGGAGCTCCGCCGCCAAGGCCGACTGACCGAAGAGGAGGCCGAGACGCACCCGCAGCGCTCCATCATCACGCGCGCGCTGGGCCCTGAGGCAGAGGTCGAGGTCGACACCCTCACCGTGAGCGCCCGCCCGGACGACGTCTACCTGATCTGCTCGGACGGCCTCACCACGATGGTGAAGGACGTCAAGGTCCTCGAGATCCTGGCCGAGTCTTCCACGCTCGACGAGGCAACGACCTGGCTGGTGAACGAGGCGAACGAAGCTGGTGGCCGCGACAACATCACGGTCGTCGCGTTCCGCCTTGGCGAGGGCGAAGCCCAAGAAGCCGACGAGGGCGCAACCCTGGTCGGCCCCACCGCCGCTTCGGCGGGACTCTCCGCCGATACCGTCCGCACCGAAGCCGAGCGCCGTCGCGCCGCAAGCCTTGGAGGCGCCGCATCGGGCGCCCCGCCCCGCCGCCGCGAGCCCGTCGAGACGAAGCGCAAGCGCGGCTTCCCCGTCAAGTCGCCTGGTCGCCTTGCTCGTCGTAGCGGGCGTCCTTGTGGCCGGCTTCTTCGCCGCGCGCCAGGTCTACTTCCTAGGCACCGACGAGGGCGGGCGCCTTGCGCTCTTCCGCGGCCTTCCCTACGACCTGCCGCTGAACATCGAGCTCTACTCCGAGGTGACATCGACCCCGACCCTGGTCGCCTCCCTTGCCGGAGGACCGCCGCGACGAGGCGACCGGCCACGACCTGCGCTCCCGCGACGACGCCGTGGACCTCATGGACGACCTCGAGCAGGCCGCCACGACCACGACTGAGCCTCCGGTCGTGGCGCCATCGAACAACAACAACCAACAGCAGCAACAAAAACAGGGCAACAAGAAGAAGTCCGACAACAACGACGGCAACGGAGGGCAGGAGGCGAAGCAGCAGTCCGGCGGCGGGGGCGGATGACCGCCCGCAACCGCGAGCTCTTCGCGCTCATCCCGGTTGCGCTCCTGGTGAGCGCCGGCTTCGCGGCGGTGTTCGCCGTCCGCTCGGATGAGATCGGCACGCTCAGCCTCACCTACGGCGGCTACTTCCTGGCGATCTGCGTAGCGACGCATTTTTTCCTGCGCATCACTCTCAAGCACGCGGATCCCTATCTCTTCCCGCTCTGCGCGGTCCTCGCGGCGGTCGGGCTCGTGATGCTCTACCGGATCGAGGAGAGCCTGGCGGTCGAGCAGGCGACGTTCTTCCTTCTCGGGCTCGCCGCGTTCGCGGCGACGATCGTCTTTCTCCGCGATTACCACGAGCTCGAGCGCTATCGCTACCTGATCGCGATCGGCTCGATCGCGCTGCTACTGGCGCCACGATTGCCCGGCGTCGGCTCTCAGGTGAACGGCGCCTTCCTGGCGATCGACCTCGGCGTCTTCACCTTCCAGCCCGCCGAGCTGGGCAAGATCGGCGATCGTCATCTTCCTCGCGAGTTACCTCAACGAGACTCGCGAGCTCCTCTCGGTCGCAGCGCGGCGCGTGATGGGCCTGACGATCCCGCCGCATCAAGCATTTCGGCCCGCTCCTCGTCGTCTGGGGCGCGGCGATGGTGATGCTCGTCTTCATCCGCGACCTCGGCTCGTCGCTCATGTTCTTCGGCGCCTTCCTGGCGCTCGTCTACGTCGCGACCAACCGCCTCTCCTACGTCCTCGGTGGGCCTCGTCATGTTCCTTGCCGGCGCGTGGTTCTTCGCCGGCACGGTGGGCCACGTCCAGGACCGCGTCGACATCTGGATCGACCCGTTCGCCGCCAACGCGACCCGAGGGAGCCGGTCAGATCACGTCGGCGCTCTTCACCCAGGCGGAGGGGGGCCTCTTCGGACAGGGGCTCGGCGAGTCGTTGCTCAAGCTTGCCAGGACCGTTCGCGCCAGAGCTGCCAAGGCGTGTGCCGGGGAAATTTCCCCTCCTGCGGCTCGATCCTGCCCGAGCCGCACACCGACTTCATCTTCGCTGTGATCGTCGCCGAGCTCGGCCTGTTCGGCGCCTGCGGCCTGATCGCGATCTACGCCTTGATCGGATCGCGCGGGTTCAAGACCGCGGTGATGGCCCCAGACGGGTTCTCGAAGCTCCTTGCGACCGGTCTCACGGCGGTCTTCTGCCTGCAGGCGTTCGTGATCATCGGCGGCGTCGTCAAGCTGATCCCGCTCACCGGCGTGACGCTTCCGTTCATCTCCGCGGGCGGCAGCTCGGTCGTGGCGAACATGATCCTCTCGCGCTGCTGCTGCTGATTTCCGACAGAGCGCGCAGCGCCGCGGGCAGGGAGGGGTGCACGCCTCTGTGAACACGCAGATCGTCCGCCTCTACGCCGTCATCCTGCTGCTCTTCACGGGGCTGGTCGATCTTCACCTCGCGCTGGGCCGTGCTCGAGGCCGACGAGCTCGAGTCGAGGCCGGAGAACCGCCGTCTGCTGATCCAGGAGCAGCAGATCGAGCGCGGGTCGATCACTTCTTCGGACGGCGTTCTGATCGCCGAGTCGCAACCCGGCAGGCGGGGCAGGCGGGAACCCCAACCAGCGCGTGTTCATGCGCAATTATCCGACAGGGCGCGCTCTTCGGCAACCCGGTCGGCTTCTCGTTCGTCGAGCTCGGACGCAGCGGCATCGAGCTGGCGGAGAACGACCTCCTCTCCGGCGACCAGAACGAGTTCGCGACGCTGATCGACCAGCTGTCCGGCTCCAGTCGCGGAGGGCGCGGACATCACGCTCACGCTCGACGCCGAGGCACAGCGCGTCGCAACGGATGCCCTCCAGAGCGCGATCGACTGCGAACCCAGGAGCAGTCGGCGGCTCGGTCGGTCTGCGATCGAGCCCGACACGGGAGCGGTCCGGGTCATGGCTCGGTCCCCGGCTACGAGCCCAACGCGCTCAAGAATTCGGAGACGTACTCGCAGCTTGCCAACAGCGAAGGACGGCCCTCTGCGCAACCGGGCCACGCAGGACCCGTTTACGCCGGGTTCGACGATGAAGGTCGTCACCGCAGCGGCGGCGCTCGATTCCGGCGAGTTCGAGCCTGACACCACGCTGAACGCCAACTCCGGCATCGACATCTCGGGTTTCCCGCTCGCGAACTCGGGCGGACAGGACTTCGGGACGATCGACATGACGACGGCGCTCACGCAACTCGGTCAACACCTACTGGGCCCAGGTTGGCGAGCAGCTCGGGGCGGACACCATGGTCGAGTACATGGAGCGCTTCGGGTTCTACTCCGATCCTCCGCTCGATTACCCCGACGGCGAGATGATCGCCAGCGGCCCTCGCAACGCTCAAGGCAACCTGGTGAAGAGCGGCTTCGACGTCGGTCGCGTCGCTATCGGCCAAGGTGGGGCCGAGGGCGAGCTTCAAGCGACGACAACCCAGATGGCCGAGGTCGCCGCGACGATCGCGAATGGCGGCGAGCTGATGTCACCGACGTTTCTCCAAGAGGCGAAGGACCCTGACGGACGGACGATCGAAGAGCTGGACCCCGACGTAGCTGAGCGGGTCGTAAGCGAGGAGACCGCGGCGCAGGTGACCGAGATGATGGTGAATGTCGCCAACGACGGCACCGCCTCGGGTCTCTCGACCACGCTCGGGCAGCTCGCAGGCAAGACCGGAACCGCTGAGATCGACGTCGAGGCGTCGATCAACCGGCCGTGGTTCATCGGCTTCGCTCCGGCCGAAGACCCGCAGATCGCGGTCGCGGCGATGATCGAGCGCTGCACGGGTTGCACCGGCGGCGAGGTCGCCGGCCCGATCGCGACGCAGGTCATGGACGCGCTGGCGGGGGGATGAGATGAGGCTCGAAGCCGGGATGCAGGTCGGGACGCGCTACACCCTGGTGCGCCGCATCGGCTCGGGCGGGATGGCCGACGTCTGGTCGGCCGACGACCAGATGCTGGGGCGCCAGGTTGCCCTGAAGTTCCTCCACGAGCGCTTTGGCGCCGACGAGCAGTTCGTCGAGCGCTTCCGCCGCGAGGCGCAGGCGGCCGCCGGCCTCCAGCACCCGAACATCGTCTCGGTCTATGACCGCGGCGAGCACGAGGGCCGCTACTTCATCGCGATGGAGTACGTCCAGGGGGCGGCGCTCAAGGACCTGATCGAACGCGGGCTGTCGCCCGCTGAGTCGGTCGAGATCGTCCGGCAGGTCCTGACCGGCGTGCGGTTCGCCCACACGCGCGGGATCGTCCATCGCGACCTCAAGCCCCACAACGTCCTGGTCGACCACGAGGGCCGCGCGCGCGTCACCGACTTTGGCATCGCCCGCGCCGGCGCGTCGGAGATCACCCAAACCGGGTCCGTCCTAGGGACCGCGCAATACCTCTCGCCCGAGCAGGCGCAGGGCCTCGAGACGAGCGGGTCATCGGACATCTACTCGGTCGGCGTGATCCTCTACGAGGCGCTGACCGGTCGGGTGCCGTTCGAGGCCGAGACGGCGGTGGCCATCGCGCTCAAGCAGGTTTCCGAGCCGCCCGTCCCCCCGCGCCAGATCAATCCCGAGATTCCGCCCGCCCTGAACGCGGTCGTGCTCAAGGCGCTCGCCAAGGACCCGAAGGATCGCTACGCGGATGCGACGGAGTTCCTGCAGGCGCTCGACGCGGCGGAGGCGAACCCGGGTGCGGGTGGCACCGCCGTCTATGCGCCAGTCGACCCCGTGCCGGAGGAGGACGAGAAGGACAACCGCTGGAAGTGGATCGCGCTGGCGATCCTGGCGGCGCTGATCATCGCGGGCATCGCGTTCGCGCTGACCCGCGGGGAGAAAGTCCTGGTGCCATCGGTGATCGGGAAGGACCGCCAGGTGGCGACCGAGGAGCTGGAGGCGGTTGGGTTCGAAGTCGTAGCCACCGAGTTTGAGGATTGCAACGAGCCCGACACCGTTTCCGAGATGGATCCGCCGGCCGGTGAACGGGTGGACAAGGGCTCAGAGGTGGAGATCAGCGTCTCGCTCGGGTTGGAGGTGGCGATCCCGTCGAAGGGGGTAATCGACGTGCCCGCGGCCGAGGCCACGAAGAGGCTCCAAGACGAGAACCTCCAGGTCCGCTCCGAGGAGGTGAGCTCGAACGGGGTCAAGCCCGGCAACGTGGTCGAGACCGAGCCGCCGCCAGGAGACAAGGTCGAATGCGAGTCCGCCGTCACGATCCTCATCTCCAAGGGCGTGAAGCTCTCCACGGTTCCGGACGTGGTCGGCCTGCAACGAGGCCGAGGCCGACGCCGCGATCCAGCGACGCGGGACTGATCCCGAACGTCGAGGAGGAGGACTCCGACCTGCCCGAGGGACAGGTGATCAGTCAGAACCCCGCCGGCTGGGAGCGAAGTGAAGAAGGACACCGAGATCACGGTCAGCGTCTCGAACGGCGAGGGCACGGTGACCGTGCCTAACGTTGAAGGTCAGCCCGAGGACACCGCTGTCAACCAGCTCAAGAGCCGCGGCGCGACGAACATCCAGGTGATCGAGCAGGAGACCGACGATTCGTCGCTGGACGGGCGCGTCATCTCGCAAGCCCCGTCGGCCGGGTCGCAGATCCGCGCGTCGGACCAGGTGACGCTCTACGTGGGCCTCTTCGTCGAGCCGGAGCCCGAGCCCGAGCCGGACCCCGACCCCGACCTCGACGAGGAACCGCGACAGCAAGGACGCAGACCATGAAGGTCGCGGTCCTTTCAGGTGGGCGCTCCTCGGAGCACGACGTCTCGGTCCGCTCCGGCGAGTCGGTCGCGGCTGGCCTCGAGCAGGCCGGCCACGAGGTGCTGCGCGTCCTGATCGAGCGGGACGGGCGCTGGCTCCTCGACGGGGTCGAAGTCGAGCTTCGCGCGGCGGGTGGCCTGCTTGGCACGGATGTCGCGTTTCCGGTCCTTCACGGTCCGTTCGGCGAGGACGGCACCGTTCAGGGGCTCCTGGAATGCCTCGACATCCCGTACGCAGGGCCTAGCGTGCTGGCCGCCGCCGTTGCGATGGACAAGCTCATCTGCAAGCGCCTCCTAGCCCATCACGGCTTCCCTCAGGTGAGCTTCTGCCAGGTGGGCGAGCCGGGCTGGCGCGAGCAGGCGGCGGCGATGGGCATGCCGATTTGGGTCAAGCCGTCGCGTCTTGGCTCGAGCGTGGGGATCTCGCGCGTGATGTCGGCCGAGCAGGAGCTCGACGACGCGGTCGAGCTGGCGCTCCGCCACGACCCGCGCGTGATCGTCGAAGCGCACTGCGACGGGCGCGAAGTCGAGTGCTCAGTCATCGGCAACACGGAGCCTGAGGCTTCGCTGCCCGGCGAGATCGTGACCCAAGGCCACGAGTGGTACGACTTCGAGGCGAAGTACACCGACGGCGGCATGCAGCTCGCCGTCCCGGCGCCGATCGGCGACGACGGGGTCGCTCGCGTCCGCGAACTGGCCGTAGAGGTCTACAAGGCGCTCGACTGCCGAGGGCTTGCCCGCTGCGACTTCTTCGTGACCGACGGCGGTGAGGTCCTGGTCAACGAGATCAACACGATCCCCGGCTTCACCGAAACGAGCGTCTTCGGAAAGCTCTTCGAGGCGACCGGCGTGCCGTACCCCGAGCTCTGCGACCGCCTGGTGAAGCTCGCGGTCGAGCGCCACACCGCCGAGCGCTCCTTCGAGTTCTAGTTCCTTGAGGGCGTAACGCCAGCCGACATAGAGCGACAACTAGTTCTAAGGTCTGTCATGCAACCGAACTAGGGGGTTTACCGTGCCCGTCGATCTCGAGAAGCAAGCCATGAACCGCGCCGTCTGGTCGGCCGGAAAGTGGGACCGCGTTGCCGACTACGTGAAGGAGACGGGCCCGAAGCTCTTGGACTCGGTTGGGATCGAGGAGGGCATGCGAGTGCTCGACATCGGCACGGGCAGCGGGGGTTCAGTGGCGATCCCGGCAGCCCAACGTGGCGCCAACGTCGTCGGTTCGGACATCTCCGACGTCCATTTCGACGCGGCGCGCGCGAGGGCGGAAGCCGCCGGTGTCGAGGTGGAGTGGGTCGAAGCGGATGCGCTCGACCTTCCCTTCGAGGACGGCGAGTTCGATCGCGTCCTCTCGACCTTCGGCCATATGTTCGCGCCCGATCACGCCCAGGCGGCAGCGGAGATGGTTCGGGTCACGAAGCCCGGCGGCACGATCGGCTTTTGCGCCTGGACGCCCGAAGGGTCGACGGGCCAGATGTTCCGCCTCACCGGCTCGCACATGCCGCCGCCTCCGGAGGGCTTCCAGCCCCCGCCGCTTTGGGGGACCGAGGACCACGTCCGTGCCCTGCTGGAGCCGCTGGGGGTAGAGCTCTCGTTCGAGCGGAAGATGAACGAGTTCCGCGAGGAGAGCCCCGAGATGTACCAGGAGGTCTTTCAGACGAACTTCGGGCCCATGGTCAAGGCGCGCGAGGCCCTGGGCGACAAATGGGCAGATCTCAAGGCCGACCTGGACGCGTTCTTCGACAGCCAGAACGAGGCAACCGACGGCAGTGTGCTCATGTACGGCGAGTACCTGGAAGTTGTCGGAAAGAAGAGCGGCTAGCAACCGTGAGCGAATCTCCAGAGGAGCGAAAGGCCCAGAGCCGCGAGTTCTGGGACCGGATGGCGACGCAGTGGGAGAAGCGCCGGCAGCTGAACGCGCGCTCGACCTCCAACGTGACGAACTGGCTCGTCGACGCGATCGAGGCCGGTGACGGAGACTCGGTTCTCGACCTCGCCGCCGGCGTGGGCGAAACCGGCTTCGAAGCGGCGACCAGGGTCGGGCAAGAAGGGCGAGTGATCTCGAGCGACTTTTCACCGGAGATGGTGCGTGCGTCGGAGCGAGCCGCGGCGAAGAGCTCGGCATTCCAACGTCGACTTCCGGGTTCTTGACGCCGAGGATCTCGACCTCGCCGATGACAGCGTCGATGGAGTGGTGTGCCGCTTCGGCCTGATGCTGTTTCCCTAACGCAAGTCAGGCATTGAGCGAAATCAGCAGCGCGTGCTCCGAGACGGGCGGCCGCTTCGCGTGTACGACCTGGGGACCCCCAGGAAGAATCCGTGGATGACACGTCTGCCCGCATCGTCGTCGAGCGTGGGCTGATGGAGCCGCCTCGGCGGCGATGGTGGCCCCGGAATGTTCGCACTGGCCGACGCACGGACCATTGAGCCGCTCTTCGCGGCGGCGGGGTTCGGTTCGGTCAGGACCGAGACGTCGAGATGTCGCCTGGCGATTTAAGATCGGGGGATGAGTTGTGGGGGTTCGTCAGCCGAGCTCCAGGGGCCCGTGGCGGTCGCGATCTCCGAGTTGGGACCCGAGGACCAAGCTCGACGTACGCCGCGAGCTGGAGGAACGCGCGCGCCCGTTCGCGACGGACGGGGACGGTTACTCCCTCCCCGGGCTCGCGGTCAACTCGATTGCTTCGTAAAGCGGGAGCTACTTCCTGCAGATCGCCCAGACCGTGAACTTTCGGGTCTTGTCGTCGGGTGTCTCGTAGTTGTGGATCGATGCCGTCCATGCCCTCTTACTTCCGGCGAGCGAGCGGGGGAAGCTCTGGCCGATGTAGAGGCCGTGCTCGTAGCGGCCAGATCCGTAGACGCCCCCACCTACCAATGGCCGGCGCCCGCATTTGGCCGCGGCGGTCTCGAGGTCGCCGTCTTTGACCTTTGACCTCTCCTCTACCCAATCGAAGTCGGACGCCTTGCGCTTCTGATCACACACGACGTACACGCTGAGCGTGTTCGCGGCCGCCCCTCCTTCGTCATTCGCGAATTCCACCTGCCAGCCGTCGTCCGGGTCATTGCCGTTCTCGGCGGGGTCGTCCCACGGGGTGCTTATGAGCTGGTAGTTCTCGTCGGTGTAGACGCCATCGACAGATCGCCCGCCACCGCCGACGGCCACTTCACCAGGCTCGCACGGCGCAACGGCGCCAGACTGTGTGCCGTCGTAGATCGCCGTACCCTCGCTCCGGATGAAGTAGTCGGCGGGCTTTCCCCTTGAGTCGCATACCGCATACGCGCGCGGGTTGTTGGCGGTGTCCCCGCCCACATAGTTGTCGATAAAAATCGTCCAGCCGCCGCCCATGGGGTTCAGGACGGGGTCCGGGCGGCTCGTGTTCAGGTAGACGCCGTCGGCGTAGGTGGCTTCTGGGACAGCAACTCCGCCTCCGATCGCGATGTCTCCCGAGTCGCACTGCACGGTGTTGCCGTGTTGCGCATTGTCCGCGGCAGCGAAGGCGTTGAAAGGCGTGTAGTACTCGGCCTGCGCCTCCACCGGCGCCGCGAACGCCAAGAGCGCCAAGCCGCAAGTCACGCCGGACTGCCTGCCTCGATCGCACATGGTGAAGCGTGTCACGCGCGGCACACCGTGTCAACGGCAGCTCAGTCGAAGAGCGAGACTTCGCTGATGGTGGCGAAGTAGCCGCCGTCGTCTCGGTGTTCTCGGTGAGCTCGGTGATCCAGATCAGGTAATGGTCCGACTCGTTGTCGTTGAGCGGGATGCTCGTCTCTTCCTCGTCCGTCGTGAACGGCTGCGGGGTCAGCGGCTCGCCCCAGCCCTCGAGGTCGGTCGGGCGGCTCGCCCTCGACGCCGTAGATCTCAGCGGTCCAGCCGGGATTCTCGGTCTGGATCTCGATCTGGCGCGCCGTGACGACCTCGTCGGTCTCGACGATCAGCCCGACGCCCGGCTTGCCCGACGGCTTCGAGCGCGGGCCCCGCGCGTGTAGGACTCGGTGAGCCAGAAGGTCGCCGGGTCGCCGTCGATCGGCGAGCTCGACCGCCTCGGGATGCTCGCCGTCGCCTCCGACCGGGTCGAAGTCCAGCGGGTCCGACAGCGCGATCTCGGCGCCGCTCTCGGGCGCCTCGGTCTCTTCGCCCGCCACCTCGGAGTTCGGCTTGTCCGACTCGCCGCCGAGCTCGACCAGAGCCAAGGCGACGAGAACGCCCGCGAGCACCAGCAAGATGCCGACGATCGAGACGGACCGCGAGCTCAGGATGCGCGAACGCGAGGGCACCGTCTCGAGCACGGTCGTGGCCTCGCCGGTCGCGCCGCCGGCGCGGGCGATCTCGACCTCGAGCGCTCCCTCCAGGTCGGCGAGCATCGCGCCCATGTCTGAGTAGCGCTTCTTCGGGTCCTTCTGTGTCGCGCGCTCGATCACGGCGGCCAGCGCGGAGGACGTGCCCGGGCGGCTCGACTGGATGTCGGGCATCGGGTCGTTCACGTGCTTCATCGCGACGCCGACCAGCGTCTCGGCCTTGAACGGGACCTCGCCGCGGAGCATCTCGTAGAGGAGGATCCCCAGCGAGTAGATGTCCGAGCGGTCGTCGACGGCCTTGCCCATCGCTTGTTCGGGCGAGACGTAGTCGGTGGTGCCCAGGACGCGGCCCGTCTTGGTCAGCCCGTCGGCCTCCAGCGAGAGAGCGATCCCGAAGTCGGTCACCTTGGCGCGGCCCTCGGTGTCGATCAGGACGTTCTGCGGCTTCACGTCGCGGTGGACCATGTGCGCGAGGTGAGCGGCCTGGAGCCCGCGGCCGACCTCGATCGCGTACGCGGCCGCCTCGTCCAGGGGCAGGCGGCCGTAGCGGTCGATCCGCTGCTTGAGCGTCTCGCCCTCGACGTACTCGAAGACGATGTAGGGGTGGCCGTCCTCGTCGTTGCCCGCGTCGATCACGGAGACCACGTTGGGGTGCGAGATCCGCGCGACGGCGCGCGCTTCGCGGCGGAAGCGCTCGAGCTGGTCGGGCTGGTCCGACATCTCGCGGTGGAGCACCTTCGCCGCCACCTTTCGCTGCAGCGTCTGGTCGAGAGCGAGGTAGACGGTCGACATTCCGCCCGAGCCGAGCTTGGACTCCAGGCGGTATCTGCCGGACAGGACCTGGCCGATCAGGCCGGTCCCGCTTCTTGTTCCAGATTCGGTGCTCATCTGAGTTAGAGGATCAGTGGTCTCAGGATTCGCCGTGGCGTGCCCAAGTCCCGCCTGGGGAGCGGTTTTGCACGATTCGGTCGATCCTACGACGCCGGGCGAGCCGGCACGCCCACGACGGTCACGCCATCGGGCACGTCTTCGAGGACCACCGCGCCGGCTCCGACCTTCGAGTCGGCGCCGACCCTGAGGCCCGGCGTGACGATTGCTCCGGTGCCGAAGAAGGCCCTGTCCCCGATCCTGCACTCGCCGTTCACCATCGTGCCCGGGCTGAGGGTGACGAAGGCGCCGACCTCACAGTCGTGCGAGACGACCGCGCCCACGTTCAGCTGCGAGTGGCGCTCGAGCGTGACGTTCGTGGTCACCCGCGCGCCCGCCGCCAGAACGACCCCTTCCGCCATACGCACGTCGCTGCCCACCGATGCGTGTGGGTGAACGAGGGTCGCCGGAACGAACCCGGCCAGGGTCATCCGCTCGGACACGGCCTCGCGCGTTCCCGGGTCGCCGATGCCGATCACGTAGCGCACCGTCTCCGGGTCGAGTTCTGACGACCTCGACGGACCTCGGCTTCGCGCCTCGCGAGCCTGTCGGCGCGCACCTCGCCGTCGTCCACGAACCCCAGGAAGTTCCACTGCGCCGTGCCCGCGTCGGTTATCGCCTCGACGATGTCGAGCGTCTCGCGTCCGTGGCCACCGGCCCCGAAAATAACGAGGTCGTCAGCCATCGATCTTCGCCAGCGGGTCGTCGGCCGGATGCCCCTCGACGCCGCCGCCGCGAAGCGCCGCGAACATCGAGCGGACGAGGATCTTGCAGGTCTGCGAGCGGAGACTGGATTTGGTCGATGTACTCGAGGTCGAGCTCGATCCGCTGGGCCCAGGGAATCTCGTTGCGGCCCTTGAGCTGCGCCCAGCCCGAAACGCCGGGGCGAACCGACAGCCGGCGCAGCTGCTCCTCGTCGTAGCGCTCGACCTGGTAGGCGAGCGTGGGTCGCGGGCCCGATGATGCTCATCTCGCCGCGTGACCACGTTCAGAAGCTGGGGGATCTCGTCGAAGGAGAGCCTGCGCAGGAGCCTGCCCACGCGGGTGATGCTGGGTCGCGTCCGGGAACACGGGGTTGTCGCCGGCGACCATCGTGCGGAACTTGACCAGCTCGAACGACTCTCCGCCGAAGCCGACCCGCTCTTGGCGAAAGAGCACCGGCCCGCTTCGAGCTCAGGCGGACCGCGAGCGCCGCAACCGCGCCGATCAGGATCGCGGGCAGCGCGATGATCGCGACCAGCGCCAGGTCGACCGCCCGCTTGCCGGCGTACGGTCCTTCTCGCTTCGTATCTGGGGCACCCGTCGCCACGGGTGCATTGTCGCAGCGCCGGCGGGGTCTAGGTGCCAGGCACGGTGCCTGGCACCACGGGTCTAGGCCTCGGCCCGCTCGAGCCCACGGACGAGTTCGACCAGGTCCTCGCCCGCCTTCTCGGGCGAGCCCGCGTCGAACGGGGGGTCCGGGTCGTATTCGATGCCGAGTTGGATCGCCTTGGCGACGTTCTCGTGGGTGAGCCGGGCAGCCAGCGTCAGCGCCATGTCGATCCCCGCAGAGACGCCGGCCGCGGTCATGACCTTGCCGTCCTCGACGACGCGCTCCGCGACCGGCTCAGCGCCGTACTCGCGAAGATCCTCGCGGTAGGCCCAGTGGCTGGTCGCCCGCTTGCCTTCGAGCACTCCCGCGGCGCCCAGGACGAGCGAGCCCGTGCAGACAGAGGTCGTCCAGGTCGACTTGTCGTGGACGTGGCGGACCCAGTCGAGGACGTGCTCGTCCTCGAGCAAGGGACGGTTGCCCTCCCCGCCCGGGATGAGCAGCACGTCCGGCTCGGTCACCTCTTCGAGGGTCGCGTCGGCGGTTATCCCGAGGCGCCCGGTGTCCGTCCGGAGCTCACCTGCGTCGGCGGCGACGAACGTGAGCTCAAAGCCCGGGAGGCGCGAGAGCACCTCGTACGGGCCGATCGCGTCGAGGGCGGTGAGCTTGGGGAAAACGAGGATGGCTATCTGCATGCGGGCATCGTGACAGGCATGGATTCAGGGCACAAGTGGCAGAAATGCCAACTTACGATAGATTTCAGCCATGCACCGGATCGCAGCTCTTTGCCTGCCACAGGTCGTGGCGTTCGACCTCTCGGTTGCAGCCGAAGTCTTCTCCCTCGCTTACCGGCGCGGTGAGCCCCTTTATGAGTTCACGGCCTGCGCCGCCTCCCCGGGGCGGATCGCGACCACGACCGGGTTCGGGATCGACAACCTGGCCGGCCTCGAGGCGGTCGACGACGCGGACACCGTGATCGTGCCGGGGTACCGCGAGTTGTTCGACCCGCTGGAGCCCGAGCTGATCGACGCGCTCCGCGCCGTGCACCAACGCGGAGGCAGGGTCGCCTCGATCTGCACGGGAGCGTTTGCCCTTGGGCATGCCGGGCTTCTCGACGGCCGCCGCGCGACGACCCATTGGTTCGCGGCGTCCGAGCTCGAGCGGCTCTTTCCAGCGGCTCAGGTCAACCCCAACGTTCTCTACTGCGAGGACGACCGCGTGTTTACGTCGGCCGGCCTGAGCTCAGGGATCGACCTTTGCCTTCACATTCTCCGCACCGACCACGGCGAGAAGCTGGGAAGCACGGTCGCTCGCGCGATGGTCGCCTCGCCGCACCGCGAAGGCGGCCAGGCGCAGTTCATCGAACGGCCGCTCCCCCCTGCCGAGCGGAGGCCTCAAAGACGTGAGGGAGTGGGCGCTGGAGAACCTCGATGATCAGCTCGACGTCGCCACGCTCGCGTCCCGTGCGGCGATGAGCCCGCGCCACTTCGCCAGGCGCTTCGCGGCGGAGACGGGCTCGACCCCGCTTCAGTGGGTCATCTCGCAGCGGGTGAGGCAGGCCCGGCGCCTGCTGGAGTCGACCGACCTGACGATCGAGGAAGTCGCCGCAGCAAGCCGGGTTCGGATCGACGCCGTGCCTTCGCCAGCATTTCGGCCGCGCACTGGCGACCAGCCCCGCGGCTTACCGCGCACGCTTCCGCGTCCGCCCGTCGTGACTCTTCGTGTAGACATCCCGGGTGGCCTCCGACCAAAAGCGCTGAGCCGTCGATCCCGTCGCCCTCGGATTCTCCTCGACGGCGAGCAGCGCGTCGTCCGCGAGCACGTGCGGGCTGTGCTCGCGCACCCGCGCTTCGAGAAGCCGGACGAGCCGCTGCCGACCGAGGAGTACCGCGAGAAGGTCGCCGAGTGGACTTCGCGCTCGCGGAGACCGGCGGGCCGTCGCTTCTCTTCCCCGAGGAGTTCGGCGGCCTCGGGATGGTCGGCTCCGCGATCGCCAGCTTCGAGACTCTCGCCTTTCCGACCTCTCGCTCCTCGTCAAGTGCGGCGTTCAGTTCGGCCTCTTCGGCGGCGCCGTTCATCACCTGGGCACCCGCAAGCACCACGAGCTCTACCTCGAGCGCGTCGCGACCTTCGACCTCCCGGGCGCGTTCGCGATGAGCGAGTCGGGCCACGGCTCGAACGTCCAGCGCGTGCAGACGCACGGCGACCTACGACCCGGTGGAGCAGGAGTTCGTCATCTCGACGCCGACCGACGAGGACCGCAAGGACTACATCGGAAACGCGGCGCGCGACGGCCAGATGGCCGCGGTCTTCTGCCAGCTCCACGTGGGCGGCGAGAAGCGGGGCGTGCACTGCATCCTCGTCCCGCTGCGCGACGAGAAGGGCAAGGTTTGCGACGGCATCCGGATCGAGGACTGCGGCCACAAGCTGGGCCTGAACGGCGTCGACAACGGGCGCATCTGGTTCGACGACGTGCGCGTCCCGCGCGAGAACCTGCTCGACCGCTACGCGCAGGTCAGCGAAGACGGCGTCTACTTCAGCCCGATCGAGAACGAGGACCGGCGCTTCTTCACGATGCTCGGCACGCTCATCCAGGGGCGGATCAGTGTCGGCGGCGCGGCCATGCGGCGACGAAGGCCGCGCTGACGATCGCCGTTCGGCACGGCGACCGCCGACAGCCAGTTCGGCCCGCCCGACTCCGAGGAGGAGATGCCGCTCCTCGACTACCGCGTCCACCAGCGCCGCCTCCTGCCCGCGCTCGCCCGCACCTACGCGCTCCATTTCACGCAAGAGGGCGTGGTCGCCGAGCTCGACCGCATCTTCGGCGCCGACGACGGCACCGCCGAGCAGTCCGACGACGAGCAGCGGGCACGCCGCGAGCTCGAGTCGCGCGCCGCCGGCCTCAAGGCTATCGCCACCTGGCACGCCAACGAGACGATCCAGGGTTGCCGCGAGGCGTGCGGCGGCGCCGGCTATCTGACCGAGAACCGCTTCGGCGAGCTCATGGCCGACACCGAGGTCTTCACGACGTTCGAGGGCGACAACACGATCCTCCTCCAGCTCGTCGCCAAGTCGCTCTGACCGATTACCGCGACTCGTTCGGCGAGCTGAACGCGGTCGGCACCGCGGCGTTCGTTGCAAACCAGGTCTGGGAGACGGTCGCCGAGAAGTCCGCGCTCCGTGAGCTGATCGGCCGCCTGACCGACGACCTTGTCCCGAACCGCGAGGGCGAGGATGACCTGCTCGACCGCGAGTACCACAAGAACCTCTTCCTCTGGCGCGAGGAGCACATCCTCTCCGGCGCGGCGCGCCGGCTCAAGCGCGGCATCGACGACGGCCGCGACGCCTTCGACGTGTTCAACGAGTGCCAGGACCACGTGCTCTCGGCCGCCCGCGCCCACACCGAGCGGGAGATCCACGCGGCTTTCGCCGACGCGGTCGAGCGCACCGAGGACGAGGGCCTCAAGGAGGTCCTGGATGTCCTCTGCGACCTCCACGCCCTGGCCGAGATCGAGCGCGACAGCGCCTGGTTCCAGGAGCACGGCCGGATCTCCTCGACCCGCGCGAAGGCGATCACGCGCCAGGTAAACGAGCTCATCGGCCGCCTGCGGCCAATCGCCGTCGACCTCGTCGACGCATTCGGCATCCCGGACGCGCTTCTCGCGGCGCCGATCGGGCTCCCGGGCGGCAAGGCAAGCCAGATCGTCTTCGGCCGAGATCGAGGAGGAGCTGCCAAACGTGCGCGAGCTGGTGCGAGAGCTCGGCGACGAGCTCGGAGACCAGACCCCGGAGCTCGAGCGGCACGCCGTGCGTCGACCCCGAACGTCCCTCAGCTTCCGCCGTCGGGGTAGTGAGGGACGCTCGCTCGGCTAGCGCTCGGTGACCGAGCCGGCTTGGTCCGTGACCGAGCCGATCAACCGCGTGCCCGGGTGGTGCTTCGCGAGCAGCTCGACCGCTGCGTCCGCGTCGTCCGCCGGGACGATCGCGACGAAGCCGAGGCCCATGTTGAAGACCTCGTGCATCTCCTCGTCCGAGATCTCGCCCAGCTCCTGGATCAGGCCGAAGACCGGCGGCACGTCGAGCGGATCCGTGATGCTCGTAGCCCACGTCGCGGGAGAGGCGCAGGAGGTTGTTGAGGCCGTCGCCGGTGATGTGGGCGAGCCCGCGGACGTCCGCCTCGGACTCGAGGAGATCGAGCACGGCTCGCACGTAGATCATCGTGGGCTCGAGGATGACGTCGCCGAGCGGGCGGCCCAGGCGCGTCGTCGTCCCAGCTGCACGTCGGCCAGGACCTTGCGCGCGAGCGTGTAGCCGTTCGAGTGAAGGCCGGAGGAGGGGAGCCCGATCAGCGCGTCGCCGGGCTCGATCCGCTCGCCGGTGACGATCTCGTCGAGATCGACGAGGCCGATCGCCGAGCCGCCCAGCTCGATGCCGGAGACGACGTCGCCGACCTGCGCGATCTCGCCACCGGGGATCTCGATGCCGGCCAGCTCCGCGCCGGCGCGGAGGCCCTTGCCGATCTCGCCGCAGATCTCGGGCGTCGCCTCGCGGCAGAGGATGAAGTCGACGAGCGCGATCGGCTCGGCGCCGACGCAGATCAGGTCGTTCACGTTCATCGCGATGCAGTCGATCCCGATCGTGTCGAAGCGACCGAGCTGCTCGGCGACCACCATCTTCGTACCGACCCCGTCGGTGCCGAAGGCGATGCCCTGGTTCTTCGCCGATCCGCAAGCACGCTCGCGTAATGGCCCGGGAGCGGCCAGACCCGCGAAGGCTTGCCGGTCTCGATCTTCGAGAGCTGCGCGACGAGCGCGTCCACCGACGCGTCGGCGTGCCGCTGGCTCACGCCCGCCTGGGTGTAGGCGTCCTGCGTCACGACCGCTGATTCAACCAGCACGAGCGCGGCGGAGCACCACGGCGGCCAGGCGCGATCGCGGTAGGCCGCGTAGGGCCAGAGCGCCCGGTCGCGCTCGACGAGGCGGATCAGACGCTGCGAGGCGAGCGTCGAAACGAACGCCGCCGCCCCGCCGATCGCGAGCGCGCGGCCGGTGCCCGGCGTCACGCCGCGCTTGGCGAGACGCGTGCCCTTGAGGCCGACCGCCCCGAGGATCACGGGCAGGGCGACCGTTCGCGAGAGAAGGTTCGCTTGCGTCCGGTCGAACCGGCGTGCGCGAGCGGCGGTCAGCGTCGCCCCGTTTCGCGAGACGCCCGGGACGAGCGCGCACGCCTGAGCGATTCCCAGCAGCAGGCCGTCGAGCGCGCCGGCGTCGCCGCGGCCCCGCGTTCGCGGCGCGCGGTCGGCTACGGCCATGGCGATCGCGCCGAGCACCAGGCCGGCAGCGGTTGCGCGCGGGGTGCCGAGGGCCTCGATCCTGCGCTCGAAGGCAAGCCCAGCCACGGCGGGCGGCGCGAACGAGAGAGCAACCACGCTCGCGCGCCGCGCGTCGAAGGCGCCAAGCTCTTCGGCGATCTCGTGCCGCAGCGAGATCGAGCAAGCGCCAACGCGGTGCCGCCGTGAAGCGCGACCTCGAAGCTCTTGCGCGCCTCGGAGTCGAGCTCTTGCCACTCCCATCCGGCCAGGAAGGGAACGAGCGAGATGTGAGCCGAGCTCGAGACCGGGAGGAGCTCGGTCGGACCCTGAACGAGCCCGAGCAGTGCCGCTCGCCGATCGGGGATGCGAAGGGCGGCGCGGCGAGGAGCTCACGCCGCGGTGTCGGCGGGAGCGGGCGGTGGGCCCGCCGCGGCGGCGCTTGATCAGGAAGTAGACGATGCCGGCGAGGATCGCGGCGGCGACGGGATAGTCGAAGTAGTGGAGGTAGTCGCGCCACTCCTCCCAGTTGTCGCCGACCTCGCGACCGATGAAAGCGAGCATCGTCACCCAGGGGATGCAGCCGAGGGTCGTGAGCCAAGTGAAGCGCCAGAACGGCATCTTCGCGATGCCGGCGG
Organism: uncultured bacterium; assembly: GCA_963786495.1. GTDB lineage: Bacteria > Actinomycetota > Thermoleophilia > Solirubrobacterales > 70-9 > JALZKA01. Next base: position 926,780 of record CAWAZL010000002.1, on the reverse strand, counting down.
GGAGCGAGATGAAGGTACGGATGATCGGGAGCATCCGGGAGAAGAAGACCGTCGCGTCGCCGTGGCGCTGGAACCAGTCGTCGGCCCAGGCCAGGTGCTTTGGGTTGATGTGGACGAGCCGGTTCTTCTCGAGCAGCTCCACACGCCCGTAGTAGCCGGCCGCCCAGGCGATCCAGGAGCCGACGACGTTCCCCAGGACGCCGGCCGCGATGATCCCGAACATCGTCAGGTCTCCCTCGGAGACGTTGAAGCCGGCGAAGAGCATGATCGCCTCCGACGGCACCGGGATGCAGGCCGACTCGAGCAGCATCAGGATGAACACGCCGATGAGGCCGACCGCGTCGATGAACTCGGTCGCGGCGTCGACGATCGGATCGACGATGAAGTCGGTCACGGAGGCGAGCTGGCATTGCGTAGGCGGTGTCATTCGAGTCCATCAGACTAGGGAGCCGATGGCCCGCATCCTCTACGTACACAGCCGCCGCAACACGTTCACGCGCATCGATCGCGAGGCGCTGGAGGAGCGCCATGAGGTCGTCGACTACGTGCAGGAGGGGTTCAGGCCGCGCCCGGCCGAGCTCTGGCAAAAGGTGGGCGAGTGCGACGCGGTCGTCGGCTGGTTTGCCTCTTGGCACACGGCTCTGGCGCTCCGCTTCGCGCGGATGCGCCGCAAGCCGTCGCTTCTCATCTTCGGCGGCTTCGACACCGCCGCCATGCCCGAGATCGGCTACGGCTCGCAGCGCGGAGGCGTGCGGCGCAGGCTCGTCCGCTCGACCGCGAGCCTGGCGACGCGCCTGGTCACCAACTCCGAGTCGTCACTGCGCGAGATCGCGGAGAACGTCGGGATCGACCCGGGCCGCGTCGAGGTCGTCTACCACGGCATCCCGGACCGCTTCGCCAGCGTCGACCCCGCGGCGCCGCGAGAGCGGATGGCGCTGACCGTCGGCGCGGTCTACGACGTGAACCTCGCTGCGCAAGGGCCACGGCCCCTTCTGCGAAGCGGCGCGGAGCCTGCCCGACGTCGAGTTCGTGCTGGCCGGCGAGTGGTGGGACGACACCGGCGATGAGCTCCAGGCCAAGGCGCCGCCGAACCTGCGCCTGACGGGCTATCTCTCCGACGAGGACCTGGACGACCTGTTCCGCGCGCCGTCGGGTCTACGTGCAGGCCTCGCTCCACGAAGGCTTCGGGATGTCGCTCGCCGAGGCGATGCTGGCCGGCGCCGTGCCCGTCGTGACCGCGGCCGGGGCCCTGCCCGAAGTGGTCGGCGACACGGGCGTCGTGATCGCCGAGGCGAGCGCGGAGAGCATCGCCGAGGCGTCACGCGAGGCGCTCGCGCTCGGCCCGGAGGCGCATATCGCCGCCCGCGAGCGGATGCGTACGGAGTTCCCGTACGAGAAGCGCCGCGACGGCATCCTGCGGGAGCTCGACCAGGCTCTTTCAGGCGCAGCGCTCGTAGCGCGGCTCCACGCGTAGAATTCATCGCCTTATGAGCCGGTTTACCCATCCGGCCTACCGCCATCGGGCCCTCCAGTTCCTGGCCGACGCGGTCCTGGCCGCAATCGCGTTCGCGCTCGCGTTCGTGCTGCGCTTCATCGACGCGGACGAGATCCCCGAGCGCTACGTCGACATGCTCCTGGCGTCGGTTGCCTTCGTCGCGATCGGCAAGGCGATCATCTTCGACCGCGCTGGGCCTCCACGCCAAGTGGTGGCGCTACTTCCTCACCCGCGACTTCCCGGCGCTCCTGCGGGCGACCGCCCTGGCAAGCGCCGTCGCTGGTCGTCGTCTTCACGGTCGTCTCGCCGTTCGACTACAACCTCCCGCGCTCCGTCGTCGTCTTCGACTTCATCCTCACCACCGGCCTCCTGGCCGGCGCGCGGATCGTCACGCGCCTCTGGATCGAGCGGCCGTCGAAGGAGCAGCGCGAGCGCAAGACCCGCGGCTCGCTGATCATCGGCGCCGGCTCCGGCGGCCAGATGGTCGTGCGGGAGCTGCAGCTGAACCCGGCGCTTGGCGTCCGGGCGATCGGCTTCGTCGACGACGACCCTCGCAAGCGCGGGATGGGCCTTCTGGGCCTCCGCGTCCTGGGCACCACCGACAGATCGAGGAGTGCTCGAGCGCCACAAGCCCGACGAGGTCGTGATCGCGATCCCGTCGGCGCCGGGCGAGCTCCGCGCGAAGGTGGTCGCCGCCTGCCGCGAGCGCCAGATCCCGGTGCGGACCCTCCCGACCGTGTTCGAGCTTCTGCGCGGCGGCGTCCAGCTCACCCGTCAGCTACGCGAGGTCCAGGTCGAGGACGTGCTCGGCCGCGACCCGGTGGTGATGGAGCTGGACCGCGTCGGCGCCTACATCGAGGACAAGGTCGTCCTGGTCACGGGCGCCGGCGGTTCGATCGGCGCGGAGCTCTGCCGCCAGATCGCGCGCGTGCGACCGCGCCTCCTGATCCTCCTCGACCACGCCGAGGACAACCTCTTCCAGATCGAGCGCGAGCTGACCGAGCAGTGGCACTTCACCGCGCTGCGAGGCGGTCCTGGCCGACTGCAAGGAAGCCGACCGCATGCTCGAGGTGATGAGCCGCTTCCACCCGGACATCGTCTTCCACGCCGCCGCCTACAAGCACGTCGGCCTGATGGAGATGAATCCGCTCGAGGCCGTTCGCAACAACGCGATCGCGACGAAGGTGACCGCCGAGACCGCCGCCGCTGTCGGGCGCGAGCCGCTTCGTCCTGGTCTCGACCGACAAGGCGGTCAACCCGCAGACGGTCATGGGCGCTTCCAAGGCGATGGCCGAGTGGATCATCGCGGCGGCGGGCCAGCGCCACTCGACCACCCGGTTCGTCTCGGTGCGGTTCGGCAACGTGCTCGGCTCGTCCGGCTCGGTTGTGCCGATCTTCCGCTCGCAGATCGAGAAGGGCGGCCCGGTGACGGTCACCCACCCCGACATGGAGCGCTACTTCATGACGATTCCCGAAGCGGTCCAGCTCGTGATCAAGGCCGGCGACCTGGGCGCCGGGACGGGCGAGGTCTTCGTGCTCGAGATGGGCGAGCCGGTGAAGATCGTCGACCTGGCGCGCAACATGATCTCGCCTCGCCGGCTACGAGCCCGAAAAGGAGATCGCGATCGAGTTCACGGGCCCGCGCCGCGGCGAGAAGCTCGGCGAGGAGCTCCTGAACGCCGACGAGCGCTCGCAGCCGACGAGCGCGGAGCGGATCGTGCGTGCGGTGAGGCCCGCGCCGCTCGACCCCGAGTGGGTCGAGCCAGACGGTCGAGCGCCTGACTGAGCTGGTCGCGTCAGGCGACGAGACCGGCCTCGCGGCCCGCGTGGTGGAGCTCACGGACGCCGCCCCCGCGTGCGTTCGTAGACTGCGCTTTCCCGTATGGATCTGATCGAGGACATCGGGCCGATCCTCGGGATCGTCGCCTTCCTCGGCTTCGCGATCCTGGCTCTTCTTGATCGTGCTGCAAGCGCGCGAGGTGCGGCGCCTGCGCGAGTGGGCCGGCCGCGCGCCCGAGCGCGCCGTTCGAGGCCGACGAGGCGGCGCTTGCTGCCAGCGAGGAGAAGGGCGACATCGATAAGCCCGAGAAGCCTCTCGCGGCTTGCCGAGGTGGCGGAAGCGGCTTCACGCGGCTGGTTCGGGCCCGAAGTGGGACGACCTCGACCGCCGCTCGCCGGTCGACCCGCGCATCCTCTTCGTCCTGCTTGTTGGCGCTCGATCGTCGCAGCGGTCCTCACCAGCGGCTTCGGGCTGTTGGGCGGCGACTCGGAGCCGGTCGCGAAGGAGGGCGGTGACAAGCCCGAGAAGATCGAGGTGGCGGTCCTGAACGCGACAAGCCAAGAGGGCGTCGCCGACCCGGTGGCCGGAATTGCGGACCTCGTCGCAGACGACGTCGTCGATTCGCAGGAGTTCAAGGCGGGGGTAACTGCCAACGCTCCCGCCGGCGAAGCCCAGTCCGTGATCATGTTCGAGCCCGATGCGGAAGCGGACGCCGAGGCGCTCGCCGAGCAGGTCGAACTAGGACCTGGGCGAGACCGCTATCGAGCCGATGACCGCAACCGTCAAGGCTGAAGCGAAGGGAGCGCCCCTCGCTCTTCTGGTCGGTTTCGACGACCGCGCGATCGGCGAAGAAGCCGCCGCGGCCGTGCCCTAGGAGACCCCCGTGGGCACCGACCTGCTTCCGTTCTCTGAAGTGACCTCTGCGGTCGCGGCCGTCTCGGTGCTCGGGATCCTTCTGCTGCTGCCGCTCTACCTCTCGCAGCGCCGGGACGTCCAGCGCCTCCGCGAGTGGATGAAGGGCGAACCCTGACCACCCAGGAACGGACCTCGCGCTCTCGGAGCGGCGTCTCGACAGCGCCGAGCGCGATCTCGCGGCTGCGTACGCCGACCGCGGCGAGCCCGTCCCGGGAACGATGGAGTTCGAAGCGGTGAAGGCCGCCACCGTGGTGAAGGAGCCGGGCAAGGTCGAGCCCGCCGATCCGCTCGGAGGAAAGCCTCCTGACCAGCGAGCGCCCGGCGCTCGCACAGGTGACGATGGAACGCTCGGCCCTGGAGCCGCACCCGCGCTGGAAGCAGTTCGTCGCCAAGCGTGACCCAGCCGCGCTGGCTTGCCGTAATCGCGGTCGTCGCGCTCGTCCTGGGCGTCGGCGGGATCATCGTCGTCGACCGCGTCCTTCGCGAGGACGACGGCGGCAGCGACCCCGCGCTGACGCGAGCCTCGGCGGCATCGAGGTCGCCGTCCTCAACACGACCACGGCCAGCGGAATCGCCGGGCGCGTGGCAACGCAGATCGAGGACGCCGGATACGTCCGCGGCGAGGTCGGGAACATCCAGCGCGAGACGGACCAGACGCATCGTGATGTACGCGCCCGATCAGAAGCGCGCCGCGAACCGCGTCGCGCAGGGAGCTCGGCGACGTCGCGGTCCAGCAGATCGACCGCGAGGTCCAGGCGGCGGCGGGTGGCGCCGACGTGGTCGTGATCCTCGGCCAGGACCGCGTCGCGCCTTGAACGCATCCGGAGCGCCGGCTGCGCGTGTGAGCCGGCTGGGGGCGGCGGACTCTGGTCGCGCTCCTGGTGGTCTCGCTCGCCCTCGGGCATCTTCGTCTATCGCGCCCGCACGCCGGACCTGGCGCTCGAGGTGACGAACTTCCCGAGCGAGTTCGAGGAGCAGGGCCTTCGGTCGAGATCGCGTTCTTCGTCCGCTTCGACGCGGACGGTGCGAAGGTCGAGATCGTCGGCCGCGATCAGGTCGTCGCCAGGACACTCGCCGCGTCGATCGCCCTCGAGGACGAGGTGCCGGTCACCTGCGTCTGGGATGGCCTGACGACGCGGGCGAGCAAGGTCGAGCCGGGGCGGTACCGGCTGCGGGTGACGCTTCCCGAGCAGGACCGGGTGATGGTCTTCCCCAGCGCCTCGACGTTCGGGTCGGCGACCTCGGCGAGGACGCCGAGGGCTACGTCCTGGCTTTCGGCGATCCTGCGACGCCGGAGGAGGACGAATGAGCGCCTCCGCCCTCGAGGTCCTCGGCGCGCTCGATCGCCTGCGGCGGCACCGGCGCCTCCCTGGTCCTGATCGAGCCGCGACTACCGCTACGCCGCGATGGGTGTGGGCCTTGCGGCGGCGGTCGGCCTCCTTGCCGGGCGAGATCTGGGGCGAGGCGCGCTTCGACCAGTTCACCTCGCAGCCGGGAGCGCTTGTCCTGGCGCCTGGTCCTGGGCGGGACGGCGCTGGGCGCCACCGCGGCGACCTTCCAGCGCGTGCCGGCGGCGTTCGCGATCGCGGCGTTCGCCGTTCTGCCGCTGCGGCTGCCGATCCAGATCGGCGGCGAAACGAACTTTCTCCTGATCCCGCTCTACGGCGTGATTGCCGGCGGCTTCCTGCGCGGAGCTGTGGCTGTGCGTCGCCGGGCGCGAGGATGAGCTGCGCACCGACAGCGCTCACCGCGCGCGGGCGAGCGCCCGGCCGTCCGCTACCTGCTCGATCGCCCTCGCCGTGTCGCTCGTCGTATACGCGCTCGGCATCGGCGTGGTCGGACAACCCCATCGAACGCGGTCCGGACCGTCGCGTTCTTCCTCGCGCCCTTCGCCTCGATGCTCGCGCTCCTCCGCGACGTGCCGCTGGTACCGGAAGCTCGTCGGGCAGGTTCTGCTCGCCTCGGCGCTCGTCGCGCTGGGCTTCGCGCCCTCGCGCTCTACCAGTACGTGACGCGCGACCTTCTCCTCAACAAGGACCTAAAGGACGCGAACCAGCTCCACCTCTACTTCCGCGTGAACTCGCTCTTCCGCGACCCGAACGTGCTCGGGCCGCTACCTGGCGCTCGTCGATCATCGGGATCGCTGCGTGGATGGCCTGGCAGCGACCCCGCCGCGAGGTGCGTCGCCGGGCTCGCAGCGGCTGCGGTGTCTCCTGGCGGCGCTCACGCTCACCTACTCGCAGTCGAGCTTCGCCGCGCTATCGCCGGGGCCGGCCTTCTGGTCTGGCTTCGCTTCGGGATGCGCGGCTTCGCGATTGGCGCAGCGCTCGGCGTGGCAGCGCGCCTGCTTCGGTCCTCATCGCGGTGGTCCCTCTGCCGGACGAGTCGGTCGACAAGGGAGCGGACGACCTGGCGGAGCAGTCGAGCGGGCGGACGAACCTGATCAGCGGCGGCATCGACCTGTTCCAGGACGCGCCGATCGCGGGGCAGGGCTCGGGCTCGTTCGCGACCGCGTACCGGCACGAGGTCGACAAGGTGAAGAAGCCGGTCAGCCACACCGAGCCGATCACCGTCGCCGCCGAGCAGGGCATCATCGGCCTCATTCCCTACTTCGCGGTGCTCGCCCTCGCCGCGCTCGTTCTCTTCCGCCCCTGGCCGGCGCGGAACAACACCAGGGCCGGCGTGGCGGCTGCCTTCGCCGCGCTCTTCGTGCATTCGCTCGGCTACGCGGGCTTCGCGATCGACCCGGCGATGTGGGCGCTGCTCGCGCTGGGTCTCGCGCTGCGGGAATGATCCACACCTAGATGTTCGAGCACCTGCGAAGGCTCGCGACGACCGGCGCCGCATACACCGCGGCGAGCGTCCTCTCGAAGCTGATCGCGCTCTTCCTGCTGCCGATCTATACGGCGTACCTGAGCCCGGCGGACTACGGCGCGGCGGAGGTGATGCTCGCCTGCCTGGTCGCGGCGTCGATCGTCGTGCGGCTTGGCGTGATCGAGGCGATCCTGCGCTTCTACTACCTCGCCGACGAGGAGCCGCGAGGCGGTCGTCAAGACCGGGTTCGCCTCGCTCTTCTGGACGACGACCGTCGCGGCGCTCATCGCCCTGCCCTTCGCGGAGCCGATCTCCGAGGCGCTCCTCGAGGAGCGCAGACGCGGGACTCGCCCGCCTCGCGATCCTCGGCCTCTGGCAGCTGACGCTCTGGGAGTACGTCCTGACGCTCCTTCGCCTGGACGAGCGCGCGCAAGGCGCTACTTCACGTACACGATCGTCCAGGTCGCGGTCACGATCCCGGTCACGGTTGCCCTCGTGGTCGGGACGGACCTCGGCGCGTCCGCGATCCTCCTCGGCAGCTTCGGCACCGGCACTCCTCTTCCTGGCGGGCGCGGCTCTGGGTCGAGCGCGCGCGCCTCGGCCTCCGCTTCGACATGGGCGCTCCTTCGCCGCATGACTCCGGTTCGGGCTGCCGACGATGCCCGCCGAGCTCACGCTCTACTCGCTTTCGTTCATCGACCGGATCATCATCGTGCGCCTCGCCGGGCCTGGCCGAGGCCGGGCTCTACGCGCTCGCGGTCAAGTTCGCGAACGGGATGCAGGTCCTCGTCCGCGGCTTTCACCTTGCGTGGCCGCCGCTCGCGTACTCGATCACCGACGACGACGAGGCTCGCCGCTCCTACGCCCTGATCGTCTCCTGGTTCGTGGCGGTGATCTCGTTCGCGGTCGTCGGGCTCTGGCTCCTCGCGCCTTGGCTGGTCCGGCTCCTGGCCGACGAGCGCTTCTTCGAGGCCAACGAGGTGGTCGGCCCGCTCGCCGCGGGAACGGCCCTCTACGCGCTCTACCTCGTGCTGGTCGTGATCCTCGGCCGGACCGGCCGCACCGAGCTCTCGTTCCCCGCGACGTCGACGGCCGTGGTCGTCAACGTCGCGCTCAACCTGTCCTGGTGCCCGAGTACGGGATCGTCGGCGCCGGCGTCGCGCTGTCGTTTCCTACGCCGTGGTCGTCGCGCTCATGTACGCGATCGTCCGCCGCCTCTTCTACGTGCCCTACGAGTGGCGCCGCCTGGCGCTCGGCCGTCGTCCTCGCCGCCGGCGCTGATCGCGTCTGGCGAGACGCTCGTGCCCCACGACGGGGCGGACGGCCTGGCGCTGACGCTTGCGCTCTGCGCCGCCTACCCGGCAGGCCTCTGGGCGGCGCGCTTCCTGACCGAGGAGGAGCGCGAGCGGCTCGGAGCGCTGTTCGCGCGAGTGCGAAGCGGCGAAGCACTGCGGCGCGACGTGGACGAGCGCGAGGCCCGAGCCGAGGCCGCAATCGACCAGGCCGCGAGAGACCAGACCGCGGCGGGACTTAGCGACGCTCAGTCCCGGTAGTCCCGTTCCTCCCCGGCGGCGCCTTCTCGCAGTCCCACGCCGATCCGATCTGCTCGAAGCCCAGCGGGAAGTAGAAGCGCTTCGCCACGTCGGGCTCGGCGAAGAGATAGACGGCGCTGGCGGACAGGCGCAGCGCTGCGGCGGTCGCTCCCATCACGGCTGCCTTGCCCAGGCCGCGCCCACGGGCGCGGCTGAGCGTCGCGACGTCCTCGAGCGCGGCGATGTCTCCACGCAGGAACATCGAGGCAAGCGAGAGCGGCCTGCCTTCCTCGTAGCCGCCGTAGGCGAAGTGGGCGGCGGCGCGTGCTCGGAGCTCGTCGTAGCGGTCGAACTGGGCGTCTTGTCGGGCGGCAGGCCGAGCTCGACGCCCAGGCGGCCCTTGATGCGGCGCCTCGCCTCGCCCTCCACTGGCTTCGCCGCCGCGGGGACCTTCGGCGGGACGCGGCAGATCAGCAGCCAGAGCTCGGTCACGTTCCAGCCTTCGCGTGCCAGCGACCAGGCGACCTCGCGGTTCTCGTCCGAGTGGGCGATCATCGCCGTCCGGTGGCGCAGCTCGGGGATCCACTGCGAGGGGAGCTCGGCCATCTCCCGCATCTGGTCGAGCGTCGGCGACTCGCCATCGGGCTCGACCTGCACCCGGCTCGCAGACCAGACCGATGTGAGCTCTGAGCTCGCGCAGACGAAGCCGTACGGGGTGCGCTCGAACCGTGTCGACGCGGCCTTCTGCATCATTCGCTCGAGCTCCCATGCCGCCAGGACCTCAGATGTGGGTGCGCTCATGCCGCACGCCCCGCATCGCGGTCGAGCCTTGCGTTCAGATCGGCCGCCGCCTCGCGGATCCCCTCGCCCTTCGGGCTCAGGGCAAGGCGCGCGTGGAGCCAGAACCACCCGGCGTCCCGCCCAGGAAGCACGAGCGAAGCGAAGGCCCGCGCGGCGTAGGTCCACGCGGTGAGCACGCGCACCGCGGCGGCGCTCGCGGCTCCGTGGTGCTTTCGCATGTAGAGGTCGCGGTTGCGGTGGAACTCGACGAGCCTGCGCCTGCCGGCAACGCGGTCGTTCGTGAGCTGCTCGTGATGGACCGCCTCGGCTTTCGGCGCGAAGAGGATGGTCCACCCAGCATCGTGCAAGCGCTTTTGGAAGTCGGTCTCGTCCGAGTAGACGAAGAACTCGGGATCGAGATAGCCCACCTCGGCAGCTGCCTTGCGTCGCACGAGCATCGCCGCCGACTGCACCCATCCGACCTCACGGGTCTCAGTTCCGGAGCTCTGGGTGACGAAGAGGCGGTGAAGGAAGAACGCCTGCGCGAGGGCCGTGCCAACGCCTGGAAAACGCCACGCGCACGCCGAATGGGAACCGTCCTCGCCAAGGAGCTGCGCGCCGGCAACGGCGGCCTTCGGCTCGCCCTCAACGGATCCCAGCAGCGCCTCGACCGCGCCGGGCCGAAGCTCGGAGTCCTCGTTCAGGAGCAGGCACCAATCGCCCGCGGGCTTCTGCGAGGAGCGTGCTGTCGTTCTCGGCTTTGCCGTGGCGGCGTTCGAGGGCGATCAGGCGCAGGCGCTCGCCGAGGCCCTCCGGACCCGCGTTCCATTCCCGCACCGCCTCGGCAGAACCGTCGCCTGAGGCGTTATCGAGTACCAGGACCTCGGCCTCGAGACCCTGCGGGAGGGTGTCGCGGATCGCCGCGAGGCCGCGCATAAGATGCGTCCGGCCCGCGGTGTTAACGACGCAATAGGAGAGGTCCACGCGACAATCGTTCCCTATGCGCGTCCAAATCGTCGATCCAGCGGCTCAGACGCCACCTTTCGACCGCGCCTTGGCCGCGGCGCTGGCCCGTGCCGGCGCTGACGTCGAGCTGGTTACGTCGAGCTTCATTCATGGCGAAGTTGCCGATCCCGAGGGCTATCGCGTCTCGGAATCCTTCTACCGGCGCTCGAGCACGATGCGCTCGGGAAGCTTGCAAAGGCGCGCGCTGGGTCTGGCCGAGCATGTGCCCGGAATGCTCCGTGCGCGTCGCGGCGCCCGCGAGGCCGATGTCGTTCATTACCAGTGGCTCACGCTTCCGGGTATCGACGCCGCGCTCCTTCCCAAGGGCCCCGCGAAGGTCTGGACCGCCCATGGCTTCCTGCGTGGAAGCGACTCCAGCGGCCCCGGCGGGCTCAAGGCTTCGCTGGGAGCGCTCAAGAAGATGGACGCTGTCGTCGCGCTGTCGGAATACGGCGCCGGCCGTCTCTCGGAAGCGGGCATCGCGCGCGAAAAGATCGAGGTGATCCCCCATGGCGCTTTCGACTACCTGACCGAGCTTCCGGAGCGCCCGCTCCCGCCCGAGTTCGAAGGAGTCTCAGGCCCGGTGATCCTCCTCTTCGGCCTCATCCGCCCGTACAAGGGCGCCGATGTCCTTCTGCGCGCATTCGCGGAGATGGACGTCGAGAACGCCGAGGTCTGGATCGCCGGGCGCCCGCTCGGGGTAGATATGGAGGAGCTCAAGCGCCTCGCGGACGAAATGGGAGGGAAGGTCCGCTTCGTCGACCGATTCGTATCCGACTCGGAGGTGCCGGCTCTGATGCGGCGCGCGGACGTGGTCGCGCTGCCGTATCGCGATGCCGAGCAGTCGGGCGTCCTCTACACGGCGCTTGCGTTCGGCAAGGCGATCGTGGCCACGTCGGTCGGCGGCTTTCCCGAGGTTGCCGCGGCGGGGGACGGCGAGACGATCAAGCTCGTGCCGCCTGACGACCACCTCGCCCTCGCCGGAGCGCTCATCGCCGTTTTGACTGAGCCGGCCGAGCGCGCCCGCCTGGAAGCGGCTGCGAGGGCCGCCGCCTCCGGTCCGTATTCCTGGGACACCATCGCCGCGCAGACGCTCGCGCTGTACGAGCGGCTTGTGGAGAACAAGCGATGACAGCGCTCGCAATCGCGTTCTGGCTCAGCGTCGCCCTGATCGTGCACACGCACGTCACCTATCCGCTCTCGCTCGCCGTCCTCGCGCGCCTGCGCCCCCCGGTGCCAGGCACGGTGCCTGGCACCGGGGCGCCTGTCGTCTCCCTCATCATCGCCGCGCACAACGAGGAGGAGGTGATCGAGCGCCGCGTCTTGAACGCGCTCGAGACCGACTATCCGCGCGAGCGCCTGGAGGTGATCGTCGCCTCCGACGGATCGGACGACCGCACCGCCGAGCTGGCGCGGGCGGCCGGCGCCGACATCGTCCTCGACCTTCCCCGGAGCGGCAAGGTGGAGGCGCAGAACACCGCTGTCGCCGAGGCGCGTGGCGAGATCCTCGCCTTCTCGGACGCCAACTCGACCTGGGCGCCGGACGCCCTGCGGCTTCTGGCCGCCGCGTTGTCGGATCCCGACGTCGGGTACGTGTGCGGGCAGCTCCGGCTGACAGGCACCGGTGGCGAGAACCAGGAGGGCGCGTACTGGCGCTACGAGATGGCGGTCCGCTCGCTCGAGTCCCGCCTTGGCGGCGTCACTGCCGGGAACGGGGCGATCTACGCAGTCCGCCGCGATTCTTACGTGGTCATGCCATCGGATCGAAGTCACGACCTCTGCCTGCCCTACCTGACCGTGAAGTCCGGCAAGCGCGCGATCTACGAGCCCGCCGCGCAAGCCGAAGAGCCCGCAGCGCCCACGCTGGGCGGCGAGTGGGAGCGCAAGCGCCGGATGATGAACCGCTCCTGGGGGATCCTCTTGAACGACGGGATCCTGTCCCCCGCGGCTACAGCGCCACCTACGCCTACGAGGTCCTCAGTCACCGGGCGGTGCGCTACGCGACGCCCTTCCTTCACCTGGTCGCGCTCGGGACCAACGTCGCGCTCCTCGGCGAAGGCGACGATCTACGCCGTCACGCTCGCCCTCCAGGCAGCGCTCCTCGCGTCTGCCGCGCTCGCCGCGCGTCATCCCCGTCCTGCCGTTTCGCATCGCCGCCTATTACGTGACCGTCACCGCGTCAATCGCTGCCGGCCTGTTCGACCGCATCCGCCACGGCCCGGCAAAGACCTGGGAGCCGGCAGCGAGATAGGGGACAGGTCTACGCCTGGTGCCTGGCACCACGCGTGGTGCCAGGCACGCTTGCGTGGCTAGCCGACGCCGCCGCCCGCGTCGGCGATCTTCCGGAGCACCTTCTTGCGGAGCTGGGGGAGCTGGTCGACCAATGCGCCGCCCGGACACGCGGTGTGGTTCGTCACGCGGTGACCGATGATCCGGAGCGTCCTGAACTTCTCACCCGCGCGGTATCGAGCAGACTCGCCGCCGGCCGAGACCATGCGCGCCTTGCCGGTGCCGTCCAAGCCGTGTTCCGGCAGCTTCCAGACCAGCCATTTGACGAGCCCTCGCATGGCCTTCTCAGAAACGGGAGTCGACGTATGAGTCCCGAGCACCGCGACCCCGGTCGTCTGAGCGTTCACGCCCTGCGCGTGAGCCCCGATCACCGCGCGACCCAGCCCGCCGGCTCGCCCCTCGTAGACGTTCCCGTAGCGATCGACCAGCGCTTGGTAGCCGATGTCGTCCCACCCGTTCGAGTTTCGGTGGAAGCGGCAGATCCCGAGGACCATGCCCGGCGCCTGAGATTCGGAGTAGTCGACCGCTGAAACCGTGTGGTGAACGCTCGCGGCCTTCACCCGTCCGTAATCGGCGTCCCGCCGCGGCTTGCAGCCCCCGTTCTTCTTGTTCGCGCCCCATTGCCGCCGGGAGACCACGTTCGGCATATCGTTGCCCCCGCGAACCGACGCTTGAGCGGATCCCTCGGTCACGCTGACGTAATGGACGCTTCCCGACGGCCTCCAGTCATGGGTACGAACCTGGAGCTCGTCCATGCCGCCGAACCAGACCGGGTCGCCGTTCGCCGTCTCGGTCCAATCCGTCCACTCCCCGCCTTCGGCGCGACCGCGCAGCTCAGCCTCGCGCAGCTCGCCGCTCAGCCCCGCGAGGTCGAAGCGGGCAGGAGCCTGGAGCACGCGGCTCTTGTAGACGCCGTGGCCGTGTTCGTGGTCCGCGGCTTTGTCAACCCCGCCGACGGGTTGAGTGAAGTCGGTCGCCTCAGGGGTCGAGGCGCTCGCACCCGCAGGCCCGAGTAGCGCCGCGAGCGCAGCGAGAACGATTGCTTGTCGAAAACGGTTGATCAAAACGTCCTGCCGGGGGCCAGGGGGCCACCACGTTTACCTTCGGTCAAGGGTGACAAACCCTGAAATTCCTGCAAGTCCGGGACCGCCCGTGGCGGCGTGCGCCCAAACGGGCGAGTGCTTACACGCTGAGCGGGAAGTTCCCCTCCGGGCCCTGACCGCGGTAGATGTCGCGGAAAGCACGGATGAGGTCGAGAGTTGGCGCGCCGTCGTATTTGCCGCACGTGGCGAGCTGCGTCCAGGAGGTCACCGCGACATCGCCGTCCAGATCCGGGTTCGGGAACATGATCACGCCCGCCGGGGACTCCTCGAAGACACCCTTGATCTCAAGCTGCTCGGCTTCGGACAGGTCGGGCGAGTAGTGGATGATCACGCGGCCGTGCTCCATCGAATGGACCCAGCGGCCGATTGGCGGGAACTCCAGGTACGCGCCGTCGGCGAGCGCTCCGGAAGCGGTCTCGTTGCCGTTGCCGTAGTGGTCGCCGGAGGTGGGGGGGTTCGTCTTGTACTTGATGTCCGCCGCGTCCTCGTCTTCGATGTGGGTGTTCCCCTCGTCGTCCAGGTCGAGCTGAAGCTCGCAGCTCGCCGCCTGGGCCGCCTCTTCGAGGATGGCGTTCTCGACCGGGGGCGGCTCGGTGCCGGGGCGGTCGTCGAGCTTGATCCCATCGGGTACGACGCCGATCTCAGGCTGGATGTATGCGAGCTCGGGGAAGTCCGCTGAGGTCTGCTCGCGGGCGTCGTCTCCGCCGGTGATGACGACGAAGAGACCCGCGAGCATCGCGGCCACGATCAAGCCCGCCACCGCGTAACCCAGGTACACGCGAATCTTGTCGGAGCTCTGCGCCGCCTTCTGGGCAGCCAGGCGTTCCTCGCGCAGGCGCTCTCGCTCTTCCTTTCGACCGCTCATAAGGGAGGAATCAGGCTAGCGAGCGGTTCTTGGGCGACGGCGTGATTTCCGGCTCGTACGCCTCGCGGAGGAACTCCTCGAGGATGTCGTCCAGGCGTCCCGGGGTGAGGCGCCACTCCAGGATCGAGTTGGCGTCCACGAGCCGGGCGTTCTCCATCTCTTCGACCAGCATGCCCGCGTCGGAGAAAGGATGGAGGGGGTCGGAGGGATGGCCGATCACCAGGGCGGGCTCCGCGATGCGCACGCGCTCGTCGTGCGGCGGAGCCGTGCGGTGGAAGAGGATTCCTTCCAACACGGCACGCGACGGGCCCGGGTCCTGCCGGAGCCAGTCGAGCCCGACATCGACGAGCAGGCTCGTCCGGGGCACCTGGCTCAGCAGCATCGATAGGGGCTTGAGGATGGGCTGGCCGAGGCGGAGAGCCAGGAGCACAGGTGTGAAGGCGAGCGTTGCGCCCAGGAGCGCGTTGTCGAGAACCGGCATCTCGACCAGGAGTCCCCGAGCCTTGCCCGCGTGGGCATGGCCGAACTCAAGCGCCGCGTTCGCGCCCAGGGAGGTGCCGCCCACAACGGGCCGGTCCAGCTCCAAGTGGTCGATGAGCGCGGCGATCTGGTCGCCAAAGGCGGGCATGTTGTAGAGGCGCATGTCCTCGGGGCGGTCGGAGTCACCGTGGCCAAGCGTGTCGATGGTGATTACGCGGTAGCCGCGCGACGCGATCTCGGGCGCCATGCGGTCGAACATGTGCCGGTTCATGAGCAGGCCGTGCATCAGGACGAGCACGCGGTCGCCCGAGCCGAAGTCCGAGTAGGCGAGGTTGTAGCCCTTCCACTCGAAGGTGCCGTCGGCTCCCCTCACGCGCTGTCGCCGACCCGCTCGCGCAGGCGCTCCCACGGTCGCGACGCGCGCAGCGCGCTCAGAACGGCGCGGGTCCCAGGGGCGCGATTGAGCGCATAGAAGTGAATGCCGGGCGCGCCACCGGCGAGGAGCTCCTCGCACTGGCGAGACGCGTAGGCAACGCCCAGAAGCGCCTCGGCCTCCGCGTCGCCGCCCATCGCCCGCATGGCCGAGTCGAGCTCCTCGGGGATCCCCGCGTCGCAGAGCGAGCAGATGCGGGCGACCTGCGCGTAGCTCGCGATCGGGATGACGCCGGGGATGATCGGCACATCGATGCCCCGCTCGCGCGCCGACCGGACGAAGCTCCAGTAGACGTCGTTGTCGAAGAACAGCTGGGTGATCAGGAAGCTGGCGCCGGCATCGACCTTGGTCTTCAGATAGGCGAGGTCGTCCTCAAGGCTCGCGGCCTCGGGGTGCACCTCGGGGAAGCAGGCGCCGCCGACGGTGAAGTCCCAATTGGAGGTGATGAACTCGGTCAGCTCAGCGGCGCTCGCGAGCCCGCCCTCGGTGGCGGCGAAGGCGCTCTCGCCGCGCGGAGGGTCGCCCCGGAGCGCCAAAACGTTCTCGACCCCTGCCTCGGCAAACCGGTCCAGGATCTGGGCAAGGCCCTCGCGGGTCTCGCCGACGCAGCTCAGGTGAGCCATGGCCTCGATCTCGTGCTCGCCCTTGATCTTCTTCGAGATCTCGACCGTGCCGTCGCGCGTGGCACCGCCCGCTCCGTAAGTCACCGAGACGTAGTCGGGTTCGAGCGGGCGCAGAGTCTCGACCGCTCCGAAGAGCTGCTCGAGCCCCTCGGGCGTCTTCGGCGGGAAGAACTCGAACGAGAAGACGGGCTCTGGCCCCGCAAGTGCTTCGGTGATCCGCATGAGCGAATCGTATTCGCGCATGCCGAAAATGTTTGACGGTCCGTGTGACGGCCGCCCGGAATCGTGCTTGAAACGCTCAAACCCAACCGAAAGGAACCATCCAATGCGCGCGGGAATGTGCCCCCTTGCGGCTCAGCGTTTACAGATCGCGATGCTGGTGTACGTGAAGGGACCGCCTGGGCCGACGTCGGCGCGGAATCCCCAATAGTCCTCCGGCACATTGGGCTCGCCGGTGAAGTCCCCGGGAAAGTTGCCGTCGGCGTACGAGGAGGCGCTGGTGTCGCTGGTGCTCCCGCCACCGCCGACCGCCGCCTCTCCCTCGCCGCAGAATGACTGCGCTTCATAGCTCGTGCCGGACATGCCGTCATAGGTCGTCGTGCGGTAGGCAAGGCGGACCCCCGAGACACAAATCGCGTACGCGCTGATGTCGGTGACGTCAGGCGATTGGGCCTCGACGCGCCAACCGTCGTCGGGCTTCGAGTCGGCGTCCCCACCGTCGAATGGCTTGGAGATGCGCCATTGGCCGTCGGCGTCGTCGAAGCTGACCCCGCCGGAGCTCACCTTCAAGCTCCCGGGACACTTTGCCTTCAGCGCTTGATCAATCTCAGCGGGCGCGTCCCTGACCGTCTCCGTAACCAGCTTTCGCTCCTCGAGCTTGGCGCAGATCACGTACGCATAGACGCTGACGTTGCTTCCGCTGTGGTTGAAGAAGGACCCCACCCAGGTGCGGCCTTGAGAAAAGCCCTTGATCGGCCCCGAGTCCACCAGCGGCTCCCCGTAGCCGCCGCCCGGGATGACCGCTCCGCCTCCGATCGTCTGGCGCTCGCCGTCGGGACTGCACTCGGCCGCCACTCCCAGCGATTGCCCCGGTATGCCGACCACCGATGAGTGAGCTGTGCGATAGACCAGCCCGTTCGTGGTGCCCATTGTCTCGGTGTTGCCGGTCTCGACCGGTGTTCCCGTGGGCGAACCCGCCTGGGCAGGCGCGACGACGACGATGGTTGTCGCCCCCAGCGCGAGAAGCCGAAGGCCTATCCGCACGACCCGAGTTGACGTTTGTTCTCTCATGGTTCGACCCTTTCTTTGCCGGTAAGCCGCGAGCGCAGCCGCTTCGCATGCGATCCCGGCGTTACTTGTCTTGAGGTTGATTGCGATGACACCTGAGACGCCCGCGGCTTCCGCATCGCTCATCTCGTCGTAGTCGATCCGGATCTGGAGCTCGTCGCTGCTCTTGAGGGAGACCGAGACCGCATCGAAGCCCGGCGAGTCAAACGGCGAGTCGATCAGCTCGGCTCGCCCTGAACGGCAGTACACGACGACCCGCTTCTCGCTGATCCCGAAACCCATCCGCTGGGGAGTCACCTTCCCGTTGAACCGCTTGCCGGGCGCCTTGAAGTGGTCGTAGCGAATGGAGCCCGAGACCCCCTCCTCCAAGAGGACGAGCCCCTCGGCCCGGAGCGCATCGCACTCCTCGGCCGGCAGCTCGCCGGTGCCGAGGAAAAGCCTTCCCAGAAATCCCATGGCCCCGATCGTAAGAACGGATCGTTCCCAGAACGTTCCCGGGCTTTGGTGGGAGAATGGAGCATGGATATGGGGAGTGCTACGAACGGACGAAATGCGCCAGCGCTTAGGGTGAGGCTCCTCGGCGGCTTTTCCGTCCTTGCAACGGACCAAGCGGTGCCCGTCGACTCGATGCGCGTCCAGTCGCTTCTGGCGCATCTCATCCTTCACCAAGGGGAGGACCTTCCACGGGAACGTCTTGCGCATCTCTTCTGGCCCGAGTCCGGCGAGTCCCAGGCCCGGACGAACATGCGGCAGGCGCTCCATCGCCTGCGTTCGGCTCTGCCTGACGCGGACGCATTCTTGAAGGTCGACAAGAACAACGTCGCTTGGCGCGCCGACGCGCCGTCGCACCTCGACGTCGCCGAGTTCGAGGGACTTTCCTCGGCGGCTGACTCAGAGTCTCTCCGGCGCGCCGTGGAGATATACGCCGGCGATCTCTTCCCCGAGTGCTTCGACGACTGGATCGTCCCGATGCGCGAGCGTCTGCGCGAGCGGTTCCTGGGTGTTCTAGAGCGGCTCGCCGAAGCGTTCGAACGCGAGCGGGACTACCGCGGCGCGCTTCCGCTCGCCAAACAGATCCACGAGAGCGACCCGTTGAACGAGGAGTCGGTCCTGCGGCTGATGCGCCTCCTGGCACTGAGCGGCGATCGCGCCGCGGCCCTCGCCGTATATCACCGCTTCGCGACCTCGCTCGCGCGAGAGACCGGCGTTGAGCCAAGCCCTGAGACCCGAACCGCATACGAGCGGCTGCTCGAGCCGGACTATGACTCAGAAGGCGCCGGGGACTCGGGCCCATTCGTCGGCCGCGAAGACGAGTGGGCCACGCTCAGAGAGGCCTGGCGCCGGGCATCGAGGGGCGAGGCAATCCTCGTAGGGATCACGGGTGAGGCTGGAATCGGCAAGTCAAGGCTGGCCGCTGAGCTTCAAGGCTGGGTGGCGCGCCAAGGGTTCACGACGGCAACGAGCAAGTGCTACGCCGCCGCGGGCCTCGCCTATGCGCCCGTCGCGGAGTTCCTTCGCTCCGACGACATTGCGGCCGGGGCAAGATCGCTGGGCGACCCCTGGCTTGTGGACCTCTCGCGCCTCTCTGCCGGAGCTTCGAGAGGATCGCCCCGATCTGCCCCCACCGCTCCCGCTCGCAGACGAAGCCCATCGCACCCGCCTGCTCGAGGGCATCTCCAGGGCGGTCCTCGCGGGCGAGTCCCCGCTCCTCCTGGTCATCGATGACATGCAGTGGTGCGATGAGGAGACCATCGACTGGCTCCGCTATCTCCTGCGCTCGAACCCATCGGCGCCGATCCTCGTCGTCTGCCACGGCGCGCTCCGAGGAGCTCGACTCGGAGCACTCGGCACAGAAGCTGATCCGCGACAGCCTCGCGGCCGACCAAGCGACCCAGATCGAACTCGAGCCGCTCGGGCCGGAGGAGACCGCAACACTCGCCGGAAGCGTTGCCGGCCGCGACATCGGCCAGGAGGGAAGCGAGACGATCTTCCGCGAGACCGAGGGCAATCCCCTGTTCGTGGTCGAGTGGACACGGGCTGGCCTCGCCGACGAACCCGGCCACATGCCGTCGCGGGTCCAGTCCGTGATCGAAACGCGCCTGACGCAGCTTTCTGCCGGGGGACAGGAGCTCGCGAGCCTCGCCGCGACCGTCGGCAGGGCCTTTGGCTTCGACGTCCTCGCCGGCGCCAGCTCCAGCCCCGAGGAGAGCGTGGTCGATGCGCTCGACGAGCTGCGCGAGCGTCGCATCATCCGCGAGCTTCCCGGCGCCGCCTACGACTTCTCGCATGACAAGCTGCGAGAGGCTGCGTACGAGCGTGCGAGCGAGGCTCGGCGCCGGATGCTCCATAGGCGCGTCGCCCAGTCGATCGAAAGCCATGCGAGGAGCCTCGAAACGGTCGCGGCGGAGCTCGCCGTCCACTATGAGGAGGCCGGCTGGATCGACCGCGCCGCGGCCTTCTACGCGCGGGCGGCCGAGGCGGCGCGCCGCGTCTACTCGAACGAGCGGGCGATCACTCTGTTCGAGAAGGCTCTGGCCCTCCTCGAAGACGAGCCCGATTCACCCGAGCGCGATCGCCGCGAGCTCGCGCTCAGGACGGCGCTCGGCGCGCCGCTCGTGAGTATCGAGGGTTACGGCGCGCGCAAGGTGGACGAGGGCTATCTGCGCGCCGAGGAGCTCTGCGAGCGGCTCGGCACTCCTCCCGCTCCTCCGATATTGCGCGGCCTCGCGCTCGTGAGCCTTGCCCGTTCGGAGTTGGAGCGCGCTCGCGACCTGGGCACGCAGCTGCTCGAAGCCGGAGTAGACGGCGACGATGCGACGGTCAGGGTGGAAGGCAACTACGTCCTGGGCGTCACCTCCTTCTGGCTCGGGGAGTTCGAGCGCTCGCGCGAGCAACTCGAGAGCGCGCTTGCCGAGTACGACCCTGCGGACGCGCACATGCACCTGGCGTTGTACTCGCAAGACCCCAGGATCATCTGCCTGTCGAGGCTTGCCCTGACTCTTCACTACCTGGGTGAGTCCGAAATTGCGGACGAACACGCTCGCGAGGCGATCCGCTACGCGGACGAGCTCGAGCATCCGTTCAGCCTCGCCTATGCCCTCAACTTCGCGGCCTGGATCGCCATCGAGAACGGCGATCGGGCGACCGCGCGGGAACGCGCTGAGCGGATGGCGTCACTGGCAGACGATCAAAAGCTCGGGTTCGTCCATCCGATGGGAACGATTCTCCGCGGCTGGCTGCAGGGCGAAGAGGGCGCGACGGACGAAGCGGTCAACTGGATTCGCGAAGGCCTCGGCGCATACGCCGAAAGCGGCTGGAGCCTCTTCCAGCCGTACGCCCTGACGCTCCTCGCCCGGATCTGCCTCGCCGCCGGCCGCCACGACGATGCGCGCGATGCGATCGCGGAAGCGCTCGAGGTCTCGCGGCGCACCGGTCAGCGGTATCTCGACTCAGAGCTTCGTGACCTCGAGCGGACCTTGCCCGGCGCCTGAGCCAGGGCGGGGAACGGTTGAGGAACGCACCGGGCTTTAGAAGTCGGGGAAACCTCGAAACCAAGGGAGAGCGGATAATGGAGACCATGGAGACACTTGGCACAACGATCAGCGGCGAAGTCATCAGGCCTGATGACTCGGCCTACGACGAAGCCCGTGCCGTCCACAACGGCATGATCGACCGCCGGCCTGCCGCGATCGTTCGCTGCGCAAGCGTCGAGGACGTCGTTGCGACGGTCAATTACGCCCGCGAGGAGGGGCTCGACCTCTCCGTGCGTGGCGGCGGCCACAGCGTTCCCGGTTTCGGCACGAACGACGACGGCATCGTCTGCGATCTCTCGGCGATGCGCGAGGTCGAAGTGG
This sequence comes from uncultured bacterium, assembly GCA_963786495.1. Taxonomy (GTDB): domain Bacteria; phylum Actinomycetota; class Thermoleophilia; order Solirubrobacterales; family 70-9; genus JALZKA01. The sequence continues at coordinate 905,525 of CAWAZL010000002.1, read as the reverse complement.
ACCCGGAGAACCGCACCGCTCGCGTTCAGGGCGGCGCCACCTGGAACGATTTCGATGCGGCCGCTCATCCGCACGGGCTCGCGACCACGGGCGGGATCATCTCCACAACAGGAGTCGGCGGGCTCACGCTCGGCGGCGGCATTGGCCACCTCGCGCGGGGCTGCGGCCTCTCGCTGGACAACCTGCTCTCGGCGGAGGTCGTGCTCGCTGACGGCACCGTCGTCACCGCGTCAGAGACGGAGAACGAAGACCTCTTCTGGGCGCTCCGCGGGGGCAGCGGCAACTTCGGCGTCGTCACGACGCTCGAGTTCCGCCTGCATCCGGTCTCAGACATCTACGGCGGGCCGATCTTCTATGAGGTCGACCAGGCCGCGGAGGTCATGCGCGCCTATCGCGAGTTCATCGCGGACGCTCCCGAAGAGCTGGGCGCGTTCTTTGCGTTCCAGATCGCTCCTCCGCTTCCGTTCATCCCGGAGGAGCGCCACGGCGAGACGATGTGCCTCATCGTCACCTGCTGGTCGGGCCCCGTCGAGGACGGGCCGGCCGTAATCGCTCCGCTGCTCGAGATCGCGCCCGTGGTCGCCAGCGGCGTCGACGTGATGCCGTATCCGGCGCTCAACAGCGCCTTCGACGAGCTACTGCCGAAGGGCCTCCAGCACTACTGGAAGGCCGCCTTCGTCAAGGAGCTCACCGACGACGCAATCGCCGCGCACGTCGAGTGCGGCCCGCGCGTCCCGTGCGTCGAGTCGACGATGCATCTCTATCCGATCAACGGAGCGTGCCATCGCGTAGGCGCAGAGGAGACGGCGTTTGCCCACCGGGACGCGAACTTCGCATGCGTCATCGCCGGCATGTGGCCGGACCCCGAAGACAACGAGCGAAACACCGCCTGGGTCCGCGATTACTACGAGGCAATCCAACCCCACTCCGAGGCCGGCGGCTACGTCAACTTCATGGCCGGCGACGACTCGGACAAGGTGCGAGACAACTACGGGCCGAACTACGACCGCCTGCGAGAGGTCAAGCGGCGCTACGACCCGAAGAACGTCTTCCACATGAACCAGAACATCGACCCGGCCTGAGGGGTCAGACCCCTAACAAATCGCTAACAGTGTTGGGAACGTGTGAGGGGTCTGACCCCTCAGGCGTGCGGCGCAGCGCGCTTCCTCAGGCGTGCGCCGCAAGGGCGGCGCAGCGCGCCTCGTCGAGGGGCTGGCCGGATTCCTTGAATCCAGCCGCAGCTTTCTCGAACTGAGCGCGCGCGCCGGCCACGTCGCCCTCCAGCTCGAGCCGGTGGCCGCGCACTTCCTCGACGGCCGCGTACCAGGCAGGCAGGCGCATCACGACGTTGGCCAGGAACTCCAGGGTCTCCTCCCACTTGGCCAAACGCTCGGCGTCGCCCGCCTTGGCCGCGGCAACCGCCGCCGGGAACGCCAGCGTGATCCGGCAGCCGGGACACGTCTCGAAAGGCCCGTGCACCGCTTCCTCGGCTTCCTCCAGCACTGCGAGCGAAGACCGCGGGTCGCTGGTGCCTGCCCTGACCCGCGCCCCATAGATGCGGTCGAAAAGGTGAAACCCAACCTCGGATTCCCGCGCGATCGCAAGCGCCTGGGTCAGCAAGGCCTGCACCTGCGCGCTGTCTCCGCGGTGCAGCGCGACCTCCGCTCGGCGCTGGAGCGCGAACGCCTCTCCCGTTACCGCGCCGATCTCGTGATGAAGCGCCGCCCCCTCGATGAGGTCCGCTTCGGCCTCGTCCAGCTGGCCGGCCAAGAGCTTCGCCTCTCCCCGGATCGTGACTGCGAACGCATGGCCGCGTGCCGCCCCAAGCCGTTGCGCCTCCGCCGAGAGCCTGTCCGCAAAGGCGATGACGTCCGGGTACGGGCGCGCCCCGTAGAGGAGGCGCTGGGTGATGCACAGCTGTCCGTCGAAGACGTTGACCGCAAGCTTTGACAGCGACTGCGTCTCGTATAGATCCGCCTCCACGCTGCCGCGGAGCTCTCCCCGTGCATGAGCGGCAGCGGCCTGGGCCCACGACGCGATCGTCAGCGAGTCGGCATCACCGGTCTCCAGCGCCAGGCGCCTCGCCTCCGCCGCGCGGCGCGTTCCCTCGCTTGGGTCAGTCGCGCCAAGCGCAGCGCAACCCGCGTACGCGAGAGCCGTGGTGAGCCTTCCCTGGTCGCTGGTCGGCTCGAGACCCTCCAACACCACAAGGGCCCCCGCCGGGTCCCCGAGCTTCACGGTGGCAAGCGCCTGCATGGCGCGCAGATTGAACGCCTCGGGTCCCCCGACCGCATCGGCCGCGGCGGCGTACGCGGCCGGCGCCCCGGCGTCGCCACGCGCATCGAGCGCCTCCGCGCGAAGGGTCAGCGCTTCAGCGTGACCCTGATCGTGCTCCAGGACCGGGCGCAGCAAGGTGATGGCGTCCGCGTAAGCGCCCAGCTCGAACGCCTGACGGGCGGCACGCAGCAACCACGGCTCAGCCTCTTCGGGACGCTCGCCGCTCAGCCAGTGGTTTGCGATCAGACCCGGCGCCGCGCCAGTGCCGGCCAGCCGCTCAGCGGCCTCCCGGTGGGCGGGTAGCCGCTCGTGGGGTGGGATCTGCTCGACCAGCGCTTGGCGCAACAGGTCATGCCGGAAGCGGTAGCGCATGTCCGAGACGACCAGGATCCCGTTGCGGAGGGCGGCTTCCAAGGCCGCGAACGCCTGGTCTTCAGGGAGGCCCGTCAGGGCGACCACGTCATCGGGCCGGAGATCGTCGCCGGCAAGGGCCAACTTTCGAAGTAGGGCCGTCTCTGCGTCCGGAAGGTCCAGGAACCTCGCGACGATCGCGTCCTTCGCCGTGGGTACCAGCGCCGGGACGCCTGCGACCGAGGTTCGCGCAAGCTCGAGAGTGAGAAACGGATTTCCCTCCGCAAGCTCGATGATGCGTCCGACCACCTCATCGGAGCGGGGGGTCGATGCCGTCTCGATCAGGCTGACCGCCGCCTGAACATCCAGAGGAGCGAGGTCGAGCTCCAGGGCCTTACCTGCACGGGCGTGCCGCGCGACCGCCTTTGAAAGCGTCGCGGACGCCGGTTCCGGGCGATAGGCCAGGACGGCCACCAGCGGCCTGTCGCCGGCGAGGTGTTGGACGACGTCAAGGGTTGCCTCGTCGGCAAGGTGGGCGTCGTCGATGACGAGTGCGACCGGGGCTCCGCCGCCTGCCGCCCCGAGGAGGCTCTCCATCGCTCCAATCACCGCGTGGCGGGTGAGTGGCTTCGACGGGGCTGCCTCGCCCTTCACCGCAGCCAGCGTTTCTTGCGCGCGCTCTGAGAGGCCGCCTCGCAGTCCCGGCTCGTCCGCGTCGAGGTGCTCGATCGCCAGGGCGAGCGGCCCGTAGGGAACGCTCGTCGCGCTGGCCCCGGCCGAGACCACCCGCCATCCCTCCGCGCTCGCGAGGCGGCCGAGCTCCCTGCAGACGGCCGACTTGCCGATCCCGGCGGGGCCGCGCACGACGATCACGCCGCCGCTCTCGGGGGGTGACCGGAAGAAGGAGGTCGCCTTGGCAAGCTCGATCTCCCGCCCGACCAGTTCCGGCTCGATCGTTTCGAGCCCGGCGACGCACTGGTCGTACACCGCGCGGGTTTCCGCCCCAGGGGCGACTCCAAGCTCCTGCCGCAGCGCGCTTATCAGTCGCCCGTAGGCGCGAATGGCCGCCGGCCGGTTGCCGCGCTCGAGCTCGAGCCTCATCAGCTCCCGATGCGCGGGTTCGTCGGTGGGGTCAACGGAGGCAGCCCGCATCCAGTCGCCGGCACGTCTGAGCAGTTCCGCGTGCGTAGCCCGAAGGCGCTGTCGCGCCGCATCGGCCCAATCCTCGAAGGGAGCACCGGGCAACAGCTCACCGCCGTACAGGCTCGCAGCGCGGGCGCACTCATCCGGGTCTTCAGCGGCCAGCGCAGCAGCAGCGGCCTCCTCGAACTCGTCCACATCAGAGGCGAGAGCGCGGTCCGGGAAGAGGCTCACGTGGCCGCCGCGCAGAACGACCGCACCCTGGTCGCCAAACGCCTGGCGGGCCTGATGTGCAGCCTTCCGCAGGTTCGCCGCACCGGCTGCCGCGCCCAGGTGAGGCCAAAGAGCCTCGATCGCTTCGTCACGAGTGAGTTGCCGCCCTGGCGCGAGCGCAAGGAGCTGCACGAGCTCAGCCGATCGCCGCCCAGGCCACGCGTCAGACCCGATATCGACATCGCCCAGCACGACGCGAAAGCCCCCCATGAGCTCGACACGAACGGTGCTCTTGAGCGTTTGAGCGTCCATCACCTCACCCCAATCCTTCTCGAACCTACACCAGGAACATTCGAGGAACACCCACCTCGCAAGGCTGCCTCCGTGCTCAATCCGTGAGCGAGAAACCGAGAACGGAGGAAGAGATGAACTCAGTAACGCGCGAAGAGGCACCAGTCGCCATTGAAGGCGATGGTGTCGAGCTGCGGATGAAGGAGATCGGCGGAGGCATGACGACCGCGTTCGTAAGAGTCCCGAAGGGCGCCGACTTCCGGCCGGCGCTGGTCGGACTCCCGGACGGGCTCTGCCAGTGCCCGCACTGGGGCTATCTCCTGAAGGGACGCCTCGCCATGCACACGACCAACGGCGACGAGCTCTACGAAGCGGGCCAGGCCTTCTACTGGGCCGCGGGCCACGCGCCGGAGGCGCTCGAGGACTGCGAGTACGTGGACTTCTCGCCGACCGACGAGTTCAACCACGTCATCGGCCACCTGAAGGCGGCCGCGGCCGAGTAGGCGCGGCCGGCCGAGGAACGGTTAAGGAACACCAAGCCCAGAAGGCTGTCGGCATGAACATGATCAGCACTCACCTGCGGGCAAACATCATCGGCTACGTGGCTCTCTTCGTGGCCCTGAGCGGGGTCGCTTACGCGGCTGGCCTCGAGCCGGACAGCGTCAAGTCCAGGCACATCAAGGACGGCCAGGTGAAGGCCGCTGACGTGGCGGAGGAGGCGCTGGGGTCAACTCACGTCGCAGACGCCAGCCTGACCGGCGACGACGTGGGCGATGACTCGCTCCTCAGCCAAGACATTCAGGACGACTCGCTCCTGAGCGGTGACATCCATGACGGCACGATCGGCGCGAGCGACGTCGGCGACGGCACTCTGACGGGAAGCGAGATCGCCGATGGCACCCTGGGAGGCGCCGAGATCGGTGGCAACGCGCTTACCGGCGCTGACATCGCCGAATCGACGCTGACCGAAGTACCGAACGCGACGATCGCGGGCCACGGCGGCTATGGGCGGGCCTCGACCGACGGCGATCAATACGGGACGAGCTGCAATCCCGAGAACTCCACCTTCCTTACCTGTGCCTCGGTGGGCCTGAGTCCGAGTGCGGGCGGGCGGGCTCTCGTGATCGGGCGCTTTCGCGCCTCGAGCGAGCTGGACTCGGACGCTGGTCAGGGTGTCTGCCGACTTGGCATCTCCACCTCGGGCGAGATCGCGGGCACGAGTGCGCCAATCGGCACCGATGACGAGACCAACAGCCTGGAGTGGGTGACGCTCACCGGGATCACCGGACCCTTGACCCCCGGCAACTACTCGTTCGGCATCGATTGCAACGAGTCAGGCGGAGGCATCGTGTACGGGATGGCCCGGATCTCCGCCGTGATGATCAGCCCGTTTTAACCAACCGTGATCAGGAGGGTAAGAAGATGAAGGCTCAGACCAAGATCAAGTTGATGGGACTCGCGCTACTGGCTACGGGTTCGTTGGCACCCGCGACCGCGAGCAGTGCCACCTTCGAAGTCACGCGCACTGACGACCCGACACCCGGCGGCGGCTGCCAGGTTGGAGACTGCTCGCTGCGCGAGGCAGTAATGGCAGCGAACGTCGCGACTGGCAAGCACAGGATCAAGGTCGAGCCGGGCGCCACGTACACGCTGTCGATCCCAGGTGACTCTGGCCCTACCGTCGGCGACCTCAACGTCGCTGGAACGTCCGACCTTCGCCTGGCGGGCACGCGCAAGAAGCCCGTGACGATCAATGCGAACGGCTCGACGACCTTTGATCGCGCGTTCAAAGTTGACGGCCAGCTGGTGCTTTCTCACGTCGTGGTCACGGGCGGCGTGGCCCCTGTTTCAAACGACGACATCGCTCGCGGCGGCGGCATCTACGTCGGGCCGCAGGGCGCTCTCGGCATGCACGACTCAATGGTCACCGGCAACAGTGCCAACCGCGAGACCCCTCAGACCGGTCAAGGCGGAGGCATTTACAACGCAGGCACCACTCACCTTCACGACACGGTGGTCAACGCCAACACCGCGAACGGGGCCGGCTTCGGTGGCGGTTTCTACTCTGGCGATGGCGGTATCGCGGGTCTCTCGGACACCGTGTTCCGATCGAACCAGGCCACGTTCGGCGCGGGGCTCTCCGGAGATGGTGGGCACACGTCCGTCTACGAGTCGCGCATCGGCCGCAACGACGCGGCAGCGAACGGCGGGGCGCTATTTGCGATCAATGGGGCGGAGTTCAACCTCTACAGCGTCAACGTGGACAACAACACTGCCCAATCCTCGGTCGGGGGCATTCGGGCAAGGGACGCAACCGTGCGCCTTCGCAACGTGACGGTGACGGCGAACGTTTCCCCGTCGGGCGCCGGCATTTCCGTCCAGGACGACGCCGGCGGCGACGACGGGTCGATCCGTCTAGCCAACTCGCTCATCGCCGGCAACACAGGGGGCAGCACGCCGGATTGCCGTGACGACACCGGCGGACAGATCACGACGAGCGGCTACAACCTGATCGGCGACCTCGGCACCGGGACGGGAGCCTGCACAATGCTCGCTCAACCCGGCGACCAGTTCGGCGGCGGCGGCGCATCGGTGATCGATCCGAAGCTCAGCACCGAAGGACCGTTCGGAGGCCCGCTCCTGCCGGCGAACAACGTGTTGATGAGCAATCTGATCGCCGGGAACAGCCCTGCCGTTGACGCCGGGAACCCGAGCGACACCTTCGACGCGGAGGCTGGCGAGTGCTTCGGTTCCGACGTGCGCGGCGTCCCGAGGGACCTTGTCGGCCGTTGCGACATCGGAGCGTACGAGCGCATCAGCTGCGAAGGGGTCCTGGTCAACAAGGTCGGGGACCAGGTGGACAACAGCTCGAAGTTCACGAACCTGGCGCCGACATCCGGAGACGACGGCTACCTCGTCATGGACGGCAAAGACAAGCTCCGCAGCGGCGACGGCAATGACGGGCTCTGCGGCGGAGAGGGGAAGGACACGCTCAACGGCGAGGCCGGCAACGACCGGATCCACGGCGGCCCTGGGCACGACGTCTGCATCGGCGGGCCGGGCAAGGACAAGGCGAAGGGCTGCGAGGTCGAAAAGTCGATCCCATGAGGTTCGGCAAGCTCATCACCTTCGCGATCGCGTGCGCCTCGGCGGCAACCCTGGCGCCTCCGGCGCTCGCCGCTTCCGAGACGATCACCGTGACCCGGTTCGACGACCCTGCGCCGAATGGCTGCACGCCGACCGACTGCTCACTCCGCGAGGCGGTGATCGTCTCGAACACCGACCCGGCGGACCGCGACACGATCAACCTCGCGCCAGGCACGTACGTCCTCTCGATCCCCGGGTCTGGCGGCTTTCAGGGCGATCTCGACCTGTGGTCCGCCGTGGACATCGTGAACACGGGTCAGGAAGAGGTTTTGATCAACGCCAACGGGATTGCAACCGGCGAGCGGGCGATCGAGGTGGTCGATCTGCCTCCGGCCGATATCGATGTGACTCTCCACGGTGTGAGCATCAGCTCCGGGGTCGCGCCGGTTGACGGGGACAACGTTGCCCGCGGTGGTGCGGTCAGGGTCGGGGCCGAAACGACGTTTTGGATGCTCGGCGGCCGCATCGTGAGCTCGAGCGCCGACCGGACGTCGCCCAATACCGGGCAGGGTGGCGCGATTTGGAGCGCGGGTTCCGTCCTTCTCGTTGAGACGGTCGTCTCGCAGAACTCCGCACTGGGCGGCACCGGCGGCGCGATCTTCGTCGCGGATGGAGGCGTCAACGCCAGCTATGCGGTGATCGAGCGTAACGAGGCGAGCTTGGGTGGCGCCGTCGGCTCAGACGGCGGGAACATCTCCTTGTTCGCCTCGCGCGTAGCTCGAAACGAGGCAACCTCAGGCGGAGGCGGCGGCCACATCGTCAACGGCGGCCTCTCCCTCCAGAACTCGACGCTCGCCGAGAATTCGTCCGGCACGCTCGGCGGGGGTATAAGGGTGATCGACGGCATCGTCAATATCGCTTCGTCCACAGTCACCCGTAACGAAGCGTCGAGCGGCGGCGGATTCTCCGTTCATGACAACGCCGGGGGCAGCGAGGGTCGTGTCGTCCTGCAGAACTCAATCGTCGGCGGCAACGTGGACACAATCGGCCTCAACGGCTCGAGGCCCGACTGCGACGCGAGCGATTCGGCGTGGGTCATCTCCCTTGGGTACAACCTGGTGAGCGAGTCACAGGGCTGCATCAGTCCGACAACAGGCGACCTAATCGGTGCCTTTCAGGGACACCCCAAGCCCATTCCGCCGAAACTTCGGCCTGGCGCTTGGAACGGTGGCCGCGTGAACACGGAGGCGCTCAAGCCGAACAGTCCCGCGGTCGACGCAGGCGATCCAGGTTCATCGTGTCAGGAGGAGGATGCGCGCAACTTTCCGCGCGATCTGGCGGGTCGCTGCGACATCGGCGCCTATGAGCTCGCGTATTGCCGGGGAGTGGTCGTCAACCGCATCGGCTCCGAACACGGAGACCGCCCTGAAGGCACGTTCGCTCCCAGCGATGGCCCCGATGGGATCCTGGGCCTCCTGGGCCCTGATGAGATCAGCGGGAGCCCGAAGGCGGACGGGCTCTGCGGCGGCGATGGAGACGACACCCTCAAGGGAAAGAAGGGCAACGACCTCTTGAAGGGAGGTCCAGGTCATGACATCTGCGTCGGCGGTCCCGGCAAGGACAAGGCCGAGGGCTGCGAAGTCGAGCGGTCGATCCCGTAGCCGGCTTAGCGCCGGCCGATGCGGACCTGGGTGCTCGAGAGCGCCTCGCGCCTGACATCGGGGCCGCAGAACGGCGCCTCGAGCCACTTCTTCTTCGAGAACGCCTTCGTGTAGTCGCTGGCGTGCGGCGAGGCCTGGTTCTCGGACTCGCCGTAGGTGACGAAGGTGTCGGCCTTCACGGGGCACTTCTCGCCCGTGAACTCGGCGGCCATGATGAAGCTGCCGCCGTGCGGAATGTCCGTGTAGCCGCCTTCGGCAGGCACCACCGGGCCCCGATCGCGTTGAAGACGCCGAGGCCGCCGGGGCCGCCGTGGATCGAGATCGCCTCGCCGCCGCGCGTTTCGGTCTGGACGCCCTTCGAGCGGCGCATCGAGCGGGAGGCCGGCGGCGTTCAGGTCGCGAGACCGCGTCCGCGAGCGCGACGCCGACGAGCGGGTTCGCGATGTTGAGGCCGCCGCCCGGCGTGTGGACGGCGTCGGAAGCCGAGAACAGCGGGTTGGTCATCAGTAGCTCGGACGCCCGGGCACGTCGCGCCCTGGAGGCCGGTGGGCAGGCACTGGAAGTTGTCGAGGACCCGGGTGGCGAAGCGGCGGAAGAGGATCGCGCCGTTCGAGTCGAGGTTGTCGCGCAGGTCCCAGTCGGCGAGCGGCTGGCAGGCGCCCGACACGTCCACCGGCCCTCCGGTGCCGACAAGCATCCCGGCCGGGCGCCAGCTCGCAAAGCGTCACCAGATCGTCGCGCCAGAGCTCGCCCAGGTACTGGCGGTTGCCGAGCGCCACCTTCTCGAGCGAGCGCTGGTCGAACTTGTCGCCGGGGAGCCCGTCGGTGCCGTTCAGGCGTTCCTCGATCTGGATCAGGCCGATCCGCGTCCGGTAGGTGCGCTCCGCCTCCTCGATCCCGATGATGCGGTCGTAGCCGGTCAGCGGCTCCTCGGGGTTCGTGAGCCAGTGCGAGTCGTTGCCGTTGTGGACGTAGTCGTCGCGGAACAGGGTCGGCACCTCGTCGGGCGGGAAGGTCCCGGGGGCGGCCGCGTCGTCGGAACTTTCCCAGTCGCAGGCCGAGCGCGAGCCGTCGATGATCGGCAGGCCCAGGATCTCGAAGACGGGCAGGCCGACGTTGCACTCGGTCGACGTGCGCGTCGTTCACGTAGGGGATCGCGCCCTGCATCGAGTAGTACGCGTGGCCCTTGGAGTCGGCCGCGATCGAGTTCACCCAGGGGATGCCCTGGTAGCGGCGCTGGATCCTGGTCGTACTCGCTTGACGGTCTGCGCCCGGTTGTTCGCCGAGGAAGTGGTTGAGGTAGCGGAAGTTGGTGGCGTTGACGTCGGCGAGCGCGAAGCCGTTGCCCGCGGCCCATGGGAGTGGGATGCCGACGAGGCTCGTGATCATCGGGCCGTATTCGGTCGAGTAGATCGAGCGGGTCACGTCTGTGAGGCCACCGCCGCCATCCGATGCCTGGACGGTGACCTCGGTCTCCTCCATCTCCTTCGTCTCGCCGTCGACGACGTAGGTGTGTGGATCGGCTCCGAGGGTCAGCTTGTATGGCGTGAAGCGCCAAGCGGTCGCGACCGTGTGCGACCAGGCGAGGCCGCGCGTGTGGCCGATGTTGATCAAGCGGGACGCCGTAGAGCGAGCCGCCGGCGACGTCCACCTTGCCCGGGATCTTCAGGTGGGCCTGGTAGAGGCGCTCGGAGCCGTCCCAGGGGAAGTGCGGGTTGCCGTAGACGAGGCCGCGCCCGTTCTCGGTCGCCTCCTTGCCGAAGCGCGTAGGCGTTCGAGCCGATCTGCGGCTGGAGCTTCGAGAGCGCTGCAGCCGTCCTCGAGCATCTCGTCCTGCTGTGCCTGTTGCTCAGCCGCCGCGGCCGCGCCGACCGGCGCGGCGGTCGCGATGCCGTCGATCGCCGCGCCCGACGAGGCCAGGATGCCGAGTTGGTAGAAGCGGCGGTAGACGTCGATCTTCTTGATCGGGCGCACCCAGTCGGCGCCGCGGCAGCGCTCGTCGGGAAGGTTGTCAACGCCCGTGTCCTTCAGGTACGCGTTGTAGCCCTTGACGTAGCCGGCCACGCCCCGCTTGACGCCCCGCTTCGGGCCCGATCGGCGGCCTTCTGCTTCACGAGGCTCCTCGACGACCCCCTGCTCCTTCACCCACTGGAAGTAGATGTCGGCGTCGATGTTCTTGTAGTTGGTGCCGTTGCCCGAGAAGTACCAGTCCTCGTTCGGGCCGAAGTACTTCGAGCGCTCGGCCGTCGACCGTCACGTACTCGTTGGCGATCGTGCAGATGTTGTCCTGGGCGAAGGCGTAGGCGTAGCCGCCGGCGAGGCTGCGGATGTTCTTCGCCGTGATGTGGGGGATCCCGTACTTGGTCCGCACGACCTTCGCCTTGATCGGCTTCGATGCGCCGGCCTCGGCGGGCACGAACGCGATAGTTCCGATTGCAGCGATCGCGATCGCCATTCCCCAGGCCCGAATCCTCACCGTCGGAAGGGTAGATCGAAACTTCGCGCCGTGCGCCGGGTACCTCCAAGCGATGTCCCAGCCCGAGGCAGTCGAAGCGACCAGGGAGGCGAGCTTCGTCCTGGCCGAGCCCGAGGAGCGGATTCTCCGCTGGATCGCTGCACGCCTGCCGCGCTGGGTCCTTCCCGACGACCTCACCGTTCTTGGAGTCCTCGCGGCATTCGGTGTGTGCGGCGCCTACCAGTTGTCGAACGAGTCCGACCTCTGGCTCTGGGTGGCGAGCGCGCTGCTGGTCGTTCAGTGGTTCGGCGATTCGCTGGACGGGACTCTCGCGCGGGTCCGCGGCATCGAGCGGCCGCGCTACGGCTACTACCTCGACCGGCCTTCGGCCGCTTCTCCATCGGTTACGGCAAGCTGGGGCCAACCGAGATCCGCCTCGTTCTGATCGCGCTCAACACCGCGCTGGTCCTGGGCGGCGGCCTCGAGTTCCAGGTCGGCAACTTCGACCTCACCCTCTTCGACGTGATCGGGCTCGGTATCGCCGCCGGGATGATCGCGATGCTGCTCGGAAGGGCTCGGAAGAACCTCTCAGAGCTCGCAAGGGCCGAGCCGGCGGCCTCTCGCCGCGGTTGAGAGCAGCCGGTTTGTCCCAAATTGCGGGGTGGACGTAGGCGACCCCCTTGACAACTTCAAATCGCGGCCTAAAGTGCATCTTGCGGTCCAGGAGAGAGAACGAATCACCGGAAGCCAAGGTGAAGTCACTCTCGAAGGAGACTGGCAAAGCTTCGTCACTTGAAGGCTACGAGTGAGGCAGGCAGCGCCGAGTCACCACTGGGCCGCGTTTTTTGTTCCCTTTCGCAGGTTGTTTCAAAGGACGTCCGGCCGGGCACCTACCTTGCGCATTGCGGCCAGCCAAAACCGCCGCCGGCAGTGCGGGACTTCTGCCGCCCGCGCAGTCGCGCGACCGGGGCGCACCCTCGGAGAGCTGGGCGTCGCATGATCCCCCCGGGAGCGGATCTGCGGCTAGCCCGCCCACTCTCCATTTGAGGTCTGACCCGTTGCCTCCTGGAGGGTTCGTCCCTCGGAGCCTCGGGTCTGACCCCTCCTTGCCTCCACCCGTAGCATCTATGTATGGCCTCGACGCCTGATCTCGATCCGGCAGGGATTGCCGGCCTTGGCGCGGCACTGACGCAGAACATCCGCCGCGCCGTCAAGGTCTCCGACGAAGTTGTCCGCGACCTGATCGTCGCGCTCCTGGCCGAGGGACACGTATTGATCGAGGACCACCCCGGCGTCGGCAAGACCGCGCTTGCCCGCTCCCTTGCCCGCTCGCTCGAGGCCGAGTACGCGCGCGTTCAGTGCACCGCCGACCTCCTCCCATCCGACGTGGTCGGCACGAACGTCTTCAACCAGCGCGACGCGAAGTTCGAGTTCCATCCCGGGCCCGTCTTCTCCAACGTCGTCCTCGTCGACGAGATCAACCGCACCTCGCCCAAGACGCAGTCCGGCCTGCTCGAGTGCATGCAGGAGCGCCGCGTCACGATCGATGGCCATCCGCACGAGCTCGCGCGGCCCTTTGTTGTCCTCGCGACGCAGAACCCGACCGAGTACGAAGGCACCTATCCGCTTCCCGAGGCGCAGCTCGACCGGTTCATGGTGCGCGTCTCGATGGGCTACCCCTCGGCCGACGCCGAGGCAGCGATGCTCGACGAGCACGCGGCCAGCGACAGGGTCGAGGACCTCGAGCCTGTCACCGAGGTTTCGATGATCCGCGCCGCTCAGCGCGGCGTCACCTCGATCCACGCGGCCGAGCCGCTGCGGCGCTACGTCGTCGCTGTCTGCGAGGCGACCCGTAACGACTCCCGAGTGGACCTGGGTGCGAGCCCCCGTGCCAGCCTCATGCTCTTCCGGGCCGCGAAGGCGCTGGCGGCCCTCGAAGGGACGCGACCACGCTCTTCCAGACGACGTCCAAGCTCTCGCGCCAGCCGTGCTGGCCCACCGCCTGGCCCTGGCGCCGGGCGCAATCTCCGGCAACGCCACGGATGTCGTGGCCGAGGCGCTCGACCGCGTCCCGGCGTTGTGAGCGATTCGTGAGGGGTCAGACCCCTCAAACAACGCTCACACTCCGGGAGGAGTAGGGGTCATGCGCTCGGTTGGCGGGACCGTGGCGCTCGGGGTGGGCCTCGCCTTCGCCGGGCTCGCGTTCGGCTCGCCTTCCCTGATCGTCCCCGGCTTCGCGCTGGCCGCGGTCGCTCTCATCGCCTTCGCGTGGGTCGAGCTTTCGTTCCGTGGCGCGTCGATCTCGTCCGAGCCCGGTCCGAGCCGGATTGTCGAGGGCGACGCGTACCCGCTCGCCTTGAGCCTCCGGCGCGGCCCCGTGCCGCCGCCGGGGGGAGAAGTGCGCGACTCGCTTCTCGCACGCCCGCTTCGGACGGGGCCCTTCAGGCCGGCGAGCGTCGAGATCGAGATTCGCATGCCGCGCCGCGGGCGGCACGTCCTGGAGGGGACGACTTGGGAGATCCGCGATCCACTCGGCCTTCGTTCGCGAGAGCTGGTGGCGCCGCCGGGCGGGGAGCTCCTGGTCCTGCCTCGGATCGAGGCCGTCGAAGTCATGGGCCCCGCTTCGGTGGACGGAGAGGGTGCAGGCACTGCCAGCGCGGGCGAGGAAGGAGCGGCTTCCATCCGGGAGGCGCGCGCGGTCGAGTTCGAGGTGGATGGCCTGCGCCCCTACCGGCACGGCAGCCCGGCCTCACGGATCCACTGGCCCGCGGTTGCGCGAAGCGGCGAGATGCACGAGCGGCGGATCGTCGCCGGAGCCGAGGCGACGCCGCTCATCGCGCTCGACGCGGAGCGGCCGGAATCCGAAGAAGCGCTTGACCGGGCGGTGCGCGCAGCGGCTTCCCTGTGCGTCCACCTGGCCTCGGGGACGGGTTGCGCCGTGCTCCTGCCGGGAAGCCACGGCCCGGCGATGCTGGACTCCCGCCTGCGCAGTTGGCCCGCCCTCCACGCGCGTTTCGCGGTGGTTGGCTCGGGCGCGCCGACGCGGTTGCCCAGCCGGTCCTCCGGCCTTCAGGGCAGCGTCTTCTGGGTCTCCGCCAGGGCGCCGGGTGAGATCGCGCTTCCGCGCAGCGCCGGCGGTGGGCGTCACTACCTGGTGAGTGCGTTCAGGCCGAAGTCGCCCGTCGCGTTCGAGGTAGCGGGCTGTTTCGGGACGGCCTCCGCGCCCCAGGCAAGGCGCATGAGGCGCATGAGGGCAGCGGCGTGAGCACCGACGTCCGTCGCGTGATCGTTTTCGGCGCGCTCGCGGCGTTCGCGTCACATCACTGGTTCCTCCTCGTCGAGGGCTCCCAGCAGTGGCGGTGGATCGCCTGCGTCGGAATCGGCGTCGCGGGTGCGGTGGCGCTGATCGTGCTTCGCGACCGACGCCGCTCGATCGCGATCGGGGGCACCGCGGCCGTCTTCCTTGCGATGCTCACCGGCGGTCTGGTGGCAATCGGCATCCCGCTGGCTTCACTCGTGCCCGGAGGCGGAGAAGACCTCCCTGCGCAGCTTTCGCGCGGACTCGGGGGAGTTAGCCAGATCGACACTCCTTATGACGGGCCCGATCCGTGGACCCGCTTCGGGATCCTGGCCGCGGTGCCCCTGGCGGTGTCGCTCGCGATGCTGGCGGCGTTCTGGCCAGCGGGCGAGGGCCGGGCGGGCCGCGCAATCGGCCTGGGCGTCCTCGTCTTTCTCTACGGCACGTCGGTCACCTGGGAATCCCCCAACTCGGAGCTCGCCCGCGGCGCGGCTCTCTTCGTGTTCGTCGCCGCCGTCCTGTGGCTCCCTCGGATTCCGCTGCCGCGCGCGGCCGCCGCGCTCGCCACCGCTCTCCTGGCGCTGGCGGTTGCGTTCCCGCTGGCGTCGCGGGTTGACGCCTCAGATCCCATCGTCTCCTATACCGACTGGCGCGTCTTCGGCGACGAGGAGCGCATCGCCTTCAACTGGAACCACACCTACGGTGCTCTCGACTGGCCGCAGGAAGGCACGGAGGTCTTCGTCGCCGACACACCGCGCCCCCTGTATTGGAAGACCTACGTGCTTGATGAGTTCGACGGCGACGCGTGGACTCGGGCGAACGACGGCTTCGGCGAGGTCGCGGCCGAGTACTACGTGGCCGGCGCCGAGGCGGAGAACCTGGAGGAGCACCCCAATTGGATCAGGGAGTTCGAGATCGAGCTGACGGCCCTGCGCTCAAGCGTGGCGGTCACCGCGGGTGCGCCTCAGGCCATCGACGGCATCGACGTCCAGGAGCGCTCAGGGGACGGCACCATGACGGCGGACGACGTCGAGGTCCCACCCGGGAGCCGGTATGAGGTGACCGCGTATGTGCCGGATCCCACGCTCCGCCAGCTGCGCCATGCGGAGGGGGTCCACCCGATCGGCACTGAGCGCTACACGTCGCTTCTGATCCCGCGGCATCTCACCAACGTCGAGCAGAACATCGGCCTGCCGCGAGTCGGATACGTGACGGTGCCGCCTCGCGGCGTAGATCAGGTGCCGAATGAACGCCGCCTCGCGGGAAGCGAGGTTTCCATCGACGAGGCGGTCGAGGGCACGCCCTACGAACGCGTCTTGAACCTGACCCGCCGCATCATCGCCGGCGCCCGGACGGACTACGCCGCAGTTACCCGGATCCAGGCGTTCCTGGTCGCGAACTACGCCTATGACCAGGACGTCCCGCTCTCCGAGGACCCGATCCCCGCCTTCCTGTTCTCAGAGCGCGCCGGCTACTGCCAGCAGTTCTCGGGCGCCATGGCGCTGATGCTCCGGATGAGCGGGATTCCCGGCCCGCGTGGTCTCGGGCTTCGCCCCGGGCGTGCCCCAGGCTGGTGGCACGTACTCGGTGAGTGACACCGACGCTCACGCGTGGGTCGAGGTCCTCTATCCCGGCATCGGCTGGGTCACCGTCGATCCGACGCCCGGGCAGACGCCCGCACACACGAACTACCTGGTGCCGGGCTCCGAGCGCGGCGCCACGGCGATCGATCGCGCGCTCGTGAGGGCGGTCGCCGACTCCGACCAACCCGGCCGCGGGCTTCGCGGCTCGCAGCAAGGCCCGAGCAGCATCCAGGACGACGGCGGCTCGCCCGCGCCTCTGATCGGGTTCCTCATCCTCACCGCCGCGGGAGGCGCGATTGTGGTCCGGCGCCGACGCCGTCTGCGCTCGCCCGAGGGTGCCGAGCTCCAGCTCCGCGAGCTCCGCGACGCCCTTCAGGCCACGGGAAAGGAGCCCGCTCCCGGCGCAACGCTTCTCGCAATCCAGGATCGCCTGTCCCGAGCGGTTGGGCCCGAGGCCGCCCGCTACGCCGCCGCGCTTCGCGAGAGCCGCTATGGCCGCCGGCGCCGCGCCCGCCCGGGACCCGCTGAGAGAAGCTCATTCCGCTGGGCGCTGGCAAGACACTCGGGCCCGCTCGGCTGGTGGAAGGCGCTGCGAGCGATCCCGCTCGGAGGCCCAAGGGCCTGACGTGCCAGGCACCGAGCGTGGTGCCGGCACGGTGCTGGTCCGGCACCGAGCGTGGGGCCTGTCCCCACGCGGAGAGTTGGTGCGGTTTCGGCGCCGTTTGTGTCCCACTCGTGACCCGGATGCACCTACGGTCGGCCCGTGCGGACCGCAGCGGCGCAGAATGGCCAGGCGAGCCCGGAGTATCTGGGCCTGGTCCTCCTCGTCGCCCTCGTCGCGACGGCGTTCGCGGCGATCAACGTCGGCCCGGGAATCGCCGGTGCGGTCAAGGATGCGTTCTGCCGCGCAGTCGGCGCCGCGTGCGGCACAGAGGTCGCAGTCGCATCGGTACCGACCGAACCCGAGCTCTTGGACGAAGCGCTCAGTGTCAGCCTGAGTGAGTTCCAGGCGCTCAAGGACTCTCCGGATCACGACCCGCGCATGGACTACTCGGACGACGGCTGCTCGGCGCCCGTGATCGGCTCGGAAGAGTTCTGGTTCCACTTCCGCGAGGCATGCGAGCGCCACGACTTCGGCTACCGGAACTCCAAGCGCCTGGGCCTCTTCGACACGTACAAGGACCGGATTGACCTCGTCTTCATCGACGACATGATCGCCGCGTGTGCCGAGGAGGCCTGGTGGCAGCGCCGCGCGTGCAGGTGGATGGCCGGCGTGTACTTCGGGGCTGTGAGCATCGCCGGCGGCCATTGCGATCTGCCCGGCGATCTCCCGGGCCGAATCCCCGGCCCGTGCGCTCCAGAGCACGGATGAGCCCGCCGTACCCTCGGATACGTGCACGCCCTGGACATCGAAGGACTCTTCAAGCGCTACCCGACCGGGGTGGAGGCGCTGCGCGATGTCTCGCTCGAGATCCCGGAGGGCGCGCTATTCGGCCTCCTGGGCCCCAACGGCGCCGGCAAGTCCACGCTCATCCACTGCTCAACAGGGCTCGCCACACCAACGGCCGGCGAGATCAAGATCTTCGGCCACGATGCGGTCCACGATTACGAAGAAGCCCGCACCGCGGTCGGACTGGCGCCGCAGGAGCTGAACATCGACTTCTTCTTGACCGTCGAGGAGACCCTTGACTTCCACGGCGGCTACTTCGGGATGCCCCGCAAGGAGCGGCGCGAGCGCTCGAAGGAGCTTTTGGAGACCTTCAAGCTGACCGACAAGAAGGACGAGCGGACCCGGACCCTCTCGGGCGGCATGAAGCGCCGCCTGATCCTCGCCCGCGCGCTCATGCACAGGCCCCGTCTTCTCATCCTGGACGAGCCGACGGCCGGTGTCGACGTCGAGCTCCGGCTCGAGCTCTGGCACTACGTCCAGGAGGTCAACCAGCAGGGCACGACGATCCTCCTCACAACGCACTATCTGGAGGAGGCGGACCAGCTGTGCGACCGCATTGCCTTCATCAACGAGGGCGAGATCGTCGCCCAGGGCTCGAGCGCCGAGTTGTCTGCCCGCTACGGAGTCTCGGGACTTGAAGACGCGTACCTGGAGCTGGTCGGGCGCAAGGAGCTCTCGCGCGCACGAGTCGAGGAGATCGTTTCTTGAGCGCGGCGCAGATCCGCCTCGCGACGCTGATCCGGCGCGAGGTCAGCCGGTTCATGAAGATCAAGCGCCAGACCGTTGGCGCGCCGCTCCTCGAGACCTTCCTCTACATCTCCGTCTTCGGCGCCGCCCTCGGCACCCGCATCAACACCCTTCACGGCTTCGACTACGTCGTCTTCGTTATTCCCGGCCTGATCATGATGGCCTGGGCGATCAACGCTTTCAGTAACAACTCGTCGTCGATCCTCCAGCAGAAGTTCCAGCGCGCGATCGACGACCAGCTGTCATCTCCCGCCTCGCCGACGGAGCTGCTGTTCGCGTTCACCGCGGGCGGCTTCCTGCGCGGGATGCTTGTCGGCACCCTGACCTTCATCGCGGCCTCGTTCCTGGTGGACCTGCCGGTGGCCGAGCCGCTGATCCTGATCCCCGGCCTGCTCCTGACCGGGTTCTTCTTCGCCCAGCTCGGCGTGCTGGTGGGTGTTCGGGCCGAGCAGTTCGACGACATCTCGTTCGCGCAAACCTTCGTGCTGCAGCCGCTGATCTTCCTCGGCGGCGTCTTCTACTCGGCGTCGCTCCTGCCGGAGCCGTTCGAGACGCTCACGCAGTTCAACCCGATCTATTACATGATCAGCCTCATCCGTTACGGCTTCCTGGGCTATGAGGAAACCAACATCGCGCTGTCGCTCCTGTTCTTGACGCTCGCGACGGCTGCGCTGTTTGTCCTCAACCTGAGACTCTTCAGGAGCGGCTACAAGCTGCGCGCTTAGTCGGGCGCCTGGAACGACGGCGCCGGCTGGATCAGGCCGAGCTGGGCCATGATCGTCGCCGCGTCGAAGTAGACGCGCTCGCAGATCAGGCGGTCCTCCTCGAAGAGGAAGAACGCCGCCGTCCGGCAGATGAACTCCTTGCCCGTGGGAGGGATGCCGCGGAGCGGGCCCTGGTGAGTCCCCTTCAGATCGAACTCGACGATCACCCCATCGTCCGCATGGTGGAGCGCGATCAGCTCGTTCCGCTGATCGGGAAATGCGGTTCTGGAGTCATCGAAGTAGCGCTGGACCTCCTCGGCGCCGTCGAAGACGTCGCCGGTCGGCACGATCTCGTAGCGGGGATGCTCGAACGTCCCGAGCGTCGTCTCGAAGTCGTGGTGGTTCTCCGATTCCATGTGCTCACGGACGATCGCCTCTCGGCGCTCGCGAATCTCCTGGTCGGCGGCCATCAGGGGACGTTCACCACCGACTCGCAGTTCAACGCCGTGTCTGCTGCACCCGATCCGCCGTCGGCCGAGTCCGTGTTGGCACCGCAGTCGATCGAGTCGTTGCCGGCCTCGCCCTTGATGAAGTCATTTCCGTTGTCGCCGGTCCCCTTGATCTTCTTGCCCCTTACGGGGGAGTATCCACCGATCAGCTCAGGTTTTCAAGGATCCCGACCAGGTAGCCCTCCCCGTAGTTCATCGGATTGTCCTTCGGTTACGCCACCAGCGTGATGAATTCAGGGTCGTCGCGCAGTCCGTCGAAGTCGGAGTCCTCGCGTGCCCACTTCGCTGATCGAGGCTCGCCCTCGATCGCAGCCGTCAGGTGCTCGAGGGCATCGTCGCGACGGTCCTGTAGGGAGCGAAGGCACGCCAGCTCGAAGTGGACGCGTGGATGCCCGGGGTAGTCGTCGAAGGCCTTCTCGATCGTCTGGTAGGCGGTGTCGAAGTCGCCGGCCTTCCGCGCCGGGATCGCTGCGTACCAATGCTCGAAGGGTGAAATCGGCATTGCGTCACCGGGGCGGCCCGCGAACACAAGGACGGTCGTGTCCGCTTCGAGCGCCTCGGCGCCCCGGGTCGCCGGAGGGTCGACGAAGACCATCTCGCCGGGTCCGAGCTCCAGTTCGTCGTCGCCCACAGTGAAAGTCGCGCGGCCCTGCGTTACGAGGTAGAGCTCCTCGTGGCCGCCCGAGCCCGAGCCGGTCTCGTCGTGCGTCTCGATCACGGTGTCGCCCGCCTTCTCCGCCACATAGCCGTTGACGGAGAATCCGGTCACGCCAAGAGTCCGGCGGATGGATAGCCACGACATCCCGTCGTCCAGCGGGATCCGCTCAAAGTCTTTCAGGTTCAGCTTGCCGCTCATGCCTTGTAGCTTGCCCGTTCGATGAGGATTCTTATCGCTGGAGCAACCGGGGCGATCGGCCGGAAGCTCGTTCCGATGCTGGCCAGGGCCGGCCACGAGGTGACGGGCACGTCCCGCACCGTCGAGCGGGCGAGCGAACTCGTGGAGCTTGGGGCGACGCCGGCCGTCTTGGACGCACTCGACCCGGTCGCGACGGCGGCGACGGTCGCGTGGGCGAAACCGGATGTGGTCGTCCATCAGCTGACGGCTCTCCCCAGCGCGCCGAACCCCAGGAAGAACGACATCTACGAAGCGACCGACCGCTTGCGCCGCGAGGGCACGGCAAACCTGGTCGCGGCAGCTGCGGATGCGAGCGTGAAGCGCATCGTCGCTCAGAGCATCGCCTTCGCGTACGCGCCCGAGGGTGGCGCGATCAAGGACGAGGAGGCCCCGCTTGCGACCGGCGCGCCCGAGCCGTTCGGCACCACAGTCCAAGCCGTTGCAGAGCTCGAGCGGCAGGTGACCCAGACGCATGGAATCGACGGGATCGTTCTGCGATACGGCTGGTTCTACGGGCCCGGCACCTACTTCGGTCCCGGCGGATTCATCGAGGGCGAAGTGCGGAAGGGCCGGTACCCGGTGATCGGGTCCGGGACTGGAATCACTTCGTTCGTCAACACGGAGGACGCCGCGGGTGCGACCGTCACAGCGATCGAGAAAGGCGAGCCTGGGATCTACAACATCGTGGACGACGAGCCACTGGCTCTGCGGGAGTGGCTGCCCCTGTACGCGGAGGCGATTGGCGCGAAGCCGCCGCGCCGGATTCCGCGCCTGGTCGCGCGGCTCGCCGCCGGGCCCGTCGTCGCGCAGATGGCGACGGAGATGCGAGGCGCCTCGAACGCCAAGGCAACGCGGGAGCTCGGTTGGAGCCCGCGCTACCCCAGCATCCGAGACGGCTTCGCGGAGCTCTAGCTCTAGCTCTGGTCGTCGCTGTCGGACGCGCCGTCAGTGACGTCCTCGGGCGAGTCGTCAAGGCCGACGTCCTCGACGGCCTCCTCGATCTCACCCTCGTTGGGGTGGGCCTCGTTTACCTCGGTTTCTTGAGTCCCTTCTTCCATCAGATCGACTCTCCACTTGCGTCGGGTGTGTCTTCCGTGTCGGTCGCGCCGCCGCCCTCGGGCTCGATGTCCTCGCCCTCGGTCTCCGGTGCGCCGGCCGGCTGGTCATCGGTCTCCGGCGCCGGTGCGCCTGTTGGCGCCTCGTCGAGACCGGGATCCTGGCTCTCGCCGTCGTCTGCTACTTCTGAGCCTTCCATCGCATCCTCCTTCGGTTGAATGTCCCGGTCACATACCCGGGGCCGTACGGTGCTAACTCGTGAACCCCGCCGTCTATTGCGTCCA
Source organism: uncultured bacterium (assembly GCA_963786495.1). Classification (GTDB taxonomy): domain Bacteria; phylum Actinomycetota; class Thermoleophilia; order Solirubrobacterales; family 70-9; genus JALZKA01. Next base: position 883,524 of record CAWAZL010000002.1, on the reverse strand, counting down.
CCTGCCGTCTTCGAACGCCCGGCGCGAGCGGATGGAGCGCCGCTTCCGCCACCACGGGCTCGACCGGGCCGAGATGGTGCCGGCGTTCGAGTTCACGGCGCCGCGCGATGACAGCGACGAGTGGAAGGCGATGGCCGGCCGGTACGCCGCCGCCTCGCACCTCAAGTGCATGCGGCGCGTACTGGACGAGGTCCCTGAATCCGAGGGCGGGGCAATCATCTGCGAGGACGATGTCCTCATCCACAACGAGTTCGGCGAGCGCCTGCCCGACGCGCTCGCCAACCTCCCGGGCGATGCCGGCATGCTCCTCTTGGGGTTCATGGTCTACGGCTGGCCGGAAGGCCTCCACTGGTCGGGCCGCGATCCCGGGCAGGAGAACCTGGTTCCCGTCATTCCGTGGGAGAGCTGGGGCGCACACGCCTACTGGATCACCCATCGCTATGCGCGGGAGTTGGTCGATCGCTTGGGAAACGTGCCGATCCCGGAGCTTGGAAATGTCGTCGAGGAGCAGCTCACCTTTCCGTCGAACGGCCACGCCGCCTATCCGCCGCTGATGCTCCAGGAGGCGATCGACTCCGTCGTCCGCCCGGCGAACGAGGTTTCGGGCCACGTCGCGATGCAGTCGGCCTGGCCGTACCGCGACTACGCGGCGGCAGAAGGGGAGGGGCCGCCTCTATCCCCGCTCGCGGATCTGCCCGACCTGTCCCGAGTGGTCCGACCGCCCGTCCTGAATGAACTGGTCGAGACCCTGTTCGCGACCCGTCAGGGTGACTCGATGGATCTCGAAGGGGTCGAGCTTGGAGAGAGCGCTCCGCTTGACGACGGCTCAGCCCTAGCTGTGGAGGTCGACGGTCATGGCTGGCTCCGCTTGGTCAAGCGCGCCGCCGATGAGGCGATCACCGGCAGAACCCCGAGCTTTCGCTTCTCCGACCGGTCCGCGGAACGCACGACCGGGATCGCCGTCGCGGATGACATGCTCGTGCTCGGCTTCGTGGTGGACGAACGCGACGCGGGGCTCGCCGCGTGCAGGCTGGAAGACGCGCTCGCGCTGCTCCGTCCCGTCTAGGGCAGACCGAGGTGTGCCAGGGCGGCCGCCATCAGAGCAGTCGCGGTCCGCGGCGCCAGTGACTGCCTCGAAGCCGAAGCCCGTATAGACCGTGTCGTCGGTGGTCGTAATGGGCGTCTCGACGAACGGCGCGCTCTGCGCCCGCTCCCAGCCGGTTTCCGGCGACTGGCCACCTGGGCCCGGAGGCGGCGGTGGGCCGGGAGTGGTCCACCCGTCCATGCCGCTCTCGAAGGATGGGTCGGCCGAGTTGATCGGATTCCCAGCAGAATCCTCAACGAGCAACTCGTCGACCCAGGCACCGAGGCCCTGGAGTGCCGGGTCGCTGACCACTGACACGGAGATCTCAACGTTCTCACCGTGATAGGCCGCGGGGATCGGCAGGGACCATTCCTGCCAGCCCCCCGAGTTGCCCGTGGCGGCGTTCCAAGAGCCGCTGGAACCGGTGGGATCGCAGTCGTCGCCATTGTCGATCTTGGTCTGGTAATGCGCAAGGAAGGGATGGTTCGACTGCCAGTCGGAGCCGTCGCCGGTGGACGGGCATGAGAAGCCGACATCGTCTGAGGTGTGGCCGTTCTCGTCGGCGAGCGTGGTCCAATCGTCCTCACCGACGGTGTGGATCTCGACGAAGATGTAGTCGTAGTCCGGCTCGAGGTCATATGACGTCCAGAGCTTGACCTTGCCACCGCCCGCCGGAATCGAGAACGGCTTCATGAGCCGCTTGTAGGCGGCATCCGTGGCTCCGGCCGAGACGAACCAGTCGCCGTCGTGCGGGTCGAACGGGGCTGCGAATGGACGCACCCATTCGGCGGCCGCGGCCGAATCGGCGAACAGCGGGAACTCGGCCGGCGGGAGGATCGAGGAGGTGACCAATAGAGCCGACGCCCAGTCGCCGTTCTGGGCGGAGTCGGCACCGTTGAACGTGAGAGAGAGCGGATCGAACGGACCGGCCGTCCCTTCCACCGGGAAGATCGAGTCGTCGGAGGGGTCGAGTCCGGCGCCGCCCACGTAGGTGTAGGCGCCGAGCCAGTACTGCAGGAAGTCGTCCTGGACGATGATGCAGCTCGGATTGCCGCCCTGGCAGTAGGTGTTCTCCTCTTCCTGGAAGGGGTTGTAGGCGTAGCCCTCGGCAAAAACGCGGCCGGCGTTCTTGCCGGTGTAGAAGAGCTTGCCGCCGTCGTTGATGTAATCGCGAACGGCGTTCTGGGTGTCCACGGCGCCCTTGGTGATGCCGGAGCCGCCCGGCGCGTCCGGCTCGCGAGGCACGTAGTCGTCGCCCGTGTACCAGACCACGTGCGAGTAGTGCCCCAGAATCCCAAGCGGATCTGGAGGCTTGCGCCCGTGCGCGTCGATGTCGTAAACGTCGTAGCCCACACCCGCGGCGTCCAGTGCCACCTCGTAGTAGTCCAGGTACTGAGGGCCTGGCAACGGCGCGGGATTCGGCTGAACGCCCGAGTAGTCCTCGTTGGAGAGGATCAGGACCGGATTGTCAGTCTCGACTTCGGCCTCGTAGGTAAAGGACTTGGACTTCTCGCCGCCAGCCGTGAACCACACCTTCACCTCGTCGCCCGGCTTGGTGCCTGTCACGGAGCCCCGCACGCGCCGGTAAAAGACGCCGCGCTCCTTGTAGTAGCGCTCCCCGCCCTCGTAATTCTTGGCCGGCACCGCCTTCTTTTTCTTGCCGTTGATTCGGAACTTCATCGTCACCTTGCCAAGCTCGCGTTTGACCACGGCGCCAACCGGCTGCGGGCTTCCGTAGGAGTCCTCGAACGTGTCGACTGTGAAGTCGGCGGCCTTGTTGTCGAGGTGGGAGTGGGGGTTTGCCGGGTCGTTCGCGGACTTCGCGAGGTCGAGGGCGAATGGCAGGTGGCGCTCGAACTCCTGCTGGACTTGAAGTGGCGAGTCCGGGTATTCGAACCCGGTCACGTTGGGATCCTCGGCTGGGGTGCCCTCCGGGGTGAACGAGAGCGTGTCCTGTGTGTTGTAGGCCCAGTCGGTGAAGTCGCCGTTGGTGATGTAGAGCGCGGCCGAGAGCTCGGGGATGAAGCCGGAGATCGCCGGCTTGAAGGGGTCGCCCGCGAGCGCGGTGAAGATCTCGTGGTCCGCGCTCGGCGTGTCCTGCTGGACGCCTTGGGGGTAGAGAAGGAGCGACGCCGCTGTGTGGTCGTTCTTCTGGAAGACGGGGTTGATCTCCGCGAAGAGCGCCTCCATCGCCGTCGTCTCGGGCTCCGAGGCGGGCGCCGGCCCGCGGTAGGTCTCCGACGCCGGGTCGGGCGAGCTTCCCTCGTTGTCGCGACCCCAGTTCGATGAGAAGTTGCGGTTGGGGTCGACGCCGTCACCCTGGGTGATCTGGTTGTCGTTGTTGTTGTCGGCCAGATTCTTTCGCCAGAGACGGTTACCGGGAGTGAACGTGAACTCGTAGCCGTCCGGGTTGTTCACGCAGACGAACCACAGCTCGGTGTTGTTGACGAGCCTCGTCGCCTCCTTGCCGGCGCTGGTTCCCTTGCCGTAGTGGCCGACGAAGTAGTCGAGCGTCCGGCGGCACGTCTCGCCGGCGAGCCACTCGCGCGCATGTTGCATCGCGTTGTAAAGGACGGCGGGGCGGTCCGGGATGTCGGAGCCCGTCGCGTTCTTGGTTACCTGAAGGGCGACGATTTCGCGGCCCCCGTAGGTGGTGCCAGTCACACGTTCGGCGACGATGTCGGGATGGTCGGCGAGGAGGCGCTCGTATTGCTCCGTGTACTGCTCCTTGTCGTCGTCCGGCACGGCGTCGTACTTCGTCCAAACGTCATGGGCCGCGTCGGTCGCACCGGACGTCGGGTCGGCGCCGCGTCTGGCGGCTTGAGCCCCGCTGCGGTAGTTGGTGAGCCGATCCGCGTCCAGCTTTGAGAAGTCCGAGCGATAGCCGACCACGTCGATCGTGCCCCGGTCGAGGTCCCGGCCTTCCGTCACGTCGAAGCCGGCGGCGGCGAGGGCCTTCAGGTTCTTTGCGGATGCGTCGAGGCGGTAGGCGTTGAGGCTCTCAGCGGACGCGGGGACGGCGGTAGCTGCGACCCCTGCGAACGCAAGAACGATCGCGAGGCTGATGGGACGCCGGACTCGAGCGCCAAACTCCATGTGCCGTACTCCCATATCCCGAACGCCTCCTGGCAAAAACCTGGATGGCCCCCTGTCACGAAAGTAGCAAAGATTCGCCAGAGTGCAAGGGCGTTATATGGGAACGAGCCTGTCGTAAGGTGCCTGGACACCATGGTCGATCTTCCCAGCGGTGAGTTCAGGATGGGGAGCGAGGACGAGCTCGCCAATCCAGCTGATGGCGAAGCCCGGTCCGCCGCTTCACTGTGAGCGCCCTCTCGCAAGCTGCACGTACGAAAGTATCAAAGATTCGGCAGCGGCGGGGGATGGCTTCAATCACCCCGTTCGCGTGATGGCGTTTAGGCCTCAACGGTGTTTCATTCGTCTCATGGCCAGAGCTAAGAAGCAACCAGAAGCCCCCCGCCTCGACGACGACCAGGTGCGCGAGCTCCTCGCGCTCACCAAGTCCTCGGATTCCGTTGAGCTCAAGCTGACTGTCTCCGAGGAGCACCGCTACTCGACCCTCACCGCGCTCGGCATCGACCCCCTAGACGCCTACATCCGCCAGATCTTCTTCTTCGACACCCAGGACCTCAAGCTGGACAACGCTGGAGTAGTTGCGCGGGCGCGCCGCAGCCAGGGCCGTCCTGACGACTCCGTCGTGAAGCTTCGCCCCGTCGAGCCGTCAACGCTCGAAGCCCGTCAGCGAAAGTCGAAGGACTTCAACGTCGAGGTCGACGCGATGCCCGGCGGGTACGTGTGCTCGGCCTCTTACAAGGGCACGCTTTCAAAGCCGCGAGTCAAGCGAGCCGTGGCGGGGGAGCTGCCGCTGCGCAAGCTGTTCTCGAAGCCGCAGCGTGAGTTCTTCGCCCAACACACGCCCGAGGGGATCGAGCTCGATGACTTGCGCGTCCTCGGCCCGGTCAACGTGTTCAAACTCAAGGCAAGGCCCAAGGGCGTGCGCTACAAGCTGGCCGTCGAGCTGTGGAACTACCCCGACGGGACGAGGATCCTCGAGCTCTCGACGAAATGCCCGCCCGCCGAGGCCTTCGATGTGGCAGCGAATGCCCGGGTCTTCCTGGAAGACGCGGGAGTCAACCTGGACGACCCGCAGCAGACGAAGACCCGAACCGCGCTCGAGTACTTCGCGAAGGCCTAGGCCCGCCGCCGGATTGGGGCTCGAGCCGTGACGTCTCTTCTTCGCCCTCGTCAGGGCTAGTCTCGAACCCGTGATCGACCTACCCGGCGGCGAGTTCACCATGGGCAGCGATGATGAGCTCGCTTATCCGCGGACGGTGAAAACCCGGTGCGCGGATTCACAGTCAGCGCTTTCTCGATCGATGCCGATGCGGTGACAAACGACCGCTTTGCCGAGTTCGTCGCCGTGACTTCGCATAGGACTGACGCCGAGCGCTACGGCTGGTCGTTCGTGTTCGGCGGCCTCCTGCCCGACGACTTCGAACCCACTCAGGGGGTTGCCAGCGCGCCGTGGTGGCGCCGGGTGGACGGCGCGAGCTGGCGCCACCCCAGGGGCCGCAGTCGACGGTCGAAGGGCGCGGCGACCATCCCGTCGTTCACGTTTCGTGGAACGACGCAGCCGCGTTCTGCGAGTGGGCAGAAACCCGACTCGCCACCGAGGCTGAGTGGGAGTACGCCGCCCGCGGCGGCCTGGAGGGGAAGGTGTTCCCGTGGGGTGACGAGCTCGAGCCGGACGGCGTGCACCGCATGAACGTCTGGCAAGGCGAGTTCCCCGCCTCGAACACACTTGAGGATGGCCATTACGGCACGGCTCCGGCGAGCGCGTATGCGCCGAACGGGTTTGGACTTCACAACATGACCGGGAATGTCTGGGAGTGGGTCGCTGACCGGTTCGACCCGGTTTTTCGCCAGCGGGACACCGAGGACGACCCGAAGGGACCACCGGTGGAGCCCATCGTGTGCAGAAGGGCGGCTCGTATCTTTGCCACGCGTCGTACTGCCGCCGTTACCGGGTCGCGGCGCTCAGGCCAACACGCCCGACGGTTCGTCCGGGAACCTCGGTTTCCGCTGCGCACGCGACGCCGTTTAGCCAACCATCTTCGGAGGCCTAGGGTCGCCGGCGAACTGGCTCCGGCGGGCGGTAGCGCACCACCGTCTTGGCGAGCTTGTCATGGAATCCCTGGCGCTTCTCATTGAGCATGATCGGCACATATCCGGCGAAGAGCGGGATGGCGGCCAGCACCATGCCGACCAGCCGCAGCACGCCTCGCTTGGGCGTTACCCGCGCTCCCTCGGTCGTCCGGACGTCGATTCCCAGGATTCGCATGCCCGGCGTCTGACCGGCCAGCCACCAAAAGGAGATCAAGTACACGTCGAAAACCGCGATCCAGGCAAGCGCTCCCAGGAGAGCCTCCAGCGTGCTGATCCGATCGAGACCTCTCCGAATGCCTCGGCGATTAGAGCGATGACAGCTCCGACCACGAAATGCTCGCTTGGACGATGCCGACATCGAGCGAAAAGGCGCAGCCGCGCGTGACGATGCCCGCGTAAGTGGGGTCTGACCCCTCCAGTCCCATCGCAGTGCCCGTCACGGTTGCGGCGGGCTCTCTCCGGAGGCCGTCTCCAGAGCGAGCGGCTGAGGCCTGCGGGGCACGCCTCAGCATCCGGCGCGCGACGCGCTCGGCAAACTCGTCCGCCGTGACCGTTCGCTTGCGCGCTTCGTCAGCGACGACGCCGGTGAGCCCAACGCTGGCGTTGGCGACCGCGTTCAAGACCTCAGGGCTGTTGGCGATGCGGTCTACGAGACCCAGAGCTCGTCGCTCTCGAGCACGCGCTCGATGGCCTGCTTGGCGCGCTGTGAAGCGAGCAGCTCGGTGATGAACCGGTCTGTCGCGCGATCAAGGGCTGAGTTCAGCTCGGCCTGGGCTCGGGCGAGGTCCCTGCGGCCCGCGGCATCAGGGCCCTCGATCAGCGCTGACGCCTCAGCACGCGCGGCCTGGCCCGGAGTGGTGCTCATGCCGCCTCTGACGACTGCGGCGGCAGGCTGCGTCGCCGCACGCACGGCTGCGGCCGTGCCGAGTGCCGCCGACGCCATCACGCGAGCGCTCAGCCCGGCCGCCCCGATCAGGGCGTTGCCCAAGGCCGGTTGGTGGGGCGGTGGGGCGGCTCACTCGTGTCCATCGCTCGACATAGTCGCATGCGAGAACGCCAAATCGCAAAACACATTCAATTGCCCTGTCGGTAGGGTGGTGAAACATCCCGCAACCAACGGAGTCAACAATGCTTCTCGCCGCCGAAAACAACTACCCGCTTCTCGAGGTCATCTGGACCATCGTCGTCTTCTTCGCCTGGGTCATCTGGATCTGGGCCGTCATCTCGATCCTGAGCGACGTGTTCCGCAGGCACGACATGAGCGGCTGGGGTAAAGCGTTGTGGACGTTCTTCATCATCCTCGTGCCGTTCTTGGGTGGGCTGGCGTACCTGATCAGCCAGAGCGAAGGCATGGCTGAGCGGAACGCCGAGATGCTGCAGGCAAGGCAGAAGATGTACGAGCAGCACATCCGCGAAGTTGCTGGTGCGAGTGGCGGCGGCGCGGCCGGCGAGATCGCCGACGCCAAGGCGCTCTTGGCAGCCGGCGACATCACCCAGGAGGAGTTCCAGCAGCTCAAGCGCAAGGCGCTTGCCTGATTCGCCCGCCTTTACGCGGGGGTAGATTGCAAGTCAAGGCGGGTGGCGGAATGCCGCCAGGCACGATCTGCGCAACAATTGGCCGCGCGCCACACGCGGTTCGCCCTAGACCAGGGACGTTGTCGAGGACGGGGCGCTGATATGCCTGGATCAAGTATTTCCGCTCCCACACCAGCTCTCCTGCCAGGCGAAGGCCGTCCCGCGCGTCGAGGGCTAGTGTGCCGCGACCGGCTTCTCGCACGAATGGGCGGGGACAAGGAAACCCGGGTGCTCCTGCTGGTTGCGCCTGCTGGTACGGCAAGTCGACGCTCCTCACCGACTGGACTCAACGGATGAGCGTCCGTCTGCATGGCTAACTCTCGACGAGCGCCATAACGATCCCGTGCTTCTTCTCGGGGCGATCGCCTCCTTGCTGGACACATCGAGCCCATCGGCGACGAGGTTTTCGCACCTCTTTCGACACCCCGTACCGGCGTTTCAAACGTGATCGTTCCTCGGCACTGCACCGCGCTCGCAAGCCGCGAAAAGCCCTTCGTGCTGATCCTCGACGACCTCCATCTCGTCGACAACCCAGACTGCATGGATCCGCTGATCGCGATCGCCCAGTCGGTCCCGCACGGCTCCAACTCGCGCTCGCCAGTCGAACTGAGCCATGGCCTCTCGGACGGATGCGTGCGGACCGGGTACTCCAGAACTAGATGCCACGACCTCGAGATGACCGCGAAGGAGGCAGCGCAGACGCTCGATGCCTGCGGTCTCGAGCTCCAGTCCGAGGCCGTGACGCGACTCGTCGAGCACACCGAAGGCTGGCCCGTCGGCATCTACCTGGCGGGCCTCTCGCTGACCCGAAAGGATCACGTGGAGACCGCGATCCGGACTTTCACGGCGATGACCGGATGGTGGCTGACTACGTGAGCGACGAGTTTCTGGCAGAGCTCGACGAGGAGACCTTCGATTTCCTGGTCGAGTGCTCGGTCCTGGATCGGCTGTCCGGCGAGGTCTGCGATGCGGTGCTCGACCGGTAGGGATCCGCGGAGACGCTTCACCGGCTCGTGAGATCGAACCTTCTGATCATCCCGCTCGATGGGCGAGACCGGGTCTACCGCATCACGCGATGCTCCAGGAGATGCTCGAGTCCGAGCTGGGCAAGGCGAGCTCGGCTGTTGAATCGGGCCTTCGTCGCGGCGCGAGCAGATGGTTCAACGAGCAGGGCGACGTGGAACGGGGCGCACCTCGACGCGGTCCAGGCAGGCGATCGCGAGTCGCGTGCGGTGAGTTGATCTGGCGGTACTCCCGCCCGCGTACGTCTCCTCTGGCTGTGCGGCAACCGTCCGCGGCTGGGTCAACAACTTCACCGAGGAGCAGGTGTCAGCGTCGCCGCCCTTATGTCTCGCACGCTCGACGGCTTACTCTTGCGGCGGGTAACGGAGGCGAGGTGGAGCGATGGACCGGGATCGCCCTCGAGCTGCTCGACGAAGGATGGGAATTTGCGGCCGATGCCGCAATGGGCGTTGCCGCCCCCCGCATCATCAGGGCCTCAGGGGCAGCGCGCGAACGCTCGCCGAGAAGATGAAGGCCGACGTGCAGGCCGGCTACCCGCTGTTGGCGAGCGACAGCCCTTGGCGGCCGCTCTGCCGCCTTGATCGAGGGAGTCTCCCTCCACCTGTGCGGTGATCGGGACGGTGCCCGGACCGCCCCTGGAGGAAGGTGCACGGATGAGCGCGTCTCCCGGACTCCGTCAGTCCAGACCCTCTGCCGCTCGCAGCTCGCCCTGCTCTCGATCGACGAGGGTGACCTGGGCGAGGCCGATGCCAATCGCAACTTGCGATGGCAGCGGCTGAGCACTACGGCCTGATCGACCACCCGACGCAGGCGCTCGTCTTCGCCGTGTCGGCGCTGGTCCGGGCCCGCCGCGGTCGTCCGGAGCCGCGACCGCGGACGCGGAGACCCGGTCCCCCTCCAGTCCGGGCTGCACGAGATGTCGCCCTGGTACGAGGCCGAGACCGGATCACCCTCGCCCGAGCACTGCTCCTCCTCGACGATGGCTTGGCAGCTCGCTCTCATCTCGGGGCCGCGGGCCGGTATCTGCGCAAGGTCAGCCGATGCCGTCGTCCTGGGCGAATGGCTCGACGCGGCCCGGTCGAGAGCGGCGCCGGCCGGTTCGGTTGCCGGCCGATGGCCCCTGACCCCCGCCGAGCTGAGGCTTCTGCACATGTTGCCGACCCATTTCAGCTTCCGGGAGATCGCCGAGCGGAGCTTCGTGTCGCAGAACACGGTGAAAACTCAGGCTCAATCGGTTCATCGCAAGCTCGGCCTCTCCTCGCGGGCCGAAGCCGTCGCCTGCGCACGCGCCGCCGGCCTTCTCGACTTCCACGGAGAGATTCACCCGTGCCGGGTGATGCGCCGCTCTTGGGCGGCGCCTAGGCTCGCCACGATGAGGTTCCGGGGACGGCTGAGGCGACACCGCGCCCAAGGAGCCCCGGTCGCGCCAGGGGGCCCGGCCGAGGGTGACTTCGTCGAGATCGAGGCGGGCGAGCTCACCGGGGTTTTCGCCGCACCGAGCTGGCTCAGGGACGTCGGCCTGACCTCCTGGCTCCTGGTCGGGGTCGCCCTGCTCCTGATGGGCCTGGTCTGGCTGGCCTCGTCACCCAGACCATCGTCGCCCCCGTGATCACGGCGGCCGTTGTGGCCGCGGTCGCGTCGCCGCTCGTCGCTTGGATGAACCGCCATCGGATTCCGCGCCCGCTCGGCGCCGTGTTCATCATGCTCGGCCTGATCGCCGTTGGGGTGGGCCTGTTCCTGATGGTGATCGGGGGCATCACGGCCGAGGCGAGCGATATCGGCGGCCAGCTCGGCGACGCCAGGAGCACGCTCCAGGGTTGGCTCGAGGACGTCGGCATCGACCATCAACCGCGGCCGAGGCGAACAAGAACGCGTGGGCCTCTGTCAGCTCTTCGTTCTCTGCAGCTCAAGGACGGCCTCGCGGATGGAATCAGCGCCCTGTCCGGGCTCGCCTTCTTCCTTGCCCTGACAGTCCTCAGCCTGTTTTTCCTTCTCAGCGACGGACCGAAGATCCGGCAATGGGCCGAGGGCCACTTCGGCGTGCCGCGGCCCGTCGCACACATCATCAGCGGGCGGACGCTCGGAGCCCTACGCGGGTATTTCCTGGGCGTCACCCTCATCGCGGGCTTCAACGCGGTGGTGGTGACCCTCGGCGCGCTCATCCTTGGGGTCCCGCTGGTTGGGACGATCGCAGCAGTCACCTTCGTTGGCGGGTACATTCCGTATCTGGGTGCTTGGACAGCTGCGGGGTTCTCCGTGCTGCTGGCCCTGGGCGGAGCCGGGCCCGAGGCCGCGGGCGGAATGATCATCGTCCAGCTTCTCGCAAACGGGATCCTCCAGCAGCTCGTCCAGCCTTTTGCCATGGGTGCCGCCCTCGGAATTCACCCGCTCGCAGTGCTGGTCGTGACGATCGCCGGGGGCGCCCTTTTCGGAGCCGCCGGCCTGATCCTGTCCGCCCCGCTCGTTTCGGCGGCCGTGCGGATCTCAGAAGACCTTGCCCATGCGCATGACGCGGAAGAGCAAGCGAAATGTAGATCCCCGCCACTGAAGGGAGATCACGGATGACGACCCCGACCCCTAGCGCAGAGCCCGCCCCGTCAAGCAGCGGCCGCACCGTGCCGATCATCCTGCTGATCCTCGCCACGATCGTCGGGATCGTGTCCGTGCTCGCGCTGTGGGCCAAGCGCCAGGCCCTCGAGACTAGCCACCTGGGTCGAGACGAGCACTGAGCTTCTCGAGGACGAGGCGATCCAGGACGCGCTTGCCGACTTCGTCGTCAACACCATCTACGACAACGTCGACGTCCAGGCCGAGATCGCGAGCGCGCTGCCGCCGAAGGCGGCGCTGCTCGCCGGGCCGATCTCAGGCGGCCTGCGCCAGGTGGCCACCAGCGCCACGCAGGAGGCGCTCGAGCAGGAGAAGGTCCAAGGGCTCTGGGAGGACGCGAACCGCGTCGCTCACGAACGCCTTCTCGCTGCTGCTCGAGGACGAAGGCAAGTTCCTCTCGACCACCGACGGCGAAGTCACGCTGGATCTGACGCTCTTGTCAGCGACGTTGCGGCCGGCATCGGCATCGGCGGCGACATCGCCTCGAAGCTCCCGAAGGCGCCGCCCATATCGAGATCCTGAAATCGGATGAGCTCGGCGCCGCGCAGAATGCGGTCCAGCTCCTGAGTACTCTCGCCTGGGTCCTGACGGCTCTCGCTTGCTCCTCTACGCGGCGCGCGATCTACTCGGCTCGCGGCTGGCGCCGCGAGATGCTGCGCGCGGTCGGGTTCTCGTTCATCGCCATCGGTGCGATCGATCTGATCGCGCGAAACGCCGGCGGCGACGCCGTGGTCGGCGCGCTCAGCGAATCCTCGACCGCCGACACCGCGGTCCTCCACGCGTGGCAGATCGGCACTTCGCTCCTGAAGGAGACTGCGGAGTCGCTGATCGTCTACGGCGTCGTGATGGTCATCGCTGCCTGGCTGGCCGGACCCTCAAAGGTCTCGACTTCCATCCGCTACGCGCTGACGCCTTACCTGCGACAGCCGAAGTACGCGTATGGATGCTCGCGGCGATCCTGGTCCTGCTGTTCTGGTGGAACCCCGTGATCGCCACGAGCCGCCTGGTTCCGTCCCTGATCCTGATCGTGCTCCTCGCGATCGGCATGGAGGCTCTCAGGCGCCAGATGATCCGCGAGTTCCCGACCACGTCGCGACCGGGACGCCCGAAGGGATCGCTCAGGCGCTCGCCGATCGGATGCGCGAGTCGCGCGAGCGGCGGGTCGCCGGCCGGGCGGCGCCGTCGGAGGCGTTGCCGGGCGCCCTCTCTGGCGCCAGCCGCGCTCGAGGAGCTGGAGCGCCTCGCGAAGCTGCACGAGCAGGGAGTCCTGACCAGCGAGGAGTGGCGGCGGAGAAGGCGTGGATCCTCGCCGCGAGCTGAAGCAGGCCCAGGAGGTGTGGAGACCTCCAGGACCTGTAGCACCGACCGCGATATCGACGGTCCCGACTTTGAGCTGCCGACCGGGTCCGCGGCTCCTGCGTCGTGGCCGAGATCGGCAGAGCCAGCGTCGCATCAGCTGGTGCATCTCCTCCGCGCCGACGATCGGCTCTGACGGCATCGCCCACCCGGCCGGCGCGAGCGCGAACGGAAAGGACTGCTCGCCGCCCATGCCGCCGTGGGAGCCGACGAGCTCCTCGAAGGCCGCCACCTCGTCGGTCTCGCTCCAGTACGTGCTGTTGACGACGATGTCGGGGCAGTGCTCGAAGCCGTCGGTGCGGCGCGACGTGGTGCGCCGCATTGGGGCCGAAAGGCGCCAGCGGGTCCTCGCCGGCGATCGTGCCGTCGGACAGACGATGGACCCCGCCGGCGCCGAGTGCGAGCGGCCCGTCCTTCTCCGAGCGCACGAGGGCGAAGCCGATTCCCGGGTGGTTGAGGAGGGTGGGCATGAGCGAGGGATAGAGCTCGTCGATGCGCTCCAAGGTGACCCGCCCAGGCTCGCGCGGGAAGGTGATCAGCCCCAGGCACCCGGAGGCCATGACCGAGAGCTCGGGGGGCAGCGACTCGTCCCCGGCCTCACGCTCCCGTTCGCTAGTCCCCTGCTCGCCCAGCACGACCTCGCCGTCGTCCCTGCCCTTGCGGTTCACCGCGCGAGCCGCGCGGCCGATGATGCCCTCGGAGCCGCTCGCTTCGGTCAGGAGGCGCGAGATATGAGAGCGACTCGTCGGACTGTGCCTCCTCGGCGTCGACCTGCTCTGCTGCGCACGTGTCTGAGACGAGTTCCTCGAGGGTCTTGCCGTAGCGGTCGAGGAAGGTCGCGCCCTGGGACTGCCCGTGGTCGGAGAGCACGACGAGGTGGTACGGCCTGGACGGCGTCTGCGGCAGCGGCCTCGATCCGCGCGAGCTGGCGGTCGAGCCGGCGAAGGACGCGCGAGCGCGTCGACTCGCTCGACCCCGGAGTGGTGTGCGACCTCGTCGTAGGCGAGGAACGTCGTGTAGCCGACGGGCCGCCCCGCGTAGATGTCGCCGATCACCGCTGCTACCTGAAGATCGCGCTGGATCACCGTGCCCCAGGCGCGGACCAGCGCGTAGCTAGAAGGAGCGCTTGATCCGCGGGCGTATGTCGCGGCGGCGCTGCTGGGCTGCGTAGAAGCAGCTCGTGGATGATGTCGCCGATCACGAGCGCGACCGTTCGGGTGACGCTGTAGGGGTTCGAGAAGTAGGCGTAGTAGTCCTCGCCGAGCGCGCCCGGGGCGGCGCTGGAGCACGGTGCTCATCGTCAGCAGCGTGTGCGGCGCGTCGCCGGAGAGGATGTTGGCCCGGCTGGCGCCATCGTCATGCAGAAGGCCGCGCCCGTCCGAGTGCCGCCGCTCGATTTCGGCCGCGTCCTTCGGGTGGTTCGTGACGATCGCCCGGCCGTGCTCCTTCTCCCACCAGCGAAAGGCAGGCATGTCGTCGTTGGAGCCATGCAGGAGGCCGGCCTGGCAGGCACCCGTCTGCGACGACCAGTCGGTCTCCCAGGGAAAGAGGTGATGCGTTCCGTCCGGACCCACCGCGCGAGCGTCGGCAGGTGACCGTCGCGTATCGCGCGGCGGATCACGTCGTGGGCGAGCCCGTCGATCTCCAGGAAGTAGACGCCCGGGACAACGGAGTCGACGGAGGCGCCATGGCGCCGGGCCGCCCGCTTCAGCACGTTGCGGTAGTAGAAGTCGTCGTCGTCGATTGCAAGGAGCGCAGTTGCGAAGGTGTTCACGATCGTGATGCCGATCGCCACCGCCATTCCGGTGCCCATGTCGCGCACGTGCATTGACGGCTCGACCCGGGCGACGATCAGGATCACCGCGCCGTTCAGGACCAGGACTCCGAGGCCGAGTGTCAGCACCGTGAACGGCAGCGCGATCCGGATCAGGACCGGCCAGACCAAAGCGTTCACGAGACCGATCAGCGCCGCCGCAAGCAGCGCCGTCCCATCGCCGTCGATCTCGAAGCCAGGGAGGATCGCGTCCATGAGGTGGAGGCCGCGGCAGTCAGGATCAGGACGACGAGCACCCTGACGGCGGCCCACGCCTCCCGGCGCGCTCACGGCTTCGCTCCCCGTTCGTCATCGCGTCATCCTAGGTTCGCGGCCGCACGCGCGAGTCATCCCCTGATGAGGGTGAAATCACCCGGTTGAGGGGATGCCCGGGAAGCAGCCGCCCGTAGCGTCTGGGTATGACGCGCCAGGAGACTCGCGAAGCGCTCGCCGGCATATCTGTCGGGGAGCCCGATTCGATCGCGAGGACGGTGGGCTCAGAGAACCCCCCTGGACGCTTCGCCAATCCCCGAGACCACTGTTGCCCTGGTGCGGATAGCGACGCTGATAGCCCTGGACGCGCCACCCGCTTCATATGGACACCAGGTGATGGGGCCCTGAGGCCGGTGTGAGCCCCGAAGACATCCTCGGCGTACTGCGAGCGGTTGCTCCCCAGGTCGGGATCCGCCCGGGTAACCGCAGCTGCCCTGAACTGATGCTCGCACTCGGGATGTCCCTCCCGGGGGCGAGGACGATCTTGCTTAGGCGCCGCAGGTCAGTCATTCGGCGGCGCTCGTTCCTGCGCGCCGCTGCCATCAAGGGCGGGGCCTACTCCGAGCGATCCTCGCAGCCGCAGGCCCGGCAGCAAAGAGGACCCGCGGCAGCGCCCCGAGGGACGCCGCCGCCGGGGTCCTCCACGCGCTTGGTTCGACTAGCCGCGCCCTCGGCTTACGTCTGGTCCTCGTCGAACATGACGAGCCCGTGGACGATCCAGATGCACACGATCGAACATCACGAGCGACCACCAGGGAACGCCCCGCCGATGGAGAAGAAGGCGCTGACCGCGCCCAATGTGCCGGCGAGGATGCCGATGAACTTCCCGTATCCGCCGCCACCCATGAGCGAGAAACCGCCCGTGAGCTGGAGGGCTCCTACGACGATCAGAACCCAACCCAGGGTGTTGAGGTCGTCGAGGATGAACCGCGTGTCGCCAACGAATATGTTGGCGTCATCCAGGGCGCCGATTCCGTAGATGATGTTCAGCGTTCCGAGCATCACCAGCATGATTGCGGCGAATAGTGTGCGACCTGCACCTCTCATTTGGTGCTCCTTTCGTTGCTCCTTGTTTGTCGTTTGGCCGGTCATTGACGTGCCATCACGATGCGCATACGTTCTTCCGGTGTGATGAAGTGATCGGAGTCCTCGGCGGACTCGTCGATGTCGATCTGAACCCAGTTCACGGTCCCGGTGAACCGGGTCTCGCCGGGCCCGTGATCGTCTGAGACGGGGGTGGCGCTGTCGGACCCGACATCGGTTGTCTCGTCGGCCGAGAAGACCATCGGCACGCGTCATCTCGACCCGGCCTGTCGCCGACCTTCTCGCCGTTGACGAAGAGGCTGCCGTCCGCCGCCCTTGCCGAGCGCCGCCGCCGTCGTAGTCGAACTCGATGCGGACCTGGCGCGTGCCGGGCAGCGAGCTGCTCGGAGCCGCAGACCTTGAAGCGCTCGACTCCGAGGATGTTGTAGGTGTAGGCCGGCTTGCCGTCCTTGACGTACAGGCTCCACCCGCCGAACGCGGCCCGCTTGGCGACGGATCACGCCGTTCGGCTGCCGCCCCTTCGGGAATCTCGACCTCGGCGGTGATGGTGTGCGACTTGTTCTTGATGATGAAGCACGTTCTCCGTCATCCCGACATGCCCTCGTAGACCGTCAGCGAGGTGCGCCCGGCATCAGGTCGGGCCGGCCGGCGATGGCGGCGTTGAACCGCTCGAAGCGGCGATCGTCGAGCGGCAGGACGTGGTACGAGCGGCTTCCTTCAGGAACAGGCGCTGCAGCTCCTTGAGCTTCTCGGGTTCCTTTGCGGCCAGGTCGTTCGCCTGAGTCCAGTCCTCCGACGTGGTAGAGCTCCCAGACTTCGTCTTCGAAGGCGGGCATCTCGGCTCGCCAGCCAGGGGACGCTGTGGCGGTGCCGCGACCAGCCGTCGTGGTAGATGCCGCGGTTGCCGAACATCTCGAAGTACTGCGTCGTGTGCCGGTCCTTCGGCCGTCGGCGTCGTCGAACGTGTAGAGCCATG
Source organism: uncultured bacterium (assembly GCA_963786495.1). GTDB lineage: Bacteria > Actinomycetota > Thermoleophilia > Solirubrobacterales > 70-9 > JALZKA01. The sequence goes on along the minus strand of CAWAZL010000002.1, from coordinate 866,589 downwards.
CTCACGCCGTCGATCGGCGTCTGCGGCGTTGCCGTTGACCGATCTTGGGCTCGGGCAGGCCGGCCGCTTCGAGGACCGTCGGCGCGATGTCGATGACGTGGTGCACTGCGAGCGGATCTCGCCCTTGGCCTTGATGCCCTTGCGGCCAGTGGACGACCATGCCGTTGCGGGTGCCGCCGAAGTGCCAGGCGACCTGCTTCGTCCATTGGAACGGCGTGTTGCCGGCGCGGCCCAGCCGGCGGCGTAGTGGGGGTAGGACTCGGGCCGCCCAGGTCGTCGATCTTCGACGCATGATCTCGGCGGTCTCGCCGCGACGCCGTTGAGGACGATGCAGTCTCGTTGAACAGCCCTTCGGGGCGCCCTCGGCGCTCGCGCCGTTGTCGCCGACGATGTAGAAGATGAGCGTGTTGTCCAGCATGCCCGAGGTCCTCGAGCGCCTGGACCAGCCGGCCGATCTCGTGGTCGGTGTGCTCGCGCGAAGCCGGCGAAGACCTCCATCTGGCGGGCGAAGAGCCGCTTCTCGTCGGCGGGCATGTCGTCCCAGTCCGTGATCGCCTCGGGCCGTTCGGCGTGAGCTTGGCGTCCTCGGGAACGACGCCGAGCTTGTTCTGGCGGGCGAGCGTCTCCTCGCGGAGCTTGTCCCAGCCCTGGTCGAACTTGCCCTTGTACTTGGCGATCCACTCCTTCGGGACGTGGTGCGGGGCGTGCGTCGCGCCGGTGCGAAGTAGATGAAGAACGGCTTGTCCGGCGTCAGCGCCTTCTGGGCGCTTGATCCACTCGATCGCCTGGTCGGTCATGTCGGTCATGAAGTGGTAGCCTCTCGGGGTCCTGTCGGCGCTCGACGCGGCGTCATGCCGTCGTAGATGGCCGGGCGCCACTGGTTCGTCTCGCCGCCGATGAACCCGTAGAACTTGTCGAAGCCGGACCGCCGTCGGCCAGCGGTCGGTCGGGCCGGACGGGCTGACCTCCCAGACCGGGTCTCGTGCGACTTGCCGAACGCGCGGTGCGTAGCCGTTGAGCCGCAGAATCTCGGCCAGCGGGCGCGACGGTGTTGGGCCTGCCCGGTTGTAGCCGGGGGCCGCGTGGCGATCTCGGTGATGCCGCCCATTGCGACGATGGTGGTTGCGCCCGGTCAGCAGCGCCGCCGCGTCGGCGAGCAGAGCGCGGTGGTGTGGAAACGGTTGTAGCGAAGCCCGTTCTGCGGCAAGGCGCTCGGCCGTCGGCGTGTGGCACGGGCCCCCGAAGGCGCTCGATGCAGCGAAGCCGACGTCGTCCAGGAGGACGACTAGGACATTCGGCGCACCCTCCGGCGGGCGGATGGGCTCGATAGGAGCGAACTCGGTGTCCGGGTTCTTCGCGTCATAGGTAACGGGCCCCGTGTGAGACGGCGTCGGGATCGGGAGCGCCCCGCGGTCTGACTCTTTCATCTCTGCCTTTCCGCGAGCTTCGCAGCGCGTTCAGATCCCGAGGATCTGCTTTTTCTTGGCTTCGAAGTCCTCGGGCGTGATCACACCTTCGTCTCGAAGCTTTGCGAGCTTCTCCAACTCGACGGTGAAGTCGGGGGCAGCGGCTGGAGCCGGAGCGGCCTGGGGTGGCGGTGCCTGCTCGGCGTACTGCGCCTGCTCCTCGGCCGCCCACTTCTGCTGTTGGCGGTGCTGGACTCTTCCCGCAACTCCTACCGCGACTCCCGCCCTGGCGGCTGTCCCAACCAATCCTGGTCCTCTGCGTACTAGCGGCATCTGAATCTCCTTTTGAGTTAGGCGTTTGCCTGGGCGTAATCGCGCGCCGCCTGGACAACCTCGTGCGGCAGGCGGCCGAAGTCGAACATCACCCCGCCCGCATCACGCATTGCCTGAGCGACGTCCTTGGCCCAGACGTCCTCCCAGACAAGGAGGGCGGCTGACGTGTTGGGGTCGAGCTCCTCAGCTGCGGCTTCGAGATCCTCCTCGGAAAAGAGACCGGTCGCCTCGACGCCAAGGTTCTCAAGGCCCTTTCTGACCTCATCGTCAAGGTCGGTGAGCTCGAAGGCGGCCACGTTGCCGTCCTCGTCCTTACCGACGAAAGCGACATCCATCAGGCGGATTGTTCCCGCATCGACCAGGTCAGCGAGCGCAGGCGCAATCTCACCCCGGGACTGGTTGCCCGGGAAGGCAACGATCAAATACTCGACTGGGCCGATCTCACTCATCCCCGCTCCTTGCGACTCGACTGCAATACCACTCCAGCGTGCCGCAGCCTGAGTGTGAGCGCATCACCCGGTAGGGGTGAATCTGTGGAACCGCTTGAAGGTCCTTAAGGGCCCGTGCCCATTGTTCCTCGGGTGCGGCTCATCTCCACTGGCGCGCTCTCCATCGGCGCTACGTCTCGCGGATGACGCCTGAACCAGTCGGCGTACCTGGCCGCAAGCGGTGCGGCGGTGAGTCCATGCGCGACGACAGAAAGCCCGACCGTCGCATAAATGGTCTGGACGATCAGGTTCTCCTGCGGAAGTTGGGACTGCTCCACGACGATCACGGCAAAGACGATCGAGGCAAGACCGCGAGGCCCGAACCAGCCAAGGAACCCGAGCGTGGGCCTCCGCGCACCGGAACCCAGCATCGCGATCGCTACGGGAACCATCCGCACCACCGTAAGGCTGAGGAGCGCGTAGATCGCGATTTTCCAGGTGAGCTCACCCAGGGTCGGCCCCAAGAGAATCGCCCCGAAGAGGATGAACGTGACGCCATTAAGAACGCCCCCCACTTCCTCAGTGAGACGGTTCACGTCCTCCGGGTCCCGTTTTATCGTCGCCCGGAAAGCCATCCCCGCTACGAACGCGGCGATGAACCCGGATCCGCCGAGCGCAGCGGCGGTTCCGAATCCCAAGGCAGCACCAGCGGCAGGGATCACCTGTCGCCAAGTGCCCTCAATCAAGTCCTTGCGCCCCGCAAACACGACGACCGCTCCGATCAAGGCGCCTGCTGCCACCCCTCCGACGATCCCGAAGCCGATCTCCTCCATCAGGAGTGCCCCTGCGTCGCGGCCGTGCGAGATCTCCGACTCGACGTCAGCTGCGGCGACGGCGGCGAAAAGCAGTGGGACGCAGATCCCGTCGTTGAGCCCGCTTTCGATATTGAGGCCCTGGCGTATCCGGCCCGGCACACGTGGCTCGGTGACGACAGCCTGCCCCAGCGCTGCATCCGTCGGGGCAAGCACGACGGCCAGGATCAGAGCCTCGCCCGCTGTGAGCTCGTCGAAGATCAGGGCTGCGGCCACGGCCCCGAGGCCGATCGTCAGTGGCAGCCCGATTCCGAGCAGGCGGGCGGGCACCCCGATCTCGCGGCGGAGCAAACCGAAGTCGATACGCGATGCGTCCGAGAAGAGAATCAGTGCGAGGGTCGCTTCGGCGAGGACACGCACTGTGCCGCTGGTGCTGGATGCGTCAACAGTGTCGAGCACCCCCGGCCCGACGATGATGCCGACGGCGACGAACAAGATCGCAGGTGTGAGCGGCGAGCCCGACAGCGCCTTCGATACAGACGCGACGGCGATCAGAGCCAGTGCGACGATCGCCAGCGACCATTCCATGGGCCGGACGCTATTGCCTGCCTGCTCTGAGGCGCATTCTCCGTCGGTCGCGCGCCGCTAGGTAGCGTCAGTTGAGATGACAGGGGCGGACTTCGGAACACGCGTGCGCTTGCTTACTGCCCGCGCGGCGGAGCTCGTCCGAGCCGTCGAGGAGAGCGACGAATCGAAGTTCGAGGAGGCGCTCACCCGTCTCAGTCGCTCGCGGCCGATCCTCCGACCGCTCGCCTTCGCGATCGGCGCCTTCGCCCTCCTCTTGGATGGCCTCAAGCTGCTTCTGACGAATTGGCGGCTCCTTCTGATCCAGCTCTTGCCGGCTGTCTGGATCTGGGCGGCTCTCGGAGCGCTTCGGGGCCACGTCCTTTACGAGGATGAGTTAATGGGACTCGAGAGCACTGCGCTCTTGCCTTTCGAACTGCTCATCGTTGCAATCACCGTCGCCTGCTTCTACCTCAACGCAGTGTTCGCATTCGCCATCATGCGCCCGGGTGCCCCCATCCGCCCGGCGCTTTCAGATGCACGGGCACATCTGAAACCCATCCTGGCCTCCGGCACCGTCATCGGGACGATGCTTGCGATCGCAGCGGTTGAGGCGACACGGTGGGATGATCCTTGGTTCTCGATCGCCCTGGGCGGTGTGATCGGGGTCATGATGGTCTGTTACGTCGCGGTGCCCTCGCGCCTCATCGGGATCAAGCCGGTGCATTCGCGGCGCGACCGGATGATGACCACCATCGTCAGTGGCGCTCTGGGTGTGACGATCGCATTGCCTCCATATCTCCTGGGCCGCATCGGGATCCTGATGCTGGGCTCTCCATCCTGCGTGTTCCCGGCGCGATCCTGCTTATCGTGGGGTTCACGCTTGAAGCCGGAGCGACCAGCGCCGTAAGGGCGATCAAGATGAGCGGCCGCCTTAGCCCGGACGCCCCCACGTCGAGAGCGTAGGCTGGGCGCCGTGTCCATCGCCGTGCTTTACGAAACGCCGACCTGGCTCGCGGCCTTGGTCATCCTGCTCGTCGTGTTCGGAGGCACCGCGTTGGGGGTGGTCGCCGGGCACCGGCTCCGGCATTCGGCGGCGGAGCTCAAGGAGCCGTTCTCCGTGCTCCAGGGCGCCCTCCTCGGTCTCGTAGCGCTGTTGCTTGCCTTCGGCCTCTCGCTTGCGATCGACGCTACGAGAACCGCCGCGCGGCCACCGTGACCGACGCGAATGCGATCGGGACGACCTATCTGCGCGCGCAGACCCTGCGCGAGCCGATGCGGACGCAGTCGCTGGAAGACCTCAAGGTCTATACCGACGCCGAGATCGGGCTCACCGACACGATTCCCGGAAGTGACGAGCAAGACGAGGCGATCGCGCGAGGCCAGGAGTTGCAATCGCGCCTTTGGGAAGTCGCCGACCAGGCCCTCCAGGCCGATCCCGAAGCGAGCGCTCCCCGGCTTTACGTCGACTCGCTAAACGAGATGATCGACCAGCAAACGGTGCGGGTTGCCGGACTTTCGAATCGCGTGCCCGGCGCGGTCAAGGTCATCGAGGTAATCGGTGCGACGCTCGCGCTTGCGCTCCTCGCGGCGTATCTGGCGGTTCTGGGGGGGGTGTTGGCCCGGTGTTCATCGCCGCGGGCCTCGTCAGCGCGCTTTTGTTCGTGACCGCCGACCTCGACCGCCCCAAGCCCGAGGGCTGATACAGGTGCCCGATACCTCCCTCGTCAACTTGCGAGAGTCGATGAACGAGGCGCCACCCGCGTCGGGTCCCGGACCCAAGCCTCCCGACTAGCGTCCACGCCTCCTGGCTGTGCTACGGCGCTGACTCGTCCGGCTCGCGGCTCGCGGATTCCTCGGCGACGAGCGCCCGCTCGATCCGCGCAAGGCGGCCTTCGAGCTGCTCGATCTGGTCAGCGGTCGCACCTCGGTCGCCTCCCTGCCGGCGCCTGCGCGCCTGCTCGATCAGCGTCGCGGTGACTGACGCCGCAACCACGGTGATAAATCCGATGCCTTGGAGCATCAGCACCGCGCCGATCAGGCGGCCGCCCGTCTGTTGTGGGACGACGTCTCCGTAGCCAACCGTCGTCACCGTTTGAAGCGCCCACCACATGCTCGTACCAAGGTGGGGGAACTCGTCGTGGTCGATCACCCAAGCGAGGAGACCGCCGGCAACGGTCACCGCCATGGTCGCGAGGACGATTAGCTGCGCGGCCTTGCGCGGAGTGAGCGTGTCGGAGAGGTTCAACATAGGTCGATGGCTCGGCCCAAATGGGTAGCAGACGTGTATTACTTGAGCCGTGACAGCGGGGGAGAGCCGAACCGGTAGTGCGCCGTCGCGTCAAGGATTGGTACTGACCGCGCTGATCCTGGTTGCCGCGGTGGCGAATCTCGACGGCCTTGCTGCGCGTTGAGCGCTGCCCGGATATCGGGAAGGCGTTCGACGCCAGCCAGACCGCACTCAACCTGGTTGCCGTGGGATTCTCGCTCGGGCTCGCCTCGTCGGTGCTCTACCTGGGAGCAGTCGGCGACCGCTACGGACGCAAATTGCTGCTGCTGGTCGGCACCGCGCTTGCATCCCCGCTTCGCTACTCGCGGCCTTTGCACCCTCGGTCGAGGTCCTGTTCGGCGCCCGTATCCTGGGGGACTCGCGGCAGGCTTGGCCTTTCCGACAACTCTGGCGTTGATTACTGCCCTCTGGTCCGGACCGGCCCGGACCAAATCGATCGCCCTTTGGTCTGGCGCTGGGCGCAGCGATCTCGTCGCTGGGCCCGCTGCTCGCTGGAGCGATGCTTACCGAGTTCGACTGGGGTTCGGTGTTCTTGATCACGCTACCCGTTGCCGTTGGCACTCGTTCTTGCCCACCGCCTGGTTCCGGCTCACATCAACGAGACCACGGACCCGGTCGACAACCTGGGCGGCATCCTTTCGGTCCTGATGATCGCCGCGCTGGTGCTGGCGATCAACTTCTCCGTGATTCCTAACGAGGGCGCCCTCGCCGCCGGGCTGGGCCTGATTGCTCTGGCTGCGGCCGCCGCATTTGTCATTCGTCAGCGGCGGGTACAAGTCCCCTCTACGACCTTTCGGTCGCGCGTCGCCGGATCTTCTGGGTCGCCGCGGTCGCTGGGATCATCGTCTTCGGGACTCTGATGGGCGCGATGTTCATCGGGCAGCAATACCTGCAGAACGTGCTCGCATACTCGACTCTGGGCGCAGGTGCGGCGATCTTGCCCGGCGCCGTGGGGATGGTGTCGATGGCTCCCCGGTCGGCAAAGCTCATCGCGGCGCGGGGATCGCGGTTCACCCTCCTCGTCGGCTATCTCTTCTGCCTGCTCGGTTTCTTGACCATGCTCTTCCTATGGGACGAGAGACGTCGTACTGGGAGGTCGGCCTTGCATATCTCCTGATCGGCGCCGGGGTCGGATTCGCCGGAACGCCGGCCTCGCACTCGCTCACCGGATCGGTTCCGGTCTCCCGCGCTGGCATGGCTTCGGGCACCAGCGATCTTCAGCGAGACCTTGGCGGAGCCATCATGCAGTCGGTCCTCGGGGCCGTGCTGACGTGCCGGCTACTCGGCATCGATCGCCATGGCCATCGCCAACGCCACCGAACGAGGCCAAGATCACCGACAGCGTGCAGGCGGAGCTACAGAAGTCGTTCTCCAGCGCCGCCGAGACCGCTGAGCAGTATCCGAAGTACGCGGATCAGATCATTGCCGCCGCGCGCAGTTCCTTTCTCGACGGCGACGACCGCGCATATCTGGCAGGCATCGTTGCGATCGTGGTAGGTGCCCTAATCGTCCGCTTCCGCTTCCCGGACATGGAGGAGGAGGATCGCCTTCACCGCAAGTACGAGGTCGAGGATGCGCGCCGGTGAACCTGCCGGAAGGCCTCAGCTGGCGCCGTCGCGGCCGGACGGGTGGCAAGACGCGGTTCAGGATTCGGTCACGGAAAGAGCTGCCGGCTTACGGCCCCGCGGATCCGATCCAGGCCCGGCCGCGCCAAGCGGCGCGCCGGGCAGATCGCCGGCGATCCAGAACGCGAAGAGCGCGAAGAACGAAGCTCCGAGGAACGCCCGCTTGAGCGCATCGATCTGGACGTCCTCGTAGTCCTCAACGAGGGTCGGTGACTTGATCCGGGCGCCAGGCCGGCGTCCGTGGCGAGCTGCTCCGCGGTCTCGCTGACGAGACCATGGGCACGCCCTGTTCGGTGCCGCGTGACGATCGCCTCCTGCACGTCCGGAGGTATCGACGTGTCGGCGCGGACGGCGTCGTGAAGCCCTGTCGTGAGCCCGGCGAGCAGGATCGGCGCCGATCAGCGCCGTGCCAAGCGAGGAGCCGAGGCTCTGCGCGGCGCCCTGGAGCCCGCCCGCCTCTGACGCCTTGTCCTCACCGACCGACGACATCACGACGTTTCCGAGCTGCGAGACGATCAGGCCGACGCCGCCGCCGAAGAAGGCGAGCGAGATCGCAAGGGCCGCGCCGCTGAGGTCAGGATCGATCGTGGCCATCGTCCCGATCAGCCCCACGAACAGCAGCAGGAGGCCGATCCGGACGATTCGCTTCGGCGAGACGCGGTCGGCCGCGCGCGAGCCGGCGACGGCGGCGATCATCATCGCGACCGAGACGGGCAGGAGCTTGATCCCGGTCTCGAGCGTGTTGTCCCCGATCACGAGCTGGAGGTAGAGCGGCAGCACGAAGAACGTGCCCGCCATGAGGAGGTAGGAGGAGACGAACATCGTGAGCCCGCCGCGAAGCTGCGGCACCTGCAGCATCCCCGGGCGGAGCAGCGGCTTGCCTCCCCGCGCTTCCAGGCGCAGTTCCCAGCTACGGAAGAGCCCGAGGAAGACGATGCCCGCCGCGACGACGAACGGAACGGCCGACAACCCGAATGGCGTGATCGCCTGCCCGCCGATCTCGAGCGCGCCGGTAGGCTGGAAGAGCCCCCACTCGCTGCTCTTCAGGATGCCGAACACCACGAGCCCAAGCCCGATCGCTGAAAGACGCCGCGCCGACGAGGTCGAGCTTCTCGCGCTCGACCGATGGCCCGGGCAGGATCCTGCGGATACCGAAGATGAGGATCGCCGCCACGACCACGGTCTCGGCGGCGAACACGATGCGCCAGGTCCAGACGGTCGTCACGAACCCGCCGATGAGCGGACCTGCTGCGACGCCGGCGCCCGCGATCCCGCCGAGCAGGCCGTAGGCCATGGCGCGCTCTTTGCCCGAATAGTTCGCGGCGGTCAGCGCGGCGATCGACGGGATCACCAGGCAGGCGCCGAGCCCCTCGACCAGCGACCAGCCGATCAGCAGGACCTCGACGTTTGGGCTGATCGCGGTGATGAACGAGCCGGTTCCGTAGATGCCCAGGCCGATCGCGAAGATCTTGCCGGCGCCCGTACATGTCTCCGAGCTTCGCGCCGGTCAGCATGAACGCGGCCATCACCAAGCGCGTAGGCGGTGATCGCAAGCTGAACTTCCGGCACCGTCGTGTCGAGGTCGGCGACGACCTCGGAGATCGAGACGTTCATGACAGTGGTGTCCAGCACCATCACGAACTGGGCAGCGCCCAAGATCAAGATTGTCGCGCGGCTTTTCATCCCCCGCCGCGGAGCCTAAGCGACGTTCGTGCTGGCGGATCAGCTATCATTAACCAAATGGTTAACGATCCATACCGAGCTCTCTCACACCCGATCCGCCGTGGGATCGTGGAGAACCTCGGATCCGGCCCGGCGACGGTGGCCGAGGTCACACAGGGGTTCGATGTCTCCAAGCCGGCAATCTCGAAGCACCTCCGGGTGCTCGAGGAGACCGGCGTCCTCAGGCGTGAGGTCGTGGGCCGTACCCACGTTCTCTCCCTGGATCTCGAGACGCTGAGGGAAGCCGCTGAATGGATGGATCGCCAGCGCGCCCTTTGGGGCCGCCTATTCGATGTCGTCGATGAGTACCTGACTCAAGAGGAGCCGAAATGAACATGCCGCCTGTCGTGACCCCGCAGGAATGGGACTCGGAGCGGGAGAAGATGCTGGTCAAAGAGAAGGAGCTGACCCGGGCGCGCGACGCGCTGGCGGCCGAACGCCGGCGAATGCCTCGCATGGCCGTGGAGAAGAATTACCGCTTCGAGGGCCCGAGAGGCGCGGCGAGCCTGGAGGACCTATTCGAAGGCCGCAGCCAGCTGATCGTCTACCGGTCATTCTTCGAGCCGGGGGCAGGCGGATGGCCCGAGCGGGGCTGCATCGGATGCTCGTTCATGTCGGACCAGGTCGCGAACCTCGCACATCTGAATGCGCGTGACACCACGTTCGTCAACGTTTCGCGCGCGCCGCAGCCCGACATCGAGCGCTGGAAGGCTCGCATGGGTTGGGAAATTCCCTGGTACACGATCACGGACGACTTCGATGAGGACTTCGGTGTTCGCGAGTGGCACGGGACGAACGCGTTCTATCGGGACGATTCAGGCATCTACCGCACGTACTTCATAGATAGCCGGGGCGACGAGGCGCTCGGCAGCGCCTGGGCCTATCTCGACATGACCGCGCTCGGCCGGCAGGAGAAGTGGGAGGACTCTCCCGAGGGCTATCCCCAAACCGAGCCGTACGGCTGGTGGAAGCTTCACGACGAGTACGACGGATGATCGCGCACGTGGCAGGCTTCCCGGCGGAAGAGATCGCGTCCTCCGTGGCTGGAGCGGGCGTTGGTCTGATCGCGGCGCGGGCCTGGATAATCGTGCGGCTACGCCACCTCCGGGAAGACCACCGATGACCCTGAAGACGAACCTGAAGATCGAGCGCACCTTCGATGCGCCGGCCGATCGGGTCTTCGACGCGTTCACGACCGAGGAGGTGATGCGGCGCTGGTGGCACGTTGAGCGCAATTGGACGACCGCAGAAGCCCAGGTGGACCTACGCGTCGGCGGCGCGGTTCGTGTTGTGATGCACAACACGGACGAAGATCTCTTCCATGGCGGAGGTGGCGAGTACACGCTGATCGAGCGCCCGTCGCGACTCGCGTTCACATGGGTATGGGACGACGAGCCGCACGAGACGCTGATCGAGATTGAGTTCGAAGAGGCCGACGGTGCCACGACCGTGCGCTTCACCCACAGCGGCCTCTGGAGCGAGGAGATCGTTCGTTCCCACCGGGGAGGCTGGAACGGGTGCTTCGACAACCTCGAACGGGAGCTCGGGGCGGACTAGCGCCTACGCGCCGACCGGCTGTCTGTCCCGGACGAGGTGAAAATGCGCGTCCTCGGGCTCGCCCAACATGCGATTCATCGTCGCCCGGTTGAAAGGAAAGAGGTCGATCGAGCCGTCCTCGCGCTGGTACCAGGAGTTGCATCCCGTGTTCCAAACCGTCGGGCCTAGTGCCTCCGCCACCTGCGCGTTGAACTCAGCCGTCGCTTTTTCGGTCACTTCGACCGAGTCGATCTCGCCGTTGGCGAACCGCTCGAGCCAGCGCACGATGTAGGCGGAGGAGAGCTCGGCGGCGTGGTGCAGGGGGAGTGACCCAACCGGCGAGTTGGGGCCAAGGATCGAGAAGAGGTTGGGAAAGCCAGAGATGGCGGTCATCCGGTACGCGCGAGGCCCGGCCTTCCAGGCTTCGTCGATCGTGATGCCGTCCCGCCCGACCAGGTTCATCGGACGCATGTAGTTGTGGGCTTTGAAGCCCGTCGCCAGGGCGATCAGGTCGAAGTCGCGGCCCTCCGCATCGGCGGTCACGATCCCATTCGCGCTGACGTGGTCGATCCCCTCAGTGACGACCTCGACGTTGGGCTTCTGGATCGCCCGGAGGAAGCTGCCCGAGACCACCTGGCGCTTGCACAACGGCTCGTAGTGGGGTGTGATCCGCTCTCTCAGCTCCTCGTCGCGGATTGAGTTCAAGCGCCGCCTAGCCGAGGCCTGAAGGAGGCGGCGGCGCCAAGAGGGACGGGTCACGATGTCGGTGAAGAGCCAGGAGGCCTGAAGGTAGCCCTTGAAGATGGCGCGGTTGAGTACCGGAAGACGACGCAACAGCTCGGAGAGGAGCGCAGGCTGGCGCATCTCGGTCGGTCCCCACAGCACCCACTGGGGGCTGCGGGTAAAGAGCGTGACCTGCTCGGCCTTGCGCTGCATCGCCGAGACGAGCTGGACGCCGGTCGAGCCGGTGCCGATCACCGCGACTCGCTTTCCCGCGTAGTCGGCGTCGTCGTCCCAGCGGGCACTGTGCAGGGTCGTTCCGCCGAAGTCCGCCAGCCCCGGAATCTCCGGCACGTTCGGATGGTGGAGGACCCCGGTGGCCATGACGACGAAGTCGGCGCGCTCGGTTTCGCCGTTGGCCTCGACCTCCCATTCGCTGCCGTTCCAGATTGCCTCCGTCACCTCCGTATCGAGCCGCAGGTGCGGGCGCAGGCCGAACTCATCGAGGACCTCGCGGTGGTAGTCGAGGATCTCGTCCTGGGTGGCGAAGACCCGCCGCCAGTCCGGCTTCAAATGGAATGAGTACTGGTAGAGCTGCGAGGGCACGTCGCACGACAGCCCCGGGTAGTGGTTCCAGTACCACGTGCCACCGACGTCGGAGCCCTTCTCCAGCATCACGAAGTCGACGAAGCCCGCCCTCTTCAAGGCGACGCCCATCGCGATGCCGGACATGCCTGCGCCCACGATCACAACCCGCGGACTGCGCTGTTGGGCGGCCATTGAGCGGAACGCTATCCGGCTGGCGATCCTCTAGCGTCGGTCGCCCATGCCACGACTTCGACAAGCGGTGCTCGCCGCGCGGGACCTCGAGGCGACCGTCGGGAAGCTCCGCGAGGAGTATGGCCTGGGTGAGCCGTATCACGACCCTGCCGTTGGGTACTTCGGCCTGACGAACGCGGTGTTCGCGATCGGGGACACCTTCCTGGAGGTCGTCTCGCCGGTCGGCTCAGAACCGGGAGCCCAGACCGCAACGCGCCGGCTCGAGCGCTCCGGCGAAGCGGTCTGCGGGTTCATGGCGATGGTCCAAGTCGATGATCTCGCTGGGGCCAGAGCTCGCGCTCGCGAGGCCGGCGCGCGCGAGGTGTTCGAAGTCGAGCTCGACGACATCGCCGAGGTGCACCTCCATCCCGGGGACATGCGTGCGATCGTCGCGCTTTCAGAACCGCGACCGCCCGAATCGTGGCGATGGGGCGGCGAGGGCTGGAGCGAGCGTTCCGTCCCAGGTGAACTGACCGGCCTGACGGTCGCCGCTGCGGACCCGACCGCATTGGCGGACCGCTGGGAAGGCGCCGCCGGCGGCAAGATCCCCGGCTGCAGCTTCACACGCGACGAACGCTCGCCCGGGATCGTCGAGATCGAGCTCGAGATTGGTGGCGAGGAGCACACCATCAAGCCCCAGAGCCTGGGTGCCTGACTCAGTCGCTGGTCGGCTCAGCCCCCGGCCGGCAGCAACTCGAACGTGGCGCGACTCGCGACGACGCCGTTCGCAAGCAGTTCGATCGAATGCTCGCCCGGATAGTGGGTGCGAATCGAGACATCCGCGAGCTTGAGCTTTCGCCGAAGCTCGGTGCTGAGTCCAGGGGTCAGACCGACTTGAGTGAGCTTGAAAACTTTCCGCGATGAGCGTCCCGACGGTCGCGCATAGGTGACGGCGTAGTCGACAACCGCCGTGGCCGGGGTGTCCCCGGCCAGCTGCAGGGTGACGGTGAAGGCAAGCGATCCGCCGATTGCGACCGAGTCGGCATCGAGATCGAGCTCGGCCTTGATGTCCGCATTGACGTCGGCCCCGACCAAGGCCAAGGCGCGCGCGTCGCCTTGCTTCACCAGCCCTCGGAGGCCGTGGCGCACGACCCCGCCGACGTGTGAGCCACCCTCGTCGGTCCAGCGCGCCGCAGTTGCGACGCCGAGGTCTGGATGGTCGCGGCAGACGTCGTTCAGGTGGTTCGCGACGGAGCGGCGGACGTACTCGCTCTCGTCCTCTCTCAGGAGGTCGAGCAGCTCCAATCCCTGTTCGGGCGCTGATTTCAGCGACTGAACATGCTTGCCCCAGGGAAGCCGCGGGCGGGTGCCTTCCGAGGCGAGCCGGCGCTTGTGTTCATCTTCGGAGCGGGTCCACTCGCGAAGCTGCTCCCAGGTGCGCTCGGGATGGCGCTCGATGAATGCCCTGATCGCGAACTCCGCCGAGGCAGCCCGAGTCATCTCGCCCAGCGCGTTGAGGGCGATCTGGGGGTGGTCGAGGCCGGCCAGCGCAACCCATTCGACGGCCGGCCAAGCCGTCCACATTCCCAGCGCACTCTGGCCCACAGCGCTCGCGACGTTGGGCACGTCCGCTTCGACGGAGCCGGCAAGGGAGTTGTCCAGCGCTTTCGCAACGTGCTCGATCCGGGCCTTGAGCGCCAACGGGCCGAGACCGCTCGACGCTTGACGCTCGAACTTTGCGGGGTCAAAGCCCGGCACCGAGGGCGCCAGAACGGCCGCGAGCGCCCGCGCGGATTCGCGCGAGACGTTGTCCTTGAACGGGGCGATGCCGTGAGGCTAGTCCGCTCAGCCGGGCTCGTATGCACCCGCGAGTGCGCGAACCTCGGCGTAGATCCGATCCTCGCGCTCCGGGTCGATCACGGGCTTTCGGATCGAGTCGACTACCCACTGCTGCTGCTCGGGAGTCGAAGACGACTTGCCGTGGAGGTCGAGCGCGAGCCTCGAGAAGTCCCGCACCAGCCACTCGAACACCAGGTCGACAACGTCCGCAGGCGTTTCCGTGAGTTGAGCCTCCTCGAGGATCAGCTGTCCGTAGGGGATGAGGGTGAAGACCTGGGCCAGCGCCTGCTGGAAGTCCAGGTCCCCGGTCATCTGCTCGGGCGTCAGCGGGGCGTCCGAGACCATCGCGACCAGCCGTTCGGCCTGCTCGCGAAAGACGGCGACATTGGGCACCTCGTTAAAGGCGTCAAACGGGGGGCGCCAGTTGGCAAAGGTGATTCCGCTGAGGCCGCGCGTGGGGCCCTGGGCGAAGAGGAACGCGTCGTCGTCAGGGTCGCGCCGGACCGGGACCGGCTCGAACTCCGTGTTGCCGAACAGGTAGCCCGGCAGGAACTTGAGCGCTAGAGCCAGGTTCACGTGCACGGTCCCCTCCAGCTTGGGAAGTCCGCCGATGATGTTCTTCGCGCTCTCGAAGTAGGAGTCGCGCTCGAAGCCCTTGGCGGAGATGACCTCGCCCAGGAGGCTCACGATCCGTTCGCCCTCCATCGTCACCTGCATCTTGTTGATCGGCGTGAACAGGAGGTAGCGCCGGTCCTCTCGCGACGCGGAGCGCACATAGTCGACGGCGCGCGCGCCGTACAGCTTGGTTGCCAACAGGCGGGCGTACGCCTCCGAGAGGATGCGCCGGACCTGCCCGAACTCGGTCACGTGCTTGCCGAAGAGGACCCGGCCTTCGGCCTGACCGATCGTTTCGTAAAAGCAGTGCTCGGCCATCCCGATTGCGCAGAACCCCAGGTTGAACTTGCCCACGTTGATCGTGTTGAGCGCCGCCTCGAAGGCGGCCGGGCCGGTATGCAGGACGTCCTCGGGGCGGACCGGGTACTCCTCCAGGTCAAACGCGCTCACGTACATCTGGCCGTAGACGACGTTCTTTCGCAGCTTGTACGCGTTGTGTGCCGAGTCCGCGGCGAAGAACACGTACGCCTCCGGCCCTTCCATGTCCGCCCGTCTGCCGAAGACCGAAACCATCCCTGCCAGGTTCCCGTTGCCGATGTAGTACTTGCCTCCGCTCGCGGAGAAGCCGCCCACGTCGTCGGGCGTCGAGGACCATGTCGGTCGAGTAGATGTCGGCGCCGTGGTCCTGCTCGGAGAGGCCGAACGCGAAGATCGCACCTTCCTCGAGCAGCTCGGCTGCCCGCTGCCTTGCGGCCTCGTTATCCGACTGCCAGATCGGGCCGAGCCCCAGGATCGTCACCTGCCACGCGTACCAATATGGGAGCCCGTAGAAGCCGAGGATCTCGTTGAAGACCGCGTTCCGCGAAGTGTCCCAGCGCTTGTCCGGGTCGCCCGCGGCGTCGCGCTCGGGCGTGAGCAGGATCGCGAAGGCGCGCTGGCTGGCCAGGAAATCGATGAAGTCTCCGTACCACTCGTCCTTTCGGACCTCCTCGGCGATCTGAGCCTGACCCTTGGCCTCGAACCAGTCGATCGTCGCGCGAAAGAGGCGCCGGGTCGCCGGATCGAACTCGGCACCCTGAAACGTGGCGGGATTGAAAAGGCGCGGAGTAAGCGTGGCGGTTGTCATGCCCGCGAGGCTAGCCCGGCGTCGACATCGCCACCATCGCGATGTCGTCAGGAACCGCGTCGGCGCCAAGGTTCTCCTCGAGCCAGTCAAGGCATTCCGCCGCCCGCGCGGGGGCCTCGGCCATCAGGCCCGTCAGGCGGTCGAGCTCGTGACGCAGGCTGGTGTTGCGGCGCTCGATCAGTCCGTCCGTGTACATGAGAAGGAGGCTTCCAGGAGGAATCTCCACCCGATGCTCCCGGTACTCCACGTCCTCGAGGACGCCGAGTGGGGGTGTGCCGGGGCCGCCCAACTCCGCGACCTCGCCATCGGCGCGGCGGAGAAGCGCGGGGGGATGGCCCGCTCGCACATACGTCGCAGACCCGCTCGCCTGGTTGTAGTGGCAGTGGAACAGGGTCACCATGTGAGGTGTAGGCGATTCCTTCATCAGGCGGTCGAGTCGCTCGAGCGCCTCGGCCGGGCCGTGCCCGTCCAGGACGTAGGCGCGCAGCGCCGGCCGAATCCGCCCCATAACCGAGGCGGCGCTGAGCCCGCGTCCAGCCACGTCGCCGATGGTCAACGCCACCGATCCGTCGTCGAGCAGCACGATGTCGTACCAATCTCCGCCGACCGCGATGCCCGGCCCGGCCGGGCGGTAGCGCACATCGAACTCGATGCCCTCGTGCTGGGTCGGCACGGAGTCGGGCAGTAGCGAGCGCTGGAGGATCACGGCCGCCTCGTGCTCGCGGTGGAACAGCATCGCGTTGTCGACGGCCAATGCGGCCCGGCGCGCCAGGTCTTCCGCGAGCTCGACGTCCGCGGTGTCGTAGCGGCGGTCCAGCGAAGACGCGACGAACGTGATCGCGCCAAAGACGCGGCCGCGGGCGCGCAGCGGGACGATCATGGCCGAGCGGATGCCGAGCTCGCGCAGGTGCCGCAGATGCTCTTCGTTCTGCGCAGACTCGGCCAGCATCTCGTCTGGCACCTCGGGGTAGAGCTCGGTCTTGCCCGTGCGGATCACATTCGGGACGCCGGTCTCTGAGCTCGGGTCGACGGGGTAGCGTTCGCGGAGCTGGCGCGCAAGCTCGACCTTCGCCTCATCGGCGTGTGCCACGACCACGCTGTGGAGTTCGCCGCGCTCGTCCACCATCTCGATCCCGCACCAGTCGGCGATGTTGCGCACCGAGAGCGCTGCGAGTTGGTCGAGCGCCGTTTCGGGATCGAGCGAACCGGCCAGGAGCTCGCCGGCCTCAGCCAGAAAGCGCTGACGGTCTGCGGCGACGCGCTCGGCCTCGTACATCTGCGCGCGGTTGAGCGCGTACGCGGCCTGCTGGCTTGCGGCGAGCAGGAACGCGCGCTCCTCGGGATCGAAATCTCGGCTCTCGACGAAGGAGAGCGAGACGCACCCGAATGCGCCCTCTCCAACCGCCAAGGGCAGGATCGCCAGCGCCTCGAAACGGACCTCGGCCTGCCCGAGCGCGGGAAAGCGGGTGGTCAGGTCGTCGGCCGTGGTCATCCAGAGCGGGTAGCCCTCGCGGATCGCCGCGGACATAGGCAGCTCGGCCGCGACGGGGAAGCGGGCCCAGCTCTTGAGGCCCTCGCTCGAATAGCCGGTGGTGTCGGAGACAACGACGTCGTCGCCGTCCACGAAGCCGACCGCGCCTGCCTGGGCCCCAAGCGCGCCGACCATCTGGCTCACCAGAACCTTGATCACCCGCTCCCATGTCGATTCTTGAGCGAGTGCTGTCGTGATCTCCTGAAGGCGGGAGGCGAGCTCGAGCGTGCGGTGCTGGCGGGTGATGTCACGAGCGATGACCGAGGCGGCCTCGACCTTGCCGTCCACTCCCCTGATTGGTGAGACGCTCAGCGAGACCCTGATTCCTCGTCCGTCTTTGCGAACGCGGTCCGTCTCGTAGTGGTCGACCTGCTCGCCTCGCAGGATGCGGTCCAGGATCTGGCGCTCCTCTCCTGCTTTGTGCTGGGGGATGAGGATCGAGATATGAGAACCGACGGCTTCTTCCGCCGAGTATCCGTACATCCGCTCGGCGGCTGGGTTCCAGCTCGTGATCATCCCGCTGGGGTCCTTGCTCAGGATTGCGTCGTCGCTGGACTCGACGATCGCCGCGAAGTGCTCACCCGCGGTTACGGGGCCGAGTAGCCCCGCCGGCTTACTCGGAGGCATCCGCTCCCGCTCGGATCCGCTCGAGCGCCTCTTCCTCGGTTGCGCACACATTGAGGCGCTCGCGAACGTCGACCATCTCAAAGAGGGTGTCGACCGCGGAGCCGCCGGTCACCACCGTCGCAAAGCGCTCGCCGAAGGACTGCGCGCCGGTGAGCATCACCCGCAGGGCGCTCGAGTCGACGAACTCGACGCCTTTGAGATCGAGCAGGATGCCGGCGCTTTCTGAGCATGGGGGTGAAGAGAGGGCGGTGCCCAACTCTTCGAAGTTCGAGAGGTCGATCTCGCCCACCGCTTTGACCAGCGCGATCTCGCGCCCGGCCGCGTCGACCATCTCGACTGCGAGGTCCAACTGCCCTGGAATCGTCATGAGCTCCCCTCGTTCGCTTTGAATCTCATCGTCACGGTCGTGCCCTCATCAGACGACTCGAACGTCGCCTGTTCCGAGAGCCTGGAAATCAGTGATGTCCCGACGCCTAGGCCCGGGCTGTCGAGGTCGGGAATCATGCCGACCCCATTATCGGCCACGGTCACGATCAACTCGCCACCATGGTGCCGCGCGTGGATCCGGACCGAGCCCTCCTTGCCGTAGCGGAACGCGTGAAGGACGGCGTTCGACACGGCCTCGCTCACGGCGAGAGCGACCTCTTCGACCGGCGATCCGACGGCTCGAGCCAGTTCTCGCACCGCGTACCGGGCCTCTGCGACGCTGCCCGGCTCGGGCGGAAGCTCAAGGTCGACAACGGACGCACACGCGTTCATCGGCGCAGCATATTTCGCTTCGCCGCATGACAGAGTTCTTCCATGGCGATCCATTGGTCGAGCGGCCACACCTCGCGCAGCACCAACTGGTGGATCGGCGTCCTCTTTGCGGTCGGTTCGGTTTGCTTTTTGGTCGGCCCGTTCCCGGGGTTCATCCGTCTGGTCGGCTCGGCTGCCGACGGGACAGTCTTCTTTGTGGGGTCGATTTTCTTTACGACCGCAGCGTTCCTTCAGTTCCAGTACTCGGAGGGCGAGGACCGGACCGCGACGGCGATCCAGCTCGTCGGCACGGTGTTCTTCAACATCAACACTTTTCGCGGCATGCAGGACAGCTATGACTCAGACGACGTCAACCGGCTCATCTGGACCCCCGACGCGATCGGGTCGGCCTGCTTTTTGATCTCCGGCATCCTCGCCTACCAAGCCGTTCGCAGTCTGCGTGGCGAGAATCGGAGGGAGTGGAGGCTTGCGGTGATCAACCTCGTCGGCTGCGTCCTCTTCGGCATCTCGGCAATCGCTTCATATGTGGTGCCGGAGACCGGCGACGCCCTGGCCCTCGCGGCCTCGAACTGGGCGACGTCGCTCGGCGCCCTGTGCTTCCTGATCGGTGCGTTGCTGCTGCTTCCGGGTTCAAAGAAGGAGGAGGACTAGATGACCGAAGGTGCACTCCGGGTCGAGACGCTCCAAGCGTTTCTCGACGCCTTTAACCGCCACGACATCGAGGCGATCATGGAGTTCATCGGCGAAGACTGCGTCTTCGAGACGCCGCGAGGCCCAGATCCCTGGGGCAAGCGCTTGGTTGGCAAGGCCGAGGTTCGTAAGGGCTTCGAAGCGCGACTCGCCGGCATCCCTGACATTCACTACGGCAAGGACAGGCACTGGGTCGCGGGTGATCGGGGCGTGTCGGAGTGGACGATCACGGGGACTGATACCTCGGGCAATCGGGTCGAGGTCCAGGGCTGCGACCTGATCGAGTTTCGCGACGGGAAGATCTCCCGCAAGGACGCGTACTGGAAGATCGTGGCCTGAGTCCGCGCGATCCACAACTGGACCTTGACCTCCGCGCGGTCGAGGCCGACCCAGCACTTCGGCTGGTCGAGGAAGGATTGCCCGCGGCCGCGCCTGAGAAGAGCTGGCTGCGGCGGCACTCCAAGGGCGTCAGCATTGCCTTCGGCCTCACCGTCACTGCGGCGCTCATCGTCGGTCTCTATGACAAGCGCGATGCGTTCGTAGAGTCGCTCGGCGCAGCTTCGCCTGCGGTCCTTGCCGGCGCGGTCGCGATGCAGGTGATTTGGCTCATCGCTCGCAGCGAGGCGTGGCACGTCTGCGTTCTCGCCGCAGGGGGAACGGCCGGCCGCCGCCCGCTCTACCGGGCGGCGGCCATCGGATACCTGGGCAACCTCCTGAACAGCAGCTTCGGGCTGGCGGTCCGAATTGCAGAGCTGCGCCGCACCGATCCCTCCACCTCGCCCAAGGCGGGCGCCCTGGTCGCCGCTGAGTTGCCCATCGTGGTCATCGAGATAGCGCTTGCGGCGATCTGTTCGTTCACCCTCGTCGGCCCGCTCGGAATCCCCTGGTGGACACCCTTGATCGCCCTAGTGGTCGCGGCAGGGTTCGTGGGTGGATTGAACCGCTTGGCGGATCGCAAGCGCGAGGGGTTTTGGCAGGGGCTTGCTGTGATGCGCGGCCTGGCATACCGCAACCGGATCATCGCTCTCACGATTTTCGCGGTCTCGGCCCAGGTCTTCCGCAACTGGCTCGTCTTGCGGGGCATCGGAGTGGACGTGACGGTTTTCGATTCGGTCGCTCTTTTGGTCGCAGGTGCAGCGGTGGGATTGCTGCCGGTAGGCCCCACGCTGGGCGTGACCACGTCCATCCTCATCCTGGGTTCGAAGGGAGTCGCCCAGGTCGCGGCCGCGGGCGCGCTGCTCACAGCCACCGGGGCCGTCGGCGCCCTCTTGTTCGCCGCCTGGTCCTTCGTGGACCGCTTCAAAGCACGCGAGCCATAGGCTGCCGGTCATGCCACTGCCTCTCGCAATCGCGTCCTGGCTCTACCCTCTCGGTGTCGTAGCACTCGTCCTTTGGGTCGTTGCCCTCGTCGACCTGTTCAGGAGATGGGACAGCCTCGACCGGCGCCAGCATTCCGCCTGGTTGCTCTTGATCGTGCTGGTGCCGATCGTCGGCAGCATTCTGTATCTGACGCAGCGCGCCCGCTGAGCTGAGTCAGCCTCGATGAGGCACAACCCAAAGCACGCTGTGGACGACGAGGGAGTCGTCCGGCAGCTGATCGAGGAGAACCCGTGGGGCACGATCGTCAGCGCGCGGGATGGCGAGATGGTCGCGTCCCATTATCCGATCCTCCTCGAGGAGCGTGCGGACGAAGCGCTCTCGCTCGTCACGCACGTCGGGCGGCCGGACGAGAACGTCCACGACTTCGGCGAGCGCGAGGTGATGGTCATCGTCGCCGGCCCGCATGGATACGTGTCGCCGAGCTGGTACACGCCCGAGGACACTCCCGCGCCGACATGGAACTTCATCGTCGCGCACTGCTACGGGGTCCCGGAAGTTCTGCCCCTCGAGGAGAACAAGGCCACCCTCACCCGGCTAGTGGCGCACTTCGAGCGCCGGGTCGATGACCCGGTCTACCTTGCGCCGGAGACCGCCAACCGGCTAGCTCCAGGCACGGTGGGCCTGCGGATCCCGATCACGCGCTGGACTGCAAAGCTCAAGATGAGCCAGGACAAGAGCCCGCAGTCCCGCGAACAGGTCCTCGAGGCCCTCAGAGCTCCCGGTCCGTATCAGAACCTCCCTCTTGTGGCCGAGATGGAGCGGGCCCTCGGAGCTCCCGGCCAGGGCTAGCCGGGCGGGGTCGGATCGCGGTGAAAGACGCGAGAGCGATGCGAGCGGCGTGCGCCGTCGCTGAGTCGCAGGGCCTAGCCTTCGCCGCGCCGGTTGCGCTCAGCGCGGCGACCAACGTTTTGGTCCACATGTCTCCCGCGCCGGTAGTGGCGCGCGTGATGACGGCAACCTCAGTGCTTCACCCCGACATCAAGTGGTGGCTCGAATGTGAGCTCGCGGTGGGCGAGTTCCTGGCCGAGCGTGGCGGGCCGGCCGTCCCGCCGACCGACATGATCGACCCCGGTCCATACGAGCACGACGGCTTTTGGATGAGCTTCTGGAGATTCATCGAGCACGACCCAACGCCGACCTTGGATTCACCGGAACTGCTGGGTCGGTCGCTGCGCGAGCTCCACGAAGCCCTCGCCGGCTATCAAGGCGACCTTCCCACGCTGGCAAGCGTGGCCGACAGCCTGGAGCGTCTCTTGAATGAACTGGAGCCTTCGGCCCAGCTCACGCTCGAGGAACTGGAAGCGATGAAGTCGGAGCTCGCGCGCCTCAGGCCCCTCGTGTTCGAGTCGTCGCTGCCGGCGCAAGCGCTGCACGGCGATGT
Source organism: uncultured bacterium (assembly GCA_963786495.1). Taxonomy (GTDB): domain Bacteria; phylum Actinomycetota; class Thermoleophilia; order Solirubrobacterales; family 70-9; genus JALZKA01. The sequence continues at coordinate 844,446 of CAWAZL010000002.1, read as the reverse complement.
CTCGATGTCCAACCTTCTGAGAGGTGACCGCGGTCTGCTCTGGAACGACCTCGAGGATGTCTGCAGAGGGCCCACCGACTGGGATGTCGCGAGCCTCGTGGTGAGCGTGCGCGACCGCGGCGCCAGCCCTCAGTTCGTCGACGAGGTCCTCGGCGCGTACGGCGCTCCCGAGGTCGAACGTCTGGCGGACTTCTTCGATGCTGATGCGCTTTACGGGAAGATCTGGAAGGCGTTTCAGGCCCGCTGACACTAAGTGACGGATGTCATTGACGCGCGTCCCCGGAGTATGGGATGGTCGCCACCATGGTTTCCAAGATTGTCGTGCTCATCCTGGCCCTGGCCGCCCTAGCGCTCGGGGCGTGTGGCGACGACGACGAAGGTGATGAGTCGGGCGCCGCGCCCAGCGCCAGCAGCCTGCCGACCGGAGACGAACTTGAACTTGACGAGGGGTTTGAGCGGGAGCTGGACGAGGCAACGGACGTCACGACTTTTCTTGTCGTCGGCGGTGCCACCGACCCAGACGAGTTGGGCGCCACGATCGACGACGCGGGCTTCGAAGAGGCCGTGAGCAAGGAGTTCAGCGGCAATGGCGTGAACGTCCGGATGGTCGCGGTGCAGTTCGATTCCGACGAGGGCGCTCTAGAGGCACGCGATTTGCTTCATGAAGAGGATCTGAAGTCTCCGTGTCCTGATAAGTGCATCGTGACCCCGCTCGAGTACGAGCTGGACGACGTCCCGGACTCGGCCGCGGCACACCACGTGCCGAACGAGGACGATGGCCCGGTCGAGGCCCACCACGCCGAGTTCGTGATCGGCTCCACTCTCTACGCGGTCCAGATGGACGGCAAGCCGAGCCAGGCGTTCAGCGGCGACTTCGACGAGCTCATGCAGAGGGTCCACGACTCAGCGTTAAGCGTCGGCTAGCGGGACGTCGTCATAGGCCGCTCGCTAGTGATTATCGTGACTTGGTGGTACGCTCGTCCTTCGTTAGACGGACGCTGACTGGCTGACCTCTGGAAGGAGCATCCTTCCCCTCGCCGACTTCTTGGCTCCGCCTGACCCATCTCGAGGGAAGGCACAGGGTGTTGAAACCAGTTCGGCCGGATTGCCCATGAAGCCGCGGCTCACCGCAGGGACCGTGTCCGTACTTACGTGCGCTGGGCTTCTATTCGCCGTGCATGCGCCTTCCGCGGCTCTTGCAGCGGAGCCCGGAAAGTTTGAGATCGTTCCGGGTGAATCAATCGGGCCAGTCTCGATCGGAGATTCCCGCAAGGCCGTTGAGCGCCAGCTCGGAGAACCGGTTGACCACGCAAAGGACGGGGACCTCTACTTCTCGACCTATCGATATCCGAAGCGCGACCGCAACGGCAACCGAGGCGGGAAGCTGACGATTGTTTTCGCTGGTCTAGCGCGCGGGGCCCGTGTCGGCTACATGTCGACCCAAGAGAACTCTCTGGGCACAAGGCAGGGAATCGGCGTGGGGGACACCTACTCGGAACTACTTGGCACATACCCTGGCATCAGCTGTTACCACGCGGAGCCAAATGGCGATCGAGATCCGGTTATCGAGGACAACGAGAACTTCGAATGCGAACTCAACCGCAACGGAGGCTTCACGTACTTCTCGTTTGCGTCCTTTGACGCCGATCCTTCGCAAAGCATTGGCGTTGTGGCGGTCAGCGCGATACCGATCGATTAGCGGGGCTCCGGGCGCGATCACGCCCTCGCCATTCGGTTCGTCGTAGCGGGATGTAAGGTCACCGGCATGCCGACCGAGGCTGACTACTTGGTGATCGGGGCGGGGGCCACGGGGATGGCGTTCACTGACGCGCTGATCGCCGACTCGGACGCGACCGTTGTGCTGGCCGATCGCCGTCAGGCGCCGGGCGGGCACTGGAACGAGGCCTATCCATACGTCCGACTTCACCAGCCATCCGCCTTCTACGGGGTTAACTCGTTGTCGCTGGGCCAGGACCGAATCGACGTGTCCGGCCTCAACGCGGGCTTCTACGAGCAAGCCAGCGCGCCCGAGGTCTGTACCCACTTCCGCCAAGCGCTGGACCACCTGCTGGCCTCGGGGCAGGTCACCTGGCTCGGGAGCCACGAGTACCTCGGGACGGATGGCAACGGGCATCGGTTGTCGTCGCGTTTGACCAGCCAGGAGGCATTGGTACGGGTACGGAAGGTGGTGGATGCGACTTACCTGGGGACCGAGCTCCCGGACCGCCACAAGCTCGGCTTCGAGGTGGATGCTGGTGTCCGGGTCGTCACCCCTAACCAGCTCGTTGAGCTGACCGATCCGGCCGACAGGTTCACCGTCCTCGGTGCGGGCAAGACCGCAATGGACACTTGCACCTGGCTGCTCGGTCAATCGGTCGCACCCGAGGACATCCGGTGGGTACGCCCGCGCGATGCCTGGACGCTTGACCGCACCTTCACGCAGCCCCTGGACCTGGTCGCCGACATGATTGAAGGGCTGGCCGATGCTTACGAGGCGGCCGCCGAGGCGGCGGACCTCGAGGACCTTCACGCGCGTGCCGAGGCGTGCGGCCAGCTCCACCGCCTGGACCCCGAGGTTCAGCCGGACATATTCCACGGGGCGACCCTGAGCGCGGCGGAGCGGGAGCAGCTGCGCCGCATCACGCAGGTGATTCGCAAGGGCCGCGTCCGCCGGATCGGGATCGACGAGCTTGTGCTGGACGAGGGCACCGTCCCCACTGAGCGAGGGGATCTCTATGTCGACTGCACAGCACGCGGGCTCGGCTGGGCGCCACCGCGCCCGATCTTCGAGGGCGACCGGATAACCCCGCAGCCCACGCGCATGGGAATGCTGCCGTTCAGCGCCGCACTGATCGGGTTCCTCGAGACCAGCCAGCGCGACGACGACGAGAAGAACCGGCTCGCCCGCCCGAACCCGACCCCGCGCACAGGCGACCGCCTGGATTGGGCGTGGTCGATCTACCTTGGTGCCATCAACGAGGCGGCCTGGGGCCCGGAGGAGGACATCCAGACATGGCTGCAGGGGTCACGGGTAAACATCGGGCGAGCCGTGCACGACCACCTCGGCGATGAAAGAATGCAGACGGCGCTCACCCGTGTCGCCACGCACATGGGTGGGGCGATCGTAAACCTCGGGCGCTTGCTGCAGGATCGCCAGATGGCCGACGCTCAGTAAGCGTCGCCGGAGCTCGCCGAGATGGAGCTAGGCGGGCTCGAACCGCCGACCTCCTGATTGCGAACCAGGGGCTCTCAGGCACGAATAGGCGTCGATTTCGGGATGGGCTGCCTGTGGATATGCGCGGATGTAGCTCGGTTTGGGCACCAGAGCGCGGTCGGTGCCCAATGCCTGCGAGCGGTAGCGGACGCCCTGGCGGATACGACCCCTCCGTTCAGAACACCTAACTCGCGGGTTGTTGACGCGTAGTGGTTGCGCGACGCGTCGATGAGCTTCTGAATCGACAACCCGGACAGCTCGGCAGGATCTACCTCGCAACGCCGACAACGACGAAGGAGCGCGTTTTAGCGTTGCCTCTTAACCCGGAACGAATGGCCGGTTACGGCTTCGTTGCCCGCCTGGTCGGACGCCGCGACCGTGAAGTCGTAGCGGCCCTTCGGCAGCTTGTACGTAATCGAATCCTGGCAAGGCTGTTCGGGTCCGCCGCTGATCTGACATGTCGTCTCGTCCAGCCCGGTCCCGCCAGGGTCCTGAGCTTCGAACCTGTAGGTGACCACAGCCTTTCTTTTGCCCTTCCTGAGCCTCACCGTCGATTTCGGGTTCCTGGTGATTTCAACCAGGGGCGCGATGGTGTCGATCGTGAACGTCGCCGACGCGGGCGAAGGGTCGGCATTGCCCGCCTGATCTGTTGCGAATACCGTGAAGGTGTGCTCTCCGTCGGCCAAGAGGGGGGAGTCGAAAGCCCCCGAGTTGCAAGCGGTCGGCGACCCTGCGTCGAGAGCGCACGTGAACGTCGAGTTGGCGCTGCTAGACGAGAACTCGAAGGAAGGTGAGTTGTCGTTCGTAGGCCCTGTAGATCCGGAGTCAAGCACGGTTTCCGGGGGGGTCGTGTCGACCGTGAACGAACGCGACGCATTTGAGACGTTGCCGGCGCCATCCGTCGCCCGCACGTAGAACGTGTGCGGTCCGTCACTGATGGCCAGCGTGGGAGTGAAGCTCCCGGATCCCGTGCCGCAGCTCGTCGTGGGTTGGAGATTGTCGATTGAGCAAGTGAGAGTCGCAGTGGACTCCGACGAGAACGTGAATGTGGGCGTGCTGTCACCCGTAAGTCCGCTCGGCCCGGAGTTGACGGTCGCACCCGGAGGCGTCTGATCGATCGTCCACGTGTGGGTCGCCGGAGTGGGATCGGCGTTGCCGGATGGATCGACGCCACGAACACTGAAGGTGTAGCTGCCGTCCGCAGTGAGGCTGGAGTAGCTCTCGGACTTGTCGAGAGGCCCACCGCACGTCGCGTACGAGCCCGGGTTCCCTGGGCGGTCGAGCTTGCACTGGAAGGCGGCATCCGGATCGTCGGTCGCATCGAAGGTGAACGAAGCGGTCGACGAGTTGGTTACGGCCGAAGGCTTGCTCCCGATCGAGGTGTTTTGCGGTCCCGACGTGTCGTCGAAGTAGAGGTCAATGGACAGGTTCTGGAAGATCTGGAACTGGCAATCGACCTGTGTGTGGTTTCCCGTGGTCCCCTGTGGATCGCAGTTGATCCGGTTCGACCCGCCGTCAACCCATTTCTCGAATCGCCACCCGCGGTTGAAAGCCTCCGTTGGCACAGAGGCCCTGAGGTTGACAATGTCGCCGCTGCTATAGAGGCCGGTCGGCGTCCCGGCGACGCAGTTGGTTGTGCTGGACTCCGAACGCCCGTTCGGACTTACCTCGCAGTCCATAAGCGCTCGCGGGGTCGTTTCAGTGACCGCGCCCGCTCCGTGGACCGTCGCAGTCACCTCCCACGCGGACGCCGTCGCCGGTGCGATCAGGGCGATGGTGGTCGCCAGTGCGAAGGTGCTGAGCCGAATTCCCCTCATGTTCTCCTGCCTCTCGTGCCTTTTGCGTTTCGGCTCCCCCGCTGCGCCGAAGTTCCCCTCGACGAAGCATAGACAAATCTGGGGGACGAAACTAGAGGCGGTCGGCCTTCGAATCGCTCCTCGAGCAGGCCCAAGGGCGGCACTCCGCGGCGCATAATCCACATTTGCGAACGGACCTAGGCGATTAACCCTTCCTGAGTTCGCCGTGAGATGAAGGGAGGTGCCAAAGACGAGATCAGAACGCGTCCAGGCTTCGCGCGGGCCAATGGCAGGTGCTCTACCCAACTGGCGGGCCTCCAAAAAAGAGCACGTCCAGGAGCAAGAAGAGTGCGACCACCGCCACCATCGCGCCGAACGCGTGCGCGAGGGTTCGCGGGTTGAGACGTCGCCCGAGTGAGCTTCCAGCGACAGCACCAACTGCAGCAGAGCCAGCGAGCGCGGCCGTCAGCGCCCAGTCAGGCTGCGATCCCGCGGCGAGGTGGCTTACGAGCGCGGCGAGTCCCGTGAGCGTGATGATCGCAAGCGAAGTCGCGATCGCGCGTCGCATACCCAGGCCCAGTATCAACGTGAGGACGGGAACGATCAGGAAGCCACCCCCCACACCGAAGAACCCTGTCATTACCCCGACAACAATCCCGCCCGCAAGTAGACGGAAAGATCCGGGCGAAGGACAGTCGCCGTCGTCGTCCCGAGCCGAATGGCTCGCGTCGTCGTCGCCGCGTCGGTACGTAAGGATCGCGGCGAGCAGCATCACTGGAACGAACAGAAGCACCAAGGTGTCGGCGCTCACCCGCTCGTTGGCGAGGGTGCCGAGATAGGCGCCTACCGCAGCAGGCGCGGAAAAGGCGACAGCGACTCGCCAGCAGAGACGACCATCGAGCGCCTGGGAGCCGGCGCCGACGGACGCGGCGAGCGCCACGACGATAAGCGACGCGGTGGAGGCGGGGCTGACTCCCTGATCGAGCACGTAGACAAGGACGGGTAGAGCCAGGATGGCGCCACCACCCCCGACCGTTCCGACGACGAGGCCGATCGCGAAACCGAACGGAATGGCAAGAAGTATCTCCATGTAACTACACAACCATAGAGCTATACTGGTCCCATGACCGATTTAACCCCAGAGTTGGCTGACCTGATCGCGCGACGCTTCGCGGTTCTCGGCGAGCCGACACGCCTTCGCCTACTCAACCTGATGCATGCGCACGAGGAGATTTCAGTTGGAGAGCTGGTCGAGGCGACCGGTGGCACTCAGGCCAACGTCTCCAAGCACCTTGGTGTATTGCTCAACGAGCGCATGGTCAGGCGGCGCCGCGAGGGCTCCCGGGCCATGTACTCAATCGCAGATCCAACCCTGATCGCTCTATGCGATGAGGTTTGCTCTGGCGTTCGCGACCAGCTTCGCGAACTCAGCGCGCTAGTCGAGGATGCAGAGGTAGCCGCGTGATCTTCCGCCAGATAACCCACGACGATCTTGGATGCGCCTCCTACCTCGTCGGCGACGAAAAGGCGGGTTTTGCCGCGGTCATCGATCCGCGGTTCGAGATCGACGAGTACCTCGCGCTGGCTCGGTATTCCGGGGTCTCGATCGAGCACATACTTGAGACCCACAACCACGCCGATCACGTCTCCGGCCACGGCCGCCTGGCGGCCGCCACGGGAGCGAGGATCTACATCCATAAGGACGCCGAACCCGAGTACGAGCATGAGGCGATCGAGGACGGCTTCGAGCTCGAGGTCGGCGAACTCGTGATTCGCGCCCTGCATACGCCGGGCCACCGCCCTGAGCACACCGCCTTTGCCCTGATCGACCGCCGCCGCGGCGATGATCCTTGGGCGGTTCTCACCGGCGACACCCTCTTCGTCAACGACGTCGCCCGGCCGGATCTGGCGATCGAGGAGCGAGAAGGCGCGCGTGGCATCTTCCGCTCGCTTCGGGACAAGGTCCTGAGCCTGCCCGACAACTGCGAAGTCTGGCCAGGCCATCTCGGCGGTTCGATGTGCGGCGGTCCCGGAATGGACATGAAGATTTCCTCGACGATCGGCTTCGAGCGGGAGCACAACGAAACGCTCGCTATCACCGACGAAGAGGAGTTCGTGGAGCAGGCGGTCGCCAAGCTCGGGCCGCAGCCGCCGAACTTCGAGGCGATCGTCGCACTCAACAAGGGCCCCTTGGTCACCGAAGGTGCCGAGGTCCTCCCCCTCGCGCCACGACAGGTCGAGCAGAAGCGCCTCGACGGGGCGCTCGTGATTGACGCCCGCACCGATCTGCAGTTTGACGACGCCCATATCCCCGGCGCCGTATGCATCCCGATGCTGAGCGCCGGCTTCGGATCCAAGCTCGCGTGGATCGCAGACCGCGACCAGGAGATCGTCCTCGTCGGTCGTGACGACGACGACGGCCATCGAGCGGCGCGGCTAGCTATTGCCGTCGGAATACCGAAGCTCGCCGGCTTTCTTGGCGGCGGTATGACTTCCTGGCGCCAAGAGAAGCGCGACGTCGCGCGGATCGAACGCCTTCCGCTCGAAGACCTCGAGGATCGTCTCAACGGAGGCGAAGTTCAGGTCCTCGATGTACGCGAGCGCTCTGAGTGGGACGCTGGACACATTCCCGATTCGCACTTCGAGCCGTGGCACGACATCGATTCGCTCCCGGATGGAATCGACTCCTCGAAGCCCGTAGCCGTGGTCTGCGGTTCGGGCCAAAGGGCGGCCGTAGGAGCGAGCCTCATTCAGCGCTTCGGCGTCGACGATGTGATCCACGTCATCGACGGCGGGGTCCCGAAGTGGGAGCGACTCGGGCTGCCGATCGAACAGAGCTCGAACTGATGGAGGGCCTTCTCGCTCAGCGACCCGCTTGGTACGTGCTCGGGCCGCTTATCGGCTTGGTCGTATTGGGTTTGGCGGCGACCATCAACCAGCGAATTGGCGCTCTCGGCGGCTATTCCGATTTGGTGGAGCGTGCGACCGGCCGCACTTCTGGGTTGAGTTGGAAGGCCTGGTTCCTCTTCGGCATCTTCGGCGGTGCTTTTGTTTTTCACATCTTGAGCGGAGCCCTCTCCACGGGGGGCGGCTACGGATGGCTCTCCGAGGCGTTCGATTCCGATCTTGTCGTCGGTCTCGCGCTTGTGGGCGGCGGGATATTGATCGGCTTCGGAGCGAAGACTGCTGGTGGGTGCACGTCAGGCAACGGCCTCGGCGGCTGCTCGGCGGGATCCCCGGCCAGCTTCGCCGCGACGGGAACGTTTATCGGCACGGCGATCGTCGTCAGCATGATCACGCAGGTGGTTTTTCTGTGAGGGCGCGATTTGCCGCAGGCGGCTTTGGCATCGCATTCGGGTTCCTGATCACCTGGGGCCAGTTCTCCAGTCCCGCCCGGATCCGGGAGATGCTGCTGCTCGAGGATGCCTACCTCTACCTCATGATGTGCAGCGCGATCGCCGTCGCCTCCCTGGGACTGATGATCCTGCGCCGCAGGCGGACCAGAACCCTTCTGACTGGCGAGCCGATCGATACTCGGCGCTCTCGGCCCGAACGGCGCCACATTGCCGGCGCCGCGACCTTTGGACTCGGCTGGGCGATCACGGCTTCGTGCCCGGCACCGGTGGCTGCGCAACTGGCTCAGGGCATCGGCTGGAGCCTGTTGACCCTCGCCGGGATCCTGGTTGGGGTTGAGCTCTACTTGCGAGGCCAGGACCGAGCGCTAAGTCTGACTGGTCACCAACTGCGAACCAGGTCGCACGGCGCCGCCAACTCGGCGCGGTGAAAGCCTGCCGCTGAGCAGGGCTTTCCGAGATGGAGCTAGGCGGGTTCGAACCGCCGACCTCCTGATTGCGAAGGGGGGGCTCCCAGGCACGAATAGGCGTGGATCTCGGAATCCGATGGCCCGCGGATGTGCTCCGGATGTATGCGGATTTGGGCACCAGAACGGGGGGTGGTGCCCAATGAGATCTCTGCACTAGATCGCGACGATGAGGGCGATCGTCCCACAGCCCAAGAGGACACCCGCCACGGCCATCGCGGTCGAAACCATCTCGGGGGCGTGAGCGAAGCGGCCAGCCGCCATGGCGGCGTCGAGTGAACGGGCACGGGCGCTTCCCCCAAGCGATGAGTGCAATCCCGTAGAGACCGAAGCAGACGCCGAGCACGGCGAACGGCCACTCGGTTGTCTCTCCCAGGGCGGGAGCAATGCGCCCGACGCCGACGGCTACGGCCAGCGCTGTCAGTCCGGTTCGCACCCAGGCAAGCTCAGTTCGCTCACTCGCGAGCAGGGTGCGCCGCGGCGGATCCACAAGTTCAGAGTCCACTGGATCGACTTCGTCCGTCACCACAGCGATCCTTACCGAAGACACGGACGCCGCCGCGCGCGCACCCAGTTCGCGATGACATTTGCTCCGCTGAGTGTGGAATTCACCCGGCCGGGGTGATGCCGGTCACCTCGCGGCGCGAGAGAGTAACGACAAGTTCCGTTTATGCCCCGCGGCCTGGTCGCGGTTGTGCGCACCTTTCCAGCGCGTGAGGTACGCGATCGCCGACGCTTCAACCGCATGGTCAAGCCTCTAGGAAAGGAGAAGTATGGGACTGCTCAGGAACAAGGACGAGGTGTCGGGAACGAAGTATCAGATGCGCGAGAAGGTTTTCGCGATCGGCGACGATTTCTGGATCGAGACAGACGGCGGCGAGCGGGCGTTCAAGGTGAACGGCAAAGCGCTGCGGCTGCGCAAGACGCTCGTCATCGAGACACCGGACGGCGTGGAGCTGTTCATCGTCCGCGAGAGGAAGCTCAGTGTGCGCGACAAGATGTCGATCGAGCGCGGCGGGGAGACCGTGGCGACCGTGAAGAAGCGCCTGATCGGCATCCGCGAGCGCTACAACATCGATCTCGAGGGTGGAGGCGAACTGCAAGCGAAGGGGAACATCGTCGATCACGAGTACGAGATCGAGCGGGACGGAAACACGGTCGCGCAGATCTCCAAGCGCTGGTTCCGAGTGCGCGACACCTACGGCATCGAGGTCACGGCGGGTGAGAACCAGCCCCTCGTGATCGCCGCTGCCGTCTGCATCGACCAAATGTCGCACGATGGCGAGCCCTAGGGGCAAGCGAAGTGGAGCTAGGTCGTCTTCGACTGAGCTGGCCTAGCGGCTCCAAACAGAAAGGCAAAAGAATGGAGAAGATCGGTCACACAGTCTGGTGGCTGACGGTCGCCGTGGCGGTGGCGCTCGTCCCGTTGGGCTTCATTCACTCTTGGGTTTGGTGGCTTGAGCTGATCTTCGCGCCGCTTGCTCTGCTCGGGCTGTGGGACGTAACCCAGAGGCGGCACAGCATTCTGCGCAACTACCCGGTCGCCGGGCACATGAGGTTCCTGATCGAGAGCATGGGCCCGGAGCTCCACCAGTACCTCGTCGAAAGCGGCCAGGACGAGCGACCCTTCAGCCGCGACCAGCGGTCGGTGATCTACCAGCGCGCCAAGAACGTCGACGACAAGAAGCCCTTCGGCACCGAGTTGGACGTGAACGTGCCCGGATACGCGTGGCTCGCGCACTCGATCTCAACCCGCCCGTGGCAGAGGATCCGGTTCGCAGGCTGCGGACGACCGTCGGCGGGCAGGACTGCATCCAGCCCTACTCGGCGTCGATCCTCAACATCTCGGCGATGAGCTTCGGAGCGCTGGGGCTTCAGCGATCCAGGCGATGAACCTGGGAGCAAAGAAGGGCAACTTTGCCCACGATACGGGCGAAGGCGGCATCTCTCCATATCACCGCGAGAACGGCGGGGACCTGATCTGGCAGCTCGGGACGGGTTACTTCGGTGCAGGACCCAGGACGGTGAGTTCGACCCCAAGACCTTTGCCGAACGCGCTACTCAGCCGCAAGTGAAAATGATCGAGATCAAGGTCTCGCAGGGCGCCAAGCCCGGTCACGGCGGGATCCTGCCCGGGGCCAAAGTCACCCGCGAGATCGCCGAGACGCGTCTCGTCGAGGAGGGCAAGGATGTTGAGTCTCCGACCTTCCACAAGGCGTTCTCGACCCCTCGCGAGATGACGGCTTTTATATCTCAGCTGCGCGAGCTTTCGGGCGGAAAGCCGGTCGGATTCAAGATCTGCATCGGCGATCCGCGCGAGTTCATGGCGATCGTAAAAGCCATGCTCGCGACGGGTATCTCACGCTGACTTCATCGTCGTCGACGGGGGCGAGGGCGTGACGGGAGCAGCCCCGCTCGAGTTCACGAGCTCGATGGGCGCTCCGCTCCTCGAAGGCCTGACCCTGGTCCACAACACACTCGTCGGCGCAGTGCTCCGGGACAAGATGCGAGTGGGGCCAGCGGCAAGTTGGTCACTGCGGCGCTCATCTGCCAGGTGATGGGCCTAGGCGCCGACTGGGTCAACTCCGCCCGTGGCTTCATGTTCTCGGTCGGCTGCATCCAGGCCCAGCGATGCCACACCAATCGGTGCCCGGTGGGCGTGACGACTCAGGACCCAAAGCTCCAGCGAGGCCTCGTCGTGTCCGACAAGGCCGAGCGCGTCCACAACTTTCACCGCAACACGGTCTATGCCGTGGCCGAGATGATTGCCGCCGCGGGACTTGATCATCCGAGCGAGCTCGGCTCGGACAAAATCTATAAGCGGATCAGCCACACCGAGATCCGCCGCTTGGACGAGATTTATCCGCGCATCAACGCGGAGCAATTCAGGGAAGGCACCGCTCCCGAGCGCTTCCAGCGCTACTGGACCAGGCGTCCGCAGACAGATTCCAGCCCGAATTAGGAGCCGCGCCGGCGTCGCATGCTTGATTCGCTGACCCACCTCGAAGGTGGCCGCGGTAACGCCGCTTCTTTGGATCTTCGGCGCCATGAGCGGTCCCCGACCTGCGGCTTCGTGACTAACTGACTTTTCTGATAGCGGGTAGCTCGTAGTCGCCGGCGAGGACCGCGGTCGTGGGCTGGTACATCCGCATGATCGGCCGGAATTCGCCCCCCGGCGCCGGGAGCCAGTTCGCTTCCTTATCGGGACCAGGTGACTCGTGCTGCAGGTAGAGGGTCAACGATCCATCCTCGGCGACCCGGAGGCCAGGCGTGCGGTCGCCGATGGAATAGCGGTGGATCGGGTTGGGCGACGAGAAGGAACTCCGGAACGCAGTACATCGTCAACGACCAGAAGGCATCGACCGGGGGCATTGAGTCGAGCCGCAGCTCGTAACGCTCGGCGCCGCTGAGCTGGAGCCGTCGGCGTCGACGTAGACGATCTCGTAGTCGGCCTCATAGCCGTGGTTGCCCCACATGCCTGCACGCGCGGCGGCGGCCCGTGTTGCGTAGGCCTGGGCGGGGTCGTCGATCCGCCATTCGGGTGCATCAAGTGTTCCGATGCCGAGATGCTCGGTGTTGTAGTCAAAGAAGTGCATCGCCGACCGCCATCCGCTGGGAGGTGGCGAGCCGCCCTTGGCCAGTCTCCCGATCATCTCCTGACGGTCCTGCCAGCCGCCGATCAGCATCTTCCGCGAGCTCAGCGTCCGCGCCGACGTACGGTGAATCCGGAGGCTGTCAGCCCGAGCGATTCGGCGATTACCAGCATCGGCGCGTCCGCAGCGGGCGGCGGGAACGCCGCCAGCTCAACCCGGAACGTCTCCCACCACTTCAAATCTTCCCCAACCCTCGGTCCGGCTCCGGAACACCCGACGCCGGCCCGGGATCCGCGTCTAGTGGCGTCAGGCTGAACTGATCCTGGAGCGCATGCACCGCAGGAGCATCGGCGATCCCGTTGATCTGAACGCGGCCGACGATCATTGCGAGTGCGGTCGGGGCTCTCACCAATTCCGTGCCATCGGGCGCCGGGGACGCGTCATCTGGACCCGTCAAAAGGAACCGTCGCTCAGCCGTCCCGGTCGCGCGGCGTCCGATATAGGCGAAGTTGTTCGTCCACGCGTCGACGAGCTGCAGGCCGTAGTAGCGGTCGGCCGTGTCAGGCACATTCAGAACCAGCGGTCCCGGGCGCAGATCCAGCGCGGCCAAGTGTACAGCGTGTCGTTATTGGGGGACACAAAGGTCGTTTCGGGGCCGAGCAACTCGCGCGCATGGCCGAACTCGTTCCACGGTGCGCTCACCGGCAGGCTGCAGTGGCCCTCTGCAAACCCCGCCATTTCTCTTAGCGAATACACCAGCGGATACCCGTACACGTAGATCTGGGCGGCCGCTTTTACCCGGTCAGATTGCCGCTCCGTACTCGTTGACTCCAAGGAACGTCCTTTCCGGTTCGGTAGGTTCCGCCTCAGCCAGAGTAGCCCGACGCTCGCTGATCAGATTCACCCGCTTGGGGTGATTGCCGACTGACGTTCTGAACATAGGCTCGATCGAAGCAAGATCAAGAAAGGGATTACCGATGACTGATGCACCCCTCCGGTTACAACACACGGGACTACGCGCGGGGGAGATCTTCCTCCTCACCATGGCGGACGAGAACGTCGACGCGCTCGTCTACAACACCACCGGGTTCGGCCCGTGCCCCGCCGACGAGTTCGCCGCCATCGACGTTGAACAGCTCGCGCAGGAAACCGGATCTGACCGCGTGTGGAAGAACGCCAGGCGCTTCTGGATGCTGGACGCGCTGACGATCAATGTCGTCGGCGAACCACGCGACTTGAGCGGCGTGATGTTCAACCTCGTAGCCGACATGCGGATGCCCGCCGCCTTCGATCCGAGTGCTGATCAGTCAGAAGTCGGCTTACCAACCGATGCAGATTCGACGCGTAAGCAAATACGAGTTCCTCAGCGGGCGGCCGGTCTTCCTACTGCGCTCGCCCGAGCAGGTCACCTGGGTGATGCAGACGTACACGGACAGCGTCGATCCCGAGCTGACCGCGGCCGATCTGCCCGAGATGGCCGTCCGGCTGACGCTGCCCGACGGATGGGAGTACAAGGCCAAGACGCTCGATCAGAAGTTCACGATCACGACGGATGGCCTCGCCAACATCATGTCCGACAACTTGTCGAACATGTACCAGGGCTGCATCGACGGCGTGAACAACTTCGATCCCTGGACTGAGTCCGCCGCGGCAATGTCGGCGCTGGATCAAAGGAGACGTTCGCGATACCAGCATTTTCTCAAGATCGAGCTAGGCGGGTTCGAACCGCCGACCCCCTGATTGCGAAGAGGGGCTCTCAGGCACGAATAGGCCCAATGATGCGGTCGCCGCTGGCCTGAACGTTGTAGTTCTCAAAGGTGCCCCACCAGCGCACGTACCGGTCGATGACCCCGGTAGGGCGCCTGCGGGTTTCCGTTAGTCCTGCCGCTCGGCGACCAGGCGCGACAGGGCGGCCTCGGCCTCGGTCACGAAGCGACGGACAATCTCTGCCGCTGGAAGGACCTCGCGGACAAGCCCGACGGTCTGTCCCGTGAAGGGCACGAGCGCACCCGGAGACCGGTCGCGGATCGCCTGCATCAGGTCGCTTCGAGCGCCTTCCGGGTCCAAGTCTCCGCTTGCGATGTCGCTCATGAAAGACGTCGGAAGTGCTCGCGGCACGACGCGGTACCCCCCTGATCGAGGGGGGAAAAGCTGCTCCCACGCCTCGAATCGCACGGCGTCCTCGGAGTCGCTCTTGATGAGCATGCTTCGCCACTCGTACGAGACAGCAGCCTCTTCGGCGGCGAGAAAGCTCGTACCCACGTTAATGCCGGCCGCGCCGAGCGCAAGCGCTGCTGCGAATCCCCGGCCATCCGCAATTCCACCTGAGGCGATGATTGGTACGTCGACGGCGTCGACCAGCTGTGGAACCAGAGCCATCGTGCTGACACCGGCCACCATTCCCTGGCCGCCCGCCTCGCTCCCCTGTGCGATCAACGCGTCGACTCCCAGGGCCGCCGCCTCGATGCCCTGCTTGACGGTATGTACCTGGTGGACGACCTTGGCGCCCGCATCATGGGCTCTCTCGACCAATCCGACCGGGGGGCCCAGCGCGAACGACACGACCGCTGGCCGTGCTTCCAATGTTGCCAAGAATGCCTCTTCGTCAAGAAGAGGGACGACGTGGTTGACGATGAAAGGCCGATCGGTCAGCGCCTTCGTCCGCTCGATCTCGTCCGCTATCGCTTCGGCCGAACCGAAGACTGCGCCAATGCTTCCAATGCCTCCGCTGCGGTTCACGGCGGCGACGAGCTCCGGGGTAGTCGCCGGCCAAATCGCGGCCTGGATCAGGGCGACCTCTACATCGAACAGCTCACAAACTCGCGAGCGCGGCAGTCGCATGGCGAAAGCATGACTATCACAATGGGCGCCCGGCGCGGCGGGTGGTGCTCCGGTGGAAGCGGACGGTGAGCCAGAGAGTCAGGAGGATTGCAAGGATTCCGGTGACCACCAAGAAGGCAAGCAGGACATCACGCATCAGATCGTTTATCGACAAGGTCACGTCGGATCTCAAACGCGCGACAGGTCGAGGGGCGCTCTTCGCCTAAAGCAACTATCTTGCACGCGTGGACAGCGAGACGCGCGCAGTTGCCGAGTCGTATCTCGACGCGTGGAACGCACACGACTTCGTGAGACTTGAAGATCTCTTGGCCGACGAGAGCTGTCGTCAATCGGTGCGAGGTTTTCTCGAGCTAAGCGATGATGCGCGCCTGGAGGTCAAGCGGCTGATTGTCGAGGATGACACCGCGGCCGTCCTCGGGGAAGGCACGGGAACGGTCTCCAATCCTCCACCCTGGCTTGCGCACACACAGGGAAAGCATTGGCGCGCGCGATACGTGGCGCTCTATCGCGTGGCGGACGGACGCATCGCTGATCTGTGGGTTCAGTGGAACATGCTGAGCATTCTCGTCCAGACGGGGGCGATCTCAAATCCACTCGAACCCCCGCGGCGATGAAGTAGCTCGACCAATCGTC
Source organism: uncultured bacterium (assembly GCA_963786495.1). Lineage (GTDB taxonomy): Bacteria > Actinomycetota > Thermoleophilia > Solirubrobacterales > 70-9 > JALZKA01. Next base: position 828,549 of record CAWAZL010000002.1, on the reverse strand, counting down.
GCTGGATTTCAAGGCACGCCCGACTTCGACGCTTCTCGTCCAAAGCACCTAAACCGCCGAGGTCGGGATGAGCGCCACTGGCTGGCGGCACCCTCCCCCTCGATTTGGACACGCGATCGAAAGTGCGATCGCCGCGGCCTGATGGCGCCGATCACGACTTCGGCGGTTGGAGGCTTAGGTGCTTTCCATGCGAAGCGACACTTCTCGCGAGCTGCGCTTGGACCGACGATGGAGTCGCTCAGTGGGAGCGTGGGGTTCGGGGAAACGGGGGCGCTTGGGCACTAGCCGCGAACCGTCTCGTTTGGCGTGAGTGCCCCTCGCATAAGTAACCCCCGCTGAGCAGGCCTTCTGGGTGTGAGCTAGGCAGGTTCGAACCGCCGACCTCCTGATCGCGAAGCGGCGCCCCGAATCGAGGCGTCGATTGCGCGCTTGGATGTCGGCGGATGTGTCCGGATGTACGCGGATTTGGGCACCAAGAACGCGGCTGGTGCCCAATGAGCACGACCGGTCAGCAATCTCCGCGATCGCGGCTTTTCGAACCCCGGACTTCGGCTCAAGCTCCGAAGCTTGCTCGATCTGCGGTATCCCTAAACGCTTACAGCTCGTCGCGCTGTTTCGATCTCCGAGTAGTTCACGCGGAGGAACTTCCCCTCCCGGAAGGCGATGAACTGCGCAAACGGCGGGATCTGACTCGTAAGCGACAGTCCCACTACTCCTACACCCCGGCCATGTCCTCGAGTGCGTCGTCGAGGTGCTCGTGAAGTGCCAACCCGACGACACGGCCCTCACGAAACGACCATGCATGGGGACCACGGGCATCAACTTCGACTCCGCTACCGAGGCCGCGCCCTCTGGCTCGAATGACCACGACCACCGCGTCCTCGCCTTCGAAGCATTCCTCCACTTCGATTGTGATGGATTCGAACGAGTCCCAATAGGACTCAAAGAACTTCAAGACACCTTCCCGGCCGGTGTACCTACTGCGGTCGAACCCCATGGAGTTAGTGAGGTCGACTTCGCACTCGGGATCGACAAGCGACCACAAGGCATCAAGGTCTCGGCGGTTGAAGGCGTCGTAGACAGCCCTCATGACCTCCACGTTTCCCTGCGGCATCGGCTAGTCCGTTAGGCCGGCGGCTTCGAGGGCTGTTGCCCGCTCCCACAAGGACTGCATGCGGACGATTTTCCCACCCCGAAGGGTGAAGATCCCCCCGGCTGGTTGGTTGATCTCGATCCCGTCCCGGCCTCGAAAATGTTTCACGCTAAGCACCAGCACCGTTCGTCGTCGATCACCCGAATCTCATCCGTCCGAGACCGGTGGTCCTCCCAAGCAGAGTCGAACTCACGTCACGCGACTTAGGTGCGCTTCTCGTCTCTATGAAGAAGCACTCTAGGTCATATGGAGGAGCCGATGGACAAAAACTTCGGATATGCCGACGCAAATGTCCATTGATCCGGGCTTCAGGCTCCATGGAAAGCGACACCTCCTTGCGAGCTGCCCTAGGAGCGACGACGAGCCGCTCGATGGGACCACGGGATTTGGCGAACCGGGGGGTGGGCACCAGCTGCAAATCGTCTCGCTGGGCGCTGAGGGCTCCTCGCATAAGAACCCGCGCCGAGCAGGGACTTCGGAGATGGAGCTAGGCGGGTTCGAACCGCCGACCTCCTGATTGCGAACCAGGCGCTCTACCAGCTGAGCTATAGCCCCGAATACTTCCGGCAACGGCCGGACGGGTAAGGGTAGGCGATGGGCGGTGCATTGCAAGCCCTCTGGACAAGGGTCCACCCGGGCGCTGAAACCTCACTGCCGCATCGGATTCCGCCGATTTAACCTTTCCCTATGAGTTTTCGGACTCGACTCGGCCTGTTCTTCCTTTTGATGGTTGCGATTCCGATCGCTGCCATCGCTGTGCTGGCCTCAGACGTGACCGGCGACTCTCAGGCCGGGAAGGCCGATGCGCAGGTAGCTACGGGCCTGGAAGCGGCGATTTCGGTCTATGAGGACGAGGTCGCCGCGGCAGACGAGGCTGCTCAGGATGTGCTCGCCGACCGCGAGGTTGCGGCCGCGCTCTCGGGCGGAGGTTCCGAGGAGATTGAGCGCGCCGCAGCCGCGGCGGGGGCTGACAGCGGGCTCGAGTACCTGGCGCTGACCACGCCCGATGGCGAGCAGGTCGAGCCGATTCCGTCCGACGCCCCGGTGGCGATAGCGACCGTGAGCGACGCCGACGGTGGCGAGCTCGAGGTGGTCGCATCGACGATCGGCGCCGACGAGTATCTGGGCCGGGTGGAAGAGCTGACGGGTCTGAGCGCGGCCGTCATCGGCACGAGTGGGCCGGCGGTGGCGGCCCGCGGCGTGGACACCGAGTCGCTTCCTGATACGGGCGAAACGGCGGACGCGGAGGTCGGCGGCACGGAAGCGCGCGCCGCCACGGCGTCGCTCGGCGACGATGGCGCCGCGGTGACGGTCTTCGCTCCGGTCGAGAGCTCCGGGTTCTTCGACTCGCGCCCGCGCGTTGCCCTGCTCGTCGCAATCTTTCTCGCGGTCGCGCTCGCTGGGGTCGCCGTCATCGCCAGGACGCTTCAGTCGCAGATCGCGACCATGCTCGCCGCCGCGCGGCGAATCGGATCGGGCGACTTCTCCCAGCGAGTTCCCGTCGTCGGCCGTGACGAGATGGCGGGCCTTGCGAGCGAGTTCAACAAGATGACCGATCAGCTCGAGGAGCAGATCGGCGAACTCCGGCGCCAGCGGACTGAGCTCGACCGGTCGGTTCGGCGCCTCGGCGAGGCGTTCGCGGCGGGCCTTGATCGCGAGACGCTCCTGGGCATCGTGGCCGAGACCGCGCTGGGGGCGTGCGACGCCGAGTACGCGCGCGTGTCGCTCACCGACGGCGAGGTGATCGAGATTCCCGACGGCTTCAAGGGCGCCGCGCGCGACGCCGCCGTGGCGGGACAGAAGCGTGTCGACAGAGAAGGCGCGAGGGTCGATGCCCGTCGCCGCGACGGGTTTGCGCTCGCAGCGCCTCTCAAGACACTCTCGGACAACGTGCAAGTCGGGTCGCTCTCGATCGGGCGCTCCGGGAAGGAGTTCAGCGACGAGGATCGCGACGTCTTCCTCTACCTGCTCGGTCAGACCTCGGTCTCGATCGAGAACATCACCGCGCACGAGAAGGTCTCCGAGCAGGCTGTGACGGATGAGCTGACCGGGCTGCCGAACAACCGCGCCTTCCGCGAGACGATCGACCGCGAAGCTTCCCGTGCGGAGCGCTTCGAGCACGAGCTGTCTCTGATCATCCTCGACGTCGACAACTTCAAGTCCGTGAACGACACGTACGGACACCCGCAGGGGGACGAGGTACTGCGCCTGATCGGAAGGCTCCTGCTGGAGGAGCCGCGAGCAATCGACGAGCCGGCCCGATACGGCGGCGAAGAGTTCGTGGTGGCGCTCCCGGAGACCGGTGTGGACGGCGCGGTCGAGATTGCCGAGCGCATCCGCGAGCGCCTGGAAGCGGAGGAGATCCCGCTGCTCGACGGCAGCGGCGTCTTGAAGGTGACGGCGAGCTTCGGCACGGCGACGATCCCGCTTTCGGCCGAGACGGCGCGCCAGCTTTTCGCCGCCGCTGATGACGCGCTTTATGAGGCCAAGCGCACCGGCAAGAATCGCGTGGTAACCGCGCCCGAGCGGGTGGCCGTTGGCGGCTAGCTCAGCCGCCGGGCCACATAACTAGGATTTGTCGTAGGTTCAGGCCCGATGGGAATCTTCGATGACGCAATTCGCGAGCACCTCGAGCTGAAGCGCCATTCCGGCGTGGACGAAGAGGAGCTCAAGGAGCTGGAGGATGAGGCCTTCGGCCCTCCGGCACGACCGGGGGATCCCGACTTCCCGGGTTCGACCTCAGAGGAGGCGGCGGTTGAGTCCGAGGTTCCCGCGGAGGCTGCTGTTTTCGATGCCGAGACCGACGAGGCGAAGACTCCCGACGACGCAGTGGTCGAGGCGACTCCGGCGGAAAAGCCGGCACTCACGCCGATCGACGAGACAACGGTTCTCGAGACGGACGCCGATTCGTCCGCGCCCGCTGTGGAGGAGGCTGCTGTCGAGGAGGAACCCACCGTCGAGGAGCCCGCCGCCAAAGTCGCTGAGCCCGTCGAGCCAGAGCCCGCGTCCGAGCCGGAGCTCGATCCTGCCGAGGCGTCGAGCTTCACGACGGAGGAGCGCGAGGCGATTTCCGATCAGCCCACGGTGTTCTTCGAGCAACAGCCGCCCGAGGAGATGGAGCTTGGCGACCTGGAGCTGGACATCGACGAGGAGATCGAGGAGGTCGGCGGCGCCGTCTCAGAACCGCTTACGGAAGAGGAACCGTTGATCGTCGAGGAAGCATTCTCCGAGCCGGCTGGCGAGACCGAGGTGGAGCCTCCCCACGAGGCCGAGCCAGAGCCTGCGCCCGAGCCCACCACTGGAGAGCCCGAGACGGCCGAAGCCGGGACGAGCGATGACGACGTCTTAGAAGAGACTCCCGAGTTCCTGCGTGACAACCCTGACGATGACGAGCTGTGGTTCGAGCAGGGCGCCCCGAAAGATTTTGATTTTTAGCTAGTGCCCTTGGCGGAGGGCGACTCGATGTACCCGCGGGTGCGCGCTGCGTCGACGACTCGCTCGATGCCGACCAGGTAGGCGGCTTCTCGCAGGTCGAGTCCCTCTTCCTTTGCGCGCGCTGAGACGTCGCGGTAGGCCTTGCGCATCTTCGTCGCGAGCTTGTCGTTCACGTCGCGCTCGTCCCACTGGAAGTGCTGGAGGTTCTGGACCCACTCGAAGTAGGAGACGACGACGCCGCCGGCGTTCGCCATGACGTCGGGGATGATGTACGTGTCCTTCTCGCGCAGGATCTGGTCGGCGGCCGGGGTGGTCGGGCTGTTCGCGCCCTCGACGATGACCTTGCAGTTCATGCGGTCCGCGTTGTCCTCGCGGATCATGCCGCCGAGCGCCGCGGGGATGAAGACATCGCACGGAACTTCGACGAGGTCCTCGGGATCGATCTCCTCAACGTCCGGGAAATCCGTGATGAGTCCGCCCTCTGAGATGTGATCGTGGAGCGCGGCGGCATCGATGCCGTCCTCGTTCTTGATCGCGCCGTTGGCGTCGGATACGGCGACCATCTCGGAGCCGAGCTGCTGCATGATGCGCGCGGCCCACGAGCCGACGTTGCCGAAGCCCTGGACGACGAACTTGGTTGAGGCGGGGCTGAGACCGAGCGACGGGGCGGCCTCGCGAAACATGTAGACGCACCCGCGGCCGGTCGCGGCCTCGCGGCCGAGGGAGCCTTCGAGCGAGATGGGCTTGCCGGTGACGATCGCCGGCGTGTGGCCGTGAAGCTTGCCGTACTCGTCCATCATCCATGCCATCACCTGGGCGTTGGTGTTGACGTCGGGCGCGGGGATGTCGCGGGTGGGGCCGAGGACCTTCTCGATCTTGTCCATGAACGAGCGGGTGACCTTTTGAAGCTCTGCCTGGGTGAGCTTGGAGGGGTCGCAATTGACGCCGCCCTTGGCGCCGCCGAACGGCACGTTCGCCACGGCTGTCTTCCAGGTCATGAGCGAGGCGAGTGCGCGGACCTCGTCGACGTCGACCTCCGGGTGGTAGCGGATGCCGCCTTTGTAAGGGCCGCGGGCGCCGTTGTGCTGGATGCGGTAGCCGGAGAAGACGTGCATCTTCCCGTCGGAGCACTTGATCGGGATCTGGACGGTGACTTCGCGGTAGGGGGTCCAGAAGACGACGCGGACGTCATCTTCGAGCTTCATGTGGTCCGCGGCCTTGTCGAAGTAGTGGCGGACGATGTCGAGGTTCGAGACCTCGGCCTTCTGGGCGGCCTTGGGGGCGTCGTCCTCGCGTTCGGCCTCCGACGCCATTGGCGAGTGGTCCGTGTGCTGCTCTTCGCTGTCTTCTTTCGCCGCGTCTTCCTGGGTCGCGGTCTCAGTGTCCGCCATCTCGACTCCTCACGCTTGAGTTAGGCGCTGATCGTTTCACATCGGCGATTGCCCGTATGTCGGGCACCGTGAACCTACAATCGAAGTTGAGGGGCCATAGCTCAGTTGGTAGAGCGTCGCGTTTGCAACGCGGATGTCGCCGGTTCGAATCCGGCTGGCTCCACTCGTGTCTCAGCTACTTCTCGATCTTGAAGCCGGGATCGTCCCGTCGCTTGAAGTCCCCGCGACGTCACCGCACAAAGCCGCCGAGGCGCTTCGCTGGCACGAGAAGCCGGCGGCGCTCATGTTCGAGCCGGGAGAGCTCGGTCGCTTCGTTCCCATTGACGGCATCGAGATCCCGGCGGGACCGCACTATCTCCTGGAGGAGGTCGACACGGGGCACGACCTCAGGAACGTCGCGCCAGACGACGCGCTCGCCGCAATCCTCAAGTGCGGGCGCTCTCCGCTCACAGTCGAGGAAGGCATCGCCCTGGTCGCCCAGCACCCCGAGATCCTGCGCAAGAACCACTGCTTCTCCCTGCCCGGATCGCGCTGCGGGGACAAGCGCGTGCCAGCGATCTGGATCTCGGACGGCGCCGCCAAGGTGGGGTGGTGTTGGGCCGGAAACCCACACACGTGGCTTGGCAACGCCTCGTGCGCGCGGCGCCTCGCGGCCTAGCTGAGGATCCTGACGCTCCGCGCTTCCGCCTTCGGCTCTGACCACTCCAAAAGCGCCGCCGCTTCGGCCTCGACCTCGCCGCACTCCGCTCGTGTGAGCTTCCGCCACGGACCCACCTCGATGGCGACGTCGTTCTTCTCCCTCACGAACCTCCAAGTCCCCGTCGCGAACCCGTCGACCAGCACAGCACCCTTCCAGTACGGCCGCTCACCGCCAGCTGGCGGCGTGATGCGCGAGCGGTCCGCGAAGCCGAGCACCGCGTTGTCGTACTCGGGCAGGAAGCGCACGGGCGCCGGCGTCTCGGGGTCGGGGAAGAGGCCGTCATCGACGTCCAAGAGCTCGGCGCCGTCCTCGTTCTTGAAAGCCCGAAGCCGCGGGCGCAGCCCGTCGATCACCTCGCGCAACCCGGTGCGGTAACACCAGGCGCGCACATCCTTTGACGCTGCAGGTCCGAACGCCCGCAGGTAGCGGAGCACTACCTCGCCCGGATCGGCGTCCCACTCGACCTCGGCCCCAAGCACCGTCTCCGCGTTCAGCCACTTCGCCGCCTTCGTCTTGCCCCACACGGCCCGCGGGGGAGCCTGGACCAGTGGCAGGAGGAACGTCGCCGTGTAGCCGAGCGCGTCGAAGTCCGCCTCGGGCCAGCGCTCCGCGAGCGCTCGTGAAAGGTCGGTGCGGCCCTGCGGCTCCTCGGCCGTGAGCTTCGCGGCGATCGCCAGCAGATCATCCTCATCGACGCCTTCGACCTGCCTGGAGAACAGCGACGAGCGATACGTCCCGCTCATGACCGGCCCCATCACCCCGCGAAGGACCAGCGCGTCCCGCGCTGTCGTCAGATGGATTGTCCCCCGCATCACTCCCATCCGCACGGCCTCGAAGCGCTCGATCATCCCGCCGAGCTCGTGCGGGTCGAAGTCGCGCAGCCGGCTCCACAGTGCGTAGTAGGGATCCCACGGCTCCTGCGCCTGCAGGCCGACCAGGTGCTCAAGCGCATCGGCGACGGGCATGTCCGCGCGCTCGAGCAGAAGCTGGCGCCCGAGCAACGCCCGGTTTAGCTCTCGGTTGGAAAGGACGTCGCCCGGCAAGTAGCCGAGGCTAACCCTCGGTGTCCAGATCCCGGATCAAGCCTTCGACCCTCGCTTGGATCTCGTCGCGGATGCGCCGAACGGTCTCCAGGTCCTGCCCGGCGGGATCGTCCAGGGCCCAGTCCTCGTACCTCTTCCCCGGGAAGATCGGGCAGGCGTCGCCGCAGCCCATCGTGATTACGACGTCGGCGGCTTGGACGGACTCCGTAGTCAGCTTCTTCGGGAACTCCTGCGAGAGATCGACGCCGACCTCGGCCATCGCCTCCACCGCAGCGGGGTTGACCGCGTCGGCCGGCTCCGAGCCCGCCGTCTGCACGCTGACGCGGTCGCCCGCAAACTTGTGCAGAAGACCGGCGGCCATCTGCGACCGACCCGCGTTGTGCACGCATACGAAGAGGACCTCTGGCACAGAGCCGGATGATCTCATGGCGGCTCAGAGTACTCCATTGAGGATCGTTTGTTATATTGATATCTCTCTATGAAAGGGGATCGACTGTGAGCACGCTTGAACTCTCACCGAAGCAGAAGCGTCCGAAAGGCGAGGTCTGTTGTGAGCCGGTCGTGTATCCGGATATCGAGCGCGAGCACGCCGAGCGGATGGGCCGCGTCGCAAAAGCGCTGGGAGACCCGATTCGAATGCAGCTCGTCGACGTCCTCCGAAAGCATGCAGGGAAGGTCTGCGTCTGCGAGCTCGTGCCGCTCTTCGATCTCTCCCAGCCCACCGTCTCGCATCACCTCAAGGTGCTTCGGCAGGCGGGGATCGTCGGATCAGAGCGCGAGGGACTCTGGGCCTACTACTTCGTCAATCCCGAGGCGCTGGAGGAGCTGAACGCATGGCTGAGCTGAAAACGGTCGAAGACGCGAAGAGCGACTGCTGCTCGCCCACGGCACAGGAAACGTGCTGTGAGCCGAGCGCGAAGTCGGAATGCTGCGCCGAGGGGCATCCGGGAGGATGTGGCTGCAGCGCCGGCCGACAGGAGGGCAACGATGTCCAAGACCTCGTGCGCTCGCGCTACGCCGCCGCGGCAACCGCGGCCACCGAGGCCGCTGCTGCCTCCTGCGGCCCGGCGGCGGTCATCACCGATGCGCAGCGTGACTCATTCGGGGTTGACCTGTATGAGGGGGACGATCTGGGGGCCCTCCCGGACGCGGCGAAGCTCGCATCGCTGGGCTGCGGCAACCCAACTGCCGTGGCTGATCTCCACGAGGGCGAGACGGTTTTGGACCTGGGGTCGGGCGGTGGAATTGACGTGCTTCTTTCGGCGGATCGTGTTGGCCCCTCCGGAATGGCCTACGGCCTCGACATGACGGACGAGATGCTCGAGCTTGCCCGCAGCAACCAGCGCGAGGCCGGCGTGGAAAACGCTGAGTTCCTCAAGGGAACCATCGAGGACATTCCACTTCCCGATGACTCGATCGATGTGATCATCTCGAACTGCGTGATCAACCTGTCGGGCGACAAGCACAGCGTGTTTCGGGAGGCATCCCGTGTCCTTCGACCTGGCGGCCGATTCGCGGTCTCCGATGTAGTCGCCGACCCAGATATGGACGAGTCAACGCGCGAGGACATGCAGCAGTGGACTGGGTGCATCGCCGGCGCTCTCACGCGCGACGATTTCGGTCGCGAACTCCGTGCGGCCGGGTTCGAGGACATCGAGATCATCGAGACCCACCGCGTTCATGAGAGCGCAGCGTCAGCGATCATTCGCGCTCGGCGAAGCCTCCGATGATGGCCACGGCGGACATCCAACTCAACGATCCGCAGACTCTCTACAGGCGGTGGGAAGACCAGCAGTGGAACCCGTTCGAGATCGACCTCGCGCGAGACCGCGAGCAGTGGCAGGCCATGGATTCCGAAGATCAAGAGCTCATCTACTGGGTTCTCGCCTCGCTCATGGTCGCCGAGGAGCGGATCACCACGAAGTTCTCCGGCCTGGTCGGCGCGCACGGAAGCGAGGAGGAGGCCACGTTCCTCGCCACGCAACAGGTCGACGAAGCACGCCACATGCAGTTCTACGCACGCTTTCAGGACGAGGTCGTCGCGGAGCCGGCGACCGTCGCTGCTCACGTCGAGCGCGCTCGACGTGAGGTCACGCCCGCATTTCGCAAGATCTTCGACGAGGCGCTGGTCGAGGCGCACGAACGGCTCGTCGCGGCGCCCGAAGACCTGGCTCTGAAGGTCCGCTTCGTGACGATCTATCACCTCATCCTGGAGAGCACGCTCGGGCTCACCACCTTCCGCTTTGCGACCGAGTACCTCGAGCGCGAGTCGCTGCTTCCCGGCTTCGTCGAGGGCTACTCGCTCATCCACCACGACGAGACGCGCCACATCGGCTACGGGGTGTGGTTCCTGCGCGAGAGCGTCCGCGAGCATCCGGAAGCCGCAGAAGCGGTCCGCCAAACGCTGCGCGACCTGCTGCCGTCCGTGGCCGAGGCGCTGGGCGGTGCCGGCGACGGAACCGGCCCGGACATCGAGCGGCTCGGAGTCTCCACGGACGACGTGCGCAGCTTCGCTCTGGCCGGGCTCAAGCGGCGCCTGGACATCATCGACGTGCCGCTCTCGACTCTGTGACCGAGAACTAGGCCGGCAGCCAGTCGGCTGGAAGCTCGACCGGCGCCTCGCGACCGAAGCCGGGAACGATGCGCATCGCGTGGTCGGCCGCGGGGCGGCCCTCCACGAGTGGGCGGAGCTGCGGGAAGTTGAGAAGGACGCGCGTGCTCGTTGCGATGTGGAAGTCAGCGGCATTGAGCTCCGCGCCATCGATCGTCCCGTCTGCGATCAGGCTGTCCACGTGGTCGAGATGCGAGGGAAGTTCGGCGACGTCGCGCCGGGCGGCCTTCTCGCCGCCGCCCTCGTAGCGCAGGTAGAACTGAGTCACCGGCAGCAAAGCCCACTGCGCCAAACCGGGAGCGGGCATGCCGATCGACTTGGCCATCACGGTCCGCAGATCCGAGTCCGTTGCGGCCGCCCACCTGAAGATGCGCCGGGGAACCGGCTGAAGCGTCCGCTCTGCCCAGACCTCCGCCGTCTCGACCGCGTCGCGCGCCTCCCGATCGCTCGGGTAAAGCGGCGGCTCCGGCCGAGCTTCCTCGAGGGCATGCGCGATCTCGATCGTTCCCTGTACGCGCCGGCCGTCGAGCTTCAGGCCGGGAACCGTCCCGCCCTTGAACCCGTGGCGGCGCATCATCACGCGCTGCGAGGCCGGCGGGATCTCGACCCTCTCCGCCTCGATGCCCTTGTGGGCGAGCATCAGCTCGGCCGTCCGGGCGGGGTGGGAGATGCTCATCGAGTAAATCGTCGCTTCCATGCGGCCGTGAAGCTACTCGACCCGGACTCAACTGACCGAACAGTCAGTTATGGTTGGCGCATGACTTCCTCGGCGAACGGCTCGACACCGCAACCCGATTGCGAGGTGGCGATTATCGGCGCCGGCTTCTCGGGCATCGGTACCGCTATCAAGCTCTCGGAGAAGGGCATCGAGGACTTCGTGATCCTCGAGGCGGGCGGCGAGGTGGGCGGCACGTGGTACTGGAACACCTATCCGGGAGTCGCCGTCGACATCCCATCGCCGTCCTACCAGTTCTCCTTCGAGCAGATGTCGGACTGGTCGCGCCTCTACGCACCCGGCAACGAGCTCAAGGCATACGCGGAGCACCTCACCGACAAGTACGACGTCCGCCCGCACGTCCGCTTCAACACCAAAGTTACGAGCGCAATCTTCGACGAGGAGGCACACGTCTGGCGCCTCGGGACCGAGGCCGGCGGCCAGGTCACCGCTCGCTTCGTGGTCGGTGCCACCGGCGTCTTCAACGAGCCCCGCTTTCCCGACATCGCAGGCGTTTCCGACTTTCAGGGCGAGACGCTTCACACCGCCCGCTGGAACCACGACATCTCGCTGAAGGGCAAGCGTGTGGGGATCATCGGTACCGGGGCGAGCGCGGTACAGGTCATCCCCGAGATCGCGAGCGAGGTCGAGCAGCTCACCGTCTTCCAGCGCACGCCGATCTGGTGCCTGCCGAAGCCCGACCGCTCCCTGGGCGGCTCGCTCGCAGGGGCCCTCGAGAAGCTGCCTGGCGGAATGCAGATCAAGCGCCTCGCAAGTCAGGTCTTCGTCGAGATCACCTTCCCGACCGCGCTCCACTTCCACAAGTTCGTGCCGATCTCAGCCATCGGCGAGCGAGCCGGCCGAAAGTTCCTAAAAGAGCAGGTCAAAGATCCCGAGCTGCGAAGGAAGCTGACGCCCGAGTACCCGGTCGGCTGCAAGCGCCCCGGCTTCCACAACTCCTACCTGCGCACCTTCAACCGGCCGAACGTCTTTCTCGAAACCGATTCGATCGGAGAGATCACTCAGAACTCGGTGAAGACCGCCGAAGGCGCCGAGCACCAGCTCGACGTCATCATCTACGCCACTGGATTCAGCGCGTTCGAGGCCGGCAACATGCCGCCCTATCCCGTCCAGGGCGTCGGCGGCGTCGACCTCGAGAGTTGGTGGGACGAGAACCGCTTTCAGGCCTATCAGGGCGTAAGCGTTCCCGGCTTTCCGAACATCTTCACGATCCTGGGCCCGTACGGCTACAACGGCTCCTCGTACTTCAACCTCATCGAGAATCAGGCAAAGCACATCCTGCGCTTGATCGAGCGGGCGCGATCAGAGGAAGCAACGAAGATCGAGGTCACCCCGGAGGCGAACGAGCGCTACTTCAAGCAGATGCTCGCGCGCCGCTCCTGGCAGGTCCTCGAGCAGCCGTCGTGTCAGCTCGCCAACTCCTACTACTTCGACAAGAACGGCGACCGCCCGTTCCGGAGCGCAACAACGCTCGAGGTGAACTGGCAGTCGGGCCACTTCGACCTCGACGATTACTCGTTCGCAAAGGTCGGCGCGGCCTAGCCCTTCGGCGCCAGCGGCTTCATCGCCTTCTGCATGAAGCGAGGCGGGAATGTCATCACCGTCTCGTCCTCGTGGCGCGCAAGAAAACCCGCCGCCCATCGGGCGCCCTTGAAGCTCTTCGGGATCCCGCCTTTCATGAACAGTCCCTCCCGAGCGGCGCACGACGATTCGGTGAGGAACGCCTCAAGCGAGAGAGCCGGCGTCACTTCACAGCGAAGGTGCGCCTCGGCGCCACTCTCGTTCTTGAAGCCGTGAACGATCCCGGGACCCACCTCGACCTTCCCCGTTTCGGGGCTGAACGGCTTCCACTCGCCATCGAAGTGAACTGTCACCTCGCCTGAGACCACCCACCAGGTCTCGGTCTGCTTGGGGTGGTAGTGCTTCGGCAGGCCGCCGCCCGCCTCCATCCAGGTGTCGACGAGCATGTCCTCGCCCTTGTGCTCGAACTCGTAGCGGGTCCCATGCACCGGGTCGACTGTCGCATTCTCCATGGTGTCCTCCATTCCGTAGTTACCGATCAGTAACTTATCACGAGGCGATGGTAGCGGCGACACATCCAAGGCGCAGGATGGCCCCCGTTGAGCGGCGGGAGTTGATCCGCCGCGAGGGCGCTCGCCTCTTCGGCAAGAACGGTTATGCAGCCACACGTCTCGACGATGTGGCTGCTGCGGCCGACGTCACCAAGCCGATGGTCTACCGCCACTTCGAGTCGAAGCGAGAGCTCTACCTCGCGATCTTGAAACGCCACGAGGCCGACCTGCCGACCTTTATCGACGGGGCGATGGGGGAGGCGGTCGAGAAGATCCTTGACGGGTGGCTCGACTACGTCGCCGATAACTCGGACGCCTGGCTCGTCATCTTCCGCGACCGGACTGGCGACCCGGTGATCGAGCGGGCACGCCGCCGCGTCAACCGGCGAGCGACTGAAGTCCTGGCCGAGTTCGTACGTAAAAGCGCGCCCGACCTCGAACCAGAGCTGGTGGAGCCCACGGCAAACCTTCTCAGCAGCGGCCTGGCGGGCCTCGTTCTATGGTGGATCGACCACCCCAGGATCTCCCGGGAGACAGTGCACGCCACCGCTACCCGCGCGTGCGCCGCGGTTTTGGGTAGATAACCCTCATGCGCGCACGTCCAGCACTCACGGCCCTTGCGGCGGCAATCGTCCTCACCGCACTCCCTGTGCCCGCGGCGGGCGCCGGCATCAGCCCGCACGAGGCCCGGCAGTGGCATCCGGATTCAGAAGCGGCCGAGCGCTACGCGAAGTCGCGGTCAACTGACGTCTCCTTCGCCATCTACGACATGCGCGACCGCCTTTCGGCGTATGAGGGCTCGCGCAGCTATGTCATGGCCTCGACCTTCAAGGTGATGCTTCTCGCCGCCTACCTCCGCCGGGACTCGGTTGAGAACCGCGGCCTCACCGACGGCGAACGCAACCTCCTGGGCCCGATGATCCGCGAGTCCGACAACTCCAACGCGACCACGGTGCGCAACATGCTGGGCCGGGGCCCTGTGGAGAGCCTGGCGAACGCCGCCGGCATGGACGGCTTTCAGTGGAATGACATCTGGGGCTACTGCCGGGCCGAGCCGAAGGACGGCGCGCGCCTAATGCGGCGCCTGCCGGGCCTCCTTCCGAGCCGCCACCGCGGCTACGCCCTCGGCCTGCTCGAGAACATCATCCCGCGCCAGCGGTGGGGCGTAGCGCACGTCCAGCCAGAGGGCTGGGACCTCGCTTTCAAGGGCGGCTGGGGTCTTCGCGCCTTCCGCGTCGAGCACCAGATGGCGCTCCTCACCCACGGCCGGCGCAGCATCGGCGTCTCGGTCCTCACCCAGGGGAATCCGTCGCGCCCTTACGGCCGCGCGACGCTCGAGGGCGTCTACCGGCGACTCCTCAAGGACCTGCCGGAGTGAGGCGCCGGATCGCCCTGCTCGCGCTCGCGCCGGCGGTTCTTCTCGCGCAACCTTCTGCCGCCGCGCCGGGCGAGCGCATCGTCACCCACGCCGAGGCAAAGAGCTGGAGCCCCGACGCCCGGCCGGCCAAGAAGTACGCGCAGTCGCGCGCCGGCGACGTCTCCTTCGCGGTCTTCGACATGCGCGGGCGCCAGCGCCAGTTCGGTGGCTTCGGCAGCGCCTACATGGCCAGCACCTTCAAGGTGATGCTGATGGTCGCCTACCTCCGCAAAGCCGGCGGCCGCGACCTCACAAGCTACGACCGGTCCCTTCTCGAGCCGATGATCCGCCAATCCGACGACGACGCCGCCTCGCGCATCGACTCAATGCTCGGCCGCGGTCCGCTCGAGGAGCTCGCCGATGATGCGGAGATGAGGGGGTTCGTCTGGCGCGACCAGCCCTGGGGCCTTTGCAAGACGACGGCACGCGACCAGGCCTTCTTCATGCGAACGCTTCAGCAGTACGTCCCCAAGCGCCACTGGGACTATGCGCGGAACCTCCTTGCCTCGATCACGCCCTCGCAGCGCTGGGGCATCGGCCAGGTGCCGCTGCATGGCTGGCACCTCCACTTCAAGGGCGGCTGGGGCTCGGGCACCGGGTGGGTCGACCACCAGGTCGCCCTTCTCGCCAAGGATGGACGGCGGATCGGTCTCGCGGTCATGACCGAGCGGAGCCCTTCGCATGAGTACGGGAAGGACACGCTCGAAGGCGTGTTCCGGATCCTTCTGCGAGACCTTCCGGGCTAGCGGCGAGGGCCGCGGCGGTTCTGCTCGGACACCGCGCCCCAGAGCCCGACGCCGATGATCGCGAGGATCAGGATCGCGAACACGACGAGGATCGTCAGACCGTCCTTGAAGAGGACGACGAAAGTCATCCCCGCGAAGAGGATCAGGAAGACGAGGACCCCGAAGAGGATCGCGGAACGGCCGTCGAGGTCCACTAGCCGTATCCCAGCTTCGGCCGCTCGTCACGCCGCGCAGTGAACAGCTTGATCGCGAGCAAGCCGAACAGGAAACCCCCGACGTGCGCGACGTAGGCGACGCTGTCGCCAGGCACGTCGCCAACGCCGAGCTGGCCCAGCGCGGGCAGGAACTGAAGCAGCGCCCAGATGCCCAAAAGCACCATGGCTGGAATCTCGATCAGTGTCACGACGAAGATGATGATGACGAGCGTCAGCACCCTTGCCTTGGGATGGAGCAGGATGTAGGCGCCAAGGACGCCCGCCACCGCCCCCGACGCTCCGATCGTGGGGATGGTCGACGAGGGGTCGATCGCCGACTGCGCGTAGACCGCGACCGCACCCGCCAACAGGTAGAAGAAGGCGAAGCGGAGCCTTCCCATCGCGACCTCGACGTTGTTGCCGAACACCCAGAGGAACAGCATGTTTCCGATGATGTGAAGCCATCCACCGTGCATGAACATCGAAGTCAGGATGGTCGCCCACCAAGGCGGGCCTTCGAGGTCGACGACCCGCACGCCGGGCTTGTTCTCGGCCTCTCGCTTGTCCGCGCTGCCGTCGCAGACGACGGGCTCGATGCCCGGGAGCTTGGTTCCCTGCGGCGCGGTGACGATGCCGCAGTTCGTGCCGGGATGGATCAGGCGGTATGGGATCGCCCCAAGTTCAAATACGGCCTCGTCGGCCGCCGACAGCCCACGGATGTGTGGCGACTCGCTCGAGTTCGCGTCGCCGTCCAGAGTGAGCTGCCACAGGAAGACGACGATGTTGATCGCGATGAACAGCACCGTGACGAGCGGGAACCGGCCGGTCGGGATGTTGTCCTTGAGGGGCAGCAAGGGGAGCGAAACCTAGGGATGCAACGGGTCTGATCCGTTTCGCAGCCGCAACGAGGGTGTGGCGCGGATCAGTTCGTGTCGACGGCTAGGCGGCTTGCGCCGCTGAGGCCTTCGCGGCAGCCTCGTCCGCGTGGTACGAGCTGCGGACCAGCGGGCCTGATGCGACGGCGTCGAAGCCCATCGCGTAGGCAGCATCCTCGAGCGCCTTGAACTCGTCGGGGTGCCAGTAGCGATCAATTGGAAGGTGGTTCTCGGTCGGGCGCAGGTACTGGCCGACGGTGAGGATCTGCACCTCGTGTTCGCGCAGGATCCCGAACGTCTCGACCATCTCGTCGAAGCTTTCGCCCAAGCCGACCATCAGGCCCGACTTGGTGACGACGCTGTCGCCGCCCATCTCCTTGGCCATCCGCAAGACGCGCGCCGAGCGCATGAACTCCGAGCCGCGGCGGGCCTTTGGGTAGAGGCGCGGGACCGTTTCGACATTGTGGTTGAAGACGTCGGGGCGCTCGTGAATGACCTTGGCGAGCGGCATCTCCTGGCCACGGAAGTCAGGGGTGAGGATCTCCACCTTGCAGCCCGGCGCCATCTGGCGGATCGAGCGGATCACGCCGACGAAGGCGGAGGCGCCGTAGTCGGGCAGGTCGTCGCGATCGACCGAGGTGATGACCGCGTGGACCAGGCCCATCTTCTTGACCTGGTTGGCGACGCGCGCGGGCTCGAGCGGGTCGTGCCATGTCGGCACTCCCGTCTGGACGTTGCAGAAGCCGCAGCGGCGGGTGCAGACGTCGCCGAGGATCATGAACGTTGCCGTGCCGCGCTCCCAGCACTCGCCTACGTTGGGACACGCGGCCTCCTCGCAAACCGTGTGGAGGTTGTCCTCGGCAATCGCCGACTTGAGCTTCCGATACGTCGGGCCGCCGGGCGCCGGCACCTTCAGCCACGGCGGCTTGCGACCGCGGAACGGCATGCCGCCTTCCTGCGCCTTGCCGCCCGGCTTCGCGCGCGAGCGCGTGACGTGGATGCGGTCGGCGGCCTCGGTAGGCGGTTTCACAACACCAATCCTACGCGCGAGTTGCCCGGCGAGCCACTCGGTGCCAGGCACCTGACGGTGCCAGGCACCACTAACTCGCGCGAGTTGCCCGGCGAGCCACTCGGTGCCAGGCACCTGACGGTGCCAGGCACCGGACTAGGCGCGCTTCCACCATGGCCTTTGTGCTTTTGCGCGGCGGCGCTTCACCGCGACGCCCGCGCCGATGCCGGCCGCGGCGAGCCCCGCGGCGATCAGGCCCGGGTGGGCGCGGAGGCGGGAGAACTCGCCGGAGACCTTCGGCCACAGCTCGTCGTCGAGCAATTCGGCGGCGGCCTCAGGCGTCGCCGGCACCTCTTCGACCGGCACGGGCTCGCCGAACGCGACCCGCACGGTGCGGGGCCGTGGGATCGGCCCGGCGAAGAGCTTCTCTGTTCCCGTGATCGCGGCAGGGATCAGCGGCGCCCCTGTCTCGAGCGCAAGGCGCACTGCCCCGCGCTTCGGCGTTCCGAGCTCGTTCGGGTCGCGCACACGCGTGCCCTCGGGAAAGAGCGAGAGCAGCTCACCCTGCTCCAGGATGATCCGCGCCGTCTCCAAGGCATCGGTGTCGGACTGGCCGCGCAGCACCGGGAACGCACCGAGCCTCACCAGCAGCTTGCCCTTGCGGCCTTCGAAGAGCTCGGACTTGCCCATGAAACGGAGCGGACGCTTGGTCGCCGCGGCGAGGAAGAACGAGTCGAAGAAGCTCTTGTGGTTGGGCGTGATGATCGCGGCGCCCTCCTCCGGGACGTGCTCCTCGCCCTCGATCCGAAGCCCCCACCAGATGCGCATGAACGGCACCGCCACGGTTCTGACCACGCGGTAGCGCACGGGCGAGACGCCCTCCTCCCGCGCCATGCGCTGAGCCTCAGCGTGATTCAACGGCGATCGCTCCGAGGTCGTTCAGCGTGCGCTCGACAGGCGTTCGGCCGAGGGCCTTGGCGAGGCGGTCGCGAAGGACGGCGGAGAACGCGTCCATGTCCTGTTCTCCCCCGAGCTCGCGGCCGACGGACGTCATCCGCACGTGGTCGATAGCGCACGGGACGATCCACTCGAACGGCTGCAGGTCGTTGTTGACGTTCACGGCCAGGCCGTGCGTGGTGATCCCGCCGCTCACGTGGATGCCGATGGAGCCGATCTTCCGAGCCTCGCCTCCGGGTAGGCCGGCCGCGCCAACCGGCGTCTTCTGGGGGCCGACATCACCCGGCTCGATCGGCGGCTCGCCCGCGGTCCACACGCCGGTGAGGCCGTCGAAAACCTGGGCCTGGATCTTGAAGTCGCCAAGGGCCGCAATCATCGCCTGCTCGAGGGTGCGGACGTACGCGAGGACGTCGCCATCCATCGCGCCGAGATCGAAGATCGGGTAGGCGACGAGCTGCCCTGGGCCGTGGTAGGTGACCTGGCCGCCGCGGTCCGTCTCGGCAATCTCGATGCCCTGCATGCGATACCAGTCCTCGCCCATCGGCAGATGGCTGGGCTCGGAGCGCCGGCCTTTCGTATAGACGGGCCAGTGCTCGAGAAAAAGGGCGACGTCGGGAATCTCGCCCCCCCGGCGCGCAGTCGCGAGGCGCTCCTGCAGAGCCAGGCCCTCGGCGTAGTTGAGCGTGCCCGCCTGGACGACCCAGAGCTCAAGCGGCTCGGTCACGGCGCCTTTCTCCTCGCGGGCCACGACGCCAGTCTTGCACTACGTCAGGGGACGTCGAGTCGCTCGTGCGCGAGGTCGTAAGCAGCGTCGAGCGGCGTCATGCTCTCGCGCTCGGCTCGCGTGAGGATCTGGGCGGTCGTGGCTTCGATCGCAAGTGCGAGCTCCATCGCGCGCTCTTCCGAGAACGAGTGGAGCTCGCGGTAGACGTTGATGATCCCACCCGCGTTCGCGATGAAGTCGGGCGTATACAGAACGCCGCGCTCGGCAAGCGTTTCCGCCAGCGCCTCGTCGGCGAGTTGGTTGTTCGCCGCACCGCAGACAATGCGGCACCGAAGCGCCTCGACGTTGCCGTGGTTGATCGCGCCACCGACAGCACACGGAGCGAGGATGTCGCACTTCGCCTCGACTGCCGCCCCGGCCGCGATCCACCTGGCGCCGAGCGACTCGGCCACCGCGCGCTTGCCGGGGTCTATGTCGGCAACGGTGAGAACCGCGCCGGCGTCGGCAAGCCCGCGGGCGAGCCTCTCACCAACGTGGCCGAGTCCGGCGACCACGACGTGCCGTCCTTCCAGATCCGACGTGCCGAAGGCGAAAAGCGCCGCTGCCCGCATCGCTGCCTGAACGCCCGCCGCCGTGAACGGGCTAGGGTCGCCGGCACCGCCGTGTTCGGCCGGCATGCCGGTGACATGCGGCGTGCGTGAAGCGATCACGACCATGTCCTCCGGTGAGGTGCCGACGTCCTCAGCGGTGATGTACCGACCGCCAAGCGAATCGACCAGGTCGCCGAAGTCGAGGAGCAGCGCCTCGCGCTTCAATCCGGTTGGTGGTTCGGTCGAGGGAGCACAGATCACGCCCTTGCCGCCGCCCAGGTCGAGGCCTGCGGCCGCCGCCTTGAACGTCATCCCTCGCGCAAGGCGGAGCGCATCCGAGATGCCGTCCTCGTCGCGCAGATAGCGCCACAGGCGCGCGCCGCCCAGGGCCGGGCCAAGCGCAGTCGAGTGGATGGCAACGGCCATCGTCGCTCCGCTTCGCTCGCCCGTTTGGACCACCAGCTGTTCGTGGTCGTGGCCTGTTGGGACGGGCGTGCGGACTGGCGCCGTGACGGGCTTCATGCGATCCCCTCCTCGAGCCGCGCCTTGACCGAGCCGAGGAATCGCGCCGCCTCCGCTCCGTCGAGAGCCCGATGGTCCCACGACATCGGCAGGAAGCCCATCGGGCGGATGGCGATGGAGTCGCCCGCCTCGGATTCCACGACGACGGCGCGCTTGACGATCGCCTCGAGGTCCAGGATCGCCACCTGCGGCTGGTTGATGATCGGCGTTGCGAGGACGGCGCCGAACTGGCCGGGGTTGGTGATCGTGAACGTGCCGCCCTGCACCTCATCCGGTGCGAGCTTGCCGTCGCGGGCGCGCCCGGCGACGTCCGCGATGGCGGCTGCGATGCCCTCCAGCGACAGGCGCTGGGCCTTTGGGATGACCGGAACGATCAGTCCGGACTCCAGCGAGACCGCGATGCCCAGATTCACGTCCGGATGGCGAACCATGTCGTCCCCGTCGACTGACGCGTTGAGCGCAGGGAATTGCTCGAGCGACTCCACCACCGCACTCGCAACGAACGCCAAATAGGTCAGCGGCACGCCCTTCTCGGCGAAGCCCGGCTTGAGCTCGGCTCGCCGCTTCGCGACGGCCGAGAAGTCGACCTCGACGATCGTCGTGCAGTGAGCTGCGGTCTGGACCGAGCGCACCATGTGTTCGGCGATCGCCTTCCTCATCGGGCTCATCGGCTCCCGCGCCCCATCGCCGTTCGCGGGCCCGGGCGGCGGCGCCTCTGGGACGTACGGCGACTCGGTGTGGAGCGGCCGCGACGGCTTCTCTTCGGCCGTCTCCAAGTGCGCGATCAGGTCCTTCTTGCGAATTCGCCCGCCGACGCCGTGGCCCTCGACCTGCGAGAGGTCGACGTTGTGCTCGTCGGCCATGCGGCGAACCACAGGCGACACAAACGTTGACCGGTCGCACTCAGCGCCGGCGGAAGGGGACGGGGAGGAACTTCCGTCCAGCCGGTTGGCCCGAAGGGTTTGAGGCGGGACGGGAGTCCCTCCCTCCCCCACACCAGCGTTGTCAGGAGTCCCGGTGTCGATCTCGGCGATGGGCTCGCCGACTGGCACGGTCTCACCCGGCTGTACGACGATGCGGGCGAGGACACCCGTCGCGGGGCAGGGGATCTCGACATCGACCTTGTCGGTCGTGACGTCACAGATCGTCTCGTCGGCTTCGACCGGATCGCCGACCGCCTTCCGCCACTCGAGGATCGTTCCCTCGGAGACGGAGATGCCCATCTGTGGCATCGCGACGGCGACCGTCTGCGCGCTAGTAGCTGAGGAGCTCACTGAGAGCCTCCTTCATGTCGTCGGGCTGGGGCAGGACGGCTTGTTCGAGCGGTGGGCTGAACGGAATCGGCACGTCAGGCGCGGTCAGCCTCCTGACCGGCGCGTCTAGGTGCTCAAAGGCGTGCTCGGTGATCAGCGCCGCCACTTCCGCCCCCACACCGCACGATCTGGTCGCCTCGTGGGCGACGAGCACTTTGCCCGTCTTCCGCGCGGTCATGAGGATCGCCTCGGTGTCGAGCGGGCAGAGCGTCCGCAGGTCGAGCACCTCGACATCCGCGCCAAGCTCGTCCGCGGCATCGAGCGCCAAGTGGACGCTTGAGCCGTAGGCGATGACGCTCACCTCTGAGCCCTCGCGGGCAACGTGTGCTTCGCCGATCGCGACCGAGTAATCACCCCCCGGAACCTCTCCGCGAACGTTGCGGTAGAGGCCCTTGTGCTCGAGGAAGCAGACCGGGTTGGGATCGCGGATGGCGCTGGTGAGGAGGCCCTTGGCGTCGGCGGCTGTTGCCGGAGCGACGACCTTCAGGCCGGGCGCCTGAAGCAGCCATGCCTCTGGGTTCTGGGAGTGGAACGGGCCGCCCGAGAAGCCGCCACCCGAGGGCAAGCGAACCACCATCGGCACGGCAACGCCCTGGCGGAAGTGAAGCTTCGCTGCAACGTTCACGAGTTGGTCAAAGCCGCAGGCGATGAAGTCCGCGAACTGCATCTCGCAGACGGGGCGAAGGCCCTCGGCCGCGGCGCCGACTGCGGCGCCAATGATCGCGTTCTCGGCGAGCGGCGTGTCGATGACGCGCGCGGCGCCGAACTCCTCGATGAAGCCGTCCGTGACCTTGAACGCGCCGCCGAACGCGCCGATGTCCTCGCCCAGGCAGATGACCGTCTCGTCGCGGCGCATCTCCTCGCGCAGGGCGTCGGAGATCGCCTCGAGATACGTGGTCTCGCCGCGGACTTCGGTCGTTTCCGGCGCGGCCGTCGTCTCGGCGGCGCTCATGCCGCGCTCCTCTCGGACGAGCCGTTGGAGGACCCTCGACCGTGCCCATTCCGCGACTGCCAATGGGACCACGGTGCCTGTCCGTCACCGAGCGGGGTGGACTCGGATGCGAAGACGCCGTCAGTGGCGCCCTCGGGCTCAGGCATCGGCGAGGCGAGCGCCTTCTCGGCGCACTCGTCGACGTACGCGCGCACCTCGTTGCGGACCGCGTCCACCTCGCCTGGGTCGAAGCCGTAGTCGTCGACCAGGCGTTGCGCGTAAAGCTCAATCGGGTCACGTTTCGCCCACACATCGTGGAGGCCCTCGGGCACGTAGCTCATGTCGTCGTGGGCGCCGTGGCCGTGCATCCGCATCGTCCGGCACTCGATCAGGGTCGGGCCGTCGCCCTCACGGGCTCGTTCGACCGCGACGCGCGAAGCCTCGAACACGGCCTCGACGTCGTTGCCGTCCACGGCGACGCCAGGGAAGCCATAGGTGCGGGCGCGCTCGACCGGGTCGACGGCGAACTCAAGCTCGTTCGGAGTCGAGTACGCGAAGCCATTGTTCTCGAGGATGAAGACGACGGGCAGGCGCTGGACGCCGGCCATGTTCATCGCCTCGTGCCACTGGCCGTTGGCGGTCGAGCCCTCGCCGAAGTAGGTCATGGCGACGCGCTTCTCCGAGCGCACCTTGAACGCAAGCGCCATGCCCATGGCGACGAGCGCCATGTCGGGAAGCATCGAAACCATGCCGATGCAGCCGAGCGCGGGGTCGCCGAAGTGCATGTTGCCGTCCTTGCCGCCGGTGAGGCCGCCGGAGCGCCCCATGTAGTTGGCGAGGTAGCGGTCGGGGGTGACCCCTCGAACAAAGTGCGCCCCAAGATCGCGGTGCAATATGCACATACGGTCTTCGGGGGCGAGGGCGAACGACGAGCCGACCGAGATCGCCTCCTGCCCGCAGCCGTCGTAAAAGGAGCCGGGCACCTTGCCCTGGCGATACAGGGTGAGGCCCCGTTCCTCTGAGGCTCGCATCATCGCCATGAACCGCAGGAGTGCGGTCCGGTCCTCACGGGTCAGTCGCGGGGCCAGGTCGTGGACCGTCGCGTCCTGTGTTCCGTTCGAATCCGCGCTCGTGTGAGCCTCCTCGTGCCGAGGTTCGCTCGCGACAGCGCCTTCGCTTCGCTTCATCTCTCCGCCCTTCGTGTCTGGCGGGCCTTCGGGATCTCCTCTGGCCGGCCTGGCTATTCGCCGCTTCGGGATCTCCTCCGCGGCGCCTACTGGACGATGGGAGCTCGGGGATTCCCCGGGCGCCCTATGTCTGGAGCGGCATTGAGCTGGTGAGCTCGTGCCGATCGCTACTGGGGACTATACCCCTGACCGACGATGTTTCAACCTTGTTCTAGGGACCCCGGTGCCAGGCACCAAATGCTTTGCTCACACTCGACCTGGTGCCAGGCACGGTGCCAGGCACTTACCTAGGCGCGGGCCGGGCGAGCGTGGATTCGCTCTGCCCGGCGCCGTACCTGGCGCAAGAGGCTCGTCGTAACGATGACGTGGCCATGGGTTCCGATGACAAGTCCGCGATAGAGGCGCCCTTTCCGGCCGGGAAAGACGGCACGGGTCTGGGCGCTGAGGAGCATCAGACCGCTGGGCTTCTCGAGAACGGTGAAGATCAGCGCGTACTGGGAGAAACGGTGCTGGCCCATCAACGCGAGCACCGCGGGCTTAACCGAGCGGGTGACGACGAACCCGGGGATCTTTGAGCCGATCTCGCCGGTCGCGCCTTCGATCTCCCTGTCCTCGCAACCCAGCGCCTTGGAGATCGGCGCGCCCTTGCGGCTCTCGCCCATCACCGAGACGGCGCGGATCAGCGCGTCCCACACCTCGTCGGGCTTCGCGGCGATCTCGATGAAGTGCTCGTCGACGAACGGGAGCGACTCGATCGGCACATCGATGATGCGGCGCTGCATCTCGTCTGACCCGTTCCCCTCCGAGGACACCGTTACTCGGGCTCCGTTCGCTTTCTGAGTTGCGCTTGAATCAGCGCCAGGAACGTCGCTGCCTCCGGCCCCGAGATCATCCTTGCGTCTGCGGCCACCGTGGCGCCAATGGCGCCGTCCCGAGGGCTTCCGATCCCCAGGTTCGCCGCTTGGCCGGCGTTGATCACGGGCAGATAGACGCATCCTTCATAACCAGAACCACTGGCGAGCGTAAAAGTTCCGCCGGCAACCTCGCGGGCCGTTATGGAGCCGTTGAGCGCTTTGGCTTCCAGCGCCCCCCACTCGGCAGCGATCTGCGCGTCGTCTTTCGTGTCGGCATCGAAGATGGTCGGCACCACGAGGCCATCCGCGCCATCCGCCACGACGCCCACGTTGACGCGCGAGTACGTCTCGAAGACGCCGTCGCGGTATGCGCCGTTGAGCCGGGGGGCATGCCGCAACGCGCCGGCAACGGCGGCGACGATCGCTGCGATCGCACTACCGGTCTCGCCGATCTGGAGTGTGCCCTGTACGTAGAGGTGGGGGATCGTCGCCTTCGACTCGGCCACCTTGCGCGCAGCGGCGCGCTGCGCCTTGGTGGGCTCCAGGCGCTCGACCGTCCCCCTCGCGCTTCCGTCAGCCATTCTCCACTTCAAGCGACGATAGCCGAGGCCTCGGCAGCATCTTCGAGACGGTCGTCGCCCCAGAAGACTTCGTCGCCGACGACGACCGCCGGAACGCCGAACACGCCCAGGTCCGCGGCCTGGTCGGTCGTCTCACGAAGGCGAAGCTTGATGCTGTCCCGGTTCACGGCAGTGTTGAGCGCCCGCGGGTGGAGCTCGGCCGACGCCGCCGCAATCAGGACGTTGTCGGGATCCGACAGGTCGCGGCCGGCGGCGAAGTGTTGGCGGAACGCGGCGAGGGGGAGAGAGACGCCGCGGCCGATTTCGGTCGCGAACGTCGCGACCCGCATCGCGAAGAGGTAGTTCGAGGGCCAGCCATCAGGCCAGCGGATCGGCGGCAGCCCGTAGGCCTGTGCGCGCCGCTCCACCTCGCGCATGCCCTCCTCGCGAGCGTCGGTCTGCGCCCACGAGCCGCGGTCGAAGCGGGCGAAGAGCCCACCGAGGAGGACGGGCTTCCACACGGGAGGGGGTGCGCCCGCCTCTTCGAAGACCGCGTGGATGCGCTCGGCCGACAGGTACGCGTACGGCGAGCCGAGGTCGTAGTAGAAGCTCGCGGGCATGGCCACAGTGTTAGCGGACCATGAGGGGTCTGACCCTCCGGCCGTTAGGCGTGGGTCGCCCAGCCGTCGACGGCTCGCGCCGCGTCGAGCACGGCTTCCGAGATCGTCGGGTGCGGGTGGACGATCCGGGCGAGTTCCTGGTAGCCGCCCTCGAGCGCGATCACGTTCACGATCTCCGAGATCATGTCGCAGGCGCGGTTGCCGACGATGTGCGCGCCGATGATCTCGCCGTACTCGGAGTCGGCGATGATCTTGACCATGCCTTCGCGGTCGTCGTAGACGGCTGATGCTCCGACGCCGCCGAGCTTGAAACGCCCGACCTTGATGTCGTGGCCGGCTTCCTTCGCCGCGGCCTCGGTCAGGCCGACCGATGCGACCTGCGGGTGGCAGAACGTGGCGCCGGGGATCAGGTCCACGTCGACGGCGTGGGTCGGTGCGCCGGCGATGGTTTCAACCGCGACGACTCCTTCCTCGGATGCCTTGTGGGCGAGCGCGGGCCCTCGCACCAGGTCGCCGATGGCGAAGACCTTCTCGTTTGTGGTGCGCTGGAGCTCGTCGATCTTGAGCTTGCCGTCAGCCTCGGTCTCGACGCCGGCTCCCGCGAGGTTGAGAGGATCGACGTCCGGGGCGCGGCCTCCGGCGATGACCAGGTAGTCCGCCTCGCCCTGGTTCTCGCCGTAGGTGAACTTGACCGACTTCGCGGTCTCCTCGACATTCTCGATCGGCGCGCCGGTCGCGACGGTGATGCCCTGCTTCTTGAAGGTCCGCTCGACGACGCGGGCGCAGTCCTTGTCCTCGAGCGGGAGGATCTGGCCGAGCATCTCGATCAGGGTCACCTCCGTGCCATAGCGCGCGTAGGCGGAGGCGATCTCAGAGCCCGAGGCGCCGGCGCCGACGATCGCGAGCTTCTTCGGCTGCGCGGGCAGGGACCAGGCGCCCCAGGTGTCGACGATCCGCTCGGAGAACTCGACTCCGGGGATCGCCATCGCGACGGAGCCGGTCGCGAGCACCACGTTCTTGGTCTCGTACGTCTCGTCCGCCGACGGCGACGTTCCCGTCGTCGGTCAGCGAGCCCTCGCCCTCGATCTGGGTGATCTTGTTCTTGTCCCAGAGCATCTTCACGCCGTTCGAGAGCGTGTCCGAGACGCTTGCGCGGCGCTCGCCGAGCGCCTTCCAGTCGATGGATGCCTTGGTGACCTTCACGCCCAGGTCAGCGGAGTTCTGGGCGTGATCCAGTACCTCGGCGGAGTGGAGCATCGTCTTGGCCGGGATGCAGGCGTAATTGAGGCAGCGCCCGCCCGGCTTGTCCTTCTCGACGACGGCCGTGTTCAGACCGAGCTGGGCGGCGCGGATCGCCGCGACGTATCCGCCGGGGCCACCGCCGATCACGATTACGTCGAAGGATTCGGCCATGCCTTCGACTCTATAGAAACGCCCCGGGGCCGCTGGGTACCAGGGCGTTTCGTTCGGGCTGTTCGGCGTCTTTCGGCCCCCGGATTTCAGCGGATAGACGTAGTCTTCGACTTGTCCCGTCGCAGTCGCCCTTGGCTTGACCTTGGCGTAGTACATGCCTTGACCTTTCCCGGGTTGACGCTGATGACCCAGACGCCCTTCGCTGTCGCCCTTGCCCGGGCCGGTCTTGTCGGTCCCGACCTTTCGTCCTTGCCGTCCTGCTTCAGGAAGAGCGTGACCTTGCGACCGTTCTCGCAGCTCGCCTTGTGCGATTTCGCCTGACCGGAGAACGTGCTGACCCGTTGTAGGCGATGGTCAGGTTCGTCTTCGCCGCCTGGGCTCTGGGACGGGACCAGCGTGGCCCCGGCTAGGCGAGTGCGGCGGTGAATGCGATTCGCTTACGCATGAGCGCTCCTCTCTATGGAATGAAGTAGTCCGCCGAGCGGTCTGCACTGCACCCATCCCGGCGACCAATCGTCGCGTAGTAGGCGTTGTCGCTGGCTCCGCCGAAGTCCTCGATGACGAACGCTCCGCTTGCTTTCGTCTTAGCGGTTCCGATCTGGATGTCGTCAACGACTGTCTCCTCGCGAAACAGCGTGACCTTCCGCTTCTTCTCGCACTTCGCTTTAGACGATTGCACTTCGCCGCCGAACTCGGACGGATCGCCGGCGAATATGTCGCCAGGGACGTAGCTCGTGATGGTCACCTCGGACTTCGCCGCCTGAGCCGGCGCCGGAGCGAGGACCGCCAGCGCGGCCGCCCCGATCAAAACCTTGTGCCTCATCCGTCCCCTCCTTTGCGCGAGTGTCCCGTGAAGGATCGCGCACCTGGCCGGTGCGCGCATCCGTAGTTACCCGTAATTGCCGCCGCGGTCGGGCATCTGGATCCGTGCCATGGCCTTGACCATGCGGTAGAAGAGGAAGCTCGAGCCCACAAGGAAGGCGAAGAGGCCCAGCGCGCGCAGAACCTCGGTCGCCTGGACGAGCGCGAGGATTGAGACGACGATCAACAGGACCAGCAGGGTCTGAAAGCCGAGGACCGCCCAGTAGCGCGCCTTCCACAGGCCGTAGGTCATGAGGCCAAGCACGAGCGATGAGACGACGGTGAAGAAGAGGTTCGGCTTCGCCTCCCCGGTCTTCGTCCCGAAGTCGTCGAACGTCGAGACCTCGACGCCGGCCACGAAGGAGATGAGCGTGCCGAGCACGAGGAGTCCCGAGATCACGGCCGCCACCGTGACGACTCCCGGCCGCTCGTCCGGCTCCAGGGGCTCGAGCGCCTCCCGCGCGGCTTGGTTCTTGGCTTCAGTCTTCGCCGCCCGCGCCTCGCGCTGCGCCTGTAGCTCGGCGTAGCGGTCGCCCGATCGCTCCTTGCGCTTGCGCCTTTCGGCGCGCTTTCTCTCTCGTGAGCCCATCTAGATCTGGCCAAGCCTTGCACGGAGCTCACGTGCCGCGGCTTCAGGATCCGCCGCGTCCCTGATCGCTCTGACGACGACGATCCTGGGAGCGCCTGCAGCGACTACCTCGCTCACGTTCGAAGTGTCGATTCCTCCGATCGCGAACCAAGGTGTATCGCGGGCGACGTTGCTTGCGTGGCGGATCAACTCGATGCCTGCGGCCGGGCGCCCCTCCTTCGTCGGCGTCTCCCAGACGGGCCCGGCGCTGACCTGGTCGGGTCGCGCGTCGCCGGTGGCTGCTAGCGCGGCGTCGAACTGCTCGGGCGAGTGGGTGGAGAGGCCGACCAGCGCTCCTTCGCCCGCTAGCGCTCGCGCCTCGGCGACGGGCGTATCGTCCTGGCCGACGTGAACGCCGTCGGCGTGGCACGCTTCGACCAACTCGGGGTGGTCGTTCAAGAAGAACAGTGCGCCGTGCGCGTCGGCCGCGCGGCGGAAGGGCTCGGCAAGGGCGACAATCTCCTCGGCGCACCGCGGCGCCTTCTCGCGCAGCTGGATCACATCAACTCCGCCTCGAAGGGCAGCATCGAGGAGCGGCGCCGGGTCGCCGGCTCCTGGCCTGGCTTCGCAGACGAAGTAGAGGCGGGCGCTGCTGAGCCGTTCGAGGGCGTCGGGCATGCGCCGAGGGTACGATTGAGCTGACGACGGGAGCCCCACTCATGGGCTGAGAGGGCGGCTTTGGCCGCCGACCGTATGAACCTGACCCGGGTAATGCCGGCGCAAGGGAAGGAACTGGTCTTGCCGGACATCCGGCCTCAAAACACTCAGCAGCGTCTCGATGCGGTGATCGTCGGTGCCGGCGTCATCGGCCTCGCCTGCGCGTGGCGGGCGGCCCAGAGCGGGCTGCGCGTTCGCGTGATCGAGCGTGCGGAGCCGGGCTCCGGCGCTTCGGGCGTGGCGGCGGGGATGCTGGCACCGGTTGGAGAGGCGAGCTGGGGTGAGGAGGATTTGCTGGATGCCGCGCTGGCCTCACACGGGTTGTGGGCGGAGTTCGCCGACGAGCTGGCGGACGGTGGCCACGCGGAGTCGTCGCTTCTTCGGAGCGGTGCCCTGCACGTGGCGCTCGACTCCGACGAGGCGGGGGAGCTCCGCAGGCGGTTCGACCTGATGCGCACTGCTTGGCCTCGAGGCGGACTGGCTGACCGGCCGCGAGTGCCGCGAGCTCGAGCCGGGGCTCGGCCCGTCCGCGTTCGGCGGCGTGCACGCGCCGCATGAGGCTGGGGTGGACCCGTTGGCGATCGTGTCGGCGCTCCGCCGGGCGTGTGAGAGCGAGGGCGCCGAGATCGTCACGGGCGCGGAGGTAACCGGCGCGCTATACGACGACCACGCCATCGGCGGCGTCGCGTGTGACGACGGGTCCGAACACCGCGCGGACGTGACGGTGCTCGCGGCGGGCGCATGGTCGGGTTCTGCGAATTGGCTGCCCGACGACGCGGTCCCGCCCGTGCGCCCGGTGAAGGGCCAGATCATCACGCTGCGCGGCGCGCCGGGCGAACCGGTGGCCGGCCGGATCGTCGTCTCCGAGCGGGTGTACTTGGTGCCGCGGGCCGACGGCCGCTTGATCGCGGGCGCGACCGTCGAGGAGATGGGATTCGACACGCGCGTGACCGCCGGCGGGGTGTATGAGCTCCTGCGGGAGGCCTACCGGGCGCTTCCGGACACCGCCGAGTTGGAGCTCGAGCGGGTCGTCGCCGGCCTGCGGCCCGGCACGCCCGATAACGCTCCGATCGTGGGACGGGGAACTATTGACGGGCTCGTGCTTGCCACCGGCCACTTTCGCAACGGCATCCTGCTCGCTCCGCTTACGGCCGCGGGCGTGGTCGCCCTCATTCGGGGCGAGGAGGTCCCAGGTGAGCTGGGAGTGGCCGACCCGGCGCGCTTCGTTAAGGGGACAGGCCCCTTAACAGTTGTCACGGAGGTGTCATCTTGAGACTCATGGTGAACGGCGAGGAGCGCGAGTTGGCTGAAGGCGCGACCGTTGCCGACGCCGTGGCTCTGGCCGGTGCGGCTGATGTAGAGCGGGGGATTGCGGTGGCCGTTGAGGGCGAGGTCGTGCCGCGGGGCGAATGGGAGGATCGGGTCTTGACCGAAGGCGAGGCGATGGAGGTGGTGCATGCCGTCCAAGGCGGATAGCGCGACCGCCACGTGGACTCTCGGCGACCGGGAGTGGTCGTCGCGGCTGATCGTGGGGACGGGCGGTTTCCGCTCGCTCGAGCAGATGGAGCGCTCCCTCGAGGCGTCAGGCGCCGAGATCGTGACCGTGGCGCTTCGCCGCGTGGATCCGCTCGCGCAGGGGTCGATCACCGATGTGATCGACCGGCTCGGTCTGTTCACGCTGCCGAACACCGCCGGTTGCTACACGGCGCGCGATGCGGTGAAGACGGCGCGGCTTGCCCGCGAGGCCTTCGGGACGCAATGGGTGAAGCTCGAGGTGATCGGTGACGACCGCACGCTTGCTGCCGGACGCAGCCGAGTTGCTCGTCGCGGCCGAGACACTCGTGAGTGACGGCTTCACGGTGTTGCCGTACACGAACGACGATCCGATCCTCGCCCGGCGCCTGGAGGAGGCGGGATGCGCGGCGGTCATGCCCCTCGGCTCGCCGATCGGCTCCGGCGCAGGCATCCGCAACCCGTACAACATTCGGATCATCGTTGAGCAGGCGTCTGTGCCGGTGATCCTGGACGCCGGTATCGGCACGGCTTCTGACGCCTCAATGGCGATGGAGCTGGGGTGCGACGCGGTGCTGCTTGCCAGCGCGGTGTCGCGTGCGGCTGATCCGGAGCTGATGGCCGGCGCAATGCGGAGCGCAGTCGTCGCGGGCTATGCAGCGCGGCGGGCCGGACGTATCCCGAAGCGCACGCACGCGCTCGCGTCGACGCCCGAAGAGGGAATGCCCGAGCTCTAGTTAGCTGCGGCGGAAGAGGCCACGGCGCTTTTTTTCTTCGCCGTCGGTGTCCGTCTCGCCGTTCGCCTGCGCCTGATCGAAGAAGGGCGCCTTTTCCTTCGCCTTGTTAACGCCCTGGTCCACGGCTTCGCCGACGGTCCCGACCGCAACCGCGGAGCCGTGCGCCGCCTTGCCCAGCGCGCCCGGGTCGAGAGGCTCGATCGCATCGTCGGGGTGGGAGCCGAGTTCGACCGCGACCTTGCGGATGGCGCTCACCTGACGGCGGAGCTTCCGCTCCCACGTGCCGCACAACTCAGGAAGGTTCTTCTTGCCGCGTGAGGCGGAGACGGACCCCATGTAGGCCAGGAGGGTCGTGACGTGTTCGAGGTCGTCGACGGCGAAGCGGATTGCCTGGTTCTTCTCGAGGAAACGGTCGAGGATCTCGGCGCGCACTGTGCCAATTCGGGAGCCAGTCCCGCGCGCCGCGAGCTCTGAGTGGAGGTCATGCTCGGCGAGCGCAGGCGTGAATTCGACGATCATCTCACCGAGGGTCTCTGAGCCCTTGTCACATACGGCGCGGGTCTCGAGGTCGAGGTGGCCGGCGATGCGGCGCAGGCGGGTCCGCGCCTCCTCGGCGGTCAGCATCAGTTCGCGATAGCCGCGGTTCTCGGCTGGGTGGAGTGCCATCGACGGACTGTTTACTAGATCCGGGCCGAGAGAGAGCGGCAGACCGCGTTCGGCAAGTCCCTACTGACTCGACCAGGCGTCCGGGATCTCAAGCTCGGAGGTGACGGGCTCGGGCAGCTCTCCCGCGGCGAGGTGCTCCAGCGTCGTTGCTTCGAGCACGTCGCGGATCGATTGTCTGAGAGCGACCCAGACCTTTTGCAGAGGCTCTGCGTTGCCCTCGTACTCGAGATCCTCCGGCCGGGTTGAACGAACGCTCGCGAGGGGCCCTTCAACCGCCCGCATCACGTCCGCGACTGTGATCTCCGCCGCCGGCTTCGTCAGCCAGTAGCCGCCGTCCGCCCCGCGCTGGCTCTCGATCAGCCCGGCGTTCCGAAGCTCCGAGAGGATGTTCTCCAGGAATTTCGTCGGGATCTTCTGGTTCTCGACGATCTCGTGCTTCTTGACGGGGCGCTTTCCATCGCTCGCTGCGAGTTCGATCGCGGCGCGAACCGCGTAGTCGGCTTTCGCTGAGACCCTCACGGCACAAAGTCTATGTGTCCTATAGGCAAAGAGGGGTTGCTACCCTGCCGGATCTTTTGGCTATGATTGTGGGAGTTCTGCACCCTGCCTTGTTTCTCAACTAAACCAATCAAGAAAGGCAAGAATCTGGTCACGATGAAGTCCGTGATGAGCAAGCTCAGCACCGGCCTGGTGCTGCTCGCCCTTCCGCTCGGGGTTGCCGCCTGCGGTGGCATCGTCCGACGAGAGCGGAGGCGATGGCTCCGGCGGCTCAATCGACCTGGTCGCGTATTCGACGCCGCAGACGGCGTACGAGGAAGTCGATCATTCCTGCGTTCCAGGAGACCGAGGAAGGCGCGGACGTCGACTTCTCCGCTTCGTTCGGCTCGTCCGGCGATCAGTCGCGCGCGGTCGAGGCGCGGCCAGCCGGCCGACTTCGTTCACCTTCCGCTCCAGCCGGATATCACTCGGATCGTCGAGTCCGGCCAGGTTGCCGAGGACTATGCGGAGACCGAGGAGAACGGTGGCGTCGTTCAGACGTCCGTCGTCTCGTTCGGCGTCCGCCCCGGCAACCCCAAGGACATCCAGGACTGGGATGACCTCATCCGCGACGACGTCGAGGTGATCACCCCGAACCCGTTCACCTCGGGTGGCGCCCGCTGGAACATCATGGCCGCGTACGGCCAGGCGTCCGGCGGTGGCGAGGATCGAGGAGGCCGGCCTCGAGTACGTCGCAGCAGATGCTCGAGAACACGGTCGTCCAGGACGCGTCGGCGCGTGATTCGCTTAACACCTTCCTCGGTGGCCAGGGCGACGTCCTCATCTCGTACGAGAACGAGGTCATCGGCGCCCAGAACGCCGGCGAGGAACTCGACCTCATCACTCCGGACGACACGATCCAGATCGACACGATCGCCGTGACGACCGAGGAGTCGGACGAGACCGCTCAGGCGTTCCTCGACTTCCTCTTCACTCGGAGGAGGGTCAAACGCTGTTCGCCGAGAACGGCTACCGCCCGGTCAATGAGACGGTGCTCGAGGAGTTCGCGGACGAGTTCCCCGAGCCCACCGGCCTGTTCACGATCGAGGAGTTCGGCGGCTGGGAGACCGTCGCCACTGAGTTCTTCGATCCGGCGAGGGCCTGCAAGATCGCTGAGATCGAGCGCGACCTCGGCGAGTGCGCACCGGAGTAATGTCGTGACCCCGACCGATCGCACAAGCCGAGACGCCCCCGAGGCGGATGCCACGGCTCCGCTTCGGGGGCCCAGGCCTCACCCGAGGCCTGGTCGCGGGCTACCTGTCCATCATGGTCCTCATCCCGATCGCGGTCGTCGTGACCGGCGTTCGGCGAGGAGGACAGCCTCCGATGGGATCGGCGTTCTGGGACGCCGTCAGCCAGCCCCAGGCCGTGGTCCGCGATGCTCAAGCTGACGCTCATCGCGTCGGCTCGTCGTCGTCGCTCGATCAACGCCGTCTTCGGCACGATCATCGCGTGGGTCCTCGTCCGCGACGAGTTCCGCGGCAAGCGGCTCGTCAACATCGTCATCGACCTTCCGTTCGCGCTGCCGACGATCGTTGCGGGGCTGACGCTCCTCGCCCTCTACGGAGACATCGGTGTCCTGGGCACGTTCTGCACGGGCCGTCGTCAGGCAACCCGAGTCGGCGTCGTCCTGGCGCTGCTCTTCGTAACGCTCCCGTTCGTTGTCCGAGCCGTTCAGCCGACCCTGATCGAGCTCGATCAGGACATGGAGGAAGCGGCGGCTTCGCTCGGCGCGGGCGCCGCTCACGATCTTCCGCAAGGTAGTTCTGCCGAACCTCACGCCGGCCATTACCGCCGGCGTCGCCCTTGCGTTCGCGCGAGCGATCGGCGAGTTCGGCTCTCTGATCCTGATCTCGGGAAACATCCCGTTCAAGACGGAGGTCGCCTCCATCTTCATCTTCAAGCAGATCGAGGCGGTCGCGAACGCTACGGCCGCCTGCGCGGTCTCGGTCGTCCTTGCTCACGCTCTCGGTTGCGATCCTGTTCGCTCATCAACTGGTGGGGAAGGAGGTCGATTCGACGGATGAGTGCGCAGCTCGGCGCCGAGAACCGCTGCGAAAGAACATCCTCACTGCGGAAGGCGGGCTCCGCTGCGACGCTCCTGCAGCGCTCGCGCTCGGGTACCTCACGCTGCTCCTCTTGATCCCGCTCCTCATGATCGTGGTCAAGGAAGCGTCTTCCCGAGGACTTGGCGATCGGCAACTTCCCGTGTCGGACTGCTGACCACTCCCGAGGCGATGCACGCCTTCTGGCTCACTCTCGTGATGGTCGCGGTTGCGATCCCGCTGAACACGGTCTTCGGAGTCGCCTGCGCTCTCGTTCTGGTGCGGGACAAGTTCCGGGGCAAGTGGTTCCTGAACGCCCTGATCGACCTGCCCTTCGCGATTTCCCCGGTGGTTATCGGGCTCGCGCTCTGATCGTCTAGGGTCTATAGCGGCTCCGTCGACTCGGTCGTGTTCCTGGCCAGTGGCTGGCTCGCAGCAACGGGATACGCGTGATCTTCACGCCGGTCGGTATGGCGATCGCGACCACTTTCGTCTCGCTGCCGTTCGTCGTCCGCGAGATCGAGCCGGTTCTGCGCGAGATCGGCGAGGACCAGGAGCAGGCGGCGTAGACCCTGGGCGCGAACAGCTGGCAGACCTTCTGGCGGATCACGCTTCCGGCGATCCGCTGGGGGCTTACCTATGGCGTCGTGCTCGCGACCGCCCGCGCCTTGGGTGAGTTCGGCGCCGTCTCGATCGTCTCCGGCCAGATCTCCGGTGAGACGGAGACCGCTGCCGCTTTTCGTGCGCCGGCACTACGACACCTTCGACATCTCGGGGGCCTACGCGGCCGCGCTTGTCCTCGCGATGATTGCGCTCCTAGTCCTGGGCGCCATGAACCTTATCCGTAAACGGGACAAATCAAGTGTGTCCCCGTACAACGTCGCAGACCGCGACCAACCCGAGGAGGCTCCTGCCTAGTGGTGACTCCCGCGACTCATGCCGCAATTGGACGGCTGCAAACACTTCGCCCGTCGTCGTCCTCGGGTGCTCGTGTGGCTCTGCCACACGTCGCACCACTCGTCCTAGCCGTGCTCGGTTTTCGCTCGTCCAATCGCAACATGACCCACAGGAGGCACCACTAATGGGAATCGTCGTCGAAAACGCAACCAAGAAGTTCGGTGACTTCGTACGCGCTCAACGAGGTGTCGATCGAGGTTCCGGACGGCTCGCTGACCGCTCTGCTCGGTCCGTCGGGCTCGGGCAAGTCGACGCTCCTGCGCGTGATCGCCGGGCTGAGCAGCCCGACTCGGGGAAGATCATCATCTCCGGCCAGGACATGACGAAGGTGACCGTCCAGGATCGCCACGTCGGCTTCTGCTTCCAGCACTACGCGGCCTTCAAACACATGACGGTCCGCGACAACGTCGCGTTCGGCCTGTCGATCCGCAAGAAGCCGAAGGCGGAGATCGAGGAGCGGGTGCGCGAGCTTTCTGCGCCTCGTCCACCTCGAGGGCTTCATCGACCGCTATCCGTCGCAGCTCTCGGGCGGGCAGCGCCAGCGCATGGCGCTCGCACGGGCGCTCGCGGTGGAGCCGAAGGTGCTCCTCCTCGACGAGCCGTTCGGCGCGCTCGACGCGAAGGTACGCGAGGAGCTGCGTGCGTGGCTGCGGCGCCTCCACGACGAGATGCACGTAACGACGATCTTCGTTACCCACGACCAGGAAGAGGCGATGGACGTCGCCGAGCAGATCGTCGTGATGAACGACGGTCAGGTCGAGCAGGCCGGCGGTGCGCGCGAGATCTACGAGCACCCGACGACTGAGTTCGTCATGGGCTTCGTCGGCCCGGTCAACCGGATCGGGCAGGAGTTCATCCGCCCGCACGACCTGGTGATCCAGCACATGCCCGAGCCCGGTGCCGTCGAGGCGATGATCGACCGGATCGTCCACCTCGGCTTCGAGGTGCGGGTCGAGCTGTTGCCGGCAGACGGGCCGCCGATGTGGGCGCAGCTCACGCGTGAGCAGGCGCATCTGCTCGAGCTTTACGAGCATCAGATCGTCTACGTCAGGCCCAGCCGCAAGAAGGTGTTCGACGAGAACGGCCAGCGCACCGAGGAGCTCGTCGCCGTCTAGCGGCGGACATTGGCCCGCCATGCGGGCCAACTTCATGATTCAAACACGCGAGCACCACGTCTAGGCAGTGGGAGCGCCACATAGGATTCAGGCGCCCCCGTAGCTCAGTGGTTTAGAGCGACGGCCTTTTAAGCCGTGCGTCGCGAGTTCGATCCTCGCCGGGGGCATGCCGAAAGTAGGAAAACCCTCGATATACGCGGGAATTCCTATTCTCGACGACTAATCGATCGAGGAGACGTGGTCCATGATCGTCACGCAGCCCGTTGTGTCGGGCGGCTCGGTCGCGCCTCTGACGCTGCCGATAGTCCAGCAGCCCCACTTGTCGACCGCCACTTCATAGGTCGTCGGGCCCGGATCCTCTGGGTCTTCCGGTTCCGCGGAGCCGGGATACGTGCACGTCCATATGTCCTGGTCCTTGCCCTCTTCCTCGCACGGGACCGAGTTGATCTCGTTCACGGGGGCGCCTGTCGATGACGCGAGCGACTCACCGTCGACCCCGACAATCGGCGTGGGCCGCAGGCAGAAGGCGACGATCAGGCCAAGCGGGACCACTAGATAAAGCACCCTGAGAATCCGGTGTGACATCCGGGCGGAATCTAGTCCTAGGGGCGGAAGTACTAGTGGCGGAAGTGCCGGCGGCGCGTCATCACCATCGCGGCGCCCGCTTCATCGCACGCCTCGACCACCTCGGGGTCGCGCTTCGACCCGCCCGGCTGGATGATCGCCTCAGAGCCGGCGTCAATCGCGATCTGCGGCCCGTCGGGGAAGGGGAAGAACGCATCCGAGGCCACGACCGAGCCGGCCAGGAGCGAATCCGCATCGCTTTCCCGCGCCTCGCGCGCCTTGTCGATCGCGATCCGCACCGAGTCCACCCGGCTCATCTGGCCGGCGCCGATGCCCAGTGTCGCCCCGTCCTTCGCGATCACGATCGCGTTCGAGCGCACGTGCTTGCACACCGCCCACGAGAACTCCAAGTCGCGCCACTGATCGTCTGACGGCTGAGCCTTGGTCGCCACCTCCATCGTGTCGCGCTTCTCCTCGATCAGGTCCGGCGTCTGAAGCAACAAGCCGCCGCGAACCCGCTTCATGTCGCGCTCGCGCGGCTCCGGCCCTCCGTCCTCGGTGTTGTGGAGGATCCGGATCGCCTCCTTTTGCATCAACACCTCGAGCGCCTCCTCTCGAGTACTCGGGCGCGATCAGCACCTCGATGAAGTTCTCGTGCAGCCGCTCCGCTAGCGCCTTGTCAACCGGCCGGTTGAGCGCGATCACTCCGCCGAACGCCGACAGCGGATCGCACGCCAGCGCCTTCTCGTAAGCGCCCGCGATGTCGGCGTCTATCGCCGCTCCGCACGGGTTGTTGTGCTTCACGATCACGGCCGCCGGCTCTGAGAACTCCGCCAAGAGCTTCGTCGCGGCGTCAAGGTCGAGCACGTTGTTGAACGAGAGCGAACGCCCATGCAGCTTCGCCATGCGCGAAAGCACGTGCGAGCGCGCTCCCGACTCCACATACAGCGCCGCCTTCTGATGCGGGTTCTCGCCGTAGGAGAGGTCGAGGAACTTCTCGTACGCGAACACCCAATGCTGCGGGAACGCTTCGTAGCGCAACCCGAACCAGCGCGAGATCGCCGCGTCGTAACGCGCGATCTCCGCCCACGCCTCGTTCGCAAGCCAGTGGCGCGTCTCCTCGGAGACCGCTCCCTCCGCCGCCTCGAGCTCCGCGAGCACCGCGTCGTAGCTCTCGGGGCGCACCAGCACCGCGACCGAGCGGTGGTTCTTCGCAGCCGCCCTGATCATCGTCGGGCCGCCGATGTCGATGTTCTCGACCGCCTCCTCCTCGGACACGCCGGGGCGTGCGACCGTCTGGGAGAAGGGATAAAGGTTCACGCACACGAGGTCGATCGGCTCGATCCCCTCGCGCTCGAGCGTTGCCATGTGCTCCTCGGAGTCCCGCTTGGCGAGCAGCGCCGCATGGAGGCGCGGGTGGAGCGTCTTCACCCGCCCGCCCAGGATCTCCTCCTGGCCCGTGAAGACCGAAACGTCTGTCACCTCGAGCCCCGCCTCGCGGATCGCGCTCGCAGTGCCGCCCGTCGAGAGCAGCTCCACGCCCATCTCTGAGAGGCCCCGTGCGAAGTCCACGACCCCCGTCTTGTCCGAGACGGAAATCAGCGCCCGGCGTACGCGCACCGGCTCGCCTGCGGGTGCCGACCCCCCCTCGGTCGCCTCGACATCCATCACCCGCTCGCTCACTCAACCACCCTAAACGACGCGAGCTGAGAACCTGGAAGTTCCTCGATCCCTCGCCCGTAATTTCGAGCTATATCCGACCAAAAAGCGCAGGCTTGCGGGCCGCCCCGATCGGTGGTACGTTCGAGAAGAACCAACAGGTCGGGCACCGGATCGGGAGCTTGAGTCCGAACGGGGTCCGTGGAGAGAAGGTTCGTTCCAGGTGTGTCTGGCCATCCCCGGCCAAGTACTTGAAGTCGTTGACGAGACGAATCGTCTCGCCAAAGTCGACATTGCGGGGGTCCGCCGGAACGTCAACATCGGACTCCTGGACGACGACCCGTCGGGCGGCGTGGAAGTCGGGGACTGGGTGCTCATCCACGTTGGCTTCGCCCTCTCCAAGGTGGATGAGGAAGAGGCGATCGCAACGCGCAGGATGCTCGAGGGCATGGGCGCGGACTACGAACAAGAGCTCGAGGAGTTAAGGGCGAGCGTGATCGAGTGAACTTCACCCCACAGCCACAGGGGGATCACGCCGGCCACGCCGGCGCCTGCGGCGTAGGGGAGGAGGGTTGCATCACCTGTGGCGATGTGGCCCTCCCGCTGCGGGTCGAGCGCGTGGACACGGAGCGCATGCTGGCGCTTTGCACGAATGAGGAGGGGCAGACCGAGACGGTCGAGATCGCGCTCGTGGGCGAAGTGTCCACGGGCGACGAGCTCCTCGTCCACGCTGGGACCGCGATCGCCCACTTGGGGGTACCGGCGTGAAGTTCGTCGACGAATTTCGCGATCCAGAGCTCGGCCGCGTCCTGGCCGGCGAGATCCTGAACGAGGTCGACCCGAACCGCCACTACAAGCTGATGGAGGTCTGCGGCGGGCACACCCACTCCATCTACAAGTACGGGATCGACGACCTTCTTCCGGAGAACGTCGAGCTCGTCCACGGCCCGGGCTGCCCCGTCTGCGTCATGCCGATGGGCCGCATCGACGACGGCATCGCGATCGCCGCGGAGAACCCCGAGGTGATCCTCACCTGCTTCGGCGACATGATGCGCATCCCCGGCTCGAAGCAGAGCTTCCTGGAGGCCAAGGCAGAAGGCGCCGACATCCGGATGGTCTACTCGCCGCTCGATGCGCTCCGCATCGCGAAGGCGAACCCGGAGCGCACCGTGGTCTTCTTCGCGATCGGCTTCGAGACCACCGCCCCCTCTACCGCGCTCACCCTGAAGCGCGCCAAGGCCGAGGGTGTCGCCAACTTCCTCTGCGTCTGCAATCACGTGACGATCGTGCCGCCGCTCCGCGCGCTCCTCGACTCCCCCGACCTGCGCCTCGACGGATTCATCGGCCCCGGCCACGTCTCGACAGTCGTCGGCGTCCGCCCGTTCGAGTTCATCCCCGCCGAGTACGGCAAGCCGCTCGTCACCGCCGGATTCGAGCCTCTGGATGTCCTGCAGACCATTCGCATGATCCTCGCCCAGCTCAGCAAGGGCGAGGCGAAGCTCGAGAACCAGTACAAGCGCGTCGTCCCCTACGAGGGCAACCCCGCAGCCCTCAAAGTCATGGCCGAGGTCTTCGAGCTGCGCCCGCACTTCGAGTGGCGAGGCCTGGGCTTCATCTCACAATCGGCGCTGAAGCTCTCCGAGGGCTACGCCGACTTCGACGCCGAGCTCAAGTACTCCGTCCCGGGCGTCCGCGTCGCCGATCCCAAGGCCTGCCAGTGCGGCGAGGTCTTGAAGGGCGTCATCAAGCCCTGGGAGTGCAAGGTCTTCGGCACCGCATGCACTCCCGAGCACGCGATCGGCACCTGCATGGTCTCTCCGGAGGGAGCCTGCGCCGCCTACTACAACTACGGTCGCTACGCGCGCGACAAGGAGGTGGTCGCGACTTGACCGAGCCAATCGCGACGCCCGAGAAGCGGATCGGCGCCGGCCGTCCTTCCGCGCCCGACCGGGAGCAGCGCGTTCTCGAGATCATCGAGACGGCTCGCGCGAAGCGCCCGCGCTTCAAGGACTCGGCCGTGAACATGTCCCACGGCGCCGGCGGCAAGGCGACGCAAACGCTGATCGAGGGGCTCTACGTCCCGGCGTTCGGATCGGACGAGCTCTCCGAGCTGGGCGACTCGGGCATCGTGACGATCGCCGGCGCATCGGTTGCCATGACCACCGACACCTTTGTCGTCAAGCCGCTCCAGTTCCCCGGCGGCTCCATTGGAGAGCTCGCGGTCTGCGGCACCGTCAACGACCTCGCTGCGGCCGGCGCGAAGGCGCAGGCGCTGAGCCTCGCCTTCGTGCTCGAAGAGGGTCTCGACTCCGACGTCCTTCGGGGGGAGGTCGATGCGATCGCTCGCACCGCGGCCGAGGCCGGAGTCTCGGTGGTCACAGGCGACACCAAGGTCGTCGAGCGCGGCCTGGCAGACGGAATGTATGTCTGCACCACGGGCATCGGCGAGATCGACCCGCGAGCATCGCTTGGCACGGGCACGCTCAAGTCCGGCGATCGCGTGCTCGTCTCCAAGACGATCGGCGAGCACGGCACGGCGATCATGCTCGCCCGCGGCGAGCTCGGCATCGAGGCTGACGTCGAATCCGACTGTCGCTCGCTCTGGCCGGTCGCCGACGCTCTTTTGGATGCAGCCGGACCAAGTCTGCGGTCGATGCGCGACGCCACCCGGGGGGGCGTCGCCTCGGCCCTCAACGAACTGGCGCGCGCATCCGGTGTCGGCATCACCGTGCGTGAGGCCTCAATCCCCGTCATCCCCGAGGTCGAGGGAGCGTCCGAGCTCCTGGGCATCGACCCGATGTATGTCGCAAACGAAGGCGTCATGGTCGCCTTCGTCGCCCCTGAGGCCGCCGACGCCGCGCTCGCGGCGCTCCGCTCCGTCCCCGGCTGCGAAGCCGCCGCCGAGATCGCGGAGGTCGTCGCCGAGCCCCCCGGCATGGTCCTCGTCGAGACCGCCTTCGGCGGGCGGCGCGTGATGGACCTCCTGGCCGGTGACCCCCTGCCGAGGATCTGCTGATGACTTCACCGAATCCAAACCGCAGCGGTTGTTCGAGATACCTAACGACACCTGCTGCTTTCGCACCCAAAGGTGCTCACGAGATACATCACAACGAGGGAGCGCGGGCCCCCTCACCAAGGAGTTAGCGATGGCGCTACCGGCCGAGTTCGTACCCGATCAAGCCGCGACCGAGGCGGTCGAGGCACACGTTCTGTGGATGACCACGGGCCTCTCATGCGATGGGGACTCGGTCGCCATGACCTCTGCGGTGAACCCCAGTCTGGAGGACCTCATCCTCCAGACGATCCCGGGGATGCCGAAGCTCCACAT
This sequence comes from uncultured bacterium, assembly GCA_963786495.1. Taxonomy (GTDB): domain Bacteria; phylum Actinomycetota; class Thermoleophilia; order Solirubrobacterales; family 70-9; genus JALZKA01. The sequence continues at coordinate 786,230 of CAWAZL010000002.1, read as the reverse complement.
CCACCATCCCGTCTTGGCGTACGAGAACGGCGCCGAGTTCATCGAGTGGTGGTGGCGCGCCGAAAAGGGCGAGCTCGACCCCTTCGTCCTCATCGTCGAGGGCTCCATCCCGAACGAGAACCTCTCGGGAGACGGCTATTGGGCGGCGATCGGCGACAACCCCGAGACGGGGCAGCCGATCACCACCACCGAGTGGCTCGACCGCCTGGCCCCCAAGGCCGCGGCCGTAGTTGCGGTGGGAAGCTGCGCGACGTTCGGCGGCATCCCAGCGATGAAGAACAACCCGACGGGCGCCATGGGCGTCGCCGACCATCTGGGTTGGAACTGGAAGTCCTCGGCCGGGCTTCCCGTCGTCAACATCCCCGGCTGTCCCGCGCAGCCGGACAACGTCACCGAGTCCCTTCTCTACCTGGCGATGCACCTCGCCGGCAGAGCGCCGGTACCTGACCTCGACGAGCAGCTGCGCCCGCGGTGGCTGTTTGGCCGCACGGTCCGCGAAGGATGCAACCGCGCCGGTTTCGCCGAGCAGGGGCAGTTCGCCACCGAGTACGGCGACGACCCGCGCTGCCTGGTGAAGCTGGGCTGCAAGGGCCCGGTGGTCAAGTGCAACGTGCCGGTGCGCGGCTGGGTCGACGGCTACGGAGGCTGCCCCAACGTGGGCGGCATCTGCATGGCCTGCACGATGCCCGGTTTCCCCGACAAGTACATGCCGTTCATGGACCCGGATGCCTGGGGAAACATGGCCTCCAACTTTCAGAGGTTCGCGTTCGGCCCCGCTGTCCGGTACTTCCGCAAGCGGAACATCGACCGCAAGTACGACGTCGAGCCCGAGTGGCGCAAGCCCGGGAACACGCTCACCACGGGCTATACGCCCAGGAACTACGCCAAGTAGGGCGAGAGAGAGTTAGAGGAGAGAGCTAATGGCAGCAACGGAGACACCCGCCGCTGATCAGAAGGTCATGGTCAAGGAGATGTCCTGGGACCCGATCACCAGGATCGTCGGTTCGCTGGGCATCCACACCGAGATCGACTTCAGCAACCGCAAGGTGAACAAGTGCTATTCGACGTCGATGATCTTCAGAGGATTCGACATCTTCATGAAGGGGATCGACCCCAGGGACACGCACTTCATCACCAGCCGTATCTGCGGCATTTGTGGCGATAACCACTGCACTGTCTCGTGTCTCAACCAGAACATGGCGTATGGGGTGAAGATGCCTCCGCTCGGCGAGCTTGCGTTCAACCTCGCGGAGACGGCGGACTTCATCTTCGACCACGCCATCTTCAACGACTGCATGTGCAACGTGGACTTCTGCGAGCAGATGGTGAAGGAGACGAATCCCTCACTGCTCCAGAAGGCGGAGCAGGAGCTCTCGCCCGGCGCCGACATCCACGGCTACCGGACGATCGCCGACATCATGCGCTCGCTCAACCCGTTCACCGGCGACTTCTACCTGGAGACGCTCCAGGTCGCCCGGTACACGCGCGAGATGTACTGCCTCTTCGGCGGCAGGCACACGCACCCGTCGACGATCATGCCGGGCGGCTGCTCTGCGCACATCACGCACCAGACGCTCACCGACTACTACGTGCGGCTCATGCGGTACTTCGACTACGTGAAGCGCAGCGTGCCGATGCACGACGACCTCTACGACTTCTTCCTGAGGGAGTTGCCGGGGTACGACATGGTCGGCTACCGCGAGACCGATCTCGTCAACTGGGGCGCCTTCGACGACCCCGACTACGCCGACTCGACGTACGAGAACATGAACGAGTGGGGCAACAAGCGGTACATCACCCCCGGCATCGCGATCGGCGGCGAGTTGATCACCACGGACCTCGTGGACATCAACCTCAAGATCCGCATCCTGCTCGGCTCGTCGTACTTCGACGACTGGACCGAGACGGAGAAGACGTTCGTCGACAAGGACCCGCTCGGGAACCCCGTCGACCCGCGCCATCCGTGGAACAAGGTGACGATCCCGAAGCCGCAGGCACGCGACTTCAACGACAAGTACTCGTGGGTCGTCTCGCCGCGGATCTACGACGATCGGACCGACCGCTACGTCGCATGCGACACCGGCGGCGGCCCGTTCGCCCGCCAGTGGTGCACGGCGAAGGCCGGCCTGGTCGACTTCGGCTACGCCAAGGCGACCGGCCACTCAATCCAGATGGTGCTGCCGAAGTCGGCAAACCACGGCGAGATGCAGCTCGAGTGGCACGTCCCGGAGAAGTCCAACGCGATCGAGCGTGACCGCGCCAGGACCTACCACCAGGCCTACGCGGCGCTGATCGCGCTGCACTGCCTGGAGCGTGCGTTCGTCGAGGTCAGGGCAGGCCGGACCAAGAGCTGGTCCGACTTCAAGGTCCCCCAAGACGCCGTCTCGGTGGGCTTCCACGAGGCCGCCCGCGGCGTCATCTCGCATCACATGGTGATCGAGGGCGGCAAGGTCGCGAACTACCAGCCCTACCCGCCGACGCCGTGGAACGCGAGCGTGCGCGACGTCTATGGAACTCCCGGCCCCTACGAGGATGCGGTGCAGAACACGCCCATCTTCGAGGAGAACGGCCCGGAGAACTTCAAGGGCGTCGACATCATGCGGGCGGTGCGCTCATTCGATCCATGCCTGCCCTGCGGCGTGCACATGTACAACGGGAAGGGCATGGTCCGGAAGGTCCAGCACACACCGACGGGGCTGAGCTGCTGAGCGCCGAGGACGTCAGCGCCGAAGAGCTCGTCGAGCGGGTTCAGGTCCTCCAGGCGAAGCTGGAGGACCTGGGCGACCCGCGGGCGCAGGCGGCCGCCGAGGACCTTGTCGGCGCGATCGTCGAGCTCTACGGCGAGGGCATGCGCCGTATCGTCGGGACGCTCGAGAACGCGGGCGAGCCCGCCGCGGGCATCCGCGACGCGATGGCCGACGACGGCGTCATCGCCAGCCTCCTTCTCATCCACGACCTCTACCCGGTGCCGCTCGACGAGCGCGTCATGGAGGCACTCGACCAGGTGCGCCCCTATCTCGACTCGCACGGCGGCGGCGTCGAGTTGCTCGACGTCACGGACGGCGTGGCGCGCATTCGGCTCGAGGGAAGCTGCAAGACCTGCCCCGCGTCCTCCGCGACGCTCGAGCTGGCCGTCAAACAGGCGCTCGACGAGGTCGCCCCCGATCTCGAAGGCTTGATCGTCGAGGGGCTCGCTGATTCCGAGCCCGAGCCATCGACTGGCTTCGACCTGCCCGTCCTCCAGGTGTCGGCAAACGGCGAGCAGGAACCCGCGTCCCAGACGGCGCAGGCCCAGGCCGCGTTCAACTCCTCGAACGGCGGCGCCTGGCACTCCCTGGCCGCTGCGGAGTCGGTGGCCGAGGGCCGCATCCAGGCCGCCGAAGTCGGCGGCGCGACCCTCGCGGTCGCCCGCATCGACGGCACGCTCCTTGCATTCCTCGACTGCTGCCCGGCGTGCAGCTCACCTGTGACCTCCGGCACCCTTCTCGGCGGCGTGCTCGCCTGTCCCGAGTGCGGCGCCTCATTTGACCTTCCCAGAGCCGGGCTCGCCACCGACGGCGGCGCTCAGCTCGATCCCGTCCCGCTCCTCGCCGACGCCGGCGGGGTCAGGGTCGCATTGCCTCAGACCGCATGACCGAGAGCAGCAACGGAAACGGCAACGGCGCCCTCGACCGGCTGACTGCGAATCGCAAGCGGGCGGATCTGGTGAGCGGGCTGCGGGGCCTGCGGCCGGTGGCGCCGGGACGCGAGGGGTCAGACCCCCGTGGGCGTTCGCGCCAAATCGGTACGCCTGGGGTTGAGGGGTCAGACCCCGGTTCAAACGTCAGCGAACTCTGTGACGTCTGCGGGACGCCCATCGCTCATGACCACCGCCACCTTCTTCATCTCTCCGAGCGGCGCATCCTCTGCGCGTGCGAGGTCTGCCTTGCGGAGAAGTCGGCCGAGGCCGAGTACCGGCCCGTCGGGCACAAGATCACCTGGCTTGACGATCTCGAGATGGCCGACGAGATGTGGGCTCGGCTCGGCATCCCGATCGCGCTCGCGTTCTTCACGCAGAACGGCGACACGGGCGAAACCGTCGCGTTCTATCCCAGCCCCGCAGGTTCGACCGAGTGCGAGCTCGACCTGGACGCGTGGGCGGACCTCGTCGAGGCCAACCCGCAGCTCTCAGAGCTCGAGCCGGACGCCGAGGCGTTCATCGTCAACCGGATGTCCGACCCGCCCCAGTACGTGATCGTGCCGATTGATCGCTGTTACGAGATGGTTGGGGGCGTGAAGGTGGCGTGGGAGGGCATCTCGGGTGGCGACGGCGTGGACCAAGCGATTGCGGCGTTCTTCGAACGGTTGCGGGAAGGATCGCCAGCGTGAGTGAGACGAACGGCGAGGTGCCGCGGAGCGTGAAGGGGTCAGACCCCCTTGGCACGTCGGCGAAAGCGTCAACGCTTGAGGTTCAGGGGTCAGACCCCGGTGCGGAACCGGAGTTTCTGATTGTTGCCGTTGAGCCCGTTCCCAAATCGGTCGAGCCCGCTCTCAGCTTCAAAGGCACCATTCGTGATCCTTCGCAGCGGCCCGTTTATCTCATCGCGCTGACCGCAATCGTTGTGGTTGAGCCCGGGAAGCGGTCTTATGCGCCTGGGGAGCGGGAGCGGTTGATGGAGCTTTTCGGCGGGCCCGAGCGGTGGGCTTCGACGACGGGGGCTTTTCGCTGGGCGGCCACCTCGTCGATGGTGCATGGCTTCACGGGCGAAGGCGAGTTCGAGCTGGTCGTGCCTGTCTCGTACGACTTGGAGATCGCCTCCGCCAAGTACTTCGGGGCGCTCGACGAGGGCGGGACGGTGCCGCTCCGCTTCCATTTCAACGGCTCGATCCTCTATGAGCGCGGCGACGGCCGGGTGCAGACCGTTCCGGTGCCGTGGGACCGCTCGGAGCGCTTCGAGATGCCGATGGAGGCGTGGACCCGGCTTACCGCTGAGCACCACCCGTTCCGCAACTGGGTCCCGCTTCACTCCGAGACCGTCTCCCGCATCGAGGACCTCAAGGCGAAGATGGGCGCTCCGACCTTCGACGACGCCGTCACCCGCATCATCGATCGCGCCGAGCAGAGCGGAACCGAGGATCTTTGAGATGGAGAAACCGCTCGAGACGCTCGTCGACTCCCTCCTCTACGAGGGCTACGCGCTCTACCCCTACACGCCGACCGCGACCAAGAACGCAACGCCGACGCCGTTCGGGATCGTCTATCCGCCCGCATACGCCGAGGAAAGCCCCGCGACCTTCGACCACCTGCGCGTCGACTGCGTCCTTCATGTCGAGGACGGCGCCGAGGTGAGTGGAACGGTCCGCTTCCTCCAGACAGCGGGTGACCGCCACGAGGGCGAGGCGCGCACGCTCGAGATCCCACCCACGCCTTTGGCCGAGCTCGCGGACGGTGGCATCGGCCACGAGTTCACGTTCGAGGGAGATCAGCCCGTCGAGGGCCGCTTCCGACTCCGTGCCGACGATGCCGGTCCCGGGCTTGCGCGCGTGCGCATGTGCGTCCACAACTCCACGTCGGTTGAGAATGCGGCCGAGATGACGCGCGGTGAGGCACTCAAGGCAAGCCTCATCTCTACCCACGTCGTCATCGAGACCACCGCCGGCCGCTTTGCCTCGCCCCTCGAGCGCTCCGGCCTGGCCGGTGAGGCCGTGGCCGAGTGCCGAAGCGCCAACTCGTTCCCCGTCCTGGCCGATCCCAAGGACCGCGCGATCCTGGGCGCGGCGATCGTCCTGCCCGACCATCCAGCCCTCTCGCCCCACAGCCTGGGGAACCTGTTCGACAACACCGAGATCGAGGAGGCTTTGATCCTCCATGTGAAGGCGCTGTCGGATTCCGAGCGCGAGGAGATCGAGAAGCAGGACCCCGCCGTGCGCGAGATGATCGCCAAGGCCGAGGGGACGACCGATGAGGACCTGATGCGCCTCCACGGCCTGATGCGCCCCACCGACGTGTTGTCGGGCATGGAAGACCCGGGCCCGCCGCCCGAGCCGGGCCATCCCAACCCCGGCGAGCCCGAGATGGCCGTTCCGCGCGGCACGATTCACAAGGGCGGCAAGGTAATACTTCACCCCGGCGAATCGAGCCGCGACCCGATGGACACGATGCTCTCGGGGCGCACCGCGACCGTCGAGCGGATCTATCGCGACATGGATGACAAGATCCACGTTGGAGTGACGATTGACGGCGATGCATCCCAGGAGCTCTTCCGCGAGACGGGCCGTTACATCTTCTTCAAGGGCGACGAGGTGGAACCCGCATGAACGCGGAGCTGGTGCCACAGATCCTGGTGGCGGGCGTCGGGAACACCTGGATGAAGGACGACGCGTTTGGCTCGGAGGTCGTGAAGGGCCTTCTGAAGACTGACTTGCCCGAGGGCGCCACCGTCCTCGACTTCGGCACGGGTGGTCTCGACCTTGCCTACGAGCTGATGCGCGGCTACAACGCGATGATCCTCGTCGACGTCAGCCGCCAGGGCGGCGAACCGGGGACGCTCTACGTGATGGACCCCGACCCAGCAGAGATCAAAGTGATCGGCGACGGCGAGGTCGTCAACCCCCACGGCATGGACCCTCACACCGTCCTTCGCTTCGTGAAAACGGTCGGCGGCTGGCCGGGACGTGTCGTCGTCGTCGCCTGCGAGCCCGCGGTTGTCGAGGAGCACGGGCTTGGCATGTCCCCCGAGGTAGAGGCGGCAGTCGAGCGCGGGGTCAAGCTCGTCCAGGAGACGGTCGAGGAGTTGCGCGCCGAGGGATTCAAGGCTGCCGACGATGAGTCCGCGAAGGCGGAGGCCAAGGCCAAAGAGGCCAAAGCCAAGGCGGAGGCGAAGACCTGATGCATGAGCTTTCGATCTCATCCGCGATCGTCGAAACCGCGATCAAGCACGCGCGCGGGCAGCGGGTGACCGTCGTGGACGTCAGGCTCGGCCGTCTGCGCCAGGTCGTCCCGGACTCGCTCGCCTTCTACTTCGACATCGTCTCGCGCGAGACCCCGTGCGAGGGGGCGGAGCTTCGGATCGAGCACGTCGACTCATCTCTTCGCTGTCCCGCCTGCTGGTGCGAGTGGGATCCCGCGCCGCCACCGATGGCGACGCACGAGGAGTACGCGACCGAAGGGCCGCCACCGGTGCCGTCATTCCGGTGCCCCACCTGCGGCGAGCCCGGCGAAGTACTGACCGGCGGCGAATTGGAGGTCGAGTCGATCGAGATCACCGACGAGGCACCTACGCCTGAAACCCAGTTGACTTAGAGACGAGGAGAGTCATGCACCGCACGAAGATCAAGGTCGCTGAAGACGCGCTCGACGCGAACGAGACGATCGCACGTGCCAACCGCGACGACTTCGACCGGAACGAGGTGCGCGTCGTCAACCTGATGAGCGCCCCGGGCGCCGGCAAGACCACGCTCCTGGAGTCGTCGCTTCGCGATTTCGACCTGCGGGTGGGAGTGCTCGAGGGTGACGTGCAGGGCTCCATGGATGCCGACCGCATCGCCCACCTCCACATCCCCGTCGTCCAGCTCAACACGGGCAACGGATTCGGCGGCGAGTGCCACCTGGACGCCAACATGGTGCGCTCCGCGATGCCTGACATCGACCTGGACGCGATCGACCTGCTGGTGATCGAGAACGTCGGCAACCTCGTCTGCCCGGCGGAGTTCCGGGTCGGCGAGGACGTGCGCGCGATGATCACCTCCGTGACCGAGGGCGAGGACAAGCCGCTCAAGTACCCGCTCATGTTCCGCGCGTGCGAACTGGTCGTGATCAACAAGGTCGACCTCCTTCCCCACCTCGACTTCGACACCGATCGCCTGCTGGCGAACATCGAGACCGTCAACCCCGGCGCCCGGACGATGCTCGTCTCGGCCAGGACCGGCGAGGGCGTCGACGAGTTCCGTGAGTGGCTCGCCGGCGTACCGCAGCGTGCCGAGGCGGTCGCCTGAGCGCGCCAGCGCCTGCGCTCGCTGAGCGCCTCGACGAGCTGGCCAGGGTCCGGACCCAGGCGAATCAGGCGTTCTTCGACGAGCAGGCTGAGCCCATCGCGCGCTGCTGCCATCGCATGGCGGAGCGCTTCGCCCGGGGCGGCCGCCTCGTCGCCTTCGGCGCGACGCCGGTCGCGCGCTCCGACGCCCGGCACGTGGCAGTCGAGTTCGTCCATCCGGTGATCGTGGGCAAGCGGGCGCTGCCAGCCATCGGCCTCGCGTCCGAAGGCGGAGACCTGGTCGCACAGGCACGTGCGGTGTGCGAGCCGGACGACATCGCCATCGCCTTCGGCTGCGAAGAGGCGGGACCGGGTGCCAAGGACGCACGCGATGCCCTGATCCATGCGCGCGACACCGGGTGCTTGACGATTGCGTTCGGCGCTGAGTCCGGAGCGGAATGGGAGTTCCCGCCGCCGCTGGATCTCGACGCGTACGTGCGACAGGAGCTGATCGAGACCCTCTATCACCTGCTCTGGGAGCTCGTTCACGTCTTCTTCGACCACCGCGGCCTCCTGGAGGGGCGCGAGGCGCGGCAGGTCCACGACCCCGGCGCGTCCAGCTTCCTCTACCCGTTCCTGTCCGAGGCGCAGACCGATCTGGAGCCGGTCGTCGCCGATGTGCGCGCCTCTGCCCTCCTCAAGGCCGTGGAGATCGGTGGCGCTCCGCGAGCAGACGCTAACCGACAACCGCGGCGAGCTGACCACGGCTGCGGCGGCGCTCCGCGGCGCGTTCGAGGCAGGCGGGCGCCTGCTGACGTTCGGCAACGGCGGCTCTGCCACGGACGCGATGGATGCCGCCGCCGACTTCCGGGTTCCGATGCCGGACGGCAGCGGAGAGCCACGCCGTGCGCTCGACCTCACCGAGGACACCTCGATCATCACCGCGGTTGCCAACGACGTCGGGGTGGAGGCGATCTTCCAGCGACAGGTGATCGCGCACGGGCGAACGGGCGACGCCGCGCTCGCACTCTCCACCTCGGGCAACTCGCTGAACATCATCGACGCGCTCGCCGAGGCGCGCAAGCGTGAGATGCTCACGATCGCGATGGTGGGGTACGACGGAGGTCAGATCGCCCAGAACGCGCTCGCCGACCACGTGATCGTCACCCGCTCCCAGCACATCCCGCGCATTCAGGAGGCACAGGCGAGCGCCTACCACGTGCTCCGTGAGCTGGTGGAGCTGGCAATTGGCCCCTGAGGTCTGCCGGGTCCGAATCAGGGTCACCGGGACGGTCCAGGGCGTCGGATTCCGGCCATTCGTCTACCGCTCGGCGCTCGAGCTTGGACTCGCCGGACACGTCCTGAACGACGAGCACGGCGTGGTGGCCGAGGCGGAGGGGACTGAGACCACGATCGGCAAGCTCGTCTTCCTCATCGAGCACGAGGCACCACCACTGGCAGTGGTCGAGTCGGTCGCTGCCGAGCGGATCGAGCCCACTGGCGAGAACGGCTTTCAGATCATGCCGTCGGAGAGTCACGGCGAGGCGGACGCCCTGGTCTCCGCCGACATGACCACCTGCGACGCATGCCTTACCGAGCTCGCCGACCCCACCGACAGGCGCCACCGCTATCCGTTCATCAACTGCACCGACTGCGGCCCGCGCTTCACGATCGTCAAGGGCGTTCCTTACGACCGCCCGCAGACAACGATGGCGGAGTTCCGGATGTGCGCGGAGTGCCAGGCCGAATATGACGACCCGCTCAACCGCCGCTTCCACGCCCAGCCCAACGCCTGCCCAGCCTGCGGCCCAACCGCACGCCTGGTGCCTGGCACCGAGGGGGGTGACGCGATCGCCCGGGCGGCGGCGATGCTGGCCGATGGCGGGATCCTGGCCGTCAAGGGTGTCGGCGGCTATCACCTCGCTTGCGACCCGGCTTCCGAGGAGGCCGTTGCTGCGCTCAGAAGCCGCAAGCATCGCGAGGAGAAGCCCTTTGCGCTGATGGCAACGGGCATCGAAGAGGCGCGCACGCTGGTCGAGCTGAGTGCCGATGAGGAGGAGCTTCTGCTCGGCCGTGAGCGGCCCATCGTGATCGCGCGGCGGCGTCATGGGGCGCCGGTGGCCCATGCGGTCGCTCCGCGCTCCCGGGACCTGGGCGTGATGCTTCCCTACGCGCCACTCCAACACGTCCTGCTCGCCGATTTCGGCCGCGCGCTGGTGATGACCTCGGCGAATGTCTCGGACGAACCCATCGCCTACGCCGACGACGATGCGCGCGAGCGGCTGGGCGAGATCGCAGACGCCTTCCTGGTCCACGACCGCCCGATCCACATGCGAACCGACGACTCGGTCGTGCGAAGCGTCGGGGGCCTGTCCCCATCCGCACCTTCCACGCCGCTAATGATGCGCCGGTCGCGCGGATATGTGCCGCAGAGCGTGCGCCTGCCGATCGAGGTGCCCGCGGCGCTCGGGTGCGGCGCCGAGCTCAAGAGCACTTTCTGCGTCGCCAAGGGCGGTCGCGCCTGGCCTTCGCATCACATCGGCGACCTCAAGAATTGGGAGACGCTCAGCTCATTTCGCAAAGGCGTCGAGCACTTCGAGCGCCTTTTCGCCATCGAGCCGCGAGTGATCGCGCACGACCTCCACCCCGACTACCTCTCGACCCGGTACGCGCTGGAGCGCGCGGAGGAAGACCCCGAGCTGGAACTGGTCGGCGTCCAGCACCATCACGCACATCTTGCGGCGTGCCTGGCCGAGCACGGCGAGACCGGTCCGGCGCTGGGCGTGATCTTCGACGGCACCGGCTACGGCGAGGACGCGTCGGTGTGGGGCGGCGAGCTCCTGGCGGGCGACCTCGCCGGGTTCGAGCGCGCCGGCATGTTGATGCCCGTTCGCCTGCCCGGCGGCGATAGGGCGGTTCAGGAGCCGTGGCGGATGGCGGCGTCTTGGCTCTCCCATGCGCTGGGTGAAGAGCATCCACCCATTCCTCGCGCGCTTCGCCATCGGGTGGCCGAGTCCGACTGGGAGGCGGTTTGCGGAATCGTGCAGACCGGAGCCGGGTCGCCGGTGACGACCAGCGCGGGGCGCCTCTTCGACGCCGTCTCGGCGCTCTGCGGCATCCGCGCTCAGGTCACCTACGAGGGCCAGGCGGCGGCAGAGTTCGAGGGGCAGCGGATCCGGACGAGCGCGGCGTGTACGAGGTCCAGGTAGAGGGCGAGGGTGAGGCGCCGCTCGTGCTGGATCCGCGCCCGGCGATCCGCGCGCTCTTGGCCGACCTGGACATGGGAGTCGCCGTGGGGACCGTCGCCGCGCGCTTTCACCGTGGGCTTGCATCCGCAGCGGCGGCAGCGGCCCAGCGTGCCTGTGGCGCGCGGGCGCTCGACACCGTCGTCCTCTCGGGCGGCGTGTTCCAGAACCGCCTGCTCCTCGAAAGCGCACGAAGAGAGCTCGAGGAATCAGGGCTGAGGACACTGGTCCCCGTCGCGCTACCACCGAACGACGGCGGGATCTCGTATGGGCAGGTGGCGGTCGCGGCGGCCCGCCTGGGTCAACGCTGACTAGGTCAGCCCGACGTACCAGAGCCCGAAGAGGACGCCGAACGCGCCGAGAATCGGGATCAGGAGGCTGCGGTAGACGGGCTCGATCGCCGGCCGCGTCAGGACCCAGGCGAAGGCCGCCGTGAATGCGGCCATCGACACGATCGACATGGGCGCGAATACCGCCATCGCGGCCATCGCCTCCACCTGAGAGGGGAGCGCGGCGATCAGGAGCAGGACGATCGCTCCCGTCCCGGCAAGGCCGTGAAGAACGCCGATCGAGAACGCCTGTCTGGGAGTCCGCACCTCGGTATGCCCGTGCTCGCCCCTATGGAGATGGCGGTGCTCATGCGTTTCATGTCCGTGTGGAGTCGCTCGGTAGTCGCCGCGCTTCCATTTCCACAGCACGCGCACCGCCAGGAACAGGATCACGACGCCGACAGCCTTCTCGGCGCCGCTCTCGAGCCACGAGGGCAGCGACGTCTTGAAGACGATGAGCGGGATTCCGATCGCAAGAAGGGTGAACGCATGGCCGGCGCCCCACCAGCCGCCCAGGCGCGCCGCCGAGCGCGTGTCCGCATCCTCGGCGGTGACCAGCGAGGTGACCGCCACCAGGTGATCGGGATCCGAAGCGTGGCGAAGCCCCAGCAGGAACGCAAGCCCCAGGGCGACGAGCAGCGGGGCGCCCTCGAAGAGGTGGGTGAGCGACTCGTCGAGGCTCTCGATCGGGTGGTAAAGGAAGTCGAAGCTCACGTGCTTGTCCTCGCGCACTCGGGGCAGAGCCCGACGATCGGGAAGTGGGAGAAGGCCGACTCGAAGCCGAACTCTTCACGGACGGCGCCTCGCACGCGCTCGAGCTGCTCGGAGGTCGCGGGCTCGCGCTTCCCGCACAGGTCGCAGACGATGTAGCCGTCGGCCAGCGAGCCGGCCAGCGCATACAGGCCGGGGCCGTGGCCAAGGTGGACATGGCGTACCAGGCCGATCGCCTCCAGGCGCTCCAGGTTGCGGTAGACGGAGGCGGCATCGCCGCCTGGAATCTCTGTGGCGAGCTCCTCCGCGGTCTGCGGTCCATCAGCCGCGAACAGCGCTTCGAGCAACAGCCGGCGCGCCGATGAGACGCGCAATCCCCGCTCCCTTACGGCTGCGATCGCCTCGTTCAAATCACGGGCGGCGATCGCGGGAGCGGGATGGCTTGCGGTCACAAGTAGCAGGCTCCTGTCAACTGCAAGTCCATCGCAGTTGACACTACCCCTCCGGGGTGCGCCCGTCAACCCGGGCTGGGACCTAGCCCCGCACGCCCTCCACGAGACCACCGGGCGGCGGGATCACCCAGAGCCGCTCGGCGTGCTCGATGACGTCGGCCAGCGGCAGGTCCCGGACGGTGGGGCGGCCTTCCTTTTCCATCTGCGCGGCAAGGAGCTTCCACGCGTGCGCGACCTTGGCCACGCGCTGTAGCGGTCCCCAGGTACCGACGTCCGTCAGGCGTTGACCCTGGGCCCGGGCCTCATCCGCGGTCAGGTCACCGAACGGCACACCGGTCTTCTCGACGTCCACCTTCGAGGCGAGCGCTTCCGCGGCGCGCTCGGCGGAGACGCGGCCCGATGCGATCAGGCGGATCGCCTCGGGAAGGAGCTGATGCTCCGTCGCGTGGATCGCATCCTCGAGCTCGGCGGCGTCGCGGCCGGCGGGGACAGCGACCGAGCGCTGCAGGATCGGCGCTCCCGTGTCCACTCCCTCGTCCACGAAGTGGACGGTCACGCCGGTGACATCGACCCCGGCGTCAAGCGCCTGCCCGATCGCGTCAAGGCCTGGGAACGAGGGCAGCAGGGCAGGGTGAACGTTCACGATCCGGTCCCGCCAGTTCCCGATGAACTGCGGCGAGAGCAGCTGCATGTAGCCGGCGAGGACGACCAGGTCGACCTCGAGTGAAGACAGCCACTCGGAGATGGCCGCGTCGCGCTTCTCGCGGCTGTCAAAGCCGTCGCGCGGGAAGCACTCGGCCGCGATGCCGGCATCGGTCGCCCGGTCGAGCGCCATGGCGCCGGGTTTGTCCGAGCCGACCGCCACGACCTCGACGCCGTCCTTTCCGTGGACCGTGTCCAGGATCGCCTGGAGGTTGGTGCCGGTGCCGGACGCGAGCACGGCGACGCGGAAGGAGGTACCGGAACTCAAGCCGCCGGCAGAGGTCACTTGCTAGGCCGCTGCTTCGAGCTTCGGGAACTTGCCGCCCGTCGAGCGGATGACGCCGGCCGCGAGCATCGCGTCCACCTCGCCCAAGAGCTCCTCGGCGCGCCACTCGTTCCACTCGCCGTAGCCGGGCAGCTCGTCGTACGCGTACTTCACGACGACCTTTGAGCGTCCGCCACGCAGGATCTCGACGGCGCGCGTGCGCCCGACCGAAGGCGAGGCTTCCTCGACCACGCGCAGGATCGCGTCGCGGATGTCCTCGTCGCCCCCGGAGGCCGGCGAGCGCTTGGGCGGCGCGGTGATCTTCTCTGCCGCGAGCATCTCGAGCGGTCCGTCGCAGGAGTCGCAGCACCGGCCTTCGGACACCGGAGCCGAGCGATCTCCGAAGTGCCTCAGGATCGCGACGCGGCGGCAGCCCTCGCCGTCGACGAAGCCCCAGACGGCCCTGTACTGCGCCCACTTCTGAGACTTGGCGCCGGGATCCTCGGTCTGGTTGATGAAGTAGACGTGGAGGCCCTTGTCCTGACCGGACGCGAGCAGAACGCAGCGTGAAGGCAGCCCGTCGCGGCCCGCGCGCCCGGCCTCCTGGTAGTAGGCCTCCAACGAGGAGGGCACCGCTTCGTGGATCACGGTGCGCACGTTCGCCTTGTCGACGCCCATCCCGAACGCGTTCGTCGCGACGACCACGGGCGACTCCCCGGACATGAACGCCCGCTGCGCCTCGGCGCGGGGCTCGCGGTCCATTCCCGCGTGGTAGGCGGGCACCGGATGCCCCAGCTCTCGAGTCAGCCGCTCAGCGGTCGCGTCGGTCCGCTTTCGCGTTCCCGAGTAGACGATTGCGGGGAGCGCGTCGGACTGCGACAGAAGCGCCGAGACGGCCCGCTCGCGGGCGCGATCGCCGGAGATGGGCACAACGTCGTAGGAGAGGTTCGGTCGCTCGAACCCGGTGGCGATCCGGACCGGGTCGTCCAGGCCGAGCCGGTCGATGATGTCCACCGACACTCGTGGCGTTGCCGTGGCCGTCGCGGCAAGGATCGAACGCGCTTCCAGGCGCTTCGCGATCTCGCCGAGCTTGTAGTACTCGGGACGGAAATCGTGGCCCCACTGGCTCACGCAGTGGGCCTCGTCGACGACGAAGAGGCCGACGTTCCCCTTCAGCTTCTCGCCGATGCCGGGCGCCCAGAATCGCTCCGGCGCCACGTAAAGCATGTGCGCTTCGCCTGCCAGCGCGCGGCGGAGCGACTCGGCGTTCTCGGTGCCCGTGCGCTGAGCGTTGATCAGCTCGGCGCGGTCGCCCAGGCCCTCGACCTGGTCCTGCATGAGCGAGACGAGCGGCGAGACGACGAGCGTCAGCGCCTCTGAGTCCTCGAGCGCCGGCAGCTGGTAGCAGAGCGACTTGCCGGCGCCTGTGGGCATGACGACCAGAACGTCGCGCCCGGCCATCGCTGCCTGGACCGCTTCGCGCTGCCCAGGCCTGAAACCGGGGTGCCCGAAGTGGCGGTGGAGCGCGTCCTCAGCGGGGATCACGGATGAACGGGAATGGCGGCGATCTCCTCCAGCGCGAACTTGCCGTCCGCGGCGGTGGGATCGCCAAGCGGGTAATCGCCGGTGAAGCACGCGTCGCAGTGGTGCTCGCGCGGAGTGCCGACAGCCTCGTAGACACCCTCGAGCGAGAGGTAGGCGAGCGAGTCGGCCTCGAGCTCCGCGGCGATCTCCGCCTCGGTCCGCTCGTGGGCGATCATCTCTTCGCGCGTCGACATGTCAACGCCGTAGTGGCAGGGATTGCGGATCGGCGGGGCGGAGATGCGAAGGTGGACCTCGGTCGCGCCGGCGTCGCGGAGCATCCCTACGATCTGGCGGGTCGTGTTGCCGCGGACGATCGAGTCGTCCACCACGACGACGCGCTTGCCGGCGAGGATCTCGGGCAGCGGGTTGAACTTCATGCGCAGGCCATGCTTGCGGAGCTCCTGCCCAGGCTGAATGAAGGTGCGCTGGACGTAGCGGTTCTTGATCAATCCGTCGTCCTTCGGCAGGCCGGCGGCTCGCGCGTACCCGGTCGCTGCCGGGTTGCCGGAGTCCGGAACCGAGATCACGAGGTCGGCCTCGGCGGGCGCCTCTCGCCAGAGGATCTCACCCATCTTCGAGCGGACCTCCTGGAGGACCTTGCCCTCGAGCCGGGTGTCGGGGCGCGAGAAGTAGATGTGCTCGAAGACGCAGTGGGCGCGGCGCTTCGGCTCGAGCACCTGGCGCGTCTCGAGCCCGCGCTCGCCGATCGAGACCAGCTCACCCGGCTCGACCTCGCGCACCAGCTCGGCGCCGATGATGTCGAAGGCGCAGCTCTCCGAGGCGACGCACCAGCTGTCGCCGAGCTTGCCGAGCGAGAGGGGGCGGACGCCGTGCGGGTCGCGGAAGGCGACCACGGCGCGCTTGGTCATGATCACCGTCGAATAGGCGCCGCGAAGCCGGGGCATGACGGCCTCGACCGCATTCTCGATCGGCCGCTCTTCGGCGACCGAAAGCATCGCGCAAAGGATCTCCGAGTCGGACGTGCCGCGGAAGCGGAGACCCTGGTCGGTCAGCCCGTTGAACAGCTCGACGGCGTTGGTGAGGTTCCCGTTGTGGGCCATGGCGACTTCGCGGCCGTCGTCGCGCCAGACGGGCTGCGAGTTCTCCCAGGAGCCGCCGCCCGTGGTCGAGTAGCGGACATGGCCGATCGCCATATCGCCGTCGAGCGCGCGGAGCTTTTCCTCGTCGAAGACCTGCGAGACGAGCCCGGTGTCCCTGAGGGTCGTGATGTGGCCGCCTTCGCAGGTCGCGATGCCGGCTGATTCCTGGCCGCGGTGCTGGAGCGCGTAAAGGGCGAAGTAGGCGAGCTTTGCGACCTCGGACCCAGGGGCGTACACGCCGAAGACTCCGCATTCGTCGCGGGGGCCATCACGGTCGGGAATGGCAGGTTGAGCCCCGTTTGGGGCACTTTGGGATTGGCTCATAGAGGTGCTTCGCCTGGGTCTGGATCTGACTCGCGGAGCGGGCTTCTCGCCTACCGAACAAGGCTACCAGTGGGTGCGGATCAGCTCAGGGGCGCGACTGCGATCCGGACAGTGAAGGGGGTGCAGTAAAGAACGACCGTGTCGTAGCGGGTCAGGTCGGCGTCGTCCGGGAGCTCGTACTGCTGGTCGCCGACGTTGCCCTTGAGCCCGCCGAGCTCCACGCGGTCGTCGAGGTTCGATTCATCTTGTGTAAGCCAGATGACGACCCCCGGGCCGGGATCGACTTCGAAGTCCGTGAAAGTGAGCGTGCGGTTGCCGCTTGGACCGCGCACAACGGTTGCCTGTCCGGTCCCGGTGTGTCCGTCGACGCCGACGAAGTCGCCGCGCGACAGCTCCACCGGCTCGCTTGGCTTGTCCGGCTGCATCTCTGCTGGCTGATCTGACCCCGCTCCCTCGTCCGAGGTGCCGGTGAGCGCGGAGTCACGGTCTGACTCGGCGATCCGCTCGGTGGCCACCGCGACGTCCTCATCCACCTCGTTGTCCTTGAAGCCGGTGGCGTAACCGATTACCACCGTGCCAAGGACCACCGCTGCGAGTGTGCCGAACAGCGGCGCACGCAGCTCGGGCCTTCTCGACACCACCGCCAGGACGACAACGCCGACGAATACGAACCAGATGCCAACGAGAATGATCGCGGCGTCTCTGGTCTCGGCGATCCAGCGCTGGAGGACCAAAAGGCCGATCCCGAGCACGGCGGCGAGAACAAGGGCGGGCACGAGTCGTTCGCGGGTCATACAGGCTTAGTCGCCCGCGCGGCGGGGGCGTTACACGTCGGCTGCGGCCGGCTCGGCGAAATGGTCCGCGAGCGACCGCCACGCCTCCTCGGCATCGGCGACCGTCACGCTCGGCTCCATCCACTCCGACGAGATCTCGATGCGGTCGCCCCCGGCGGATCCGAGCACCCACGCGTCAACGTCCGCTTCCTTCGCGCGCGCCTGGAGCTCGCGCACGCTTTCCTCCTTGCCGGCGATCAGATAGCCGCCGGGCCCTTCGCCGAAGAGGGCCGCCTCAGGCTCGGAGCCGCGGGTGCGGACCAGGGCGTCCAGGTCGCAGCGCGCGCCGACTTTCCCGGCGATCGCCATCTCGGCAAGGGCGCAGGCAAGTCCGCCGTCGGAGATGTCGTGGATCGCGAGCGATCCTGCGCGGGCTTCTTCGCGGACAAATGCGAGCGCGCGGAGGTGCGCATCGAGATCGATCTCGGCGAGGCCCGGCTCGAGCCCGCCGCGGAGCTTCGTCAGCTCAGATCCCGCGGGAGAGGGGTTGAACGGCCCGACCAGCGCGATCGCGTCGCCTTCGGAGAGCGCCAGCCCGCCGGCCTTGCGCGCGTCCGGGAGCTCGCCAACGAGCCCGACGACGGGGGTGGGGTAGATCGGGCCGCGGTCCGTCTCGTTGTAGAGCGAGACGTTGCCGCCGACGACCGGCACATCCATCGCATTGCATACGTCGGCCAGGCCCTGCACCGCGCGGTCGAGCTGCCAGGCGACGGCGGGCTTCTCGGGGTTGCCGAAGTTGAGGCAGTTCGTGAGGCCGAGTGGCTCGGCGCCGACGCATGCGAGGTTCTGAGCGCACTCGAGCACCGCCTCGATCGCACCGCGGTAGGGGTCGCACGCGACGCGGCGGCCGTTGCCGTCGATCGAGGTCGCGATTGCGTTGCCGGTCTCGGGCAGCTGAAGGACTGCGGCGTCGGCCGTCTCGGGCCGGCGAACTGTGCGCGATCCGACGATCGAGTCGTACTGCTCAAAGGCCCACTTCTTGGAGGCGATCGAGGGCGAGGCAAGAAGCTCGAGGAGAATCTCACTCGGGTCGTCGGCCTCGAGCGTCTTCAGGTTGCCGTAGATCCAGCCGCTCGGCTCCTCGGGCTCGAGGTCATAGAGCGGGCAGCCGTCGACGAGCGCCTCGACCGGCATCTCGCCCGTCACCTCCTCGCCGCGCAGAACGCGGAAGAGCCCCGAGTCTGTTACCTCGCCGACGACGGCGGGAGCGGCCTGCCATTTTCGGCAGATCGCGAGCACCTCGTCCACCTTGGCCGGCTCGACCACGGCGAGCATCCGCTCCTGCGACTCGGAGACCATGATCTCGAACGGCTCCATATCGGCCTCGCGCAGGGGCACCTCGGCGACATCGATGTCGATCCCGACGCTGCCGGCCGACGCCATCTCGGCGGCGGACGATGTGAGACCGGCCGCCCCCAGGTCCTGAAGGGAGACGAGGAGTTTCTCGCCGAGGAGCTCCAGACAGCATTCGACGAGCTTCGACTCTTCGAACGGGTCTCCGATCTGCACCGAGGGGCGCTTCGACTCGTCGGCCTCGTCGAGCTCGGCCGAGGCGAGCACGGAAGCGCCGCCGATTCCGTCGCGGCCCGTGGAAGCGCCCATCAGGACCACCTGGTTCCCGACGCCCGCGGCCGCCGCGCGGACCATCGAATCGGTCTTCGCGAAGCCGATGCACATGGCGTTGACCAGGCAGTTCTGCTCGTACGGGGGCTCGAAGTAGACCTCGCCGCCGATGGTCGGGACGCCAATCGAGTTGCCGTAGTGGCCGATGCCGGCGACAACGTGGTCGAAGAGGTAGCGCGAGCGCTCCGATGAGAGGTCGCCGAAGCGGAGCGAGTCGAGGATCGCGATCGGCCGGGCGCCAAGCGCGAAGACGTCGCGCAGGATCCCGCCGACGCCGGTGGCCGCGCCCTGGAACGGCTCGACCGCCGAGGGATGGTTGTGGGACTCGACCTTGAACGCCACGGCATATCCGTCGCCGACGTCCACGGCGCCCGCGTTCTCGCCCGGGCCCATCACGACGCGCGGTCCTTCGGTCGGCAGGCGGCCGAGGAGCTTCCGCGAATGCTTGTAGGCGCAGTGCTCGGACCAGAGCAACGAGAACATCGCCAGCTCGACGTCGTTCGGCTCGCGCCCGAGCTTTTCGTTGATCAACGCGAATTCGGAATCCGTCAGGCCGAGGTCGCGGTGCTTGGAGGTTGTGGCGGGTTCGCTCACGAGTGAGCGACTTTATCCACGGACGTGGCGGCTCTCTTGCGAGCCACCGGAAAGCTCTCGCGACTGGACCCGATGAGGATGCCGTAACGAAACGGCGGCCGGATCGCTCTCGCGACCCGGCCGCCGGTCCTCAGCTGCTTGTTGGGAAAAGCAGGCGCTAGCGGCGAACGGTTACCTGCTCGCAGCTCTTCGACACCTTGTCCTTGCGGTCGACCACCGCAGTGTCGCGACCGCCGCCGCACTTCACCTTGTCGCGACGACCGTCAGCGGCCTTGATGGCGTCACGGCCGGTGCCGCCATTCAGGCGGTCCTTGCCGGCGCCGCCGGAAACGCGGTCGGCGCCCTTGCCGCCCTTGACGCAGTCGCGTCCACCGCGAGCCTTGACGGCGTCACGTCCGCCCATGCCGAACAGCGCGTCGCGCGCACGAGTGCCCTTCAGGGTCTCGTCAGCGCCCGAGCCTTCCTTCTTCGCCGCGTCCTTGCCCTGGCAGGACGAGGTGCCTTGCGGCGTGTCATCGCAGACGTCGCCGATGCCGTCGCCATCCGCGTCCGCCTGATCGGCGTTCGCGACCGTCGGGCAGTTGTCGTCGGCGTCAGGAACGCCGTCGCCATCGCCGTCCGGGCCGCCCGGCGTCGAGTCGCAGGCGTCTCCTGTGCCGTCGCCATCGGTGTCGGCCTGATTCGGGTTCGGGACCGTCGGGCAGTTGTCATCCGCATCCGGGATGCCGTCGCCGTCGCCGTCCGGGCCGCCCGGCGTCGAGTCGCACGCGTCACCGATGCCGTCGCCGTCAGCGTCGGCCTGATTCGTGTTCGGCACCGTCGGGCAGTTGTCGTCAGCGTCCGGTACGCCATCGCCGTCCCCATCCGGGGCGGGCGGGTCATCAGTCGCGTCCGCGCGAAGGACCACGTTGTCGTAGTCGAAATTCGCGTCGTCGATCACTCCAACCGGGAGGTCGAGCTCGGTCACGATCCGAATCCGGTAGGTGTGGCCGATGGTCAACTGGTTCGGGTCGACCGAGACCGAAGCGATGCTCGTCCACTGGTTGAAGTTGGCGACGTCGACATGGTCGACGACCGTCACCGAACCGCCACCGTCGCCGATCCGATCCAGGTAGACGCTGTAGTTCGCCTCGGTCAGAAGCTGAAGCAGGGCGTCAACGTCGGCGCGCTTGTCCAGGGTGAACGCGAGGGAGTCCGGCACCTCGCCGGCAGCCCCGTTGTAGGTGAACGTCGGGCTCGTGAGCGTCGCCCTCGTGGTGGAGAGCAGGCTCGCCAGGCCAACCAGTCGCGTCCGGTAGAAGCCATCATCGACGCCCCCCGCGCCGCCAGCCGGTACGTAGAAGCTTCCTACGGCCGGACACGTCACGGCCGGTATGCAAAGCCCGTTCGTGTACTGCGACGAGTCGGTCCAGCCGCCGTCCGAGTTCTCAAAGGTGCGCGCGTCGTCCGTCGGGTGGTACACGCTCGTAGCCGCACTGGCTGAGCTCGCTGCTCCAAGCAGCAGTACCCCGGTCAGAGCGCCCAAGAGCGCTGTTCGAGACCGATTCATCCTCTAACCCCAATCCATTGTGGAATACCTACTTGTAGTAGTGGATACCACAAATCGGGGAGGGTGTACAAGGTACAACCGTTGCGTCACACCGAGCCTCCGTGCGTGAGTACGCACGGTGCCGTGCCTGACGCAAGCCGGCTTGCAGATTGAAAGCGCTGCGAGCTAGTTCGAAAGCTCGTAGCCGAGCTCGACCAGCATTGGACCCGCGATCGCCTCGTAGCTCGCGACCTCTTCTTGGGTCATCTTGTGCTTCCAGGCATTGAGGCGGTCCGCGCGTGGCGGCTCCTTGGCCAGCTTGTGGGACTCCATCCTCGCGGCGGCCGGCTGGGTGGGGCCATGGCGGCGGACCAGATCGACGTTCTTTTCCTCCAAGCGCTCTTCAGCACGCTCGTGATAGTCGAGCATCACGGGGTCGAAGTCGAGCTCGATGATCTCGCAGACCTTGCGGAGCGTCCCCTCGGTGTCCCGGACGAGGTCTTCGAAATGGACCTCGTGGTAGCGGTGAACGTTCTTCGAGATCCGGCGTGCCTTGTAGATGCGGTCGACCCAGAGCCGGGCCGACTCCTCGTAAGTGGACGGCCCCCAGTTCATCCGCATGTGGCTCAGGGAGACGTCGCGCCCGTCGCGGATGATGTGGATGAAGGTCGCCTCGGGAAGCGAGCGCTGGATCCTCACCATGTCCTTGATGTAGCCCGGGGTCTTGTCGCCGTAGCGCGTCTTCCCCTCCCGCTCGGCGTATAGCTCGTAGAAGGCGCGGATCGCCTCGGTCGCGTTGCCTCGCTTCATGTGCGAGTAGCGCTCCCGGAGAAGATCGGGGTCCAGGTGGAACTCCTGCCAGCGCTTGGACCCGATCACGTAGTCAGCGAGCTCCTGTGGGCTGAGGCGGTTGTGTTCGAGCTTTCGGATCATCTTCGGCACCCAGTGGGTCTCCCCCGGGATGGCGAGATCAGGATGCGAGTCGAGCATCAGGCGAATAAGCGTCGTGCCCGACCGCGTGACGCCGCAGACAAACGGCGCGGGCGGATGCACGGACTCGTCGGGCGGCATCAGGCGCCTGCGCCCAAGGATGATCCGGCCGCGCTTCTTCAGTTTTCGGTACCTGCTCACGAGGCGGCCATTTCTAGCAGTGATCCAAAGCCGCGGACGGTGTTTTCCCACGCGCGCTCGCCTTTCCTCAGCGCTAGCGCTCCGTCTGAGAGGCCGGCGCGGAGCGCGTCGTCCTCGGCAAGGCGGTCGATTGCGGCTGCCATAGCGGCAGGATCGAAGGCATGCGCCGGGATGCCGGAGCGGGCCGTCCCGTCCGGGGTCGAATGCACCAAAAGGCCGTTCTCACTGTCCCGCGTGATCTCGTTCATCGGCGCGACGTCGTTGGTGATCGCGGGCTGGCCGAACGCGACGGCCTCGTAGAGCGGAAGCCCGAGGCCCTCCCACCTCGCGGGCGAGAGCGTGACGTCGGCCGCCGCCACCGTCTCGAGGTGTCGGCGGGTCGGCTCGTCGGCGATCCGCAGCTCGATCCGCGAGTCCTTCGCCGCGGCAGCTTCCGCTTCCGAGAGCCGCGAACGCTCGACCTGCGCCTTGACGATAGCCGCGCGCGCTGGCTCCTGACGAGCGACCAGGCCTCGAGCACGGGCTCGAGCGGCTTGCGGTGCCCGAGGAAGCCGCCGGTGAAGATGAACGTGACGGTGTCGCTGGGCTCGCGCGCGACTGCCTCGGCAACCTCGATCAGCTCCGGGTGGCAGCCCCATGGGACGTACGGGGTCTCAAGCCCCATCTCGCGATAACGGTCCTGCTCGGCGCGGGTCATCGAGAAGACGACGTCGTAGGCGCTGCGCGCTCCTTCGACGTGCTCGGCGGTGAAGTGCTCCCACACGAAGCGGCCGATGACCTTGACGCCCTGCGATCGCAGCTCAGCGAGCTCTGAGAAGCCGTAGTTCTGGTCGCAGAGGATCGCCTCGATGCCCTGGCGCTCGATCCACTCCGTGTAGTCGGCCAGCGGGATGTCGTACTCCGAAGCCTCGGTCACGCCCGCCTGGTCCCAGACGTCGTCGCGCGACAGCGCTCCCGGCTGCGGGCCGCGCTCCTTCTTCGGGCGGGCGAGCACGAACGTCTCGTGTCCCAGTGAGTCGAGGGCCGAGCGCGTGTGGCGGCCCACTACAGGCTGGCCGCGGTTGAACCATTTCGTTACGACGCCAATCCGCATCAGGAAACCGAAGAAAGCAGCTCGCCGTAACCCGCGACGGTCTTCGACCATGCGCGGTCGCCGTCGCGAAGCTCGCGGGCTCCCGCTGCGAGCTCGGCGCGGACGGCGTCGTCGGCGATCCGATCGATTGCCTTGGCGAGCTCGCCGGGATCCGGGCTCCACGAGGTGATGCCTGAGCGCGCCGTTCCTTCGACCGAAGCGCTCACGAGGAAGCCGTTCACACCGTTGAGCACCGCCTCGTTCATCGGCGCGTTGTCGTTCGTGATCGCCGGCTGGCCGAAAGCGATCGCCTCATAGAGCGGCAGCCCGAGCCCCTCCCAGCGCGTGGGCGAGAGACAGACGTCGCAGCCCGCGACAAACGAGAGGTGCTGGTCGGTCGGCTGGTCCTCGATCAGGATCTGGATCCGCGAGTCGGCGTCGGCGGCCTTCGCAAGTTTGTTCTCCTTGCGGGCAGTTTGGCCCTTGATGATCAAGCGCAGGCGCTCGTCCTTTGTCTGAGCGAATGCCTCGAGCATCTCGTCGAGAGGCTTACGCCGGCCCATGAAGCTGCCCGGGACGAGCAGGCGCACCAGCCCATCATCGGCAGCGTCAGGCTCGACAGCTACCAGTTCTGGGTGGCAGCCCCACACCAGGTAGGGACTGTCGATTCCCATCTCGCGGTAGCGCGCCTGCTCGCCGCGGTGGAGTGAGTAGACGACGTCAAGGGCTTCGTTCGTGCCCGCGACGTGCTTCTCTTCGAAGTGCTCCCAGACGAAGCGACCGATGGTCTTGACGCCGTCCGCTCGAAGTGCCGCGAGCTCTTCGAACTGGTAGAGGTTGTCCGTCATCACGACGTCAAGCGAGTTGGCACGGACCCACTCGCGGTACGTCTCGAGCGCCACGTCGGACTCGCCCGTTTCGGTCACGCCGGGTTGGTCCCAGACGGGGTCGGGAACGCGGTTCTCGACTCCCGAGCGCGGGCCGGTGCCCTCGCGGGCCAGGATGAAGGTCTCGTGGCCGAGCTCGTCGAGTGCCGAGCGCACGTAGCGCGAGACGACCGCCTGGCCGGACGCGAACCACTTGGTGACGATGCCGACCCGCATCTCGGTAGCGGTGTTAGACCGCTGCGGCGTCGACCGATTCGCCGATTGGGTAGCCCAGGTCTTCGAGAAGGCCACCCGCGACCTCTTCGAACTCGACGCGCTGTTCCTCGGTCATCTGCTTTCGCCAGCGCTGCACGCGGTCGGCTGAGGGCGGCTTCGTCGTCATCTCGTGAGTCTTCATGCGCCTCTCGACGGACAGTTCCTTCGACTTGCCCCCGCCGGGCAGGGCGCGCGCCATCTCTTGGAGGCGGTCGGCCGAGCGCTCGTGGTAGGTGAGGAGCTCGTCCTGCCAGGGAAGCTCGAAGAACTCGCAGACGCTGCGGAGCACGGGCTCCGTGTCGAGGATGAGGTCCTCGTAGCGGATCTCCATGTAGTGCTCGAGCTTGGGGGAGTCCTCGCGCGCCTTCGTCACCTTCTTCTGCCAGCGCTTCGCGACGTCGCCTGCGGTCAGGTCGCGAACCGTGCGGTCGAGGACCGAGAGCGCCACGTCGCGGCCGTCGCGGATCACGTGGCAGAAGCGCGCCTCGGGGAGGGCGCGCTGGATCAGCCTCATCTTCTGAACGTAGGTGGGGGTCTTCTCGCCGTAGCGGGGCTTGCCCTGACGCTCCGCGTAGATGTCGTAGAACGAGCGCACAGCGGGGCCGGCCTTCAGCTTCGGAAGCGCGTTGAAACGGCCGAGCATCTCCTCGTCGGAGATCTCGAAGTCCCCCCATTCGCGGTGTTCCTTCATCGCCTCCAGCACGCTCTCAGGCGTGGAGCCGTCGGCCTTGGCGGCCTTGATCATGTCCGGCACGAAATGGGTCTCGGGCGGGATGGTGAGGTCCGAGTGGGCGTCGAGCATCATGCGCAGAAGCGTCGTGCCCGAGCGGTTCATGCCGACCACGAACGGGAACGGCGCGTGGCTTTGGCCGCGGCGAAGGAAGGATGGGACGAGGACTGCCATTGGGGGCGGTAAAGCCTACGAGGAGACGGCTCGGGCATACCCGAGATCGTCCAGGAGGTCCCCCGCTACGCGCTCGAACTCCGCCTGGTCGTCCGCGCTCATATCTTCGCGCCAGACCTCGATCCGCTCCTTGGTGGGCGGCTTCGTGGCCAGGGCGTGTGCCTTCAGCCGCTCGCCCGCGTCGCGCTCAGGCCGGCCGTCGCGAGCAGGCATTGCTCCCGCCATCTCGGACAGCCGCTCGGCGGCGGTCTCGTGGTAGCGGAGCATCACTGGGTCGAAGTCCAGGTCGATGAACTCGCAGACCTTGCGAAGGGCAGGCTCGGTATCGGAGACGAGGTCCTCGTAGCGGATCTCGATGTACTCGCCCAGGTGCGGGCCGTCCGCTCGGGCCTTCTCGATCCGCCGCTTCCAGCGCCGGGCCGAGCGCGCCGCCGGCACCGGCTCGCGGTGGCCGCGCTCGATCACGCGTTTGTTGTTCGAAAGCGCTACGTCACGCCCATCGCGGATCACGTGGATGAACCGTGCCTCTGGCAGCACGCGCTTGATCCGGCGCATCGTCTTCACGTAGGGAGGCGTCTTGTCTCCCCAGCGCTTCTTGCCCTGCTTCTCCGCGTACAGCTCGTAGAAGGCGCGAAAGGCGTCAGAGGCATTGAAGCGGCGGATCGCCTCGAAGCGGTCGAGCAGCTCGTCCTCGCCCAGGCCGAAGTCGTTCCAGCGCCGGTGCTCGTCCTCAGTGATGGCGTGGAGCGCCTGCTCGGGGCCGAACCGCAGGCGCCCAGACGCTGCGACGACGCTGTCGAAGAAGTGAGTCTCGGGCGGCATCGCCATTTCGGGATGTGCGTCCAGCATCAGGCGCAGGAGCGTCGTGCCCGAGCGGCCGACGCCGACCACGAACGGCGCGGGCAAGCCTGGCTCCGCCGCGCCGCGTAGGCGGCGTGAGCGCAGGAACTTGGAGATGGCTGAGTCGTCCGGCATGAGGCCGAAAGGCTAGTCCCGGCCCGCCGCGACCACGCGCGAGAGGTGCGCGTCGAAGGTGTGCCGGTAGACGATGCCCTCGAACACGGCCTCCCACTTCGCGGAGCCGTCCCCGCCGGCGCGAAGCTTGCGCCAGGCGTCCTTCGTCTCGTCAGCGCGGTAAATCTCGGTCCAGGCGCCGCCGGCGGCCAGGATCTCCTCGAAAACCGCCGCGTCGCGTTCGATCTCCCACAGGCGGTCGCGGCGGATGGATGGCGACTTCGCCTTCGTTGCTTCGAAGAAGGGCTGGCCCTTCCACTCGGGCACCAGGCTTCCAGTTATCTCGAGATGGAGCCTGTCGGTCAGCCTGTCCTCGGGCTCGAGCGCGAACGAGGCGCGGATGAATCCCGGGGTCGCGAACACAGAGATGCGCTCGGAGTCGGTCGCGAGTCCCGAGCGGTGTGCGAAGCGGTCGGTCAGGTAGAACCAGTCCAGGAGCACCGGCCCCTCCAGGCCCGCCGCGCGCCCGGCGTCAAGCGCCTCGTCCACGATGGAACCCGCCTCCTCGTAGGCCTCGGGCTGAGCGGCCTCGTGGTCCTTGGTGAAGAAGCGCATGATGCGCTCGGGTACGCGCTTCGATCGCCGCGACAGCTTCTTCAGCTGGCGTTCGTCCTTGTAGAAGAAGCCGTGGGCGATCTCGCCGCCGTGACCGGAGAAGGTTGCGGCTTGCGGCCGGGGCCGCGGGAGGGTCATCTTGCCTCTGAGCTTCTGGGGATGGCGCACGCCGTCGTGGAGAAGGTGGAGGTTCGCGGCCCTGTGGAGGAGCGGGGTGCTGGGTGTGGCCGAGCCCGCTTCGGTCTTGCTCACTTCGTGCTGGTGCTCACCGGATGCGGCGGCGATCAGCGCTCGGGCGACGTCGGCCTCCCCGGGGGTGGCATCAGAGGTGAGAAAGCGCGCCGGGGTTCCTGCCGCGATCACCGCTGCCGCCGCCAGCCGGGAGTCTCGCCCGCCCGAAAGGTCAACCTTGGCTTCGCCCGGCCACAGGTCGGCGGCGCTCTTGGCCTGAGCGAGTGCGTCCTCCGTCGCGAGGCCGGTCAGCTCGGACAGGTCGCCGCCGGGCGCGACCCAGTTGGCGAGCGCCCCGGTCGTGTGCTCGTCGATGTCGTCCCTTCCCGCCCGGATCACCGTGCCGCCGGGGAGCCGGCGCATGCCCTCGATCGGGGCGGTATCGCCCAGGAACCAAGAAGCTGCGGCCAGGGCCCGCCAGGCGCGAGCGTCGGCGCGGGCTTCGAGGCCGAGGAACACGACTAGAGCGCCGGGCCGGTTCGACCAGGCTTTGATGCCGTTCGCCTCCGTCTCGTACGCGCGTGCCGCGCCGAGCGCGTCGTTGGCGATCAGCAGCCGGCCCGCGTCGAGGTCGAGCACGCCGATCGCGGCCGGTGCGTTGAGGTTGTGGCCCGCCGCATCCGCGTCGAGGCTCAGCGCGCGTGCGAGCGCAAGCGGCGCTTCGGTGAGCGCCTGCGGGCCGGTGACTCGCTCCCATCCGGTGGGGACGTACGCGGTCGCGACCGCGTGCCGACCGTCTTGCGCAAAATGCGGCCAGCGACAGGCCGGCTCGGCGTCGCCGATCGCCGCCACGCCGGCCCGGCCGGACTGAGCGCTCTGGATCTCGATCGGGTAGTCAACGAGCTGGGCGTAGTGGCGTCGTACTCGCCCGAGCCGCTCCTCGAACCAGCCCTTGTCTGGCTCGGCCTCCGCTCGGAAGCAGAGCCAGGTGGGGTCGATGTTCTCGCCCATGCGCGCGAGGCTACTTGTGCAGGGACGCCGCGCTTTACGCTCCGAGCGATGCGTCTGGAGCCACGCGAGATGCCGCACTGGCCGCCCCTTGCCTGGCTGGCCCGGTGCGGGGACAACTTGGAGCTGCTGCACGGCCCTCGGGTCGAGGTGGGCCCGGGCTGGGCGTACGAGGGGGCGTGGGAGGGTGACTTCGCCGACGCAGCGTTCGACCAGGTTGCGGTGAGCCTCGGTTCTGGGGTCCGCATCCGAGGGGACGAGGCGGTGTTCGTCTCGCCAACGTCGACGATCGATCGTCTCTGCCACGTGGTTTCGGCAGACGGGACGACTTTCGTCTCGAACTCGCTGCTTGCGCTCCTCCGGGCAGCGGGAGCGGAGGTGACCGATCCCAAGTACCAGGCTCGTGCGACCTCGATCGTCAAAGGGATCGATGAGTGCCGGAGCACGATCGAGACCTCCGCAGGACCCGCCTTCCTCACTCATTTCCGGAACCTGGCCTGGTCGTCCGGTCAGCTGGAGCGGCGAGACAAGCCGAGTCCTTCGCAGGCTCTCGGCGACTTCGGGGCGTACCGCGACCTTCTCGCGAGCACCTTTACAGCGCTTGCCGCGAACATGGCGGACCCGTCCCGGCGCTGTCAGCTTGCCTTCCTGGGGACGCTCTCCTCGGGCTACGACGCGAACGCGGCGACGGCGCTCGCTGTCCAGGCGGGATGCCGAAGAGCGATCTGCTTCGAGACCACGGGGAGCGACCAGCCGGACAGCGGCGTGCCGGTCGCGCATGCGCTCGGGATCGAGCCGATCGTGATCGAGCGCGGAGCGTGGCGCGAGGTGCCCCAGCTGCCCGGCGGCACCGAGGTCCCGTTCCTTGCCGCCGGCGGGGGCAGCGGCCTGATCGGGTTCCACGGCGCTCAGGAGCACCTGATGGGCACTGCCCTCGTCACCGGCTTCTACGGCGACTCGATCTGGAATCCGGAGTGGTCGAAGCTCGGGCCCGATGTCGTCCGCAAGGACGCCTCCGGACTCGGCTTTTGTGAGTACCGCCTCCATGCCGGCTTCGTCACCTGCGCACCGGCGTTCTGGGCGGCGCGCCAGGTCGCGGAGGTCGTAGAGATCGGCCGCTCCGAGGAGATGAGCCCATGGGCCCTGGGCGCCGGCTACGACCGCCCGATCCCGCGCCGGATCGCAGAAGACGCCGGTGTCCCCCGGAATGTGTTCGGGAAGACGAAGCGCGCGGTCCCGAAAGCGCAACCCCACCGCGATCCGGACTTCCTCATGCCGAAGCCGAAGCAGGATTACTTCGAATGGCTCCGCTCAAGACGCGAAGCACTCGGCCTGCGCGGCCCGGTCTCGCCAAGCCGCGACCGCGCCGAGTTCCGTTCGCGCGACCTGGCGCTGCGTGCGCATGTGGCGCTGCGTGTCGTGCCTGGGCTCCCGGACAGCGAGTGGTGGAAGGCCAGGCGCGACCGCCTGCGCCAGCGCCACCGAAGGCCCACGCCGCTTCGAAGCCACGCGGTCGCCTGGGCGCTCGACGAGGGTCGGCGCGCCTACGCCGAGGGCAAACGTCCGTGAGTACCCCCTATAGGGGGTAGCGACGGACGGTTGGTTCGCGCCGGGTCACCCTGCGGTCCACCGTCGCGGCCGTGCGGCGGGATACTGTCGGGCTATGTCGGAGAGGAATGTCGAGCTGGTTCGACGGGCGGTTGGGGACTTGGACCTCTTCTGGGGCATGCTCGACGAATACGTGGTTTGGGACATCCGGGGCTCGCGAGCGATCCTGGACCTCGACCGCGTGTACGTGGGCCGGGAGGCAGTCATCAAAGCTTCGCGACACTATTGGGGCACGTTCGCGAACTACCGCGTCGAGGCTGACGAGGTCATCGACGCCGGCCAGAGCGTGGTCCTGGTAGTCCGCGAGATCGGCCGTGGGAAGGGGAGCGGCGTTCCCGTCGAGGAAGGGCACGCGCAGGTGTGGACGCTTCGCGACGATCGGATTATCAGGTGGGAGATTTTCTCGACCAGGGCCGAGGCCCTAGAGGCCGTCGCCGTCAGTTCGAGTGACTAGGCAGTAGCGGCGGTATTCGCGACGGCCGCGAAGAGCTTCAGGCCATCGTCCGACCCGGTGAGGGAATCCACGGCGTGCTCAGGGTGGGGCATAAGGCCCATCACGTTGCCGGCCTCGTTGGCGACGCCCGCGATGTCGCGTGACGAGCCGTTCGGGTTCTGGCCTGGCGCGTAGCGCAGGACGACCTGGCCGCGCGCCTCGAGCTCGTCGAGGACGTTGGGGGGAGCGAAGTAGCGGCCGCTCATGTGCTTGACCGGCACGGAGAGGAAGTCCTCGATCTCCATGCCGCGGGTGAAGGCCGAGTCGGTCGAAACGACCTCGAGGTCGACTTGGCGGCAGAGAAAGCGGAGGCCGTCGTTCGGCAGAAGCGCGCCGGGCAAAAGACCCGCCTCGCACAGGACCTGGAAGCCGTTGCAGATTCCGAGCACGGGTCCGCCGTTCTCGGCGAATTCGCGGACGGCGTCCATGACGGGCGCGAAGCGGGCGATCGCACCGGCACGCAGGTAGTCGCCGTACGAGAAGCCGCCGGGCACCACGACCGCGTCGATGCCGTCGAGGCTCGTCTCCTCGTGCCAGACCATCCGGGCGTCTGAGACCCGCTCGCAGGCCGCCAGCGCGTCCCGCTCATCACACGAGCCGGGGAACTGGAGGACGCCAAACACGGCGGCTTAGCCGATCTCCTGGATCTCGTAGTCCTCGATCAGCGGGTTCGCGAGGAGCTTCTCGCAGAGCTCGGAGAGGTGCGAGGCGTCGTCCGCCTCGAGCTCCACGAGTCGGCCGACGCGGACATCGCGAACGCTGTCGAAGCCGAGCGCGGGAAGCGCCCGCTCGACCGCTTTGCCCTGGGGGTCGAGGATGCCCTCTTTGGGGCGGATGAGTACGCGCGCCTTCACTACCGCAAAGCTAGCGAGGCTCTCGGCCGGTGGCGCGACCAACGGCGCGGCGGGCCCGGCCCACGGCGGCGTCGAGCCGCGAGGGAGCGTCGGCATCGGGTGAGCGGAGCTTCAGCGGCCGGGCTGATCCCGCAAGCGTGAGGACCTCTCCGTATCCGGCGTCCTCGAGCGCCCCCTGCATGCCGAGCGCCTTCGCCGCCGCGGCCCAGCGCGGGTCCTCACCCCAGGGAATGTCGGAGTCGCGGCGCACGTGCTCTTCCGCCCATTTGCGAACCCCATCGGGCGTCCCCCGGCCGACTGCGTCGTAGATGCGGTGGAGCTCGCCCTCGGGATCGACCCGAAGGTCCTCCAGGCGAATCAGGACGTAGCGGTCGCCGAAGAGCCTCTGACCGTCCGTCCGAAGCCCATCCCACGCCGCCTTCCAGACCACCAGCGGGCGCATGAAGTCAGGGACGCCGCGCTCGAGGCCTTCGTGCTCGCCCGCGGCAAGGACGTTCCGCGCGATCGCGCTCGACGACCAGAGCTTGCGGCGGGTCCAAGCCTCAAAGAAGGCATCAGCGTCCGTGTAGCGGGTCGAATGGCGCCGCCCGCGGCCGAGGAGCATCGATCCCGCGACCGCTCGAGGATCGCGGACGATGTGGACCATGGTCGCCTCGGGATCCACGCGGTGGAGGTCGGGCACCTTGCGAAACAGGCGCACTTCCTTGATCAGCACGTTCGGCGCCTGCTTCAGCAGGTAGGCGAGGAAGTCGAGCCCCCACTCGGGAAGCGCCGGGTGGAGCTCCAGGCCGGGAGCCCTTGGCCCTCCGTGGTTGAAGAGCTCGAGCGGAACCCCGGGGTGTTCGTCGCGCTTGAACTCACGCCGCAGCTGGCGCGTTTCGGCGAAGAGATCCTCGGCACGGGCCCCCGATCCGCCTCCCGGCGTCTCGGCGTCCTCGCGGAAAGGCTCGTAGAACCGACGAAGGTCCGGGTCCTCGGCGAACGCGTCGTAGAGGATCGTCGTCCCCGAACGGCGCATGCCTTGGATGAAGACGTTCACGCCAAGGACGCTACCTGCGCGTCGGAACCTCTAAAAGTCGCGGCCCGTGATCCGCTCGTACGCCTCGACGTACTTGGCGCGGGTGCCCTGGACGATCTCGTCGGGCAGGTCCGGTCCGGGCGGCGAGTGGTCCCAGCCCGACTCGTCGAGCCAGTCGCGGACGTACTGCTTGTCGAAGGACGACTGGCCGCGCCCGGGCTCGTAGTCGTCGGCGGGCCAGAAACGCGAAGAGTCGGGCGTAAGCACCTCATCGCCGAGCACTACCTCGGCTCCGGGTGAAGAGCCGAACTCGAACTTCGTGTCGGCGATGATGATCCCCTTCTCCGCAGCATGGTCTCGCGCGTGCTCGTAGAGCGCAATGGAGATGTCGCGAAGGTTCTCCATCAAGCCGCGATCGCCGATGACCTCGACGGCTCGCTCGAAGGAGATGTTCTCGTCGTGGTCGCCGACTTCGGCCTTGGTGGCCGGTGTGAAGATCGGCTCGGGAAGCTTCTGCGACTCCTGGAGCCCGTCGGGCAGCTTGATCCCGCACACCTCGCCGG
This sequence comes from uncultured bacterium, assembly GCA_963786495.1. Lineage (GTDB taxonomy): Bacteria > Actinomycetota > Thermoleophilia > Solirubrobacterales > 70-9 > JALZKA01. The sequence continues at coordinate 753,455 of CAWAZL010000002.1, read as the reverse complement.
AGCTCTTGTACTCCTTCCAGCCTGAGCCGGTGATGTAGCCGCGCACGACGCACTCGACCGGGTACATCTCGAGCTTTTTCACCCGCAGGCCGCGGCCCTCGGCCCCGGCGGGGACGTCCTCGGTGATCATGTGGTTGGGAACGATGTCGCCGGTCGTCTCGAACCAGAACACAGACATGCGCGTGAGCACAGCGCCCTTGTCGGGGATCGGCGTGGGGAGGACCACGTCATAGGCGGAGATGCGATCGGAGGCGACCATCAGGAGGTCGTCCTCGATCTCGTACATCTCGCGCACCTTGCCGGAGGCGACGAGCTTCAGGTCTGCGAGGGCATCGGGACTCATGCGGCGCCAATCTAACATCCGCACCCATGGCTTCTCCGCCAAGCGTGCCGCTTTCGAAGCCGATGCAGACGATGCGCTTCATCGTTCGGCCAATCGCCTTCATGCAGCAATGGCGTCGCGAGCTCGGCGAGACTTTCGCCGCGTCGCTCATCGGGCCCGGCGAGGTGGTCTTCATCTCGGACGCCGAGTCGGTCAAGGCGCTCTATTCGCGCGACCGCCAGAACACGATCGCGCCGGGCCGGAACATCGTCTTGCGGCCCCTCCTCGGCGACGGATCGCTGCTCCTCCAGGAGGGCGCCGAGCACCTGAAGCGCCGCAAGCTGATGCTGCCCCCGTTCCACGGCGAGCGCATGCGCGCGTACGAGGAGGTGATCGAAGAGGTAACCCGCGACGCGATCGCTGGGTGGCGCAAGGGCGAGGAGTTCGCCCTACACCCGACGATGCAGACGATCACGCTGGAGGTGATCCTGCGCGCCGTGTTCGGGGTCGAGGAAGGCAGCCGTCACGACGAGCTCTCCGAGGGCCTCACCGAGATCCTGGCGGCATCAGGGTCGCCGCGGGCGATCGGCCTCCTGTCTCCCACTATCCGCAACTCGCCTCCGTACAAGCGCCTTACGGCCAAGATCGCGCGCGTCGACGAGCTCCTCGCCGCTCAGATCGCCGAGCGGCGCGCCGACCCCGGCCGTGAGGAGCGCGACGACATCCTCTCGATGCTGATCTCGGCGCGCTTCGAGGACGGCTCGGAGATGTCGGACGCGGAGATCCGCGACCAACTGATGACGCTTCTCCTGGCCGGCCACGAGACCACCGCGACGGGGCTCGCGTGGGCGTTCGACCTCCTCTTCCGGCGCCCCGATGCGTACGAGCGGCTGATCGAGGAGGTTCGCGCAGGGGACGATCACACCTACCTCGACGCCGTCATCTCCGAGACGCTTCGCATCCGGCCGGTCGTGCCGTTCACGGGCCGCGAGCTGCGCGAGCCGTCCACCTTCGACGGCTACGACTTCGAGCCGGGCCAGATCATCCTGGCCTCCATCTGGCTCACCCACACCCGGCCCGACCTGTACCCGGAGCCGTTCGCGTTCAGGCCGGAGCGCTTCCTCGACGGCGCGACCGAGACGTACTCGTGGGTGCCCTTCGGCGGCGGGACCCGCCGGTGCATCGGCGCCGCCTTTGCGCAGCTCGAGATGCGCGTGGCGCTCCAGACGATCATCCGCGAGTGCGACCTGCGCCCCGGCTCGTCCGAGCCTGAGCGCCCGACGCGCCGCAACGTGACGATGTCGCCCGCCCAGGGGACTCCGGCCGTGCTCGCCGGGCGCGTCAGAGTCCCTGTGCCAAGCTGATCGCTTGCCTTTTCGCCGAAAGAACTCCGTCCGCGCAACGGGCGCGGCTCAGCCGCCGGCCCCCTTCATCGTGGGCGTCGGACGCTCGGGCACGACGCTCCTGCGGCTAATGCTTGACGCACACCCCGCGATGGCGATCCCGCCCGAGACGCACTTCGCCGTGCGCCTGGTCAAGCGCTTCTCCGAGGCGCCCCTGACGGCCCCCGAGACCGCCGAATGGATCTCCTCGAAGAACCGCTGGGGAGACTTCGGCGTGGACGCCGCCGAATTCGAGACGAGGCTCGCTGCGCACCGCCGGCTCACAGCGGGCGACGCGCTCCGCGACTTCTTCGCGCTTTACGCCGAGCGCCACGACAAGACGCGCTGGGGGGACAAGACGCCGATCTACGTGCGCCAGATGCGCCGGCTTGAGCGCGCGGTGCCCGAGGCCCACTTCATCCACATGATCCGCGACGGCCGCGATGTCGCCCTTTCGGTCTGGGACAGGGTGGGGAAGGAGAAGGACGCGACGCGCATGGCGCGCCTTTGGAAGCGCCGCATCCGCAAGGCACGCAACCAGGCGGAGAAGCTCGGCCACTACCTCGAGGTCCGCTACGAGGACCTGATCCTCGAGACGGAGCCCACCCTGCGCCGCGTCGCGGCGTTCATTGACCTCGAGTGGGACGAAGCGATGCTGAACTACCACGAGCACTCGCAAGAGCGGATGGCCGAGATGGATCGCGACCTTCCCGCCCTGGCGAGCGGGCGCGAGCGCCCCGGCTCCCGCCGGCTCGATGCGTTCAAGCTCACATCCGAGCCGCCCCAGGCAACGCGCGTCGAGCGCTGGCGCGAGCAGATGGACCCGGCAGACATCGAAGCCTTCGAGGACACCGCGGGAGACCTCCTCGCAGAGCTCGGCTACGAGTCCGGCATCCGAGCGGCAGCGGGAGGCGAGCGATGAACCTCAATCCGATCGAGCGCCGCCGCAAGCGCCTGCGCCGCAAGCGCCGGCAGGAGCGCGCCGCAAAGAAGGCTCAGAAGCTCGCGAACAGACCGGCGCCCGTCCCATTCGTCGTTGGGGTCAATCGCTCCGGCACGACCCTCTTGCGGATGATGCTCGACTCGCACCCCGACCTGACGATCCCGCCTGAGACCCACTTTGTTCCTGCGCTTTTCGAGGCGCTCCACGAAGGCCGGAAGAAGGGGGAGCGGCTGACGCCCGAGCAGGTAACGGAGTTCCTGGTCGAGCACCGCCGCTGGGGGGACTTCGGCCTCGATCCCGAGGTGCTCACCGAGCGCTTCAAGAATCTGAAGGCGGTGCGCCCGAAGCTGGTCCTACGCGCCTTTTACGGGCTCTACGCCGAAAACCATGGGAAGTCCCGCTACGGCGACAAGACCCCCGGCTATGTGAAGCAGATGGGGATCGTCCAGCGTTCGCTTCCTGAAGCACGGTTCATCCACCTGATCCGCGACGGGCGTGACGTCGCCCTCTCGCGCGAGAACCGGACCGACGCGGAGGAGATGACCACTGAGCGGCTGGCGATGATCTGGAAGCGCCGGATCAACCGCGCACGCGGCCAGGCTCCCCGGCTCAAGCACTACACGGAGGTCCGCTACGAGGACCTGGTCCGCGATCCCGAAGCAGTCCTTCGCGAGATTTGCGAGTTCATCGAGCTTCCATTCGACCCGGCGATGCTCACCTACCACGAGCGCTCAGCGGACCGCCTTCAGGAGATCGCCAGAGACCTCGACGACGACGACGGTGGCGCCCTCCGCCCCGCTGACGAGCGGGTAGAGGCACACCAGCTGGTGACCGACGCTCCACGCGAGGACAGGGTCGACCGCTGGCGCGAGCACATGTCGCCACAAGACGTGGCGATTTTCGAGAACACCGCTGGCGACCTCCTCGAGGAGCTCGGCTACGAGCTCTCTGGCGAACACACTTCTTAGGCGCTACGCGTCCGAAGCAACCAATGCGCGAGTGCAGGGTTGGTAGCGGTATGGGCGATTCATCCAGCGCTCGCGGGTGCGGGTCGCGTGGCCAACTAGGTGCTTTCCATGCGAAGCGCTATGAAAGGAAGCCCGTCTCGTAGCCCAGCTCGGCCAGGAGCTCGCCCGCGATCTCCTCAAACGCCCCGACGTCTTCGGCGTCCATCTCGCGCTTCCACTTCTCGATCCGCTCGCGCTGGGGCGGCTGGGAAGTGGCCGCGTGCATCTCTGAGCGGTGGCCGGCGGGGAGCCCCTGGCGTCCCTCGGCTGCCTCGAGCTCTCCCGACATCTCGCCCATGCGCTCGGCGGCGCGCTCGTGATAGCTCAGCATCGCCGGGTCGAATGGGAGGTCGAGGAACTCGCAGATGCGGCGTAGCGCCGACTCGGTGTCCGTGATCAAGTCCTCGTAGCGGACCTCCGTGTAGTGCGCGACCTTCGCGCCCTGGTTCCGGGTCTTCTTAATCCGCCGCTTCCAGCGCTTTGCGAGTTCCTCGACCGTCCGCTCGCGCAGGCCGCGCGACATGACCGAGAGCGCGACGTCGCGGCCGTCGCGGATGATGTGGACGAAGCGGGCTTCGGGAAGGACGTCCTCGATCTCCCGCATGCTGGTCGAGTAGCCGGGCGTCTTGTCGCCGCAGCGGCTCTTGCCCTGCCCCGCCGCGTACAGGCCATAGAAGGCGAGCAGGGCTCCACGCGCCGAGTTGTCGGCGCCGGTCATCGCCTTGGCCAACTCGTTCTTGGCCAGGCCGAAGTCGGCGAACTCGGGGCGCGAGGTGATGACCCCGAGCGCCTCGTCACGCGAGGGATCGCCTTCGGAGAAAAGCTCGATCAGGTTCGGGACGAAGTGGGTCTCGGGCGGGATAGCCAGCTCCGGATGGGCATCGAGCATGAGCCGAAGGAGCGTCGTGCCGGAGCGGTTCGCGCCCACAACGAACGGCATCGAACCCTCGAGCGGCGACGGAGCGGTGGCGGGGTCGGGCATGATCTCGCCAATCATGACCTCTAGCGATTCCCTTGCCGTGGTCGCCTGTGTCGAGGCAGGCCCCCTGGAAGAGCAGGCCGTCCTGCTGTTCGAGTCGATGCGCAAATGGGGCGGGAGCCATGCGGCCGCGCGGCTGGTGAGCGTGGAGCCGCGCGGAGAGACCGGGCTCAACTCCGAGACGGTTGAAGCTTTCGCGAGGCTGGGAGTCGAGCATCACGCCGACCAGCTGAACGTCGAGTTTGCCGACAACCCGATGGTCAACCGCCTGTACGCGGGGGCTTGGGCAGAAACGGAGCTCGACTCCGCGTCGGTCGCGCTGGTCGACACCGACACCGTCTTTTTCAACCCGCCCGACGACCTCACCGACCTGGGCGACGCAGTCGCGGTGCGGCCCGTTGGCCAGAAGAAGCGCGGCTCGTACGGCCCCGACGACTTCAAGGACCGCTACTGGCAGAAGATGTACAAGCTCTGCGGCTCGCCCGAGGGACCGTGGGTCGAGACGGTGTGGACCGGCGAGCGGATCCGTGGCTACTGGAGCGCGGGTGTGGTTGCCGCGCCTCCGTCGCGCGGTGTCTTTAAGCGCTGGCTCGAGAACTTCCGCACCCTGATCCACGAGGACCACATCCCGAAGGCCGGTCCGCGCAACATGGACCAGCTCTCGCTCGCTGCGACGCTTCCCGGCGGGGAAGTGCGGACCCTGGACGGCCGTTACAACTACCTCGTCCGGCGCCGGCCCAAGCTGCCGCCCGCCCTACAGGCGCTGAATCTGGACGAGATCGTCCACCTTCACTACCGCCACTGGTTCCACCAGCCCGGCTTCCTGGACCAGCTCGAGCCTCCGTTCAAGCCATCGCCCCAACTCGAGTGGCTCGAGGAGCGCCTGCCGCTCGTCAATGCCGGCGATGCCGGGCACGAAGGCTCACGCTTCGCGCCGGACGCCGACCTCTAGCGAATCGTCCGCGACTTCCTCGCCCTCGGGCTCAGGCTCGGGAGGCGGGGGCGGAACCGGAAGCCGCGCTTCGTAGACGGCACGGAGAAACGGAGCGGAGCTGACCCCGTCGGCCTCGAGGCTCTCGAGCATCTCGACGTAGCGTTTCTCGATCCGCTGTTCCTTGCGCGCCGAAAGGCCCTTCTTCCAGCGCACGGCGTTCGCCTGGGAGAGGTCCATCTTGCCGTAGAAGAACCGGCGCATCCGCCGGCCGAACCGTACGCCGGTGAACCTTGCGACGTTCTTCGCCGCCTCGTGGCGAGGGGGAAGGAGGATGTCCTCCAAGCTCACCTGCAGAAGCTTGTCCTGGGGGATCTGGCTCGCACCCTCCTCGATCCGGCGGAGGCGCTTCTCGAACCACTTGAGCCCTTGCATACGAGTGCGCGGGTAGGAGCGCCCGCGGGTCTGCGAAACCCTGGAGGCCGAGGCGTCGCGGCCGTCGCGGATCACATGGATGAACTTGGCCTCGGGGAAGAGGCGCATCAGTGTGGGCGCGGCAGCGATCGTGTCGCAGCTCTGCTCGATCAGGCCGCTGGCTCCCTTCCTCATCGCCTCGGGCCACAGAAGGTCGATGAACAGCTTGCGACAAGCGGCGTCGGGCGCATCGGGAGCGAACGAGCTGTCGAACTCGGCCAGCGCCGCCTCGAAGCGCTCCGGCGGCATGAACTTGTGCATCCCTCGCTCGCGGCCGGTCATCGTGCCCTTCCACCAGAACCCGCGCATGCGCTCGAGAAAAGCGTCCTTGGTGACGGTTCCGTCGAGTAATCCCGGAAAGCCTTGGTCTTCCACGTGAAACCGGCACTCGACGCCGACCGCATGCAAGCGGCCGTGGCGCCCCAGGAAGCGGGAGACGATGTGGGTGCCGCTTCGGCCGGTGCCGCCGACAAAGGTGATCGGCGTGATGTGCTGTCCCGGCCGGTCTTCGATCCCGTAGACCTTCCCCACGTGCGGCGCGCCGTCGCGCTCCTCGCTCTCGCCTTCGAGAGGCTCGTTCTCCTCGGCGCTCACGCTCGCACCCCGGTCTCGTAGCCGAGCTCGGCAAGGAGGTCGCCGGCGACGGACTCGTACTCGGCCACGTCCCCGGGCGGCATCTCATCGCGCCACTTGCCGGCGTTGCTCGCCTGCGGCGGCTGCCTGGCCATCGCGTGCGCCCGCATCCGCTCGGCGCCCGGTCGCAAGGGCCGGCCGTCGGCCTCCGGTAGGTCTCGCGCCATCTCGTCGAGGCGGTCCCCGGCGCGCTCGTGGTGGCGCGTCATCGCGGGATCGAAGTCAAGGTCGAGCGCCGAGCAGAGCTCGAGGAGAACACGCTCAGGCTCTGAGACGAGCTCTTCGTAGCGGACCTCGCGGTAGTTCGGCAGGCTCGCGGCGGTGCGGCGGCCGCGCAGGATAAGGCGCTTCCAGCGCTTTGCGAGTTTGCCCGGAGGCGGCGGCTCGCGCGGAGGGTCCATCTGTCGGAGGCGGTTCGAATAGGAGAGCGCGACGTCTCGCCCGTCGCGGATCATGTGGATGAAGCTGGCCTCGGGGACCGCGGAGTAGATCCGCTTCATCTCCTTGAGATAGAGCGGAGTCTTGTCTCCCCACCGGCTGGCCCCCTGCTTCTCGGCGTAGAGGTCGAAGAAGGCGCGCACCGCCGCGCCGGGCGCCGGCGAGTGGAGCGACTCAAGCCGGGCACGGAGATCTTCCTCGTCGAGGCCGTGGTCCTCCCAGCGGTGGTGGTCGTCGCGGACGATCGCGTCGAGAAGCACGTCGACTGACGCCGGCTTGTTCTCTCGCGCCGCCTGAATGAGCGGCGGCACGAAGTAGGTCTCGGACGGGATCGCCATGTCGGGATGGGCGTCCAGCATCAGCCGGAGCAGCGTCGTGCCTGAGCGCCCGACTCCGACGATGAATGGCGCGGGGAGGCGTTCGGGCGCGCTCCGGCGCCCGATGGGGATCCCGAGGAGCTTCACGGCGGAGAGGCTAGAGGGGCGGCGGAATCCGGCTCAGGTGCGAAGCGCCTCGAGCCGGGCCATTACCTCGGGCACGTGCTTCGTGTAAGCACGGGGATCGAGGACGGCATCCAGGTCGAGGTCGGGCGCCGCCTTGCTCAAAAGATCGCGGAACGGAGTTCCGGTGTCCCATGCCTCCTGGGCGGATGCCTGAACGGTTCGGTAGGCGTCGTCGCGGGTCATGCCCGAATCGACCAGCGCGGTCAGCGCGCGCTGGCTGAAGATGGCCCCGTGGGTCAGCTCCAGGTTCTGTTGCATCCGGTCCGCGTGGACGACCATGCCCGAGGCGACGCGGGTCGCGAGGTGCTGCATGTAGTCGAGGGCGATGGTCGCGTCGGGCAGGACGACACGCTCGGCGCCCGAGTGCGAGATATCCCGCTCATGCCAGAGCGCGACGTTCTCGAGGCCGGTCTGCGCGTAGCCGCGAAGTACGCGCGCGAGCCCGGTGATGCGCTCCGAGGTGATCGGGTTGCGCTTGTGAGGCATCGCGGATGAGCCCTTCTGGCCCTTGCCAAACGGCTCCTCGGCCTCGCGGATCTCGGTCCGCTGCAAGTTTCTGAGCTCGGTCGCGAAGCGCTCGAGCCCGGCGCCGGCGAGTGCGATCGCGGAAAGGAGCGCAGCGTGGCGATCGCGCGGCACGACCTGCGTTGAGGCGTCCTCGGCGCGGATCCCGAGCGACTCGCACACGTGGCGCTCGATCTGCGGCGGAACGGAGGCGTAGGTGCCGACCGCTCCGGAGATCGCGCCGACCGAGGCATCGGCAAACGCTTCCTCAAGCCTCTTCAGGTTGCGGTCAGCCTCGAACGCGAAGCCGGCGAGGCGCAGGCCGAAGGTGGTGGGCTCGGCGTGAACGCCGTGGGTGCGCCCGACGCAGAGCGTGTCGGCGTGCTCGAGCGCCTGTGCGACGAGGGCGTCGCGGTAAGCGCGCGCTCCGGCAACGACGATCTCGCCCGCGTCGCGAATCTGCAGCGCGAGGGCCGTGTCGAGAACATCAGAAGAGGTGAGGCCGTAGTGAATCCAGCGCCCAGCGTCGCCGCCGACCGACTCGGCAACGACGTCGACGAACGCCGCGACATCGTGATTGGTGGTGCGCTCGCGCTCGGCGACAGCCTCGACCTCGAACGCCGCCTTCTCCCGCGCCTGCGCCGCGGCTTCGGCGGGAACGACGCCTTCAGCCGCCCACGCCTCTGTTGCCGCCAGCTCGACCGCGAGCCAGCCTTCCATCTTCCGGCGGTCTGTCCAGACCGCGCCGATCTCCTCGCGTGTGTACCTATTAATCAAGTGAGGACCTTTAGGTCCGAAACCAGCAGGTGTTGTTGGTGATTGTCAATTTCAACAATTGATGATTCGCGCGGCCAGGACTCCGGCGTTCTTCGAGCCGTCGATTGCAACGCAGGCGACCGGAATGCCGGGCGGCATCTGGACCGCCGAGAGCAGGGCGTCGAGCCCGCCGAGCGACTTGCCCATGATCGGCACGCCGATGACCGGTAGGTCCGTGTGGGCTGCGGCAACGCCGGGAAGCGCGGCCGACATGCCGGCGCCCGCGATGATCACCTTGAGGCCGCGCATCTTGGCGTTGTGGCAGTACTCCCGCACCTTCTCGGGATCGCGATGGGCGCTCATCACGCGCACCTCGTAGCGGATGCCGGCATCCTGAAGCGCCGTGCCGGCCCCTTGCATCTTGGGCTTGTCGTTCTTCGAGCCCATGATGATCCCGACGCGGGGCGCATCGACCTCGATCTCCTCGAATGCCTTCTCGACGTCAGGCATCGGCTCGGCCGGTGTGGCGTCGGGCGTCGGTGCGGCGACGCCCGTCTCCGTCTTGCGGACGACCCTCTGGGTCGGATGTCTCCATGTGTGCTTCTCCCTTTCTCCGCGGCCGTCTAGCCGGGTACGCGTTCGGTCGCCCTCTGGGCTATGTCCGTACGCAATTGCATGCCTTCGAACTCGATCATCGCCGCGGCCTCGTAGGCGCGATCACGCGCCTCGGCCGGGCCGGGGCCAAGCGCCGTCACGTTTATCACGCGCCCGCCGGCGGTCACCACGTTGCCGTCGACGTCGCGGGCGGTTCCCGCGTGGGTCACCTCGACGCCGTCAAGAGCGGCCGCATCGCCAAGACCGCGGATGACGTCGCCCTTCGAAGAAGACTCGGGGTAGCCCGCCGACGCCAGGACGAGCGTCACGGCCCAGTCGTCGGCGAAGTCGGCGCCGCATGCCGGCGAGGCCGCCGGGCTCGCGGCTCGCGAGGCAGAGCTCGGCCAGGTCGGAGCGCAGCCGGGGCAGGACTGCCTGGGTCTCGGGATCGCCGAAGCGGGTGTTGAACTCGAGGACCTTTGGCCCGGCCGAGGTCATCATGAGCCCGGCGTAGAGGACGCCCCGGAACGGCGTGCCCCGGCTGGCCATGAGCTCGACGACGGGGCGGTGGACGGCGCCGGCCAGTTCCTCGACACGGCTCGGGGTCGACGCCGGGCACGGGGGAGTAACTCCCCATACCGCCCGTGTTCGGGCCCTCGTCGCCGTCGAAGATGCGCTTGTAGTCCTGCGCGGGCGCCAGCGGGACGACGTTCTCGCCGTCGCAGAGGGCCAGGAGCGAAAGCTCCTCGCCGTCGAGGAACTCCTCCTGATCACGACCTCCGTCTGCCCGAAGCGCCGCTGGTCGAAGAAGACGTCGATGGCGGCGCGGGCGTCCACTTCGTGACTCGCAGATGATCACGCCCTTGCCCGCGGCCAGCCCGTCGGCCTTCAGCACGGCCGGGATAGTCGGTCTCCGCGAGGTGCGCCGAGCGCCTCTTCGGCAGTCGCGGAGCACGGCGTGACCGGCCGTTGGGACCCCGGCCTCGGCCATCATCTCCTTCGCGATGGACCTTCGAGCCCTCCAGCTTCGCCGCCTCGCCGCTGTCGGGCCGAACGCGGGGATCCCGCCGCCTCGAGCTCGTCGACCACGCCGCTCGACGAGGGGCGCCTCCGGGCCGACGACGACGAGGTCGGCTGCCTCCGTCCGCGCACGCCTCGACGATCGCCGCACATCCTCGGCACTCGCCGTCGACGATCGCGCGTCCTCGGCGATGCCCGCGTTGCCGGGCGCGCAGAGCACCTCGGCTCGCTCGGCGAGCGGCTCAGCGCCCGCACGATCGCGTGCTCGCGACCCCCGCCGCCGACGACGAGGACCTTCATCGAGCGCCTCTTGGGTCGGACCCGGGTTCAGCTCCGCTCAGATCGAGTCGGCGAACTTGTCGGCGGGGATGGCCATCATCGTCTCGGAGGTCATCGTTCCGCGCGAGCCGAGCTCGACCGAAACCTTGGCCATCGTCTCGGGATCGGGCGCTTCGACGACGGTGATGAAGTCGAAACGGCCCAGCACCGCGTACTGGTCGATGACCTTGGCGCCGAGCGCCTCAACCTCTTTGTTGACCTCACCGACGCGGCTCGGGTTCGACTTGAGCGTCTTCACCCCGTCAGCGGTCAGATTCGTGAGCATCACGTAGGTCGGCATCTCGTCTCCTCCTAGTCACGGGATGGGCCTCGAAAAGCTGCGCTTCTCACACTACCGCGTGATCAGCCGCGGATGGCTTCGCGCCGGAAGTCGAAGATGGCCTCAAGGTCCTGCCGACGAGAGAGCCGTGCGCAGCTCGCCCAATGGGCCGAAACCGACGCGGTAACGGACGGGTCGCGGGCGAGGGTGCCGCCCTCGGACCCCTCGAACTCATGGGTGTGGTGCCACAGCGCGAAGGGACTCCGGAGCGCCAGGTCGACGAACCGGTGCGGTGGGTCCCACACAACGATCTCGGTGCGCCAGCGCACCGGGACGCCGTGGAAGCGAAGCCGTACTCGATCATCGCGCCCTCTCGCATCTCGATCGGAAGCTCGCGTGACGATCTGAAAGCGGAGCCATGGAGGAGTGATGGCCTGAAGGTTCTCGGCCCGAGAGAACGGCTTGAAGACCTCCTCGGCTGGATGGGGGAAGAGCTGCTCGCGAACGAGCGTGCGGTCGCTCCGCACGCGCCCGTCACGCCGGGGTTCCCAGGAGCGCCCCCAGCGCTTCGACGGTCCGGTTCCAGGAGAGCTCCTCGCGCCTCGGAGCGCGCCCGCCCGCAGGCGGGCGCGCAGGTCCGGGTCGCGCAGGCTCTGGATGGCTTTGGTGAGCGCCCGGCGATCGGGTTCGAACGAGCTGATGTCCGAGCGCGGACGCTGCTTCGAGGGCTTGCCGGGGACAAGAAGCCCGTTCCGCCGTGCTCGACAACCTCGTTCATCGGGGGGTTGTCATTGGTGACGATCGGCAGGCCCGAGCGCGGTCGCCTCGAAGAGGTGGAGGCCCAAGCCCTCCCAGCGGCTGGGCGCAAGGCATGCGTCGGCCGAGGCGAACAGGCGAAGGTGCTCGTCCGTTGGAAGGTCTTCGGCGATGACCTCGAGCGCTCGTCCTTTCGCGCGGCTCCCGGACCGCGTCCACGCCGCGCTCCACCTGAGCCTTGACGACCAGGCGAAGCTCCGCGCCCTTCGCCTTGCGGAACGCCTTGAGCGTCTCCTCCATGGGCTTTCGCTTCGACATGAAGCCGCCGGGGAAGAACAGGCGCACAACCTCGCCGTCGCTGTCAACCGGCTCGCGGATCAACTCGGGGTGGATGCCCCAGGGCACGCGGGGCGTCTCGAGGCCAAGGGCGCGATAGCGATGCCCTCGCACGCGGTGACCGAGTAGACGGCGGTGAACGCGCGGCGGGCCGGCTCGACGTGCTCGGCGCCGAAGTGCTCCCAGACGAAGCGCCCGTAGGTGCGAACGCCGGCCTCGCGGAGCGCACCGATCTCGTCGAACTGGTAGTTCTGGTCGAAGAGCGCTACGTCCAGTTCGTTGTCGCGAGCCCAGGCCAGCATCTCGTCGCCCGGGATCACGTAGCTCGACGCGACGGTCACGCCTTCCTGTTGCCAGACGCCCTCGTCGTCGACGAACGACGGCTTGATGTTCGTCTCGCGCGTGGGACGGGCGAGGATGAAGGTCTCGTGGCCGAGCGTCTCGAGCGCCGAGCGGAGCTGCCGGCCGACGACGCCTTGCCCGCGGTTGAACCAGTACGAGGAGACCCCGACCCTCATGGCGCTGCGAGCGGGTAGCCGAGCTCATGGAGCAGCTCGCCCGCGACTTCCTCGTATTCGGCGACGGCCTCATCTGAGAGCTCAGTGCGCCAGCGCTCAACGCGGTCAGCGCGGGGTGGCTCGGACGTGAGCGCGTGGGCGGCGATCCGCTCGGATCCGGGTCTGACCTTGCCGCCCTTTCCCGGCAGGTCAGACAGCTCGGAAAGGCGCTCGGACGCCCGCTCGTGGTAGTCGAGCATCGCGGGGTCGAACTCGAGATCGATGAACTCGCAGACCTGCTGCAGGATCCGCTCGGTATCGGCGATCAGGTCCTCGTAGCGAAGCTCGAGGTAGTGCGCGACCTCATTGCCCTCGGTCCGGGCGCCTTCGATCCTGCGCTTCCACGTCTCCGCCTCGTCGTGGGCCGGAGTCGCCTCGCGGCCGCGCTTGACGGCGCGGGCGCCGCGCGAGACCGCGACGTCGCGCCCGTCGCGGATCAGGTGGACGAACCGGGCCTGCTCGCCGAGCGCATTGCCGATCTGGGCGATCGACTCGATGTAGACGGGCGTCTTGTCGCCCCAGCGCGGCTTGTCGTGGCGCCGAGGCGTAGGCGGCGTAGAAAGCGCGGATGGCACCGGCAGCATCACCGGCCGATGCGAACCCGGCACGCCCGGCAAACGCGATGCGCAACTCGTCCTCGTCCATGCCGAAGTCGCGCCAGCCGGGGTGGGTCTCGACGGCCTCGACGAGCTCGTCTGTGTCGGGCTCTCGCCCGCCGGCGTAGAGCTTGATCAGGGCGGGCAGGAAATGGGTCTCCGGCGGGATCGCAAGCTCGGGATGGGCGTCCAGCATCAACCGCAGCAGGGTCGTTCCCGAGCGCCCGACTCCCACGACGAAGGGCGCGGGCTGGTGCCCATCACTCACGCGCGGGAGTCTAGGTGGGGCCGCCCTGTTGAGCCCATCCTCAATAGCGCATGTTGCCCTCAGCATGCGCTATGCGCACACTCAGGGTCACGAGCCCAGCGCTTGGCCTTAGGCGACGTCGGCGACCGCGGTCGGCGCCGGCCTGAAGACCAGTTCGCCATCCTCGACATCCACGCGCACCCGCGAGCCGTCGGCGAAGTCGCCCTCGAGGAGCTTCAACGCCAATGGGTCGACCAGCTTGCGTTGGATCACGCGGCGGAGCGGACGGGCGCCGTAGGTCGGGTCGAAGCCGAGGTTGCCCAAGAGCGTCCGCGCGTCCTCGGTCAGCTCGATCTCGATGCCGCGCTCGCAGACGCGCTTGGTGAGGAGCTCGACCTGGAGCTCGACGATGCGGCTGACGTCCTCGCGGGAGAGGCGGTGGAAGATCACCGTCTCGTCGATGCGGTTGAGGAACTCGGGCTTGAAGGTGGTGGCGAGGATTCCCTCGATCCGCTCGCGCATGCGCTCGTCGATCGACTCGGAGGCGATCTCCGCAGAGCCGACGTTAGAGGTCATGATGAGGACGGAGTTCGTGAAGTCCACGGTGCGGCCCTTGCCGTCGGTCAGGCGCCCGTCGTCCATGATCTGGAGCAGGACGTTGAAGGCGTCGGGATGGGCCTTCTCGATCTCGTCGAGCAGGATCACGGCGTAGGGGCGTCGGCGCACGGCTTCGGTCAGCTGGCCGCCCTCGTCGTAGCCGACGTAGCCGGGAGGCGCGCCGATCAGGCGGGCGACGGCGTGCTTCTCCATGTACTCGGACATGTCGATGCGGACGATCGCCTGCTCGGAGTCGAACATGAACTCGGCGAGCGCCTTCGCTAGCTCGGTCTTGCCGACGCCGGTGGGGCCGAGGAAGAGGAACGAGCCGATCGGCCGGTTCGGATCGGCGAGGCCGGCGCGGGAGCGGCGAAGCGCGTTGGACACCGCTTCGACCGCTTCGTCCTGGCCGATCACGCGGTCGTGGAGGCGCTCCTCCATGTGGATGAGCTTTTCGACCTCGCCCTCGAGAAGGCGCGAGACGGGGATGCCCGGTCCACTTGGCGACGACCTCGGCTATGTCCTGGTCGGTGACCTCGTCTGTGAGCATGGAGACGCCCGAGGCGTGGAGCTCCGCGAGCTTCGACTCCTGCTTTGCGAGGATCTCCTCGAGCTCGGGGATCTCGCCGTAGCGGATCTTTCCGGCGAGGGCAAGGTCCGCATCGCGCTGAGCGCGGTCGAACCGCCGCTCGGCGTCGCCGATGTTGTTCTTCGCCTGCTCGATCGCCTCGATTGCCTGCTTCTCGTTCTGCCACCGGGCGGTCATCTCGGCGGAGCGCTCGCCCAGGTCGGCGAGGTCGGCCTCGATCGTCGCGAGCCGCGCCTTCGAGGCGTCGTCCTTCTCCTTCTGGAGCGCCTGCTTTTCGATCTCGAGCTGGGTCTCGCGCCGTTTGACCTCGTCGATCTCGGTGGGGACCGAGTCGATCTCGATCTTGAGCCGCGAAGCGGCCTCGTCGATCAGGTCGATCGCCTTGTCGGGGAGGAACCGGTCGGCGATGTAGCGCTCGGAAAGAGTTGCGGCGGCGACCACGGCGGAGTCGGTGATGCGCACGCTGTGGTGGGTCTCGTAGCGCTCCTTGAGGCCACGCAGGATCGCGATCGTGTCGGCGATGTCAGGCTCGCCGACGAGGACGGGCTGGAAGCGCCGCTCGAGTGCGGCGTCGGGCTCGATGTGCTTTCGGAACTCGTCGAGCGTGGTTGCACCAACGGCGCGGAGCTCGCCTCGGGCGAGCATCGGCTTCAAGAGGTTGGCGGCGTCAACGGCACCTTCGGCAGCGCCGGCGCCGACGATCGTGTGGAGCTCGTCGATGAAGAGGACGATGCGGCCGGCGGCTTCCTGGACCTCGTTGAGCACGGCCTTCAGCCGCTCTTCGAACTCACCGCGGTACTTGGACCCGGCGAGCAGCGAGCCGATGTCGAGCGCGATGACGCGGCGATCGCGAAGCGAGTCCGGGATGTCGCCGTCGACGATCCGCTGAGCGAGGCCCTCGACGATCGCGGTCTTGCCGACACCGGGCTCGCCGATCAGGACGGGGTTGTTCTTGGTGCGGCGCGAGAGCACCTGGATCACGCGGCGGATCTCCTCGTCGCGCCCGATGACGGGGTCGAGCTTCTGCGCCTCGGCTTCGGCGGTGAGGTCGCGGCCGAACTTCTCGAGCGCGCCGGCCATCTCCTCGGCGTTGGGCGAGGTGACGCGCGCGGAGCCCTGGATCTCCTCCAGTGCCTTGGCGATCGCGTCCGGCTCGGGCAGCATCTTCGAGACCGGCGAGTCGTCGGCGGAAAGCGCGAGCAGGAGGTGGCCGACGGTGATGTACTCGTCGCCGCGCTTCGACATCTCGCGCTCGGCCTGCTCGAGCGTGCGGACGAGCGTCTGGGACGGGCGAAGCTCGACGGCGGCGTCGCCCGAGAGGCTCGCGAGGCCGGCAATGGCTTCGCGCACATCGGAGGCGGTCGCCTGCCGTGTCGACGTTCGAGCTTCTGAAGCGCGGAGGTGGCAAGGCCATTCTCCTGCTCGAGCAGGGCCAGGAGCAGGTGCGCGGGCGCGACCTCGGTGTTTCGCGAGGCGCTCGCGACGCGCTGAGCGGAGGCGATCGCCTCCTGAGCGTGATTTGTAAGCCGGTCAGGTCTCATGTTGGCCGTATTCTAGCAAGAAATCTAAGTGTGAGTGACTAAAGGTTAGCCACGAACCACGATGGGGTCTGACTCCTTAGGAGGGTTTAGCCGCGGAGGCGGGCCACCAGCCAGGCGCCGAGCGCGGTTGCCGGACCGGCCGCAGCGAGCCCTTGAAGCCCGGGCTTGACATCGTCGCCTCCGCGTCCGGCGAGGAGCGCGAACGTGAGGGCGTCGGCTGCGTCGCAGGCGGTTAGTGCCACGGCGGGCGCGAGCGGGCTTCCGCCCTCCTTGAGCTCTGCGGCCAGCCATCCTCCGAGCAGCACGTCGCGGGTCCCCGCCAACCGCGCGAGCGCGAGTGACTCACCGACGAACGACTTCATCCCTAGGCCCTTTGCGGCGATCGAAGGCGCGGCCCAGATCCCCACGCCGATCGCAATGCGTCCCGCGGCCAAGAGGCCTCCGACGACTCGCTCTTCTTCACTCAATCGTTTCTGTCTCAGCATGATCGCAACATACGCTGTGACCTTGGCGCGCGACGAGCATCGAAGCGGCTGGTTCTTCCGCACCGCCCTGGTGGCCGGCATCACGTTCAGCCTCGCGATGGCTGTCGTCGGCGGGTTCCTGTTCGGACGGGCGGTCACGTCGTCGCCGGCCGAAGCTCCCCCGGAGCGCGCTGCCATCGAGACCGCGCCGGTCGAGAAGGCCGCAGCAAGGCCCGAGCCTGAGCCTGAGGCCGTTCGCCTGGCGTGGCCGGCGGAAGGTGCGGCGGCTGAGGCGCAGCGGATCGCGGAGTCGCGGAGCGGCGTCATCGCGTTCGCCGCAATCGGCCCGGGCGGGAAATCGATGGGCTTCGAGCCCGACCGCCAGTTCTATTCGGCCAGCATCTCGAAGTCGATGCTCCTTGTCGCCGAGCTGCGACGGCTAGCCGCGGAGGAGATGCGGCTCGACGCGGCCACCAAGTCGCTGCTCGAGCAGATGATCACCCTCTCCGACAACGATGCGGCCGACGCGATCTACGCCCGGGTGGGAGATGCAGGGCTGAACGACGTAGCCAAGGCCGCGGAGATGTCGCACTTTGCCGGCGACGCAGGCCACTGGTCCAACGTGAAGGTCACCGCCGCTGACATGGCCCTGTTCATGTTCGAGCTCGATGAACTTCTTGATCTTCCGTTTGGCGGCCAGGGTTCGGAGATGCTCGCCTCGGTCACCCCCACGCAGCAGTGGGGCATCCCCCAGGCAGCACCCGAAGGGGCAGTCGTGCGGCTGAAAGGTGGGTGGAGGCCGACCGACGCCGGCCACCTTGTCCATCAGGCGGCGCGGGTCGACGTGGGAGGAGAGAGCTACTCGATCGCGGTCCTCACCGACGGCAACCCTTCGCAGATATATGGAGAGGACACGATCCGCCTGATCGCGGCGCAGCTGCTCCGAGGCTCGGACGCGCCCGAATAGCCTGTTTTCGCATGACTGCCGGTGCCACGAAGGACGAGCGCCTTGCGCGCTACGCCCGGCTCGTGGTCGGAGCAGGGATGAACCTCCGCAAGGGCCAGCCCGTTCTGGTCCAGGCCGAGCTTTCGCACGCCCCGCTGGTGCGCGCGATTACCGAGGACGCCTACGCGCACGGCGCTTCCTACGTCGACGTTCTCTTCACCGATCCCTGGGTCCAACGCGCGCACGTGGCGGGCGCGCCGGAAGAGTCGGTGGGGATGACCCCGGGATGGCAGATCAATCGTTTGGAAGCGGCCATCGACGGCGCGAGCGCGACCGCACTGATCGTGGGGGCCGCCCACGCAGACATCTTTGAAGGGCTCGATCCAAAGCGGCTTGCCGATGCGCGTATGCCAGATCTTCGCGAGCGCTACCTCGAGGCCATCTCGGATTCCGAGCTCGCTTGGACGATTGTCGCCTACCCGGACGAGGAGTGGGCGACCGAGGCGCTGGGCGAGCCCGACGTCGAGCGCCTTTGGAAGTCCCTCGAGATTGCGCTCCGGCTGAACGAGGAAGACCCGGCGGTGGCTTGGAACAAGCGCGCCGACGAGCTCATCGCGAGGTGCGAGATCCTCAACGAGCGCGGATTCGACGCCCTGCGCTATCGAGGCCCTGGGACGGAGCTCGAGATCGGCCTGATCCCTGGCGCAAAGTTCCTCGGCGGCCGCGAGCGGACAAAGCACGGCCAGGACCACATGGCGAACATCCCGACGGAAGAGGTCTTTACAAGCCCAGATCGCAACCGGGCAGAGGGAGTGGTGCGCTCGACAAAACCACTGGCGCTGAACGGGGCCGTGGTCGAGGGGCTAGAGGTGACGTTCGCCGGCGGCCAGATCACCCGGGTACGCGCGGAGAAGGGGGCCGACATCGTCCGCGCAGAGCTCGACACCGACGAGAATGCGACCCGCCTCGGCGAGATAGCGCTTGTCGACAACTCATCGCAGGTCGAGGCCGCTGGGCTGGTCTTCTTCAACACGCTCTTCGACGAGAACGCCGTTTCGCACATCGCCTACGGCGCCGGCTTCGCCTGGACGGTCGAAGATCTGCCGGAAGACGCGCCGGAGCGGGAGCTACTTAACCAATCGAAGGTCCACACCGACTTCATGGTCGGCGGGCGGGAGGTGGAGATCGACGGCGTCGCCGCGGACCGGAGCGTTGTTCCCCTGCTCTACGGCGGGGAGTGGCAGATTTAGCCTCTGGGAGCTCGGGCCGGCTCGATGCCCTGGGTCTCGTACTTGCCGTAGGGGACGATCTCGGCGCCGCGCTTGATCTTGTCGATCTCCTTGGCCATCCCGGCCTCGAGCGCGGCGGCCTTCGCGCGGAGCTTCGCGACCTCTGAGCGGGTGCGCTCTAGCTCGGCCTCCATCTCGAGGACCGTTTCGACTCCGGCGAGGTTGAGGCCCTTCTCGGCCGTCATCTCCTGGATGCGGCGGAGGCGGTCGACGTCGTCTTGAGAGTAAAGGCGGGTGTTCTTCGGCGAGCGCTTCGGCGTGATGAGCCCGCGCGCCTCGTACATGCGAAGCGTCTGCGGGTGCATCTCGGCAAGCTCGGCGGCGACCGAGATCATGAAAACGCCACGGTTCGAATCGACTCTGACGGTCGTCCGTGTGGTTCGGCGGGTCGAGCTCACGATTACGCCTCCATCTTCTCTTCGGCGCCGGTCGGCTTCTCTTGCGTTCTCTTCACACCCGCGGCGTTCAGGATGCGCTCACGCGGGTTGTGGCCGTTGAGCGCCTTGGCGAGGTCGTCGACTGCGCGCCGGCCGGCGCGGGGAAGGTCGGAGGGGACCTCGATCTCGAGCCGGTAATGGATGTCCCGGCGCCCGCGGCCACCGGTGCGCGGGGGGCCCTCGCCGCGCAGGCGCTGGATGGTCCCGTGCTGCGTGCCGGCCGGAACGCGGATGCGCTTGGTGCCGTCGAGCGTGGGCACCTCGACGGTTGCACCGTTGATGGCCTCGGGAATCGTGATGGGTACGCGGACCTCGAGGTTGCCGTCTGAGCGGCGGCCGAAGACGGGCGACGGAGCGACGTGGACGCGGACGTAGAGGTCGCCGGGTTCGCCACCGGCCGGGCTGTCTTCGCCCTTGCCGGCGACTCGGATGCGGCTGCCGTCGTGAACGCCGGCCGGGACGTTCACCCGGTAGCGCTTGCGCTGCATCGTGAGCCCCGCGCCCTGGCAGGTCGAGCATGGGTCATCGACGACCTGGCCGCGGCCGCCGCACATGCGGGCAGGGCTGGGAGATCGAGAAGATGCCCTGGCTCTGAGCGTCGATTCCACGGCCCCCGCACCGCGGGCAGGTGTGGGGCGCGGTGCCTGGCTTGGCGCCGGTGCCGCGGCATGTCGTGCACGCGGCCTGCTTGGGCACGGTGACGGTGATCTCCGTCCCCGACATCGCCTGGTCGAAGGTCAAGGAGACGTCGGTCTCCAGGTCGGAGCCGCGCATCCGCTCCGCCACCGCGGCCCGCGGGTAAAGAACGAGAAGATGTCGCCAAGGTTCTGCGCCGCCCCGCCCGCGAACGTTTCGCGGGTCGAAGCCGAAGACCCCGCCGGAGTCGTACTCGCGGCGCTTTTCGGCGTCGGAAAGGGTGTCGTAGGCGCCCTGGATCTCCTTGAAGCGCTCTTCGGCCGCATGGTCGCCGGGTTGCGGTCCGGATGGTTCTCGCGCGCGAGCTTGCGGTACGCCTTCTTGATCTCGTCGTCCGAGGCCTTCTTCTCGACGCCGAGAACGTCGTAGAAATCTCTAGCCATGGCGTTCTACCGCGTCCTTTCCCTACGACGTGACGACCACGCGAGCGGGGCGGATCAGGACCTCGCCCAGCGAGTAGCCGCGCTGGAGGGTCTCGGCGACGATGCCAGGTTCCTCGCCGTTCTGCAGCGGGTCGTGCCGAGAGCGCCTCGTGGCGGTTGGGGTCGAACTTCTCGCCGGCCGGGTCGAACGACTCGACGCCGGCCGCGCGAAGCGCGCCGACGATCTCGCCATGGACCAGCGCAACGCCGGCGGCGAGCGCCTCGTGTGCCGAGACCTCGCGGCTATGCTCAGGGTCCGGGACTCGGTCCCGCTGGCGGGGTCGAGGTCGACGCCGGCCGCCTGAAGCGCGCGCTCCAGGTTGTCGACGGCCGGCACCAGGCTGCGCGCGACGTGTGCGCGCCCGCGGCGCTCGGCCTCCGTGGACTCACGGGCCGAGCGCTTGCGGAAGTTCTCGAACTCCGCGCGCGTGCGCTGGGCGAGGTCGAGGTATTCGTCGCGCTCGCGCGTGAGTTCTGCGACGGGGTCGGTGACTTCGGCGTCGGGCATGGCGTCGACTGAGGTGCCAGGCACCTCGTCGCCGGCAGGCTCATCTGGCTCGACGGCGTCGGAGCCAGGCACCGCGTTCTGGTCGACGGAGGCGGCGTCTGCCGCCTCCGTCTCGGCGATGTCCGCCTCGACCTGGGGTCGCTTCGTCATTACGAGCGCTCCTCGTCAACCACCTCGGCGTCGACGACCTCCTCCTCGGCCTCGGCCGATGAGCCGTTGGTGGAGGCGCCGCTCGGCGCCGTTCGGGGCGCCCTCGGCCGCTGCGGACTGGTAGATCCGCTCGGAGATGCCGTGGAACGTGGTCTGGAGCGCCTCGGTCTTCGCGGTGAGGTCCGGCGGCGTCGGCTGAGTCGAGCGACTCGCGGATCGCGGCGATCTGCGACTCGATCCCGGACTTCTCGTCGTCGGAGATCTGGTCGCTCAGCTCGGTGAGCTGCTTCTCGGCGCGTGTACGCGGCGTTCTCCGCCACGTTCCGCGCCTCGGCGAGCTCGCGCTGCGCGCGGTCCTCGTCGGCGTGGGCCTCGGCGTCCTTGATCATCTGCTCGACCTCGGTGTCGTCGAGCCCGGAGCCGCCCTTGATCTCGATCTTCTGTTCCTTGCCGGTGCCGAGGTCCTTGGCCGACACCGAGAGGATGCCGTTGGCGTCGATGTCGAAGGCGACCTCGATCTGCGGCATGCCGCGCGGGGCGGGCGGGATCCCGGCGAGCTGGAACTTGCCGAGCGACTTGTTGTAGGTCGCCATCTCGCGCTCGCCCTGGAGCACGTGGATCTCCACCTCGGGCTGGTTGTCCTGCGCGGTCGAGAACGTCTCCGCCTTGCGCGACGGGATCGTCGTGTTCCGCTCGATGAGCTTCGTCATCACGCCGCCCTTGGTCTCGATGCCGAGGGTCAGCGGGGTGACGTCGAGGAGCAGGACGTCCTTGACGTCGTCCGAGAGGACGCCGGCCTGGATCGCCGCGCCGATCGCGACGACCTCGTCCGGGTTCACGCCCTGATGCGGCGTCTTGCCGGTCAGCTCCTGCACCTTCTCCTGGACGGAGGGCATGCGGGTCATTCCGCCGACGAGGACGACGTGGTCGATCTCGGCCGCCGACGCGTCTGACATCGCCTGCTTGACGGGCGCGACGACGCGCTCGAGGAGATCGGCGGTCAGCTCGGCGAGCTTGGCGCGCGAAAGGCGCATCTCGAGATGGCGAGGCTGGTTGTCGACCGCCGTGATGAACGGGATCGAGATCTGCGTCTCCTGCGTCGAGGAGAGCTCGATCTTCGCCTTCTCGGCCTGCTCGTAGAGGCGCTGCAGGGAGTTCTTGTCCTGCGAGAGGTCGACTCCCTGGTCCTTCTTGAACTCGGAGACCATCCACTCGACGATCGCCTTGTCCCAGTTGTCGCCACCGAGGTGGTTGTCACCCGCGGTCGAGAGCACCTTGAAGACGCCGTCGCCGATCTCGAGGATCGAGACGTCGAAGGTGCCGCCTCCGAGGTCGAAGACGAGGACGTTCTGGTCCTCGGCCGACTTGTCGATGCCGTAGGCGAGCGCCGCGGCGGTTGGCTCGTTGATGATGCGCTTGACGTCGAGGCCCGCGACCTTGCCGGCGTCCTTGGTTGCCTGGCGCTGGTCGTCGTTGAAGTAGGCCGGGACGGTGATGACCGCCGAGTCGACGGTCTCGCCCAGCTTTGCCTCGGCGTCCGACTTCAGCTTTTGGAGGATCATCGCGGAGATCTCGGGCGGCGAGTACTGCTTGCCGCGCACGTCCACGCGAACGTCGCCGCCGGGGCCGGCGACGACCTTGTACGGAACGATCGTCTCCTCTTCCTTTACCTCGGCCTCCTTGCGGCCCATGAAGCGCTTGATGGAGAAGATGGTGTTCTCGGGATTCATGACGGCCTGGCGCTTGGCGACGGTGCCGACGAGGCGCTCGTCCTTGTCCGTGAAGGCGACGACGGAGGGGGTGGTGCGCCCGCCTTCCGAGTTCTCGAGCACGGTGGGCTCGCCGCCCTCGAAGACGGCTACGCACGAATTGGTGGTCCCTAGGTCGATTCCGATGGTCTTACCCATGTTTGGTCTCCTGGTCTAGTTCAGTTTGGTTGCGAAAGAAATCTAAGCGAGAGGTTAGCAGATCTAGGCACGTGGCTCGACGATACTACGCGGGGCGGGAGCCGGCGATTGGTATGTGGGGGCGTCGCGTCCATGCGACCGCACGCACGGACATCCATGTCCTTGCTGATACCCCCGTCAGACCAATCCGCCGACCCCCGCCCAGTGGTCGTGATGCGCGCTCAGCTCTGTTCGAGCTACTCGGCGGGGGCGCAGGACTCCGGGGCCGGGCCCCTGGGGGCCTCTTCCTCGTCGTCCGTGTCGACCAAGGGGCCGGAGTCAGAGCCGGCCTGGCCTGCGTAGGCGCCGACGAAGACCGCTACTTCCTCGGCGTTCTCGCCCTGGATGATGTCCGGCCGGCATCCGTCCCCCGCCGGGGGGAAAACCGCACTCGATGGCGATGCGGGCGCGGCTGTAGCTGCCCTCGAAAGTGGCATTGCCGCCAGGCGCCAGGACCACGTCGAGATTGGGACCGACCACGCCTTGAGTTCCTGCGGCGGCCAGCGTGTGGCATGGCCCGCAGTTGCTTACGAAGAGCTGCCTGCCGGCCTCGTCCTGGCTGGCGACGGTGACCGGCGCCGCGCTTGCCGCGCCTTGGCCCATGAGGACCTTCGCCGCGAAGAGGAGGCAAACGACGGCAAAGCCGCCGAAGACGAGAAAGGGAGCCCTATTCACCGGCGCGAGTCTAGATGATCGATCCGGAACCCACGCACGTCTCCGGGATCAATCATCAAGCACAGCCGGGCGGGCGACCCTCATGGTCGCCCGCCCGAACTGCATCCCATCCTTAGGGTGTTTCAACGAGGAGCTGCGCGACCACTCCGCCGTGGTCGGTCGGCCACAGACCCGTACCGCTGCGATTCAGCGGGTCGGTGCCGATGAGCTCCGAGCTCAGCTCGGTTACCCCGACCTTGCCGAGCACGTGGTCGATCCTCGAGGTGAATATCGGCGTCGGGTCGCGGACGTCCTCGCCGAAGCAGCACGTGTTCTCTTCGACGCCCAGGTCGGCGAGCCCGTCCTCCATCAACGTTTCGTACGCGTCGTTGTTGCCTCCTGCCGGAGGGCCAGGATCGGTTGTGGGATCGTCCGGATCCGAGTTCATGTCACCGAGTACAACGGTGGGCATGCCGGTGTCCGTGACGCCGCTCGCGATCACGAGGTTGCCCGCCTGCAGGTTGCGGACAAACGCATTGAACGACTCGAGGTGCGTGTTGACGAAGCGGAACTTCGTTCCCTTCGACTTCTTCTTGTCGATCCGCACGTCGGCGTAGGTGTAGCCGCGTTCGACCGTCACGGGCCCGAATGCGTTCGTATTGACAGATGCGTTGATTGGGTAGTTGGCGCTGCCAGTCCCCAGGATCTTCACGCCATCCTTCACGAGGATCACGTCCTGCATCGTCAGGCGCGCGTCGAAATCACCCACACCGTCGGGCCCGTCGTTGTCGCCACCCCGAACGTCTGTAGGGAACTCGAGGTCCGCTTCCTCCTGGACCACGGCGACGGAGTAGTTGAGCCCACGGTCCTCGAGGTTGTTCATCAGCAGCTCGAGGTAGTCGTAGACGACCTCGGTTGCCGGAGTCGTCGGCCCGTCGACGACATCGTCACGGCGCCAGATCGAGACCTCTTGCAGGCCGATCAGATCGGGATTCGCATCCTCGATCTCCTGGCCCAGCAGCTTGGCCCGCGCATTGAAGTTCATGTCCTGCATGTGCTTGTAGATCTCGCCGACGGCGGTGTAGCCCTCAGCCGGAGTCGGCGATGTGATGACCGGGTCCAGAACGGCGCCCAGATAAAGGTTGCGGGTCATGACCGTGGGCTTGGACGGCTTGATCGGCTTCTTGGCCTCGGCCATGGCCGGGAAGACCACGCCGATTCCGATCGCCGCTGCGATAGCGATCGCGCGCCCTCTCACGTGCGCACGCTTGGAACTCGTACTCAAAATGACTCCTCGTTTGGGCAGGCCCCATCGCCTGCGTTACTCCTGCCGAGGAGATATTGGCCTTACGAGGAGACCATTTCATCCGTAGTTTCCCGCAACTACGTTGAGTTCCCGTTAGCCCGGGCGAAAGGGCACATGCGCCGAAGAGCGCACTCGCCGCACTTCGGACGGGCGGGGCGGCAGAGCGCGCGACCGTGGTTGATCAGGTTCACGTGGAGCTCGTACGCGTCCTCGGGCGGCGTGACGCGCAGCATCTCGTCATGCGCCTCTTCCCACGAGGCGTTCGACCGGAAGAGGCCGAGCCGGCCGCCGACGCGGTGAACGTGCGTGTCGACCGGGATCTCAGGCCGGTCGAAGGAAAAGATCATCACGCACGCGGCCGTCTTGCGGCCGACTCCGGGCAGCGCAGTCAGATACGGGATCGCATCGTCGCGCGGGGCATCGGCCAGCCAGTCGAGGTCGATCGGGTCGCCGAGCTCGCGCAGGACGGCCTGGATTCGGGGCGCTTTGGTTGGCGCAAGGCCGCCCTTGCGGATGGACTCCTCGACGTCACCCGTGGGCGCGTCGCGCACCTCGGGCCACGAGTCGAAGCGCGCTCTGAGACCGGCGTAGGCCACGTCGCGGTTCGTGTCGGACGTGTTCTGGGAGAGGATGGTCAGGACGAGCTCGTGGACGGGATCCTCGTGCGGGTTATTCACGGGCTGGCCGTACATCTCGCGCAGGCGATCGCGGATGGCAACGACTCGACGCTTGGGAGGTCGCTTCCACTCGGCCTTGGTTGCTGCAGGCACCAGAGACCTACCTACACCTGCTGCTTTCGCAGCTAAAGCAGCTCATCAGATACATAATCTACGTCGCGTGCAAGAGCGAACGATCGACGTCGACGGCATCAAGACGTGGGTCCGCGAGAGCCCTGGGGAGGGGACGCCGGTGGTCTTCTGGCATGGCAACCCCACGGACGCGGATGACTGGCTGCCGTTCATGAAGCGTCTCGGTCGTCCGTCATTCGCAGCGGACATGCCCGCGTTCGGGCGCTCTCCGGCGCCCGACCCTGGCCGGTTCGACTGCTCGGTGCAGGCCTATGGCCATTGGGCCGGCGAGCTCCTCGACAGGCTTGGCATCGATAGCTACTCGCTGGCAATCCACGACTGGGGCTCGATCGGGCTGATCCCGGCGCTCGCCCATCCGGAGCGAATCGAGCGTCTGGTTGCCTTCAACGCGGTCCCTTTCGGCGTCTCGTTCGAGTGGCATTGGCTCGCCGCCCTCGTGTGGCGCCGGCGCCCCGCGGGCGAAATCGCCAACGCGCTGTCACGGGGGCCGATGATCGGGCTGGGCATGACGCCGGGCCGCCCGCGCTACGAGGCAATGCCGCGTTCCTACGTGGAGCGAGTCGCCAGGAACTTCTCCCGCAAGGCCACCCGCGACGCAATTCTCGCTCTGTATCGCTCAGCGGATCCGGAGGCCCTCGAGGCGCTCGGGCGCGACCTCGAGCGTCTCGACGCACCGGCCCTTCTGCTTTGGGCCCAGTCCGATCGCTACGTGGGGCCCAAGTACGGACGCCGCCTCGCTGAGCGACTATCGAACGCGACTCTCGAAGAGGTTCAGAACGCGGGGCACTGGTCGTGGATCGACCGTCCGGAGCTGATCGAGCGCGCGGTCGATTTCCTCTCGAGTGGCGCATAGACTCGGCGCCGTGAATCGCGCGAAAGCAGGAGCCTGATGGAAAGCGAGGGGGAGCTTCCGGTTCCCGCTCCTCCCAGGCATGGCGCTCGTACGCGCGCAACCGGCTGATCGAGTCGCGGCTGACGCCGAACGCGATCTCGATGACGGGGCTCGCCGGCAATCTCGCTGCCGCCGGCCTGATCCTGGCCGATCAGATCCTCTTGGGAGGCCTCGCGTTCATTGCGGGCTCGGTCATGGACACGCTCGACGGGCGCTACTCGCGCATGTCGGGCAAGGGCACGCTCTTCGGCGCCTTCCTGGACTCGACCCTCGACCGCATCGAGGAGGGGATCGTCCTCACCGCGATCGCCTGGCAGTTCGCGGAAGCCGGCGACTCGACCGCGGCTGCCGCCTGCGTTTTCGCCGTTCTCGGCTCGCTGATGGTCTCCTACACGCGAGCTCGCGCAGAGGCGCTGGGGGTCGAGTGCAAGGTCGGGATCGCGACGCGCGCGGTCAGGGTCGTGATCCTCTCAATCGGGCTCGTCTTCGGGGCGAACGAATTGATCGATGGGGTTGACCTCCTACCGGCCTCGATCTACGTGATGGCCGGGCTCACGACCTTCACGGTGGGGCAGCGTGTATGGCACGTCAGGCGCGAGCTTCAGGCACAAGAAGTCTGATTTAGCGCCTCGGCGTGTAACCAAAAGGTTCGAGCGGCGTAACCTCTTGCCGCTACCCGCTTCGAAAGGAACCTCGTACCAATGAGCACTACCAACGGAACGCCCGAGACCAACGGGGCGTCGAAAAACGGCACGCGCTCCGACGACGGCAAGGTCCGCGTCGCGATCGTCGGTGTCGGCAACTGCGCCAACAGCTTCATCCAGGGCGTCGAGTACTACAAGGACGCCGATCCCGACGCGTCAGTCCCTGGGCTCATGCACGTGGACCTCGGCGGCTACCACGTAAAGGACATCGAGTTCGTTGCGGCCTTCGACATCGATTCCGAGAAGGTCGGCAAGGACCTCTCCGAGGCGATCTGGTCGGGCCAGAACGACACGATCAAGTTCGCCGACGTCCCGCACATGGGCATCGAGGTCCATCGCGGCATGACGCACGACGGCCTCGGCAAGTACCTCAAGCAGAAGATCACCAAGGCGCCCGGCGAGACCGCCGACATCATCGGCATCTTGAAAGAGACGAAGGCCGATGTCCTCGTCTGTTACCTCCCGGTCGGTTCCGAGGCCGCAACGAAGTGGTACGTCGAGCAGGCGCTCCAGGCCGGCGTTGGCTTCGTCAACTGCCTTCCTGTCTTCATCGCCCGCCAGGACGACTGGGACAAGCGCTTCGCGGACGCCGGGCTCCCGATCATCGGCGACGACATCAAGTCGCAGGTCGGCGCCACGATCGTTCACCGCAACCTCGCCCGCCTCTTCCACGAGCGCGGCGTTGAGCTCCAGCACACCTCACAGCTGAATGTCGGCGGCAACATGGACTTCTTCAACATGCTCGAGCGCGAGCGCCTCGACTCGAAGAAGATCTCGAAGACGAACGCCGTCACCTCCGTCATGGGCACCGAGTTGCCAGACGACGACGTCCATGTCGGCCCCTCGGATTACGTGCCGTGGCTGACCGACCGCAAGTGGGCGCACATCCGCCTCGAAGGCAAGTCCTTCGGCGACGTGCCGCTTACGGTCGAGCTGAAGCTCGAGGTCTGGGACTCGCCGAACTCGGCGGGCGTCGTGATCGACGCCGTCCGCCTGATCAAGCTCGCGCTCAATAACGGCATTGCCGGCCAGCTCGACGGTCCGTCCTCGTACCTCATGAAGTCCCCGCACACGCAGCGTCCCGACGCGGACGCTCGGTTGCTGACCGAGGAGTTCATCGCCACAAACTCACGCACAGCCGAAGGCGCGAAAGCCGCAGAGGCCGCCGCCGAAGCGGTCGCCGCAGACGCCTAGCCGTCTCGCGAGAAGCCTCAGCGGGTAGCTGAGCCAAGGGCCCGTCCTTCGCGGCGGGCCCTTCTTTTTCTGCGCTCGGGCTGAACCGAACCGTCCCGCGCTGCGTAACGCAGTGCACATCCACCAATCCAGGAGGAAGCGGGACATGAAGTTTTCGACGCGCACGAAGCTCGGTGCAGTGGCCGGGCTTACGCTCATTTGGGGAGCCGTCAATGCGGCTCCCTCCTATGCGGTCCACCAGTCAGTGACTGGGCTCAACACGAGCGACGAGATCGTGCAATTCAACGTCGGTACCCCCGGCACTTACACAACGGGGCCGTCCGCGGTCACGTTTGCGGCGGGAGTCACGGACACGAACCTGATCGGCATCGACTACCGCCCCCGAGGTGGCAACTTGTTCGCCCAGGCGAGCCAGGGCTCGATCTACGTCTTGGATCCGCCGGCTGCGTTTCCGGGCAACTGGGTCGCCACGCGAGTCGCGGCTCCAAACGTCGTTCCATTTACGGGCACTCCCACAACGTTCGGATTCGATTTCAATCCACAGGTCGACCGGATTCGCACGGTCAACGACGCGGCTGGAGTCGCGCCGGGCGATGCCAACTACAACAACTTCCGCTTCAACCCGAACAACGGGCAGCAGGTGGATGGCGACACGATGACGGCAGGACTCCAGGCCGATGGCGACCTTGCGTTTGCCCCGGCCGACGCCAACCTGGGTGACGTCCCTGTCGTCGGGGGCTCCGCGTATACGAACAACATCGACGGGACGACGTCGACCACGCTCTACGACATCGAGACCGGCAACGACGTTCTCGTGACGCAGAACCCGCCGAACAACGGCACCCTCAACACCGTGGGCGCGCTCGGTTTCCCCACGACCGAGATCGTCGGATTCGACATCGAGAGTGGCACCGGCACCCCCTATGCGGCACTGCAGCCCGTGGGTGGTGCCCAGTCCACGTTCTACCGCCTGGATCTGCTGACCGGTGCGGCCACCGTTGTCGGCGCAGGCAGCATCGGGCCGGCGGCTTCGGCACCGATCGACAGCCTCTCGCTGAGGCCGATCCCGGTGCTGCGGTTCACGAACGCGACCACGTCGGTTGCCGAGAACGGCAGCAGCGCGACGGTCACGGTTGTCCGCGAAGGTCCGCTCAACCAGACGGCGACCGTGAACTACGCGACGTCGGACGGCACGGCCACGGCCGGGTCGGACTACACCGCGTCAATGGGAACGCTGACGTTCGTCCCAGGCGATGCCCAAGAGTCGATCACGATCCCGATCACGGACGACCCCGACGACGAGCCCGGCGCAGCGGAGACCCTGACGGTCACGCTGAGCGCCCCGAGCCAGTCGGCGAACCTGTTCGCCTCTCCGGCAACGAGCCAGGTGGCGATCGTCGATGACGAAGCGACTCCCGGCACGCTGGTCGCTCTGGTGAGCGTCCCGTTCCAGGCCGAGAAGAAGGTCACGAAGGCGAAGCAGCTGAAGTACAGCTTCTCGTGCGACCAGGAATGCTCGGTCTCGAGCTCGCTGCAGCTGAAGAACGGCAATGAGCTGGCGGTTGACACCGGCGCTCTGGCCAACTCGGGCAAGTCGGACGAGGTGTTCACCCTCGACAACGGTGCCGTCAAGGACATCAAGAACGCGAAGGGCAAGAAGTCCGTTCCGCTCCGGATCGTCTCGACGTTCACCGACGGCGACGGGAACCAGCAGATGATCACCACGAAGTTCAAGCTCGACCGCTAGGAAGAGCCGGACATAGCCGGATCGCGGCCCCCACCGTCCTCCGCGGTGGGGGCCGCTCGGCTTTCAGCCTGCGGCCGAGTCGGCCTATGCTGCGGTTGTGCCGTCCCGCGGAAACCGTCTTCGCATAGCCCATGTGACCCCCTTGGCGTGGGGCCAGCGGCATGAGATCAACGAGTTCGCAGAGCAGGCGGCGTGTGAGCTCGCCGACAGGGGTCACGAGGTCGTCGTCGCGGCGCCGTCGAGCATCAGGGGAGGAACGCGTGAAGCTCGGCGCTTGATCAACGCCGCGCGCGAACGGCCGAACGCGCTTTTCAACGGCTCGTGGCGCGGCGAGCGCGCGGGAGGCGATGGCCCGCCGGTGCTTGCGGTTGGGACGGGGCTGCCGATGCCGCCTGGACCTCGCGCACGCGGCGTCCCGCTTCCGCTCGACGTCTCCAAGGGCCTCGAGGCTTTGCTCGGCGGAGTCGACTTCGACATCGTCCACGTCCATGATCCCTTTGCGCCCAGCGCGGCATCCGTCGCCTTGCGGCACTCGCGCTCGCTCAACGTCGGCAGCTTCCACGAGCCATCCGAGCGCGTGCTCTCGACCCAGGTGGCCCGGCCCATCGTGGAGATCTTCTTCGGGCGGCTCGATGCGCGCACCGCCAGCAACGGAGAGACCGTCGACCTCATGCAGCGCTACTTCCCGGGCGGCTACGAGCTGGTCGAGCCGGGCGTGCGCTCCGTCGAGGGGCAGTGGCCCGGACGAGAGCCGGCGGGCGAGCGACCGGTTCGCATCGCTTACTGCGTCGAGGAGGAGCGCGGCGCGCTTCGCCTATTCATGCGCGCGCTCCGCAGGCTCCCCGAGGAGCTCGACTGGGAGGCGGCGATCTGGGTCCCCGATGGCCCGGACGTGCGGATCTCAAAGCGCTTGAGCGACCGGGTGAGTGTTGTCGGACCGCGACGCATGGACCCCGAGGAGCTGGTGGCTGCTGCCGACATCATGTGCGTCGCTTCCGGCGGGCCGCGGACAGCTCCGGGCCTTGTCCGCGCAGCGCTTGGCTCTGGCACGGTGCCGATCGTCTCGCAGCTCCCTCTCTATGACGAGCTTGTCGAAGGGGGAGAGCTTGGGCTGATGTTCCCGCCCGGCGATGCGATCACGCTGGCCGGTCAGATCGAGCGGCTTGCCGGAAAAGAGGCCTTGCGCCGTGAGTTCACCCAGGGCGCCAAGGGCGGGAGCCCGGAGTGGCGTGCCGTCGGCGACCAGCTCGAAGAGATTTATACGAGGCTCGCGGCACGCCGCCAGGACCCGCGCGGTGACGCGGCCGTCAGGAAGCGCATCTCACGTCGCAAGCAGATCGGCGTCGACCTTCACATGCACACCGACCACTCGCCCGATTGCGCGACGCCCGTCCGCACTCTTTTGGAGACCGCGAAGGAGCAGGGCTTGGGCGCGATTGCGATCACCGACCACAACGTCGTCTCGGGGGCGCTCGAGGCGCGCGAGATCGCAGACGAGGTGGGGATCAAGGTGATCGTCGCCGAGGAGGTGAAGACTGCCGAGCAGGGAGAGGTGATCGGCCTCTTCATCGAGGAGAAGATCGAGCGCGGGATGACGATGGCGGAGACGATCGCCGAGATCAGGCGCCAAGGTGGACTGGTCTACGTGCCTCATCCGTTCGACCGCCTGCACTCGGTTCCCGACTACGAGCACCTCCTCGACATGGTGGACGAGATCGACATCCTGGAGGTCTTCAACCCGCGCGTGACGCTCACGACTTTCAACGAGGAGGCGGAGCGCTTCGCCACCAAGTACCGGATCGTCCCGGGCGCCGGCTCGGACTCGCACGTCGCGCAGGGGCTCGGCAGCGTGATGATCCGCGTACACGACTTCGATGGCCCCGCTGAGTTCCTGGAGGCCATGCGAAACGCCGACATCGTTCGCAAGCACAAGAACCTGGTCTACGTACAGGCGCTCAAGTTCATCCAGACCTCGGGCGGCCGGGGCGGCAAGCAGCTGAAGAGCAAGGCCTGATGCAGGAGGGCGCTGCGGCAGGAGGCGGGGCGCCTACACGGAAGAACCTCCCGGCTGTGCCCGTGACCGACGACGAGATTCAGGAGAAGTACCTCGAGCGCGCGATCCGCGAGCTGAACGGGCTGACCCGTCGGCTCCAGGAGTGCTCCCACTGCCCGCGCGGCAACCTGATGCCGGTCTTGGGCTCCGGCCACCCGCAGGCCGACGTGATGATCTTGAAATACGCGCCGACTCCCTCGGAGATCGAGGAAGGGGTGGCGTTCTACGGCCGCCCGGGCAACGCCCTGATGAAGAGCTTCAAGCGGCTCGGGGTCGATCCGCTCACCGTCTACGGCACGCTCTGCGTGAAGTGCCCGATCTCCGACCCCACACTCGCTGCGGCGGAGTGCGTCGAGCGGATTGTCGAGGAGATCGCGATCGTCGGGCCGCGCTTGATCGTGGTGATGGGCAGCGAGGCGCTGGAGGCGTTGAACGAGGTCGAGGTTCCGCTTTCTCGCCCGCTCGAGCCGAAGCTCGGTGAGGTGCAGCCGTTCACGCCGACGATCGAAGCGCTCGTCGTCCCGGACATCGACCAGTCACTCGACTCGGAGGAGTCGAAGCGCGAGTTCTGGAGCAACTTCCGGATGCTCGGCGACTGGTACGCAGACCTGCCTCCGTACTAGGGCGGCCGCCTACGTGGCCGATAGAGGGCGTCAACCCTGGCTGCTTGTTGCCCTGACCGCTTGCGTGATCGGTTGTGGCGGCGAGCCCGCTGAAGAGCAGCAACCGGCACCGCCGCCGCCCACACCGGAGGAACGAGCGGCAACGCGTGCGAAGGACCTGACCTCCGGGCTTTCCGAGGGCCAGCTGGTAGGCCAGCGGATCCTCTACTCGTTTGAGGGCACGACGCTGCCTGACTCCGTTGCCGACCGGCTCCGGACGGGGCGAGCGGCCGGCGTCGTCATCTTCGACCGCAACTACGCCGACTCTGAGCAGTTCATTGCGCTGGTCGATCAGATCCATGCGCTGGCGAGGAAAGGTCTCGAAGGTCTCCCGGCCCTCGTGATGGTCGATCAGGAGGGGGGCGAAATTCGGCGGCTGCCGGCGCCCCCAGATCCATCGGCTGCGCAGATGGGCGCGCAACTCTCCGCGGCGGAGACCGAGGTACAGGGGGCGGCGACCGGCGTCGCGCTTCGGGGCTACGGCGTCAATGTGGACCTGGCTCCGGTCGCTGACATCGGGCGCCCGGGCGGTGCCCTGAAGACCGAGCAGCGGGTGTTCTCGGACTCGCCGGACGCCGTCGCCTCTTACGCCGTCGCATTCTCGGAGGGGCTTCAATCCTCCGGGGTCGCCAGCACGGCGAAGCATTTCCCTGGGTTTGGCTCGGCGCGGATCAACACCGACTACGGAGCGTCGGTGGTGTCGCGCTCACAAGAAGAGGCGGAGGAGGACCTGCTTCCCTTCGAGGCCTTGATCTCGGGCGGTGTTGAGTTGGTGATGCTGAGCACCGCCATCTACCCGGACTTGGAGGAGCGGCCTGCTGTGCTCTCGCCGCTGGTGGCTGAGGATCTGTTACGGGACCGTCTTGGTTTTTCCGGGGTGTCGGTCACCGACGCCCTGGACACTCCGGCGCTCGACTCCTTTGCGTCTCGCCAGGACGTTGCTCTATCAACGCTCGGCGCTCCGGTTGATCTGCTCCTGTACGCGCACTCGACGCAGGCGTCAATCGACGCCGAGTCTGCGGCGCTGACGGCGCTGCGGGCTGGTCACTTGTCCCGCGACGAGATGGGTGCCTCAGCGGAGCGAGTGCTCGCGCTCAAGGCTTTGTTGGATCAAAGGCAACCCGGGTAGCCGCTCACTCCGGCGTTACCTCGACAGTGACCTCGGAGGCGCCACGCACGCGCTTCAAGCGAATCAAGTGCTTCCGCGGGGAGCTGCGCGCTCCCTCCACGGTGACGTTGTAGCCCTTGCGGTAGTGGACCCGGGGGATGAAGATCTCGGTGCGGATCTTGCGCGGGAGGCGCGTGCCGTCCGGGCCCTCGACCGAGTAGGTCATCGAGAATTCGCGGGTGTCGGGGTTGAAGTCGTAGGCGAGTGGGGTGCCGGCGACCGCCCTGGGGTAGGGCCGGGAGGTCGCCTTCAGTTTCCCGCGATTTAGGTTCTCGCCACGTGGCGGCATGCTGGGGTCGACGACCACCGACTGCACGCCCTCGCCGGCCGTCGTCGGGTCGTCGCACTCGCAGTAGTGCCAGTGCTGCCAGCTCATCATGTGCTCTTCCGCGAGCTCCGCCACCTCATTGACTACGGAGAGGTCGTTCGTAGCGCCCCACTCGGTCATGAGGAGCGCGTCGCCGGTCTCCTCGGACTGTTTCTCTGCGTTGTCGAGAGTGATCTCGTAGGTCTCGCCGCAGGTTGCGGACCCCGCCGGGTTCGCCGGAAGGAATCCGCCGGCCAGGCAGTACATGTTGAACGCGAAGCCGGCGCGCTCATCACCGGTATCACCGTGCGAGGAGTCGGCGCCGAAGTCGAAGACGACTATTGGCGCGTACCAGACGAGAGACTTCGAGTCGGCCTCGCGAATGGCGTCGATGACCTTCACCGAGAACTGCGTGAGGGTCTGCGAGTCGAACAGCGGGCAGCCGGTCGGTGAGATGCAGGTCGGGAACTGGGTCCCTGGCCACGGCTCGTTGATGATGTTGTAGCCCAGCAGCCGCGGAGAGCCGCGGAAGCGGTTCGCGACGTGTTTCCAGGCGGCGGCGTAGCGGTCCTGCAGGCCGACCCCGTCGACCTCGCGGTTCGCCCAGAACGAGTCGAAGGCGCAGTTCAGCGCGAGGTTCACGACGTAGTTGGCCGGAAAGCCCTGTTGAAGCTGGTTCGGACAGGTGACGCCGCCGACATCGTCGAGCACCTGCCAGTCCGGCCATCCCTCGCCCTGGAACTTTTCGTTGTAGAGGTCCTGGTGGAAGTCGAGGAGCGTCGTGATCTTGTGGCGAGCCAGGAGGCGCTGCGTGCGGGCGATCGAACGCAGGTAGCCGTTGCGGTAGCGAGGGTCTCCGCCGGCGGCGGGCGCCTTCGGCTCGAGCGCCTTGTAGATCACGCCAAGGCGGACCGTGTTGAACCCGTGGCGCTTGAGGAAGCGGGCATCGTCGGCGCCGAAGCCCGAGTCCTCGGGCCGATACCTCCCGACCTTGGAGACGAGGTTCCAGCCGTGAAGGATCATCACGCGGCCCTTCGCGTCGGTCACCCAGCGGCCTTCGTGCG
This sequence comes from uncultured bacterium, assembly GCA_963786495.1. Taxonomy (GTDB): domain Bacteria; phylum Actinomycetota; class Thermoleophilia; order Solirubrobacterales; family 70-9; genus JALZKA01. Next base: position 717,734 of record CAWAZL010000002.1, on the reverse strand, counting down.
AGAGGGGACCCTTGGGCGCGGCTTCGGCGCCCGCCGCAAAGACGAGCAAGCCCACTAGTGCCGCCACGACCCTGCGCATGGCCGGGACGCTACCGCCGCGGCTGGTTCTACGCGCCGCTTTGAGGCGCGGCGTTCTCGGCGAGCGTGGACATCGCCTCGAGGTTGGCGCTCGCGAGGCCACGGACGACGGTGATGTCGAGCGCGTCGAACTTGGCGAGCTCCTTCTGCGCTGCGGTTGGGTCGGCCTCGGCGACTCCGACCGTTCCCGGCTCCTCGCCTAGGCGCTCAAAGTGCTTTGAGTAGCCGTCGTGGAGCTCGCGGTAAAAGCCTTCCTCCTTAGCGAGGCGTTCCTTCGCGTCGTCGCCGACCGCGGTGCGGACGTAGCCCATGACGGGCGGCGTGTCGCGACCTGCCTCTGTGGCGCCACTCTCGACGTGATTGCGAGCGTCAGCGGCGAAGGCAGGCGTCATCCAGTTGAAGAAGACGCCGTCGAACTCTGCTCCGGCAAACGCGCACATCTTTGGGCCCATCGCCGCAAGGACGAGGCGTATGTCGCCGAGCGCTTCGCGCAGCGCAGGCAGGTGCTCGCGCATCGCGGTGAGCGGCTTCTCCGAAAAACCGGCGCCGACCCCGATCCACAGGCGCTCGCGTGGCAAGCCGAGCTCCTCGATCTTCGCTGCGATCTCTTCCGGTGTGCGGCGGTCGATCGCGATCACGGCGACGCCGAGGTCGATGCGGTTGGTCCCCTCGGCGAACGCGGCGAGGGTCTCGAGGCCCTCGGCGAAGGGCGTGTCGTTCGACCAGACGGAGCCGTAGCCGAGCTCCTCGCAGCGGGTTGCGAGCGGCGTTGCTATCTCCGGATCGAGCCCGGCGGCGACGCCGAAGGCGCGTGACCCCTCAGTCATGGCGAGAACTTATCCGGCCCGCTCGAGGAGTGCGACGCACTCCACGTGCGGGGTCTGCGGGAACATGTCGACGGGGCGGATGCGCTTCAGCGCGTAGCCGGCTTCGACGAGCTGCGCGGCGTTCGGAGCGAGGGTGGTGGGGTTGCAGGAGACGTAGACGATGCGGGGGGCCTCTGCCTCGATCAGCCGGCGGACGACCTTCTGCGAGAGGCCGGCGCGCGGCGGGTCGATGATCACCACATCGGGGTTCCCGGCCTGCTCGATCAGCGGGCGGACGCCCACGCGCGCATCGGCCGCAATGAAGTGCGTGTTGTTGATGCCGTTCCTGAGCGCGTTCCGTTCGGCGTCGGCGACAGCCTCTTGCACCGACTCCATGCCCCACACCGACTTCGCGCGTCCGGCGAGTGAGAGGCCGATCGTGCCGATGCCGCAGTAGAGGTCCCAGAGGTTCTCTTCGCCCGTGAGGCCGGCGTAGTCGCCGGCGATGCCGTAGAGCGTCTCGGCCATCTCGGTGTTGGTCTGAAAGAAGGCGGGGTGCGAGATGCGGAAGCGAAGGCCGGCGAGCTCCTCTTCGAGGTACTCCTCGCCGAGCACGCCGGTGGGCCCGTCGGTGCCACCGGAGGGGCCGTCGATGATGGTGTGGAGATCGACCGGCGGGCGTGGGAACTCGGCGGGGGCGGTGACGAGACGGGTCTGGACCTGGCCGGTGCGGATGCCCTCCCGGACGACGAGGTGGCGAAGGACTCCGCGCTCATCAGTGGACTCGTGCGGGGGAAGGCCGTTCTCGCGCGCCCACTCGCGCACTTCGTTGCGCGCGGCGTTGTTGCGCTCGGAGGCGAGGTGGCAGTCGTCGACATCGACGACGCGGCGCCAGTCGCCACGCGGGTGGAAGCCCAAGGCGAGCTCGCCGTCGGCGTCGCCGAACGAGTACTCCAGCTTGTTGCGGTAGCGCCACTCGGATGCGGCGGGAACGATCTCTTCGGTCTCGAAGCCCTCCAAGCCGCCGAGGCGGCGCATCGCCTCGTCGACCTGCTCAGCCTTGAGCTCGAGTTGGCGCGCGTAGGGAAGGCCCTGCCATGGCGCGCCCGGGCACGGCTCACCGTCATGGACGCACGTGTCGGCGATCCGATCCGGGCTGGCCTCGATCAGCTCGATCGTCGAAGCCTCGGCGTAGCCCTTCTTTGACTTGCCGACGCGGGCGCGCACCTTGTCGCCGGGAAGTCCGCCGGCGACGAAGACGACGAAGCCGTCGTCGCGCCGCGCGACGCCACGCCCGCCCTGAGCGAGCGATTCGACAGTCAGCTCCAGCTCTTCGCCCTTGTAGGGGCGGGCCCGTTGTGTGGTCGTTGACACCGACCTATCGTGGCATGGGCGTTTTCCAGCGCCCTATGTGGGGTCAGGCACCTCGTCGGTGGCAGGCTCGTTTGGCTCGCCGAGCAAGGAGCCACACCCCGCGCTCGGTTGACGGGGCCACACCCCGCGCTCGGTTTACGCCAGGCGCTTCTCGATGTCGTCCAGGATGCCCTTGCGTGCCTTGCCGCGCTTCTCCTGCGTGCGGACCTTGCGGAGGTCGGCTTTGGTCATGCCCTTCAGGCGGGACTTGACCTGGCTCGCGTTGAGGTTGTCGTACCCGGTGATCGGCGACGAGCTTGCGACGCCCGCGCGGCGGCGGAGCTTGTCTGCCTCTACGAGCGCCGGCTCGGCGGTCGTGCGGACGCGCTTGGCGGCTGCGCTTGCGGCCTTCTCGGCGCGCTTGCGTGCCGGGGCGACGCGGGACTCGACGTCCTTGCGGGCCCGGTCGAGCAGCTTCTCGAGGTCAGCGAGGAGCTCGTCGGTCTGGGCGCGGCCCTTCGAGACGAGGCTCGACACGGTCTTGTTCGCATCCGAGCGGGTCATCCGCCCGCGCTTGACGGCGTCGTCCATGACTTCCTGAATCCGGTCCCGGCTGATGGTGACGCTCTTCTCGAGCGCGTCACGGAACTCCTCGACGCTCTTGTTGCTCGCGGCGGGCTTCTTACCGGCCTTCTTCTTCGCGGCTGGCTTCGAGCGCTTGGCCGAACCCTTCTTGGCAGCTGCCATGGACTCCTCCGATGTTGCGGGCTTGGACGGGGTGGCTGGAGACTAGTCTCCAGCCTTCGATGGCGCTCCGGCACTTCCTGAGTGGAGAGGAACTTTCACCCGTTGAGGTGCTGGGCCTGATCGAGCGCGCGCAGGAGCTCAAGGCCGGGCGCGCAACGGGGGCGGAGGAGGACGCGCTCAAGGGGCTGAGCGTCGCCCTCTACTTCGAGCGGCCGTCCACGCGAACTCGAATCTCTTTCCAGGTGGGCGTGGCCGAGCTTGGAGGCAATCCGATCCCGCTGCGTGCTGATGAGCTCCAGCTCGGACGCGGTGAGTCGATCGCGGACACCGCGCGGATGCTCTCGCGGTTCGTCCATGGCGTGGTGATCCGTTCTGGATCGGACGAAACGGTCCGGGAGTTGGCCGAGCACTCAGACGTTCCCGTGATCAACGGCCTGACGCCACTCCACCACCCGTGTCAGGCGCTCGCCGACCTGACGACGCTCGCCCAGCGGTTTGGAAAGCTGGACGGGTTGAAGGTCGCTTACGTCGGGGATGGCAACAACGTGGCTCGTTCGCTCGCTGTGTTGGGTGGGATGGTCGGGGTGGAGGTTGTGGTCGCGGCGCCGGATGGCTACCGGCTCGAGGACGGGGTTGCCGCACAACAGACGGCCGATCCGCTGGAGGCGGCGGAGGGCGCCCACGCTCTCTACGCCGACGTATGGGTGAGCATGGGGGACGAGGACACGGCGGAGGAGCGCCGCGCGGCGCTGGCGCCGTACCAGCTGCGCGAGGAGTTGATGGATGTGGCGGCTGACGATGCGATTGTCCTCCACTGCCTGCCGGCCCACCCGGGCGAGGAGATCACCGAGGGGCTTCTGTACGGCGAGAGCTCGGCGGTCTGGGACCAGGCCGAGAATCGGCTGCACGCGCAAAAGGCGCTCCTCGAGCTGATGCTCGCAGGCTGAGGCCGCGCTACGGTCACCCGTGTGCCGGAAGAGAGCCGCGCGAACAACATCGGCACGCTCCGCCTCATCGGGGCGCTCGCGGTCCTCTTCGGTCACAGCTTCGTCCTGACCGAAGGCGTCCGCTTCCACGACCCGATCTCAGACGTCACGCGCGAGGTCGCGGGTTACGGGCTCGGACTGCCTGGCCTGGGCGTCGCGATGTTCTTCGCAATCTCGGGCTATCTCGTCACGCGGAGCTGGGTGCGCCACTCGAGCGTTGTCGCCTACGCGGAGGCGCGGCTTTTGAGGATCTATCCCGCCTTGATCCTCGCGGTGGCGCTGACCGTCTTGCTCGGGTTCTTCCTGACGAGCGTCGAGAGCGGATATCTGACGAGCAAGCAGACGGTCGAGTACGCCATCCACGATTCGACTCTGATCGACCTGCGCTACACGCTGCCGGGGGTATTCGAGGACAACCCGTCGAATGCCGCCAACGGCTCGCTGTGGACGCTGCCGGTCGAGCTCCGGATGTACGGACTAGTGATGATCGCCGGCTTGCTCGGCGCTCTCCGTCACCGGCTTGCCTTCAACCTCCTCGCCATCGGGATCGTCGTCCTCTTCATGGCATGGCCGGAGTCGCCGCTTCTCGCACATGAGGTTCACGCGCGCGCCGCGGTGTTCTTCCTCGCCGGCGCCGCGCTGTTCGTGAACCGCGACTGGGCGCCGCTGACCGGAGCCGGCGCGATTGCGTTCGCGGTCGCCGCTGCGATCGCGAGCTTCACCGGCGCATACGAACTCGTCTTCGCATTCGCCTTCTCCTACGTGATCCTGTGGATCGGATTCACCGACCGCTTCCGGATGCCGAACCTCGCCGCGCACGGCGACCTCTCGTACGGCACCTACCTGTACGCGTTCCCGGTCACCCAGGTCTGGGTCCAGGTCCTCCAGCCCGTCTCGCCATGGGTCGTCTTCTTGCTCTCACTCGGAACCGTCCTCCCGCTCGCGTGGATGAGCTGGCACGTCGTCGAGCAGAACGCCCTGCGGTTGAAGGGGCGCCTACGAGCGCCCGTGCGAAAGCCGAGCAGCGCGGCGGCGAGCTAGGCCATCAGCCAAGCCACTTCGGCTCCTCGAAGCCCGCGTACTCCTGGATGGCCCCGTAGATGTGTTGGACGATGGGCGTGCTCTTCTTGACCTTCAGCGTGCACACGCCGTAGGGAAGTTCCGCTTCTTACCGCTGCTCGATGTTGGGAGGTGGTTGATCTGGTGCTTACGAAGGCAGGACCGGGGCAAATCCAGCGCCGTCAGCCAGTGTTCTTCGATCTCCTCGATGCGTAGGCCGTTGCCGAGGTAGACGTTGAGACGAGAAGGTCAGTCGTTCAGGCCCCGAGACCCGAAGCAACCGCGAAGAAACTGAGCGAAGAACCGGACCATGTGCACGTCCGAGTTGCAAAAAGCGACGCAATTTTTGTCCTTGGCGCCTTCGGCCCAATACAGCATGCAGCCAGCTTCGATGAAGGTGGTTTGCTTGCGAGTGCGCGCGCCCTTCCCTCCACTTGGTGGCCGGCGCGACGATTCGCGGTTTTCTTCACCCAAGCACGGGCGCGCCTGTTGACGACCTCGCAGTCGGCCGGGATACCCCGGCCCTGGTTGAAGTCGATCTGATCCTGCGTGAGCTCGATATCTCTCGTCCAATTGAGCGCGCTCGACGGAGACACTGAAAGCTCCGCGGCGATCTTCTTGTACGACCATCCCTTACGAACGGAGGCTCGCGCGCAGCGGCTCGCTCAGCAGACTTTCGAGGGGGTCCAGTGCCGACGAACATACGTTCGCATACTGTCCCACCGGTCGGACGGACTTTCACCTCGTAGAATCGCTTCCTACGGCCCCGTCGTCCAGTGGTTAAGACGCCGGGTTTTCATGCCGTGCGACACGGAGTTCGATCCTCGTCGGGGCTATCAGGACGCGGGTACGACGCGGGTTCGATTTAGCGTCACTAGCACTTCCATGCAACCCGAAATAGACATCGGCCCCATCACTCTTCAGACCTTTGGTCTGATGTTCGCGCTGGGCTTCATCGTCGCCGGCGCTGGTGCTCTCCAAGCGCTTCGGCGAGCTCGGCAAGCCGGTGGACTGGGCTTACGAGATGGTCTTCGCCGGCCTGGTCGGCGGCCTCGTCGGCGCCAAGCTCGACTTTGTCATCCAGAACCCGGGCGAGCCGTTCTTCTCGGGCACTGGCCTGGTGTGGTTCGGCGGTGCGATCGGCGGCGCGATCGGCGTGTTCGCTTGGGCTCGCTGGCGAAAGATCGCGATCTGGGAGGTCTGCGACATCGCGGCGGTGCCTCTGGCGCTCGGGTACGCGATCGGCCGCGTCGGTTGCCAGCTCTGCGGGCGACGGCGACTACGGGATCCCATGGGACGGCCCGTGGGCGATGTCCTATCCCGACGGCACCGTGCCCACCACCGAAGAGGTGCACCCGACCCCGGTCTACGAGGCGATCGCCGTGAGCGCGATCGCCTATGTCCTCTGGCGCCTTCGCGACGCGTTCACGGTGGGAATGCTCTTCGCGCTCTACCTCGTCCTGACGGGAGCCGAGCGCTTCCTGATCGAGTTCATCCGCCGCAATGACGAGGTCTTTCTCGGTCTAACCCAGCCGCAGGTGATCAGCGCCGTGATGGTCGTTGCCGGCGGTTCGTGGATGATCGTCCGCGCAAGGCGCGGCGAGCTTGGAAACCCGCGGCGCCCGACGACTCAGCAGCTCAGCGCGCGTAGGCGCGGCAGGCAGCTTCGCTCTCAAACGGCACTCCGCGCTTCGTCATCAGCGCGCCCCAGTGCTTGCGTGCGCACGCGGAGTCCGTGATTCGCCGGGGCTTCGGCGGCGCCGGCAGGGTCGTCTCATAGACGTCGATCGCACTCCGGCCCGCGAGCCCTAGGTTGAAGTCGCCCGTCGCGCCGCGGTAGGTGTACGTCCCATCCGGGTTCTTCTCGTAGTCGAACACGTGGGAGACCCACGTGTTTGCGTTCTCCGGAATCAGGTAGCCCGCCTCTCTGAACTTGAAGCGGCCGTTCCTCTTCTCCTTGAAGTCGAGGACGAGCGTTCCCTGCGAGTACCAGCCCATGAAGATCCGGTTCTGCCCGGGGACGATTTGGAAGACGTGCGCGGTGCAAAGGCTCGCCTGCGGCCCGTCCTGACCGGGATGCGGAAGATCGCCTTGCCTCCCTTCGGCTTCTTCGCATATGCGCTGAAAGACCTTTTCGCGTTCGTCACCTTCTTCCGCACCTTCGGGAATCGATAGGCGTGAACGCCGCCGTTGCCCATCACGTTGTCAACGCCGGGAGCGCAGGCCGCGTCGGGCGGCAGGATGCCGCCTCCTCGCTCGTCGGTCGCCAGGATGAACCGGCCCGAGGGCGTCAGCTCAGCCTCGTGGTTGAAGTCGATGTCCTCAGTCGAGTCATACGGGCTGCCCGTCCCGCCCGAGCCCCGGCCCTGGTGGCGAACGGTGCCGTACCACTTGACCCCCTTCAGTGACGGCGCTCCGTCCTCGAGCCATTCCGGCACCGTCAGGTCGGTCGTGCCATCACCCTTGCCGTCGACGCAGTCGATCATCTTCGCCGCTGTCGCGAATGGCGCCGAGCGAGGTCGAGTCGCGCCGCCGGCAGGGAAGCTTGTCGCCGCGCGGCACGTCGTCGGAGAAGTCCGTCGGCGTGCCCATGTCCTTGAAGGCGCCGCTCATGTCGAGCGTGATCAGCCCGGAGCCGGCCGCGCACGTGATCAGATCGGAGGGATAGACCTCCAGCTCGTGGCAGCCCCATACCTGGTCCTGCAGCGTGTGGCCGAGGCTGAACTTCGTCGAGCGCCAGCGGTAGCGGTAGACCTCGGGCCGGCAAGCGTCGCGCCGATCCTCAGTGCTCATCGAACCCAGGTCCATGCACGACGACATGTCGACGACCTCGATGCCGTCGAAACCGTTCGGGTCGCCCTCAGGATCCTCGTTCTCGCGCACCCCTTCGTCGTCCACGCCGACCTGGTCGGAGGACGAGACGTATGCGATGTGCGGCCGCTTGGGGTCCACGTTCACGGTATGTGCTTCGCCGATATGGCTGGTCAGCGCGATCTCGACCGGAGCCTCAACGTTCGTGATGTCAATCAGTTCCAGGCCGCCGCGAGGCGCAGCCTCCAAGCCGGCGACGCCCTGGTCATGGCAGCGCCCGGCTGCATCCGAGGTATCCACCAGGAGCTGGGCGTCCTCATGGACGGCGTATGGATTCTTCGTGTTGAGCGGAATGCCCGCTGCCCTTCGGAGTTGCCTCGACATCGTGCTGAAGACCGGTCGCAGCCGACGGATCCGACAGGCATCCCGCCGATGGATGGCCAGTGACGAAGCTCGGCGACACCTCACCGGCATCGGTCAGCTGCACGATCGTCTGCCCGCCCGCGTTCGGCCCGATTCCCAACGTGCCGACAGAGGCGTACGTCTCGCCGTTCTGAGTGAAGAAGTCGAGATCCGTGTGCGGATTGCCGGTCGCGACGGTCCCGACGAGGTCCCACGTCGCGTTCGTTCCGCCTGACTGAGCAGCCAGCGACGGGGGCGAGGGCGGAGCGAAGCTGGGATAGGGATGGTCGAGAGTCAACCCGTGCCCGGCGAACGCCGAGGCTGGCACGAAGAGGCTGCCGCTCAGCGCGATACCGAGCCACAACTTCACCCTGATCCCGGACGTCCTACTCACTGAGCGCCACCCTCCCACATCCGCGATCCATGATGCGCCGGTTCCCCCGTGGCTATCGTGGCCCGCGATGAGCGGGGACGAGCCGGAAGTCGAGAGCGGCCCGAGCGAAGCTTCCCAGCGCGCGCGCCTGGCAATCGCGTTGGGCGCTGGGCTCGCCCTCGTCGCGATCGTGCTGATCGTCGTTGCGACTCGCGGTTCTGACGACGAGGAGGCCTCCGAGCTACTCGCTGGCACCTGCTTTACGGCCTGGAACGACGACCTCGTCGCGCCGCGCCAGGACGGCATCCACGCCTATACGGCTCACGGCTACCGCCAGACGCTCGTCACCCGCCTCGACCAGGAGGGCGAGACCGTCGGACTCGGCGATGATGCCGCCGCGCCAGACGACAAGGACGCACGCTGCGCCGTCATCTTCGCCTCACCTCAGGTCGACGAGGAGCCCGACTTCGGCGTCCGCGTCTACGACGAGGGCCGCTGGACCGGGCTCGCCCTCACCGACGGGACGAAGCTCGAGGACATCGCCCGCCTCCAGGCCGAAGCCGTGGCGGACTCGAATGCCCTCCTGCTTTCAAACGGCACCCTCGGCGACAGCTAGACGGAGCGGAGCAGCCCGCCGTCGATCGGGATCGTCGTCCCGGTCACGTATCCGGCTCGCTCCGAGCAAAGGAACGCCACCAGGTCGCCGTACTCCGCCGGCGTCCCCAGCGCCCGGCCGGCACGTCGCTCTTCGCCATCTCGCGAGCGGCCTCCATCGAGCCGCTCATGCTCGCGATCCGGTCCGTCGCGATCTTGCCCGTCGCCACCGTGTTGATCGTCACGCCGTCCCCGGCGACCTCGCGAGCGAGCGTCTTGAAGTAGCCGATCGCGGCCATCCGGTGGGTGTTGGACAGAGCGAGGTGGGGAATCGCCTCGATCGTCGAGCTCGACCCCACGTTCACGATGCGCCCCCAGCCCCTCTCGCGCATCGCCGGAAGCACGGTCTCGATCAGCGCGCGCGGCGCCAGCACGAGCTCGCGGTAAGCGCCCTCCCATTCGTCCGTTGAGCGATCCAGCGCTCCACCCGGCGGCGGTCCGCCCGTGTTCGTTACGAGGATCTCGACCGGTGCGCCGAGCGCCGCGGCGACGCGGCCCGGCAGCGCGGCCAGTCCGTCGAGGTCAGCCGTATCCGCCTCGAAGGTCGCGGTGTCGCCGTCGATCTCCGCGGCCGCCTCATCCAGGCGCTCGAGCGACCGGCTCGCCATCGCCACCTTCGCACCCTCGCGCGCAAGCGCTTCGGCGATGCCCCGGCCGATCCCCTTGCTCGCGCCCATGACGAGCGCGACTCGATTCTCGATGCCTAGGTTCATCTTTCAGATACCTCGTACGCGCGCCTTCGGCGCTTGCACCTGCTGCTTTCGGGTCTAAAGACCCTCACCAAACAATGGGCGGTGCCGGGCTCGAACCGACGACCCCTTCGGTGTAAACGAAGTGCTCTCCCAACTGAGCTAACCGCCCACCGGGATTCTGACAGTTCAGTCGAGTTCGATCTTGAGGCTCTTGTTCAGCTCGGGGTTCGTCTCGGGGTCGTCGACGCACACGAAATCCGTGTCCCCATCATCGAACTGGTCCTGCACGTCCTCGGCGCACGTCACAGCGTCCGAAGGCATTCCGTCTTGGTAGCCGACGACCGGTCGGTACTTGAAGGTGTTACCCGGGTTGTTCGGCAGCCCAAGCACGAACTTGAACTTGGCCTCGGTGGCGCTCTCGCCCGCAATGTCCTCGGAGATGTAGCCGTGCCACTTCTCGTTGTCCTTACGCGGCGCCTTAGCGTTCATCTCGGCGGTGTACGAGCCGCTCCCATTGAACGTGATGTCGATGCCCTTCGGCTCGAAGTCCTTGGGCATGTCCGTCCCCTTGGGAGTACGGAACGCGATCAAGACGTGAGTCGAATTGTCTCCGCGCCTGGATGCCTCCATGGGCTCGTCGCACGCCGAGACGTCGTCACAGATCGTGAACTTGACCTTCACCGTGTCGTCGGAGATCTGCTTGCCCTTGATGTCGCCCTGGAACTCGACGCATCCGGTGAGTCCGATTGCGGCTACCCCCAGCGTGACTGCCGTTCCTGCCTTCCAGTTCATTCCTAGCTCTCCCTCTTGACTTGTGAACCACCAACGATCGTGTCCGACCCATCCTCCAGGCGGACCCATGCCTTGTTGCCGCCATCGTAATCCGGAGCCCAGAGGACGAGCGTTGCGGTTTCGCGCTCCTCGGCGTCGGCCGGTCCGATTGAGACCGGTTCCGAGCCCTCTTCGTCAAGCCCGCGCCAGATCCGGATGAACGGGTTCTCCTCCCACTCCGTGCCGATCGTTGTCGGTTGCTTGTGGCCGGGATGCACGCGCGTTCCGGGATCGAGCTTCATCAGCTTGTCCATGATCGAGCTCTTCAGGTCCTCGAACCCGGTCGCGCCCGGCGCCCGCGTTCCACCGACCGTTCCCTTGAACAGGACGTCGGCCGTGATGACATCGGTGTCGTCGATCTTGAGCGCGCAATGGTCGGCGCAGTGGCCGGGCGTCTCGATCACCTCGATCCGCAGATCGCCCGACTCGATCACGTCGCCGCCCGTGAACGTTTCGTCCACCTGGCGGCCCTCGAGCAGCGCCTTCGTCTTCTCATGCGCCAGGATCGGGACTCCGAACCGCTGCGCAAGCTCCTCCATCTCGAAGACGTGGTCCCAGTGATGGTGCGTCAACACGACATGCGTGATCTCAGTGCCCTCGCGCTCCGCGCGCTCGGCCAGCGGGTCGGTGACGCCGTTCGAGTCGACGAGCACGCCGTGCCCTCCCGGTTCGTCGATGACCAGATACGCATTCGAGAGCCACTCCGCCTGCTCAACCCTTTGCAAGATCACGTCGCCTGCCTCCTTATCTGAACTCGATAACTGAGCGGATGCCGTCCTGCGCTTCCATCAGCTCGAAACCCTTGTTGACCTCGTCGAGAGTGATGCGGTGCGAGATGAACGGCTCGACGTCGATGTCTCCTGCGAGATAGCGATCGACCAGAGCGGGCACGCCGTCCCGTCCCTTCACGCCGCCGAACGACGAGCCGGCGATCCGCCGGCCCGTGATGAGATAGCGCGGAATTACGTCGAGCGTCTCGCCCTTGCCGGCAACCCCGGCGACGGTCGCGAGGCCCCAGCCCATGCGAGCCGACTCGACCGCCTGGCGCATCACCCCGACGTTGCCGGTCGCCTCGAACGTGTAGTCAGCCCCGAATCCACCCGTCTCCTCGAGGATCCTCTCGACCGTCCCCTCGCCGCCAACCCACGCGTCGGTCGCTCCCTGGCCCTTCGCCAGCTCGAGCCGGTCCTCCGACAGGTCGACGCAGATGATCCGCTCGGCGCCCTGAAGGCGGCAACCCGCCACTGCGCCCAAACCGACCATCCCGGCGCCGAAGACAACGCAGGTCGAGCCCGGCTGCACCTTCGCGGTGAACATCGCCGCGCCGAGCCCGGTCGAAAGGCCGCAGGCGAACAGGCACGCCGCCTCCAGCGCAGCCTCGGGGTGCACCTTGGCCAGCGCGATCTGCGGCATCACCGTGTACTCGGCAAAAGTCGAAGTGCCCATGAAGTGGCGGATCGGCTCGCCGTCGCGCGAGAGGCGCGCGGTGCCGTCGGGCAGGTAGCCAAGGTTCTGCTGCTCGCGGATCGCCAGGCAGAGGTTCGTCCGCGGATCAAGGCAGTGGACGCACTCGCGGCACTGCGGCGAGAACAGCGTCACGACGTGGTCACCGACCGCGACGTCGGCAACTCCCTCGCCGACCGCCTCGACCACGCCGGCGCCCTCATGTCCGAGGACCGTCGGCGAGTAGCCGGACGGGTCGACTCCGGATGCCGTGTAGAGATCGGTGTGGCAGACGCCGCACGCCACCAGGCGCACCAGCACCTCACCCGGGCCCGGGTCCGCCAGATCAATCTCCTGAACTACCAGGGGCTTGCCGAACTCCTCCAGGACCGCCGCACGCATCTTCATCCGTCTAAACCTCCTTGTCTCGCTCCCCGTCGCATCCTAGGGAGAGCGGCGCTCAAGAGGCGTGGCGGCTCAGCGGGCTCGGGCGAGCTTCAGGTCCTTCTTCGTCGCATCGAGCGAGACGACGTAGTGGCGCTTCGAGACGCGAGTGGCGAGGCCGCGGCGCTCGAGCTTCTTCATGGCCGCGGGGCATCGCTTGCATCGAGGCCCGGACTTGCAGCACTTCTTCTTTGTCTTGACGGAGCGACCCTTCGGCATCAGGAGGAACCTACCACAGGAATTAGGGCGCCCTAACCGGTGCCAGGCACCAGGCGTGGTGCCTGGCACGAAGCGTCGGTGCCTGTCCCCATCAGGCGGCTTGTTCCGCCGGGACGGCGCTTGCCTTCAGCAGCACTTGCGCGACTCCCTCCGGGTCGTCGCGGGTTGGGGTGTGGCCCCAGCCGGGGACGGTGAAGAACCGCGTGCCCGCTGGCATCCGCTCCTCCCGCGGCGGCGCGACGAGCCGGTCCTCCTCGCCCCAGGCGATCGTCACCGGTACTCGCACTTCGTCCGAGCGCTCGAACGGAGCCCCGCGCATCATGTCGTTCGCGTCGTCGTACGCGGGCGCATCGAGCCAGGCCGCAAGCCACCGAATCGCCTCGTCAGAAGACAAAAGCTCAGGCCGCGCGACCGTCGTCCGCATGAGCGACCGTCTGCCGCGCTCCGTTCGGAGCATCGCGTTGATCACGTGCCGGCCGCGCCGACCGGCCTTTCGCGTGTTGTAGGCGCGAGGCCCCAACTTGCGCCGCCACAGGCCGGCGGGGGAGATTCCGCAGACCGAGGCTGCCTCGCCATCCGCCGCCATCTCCAAAGCGGTCCATGCGCCCAGCGAGTTCCCGGCCAGGTGCGGCCGCTCAATTCCGAGCGAATCGAGGTGTGCCGTCACCGCTCGCCCCATCGCCACTGCCGAGTGGTGCGTCCCCTCGGGCAAGGGGTCGGACTCGCCGAAGCCCGGCAGGTCCACGGCGATCACATCGCGCTCGGCAGCCAACAGATCCATCACCGGCTCCCACACCACGATGCTCCCACCCAGCCCATGGATCAGCACCAGCGTCGGCCCCTGGCCGGCCCTCACGTAGTTGAGGCTCATGCGGTGATTGAAGCGAGTGCCGGCTCGCGCAGCGCGGGCGGGGCGAATCCCGGCTTGGCGAAAACCATCTGAAGGTCGCGGATCCGACGCTCGCGAAAGCCGCCCTCGGAGAACGCGAGGTAGAACGTCCACATGCGTCGGAAGCGCTCGTCGTAGTGCTCTCCACGAAGCTGCGGCCACGCCGCCTCGAAGCGCTGGCGCCACTCGCGAAGGGTCTCCGAGTAGTGCGGCGTAATGTCGTCCACCCAGCGCACGCTCATGTCTGTCTCGTGCGTCACGAGCTCGTCGATCACGCGCTCGGAAGGAAGGCAACCGCCTGGGAACACCACGGTGTTGGCGAAGCTCTTCGACGCCTTCTCAACCTCGTAGAGGTCATCGTCGATGACGATCGCCTGAAGCGCCATGAGCCCGTCATCGGCCAACAGGTCTGAGCACTTCCGGAAGAACGTCTTGAAGTACTGCCAGCCAACCGCCTCGATCATCTCGATCGAGACGAGCTTCGAGAACTTCCCCTGAAGGTCGCGGTAGTCCTGGTCGAGCACCGTGATCCGGTCTGAGAGGCCCTCTTCCGCGACCCACTCGAGCGCGTGGGCGCGCTGCTCGTTCGAGATCGTCGTGGTCGTCACCTGGCAGCCGTACTCGGACGCGGCATAGATCGCCATGCCGCCCCAACCCGTTCCGATCTCGATGAGGTGGTCGTCCGGCTCCAGCTTGAGTTGGCGGCAGAGCCGGTCGAGCTTCTCGGTCTGCGCCTCCTCGAGGCTCATGTCGGGCGACGGGTAGTAAGCGCTCGAGTACAAAAGCCGCTCGTCGAGGAAAGCTTCGAAGAGGTCGTTGCCCAGGTCGTAGTGCGCGGAGATGTTGTGCCGCGCTCCGACCTTGGTGTTTCGGGGGACCATGCGCGCGAGTTTCTGCGCGCTGCCGAGAAGGGGATGCCAGCGCATCCGCATGCGATCGAGCGGACCCATGCTGCGCGCCGCCACGCGAACGACCGCGACGGGGTCGTCGGTCGTCCACAAGCGGTCGATGTACCCCTGCGCGAGGCCGTTCGAGCCTCGCATGAGCGTCGTCCACGCCTTCGGGTCGAGGATTTCCACTCGCGCCCGCAGGTCGGACTCGTCCGACCCGAACGTGGTCGTCTGTACCCCCTCGGTCACCGCGAGGTAGCCGTCAGTGACGTTGCGGAGCATCGCGTGCCCCGCGCGGCGCGCCATGGTGTCGAGTCGTCGCTCGGTCATCCTCGCTCCGGGTGTGGGAAGTATGGAACACCTTTGAGCCAGAGGCGTAGCGACTGCCAGTAGATCTTCGCCATCACCTGCATCGTCAGCGCGGGATAGCGGACGAGCACGTGGCGGGTCGAGGCCCGCGAGAGCTCAAGCCGCTTGAGCGAAAGCGTCGCGTCGAAGTCGCTCCCTTCGCTCGAGCGCGAGTCGATGTGCACTTGGACGCGGCTACCCGGCTCGGTCGACCGCCAGTCGTAGGTGTGCTCCATGTCCATGAGCGGAGAGACGTGGAACGCCTTATCGATCTCGCCACGGATCACCCGCTCTTCACCGGCCCGCCCGAGCAGATAGGAGTGGCGCTCGCCCCACGGCGTGTTGGTCACCTCGGCCAGAACCGACTCGACGCGCTCGCCGGCTTCGTCGAAGCAGTAATAGAAGGACACGGGATTGAAGGTGTGCCCGAAGTAGCGAAGGTTCGTGAGAAGCCGGATCGGCCCCTTGGGTTCCGCGCCGCCGCGCTCGACGACGGCCTCCTTGACGCAGTCGGCGAGCGGCCTGGCCGGGTCGCCCAGGTAATCCGAGCGCTTGAATCGCGCCAGCGCAGGGCGCCGGGCCGACCACCCCGCAAATCGGTCGTAGACCCACGGCAGCTCGTCGAGGTCCAGGTACGCCATGAAGAGCGGATAGCGGAACTCGTGCTCGACCGGATCGTGGCGACGGTGCCGGACCGACCCTTCGTAAATTGCACTGTTCACGCTGCCACCGCCAGCGGCGCTCGGACCTCGCCGGCAGCGAGCCGATCGACCGCCCTGATCGCGCTCCAGCAACCATCCTCGTGAAAGCCCCAGCGCCAGTACGCCCCGCAGAAGTGGATCCGGTCCGCTCCCGAGACCTCGCCCCAACGCCGCTGCGCCGCCACAGCCTCGTGGGTCACGATCGGATGCTCGTAAGGGATCACCTCGATGACCTTCCGCGGGTCGAGCGAATCGGTTCGATTGAGTGTGACGAAAATGTCCTCTGAGGCGTCGAGTCCCTGCAGGCGATTCATCCAGTAGCTCATCGTCGGCAGCTCGGAGCCCTCCGTGAGGTGGAAGTTCCAGCTGGCCCACGCGCGCCTTCTGAGCGGCATCAAGGACGCGTCCGTGTGGAGCGCCGCCTCGTTTCGCTCGTAGCGCATTGCGCCAAGCACCTCGCGCTCGGCGCGGGTGGGGTCGGCGATCATCGCGAGGGCCTGGTCGGAATGAGCCGCGATCACCACCTCGTCGAAGTACTCGGTCTCGCATCCATCGGCCTCGACTGCGACGCCGCCGCGCGCCAGGCGCTCGACCCGGCGGACCCGTGCGTTCACGCGAAGCGAGTCGCCCAGCTCGCCGGCAATCGCGTTCACATACGTGCGCGAGCCGCCGACGACCGTCCGCCACTGAGGACGCCCGAGCAGCTCGAGCTGCCCGTGGTTTTCCAAGAACTCGGCGAGGAACGAGATCGGGAAGTCCCACACGGCGGCGGGATCGGACGACCAGACGGCCGAGACCTCGGGCATGACGATCCGCTCCATAAACCAGTCCGAGTAGCCCATGTCGCGCACGAACTCGCCGACCGACGGCCCGCCTCCGCGGCCGATCGTCTGCCTTGCGTCGCGGTTGAAGCGAATCTGGTCGCGCAACATCCGGAGGAACCGAAGGCGGAAAAGGTTTCGAGGCTGCGCGAAAAGCCCCCGCGCCGTACCCGCGAATTCGAAGGCCCCGTCGGGCGACGAGATCGACAAACCCATCTCTGAACGTCTTGTTTCAACGCCAAGTTCGGAGAGGAGATCTTCGAAGTTCGGATAATTCCTCTCGTTGAGGACGATGAAACCGGTATCGACCCAATGCTCGGCGCCCGCGCGATCCGTTACACGGACCGTGTTCGCGTGCCCGCCCGCGCGGGTATCGCCCTCGTACACGACCAGGTCGTGATCACTTCGGAGGAGGTGTGCGGATGTGAGGCCTGCAATGCCCGTGCCAATGACAGCGACTCTCATGGATTTCTCACCCGCGACTTATCTGCTTGTGCTGGTTTACACGTAGGAAACATGGGATGGGTGCTCTTCAATACGCACGAAGCGGCGATTCGGCTCAACGGACATGAGTGACGCTTGGCATGAACCGTTGTCCGAGGGCTGGGCGACTCGCCAGCTCTCGGACTTCCTGACGCTCGTCAACTCGTTCGACGACGAGCGCTCCGCGACGGTCCGCCTCGTCGAGCGCGCCGTCGAAGTCCTCGACGCCGACGCGGCAGCGCTGGTCGAGCGAAACGAGTTGGCGGTCACCGCGGGGCCGATGGCCCACTTGTTCGACCTCGCAGAGGTCCGCGCCGTGGCGGCGGGCCGCCTGAGCTCGATGACGCTGGGCGACACCCTGATGCCGGCGCTCCGTGCGGAGGCCGGCGAGCAAAACGGCCGCATGTTCATTATCGCCCGTGCCGAGCCCGAGTTCGCGCAGGCGGAGGTGGATCTCCTTAGTGGGCTGGGCCGCGTCATCGCCCTGGGCAGCCGCACCCTCAGCCTCGTGGACAACGAGCGCGGCATGCGAGCGAGCTCCGAGGGCCAGGCGGCCGAGAACGCGCGCTTGCTCGAGGCCCTTCGCGACCGCCAGGTGATGCTCGAGCGATTGGCAACGATCCAGCGCGCGATCGTCGCGCAGAAGCCTCTCCACGACATCTTCGACCAGGTGGTCGGCGCCGCATGCGAGCTCGTCGGCGACGGCGTGGGAATGATGCGAATGCGCGACACGGACGGCAGCGAGCGCTCGACCGTCGTCTCGTCGGTCGGCCTCACCGCTAGGTTCCTCAGCGCGGGTCGCCGCGCTCACGACCCGGGCCTTGGCGCACGAGCGATCCAGGAAGGTCGCCTGGTGGTGGTCGACAAGAGCACTGATCCCCTCGTCCACCAGGTACCCGACCTCTGGCGCTCCGAGGGACTTCATGCCGGCATGGCGGCCCCCGTCCTTCAAGGGTCGTCGGTGGTCGGCAGCGTCGTGATCGCATCCGAGAACCCCAATCGCTCCTACACCGCGCGCGACCAGCAGTCCCTTCTCGCGCTCGCCGAGCACACGAGCCTTGCGCTCAACCACGCCAGAGCTCTCGACGACGTCGCGCATGAGGCTTTCCACGACTCGCTCACCGGCATGCCCAACCGCGCCCTCTTTCTCGACCGCCTCTCGTTCGCCGTCGGGCGCGCCTCGCGAAGCGGGAACCCGGTCGGCGTCCTCTTCATCGACATCGACGACTTCAAGACCATCAACGATTCGCTGGGCCACCGGGCGGGCGACGAGCTGCTTCAGGCGGTGGCAGCTCGCCTGGAAGCCTGCCTGCGGCCGTCCGACACCATCGCGCGCCTCGGTGGTGACGAGTTCGCCGTCCTGATCGAGGAGATCGACGACACAGCCGACGCCGCCACGGCCGCAAGCCGCGTCCTCGAGTCGCTCGCCGAGCCGATCGCTGTCGAGGGGCGCGAGGTTTACGTGGGAGCGAGCGTCGGGATCGCCGCCGGCCCCGAGGATGCCGAGACGCTCCTTCGCGACGCCGACCTCGCGATGTACCGCGCGAAGGCCGAGGGCAAGGGCCGATACCGCGCCTACGCCCCCCACATGCATGCGGACATCGTCGACCGGATGGAGCTTGAGGTCGATCTCAAGCGCGCGATCGAAGACAACGAGCTCGAGCTCCACTACCAGCCGATCTTCGACCTTAAGACCGGCGCGATCGCGGGCCTCGAAGCGCTCGTGCGCTGGAACCACCCCACCCGCGGCCGCCTTCAGCCAGACAGCTTCATCCCGCTGGCCGAGGCCTCCGGCCGGGTCTCTGACCTCGGGCGCTGGGTCCTCGCAGCCGCGTGCCACCAAGCCGCGCTCTGGCGGGCGCGCTATCCGGCGACCGACGGGTTGAAGGTGGGAGTGAACCTCTCGGCGACCGAGCTTCGCGACGACAGCGTCGTCCACCAGGTCGCCGACGCGCTGCGCGTTGCCCAGCTCGACCCGGGAGGTCTGACGCTCGAGATCACCGAGACCGCGCTCATGGACGACCTGGATGCGGCGGCAGGGCGCCTGGGCGAGCTCAAGTCGCTCGGCGTCGAGATCGCCGTCGACGACTTCGGCATCGGCCACTCGTCTCTTCGCTACTTGAAGCAGCTTCCCCTCGACAACCTGAAGATCGCGAAGCCATTCATCGACGAGATCGGCAAGCCGGACGCTGAGCCGCCCATCCTCCGCGCGATCCTCGACCTGGCCGAAGTGTTCGACCTCGCCGCGGTCGCCGAGGGCATCGAGGAGCCTGAGCAGGCAAGCCGCCTGGTCGAGCTCGGCTGCGACGCTCGGGCAGGGCCACCACCTCTCGCAGCCGCTTGACCGCGCAGGCGGCAGACGACCTGATCCTGCATGCCGGCTTCGGGATGGACGGGCACCCGGCTCCTCCTGCCCCGGCCGATGGCGGCGAAACGTGCTACGCGATCGTCGTCAGAAGACGGCCCAGCTGCGGCGAACTGATCTCGATCTCGTCGCCCGGCTTGAGCCATACGCTCGGCTGACGCGCTATTCCTACGCCTGACGGCGTGCCCGTGGAGATCAGGTCGCCTGGCTCGAGCGTCATCAGTTTCGAGATGTGCGACACCAGCTCGGGCACTTTGAAGATGAGATCCGCCGTGGACGAGCGCTGCATCTCCCCGCCATTGAGGGTGAGCGAGAACTCGATCGCGTCGTGCGCACCCGCTTCGTCGGCCGTGACCAGCGCCGGGCCGCATGGCGCCGCGCCGTCGAATGACTTGCCGGAGATCCATTGCGTCGTGGCCAGCTGAAGATCGCGCGCCGAGAGGTCGTTGAGAAGCGTGTAGCCGGCCACGCCCTCAAGCGCGGCGTCGGCATCGACCTCCTTGAGCCGTTTGCCGATCACGATGCATACCTCGGCTTCGTAGTCCACCTTCTCGCTCGCCTTGGGCAACTCGACCGTGGCGCCGGGAGCGGCCAGGGCGTTGCGGAACTTCGCGAAGACCGTTGGCACCTCGGGGATCTGCTGCTTCGTCTCCTCGGCGTGGGCGCGGTAGTTGAGGCCGATGCAGAGGATCTTCTCGGGGTCAGGAACCGGGACGTGGAGCGACACCTCTTCCACTGGAACGCCTTCGCCACCGCCGGCCGCGCCCGCGAGCTCACTCAAGCGATCACCTGTAAGCAGCTCACGAAGGGTCGACCCGTCATCACCGATTGCGTCCCAGGCATCGATCACGAGGTCGTCGCGAAGCACCCCGGCACGGGCGCCACGGTCGCTCTCATAAGTCACCAGCCGCATCGCCGGCCGAGCCTATTGGCCGGTGCGTAGAATCGAGCGCGCCGGGGGCGTAGCTCAGTTGGTTAGAGCGCCGGCCTGTCACGCCGGAGGTCGCGGGTTCGAGTCCCGTCGCTCCCGCTCCCCCGCACGGCCTAGGGCGTATCCGCCTTGTTGTAGATCCAGTTGCGGTTGATGCCGATCTGCTGGTAGACGCCGGGCTTCTGCACTCCGCACTTGGTGCCTCCGTAGGAGACGATTCCGACCAGAAGAGGGTCGCCCGGGGTGTCGGCGACGAGCGGGCCGCCGCTGTCGCCGAAGCAGGAGTCGTTGTAGTCGTACGCCTCCCCGTCGACCTCTTCGCCGAAGGCACAGATCTCCTCTGTGGGCCGGAAGGCGGGGAAGTTGTGGTCATCGCAATCCGAGTCTGAAATGGCAAAGATCGCGACATCGAGCAAAACCTCCGAGGGATTCCCGCCGGTGGGCGTCGTCCCGCCCCAGCCGGCCACACGCAACTCCGAGCCAGGTGATGTCTCGGTTGACTCGTCCGCCGACGTTGCGAGGTCGATGGGCGGTGCCGAGGTCGGGTGCTTCAGATTCACGACCGCCACGTCGCGGAAGCCACGGCGCAGGTACTGGCGGTGGACCTTGATCTCCGTCGAGGTGAGCTCCTGGCCGTCACCCTCATCATCTAGATCGGGGCGTCCGGTGATGATGTGCACATTCTTCGGCCTTGCGCCGACGACGCAGTGCGCGGCAGTAACCACCGAATCGGAGTCGACCACAGAGCCAGCGCAGAACTGATTTCCGCCTCTCGAAGCGATCGCAGCGATGAACGGCCAGTCGGATGGATCAGCGACATCCCCGCCAACGATGCGCTGGTTCAGTCCAGCACCCGCAGAGGCTCCGCCGGCAAGCGCCAGGCAGCATCCGAACGCCGCGAGCGCGAGACATACCGCCCTTGTCCCCTTCCCTGCCACTGGTCATCATGGTGACACAGGTGCGGCCCAATCGGGAGCGCCTAAGGGAGGTCGGCTTTCTTCTTGATGAAGCCGAGATTGTCGGCGACGCGGGCGTAGACCGTCGGGTCCTTCACGCCGCAACGCCGGCCGCCGTACGAGACGGCGCCCACGAGACGGGAACCGGTGAGCGTGTCCGCGACCAGCGGGCCGCCGCTATCGCCGTAGCATGAGGACGTTCGGTTGTCCCCCGTGCGCTCGCCGAGCGTGCAGATCTCCTCGCCCGCCTGGAAGAAGTAGAACGAGTGCTCACAGTTCGAGTCCTTGGCGACGAAAGTGGCGACGTCACGGAGAACGTCCGAGCCGGCGCCTCCTCCGCGCTTGGTCGAGCCCCATCCTGCGACGCGAAGCTCATCGCCGACCTCGGTCGCCGCCTCGTCCTCCTCGGCCGTCGGCAGAACGGCGGGCGTCGCGGTGGTCGGGTCGTCAAGCCTGATTACGGCGACGTCGTGGTGGAACCTGCGGAGGTACTGGCGATGGACGAAGACGTCGTCGGCCTCGAGCTCCTGTCCGGCACCGCCGTCGGTCAGGTCAGGCCTGCCGGTCACAACACGGACCTGGTTGGGGTTCACGGGCTCGCCGAACTCGTCGACCATGCAGTGCGCAGCCGTCAGGACGGCATCGGATGAAATCACCGTGCCGCCGCAAAACTGCTCCCCGGATGGCGTGGTGATCGCGGCGGCGTAGGGCCAGTCAGCCGGGTTCGCGACGTTGCCGCCGATGATGCGCTCATCGCCGCCGGGACCGGCCGAAACGCCGCCGGCCATCGTCAGCCAGAAGCCGATCCCGACCGCGGCCAGGCTGGCCCGGACATTTAACTTCCCTTTAACCACGAGCAGGAAATAGTGACACACGGGCTCTATGGCCACGCCGCGCTAGGTATACGCTCGGCACATGCCAGGTGAAGCCGAGCGAAACGAAGCCACGATCCGAAAGCTCTACGAGGGGCTCGACACGCATGACGGCGATGCGATGGCGTCGTGTTACGCGCCAGACGCGCACTTCTCAGACCCCGTGTTTCCCGAACTGACCGGCGCCCAGGCGGGTGACATGTGGCGGATGCTCACGTCGCGGGCCACCGACCTCTCGGTCGAGTTGCCAGAGGCTAAGGCGGATGCCGAAGCCGGCTCTGCCCTCTGGATCGCCACCTACACCTTTGGCGCCACTGGGCGGAATGTCGTCAACCGCGTGCGCTCGACCTTCAGCTTCGACGACTTCGGCCTGATCGCCGAGCAGCACGACGACTTCCCGTTCTGGAAGTGGTCGCGCCAGGCCCTGGGGCCTGCGGGTCTAACGCTTGGCTGGACGCCGATGCTGCGTTCGAAGGTGCAGGCAAACGCCGCGGCCGAGCTGGCGCGCTTCCGCGCCGATCAAAAGCCGACCTAAACGGTGTCAGGCACCCTTTAGATCGCGCCGCCGGCCGCCGGCGGTGCTGAAGGGTCGTCGTCCTCACCGTCGCCGAGGCCTTCGCGTGCGAGGAACTCCTCGATATCGAGGGGGCGGTCCTTGGCGCGCTCGACGACGGTGAGGAGGTCGCTCATCAGCGAGACCTCCTCGACCTGTTCTTTCAAGAACCACTGGAGGAACTGCTCGCCCTGAAAGTCGTTGGAAGCGCGCGCGATCGAGACCAGCTCGTTGAACTGCTGGGTCACCTTGCGCTCCTGGTCCAGGGCCATCCGGACCGGTTCGACGAGGTCGGAAAATCCGTTCTTCGGCTCTGCGACCCCGGGGATCGTCGCGTCCGCCTCAATGTCGAGGAGGTAGCGGATGATCATCATCGCGTGGTTGCGCTCCTCAACCGACTGGCGGAAGAAGAAGGCAGCCATCCGGGGCATCGTGAGGTCGTCGTAGTAGATCGCGGCGGCGAGGTAGGCCTGCGATGCGGCGAACTCCGAAGGGACATGGTCGTTGAGCGCTTGCGCGAAGGATTTCTCAGCCATTTACGGGACACTACCCACGTGGGTGCCCGCGAGGACCAAGCCTGGCTTTTGCGAAACAGGTTCAACCCGTTCCCGGTCTCCGGAGTGCTCGCACTCAACGAACGCGTCATCTCCTTCCGGCTCGATGATGACGCGGCCGAGGCCACACTGGGGTGGCTCGAGGAGGAACCTCGAGGTCGACGACATCAAGAGCCGGATCGAGAGCGGCGAGACGAGATCGTTGTGTTCTCGATCCCGCTCGACGAATGCTCTGTCAGCTGGCCGATCACCGGAGGCCCGATGATGCTGATCGACGGGCCCTGACCGGAACTGGGTCATCTCTTACGACCATCCCGTGGGCGGGGCGATGGTCCAGACCTTCAACCTGATGTCGGGCCGCGGCAAGGCGAAGGCGTGGAAGAAGGCTCTCTGCGAGAAGCCGGAGAACGGGCGGCGGGAGAGGCCGCCCCGCAGGACTAGCCCCAGCGGAAGCCAGTCTCTGAGGGCACCGGGTCCATCGGGCTCGTCGGCATCCCCCGCGGCACCGCCGGGTCGTTGTAGCCCGCCGGCGCAGTGTCGTTCGGGGTGTCCGGGTGGTAGAGCGAGGCCAGGTACTGGATCTGGCCACGGCCGAGGCCGACTTCGCCCTGCCCTCCTCCGTAGATCTGAAGGCCGTTGTCGTCGCAGTAGGCATAGATGCCCAGAAGCTCCTCGAGTGAGCCAAAGCGCGATGGCTTCGAGTTGATCGCTCGCTCCGGCGCAAGCTCCTTCAAGTCCTCGAGCGAGTGAAGCGGCGCGTCGTAGGTCACCCGGCCCCAGTGGGGCTCCAAGACCTCCCGGGTCTCGTCTGTCAGGTCGGGGTCCTCCAGCCACGCCTCGGGGAACTTCTCGGCCACCGCGCGGTAGAGCTCGGGATCCGTCTCAACCTCGACGATCGTGCCCTTGTAATAGCCCTTCAGGTCCATCACCTGGACGGTCGCGACTCCTGCGATCTCTTCGATCAGCTCCGGCGTCCAGTCGTTCTCGGGATCGAGCTTGAACTCAAGGCCCGGGTAGCGCTCAAGGCGCGACGTGATCGCGTGGGTCGAGGAAACCGTCTCGTCCTCGAAGCTTGAGAGGCGCGTCGAGCAGACGAAACGAACCGGCTTCGGGTCGCGTCCCACCGCTTCATGGAGGGGAATGCCGTTCTGGCGCAGCGCCAGATCGAGCGCCGCCGACTCGAACGCCCAGCGACGGTAGTCACGCGACACCTCGCGCTCGGGCGGCGAGCCCTCGTAGAGGTCGAGCTCGCCGAGGAGCGAGCACAGCTCGCCAAGCGTCTTCGGCCCGGTGAGGTCGAAGCGCGCGCCGAGGTCGCGGTTCGCGATGTGGTCGAGGACCTCGTACGCGACGTCCTCGCCCATGCCCTCCTGGCCGTCGCCCTTGAGGTGGATGATCGTCGAGCCGCGCGTGAACTCGGCGGAGTACTCGTGGTCGTTTGCCTCGAGCTCGATAGCCCTCGACGTTGATGGGCAGGTCGCGCAGCTTCTCGAAATCGCTCATATAGCGAATGTAGCCGTGGCTACTCAGGAGCGGGCACGATGAGCACTGGGCGCTCCGAGAGGTGGAGCAGCTTGTGCGGCACCGAGCCGAGGAGCGCGCCCTTGATCGGCGACTCCGAGTAGGTCCCGACGACGATGGCTCGGGCGTCGTGCTTCTCGGCCAGGGAGAGGAGCGCGTTAGTTGGCCGCTCGTCCACGAGCTCGATCTCGACCTCGACCCCGGCGGCGCGTGCGCGCTCGATGGCTTCTCCCGTCACCTGCTCGCCGACCTTGCGGATGGCGTCGCTGGTGGTCTTGAACTCCTCGCCCGGCCCACCGGGGCTGTAGCCAAAGCCGATCACGAGCGAATCTCCCATTCCCTTGGCGAGCGCGACCGCCTCGTCGAGCGCCGCGCTCGCGCAGTCCGAACCGTCGTATCCCAAGACCAGAACGCCCATCTCAGTCCTCTCTCTTCTCGGCGCCGATGCCGGCGTCCGCCTCGTCCTCGGAAACCCCGATCGCCTCGACTGTGCCGTCGCCGGCCGCCACTCTCGTGCGGCACAGCCTCGAACGGCTTGCGGGCGAAGAACTCCCTCGCCGGCTCGCCACCCGAGGAATCGCCAGGCGACCATCAAGATGAATCCCAGGCCCATGAACACGATGGCGATAACCAGCGGCACGCCCAGGCCCGCCACCTCGGTGCCCGAGTACGACGCCTTCGGATCCGAAAGGTCGCCGACCGACTCGTAGAGGAGGTAGCCCAGGAGCAGCGCGCCGACCAAGGGCGCCACTCCAATGAAGATGAAGTTCTTGACCGAGACGAAAAGCTCCTTTCGCCAGTAGATGACGCAGGCGATTCCGGTGAGCCCGTAATAGAAGGCGATCATCAGGCTGAGTGCCGAGAGCGAGTCGAACAGGAAGTTCTCGGAGATCAGCTTGCCGGGGACGTACCAGAGGGTCGCCAGGGCGCCGATCACGATCGTGCCAAACGCGGGAGTGAGAAAGCGTGGGTGGATCTTCGCCCACGGCTTTGGGCAGGGCGCCTGCAGCGGCCATCGAAAGCGAGGTGCGCGATCCGGGCAGGATCGTCGTCTGCGCTGACGAGATTCCCGAGATGATCACCGCGATCACGACAAGCTTGCCCAGGTCGCTACCCAGCACGTCGCCCGCGACCGCTCCGAGAACGCCCGCGTCGTCGTCGAACTGCTCGACCTGCCCAAGCCCGGCATAGGCGATCAGCGCCACCGTGACGATGACGTAGGTGAACAGGAGGATCACCGTGCTCGCAAGGCCGGCCAGGCCTGGCGCCCGGGACGAGTCCTCGCTTTCCTCCGAGAGGTTCACGGCCGACTCCCAGCCCCAGTAGATGAAGACCGCCAGGAGCACCCCGGTCAGCATGCCGGCGTACTCGACACCGAACGGCGAGAGCCAGCTGAGTTCGGGAGAAATAGACGATTCGGGCGCCTTGTCGAAGATCAGCCGCACGAACACAGCGCCCGCGAAGAACAGGAGGATCGCCACCTGGCCCAGGGTCATGAAGCGCTGCATCTTGGCCGAGATCTCGGTGCCGATCACGCAGATCGTGGTCATGACCGCGATGATCACGACGGCGCCGATCGCCACCGCGACGTCGCTCTTGAAGAGCGGCTTGGGGTTGCCGCTGTTCGTCTCGCCGCCGGTAAGCCCGAGGAGGTCGTAGAGGTAGAACGCGGACACGTCGGCAAGCGAGCCGATCACGAGGATGCCGGTCGTGCAGATCGCCCAGCCGCCCATCCAACCCATCCACGGCCCCATTCCGCGGGTAACCCATGAGAAGGTCGTGCCGCAGTCCGTGTCGACCCGGTTCATGTAGAAGAACGCGGCCGCGATGAAGAACATCGGGATGAACGAGACGAGCAGGACCGCGGGCGCCTTGACGCCGACCGCGACGACGATCGAGCCGATCACCGCCGCGAGCGAGTAGGCCGGTGCCGTCGAGGCGAGCCCGATCGAGAGGCCGTCCAGGAAGCCGATCGAGTCCTTCTTCAGGCCCTTTTCGCCGACTTCCAC
Organism: uncultured bacterium; assembly: GCA_963786495.1. GTDB lineage: Bacteria > Actinomycetota > Thermoleophilia > Solirubrobacterales > 70-9 > JALZKA01. The sequence goes on along the minus strand of CAWAZL010000002.1, from coordinate 690,943 downwards.
AGCAGGACTATTTCACGTAACTCACGGTGAGGCGGACCCGGTCGTGAGTCGACGTCGTACTGCTACCTGTCCGCCGCATGTAGACCTTCGCTGACAGCGAGTTCGCCTCGGCCACGGTGTTGACCTCCGGCAGCGGGATCGTGTCCATCACCTCGGTCGTCGTCGCGGCGCAGCTCAGGTCCGCTGTGGTCGAGCCGTGGGTGCCGATCACGGTGTTGCCCTCGAGGATCTCGACGTAGTTGCAGACAGGACTTGCCGGGGCGCTTGAGCGGTAGATGTGTGTGAGCGTCGCTGAGATGTCGGTCGCACCCGAGGGGACATACGCCGGGAAGCTGGCTTTGAGGTAGCGGGTCGCCGAATACGTCAATGGCCAGTTCGTGCCGTTGGTGAAGACGGTGTTGTCGTCGGCGAAGAGCGACCATGGCAGGGTGGTGGGTGTGCCCTCGGCGGCGTCGATTCTGGAGTTCGGGAACAATTGGAAGTTGCCATCCGTGCTGGTCCCCGTCACGGTCGCCCGGTCGACTGTGAAGGTCGTCGGGAGGATCTGGGTTCGCCCGTAGACGCGGATCACGAGGTCGTTGGCCTTGGCCGTCGTGTCCACGACCGGCATCGGGATCGTGAAGTTCGACTGAGTCGTGCCCGAGACGCAACCGAACGGCGTCCCGCTCGAGCCGTGCGTAGAGAGGACGGTGCCGGCGCCGTTCCGGACCTCGACGTAGAAGCAGCCCGTAGTGAGTAGGCCGGTCGCGTAGCGGAAATTGAAGTTCGCGGAGGACACCGTTTGTCCACCTCGGAGAGGGGAGTTCATGACGTGTTCGACGTAGCGGGTGGATGAGAAGTTCGTCGGCCACGTGCCCGACGCCTGGGTTATCCCGTCAGCGAACGAGTGCGGCTGGTCACGGACAATCTCTGCGCCGCTCGACGCGTCATCGAAGTCGAACGCGCTGGTGGAGATCGTCGTCGGCACGGCAACGGTGATGCCGGCGGACGCCACATCCGCGCCCGAGCCGATCGCGAAGATGGTTTGCGAGCCGTTCGCAACGCCGTTCGGCAATGTCACCGAGACGTCCGCCGTGCCGTTCCCCGGGACCGGACTTGGCGTGACCGAGCCCGCCAGCACCTGGCCAGTCGTCTGGTTGTTGAGCCTGAACGTGACCGTCTGGCCCGGAACGAAGTTGTTGATCGAGCCCGTGAGCACCTGCGGGAGCGAGGTGACGTTGGTGGGCGAGACGGCCAGCGCCGGCGCGTCAACCGTGACCGCGGTCGATTGCCCGCTTTCGGTGCCGCGCCAGTTCTGCCGGGCGGGCGTGACCGAGTAGCGCCAGTTGCCTGGGGGCACGGCGTTCTCGGTGCAGCTCGTGCCGCTCACCGTTCCGGAGCAGTTAGCTCCGATCGTCTGCTCGGCGCCGCCCGTCGAGTAGCGCTTGACGATGTATCCAGCCGACGGGACGCCGCCTGGCGCCGACCAGTCAATCGTGACGCTTCGGCTCGACACCGATGCCGTCGGCGTGGTTCCGGCGGCGAGGGAGTCGGCCTTCGCGTAGCCGTTTCCCGCGCCGCTCGAGTTCCACGCGGCAGCGGCGAGTGCGGGCAGGGCGAGGAGCACCGCGATCGCGGTGGTCAGTGATCTCATGATGCGCCAGGTCATGGCCGCTTTCCGGTCACCCTCGCCTTGAACTCGATCGGGAACCGCGCGCCCTGGCAGGCGTCCGGCGCGATGGGACTCATCGTCACCCGGACGCGCACCCTCGTCCGTCTGTGCGCGCGGATCGGCTTGTGGCCCCGGAATCGCTTCACGCTCAGGTTTTGGCGTACGCACTGAGAGCTCGCGTTGTGCACGCGTGCTCGAACCGAGACGAGTCTGACGCGCTGCGGGAGCCGGTTTCGGACTCCCACCTTCATTCGCTTCTGGGCCCCGGGATAGAGGCCCTTGACCTTGCCCCGCACCTGAATCTGGGGCGTGGGGCGCTCGACGACGCTGGGGCCGCCGGGCGAGCGCTCGGTGACGATCAGTCCGGTTTCGGCCGCGACTGCGACCGCCCCGGCGAGGAGCGCCACGGCTAGCGCCGCGTTAAGCAGAAGGGTCGCGGCCCTGCTCAGCATCGATTCGACCGGGGACGGAGCCGGCCCGGCGCCGCGCGTTTCTCGCACGGCGCCGGGCGGCTCTCCGGCTCATCACAGCCGGTGCCCCTGTCTCATATCTGGGGTCTCTTTAGGGCTTGCCTACGGTGCGTTGCTCGCTCCGGTCAGCGACACCGGGATCGTGAACGTCGCGCCCTGACAGCCGTTCTCCGAAGAGTTGGACATCTGCGCCGCGTTGTTCAGCGTGGCCTGGGTCGTGGAATTGGCGTTCACGTCGATGTTTTGGTTCGTCTGGTTCGTGAACGTGACACCGTGAGTCGTGCACGTGCCGATCCCGCCACTGGCGGTGATGGCGGTGGTGCCGGTGATGTCATCGACCTCGACCGGATAATCGTTCGGGTTCGAGATCTCGATCAGGACGTCGCCTGTGGCGCCCGGGTACAGGTCCGGAGACGCCGAGGCGGACACGTCGACCGTGGTCAGAGCCTCAGCCGTGGTGGCCTTGGCGTAACCGGAGCCGGTGCCGCTTGCGGTCCAGGCCGCGTATGCGAGCCCGGCAGCAATGAGAACGGCAACGGTGATTCCGCCTCCGATGAGGCGGCGCTTACGTGTGGAGTGCATGCGATTTCCTCCTGGGAATGAGACAGGGGCGGATCCTTGGTGCCCGCCCTCCTACTGGTCCTTTCGACCCAACAAACGTCCACCTTGAGGCGGGCGGTCCCTTTTGCCTATTCCCAGGCGTGCGGCGAAGATGAAATCCTGATGAGACTTCAGCGGTGCTCGGGGTTCTCGAAGTCGAAGCGGCAGCCCGCGTCCCACTCCGAGCGCTGGTTCCCGTGCGCGGGGATTCCGCCCGCGTCTTTCAAGAGCTTCCCCAGGTGCATGAGGTTCCAGGTGGCAAACGTCGTGTTGCGGTTCGTGAAGTCGTTCTCGGGGCCGCCTGATCCCTCGTCGAGATAGGACGGGCCCGGGCCTGCCTCGCCGATCCATCCCGCGTCCGCCTGCGGCGGGATCGAGTAGCCGAGGTGCTGGAGCGAGTAGAGGACGTTCATCGCGCAATGCTTGATCCCGTCCTCATTGCCGGTCACCAGGCAGCCACCGACCCGGCCGTAGTACGCGTACTGCCCGTCGTCGTTCAGAACCGATGAGTGGCCGTACAGGCGCTCGATGACCTTGGTGCAGATCGACGACTTCTCGCCCAGCCAGATCGGCGTGCCGATCACCAAGATGTCAGCGGCCATGACCTTCTCGAGGATTTCGGGCCACTCGTCCTTCTCCCAGCCGTGCTCGGTCATGTCGTCATAGACGCCGGGCGCGATGTCGTGGTCCGCGGCGCGGATCGAGTCCACGGAGACGCCGTTCTTCTCCATGACGCCGATCGACAGGTCCATCAGGCCCTGCGTGTTCGAGGTGTCAGGCGAGCGCTTGAGCGTGCAGTTGATGTACAGGGCCTTGAGGTCTGAGAAGTCTGTATCCATGTTCGGAGAGTTCATCACGAACGCGGTTCGTTACGCGTCCTGGTGCCTGGCACCTCCTCTAGTCCTCTGGAGCCAGAGCGATTTCGGGCTGAAACTCGCCGAAAAGTTCGAAGACCGACCGCGCGCCTACGTCGTCCTCGAGGTTCTCGTTTGCGAGCGCGAAGAGCTGGCGGACGAAGTCTTCCCACCGGAGCGGAGGGCGCATCTCGATCCGCACGATCACTTCGCCACCCCCCGCGTCGCGCGCGGAATGCGGTGTTCCGGCGGGGGCTACTACCGAGTCGCCGGGGCCCGCGATCGTCACTTCCCCACCGACCGTGTACTCCACGGTTCCCTCGATCACCGTCCAGCGCTCCTCGATGCCGGGGTGGATGTGGCGCGGGACGACGTGATCAGGGCGAGTCCAGTGGTCCTCCATCACGAGAAGCTCACCGCCCGTCTCCTCCGCGGTCAGGATGAAACGGACGCGCTCGCCGGTCGCCCCGTTCTTGACGATGTCGTCTTCGCGGCCGATCATTTCGCCAGCGGCTCGCGACACGAGAGCGCCGAATGCCCCGATTGCGGCCTTCAGATCGTCCTCTGAGGTGTCCTCCACCTTGGCGTGGCTGATGCCGCCGCGAGATGGACAGAAGATCATGGCCGCGGGCATCACACGCGAAACGCTAGCCGCGTCGTGCAGGGCCCCGCTCGTGATGCGGAAGCTCGTCCCCGTCGCGGCCTCGCACGCCTCAGCGGCCGCGGCGACCAGGATGGGGTCGAACTTCGTCGGCGCGATGCGGAAGACGGGCTCTTCAGTGAGCTCACAGCCCTGCTCGGCGGCGCTTTGGGTCGCGGCGTCGCGTGCGCTGGACAGCATCGCGGCAAGAGCGCCGGCGTCCGGATTTCGGAGGTCGCAGGAAAGGCCTGCCACGCCCGCGACCGCAGTCGGGATGCCCGGCTCAAGCCGAAGCTCACCCGTGGTCGCGACTCCTCCGTGCTCGTCGGGGAGGCCTGCGATTCGCATTGCGCATGACGCGGCGGCAAGGCCGGCGTCCTTTCGCATCGCCATCGGTGTCGTCCCCGCGTGGGCGGCCTGGCCGGCGAACGTGAAGCGCACGCGCTCAATTCCCTGGCAACCCTCGACCGCCGCGATCGTCACGCCTTCCGACTCCAGCACCGGCCCCTGCTCGATGTGGAGCTCCAGGTACGAAGCGAGACCATCTCCGCGCCGGGAACACTCTGGGGCCCGGTCGATATCGACGTCGTGGTCCGCCAGGACGTCGCGAAGCGTCAGCCCGTCCGCATCGGTCAGCCCCGCGACCGCGTCCGGATCGAGCTCGCCGGCGAAGGCCGACGAGCCGAACAGGCTGAAGCCGAAGCGCGAGCCCTCTTCATCCGCCCAGTCGACCAGGGCAAGCGGCTTGCGAGGCGATGTTTCGTCCGCGTGCGCTCTCAAGACGCCCACCGCTGCCATCAGCCCCAGAGCGCCGTCGAGCCAGCCCCCGTCCGGCACGGAGTCGATGTGCGATCCCACCGCCACGGCTCCGGGTCCGTCGTCGCCGTCGAGGCGTGCCCAAAGGTTTCCGGCCTCGTCGATCTCGCTCGACGCGCCGATCTCGGCCAACAGCTCGCCGAGGAACGCGCGCGCTTCGAGCCAGGTCTCGGTCCATGCGACGCGCTGCGCGCCGCCTTCGTCGGAAGTGCGGCGCTGGAGCTCGCGGAGGTCCGCGATCACCCGGTCGGCGTCGATCCGCCGGGCCTCGGTCAAGCCGCGGGGTCGCGCCGGATTGCCTGGCCCAGGCAATGCGCTCCGCCGCCGCCGAGCGTGAACATCTCAAGCTCGGGGGCGAGGAGCTCCAACCCTTGAGCCTTCATCTGCTCGTTCAGCGATCGCGCGCCGGCTCCCGTCAGGACTCGCCCGTCCCCGAGCGACATCGCGTTCACGCCGAGCGCGAACGCGTCCTCCTCGGGCACCGGCAGGATCTCGAAGCCTTTGCCCTCCAGCCAGCGGACGAGGCTGCCGGAGACGATGTCCGTGCACACCGCCGCAACCTTCGGCGCGACAACGGCCATCAGCACGTCGATGTGAACGAAGATGCCCGGGATCGGCTCGACTCGGGCCTCCCAGCCCTCGGCCTCGAAGTAGGCAGCAAGCTGCTTCGCCGCGGGACGCTCGGTCCTGTCCTCGCCGTTGCCGATCACGACACAGCCCGGCTCGACGATCATCACGTCGCCGCCCTCGATCGCGCCGGCCGTGGCCATCTGCCAGATCGGGATCTCGTTCTCCTGGTAGAACCGGATGACGGGGGCGTACTCGCCGCGGCGCCAGTACTGCTTCGGCGAGGTGACGAACGGGCCCCACGGCGTCATCACGCTCGAGTCCCGCGCGAACACCTGGTACGGCAGAACCGGGTCGGGCTCCAGGAAGTGACAGGTGACGCCGGCGCCCTCATAGGCCGCGACCAGGTCCGCGTGCTGCGCGCGCGCCGCCTCGGGATCGAACGGGCGTCCGCTCTCGAGCGTCGCCTTCGAGATCACGCTCGTGGCGCCCCAGCGGAAGTTGTCAGGGGGGCAGAGGAGGACATCGCGGAGCGTGCCCGTTTCCGAGTCGGCTCCATAGTTCACTCAATCACCACCCTCACGGTCTTCAGCGTACGGTCGCTGGCGCCCCGAAGCTTTCCGCCGTGGGCGAGGGTGTCCGCGATGAAGTCGAGCGTCTCGCGCGTCAGGCGCTCGCCGGGCAGGACGTTCGGGATCCCGGGCGGGTAGGCCGCAAGCGACTCGCACGCGATCCGGCCCTCGGCAGCATCGAACGGGACCACTTCCTGCGGTCCCAGGAACGCATCCCGGATGCTCATCTCCAAGGGCCCCCAGGGTGGAGGCACCGCGAACGGCACCGACGGCTTCTTCTCCGTGTCGCCGAGGTCCTTCACAACCTGGGCCAGCGCCCCAAGCAACTGATCGGCCAGCGCAGCCGCGCTTCCGCCCATGCCGAACGAGAAGACGACCACGGTCTCGGTTGCAAGCTCGTAGTCGATGCCCAGGTCGAACGCGAGGTCGGCGAACTCATGCCCCGTGATGTGGGTGCCGCGCACGTCCACCGTGAGGCGGAGCGGGTCCCAGCCGGCCACTCCGGGACTGCCGATCACCGACTCGTCGAGAACATCGAGGCCCGGGATCTCGCGGATGTGCTGGCGGGTCACCTCCAGAGTCGAGAGCGTTTCAGCGATCAGTTCAGACCCGTGGACGGCCGCCATCCGGCGGGCTGCGTCGAGCGAGAGCGCCAACAGTGAGCTCGGGCTCGTCGATTCGAGCAGCGTGACCACGCGGTCGACGATCAAACCGTCGATCCGGCTGTTGTGCCCCAGGTGGATCATCGCGGACTGCGTGAGGCTTCCGATGATCTTGTGGGTCGAGGAGATGACGAGGTCCGCGCCTGCCTCTAGCGCGGCCTGGGGCAGTTCGTCCGAAAAGGTGATGTGCGCTCCCCACGCCTCGTCGACGATCAGGGGCAGATTGCGCGAGTGGCAGATCTCGACCAGCGCAGCGACATCGGCGCACGCGCCGAAGTACGTGGGTGAGACGACCAGGGCGCCGACCGCGTTGGGCGCGGCGTCCAAAGCCGACTCGAGCGCTCCAGGCGTTGGGCAGTGGGCGACCCCCAGCTCGGGATCGATCTCGGGAGAGATGAACGTCGGGTCCAGGTCTGCCAGGACCGAGCCGTCGATCGCCGACGAATGGACGTTCCTCTGCATGACGACGCTGCGGCCCGTGTGGCGCAGGGCCAGGAGCGCGGCGTGGTTTCCCTGCGAGGCGCCACCGACCAGGAACCATGTGCGGGCTGCGCCCCACGCATCGGCGGCGAGGAGCTGGGCCTGCTCGAAGGGGCTCGGATCGGGCGGCCCGACATCGATGCCCTCGATGAGCGCCGGAAGGTCCATGTCGAGCGCCTTCTGTCCGAGCGCTTCGGCCATCGCCGGGTCAGCGCCGACGCCACCCTTGTGCCCGGGAACCGTCAGCCGCGCCGGCTTGCGAGCGGCGTGCTCGATCAGCGCGTCGACGTAGGGAACCCTGTCCTGCTCCATGCCCGCAACGCTAGCGATAACTGAAAAGGGGGTCAGGCCGCCCGAGCACGCGGGGCCCCCGCGTCGTCCCGTAACATCCATCTGTCGCCGATGGACGACGACCACCCTCCCAGTACCGGTTTTAGGCCGGTCGCACCATGACCGCTGTAGCGCTGGTCGCGCTGCTCCTTCTAGTGCTGCTCAACGGCCTGTTCGTTGCGGCCGAGTTCGCGCTGGTGCGTTCGAGCCGTGGCCGACTTGAGGCGCTCGCCAAGGAGGGCAAGGCCGGCGTCGACGAAGTGCTCGCTCAGCTCGAGAAGCTGGACGAGGTTCTCGCCGCCTGCCAGCTCGGAATAACGATGGCCTCGATCGGCATCGGCTTCCTCGGCGAGCCGGCCCTGGCCAGCGTGATCGAACCGGCGATCGAGGGCCCCGTTGGGGAGGGCGTCGCAGTCGGGCTGGCGTTTGCTATCGCCTTCGCGATCTCGACCGCGCTGCACATCACGATCGGCGAGCAGGTACCGAAGATGATGGCCATCACCAAGCCGGAGCCGACATCCCGCCTGCTCGTGCGTCCGGTCAACTGGTTCCGCGTCGGCACAGCTCCGCTTACCTGGGGGCTCAACAAGGCCTCGAACGCCATCGTGCGTCTCTTTGGCGTCGACCCGTCCGGCCTCGAGGAGAGACACACGTCCGAGGACGTCAAGGGGATCATCCGGCACTCCGCTCGCGGCGGCACCCTCGACCCGGGTGAAGCGATCATGCTCGGCGGCGTCTTCCACCTCCATGAGCAAGAGGCCAGAGAGGTCATGACCCCGATTCCCGCCGTCGTCACGGTGAATGCCAACGAAACCGTCGAGGACGCGCTTCAGCGCTGCGTCTCGTCCGGCCACACGCGTCTGGTCGCGATCGAGAACGACAACCCGGACCGCGTCCGCGGCATCGTCCACAACAACTCGCTTGCACGCCTCTACATGAACACCGGCGCCGATGCTTCGATTGAAAGCGCGATCCGCGACGTGCCGATCGTGCCCGAGACGAAGCCGCTCGATGACCTCCTCGCCGAGCTCCAGCGCCAGCGCAGCTCGATCGGCGTCGTCGTCGACGAGTACGGCCGGACGGTTGGCATCGTTACTGTCGAAGACATCCTCGAAGAGGTCGTCGGGGAGATCGAGGACGAGACGGACGCGCGGTCCTCCACGGTCCGGCGCCTCGCCGACGGCGACTGGTACGTCCGCGGCCACGTTGCAATAGGCGACCTGGCGGACGCCGGGATCGAACTACCCGTCGACTCCGACGCCTATAACTCGGTCGGCGGTTACGTCTTCTCGGAGCTCGGCAGGCTGCCCAAGCGCGGCGATCGCATTCAGGCGAACGGGCAGGAGATCCGGGTCGAGTCGGTGCGCGAGAACCGCATCGTTGCCGTCCGCATCCGGCCGCTGACAACCGAGCACCCGGTCGTCATCCCGCCCGAGACAGACGAAGACGACTGAAAGTTCGTCCGGCGCCCGGCGTACCTTCGCCATGCGATGTGGACTGTGAGGCTGACCGACAGGCAGAAGGAGGTGCTCACGGCAACGCTCGCGACGCAGGAGCGCCTGGGGCCGGCGCTTGAGCGGGGCGCTCGAAGCGCTGGAGCTCGCGCGATGGGACGATCTGCCGGACGCCCGCCTCCCCTGGGCCGAGGTTGCCGATCAGGCCGGCCGCCAGGGAGTCTCCGAGGCCGACGTGGTCTGGGACCTCTCCGGCAAGGGCCACAACGTCGAGGCCTAGCGGCCCGCCTCAGTAGGTGTAGAAGCCCTCGCCGGTCTTCTTGCCCAGCTTGCCCTGGGCGACCATGTCCGCGATCAGCGCCGGCGCCGAGTGGGCTTCGTCGCCGACCTCGTCGCCCAGGCTTTCGCCGATCGCGAGCGCCACGTCCAGCCCGACGAAGTCGAGGAGCTTCAGCGGCCCCATCGGATGTCCGGCGCCCAGGCGCATGCAGTCGTCGACGGCCGCGGGTGTCAGGCCGGACTCCTCCATATATCTGACCGCGTCGAATAGGTAAGGAAAGAGCAGGCGGTTGACGACGAACCCGGTGGAGTCCGGAACCTCGACCGCGGTTTTGTCCAGCGCTCGGCACCAGGCCCGGGCCCGGTCGCCCAAGCCGTCGCGCGCTCCGTCGGGAACGCAGAGCTCGATCAGCTCCATGCGCGTGACCGGGTTGAACACGTGGAGGCCGAACACGCGATCCGCCGCACCGGCCCGGTCGCCCAGGTCGGTGACCGAGAGCGACGAGGTCGTCGACGCGAGGTCAGCGTTTGGCGCAGTCTTGGCGAGCGAGGCGAGGAGCTCACCCTTCAGGTCGGCGTCCTCGGTGATCGCCTCGACGATCAGGTCGCAGTCCGAGAGCTTTGACTGATCCGTCGTCACCTTGATGCGGCCGGCGACTGCTCCCTCGAGCTTTCCGGCCGCCTTCTCAGCCTCTTCCTCGGCCCGCCAGGCCGACGTGTCCGAGCGCGCCAGCAAGGTGACTTCGCCCAGCGTGGACGCGCACGCCGCGAGCCCGCAGGCAATGGTGCCACTGCCCGCTACGGCGGGTCGTTCATAGCCGTTGGGCCTCGTCACGCAGCCTTTCCTATCAGGGTGCGGCCAACTGGCACGCCGGGTCCCCGTCCAGCGGTACCTTTTTAAGGCTCGTGGCCGAGGTCCTCTACTACGCGATTCCGTTCTTCGTGCTCCTGCTGGTGCTGGAGTATCTGGCGTACCGCCACCTCGGCGACGACCACGACGACCTGATCGGCTTCGAGGCTCGCGATACGCAGACGTCGCTCACGATGGGGCTCGGGAATGTCGCGATCAACTTCGTCTGGAAGTTCGCGGTCCTCGCCGCCTACATCGGCATCTATGAGTTGACGCCGCTTCGCCTCGACCCCGGCGACTGGTGGGTATGGGTCCTCCTCTTCTTCGCCGACGACTTCTCCTACTACTGGTTCCATCGCGTCTCGCACGAGAGCCGCCTGTTCTGGGCGAGCCACGTGGTTCACCACTCCTCCCAGCACTACAACCTCTCGACCGCACTTCGCCAGACGTGGGTGCCGATGACCTACTTCCCGTTCTGGCTCTGGCTGCCGCTGGTCGGGTTCGAGCCGTGGATGGTCCTCCTCGCGCAGTCGTGGTCGCTGATCTACCAGTTCTGGATCCACACCGAGCGCGTGCGAAAGCTCCCGCGCCCGATCGAAGCCATCTTCAACACGCCGTCCCACCATCGCGTCCACCACGGGACCAACGAGCAGTACCTCGACCGCAACTACGCAGGGATCCTGATCATCTGGGACAAGATGTTCGGCACATACGAGCCCGAGGGCGAGCGCGTGCGCTACGGCCTGACCACGCAGCTCAAGACGTACCGGCCAGTGAAGGTCGCGTTCCACGAGTACACCGCGATGTGGCACGACATGAAGCGCGCGAATGGACTGCGCGCGAAGCTTGGGATCGCATTCCACGGCCCCGGCTGGACGCCCCCCGGCGTCACCGAAACCGAGGCGACTCGCGGCTAGCGGTTGACACCCAGTTCCGGCCGGAGTAGCGTGCGGATGATCGGGGGTCGGAAAGGGGTGAAGGCTTGAATTTGCGTGCCGGACGCAGTGCAGGTGTGGCCGCTGTGTGCGCGGCGCTCGCGCTTGCCGCGCCCACTGACGCTCGCGCTTCAATCGAGTGTGAGCGCGTCGGCTTCTCGGGACTCTTCTTGAAGGTGACTGTGGACCAGAACGAGGCGTTCGTGGAGATCACTGTCGATGGCGACGAGATCAAGGTCGACGAGATCGTCGGCCCGGGACCGCTTGAGCCGGTGGACTGCACGGACGGCGGTGACGTTGCCCCACCAACGATCACCACCACAGACGAGGTGAGGATCCGAGACGTCTCGGATGGTCGAACCGATGTCACCGTGGACGACCCCGAGGCCTTCGCGCCGGGAGCGACAGACGCGGGGGGAGACACCGGACCGGCCTTCCCCAACGAGATCGAGTTCGAGATCGACCTCGGCGCCGCGGGCGGGGACCAACTGAGGCTTTACGGAGGCGACACCGAAAACCACTACCGACTGGGACGCGACGGGATCAACGCAAACGTGGAAGGGAGCGCGCCCGACGCCGACATCTTCGTCGAGGGAGTCGAGAGCTATCTCGTGGACCTGGGGGAAGGAGCCGACGGGCTTGACGCTTCAGGGTCGGCCGAGACGGGCAAGGCGCTGACTCGGCCCCTGACCGTCCTAGCCGAGGGAGGGGCAGACGTCATCGTCGGTGGCACAGGTCCCGACGTGCTTCGCGGCGAGGACGGGAACGACACGCTCGTGGGCGAGAAGGGCAACGACGTCCTCGAAGGTGGCGACGATCGCGACTCCATCTCCGGAAGCGGCGGGCGCGACCGGGCGGTGTACGTTCGCGGCGGTCAAAACGAGGTGCTCACGATCAGTCTGGGAACCGGTGACAACGATGGAGGCGCCAGTGACGGCGTCCCGGGGTCCCGCGACACGGTGACTGGATCGGTCGAAGACATCAAGGCCGCCTCGCTCGGCCCGATCACGCTGTCGGGCAACAGCGCTCCTAACAAGCTGATCGCGGTGACGAGCGCGGGTCAGCCCGGCTCCCTTCTCGGCTTCGGCGGGGCTGACACGCTCGTAGGGGGCGATGGTGACGACCTGCTCGTCGGCGGTTCGGACAAGGACAGCATGGTCGGCAAATCCGGCAGCGACGAGATCGAGGCAAAGGACGGCACCCGCGACAAGCGCATTGACTGCGGGCCCGGAGGAGCCGAGCAGGCGAGCCGCGACGCGATCGATCCCCCGGCCAAGAGCTGCTGAGGTCCCCGAAGCCGTTCGGAGGTACCTGACTGACGAGTCAGTCACCGGATATTCTCAGGCTTGGATTCTTGTAGATACCAAACGGCACATGCTGCATTCGTGCTAATCGACCTATTAAGGAGCTCTCCCATGGCAAGCAACGGCAAGTTCTCAGGCCGCGAGGTCGTAATCGTCGAAGCGGTCCGAACCCCGGTCGGGCGCGGCCATGAGGAGAAGGGCATCTACAAGGACGTCCATCCCTCGACGCTTCTCGCCAAGACGTACTCCGAGGTCGTCGAGCGAGCCGGCATCGACGCCTCCGAGGTCGAAGACGTCGTCGCGGGCTGCGTCCAGCAGTTCGGCGAGCAGGGCATGAACATCGGCCGGAACGCATGGCTCGAGGCCGGCCTTCCGATCGAGACGGCGGCCACCACCGTCGACCGCCAGTGCGGCTCCTCCCAGCAGGCCGTGAACTTCGCCGCGGCGCTCGTCGCCTCCGGCGTCCACGACGTCGTCATCGGCGGCGGCGTCGAGCACATGGGCCACATCTCGTTCGGCGACGGCATGAAGGTCATGTCCGAGCACGGCGCGGCCTACTCGCCGCAGCTCATGGAGAAGTACAACCTGATCCCGCAGGGCCTTTCGGCCGAGATGATCTCCGATAAGTGGGAGATCCCCCGCTCGGAGCTCGACGAGCTAGGCGCCCGCTCCCAGCAGCTCGCCGCCAAGGCGACCGAGGAGGGACGCTTCGAGCGCGAGATCGTGCCGATCCAGGTCAACGGCGACACTCACACGGTCGACCAGGGCATCCGCCCCGACACGACAATCGAGGGTCTCTCGCAGCTGAAGACTGTCTTCAAGGAGGACGGCACGATCACCGCCGGCAACTCCTCGCAGATCTCCGACGGCGCAGCTTCCGTGCTGCTGATGACGCGCGAGAAGGCCGAGGAGCTTGGCTGCACCCCGCGTGCCCGCATCGTCGATCAGACCACCGTCGGCGTCGACCCCGTGATCATGCTGACCGGCCCGATCCCGGCGACGCAGAAGCTCCTCGAGCGGAACGGCATGGAGATCAATCGGACATCGACCTGATCGAGGTCAACGAGGCGTTCGCCTCGGTTGTCGCCGCGTGGCGCCGCGAGCTCGATCCGGACATGGACAAGGTCAACGTGAACGGCGGCGCGATCGCGCTGGGCCACCCGCTCGGCGGCTCGGGCGCGCGCCTGATCACGACGCTCCTCCACGAGATGGAGCGCTCGGACGCGGAGACCGGCCTCGTCACGATGTGCTGCGGCGGCGGTCTCGGCACCGGCACCCTGATCGAAAGGGTCTAAGACGTTGAGAGCGGCGGCTGCGAGCCTGCTCGTGGCCGCGCTGCTCGTTTCCGGCTGCGGCGGGGACGACGACGAGGGCGGCTTCTCGCCCGTCGTGTCCGATCCCGCTCTCGAAGGTCGAGTTCCTGCGCCAGGCGGACGAGATCTGCCATTCGACCGAGTCTCAGATCGAGGCTGCGGCCGACGACCTGGTGACGAACGAGGAAGACCCCACGCCCGAGGAGGTCGAGGAGGTCGCGATCGGGATCGTCGTTCCTGCGCTTGAGTCCCAGGTCGCCGCGATCGGCGCACTCGGGGCGCCTGAGGGGGACGAGGAGCAGGTCCAGGCGATCCTCGACGCCACCGAGGCGGGCATCGCGGAGATCGAGGCCGACCCGCAGGCGCTCCTGGACGGTCCGCCCGATTCGCTCGCGGAAGCCGAGGAGCTGGCCCGGCGCTACGGCTCGCAGCAGTGCGGGATCCGATGAGCTCGCTTGACCGAGTCCAGGTGATGGCTCTCGGCGACTCCGCCAAGGAGCTCGCGGAGGGCGCGATCGCGGCCGAGGCGGCGGGGGTCGAGGGCATCTGGGCTATCGAGCTCTATCGCTCGACGATCACCCAGGCGACGTGGCTTGCCTCGCAGACCGAGTCGATCGGAATCGGCACGGGGATCACGTGGGCCTTCACCCGCAGCCCGTTCTTGCTCGCGGTTTCCGCTCTCGACATCGACGAGATGTCGGGCGGGCGGTTTCGCCTGGGCCTGGGTGCCGGGGTGAAGAGACTCAACGAGCGCTGGCATGGCGTCGAGTACGGGCGGCCCGCTCCGCATCTGCGGGAGACGGTGGAGGCGACCCGCCTGATCATGGAGAGTGCCAACGCCGGGGCGCCCATCCGCTACCAGGGCACCTACCACGACATCGACATCAAGGGCTGGACCCGCCCGCACCCCGCTTTTCGCGACAGGGTGCCGATCTACGTCGCGGCGGTGGGTGAGGGGATGGCGCGGATGGCCGGCGATGTGGCCGACGGGGCCCTTGGCCACCTGATCTGCTCGACGCGCTGGCTCGAGGAGGTGATGATCCCGAACTTCGAGAAGGGCCTCGCGCGCTCGGGCCGCGAGCGCTCGGACTTCGACTTCAGCCCCGGCGTGTGTGTCGCGATCGCGAACGACGACTCAGAGGTGGAGGCGGCTTACGACGCGGCGCGAAAGACCCTTGCCTTCTACGCGACCGTCCGCACCTACGCGCACGTGTTCGACCTGGATGGCTTCGCCTCGCATGCCGAGGCCGTCGGCAACGCCTTCCGGGCGGGCGACCTGGCCGGAGTCGCCGCCGCTGTCACGAACGAGATGGTCGACGCCTACTGTGCCGTGGGGACCATCGACAAGGTGCGCGAGAAGGTCGGCGAGGTCGCCGCGCTGGGCGACTCGATCTCGTTAGGCCCGCCGACCTACTTCATCCCGCCGGAAGAGATCAGCGAGTACCAGCGCCGCGTGCTGGAAGCCTTCGGCCCGGCGAACCGCTAAGGCTGCGCGGTCCCGAGGGCGCGCAGCGGATGCGGCCTGAAGAGCTGGATGCGCTAGGGCGCGCTCGCTCGCCAACTGAACATCGCGTCGGTGCCGGCCTGGATCGCCGGACAACAGGGGGCCCCGTTATCAGTGACCCAGAGGGTCAATGGGCTGTTCGGCGGTACCACTGCCGAGTTTCCCGAATCGCTGCAGGTGCTAGCTCCCGCGCCAGGACCAAAGGCGCAGTCGAAGTCTCCCCCGATTGCCATGGTGTCCGGGTTGTAGAACCGCAGATTCGCGAATGCGGATCCGTTGTTCTGGAGCGGCTTTGTCAGCTTTACCGACAGATCGCGCATCACAATCGGTCGGTTAGGCGAAAGGGTCATGAAGCGGGAGTTCTCGTGGAAGATGCCGGACTGCGGTTCTACCGTTACCCCGCTCGGCGCACCGTGCGTGGACACGCCTGGTGCCAAGTCGTTGATTCGGCCTGTGAGGAACCCAAGCCCAACGTCGCAAGAGTCGAGACCATCGAGTGTGTTCGCATCACCCGCGCTGACAGCATCTGCGGCCGAGGGAACCTCGCCGAGAGATGACTCGTTTACGTCGCGTCCCTTCACCTTGTCATCAGCGAGGTCTGCGGACTTGACCTCACCGTTGACTATGTGGCGCGACTTGACGCTGTCGGCATCGATCTGCGTGACCGCGTAGGCGGTGCCGCCGCTGAATACCAAAAACAAAGCCAACGCGCCCATCCATTGGGTGCGAAGGTGCGAGCCGAACTTGCGCAGCATAAAACTCTCCCGAGTCAGGCGACGCTTACCCCCTCAGGTCCCCGCCGCGATTCCGCATCAGCATAAAGCTCCCTAGGGGTTCACGCAAGGGAGCAACGTCAAGAAACGACTACTCGGCCAGGCGGCCGCCGACGAACTGGACCAGGCCGGAGACCCGGCGGCGGACACCCTCGAAGCCTCGTTCGGCCAGCGCTTCGGTGATCTCGTCGGGCTCGAACACCCGCATGCCGCTGAGGCGCTCGACGACCGGTTTCATCGGTTTGACCGTGACGGGTCGGCGGATCGAGGTCATGATCGCGATGCGTCCTCCAGGCGCCAGGACCCGGCGCATCTCGTCGAGGGCGTCGAACGGATCGGCAAAGAGATGGAGCGCCGCGAAGCAGCACGCGCAGTCAAAACTGGAGTCGGCGAACGGCAGGGCGGTGGCGTCGCCGCTGATCAGTGCGAGGTTCTCGATGCCGGCCTTCTGCGTGTCCTCGGCGCCGCGGGCGAGCATCGTCTCGGACGCGTCGATGCCGACTACGATGCCGTCGTCGCCTGCCGCCTTGGCGAAAGCGCGGGAGAAGTTGGCAGGCCCGCAAGCTACGTCGAGGACGCGGTCGCCATGACCGAGGCCGAGGAAGAGGCGCGCGATCCGGACCTCTTCGGCCATGCCCGGCCCGGTCAGCCCCTTTGCCGCCCACGCCAGGGTCGGGCGCCACCAGCGCTCGTAGATGACCGGGACCGCCCGGGTCAGCATCAGGTTCTGGGTGACGCCGGTGGACTCGGGCGCTTCCTCTCCGAGCAGGTCGAGGTAGCCGTGTTCCCACGATGCGTCTTCCGAGGCGAGCGCGTTCGAGCGCGGGTCGAGGACCTCGCTCAGTCGGGAGCGGACATCCACTGCGACCGTCATCTCGCGCCGCGTGGCTCGCCCGAGTGCGCCGCGAGCTCGGTGAGGCGCTCGACCTGGCGCTCGCCTTCGGCGCGCACCGGATCTCCGGCGGGAAGGC
This sequence comes from uncultured bacterium, assembly GCA_963786495.1. GTDB lineage: Bacteria > Actinomycetota > Thermoleophilia > Solirubrobacterales > 70-9 > JALZKA01. The sequence goes on along the minus strand of CAWAZL010000002.1, from coordinate 673,918 downwards.
CCTGGATGAGCTTCGCGATCCGGTTGCGGATCTGAAGGGCGAAGTGCGGGGTCGCGGGGCCGGCGAGCGCACGGATGTCGTCGATCGTGATCCGCCGGCCGCCAAGCCGGTCTGGTCGCTCTGCCTCGCTCACTGCGTGTCGTCCTTGTCCTTGGGCTTCTTCACATCGTCGTCGGGATCGGTGGGCTTCTCCGGCTCGGGACTGTCCGAGCCGAGGATGTCGTCGCCTGTGCCGGACTCTACCCGCGCCACCTCCGCGACCTCGTCGAGCTCGACCTGGGCGTCCACGGACAGCGCCGTCTCGTCTCCGATGATCCAGAGGTGGTTGTAGAGGGCTCGCGTGGGATCGTCCTCATAGCCGGGCTTGAGGTCGAGCAGGTACCCCTCGAGCGCCGGCGGCGGGCGCTCGGGATCGTCAGTCAAAAGCAACGGCCCCCACGTCCCCGTGCCCGAGAGAGCCGCGGCGGCGCCGGCGTCGGCGGGATTGGCCAAGTTCGCGATCACGAAACCGTGCCCCGGATCGTTGATGTTCCAGCCGAAGCTGCCATCGGTGAAGCGCGCGAAGGCGATTGCGTTAGTCACGGGGTCGTCCTCCTCCGCAGCCCGAATGACGCTGGCGTCCGTTGCCTCGGTGAGCTCCTTCACCGCTTCCTCGGAGACAACGTCCTTTGAGCCGAGCACGAAGACGGGTACGTCCTTTAAGCGTTCGACCGCCTTGAGAGTCGCCGAGGGCACCGAGTCCGCCTGCGCGAAGAGCACCGCGTCGCCAGAGCGGGCGGCCCATGCAGCCGCCGGCATCGCGAACTCCGGGTCGTCAGACGAGACGATGAGGATGTGCTCGGGCGGCCCGTCCGCCAGTTCCTCGCGCAGCTCGAGAACCGAGACGGCTACCTCGGCGGAGCTCCCGCCCTCGATCGCCTCGGTGTCGAGCCCTTCAACCTCGCCTGCGTCCCCCACGGTGAAGGCCTGCGCGCCGCCGGTGCCGGAGCCTCCCGCTGGAGCCAGGCTGTCGACGGTCCCCTGGGTCAGCTCGTCGAGCGACCCATCGCGCGTGTAGAGGATGGGAGCGCCGATCGGCTGGGCGAAGAGCGAGGAGGCGGCGATGGCGCCCGCCCAGTCCTCTGAGTCGACCAGGGTGACCGCTTCGGGGCCCTTGACAACGCCGCCAGCGGGCGTGGCGGCCAAGGCGACTCCGGCGGCGTTCGCAACCGAGTCCTCTCCGGCCACCCGGGTGGTGTTGCGGGTCGCGAACGCCGGGAAGCCCAGGTCCGAGGGCTCCTCCGGGGTCTCTGACTTATCGACGAAGACCTCAGGCGCGGGCGCGGACTCGATGACCCTTGTGTCCTCACCGGCGATCTTTGTCCCCGCGAAGACGGCGCCGCCGATTACGAGTACGACCCCAAGGACCGTCAGGGCGCCTCGCAATTTGTGCGTGCGCAGCCAGAAGACAACATCGCTCACGAAGTAGCGGACCCCTTTCACCACGCGGGAAAAGGTAGTGCCAACGATTGACTAGGCGTTTCGCAGAACGGAGTGACGGCGCCCGTAGGCGAAATAGATCGCCACGCCGACGGCGAGCCAGATGCCAAACCGCACCCACGTCTCGGAGTCCAGCTTCGTCATGAGATAGACGCAGAGACCCGCGCCGATCAGAGGGAAGAGGGGTACGAATGGGACGCGGAAGGCGCGCTCCATTTCTGGCTGCGTCCGCCGCAGGATGATCACCCCGACGTTCACCACCAGGAAGGCGAAGAGGGTGCCGATGTTGACGAGCTTCGCAAGCTCGGAAAGCGGCAGGAACGCGGCCAAGCCGGCGGTTGCGATGCCGAATGTGAGCGTGATCAGTGCCGGCGTCTTGCGCGCCTCCCACACCTTCGCGAACCGACGCGGTAGGAGGCCGTCGCGGCACATCGAGAAAGCGATCCGGGTCTGGCCATAGAGAATTGTCAGGACCACGCTCGTGATCGCGATCAGGGCGCCGATCGAGATCAGGTCCGCGCCCCACGAGATCCCGGCGCCCTTGTCGAGCACGGTCGCCAGCGGCGCGGTATCACCGGCCAGCTCGTTGAAAGGCATGGCCCCCACGGAGACGACCGCGACTGCGATGTAGAGGACGGTCGCGATTACGAGCGAGCCGATGATCGCGATTGGCATGTCGCGCTCGGGGGACTTCACCTCTTCGCCGGAGGTTGAGACCGCGTCGAAGCCGATATAGGCGAAGAAGATCAGGGCCGCGGCCTCCTCCGCGCCGCCGAAGCCCTCAGGGAAGAACGGCGAGAAATTGTCGGCCGTGAACGCCGTGATGCCGAGCGCGATGAAGATGAGGAGGATCGTCACCTTCACCACGACCATGACCAGGTTCGAGCGCGCCGTCTCGCGAACTCCCCAGCAGAGGAGCGCGGTGATCGAGAGGACGAGGAAGACGGCCGGCAGGTTGACGTCGCCGCCGTCTCCGGGCGGCGCGGCGAGCGAGTTCGAGAGCCCGATGCCGAACAGTGAGTCGAGAAGAGCCTGGAGGTAGCCGCCCCAGCCCACGGCAACCGCCGCGACCGAGAGCCCGTATTCGAGCACGAGGTCCCAGCCGATGATCCAGGCGGCGAACTCGCCCAGCGTTGCGTAGCTGTAGGAGTAGGCGCTGCCCGATACCGGCATCGACGATGCGAGCTCGGCGTAAGAGAGGGCGGAGAAGGCACAGGTGATCCCCGCCAAGACGAACGCGAGGATGATCGCGGGCCCCGCCAGGCCGATCGCCTCGCCAATGATCACAAAGATCCCGGTGCCGATGATCGCGCCGATGCCAAGCCCGGTCAGGTCGAGTAGGCCGACCGTGCGGTTGAGCTCGGCACCCTCGGCTTTTGTGTCCTCGATCAGCGCCTCGCGAGGTTTCCGGGCGAAGAGGCCGGATCCGGCACTTGCGCTTCTCGTCGCCTCGCTCACGCCTGCGCCCGTACCCGGAAAGGGGTGCAAGAGTCCTTGCATTCCGCATAATTAGTGTTAAGGAATGCTTGCAAAAGGCCGGAATCTTGCTACTTTGGCCTCAGGATCGTGCCCGCGAGCCCCTCGAAATCCCTGCGTCTTTTGCTGGCTGCAACCGCTGCCGGCTTCGCCATGGCCGGCGGATCGGCCCTTGGCCAGACTCTCGAGGAGCAGCGCAGCTCGAAGGAGGCGGAGCTCGAGGAGGTCCGCGCCCAGGAGGGAGTGCTCTCGACCGAGCTCGCCCGCTACTCCGACCAGGTCGACCAGCTCGCCGGCCAGGTCGCCACGCTTCGAAACCGCGAGGCCATCGTCGCGGAGGAGCTCGCCCAGACCCAGGCCAGGCTCGAGGCTGAGGCTGACCGGCTCGCCACGCTCCGTGAGCGGCTGGGCCGCTCCCTGAAGGTCCTTTCCAAGCGCCTCGTCGAGATCTACAAGTCCGATCAACCGGACGCCCTGACCGTGATCCTCGACTCCAACGGCTTCGACGACCTCGTCAACCGCTACGACTACCTCGACCGGATCCAGGATCAGGACGCGGGCATCGTCGACCGGGTCCGTGACCTCCGCAACGCGTCCGAGGACCTGGTCGGCGAGATCCGCAACGCCCGCGACGAGATCGCGGCCAAGAAGGCCGAGCTCGAGCGCACCCGCATTCAGCTCGAAGAGCGGGAGGCCCAGCTCGCGGCGGTGCGCGATCAAAAGGCAGCGGCGCTTGACGCAACGCGCGTCAAGGAGGACCACCTCGAGGGCGACATCGAAGACTTGGAGGGCCAGATCCAGGACGCCCTTGCGGACGCACAGAGCTCGACCACTACAAGCGACCCTCTCCCCGCCGGCCCCATCCAGGGCGCCAGTGGCGGCTTCATCTGGCCGGTGAACGGCCCGGTCGTCTCTCCGTTCGGGCCTCGCTGGGGACGCCTCCACGCCGGCATCGACATCGCCGTGCCCACCGGCACCCCGATCCGAGCGGTCAAGGACGGCAACATCGTCTTGGTCCAGTCCGAAGCCGAGAGCGGCGGCTACGGCAACTACACCTGCATCGACCACGGCGGTGGGCTCTCCAGTTGCTACGCCCACCAGTCGCAATTCTTGATCACCTCCGGTTCCGTCTCCCAGGGCGACGTGATCGGCCTCGTCGGCTGCACCGGCAGCTGCTTCGGCGACCACCTCCACTTCGAGATTCGCGTCAACGGCGTCCCCACGGATCCGCTCGCCTACCTCTAGTCGTCTTCCGCAGGCATAAAGCGCGCCTGCAGTGGGTACCTGCTTATAGGTGATCTGTCTACCTCAATCGTGGCCGGACGTACTACGAAGCGGTGGACTTTCTAACGTGCCCCTCGGGATCGCCGACAATCGAGACAGAGGCGGTTCGCCCTAAGGCTCCGCCAACCGAAGTAACCCCGGTATGGACACTGCGGTCAACATCCCGCGCGCCAAGACGAGCGCACTCAAGAGTCCGAATGCTCGCGCATTCGCGGCTGGCACTGGCGTGACCGCCGCTCTCGTCGCTGCAGCCATCATCGCTTTCGCCTCCGTCGCTGCTTACGTCGGCTTCGAGGGGATGCCCTTCGGTTCGGACGGCTCCCCTGACTCCACCGTGTCGCTTAGTTCCGGAGCACCGCAGGCCGCGGCCCTGGCCGCCGGAGCGACTGCCGACGCCGTTGCGGCCGACCCCGCGACGCCAACCGCGGCCGCCCTCGCCGAGATCCTTGCTGCCCTACCCCCCGGCGCAACCGATGGCTCGGGCCCCGGACCGGGCCCCGGTGGGCCAACGACAGACTCGATCACCGGCGGGGGCAACGGCCCCGGTCCGGTTGACCCGTTGACCCCGTTGACCCCGGCGCCGCGCCAGGCGCCCTCGGCGGCACGATCGGCGCCGTCGATGGCGCTGCCGGAGGCCTCGGGCTGGACTTGCCGCTCTCAGAGCTGACCGACCCGATCACGGGTCCCGTCGACGACATCGTCAACGGCACCCTCAACAACGTCGGCAACGGGCTTGGCGCCGGGAACCTCGGCGACAAGGTCAACGGAACGCTCAACGGCGTCACCGGCGGCCTTCTCGGCGGCCCCTAGAGCTTCGAGCTCAGCCAAGCGAGCGCGACCGACTGCATCTCCTGGTCATGCTGGATCGACCGGTGGTGCCCGCCGGGCAGGATGATGAGCTTCTTGGGATCAGGCTTTCTGGCCGCGACCTCTTCGGAGAAGTCGTACGGGATGCGCTCGTCGCCCTTGGCGTGAAGGACGATCAGCGGCTTGGGGCCCATCAGCTCGGCAGCTTCGCGCAGGTCGTGCTCGCCGAGCCAGGCAAGCAGGGCGTCCCGCGAAGATTCCGAGACCCGGAAGTCGAGCTTTTTGGCGGCCAGCATGCGGCGCAGGTGCTCCTCGCCCGCGGGGCAGATCGTGATTGCGCCCGCGATGGCGCTGGAGGTGGCGGCCGCGTGGATCGCCCAGAAGCCGCCCATGCTCGACCCTCGAACGCAGACCCTTTCTGAGTCGACGCGGTCGTGGGAGGCAAGGAAGCGCGCCATCTTGGCGACATCGCCCAGCGCGGCGGGGGTCATCTCATCGCCGGACTCGCCGTGCCCCCGCTGGTCGTACGAGATGGCAGCCCAGCCACCGGCCGCGCACATCCGGGCGAAATCGCCGTGATTCTCCTTGCGCGACCCGGCGCCGTGGAGGATCACCATGCCCGGCCAGGTGCCCTCCGCCTCGGGCAGCCACAGCCAGTAGGGGCGGCCCTCGTGCTCGCCCCTTACGCTAGGGGCATCCGGGGAAGGCAGGGTGCGCCGGAGCATGGGCCGGGAATAATGACCGCCCGATGACGAACGAGACTCCAATTCATCTTCCACGCGGTTCGCGTGTCAACGAGCAGGGCCACCTGGAGGTGGGCGGTTGCGACACGGTTGAGCTCGCTCGGGAGTTCGGCACGCCGGCATATATCTATGCCGAGGACGACGTCCGCTCCCGTGTGCGGGAGTACCTCGACGCGTTCGCGGCGCGCACCCAGGACTTCGAGGTCGTCTACGCATCAAAGGCCGCGCCCATCGGGGCGATCTTCCGCCTCGTCTCCGAGATGGGGCTCTCAGTTGACGTCGCATCCGCGGGCGAGCTCAACGGTGCCCTACTGCCGGCGTTGGCCCGGAGCGGATCTATCTCCACGGGAACAACAAGACGGATTCCGACCTCCGTCTGGCGACCGAGGCGTCCGTCGGCCACATCGTCTGCGACTCATTCGACGAGATCTAACGGCTCGACGGCATGCTCGACCGACCGCAGCAGGTGATGATCCGCGTCACCCCTGGGATCAAGGCCAACACCCACAGCTACATCCAGACCGGCCAGCTCGACTCGAAGTTCGGATTCGGCCTCGACGACGGGCTGGCCGTCAAGGGCATCGAGGCGATCCGCGAGTCCTCGAACCTCCAACTCGTCGGACTTCACGCGCATATCGGCTCCCAGATCTTCGAGCTCGAGCCCTACGTGAAGACGATCGAGGCGCTCGGGCGACTGGCCGATGAGGCCGGCCTCTCCGGTGACGAGCTGAGGCTCCTGAACGTCGGAGGCGGATTGGGGATCGCTTACGAGCCCGGCGACCAGCCGCCATCGATCGAGAGCTATGTCGACATAAAGGTCAAGGGCGTCGAGCGCGTCTTCGGCCGGGGGCCCCGGATCCTGGTCGAGCCGGGCCGCTCGCTGGTTGGCAACGCCGGCGTCACGCTTTACGAGATCGGCACCGTGAAGGAGATCCCCGGGGTCAGGACGTACGTCGCGGTCGACGGCGGGATGTCGGACAACCTGCGCCCGATGCTCTACAACGCCCGATACGACGCGCTCGTCGCCAACCGCGCGTCCGAGCCGCGCGATACCCGCGTCACCGTCGCAGGGATGCACTGCGAGTCGAGCGACATCATCGTCCGCGACGTCGAAATGGCGGCACCAAGGGTGGGCGACGTCCTGGCAACTCCCGCCACGGGTGCGTACGGTCATGCCATGGCGAACAACTACAACGGCATGCCGCGCCCGCCCGTCGTCTTCGCAAAAGACGGCCAAGCCCGCGTGGTCGTTCGCCGTGAGACCCTCGACGACCTGGTGGCGCGCGATGTCCAGTGACGCTCGCATAGGGCTGCTCGGGCGGGGGACCGTCGGCGGCGCCTTCGCCGAGCTGGTCGAGGCCCGCGCCGATGCTGTCGCTGAGGTGGCGGGGAGCCGGCCGTCCATCGCCGGTGTGCTGCGCCGCTCGGAAGGGGACTTCGACGAGATCCTCGGCGGCTCGGACATCGTGGTCGAGCTGATCGGCGGCACCGACCCGGCGCGCGATTACGTCCTCCGGGCGCTCGAGGCTAAAAAGCACGTTGTCACCGCGAACAAGCAGTTGATCGCGCAGCACGGTGAAGAGCTCTTCGCCGCCGCGCGGGCGAATGGCGTCCAGCTTCGCTTCGAGGCTGCCGTCGCCGGCGTTGTGCCCGTCATCCGGGTAATCCAGGAGAGCCTGGCCGCAACCGAGATGACGAAGGTCTTCGGGATCGTCAACGGAACGACCAACTTCATCCTCACCGAGATGGCGCGGACTGGCGCGTCGTACGACGACGCGCTGGCGCGTGCCCAGGAACTTGGCTACGCCGAGGCCGATCCAACTGACGACGTCGGCGGCGCTGACGCGGCGGCAAAGATGGCGATCCTCGCCCGCCTTGCCTTCGACACGCCGGTGTCACTCGACGACGTCTCATATGAAGGCATCACCGAGATCCAGCCCGAGGACATGGCCTACGCCAAGGAGCTGGGACTCTCGCTGAAGCTCCTGGGTGTCGCCGAAGTGACCGACGCCGGAGTGAGCGTGCGCGTCTTCCCGTGCTTCCTCTATCCCGGCCACCCGCTGGCGCCGGTTGAAGGCCCGTTCAACGCAGTCATGGTCCAGGCGCCCGCGATCACCGAGATCACGATGTCGGGCCCCGGCGCCGGCGGCGTCGCTACGGCGACGGCGGTGCTCGGCGATGTCGTCTCGATCCTCGCGGGCGACGCGCCCGTCCACCAGACGAAGCGCGAGCTTCCGGTCGTCTCCGACGTCGCGTCTTCCTTCTACGTCCACTTGGAGGTGGCGGACCGACCCGGCGTCCTTGCCGCGGTGGCCGACGTGCTTGGCCAGGCCGGGATCTCGGTCAAGAGCATGGTCCAGCGGGCATCGCCGAGCAGGCGCGGCTGATCATGGTCCTCCACGAGACGTCCGAGGAGGCCTTCTACGGCGCGCTCGCCGAGCTCGGAAAGCTCGACTTCATGCGCGCCGACCCGCGCGCGATCCGGGTGATCGAGGAGCAGTTCGGCTGATTCGCCGGGCCGGCAAGCAGGACGCAGCAGCCGTCTCGGCGCTGGTCAACCGGGCGTACGAGCACTGGGTGCCGATCGTCGGCGGCCGGCCGAGGCCCATGGACGACGACTACTCGGTGCGGCTGACCGAGTTCGAAAGCTGGGTCGACGAAGAGGACGGAACGGTTCGCGGCGTGATCCTGCTCGAAGACGCTGGAGGCCGCCTGTGGGTCGACAACGTCTCGGTTGACCCGGACCACCAGGGGGCGGGGATCGGCAAGTCGCTCCTCGAGCTTGCTCTGCAACGGGGATCCGCGAGGGGCTTCGACGAGGTGCACCTCTTTACCCACGAACTCATGGAGACCGACCGGGCCATCTATGAGCACCTCGGCTGGATCGAGTGCGAGCCGAAGGAGCCCCTTGCCGACTTCTTCGTCTACTTCCGCAAACCAGTGAGCGCGTAAGGTCCGCGAGGTCATGCCAGCAGGGTTGATCGAGCGCTACCGGGATCACCTTCCCCTCGAGGAGGGAGACCCCGTCGTGACGCTCAACGAGGGCTCGACGCCGCTGGTCGAAGCGCCTGTGATCTCGGAGCGGGTGGGTGCGCGCGTGTACCTCAAGCTCGAGGGCGCGAATCCCACTGGCTCATTCAAGGACCGCGGTATGACCGTCGCCGTCTCACGCGCCGCCGGCCGCGGGGCCGAGGCCGTGATCTGCGCCTCGACCGGAAACACTGCAGCCAGCGCCGCCGCCTATGCGGCGCGGGCCGGGATGCGCGGCGCGGTCATCGTGCCGGAGGGGAAGATTGCGATCGGCAAGCTCGCCCAGGCGCTCATGCACGGCGCGCGGGTGATCGCGATCCGCGGCAACTTCGACGACGCGCTCACGCTCGTTCGCGAGCTCGCGCAGAAGCACCCGATCGAGCTCGTCAACTCGGTCAATCCCTACCGGATCGAGGGGCAGAAGACCGCGGCGTTCGAGGTGATCGAGGACTTGGGCGAGGCACCGGCCGCGCTCGCCATACCGGTTGGCAACGCGGGCAACATCACCGCTTGGTGGCGCGGTTTCGGCGAGCGCTCAGAAACGCCCCGGCTCTACGGATTCCAGGCCGCGGGCGCAGCGCCGCTCGTCAGCGGCAAGCCCGTCGCCAATCCTGAGACGGTCGCCTCGGCGATCCGTATCGGCAACCCGGCCCGCTGGGAGGAAGCGATGACCGCTGTAACCCAGTCGCGCGGGCGCATCGCCGCTGTAACCGACGAGCAGATCCTCGACGCATACCGGCTCCTCGCTTCGCGCGAAGGCGTTTTCTGTGAGCCGGCCTCAGCAGCGTCGGTCGCGGGCATCCTCACCCATGGCCTTCAGGTCGCCGACGGCGACCCGCCCCCCGAGACGGTCGTCTGCGTCCTCACCGGCCACGGCCTGAAGGATCCCGACACGGCGCTCGGCAAGGCACCGGCCGTGGTCGGGTGCGAGAACGACCTCGCCGAGGTCGAGCGCGCAGTGTTCGACTGACCCACGCTGCGTAGCGACACGAAGTTGGCGCAATGGGCGCGCCACTCGTAGGTCAGGAGGTGGAAGTGTCGGCGCCGTGCTTCGCGCTGCCGCCAGCCTCATCGCACCTCCGCTCTGCGCGCTCTGCGCCGAGCCGTGCGATTACGTCGATTCGATCTGCCGTTCGTGCGAGCGGCGGGTCGCCCGCCTGCGGCCGGTCCGCGACGAGGTCGACGGCCTCGAGATATGGAGTGCTGCCAGGTACGAGGGCGTCGCGCGCGAGATCGTCGCGAGGATGAAGTTCGCACAGCGCTTGACGCTCGCGGAAGTTGCGGCCGAGCGGATGCTGCGGACCGTCGGCGCGGGCTCGGACCCGTATTGCGTCCCAGTCCCCCCGTCGCCGGCACGTGAGCGCGCTCGCGGCTTCGACCTCGCGTATGCGCTCTCTCGGCTCATCACGCGCGAGTGCTGGGGCCAGACGATCCTGTGCCTGGAACGCGAGGACGGGCCCCGCCAGGTCGGTCGAGGGCGCGAAGAACGAAGGTCTGATCCGCCGATTGTCCGCCCGATCAACGCCAGCGTGCCGCTCCTCAGTGATGACGTCTGGCTCGTCGACGATGTCGCCACCACCGGCGCGACCCTAGTCGCCTGCGCCAAAGCACTCCGTGAGCAGCAAGGCGCCAAGCGGGTCCGCGCGCTCACGTTCGCCCGAGCGGACAACTGAGCCGACCAAATGCGGACGTAAGGCCCCTTGCGAAATCCCGTGAGAGGCGTAAAGTCCGACTCGACGACTTTTCCCTACGCGAGGAGGCTTGCCGTGAGGATCGAGGTCCGAGGCCGGAACACCGAGGTGACCGCTGAGCTCGAGGACGCAATCCGCAAGCGCTTCAAGAGGGTCGCCAAGCAGGTCTCCGAGCTAGCGACCCTGGACGTCGAGCTCTGCGAAGAGAAGAACCCGCGCATCGCCGACAAGTACGTCGCCGAGGCAACGCTCCGCCTCAAGGGCAAGACGATCCGCGCCAAGGAGGCGAGCCCGGAGATGCTCGGCTCGATCCATCAGCTGGCCGAGGACGTCCGCCGCCAGGTGAAGAAGAACCGCGAGCTACGCCGACACCGCCAGAAGTCCCGCCGGTTCTCGGCGAGCCTCCGAAACCGCGCGGCCTAACCGCCCTTTAGTGCTTCGCGCACGAAGGCCATGTCGGCCTTGAGCTTTTCGATCTCCCGAGGAGTCTCGACGACGGTGGGCGCGTTCGCCGCCGCGATCATGTGGCGGAGGTCGTCAAGCGCGATGTGACCCTCGCCGATCGTCGTATGGCGGTCGGCGCCCGTGCCCGCCTTGTCGCGCGAGTCGTTCACGTGCATGAGGTCTATGCCGCCCGTGATCTCGATCGCGCGCTCGACCGCGTCCGACAGGTCCTCGCCCGCGGCATGCGCGTGGCAGGTGTCGAAGCAGAAGCCGATCTCGTTCTCGGTCTTCGCAAGGCCCACCGCGTCCCAGAGCTTCGTCAGGGCATCGAACCGGCGCGCCACGGCGTTATCTCCGCCGGCGGTGTTCTCGAGATAGATTGGCACCTCGGACTCGACCTGTTCGAGCGTACGCGTCCAGCGGCTGACGCCCTCGTCGACCCCGTCCTCGGCGTGGCCGGGGTGGACCACCACTGCCAGCGCGCCGATCGCGGCCGCGGCCTCACAGGTCTGCGCGAGGATCTTCCGCGAGCCGTAGCGGACGTTCGGTTTGGGCGAACAGACGTTGATCAGGTACGGAGCGTGAACGTAGATCCCAAGGTCCGCAGCCTTGAGCTCCTCGGCGTCGTCGCGCGGCGGCGGCTTCTCCCAACCCTGGGGGTTTGAGAGAAAGAGCTGCACGCGCTCGGCGCCGATCGATTCGGCCTCGGCGAGCGGGTCCTCGCCCCAAATGTGCGCGCCTACGGGTGGGATCGCCATGGCAGGCGAGGATAGGCGCCCTTCAGTCTGAAATGCCCAGCGCCACCCGTAGGCAGAGAGGAGCGACGCGTCCGCCGTGGCGGGCTCAGCAGTCCTGGAAAACCTCTACGAAGATGCTGCGCGTGGTGGGGCCGAAGGTCGCTTCGACCTCGGTGTCGCTGTTCTCGGCCGTGGCGGCGTCGGCGATCACCTGGGCGCTCGTCTGGCCAGCAGGGACCGTCACCGTCGCGGGCAGGTTGACGACCCCGTCGTTGGTGGCTTCGAGGCTTATGACTGTGTCGGAAGCCTGGACCTCGTCAATGAGGACCTGGCCGATTACGACGTCCTGTTCGTTAGGGCCGAGGCAGGTATCGCTGGTCTCGAAATCTATGAGCTTGGCCACCGTGGGGTCGATGTCGTTCGAGTCCCTCGGCGAGATTGACGGCGTGCCGCTTCCGAGCGTTGTGGCATGCCCGCGGATGCTCTCGAAGGACGAGCCGGGGCCGTACTGCGGGAGATCGAAGAAGAGATCGCCGTCTACGCGGATCGATTCGGTCAGGAGCCACTGCGAATCCGTGGACGAGGCGACAGATACGTTCGTAATCTCGACGAGCAGCCCGTTTAGCCCGTCAGGCCCGGAGGCGAGCAAAGCAGGGGTGACGCCAATCGGATCAGGCAGCGTTTGACAGCAAGTCTGATCGTCGCTGACGTCCGTGGTCTGAAAGTGGCCGTCCCTGACGGTCCCGAGAAGGAGCAAGCGATAGCCGATCTCGAGGAACGAGCCAGAGGGCCTGAGCTCAATCGCAGAGAAGTCCTGACCCTGGTAGCCCGGATCGCCCGGCACAGTGGCCCCGTATGCGACTCGGTTGTTGTCTGCCCGAGCCGTGATCAGGACGTTTTCGAGATAAGCCCGCGTGCCGTTGGGCAGCTCACCGGCATTCAGGTCGTAGATCGTCGTTGGCAGGAAGCACTCGAGCTGACCCTCCGGGTTGGCATCGGTTGGAGCGCAGTCATCGGTGTCTGGGATGTCGTCACCGTCGCCGTCGGGACCGTTGTCATTGGCAGAGATCAAGCCCTCGGCCTGGCCATCGTCGATCGCGGCGCGCTTCGGGTTCGAAAGCTTGACGCTGAAAGTCTCGTCGGGCTCGGCGAATAGGTCACCCCTTACCGGAACCAGGACCTCGGCCTTCGTCTTGCCGGCAGGGATCTTCACCGCGCCGAACGTGGGGCGGAAGTCGAGCGAGCTCGCCGACCCCGGGGACGTCCCAAACTCTGCTTTGACCGCTCGCTTCGGGCTCTGCTTGGAGAGAGTCACATCGAAGGTCATCGCCGCGCTGCCGCTGCCGGCAGGCTCGGCGCGTGTCGCGTCCTCGATCGAAAGGGCGCGCGCTCCCATCGCCTCGGCCGGCAGCGCGATCAATGCGAGCGTTGCTATCGCCAACACGATGCGAGGTGTCGTTCGCCGTGCCATCAGGACGGGATCCCGCTGCTTGTCACCGCAAAGTCGCTGCCGTCGGCGCAACTGTTCCCCTCGTTTGCGTTGACCGAGCCATCGGTCGCGCAGTCGACCCGATTGCGGGCGGCGAAGTTGTCGATCACGTCCACGGAGTTCCCGTCAATCTCGATGCCGTCCCCGTTGTTGTTGGTCGCCCGGTTTTCGCTCACGAGGTCGGCATCACCCTCCGTCCTGATGCCGTCCTGGTTGTTCTTCTTGACGACGTTGCCGGCGATCACGTTCCCGAATGAGCCGTCGTTGTCCGACCTGACCGCGATTCCGTCCCCACCATTCCGGGTCGAGACGTTGTTCTGGATCACGTTGCCTGTGCCGAACACCTCGATCCCTTCTTCTTCTTCGGCCCCTGCGCGCGTGACCGTGTTGCCTTCGATGAAGCCGTCATCGATGAATGCCTCGATCCCGTCGTCGAAGGTGTCTCGCACATCGTTCCCGCTGATCACCGCCCCGGTGCCGGTCCCTTCCTCAATGTTGACCGCGATCCCCGAGTCGTCGTCCCCGGCGCGGTGAACCACGTTGCCGGTTACGCGGATCTCGTCGCAGGCGGTGGTGTCCGGGGGGTTTGGGTCGTCCACCTCGTCATGGCAGAACAAGCCGATCCCGTCATCGGTGTGAACATCTTCGATGCGGTTGCCGGTGATCTCGCCCTCGGCCTGGAGCTCAATGCCCTTGTAGCAGTGTTGAATGTGGTTTCCGGAAACGAGGGCGCCTTCGTCGTTCGCCCTGATGCAAGCGCTGTCGTGAATGAAGCTGATCTCGTTGTTACGGATCGTCCATCCGGGTCCATTTGCCCTCAGGCCGGAGTCGCAGTCGAAGGCCAGGTTGTTTTTGGCGACCCCGTCGTCGCCGGTGAGGTCATAACAGTGGGAATCGGTGAGTTGGGCCTCATTCTTTCGAAGAACGACGTCGTCGCCTGCGATGGTGAAGCCGCCGGAATCGGTCGCGAGGACCTTGTTGCCGACTACGACTGCGCCGTCTCCGTCGTTAACCTCGACGCCCTGATCATCTTCGCAGCGGATTGAGGTGTTGCCCTTGATCTTCGGGCGGGCGCCGCGGACGAAGATGCAGTCGGCGTCGATCCCGTTGGCCGTGTTGCGAAGAACTTGCGCATCGGCGCCTTCGATATCGATGCCCCTATTCCCACAGGCCTCCATCCGGGTGTCGGCGACGAGCGCATCGTCGCCGACGATCTCGACGCAGTCGCCACTCACGATTCCCCGGAAAACGACGTCGCGGACGACGCAGCCGTTTGCGTCGCAGCGGTAGGCCTCTTCGTTGATGATGGTGAGATTGCGCACCTCGACGCCGTCGGCCTCGACCTGGACCGTGGCGGGGCTACTGGACGGTGAGAATCCGTCGACGACGGGCCTTCCCTTGATGCCGACAACGGCCAGATCCTCTGTCTCGATCTCCACGCTTTCGAGATATGAGGCTTTCCGCGCCTTGACCTCCACCGTGTCACCCGGGTCCGCGGCATCGACCGCATCCTGGATCGTGTCGAAGTCGGCCGGCACGCTCAGCGTTGCCGCCGAAGCTGTGCCCGGAACTGCGCACGCGATCACGACGAGCCCCGCGAGGGCTCCCATTGCCTTGATCCCGCTGAACATTGCGGCCAAACTCTGCCCCTCGTTGTTGCGGTCGACCCCGACCGGTGCCCCAAGGGTGTGGTGCGAGAGGCACTGTACACCTTCGCCGCCATCGTCGTCTTCGCGCGGCGGAGAGATTGCCGCCTCGAATCAGCTGAGGGGCACTGAGCCACTGACCTTCGTGCCGTGCCCGATAGCCGACTCGAGTCGCAAGTCGCCCCCCAGCGCTCCGATCCTGTCGGCCATGTTCTGAAGTCCCGCCGAGCCGTTCGCAGCCGCCAGGTCGAAGCCCGCGCCGTCGTCGGTGACTTCGAACTGCAGTCCGCCTTTGGTCTGGGCCAGGCGGACAGTCGCGCTCGCGCCTTCACCCGCGTACTTCGCCGCATTCTGAAGGGCCTCGAGACAGGAGAAGTACACGGCGGCTTCGAGATCGGGCGAAAAACGACCGACGCCCTCGGCCTGCACGTTCACTGGAATCGTGGAGCTTGCCGATGCTCCTTCCAGCGCAGCCGTCAGGCCGTCAGACGTCAACGCCTGCGGGTAGATCCCGTGCGCGAGATCACGAAGCTCCGCCAATGAGGTACTGAGGTCAGACTGAAGTGACTCGACCATGACCGCGGCCTTGTGCTTGTCAAGTTCCTTGCGAAGGAGGCCCAGCTTCAGGTTCATCAAGACAAGGTTCTGCTGGGCGCCATCGTGGAGGTCGCGCTCCACCGCCCGGCGACTCTCGTCCGCCGCCGCTACCAACCTGGCTCGCGAGGCGCGCAAGTCATCGACGAGGCCCGAATTTTCCTCGCGAAGCGCCTCACGCTCGCGCAGCCCGGCGACCATGTGGTTCAAGGAGCGGCCAACCTCGTCGATCTCGTCTCCCGCGAGAAATGGGACGGAGGCATTCAAGTCACCTGCGTCGACCTCCTGAATCGTGGTTCGGAGGTCCCCCAGTCGCTGAAGCAACGACCTGCGCAGCATCATCGAGAGTCCGAGCGAAAGGGTAAGGGTGATGGCCGCGGTCACGGCGACGGTCACGGCGAGTCTGCCCTCGATGTCTAGCGTGTTCGTGGACACCGCCGCCACGGTCATCCCGGTGAAGAGGTTGATCGCAGGCACCAGAAGGAGCAACTTCGTCCCAAGGGAGAGGAGGGCCTCCTGGCGCACCTCTTCCTCGGGAAGCCACTCGGCGAGTTCTGCAATCAGAGGCCGGAACCACTGTTCCGCGAAGAGATAGCCGAACACGATGACGGCTGACACCATGATCGCCAGAAAGGCGACGTAAAGTAAGAAGCCGAAGGTCGATAGGCCCACCAGGTCCGATGTGTAGACCGCCGCGGGGACGCAGAGGACGCCGTTGAGGCACGCCACGAATATCGCGAGCTTTGGTAGTCCCGAAACTGTCACGCCCCAGAGGTGAGGTTGAGGCCTAGCTCCGGAGCCCTCGCGCAACCACGCGATCGTCGGAGCAAAGAGGTGCCGGACCGCCAGCCACATTCCGATGGTCGCCGGCAAGAGTGTGACCTCGAATGCGAGAACGATCTTGACGTACTGCTCGAAAGTGGCTTGGAAATACGGAAAAAGCATCGCCGAGTAGCTCGGGATGATCAGGAGGTGAATCGCGAGTGCAAGCACAATCGGGAGTAGGTCGAGGTAGATAGACCGCCGCTCCGCGAAAATTCGGGAACTGAAGGTCATGCAGCCTGAATCGGCACTCGGCCGATTACTCGCGTCCCGGCGCCGGGATCGGACTCGACCCGAAGCACGCCGCCCAGAGCACCAATTCGGTCGGTCATGTTCTGCAGACCTGCCGATGCTCTGGCCGAGCGCAGCTCGAACCCGACACCGTCGTCACTTACTTCGAATCGCAGCTCGCCGTCGGCCTCGGACAGCGCGACCGTCGCGCTCGCGCCTTCCCCCGCATGCTTTGAGGCATTCTGCAGTGCCTCGAGGCAGCAGAAGTAGACCGCAGCTTCCAGATCGGGCGGAAACCGGCGCGCCCCTTCGGCAGAGACCTGCGTAGGAATCGCAGCCTTCGCAGCTGCTTCGGAGATAGCCGCGCGCAACCCATCTGAGGTCAACACCTGTGGATAGATTCCGTGAGCCAGTTCACGAAGCTCGGTGAGCGCACGTTCAAGCTCCAAGCGAATTTCTCTGGTTTCGTCCGCCGAATCCTGATCGCCTTCGAGCCGACGCTCCAGCATCCCGAGCTTGAGGTTCAGGAGGATCAGATTCTGTTGCGCTCCGTCATGCAGGTCGCGCTCGACCTGTCGGCGAGCCTCGACTGATGCAGCGACGATCCGGGCGCGTGATGCAGCGAGATCGTCGATCAGTTCGACATTGTGGCGCCGAAGGTCAGCGCGCTCACGAAGCCCGGACACCATTTCGTTGAATGACCCGCCGACATCGTCGATCTCGTCGCCGGCCATGAACGGAACCGTCGCCTCCAGATCACCTCCGTCGACCCGGCGAATTGCGCTCCGAAGATCGTTGAGTCTCTGCAGCAGGGATCTTCTGAGCATCAACGACAACAGGAGCGAAACGGTGAGGCTCATCACCGTTGCCGCGACGACCGTAGTTGCGACTTGCGCCTCGAGTCCCAGCGAATCCGTCGGGATCGTGGCAACAACCAGTCCCGTAAAGAGGTTGATCGCTGGGACCAGGATGAGCAGCTTCCTGCTCATTGAGAGCGTGTTCCCCGGCGGTCGTTCAGAACCTGGCAGGGACGCAGCCAGCTCCCGTATCGGCGGGCGCATCCACTGCTCGGCCATGAGATAGCCGAAAACGACCATGCCAGACACGAGGATCACGAGAAGCGCGGCGTAGAGAATCGCTCCTACGGCTGAGATCCCGATCAGATCGGCGGTCATCACGGCGGCTGGAACACAGAGCACTGCGTATCCGAGTCCTACTGCCCCTGCGGTCCACGAGATCCCGTTCACAGCGACCGACCAAAGCTCAGCCGTAACAGGAGTTTGAGCAGGCGCTCGCAGCCATTCGATCACCGGAAAAAAGAAGTGGCGGAAGAGGATGAACATCATCACGCTCGCGACTGTCAGCGTGAGTTCGAAGGTGAGGACGATCTCCAGCCAATCCCCAACGTCCAAGCCGAAGTACGGGACGATGAGAAAGGCGTAGGCCGGGATCACGACGGCGTGAATAAGGACTGCCAGGCCCAGCGGCAGGAAATACATGTGACGCGATCGGTACCTGCGATACGAGCGCTCAGCGAGGGTTTCAGTGCGAATCGGCATCATAAGATCCTCAGTGCGACCGGGGCTGTCCCGCCCGCTGAGCCCGCAACCGTTGCGCCGAGATCGCGGTTCTCTTCGCGGGTCAGCGTAGGCCCCATCCCTTCATTCGCTGGATTGTGGTCGGAATCGGATCCCTTGCGCATCAGTGTCACCCCTGATGCGTGCGAGGGTGATGAATGTCAGACTGAAGCTAAAGCCTGAAAACAAGGGGCTGCACTGAAACGCAAGGCTCATGGATTGGGCACGATGGAGGTGTGATCGAGCTGATGACAAGGACGTTGTTGATAGTCGACGACCATCCGAGCTTTCGCTCGTTCGTCCGCTCGTTCCTTGACGGAGAAGAGTTCGAGGTGACCGGAGAGGCGAGCGACGGGGAGTCAGCTGTCAGCGAAGCCGCCCGACTGGAACCCGACGTCGTCCTCCTCGACGTGCAGCTTGGCGATGGACCCGATGGGTTTGAGGTAGCCAGTCGCTTGGCCGCGTCGGAGCACCCACCGCAGGTCGTGCTGACCTCGAGTAGAGAGGCAAGCGACTACGGATCGCGCCTCACGAGTGCGCCTGTCGAGGGATTCCTTTCGAAGGGTGCATTGTCCGAAGAGAATCTCAGCGCGCTCCTGGCCTGAACGTGCGCGTAGTCGTCGCTGATGACTCCCTGCTCTTTCGAGAGGGTTTGGCGCGTTTGCTCGGTGACCTGGATTTCGAAGTCATCGGTCAGATGGAGAATGGTGACGATCTCGTTCGTCGGGTCAGGGGTCTTCGTCCCGATCTCGCGCTGGTGGATATCCGCATGCCTCCGACACATACAGACGAAGGCCTTCTAGCTGCTCAGGCCATCGGAGAGGAGCAGCCGGATATCGGCGTGGTGATCCTGTCTCAGTATCTGGAAGCCTCGTATGCAATGCGGTTGCTCGAAGAGGGGACCGCAGGCCGCGGATACCTCCTCAAAGATCGGGTCGGGGACTTGAAGACCTTCGCCGAGTCGTTGCGCAGGGTTGGAGCAGGGGGATCTGTCGTCGATCCTAAGGTCGTCGCTTCGTTGGTAGGCCGCCGGCGTGAAACCAGCCCGCTTGAGGCGCTCTCAGTCCGAGAACAGGAAATTCTGAGCATGATGGCCGAGGGCCGCTCGAACCAGGGGATCTGCGAGCGTCTCGTCGTGAGTCCCCGAACGGTCGAGAGTCACGTCCGAACAATCTTCCAGAAGCTGGATTTGGCTCCGGCGGAAGACGACCACCGCCGCGTCCTCGCAGCGTTGGCCTTTCTGAAAGCCTCAGCCGAACGTTAGGTAGTCGCGAGCCTGGCCGCGACTTCGGGATCGATCGCTGAGCCTCCGCTGGCGACAGTCCTGATCGCCGTCGCGATTTGATGCACGTCGCCTACGCGGTCCTTGAGGAGGTAACCGATTCCCTCTGTGCCTCCCTCGAGCAACCGCCGTGCCGCCTGAGTTTGCAGCTCGGCTGACAGGACGATCACTCCGATTTCCGGATATTCGGCTCGGATAACCCGTGTTGCATCGAGGCCTTCAGTCGTGTGGGTAGGCGGCATCCGCACATCGAGGATGACCACGTGCGGGCGGAGCGAGGAAAGACGTTCGAGCACCGTTTCGGCGTCGTCGGTTTGGAGGACGACCTCGAAGCCCTCGCTTTCGAGGACCTTGACGATCCCCTCCCGAAGCAGGCGAGAGTCCTCGGCGATGACTACTCGGAGGCTCGACTCTCCGGCAGCGTCCCAGATCAGTTCGTGAGCGGGCTGGGCCTCGGAGAAGCCTTTGAGCTCCAGCGAGCCAACCGATTCCAGCTTGTGCAGCGAGCCCGAGCCCACCAAGAGCCGCACGATCTCAGTGCAAAGGATCTGATCTCGTTCAGCCGCCGCGCAGAGCCGGTTTGCCTCGACCACCGGCATCCCGAAGTAATCCCCCTGCTCGCTCGCGACCTCCCCGGCACTGAGGCCGATCCTGATACTGAGTCCGATGCGCCCGAGGCTGTGGTCATCCCTGGCGGTTGAGCGCTGCAGGGTTATGGCACATGCGAGGGCGTCGTTGACGCTTTCGAAGACGGCCATGAATCCGTCGCCCAGGTTCTTGACTTCCTCGCCACGGTGAACCGCGAGCGCGCTTCGAACGGTCGCGAAGTGGCGGGTTCGGACAGCCTCGCTGTCGTCCGGGCCGAGCCGAGCCATGAGGCTGGTCGAGCCAACGACGTCGGTGAAGAGAATGGTTGCGGTTCGGGATGCACCCTTCATGTGCGCATCATCGCTGGACTCGACGCTCTGTGGCCCCGTGCCCGCACTGAAGGGCGGACACGCGAGGACGCCGATACGCGTGACGGCCCCCACACGCGACTTAGGTGCCTGCACTGAGAGAAGGGCGGCCGGCCGCTCTTATCGTGCCGGCCATGCCTACAAGACTCACCTCCACGAGCAGTGTTCTGGCGATTCTCTGTGTGGCTGCGGTACTGGCTGCGGGGGCTCCGACCGCCACAGGGGCCACCTTCAAACCGACCCGCACCGACGATCCTGCGCCGGGTGAGTGCAAGCGAACGGACTGCTCTCTCCGCGAGGCAGTCCTTGCGGCTGATGCCACCCCGAAAATTCCGGATGTAATCGCGCTCAGGCCAGCGGAGACCTATGTGCTCGAATCGAGGCTCTCGACCCTCTACACGCTGACCATCGCCTCCGATTCGAAACGGAGAGCGACGATCGACGGCCAAGGGCTTTCCGACGGCGTGATCGTCTCTACCTATCCGTTGACCCTGAGCGGCGTAGTTCTTCGCGCAAACCCGGATGCGTTTACCGGGCACGGCGTCGTGACGGGCGGCGGGGTGAAGATCGAAGACAGCGTGATCACCGGACACGGGGGAGATGGCGTTTTGGCCAGCGAGCTGACGATCGTGGATTCGACCATCTCCCACAACGGCGGGACGGGTGTGAACATGACGGGCGGCAAGCTGATCAAGCGGTCTCGGATCTTGAGCAATCGCGCAGGGGGCCTTCGCCTTCAGCCCGCGTTCGGTCAGCCCCAAGCCCCGGTCGTGATCAAAGACTCGACGATTGCCGAGAACACCACGGTGTTCTGGGGAGCCGGAATTCTGAACCACGGAGACAACATGAAGCTTCTGCGTTCAACTGTCTCAAGCAACGCGTCGAGCTTGGGCGGAGGCGGGGTCGCCAACATGACCTTCCAAGGAGGGGGCGGCTCTGTCCCTCATTTGACGATCGAGAATTCGACGATTGCGGACAACGAGGCGGACGGATACGGCGGCGGGGTTGACAACTTCCACCAGAACGGAGTGGGTCCCCTCCTGAGACCACGATCCGCTCGACGACCATTGCGTACAACACGGCCGACGCTGATGGCAGCGGAGGGGAGCTCGGCGGCGGCCTCCAGAACGGAGGGGCGGTCCTAAAGACCCAGAACTCGATCATCGCCGAGAACTCGACGTACAGCGGCGCATCGCTGGACTGTCAAGGAGACATCGGGTCGCAGGGCGACAATCTGATCGGCCAGCCAGCGGGGTGTGGGTCAGCGGCAGGCGACCTGTTCGGCTCGGCGGGCCTCGGAGCGTTCGGGAACTACGGCGGCCCTACGAAGACGGTCGCCCTCAAGAGGGGTTCGCAGGGGATCAACGCGGGGACCGACTCCACCTGCCCGAAGCGCGATCAGCGCGGAGTCAAGCGCAATCGTTGCGACCTCGGCTCATACGAGCGTCGATAATGCGGTCGCTAACGAGGCTCAGCACGATCTTTGCGCTGCTAATCGCCGGATCCGCGGAGGCGAGCGTGACCTACGTCGAGGAAGACTCCGTTGTGTTCAGCGGCGAGTTGGGCATCGTTACGGCGGAGTGCCCCAAGGGCACCAGGCTCACAGGCGGCGGCATCAGGACACCGGCGAGCTATGCGGATGCCGTCAGAGCGACGCAGAGCCGACCCCTCGATGGCGCCGACCGCGGGGCCGAGCCCGACGACGTCTGGCTCGGGGAATACTTCAACTTCTCGGGGGCTGACCCTGTGGAGATCACGGCCTTCGCTGTGTGCCTGGGGGGCCCGCTCGCCGCCGATCTGCGCTACTCCAGCAAACGAGAGGACGCTCTCGTCGGGTTCGGCGGCGCCGGCGAGGCCGACTGCCCCGGTTCGTCCCGGATCGTCGGCGGAGGCATCGGAAGCCCAAAGACAAACAACGGAACGCTCATCAATTCGATGTCACCGACAGGCGGGCGAGCCCCCGACAGCTGGCTCGCGTTCCTTGACAACATTGACGGCCCGGCGAAGGTCGGGTTTCGGGCTTACGCCATCTGTGCAAAGGGCAAGCTCGCAGAGCGAGTCTCCTTTAGAAGAAGCGCTCGAGGGGTTGCCAAGGGCACGCAGGATTTCTCGGATGTGCAGTGCCGCCGGCTCCAGGGAAGGGTCCTCGGCGGTGGCTTTTCGCATGTGCTCAGCCACAACACCGCCTTCCTGAACAGCACGTATCCGGCGGATGGCAGCGACGAAGGCGGCCAGATCGGCGACGCATGGATCAGTTACGTGGACTATGTCAACGGCGACGAGAAGCCGCTCAGAGTTTCGACTCACACGGTTTGTCTCGACTAGATGGGAAGCAAGATGAAACCAGTCACGATCATTCTCGCTGCAACGGCAATGTTCGCCGCAACGCAACTCGGGCCGGCTTCAGCGGCGGACCCCGTTGTGGATCGCGCGGGCGGGACGTGCGGCCTACTCACCTACGGCGATGTGGACAACGCATTCTTTTGGCCTGAACCCGTCGAGCTCGAGTGCAACAAGCTCGGTAAGCGAACCGGGCAGTGGGGCGTCTTGTGTGAGAACGCCGGGTCCGACGAGGACATCGAGGACTGCGAGGATGCCGCCGATTTGACGGCAGCGGAGTCCTACGGCTACAAGGTCGAGGACAACAAGGCCGGTGATCGTTTCCTGCGATCGCTGCGGCGAAAGTCCGACTTCGATGTCCGGGGCTACCCATCAGTTGACAAGGTCCAGGACAGCGCCCCGACGCTCACGAGCGTGATCGTGGTCGGCCCGAAGCGCAAGATCATCGTCATCGGGGTCTACTCCTACAGGGGCGGACAGGTTCCGGGCGCCAGGCAGCTCGCCAGAGACGCAGTCCCGAGGTACTTCTAAATGCCTGCACGGCTCGTACGAGCGTCGAAAACGCGGCCACGGATGAGACTCGGAGGAGGGGTGATGCTCACGGCCCTGCTGTCGCTCTTCGTCTCCGTGGACGCGAGCGCCGGAGACGATCTGATCGCGTTCACCAACAAGGACGCGCGAGTCTGCATCGCGAGCGACGCGGGCAAGGACACCAAGTGCGTAACCACGAAAAAGGGCACTGACACCGACGTCACCGCTTCCCGGGATGGCAAATGGATTGCCTATGCGCACGCATCGCAAGGGGGTGAATGCGGATACGAGATCCGGGTTGTCAGGCCTGACGGGTCCGGCATGCGTGAGCTGACCTGTTTTGACGGTAACGACAGGGCCCCCGCGTTTTCCCGCGATGGAAAAGACATCTACTTCGAGCGCCAAAGCGACGTCCTCGACATCTGGCGAGTGGGCCTCGACGGCGACAACCTGGAACAGGTAACCGATACGCCGCTGATCAATGAGGGCGAGCCCGTCCCGAGTCCAAGAGAGAACCAGATTGCCTTCACGGTGTTCGAGCCGACGCAGCTTCAGGTCTGGCTTGCGAAGCGAGATGGATCTGACGCCACGCAGCTCACCTTCGGCCCGGACGATCATTTCGAGCCCGCATATGCCCCAAGCGGCGAGAGGATCGCATTCACGAAGCGGCCGGACGGCTTCTCCGGGGACACCGACCTGGAGTTCATCGGCTCGGGACCGATACAGCCGCTCGCGAGTACAGCCAAGGAAGAGTCCAACGCGTCGTACTCAGCTGACGGTAAGCGGATTGCCTACTCGGTAGGCGGCGCGATCTGGACGATGCGCGCGAACGGCTCAGTAAAACGGCGCATCCTTGCCGGCAGCAACCCCGCTTTCGTCGCACGCTAGTCGCGACCGGACGATCAGTGGTGGCACGGTGGCTGACTCGGCGAGGTCGGCATACCGTCCGGGTATGAAACTCACCTACTCGAACGTCATCGCCTCGGTCGCCCTTTTTATCGCGCTGGGCAGCGGTGCCTACGCAGCGGGACTCGGAAAAGACACCGTAGGGTCTCGCCAGATCAAGCCTGACGCCGTGAAGGGGGCCGACGTGGACGAGTCGACCCTTGAGCAGGTGCCGCGTGCAGCCGCCGCCGACACGGCCGCTGCCGCCGACACGGCCCAGCAAGCGGGCACGGCCGACACCGCGACGACGGCGGGCACGGCACAAAACGCGTTGAAATTGGGGGGCAAGCCGGCTGAGGACTTCGCCTCATCGACTGTCGTGAGATCGATCTATCGGAGTGAAGAGACCTCGCCGACCGACTATCCGTTGGGGAGCTTCGGCGATCTCGAATTGGCGCTCTCGTGTGACCCGGGCGCTGCCGCGATCGTCGCGAGAGACGGGTACAACCCTGGGCAGCCGTTCGATTTTGAGATGGTCCGCGCCCTCGACGGCTTGAATCCGACGGCCCTCACGGGAAGCACGAATCTGAGCCCCGGATACAAGACGGTCCTTCCGGTGCTCAACGGGGGCGACGGTCAGTTCGTCGTGAGCAGCGGCACCTTCACCTATGCGGAATCAACCAAGATCATCTCCGGGATCTACAGCTTCTCGCAGGAAACCACGCCTGCGGAGACGGTTTGTCGATTCCGCGCGACCGTATTCGTCCCCGGCGATTAGCTCGCGCCCCGAAGCCTTTCGAGAATCGGGCGGTTCGGCGCTTACGGCGCGAGTGGTTTCAGAGACTCAGCTAGCTCGTCCAGGTGCGAGACCGACCATGTCTCCGTGGCGAGCGGGAGAGACATCAGGGTGAGGGTGCCGCCGGCCAGCGTCACGATCGCTCGGTCGGGACGCGATTCATCCAAGAGCAAAGCGCACAGTTCAGGGGTAATGGTCTGCCCAGGAACGCAGTCTCGAGCAGTCACCGCATAGCGTCCGAGAAGCTCCTCCTCGATGTGCTCGGAGGTCTTTGCGTCCCGCTGTGATGAGGCACCCATCCGGCGTTCGCCGCCCACGACACTGACCGGGAAGCCTCCGATCGTCTCGAGGCTTTGCGCTTGCTCGCCCCCTGGCGTCACCAGGGCCACTGCGTCCCGATCAGGCCATGGGAGAGTTGCCCCGGTCGCGAGAACGGGCTGGTCCTCCACTGAGGCCTTGAGAACAAAGAGGTCACCGACCACGTCCAAGCCCGGCAACCTTCCGCGGAGCGCTTGCTCCGCGGCAAGTGGAAGGGGTGACCCCGATTGGCGGAAGAGGAAGTCGATGGGCCGCTGCCATCCAAGGTTGTGCTCGCGACCGTAGGCACGGATGACCGCCTCCAGGGCGAGACTCTCGGCCTCGTCCCGATCGATGCCTTTGAAGACTTTGCGCAAGAGGCCTTTGCTGCGCCTCTTGACGACGGGCTCGATCCGGTCCAGAGCTTCGCCGATAGTCCGCGGGGGCTCCCCGAAACCCGACTCCGCGAGTGTCTCCGCCCGGCTGCGCTCGGATTCGGACTGCTCGGGTGGCACGTTGAATGTGAGGGCTCCCTCCAGCGATATCGATTCAACCGCCTCGGCACGGATTCGATCCGCGAGATGTGTCGCGAGCCCGCATGCATCCGCGATGTCCGACTCGTGGGCCGCGTGCCCCGTAACTGTGACGACCAGGAGGCCCGCGAACAACTCGAAGTAGATGCCCTCGGGAGCGACGTGCGCCATCCAGTCGATCAGGGTTGGTGAGAAGAGTTGCCGGAGCAAATTCTCGCTCGTCCCCTTGAGAGCGCCGATGCGGTAACGCCGGCCGAGCTCGATCGACTCGAACTCGACGTGATCGACGATCGGTATCAACCCGCCAGGCCCAATCATCCGGTCGGCGAAGCCACGGGTGACGACGTCCCTACAGGTCACATATGGAAAGAGGGTGGCGCTCTCGGGCACGCGTGTCATCACCAGGACCGAGTCGCGGAAGTAGCGCACGGTGCCACGGGTGGGCTTGAGTTCCTGAGACAGGGGAGCCACGATTCCGTTCAAGCCGCCGGGGAGCTGCCCTCCAGCTACGGGCCCTACCACTCCTCGGGGGAGCGTGGCCACCCCGGGGGCGACCTGCCCGGCGTAATCGAGGTCGTGACGCTCGGCGAACGCCTTGAAGGGGTTATCGGAGCTCATCATGCGCGAGCCCTATTTAGGGTGTGGAGGCGCCTCTGGTTCGGGCGGAACCTCCGCCGGCGGTTCGGCAGGTGGCGGCACGGGCTCTGTTGGCGCCGCGGTTTCGCCGACCGTCTCGGTCACCGTGCTGGTCACCGTGGCGGTGACGGTCACCGTTGAGGTTTGTTGCGCTGCACCCTTGCCCGTGGGTGCTCGGGTTTCCGCACTCGAGTCAGAACCGCCTATGGCAAGCCCCGCAGTGACCCCACCCGCCAGGGCCAGAATGCCAAGGCCCGCGAGAACCGGCATGCTCCTCCAGAGTGGGGGCTTGGGAGGTGGGGGCGCAAGCGCCGGCGCCGGAATGTCCCAGACCTCCTTGACTTCCGAGTGCCCTTTGGCTCTCTCTGCTGCATCGGCGAGCTGTTGCTGGAGCGCAGGGTGGCCCGGGCTTAACGCTCGCTGTGCCGCATCGATGTTCTCGGCTGCGGACTGCTGGTTTGCTTCCTGAAGCTTTCGCAGTTCCTCACGGATCCGGTCGGCCTCCTTCGCCTCCTCTGCCATCCGATCGCGCCTGAGCTTGGCGAGGATGTCTTGGAGCGCGCCCATCCGATAATCGAACCGCGCATGCCTGGGAAAAACCTCAGTGCTAGCGCGCAAACGGGAATCTGCGGGCCCGCGATCGACTAAAGGTCTTGCAGGGCAGCGCGAAGTTCGTCGTCGAGATCCCGTCGCGAAGCGATATCGAGCTTCGCGTAGGCGTTTCGCAGGTGCATTTCGACTGTCTTCAGGGTCACGACAAGGTCTTGGCCGATCTCGCGGTTTGTCTTTCCGCGCGCGGCGAGGCGAATCACTCGCCTCTCTCCCTCGGTAAGGGCGTCGACCCCACGCAGCGCCTCGCGCCGCGGCCGCCCACCGGCGGCGAGGATCTCGGAACGGGCCCTCTCGCTCGCCCCGTCTGCGCCGAGCATCATGGCTAGCTCGAGACCCGCCGTCAGCGGCCCGCGCGAGTCGGCACGCCGTCCGTGCCTTCGGCGGGCGGCACCCAATTCGATAAGTGCGAAGGCCCTATCAAGTTGGGCCGGGGAATCCTCGAGCACCTCCGACGCCTCCTCGAGCAGGCCGAGCTGATCACCAGGCGTTGCAACTAGTCCGGCGACGCGAAGCGCTGACCCGAGAGTCTTCGCAGCGCCAAACGTCCTCGCGAGTGAGACCTCCTCTGAAGCCCACCGCTGCGCCTCGGCCTCGCGACCGAGTGCCGAGCAGGCCAGGGCTGCCAATGATCGCCAGCCAAGGACAGCCGGACTGACCGAGCGGCGCTCGGCCAGCTTGGCGCCGCACGCCGTAGCGTCAGCCAGTGCCTCCTCCGGCCGGTCTTGGTCGAGGTGGATGAGGGCACGCACGTAAAGCGGTTGCTCGAACGGGACCTCCTCCGCCGGGGCTCCCATCAATCCAACCTCCGTCAGGCAGGCGTGCGCCTCGTCTGCGCGGCCGGCCAAAACCAGCGCTTGAGCCATCCAGACGGTGGCGAGAGGGGAGGTTGTTAACGCGTGTGACCCGTCGATTGCCCGCACGCGCTGGCAAGTTGCAATGGCCTCAGTCAGGTCACCGGCGTGGACTTCGAGGCATGCCTCGAGGATTCCGCGCACGGCGACCGCCCGCGGGGAGGCAAAACGCTCGCCGCTGTCATCGAGCGCACGGCGCGCGTCGGTGTACGCGTCCGTGTAGATCAGGGTCAGGACGCCGAGGTACAAAGGCAGCGCGGTGCTGAGATCGGCCTGCTCGCCGCCCGGAGGATTGGCCCGAAGAGCGAGGTCTCGCGCCAGGTCCGCGCCCTCGTTGCGCCTGACGGCTTCGAAGGCACGCACAGACAAAAGGCAGCGTTCGCCGCGGGTACGTCCCGCAAGTTCGGTCGCGCGCCACCGATCGAGCTTGGCCGGGACGAGATCGGCCGGCAACATCGCCATCTGCGCGGCAGCGATCAAGTCGGCGTCGATCTCGAGGGCCAGCGATCGGTCTCCTTCGCCAAGACTTTCACGGGCTTCATCGAGCACCTGCTCCACGCCTGTGAATCGACCCGCCGTCAGGAGGGCCCACCCGAGCTGTCTCAAGATTTCGGCGCGTAGCCGGGTAGTCGAGGCCGCATCGGCGGCGCTGCGCAGGCGTTCGACGGCGCCCGGCGCCCCCAAATGCCCTTCTGCCACGCCAATGTCACGGAGCACTTTCGCGCGGTCATCGGGAGCCGGAGGCTCCGCCAGCGCCCGATTCGCGTACGCGATCGCTTCGTCGAAGGCCCCTGCCATCAGAGCTCCACGGGCTGCCTCGGAAAGAACGCGTGCGCTCTCGGGATCTGCCGCAGGCTCCGCGTTCAGAAGATGAAACACGATCTCCTGCGGGCGTCCGTGCTCGGAGATCAGGAGCGATGCGGCGTTGCGATGCATGTCGGCTCGATGCGCGGATGAGACGCTGTCGTGAATTGTCGTGCGGAGAATCGGGTGGCGAAACTCGAGTAGCTCCCCTTCCTCCAGGACGCCGGCCCTGACGAGCGCGTCGCTGGCGCTCGCGGCTTTGCCGGGCGCGAGGCCACAGATCGCCGCTACCTGTCGTCTCCTTGCGCCGGCAGGAAAGAGCGCGGCTGCCTCCGCGAAGCTTTGCGGCTCGGAGCCGAGGCGCTGGATTCGGCGCAGAATTTCCTCGCGAACCGCCTCCGTCGAGAGGTTCTCGACTTCGGCTGCTGCCTCTGCCCCGGCGGTGAGGCCGCGCTGGCGAGCAGCGCTCAGAATCTCTCCGAGGTAAAACGGGTTGGCTCCACTGGCGGCGGCGCATGCCCGAATGAACGACGGGTCGGCGCTTGGAAACTCGCGAGCTACGAGGACGGCGACAGCCTCGTCCGAAAGCTCGGTCAGCGGCAGCACGGTCGCTGGCCCCTTCGTCAATTCGTCGACGGCCTTTTGAGGCGGGTCGGTTTCGGTCGGACGAAGGGCGGCGAGCACCGCAAGAGGTTCGTTCTCGATCCGCCGCGCCAGGTAAGTGAGAAACCTGAAGGAGGGCCAGTCGGCCCAATGGGCATCGTCTATGACGAGCAGGAACGGTCGCTTGGCCGCAAAATTGGAGCAGAGACGATGCAGGCCATGCAGGACGGTTCCGAGAGGGTCCACCTCGTCAAGTCGATCGAAGTGCGTACCTCCCAAAGCGGGCAGCGCGAGCTCGCCGCCGTCGCAAAGAACTTCGTCGCGAGCGGAGCCGCTCAACGCTTCGAGCTTGCCTCCGAGGAGTTGGCGGACGACGCCGAAGGCCAGATCGCGCTCGAGGCTGACAGGCCGAGCCACCGCGATCTCAAATCCGAGGTCCTCCGCGGCTGCCAGGGCGTGATCCAGAAGCACGGTTTTTCCGATCCCGGCCGGCCCGCTCAAGACCACCGCGCTCCCGGAGCCCGCGGCGGCAGCGTCAAGCGTGCCGGCGAGCGCGTCCTTTTGCAGATCGCGCTCGATAATTGAATCGGCGGTTGTCCCGCGCATCCCCGGGACGAAATTGTAGGGCTCGACCCCATTGCGGACGACTGCGTCCTTCGAAACGATCGGGCGGTGAGCGAAACACGTGAACAGCAACTTCAGGATTCGCGCGCGCGCCTCGTGGCCAGGTTCAATCAGGATCGGCGCGAGATCGAATGCGATCTCGACGTTGCGCAACAGAACCTTTCCCTTGCCAGCCTGCGGCTATCCGAACTCGAACGGAAGCTGAGCGGATCACCCTCGACAGCGACGCTTGCTCAGGATTGTCGCTCGGACCTCCGCGAGGTCGCCGCCTGGCTTCGTGATCTCGCGCGAAGGGTGTACCCGGCAACTTTGATTCACGACGGGCTTCGCGGCGCCCTACCCACACTTGTAGCGCGAGTGCCAATCGCGCTGTCAGTCGACACGGGCACCATCGGTCGCTACTCCGCCGAAGTCGAAGCCGCCGTCTACTTCGCATGTCTGTACGCCCTGAAGGACATCGCTATGACGAGAGATGCAGGTCCCGCATCGATCGGGGTGCGCGAAGCCGGCCGTTCGCTCGAATTCCACGTCCGGAGCGAAAGCGCAGAGCTTCGGGGAGGTCGCCCCTCGAGTCTTCTGCAGGCGATGAGCGATCAGATCGGCGGCATCGGCGGCGAAGTCAGAATTGAGTCGATCTTAGGCGGGAAAAGAGTCGTGACCGGCGTGATCCCGCTCTAGACGTGACTCGGTTGCGTGTCAACACTGAGGTCGGATCACCTTCCGCCGGGGAGGATGTTTACGTGCAATCGAGCCATCACACCCACCGCCATCCGGACCTCCACCGATCCATCCGGAGACCTCGTCGCAATGGCACACTGGCCACCTTCGTCGCGCTGCTTTGTGTGCATGCGTTTCCCGCCCAGGGCAGTGCGCTCTCCTTCGAGGCAGCCGTGAGCTCGGTCGCTGACGGGACTCAGGGGGAGGTTCGGGTGGAATGCCTGGGCAATGAGCGGGTCTTGGGCGGCGGCGTAGCGATGGCGACGGGTTCGGACACGGGGTGGGTAAATGCAACCCACCCAGCGGACGGTTCGGACCCGGACGGCAAGAGCGACGACGCGTGGCTGGGCTACGTCGACGCGACGAGCCCTGTGAGTGCCACCACAACTGCGACCTGCATCGGTGGCCGCGTTGCCAAAAACCTTGAATACCCGCGGGTCGAAACGAAAATCAAGGCCGAGACGGTCTTGACCGTGAAGGCGGAATGCCCGGCGGGATTCCGCGCGACCGGAGGTGGCGTGGCCAACTCGGCTGGGTGGGGGACCATGGAGCTCAAGGCCACCCACCCATCCCCTGACGGCCGGTTGTGGGTAGGGACCATCCGCAACTTCGGCCACGAGGCGGGGACCATGACCGTTCATGCGATCTGCGCGAAGGGTAGGTGGGGGCGCCGCCTCGAGTATCGCGTTGCGAAGGCAACCGCAACCTCCCAATCGCAAGGTGTCGCTTTCGCCGGCTGCCCTGGCGGGACCCTCATCTCGGGAGGCATCGATGTCAGGGCGGTGCTCTCGAATGTTCATGGGACGGCTCGCTTTGACGAGAGCCTCTGGGCCGGGTCTGTCGACAGCATCGGCGGGGGAGACGTCAAGTTCCGCGCCCACTCTGTTTGCGCGACGTGATCAGTGCCACCACGGCCGAATCGACGTGAGCTGCGGCCTAGCTTGCGCCCATGAACTCGATATCTGCGGTAGCACTCGCCCGGACCCTGGTGGTCACTTCGCTTCTGGCCATCGCGGGGTGCGCTTTCGTCGCGGCGCCGACAGCTCAGGCGAAGGTGATTTACAAGACGGACGATGGCCAGCTGCTTCAGGGCCAGATCGGCGTCCTGCACGCACAATGCCCCAAAGATTCGAAGCTGGTCGGTGGTGGCGTTCGCTCATCCGCCAGCTTTGCGGCCGTCGTTCGCTCGGTTCAGTCTGGCCCCAGTAATGGACTTGATGGTGACCGCAAGCCCGATGACGATTGGGGCGCCGAATACGCGAACTTCAACGGGTCTGACGGAGAGCAGGTGAGCGCCTTTGCGGTCTGTGTCAAGGGAAACCTCGCTCGCGATGTTGCATACGCGGTCGAGAAGGGGAGTGCGAGCGCGGGTGACCAAGGCTTTGCCGAGGCCGAGTGCCCTGGACGGTCCAAGGTGATCGGAGGAGGGGTAGGCAGTGGAGGCACGAGTGGTCACACGCTGATCAATTCGACACTTCCTGGCACCGGCAGCCGTCCCGACAGCTGGCGCGTGTATATGGACAACTCCGGACCGAACGTTTTCAAGTTCGAGGTCACCGCGACTTGTGCCAAGGGAGAGCTCGCTCGCCGGCTTTCGTACCGAAGCGCAGTCAGAGACGTGGCGAAGGGGACCAAGGGCTATTCCGACGTGGAGTGCAAGCCGGGGGAGATTGTCCTCGCCGGAGGGGCCTCGCATCCGTTGGGGTTCTCTACGGCTTATCCGGTTAGCGCATATCCAACCGACGGAAACGACCCTGACGG
This sequence comes from uncultured bacterium, assembly GCA_963786495.1. Lineage (GTDB taxonomy): Bacteria > Actinomycetota > Thermoleophilia > Solirubrobacterales > 70-9 > JALZKA01. The sequence goes on along the minus strand of CAWAZL010000002.1, from coordinate 641,640 downwards.
CGTTACTGGCGACGCATGGCTCAGCTACGTCGATTACGTGAGCGGCGACCTGGCGAACCTGCCGGTCACCTCGTACGTGACTTGTCTCGAGGATTGAATCGACGAACCAGTGCCAGCACGGTCGAATCTGCGTGAGCTGCGGCCTAGGTTGCGCCCATGAACTCGAGATCTGCAGAAAAACTTGCCCGGAGCCTGGTGGTCGCCTTCATCGCGCTTTTTCTGCCAGCTGCCGCGGCGAACGCTGGATCGTTCGTCGACCCGCATCTGTTCATCGACAGCCCCGGTCCCGCCCAGGGCACCGCGAAAACCTTCTGCCCACCATTTGAGATCGCGACTGGCGGATCAGCCCGTGGCGGGATGATCCGCAGGAGCGAGCCGATCATCCAGAACGGTCTTCCAGTCGGCTGGAAGCGGCTCGGGGGCAACCCACCGTACGACACCATCGAAGGCCCTGAGCTGACCGAAGCGATCTGTGTATCCGAGTACGAGCTACCGGGCGTGCAGGTACTCACTAAGCACGGGGAGAAGGAATTCCGTGTCTCGTGCCCCGGATCGATGTCGGCGATTGGAGGCGGGGTCGGCGTCGACAAGCCGTCAGTGGGCTTCGTCGCACGCTCGGAGCCCATTTCCGAAAATCAGAATCGTCCTGTCGGATGGAAGGCGAACATCCAGGGAGGAAGTAGGTCGGGGACCGCCTATGCCATCTGCGTCCCGCGCAGCGAAGCTCCGCGCCTGCGCGTCGTCAGCGACTATGACACCGCCCCCATCGAGCAAAAGGACCCGATCGCATTCGCAACCGCCACCTGTCCCGACGGCAAGCAGGTCGTCGGTGGTGGCGGCGGCGTCGACTCTCCCTCGAAGGCGTGGCTGGCAAGCATGGGCGCGAACGGGTCCTTGGGCGGTTCGGATCCACATCCATACGGATTCACTGCGGTTTCAAGGGGGCGGCAGCACCCGGCAGGTGTCTCGGCCTATGCCATCTGCAACCTGGCGGAGTACCCCGACGCGCCCTTGCCGCTCGACCTCAACTACAACTACTTTGGTACCGCCGGCGATCACCAACTGTCGTGTGGGAAGGGCACAGCGATCGGCGGCGGCGCTCGCTCGTACGACCCAAGCTTTCTGACCCGTAGCGAGCCTGTCACCCTCAACCCCGGTTCGCATCCGAACGCGTGGAAGGCTCGCGCCGGCGCCGGTGGGGTGGCGGTCACGACCATCTGCACCGTACCGGTCCCTGGCATCTCCGTGGTAACCGCGTATGGCGCGGGCCAATTCGAGGTTTCATGCCCCGGAATAGACCTCGCCGCCAGCGGCGGTGTCGGCGTTGACGACCCGGCATCTGAAGTCATCGCTCGCAGCGAGCCCACGCTTGATCTCGGCCGACGGCCGACAGGATGGAAGGCCAACATCCAGGGCGGCAGCCAGACCGGCACCGTCTACGCAGTCTGCATCAGCCGCTTTGACGCGCCAAAGATTTTCGCGAGACCTATCTACGTCAACACCGCCGACGGTCTCAAGGATTACGCAGAGTGCCGCGGCGACGGCCGCCTCACCGGGGCGGGTGCAGGTGTCGACGACCCGACGCAGATGGCACTCAGAAGCGTCCTGCCATTGCCGGCGGTCGAAAGCGGCCCGGCCTCGAACAAACCGGACATCGTCGAACTGACAACCTCTCCTCGATCGGGGACTCCGTCCGGTGGGGCGACGATCTACCCCATCTGCATGTTCGAGTAGAAGCGTGTTGGCTCGCCTCGATACCCAGCGGGCGCACGGCCCAACTCGCCTGGCCCGGTGCTTCGCAATCGTGCTGCCGCTGGGCGCTGTGTTTGGGGCAGCACCGCCGGCACCGGCAGCGGAGCGGTGGTGCGCCACCGGCTCATTGCCCCCGTGCGTGAACGCAGCGACGGTGGACGGGCTGCCAGTCGGGCCCACTCATCCCCAGTATCTGATCGATACCTCGCCCGTCGCAAGCGGGGGCTCGACGGAGTTTCTTTGGAGCGTCGAGGACCGTGCGACCGGAGCCGACCTCGGCTCCGGTGCGCTGGCTCAGGATTGGGCAATCGAATGGAGCACCGGCGCAGTGCCTCCTCGTGTCTCGTTCGTGCGAGGCGGCGAGGCAGGTGTTGTCCGAACGGAAACGGCCGGCAATCACTCGATCGAGATCAGAAGCAGCCCCGTCTACGCAGCCAACAACTCGGATTGCGACCAGAGCAGCTCACCCTGGACATGCCCGGACGTCCCAGAGCACGAGTTCGCTGCGTACCTGGCAGGTCAGGTGACCGATTACGGGAGCTGGGACGATGTCCCTCAGCGGCTGGCGTTCGACGGAATGGACTTCGCGACCAATGTGGCGCTGACGAGTGTTCCACCGGAGATCGTCGGCGATCCGGCAACGGGGGCGAGCCAACTGCGCGTACCCCTGGCGAGTCACCATTTTCTCGGGGACGGCACGACTGTGTTCGAGGGCCGCGCCGAGGTGCGGATACCAAATGCCTTCCTGAAGGCCGTCTACGAAATCGATGATCCTGCGACCCTGACCTCGGCGGGACTCGCCACAAGTGGCACTGGAGGGGGCACGGCAGTCGTCACCCAAGCCGTAGGAGGGGGTGCGATGAGAGTCGAGATCTCGGGCGTGACCTTCTCGCAGCGAAACGTGAAGATCGGACGCGGAAGGATCACCCCGTCGGCGCCCCGAGCGCTCGAAGCCAGCCGGACCTCGGCAACGCGCGGCAGGCTCGTATTCGAGACGGCCGAGGCCCGAGGCTCGAAGATCGCCGGATACCAGGCTCGGTGCAGACCCCCGCGCGGGCCGACCGCGACGGCGGATTCCCGGACGTCACCGCTGAGGGTCTCGGGACTCGAGCGCGGAACGCACTACAAATGCTCTGTCCGTGCGGACTCGGAGGCCGGCTTGGGACGTCAGGCCTCGGCGCAGCTCTCTGGCTGATTCAGTAGCCGCCGGTCGCGTCGCGCCCCCCATAGGCGGCGCTCGCCCGCGATACCCTCAAAGGTCAATGGCTGGCAGAGGATTGATTGATCGTGCCCTTCGCGTCGGCGAGGGAAAGAAGCTCAAGGAGTTCGAACAGACGGTTGCTCGCGTCAACGAGATCGAGCCCGAGATGGAGCTTCTCGACGACACGGAACTGCGAACCGAGGCGGATGCGCTGCGTGAGCGCGGCGGGAACGGCGAGCCGCTCGAGTCGCTGATGCCCGAGGCGTTCGCCCTCTGCCGCGAGTCAGGTAAGCGGAACCTTGGCCAGCGCCACTTCGACGTCCAGCTGATCGGCGCGATGGTCCTTCACGACGGCGCGATCGCCGAGATGAAGACCGGCGAGGGCAAGACCCTCACCGCGACGCCCGCGATCTTCCTCAACTCGCTCGCCGGCAGCTCGGTCCACGTCGTCACCGTGAACGACTACCTGGCTCGCCGAGATGCCGAATGGATGGCGCCCGTGCTGAACGCGCTCGGGGTGAACGTCGGCGTGATCCAGGCGATGATGCCGCCCGCTCAGCGCCGCCAGATGTATGGAGCGGGGGTCACGTATGGCACCAACTCCGAGTTCGGCTTCGACTACCTGCGCGACAACATGGCCTCCTCGCTCGAGGAGTGCGTCCAGCGCGACCACGTCTTCGGCATCGTCGACGAGGTCGACAACATCCTTATCGACGAGGCGCGGACGCCGCTGATCATCTCGGGCCGCCCCGAGCAAGCAGCCGACACCTACGGCACGTTCGCGCGCCTTGCCAAGCAGATGGTCGGCGAAGAGGCAACGACGAAGCTGAAGTCCCTCGGCGAGTCCCGCGACACCTCCGAGGCCGAGCACGACTTCGAGTACGACGAGAAGCACAAGACCGTCGCCCCCACCGAGGCCGGTGTCCACAAGGCCGAGAAGTTCCTCGGCATCGAGAACCTCTACACGTCCGAGAACGGCACGCTGGTCAACCACCTGATCCAGTGCCTCAAGGCCGAGAAGCTCTACAAGAGGGACACCGACTACGCGGTGATCGAGGGCCAGGTGATGATCATCGACGAGTTCACCGGTCGCATCCTCGAGGGCCGCCGCTGGTCCGAGGGACTTCACCAGGCGATCGAGGCGAAGGAGGGCGTCCACGTCCGCGAGGAGAACCAGACGCTCGCGACGATCACGCTCCAGAACTACTTCCGCCTCTACGACAAGCTCTCCGGCATGACGGGCACGGCGATGACCGAGGCCCAGGAGTTCATGAAGATCTACGAGATGCCGGTGGTCGAGATCCCGACCCACCGCCCGATGGTCCGCGACGACGCGAACGACCAGATCTACAAGACGAAGGCCGGCAAGTGGAAGGCCTTGGTCAACGAGATCAAGGACCGCAACGCGCAAGGCCAGCCGATCCTGATCGGGACCATCTCCGTCGAGGTCTCCGAGATGCTCGGCGCCGAGTTCAAGCGCAACGGGATCGACCACGTCGTCCTGAACGCAAAGCCCGAGCACGCCGAGCGCGAGGGCGAGACGATCTCGCAGGCGGGGCGCCTCGGCGCGGTCACGATCGCGACGAACATGGCGGGCCGTGGCGTCGACATCAAGCTCGGCGGGGATCCCGATGCGATGGCGCAGGCCGTCGCGAGAAAGCAGGGCCTCAACCCCGGCGACGGGGGAGGTTTTGACGACGCGGTCGCGATCGAGCTGCCCGCGCTCAGGGAGCAGTGCCAGGCCGAGGGCGACAAGGTCCGCGAGCTTGGCGGCCTCTACATCTGCGGCACCGAGCGCCACGAGTCGCGGCGCATCGACAACCAGCTTCGTGGCCGCTCAGGCCGCCAGGGCGACCCCGGCGAGTCCCGCTTCTTCCTCTCGGCCGAGGACGACCTCGTCCGCCTCTTCGCCGGCGACCGCATCTACAAGATTCTCGACCGTCTTGGACCCGTCGATGAGCACGGTGAGGAGTACCCGCTCGAGGCGAAGATGCTGACCAAGCAGATCGAAGGCGCCCAGAAGAAGGTCGAGCAGCAGAACTTCCTGATCAGAAAGCGCGTCCTCGAGTACGACGACGTGATGAACGAGCAGCGCCGCGTCGTCTACAAGTACCGGCGCGAGATCCTCGAGGGCCGTGACATGGCGGAAGTCGCGCGCACCGAGGTCAGCTCCGTGCCGGCGCGGCTCGTTCAGGAGTTCACGACCGCCGATGTCTTCGAAGAGTGGGACCTCGCCGGGCTTCGCTCGCAGGCCGAGTCGATCTGGCCGCTCGAGGTGGACCTCGACTCGCTCGATCCGTCGACCTCGACTCGTGAGGAGATCGGGGACATGCTCTCCGACGACATCCTCTCCGCTTACGAGGCGCGAACGCAGGAGTTCGGCCACGAGATGATGGGCTGGCTCGAGCGCCAGGTGCTCCTCCAGATCATCGACAACCGCTGGCGCGAGCACCTGTACGAGATGGACTACCTCCGCGAGGGGATCCACCTCCGCGGCTTCGCGCAGATCGACCCCCTCGTCGCCTACAAGAACGAGGGCTTCATGATGTTCGAGGAGCTCATGGCCTCGATCTGGCAGGAGTTCGCGCGCGTGATCTTCCACGTCGAGGTGAACGTCGAGCCGAAGCAGCGCGAGCAGATGGAGCAGCGACGCGCGGCACCCCAGAACGTCAACTACTCGGGCGGGACCGAAGAGGGTCAGCCGTCCGCGCTTCGCGACGCTGCGGCTCAGGCGGCTCCCGCCGCTCCAGCAGCAGCTGCCGGGGCGACCGCAACCGCTCCCTCGCAGCCCGCCCCCAGCGGCAACGGCGAGAACCCTCAAACCGTTGTCAAGTCCGAGAACGAGAAGCTCGGCCGCAACGACCCCTGCTGGTGCGGCTCCGGCAAGAAGTTCAAGAACTGTCACGGCCGCTGACCCGCCGGCTCGGCTTCGCTGTCAAGGTCCTGGGCGGGGGAGGACTGCCCTCGCACGACGCGCGGCGTTGGCAGTCCGGCCCGCATTTGTCGGTTTCCCTCGACAACCTCGAGGCGATCCTCCGCTATTGCGACCGGAACGACCTCCGCATGTATCGGATGGCAACCGCCCTGGCCCCGTACGTGACGCATCCGGACCTGCCCCAGTTTCACGGGCAGATCGAAGAGTGCGGCAATCGCCTTGCCGAGGTCGGGAAGCTCGCGGGGGAACTGGATATCCGGCTCTCATCTCATCCAGGCCAGTACACGGTGTTGAACTCGGAGTCTTTGGACGTCCGCGATGCGGCCCTTGCCGAAGTTGAGGCGCAGACACGCCTCTTCGACGCCATGCAGCTGCCACTCGAATCCATCGTCGTCGTGCACGTCGGCGGTGCGGCGGGCGGTAAGGACGCGGGCGCCGAGCGTTTCGAGGCGGCGGCCGAGCGGTTGTCCGATTCTGCTCGCGAGCGGCTCGTGATCGAAAACGACGACCGCACCTACGGGCTCTCACACGTCGTGAACCTGTCTCGGAAGACCGGAATCAAGGTCGTCTGGGACGCCCTCCACCATCACTGCAACGACCCGGATCGCATACCGGAGGACGAAGCGCTTGACCTGAGCCTCGGAACCTGGCCCAACGGCGTGGTTCCGAAGATCCACTATTCCTCGCCTCGGCTCGATGTCTCTGAGAAGAAACGGAAGGAGGGGCGACGCGTCGTTCGAGAGCCGGTGCTTCCGGCACTGCGTGCTCACGCCGACCTGATCGACCCCCTCGCGTTCGAGTCCTTCCTGCGGGGCCCGCTGGCTGGTCGCAACGTCGACGTGATGCTCGAGGCGAAGGCCAAGGACCTTGCCGTAATCCGTTTGCGCGAGCAGCTAGCCGCGCGTGGCATCGGCTGGCAGGACGGGCGCCTGACGGCATAGCCTGAGCGCAATCGAGGGATCGCAGAACATCGAAGTCGTCAAGCGTCTGCTCACGGGGCTTCGCGCTCGCGACGAGGCAGCTGTGGTCGCCGAGCTACACCCCGACGTCGAAGCGATCGGCTCCCGCGGCCTGAAGAAGGGGCCCGCCGAGGTCGTCGCGTGGGCAAAGCCTTCGGTCGACGGGCACCTCGTGTCTTCCGTCGAGGTCGACGAGATCCGCGAGGTCGCGGGCGAATGGGTCGCCGTCGCGGCGCGGCGTTTGTGGACGTGGGCCGAAACGGACGATGTCGCCGACGAGGAGCCTTTCGGCGTCCTCTACCGCATCCGCGACGGCAAGGTCGTGAGCTGGAACCAGACTTATGGCTCGATGACGGACGCGATCGATTCTATTCCGGCTTAAGGCCCGCTTCCAGCCCTAGGACGTCGCGTCGAACGGCGGTGATACCCGCTTCGGGCAGTTCACGTTGCCTACGTCCTCAGCCGGCGCCCTGGCGACGAAAACCCCCGGTGGCACGTCAGAACCTTTGAACGTGACCTTCCACTCACCCTTGTCCTTTGTCTTCCCTGTACCGGCGCGGATCCCCTCATCGGTTTGCGTGAGGATCACTTTGCGGTCCTCGACGCAGGCCTTCTTGTCTGCGTTCAGGTCCCCGTTGAAGACCACGTTTGGTTCGGGCGTCTTGAAGCCCTTGATCACCAGGTCGGGACGTTTTTCACCAGCCTGCGAGATCGCTGTCAATGTTGCGAGTGCGAAAACCAATGCCAGTCCGCCCGCTACCAACTTGTGCATGAAACCTCCCCTTGTTGAATCCCGTTCGCAGCTTACATCGACCCGTATCCTTGGCGCGCAATGGCCGAGCCGACGCAAGAACACACAATCGACGAGCGCGTCGGCGCCGCACGCGAGGGGCTAACCCTTCTCGCGGACTACCTTTGACCCGGCTTCACTCGAAGCGGAGATAGCCGACCTCGAGGGGCGGATGCAGGCGCCGGGCTTCTGGGACGACCAGGAGGCAGCGGCAAAAACGTCTGCTCAGCACGCCCGGGCGCAAAAGCGCCTCCAGGGCTTCCGCTCGCTCGAGTCCGACATCAGCGATCTCGACGACCTCCTCGAGATGGCCACAGACGACGCCGAGATCGCGTCCGAGCTCGACTCCCAGCTCGCCTCCGTTGAGCGCCGCCTCGCAGAGCTCGAGGAGGCGCGCCTCTTCAACGGCGAGTACGACGCGGGCGACGCCGTCGTGACGGTGCGCTCGGGAGCAGGCGGCACTGACTCGCAGGACTGGGCGGAGATGCTCCTTCGCATGTACCTGCGCTGGGCCGAGCGCCGCGGATTCGAGGTCGAGATGGGGGAGGCGTCCGAGGGTGAGGAGGCGGGGCTCAAGACCGCGACCTTCATCGCCAAGGGCGAGAACGCCTACGGCCTGTTCGGCGCCGAGCGCGGCGTCCACCGCCTGGTGCGCATCTCTCCCTTCGATTCCCAGTCGCGCCGCCACACCGCGTTCGCGCAGGTTGATGTGGGGCCGATGGTCGCCGACGAGGTCGAGGTCGAGATCGACGACGAGGACCTCCGGGTCGATACCTACCGCGCGTCGGGCGCCGGCGGCCAGCACGTGAACAAGACCGACTCGGCCGTCCGGATCACCCACGTCCCGACCGGGATCGTCGTCCAGTGCCAGAACGAGCGCTCTCAGCTCCAGAACCGCCAGACCGCGATGCGGTTCCTTCGCGCGAAGCTGCTTGAAGAGGAGGAGCGCAAGCGCGCCGAGACTCTGGCTGCGGAGCGCGGCGAGCAGAAAGCCGTCGAGTGGGGCTCGCAGATCCGCTCCTACACGCTTCACCCCACGCAGCGCGTGAAGGACCACCGCACGGGCTTCGAGATGGGCGACGCGGGCCGCGTCCTCGACGGCGACATCGACGGCTTTGTCCGCGAGTACCTGAACTACGCGGCCAAGAACTAGCGCACACTTCGCAGCCGCGTGGTGAAATCGGGAGCGATGCGCCTCCTCCGCCGCCGAACGTCCCTCAACTATCGCTATAGCAGTAGTTCAAGGACGTTCGGCGTTCTTTTCGTGGTGGCGGGCGCGTTCTTTGCGGCGGGGCCTAGCGCCTCCGCGCAGCTGAGCGACGATCCGATCAAGTGGCCACAGCTCCTGCCGCCGCTGCCGACCACTACCGAGGTGCAGCCCGGGCCGGTGCGCAGGTGCGGCCACGCTTCGGCTGAATGCGTCGAGCGGCTCGTCCATCGCCTCCGCGAGCAGTGGCGTGCGTTTGACGCGACGTGCGATCACCGCGCGGTGATCTCTTACAGCTACCTCCAGATCACCAAGGGCCTGCTCGACGATCTTTCGTCAGAGCGAAAGAAGCTCGTCCGGGACCGGCGCTGGATGACCTACGTGATCATCGATTTCTCGAACATGTACCTGGAGGCGTTCGCCGATGATGCCTCGGGCGACCCGCTCGCCGAGGCGTGGCGCCTCACCTTCGAGTCAGCGGATGTCGGCGACGCGAATGCCGGCCAGGACGTTCTCATGTTCTCGAACGCCCACGTCCAGCACGACCTGCCCTTCGTCTACGAGAAGATGGGCCTCCGCGCCAAGCGCGGCGCTTCGCACAAGCCTGACCACGACGCGGTCAACGCCATCAACGCCGCGGTCTTCGATCCGATCGAGAAGTACATCGGGGCTCATTACGACCCACTCTTCCAGACCTTCGACTTAGCGGTCCCGATCGAGGAGGTCGCGGTGATCGAGGCGATCAAGGGTTGGCGCGAGGGTGCGTGGCGAAACGGCGAGCGCCTCCTGGACGCGAAGACGAAGGCCGAGCGACAGCAAGTAGTCGACTCGATCGACCTGACCTCGACGCTCTGGGCTGAGATCATCTCCGCCGGCGGCCTCCCGGGTACGCGAGCCACGCGCGACACCTACTGCGCGGCGCAGCAGGGCTGAGAGCTACTCGGACAACCCCGCCGCCTCGAGGGCGCGGTTTCGCTCTCGGAAGTCCTCCCACCGGACCAGTAGTCCATCGCGGTAGGTCGCGATGCCTGCCATCGGGATCTGGGTGTCCAGACCGCTGCCCCTTGCCAGGACGCGAATCGACCCGAACACGAGAACGTTGTCGCCTAGATCCCGTATCTCGTCGATGGCGGGCTCGAAGCGATCGAAGTTTTCCTGGTTATCCGCGAAGAACGATCGAATGCCGTCGTGCCCGTCGTAGGTGCCCTCCACGGCGCTGCGAGCCGGGATCCAGACGACATCCTCGGCGATGAGGGCGAGCGCTCCATCAAGGTCTTCGCGATTTGCGGACTCGATCAATTGGCGAAAGCGCTCAACGTTCGTCACTGGCATCGGGGCAGTATCCACGTTGTGCCCGAGCTACGGACCTTGGGCAGGCGCTCCTCGATGTAGTCCGCGAGCGTCTCCGAGAACGTCGCGGTGACGTGGTTCGTCTCTCGATAGACGAGGACGTTCCCGATCACGGCGCGGCAGATGCGGTCGGGGCACATCACCCGCTGGATCTCGATCGAGTGCGCTTCTGGGACCGCCTCGACCGCCGGGCTGTCGAAATGGGTCTTGTTGACGGCGTCCTCCAGCGGGAATGCGCACTCTGAGAGCGAGTCGAGGTTCTCGGACACGCAATCGGACACGTTGAACGGCGCCTGGGGGATGTCGATCATCACGACCACCTGGGCGCCGGTTGCGAGGAGCCGCCGGATCGTTTCCTCATAGGCCGCGCTCAAAAGGGGCCGGCTGGGAAGATGTCCGAGCTTGTCGCCGTCGTCGTCCACGTGGTAATAACTCGCGCTGGAGACGACGACCAGGTCCGCCTCGCCTTCCTCAATCCGGCGCAGCGTGTTCTCCCGCCACTCGTCGCACTCCGGGTACGGGCCCTTGAGCGAGCCGCTCCAGACCGAGATCGACGCCGGCGTGCAGCCGACCTTCGTGAGTCCCGTGATCTGCCAGTCCTTCTTGCGCCCGATGCGCTCCAGCGCCGGGAAGTACTGCTGGCCGTGCGAGTCGCCGAGCAGGAACACGTTCGCCGAAGGGTTCTGCGGCCCATAGGTGCACTCGCCCGATTCGAGGATGGGGCGCTCGACGAGGCATCCGTCGTCGGAAAGCTGGCCCTTGTCGAGCGCCGCCTCGAGCGGGTTCGGGCGGATCGCGTCCGCTGTTTCCTGAATTGGCTCGTTCCGGTCGGCCTTCGCCCCAACCGCTTCGCGCGCGGATGCGGTCTCGAAGTCCGGCAACGACACGGCGACCGCCCCGGCCGCAACGAGCCCGGCAGCCATGCAGGCGGCGCCCACGGCAAGGGAGCGCGCCGGCATCCGCTTGAGCGTTGAGGAACGATGGATCGGCCGCTCGATGAGGTGGTGAGTGAGCGAAGCCGGGATGAATGAGGCCAGGGTCAGCGCAACGCCCTGCTTGGCCGAGAGCGGGCCGAACTCCGTGGCGAAGAAGATGAGCGGCGGCCAGTGCCACAGGTACCAGGAGTACGAGATCTTCCCGACGTAGCGGACGGGCCGAAGGGTCAGCGGCCAAAACGGCATGTCAGGGCGGCCAGCGCGGATGATTGCCGCGGCGCCAAGACAGGGCAAGAGAGCGGCCACTCCCGGGAATCGGGTCGAGGGGCTGAAGATGAAGGTCGCGAGGACGATCGCGCCGAGTCCGGCGAAGCCAAGCACCGCCGCCGGCGTGGGCCGAAGTCGGGTCGCCGGGAGGAAGGCCAAGAGCCCGCCGAGGCCGAGCTCCCAAGCGCGGGTGAACGACGAGAAGAACGCCTCGCCGGTCGAGGTCGGCTCATAAAGAGCGCTGTACGTGAACGAGGCGATCGTGATCGCGCCGATCGCCGAGGCCGCAGCTGCACGTGGCATCGGCTTCCCGAGGCGCAACCACAGGTAGGCCACGCCCAGCAAAAGGAGCGGCCAGAAGAGATAGAACTGCTCTTCGACCGCAAGCGACCAGTAGTGCTGGAGCGGGCTCTGATCGGTCGGCGGTCCGAAGTAGTCGGCCGACTGAGCGACGAAGCGCCAGTTGACGAAGTAAAGAGACGCCGCGACGGCGTCGCCGATGACCAACTCCTGGCGGGTCGGCTCAAAAAGGACTGCCGAGGCGATGAGCACGGCGACGATCACCAAGGCCGCCGCGGGCAGCAGGCGGCGAGCGCGTCGCGCGTAGAACCCGGCCAGCGAGATCGTGCCGCGCTTCTCGACCTCCCTGACCAGGAGACTTGTGATCAGGAAACCCGAGATGACGTAGAAGACGTCCACGCCGACAAAGCCGCCCTCGGCGAAGGTCAGCTCTGCGTGGGCCAACAGGACTGCGCAGATGGCGACTGCACGCAGGCCTTCGATGTCGGCCCGAAATGCCATGCCAGCATCATCCTAAGAGGGCGCCCGGGAGTAGCGTGGAGGCATGCCCGTTTCGATCTCAGTCGGCGTCTCGGATGCCGAGGACACCTCGCAGGCCTTCATGGCCGCCGCGGAGGATGCAGCCGCCGGCCTCGACGGCGGCTGCGACCTGTGCGTCGTCTTCGCGGGCGGGGCGCACCTGCAGGACCCTCGCTGCATTCTGGAGATCGTCCACTCCCGGCTCGCGCCCGCCGCCCTGATCGGCTGCGGCGCGGGCGGCGTCATCGGCGGGGACCAGGAGCTGGAGGGCGACGCCGGCGCCGTCGTCTGGGCGATGTCGGCACCCGGCGCCGAGGTCGAGGCGCTGGAGCTCACGAGCGTCGTGATGGGCGACGAGATGGCGCTGGGCGGCCTGCCCGATGACCCGGCAGAACTGGGCGACACGCTCATAGTCCTTGCGGATCCGCGCTCCTACTCGGCCGACGCGCTCCTTCGCCACCTGAACGATTCTCGCCCGGCAATGCCCGTACTGGGTGGTCTTGCGAGCGCCGCGACCGAAGGTTCCGCGTGTCTTTTGCTCGACAACGCAGTGATCGACGAGGGAGCTGTGGCGGTGAGCCTCCGCGGCGTCGAGGTGCTGCCCTGCGTCTCGCAGGGCGCCGCTCCCGTCGGCCCCGAGATGACCGTCACCGGCGCCGAGGGCAACGTCGTCTCGCATCTCGCATCGAAGCCGGCGCTCGACCGCCTCCGCGAGGTGATCGAAGACCTCGACCATCACGAGCAGGCCCTTGCGGCCGAGGGGCTCCTGGTCGGAATCGTGATCGATGAGAACCAGCCCGAATACGAGCGGGGCGACTTCCTGGTCCGCCCGATCGTCGGCGTCGACCCCGCGACCGGCGCCGTCGCGGTCGGCAGTCAGATGCGAGTGGGGCAGACGGTCCGCGTCCATGTCCGCGACGCTTCATCGGCATCAGACGATCTTCGCGACGCCCTGTCGACCCGGGCGCTTGCGCTCGGCGCTGCGGGCGCGGCCGGCACCCTCGTCTTCTCCTGCAACGGCCGCGGCTCGAACATGTTCGACGAGCCGAGCCACGACGCGACCCTCGTCGCGGACGTGCTGGGAGCGCCGGCCGGTGGCTTCTTCGCAGCAGGCGAGATCGGCCCTGTGGGGGGCCGGAACTTCCTCCATGGCTTCACGGCCACGATGGCGGTCTTCCCGCGTGACTGAGCTCCACGATGTCGTCGCACGTGCGCTGGCCGAGGACCTCGGCTCGGGCGACGTCACCGCCGAGGCGGTCGTGCCTGCCGACGTTACCGCGAGCGCCCGGATCATTCAAAAGGCTCCGGGGGTGATCTCGGGCTTCGCCGCTGCCGCTGAGGCGTTCCAGCAGGCCGGCGCCGAGCGGTTCGAGTCACTGGTCGGCGAGGGCGAGTGGGCCAGCGAGGTGCCGCGCGACATCGCGATCGTCTCGGGCCCGGCCCGGGCGATCCTCGCGGGCGAGCGCACGGCGCTCAACTTCCTTGGCCATCTCTCCGGGGTGGCAACGTTGACCGCGCGGTTCGTCGAGGCGGCCCGGCCCGGCCGCGCCAGGGTGCTCGACACTCGCAAGACCACCCCTGGGCTTCGCGGGCTCGAGAAGGCCGCGGTGGCCGCGGGGGGAGCAGACAACCACCGGATGGGCCTCTATGACGCGATCCTGATCAAGGAGAACCACTCCGCCCTGGCCGGCGGGGTGGCCGAAGCGGTGCGCAGGGCCCGAGAGGCGCAGCCCGGGATGCCTATCGAGATCGAGGTCTCAGACACCGAGGAGGTCCAAGCTGCGCTGACAGCGGGAGCCGAGCGCCTGCTTCTGGACAACATGACGATTGCAGGGCTCCGCTCCGCGGTCGCGGCACGCGATGCCGTGGCGAGCGACGGCGGGGCGCGGGCCGAGCTCGAAGCTTCGGGCGGCGTGTCACTGACCACTACGCCCGAGATCGCCTCGACCGGCGTGGACTTCATTTCGGTCGGCGCGCTCACCCACTCGGCGCCTGCCCTGGACCTGAGCCTCCTCTTCAACGAGACTCCCTAGCGCTGCTCCCCAGTTGGCGTTGGGGTGCCCGCCCCTCAAGAGGGGGGACAGCCCCCAGTTCGAGATCTCCCCTTCGGTGGCATGCTGATCTCAAGAGAGATTTCCAGTCCACGGGAAAGGAAACGAAGATGAACGAGCACCCCGAGCGCGACCCGCGCTCCGGCGCCCACAAGATGTCCGGGTTCTCCGCCCGCGTCGCCGGCACGGGCCCCGTTCCGTCAGGTAGCCGGCCGATGGTTCGCGAGATGGAGCGCCCGCGCACCGAGAGCTACGGCGAGCTCTGGAGGCGGGCGAACAACCGTCTCAGCCGCTTCTGAAGCCGGTTGCCGCGGCCTACTTGAGGAGCTTCGACAGCCGGCGGTCCTTCATCACCTTCCCGCCGGTTTGCTCCTCGGGGCAGTAGTTCACCTGGTGCTCTGAATAGAAGACCGCCTCGATGATCGTTCCGCAGCGCGGGCACGGCTCGCCCTCCTTTTTGTGGACCTTCAGGGGCAGCGGCATCTTGTTGGGGAGCTCGTCGCCGATCACTTCCTCGTAGTGGTCGATGGCCGAGCCCAGCACGGGGAGTGCGTGGTAGATCGCCGCGACGTCGTCTTCGGACAGGTCGGCGCCGCGCTTGAAGGGCGAGAGTTTTGCCCCCCAGAGGATCTCGTCGGCCCACTGGCGGCCGATGCCGGCGATGCTGCGCTGGTCCCGGAGGAGCGGGTGGAGGAGTCGCGGCTGGTCGAGCGCCTTCGCAAGTTCTCCAAGCGGCGGCGCCGGCCAGGCCTCGGGTCCGAGCGACTCGACCATCTCGTCCTTTTCGACTTCGCCCTCTCGCAGCAGCTTCGACCACGCCCTCTGTTTCGTACCGAACTCCTTCAGACGGAGCTCACGGCCGTCGGCGAGGCGGATGAGGACGCGCGATGACTTGTCGCGCAGCGAGGCGCGCTTGTCGAAGACCTGGAGCCGCCCCGCGGACATCAGGTGGACCAGGAGGTCGAGGCGCCCCTCATCGCCACCTTCGAACTGGACGACGGGCATCTTGCCGAAGCGGGTCGTGCCGATGACCTTCATCCCGGTCAGCGCGCTGAGCGGCGGATCGAACGTCTTGAGCGCCACCATGCCCGGCGCCAGCGCCGACTCGACCTCCGCGCCTTCGAGGGCCGAGCCGATGCGGCGTGTCGTGATCTCGACCTCCGGAAGCTCAGGCATATCTCTAGACTCTAGGTAGTCATTCGCTCTCGCCTACGGGCAAGCGAACATCGTCGGAAAGGACACGAAATGGCACTTGAGTTGCCGACCGTTGACCCAACCGCAGAACTCCACCTCGAGCCCGAGGAGATCACCTCGTTGTCCGAGGAGGTGCGCTCGCTCGCCGCTGAGCGGAACGCGGTGATCCTCGCCCATAACTACCAGCTCGCCGAGCTCCAAGACGTGGCCGACTTCACGGGCGATTCGCTTCAGCTCTCTCGCGAGGCGGCTGCCGCCGACGCCGAGGTGATCGCCTTCTGCGGCGTCCACTTCATGGCCGAGACGGCCTCGATTCTCTCGCCGCAGAAGACCGTGCTGATCCCCGACCTGGGCGCCGGCTGCTCGCTATCGGACTCGATCGACGCAAATCAACTCGCCGCCTGGAAGGCCGAGCACCCCGGCGCGCTCGTCGTCATGTACGTGAACACCTCCGCTGAGGTCAAGGCTCTCACCGACTACTGCTGCACATCTTCGAACGCAGTCAAGGTCGTCGAGCACATCTGGGCCGAGCACGGGCCCGAGCAGGAGATCCTGTTCGGCCCGGACATGTGGCTTGGCTCCTTCGTCGCGCGCGAGACCGGCCTCACCGAGGACCCCGAGCGCTACGCGCGATTCCACGTCTGGGACGGCGAGTGCCACGTCCACGCCGGCATCCGCCCCGACGACATCAAGCGCACGCGGGAGGAGAATCCAGGCGCAGAGTTCCTGATCCACCCCGAGTGCGGCTGCTCGACGCAGGCCATGGAGTACGTGGCCTCGGGCGATATCGACTCCGAGGGCGTCCACATGCTCTCGACCTCGGGGATGCTCGCCCACGTCGAGGCGAACCCGGACGGCGACTTCATCGTCGCGACCGAGAACGGGATGCTCTATCCCCTCCAGCAGGCGGCGCCGGGCGCCAACCTCGTCGAGGCAAACCGGATGGCCTTCTGCAAGTACATGAAGATGATCACCTTGCCAAAGCTCCGCGACTCGCTGCGGGACATGAAGTACGAGGTGAAGGTCGATCCCGCGGTCGCCGAGAAGGCCAAGCTGCCGATCGACCGGATGGTCTCGATCGGCTGACGCGGCCAGTCGTTCGCTAGCTTCTCCCCATGGTCGAGATGGGGCTTCGTCTGGTCTTGGCAGGCGTCCTGGCAGGGGCGGCAATCGCCAAGTTGTCCAACCCTTCTGCGGGGCGTGAGGCGCTGGCGGGCTTCGGCTTCGAGAGCCCCACCGCGAGGACGATCGGCTTCTGGTCGCTCGTCGCGATCGAGCTTGGCCTGGCGGCGGGCCTCATCGCCGGCTCCAGCGAGGCGGCGATTCTGGGTGCCGGACTGATGGTGATGTTCGGCCTGGTAATGGCCAGCGCCATCGCGCGTGGTCGCGCGGGTGAGCCCTGCGGCTGCTTCGGCGCGCGCTCCCGGATCGGCTGGGCAGGCGTCTCCCGCAACTTCGCGCTGGCCGCCGGCTTCATTGCGGTCGCGGCGCTTCCGTCCGATGGCCTGTCGACCGATCAGTGGCTCGGGCTCGGCCTCATCGGAGCACTCACTGCCGTGGCGGCACTCGGCGCGATGACGCTCGCGCTGGCCCGCGAGGTCGGCCTCCTGCGCATGCGGGTCGGTCCGGCGTCGGCGCTCGAGATCCCCCATGAGGGGCCGGAGATCGGCTCGCGCACAGACATCGCCACTTCGATCGACGGGCTCGAGCGCAAGGAGCTCGGCCTGGCCGTGTTCACCTCGGCGGGCTGCCACGTTTGCGAGGCGATGCGCCCAGCGGTTGACTCGATCGCCGCGCATCCGGCGGTGGCCGTCGGCCGCTTCGACGAGGTCGCGCACTCGGATGCGTGGCAGTCACTCGACGTCCCGGGAAGCCCTTACGCTGTCGCTCTGGATTCGCAGGGAACAGTGCTAGCCAAGGGAACGTTCAACAACCTCGCTCAGCTGGAGTCGATCCTCGCCGCTGGCGAGCGGCGTCGCGGTGGGCTTGCGGAGGCGGCGGCCCTTGCCTGAAGGCGCGGATCGCAATCGAGTTGGCGAGGCGCTCGACGGCATCGCCGGCAACACGTCCCGGCGCGGGTTCATCGCCCGCGTAGGCGGAGCGATGATGGCGGCCACGGCGGGCAGCGTGATCGGCCGCGCGATCGAGCCGGGCGAGGCGGAGGCGTACCACTTCTGTGGCCACATCTTCACAACGGGCTCGTGCATTCACCCCAAGGGGACACCACGGATCGACGCGAACGGCTGGCCCCTGGACGCGACGACGGGCAAGGCCATCGACAACCTCGGCCGGTTCATCAACAAGAAGGGCATTCCGGTCGACGGTGACGGCAACGTCCTGAATGACCCGGATGGCCGCCCGATGCCGCCGGCGCCCCGCACCAAGGTCTGCGACGAGACCGCGCGCCAGTACAGGATCAACGCCCAGATCGACGGAGCCTGGTATCGCTGCTGCGGCGGCACCGTCCGAAAGCTCGTCGACTGCTGCTCGCAGTCGAACACCAGGATCAATGGCGATGCCTCGCTGACCGGCTACTGCTTCTCCGGCCGCAAGGTCTTCTGCGTCATGTACTTCCAGACGAAGGTCCCGTGCTGATGGAACCTGGGGTCGTCATCACCCTCGTCGTCGCCGGACTCCTGATCGGCGCAACGGGCACCTGGTCGCCCTGCGGCTTCTCGATGATCGAGACGATCGGCCCCACGGGACACACCGGCGGCCTGCCGACGACGCTCGCTGCCTGCGCGACCTTCTTCCCAGGGGCCGTCGTTGGCGCCGTCTTTACCTTCGGCGGCATCTCTCTCATCGGCGCCGCGATACCCGGCGACGCCGGCTGGCTCTCCTACACCGTCGCGGGCGTCGTTGCGCTCGTGGCCGCAATCGCCGAAGCGCGGGGCAGGCGTATCGCGCCACAGATCCGCCGCCAACTCCCCGAGCACTGGCGCCGCATCATGCCGATGCCGGTCGCCGCGGCCCTTTACGGGGTCTTGCTGGGCCTGGGCTTCACGACCTTCGTCCTCACGTTCGGCGTGTGGGCGCTCGCCGGGATCTCGCTTGCGCTCGGCGAGCCCGTGGCCGGCCTCGCGATCGGCCTGGGCTTCGGAGTCGGGCGCGCAATCCCGATTGTCACGCTCGCGCCATTCGCAAACCGCCCATTCGGCCGCAAGGCGATCACCCTGATGGCGGAGCGGCCCGAGCTCTACCGAGTGATCCGCTTCGGCGATGCGGTTGCGCTGGTAGTGGCGGCCGCGGCGCTGACGTTCGCCGCCAGCGCACAGGCCGGCGTAAAGGGCGTTCCGAGCGCTTCCGACCCGTCAGTCGCAGGCGCAACGCTTGCCTTCGCCAAGGGGCAGTCAGACGCCGCGTTCATCAACGACGGAAGCGGGCCGGAGCCGCTCATCGGCACTGATCCGTCGATCGCCGACAAGTACGCCGCTGTCATCGAAGGGCAGAACGTCCGCATCCTTGGACGCCCCGGTTTCGCCGAGGTCGATTCGTTCGACGCGCCGGGCGTCGACGCTGTCGCGGTCTCGAACAATTGGATCGCGTACCGCACGCGCATCGAGGGACGCGACCGCCTGATCGCACGCAAGCTGAACGACTCAGGCGAGGCGGGCGAGCCCAAGCCGATCGCCGCCGCCAGCCAGCCAAGCCAGGTGAGCCTGCCGGGCCTCGACGGCAACACGCTCGTCTACGCGATCCTGACCCGGAAGTCGAGCCGGATCGTCAAGGCGTCCCTGAAGAAGATGAACCGCGACGTCGTGATCACCTCAGAGACATCGCAGCTCTCGAACCCGTCGGTGCGCGGCTCGTCGCTTCTTTACGTCCGCGGGACCAGGGCCCGCTGGGAGCTTCGCCTGAAGAAGCTTGGGAACAAGGACCTCGGCAAGACGCTGACAACCCGCAGCAAGCGGATCTGGTCGACGGCGTTGAGCGCCAAGCGCGCCTACTTCACGCTCCTCGAGGGCGGCACGCCCCGCGTGGACATCTCGTCGGTCCAGCGCTAGGCGCCAGGTCGGGGTGGCCATCCGGCCTTCATCAGTAACGAGCCCACCTAGGCGACGTCCGACGCGCAACTTAGGCGCTTTGCATGGAAAGCACGTAACGCGGATCTCGCCGAGAGTGATTTGACGGCCCTATGTGTCCCGCTATCTCACTCTCGACGGTTTGGGCGCTTTTCGTCCAAAGCACCGAACCCGCGAGGTCGAAATGAGCGCCACTGGCTGGCGGCACCCTCCCCCTCGATTTGGCCACGCGATCGAAGGTGCGATCGCCGCGGCCTGATGGCGCCGATCACGACTTCGGCGGTTGAGCCCGTCGCTCGATGCGACGCGATCTTGTTCGCTTGATGACAGGCAGGCGCGTGGGGCCAGGGGTGGATCGCTGACGCCTACTTCGGCGGTTGGAGTGCTTCCAGCGGCACGTCGGCGATGCCGACGGCGCGGTAGAGCGTTGCGCTCGGCTTGACCACCAGCCACCGGTTGCCGGAGCGGGTCAGGTAGATGATGTCGTCTTCGATCGTCGGCTCGCGGACGTCGGCGTACTCGGTGAAGACCGTGGCGACCACGCGTGCGGAATCGCCGTCGATCTGGGCCGAGATGTCCTGGGTCATCTCGGAGCGGTCCCACACCGGTTGGCCGCTGTTGCCGCGATAGCCAAGCGAGGCCTGGAGCGACGCTGGGCACGACCCTTGCTCCTTTGGAAGTTCAAGCGTGCCAAGGCCTCCGGGCACGAACGCCCCACAGACGCTGCGCCCGTCTCGATCGTTGATCGCCTCGACGTACTCGCGCGCTGCATCCGCGGCGGCGGTCTCGTCGTCCGTTGAGGGCGCCGGGCCGCTGGGCCCGGGCTCAAGGCCGTCAGGGTCCTCCTCGGTCGGCGGCAGATCGGGCTCGGAGCTGCCCTCACCGCCCTCGCCGTCCTTGTCCCCCTCCTCGAGAGGCTCGCCGGCAACGGTCGTCGCCTGTGTCGTCTCGGGCGCCGGATCGGCGTCCTCGAAGAGCCCGGTTGCGAGGCCAACGCCGAGTCCGATCAGGAGCGCGGCGATGACGAGGGTGGCGGTGCGAAGGCGAAACTGGTCCACGCGATCAATATGGCAACCCCCGTTGGCGAGTCATCCGCAAACGCTCCCGCAATTTGCGGCGATCCGGCAGTCGCGTTTCCGTCCCGGGCGCCGCTTAGTCTCGCGTTCGCGATGGGGAGTCCAGCGGCATCACCGAATTGGGGAGCTGACGGTAACCTCGCCTCCATGAGCCATTTGCGCTCGGTCCCGGACCCTCTCTCGCCTTCGAATGAGCTCGCCCGCGGCGAGGTCGAACCCTCGATCGCCGAGCTCGAGCGCTGGGCGACGGTGCATCGCCTCGCCTGCGTGCGCATGCTGGCCGTCGCGAAGTCGGGCCACCTGGACTCGTCGCTCTCGGCGGCGGACATCGTCTCGGCTCTCTATAACCGCGTGCTTCGCCACGATCCGGAGAACCCGGCGTGGCACGAGCGCGACCGCTTTGTCCTCTGCAAGGGCCACGCCGCGCCGATCCAGTACGCGGCGCTGGCGCACCACGGCTACTTCCCGCATGAGGACCTCCAGGGCCTTCGCAAGATCGGCGCTCCGCTCCAGGGCCACCCCGACATGAACAAGACCGCCGGAGTCGAGGTCTCGACCGGCTCGCTCGGCCAGGGCCTTTCGATGTGCGTGGGGATTGGCCTCGCCCTCCGCCTCGACGGCCTGGAGGACACGGCGCACGTGTTCGGCGTCCTCTCCGACGGCGACTGCCAGGAAGGCCAGACATGGGAGGCGGCAACTGCGGCCGCCCATTTCGGCCTCACGAACCTCACCGCGATCGTCGACTACAACCACCTTCAGACCGACGGCACGACCGAGCAGGTCATGGACATCGGTGACGTTCGCGCCAAGTTCGAGTCCTTCGGATGGGACTCCATTCAGATCGACGGCCATGACATGGACGAGGTCGTTGAAGCCCTTGAGCGCAGCCGCACCCTCGACAAGCCGGCGGCGATCGTCGCGCAGACGAAGAAGGGCCGCGGCGTCTCCTTCATGGAGGGCCGCTTTGGCTTCCACGGCAAGCCGCCCTCCCCGGAGCAGGCGGTCGAGGCGCTCGAGGAGCTCGAGGCACGGCTTGAAGAACAAACAGCGGCGATGGAAGGGGCGAGCTAGATGGCAGGCAAGTCAGAGCCGAGCGCGACCCGGAACGCCTACGGCGCGGCGCTGGTCGAGCTGGGCGAGGCGCACGAAGACGTCGTCGCGCTCGACGCCGACCTGTCGGTCTCCACCCAGTCGGCGAAGTTCGGCGCAGCCTTCCCGGAGCGGTTCTTCAACGTGGGTGCGGCCGAGGCCAACATGATGTCGATGGCGTGCGGGCTTGCCGCGACGGGCAAGCGCCCCTACGCGTCCACCTTCGCGATCTTCGCCACCGGACGGGCGTACGACCAGATCCGGCTTGGCATCGCCCACAACGAGCTGCCGGTGAAGATCTGCGCGTCGCACGGTGGCGTATCCCTCGGCGAGGACGGCGCGTCCCACCAGATGATCGAGGACATCGCGCTCATGCGCGTGATGCCGAACATGCAGGTGGTCGTTCCGGCCGACTACAACCAGGCCTACCGCGCGACGCTCGACTCATACGAGTCCGACGAGCCGCAGTACCTCCGCTTCGGCCGGCCCGCCACGCCGGTCGTCTACGAGGACGTGCCCGAGACGCTCGGCACCGGCGTCGACGTCCTGCGGGAGGGCAAGGACATCTCGCTCTTCGCGACCGGCCACATGGTCTGGCGCGCCATGGAGGCGGCCGATTCGCTCGAGGCCGAGGACGGGATCGAGGCGGAGGTCGTGAACGTCTCGATCATCAAGCCCATCCACTCCGAGTCGGTCCTCGAGTCCATCGCGAAGACGGGCGTTGCCGTCACGGCCGAGGAGCACCGCGTCGTCGGCGGGCTCGCGGACGCGGTCCGCCACGTCGCCGCCGAGCAGCACCCCGTTCCGATCTTCGCCGTAGGCATGGGCGACGAGTTCGGCATCTCGGGGACCGGCGAGGCCTGTATGGAGCACTTCGGGCTCACGGCCCGCGGAATCGCGGACCGTGCGCGCGAAGCACTCCTACAGAAGCCGATCGTCTCGCATCCTCCGCTTTACGGTCCGGACTGGACCTAGCGTCTCGCGACGGGCCGCTCCTCGCGGTCGTCAACGCCATCGCGGTCCCGGTCGATCACCGGGGCGCGATGCTCGTGGCGGTCGTCCACGCCATCCCGGTCACGGTCAACCGCCACATGGTCATGGCGCTCCTCGCCGACTCGCGGTGCGAACACGTTGAGGACGAGCAGGACCGCAGCGATGCCCCAGCCGAGTTCGGTCAGCCAGTTCGCGGCTGCGAGCCCCAGGACGTCGCCGTCGATCCAACCGATCAGCGCTGCTGCACCGAGCCCGAGCCCAACGACGAGGCTGAAGCCCTTGGCCAGCGCATGTTGTGCCGCGCCGAAGAGCAAGAGCGCACCCGCGGTGATGGTGATCCACGCCGTCCAGCCGTTCCATTCGAAGCCGATGAACTCATCGCTCGTGACGTCCGCGTCTGGGAAGCCGGCAGTCGCGAAGTTGATGGGGTCTTCGCCGCCGGAAATAAGCATGATCAAGCCGAACGCGGCCAGGATTGCCCCGATGATGTAGGCAGGCCCGCGAGCCAAGCCCGTGCCTCTGTCGTACGTCGTGGTGGTGTCTCTGCGTAAAAACGCCATTGAGATTCCTTCCCTTGGACCCGCCGGGGCCATCTGGCCACGGCTCCTTCACGCAGGGATACCCGGGGATGGGGTGGTTTTAACGCGGGGGGATCAGCTCCGCCAGCCTTGCGGCGACGATTCCGAACGCGAAATAGAGGGCCGGCAACCACTCGGCGACGCCGAAGAGGCCATCGGCCGACGGCGCGTACATCGCGAGATCTGCCTCCACGATCAGGATCTCGGCGAGCGGTCCGAGGATCGCGGCCAGGACCCCACAGACGAGGGCCGGCATGCCGCCGCCGAACCGCGCGGCGATCAGGATCGCGCCCGCCCAGATGAGGACCGTCGCGGTGAGCGGATCCTCGTCGGTGACGACTGCGGTCAGCGCGTAGAGGCCAACCACGCTCGCGATCGCTGCCGCGGCTTCGATGGGGTTGTGACCGGGGCGGGGCGGGCCCAGGCGTAGGCGCAACTCACCCGTGGTCACGGTGGCGAGCCCGACGGCGATCGGGAACCACAGCTGGCTGTTCCAGATGAACGGGAAGGTCTCGTCGAGATACGTGGTGGTGCCCGTGGCGACATGGCACGCATCGCCGATGAGCCCCCCGATGGCCCCGACCACGAACAAGATCACCGCTTGGCGAGGGCTCAGACGCACGGCGAGCACCCTACCGAGCACCGAAACGTCCCACGCTGTGCCCTATAGGGGGTAGCGCTGGACGCTTCGCCCCCTGGGAGCCGCGCAGGTTTTGTTGCGGTGAGTGGTTCGTTAGCGAACGCTCATAATCTTCGCTAAGCTTTTCGGAAGCTCCAAGGTGGCTGTCGCCTTGCAGGGGAATCGGCCCAAAGGAACACACGCATGCCCGAAGAAGGATCTCAGCCTATGGCCCTCACACGCTCACGCTCGTCTCGCGGCCGTGCCCGCGGGCACGATGCTTCCACCCGCTATGAGTCGCGCACCGGCGCGCCGGCTCCGAAGCCGCCGATTGTCGCTCTCAAGGATGCGACCGTCGTCTACCCGGGCGGGCACGTTGCGCTCGAGCGGGTCACGCTCGAAGTCGGCCGTGGCGAGTTCGCCTTCGTCGTCGGGCCTACCGGCTGCGGCAAGTCGACGCTGATCAAGCTTCTTATCCGCGAGGTCGAGCCCGCATCGGGCGAGGTCGAGATCGCGGGCCACGACATCAACGGCATGCCGCACAAGCGAGTGCCGAAGCTGCGCCGCCGAATCGGCACCGTCTTCCAGGACTTCAAGCTTCTTCCCAACCGCACGGTCTATGACAACGTCGCGTACGCGCTTCAGGTGATCGGCGCCTCGCGCGGTGAGATCCGCCGCAAGACGCCGGAGATCATCCGCCTGGTCGGCCTCCAGTCGAAGATCCACAACTACCCGGACCAGCTTTCAGGCGGCGAGCAGCAGCGTGTCTCAATCGCGCGCGCTTTCGTCAACCACCCGCCGCTCCTTCTGGCCGACGAGCCCACCGGAAACCTCGATCCCGAGACGTCCATCGGGATCATGCAGCTGCTCTACCGGATCAACCGCACCGGCACCACCGTCCTGGTCGTCACCCACGACCGCGAGATGGTGGACAAGATGCGCCGCCGCGTGATCCAGCTCGAGGAAGGACGCCTGATCCGCGACGAGGTCTCGGGCGGCTACCACGACGAGTCCACCCGCGAGTTCGCGGCGCGGCTCCACCGTGAGCTCGAGGTCGAGCCGTCCACCGGCGTCAACGACATCCTGGACTGGTAGCCATGAGCCGCGCTGTCTTCTTCGTCTCCGAGGCCTTCCGGGCGCTGCGTCGCTCGGCGGCCCCGTCGGTCGCCGCCATCGTGACGATCGTCGTCACGACTCTTCTCCTTGGCGTCCTGATCCCGGTGCTGAAGGCATCGGGTGACAAGACGCAGGACGTCCGCGACCAGATCGGCCTGAACGTCTTCCTCTACAACGACGCCTGCGCGCGGCGAGATCGACGCGCTTGGCGCCGAGCTCGAGACGCTCCCGCACGTCGAGTCCGTCGATTATGTCTCACCCACTGAGGCCGTAAAGATCCTCTCCGGCCGCGTCGAGGGCGAGCTCGCGAATTCGCTCAAGGAGCTGAACTCGAACCCGCTGCCGCCGTCATTCGCGATCGACATCGACAGCCCGACGAACCTGGGCGCCGTCACGGCCGCGATCACCAAGACGGGCCCCACGGGTGATCGTCAGCCGATCAGCCCGATCGTCGACGAGGTCCGCGACGCCCGCCAGGACGCGTCGAAGATCACCCGTGTGACCGGCGCGGTAACGGTCGTGCTCGCGATCCTCGCGGTGCTGCTCTTGATCGCCTCGCTAATGCTCGTCGGCAACACGATCCGCCTCTCGATCTACGCCCGCCGGCGTGAGGTCGAGGTAATGAGGCTCGTCGGCGCCACCAACTGGTTCATCCGCTGGCCCTTCATGATCGAGGGCGTCATCGTGGGCCTCACCGGCGCAGCGATTGCGGTGGGCATACTTTGGCTCGGAAAGGTGACCGTCGTAGACCCGCTCTCAGACAACCTGAATCTCGTGGACTCCCTGTCGACCATGGGCTTCATGCCCCTGGTGATCATCCTCGTCTCCTCGGCGATGATCGTGTCCGCCCTCGGAAGCGGCCTCACTCTGCGCCGCTTCTTGAGGGTTTGAGCGACGGCTCGACTCCCTCACGTCGTTTCGGCTTCTTCGTAGGGCTCCTCGTCGGGGCCGCCGCTTCGCTTGCCGCCATCGCGCTGTACTTCGAGCTCTCCGGAGACACCATCTCCGAGCCGACGGTGCGCGACCAGGCTCAGGCGTTCATCGAGGAGAGCTACTTCCAGGAGGTCACGCCCGCAGAGCTGGAATCGGGGTCGATGCGCGGCATGATCGACGAACTCCGTAAGGAGTACGACGACAGGTTCTCGCACTACTTCGACCCGAAGGAGTACAAGCAGTTCCAAAAGAGCCTGAGCGGTGATTTCAAGGGCGTGGGACTCTCGATCAAGGAGGTCCCGGAGGGCCTCGAGGTCACAACCGTCTTTCCCGACTCACCGGCCGAGGGCGCGGGGATCTCCGTCGGGGACGTGATCCTTGCGGCAGACGGCAAAAGCCTCAGCGGCATTCCCGCCGAGGTTGCGACAGCGAAGATCAAGGGCAAGGTCGGCACCGAAGTCGCGCTGACCGTCAAGCCCGTGGGGGGCGGCGGCGAGAAGGACTTGAAGGTCGAGCGCGCCAACATCACGTTCCCCGCGGCGCAGGGGCGCATCATGCATATCGATGGCCGCAAGGTCGGCTACATCGTCTACGCGAGCTTCGACCAGGGCGCCCACGCGGAGCTTCGCTCCGAGATCGAGCGGCTCAAGCGCGAGGGTGCCGAGGGGCTCATCATCGACTTGCGCGGGAACGGTGGCGGCCGGCTGGACGAGGCGATCGCTTCGGCCTCGCTCTTCGTCGAGGAAGGCGACATCGTCACGACCCGCGGCCGGGCAACCGGCGAGGAGGTCTATGACGCGCTGGGAGACGCCCTCGATCCGGTGCCCACGGTCGTCCTGATCGACGGGGGCACCGCTTCCGCGTCGGAGATCCTGGCGGCGGCCATGTCCGATTACGGCCTGGCAACGCTGGTCGGCGAAACGACCTTCGGCAAGGGAACGGTGCAGGAGTCGGTCCCGCTCCCCGACGGGTCGGCGATCAACCTGACCGTCGCCGAGTACTTCACATCCGAGGACATCTCGATCGCTGACAAGGGCATCTCGCCCGACGTCAAGGCCAAAGCCGATCTCGAGACCGATCGCGACGAGGCTCTCGAGGAAGCGCTCGAGGTCCTCGGCCAGAAGCTGCCTTGAGTAGGGAGCCCTCCGGGTCATTCGTAGGCGTCGTGGTGAAGCGCGGCCGCTTCCATGTGGTCGAGCCCGTGTTCGAACGCGTCGGGAGGCTTCCGCTCGAACGCGGCAAGGTGCGTGCGGACCCCGGCCAGATGGTGTTGGCGGTGCCGAGCTCGCGAGGCGTCAAGGCCGTGCGGGCGCTCGGCTCGCCAAAGCGGGCACGCGATGTCGTCCAGGCGCTTCTGTGGGAGGGGCTCGAGCGCCGGGGCTTCCCGCGCCGGGTCGAGGACGAGGCGCGCGAGGCGCCGGCAGCAGCGGACGACGTCGATCCCACCCGCCGCGACCTGCGCGACCTGGCGACATTCACGGTCGATCCCGCCACCGCGCGTGACTTCGACGATGCCGTCTCCGCGCAGCCTGATGGCGATGGCGTTCGCCTGTGGATTCACATCGCGGACGTCTCGGCCCACATCAGGCCCGGGTCGGCCATCGACACTGAGGCATACCGGCGCGCGACCAGCGTCTACGTGCCGGGATCGGTGGAGCCAATGATTCCCGGTGCGCTTTCGAACGAGGCGTGCAGCCTCGTGCCGGACCAGGATCGCCTGGCGGTGACCGCCGAGGTCCGGATCGACGGGGCGGGAAAGCCGCGCTCGGCGAGCTTTTACCGAAGCCGCATCCGCTCCGGCGCGCGCCTCGACTACGACCAGCTCGACCGCATCTTCGCCGGGCGCGAGAAGGCTCCCGAGCTGGTCGCAGAGCCGCTGGAGCTCGCGCGCAAGGCCGCGGCGGCGCTTGCCGAGGGGCGCCCGCGCGGCGCGCTGGAGGTGGAGTCATTCGAGCCCGAGTTCGCATTCGACTCCGATGGCGCGGTGGTGAACGCTCACAGCGTTCCCCAGACCGAGGCCCACCAGCTGATCGAACACCTGATGATCCTCGCCAACGAGCAGGTGGCAGACCTCCTCGAAAAGCGCAAGGCGCCGGCGCTCTACCGCGTCCACGAGCAGCCGGACCCGGCGCGGGTCGACCGCTTGCTTAACCAGCTCGCCGCGATTGAGGTGCCCGCTCCCGGGTCGAAGAAGGGAATGAGCCCGACCGAGGCGGGCGACATGGTCGGCGAGATCAGCCGCTGGGTGGCGCGCGAGGCTCGCAGGCGAGGTCAGGGCGGCCAGTCGCTCGGCTCGCTCGTCCTGCGTTCGCTGAAGCAGGCGTACTACACGGACAAGAACCTCGGGCACGCGGGGCTCGGCAGCCCGGCCTACTCGCATTTCACCTCCCCGATCCGCCGCTACCCCGACCTGATCGCCCACCGCTCGCTACTCGCGGTGGTTGGAGCGGGTGAGACTGCGCCTGAGCCATCCGACGTACGCGACGCGGGCCCCTGGTGCTCGGATCGCGAGCGTGAGGCCATGAAGATCGAGCGTCGCGCGGACAGCGTGTGCGCGGCGTTCCTGTTGGAGCGCGAGCTGTTCGAGCGTGGCCATTCGACCCATTTCGAGGGTGAAGTCTCAGGCGTGATCAACGCGGGCGCGTTCGTCCGCTTTGGCGGCGAGCTGGGCGATGTCTACGAGGGCTTCGTCCCCGCCCGCACGCTTCGCGGTGAGCGCTTCGATCTCAACGAGACCGAAACGGCGCTCGTGGGCGGTAGAACCGGACGGGAGGTGCGCTTCGGCGACCCGATGACGGTCACGGTCACAGGAGTCGAGGCAGCGAGGGGCAGAACCGACTTGGAAGAAGTACCCGTTGCTTCAAGCTAATCATTGATCCATGGCAAAGAAGGGAAAGAGAAAGCTTGCCTCGGGCGACGTCGCGTCGAACCGCCGCGCTGCCCACAAGTACGAGTTCGTCGAGAAGTTCGAGGCGGGCATCCAGCTTCAGGGCACCGAGGTGAAGTCGCTCCGCGAGGGCAAGGCGATGCTCGCCGATGCCTATGCCGCGGTAGATGACGGCGAGTTGTGGCTTCGCAACATGCACATCCCGCCGTATCCGCCGGCGGCTCAGGAGAACCACGAGCCGGACCGCCCACGCAAGCTCCTTCTCCACGCCCACGAGATTGAGCGGTTGATTGGCGCCACTGCCCAGAAGGGCCTGACCTTGGTGCCGACCCGGGTCTATTTCAAGGGCCCGCGGGCGAAGGTGGAGATTGCACTGGCGCGAGGCAAAGAGGGCCGCGACCGCCGCCGCGAGATCCGCGACCGCGAGGTGCGGCGCGAGATCGAGCGCGACATGCGCCATCGCATGCGCTAAGTCCCCTGCAACGACGCTTACATCCGGCCCTCGGCGAGCGCGGAATTCGCCCGCCGGTGTGAAACGATAGGCGCGATGCGCTCATTCAGGCTTCAGCGATCCGGCAAGGGCGACGAGGACGACGACCAACAGGAGGATCCCGATGCATCCTCTGGTGAGTCTGCGGCGCCCGAGGGCGAGTCCGCAGATCCGTCTCCCGCGCTGCCAGCCAGCATGGTGCAGCCAACGCCTCAAGGCGATCCGCCACCGCCCCCACCTTCACCCCCAGGCCTGATCGGGACCGAGGAGCCGGTAGGACAACCCGCCGAGGCTGACGAGTCGGCGCCCGGCTCCGTGCCCCCGCCGAGCTCGCCGCCGCCCGGAGCGCCAGCCGCGCCGGCGGCACCCGAGACATCTGCGATGCCCACACTGCCCGAGACTCCGCCGCCCGCCGACTCCGCGCCCGCGGCTCCGGGGCCGCCGATGCCGCCTCCGCCGACAATCCCGCCGCCCACACAAGCTGCGCCGGTCTCGTCCGACCCGAAGGAGGCCAAGAAGGCCGCGAAGCTCGAGGAGAAGCGTCGCAAGCAGGAAGCGGTCAAGCAGGCGAAGGCGGAAAAGCTTGCGCAGAGGAAGGCCGCGGCCGAGGCGAAAAAGGCGGGGAGCTCCTCGCGGGGATTCTTCAGCATCGGCGGAAGCAGGCAGTCGCGCGAGGAGAAGGCTCGCCTTGCCGAAGCCAAGAAGGCCGAGCGCGCCAGCGCGCGCGAGGAGAGAAAGCGCGTCGCGCTGGAGCGCAGAGAGGCAGCCAAGGCCGCCAAGGCCGCGAAGAAGTCCGGCGCTCCCGTGCCGCCGGCGATTCCCGCACCTCCGCCCGCACCTCCCGTGTCTTCCACGCCCGGCGAGCCTCAGCTCGACACCATCATCCACCAGCCTTCGAGCGAAGAGGCAGCGCCCACGATGCCGCCTCCGACGGGCCCGCCTGTGCCCGGAGCTCCGCCGGCCCCTGATACGCCACCGGCTCCCGCCCTGGGGGGTGGACTGGTCGGCGGCGACTCGCTGGCCGCAGCCGCCGAGCGGGCAGCGCTCGACCGCCTCGAGGAATCCGAGCACTCCGAAGAAGTCGATCCCATCGAGGCCGAGGCAGACCGCCTCGTCGAGCAGGCCGCCGCAGCCCAGGACGTCCCAGACGGAATTGAAGAGCCGAGCGCGGGGTCTGACCCCGAAGGCGAAGCGGAACCGGCAGATGAGCCTGTCGAGGGGTCTGTCCCCTCAGTCGCCGCCATGTCCCCCGCCGACGAGGTCGAGGAGCCCGAGCCCGAGCCAGTCGTCGCGTACCAGCCACCCCCACCTGCGCCAGAACCAGAACCCGCCCCGCCGATCGCCGCGTACCAGCCGCCGCCAGCGGAGCCGGAGGTGCCCGCGCAGTCCCTCGACGAGCTCCGCGCCAGCGTTTCCAAGCTCGCCGACGAGGCGGAGGCAGAGGCGGAGGCCCGAGTCCGAGCGGACGCCGACCGCTCGGAGCCCGAGCGCACCAAGCTTTTGCAGGAGCTTCAAGACGCTGAGCGCCAGCTTGAGGAACGCAAGGTCCAAGAGCAGGCCCTGGCCGCCGAGCTGCGCGAGACGGAGTTGCGCCTCCTCGAAAGCCAGCAGCGCACAGCCGAGGCGCTGGAGCGCGCGGCGGAGCGCCTGGAGGACGTCGAGAGCCGCGCTGCCGAGGCCGAGGCGCGCGTTGCGCGTGCGGAACGGCTGGCGAAGCTGAAGTCGGACGAGCTCGAGCGAGGCAAGCGCCTGCGCGACCTCCTCGACCGCATCTCTGCGGCGGAGGCCCGCGCCACCGAGTCCGAGAATCGCGCGAAGTCCGTAGTCGACGACATCTTCGACCCCGAGGAGTACGAGGCGCTGGACAGCGGCGCAAGCCTGGCGGTCCCGTTCGAGCCCGCAACAACCGACGAGCCCGAGCCGCAGCCCGAGCCCGAACCGGAGCCACACCCCGAGCCGGAGCCAGAACCTGAACCCGAGCCCGAGCCCGAGCCCGAAGAACCGAGCGCGGTGCCTGGCTCCGAAGCCGCCGAGCCAGATGAGCCTGCCAAAGACGAGGTGCCTGGCACCTCAGTCGCCGCTGAGCCCCCCGCCGACGAGGTCGAGGACCCCGAACCAGACCCCAACTCCGACCCCGCCCCGCAGCCCGCAGCGGCCTCCGGCCCGGTGAACCTCAACTCAGCGAACTACGAGGACCTCCGCGGCCTCGGCCTCTCGGTGACCCAGACCGGACGCGTTCTCGCCTTCCGCGAGCGCGAGGGAAGCTTCAAGTCACTTGACGAGCTCGACTCGATCGCGGGCTTCCCGCGAGGCTTCCTCGACGACCTGAAGACGAAGCTCTCGCTCTCCTAGAGCCCGTACTTCTCCAGCAGGCGCAGCCAGATCTCGGTTCGCGTCGGGAATGCGGGGATCGCCTCCACCAGCCTCTCCATCGGCACCTCGCCGGCGATTGCGATTGTCGCTGAGTGAAGGAGCTCGGCGGTTTGGTAGCCGACGAACGTCGCGCCGACTACGACCTCGCGGTCCTTGTCGATCACGAGCCGGGACGTGCCCGGCGTGTCGCGGCCGTGGAAGCTCGCTCCGGCGTTGCCAGACGTTGCGACATCGACCGCCTCAATGGTCAGGCCCTCTTCGCGAGCCTTTTCGGACGTCAGCCCGACCGCCGCGATCTGCGGGTCGGTGAAGGTGACGCGGGGCGGCCCGCCCAGGTCCGACGTCGCCTTCGCGTTTCGGCCGAGGATCGTCTCGCACGCCACGCGCGCCTGGTACTTGCCCGAATGCGTCAGGAGCGAGCGCTTGTTGATGTCGCCGATCGCATAGAGCCAGTCGTGTCCGCTGACCCGCAGCTGATCGTCAACTTCGATCCACTCGCCCTCCTTCAGGCCGACAGTCTCCAGTCCGATCCCCGCGCTGTTGGGTCGCCTCCCGGCGGCGACCATCAGCCGCTCGGCCTCGATCGTCTCGCCGTCATCAAACGTGACGTGGACTCGGCCGTCCTCGCCCGCGGCGTTCGCGATCTTGGCGCTTGTGCGCACATCGATGCCGGCGTCGGCTAGCGCCTCCTTGACCTCCTCCGACGCGAACTCCTCCTCGCCCGGAACGAGGCGCGGGGCTGCCTCGAGGAGCACCACGGCCGCGCCGAGCGAATGCCAGGCCTGCGAGAGCTCGCAGCCAACCGGGCCGCCGCCGATCACGATCAGGCTCTCGGGGACTTCGTGGGCGGTTGTGGCCACGCGATTGGTCCAAGGGTCAGCCTCGGCCAGGCCAGGGATCGGCGGCAGCGAAGCGGTCGTACCGGTGGCGACGATGACGGCCTTGCGCGCGGTCAGGACGTCGTCGCCCGCGATGACGCGGCGCTCGCCGGCGAGCCTTGCCTCAGCGCGGAAGAGCTCGATGCCGCGATCGTCAAGCCATGGCAGCATGCCCGAGTCGTCGAGGTCGTGGATGACCTCGTCGCGGCGGGCGAGCACTTTCTCGGGAGCGGGCTCGTCGGAGGCGAGTTCGACCCCGGGCACCCGCCCGACCTCGCCGATCAGCTCCTGGGGCCGGACGAGTGCCTTCGAAGGCATGCAGGCGTAGAAGGAGCACTCGCCACCAACGAGATCGCGCTCGCACAGGGCCACGTGAAGGCCCGCGTCGGCGAGCCTGCCCGCGGCGACCTCGCCCGAAGGCCCGGCACCGATCACGACGACGTCGAACTCCTTCTCCATGCCCCTAAGTGTCCCCGGAACGCGCGATTGTTACTCAGACGTCTGAGAAGTCGCGCTCGAGGAACGTTTCGGACATTCCCAAGGCGAGGAGGGCTGCGAGGCCCAGGTAGACGACCGCGACGCCGATCCGGGTCGAGCGAGGGATGTTGTGGAAGGCGCGTGCCTCGGGTGTGTTGCGCGCCTTGAAGCGCTTGTAGGTCTCCATTCCTCCCAAGAGGAGGATCAGGATCATGATCGGGTTCGGGAAGGCGAAGGTCAGCGCGACGAGGCCTGCGTAGCCGACGGTCCATACCCATGGCGAGAGCGCGGCCATCGCGCGGCCGCCGTCGAGCGGCAGCACGGGGAGGAGGTTGAAGAGGTTGAGGAAGAAGCCGACGAAAGCGAGCGCCTGCCAGAACTCGTTACCCGTCACCTGCCAGATCACCAGCGGCACGAGGCAGGCGATCGAGCCGAGCACGGGGCCGGCCAGGCCAACTCGCGCTTCTGCGCCCGCGTCGTCGCCCATCGATTTGGCCGCAACGAACGCGCCCATGAACGGGATGAACATCGGCGCCGACGCCTCGATGCCCTCACGGCGAAGCTGGAACACATGGCCCATCTCATGGACGAGCAGGAGGATCACGAAGCCCGCGGCGAACGACCAGCCCCAGATGAGGGAGTACGCCGCGATGGAGACCAGCATCGTCGCCGAGGTCGAAAGCACCTTGATCTTCGGCAGCAGGAGCAGGATCGCCTTCGCCTTGCTAGCGAACGCGATGACCGCGATCGCGATCGGGCCCAGGTACTTCTTCGCACGCTCGGTGAACGAGCCCGAGCGTCCGCCTCCGGGCTGGATGGGCTCGTAGTCCCGGGGCTCGTATTCGTTGAGCCCCTCTGGTGTTTCGTTTGCCGCCACCCGTCTATTTTGTCGGACGCGGCTTAAGACCCCATGAACCGGACTTTCCCATGAGCGAGACGATCACCTTCCTCGAGATGACCGATCAGGCAGAGCTGCGCGAGCCGTCGAGCCCGGCGCGGGTCGAGTATTCGCTTCGCCAGGTCCACGATTCCGCCGTCAACCGGGGCCTTTACGAGGAGATCGGCGGCCCGCACAAGTGGGTCGACCGCCTTCGATGGAACGACCAGCAGTGGGCCGCGTGGGCGGCGGGTGTGGAGACCTGGATCGCGGAGGTCGACGGCAAGACGGCCGGCTACTACGAGCTCCGGGTCGATCGCGAGTCCACGCTCATCTCGATCTTCGGGATCCGCACGCCCTACCGCGGCAATGGCCTGGGCTCAGCGCTCCTCACGCACGCCATCAAACGCGGCTTCGAGCTCGCACCCCGGGTGTGGGTTTCGACGAACACGATGGACGCTGAGCACGCGCTGGCGAACTACGAGGCGCGAGGCATGCGCCCCTTCAGGCGCGAGCAGCTCGGCTGACAGGCGCCGAAAGTAGGAAAAGCCGCGCATATCGCGAAAATTCCTACTCTCGGTGTAGTGGAGGCGGCCGGTACTGCCCCGGCGTCCGCGGACGTTGCCTCGATGCGTCTACGAGTGTTCCCATCGGAGTCTGATCTCGGCAGCCGGGTCGGTCAATCCGTGGGGTACGTCACCGGCGCCATACCTTCCTAAAGATGTCCACTCGAATCGAAGGTCCTATCCGAGGAGCGAGCCTGCTTGTTGATACCGGTGATCCGGGCGCAGGCTCCCGGGCCGATACCTAACGGTCCTAGTTGTTGCTAGGCCGCGAGGGCGAACTCATGGTCCGCAATTATGGTTTTCCAGGGAGAGTTTTACGAGGCCAACCCTGGTTCCTCGACTCGCAACATCGAGGCGAACATGACCCACGTCGAATCTAATTCGCCCCCTTTGCACCATCAATTCTAGCTCCGGTGGGGTAGCTTCAAACGATCATGAGCGACACGGTGAATGAGATCAGCCCCCAGGGCAAGGCCGAGGCAGAGGCCGAGCTTGAGGAACTTCGTGAGGTAAAGCGGCCGCGGATCGTCGCGGCGATCAAGGCTGCGCGCGAGGAAGGCGACCTCTCCGAGAACGCCGAGTACCACGCCGCGAAGGACGAGCAGGGGCACCTGGAAGCTCGCATCCGCCTACTCGAGGACATGCTGGCCAACGCGGAGGTGATCGAAGCGCCGAAGAGCGGCAAGGCCCAGGTCGGGTCCCGGATCCGCTTTCGCGACAAGGACTCCGGCGAGGAGAAGGAGGTCACCCTCGTCCATCGCCTCGAGGCGTCAATGGCCGAGGGCAAGCTCTCCGCCGAAAGCCCGGTCGGCCGGGCGCTCATGGGCGCCTCCAAGGGGGACACGGTCACCTTCGAGACGCCTAACGGCGCAAAAAATCTGGAGATCCTCAGCGTCGGCTGATAAAACTTAAGGGTCGCCGCCGGCGACGCAGGGGTCGGAGCATAAAAAAAGAGAGAGGTCGTTGGATGCACTTTGGTGTCGGCAGGATCGTCGGTTTGGGGATCGCGACTCTCGCGGTTTCACTCGGGTTTGCATCTGCGGCGGAGGCGGCAAAGCTGCCGAAGTTCAGCATCACGAACATCTCAAATCCGCCTGTGTCGGCGGAGCCGGGCGATGACTTCACCGCTCTCGGCGATGTCGAGAACAAGGGCAAGAAGTCGGGCAAGGCAACTGTCCGCATCAGCCTGCGCACCGACAACGTGGCCGAGAACGGCCCGATCGCCCTCGGTATGACCGAGACCGACAAGGTCAAGAAGGGCCAGTCGACCGAGTTCGGCGTTCCCTCGGTGATCCCCGAGGACACCGCGGACGGCATCTACTACATGGTCGCCTGCGCCACGCCCGCCAAGGGCTCAGGCTGCCTGGTCGCCACCAACCAGATCACTGTGGCCAGCCCCCCGCCCGTCTACACGCCGGGTTCGCAGGGCACGGACGACGACCTTTACCCGCAGACGGGTAATGGCGGCTACGACGCGACGAAGTACGACATCGACATCTTCTACGACCCGGCCACGAATCTTTTCGAGACCGGGACGAAGACCACGATGACGGCGACCGCGACGCAGAACCTGAGCGAGTTCGCGATGGACTTCCAGGACATCGGCGTCACGGCGGTATCCGTCAATGGTCAGCCGGCTGACGATTACGCGTTCGAGCTTGCCGAGCCGGCCTTCGATGAGGCATTTGCCACCGACTTGCAGAAGCTCGTCATCGATCCGGCGGGCGCCGGCATTCTGGACGGGACGGCGATGACGGTTGTCGTCGAGTACGCGGGTGAGCCGCAGGTCATCACCGACCCCGACGAAGCGATCGAGGGTTGGATCCCGGCCTGTTACACGGTGTCCGCGGTCGAGACCTGCGACGGTGGCTACACCGTCAACGAGCCGAACGGCACCAACGGCTGGTTCCCGTCGAACAACTACCCGACCGACAAGGCGACTTACGACACGTCGGTCACCGTGCCCGACGGCTTCGAGGCCGTCGGCATGGGCGAGCTCGTCGGTGGAGCCCCCGTCGATAACGGCGACGGGACCGATACGTGGAACTGGACGGAGGACGATCCGACCTCCACGTACCTGGCCAGCGCGACGGTCGGCCAGTTCGACTGGACGACGCCCACCATCACGGAGTCGCTGACGGGACGTTTGATCCCGCAGAACAACTTCGTCGAGGCAACGGCGACGCCCACGCAGCAGGCATCGATCGCGACCGCGATCAGCAGAACCGAGGCGATGCACAACTGGCTCGCCAACCGGTTCGGGACCTACCCGTATGACTCGAACGGCCTCGTCGCCGACAGGGTTCCCGGCGTCTGTTACGCCCTCGAGAACGCGACCAAGTCGCACTTCGCGGGCAACTGCGCAACGGGCGACCCCGGAGTGAGCCAGTCGACCCTCGTCCACGAGATCTCGCATCAGTGGATGGGCAACGCGGTCACGCTCAAGGAGTGGGACGACATCTGGCTCCAGGAAGGCTGGGCGCAGTGGGTCGCGTGGAGCTGGAACTTCACGGATGGCACGTCCACCAGCTCGCCTGGCGCGCAGTGGAACGCGAACTACATCTCGGGCCCCGTTACCAAGTGGGACACGATCCCGACCGAGTTGAACGACGACCCGGTCGATCTGTTCGCCACGTTCCCGACGTACACACGCGGTGCCATGACGTACGAGGGCTACCGCCAGATCGTTGGAACTCAGAAGTTCTTCGAGTTCGCGCGCGAGCTCGTCGACCGCTACAAGTACGACAACGTGTCGTCTGAAGAGGTCGTGGATCTCATGATCGAGGTCTCGGAATTCACTGGCGACGACCTGGCACTGCTCGAGCAGTACTTCGACCAATGGCTCTACCAGGCCGGTAGGCCCACGGTCACGTCGGACGACTTCAGCTAGGAGTCAATCTGCGATCCGGGTGAGGGCCAGCTCGATCTGGTCCTCACCTGAGATCACCTCGAACGTCCGCCCGATGGTCTTCGGATCGGCGAGGCAGGCGGCGACCACAGCGGCGACGTCGGCGCGCGGGATCTCGCCGCGGCCGGTGACGGGCGCGACCATGACGGCGCCCTTGGGCTCGGCATCTGTCAGGCCGCCCGGGCGGACGATCGTGTAGTCGAGGCCCGAGGCGGCGAGCTCATCGTCGGCGCGGCCCTTCGCCCGGATGTAGACGTCGAAAACCTCGTCGCCGGCGTGCTCGGCATCGGCTGACATCGCCGAGATCATCACGTAGCGATTGGCGCTCGCGATCCGCGCGGCATCGATCAGGAGCACGGCCCCCGCATAGTCGACCGTCTCCTTGCGCTCGGCACCGGATCCGGGCCCGGCGCCCGCGGCGAAGACAACCGCGTCGGCCTCGGCGATCGCTTTGCCCAGCTCGCCGGCATCCGTCTTCTCGAGGTCGATGACGACGGCCTCCGCGCCCGCCGTGGCGACGTGGTCGGCGTGGTCGGGGTTCCGGACCAGCGAGAGGACGCGGTCACCCCGCTCCGCGAGGAGCTTCGTGAGGAGCAATCCGATCTTTCCGTGCCCACCTGCGATGGCAACGACCATGGCTCCGAAGCTATCAGTGCCCACCGGTAAGTTCGGTTGCTCATGAACGCCATCGAGATGAAAGGCGTCCGGAAGGCCTTCGGCGACATCCAGGCCGTGGATGGGCTGGACCTCGACGTGCCCTCTGGCATCTGCCTGGGCCTGCTCGGCCCGAACGGCGCCGGCAAGTCCACGTCGATGCGCCTCCTGACCGGTCAGGCGATCGCCGACGACGGCGAAATCACTGTCCTTGGCCACAACCTGCCCGCGGAGGCCAAGATCGCCCGCGGCGAGATGGGGGTCGTCCCGCAGCTCGACAACCTCGACGTGGACGTCACCGTCGAGGACAATCTCTCGGTCTACGCCCGGCTTTATCGGGTGAAGGACGTCGCCGGGAGCCGTCGACCGATCGCTCAAGCTCGCACGCCTTACCGACCGCCGAAAGGACGAGGTGGACAAGCTCTCGGGCGGCATGCGCCGCCGGCTCCTCCTCGCGCGGGGTCTCGTACACCAGCCGAAGCTCGTCCTGCTGGATGAGCCGACGGTTGGCCTCGACCCGCAGATCCGCACCGAGCTCTGGTCGCTCATCGATGGCCTTCGCGGCGGCGGCTCGACGATCCTGATGTCGACCCACTACATCGAGGAGGCCGAACGGCTGGCGGACGAGGTAGCGGTAATGGACAAGGGCCAGATCATCTCCCGCGGCAAACCCTCGGATCTGATCCGAGAGCACGCGGGACGGGAGACGGCCGAGTTCTACGGGCCGCCCGATCGTCTGGCGGAGGTACGAGCGGCGGCGGAGTCCGAGGGTCTCAACGTGAGGCCGGCAGGCCCAGCGGTAGCCATCGTCGGCTCCGAGAATGCAAGGAACGGGGTCATCCCCGAGGAGGCGGTCCGCCGCGCAGCTTCGCTCGAGGACGTCTTCGTGATGCTCACGGGAGCGGAGGCCGAATGAGCCAGGTCGGTGCGAGACGCCTAGAGCCTGCGGCCATCGCCGGCGTGATGAGCCGTGAAGTCGCAAACTTCCGCACGTTCTGGAAGGCAACGACGTTCTCGAGCGTCCTCGAGCCGATCATCTACCTGCTGGCCTTCGGCGTGGGCCTGGGCGCGACCCTCATTGATGGCGTCGGGAACCTCGAGTACGTCGAGTTCGTGGCGACCGGGATGGTCGCGACCGCCGTGATCTTTTCGAGCGCGTTTCCCTCGATGTTCGGGACGTTCGTCAAGCATCGTTTCCAGAACACCTACGACGCGATCCTCGCGGCCCCCGTTGACGTCGAGGAGCTGGTGACTGCTGAGGTTCTCTGGATCTCGCTGCGGGCCGGGTTCTACGGCTGCTTTCCGCTCTTCGTCGCCATGTTCTTCGGCCTCGATCCCGCCTGGGGGATGCTCCTGGTCCCGCTTTTCGCGTTTACCACTGCGATCGGCTTCTCCGGCTTCGGGATCGCGACCGCGGCGACGGTCGGCAAGATCGATCACTTCAACTACGTGACCACTCTCGTGATCACCCCGCTGTTTCTCGTCGCGGGCACCTTCTTCCCGATTGACCAGCTCCCACCGGTCGCCCAGGCCCTTGCCCAACTCAACCCGCTCTATCACCTCGTCGAGCTCGTGCGCGCGGCTGCCTTTGGCTTCGAGCCGGTCGACCTGCTTCATTACGCCACGCTTCTGGCGTTCGCGATCGCCATGTGGCGCCTTGGCGTGAACCGCATGGAGAAGCGGCTGATCGACTGATGCAGGCCCGGGGCGCCACGCTCTGCGCGGCCTTGGTCGCGGCAGCAATCGCATTCGGCGGTTGCGGCGGTGACGATGACGAGCCAGCCGACTCAGGCGCCACCGGCGCCCAGGGCGCATCGGGCGCGCGAGAGCGCGAGCGCAGACATCACGGCCGAGGAGTTCCTGGTGAAGCTCTTGCCGGAAAAGCAGGTGGCGATCGAGGCGGTCGTCGCCACCGAGCCCGAGTGCGAGGGCTTGAAGGTCGAGCCCTCCCTCGTCCTAGTGGTCTCCGACGCGGCGTCCGATGCGGATCCGAACACGCCACTCACAGAGCTCGTCACGGAGGAATGCTGATGCCGCGCCGCTCCAAGAAGGGCGAGCCCGCCGCGACCGTGGACTACACGGACTCAGACGGGAACGTCCTGACCCTTCGCGAGTCCCTGAGCTCGGGTTCGATCCGAAAGATCGCTAGAGCCCGCGAGAAGGGCGCCGCGACCGTCGATGACGACTGGCGCCGCCGCACCGAGATGCTCTTCGAGCGGCTCGCCGTGCGCTGGGAGATCGCCGGGCTCCCAATCGACGAGCAGAAGCTCTTGATCGGCCGCTACCGGATGGCCGACTCAGAGACGCAGGCGTGGGTGCGCCGCACGCTCACCGAGCACGTCGAGCGTTACATCCCTGATCTGGGGTAGCTCTGGCCGTCG
The DNA here is from genome assembly GCA_963786495.1 of uncultured bacterium. Lineage (GTDB taxonomy): Bacteria > Actinomycetota > Thermoleophilia > Solirubrobacterales > 70-9 > JALZKA01. Next base: position 601,263 of record CAWAZL010000002.1, on the reverse strand, counting down.
GTTTGGGCCTTGCGCGCAGGTGCTCGGCGTGAGATAGTTGGCACATGCAGGGGGGAACCTGACTTGAGCCCGTCCGGCCTCGACCAGATCGCCCGCGAGCTTGCCGCCGGCGAGATCTCTCGCCGCTCGGCGCTGAAGCGCTTGATCGGCGCCGGCCTTGGCCTCGGCGCCGCGGTTGCGCCCGCCGGGGTTGCCGAGGCGGTGGGCGGGGGCTGCCCGGGCGGCCGCGTCAAGTGCGGCAGCAAGTGCTGTCCGAAGAACGGGAAGTGCAAGAACGGGAAGTGCAAGTGCAAGTCCGGCTTTGAGAAGTGCGGCAAGAAGTGCGTGAACCTCGACACGTCGGTCAAGCACTGCGGCGCCTGCGGCAACGCGTGCCAGGAGGGCGAGACCTGCGTCGATGGGGACTGCGATCCCGGCCTCGCCGACTGCTCCGGCCTCGATTGCGGCACCGCACCGAACGGAGACAACTGCGGCATCTGCGGCGTCGACGAGACCTGTGTGTCGAACCAGTGCGAGGAAGTGCCCGAGTGCGCGATCGACGACGATTGCCCGGGCGATCCCGAGAACGGGTGCCTACGGGGTGTCTGCAACGGCGGAACGTGCGGGCTGACTGCGGTGAACAACGGCAGCCCCTGCGACGACGAGAGCCTTTGCACCTCCAACGAGAGCTGCCAGAACGGCGTCTGTGCCCAGGGCAACCCGGTCGTCTGCCAGCAGCAGGACCAGTGCCACGACGCGGGCGTGTGTGATCCGCAGACCGGCGTGTGCTCGAACCCGACCAAGACCGACGGGGCTCCGTGCAATGACGGGAACGCCTGCACCCAGAGCGACACATGTCAGAACGGCGTCTGCGGCGGTGGATTTCCAGTTGTCTGCCAGCCACTTGACGAGTGCCACACTGCGGGCATCTGCGACCCCCAGACGGGCATGTGTTCGAACCCGACGAAGCCACAGGGCACGGGCTGCACTTACAACGGAAGCCCGAACGGCATCTGCAACAACCAGGGCATCTGTGTTGAATGCATCTCCAACGGCAATTGCCCGCCTCCGATCTGCAAGACAAGCACATGTAACCCGAGCGGTGTCTGCGTCTACCAAAACGCGCCCGCCTTCACCGATCCGAACAACGACTGCACCGAGAACCCGGGCACGGGCCAGCTGGGCCACTGCAATGGTGCCGGCGCCTGCGCCACCACGTAGGGCGCGCTCTATCCCGGCGCTCGGTTAGGTGCGTTTAAACTTGTAGGACTCGACCGGGCCGGTGTTCCCGTTCTGGTCAGTCGCGCGCACCTTGAACTCGTGCTTGCCCTTCTTGACGTTGTACTTCTTGGGCGAGTCGCAGTCCTTGAAGTTCCCATTGTCGAGCTTGCACTCGAACGACTCGGCGTCAGCCTGGTTCGCCTCGAAGGTGAACTTGGCCCTCTCCTTGCCGGACTCCTTCGCCGGCGTGTCGATCAAGATGACTTTGGGCCCGACGGTGTCTTCGAGCTGCTCGAAGGAGTCGAATGAGAAGAGACCCGACTCGGCGTCGGTAGCGGTGATGGTGAACGTGCCGGCCTCGGGCGTCGATGTGATGGTCGCGCGGTACTGGCCGCCGGCGAGCTCCACCGTGTCTGAGATCTCCTGGTCGCCGCTCGACTCGAAGGTGACCTCGCGATCTGCCAGCGGGTTGCCGAACTCGTCCGTGATGGTCGCCGTCACCTGGGTGGTCGAGACGCCATCACCGGTGATCTCCTCGGGCGTGACCTCCACCGCGACCGCGTCGGCGTCGCCCGGTGTGTTCTCGAGGGTGAAATGGGCGTCCTCGACGTCGCCGACGCTCCCCTCATCAACGGACGCCGTCGCTTGCCAGCCGCCGACCTCTCCGTTGGCGGTGATGATCGATGAGGTGGCGATTCCGTCCCCGTCGGTCACAGCCTCGTACGTGGATCCTCCGTTCATGCCTCCGGCGAAGGTTCCGCTTGGCTCGCCGACGGTTGTTGGGGCGGTAAACGTGATCGTTTCGCCCGCGACGGGATCTCCGAGCCCGTCAACGAGCTTGGCCTTGAGTGTCGCGGCAAAGGGCGTGCCCACCTGAGCCTCCTGGCCGCTGCCGGACTCGACGGTGAGTTGCCCGTCGCCCTCGACCACCTCGTAGGTGTTCGACACGTTGAAGTTGGCATCGGTGCCGACCGTGGTGCGAAGAGCCAGCTTGCAACTGCATGGAGCGGGCGGGTTCTGCACCTTCTCCTCGTTGACGTAGCCGATCGTGACCGTGACGGTCTCGCCCGGGGAGGCGTCGACGCCGGTCGAGAATGTGGGGATGATCACGGTCTGGCCGCCGTTCTGAAGCTGCACGGGCGCGAGGACGAGGCCGTTGGCGCCATCGGACCCGACCGTGTAGAAGGCTCCGCCTTCGGTCTCCGGCGCGTTCTCCGGGAAGATCGTGCCGGGCGCCAGGCCCCCGCCGAGGGCGTTGATGATGATCGCGGTGCCGGGGTTGTCGTCCAGGCCGGCGTTGGCGGTGAAGGTGATCGTGTACTCGGTGTGCTCGCCGGCGTCGGTGGTCGGTGCGGGCGGAACGCCGAAGAAGACGTTGATGTTCGTCGGCGCCGCGTCGGCGCTTGCCGGCAGCGCCATGCCAGCCGCTACGGCTGCCAGCGCCACCGCACCCCTGCAGATGGACCTCCTCATGCGCCCACAGTACCCGCCAGACCGATTCGCATGCAGCGGGAACCATCGGCTTCGGGACCAAGAAGGGCGCGCCGGCCGTCTGGTGACGTGTCATACCCCCTAACCGGGGTAAAGGCGCTTTCGTGGTTGGACTGATTCGTCGCCTCGGAATTCGCAGCAGCGCGCGTGCTGCATGCCAAGCCGTTCGCGGCGGCGGTCCTGTCGGCCTACGTCTTGTCGACGTTCACCCCCCGGAGGGGTTCATCGTCCCAACCGTCACCGTTGACCTCGAAGTGCCCCTTCGCAGCGGTGGAAAAGCAGAGCTCTCTCCCGGCTTCCCGCTGCTGCCGCTCTTGGCCTGGCCATATCGTGTGGGCAAATTGGGTTCGATGGTGCGCGAGCGCATCGCGCAGTAACACACGATCGTCGAACGTCCCGCAGTACTCGCTATAGCGGTAGTTCCGGGACGTTCGAAGCCGTCAGGCGCGGCCGGCTTCCAGGAGGCGCCTCAGGAACTTCTTCGTTTCGGGTTCTTGCGGATCCTCGAGCAGCTGCGCCGGCGGGCCTATCTCCAGCAGGCGACCCTCGTGCAGGAACCCGACTCGGTCGGCGACCTCCTTCGCGAAGCCCATCTCGTGCGTGGCGAGAAGCATCGTCACTCCCTCGGTGCGCAGGTCTCGGACGGCTCTCAAGACCTCGCCAACGAGCTCCGGGTCGAGGGCCGAGGTGACCTCGTCGAGGAGCATCGCGCGGGGGCGGGCGGCGAAGGCGCGGGCGATCGCGACGCGCTGTTGCTGGCCACCCGAGAGGTTGTCGGGGCGCTCGCGCTCGCGCCCTTCGAGGCCGAACCGGGCGAGGACTTTGAGTGCCTGCGCTTCCGCTTCCTCGCGGCTGGTGTCGCCCGCGCGGACGAGGCCGAGCGTGACGTTGTCGATCACGTTGAGGTGCGGGAAGAGGTTGTAGGCCTGGAAGACGACGCCGAGCTTTCGCCTCACCCCGACGGTGTTGACTGAGGGATCGGTGATCACATCTCCGTCCAGGAAGATGTCGCCGTCGTCGATGTCTTCGAGGAGATCGATGCAGCGAAGAAGCGTCGACTTGCCCGAGCCGGAGGCTCCGATCAGGGCGACGGACTCATGCTCGGCCACTTCAAGGTCGACGCCCTTCAGCACTTCGAGCTCGCCGAACGCCTTCGTCACGCCACGGATCTCGATGACGGGAGCGCTCATCCGCGTGCCCTCTCAGGCGAGTCCCACCAGTCGAGGAACCGGGCCATCGGGATCGTGATGCAGAGATAGAGGAGCGCGGCGGCGAGAAGGGGTGTGTAGTTGAAGGTCGACTGCGCTTCAATCTGGGCGACGCGGAAAGCTTCACCCGCAACGCCCAGGACCGAGATCAGCGCCACGTCCTTTTGCAACGCAATGAAGTCGTTGAGCAGCGGAGGGCCGACTCGGCGGACGGCCTGGGGGAGGACGACGTGGCGCATCGCCTGGCTCTCCGTCAATCCGATAGAGAGCCCTGCCTCGCGCTGTCCGGGGTGGATCGAGCGCAGGCCGGCGCGATAGACCTCGGCGACATAGGCGCCGTAGGAAAGCGCGAGCGCGATTCCGCCGAGCACGACAGGCTCGGTGGGGAGGCCCTCCAGGTCGAGCGCCGGGATCCCAAAGCCGATCAGATAGATGAGGAGGATCGTCGGCACGCCGCGGAAGACGTCCGTGTAGACCACCGCCAGCATCCGCACCGGGAACAGCGCGGGAGCCTTCGCAAGGCGCGCCATCGCGACCACCAGGCCGAGCACCAGCACGACGACCTCGACGACCATGAAGACGCGGATGTCGAGCCAGAAAGCCTTCAGGACTTCCGGAAAGACCTCGGCGAAATCCTCTGGGCTGAAGAAGGTCCGCTGGACCTCGTCCCAGCCCGGGCTCGAGAGGATGAGCGCGGTGAGGCCGCCCAGGACGACGATCGACGAGACCGCAGCGATCGTGGCGCCACGGCGCGCGCGCTGGCGCCGGACCGCCTCGCGCTCGAGGCGGCGCTCCCGTGCCGTGGTAGCGGCGGGGGCTACTCCAGGATCGGGGCGTCCGCTGCCGCGCTCAGCCACTCTTCCTCGATTGCGGCGAGCTCACCGGATTCGCTCAGCGAGTCGACCGCCTGGCTCACGCACGGCGTCAGCGACGAGTCCTTCTCGAGGAGGAGACCGAACTCGTCGCCCTCCGGCCCTGCGAACTGGCCAACGATCTGGGCGTCCGTCACCTGCACCGCAGTTCAGGAAGAACGCGGTCGGGACGTCCACTACGACGGCCTCAATCTGCCCGTTCTTGAGCGCCGAGACGACGTCGTTCGACGTGTCGAACACCTGCGGGTCCGAGGTGGGCTGGATCACGGCGTCGATAGCGTCGAGGCTGGTCGTGCCGATCTGGGCGCCGATCTCCGCGTCGGCGACCTCGGCGAGCGTCGTGGCATCAGCGATGGATGAGTCCTTCAGCGCGACGACGGCCTGCTTCGCCTCGTAATAGGGCGAGGAAAAGTCCACTGCCTCTGCGCGCTTCGGGGTGATCGAGATCTGATTGATGTCGAAGTCGTAGTCCTTTGGCCCGGGGGCGTAGGAGCGGTTGAACGGCTCGACGACCCATTCGACCTGGTCCTCGGTGTAGCCGAGCTCCGCGGCGACCGCGTAGGCGACGGCCGACTCGAAGCCTTCACCGTTGGTCGGATCGTTGTCCTCGAAGTAGGGAGGGAACGCCGGATCATCGGTCGCGATGGTCAGCGTGTCCGCCGCGACGGTCTCGAGCTGGTCGGGCGTGCAGTCCTCGGCCGAGACCTCGGTGGTCTCCTCGCTGGATTCAGACGACGAGTCGTCGTCATCGTCGTCTCCGCACCCGGCGGCAACGAGGCCCAGGGTGGCGATGAGGCAAAGGACGAAGAACAGGCGGTTGAACGACAAGAGATACCCCTCGGATTAGCTGGCTCGGGACGGCGAAGTGCGCATCCTACGCGGCTTTGACCGTCGCGTTGCTAGGATCGTCCCTACAGAAACCTACCGACAGTAGGAAAGGCTTTCTCTTGGCAGTTGCAGACAAAGGAATGGGGTTCGGGCTCCGAGCCCTGACCGCACTCGCGGGCAGTGACGTGCTTGACCGCCTTGGTCTCCGCGAGCGTGCGGAGCGCGTCGTCAACAGCGCGACGAAGAACGGTTTCCGCGCCGCCGGCACGGCCGGGCGCACCTTCTCGAAGGTCTCGCGGAACGGCAAGCCCGCGCGCCAGTCGACGGGTGTCCGCTCCGACCGTTTCGACCTCACCCCCGATGACGAGCAGTCGATGATGCGCGAGATGGTCGGCGACTTCGCGCAGAAGCACTTCCGCAAGGCTGCGCTCGACGCCGACGCGGCTTGCGCGCCGCCCGCCGAGCTCATGAGCCAGGCGAATGAGTTGGGTATCACCATGCTCGGTGTCCCCGAGGAGTTGGGTGGCGCCGTTTCCGAGCGCTCCGCGGTCACCTCCGCACTCGTCACCGAGGCGCTCGGCCGTGGCGACATGGGCCTCGCCATTGCCGCTTTGTCACCTGCTGCCGTCGCCACCGCGATCGGCCTCTGGGGCGACTCGGGTCAGCAGGGCACCTACCTCCCCGACATGGTCGGCGAGGACATTCCCGCCGCGGCGCTCGCGATCCAGGAGCCCGTTGCGCTCTTCGATCCCTTTGAACTCCAGACCACCGCGACCAAGACGGATGACGGCTTCAAGCTTGACGGGGAAAAGTCGCTCGTCGCGCGCGGCGCCGACTCCGAGCTCTTCATCGTTGGCGCGACGCTTGACGACCGCCCCGCGCTTTTCATAGTCGAGGCCAGTGCGAAGGGCGTTCTGGTCCAGGCGCAACCCGCGATGGGCATTCGCGCCGCCGCCACGGCCAACCTCAAGCTCGACAGCGTCAAGGTGCCGGCCGAGGCGCTTCTCGGCGAAGGCAACCCCGACGTGTACGCGGACTGCATCCGCCTGGGCCGCGTCGCCTGGGCCGCCGTTGCTGTTGGCACCGCGCAAGCCGTCGTCGACTACGTCATCCCCTACGTGAACGAGCGGATCGCATTCGGCGAGCCGATCTCCCACCGCCAAGCGGTCGCCTTCAAAGTCGCCGACATGGCGACGGAGCTCGAGGGCATGCGCCTGGTGATGCTTCGCGCCGCCAGCCGCGTGGATCAGGGGCTCGACTTCGCCAAGGAGTCCGCGCTCGCCCGCCGGATCGTCGCCCAGAAGGGTATGCAGATCGGCTCCGACGGCGTCCAGCTCCTGGGTGGGCACGGCTACATCAAGGAACACCCCGTCGAGCGCTGGTACCGCGACTTGCGAGCAGCAGGCGTGGTGGAAGGAGGTCTTCTCGTCTAATGGCCATCAATCTCGAAACACCCAAGAAGTTCAAGGTTCTGGCGGACCAGGCGCACCAGGTGGCCCAGGAAGTCCTGCGGCCGATCTCGCGCAAGTACGACGAGGCCGAGCACGAGTACCCGAAGGAGCTCGACATGCTCGCCGCGCTGATCGACGGCATGAACGACTCCGGCGCCACCCAGGGCGCGGGCGCCACAAGTGGCAGCGCACCGAAGCCTTCGGACGACGGTGGCGGCAACAAGAACGGCGGCAACCTCGCTGCAGTCCTCAGCGTTGAGGAGATGTGCTGGGGAGACGTTGGACTACTGCTCTCGATGCCCCGCCAAGGGCTCGGTAACGCGGCGATCGCCGCGGTCGCCAACGAGGAGCAGCTCCTTCGCTACGAGGGCCGCTGGGCCGCGATGGCGATCACTGAACCCGAGTCCGGCTCGGACTCGGCCTCCATCCGGACCACCGCGACCCTGGACGGCGACGAGTACGTCCTGAACGGCGAGAAGATCTACGTCACCGCCGGCGAGCGCGCCGAGCTGGTCGTCGTCTGGGCCTCGCTCGACCGCGACATCGGGCGGGCCGCGATCAAGTCGTTCGTGGTCGAGCGCTCAAACCCAGGCATGGTCCTGGACCGCCTGGAGCACAAGCTGGGCATCCGCGCCTCGGATACCGCCGCCTTCCGCCTCGAGAACTGCCGCGTGCCGAAAGAGGACCTCCTCGGCAGCCCCGACATCGACACGAAGCGGTCGTTCGCCGGCGTCATGAAGACGTTCGACAACACGCGTCCGCTCGTGGCCGCGATGGCCGTTGGCGTGGCGAAGGCGTCGATCGACTTCACTCGCGAACGCCTGGCCGAGGCCGGCATCGAGCCCGACTACGACCGTCCGGTCCACAAACAGCCCGCTGCCGCTGCGACGCTGATTGAGCTCGAGTCCGACCTCGAGGCGGCGCGCCTCCTGATGATGGAGGCGGCCTGGATGGCCGACAACTCGAAGCCGAACTCGCTTCATGCCTCGTATGCGAAGGCGAAAGCCGGCCGCGCGGGCACGGATATCGCGCTCCGCTGCGTCGAGCTCTGCGGATCGGTTGGCTACGACGAGTCTGAGCTACTGGAAAAGTGGGCAAGGGACGCAAAGATCCTCGACATCTTCGAGGGCACCCAGCAGATCCAGCAATTGATCATTGCCCGCATGCTCCTGAACAAGACCTCCGCTGACCTCCGATGAGGTCTCAGGAGCCCGGGACAGGTACCTGGCTCCGAGGAACTCGGTGCCTGGTATCAAGCTCGCTTGAACAAAAGGAGACGCCTTGACCGAAAAGACCCGCCCCGTATTCGTCCTCGGGGGAAATCGCATTCCCTTCGCGCGCTCGAACGCGCAGTACGCGAAGGCGTCGAACCAGGACATGCTGACTACGGTCCTTGACGGGCTCGCCTCGAACCACGGCCTCGAGGGCGAGCGCCTGGGCGAAGTAGCGGCAGGCGCCGTCCTGAAGCACGCGCGGGACATCAACCTCACCCGCGAGTCCGTGCTCGGCACCAAGCTTGCGCCTGAGACTCCCGCCTTCGACGTCGGGCAGGCGTGTGGCACCGGCCTGGAGGCAGCGATCCTGGTCGCGAACAAGATCGCTCTGGGCCAGGCGGACTCGGCCATCGCAGGCGGCTCGGATACGACGTCAGACGCGCCGATTGCGCTGAACGACGACCTGCGCGAGATCCTGCTGGAGGCGAACGCCGCCCGTTCGACCACCGACCGGATCAAGGCGCTCACCAAGATTCGCCCCAGCCAGATCGTCCCCGACTTTCCACGCAACGCCGAGCCGCGCACCGGCCTTTCGATGGGCGAGCACACCTCGCTGATGGCGAAGGAATGGGGCCTCGAACGCGAAGAGCAGGACGAGCTTGCCGCGGCAAGCCACCAGCACCTCGCCGCCGCATACGACAGGGGCTTCATGGATGACCTCGTGACCCCGTACCTCGGACTCGAGCGTGACGGCAACCTGCGCCCCGATGCGACAGTTGAGGGCCTGGCCAAGCTCAAGCCGGTCTTCGGCGGCGAGGACGGCACGATGACCGCGGGCAACTCGACCCCGCTCTCCGACGGCGCCTCGGCCGTCCTTCTGGGCACCGAGGAGTGGGCTTCGGGACACGGCATCGCGCCGCTTGCCCGCTTCGTCGACGCTGAAGTCGCGGCGATCGACTACGTCGGCAAGAAGGAAGGCCTCCTCATGGCCCCTGCTTACGCCGTGCCTCGGATGCTCGAGCGCAACGGACTGACCCTCCAGGACTTCGACCTCTACGAAATCCACGAGGCGTTCGCCGCGCAGGTGCTCTGCACCCTCAAGGCGTGGGAGGACCCGGTCTTCTGCAAGCAGCGCCTGGGCCTCGAGGCGCCGCTCGGCGAGATCGACCGGACGAAGCTGAACGTGAACGGCGGCTCGCTTGGCGCCGGCCACCCCTTTGCCGCGACGGGCGGGCGCATCGTCGCCTCGCTCGCCAAGGCGCTTTCAGAGCGCGGCGAGGGCCGCGGCCTGATCTCGATCTGCGCCGCCGGCGGCCAAGGCGTCGTCGCGATCCTGGAGAGGTAGGAGCAAGCTATGCCTGAAGATCTGTACTCACGCGTCGTCAACAGCGGCATCGGCGGCTTCGTCGCCGGGAACGTCGGCCTGCCTCAGCCCGTGGACCTCGACCGCTACGAGCCCGGCGCACCCCTAATCGAGGGCGAAGTGCTCCTCGGTGCCGCACCCGGCGGCCGCCTTGCCGGCTCGGTCGCGCGCGTCCTGGCCGGAGCAGGCGTGAGCGTCAAGACCGAGCTCGAGGGCGAGGTCCGCACAGCGGCCGGCAATGCCGGCCTCGACGCCGGCGTCTGGAACCCGGACGTGGCGGGGGACCAGCGCTTCAAGGCTCTCGTCTTCGACGCCTCCGGAATCGACGACTCGGCGGACCTGCGTGAGCTCTGGGAGTTCTTTCACCCCACGATCCGCGCCGTTCAGACCTCCGGGCGAGTTGTGGTGCTCGGTTCCATCCCCGCCTCGTGCGGCTCGCCGCGCGAGGCGACGGCGCAGCGCGCGCTGGAGGGCTTCACCCGCTCTGTCGGGAAGGAGGTCCGCAAGGGCGCATCCGCTCAGCTCATCCAGGTGGACCACGGCTCTGAAGAGGCGATCGACTCGACCCTTCGCTTCATGCTGTCGCCGCGCTCGGCCTACGTCTCAGGCCAGGTCATGCGGATCACCGAGCCAGTCGCCGAGATCCCCGCGCTCGACTGGGAAAAGCCACTTCACGGCAAGGTCGCCCTCGTCACCGGCGCCTCGCGGGGCATCGGCGCCGCAATTGCGGATGTCCTCTCGCGTGACGGCGCACATGTGGTGGGCCTCGATGTGCCGGCGCTCGAGGAAGATCTCAACACCGTCGCTGGCCAGATCGGCGGCTCGGCCCTCGCCGTCGACATCACGGAGGAAGGCGCGCCCGCCCGCATCGCGGACCATCTCGCCTCCGAGCACGAGGGCGTCGACGTCGTCGTCCACAACGCCGGCGTCACGCGCGACAAGACGCTCGGCCGAATGGACGCCGAGATGTGGGACCTCCTCGTGGACATCAACCTCTCCGCGCAGGAGCGGATCGACGACGGCTTGCTCGAACGCGATCTGATCCGGCCGAACGGGCGCCTGATCGGCGTCTCATCGATCTCCGGAATCGCCGGCAACGCCGGTCAGACGAACTACTCGACTTCGAAGGCCGGCGTGATCGGCCGCGTCGAGTCGATGGCGGCCGTCGTCCGTGGTGCCAATGTGACCATCAATGCCGTCGCCCCGGGCTTCATCGAGACCGCGATGACCAAGGCGATGCCCGTCCCGACCCGCGAGGCGGGGCGGCGCATGAACTCGATGCTTCAGGGCGGTCTGCCGCTCGACGTGGCCGAGGCGATCGCCTGGTTCGCCAGCCCGGGCTCGGCCGGCGTGAACGGCAACGTAGTCCGCGTCTGCGGCCAGAGCCTCTTGGGCGCATGACATCTCGCACACTCGACGGCCCTCCCGGCACGCTCGGCCTTTACGGACGCGCCGCGCTGGGATCCCTGCCCCTCGCCGGGCGCTTGCCCTTCGTCGCTGGCGGCGGCGGCGACATGCCGGACACCGAACTGGCTCTCGAGAACGTCGGCATCGACACCGAACGCCTCGCCGAGTACTGCCGCGTTTGCGGCTTCACCATGCGCGACGCCATTCCGGCGACCTACCCGCACATTCTCGCCTTCCCCCTCCACATGGCTCTGATGACCCAGGGCGACTTCCCCTTCCCGGCGGTCGGCCTGGTCCACGTCCAGAACCGGATCGAGCAACGCCGGCCGATCGAGGCGACGGAGAAGCTCGACATCCGCGTCAGCGCGGGAGAGCTCCAGCCGCACCCCAAGGGCAAGACCTTCGCGCTTCAGACGTCCGTGAGTTCCGGGGGCGAGGAGGTCTGGGTCTCCGAGAGCACCAACCTTCGTCGCGGCAAGGGCTCAGAGTCGGCGAGCGACTCAGGACCTTCGTTCGACCCGGACCTCGCGGCTGAAGCCGAGTGGCCGCTACCAAGCGACCTCGGCCGAAGCTACGGCGGCGTCTCGGGCGACCGCAACCCGATCCACATGTACGGCCTGACCGCGAAGGCGCTTGGCTTCCCACGCCAGATCGCGCACGGGATGTGGACGAAGGCACGCTGCGTGGCAGCGCTCGAGTCACGCCTGCCCGGGGCGTTCGAGGTCGAGGTCGCCTTCAAGCGGCCGATCCTTCTGCCCTCGAAGGTCGAATTCACATCGGGCGAGGCGGACGGCGCCATCAGCTTCGGCGTGCGCTCGGGCGACGAGCCGCACCTGGCGGGCACCGCCAAGCAGCTTTAGCTCCAGCCCGAATCTAAAGCGTGCCTGACCCCGTTTAGAAACGCGACGGATCGACTCCGTCGACCCCTCTGGCGACCGGGCCCGGGTCGCGGCCCAATAGCTCGCAGACCGCGCGCCATGCCATGTCCATCGCTGAATCTGCGTAGGCGCGTGGCGCCGAGTCCGAGTTGGCGATCGCGATCCGGCCGACTGGCTTTCGGGCCGTGACGCTGGGAAGGGGGCCGTAGGGCCAGAAGGCGTCCCAGGGTCGCGTGTACTCGTACGCGTAGCCGTGTGCCCAGCGGTTGACGGTGATCGCCTCGATGTCGCGCGCCGCGTCGAATCCGCCCGGCCCGAGGATGCGGTTGAGCTGATCGCGGGTTCGCTCCTCGATCTCGGCGAACGGCGTCGCCATCAACTCAGCCCTGCCCGCCTTGCCCTGGTTGCGCGGGCTCAGCCCCGGCTTCGTCATCGCGCGGACGAGGTGGAGCACCATCGGTTCCGAGGGGGAGTCGGGGAACTCGTAGGCGCCCATCGACACGGGGTAGTCCGTCTCGATCGACGACCAGTACATGTTCGGGCAGAACACGTAGTGGACGCCGAGCTTTTCGAACGCCTCCCAGTTGCGGATCTGCACGTTCGCGTAGACGAGCGAGAGCTTGGTCGCGAACGAAAGCGCCTCGCTCTGCTCCTCCGAGAGCTCGTCGCAGATGTAGGGGATCATCGTGTTCCAGCAGGCGAGCACGGCCTGGCTACCGCGAACGCTCCGAAGCTCGTCGCCATCGGCGAAGACGACCTCGACCTCATCGCCGTCGTTTCGCACTCTGACGACGGGGCTTCGCATCCTGATCCGCACGTCGTGTCCCTCGGAGTCGAGTTCGGGGTAGTCCAGCTCGGCTAGCGGGATCGTCTCCATTCCCTTGCCGGGGACTGCGACGGGAATCAGCCGTCGGATAAGCGAGCGTGTGATGCCGGCGTTCCCCTGCGGGAAGTGGTGGATGTAGCGGTCGCTCGCGTTCCAGAGCTTCCACTCCGACGGCGAGTTCGCCGGGTCGGGCCGCGAGAGGTCGAGGCCCATCCCGGTCATCCCCGGATAGCCGTCCCCCCAGGCGTCGATCGCGCCAACCGCGTCGATGCCGTAGCCCCACTCGTCGTCGGTGATGCGCTGCAGGTAGCCCAGCGCCTCCTCCCCGAGGCCGCCGTGACGCTCGAGGAACTCCAGGTAGGTCAGCTCTGCAAGCTCGGCCTTCGCCTCCGCGTCGCCCAGCTCCGCGTACGGGTTCGGCGGTCGCTGCTCCAGGCGCGCAAGCTCCAGCTTCGTCCGGCGGCTCAGCGGCGCGTCCCTCACGACCTCGCTTCTGGGAGCCGACTGCCAGATGGTCCTGCCCGTACGTCTCCTCGTCGAAGAAAGTGCCGCGTTCGAGGCTGAAGCGCTGGTTGAAGCCGGAATCGAAGTAGCGGTCGAAGCTTTCAACGTCGATCCCGATGTCGTCCAGGAGCTCCGCCGCGGGCCGCGCGTAGGCGGACGGCGAGTCGATGGTCTGCGAGCCGCCGTAGCCGATCAGCGTTCGCGCACCGCCTCCCTCGCCGTTGGCGGTGAAGTTGTTCTGGGCCGCGTGGCCGCCCGGCTGCTCGAGCGGATCGAGGATGAGGATCTTCGCCTCTTCGCCTTCGAGGCGCTGCCAGTAGCGGGCGGCGGCCAGACCGCTGATGCCCGCGCCGACGACGATCAGGTCGTAGTGCTCGCCAGTGTCCACCGGCTCCGGCGCCGACTCCCAGAACGTGCCGTCGCGAAGGCGATGCGGGACCTCGAACGACCTGTCGGTGAGGCCGCGGAGGCCTGTGACCTCCTCGGGGAGCGGGATGGCGCCAGGGCCGGCCGGCTGCCCGTCGCTCCCGCCCAGATCACAGGCTTGGAGCAAGCCGCCGAGCGTCAGCGCCCCGGCGCCGACCGCAACACCGTCCAGGAAGTCTCGGCGCGTGATCGGCCGGTCCATTCCTAGGTCCTCGTGGTCTCTGGCTGCCATGCGCGTCTCGTGGGTAGTCTGCTCGAAGTGGCCGATATCGACGCAGTCGAGACTGAGGAGTGGCTCGAGGCCCTCGACGCCGTCGTGGAGAACGACGGGCCCCGGCGCGCCCACGACCTGGTCGAGCGAGTCGTCGAGCGCGCGCGCGGCAAGGGCGCCGCGATCGAGTACGTCGGGCCGACCCCCTACGTGAACACGATCCACGTCGACGAGGAGCCGCCGCTCCCCGGCGACCCGGCGATCGAGCGCCGCGTGCGGTCGCTCGTGCGCTGGAACGCGATCGCGATGATCCTGCGCGCGAACAAGGAGTCCTCTGAGCTGGGCGGCCACATCGCCTCGTTCCAGTCAGCCGCGCTTCTCTATGAGATCGGCTTCAATCATTTCTGGCGGGCACCGTCGGACGAGCACGGCGGCGACCTCGTGTACATCCAGGGCCACTCGTCGCCCGGCATCTACGCCCGCGCGTACCTCGAGGGCCGGCTGACCGAAGAACAACTCGACGGCTTCCGCCAGGAGGTCTCGAAAGAGAGTGGGCTCTCGTCCTATCCGCACCCGTGGCTGATGCCGGACTTCTGGCAGTTCCCGACGGTCTCGATGGGCCTTGGGCCGATCATGGCCATCTACCAGGCGCGCTTCGCCCGCTATCTCGAGGATCGGGGTCTCGCCGAGACCAAGAACCGGAAGATCTGGTGCTTCCTCGGCGACGGCGAGACAGACGAGCCGGAGTCGCTCGGTGCAATCGGCCTGGCGGGCCGCGAGAAGCTCTCAAACCTCGTCTTTGTCGTCAACTGCAACCTCCAGCGCCTTGACGGCCCGGTCCACGGCAACGGCAAGATCATCCAGGAGTTGGAGACGATCTTCCGCGGCGCGGGCTGGAACGTGATCAAGGTGGTCTGGGGCGATCGCTGGGATCCGCTCCTGGCCGAGGACCACGACGGGCTTTTGGTGCGGCGCATGGAAGAAGCTGTTGACGGCGAGTACCAGACCTACAAGGCCCGCGACGGCGCCTACGTCCGCGAGAAGTTCTTCGGCGCCTACGACGAGCTTGCAGATCGCGTCGAGGACATGACCGACGAGGAGATCTGGGCACTCAACCGCGGCGGCCACGACCCCAAGAAGGTGTATGCCGCATACGCCGCGGCCCAGGGCGCGAGCCGCCGGCCGACGGTGATCCTGGCGAAGACGATCAAGGGCTACGGGATGGGGGAGGCCGGCGAGGGCCAGAACATCACCCATAGCCAGAAAAAGATGAACGAGGAGGCGCTCGCTGCCTTCCGGGATCGCTTCGAGCTCGACATCTCCGACGAGGAAATCGCGGACCTCTCCTACCACCGGCCCGGGGATGACTCGGACGAGATCCGTTACCTCACCGAGCGCCGCAAGAAGCTCGGCGGCTCGCTTCCGGTCCGTAAGCGCAAGGTCGACGAGCCCTTGACGGTGCCACCGCTGGAGACCTTCCAGTCGCAGCTCGACGGTACGGACGAGCGTGAGATCTCGACCACGATGGCGTACGTCCGGGTTCTCGCTGCGCTCCTTCGTGACAAGGAGATGGGACCGCGGATAGTCCCCATCATCCCCGACGAAACGCGGACTTTCGGCATGGAGGGGATGTTCCGCCAGCTGGGCATCTACTCACATGTAGGCCAGCTCTACGAGCCCGAGGATGCGGGGTCTCTCATGTTCTACCGCGAGGACAAGAAGGGGCAGGTGCTTCAGGAGGGCATCACCGAGGCCGGCGCGTTTTCCTCGTGGATCGCAGCCGCAACGTCGTACTCGAACCACGGCCTCCAGATGGTTCCGTTCTACATCTACTACTCAATGTTCGGGTTCCAGCGGATCGGCGACCTGGCGTGGGCGGCCGGCGACTCGCGGGCTCGCGGCTTTCTGATCGGCGGCACCGCCGGCCGGACGACACTGAATGGCGAGGGCCTTCAGCACGAGGACGGCCACTCGCACATCCTCGCCTCGACGATCCCGAACTGTGTGGCTTACGACCCCGCCTACGCATACGAGCTCGCCGTGATCGTCCATGACGGCCTCCGGCGCATGGTCGGCGAGCAGGAGGACGTCTTCTACTACCTGACGGTCATGAACGAGAACTACCCACACCCGCCGATCCCGGACGGCGCGGAGGAGGGAATCCTGCGCGGCATGCACCGCGTCGTCGAGGCGGAGGGGGCAAAGGTGCGCCTGCTCGGCTCCGGCACGATCCTGCGCGAGGTCGAGGCGGCAGCAGAGCTATTGGCCGATGACTTCGACGTGGCCGCGGAGGTTTGGAGCGTCACCTCGTTTACGCAACTCCGCCGCGACGGGCTGGCTCGTGAGCGCGAGGCGCGGCTGCGCGGCGAAGCCGGGAAGACGTGGGTCGAGGAGTGCCTCGGTGAAAGCGACGCGCCTGTGGTCGCCGCGACCGATTACATGAAGGCGCTGCCCGACGGCATCCGCGAATGGGTCGGCGCGCGCTACGAAGTGCTGGGCACCGACGGCTTCGGCCGCTCGGACCTCCGCAAGCACCTGCGGAGCTTCTTCGAGGTCGACCGCCACCACGTGGCGGTCACGGCGCTTCGCGCCCTGGAGCGCGAGGGGGAGGTCGACGGCAAGGTGGTTGCCGAGGCGATCAAGAAGTACGGGATCGATGTGGATCGGCCGGACCCGGCGGTGAGCTGATGGAGGTGAAGGTTCCGGACATCGGCGATTTCGACGAGGTCCCCGTGATCGAGATCTTGGTCTCTGAAGGTGACGAGGTGGAGGTCGAGCAGGCGCTCGTCACGCTCGAATCCGACAAGGCGACGATGGACGTGCCGTCGCCTGAGGCCGGGAAGGTGAAGGAGATCCTCGTCTCGGTGAACGACAAGGTGAGCGAGGGATCGCCGATCCTCGTGCTGGAGGAGGGGGAAGCACCGGACGCGGGGTCTGGCTCCGACGCTGCCGAGGCAGATGAGCCCGCAACGGACAAGGTGCCTGACCCCTCAGTCGACGAGGAGTCCGTGCCGTCGGGCGAAGAGTCCGCCGACGACGATGCACCGGACGCGGGGTCTGGCTCCGGCGCCGCCGAGGCAGATGAGCCCGCCTCAGACAAGGTGCCTGACCCCCCAGTCGCCGCTGGTAAGGGCGGCGACACGCTCTATGCCGGGCCTGGCGTGCGGCGGATGGCTCGAGAGCTCGGGGTCGACTTGGCGAATGTCAAGGGCTCGGGGCGGAAGGGGCGCATCCTCAAGGAGGACGTCAAGACGGCGAAGGACAAGCCCGCACAGGCGGACGCGCCGGCCGCCGGAATACCCGGCCTGAACCTTGCGCCGTGGCCGAAGGTCGACTTCGAGAAGTACGGCGAGGTCGAGCGGGTCGCGCTGTCGCGCGTGAAGAAGATCTCCGGCCCGGCGCTGTCGCGTAATTGGGTGATGATCCCGCACGTCACGCACAATGACGAAGCGGACATCACCGACCTCGAGGCGTTTCGCAAGGAGGTGAACTCCGAGCAAACCGACGTGAAGGTGACGATGGTGGCGCTGTTGATGAAGGCTTGCGTCGGCGCGCTCCGGCAGTTCCCGGAGTTCAACTCTTCGCTCGACGGAGACGAGCTCGTGATCAAGCGGTACTACAACATCGGCTTCGCGGCCGACACGCCGCAGGGGCTCTTGGTGCCGGTGATCAAGGAGGCGGACCGCAAGGGACTTCTGGAGATCGCGGGCGAGCTCACGGAGCTTTCGGGCAAGGCGCGCGAGGGGAAGATCTCGGCCGAGGAAATGCGCGGCTCGACGTTCACGATTTCGTCGCTCGGCGGTATCGGCGGGACGAGCTTCACGCCGATCATCAACGCGCCCGAGGTGGCGATCCTGGGTGCGACCCGCTCGAAGATGCAGCCGATCTGGGACAAGGAGGCGGAGGATTTCAAGCCGCGGCTCATGGTCCCGCTCTCGCTCTCGTACGACCACCGCGTGATCGACGGTGCCGCCGCCGCGCGCTTCACGGCTCACCTCGCCGGCGAGCTCCGCGACATCAGAAGGGCATTGCTTTGAGCGAGATCAAGGTTCCGGACATCGGCGATTTTGACGAGGTCCCCGTCATCGAGATCCACGTATCGGCCGGCGACGAGGTCGAGGTCGAGCAGCCGCTGGTCACGCTGGAGTCCGACAAGGCGACGATGGACGTGCCATCGCCTGAGGCAGGGACGGTGAAAGAGGTCTTGGTCTCCGTCAACGACAAGGTCAGCGAGGGCACGCCGATCGTGGTGCTGGAGAGCTCCAACGGCGGCGATGAGCCGGAGGGTGGCGAGGAGGAAGAACCGAGCGCGGGGTCTGGCTCCGACGCACGCGATGCGGGGTCTGGCTCCGACGCTGCCGAGGCAGATGAGCCTGCAGCAGACAAGGTGCCTGACCCCACAGTCGCCGCTGGTGAACCCACGCCCGAGGGGAAGCGCGTGGTCGTCGTCGGGTCGGGGCCCGGCGGGTACACGGCTGCGTTCCGTGCCGCCGACCTCGGTTTGGAAGTGACGCTGGTTGAGCGGCATGAAGTGATCGGTGGGGTTTGCCTCAATGTGGGCTGCATTCCTTCCAAGGCTCTTCTCCACGCTGCCAAGGTGCTTGCCGAGGCTGAGGACGCGGCTGAGTTCGGCATCTCGTTCTCCGATCCGGAGATTGATGTCGACAAGCTGCGCTCGTGGAAGGAGGAGGTTGTCGGCAAGCTCACCGGCGGGCTCGATGGTCTTGCCAAGCGGCGCAAGGTGAACGTCGTCCACGGCGAGGCGAAGTTCACGTCGCCGAATGAGCTCGACGTGGACGGCGAGAAGGTCGAGTTCGACCACGCGATCATCGCCGCAGGCTCCCGCGCCGTCATGCTCCCCGATCTGCCCGAGGACGAGCGGATCGTCGACTCGACGGGTGCGCTTGAGCTTCCCGGGATTCCCGAGACCCTGCTGGTGATCGGCGGCGGGATCATCGGGCTCGAGATGGCTTCGGTGTATGAGGCGCTCGGCTCGAAGGTGACGGTGGTCGAGTTGACTGACCAGCTCATCCCGGGCTGCGACCCGGACCTGGTGAAGCCCCTCGCCAAGCGCGTCGGCGACCGGTACGAGGCGATTCATCTGAACACGAAGGTTGCGAGCGCCGAAGCGCAAAAAGGCGGCGTCAAGGTCAAGTTCGAGGGCGACGACGCGCCGAAGGACGCCACGTTCGACCGCGTGCTGGTTGCCGTCGGCCGACGGGCGAACGGCGACATCCTGGACCTCGAGGCCTCGGGCGTCGAGGTGAACGACCGCGGCGAGATTCAGGTCAGCCCCGACCGGCGCACGAACGTCTCGCACATCTACGCCATCGGCGACATCACCGGCGCGCCGATGCTGGCCCACAAGGCGACCCACGAGGGCAAGGTCGCGTCCGAGCGCATCGCCGGCCACGACGTGGTCTTCGAGCCGCGTGCGATTCCGTCCGTCGCATACACGGACCCGGAGGTCGCGTGGTGCGGCCTCACCGAGATAGAGGCGAAGGAGGAGGGCACGGAGTTCGAGAAGGCAGTGTTCCCGTGGCAGGCTTCGGGCCGCGCGCTCTCGCTCGGCCGAGCCGAAGGCCTGACAAAGCTGCTCACGGAGCCGGGCACTAACCGCATCCTCGGCGCAGGCATCGTCGGCCCAAGCGCCGGCGAGCTGATTGCCGAGGTCTGCCTGGCGATGGAGATGGGCGCCGACGCCGAGGACATCGGGCTCACCATCCATCCACATCCGACGCTCACCGAGACGGTCGCGTTCGCCGCGGAGATGGCCGAGGGCACGATCACCGACCTCTACGCGCCGAAGAAGAGCTGACTTGGCGTACCGCCGGCTCGACGAGGCCGACCAGTTCTGGCGGCGATCGAACCAGATGAAGGTCCTCAACACGGACCTCGCGAAGCAGCTCGAGGCGTCGACCCTCGGGGCGCGGCTCTGGCGCCTGGAGCCAGGCCAGGCTTCGACCAAGCATCGCCACCCGGACCAGGAGGAGCTCTACGTCCTGCTCGAGGGAACGGGTCGGGTGCGGATCGAGGAGGAGGTCCTCACGCTCGAGCCGCGGGCCGCGCTCCTGATCGAGCCGGGCGACGTCCGCCAGCTCTTCAACGACACCGACGGCGATCAGCTCTGGCTAGTCGTCGGCGCTCCGCCCGAGGCCGTCACCAGCACCCTTGAGATGTCAGATGAGCTGCTCGAGTTCATGTACCCGGACGGCCCGCAGGCGCTGCCGCCGGAGCTCGATCAGCGCCGATAGGGTCCGGCTCGATCGGACGCAAGTTCGGTACTCGTACGGTTGCACGCACGATGACCGGTGGGGGATGATGCCGCGGATGAGGGGTTCGCGGCAAGCGGCATGGGCGGCGCTCGTTTTCGTGCTCGCCAGTTTGGGGCTGATGCTTTATCTCGACAACTCGAGCTGGGGAGAACCCGCACCGCTGTCCGAGACCATCGTCTACGTCACCGCAATGCTCGCATCGGTCGGAGTCGGTCTTGTCATCCAGCTTCGCCGCCCCGGGAACACGATCGCATGGCTCTTGGTCGCCAACGGCGTCTCCCTGTGCCTGTCAGGTATCGCCGCGACCTACGCCATCTGGTCACTGAATAAACCGGGGGCGCAGGCCGGAGAGCAGCTGGCGGCCGTGTGGGACACGTCCTGCTGGCCCCTCTTATTCGCATGGATCGTCGCCCTCGCCTATGTCTTCCCCGACGGGCGGCTCCCCGGCCCACGTTGGAGGGTGCTGGCTTGGATTGGGGTCGTCTCATTCGGCCTCATGCTCATCGGTGGCTTCCTCGGCAATGAACCGCTCGATGACCCATATGAGGCGGAGCCGTTCGCCGTTCTCGGCGACGGGCCTTCCGCTCTCTTGCAGAACGTCGGGCTGCTTGGGATGTTCGTGACCCTGATCGGTGGGGTGGTGGCGCTCGTCGTCCGGTTCCGCCGCTCGGAAGGGGTGGAGCGCCAACAGGTCAAATGGCTTGCGCTGGCTGGTGTGATGATCCCGATCTCAATTGTGATCGGAACCTTCGATGCCGGAGGCACCGGAGATGCGCCCGGACTGGCCACCGGGCTCTCGATCGGAGTGACACTCGTGCTGATCCCAGCGGCGATCGGGGTCGCCGTTACGCGGTACCGGCTCTACGACATCGACAGGCTGATCTCGGCGACCGTTCTCTACGTCCTTCTGACGGTCCTGCTCGCCACGACTTTCATTGCCATCATCCTTCTGGGAGGAGTGGCCATTGGCGGTGACTCGCCGGTCACCACAGCGGCGGCGACGCTTGCGGTCACGCTCGCCTTCAGGCCCCTACGCTCCTGGCTGCAGGAGGCCGTAGACCGCCATTTCAATCGGGCTCGCTACGAAGCCCTGCAACGGGTGGACGCGTTCCTCGAGCAGCTGAAAGCGGGGGAGGTCGAGCCGGAGGCGATCGAGAGGGTCCTGGCAGAGGCATTGCGCGACCCCACTCTCCGCGTCTTCTTCTGGCTATCGGACGAAGGGGTCCATGCGGATACGACTGGCGCGGTCGCCGACCTTCCCGGTTCCCAAGCCGTCCAGACACCGGTTCGGCGCGGCGACCTGATGCTCGGTACGGTGGTGCATCGGGCCACCTCAGAAGAAAAGAGCGCTTCCTCGGATGACGTCATCTCGCGTGCGGGGCTTGCGATCGAGGTCGCGCGCCTGAGAGTCGAGGTGCGGCGCCAGCTCGCCGAGGTGAAGGCGTCTCGCGCCCGCATCGTCTCGGCGACCCATGAGGAGCGGCGGCGGCTCGAGCGCGACCTGCATGACGGTGCACAGCAGCGCCTCGTATCGATCGGCCTGGATCTGCGCCATCTGCAACAGGGTCTCGACACGAACGACGGCGCTCGAGCGGGGCTGGACAGCGCCGTTGGCGGTCTCGCGGATGCAATCGGCGAGCTTCGAGAACTGGCCCGGGGAGTGCGGCCAGGCATGCTCGACGGTGGCCTTGCTCCCGCCCTTGCCGACCTGGCCTCTCGGTCGCCAATTGCCACGGACGTGGACGTTACGTCCGAGCGGTTCGCAGACGAGGTTGAAGCCGCCGCCTATTTCGTTGCCTCTGAAGCGCTTGCCAACGCCGCAAAGCACTCGGGCGCGCGCTCGGTCCGCATCCGAGCCTCACGCGAGTCTGGCGCGCTGCTTCTGACGGTGACAGACGACGGCAGCGGGGGCGCCGCGCCCAGCAACGGGTCGGGGCTGACAGGCTTGGCCGACCGCGTCGCGGCCACCGGCGGAAGCTTCGGCGTGTCAAGCGCGTACGGCCAGGGGACCGAGTTGCGAGCGGAGTTTCCGTGCGGGTAGTCATCGCCGAGGATCAGGCGCTTCTCAGAGAGGGACTCGTGCGCCTCTTCGAAGACGCCGGACACGATGTCGTCGCGAGCGTCGACAACGCGGATCGCCTCCGCGCCGCAGTCTCCGAGCACGCGCCCGACCTGAGCGTGGTCGATGTAAGGATGCCGCCTACATTCACGGACGAAGGGATCAAGGCTGCGCACTGGATTCGCGGCGCGCACCCCGAAGTCGGCGTGCTGGTTTTGTCACAGCACATTGAGCTCACGGGTGCAGTGAGCTTGGTCTCTGATCGTGGCTTCGGCTACCTCCTCAAGGACCGGGTTCTGAATGTCGGCGAGTTCATGGACGCAGCCGAGCGAGTCGCGGCCGGCGGGTCCGCTCTGGACCCGCAGGTCGTAGCGACCCTGGTCTCGGGCGACAAGGTGGGCGTTGAACTCGCCGAGCTCACGCCGCGCGAGCTCGAAGTCCTGTCGCTCATGGCGGAAGGCCTGACCAACGCCGGCATCGCCGAACGTCTGGTGTTGACCGAGCGGACCGTTGAGAGCCACACGCGAAGCGTGTTCCAAAAGCTCTCCCTTCGGGGCGAGGAGAGCGGCCATCGGCGGGTGCTCGCCGTTCTTTCGTACCTCGGCGCTCAGTAGTAGCTCGCAAACAGGTTCGGTGGCGGCGCGGACGATGGTCCGGTACTCGCCGCGATGTGTGGGGCTCGAGGCGGGCTTAGCGTCGTCCTTGTAACCCGCAATCGACCCGCAAGGAGCGACTCTCATGGAATCAACGACCTCACGGCCCGGCATCGACCTCGATGCCAGAGCCACCTATCCCGGGATCGCACTCACGCTCGCGATCCTGTCCGTTCCCGGTTCGACTCTTGCGTGGGATCTATTCGACGGTGCCGGTTTCGTCATCGGCTGTCCGCTCGCCATCGCGGCGATCGCCCTCGCACTTCCGGCACGCCGTGACGGCAACGGCACCGGCATGGCGACGGCCGCGATGGTCATCGCCGCCGCGATGCTCGCGATGACCGCCGTTTGGACGCTGGTGAGCGCCGTCAGTTGAACGCGATGGGGAGTAAGACGATGAATGGGAAATATCGAATCGGACGCGGACTGCTTGTACCAGCAGCGATAATCCTGGCGGCCCTGGCGTGTGCAACGCCCGCGGTGGCCGGCGATAGCGTCAAGACGAAGCTGGCGCTGCTGGTCCTGGACCCTGGCGTCGAAACCGGGTTTGTCGCTGGTGAGCTGTCAAGCACGGAGAAGGCATGCACGAAGGGGCGGAAAGTCGAGGCGCTGGCTCGACACGCTGCCGGCGGCGGAGAGACCAAGAGCCTGAGCGACGGGCGCTTCCAGATTCCTCTGGGAGTTTCCGAGCAGATTCCCCAGACTGGTGGCTACGAGGTCACGGCTCTTCGTAAGCGGATTGGCTCGGGGAAGAACAAGAAGGTCTGCGAGGAAGCGACCGCCGACGTCCGCTTCGTTGACGGGGAGCTCGACCGCTTCGACTTCGACTACGGCGACTCGGCGTTCACTGGGACGCTCGGCTCGCCGGAGCAGGAGTGCGCCGGCCCGTACCGCAGCATCGAGGTGACGAAGTACCCATCGGGCGAATACGTTGGATCCGCCTACACCGACGAGAACGGCGGCTGGACAGTCTCCACCTCGGGACCGGTCTCGGGTCAGTACCAGGCGCGAGTGGGCAGCACCTTCGGTGCCCCACAGCACCAACGCAAGAACGGAAATCTCGAGGTAGTCGGTTGCCTCGAGACCTATGTCTGGACCGAAATCGGTTAGGGAGGAAACACCATGAGCAACAACATCAGCCAGCATCTCCGTTCGAACGTCGTCGGGTACGTGGCCGTCTTCCTCGCCCTCAGCGGCGGGGCCTACGCGGCCGGCCTCGACGCCAACAGCGTGAGGTCGAAGCACATCAAGAACGGTCAAGTGAAAAATGCCGACATCGCGCCAGGCGCCGTCACCGGTGATCGGGTAGCCGCCGACTCGCTCGGAGGCGCGCAGATCGACGAGGCTTCGCTCGCGAAGGTGCCTACGGCGGCTGCGGCCGACCTGGCATCGAACTCGAGCCAGCTCGGCGGCCAGAACCCGTCTGCCTTCCAGCAGCGGGTAACGGGAACCTGTTCCGGAAATCAAGCGATCAAGTCGGTCGGCGCCGACGGAACCGTGACCTGTGGATCGGCCGGCAGCTCAGGGACGGTCACTCAGGTGAGCACCGGCACGGGTCTCACGGGAGGCCCGATCACGAGCACGGGGACCATCGACCTCGCGGCGCCGTTCAGGCTCCCGCAAAGTTGCACCAACGGCCAGGTGGCGAAGTCGAATGGCGCGAACGCCTGGACTTGCGCAAGCGACTCCACGGCGCCCTCCGGCGCTGCGGGTGGCGACCTCTCAGGCACCTACCCGAATCCTGCGATTGCGGGTAACGCGGTCAATTCGGCGAAGGTTGCGGACAACGCGCTCACCGGCACCGACATTGATGAGGCGACTCTCGATGGCGCTGTGGTCCAGAAGCGGGTATCGAGCTCGTGCGCAGCACACTCTGCGATCCAGAGCGTGACCGCCGCCGGCGGCGTCACTTGTGAGGCCTTCGGCTCGCGTCTGTGGATCAAGGCTGCTGCCAATGGAACTCAGCTCGCGGGCGCCGGGGTGGCGTCGATCTCGAAGTTCGGGACGGGTCGCTACGCGATCACCTTCACGCAAAGCGTTGGCTCCTGCGGGCTCATCGCAACCGTGAATACCGCCGACGCGAACGACCCCGGCAGTGGGAGCGGCTCCGCCATCGCAGGCGCAACAGGCGCGACTGTGTTCGTCCGCACCGCGACGCCCTCGGGCGCGGGAGCAACGAATGTCGACGACGATCGGCCGTTCACCCTGGCGGCGCTCTGCTGAGCTTCGGCCGGCAGGACCCGACCGAGGCGCGGGGCCCGGCCTAGGCCGGGTCCCGCGTGAGCCACACCAGGCCTAGGCACGGCAACACGAGCAGCAAGACGCAACCCGAGCCGAAGTCACGAACCAGACCACGGGCTTCACGGGGGCACGAGGTCAGCCCTTGGTGCGGGCTTTTTCTTCTAGGTGCGCCTCGGCTCTCAAATCCGCGGATTCGGGATTGCCCCGGCGGTCCACGAGGATGACCTCGGTGCGGGCGATCCGGTCGTGAAGCCCGCGACGGCGCTCGGAGAAGAGCACCACGAAGTACCCGGCAAAGAACGGGATCGCCGCCAACACCATGCCGACCAAGCGCCGGAACGCGGTGCGAGGCGAGAGGCTCGGGGTGCCGTCGTAGTCGTCGAGCCTGATCCCAAGGAACCGCATCCCGGGTGTCTGGCCGGTGAGGGTCCAGAAGAACATGAGGTAAGAAGAGATCAGGATCACGTAGAACGCGATCCCCGTCGCGATCGCGTAGCCGGCGCCCGTGTTCCATTGCGTCACCGCGGAAAGCGCCCAGTCGAACAGGGCCGAAAGGGCGAAGAAGGCAAGGTTCACCAGACCAACATCGACTGCCAGCGCGAGTGCCCGAGTGACCAGTCCGGCGTTGTCGGTCTTGTCGGTGCGCTGATCCTTGAACGTGAGGCGGCGAGCAACGGACTCGAAAACGCCGTCGAGCCGGTGGGCGATGCGGCGGATCTGGCGACCAAGGTCTTCCAGCAGTCCAACTCCCTGCTGGGTGATGGCAGCCCGTACCTCGGGAGCTTCGGCGACTCTCTCGACCAGCTTCTGCGCCTCGTCGCTCTGGAGCAGCCGGTCCCAGACCTTGTCGACCAGCGGGCTGTCCAGCGCGTTGATCGCGGCCCGCTCCACGGCTGGGCTCGCGAGGAGCCGCTCCACCGCCTCTTCTATTGCCGGCCCTTCAAGCACCCTGACCAGCGCCCGTTCCACCGCCGGGCTTTCGAGCGCCCGCACGATGGCTTCCTCAGTCGCCAGATCGAGCGCGTCGTCGATGCCTGTCGCCTCGGAGATCGCGCTGGCGGTCCGGGCTCCGCCGCCGAGGAGGCGAGCGGCAATCGAGGGCCGCCGGGTGGGTCGCTGGTCTTCCGCCATCTCGAGCGGAGGCTAAGCGGAGCGTCGGAAGTCTCAGCCTGCTGCTGAGCGTGCCGCGAGCTGGCCGCAGGCGGCGTCGATGTCCTGGCCACGCGTGAGGCGAATTGTCGCGCGCAGGCCGCCGCGTATGAGGGTGTCGCGGAAGGCGCGGATCGTGCCTGGCGCGGAGCCGTCGAAGCTTCCGGTGGGGTTGTACGGGATCAGGTTGACCTTGAAGGCCCGCGGGTCCAGGACCTTCGCCATCTCCTTCGCGAGAGCCGGCGAGTCATTCACGCCCGCCAGCATCACGTACTCGACGAACACCATCCGCTTGCGCTTGCGGTGGTAGGCGCGGCAGGCCGCAAGCACGTCGGCCAGGGGGTAGCGGTCGTTCACCGGCATGAGCTCGGAACGGAGCGCCTCGTTCGGAGCGTGGAGCGAGAGGGCCAGGCGGATCGGCATCTCGGACTCGGTGAGGCGCTCGATTCCCGGGATCCAACCGACCGTTGAAATGGCTGTGCGGCGGTGGGTGATGCCCACATCCGGCAGTGCGGCGCACGCGCCCAGGACGTTGCCGAGGTTCATCATCGGCTCGCCCATCCCCATGAACACGCAGTGGTCGATCTCTTCGATCCGGCGGAAGTGGAGTGCTTGATCGATGATCTCGGCCGCCGTCAGGTTCCGGCCGAACTTCATCGTGCCTGTCGCACAGAAGGTGCACGTGAGCGGGCAGCCTGACTGCGACGAGACGCAGATCGAGCGCCTCCCGTCCTTGTAGCGCATGAGCACCGCCTCGACGGCCCGGCCGTCGGCCGTCTCGAACAGCGCCTTCACCGTGCCGTCCTTCGAGTGCGCCTCGTGCGAGAGCGAAAGCGTCGAGTAGGGCACCTGCGCCTCGAGCCGCTCGCGCAGCGCGGCCGGCACGTTCGACATCTCGGCATAGCCGGAAGCACCCCGCGCCGCCCACTCCCAGACCTGCTGGGAGCGGTAAGAAGGCTCGCCTTCTTCGGCGAGCGCACGTTCAAGCAGGGCTACGTCCATCCGTCAATGGTGCCAGGCACGGTGCCTGGCACCTAGGCGGCGGCCGGTGCGGGCGTGAGCGCCCCCCGCCAGACGAATGAGGCGATCGAGCCGGCGAGGGCGACCGCGACGCCCGCTCCGACCGCTTCTTCCCAGCCCGCGCGCTCGACGACGGTCCCGGCGACCGCCGTGCCCAGCGAGATGCCTGCGATGAGCGAGGTCATGAGCCATGAGAACGCTTCCGTCCCCGTCCCAGCCGGGGCGACGATCGAGATCAGCTGGTTTCGCGTGGCGATCAGGGGCGCGATCGGTGCGCCGGCCGCCAGCACCAGGACCCCCATCGCGACAGGCGAGTTGGCAAGCATTAGCGGCAGGCACAGGAAGGGGAAGAGCAAAGTCACGAAGAGATAGGTGTCGAGCAGCTCACGCCGTGGCGGGCGTGCACCAAAGGCAAGGCCGCCTACTCCGCTCGCCAGTGACCACAAGGCCAGGAGCACACCTGCCAGCGCGGCCGAGCCTTCGATCTCGCTGAACGCTGGAAGCGCGACCTCGACGGTGCCGATCATGAAGCCGAACGGAACAGTGGACAGGGCCACCGCGCGAATGCCCGGGGAGCGCAGGGGACCCAGCCCCCCGACTCGGCTTTCGAGCGGGATGACTCGGCTGCGATCGGGCAGCTTGACGAGGAAGAGCAACGTGCCGGCCACGACCAGGGCCGCTGAGACCGCGAGCGCAGCCTGTGGAGAGATCAAGGCCACCAACACCGCGGTGATCAGAGGGCCGCTGACGAACGAGACCTCAATCATCACCGAGTCGAGCGCGAACGCGCCGCGCAGGAGCTCGGCGTCGCCGCCCATCATCTCGGGCCAGCGCGAGCGCAAGACCGAGCCCGAGGGCGGGTAACACAGGCCGGCAAGGGCCGCGCAGGCAACGAGGAGCGGGGCCGGCGCCCCGGACACGCCGAGTACCCAGAGCGAGAGGATCGCGGCGGCGTGGCCGACAGCGACGGGCATCAGCAGAATCGCCCCGCGGCGGTCGACGAGCCGCCCTATGAGCGGCGCGGCGATGCCGGCGCCAAGCGCCAACCCCCCGGCGGCAAGCCCGGCGGTTGCGAACGAACCGGTCTCGGCACGCAGGAACAGGATCACGGCCAGCCCGTTGATGGCATACGGGATGCGCGTCAGCATCGTCGAGGCGATCAGCACCGCAAAGCGCGGCACTCGAAGAACCCTTGCGTAGATCGCCATCCGGTTATCTCCTGAGTGGCTTTAGCCGCGAAAGAAGCTGGTGTTGTTCAGGTATCTCGTGAACCACTGCGGTTCACGGTAGCCCGAAGAATCAGCGCGAGAAGATGCGGAAGACGAAGAGGAGGAGGAACGAGCCGCCGATCGCAATCAGCCAGGTCTCGAGGTCGAAGAAATCGTCGATCTTGCCGAGGTCGAGCTCCGTTGCTATCCACCCTCCGAGGAGCGCGCCCAGGATGCCGATCGCGGTCGTGCCGATGCAGCCGCCGGGCTCAGTGCGGCCAGGAAAGAGCGCTCGCGCGATCGTGCCGGCGAAGAGCCCGAGGAATATCCAGCCGAAGAAGCCCATATTCAGACGTCGAAGTTAGCGCCGTCGGGGCCCAGATTCGCGATCTCGGTCTGGCCGATCCGCGAACGGGCGCCCCAGCTCTCGTGGATGTGGCCGCAGACGGCAAGTGGCGGAGCCAGCCGCTCGATGGCGTCCGCAAGGGCCTGGGAGCCCAGGTTCTGGCCCGATCCGGCGACGTCGCAGTGCCCGCGAGGAGGAGAGTGGAGGACGAGGACGGCGCCCTCGGGGCATGGCTCGAGCGCCTCGGCTGCCTCATCGTCCGAGAGGTCGAAGCTCCAGTCCCATGGGGTGATGGGGATTCCCGCGCCGAGGCCGAAGAACGTCACGCCCTCGATCTCGGTCGCCTCTCCGTGAAGGACGGTGGCGGCGCTCCAGCCAGACGCGGCTTCGCGCAGCGCATCGGCGGTCTCGTTGTTGCCCGGCACGAGCACAGTCGGCGTCTCGATCGCTGCCAGGGCACCAATCGTCTCGCCAAGGCCTTCGTGGACGGAAGCGAAGTCGCCGGCGCCGATTACGAGGTCGGCGTCACCGCTGCGCTCGACCAGCGAGGCAGCGCGGCCGAGGTCGCGATGAAGGTCTGAGAACGCGAGGATGCGCACGGCCGCGATCCTATGTAACGGCGACTAAGCGCGGACCGGGACTTCGACGGGCGAAGTCCAGCCGTTCGCGATCCGCTTTCGCTCGGCGGCCGCGACGTCGTCGAATTGCGCCACGCAGGATCCGCGGCGCACCGTTCGCGGTGTGACCGGCCGGGCAGCACGCGCCGCGGCGACCGTCGCGCGGAACGCCAGCGCATCGGCGGACGTCCAGCGGAGGTCATAGAGCTCGCGGACACGGGGCGGGAGCGAGCCCCGCATCACGAGGTTGTGCGCCTGCATGGGCGCGCGGCGGGAGGCGGACGTGGGGATCTCGAGCATCACCGCCCGGCCGATGAGCTTGGCCTCGTCGGTCAGGAACGCATCAGGCCCGTTGATCTTTAGGTCGACGTACTCGCGCAGGCCGCGCCACGACGTCGGCGCGACAGACGCCGGCATCCCGAAGAGTTCGCCGAATCGCACGTAGTCAGCCCAGAACTCATCGCGGTCGGCCTCTGACAACTCCCGCACGAACAGCTCGTAGAAAAAGATCGCCGAGTCGGCGGCGGGGGCAATCGTCCACAGCATCAGCTCGGGATCGTGTGCCGCATACGGCGTCCCGGCCTTGAACGTGCCGGCGTCCTTCGGCAACGTTCCCTTGACGTTCGAGTGCATGCCGTGGACCGCGGCAAGGATCCGGTCGGCCTTGTCCTTCGAGCCGAAGAAGATGGCCTCGAACATCTTCGCCGTCGCGACCAGGCGATGGAACGGGCGGTCCGCCGACCGGTCGTGGATCAGGGTGCCCATGAAGTTCCGCGGGTCGAGGGCGCCGATCCCGAGGGCCCGCTGGCCGTAGAGCAGGCCAACTGCGCGCTCGCTCTGGACGCGGCGGAGCATGGAGCCGGGCGGGAAGTAGCCGTGGTCGGAACTCATCTGACAGAGGCCTCAGTCACAACCGTATCACGTCTGACAGGACGCCCTGTCAGACTGGTTCCGCATGGAAGGGACAAGGACCTACGGGGGTGTCAGCGCTGACGAGCGCCGCGCGCGTAGGCGACGCCTCCTGGTCGAGGCCGGCACCGAGGTCATCGGCACCCAGGGCGCAGCCAACGCCACGATGACTGCTGTCTGCGCTCGCGCCAAGCTGACCGAGCGCTACTTCTACGAGAGCTTTCCCGACCTCGACGCTCTGACGTTGGCGGTGTTCGAGCAGGTGGTGGAGGAGGCAGCCGAAGTGGTTCTCGCGGCGATTGAAGATTCGCCCTCGGACGCTCGAGGACGGGCACGAGCGGCGATCGGCGCGTTCGTCGAGTTCCTGACCGACGATCCGCGCAAAGCCCGCATCGCGTTCGTCGAGGCGACCGGCTCGACCGCCCTCGCGAATCGCCGCTACGAGGCGCTGTCGGGCTTCGCCGGCCTCCTGGGCGACCAGGCCCGCGCCTTCTACGGAACGCCGGACGAAGCCGACCGCATCGTCCGCCTCACCAGCTTCATGCTGGTCGGGGGTCTCGCCGAGACCCTGATCGCATGGATCGGCGGTGAGCTCGACATGACGCGCGACCAGCTCATCGACGACTGCACCGACCTCTTCGTCTCGATGGGCGATGCCGCTCTGCGAATCTCCGCAGACCGATGACAGATCGAAATCCGCGATGGTGGGACGACGCGGTCGTCTACCAGATCTACCCACGTTCCTTCCAGGACTCGGACGGTGACGGGATTGGCGACCTGGCGGGGATCGAGTCGCGCTTGGACCACCTCTCCTACCTGGGTGTCGACGCCCTCTGGCTCTCGCCGATTTACCCCTCGCCGCTGGCGGACATGGGTTACGACGTCGCCGACCACTGCGATGTCGCGCCGGAGCTTGGTGACCTCGACGGCTTCGATCGGCTCGTCGCGCGGGCCCACGAGCTGGGGCTCAAGGTCCTCCTTGACTTCGTGCCCTCCCACACCTCGATCGAGCACCGCTGGTTCCGCGAGCACCCCGAGTACTACGTCTGGGCCGACGAGCCGCCGAACAACTGGGTCGCGGCGTTTGGCGGGCCGGCATGGACGCTGGACGAAGAGACCGGCCGCTACTACCTCCACTCGTTCTATCCCGAGCAGCCGGATCTCGACTGGCGGGTCCCCGAGGTTCGCGAGGCGATGGGGGACGTGATCCGCTTCTGGACCAGCCGGGGCGTGGACGGCTTCCGCGCCGACGCGCTTCAGCAGTTGATGAAGGACCCTGGGCTCCGCGATGACCCAGTGGCGACCGAGCCCTTTCCGCTGCCGCTCGGGGATGAGTACGGGCGCCTCGCGCACGTCCACTCCGAGGCCGGGACCGAGATCGGCGTGGCACTCGAGGCGATGCGCGAGGCGGCGGGGGACGCCCTCCTGGTGGGTGAGGTGTACAGGCCCACGCGCGACCTCGGGCCATATCTCGAGCATCTGGACCTCGCGTTCGCGTTCGAGCTCCTCCACTCGCCGTTCGACGAGGACCGCATGGCCGACATCGTCGCCGAGGGCCAGCGCTTGGGCGGGGTCGCGTGGGCGCTCTCAAACCACGACTTCCCGCGACTCGCGACCCGGTTCGGCGAGGAGAACGCAGCTCGGGCGGCTGAGTTCCTGTTGTCGCTTCCTGGAACGGTCTTCATCTACCAAGGCGACGAGATCGGGATGGTGGACGGCAAGGGAGCGGATGCCCCGTATGACCGCGCGGGGCGGGATCCGTGCCGACACCCCATGCAGTGGGAGCCCGAGCCGCTCGGCGGCTTCACGACCGGCGAGCCATGGCTGGGCTTGACCGATCCCGAGCGAAGGAGCGTTTCGGCCCAGCGGGGCGTCGAGGGATCCTTGCTTGAGCACTACCGGCACCTGATCGTGGCCCGCCGCTCGCGGGTGGACGAATAGACGGTCTCTGTTTGCCGCCCCTTACCCCGGGGTAGCTTCGCCTCCGAGAGGAGGAGAGTTGGCCCCAGGTTCCAAGGTTGGACGAATTTCGAGTGTCGCCGCAGTGCTTGCGGCTGGGTTCGCGCTTTCGTCATGTAGCGGCGGCGAGGAGGAGGCGAAGGGCACCGAGCTCTCCTTCTTCGTCTTCAACGAGCCCAGCGGCGCGTTCACCGAAGCCGCCACCAAATGCTCCGAGGAGTCGAACGGCGAGTACACGATCACCTTCGAGCTCCTCCCCAACGACGCCGACGGCCAGCGCGAGCAGCTCGTTCGCAGGCTCGGCGCCGAGGACACCTCGATCGACATCATCGGCATGGACGTGATCTGGACCGCGGAGTTCGCCAACGCGGGCTGGATCCAGCCATGGGAGGGAGACCTCGAGAAGCAGGTGACCGAGAACACCTTTGACTCAGTCGTCGAGGGCGCCTCGTTCGAGGACAAGCTTTACGCCGCTCCGTTCACTTCGAACACACAGCTTCTGTGGTACCGGAAGGACCGGGTGGACAAGGCGCCGGCCACTTGGGACGAGATGGTCGAGCAAGCCGAGCAGATCGGCGAGCAGGGAACGATCCAGGTGCAGGCCGACCAGTACGAGGGCTTCGTCGTCTGGGTCAACTCGATGATCGCATCCGCTGGCGCGGAGGTTCTGGCCGGTCCCGAGGAGGTGGGGCTGGAGGAAGGCCCGACCATGGACGCGATCGAGACGATGGCGCGCTTCGCGACCTCGGACGCCGCGGCGCCGAACATCGACACGTCGACCGAGGACACGGCCCGGCTCGGCTTCGAGGCGGGCGACTCGAGCTTCATGCTCAATTACCCGTTCGTCTACCCCAGCGCGAAGGAGAACGCGCCCGACGTCTTCAAGCAGCTCGAGGCCGCTGAGTATCCGGCCGTGGTCGAAGGCGAGCCTTCCGCGCCGCCGCTGGGCGGCATCAACCTCGGGATCTCCGAATTCTCGACCAACTCCGACCTTGCGTTCGAGGCGGCTGCCTGCCTGGTCCAGCCGGAAAACCAGCTCACGGCGGCGGAGCTGGGCGGCCTGCCCCCGACCGACGAGACGCTTTATGACGAGAAGGAGATCGAGGACGTCTATCCCGGATTCTCCGACCTGATCCGCTCGTCGATCGAGGCCGCCGCGCCCCGCCCGGTCACCCCGGCCTACACCGACGTCTCGATCGCGATCCAGTCAGCGCTTCACCCGATCGGCGACATCGATCCCGAGGACGCCCAGGAGGCATACGACGAGCTGCAGGACCTGGTCGAGCAAGCGGTGAAGAGGGAAGGAGTCTTGTGAGCGACCGGACGAAATCCGAGCGCAAGCTGGGCTGGATGCTGTGCGCGCCCGCGGTTATCGCGATGGTGCTCGTCACGGCATATCCAATTGGCTACGCGGTGATCCTCTCCCTCCAGGAGATCGATCTGCGGTTCCCCGAGGACGGCGGCTTCGTCGGATTCGACAACTACCAGGCCGTCCTCACCTCCGGGCTCTGGTGGACTGACGTCTTCAACACCACTTTCGTCACGGTGATCTCCGTTGCGCTCGAGCTGACCCTCGGAATGATCATCGCCCTCGTCATGCACCGGGCGATCTTCGGGCGGGGCGTAGTGCGGACCTCGGTCCTGATTCCTTACGGCATCGTCACGGTGGTCGCGGCGTTCTCGTGGCAGTTCGCTTTCGACGTCGACACCGGTTTTGTGAACCAACTGCCGTTCATAGCCGACGACAAGGCGTGGTTCGGCGACCGCTTCTCCTCGTTTGCGGTGATCATCATGGCCGAGGTCTGGAAGACGACGCCATTCATGGCGCTCCTGCTCCTGGCCGGCCTCGTGACGATCGACGACGGCCTGTACGAGGCTGCAAAGGTGGACGGCGCGAGCGCATGGCAGCGCTTTTGGAAGATCACGCTGCCCCTGATGAAGCCGGCGATCCTGGTCGCGCTCCTCTTCAGGACCCTCGACGCCTTCCGGATCTTCGACAACATCTTCATCATGACCGGGGGTGCGCAGGACACCCAATCGGTCTCGATCCTGGGCTACAACCAGCTGATCGAACGCCTCAACCTCGGGCTGGGCTCCGCGGTGTCAGTTCTGATCTTCATCTGCGTGTTCCTGATCGCGTTCCTCTTCATCAAGGGGTTCGGCGTGAAGATGAACGAAGGGAGACCCGGTGGCTGAATACAGAAGCGGCCGTGAGACGACCATGTGGACCGTCGGGATCATCCTGGTCCTGTTCTTCGCGCTGATCCCGGTGCTGTGGATCGTCTCGCTCTCCTTCAAGGACCCCGCGACGATCACCGCCGGCGACTCTCTCCTGACAAAGTTCTTCCCGCAGGAGTTCACGTTCGACAACTACAAGGGCCTGTTCGAGGGCGGCCTGGACTCGCCGCTTCTCGCGCCGCTCATCAACTCCATCGGCATCGCCCTGATCGCGACGACGATCGCGATCGTCCTGGCCGCATTCGCCGCCTACGCGATTGCGCGGCTCGATTTCCCGGGCAAGGCGCTGGTGCTTGCGGGCGCGCTCGCGATCGCGATGTTCCCGCCGATCTCGACGGTCGGCCCGCTCTTCGACATGTGGAGGGCGCTGGGCCTCTACGACACCTGGCTCGGCCTGATCATCCCGTACCTCACGTTCGCGCTGCCGCTTGCGATCTACACCCTCGTCGCCTTCTTCCGCGAGATCCCGTGGGACCTCGAGCAGGCTGCTCAGGTAGATGGGGCGACGCCCTTCCAGGCCTTCCGCAAGGTGATCGTGCCGCTCGCCGCGCCAGGCGTGTTCACCGCGGCGATCCTGGTCTTCATCTTCTGCTGGAACGACTTCGTGTTCGCGATCTCCTTGACGTCGTCGGATGCATCGCGAACCGTTCCGGCGGCGATCGCCTTCTTCGAGGGCGACTCGCAGTTCCAGGAGCCGACCGGCTCGATCGCCGCGGCGGCGAGCCTCGTGACCGTGCCCATCATCATCTTCGTACTGATCTTCCAGCGGCGCATCGTCGCCGGACTGACGGCTGGCGCCGTCAAGGGATAGAGAGGAATATCAATGGCTGAGATCGTTCTGGACGGAGTCTCCAAGAAGTTCGCCGACGGGTTCGAGGCGGTCAAGGACCTGAACCTCGAGATCGCTGACGGCGAGTTCATGATCCTGGTCGGGCCTTCGGGCTGCGGCAAGTCGACGGCGCTGCGGATGATCGCCGGACTCGAGGACATCACGGACGGAAAGCTCACGATCGGCGGCGACGTTGTCAACGAGCGTGCGCCCAAGGACCGCGACATCGCGATGGTCTTCCAGAATTACGCGCTCTACCCGCACATGAGCGTGCGCGAGAACATGGAGTTCCCCCTGCGGCTCGCCGGTGTCGAGGACTCCGAGATCACGAAGAAGATCGAGGACGCGGCGAAGGTGCTTGACCTGGAGCAACATCTCGACCGCAAGCCGGCGAACCTCTCGGGCGGCCAGCGCCAACGTGTGGCGATGGGCCGCGCGATCGTGCGCGACCCTTCCGCGTTCCTGATGGACGAGCCGCTCTCGAACCTCGACGCGAAGCTACGCGTTCAGATGCGCACCGAGGTCTCGCGCCTCCAGGCCGATCTCGGGACCACCACCGTCTACGTCACCCACGACCAGACCGAAGCGATGACGCTTGGCGACCGCGTGGCCGTGATGCGCGCCGGCGTCCTCCAGCAGGTCGGATCTCCGGCTGAGCTCTACAACGAGCCGGACAACCTGTTCGTCGCCGGCTTCATCGGCTCGCCGGCGATGAACTTCATGGCGGCGACAATCGAGGGCGGGCGCGTGAAGCTGCCGTTCGGCGACGTGGAGCTGCCCGAGGAGCACCGCGAGAAGCTCGGTTCTCACTCGGGCAAGGTCATCGCCGGAGTTCGCCCGGAGAGCTTCGAGGACGCTGCCCTGGTTGGCGACGCGAAGGACCAGGGCGCCACCTTCAGCGCCGACATCGATCTGGTCGAGTCGATGGGATCCGAGAAGTACGCGTACTTCTCGGTGAAGGGCGACTCGGTCGAATCTGACGAGCTCAAAGAGCTGGCAGAGGACGCCGGCACGTCCGAGGTGCCGAGCTCAGGCGAAGGCCTCGTGGTGGCCCGCCTTGATGCGGCATCTGAGGTCGAGCGCGGCAAGAGCGCGGAGCTCTGGGTCGACTCGACCAAGCTCCACTTCTTCGATCCGGACTCGGGCGCGAACTTGGGCCACTGAGGGCTAGCCGCGGAGATCGCCCCGCATCGTGTGGGTGATGGTGTCCTCGTCGCGGGGAGGCTTGCGGCGGAGCTCCTCGCGTAGGCGCTCGAGCGTCTCCGCGTCCCAGCGGTGGGTGCGCAGCAGGAGGTAGCGCAGGCTGACGATTCGCGCGTATGCCTCGGCGTCGGTCTGCCCTTCGGCCAGGTTCTCCTCGCGGATGAGCTGAACGACGGGCTCGAACTCCTGCTCGAACCACTCGCGGGCGACCTCCTCGCGGGTCATGAACTCGCCGCGGCCCTGCATCAGTCGAAAGCCCCACGCCTCGACCCCCTCCGCCAGCCCGGCGTACCACGATCCCTCCGAGAGCTGGATCCGGCTGCGGAGTTCGGGCGGCAGCGGGACGCGCTCGAAGAAGAGTCGCTCGTGGCTCTTCAGGGCAAGGTCCGCGATGCGAACGCTCGCATCGGCACCCACCTCGGTGACGATCTGTGTCACGTAGGCCTCGATCACCTCGAGATCGAGCTGACGGGCGACGGACACGCGATGGTGGCCGTCCTTTACGAAATAGATGCCGGCGATCTCGTAAACGTCGATCGGCGGCATTCCCTCGCCGCGCCGGACCGCCTCGGCGATGCGCTGCCAACGGCGCCTCACACTGCTCGAGGTGGGGCGGAAGGAGCGGTCGAATTCGCGGGTTCGGTCGACGGTCCCGACGATCGCGTCGAGCTCGATGGTCCTCAACCCGAGGGAGCGCTCGCTCTTGCGCCCGAGAGCGGCGACCACCTCGTCGAACGGCAGAATCATGTTCACGTCGCCAGACTCGCCGCGCAAACGGCGGGCGAGACTCGCGCCAAGATGCCGCCGCCGCGCGCGTCCGAAGTCGCTTTGTGCGTCGGCCGTCGGGAAACCTGTGTCCAGTTTGCGCGCCATCACTTCGAATTCTTAGCCATATGTCCGATACTTCCCCCGAATGGCCATTGGCGAATCCGAAGCGGGCGTGTCAGGCGAAGACGTGTCAGACGAAGGCGTGGCAGAAGAGAAGCATGACGCGCGAATCGTCTGCCTCGGCGAGGCCCTGATCGACTTTGTCTGCGAGCGGCCCGTGTCGTCGCTCGTTGAGGCCGACTTCTTCGTGCCGCGCCAGGGCGGCTCCCTCGCGAATATCGCGATGGCGGCGGCGCGCTTCTCTGACCGTGTCGAGCTGATCGGCGGAGTCGGCGACGACCAATGGGGCCTGTGGCTCCACGAGCAGATCACGACCGCGGGCGTGGACACCTCCCGGTTCGATCTTTTGCGCGGGGTCCAGACATCGCACGCGTTCGTCTCGGTTGATGCGGAAGGGGAGCCGGCATTTGCCTTCTACGGCGACAAGGTGCGGCCGTCGGCTCATGCAGGCGTGCACCTCGAGGCGGCGATCACGGGTGATGACGGAGTGCTTGTCGTCGGTTCGGACTCCCTGCTCGGCCAGGATGAGCGCGAGGTCACCATGCGAGCGGTGGCGCTCGCGAGGGAGCGGGGCTGGGCGATCCTCTGCGACCCGAACCTGCGCCCAAATCGCTGGGAGTCCCGCGACGAGATGGTCGAGACGATCTCGGCGCTCATAGCTTGCGCCAACGTGGTCAAGCTCAACGAGTCCGAGGCACTCGCATTGAGCGGGATGATCTCGGCGGAGGCGGCCGGAGAGTGGCTCATGGGCCTCGGGCCCCGGGCCGTGGTCGTCACACGCGGTGCTCACGGTGCTTTCGTCCAGACACCGCGCTCGGTGATGCCAATCAGGGGCGTGCCGGCGAAGGTCGTCGACTCCACCGGCGCGGGCGACTCGGTATGCGGCGTGATTGCCGCCGGCATGGCGCGCTGGCTGCCCTTGGACGACGTAGTGACCGCAGCGATGTACGTCGCGGCGGGCGTGGTGGGGGTCTGGGGCGCGACCGAGGGATTGCCTTCGGCATCGGATGCTCGGGCTTTGTTGGCACAGCCTGCGCGCAAGAAGTAGCCCACAGCGGCCAGCCCTAGTGGCAGGCGTCGCAAGCGCCGTGCGTATTTGTGAGCAAATGCCCTTATGTGTGACCGGAGTCACACATAGAACACATGTTCGGGGCCAGCCTCGGTGGCATGAACATGAAGACAAAGATGAAGATGACCGCCCTCTCCGGGACGGCCCTGGTCGCGACCATCGCAGCCGGCGGCGCCGTCGCGAAGGAGCCTGTCGTGGCCGGCGACGTCTCACTCTCAGGCGACGCGAAGACCCACACGGCTCTCGTGAAGGTCCCGAAGCCTCCGCCCGAGAAGCCTAAGGCCCCCGCGATCCCACAGCCCGAGGACGGCATGATCGAGGGCGTCTCGATCGCCACGCTCGAGTCCATCGCGGCCTGCGAGTCCGGTGGCGACCCCACCGCTGTGAACGCGGCCGGCTACTACGGCAAATACCAGTTCGACGAGGGCACCTGGGCGTCCGTCGGCGGTTCCGGCAACCCCGCCGAGGCCTCCGAGGCCGAGCAGGACTATCGGGCCGCGCTGCTGTACGCCCAAGCCGGCTCGAGTCCCTGGCCCGTCTGCGGTTCGTAAGCACTCGTAGAGGGGTCAGACCCGGGGTCAGACCCTGATGACAAACCGCACTACCCGCGCGCCCGTTGGAGTTCAAGCTCCGGCGGGCGCTTTGCCGATAGGAGCCTTGTGAGCGTCTCGGAGATGGCCCTAACGCAAGGCATGGCCGAAACGCGGGGAGCTCTTGCGGAGTGGCGCGGTAACCCGCGCCCGGTTCTCAGGTCGTGGCTACTGGGCGGCTTCGCGTTCGCTGCCGCGCTGCTCAGCGCCGTTCTCGCCGTGGCATATGTGGCGACTCCCGACTTCACGTTCCTCGCCATCCCAGGGGTGAGCTTCGACGCAGATCTAAAGGACTACTTCGCGGTCATCTGGCGCAACGGCCTGGTGCTCGCGCTCCACGCGGTCGCGTGTGTCGCGGGCTTCATCGCCGGCAGCTCCCTGCCTCTTCAGGCTCAGCACATGACGGGCTGGCGGAAGGTCATCCACGAGCGGGCCCGGCCCCTGGCATTCGCGTGGGTGGTGGGCGTGATCACGTTCTCGCTGGTCACCCAGGCCTTCATCCTCGGCTCTACCGGCGCGCAGCTCGCCGAGCAACTGGGCATCTCGCCGGCCCTCCTCGTCTTGACCGTGGCCCCGCACGCGCTGACCGAGCTCACCGCGGTCTTCCTGCCTCTCGCCGCGTGGACGATCGCCAGCCGCAAGGGGGAGTGGGGGAACCTCCTCGCCGCCACGTTCGCGACCGTCGCTGTCGCGATCCCGATGCTCGTGGTTGCCGCTGCCTGGGAAACGCTCGTCTGGCCGACGCTCCTGAGGAACGCTTCACCCGTCCTCGTCTAGGCCGCTGCGTCGCCCGGGTCGTCGGGGCCGAGGAGCGCTCGGCGGAAAACGTCGCGCTCGTCGTCGAAGAGGAAGCCCCACAGGTGCTTGCGCTCCAAAAGCGTGCGGCGCTTGGTCTCGAGAACGGCCTGTCGCGGTAGCGCTGCCACGGTCTCGGCGAGCTCTCGCGCGCGTTCGACGACGTCCCCGTCGACGACCTGGCGGACGATCCCCAGCCGATGCGCCTCGTTCGCGTCGACCACGCGACCGGTCAGACACAGCTCCTGGGCGACGGTCGCAGGAAGCACCGCCCGGGCCGATGCGTAGCTCGGCGGGATCCCGCGCGGCAGCTCCGGGTACCCGAAGACCGCTGAGGAGTGGGCGACCCGCAGGTCGCACAGAAGGGACAGCGCGAAGCCGCCGGCCAGCGCGGGCCCGTTGACCGCGGCCACCACGGGGCGCTTGCAGTCGCCGACCGCCTCGAAGGCGCTGGTTGAGGTCTCGACCAGCCGTTTCCGGTTCTCCATATCGCCGCCGAACTGGCTCGTGTCCATGCCTGAGCAGAACGCCGAGCCGGCTCCGGTCAGCACGACGCAGCCGACCGACTCGTCCTCGCCCAGGCTCGTGAACGCGTCGGCAAGCTCGACCCGGAGGTCGATCGAAAGCGCGTTCCGCTTGTCGGGCCGCTGAAGCGTGACGACAGCAACATCTCCCGAAAGCTCGATTTCAAGAAGCCCAGCCACGCGCGCATCCTAAGCCGGTGGCACACTCCCCGCATGGTTGATGAGCCTTCTGAGGTCGAGATCGCTGCTGCGGCCAGCGAGCCGGCTGGGCCGGGCGAGCGTGGGATGAGCCCGCTGGAGGCGATCGAGCGCGCCCACGTCAAGGCACCGACGCGCGGAAATCGCAAGCTGGAGGCGCTCCTCGCGGGGATCAATGCGGATCCCGAGGTCCGGGGTTGGTGGCATATGGCGCAGCTCAACTCCGAGAGGCTCTCCATGTCGGACCACTCGTGGGTCCATGTCCAGATCGTGCTCAACATCGCGCTGCGCCTGTTCCGCTTGCTGGTCAAAGGTGGGGTGCAGCCGGCGATGGTCGCCGACCACGGCATGCGCGACCGCGACGCCGAGGTGGTGGTCGCGGCGGGCGCACTCCTCCACGACATCGGCATGTCGATCCACCGCGCCGACCACGAGGCATTCAGCCTCTTCCTCGCCGAGCGCAAGCTGCGAGAGCTTCTGGCCGACGTCTACAAGGACGGTGAGCGCACGATCGTGATCGCCGAGTGCCTGCACGCGATCATCGGGCACCGCCGCCGCGGCGAGCCGTACACCGTCGAGGCCGGAGTGGTGCGCGTCGCCGACGCCTTGGACATGGCGCATGGCCGCTCGCGGATCCCGGTTGAGGCGGGGCAGATGGGAATCCACGCGATCTCCGCCGCCGCGATCGACTCGATCGACATCGCCGCCGGCAAGGAGAAGGCCGTGATGATCGAGATCACGATGAACAACTCCGCGGGCGTCTTCCAGGTCGACGACCTACTGGCGACCAAGCTTCGCGGCACGCCGCTCGCCGAACATGTCGAGGTGGTCGCTTCGGTCGAGGGCGAGGCCGAGAAGCGCCTCCTGACCGAGTTCCGGATCTAGACCCGCGAACGTCCCACGCCAGGACGCATACGGCTCAGTGTGGGACGTTGGTGCCGGTCGGGAGGCTAAGCTCTCCGCCAATGTTGCGAATGAGTCTCATTTGCGTTGTTGCCCTTCCCCTGCTGGCGGGGTGCCGATCGTCCGACGAGGGCTCAGAGGCCGAGGTTGTCGCGACGACTACCCAGGTCGCGGATATTGCCCGCAACGTCGCCGGGGACGAGGCGGAGGTCCACGGAATACTTCCTCCCAACGCCGACCCTCACGACTACGAGCCGCGCCCGAGCGACGCCACGGCGATCGCCGGCGCCGACCTTGTCATCACGTCGGGCGGCGAGGTGGACGAGTGGGTTGACGAGCTGATCGAGGGCTCGGGCACGGACGCGCAGGTCCTGACGCTCCTCGATGAGGCGCCCGCCACGCGCACCCGCGAAGGCGAGGAAGACCCGCACTGGTGGCAGAACCCGATCAACGCGATCGCCGCGAACGAGGCGATCCGCGACTCGCTTGCGGACGCCGACCCCGACGGTGCGAGTGCATTCGCCGAGAACGCCGATGCGTACGACGCCGAGCTCCGGCGGACGGACCGCGTGATCGCCGCGTGCATCGACGGCCTTCCCGAGCACGCTCGCAAGCTGGTCACCT
This sequence comes from uncultured bacterium, assembly GCA_963786495.1. Classification (GTDB taxonomy): domain Bacteria; phylum Actinomycetota; class Thermoleophilia; order Solirubrobacterales; family 70-9; genus JALZKA01. The sequence continues at coordinate 559,087 of CAWAZL010000002.1, read as the reverse complement.
CTCACGACGCGCTTGGTCTCTTCGCAGACCGCTACGACATCGAGGTCCTCGGCTCCGCTGTTCCCGCGCTCTCCACTCAGGCTCAGCCCTCGAGCGGTGAGACCGCGGACCTGGTGGAGCTACTGCGCGAGGAGAATGTTCCGGGCGTTTTCCCGGAAGCCGGCCTGAGCGGCGAGCTCGAGGGGGCGATCGCGGACGAAGCTGGCGTCGAGGTCGGCGACGAGCTTTACGCCGACTCCCTTGGCGAGGCGGGCTCTCCAGGCGACACCTACGTCGGGGCGCTCTTGGCGAACACGACGGCGCTCGTCCGGGGCCTCTCGAAGGGATCACAGTCGTGTGACCCCCTGGGCGTCCCATAATGCACGGGCCGCGCGGAGCAGAGGAGTGGGCCGACGTTGCCGAGGCGACGCTCCGTGAGCACGGCCACAAGGCCAGCGCCCCCCGCTCGGCGGTCCTGGAGTCGATCGGGCGTCAGAGTTGTGTTGTCACCGCTCAGGACATCGCCGACGAGCTCAAGCGGCGCAAGAAGAAGGTGGGCATCGCGACTGTCTACCGGACCCTTGAGGTGCTCGAGGACCTAAAGCTCGTGCAGCGGCTCGACCTGGGATCCGAGTCGGCCCGCTACGAGCCCGCGATGCCCGACGGGCGCCATCACCACCACCACTTCGTCTGCCGCAATTGCGGCGATGCGATTCCGTTTGAAGACGAAGCGCTCGAGCGGGCGATCGCAAAGCTGGGCAAGCGCCTGGCGGCGAGCGTGGACGAGCACGACGTGATCCTCAAAGGCCGCTGCCCGGACTGCGACTGAGCCCGATGCCCTGGCCCATCGACCCCTTCAGCCTCCCGTTCATGCAGCGCGCCGCGCTCGAGATCTTGCTCTTGGCGCCGCTGGCGGGCGTTATCGGAGCGCAGATCGTCCTCCGGCGCCTCGCCTTCTACACGCACGCCGTCGGCACGGCGACCTTCCCCGGCCTGGTGCTTGCGGGGCCCGCTGGAATTCCGCCCGCGCTTGCCGCGCTGGCGGTTGGGGGCACCTACGCGGCAGGGCTGGAGCGCCTGGGCCGCGTTCGCGGCCTGGGGCGTGATGTCGCGACCGCGCTCCTTCTTGTCGCGGCACTGGCGGTCGGGATCATCCTGGCAAGCGACGTCTTCGACTCCGGGTCTGGCGTCGACCGCCTCCTGTTCGGCAGCCTGCTGGCCATCGGCGACGATGAGCTGCTCGCCACACTTGTCGCGACCCTCGTGGTGCTCGCAGCCGCGGCCGCGTTCAGGCGTACATGGATCGCCACGGGGTTCGACCCGCAGGTCGCGCCCGCGCTGGGCCTCCGCTCCAGGGTCGCCGATCGCCTTCTCATCGCCGCGATCGCAGTCGCGGTCATCGCCGCGGTCGACGCCGTGGGCGCGCTCCTGGTCTCGGCCATCCTGGTGATGCCGGCGGCAACAGCACGACTCTTCACGCGCAGCGTCGGGGCGCTTGAGTTGACAGCCGTTGGCCTGGCGCTCGCCGAGGGCATCGGTGGCCTGCTCTTGGCCTTCGAGCTGGACGTGCCACCCGGAGCGGCAATTGCCGTCCTGGGAGGGGCTGTGTTCGCTGTCGCCGCAACTGCCACGGCGCTCACGGGCCGAGCAACGGAGAGCACGGCATGACCGCGCTGGTCACCACAGCCGGCCTTCGCGGCGGTTACGGACCGCGATCGGATGCGATCTCTGAGATCGACCTCCACGTGGACGCCGGTCAGATCGTCGCTGTCCTCGGGCCCAACGGAGGCGGCAAGACGAGCTTCTTCAGAGCGCTCCTTGGCGAGCTCCCCCGGCGGTCTGGCGCCGTCGAGATCAAGGGCCGCGTTGCCTACGTGCCGCAGACCGAGCGCGCGCGGCTCGACTTCCCAGTCTCGGCGCTCGATGTCGCCGCGATGGGCACGTATGCCGATGCGCCCTGGTACCGCCGCTTACCCCTCGCCAGCCGCCGCCGCGCCCAGGAGGCGCTCGAGCTGGTCGGCCTCGAGGCTGAGGCAGGGACGCTTTTCGGGGAGCTTTCGGGCGGCCAGCGCCAGCGCGTGCTCATCGCCCGGGCCCTGGCCCGCGAGGCGCGGGTGCTCCTCCTGGACGAGCCGCTCGGCGGGCTCGACCGCGCTTCGGCATCGAGAGTCGGCCGTGTCCTGGCGGACCTGAAGGAGACGGGCCGCGCGATCCTGGTCGCAACGCACGACATCAACGACGCCCAAGAGGCCGACCGCGTGCTCTGCATCAATCGCCGCCAGATCGCCTACGGCCCGCCGTCGGTCCTGGACGCAGAGACGCTCGAGCGGACCTACGGCGGCGAGATGATCACGCTTCCCGGTGGCGGCAAGGCGGTAGTCGTCCAGCACCACCACCACTAAGTGCTGGACTGGCTACAGATCCGTTCGCCGGCGAGATCGGGCGCCGGGCGCTGGCCGAGGTTGCGCTGCTCGGGATCGTGTGCGGGCCGTTGGGTGTCTGGCTCGTCCTCTTCCGGCAGAGCTATTCGGCCGAGTCCCTGGCTCATGCGGCGCTGCCGGGCTTGGTGGTCGCCTCCCTCGCCGGGGTGCCCCTCTTGATCGGAGCCGGTGGCGGCCTCATCGTCGCCGCGGTGGCGATCGCCCTGGCCGGCCGTGAGCGCCGCGTGGGCTCCGACACCGCGATCGCGGTGGTCGTGACCACGCTGTTCGGGGCGGGCGTGCTCCTGGCCCTGCGCCCGGAAGTGCCGGCTCGGCTGGGCGAGATCCTCTTCGGGGACCCGCTCAGCGTCTCTTCGGGCGATCTCGTCGCCACCGGTGCGCTGGCACTCGGGTCCATCGTCGCCCTCACCGCTCTTCACCGCCCGCTCGCCCTGGGCGGCTTCGACAAGCAGGCGGCGCGGAGCCTCGGGGTGAGCCCGCAGGGCGCTGAGCTTGCGTTGCTCGTGCTTCTTGCCGCGGCGACGCTCGTTGCGGTCGGAGCGCTGGGGAACCTGCTCGTGGTGGCGATGCTCTTGGCTCCTGGTGCCGCGGCTCTCCGCTTTGCCCGTGGGCTGGGGCCGAGTCTGGTCCTCGCCGCCGTCCTGGGAGTTGCTGCCGGTCTGGCGGGCCTTTACGCGAGCTATTACTTGGAGCTCGCGGCCGGGGCCTCGATCGCTCTCGCGGCGGTGGCGACCTTTGCGGCCGCCGCGCTCATCTCGCCGCTGCTGGCGCGTACCTAGACGCCGGTGCCGGAACCGCCGCGGCCCTCGCCGGAGGCGAAGCGCGCTGCGCCCTTGGTGCCCGTCTCGACCGACGCGCGCCCGAGTTCTGCCTCGTGCGCGATCCCCTCGGTGAAGGTCATGCCGATCCCCTCGAGCGCTGCCTTGCGGTCCGAGAGCATCGTCGTCTGCGGGAAGGCGGCCAGGCCCTCGGCCATCTCCAGCGCGCGCTCGAGATGGGCTCCCGGCGCAACGACCTCGTTGAGAAGGCCCCACGAGTGAGCCTCTTCCGCTTCCAGGACACGCCCGGTAAGGATCATCTCCAGGGCGCGCCCCATGCCGACGATGCGCGGCATGCGCTGGGTGCCGCCATCGATGAGGGGCACGCCGAACCGGCGCTCGGTGAAGCCGAGCTTCGCATCTTCGGTTCCGATCCGAAGGTCGCACCACAGCGCGAGCTCCAGGCCACCGGCCAGACACCAGCCTGAGATCGCGGCGATCGTCGGCTTCGATGCCTGGAGGCGGCTGAAGCCGAGCGGCCCGTCGGCGAACCGGGGCAGCCACTCGAGCGGGTCGATGCCCGCCGCGACCGCTTCGGTCAGCGCTTTCAGGTCAGCGCCGGCGCAGAAAGCCTCCGGCCCCTCGCCAGTGAGGATCAGGACGCGCGCGTCGTCGTCGCTCTCGAAGGCGTCGAAGCCCTCCTTGAGCGCCATCGCGGTCGCGGCGTCCACTGCGTTGCGGCGCTCGGGGCGGGTGATCGTCAGGACCGCAGCCGCTCCGATCCGCTCGTATCGCGTCTCACTCATCGGCGCGAGTCTTAACGTGGGCGCCCGCTACGGCTTGGTCAGGCGCTCGATGTCTTCGCGAGCCCGCTCCTTGCGGGTCTCGAGGCGGTTCTGAAGGATCGACGCGAAGATCACGAACAGCGTGAAGAAGATGATCACGCCGAAGCAGAAGAACGTGATGACCTTGTCATTGGTCCGCCCATACAGCCCCTCACCATCAGCAGCCATAGCCACCGGGCTCGTGAGGAAAAACACTGTAAGGACAAACAGGATGAGGCGGACGCGGTGCATCGGAGCGAACTCTACCGGGGCGGACGGGTGGTTGGCCCTTCACCGGGGGTATAGCCAGGACATGGATGTCCGGTGGGCGGGCGGACAAGGATGTCCGCGCCCCCGGCGAGGGGCAACACCCGGCCGCCTTCGGGGTTATGCGGTGCTGATCGCACCGGTCGCCGTGAGGACGATCACCAGCGCGCCAAGGGCGATGCGGTACGGAACGAACGCGCCGATCGAGTGGTTTGCGACGAAGCGCAGGAGCCACGCGATCGCGATGTAGCCGGAGATGAAGGCGAGCACCGTGGAGAGGAGGGTCAGCCCCACGCCAGGCCCGTCACCTGAGCCCACCTCCTTCAGCTCATACAGGCCCGAGAGCACCACGGCGGGCACCGAGAGAAGGAAGGAGTAGCGCGCCGCAGATGTCCGTTCGAAGTTGAGGAACAGACCCGGCCGAGATCGTGGCACCGGAGCGCGAGACTCCCGGAATGAGGGCGAGGGCCTGGAAGCCGCCGATGACCAGGGCATCGCGCTTGTTGATCGTTTCCAGCTCGCGACGGCGCTGCCCGTAGCGCTCGGCGGCGAGCATCACGAACGAGAACAGGATCAGGGTAATTCCCGCCAGGTAGAGGGAACGAGCGCCTTCCTCGATCTGATCCGAGAGGGCCAGCCCGACGACGCTGATCGGGATCGTTCCGAGCGCGATGTACCAGCCCATTCGAGCGTCGATGTCGGCTGAGCGCCAGCGGTCACCTCTGATCGAGCGCAAGAACGCGACGGCGATCCGTGCCAGGTCCTTGCGGAAGTACACGACCACGGCGGCCATCGTCCCCAGCTGGATCACGGCGGTGAACGCCGCCCCCGGGTCCTCCCAGCCGGCGAATGCGGGCACGATGAGAAGGTGGCCCGACGACGAGATCGGCAGGAACTCCGTCAGGCCCTGGATGATCCCCAGGACGATTGCTTCGAGCGCGTTGATGGCAGCGCGGCACGGTACTGGAACCAGCCGCCCGTGGCCAGCCCCACGGTGCCGCTAGATCGCTAGCGGCGAGCTCAGGACCACCCAGATGACGCCCAGGACCATCCCACCGAGCGCCGCGATACCCGAGATGCCTGCGAACGAGGCGAACGCCGTCGCTCGAACCCTGTGGCGGGCCTCCCAGCTCGCACCAGCGCGGATCGACGCCGTCGAGGCCAGAAGCGCTGCGAAGACGACGCCAACACCGACCGTGGCGCCCAGACATGAACTGCGCTGTTTCTCCGATGCTCATGCCCCAACCATCGGCCGTTTCTGCCCAGTTCACGTAAAGATCCCGTCAATCTGCCTGTGAAACCTTTGTGAACGGCCCCGTTCAAGGCCATCTCGCGCCCTACCATTGAGCGCAGCTCATGACTTCTCCGCAAGGCACCATGCGCCTCGCTGTCATCGATACTGATTCGGGCTTCGTCCGCGTCCTCGGCAAACGCCTCGAGGCTGCGGGTTGGGAGCACCGGACGCTTTCGAGCACGATTCCCGCCGACGAACTCGTCGCGATGAAGCTGAACGCCCTGATCGTCGACCCCGACGTGCTGGGCGCCAACGCCTGGGACTACCTCGAGCGCGTGTCCGCGATGCTTCCCGACCTGGCTCTGGTGATCGTCTCCCACGGCTCGACTGTCGCGCAGCGCGTCAGGGGCCTCCGAAACGGCGCCGACGATTGGATCACCAAGCCCGCCCACCCAGAGGAAGTGATCGCTCGCGTCGAGGCGATCGTGCGTCGTCGCCGTGGCCGTATCAACCGCGAAGTAGGCCCGGTCGTAGCGGGCGAGCTCGAGATCCGGCCCGACCAGTTCCAGGCGTTCGTCGCCGGCCGCAGCCTCAACATGACCCGCCGCGAGTTCGAGCTTTTGGATTGTCTCGCGCAAGCCAATGGCAAGGTGCTCGAGCGGGAAGACATCTACCAGCGGGTCTGGGGATACGCGATGGCCCACGGCGACCGCTCCGTTGACGTTTTCATCCGCAAGCTTCGCTCGAAGCTTCAGAAGGCGTCGCCCGAGTGGGCGTACGTGCACACGCATTTCGGCGTGGGATACCGCTTCGAGCCCGAGCCCGACGATCCCTCGGCACGTACGGATACCGCGCCGACCGAGGCTGAGCCGCAGACGGACGATTCAAATCTGCGTTCACAACCTTTTCACAGGACGTACTCACCGCGGTAACAACCCCGGCCCGAAGCGCTGGAACGCTTCGGGTCATGAAAAACAATCCAAAGAACTGGCTGATTGCAACCGGCCTTGGCGGCATCCTTGCCCTAGGCCTGAGCGCGTGCGGCGACGATGCCGACGCAACCGGCGACGTCGAGGGCCCCAGCGGTCTCAGCGGCGAAATCGCCCTTGACGGCTCCAGCACCGTGCAGCCCTTCGCCGAGGCTGCGGCAGAACTTTTCAACGGGGAAAACCCCGACGTTTCGATCAGCGTAGGCGCCGCCGGCACAGGTGGCGGCTTCGAGCGCTTTTGCGCAGGTGAGACGGACATCTCGAACGCGTCCCGGCCCATCGACGAGGCGGAGGAAGTGCCGCTTTGCGAGAAGGGCGGAGTCGAGTACACCGAGGTCCAGGTCGCCAACGACGGGATCGCGATCGCCACCAGCCCAAGTCTCGAGATCTCCTGTCTCACAACCGACCAGCTCGCGCAGCTATGGACGGACGACTCCGTCACCAGCTACGCCGACCTGGGTGACGACGCGGATACCGGCGAGCCGCTCCCGGACGCTGAGGTCAGCCTCTACGGCCCTGGCACCGACTCCGGAACGTTCGATTACTTCACCGATGAGATCAACGGTGAGGAGGGCCTGAGCCGTTCGGATTACCAGGCATCAGAGGACGACAACCAGCTCGTCACCGGCGTGGCAGGTGACGAGGCGGGATTCGGCTACTTCGGCTTCAGCTATTACGAGCAGAACGCCGATCAGCTCAACCTCGTCTCGGTCGACTCGGGAGACGGCTGCGTGGCGCCGGATCCCGCAACGATCCAGACGGGTGAGTACGCGCCGCTCTCCCGCCCCCTCTACATGTACCCCTCGGCGGAACTCCTCGCCGATGAGGCCGGGGCCGGATTCGTCCAGTTCGTGGTCGATAACTACGACACGATCGCTGATGCCGCGCTGATCGTCCCGATGGACGAGACGCAGGCCGACAAGGCGGCCTCGGCTCTGGAGGGTTAGTGCCTGAACTGACCCTCAAGCGACGACGGTGGGGGGAGGAGGCGGTTCGCCTCCTCCTCTTCGCCGCCGCCGCGATCTCGATCCTGACCACGGTCGGGATCGTCGTCGCGCTCCTCGCCGAATCGATTCCGTTCTTCGCGGAGGTCGGCACGAGGTTCTTTACGGACGGCTCATGGGGCCCGCTCTTTGACGCTGACCCCAAGTTCGGGATCTGGCAGCTTCTGAACGGGACTTTCCTGATCACCGGCATCGCGGTCCTGGTGGCGATTCCCATCGGGCTAGCCTCGGCGATCTACCTCTCCGAGTACGCGACCCCCAGGGTCCGGAAGGTCGTCAAGCCGGTCCTCGAGGTGCTCGTCGGCGTCCCAACCGTGGTCTTCGGCTACTTCGCGCTCACGTTCGTGACGCCGGAGGTGCTTCAGGCCGTCGGGATCGAGGTGAAGGGTTTCAACGCCCTCGCCGCCGGTCTGGTGATGGGGATCATGATCGTGCCGACGATCGCCTCCGTCTCCGAAGACGCGATGAGAGCGGTGCCTCAAGGGCTTCGCGAGGGCGCGTACGGGCTCGGCTCGACGAAGCGCCAGGTCGCGACTCGCGTGGTCTTCCCCGCAGCCCTCTCCGGCATCGTGGCCGCAATCGTCCTCGGTGTCTCGCGAGGCATCGGTGAGACGATGATTGTGCTCCTCGCCGCAGGCCTGCAACCGGCATTTGGCATCGATCCCCGCGACGGGTTCGCGACGATCACCACCTTCATGGGATCGGCGGCCGACGGGGACAACCCCGCGGGGACCATCGGATATCAGTCGATCTTTGCCTGCGGCACGATCCTGTTCTTCCTCACCCTCGCGATGAACTCCATCGCGATCCGTTTCGTCCGCAAATACAGGCAGGTGTACGAATGACCGCGCCTCCGCCTCCGCCCGCCGCGGACGTCATCGAGGTCACGATGCCCGGGACCGCGTTCCACCGCGAGCGCGGAGCCCAGCTTCGCGAGGTCGGCTTTGCCGCGGCCTTGATCTTTCTGCTCGGGATCGCGCTCATCACTCTCCTCGCGCTGATCATCGACATCCTCGTCGAGGGCGCCGGGAGCCTCTCGCCGGGCTTCTTCACCGACGGCCCGTCCCGCATCGACCCGTCGAGCTCCGGCATCGGAATCGCAATCACCGGCACGCTCTACCTGATGGCCGTTTGCGCCGCGTTCATCATCCCGGTCGGCGTCGCGAGCGCCATCTACCTCGAGGAGTACGCGGACCGCGACAAGTGGTTCAACCGCCTCATCGAGATCAATATCCAAAACCTCGCGGCCGTTCCTTCGATCGTCTATGGCGTGCTTGGCTTGGCCTTCCTCGTGCGCGGTCCGCTCAGCATGGGGAACGTGGTGTTCGCCGGCGGGCTCACTCTGGGCTTGCTCGTGCTCCCGGTGGTCATCGTCTCTGGCCGCGAGGCGATCCGAGCCGTGCCGCCCTCGATCCGCGAGGGCTCCATGGCCCTGGGCGCCACGAAGTGGCAGACGATCCGCAAGCAGGTGCTCCCCGCCTCGATCCCGGGGATCGCCACCGGCACGATCCTGGCGCTTTCGCGGGCCATCGGCGAGACGGCGCCGTTGATCGTCGTCGGCGCGATCGCGTTCGCAACAAACGCCGGCACGAGCCTTTTCGACGGCACCTTTTCCGCCCTGCCGATTCAGATCTTTGGCTGGACCGCGGACTCCAACGAGGATTTCAAGCCGCTCGCAGCCGCGGCGATCATCGTCCTAATGGCCATCTTGCTCGCGATGAACGCGGTCGCCATATGGCTGAGAAATCGATACGAACAGAAGTGGTAGGTGCAAGGTGGAACCGACGTTGACCGAACCGGACCGAACGGGAACCGAGGGACAGGAGGCGATCGGATTCGACCTCTCTAAGACGGTGGCCGCGACCCACGAGTCGGCGCCTAAGCCCGCGCATCCCGCCAGCTCGATCTTCGAGCTGCGCGACGTGAGCGTGCGCTACGGAGGCAAGCTCGCCGTCGACGAGGTCTCGCTCGACATCCTCCAGAACAACATCACTGCGCTGATCGGGCCGTCGGGTTGCGGCAAGTCCACCCTGATCCGCTGCCTCAACCGGATGAACGACCTGATCCCTTCCGCCACGGTGGATGGCGACATCATCTACCACGGCCAAAACCTCTATGCCAAGGACGTAGACCCGGTCGAGGTCCGCAAGCGGATTGGCATGGTCTTCCAGAAGCCGAACCCGTTCCCGAAGTCGATCTACGACAACATCGCCTTCGGACCCCGGATCCTGGGGATGAAGGGCGACATGGACGAAATCGTCGAGAACGCGCTCAAGGGCGCGGCGCTCTGGGACGAGGTGAAGGATCGCCTCTCAGACAACGCGTTCGGCATGTCGGGTGGACAGCAGCAGCGCCTGTGCATCGCCCGGTGCATGGCAGTCGAGCCCGATGTGATCCTGATGGACGAGCCATGCTCCGCCCTGGACCCCATCTCCACCGGGAAAATCGAGGATCTGATGATGGACCTCAAGGATCGCTACTCGATCGTCATCGTCACTCACAACATGCAGCAGGCGGCCCGAGTCTCCGACCGGACCGCATTTCTGATCGTCGAACTCGACTCCGATGAAAAGAACCGGTGGGGCCGCGTTATCGAGTACGACGACACCGAGAAGATCTTCACGAACCCGAGCGACAAAAGGACTGAGGACTACGTTTCCGGAAAAGTCGGTTAGCAAAGAGGCTCCCGAGGAGGCCAGGTTGCACTATCAAGACGACCTGAAAGCCCTCGAGGCGCGTGCGCTCGACGGACTGAACCTTGTGGTCGAGGCGTTGGATCGCACGATCGAGGCGGTCCAGCATCAAGACATGGAGCTCGCGGCACACGTGGTCGCCAACGACGACGTGCTCGACGGCAGGTACCTCGAGGTGCACCAGCGACTCTTGACCATGCTCGCGATGCAGGCGCCGGTGGCGACCGATCTGCGCCTCATCTCCGCACTTCTGCACGTGATGAAGAACATGGAGCGCATGGGGGACCAGTGTGTGAACATCGCGAAGGTCATCCCGTTGGTGGGCACCGATCCGCCCGCGAACGAGCGGATGCTCTCGAACATCTACACGATGGGAAGGCAAGTCCGATCGCTCGTGACCCAGGTGAAGCGCGCCTTCGAGAACCGCGACGTCGACGCAGCCAAGGACCTCGTTCGCCAGGACGATGTCGTCGACAACCTGAACAAGGAGTGCTTCCAGATCGCGATTGAGATTGGTGAGGACGCTGACACGCGCGAATGGGCGATGACGATGATTCTTGTCGCCCGGGCGCTTGAGCGCATCGGCGACAACGCCGTCGACATCGGCGAGCAGGTCGCCTACATCGTCACCGGGCTCTTTCAGGAATTCCAGGACGCCTCCCACCCCGGCGTCCTCCCTGCGGAGCTCTAGCGTCCCGTCTGCGCGGGTTATCCGCGCGGTCTGCCACACTCGCCATGACACTTGACGATGCTCTGCGCGGCGATCGACATTGGCTCGAACACCACGCGCGTGCTCGTCGCTGAGCCGCAGGAGGGCCAGCTCCGCAAAGTCATGGAGCAGCGCGCCTACACGCAGATCGGCGCCGACACGAAGCGTGACGGCTCCATGTCCAAGGAGAAGATCGCCGAGGTGGGCGATGTTGTGCGCACCCAGGTGAAGCTTGCGCAGGAGCTCGGTGCCGAGGCGATCCGCACGGTCGCCACAGCCGCGATCCGTGACGCCAAGAACTCCAAGAAGGCCGTGAAGAAGCTCGTGGAGCTCTCGGGCGTCGAGATCGAAGTTCTCTCCGAGGAAGAGGAGGGCCGCCTCGCCTTCGTCGGCGCGACCAAGACTCTGGGCCACCCCGTCGAGGGCGATATCGGCGTGGTCGACGTGGGCGGCGGTTCGTCGGAGATCATCATCGGGACCGTCGCGGAGGGGGTCGACTGGGTGAAGTCCTTCCACATCGGGTCCGGCGCCCTGACCGAGGACTTCTTTGCAAGCGACCCGCCCTCGGCCTCCGAGATCCGCAAGCTCCGCGACCACATCGACGACTTCTTCGACGGCGTCGAGGTGCCGAGACCTGATCAGGCGGTGGCCGTCGGCGGCAGCGCGACCTCGCTGCGCACGCTCGTGGGGTCCGTGCTCGAGTACGAGACGCTCGAGCGTGGCGTACGCGTGCTCGCCGGAGATCCCGTCGACGACGTGGCGAAACGGTTCGAGCTCGACCCACGACGGGTCCGCATCCTGCCCGCCGGCGTGCTGTTGCTCGAAAAGCTCTCAGAGCTCCTGGGCCAGCCGCTTCAGATCGGCAAGGGTGGTCTGCGCGAGGGGATCATCCTCGATCTCCTCCAATCGGCGAACGGCGCGCCGGTCGAGCGCATCGCGGCGTAACCGCCCGTGTTCAACCCATAGTGGCCAAGCGTCTCGTAGCCGGTGTGACCGCGTTCGCGCTTTCCTGCGCGACCGCGCTCGCGGGCGCCTCATTCATCGGCGACGACGGTGTCGGCGATCTGTACTACCCGAAGATGGGAAACACGGGCTACGGCGTCCTGTCCTACGACGTGGACCTCGCCTACAAGAGGTCCGGCAAGATCAAGGCGAAGACCACGATTCAGGCGGTCGCCGACACGGATGGAGGGGACCCCGGGACGGGGAATGACCTTTTCCAACTCGACCTCGACTACCGCGGGCCGACGGTCACAAAGATCCAGGTCGATGGAACCGAGCAACCGGACTTCGCGCGTGAAGGCCAAGAGCTGATCGTGCCGATGCCGGACGTGATTCCCGATGGAGAGGCCTTCGAGATGGTGATCCGTTACGAGGGCCGCCCGAAGCAGGTCGTTAATCCCGACGGGTCGAGGGACGGCTGGACGAAGACCGGCGATGGCGCAGTTGCGCTGGGCGAGCCGCAGCAGACGCCCTCTTGGATTCCGGTCAACGATCATCCGACCGACAAGGCCACGTGGGCGCTCCGCTTCGTGACCCCGCGCGACCTCATCGCTATCTCCAACGGCGAGCTCCTCAACAAGGAGCGCACGGATTCAAAGACGATCACCGAGTGGGAGCAGTCAGAGCCCATGGCGAGCTACCTCGCGCTCGCCGCGATTGGGGAGTTCCGGGTTGACGAGGGCGAGGTCGACGGGCATCCCTACGTAGGCGCGGTGGACAGGCGCATACCCAAGTTCGTCGTCGACGAGCTCCGCGAGCGAACGAAGACAGCCCACGAGTTCCTTTCCGAAGTCGCGGGGCCGTATCCATTCACGGCCACCGGCGGCCTGATTGACCCCTCGGACCTCAATTTCGCGATGGAGACCCAGACCCGCTCTTACTACCCGAGTCCGCCGCCCCTCCAGCTCGTGATCCACGAGGTGGCCCACCAGTGGTTCGGCGACTCGGTCTCGGTCAAGCGCTGGAAGGACATCTGGCTGAACGAGGGCTTCGCCACCTACATGGAGTGGCTTTATGAGGCGGAGCAGGGAGGGGAGACAGTTCAGCATCGCTTCGAACGCCTATACGAGGTGAACGGGCCGGGCTCGTCGTTCTGGGACCCGCCACCGGCCAACCCCGGCGGCCCTGAGAACTTGTTTGCCTTCTCTGTTTACGACCGGGGCGCGATGGCTCTTCAAGTGCTTCGCGAAGAGATCGGTGCCCCCAATTTCTTCGAGGTCATCGAGTCCTGGGCGCAATCCAACCAGTTCGGCAACGCCTCGACCGAGGACCTCTACGACCTGATCGAGGCCGTGACGGAAGAGCAGGTCCCTGAGTCCTTCGACGACTGGCTCTACGAGCCGGGCAAGCCGGCATGCTCGACCTGCCGCGGGGCGTCGTCCTCCCACGCGCGCCAGAGCCCCTCGAGCTTTGAGACGTACCGCCGAGGGTTCTCCGAGTAGAGACGCCGGCCAAGCGAGATCGAGTCGCCGTGCAGTTCGGCCTGGCGGACGTCCACGAGCTCGACCAGTTCCGCTTTCGCCGCATCGGGCAGCGCGGCGCGGCGGCTTTCGATGAGGACTCGCACCTGCCCGAGATCGTGGTGGTCGCCGAGACGCTCCGACAGATCATGGGCTTGATCGGCCAGAGGCCTGATTATCGGCTCCCACACATCGCCGAGCAGACGCAGCGAGTACCACATGTCCTTCACCCGCTTGCGCCACTCGTGGACCGTCTCGTCGCTCGGGTCCCCGGCTGCTGCGGCGAGCCCTCGCCTTCCCTGGGCATAGGTCCGACGGATGCCAGGCGCGATCAGCTCGAAGCTGCCGTAGCCGAGCCCCCACAGCCTTGCGTCATCGCGAGCCCGGAGGATGAGAGCAGAGGCCTCGCCGGCTGCGACGACGACGTCTGCGCCTGAACGCTCTTCACCCGCCATCCGGTCGAGGCACGTGCGCGCGGCGGCCAAGCTCTCTGGGCTGGCAGATCCATGGAAGTGAGCGATCAACGATTCGAGCGCCTGGGCTTGCGCGTCGGCTTCGCGCGCGCCGGCCAATAGATGCGCCGCATCGCGAAGGCGGCCGTTCTCGGCCTTGAAGCGATCCGCGCCGAGGCTGTCCTTGACGAGGCGCATGAGAGAACGCGTCTTCTTGAGATCTTTGCGCGCAGTGTGGACAGCCACGGCCGGGTCGAGGGCGAGCTCTTCGCCGAGCTGGTCCAGCGCATCCTCGAGGCGCTCCGTCGCGACGCGCCTGATCTCGAACGCCAATCGCTCAGGATGGTCGAACCGGTAGCTCATCGCCCAAACCCTACGCCGGTCCTTCGCGACTTTCGGGCGCGACTTCCCGCCGTTCACTTCACGTTCACAGGGAAAGCCCGGGCCGAACTACCATCAGGGGTTCGTGGCATTCGAGCTCAAGAGCCAGGCCGCAGAGGATTACGCGCCAGAAGTCAAGGACGAGGGCGGCGAGGAAGCCCCGCCCGCGCGCAACCTCGAGGATCCCAGCCTGTACTTCAACCGTGAGCTCTCTTGGCTCGAGTTCAACGACCGCGTCCTTCAGTTGGCTGAGGACGAGTCCGTGCCGCTCCTCGAGCGCGTCAAGTTCTGCGCGATCTGGGAGTCGAACCTGGACGAGTTCTTCATGGTGCGAGTCGCCAACCTGGAGGACGCACGCGAGGCCGGGCGCGAGTCCAGAGGCCCGGACGGCATGAGCATCGCCGCGCAGATCGAGGAGGTCACGAAGCGGGTGCTGGAACAGCGCAAGCGCGTGAGCGCAACGTTCAAGTCGATGCGGCCCTCGCTTGAGGAAAGCGGAGTTCGCATCCTGCCTGTGGCGGAGGCATCGGACGAGGAGCGCGAGGAGCTCGCCGACCTCTTCGAGCGCCAGGTCTTTCCCGCCCTGACTCCGCTGGTGATCGGCCTCGGCAGGCCGTTCCCGTATATCTCGAACCTCTCGCTGAGCCTTGCCGTCTCGCTGCGCGATCCGAAGAACGACACGGATGTGCTCGCGCGCGTCAAGGTGCCGAAGGAGCTTCTCGGCCGTTTCTTGCCGCTCGGTGAGGAAGGCACCACGCTGGTGCCCCTCGACGACCTGATCGCCGAGAACGTCGGTTCGCTCTTCCCCGGAATGGAAGTGGTGGGTTACTCCTTCTTCCGCGTTACGCGCGACACCGATTACGACGTCTCAGACGAGGCCGACGACATGCTCCAGGCCGTGCAGGAGGAGCTCCGCCGCCGTCGCTTCGGCGAGGTGGTGCGCCTCGAGGTCGAGGCGGGCATGGACTCGAAGCTTCGCTCGCAGCTTGTCTCGGCCATGGGGTTGGAGGAGCGCGAGGCATACGAGGTCAGCGGTCTCCTCGACCTCACAGACCTCTGGGACGTGTATGGCCTGAAGGGCCTGCCGTCAGACCTGCGCGACCCCGAGCACACGCCCGTCACCAAGCCCCGCCTTGTAGGCGAGGATGGGAAGGACGCGGACATCTTCGCCGCGATGCGGGAGGGGGACATCCTGGTCCACCATCCGTATGACTCCTTCAACACGTCCGTCGAGCGGTTCGTTCGCCAGGCCGTCGCCGATCCGAACGTCCTCGCGATCAAGCAGACCGTTTATCGCACGTCGGCCGACTCGCCACTCGTTCCCTCCTTGATCGCCGCGGCCGAGCGCGGCAAGCAGGCGGTCTGCATGGTGGAGCTGAAGGCACGCTTCGACGAGCAGGCGAATATCACCTGGGCGAAGAAGCTCGAGCAGGCAGGCGTCCACGTCGTCTACGGCATCCCGGCGCTGAAAACCCACGTGAAGTGCATCCTCGTCGCGCGGCGCGAGGGGGACGGCGTGCGCCACTACGCGCACATCGGCACGGGCAACTACAACCCGAAGACCGCCCGGATCTACACGGACCTCGGCCTCTTTACCTGTGACGAGGACATCGGCTCGGACATCGCCGAGATGTTCAACTATCTGACCGGCTACGCGCGGCCGTCCGGGTACCGCAAGGCCTTGATCGCTCCCCTCAACCTGGCCGAGGAGATGCTCGCAGAGATCGAGCGGACCATCGACTCGCACTCCCCGGACAACCCCGCGCGGATCCGGCTCAAGATGAACTCGCTCCTGGACTCAAAGTCGATCCAGGCGCTCTACCGCGCCTCGCAGGCCGGCGTGGACGTGCAGATCAACGTTCGCGGCATCTGCGCGCTCAAGCCGGGCGTTCCCGGAGTCTCCGACAACATCAGCGTCGTCTCGATCGTGGGCCGCTTTCTGGAGCACTCGCGCATCTACTCGTTCGAGCGCCCGGGTGAGGAGCCGTGCATCTACATCGGGTCCGCCGACCTCATGCCGCGGAACCTCTACAACCGGGTCGAGCTCATCATCCCCATCACGGACGAGCGCATCCGCTCCGAGCTGACGGACGTTCTCGATCGCTCACTGGCTGACGACATGAACGCCTGGGACCTCGACGCTGAGGGCGAGTGGGCCCGCCGGGACGGTTCCCAGGGTCGATCTGTGCAGCGCGAGATGATCGAAAAGCACAGCGCGCGGTCGACCGAAGCGCCTCAGTAGCGGGCTAAGCGGACCGCTCCGGCCTGATCCGCTCGGCGTGGCGCTCGCCAAGCCCGGTCGCCGTCTCGAGGAACTCGGTGATGACCTTGAGCTCGGCAGCGGTGAACCTCGCGGCCAATGTCTTCTCCCAGTCGCCCATGAGGGGCCCCCAGACCTTCCCAGCCTCGTCGTAGTGGCGGGGGGTGACCTCCACGTTCACCTTGCGGCGGTCCTTGTCGTCGCGCAGCCGGCGGACGAACCCGGCCCGCTCCAAGCGGTCGATCACGGCCGTGACGGCTCCGGTGGTGAGACCCGACGCGGTCGCGAGCTCACCGGCCGTCATGCCTCCATTCGACTGCACCAGGTCGAGGCAACGGAGGTCAGTGAGGCTCAGGCCGAGCGTCTCCGCCGCCAAGGCGTCGAACGCGCCCTCCTGGCTCGTGTTCGCGCGGTACGCAGCGATTAGCTGCGAGATCAATTCTTTCTTGGAGTCTTTCGACATCTAAATAGCTTAGTTGCTAAGATACTTCATGTCAGAGAGAGTCTATGGGGTTGCAAGGCGGCCCCGCACCAATGGAGGTAATGAGATGAGCGGAACGGATCGAGTCGAGATGAAGCTGGAGCTGTTCGCGGTCCCTGTGAGCGATGTCGACAGGGCCAAGGAGTTCTATGTCGAAAAGGTTGGCTTCAACGCTGATCACGATCACGCGGTCAGCGACGAAATCCGCTTCGTGCAACTGACGCCTCCGGGCTCGGCCGCCTCGATCGCGATCGGAAAGGGACTCACCAAGATGGAACCCGGGTCGGTTGAAGGCCTTCAGGTGGTTGTCGCTGACATCGAGGAGGCGCGCAGCGCGCTGGCCGCGCGCGGCGTCGAGGTCTCGGACGTCATGGACTTCCCGTGGGGGCGCTTCGTTTTCTTCGCCGACCCGGACGGCAACGGCTGGGCAGTGCAGGAAATCCAGACGCCTGAGGGCTGAGCTTGAGCCAGGATCCCGTCGCGCGCGTGGACACTTCGGCAAACTGAGCAGGGTGATCCACGACGCGCAGGGATTCTGGCTCTCCCAGGAAAAGCAGCCCGAGGCCAACCCCGCTCTCGAAGGCGAGGCGACGGCTGACGTCGTCGTCCTCGGCGGTGGCTTCTCCGGCATGTGGACGGCGTGGCTGATCCGCGAGGCCGAGCCCAACGCCCGGGTGGTCCTGCTCGAGGGCGGCGTTTGCGGGCACGGCCCGTCCGGGCGAAATGGCGGCTTTGCGAACTCGATGTGGTTCGGCCTCGGCTCGCTGCGTGACACCTTCGGTGACGAGGGCACCCGCGCTCTCGCCGAAGCGGCGGAGTCAGCGATCGGTGAGATCGGGGAGTGGTGTTCCTCCCAGGAGGTGGACGCGTCGTTCCATCACGGCGGCTATTTGCAGATCTCGACGGCGAAGGCGCAGGACCAGGTCTGGGAGCCGGCCGTGGCCGCCTGCCAGGCCCTCGGCCGGCCGGACGCGGTTGCGGTCCTGTCGGCGGACGACGTGCAACAGAGGTGCGCGTCGCCGATCTTCCGCGGCGCGGCGTTCTTCCCGGCATCGGCCACGGTCAACCCCGCGCGGCTTGCGCTCGGCCTGCGGCGCCGGCTCATCGAGACCGGGGTGGAGGTCTACGAGAACTCGAAGGTCGTTGGTCTTCGGGCCGGCCCCGGCGGGGTCGAGGCGCGGACCGCTGGCGGAGTGGTGCGCGCCGGCCACGCAGTCCTCGCCACCGGCGGCGCTCAGGAGGCGGCGGAGCCGCTCCGGCGGCGCTTGACGCTCACCTCGAGCCACATGGTGATCACCGAGCCCGTCCCGGACGTCATCGAGGAGATCGGCTGGACGGGCGGCGAGTGCATCACGGACGGTCGCCACATGCTCCACTACTTTCGCACCACCCTGGACGGGCGGATCGCATTCGGCTGGGGCGGCGGACGGATGGTCTACGGAGCGCGCATTCGCGGCCGTGCCGAGGTGGACGCCGAGGTTGCCGCACGAGTCGCGACGCACCTGACCCGGTTCTTCCCGCAGCTCGAAGGGCGCCGGATCGACCACGCGTGGGGTGGGCCGATAGACGTGTCGCCCAACCACACGCCGATGGTCGGCACGCTCGACAGCCGCGTCCACTACGCCTTCGGCTACACGGGCAACGGCGTGGGCCCCTCCCGGATGGTCGGCCACATCCTCGCCTCGCTTGCGCTCGACCGCCGCGACGACTACTCGCGCCTGGCGATCGTCGACCACACGGAGATCCGCGTTCCGCCTGAGCCCTTCCGCTACATCGGCGGCATGGTCGTCCGCGACGCCCTCCTTCGCAAGGAGCGGGCCGAGGAACTCGGCAAAGAGCCGGACCCCGTGAGCAAGATGATCGCGGGCATCCCAGAGCGGGTCGGAGTCCAGATCGGCCGCTGATCGCGGCGTCGGTCGCGGCGCCTACGATCGAAGGGTGCCTCGGAAGATCGCGCATCTGGACATGGACGCGTTCTACGCGTCGGTCGAGCTGCAGCGGCATCCGGAGCTCGTCGGAAAGCCCGTGATCGTGTCGGGCACAGGCCCGCGGGCGGTCGTTACGACGGCGTCGTATGAGGCGCGGGTGTTCGGCGTCGGCTCGGCAATGCCCGCGTCACGGGCGCGCCGCCTGTGCCCGGACGCGCACTGGCTTCCGGTCGACCACGCGCACTACCGCGAGCGCTCGGCCGAGGTAAGAGCCCTTATCGAGGAGATGGATGTTCCGATCGAGCCTCTGTCGCTCGACGAGGCATACATCGACCTCTCCGAGGTGAGCGATCCAATCGCGCGGATGTCGGACCTGGTCGGCCGCATCAGGGACGAGACCGGGCTCGATGCCTCAGTAGGGATCGGCCCGAACAAGCTCGTGGCCAAGGTGGCCTCCGACGCCGAGAAGCCTCGAGGCTTCGTCGTCCTCACCCGCGAACAGGCGGCCGAGCGCTTCAAAGGCGAAGGCGTGCGCCTGATCCCCGGCATCGGGCCCAAGACGGCAAAGCGGCTGGAGGGCTATGGCGTCAAGACGATCGGCCAGCTCCAGCGCTGCACGATTCCCGGCCTGATCGAGCGCTTCGGCGAGACCCACGGCCGCGCCCTCCACGACCGGGCGCACTTCCACTCCGACGCGCCCGTCTCCACCGAGCGCATCGCCAAGTCGCGCTCAGTTGAGACGACCTTCGACTTCGACGTCACGGATACAGAGCGCATGGAGGAGGTCATCTCCGGCCAGTCCGACCGCCTAGCTGCCGAGCTCGCGAAGCGCGAGGCAGCAGGCCGCACGATCGGCATCAAAGTAAGGACCGACGACTTCGCCACCTTTACTCGCGACCGCTCGATCAAGACATTCACAAACGACGCGGAGACGATCCGCGCCGTCGCTTTAGAACTCCTTCGGGAGAACCTGCCGGATCGCCCTGTGCGCCTGCTTGGCGTCCGCGTCGCGAAGTTCGAAGACGAGGCGTCGCCGCAGGCGGAAGACGCTCCGAGCCTGCTCGATCCCTAGTCGTCGTCGTGGTCGTGCGTGTGGTCGTCCTCGAGGCCCTCTTCGTGGACGTGGGGGTGCGAGTGGGTCTCGTCGCCGTGTGAGTGCTCGTGCTCGTGCTCCGTGTGCTCGTGGTCGGCGTCGGAGTGAGCGTGGGTGTGGGTCTCGTCGCCGTGTGTGTGCTCGTGTACGTGGGGCTCGTCGTGCTCGTGGTCGTGCTCGTCGTGCATTGACTTCCTCCTTCGGGTCTTCGACGGAAGATACCCCCGATTCGATCTCACAAAAAGGGGCGACCGGTCGTTTCGAAAGCATGGAAGAAATGAACGCAGTTCGCTACGAAAGCCCCATCGGAGTCCTCACGCTCGTAGGTACCGATTCCCACCTCGTCGCCCTCCAGTTCCCTGGCCGGCTCGCGACTCCGCCGCAGGGCGACCCCAGCGCTCTGGCGCCGGCAATCTCTCAACTCGATGAGTACTTCGCGGGCGAGCGCCGGACGTTCGAGCTCGACCTCCGCCTCAAGGGCACCGAGTTCCAGCAGCGGATCTGGGCGGCTCTTCGCGAGATTCCGTACGGCGAGACGACGAGCTACGGCGCGATCGCCCGCAAGCTCTCCGAGGAGACGGGCGAGAGTTTCGACCCTCGCGGTGTGGGCGGCGCGGTGGGCTCGACACCCGTGCCGGTCATCGTCCCCTGCCATCGCGTCATCGGCGCCGACGGCTCGCTCACCGGCTACGGAGGCGGCATTCCGCGCAAGCGCGCCCTACTCGACTTCGAGGGCACGGACGGCAACACCGCCGCGCTCGACAAGGACTGGGGCAAGCAGCTGACGCTGGCCTGATCAGCCGAGTTGCCGGTGGAGGAAGTCGACGGTGTCGTCGAGGACCTCCTCACGGTTCGTCTCGTTGAAGATCTCGTGCTGCGCGCCCTCGTAGACCTTCTCCTCGGTGCGCGGGCCGCGGATCCTCTCGACCGCGACGCGGGTCTCTTCAAGCGGCGCCAGCTGGTCCTCTGAGCCGTGCATCCACAGCACGGGCAGCTCGCCGAACGAGCCGCCCGCGGCGATGTCGTCGACCGAGCGCTTGAACATCTCGAGTGACTCCCGGTGAAACGGGCCGTGGTAGACGAGCGGATCGGCCGCGTACTTGACGCCGGTCTCGGGGTCGCGGGAGAGGACTGCGGGGTCGATCGGGATCTCGGGGATGGGATCCATCTCAAGCAGTCCGAACATCGCGGCGTTACCGCCGATCACTGGGCCGGAGAGGACCAGCGCCGTCAACTCGCCTGGGTGCTTCTGCGCGAAGCGGGTCGCGACGATCCCGCCCATCGAGTGTCCGATCAGGACCACCGGCAGACCGGGGTGGGCGCCCCGGGCGATGTCGGCGACCAGATGGAGGTCGGCGGTGAGCATCTCGCCCCGGGCGACGAGCGCGCGCTCGCCGTCGGAGAGGCCATGGCCCAGGTGGTCCGGCGCGTAAACCGTCGCGCCCTCTGAGACGAGGCGGTCCGCGACGTGGTCGTAGCGTCGCGCATGCTCGCCGTAGCCGTGGGATAGGAGCGCGATGAACGTGGCGTCCTCATTCGGCCACTCGAAGAAGACGAGGTTTCCGCCGGAGCCGGCGAGGGAGTGTTGGGTCGGCTCGGCCATGCGGCCGCGGATTCTGTCAGGTAGCAATAGGGCGAGCATCCCCGCGCTGAAGAAATGTCAAGTCAACGACTGACCGGTAGCATCAGGGTCGGCAGGAATGGAATCCTTGGGGCGCCGCCTACTCATCTCGATCAGCATCGCCGCGGCGGGACTCGCGGCAATGCCCGCGCTCGCGTCAGCGGGCGAGGAATTCTTGGGCACGGCTGAATACGACGACGCGACCACGTACTCGTGCCACACGCCGGCGCTCACGATCCACCCCGGACAGAATTTGAACAACTTCGGAGGCGCGCAGACGTGCCCGAACCCCGCCGTGATCGACGGCGACGGGAGCACGAGCGCTTTCAGCTCCCCTGGCTACATCACTCGCTTCGAGCCGAGCATGGTCGAGGTGCTTCCGGGCGGCGCGACAATCACGCCGAGTGTCTACGACCTGCACCTCCACCACGTCGTTTGGATCAAGGGGGGCAAGCCCACGTTCGCCTCAGGCGAGGAGAAGACCCACATCAAGCTTCCGCAGGGGTACGGCATCAGGGTCAACGGGAACCAAAACTGGACCCTCAACGACATGATCCACAACCTGACGGCCGAAGGCGGGAGGCAGGTCTACCTCACGTGGGAGATCGACTGGGTGCCCGCCAGCAGCACGGACGGCACTGGCAATGAACGAGGCCAGCATCGAGTGGCTCGACGTTGCCGGCATTGACCCAGGTGGGATCTCTGGCCCGGAGGACTTCGCTGAGGTCTACCCGGTGTTCGACGCCGAGCGCGGGTTCGACGAGGACGGCGATGGCAACTTCGTTTTCCCCGATGATGTGGAGGACGCAGCGGTAGGGGATCCAGGTTTCGAGGAGAAGTGGAAGATGTCCGACGAGGCGGAGTGGACCGTCCCTCCGGGGGGGCGCACCCTCGTCTTCGGTGCGGGGCACCTTCATCCGGGCGGCGTGAGCGTCGACCTCCAGGTCGCCCGCGATGGCGGCGATGCTGGCTCGGTCGACGGCAACGACCCGTCTGAGGTGAAGCCGCTGTTCCATTCGGACGCCCACTACTACGAGCCCGCCGGCGCGGTCAGCTGGGACGTGAGCATGAAGGCGACGCGGCCGGAATGGCGCATCTCGCTGAAGGAAGGGGACACGGTTTCAATCGACGTGACCTACGACGTCGAGAAGGCGTCTTGGTACGAGTCAATGGGGATCCTGCCGCTCGCTGTCTCCGAGGCCGACGACGCCGCGGCGAAGGATCCATTCGACGACGAAGCGGCGGTCGCCGCGATGTACGACGTAGGCGGCATCCTCACCCACGGCCGGCTGCCCGAGAACATCGACTCAGTGGCGAATACGGACCTGGGGCTCGCCGATCCGCGCCAGCTGAAGAGCAACGGCAAGGTCAAGGCGGCCGGGATCGACATCGACGGGTTCCAGTACGAGATGGGCGGCTATTCGGCATTCCCCGACTTTCCGTCCACGCCGATGCGCCCGCCGCTGGTCAAGGCGAACAAGCCGATCCTCTTCACGAACCTCGACGGTCCCAACGACGGGGACCTCAATGACACCGAAGAGGTCTGGCACAGCATCACCTCTTGCAAGGCGCCCTGTAACCGCGGCTCGGGCATCGGCTATCCGCTTGCCGACGGGCCGGTCAAGTTCGACTCGGGGCAGCTGGGCTACGGCCATCTCTTCAACTCCGGCGTTACGGCCGGCACTAACCAGTACTTGACCCCGGGACTTCCCAAGGAGGGCAAGACCTACACGTACTTCTGCCGCATTCACCCGTTCATGCGGGGCTCGGTTCGCGTCAACAAGCCGAAGAACAACTGACCAGGGAGGCCAGGACCATGCGCCGTGTCATCGCACTTTTCGCGACAGTGTCAATCGCTCTCATCGTTTTGGCGGGCTCGTCGGCTTCGGGCAAGGCCACGAAGACCGTCGAGGTTGGCGACGATTTCTTCGACCCCGAGTCGCTCACTATCAAGGAGGACACGACGATCGACTTCGAGTGGGTCGGCGAGGACGAGCACAACGTCTTCAAGCAGATCGGCCCAGGCAGGTACTTCGAGTCGGACAACTCGGAGGAGACCGGATTCGTCTACTCCCACAAGTTCAAGAAGCCGGGCAAGTACGTCCTCGGCTGCATCCTCCACGACGACATGGAGATGGACCTCAAGGTGAAGAGGCGGAGGAACTAGCCCTCGAACGTCCGTCAGCTACCCCTATAGGGGTAGCTCAGGGACGTTCGGTGTCTGCGATGAGCGCCATCGCCGCGTTGCGGCCGTTCAGGCCGATGACGCTGCCGCCCGGGTGGGTGGCTGCGCCGCAGAGGTAGAGACCGTCTACTGGGGTGCGTGAGGCCAGGCGGTTGTCCCACATCTGGTCCGGGAAGCACTCGCCCTGGAAGATGCAGCCGCCCGTTAGGCCGATGCGCTCCTCGATGTCAGGGGGACCGAGCACCTCGTACTCGACGACCTGATCTTTGAAGCCGGGCGCGAAGCGCTCGATCATCGAAAAGACCTGGTCGGCCGCGTCCTCGCGGAGCCCCGCGTCCCAGTCCTCCACCGTCTTGTCCGCCGGCGCGTACTGGCAGAAGACCGAGATGACGTGGCGGTCGGGTGGTGCGACGGTCGGGTCGTCGGCCGTCTGCGAGTAGATCTCGGTGAAGCCGATCGCAAGCTCGCCGCGAGCCGACGCCTCGAACGCCGCCTGCGCGTCGTCCAGGCTTTCGCGGCAGTTGACGGTGCCTGCTGCCGGCCAGGTCTCGCCGCCGGCGGCGGTCCAGTGGGGAAGCTCGGTGAGCGCGGCGTTCACCTTGACGACAGGGCTGCGGACCTTCCACGCGTCGAGCCGGTCGCGGAACTCGGCGGGGACGGCGCCGTTCGAGCCACCAGCCTCGAGCATGCCCAGGAGCCGCTTCGGGTCCGCGTTCGAGATCACGCTGCGTGCGCGGATGAGCGTCCCATCCTCCAGCTCGACGCCTTCGCCGGGCTGGACCGCAGCGACAGGAACGCCGCAGGCAACCTCGGCACCCGCCTCGATCGCGGCCTCGCAGATGGCGAAGGAGACCATGCCCATGCCGCCCTTGACGTAGCCCCAGGCGCCCGGCCGGTCCGGGCCGAGCTCGCCCATGTGGTGCATCAGGTGGATCATCGCCGTGCCCTTGTCCTTGGGCCCGCCGTAGGCGGCGATGAGGCCCTGGCCGTAGAGCGCGTCCTTGATCCGCTGGTCCTCGACGTGCGCGTCGAGCACGTCGGAGATCGACGCCTCGAAGACGAGGTCGATCAGGTCTTGCTCGCCCAGCATCTCCTCGAGCTCGGCGCGCGAGGGCGAGTCGCCGACCCATGCGTCGCGCTCGCCCTTGCGGAGCTTGCGGCGGGCGCGGTCGAAGGTGTCGCCGTAGGCGTGGAAGCCCCGGATGTCCTTCTCGGAGATTCCGAGCTCGCGAAGGCCCGCAAGCGTTCGCTCCTCGTCGTCGAACTCGACGAACGCGGTGCCGTCGTCGAACGGGATGAAGAGGGCCGGGTCGGCGACGGTGATCTCGACGCCGCGCTCACGGAGGCCAAGCTCGGAGATCACGAGGTCGTCGAGCACCCCGACGACGTAGGCGCACGGGCTAACCACGTAGCGCTCGTCGGAGAAGGGCCGCTCCAGCGTGCAGGCGCCGCCGACCCGTTCGCGACGTTCGAGCACGAGGACGCTCTTGCCCTCGCGGGCCAAGTACGCGGCGGCTGTCAGCCCGTTGTGGCCGCCGCCGACGATCACGACGTCCCAGTCTTGCGCGGCGAGCTCCGAGACGGGGCGGGGGAGCCCCAGCTCACCCAGCTTCTCGGCGACAGCGTTCACGCGGCTAGGTCCACCGCGACGTGACGACCTTCTTGCGCGTGTAGAACTCGACCGCGTCGTTGCCGTTCGCGTGAAGGTCGCCGTCGATCGAGTCCTTCCAGCCGGAGAAGGGGAACCACGCGACCGGCGCGGCGACGCCCACGTTGACGCCGATCATCCCCGCCTCGACGCCGAAGCGATAGCTGCGCGCCGCCTCCCCCGAGGTGGTGAAGATCGAGCCGGCGTTGCCGTAACGCGAGCCGTTCACGAACTCGAGCGCCTCGTCGAGGTCGGAAGCGCGAACGATCGTCAGCAACGGGCCGAAGAGCTCCTCTCGCGCCAGGTCTGACTCGTGATCCGACGTCTCGACGATTGAGGGGCCGATGAGCGTTCGGCCGGGGCCTCCGTCATCCGGGCCGAGCTCGCGCCCGTCCAGGACCACGTCGTCCGCCGCCTCGAGAGCGCCCACGATCCGTTCGCGCGCCTCGGGCCCGACCAGCGGGCAGACCTCGACGCCATCGACGTCGCCGGGGCCTACGCCGAGTTCCGACGCTGCTGTTCGAATGGCATTGAGGACCTCGTCCTGGCGCGCCTCGTCGCCGACGAGGACCGCGACCGAGCCGGCGAGGCAGCGCTGGCCGCCTGCCCCGAACGACGAGCTCATGATCGCTGGGATCGAGACGTCCAGGTTCGCGTCGGGCATCACGACGAGCGAGTTCTTCGCGCCGCCAAGAGCCTGGACCCGCTTGCCGGTTGCTGCCGATCGCTCGGCGACCATCCGCGCGGTCGACGCCTGGCCGACGAACGAGACCGCGTCGATGTCCGAGTGGTCGAGAATCGCCGATACCGCGTCGCGCGCGCCGTGGACGAGGTTGACGACGCCGGCCGGGATCTCGTCGATGCCTGCGATCAGCTCGACGATGCGCTCGGAAGGGCGCGGGTCGCGCTCGGACGGCTTGAGGATGAAGGTGTTGCCGCACGCGATGGCGTAGGGCAGGAACCACAGCGGGATCATTGCCGGGAAGTTGAACGGCGTGATCGCGGCGCACACGCCAACGGGCTGGCGGACGAGCTCGACGTCGACGCCCGTCGCGACCCCTTCGAGGTTCTCGCCCTTCATGAGGTGCGGGATGCCGCACGCGGCCTCGGTCGACTCGATTCCCCGAAGCACCTCGCCGCGGGCGTCGTCGAGCGTCTTGCCCATGTCCTCGGTTACGAGCCGCGCGATCTCCTCGTGGTTGGCCCAGAGCGCCTCGCGGAAAGCCATCACGGCGCGGGCGCGCTTCTGCGGCGGCGTCGCACGCCAGGCGGGGAATGCCTCCCGGGCAGCCTTGACGGCCGCGTCCACGTCCGCCTCACCCGAGAGAGGTACGAGCGCAGCCACCTCGCCGGTGGCGGGGTTCACATCATCGAGGGTCTCGCCCCCAGCGGCCTCTACCCAGCCGCCGCCGATGAAGTTACGGAGCGTGCGCGTCTCAGTGGCTTCAGACATGCCTCCGATTGTGACGAGTCGGAGCATGCCGGAACGTCCAACAACTGCCGAGCGTGTTGTGTGGTGCTTTGGCCCAGAGCGAACCGGTGCCCTCGGCGCGCTTGACGTAGGGTCCCGGCCATGGCTCTGACTTCCGGCGCACACCACCTGGCGACCTTGACCGCGGATATGGACCGCCTGATCGATTTCTACGAGCGAGTGTTTGATGCGTCCGCGACGCTCGACCTCAAAGAGGAGGGGCTCCGGCACGCCTTCATCGACCTGGGCGGGGGCTTCGTCCTCCACCCGTTCGAGATTCCGGGCGTTGAAGTTCCACAGGGGGAGCTTCCGATCTTCGAGCGCGGCCGCATCGACCACCTTGCTCTTCGGGTGGAGTCTGTCGATTATTTCTGGGTGTTGCGCGAACGAATCTATGAAGCAGGTGCGAGTGACGGCGAAGGCCAAGTAACCGACTTGGGCCCGCTCTTGAGCTGTGGCTTCACCGACCCAGACGGGCTGTGGGGGGAAGTCTGCTGGGATCGCCCGCCCGAAGAGGCTCATGCCACCGGAGAAGCTGCCACCTGGAAGCGGATCTACTACCCCGAACGCGTCTAAGCCCCCGCGCCGTCGCCTGGCGCTTTGTCGCCGCCGCCGTACGGGTACCACCAGTCCTTGATGCCGAGCTCCGTCTCGATGTGGACGTGCTTGGTCTCCTGGAAGGCCTCCAGACCCTCGCGGCCGAGCTCGCGGCCCAGGCCGGACTGCTTGAAGCCGCCGAATGGTCCCGCGTCGTTGTCGGTAAGCGGATCGTTGAACCAGACCGTGCCCGACTTGATCTCGCGCATGCAGCGCAGGATGTTCTTGAGATCGCGCGTGTAGATGTTGGCGCCGAGGCCGAACTGCGGTCCCGTTCGCGAGCTCGATCGCCTCGTCCAGCGACTTGACCGGCACGATCGGGGCCACCGGGCCGAAGGTCTCCTGGCGAAGGAGGTCGGTCTCGGGCGCCAAACCCGTGACGACGGTGGGGGCGAAGAAGTGTCCACGGTCGTGACCCGCGCGGTCGCCGCCTGTGAGCACCTCGGCGCCGGCGGCAACGGCGGCCTCGACTTGGGCGACGACTTTGTCGCGTTGCGGCGCCGAGACCATCGGGCCGATGTCGGTCGCCTTGTCGGTCGGGTCGCCGACGATGAGCGAGTTGGTGTGTTCGACGAAGGCGGCGACGTAGTCGTCGTAGATGTCCTCCATCACGTAGAAGCGCTCGGCGGAGGTGCAGACCTGGCCGGCGTTGAGATAGGCGGCCCAGGCTCCGCCACGCGCGGCCACCTCGATCTCGCCGGCGACGTCGGAGCAGACGATGAACGGGTCCTTCCCGCCCATCTCCAGATTCACGCGAGCCATGCGGTCGATGCAAGCGGCCGCGACCTTCTTCCCGGTCTCGACCGAGCCCGTGAAGGCGACGCCGTCGATCCCCTCGTGTGAGGAGATCGCGCCGCCCACCTCACCAGCTCCGGCGACGATGTTCACCGCACCCGGCGGCATATGGTCGAAGACGTCCGCGATGGCGAGCGTTGAAAGCGGCGTCACCTCAGATGGCTTGCAGACCACGGAGTTGCCTGCGGCCAACGCGGGGGCGAGCTTCCAGGTCAAAAGAAGCAGGGGATAGTTCCACGGCACGATGCAGCCGATGACGCCCAGGGCGTCCTTGAGTACGAGCGCGAGTTGCGAGGGCTCGATCGGCGGGATCACCCGGCCGGCCGAGTCGCGGCCGATCTCCGCGTAGTAGTCAAAGGCGGCCGCGCACCAGCCGACCTCGTCGGCATTCTCGATTACGGGCTTGCCGCCCTCCGAAGTCATGAGAGGCGCCAATTCGTCGGTGCGCGCGCGGAGCCGAGACGCGACCTCGTGAAGCATGTCGGCGCGCTCGGTCGCCGGCGTCGACTCCCATGCCGCAAAGCCGGTCCGCGCGGCGGCGACGGCAGCGTCCACTTGCTCCGCTGAGGCACCCGGCACCGTCGCGATCACCTCTTCGGTGAACGGGTTCTCGACCTCGATGGCGTCGCCCGCTCCGGCCACTTTCTCGCCGCCGATGAGGAGCCTCGTCTCAGGATTGGCCATCGCGGCGATGGTATCCGCCGCCTCGGGTTTAGAGCCCTCGGGTCGGTGGTAGACCTATTCAGTGATAAAGCTCGGTCGCCGCGGCGGGGCGCAGAGGCTTAACGGCCTTCGTTCTGGATATCCTCGCGACATGGACGTGGTGGGAGAAGTCCGCACCGAAGCAGGCGGAGACGGCATCGAGATCGTCGTGCTCGAAGGCGAGCACGACCTCGGCACGCTCCCCCAGGTCCGCGACGCATTCGAAGCGACCGCCAGCGAGGAGAAGTCGCTGATCATCGACCTCTCATCAGCAACTTTCGTCGACTCGTCAATTCTCGGCGCCGTGCTGGATGCGCGGCGTATCGCGGGTGAGGCAGACCGCGGTTTCGCAGTCGCATGCGAAGGAGCGGCCGAACCGGTTCGCCGCGTGCTCGAGGTGACGGGCTTGACGGAGGAGCTTCCCGTGCACCCGAATCGCGAGGCGGCGCTAGAGGCGCTGGCCGTCGCACCCACCTGAGAGTTCTGAAATGAGTGCGCCCGCAACCGAGCTCCGCCTCGCTCTGGCGGCCAAGCCGGAGAACCTGGCGCTGGTTCGCCAGGCGCTTTCCGGGCTCGCGGACGGAGTCTCGATCCCCGAGCGGCCTTTGGCAGACCTCAAGCAGATCGCCACCGAGGCGTGCATGAATGCCGTTGTCCACGCGTACCCCGACCGCGACGACGGGCGGATCGACGTCTCGGCCATTGCCGCAAACGGCGAAGTCGAGCTCAGGGTGCGTGACTGGGGCGTCGGCTTCAGGCCCCGCCCCGGAACGAACGAAGGTTCTCTTCACCTAGGTCTGCCGCTGATCGCCTCCGTGGTCGATTCATTTGCCATCGAAAGCCCCGAGGGTGGCGGCACCGCGCTCGTCGCGAGGGTGCGCATAAGCGAGGACGACGAGGAGGTGCACGTTGAAGGCCCTCCCGCTCCCAAGGAGGCCGAGGTTGCGATCGACGCAGGCGCCGCAGCGCGGCCGGTCATCGCCAGGGTCCTCGCCATCGCTGCGACCCGGGCGGGCTTCTCGCTCGACCGCATGTCCGATGGCGTGCTGATGGGAGATGTGATCGCAGCCGGCGCCAAGGACGACTTCGCCGACGGCCGTGTGGGCATCCAGATCGAGCAGTGCGGGCCGAATCTATGCCTGCGGGTTGGCCCCTTCCAGCCCGGCGGCGCAAAGCGCATGCTCGATCAGATGGAGCTTCCCGGAATGGGCGTCTCCATCGCCAAGCTTGCGGATCGAGTCGAAGTGGTCGACGGCGATCTCGGCGAGTTTGTCTCAATCGAGATCTCGCCGGGCACAGAGATCTAACCGGTGCCTGGCACCCGGTGAACCGGCAGGTACCGAGGCTTGCGGCGCCGAGGTGCCTGGCACCGGCGCGTCATTCCTGAACCTGCGCCCGAACTGCGTCCAAGGCGCGGCGTAGCAGCCTGGAGACATGCATCTGCGAGATGCCGACTTTGGTGGCTATCTCCGATTGAGTCAGGTCCTCGACAAAGCGGAGGTGGAGGATCATCTTCTCCCGCTCGGGCAGGAGGTCCAGGGTGCGGCCGATCGCCTCGCCGTACTCGACCGTCTCGTATGAGGGGTCGTTCTCTCCCAAAGTGTCGACGAGCGCCGCCGCGTCCTCGTCGGGGCCGACCGTGGCATCGAGCGAGTACGGGCGCCGCGCGCTCGCCGCCTCCATCGCCTCGAGGACCTCTTCGATCTCGAGCCCTGTGTGCACAGCGACATCCGCGGCAGTCGGCGCCCGCTGAAGCTTTGCCGGAAGGTCGTCGACGGCCCGCTCGACCTGGGCGATCCGTTCCTGGAGGCCTCGCGGCAGGTGGACCTGCCGGCCGCGGTCGCGGAAATGGCGCTTGAGCTCGCCCAGGATCGTGGGCGCCGCGTAGCTCGCAAAGGTGTAGCCCAGCGTCGGATCGAAGCCCTCGATCGCCTTGACCAGGCCGAGGCTCGCAACCTGGTGGAGGTCCTCGGTCGGCTCAGGCCCGCCGGCATAGCGGTTGGCGAGGCTTCGGGCGAGAGGCAAGAACCGGTTGACGAGTTCCTCCCGCAGAACCGGGCTGCGCTCCTTGGCGTAGCGCTCGAGCAGCACCTTTTCGTCGACAAGCTGTTCGTCGACGCCAGGCACCGCTTCCATCCCCGTGCTCATCTGCACTGATTATGAAGACCGGTGGGCGAATGAACGCCGTTGATGCGTCAGATCAACTGGCTGGTCAACCAGGTTCCGGGCGCACCGAGGCCATCCGCTCCGCCCGGCGCTGCTGCCAGAGCACCGCGATGATCCCCACCACGGTGACGATGAAGAGCATCGTCGCCAGAACGTTGACCTGGACGGGGATGCCTCGAAGCGCGACGCCGTAGACGTATAGCGGGAAGGTCACGGTCGATCCCGAGTTGAAGTTCGAGATCACGAAGTCGTCGATCGAGAGCGCGAAAGCGAGCAAGCCCGCTGCGGCGACGCCGGGCATGATCAAGGGGAGCGTGATCTTCTGGAACGTGGTCCACGGGCCTGCGCCCAGGTCGCGTGCCGCCTCCTCGAGCGAGCGGTCGAACCCGATCAACCGAGAGCGCACGACCACCACGACGAAGGAGATCGAGAACATGATGTGCGCGATCAGAAGTGTCGTGAACCCGAGCGGCAGCGAGTACACGATGAACATCGAGAGCAGCGCCGCGCCGATAACGATCTCCGGCGAGGCCATCGGCAGGATGATCAAGAGGTTCGCCGCCTTGCGGCCGCGGAACTGGTAGCGGACCAGGGCGAGCGCCATGGCGGTGCCGATTGCCGTTGCGGCCAGCGTCGCCAGGGCGGCCAGCTTGACCGACGTGAGGAGCGATTCGTTCAGCGCGTCGATCTGGAATGCGTCTTTCCAGTACTCGAGGGTGAAGCCGTCGTTGAGCCCGAACGTGAGCTTTCCGGCGGGCGTGTCGCCAAAGGAGAAGACGGCGATAACCACGATCGGGACCAGCATGTAGGCAACAGCCAGGCAGGCGAAGATGATCAGCGCGTTCCGCTTGAGCCATCCCCAGGCGTTCACTAAGTCACCCCTCTTCCTCGTCGTCCGCGCCCATGAACGCCTCCGTGCCGGCCAGCCTGATGTAGATCAGGACCGTGATCAGGATTGCGGCCATCAGCATGAACGACAGCGCCGCAGCCTCCGGGTAGTTGCGCTCGACCAGGTAGAGCGATTGGATCTTGTTCCCGATCATCGCCTGTCCGGTGCCCCCGAGGATTTGCGCGTTCACGTAGTCGCCGAACGCGGGGATGAAGGTCAGAAGCACTCCGGCGACGATGCCCGGCGCGGTGAGCGGCAGCGTGACCTTGCGAAAGGTCGTGCGCGCGGAGGCGTAGAGGTCCTTCCCCGCCTCGATCAGCCTCCCGTCGAGCTGCTCGAGGCTCGCGTAGATGGGCAGGATCATGAACGGCAGGAAGTTGTATGTGAGCCCGGAGATCACCGCCGCGGGCGTCGCCAGTAACCGGCCGTCGTCGGGTAAGACCCCGATCGCCTTGAGGAAGTCGACGATTGGGCTCGAGTCGCTGAGGATCGTCTTCCACCCGATGGTCCGGATCAGATACGTGGTGAAGAACGGCGCGATCACCGCGAACAGGAAGACGAGGCGCCACTTCGGTGAGATCTTGAACGCGATCGCGTATGAGAGCGGGTACGCGATCAAAAGAGCGATGAGCGTGGCGGCCCCGGAGTAGTAGATCGTGCGAATGATCTGTTCGCCGCGGCCATCGAGCGCATCGGGAAAGTTCGACCACTCCCAGGTGAACGCGAACCCGCCGCTGGCCAGGGAGCCCGAGCGAAGCGCCATCTCGCCCATGAAGTACATGGGGACGATGAAGAACAGGATCAGCCAGATAACGCCCGGACCGAGCAGGCCCGCCGGAACCAGACCGCCTTTGCGAGAGCTCAAGCCCTCACCCCGAGACGATGTCCTCGAACGCCCCGGTGATGTCCTCGGCGCTCTCGACCGGCGGGTTCACTTGGGTCGTGCAGTCCTTGGTGAACTCCTCGTCAGGGAAGATGAGTGGGTTGTTTGCGAGCCCCTTGTCGCCTTCCTCCTCAAAGATCTCCTTGACGCCGTCAACCGGCGTCACGTAATTGATGTAGGCGGCGATCGGTGCTTGGACCTTCGGCTCGTACACGTAGTTCATGTACTCGAGCGCAGCGGGCGCGTTCGGAGCCCCGACCGGAATGACCATGTTGTCCGTCCAGATCATGCAGCCTTCGTCGGGCATTACCCACTCGGCGTCGGGGTTTGAGATCAGGTAACCGTCGCCGGACCACCCGATCGAGGCCACGGCGTTCCCGCTCGTGATGTCTTCCGTGTAGTCGTTCCCCGTGAAGCGCCGGATCTGCCCGCCGTCGACCGCAGTTTGGATCTTGTCGACGGCGGCCATCCACTCCTCGGTGGTCGCCTCGGTTGGGTCGATGCCGTCGGCCTTCATCACCAGCGGCACGGTGTCGCGCATCTCGGTGAGCATCGTCACGCGGCCCTTGTACTTGGGGTCGAAGAGGTCGTTGATCGAGGTGATGTCGGGCGCCTGCGCGGTGTCGACCCAGATGCCGGTCATGCCGCTCTGCCAGGGGATCGCGTACTTGCGCTCGGGATCGAGCTCGGAGCTGCGGATGCCGGGCCGGATGTTCTCGAACACCGTGGGCAGGTCGTCATGGTCGACCTCCTGGAGATAGCCGAGGTCGTACATCTGCTTGGCCATCCAGTCGGTGACGACCATGATGCTGCGATCGCCCGACTCGCCCTGGTCGAGCAGCGGCTGGACCTTGCCGAAAAAGGCCGAGTTGTCGTTGATGTCTTCGATGTACTCGATCTCGACGCCTGTGCGATCGGTGAACTGCGCGAGCGAGTTGTCCTTGCCGGGGTCCACGTAGCCGGGCCAGTTCGAGATCACGAGCTCGCCCTCCACCGGGCCGTTCTGGGCGGTCTCGACGTTGCCTGCGTTGCCGGCGCCCACAATCCCACCGCAGGCGCTCAGCCCGAGCGCGATCGCAAGCGCAAGGGCGACGAGGGCACGTCTTCTCACTCGGGCTCCCTGATGACGTGCATGTGCTCGGGCGCCCACGTGATGTGCACGCCGGCGCCGCCCCCGGGCATCCGGTTCCGCTCCGCCTCATCGGCGTTCGGCACGAGCACGGTCATCGGGACGTCGCCCGCGAGTCGAACCACGATCTGCGTCGCCGTACCCAGGTAGACGGAAGACTCGACCGTCCCCCCGACCGACGGCCACCCGTCGCCGGTCGATCCCTCCACCTCTGAGATCTGAAGCTTTTCGGGCCGCACAATCGCGTGGCAGCGGTCGCCTGCGCTGAAGCCGTTGCCGGTTACGTCGATGGAGACGCCGGCGTCGAGCCGTACGCGTGTGCGGTCGCCCGACGCGTCCTCGACGACGCCTGGCATCAGATTCGAGACACCGATGAAGCCGGCGACGAAAGTGGTGGTCGGCCGTTCGTAGACATCCTCCGGCGAGGCGAGTTGCTCGATCCTGCCGCCGTTCATCACCGCGATGCGGTCCGACATCGTGAGCGCCTCCTCCTGGTCGTGGGTCACGTATACGAACGTGATCCCGACCTCCCGTTGGATTCGCTTCAACTCGACCTGGAGGCCCTTGCGCAGCTTCAGGTCGAGCGCCCCGAGTGGCTCGTCGAGAAGGAGCACCCGCGGCCGGTTGACGATCGCGCGTGCGAGCGCGACGCGCTGCTGCTGACCACCGGATAGCTGCGCGGGCTTTCGGTTGGCTTCGCGGGTAAGGCCCACGCGCTCAAGTTCATCGCTCACACGCCGGTCGGTTTCGGCGCTGTCCACCTTCTGGCGCCGGAGGCCGAACGCCACGTTGTCGGCGACGGTCATGTGCGGGAAGAGCGCGTAGCTCTGGAAGACCGTGTTGGTCGGGCGCTTGTGCGAAGGGAGCCCGGACACGTCGTCGCCGTCGATCATCACTTTGCCCTCGGTGGGCTCTTCGAAGCCGGCGATCATCCGCAGCGTCGTGGTCTTGCCGCAGCCGGAGGGACCCAGCAGAGTGAAGAACTCTCCGCTCCCGATCTCGAGGTCGAGATCGTCGACGGCGACGAACTCGCCGAAGCGCTTCGTTACGGATTCAAGGCTGACGCTCGGCTTTTCGTCCAAGAGATGCCGGAGCCTATGCGCCACGGCGGCGCCTCGCAACCCCCGAAGTTCCCAAAACGTACGACAGGGCTTAGACTGTTCGTACAAATCCCGCTGGACAGATTTGACCCAGAGGGGCTTGTCCCATACGGTGTTGGGCATATACGGTTGTACGGAACGTCGGTCAGAGTGTCCAATACCCAACGGCACGTGCTGGTTTCTGACCCAAGTGCTCAGCAGATCCAAATGCAGCCGTATTAGGAGGAAAGATGGAGTCGACGACGATGTCAGCGCCCGCGAGCGGAGCCGCAACCGACCAGGACCTCCAGGAGATGGCCCGCCGGCATCTTTGGCTTCACTTCACGCGGATGGGCGGCTACGACGCCGACCATCCCATCCCGATCATCACTCGCGGCGAGGGCGTCTACGTTTATGAC
Source organism: uncultured bacterium (assembly GCA_963786495.1). GTDB lineage: Bacteria > Actinomycetota > Thermoleophilia > Solirubrobacterales > 70-9 > JALZKA01. The sequence goes on along the minus strand of CAWAZL010000002.1, from coordinate 523,548 downwards.
GAGCACGGCAACCGCTACCTCGACGGACTCTCAGGCCTCTTCTGCTGCAACGCCGGTCACGGCCGCGCCGAGATCGGCGAGGCCATGGAGCGCCAGGTGCGTGAGCTCGACTTCATCACCAACTGGAGCTACGCGCATCCCCGCGCGATCGAGCTGGCAGCGAGAATCGCGAGCCTCACCCCCGGCGACCTCAACCGCATCTTCTTCACCTCCGGCGGCTCTGAAGCGGTCGAGTCCGCGCTCAAGCTGGTGCGCCAGTACCACCGGCTGAACGGCAAGGGCCAAAAGCACAAGATCATCGCGCGCGAAGTCGCGTACCACGGCACGACTATGGGCGCCCTCATGGCGACCGGCCTCACGGCTCTGCGGACCCCCTTCGAGCCGTTCGCTCCGGGCGGCTGCCACGTGCCGAACACGAACGAGTACCACTGGCCCGAGGGCCGCGACAAGCTCTGGGCCGCTGAGAAGATCGCCGAGCGGATCGAGTTCGAGGGCGCCGAGACGGTTGCCGCCGTGATCCTGGAGCCGCTTCAGAACGCGGGCGGGTGCATCCCCCCGCAGGAGGGCTACTTCCAGCGCGTCCGTGAGATCTGTGACGAGAACGACGTCCTCCTCATCTCGGACGAGGTGATCTGCGCCTGGGGCCGGCTCGGCCACTACTTCGGCTGCGAGCGCTACGGCTACCAGCCGGACATCATCACGTCTGCGAAGGCGCTTACCTCGGCTTACGCGCCGATGGGCGCGATGATCGCCTCGGACAAGCTCTTCGAGCCGTTCTCGAAGGGCACCGCCTCGTTCACGCACGGCTTCACGTTCGCCGGGCATCCCGTCGCGGCGGCCGCGGCCATGGCCAACCTCGATATCTACGAGCGCGAGGACCTGTGCGGCCACGTGCTGCGCAAGGAGGGCGAGTTCCGCGCTTCACTCGACGAGCTCCGGGACATCCCGATCGTCGGCGACGTTCGCGGCGACGGCTTTTTCCACGCGATCGAGCTGGTGAAGGACCAAGAGACCAAGGAAGGCTTCAACTCTGACGAGTCCGAGTGGCTCCTCCGCGGCTTCCTCTCCGGCGAGCTATACAAGCGCGGCCTCATCTGCCGCGCCGACGATCGCGGCGACCCCGTGATCCAGCTCTCGCCGCCGCTCACCTGCGACACCGCCGAGTTCGAGGAGATCACCGGCATCCTGCGCGGCGTCCTCACCGAGGCGGCTGAACGCGTCGAATCCTCGGGTCAGGTCAGAGCCTAAGCCTCGATGCTCACGGTCTCGTCCCTGCTCTCGGACTGTGGCCTGGAACTGGTCCCTGGGTCGCCTGACGGCGACCGTGGTGTGCGCTGGGTCTCGATCTCCGAACACGAGGACCCCACCCCGTGGCTGTCCGGCGGCGAGGTGCTGCTGACGACGGGGTACAACCTCTCGACGGCGGCCAAGCAGAAGGCCTACGTCGCGCGGATCGCCAAGCATGAGGTCGCAGCCGTGGGCTTCGGGACCGGCTTTGACCACGTCGAGGTTCCCGCCGCGCTCCTCGAGGCCGCGAAGAAGCACGACATGCCCCTGTTCGAAGTCCCGTACGAGAAGCCGTTCATCGCGATCACGGAAGCCGCGGCAGCGCGCCTCGTGAGCGAGCAGTACGACGCTCTCGCGAGGGGCTCGAAGGTCCACGAGCAGCTCGAGCGCCTTGTCATCGACGGCGGCGGACTCGAAGAGATCACGAGCGCGATCGCCGGCGCGATAGGCGGCGCGGCGCTCGTCTTTGACGCCGCTCTCCGCCAGGTCGCACGCCACCCCTCCAAGGGTTCTCCGCGGGCCGAGGACGTGGTGAAGGTCACCGAGGAGATCTCGGGCCGGCTCAGTTCCAGCGGTGCCGGCGCTACGGCGTTCGAACCGGAGGCACTGCCGGAGCGGGGTCTCGTGGTGCCGGTCCCAGGTCGCCGCGGCGCGCCTCCGGCCGGCTGGCTGGTCGTGCTCTCAGAGCGCGGCGCGCTGGGCGAGTTCGAGCGCCTCCTCACCCGCCAGGCGTCGATCGTCGTCGGACTCGAGCTGATGCGCGAGCGCGTCGTGAACGAGACCGAGCGCCGCCTCGCCGGAGACCTTCTCGCGGACGCGTTGTCCGGACGGCTCGATCCCGAAGAGCTGGGCGGGCGCCTCCGGCCGTTCGGGATCGAGACGGAAGCAGCGGTCCTCGTCTTCTCACTCGAAGACCCACCCGCCGCCGAGGCTGCGCTGGAGACGCACCTGGCACGGGCGAGCGTCCCGGCATTGGTCGCCACCGCTTCGACTGCCTCGGGCTCGCTCTTGTGCGCGGTGATCGCCACCGGCGCCGACGATTCGGTCGCGATCGCGCGCGAGGCAAGGATCACCCTGATCGCCGCCTACCCGGGCGTACGGGCCGCCGCCTCCCGGAGCGTCCCGGTTGCTTCCCTGCGGCGCGCCTTCCACGAGGCACGGTGCGCGCTCGAAGCCACGTCGCTTCAGAACGGAGGCGGCCCCGACGTCGCCTCCCATCGCGACCTGGGTGCGTTCACCCTCCTGCTTGCCCTTCAAGACGACGAGGCGCTTCGCCTCTACTCAGAAGGGCTCCTGGAGCCGATCGGGCGGAACGAAGGCGAGTACGGTGGCGAGCTCCTCCGCTCGCTCGAGGCGTTCATCGAGAACAACGGCAACTGGGAGCGGGCCGCGCGTCAGCTCTACTGCCACCGCCACACGCTCCGTTATCGCATCAGGAAGATCGAGGAGCTGACCGGCCGCGACCTGTCGCGCGCAACCGACCGAATCGAACTGTGGCTCGCTCTGCGCGCCCGCGAACTTGTGAGGTGAATTGGTGAAGGTAGGAGTCCCGGCCGAGATCAAGACGGACGAGTACCGCGTTGCGCTGACGCCGATCGGCGCGCGCGAGTTAGCTGAGCACGGGCATGAGGTAATCGTCCAAAAGGGCGCCGGTGAAGGATCCGCGATCTCCGACGCCGACTACGAGGCTCAGGGCGTGGCGATCGTGCCTTCAGCCGAAGACGTCTGGGGCGAGGCCGAGATGGTCCTGAAGGTCAAGGAGCCTCAGATGCCCGAGGTCGAGATGCTCCGGGCCGAGACGACTCTCTTCACCTACCTACACCTGGCGCCCGCGCCTGAGCTGACGAAAAGCCTCTGCGACACGGGGGCGATCTGCATCGCTTACGAGACGGTCGAAGGTGCCAACGGGGGCCTGCCGCTACTGGCGCCAATGTCGGAGATCGCGGGCAAGATCGCGACCCAGGCCGGAGCCTTCATGCTCGAGAAGCCGCTGGGCGGGCGCGGCGTCCTCCTTGGCGGTGTGCCAGGAGTCGCCGCGGCCAACGTGATGATCATCGGCGGAGGCGCAGTCGGCATGAACGCGGCGTTCATCGCGATTGGGATGGAGGCGGACGTCTTCGTCTACGACACCTCGATCGACAAGCTTCGAGAGTTGGATGTCATCTTCGCGGGCCGTGCATCAACCGTGTTCTCGTCCACGCTCTCGATCGAAGAGCGCCTGCCCGATATGGACCTCGTAATCGGCGGCGTCCTCGTTCACGGCGCACGGGCTCCCCACGTGATCACGCGCGAGCAACTCGGGCTTATGAAGAAGAGCGCGGTTCTCGTTGACGTGGCGATCGACCAGGGCGGCTGCTTCGAGACCTCCAAGCCGACAACCCACTCCGACCCCACGTACGAGGTCGACGGGATCATCCACTACTGCGTCGCGAACATGCCCGGCGCGGTACCGATCACGTCTACCTACGCGCTGACCAACGCGACTCTTCCGTACACCCTCGCCCTCGCCGACCACGGCGTCGTAGGAGCGGTTGGCCGCATTCCTGGCCTGAAGCCGGGAATCAACGTGGCGAAGGGCAAGGTCACGCACTCCGCGGTGGCCGAGGGCGTCGGGATGGATTGCACGCCTCCCGAAGAGGTGCTGGACTTCGATATGCCGCAGAACGGCTCGCGCGATGGCGCGGGTCACGACGCAGCCCGGGCAATGCCGGGCTCGCACTAAGACCTAAGACAGAAACCGAGAAGAGGAGAAAACATGGGCAAGTACGCGGTCATCAACCCGGCAACCGGCGAGACGGAGAAGGACTATCCGGAGATCTCCGACTCAGAACTTGAAGGGGCCATGGCGGCGGCGAGTAACGCCCATCGAACCTGGGCGCTCAAGACTTCTGTCGCTGAGCGCGCCGCGTTGGTGAAGAAGGTCGCCGAGCTTCACTCGGAAAGGCGCGAGGCTCTCGCCGAAATCGCCGTACGCGAGATGGGCAAGCCGATGGAGCAGGCCCTCGGCGAGGTCGACTTCTGCGTCGACATCTATGGCTTCTACGCCGACAACGGCGAGGAGATCCTCGCGGACGAGAAGATCGACCTCTTGGCCGGCGAGGGCACTGCGCTGATCCGCAGGACATCGGTCGGCCCGCTCCTGGGAATCATGCCCTGGAACTTCCCCTACTACCAGGTTGCCCGCTTCGCTGGACCGAATCTGGTCGTGGGAAACACGGTCCTTTTGAAGCCCGCGCACCAGTGCCCCGAGTCGGCTGAGGCGATCCAGCAGATCTTCAACGACGCCGGATTCCCAGAGGGCGCGTACCACACGATTCTGGCCTCCAATGACCAGATCAAGACGGTGATCGAGGATCCGCGGGTCCGGGGCGTCTCGCTCACCGGCTCCGAGCGGGCCGGCGCCGCGGTCGCGGAGATCGCCGGGCGCAACCTGAAGAAGGTCGTGCTCGAGTTGGGCGGATCGGACCCGTTCATCCTCCTGGGGACCGAGGACTTGGACGAAGCGGTGGAGGCAGCAGCCTCGGCCCGCCTCGACAACTCCGGTCAGTCGTGCAACGCGGCGAAGCGGTTCATCGTCGCCGATGAGCTGTACGACGACTTCCTCGCGAAGTTCACGGCCAAGGTGACGGCCACCGAGGCGGCCGATCCGATGTCCGACGATGCCGAGATGGGGCCCCTGTCCTCATCGCAGGCAGCGGAAGGCTTGCAGGAGCAGATCGACCGCGCGGTCGCCCAGGGCGCCGAGATCGCCGGAGGGGACCGCAAGGACAACTTCTTCTCGGGCGCAGTATTGACTGGGATCACCCCGGACAACCCTGCACACCACGAGGAGTTCTTCGGCCCCGTCGCAAGCGTTTACAAGGTCAGCTCCGAGGAGGAGGCGATCGAACTGGCGAACGACACGCCGTTCGGGTTGGGCTCGTACGTCTTCTCGACTGATCCGGAGCAGGCCCAACGCGTGGCGGACGGCCTCGATACGGGGATGGTCTACGTCAACGGGGTCCTGCTCGACGGCGCTGAGCTGCCGTTCGGCGGAGTGAAGAACTCCGGCTTCGGCCGCGAGCTCGGCAAGTACGGCATGGACGAGTTCGTGAACAAGAAGCTGATCCGAGTTCTGAAGTAGCGTTCTGCCGGGGGCGACCCACCGGCTCAATGCGAACAGCCGGGGTGCCGAAAACGCATAGAGATGAATGCCGATGAGACATCCCTAGAGCGCAAGTCGCTCCTTGACGCGGCCGAGGAGCTGATCCGCGCCGACGGCGCTGACGCGTGGACCCTCGAGGACCTCGCCGAACAGGCGGGACTCAGCCAGGAGGCAGTGCAAGCGGAGTTCGACAGTACGTGGGATGCGTTCTGCCACGTCATTCGCCGTGACGAGGAGCGGTACGAGGCGGTCGCGCTGAAACCCGGCCACACGAGTCCGACAGAGCGATTCCTTGCCCTCCTGGAGGCGTGTGTGCCGGACTACGACTGGACGTACTGGATCGAGTTGTGGAGCATGGCGCTGCGCGATGAGCGAGCCGTCGAGCTACAGATCGAGTTCGATGAGCGCTTTCGCAATGTGATCGAGGAGATCCTCAAGACCGGGGTGGAGGCCGGCGAGTTCACCGTGGCCGATACGCGCGCGGCCGCCATCACGATCTCCGCGCTGGTCGACGCCATGGCGCTCCAGGCGACCCTGGGCGACACGACAATCCGCCCCAACTACATGCTCGACGCATGCGTGACGGTGTGCGGGACCCTCCTGGGGGCACCGCTCAAGCTGCGCCCCCTCGCGGAGCCGGACGATGGCTGAGCACCCGCTGCCCAGAGTGAACTGGACGGATGTCGTGGCGGCCGCCGGGCGTCTGCTTCCGAAGCGGGGCATCGCCAACATGACCCGGGCGGAGATCGCGCAGGAGCTGAAGACTGATGAGGCCGCGATCGCCTATTGGTTCCAGGATCCCGGACAGATGTTGGTCGCGCTCGCCGAGATCCGCAACAACTGGTTCCTCGACGAAGCCCGCGCGCGCATGACGAACGACGACTCGCAGACGGAGCGCCTGCGTCGGTTCATCGAGCTGAGCGCAGCCGACCACGACGCGACCGTCCTGATCGAGCTTTGGCGCCTCTCTCAGCGCGATGAAACGGCTCGCCAGGCCCGCCAGGCCCAGGCCGACGCGTTCCGGCGGACCATCGCGGGCCTCATAAGGGCGGGGCAGAGAACGGGCGAGTTCGGCGCCGTCTCTCCCGACAAGGTCGCGCTTGTCCTCGCCGCACTGATCTCAGGCTTCTCAATCACAGCGACGCTGAAAGACCCGGCCGTGACGCCTGAGCTCATGCTGGCGATGCTCCTCGACACAGCCGAGCAACTCCTCGGCATCGAGTTCGGTCCCACACCCGACTGATCCAGTCGGGCCCTCCACTCGATAGCTAGGTCAAGTCCGGGAATAGGACCGGTGCCGTCGAGAGACGAGTACCGGGACATGGTCCTCAGGCGGGACCCCGGTATTGGCAAACCCCGAATGGAGGTCAGATAGACATGACCGTACCCACGAAGCCCGGCCGCAACGCAATCGCGCGCGCGGCTCAGGATCCGCACTCGCGGCGCAAGTTCCTTGTGCTGACGGGCGGAACCGGTGCAGCAGGCGCCTTCCTGGCAGCCTGCGGCGACGACGATGACACGACCGCAAGTTCCGACACCTCGACCGAAGAGATGGCAAGCACCGGCGACGCTCTCGCTGATGCAGGTTTCGGTGAAGGTGACGTCGGCATCCTCAACTACGCGCTCACCCTCGAGTACCTCGAAGCCGGCTTTTACGCCGCGGTCGCCGAGAGCGGCCTGTTCAAGGGCGAAGAGCTCGAGCTGGTCAAGACGATCGGCGGCCACGAGCAGGAGCACGTTGACGCTCTGCTCGCGACGCTCAAGGACCTGGGCGAAGAGCCCGCTCCCGAGCCGGAGGCTGAGTTCCCAGTTGATGACCGCGAGACGGTCCTGAAGACGGCAGCTGAGGTCGAGAACCTCGGCGCGGCGGCGTACCTGGGCCAGGCGGCCAACATCGAGAACCCGGACATCCTCGCGGCGGCTCTCGCGATCCACACGGTCGAGGCGCGCCACGCGGCGCTCCTCAACACGCTGATCGGTGAGGACCCGACCCCGGACGGCGCGTTCGCCGTCCCGGCCGACCCCGAGACCGTTCTCGAAGCTGTCCAACCGTTCCTCGTCCAGTAGCGGCGCGGACGAGAAAGGAGATTCGACACCATGACTGACACGACACAAGCGGCCCCCGAGCTCGAGCAGATCGAGTTCGAGGCCATCGATCGAAGCTCGTTCCTGATGAAGGGAATCCTCGCCGCAGGCGCCACGTACGGCGCTTTCGCAGCGGGGCCGATGCTTCGGAAAGCATTCGCACAGGGCGGCGGAAGCGAGGGTGACATTGAGATCCTCAACTTCGCCCTCACGCTCGAGTACCTCGAGACGGCGTTCTATGAGGCTGCCGTCAAGGAGGCAGACCTCTCCAGCGAGGTCGCCGCGCTCGCCAAGCAGTTCGGCGAGCAGGAGGCCGAGCATGTTGCCGGCCTGACCCAGGCCATCGAGGACCTCGGCGGCAAGCCCGTCAAGGCTCCCGCGGTGGACTTCGGGGACGCGTTCTCGTCCGAGGACGCATTCCTCCAGACCGGGATCACGTTCGAGGATCTCGGCGTCAGCGCATACAACGGCGCAGGCCCGATGATCTCCTCGAAGGAGCTCCTGGCCGTAGCCGGCCAGATCGTCCAGATCGAAGGCCGCCATGCGGCGGCCGTCCGCAATGCAGCAGGCGAGCCTGCCGCCCCGGACGCGTTCGATCCGACCCTGACGGTCGAAGAAGTGACCAAGGCGGTTCAGCCATTCCTGGCTCAGTAAGAACCGCAGTTCCTGCCCTGTTGGCGGCCCTCGCATTCGCGGGGGTCGCCGGCTGCGGCAACGACGATGCCGGTGACCAGACGGTCGCCACGCCGGCATCGGCTTCGGACGAAGCGATGTCCGACGAATCGACCCCTGACGAGCCGTCGACCGGCACCGGCGATTCGGTCGAGATCGTTGAGTTCGTGTTCGAGCCGGAGACGCTGACGGTGCCCGCAGGCACCACGGTCACCTTTACGAACCAGGACAAGGCACCGCACACCGCGACCGCCGACGACAGCTCGTTCGACACCGAAGAGCTCGGCAAAGGCGACTCCGCTGAACAGACTTTCGACGACCCCGGCACGTACGAGTACTACTGCCGGTTCCACGTATTCATGAAGGGCTCCGTAGTAGTGGAGTAGACCGGGGTCTGACCCCGTCAAAACAAAAACGGGGTCTGACCCCTAAACCAACAAACGCTTGAAACTGAAAACAACGCGACAAGGGGGTCTGACCCCACAGTCGCAAGCTAGAAAGGTCAAACATGCCCAACATCGGCCCAATGGAAATCGCAATCGTCCTGATCATCGCGCTCGTCGTCTTCGGCCCGTCGAAGCTCCCCGAGCTCGGCAAGTCCGCAGGCAAGGGCTTCCGCGAGTTCAAGGACTCCGTCACCGGCAAGGACGAGGAGCCCGTCAAGGCGCAGCTCGAAGAGCCCTCACCCTCAAACCTCGCCTAGCCGCGCACCGAACGTCCGTCAACTACCCCTGTAGCGGTAGCTCACGGACGTTCGACGCCTGGTCAGCCCACGGTCCAGGCGTCGAGTTCGTCTCGGCGGAAGTAGTACCTCGAGCCGGCGGCGCTATCGGCGCCCTCGAGAACGAAGAACGGGATCGCGTCTCGGTCGACGAGGTTCAAGATGAAGCCTGTCTCGACTCCGAGGTACGAGGCCGCGGCGTCGACGTCCAACCAATCCGGGTCGTCGGGATCGACGATGGCCCGCTTCTCGCTGAGTTTGGATCCGCCCGTTCTCGTGAACGTGAGTGCGACCGCGGTGAGTCCGAGCACGGCCACCACGACGATCGTGAGTTCGACCAGGGTCCTCAAGCGCTCACGGCGCGGTGTGGGCGGCGCCGCCTGAGTCGACCTCGCTCGACAGCTTGTGGGCGAGGTAGACGGGGATGATCGAGATCAGGATCACGAACACCGCGACCACGTTCACGATCGGCAGCTGATTCGGCCTCGAGAAGTTGTTGAGGATCCAGATCGGAAGCGTCTCGTCGCCGACGCCGACGGTGAAGGTCGTGACGATGATCTCGTCGAACGAGAGCGCGAATGCCAGCAGCGCGCCGGCGACGAGTGCGCTCCGCATGTTCGGGAGCGTCACGTGGCGAAACGTGTACCAAGGCGTTGCACCGAGATCTGCCGACGCCTCCTCGAATGAGGAGGACATCCTGCGCAGGCGTGCGACGGCGTTGTTGTAGACGACGACGATGCAGAAGGTCGCGTGGGCGATCACGATCGTGAGAATGCTGAGCGGGATCCCGAGCACCTGGGTAAACGTCGAGTTCAGCGCGATGCCGGTGACGATCCCCGGCAGCGCAATCGGCAGGATCACCAGGAATGAGATCGTCTCGCGGCCGAAGAACCGGTGCCTGGCGACCGCCAGGGACGCCAGGGTCCCCAGGATCATCGCGACGCCGGTCGCGAGCAGCCCCACCTTGACCGAGTACCAGAGCGCGTCCCGCGCTCCCACGTTGTTGATCGCTTTCTCGAACCACTCCAGGGTCCAGCCCGGCGGCGGCCATTCGAAGGTGCGCGCCTCGGAAAAGGCGTAGATGACGACGATGACCAGCGGCACGTAGATGAACAGCAGCGTGAAGGCAGTGCCCATTCGCAGCAGCAGGTGTGTTCCGTTGGAGAGCCGCATCTAGAGGTGCTCGAAGGCTCCCAAGCGACGGGCCAGGAGCAGGTAGACGATCATGATCACGATCGGCACCATCGCGAACGCCGCCGCGAACGGCAGGTTCGTCGTGAAGTTCGAGACGACGAGGGTCCCGATGAACTGCTCGCCCGAGCCGACGAGGTTCGGGGTGATGAAGTCGCCCAGGGTTAGCGAGAACGTGAAGATCGAGCCGGCAACTACTGCCGGGAAGACAAGCGGCATGATGACGCGCCGAAACGTGTAGCCGGGCTTGGCGCCCAGGTCGTCGGAGGCGCTGAGAAGCGTGTTCGGTATTCGTTCCAGTCCCGCGTAGATCGGGATGATCATGTAGGGGAGCCAGATGTAGCTCATGACGAGCCACACGGCGACCAGCCCGTACCCCGGGCCCTCTAGACCGAGCGGATTAAGCACCCAGTTGAGGACCCCTTCGCTGGATAGGATGCCGCGCCAAGCGAAAGCCTTCACCAGATACGCGGACCAGAGGGGCACCAGCACAGCGACCACGAGCACGCTGCGCATCCGCGGCTTCGCGACCTTGGCCATGTAGAAGGCGATCGGGAACGCGAGGATGACGTCGGTGATCGTCACCAGCGCGGCGATCATCACCGTTCTGCCGGTGATCGAGCGGTAGACGGACTCGGAGACGACGTCCTTGTAGTTGTCGAGCGTGAACGTCTGCTCGATCTCGCCGCTCAGCTCACCCAGCGTCCAGAAGGACGTGATGAGCAGAACGGCGAGCGAGCCGAGGTAGCCCACGACCAGCCAGCCCACCGGGCCGGCCAGAAGGGCTCCCGCCTGAAGGCGGGGACGGCCGTGGAAGAGGCCGGCGAGCTTGCGGCCCGCCGACCCCTTCTGTGCGGCCGAGGCTTCGATCAGCCCTTCACCTCGTTCCAGCCCTGAACCCAGTCGTCGTACGTCTTGCAGACGTCACCGCGGTCATCGCCGCAGTCGGAGACTGGGGTCTTCCAGTACTCGATCTGGTCGAAGAACTCCTCGTCGTCAGCGTGGTAGATCTCGCAGTGCTTCGGGTCTGCGGTCTCGTCGCACGCCTTCGAGTTCGAAGGTGCTTCGCCGAACCATTCGGCAACCGCGGCGTTCGCTTCAGGACTGATGATGTGGTCCATCCACATATACGCGCAGTTCGGATTCTCGGCCTCGGAGCTGAGCATCCACGTGTCCGACCAACCGGTCGCGCCCTCTTCGGGCAGCACGACCTCTTCCTCGGAGCCATCGGCGTTCAACAGGTTCGCGATGACCTGCCAGGTGGTGCCGACCGACGAGTCGCCGTTGGCGAATGCCGAGATCTCCTTGGTGTAGTCCGACCAGTACTCGCCAACGTGCTCCGACTGATCCTGGAGGAGCGCGATCGCTGCGTCGAACTGCTCTTGGTCGAGCTCGTACGGGTCCTCGATTCCGAGGTCCGGCTCATGCTCGCGCAGATAGAGCGCCGCATCGGCGATGTAGATCGGGTTGTCGTACGCCGTGACCTTGCCCGAGTACTCGCTGGCGTTGTCGAACACGACGTCCCACGACGTGGGAGCCGGCTTGACTTCGGCCGGGTCGTACATCAGGAGGTTCGAGCCGCGACCGTGCGGGACCCCGTAGTTCTCGCCGTCGAACGTGTTCCAGTCCTGGTCCTTCAGGCCCTCGAAGACATCCTCGTAGTTCGGGATCAGGTCGGTGTTGACCGGCACAGACGTCTCCGCCCTCGTACAGCCGGCCCGATGCATCGCCCGAGGCAGAAACGGCGTCGTACTCGCCGGTCCGCATCAGCTGGACCATCTCGTCCGACGTGTTTCCGACCTTCACGTTGACCTCGCAGCCGGTTTCCTTCTCGAAGTCGGTCACCCAGTCGACGTTCGGGTCGGTCGATCCGTCCTCGACGTAGCCGGCCCAGGCAACGAGGTTGACCTCGCCCTCGCCCTCGCCGAGCTCCGTCGAGCTGTCTTCGGCTGCTCTCGCCCGAGTCGTCGTCGTCGTCGCCGCATCCGTATACGAATACGAACGCGAGCATGGACAGCGACGATGATCCACGCCAGCCGTGCTGGATGTTTCGTACTAGCTCTCATTGAGCTCCTCCTCTTGTTTTGGACTTGAACCGAGCGGCCCATCTCCAGGGTCGCTCCATTCGCGGCTCGATGGCAACCGTGTTCTCCGGTAGCCACCCGACCGTGATCTCCTGACCTTTTCTCTCCAGGTCGTCCCCAGGGGACGAGTCGAGGTTCTGGCGAACGACCTGTAGCCGCCCGCCCTTCTCAAGTTCGACGATGAAGCGCGTCATCGGGTCCGGCGTAGGCGACGTCCGCGACCGTCCCGCGCTCCGTGTGCAGCCCCTCGGCCGCCTCTGCGTCCACGAGCCTGACCTTCTCGGGCCGCACGGTAAAGCTCTCACCCTCACGCTCGATCACGTTCGAGGTGCCGACGAATCCCGCAACGAACGGATTGACGGGCCGCTCGTAAATCTCGTCCGGCGTGCCGATCTGCTCGATCCTGCCGTCGTTGAAGACGGCGATGCGGTCGGACATCGTGAGCGCCTCTTCCTGGTCGTGCGTCACGTAGATGAAGGTGATGCCGACCTCCTCCTGGATCGTCTTTCAGCTCCACCTGCATCTGCTCGCGCAGCTTCAGGTCGAGGGCGCCCAGCGGCTCGTCGAGGAGGAGCACGCGCGGGCTGTTCACGATCGCCCGCGCAAGCGCGACCCGCTGGCGCTGGCCTCCCGAGAGCTCGGCCGGCTTCCGCCCGCCGAGGTCGCGCGAGGCGGATCATCTCCAGCGCCTCTTGGGCCCTCGAGTAGCCCGCTCTGCCCTTTTCGACCTTGGCGACCCTGAGCCCGTACTCGACGTTCTCCGAGCACGGTCATGTGCGGGAACAGCGCATAGTCCTGGAAGACGGTGTTCACGGTCCGGTCGTAGGCGGGTAGTCCGGTTACGTCTTCGCCGCCGATCTCGACCGTGCCCGGCGTCCGGGACGTCGAACCCGGCGATCATCCGCAGGGTCGTCGTCTTTCCCGATCCGGACGGACCGAGCATGGTGAAGAATTCGCCGCGACCGACCTCCAGGTCGACGTCGTCCACCGCGATCACGTCTCTCGTAGCGGCGAGTTACCCCTGCCAGCCGGACGTCTGGCACATCGCTCACGTCGCCGACGCTATCCGTTCACAGGCGTGGGCGCTTTGAGGGTCTGGCCAAAATTACCTTCAGGAATATGACTCTCAGGCGATGGCGCGGACCAGAGCGGCGGTGACCGCCGCGGCGCCGACCGCGAGCAGGATCGACTTGCGGCTGACGGCGTAGACGGCCGCAGCTGCGGCGAGCCCCGCCGCGCGCGCATCGATCACGAGGTCGCCGTCCGCGTCCGTGAACGTCCCGACGGCGATCAGCGCGGCCAGGATCGCCGGCGCCAGGAGGTCGATGATCTTCGTCACGGCGAGGGGAAGCTCGCGGCTCCCGAGCGCCACCGGGTCCGATCCCCTTCGTCACGACCAGCGTCGCGCAGAGGGCGAAGACGGTGACCCACGCATCGGTCACGTTCTCATCCCTCCCGGCACGAGCGCGATCAGCGCAGCGAGGCACGCGGTCATGATCGGCACGCCGGCGGGGCGTCACCGGCGCGAGAGCTGAGGGCAAGCGTCGCGCCCAGGAGCGCCGCGACCCATCCGCGCCGTCCCTTCGGTCGCCTCCCCCACCAGGAGGCCGAGGAAGAAGGCGGGGAAGAGGGCGTCGAGGCCAAGGCGGTCCGGGTCTCCGATGAGGTCGCCCGTCAGCACGCCCATCGCCGTGCCGCCCACCCACATCGGATAGTTGACGGCGGTGACACCCCACATGAACGGGACGTCGTAGCGCCCGTCGCCGCGATAGGACATCGCCCATCCGGCGTCGATCAGCGGCTGCGCGGCCAAGCCCGCGCCGGAACCAGCCGCCCTCGGTCGAAGCCGCGATCGAGATCCCCATCGGCAGGTAGCGCATGTTGAGCAGCACGCCGGCCGCGATCGCGGCGCCCGCGCCACCGCCGGCAGCGAGCACGGCCAGGGCGCCGAACTGCGCCGAGCCGGCGAAGACGATCGCGGACATCACGATCGGCGCGACGGTTCCCATGATGGGCTCGGCGAGTACTCCGAACGAGGCGCCGAGGAGCAACGAGGCGAGGGAGATCGGCGCGCCCGCCCGCATCCCCGCTCTCAGTCCGCCCCTTCCGCTCGTCCATCCGCTCGAACCTAGTCGCGACTCTCGCGCGATTGCAAGGTCATACAAAGAGAAAGCGCGCCCCGAGGGACGCGCTTTCGAAACGTGAGTCGGGGCGGCAGCTGGTGCGCCTAGAGGCTGCCCTTGTGGCGCGCGGCCTTCTTCGAGACGTTCGCGAAGCCGGCTCTGACGTTCTTCGACCAGCCAGGCCCGGACTTGCCGTCGTCGGGCATCGAGGTGTCGAAGCGCAGGCCGGCGATGACCACGAACACGTGGCCGGAATCGCCGTACCAGGTGATCCAGTTGCCCTTGCCCTTGTTGCCCCAGCCGGCGAAGTCGCCGGAGGCCATCGGGCTGTCGAGAATGCCCGCACCCTTCTTGCCGAGCACATAGCTGACCGCGCCGGAGCAGTCGTACTTGTTGTCCTTCTTGGTGCTGCTGTGGCCGCCGCCGCATCTGATACCTGCACTTGTCGATCGTGTTGGCCGCTCGATCGCCTTCTTCACAGCCTGGGGAGCCGAGGCGGGCGCGATTGCCTTGCCGTTCGCCTTCAGCTTGGCCTTGGCGCCGGAAGTCTCTTGGTCTCCCGCCACCGCCGCCGGTGCCGATCCGCCGCCGCCGGCGAGCGCCGGCCGCGGCATCGCGAGGGCTGTACGCGCATGCCAAAGCGCTACCGCTATGCGCCACGTGCGCATTCGAAAGTTTGTCGTTGCTAGTGTTCAATTCGGTCTCCTTATTCGCGCCTACGGGGTTAGCTGACGGGCGGGCGCTTTAGGAGTCGCGCCCCCTCCAAGTAGGAGGAGTTAGCCCCAACGTTCGGTTCCCCCGTTCCGCTCCCTCTGCGTGGCGCGGATTCGGCTACCGGTTGTTCACAATCAGATTGCGGCAGGTTAGCAAATTGCAAAGGCTTTTGCTAACAGACGCTCACAAAGGGCGCGTTTCATGCCTGAGAACGGCCTATGTGCGGGCTCAGGCGGGTGCTCTTATGTAGCGGCGGGGCTTGCCGCGGGGTTCGCGGCGGCCCAGTCGACGATGTTCTTGGAGTCGGCGATGACCTCGCCATCGTCGAGCACGAGCACGGGCACCTCACGCTGGCCGGAGATCTCCTCGACCTCGCGTCGCCCGCTGGTCATGACGTTCAAGAACTTCGGACCGACGCCAAGGCCGTGGACCTTGACGATCTCAGGGTCGTGGCCGGCCTCCTTCAGCGCCTCGTGCGCGTTCGCGCACGGATGGCCGCCCGGGCGGGGCGTTTGGAAGGTTCCCCAACAGATATAGAGCTTCACGAGTCGTGACCCTATGGGATCGGTAGGTTCCGGGGCGATATGGAACTGAGGGGAAAGACGGTCCTGTTGACGGGCGCGACAGGCGGCCTCGGCCGCGCTATCGCCGAGCTTTGGCCGACCGCGGCGCCAGCCTCGTCCTCTCGTCGCGCAAGGGCGAGGAGCTCGAGGCTCTCGCGTCCGAGCTTCCCGGCGAGCATCGGGTAGCGGTGGCCGATCTGGCCGAGCCCGGCGCGGCTCTGAAGCTCCTCGCCGACGCGGGTGACATCGAGGTCCTGGTCGCGAACGCAGGGGTACCCGGTCCGGGAAGCTCACCGACTTCACGAGCGAAGATGTCGCAGCGAGGCGCTACGGGTGAACCTGGAGAGCCCGATGCTGATGGCCCACGCGCTGCTGCCTCGGATGATCGAGCGGGGTAGCGGCCACATCGTGATGGTCGGGTCGCTCTCGGGCGTTGCGCCAACCGCCCGCCAGTCGATCTACAACGCGACCAAGTTCGGGCTTCGCGGATTCACGCTCGGCCTTGCGCGAGGATCTGCGGGGGACTGGCGTCGAGCGCGTCGCTGGTCGCGCCCGGCTTCGTACGTGACGCTGGCATGTTCGCCGACTCCGGCGCAGACGCTCCCGCCGGGATGGGCACCACCTCGCCGCAGGAGGTGAGCGCGGCGGTAGTCGAGGCGATCGAGAAGGACCGCGGCGAGATCACCGTGGCGCCCTTCAGCCAGGCAAGGCTCGCGAAGTTCGCCGGGCACCACCCGGAGTTCGCCGGCCGGCTCTCGGGAAAGGCCGCCGCGAAGGCGGGCGACGAGGTCGCGCGCGGCCACAAAGCCGCCGGCAAGCAGTAGAGCTCTACCCCCCCATCGCGATCGACTGGTTCCAGGTCCCGCGGTCGAAGAACTCGAGGTCGGGCGTGGCGGCGGCTCCTTGGGCGCCCACTGGATACATGCGGCGCGGCTCGCGCCAGGCCGAGATGTCGTCTGTAGCCGAATCTTGCCGCCAGCGCCTCGTGCGTAGCGGCGGCAGCCTTCGTATAAGCGCGCGGGCGGAGCTTTCGCAGCGCGGCCGCCTCGCCGTTCGTGATGTCGAACATGTGTGAGTTGGACGTCTCGCCGGCGATGCCGATGTCCTCGGCGCCGAGCTTCGCCAGGTAGATCGCCTCGGCCTGGTCCTTGAACTCCTCCCAGATCGCAACGCCGGGATCAACGGTCCCGGCCCCGTCCTCTGCGTCGTAGCTGCCGTTCCACGCTTTGAGCGCCGCCAGCATTGCGCGCCCATCGGCGTCGGCGAGCTTTTTCGCCTTGCGGAACTTTCGCTTGTCACGCAGCGGGAACTGCTGAGCGGTCGTGCCGGAGGTGAGGGCGATGTCGGTGCTGCGCTGGAAGCTTGGGTTCTTCGCAACCTTCGAGACGAGCTTCATGCAGGATGCCGACGCGGTGCAGCGAGCCCGTGGCCCGCTCGAGGGCCTCGGAGTCCCCGTTGGTCCAGCCCGCCGAAGGCACGTTGTTCCACTGCGTCAGCCAGCCCTGCGGCGGATCGATCACCTGTGGCCGCTTGTCGGGCGGCAAGAAGCCGCGCCACTCGGCCTTGCCGGTGCCGGGGAACGGCAGGCGCTCGTCCCAGCGCTTCGGCTTGATCTGGTGGAGGCCTGGGTGCCAGTAGCCGATGTGGCCGGCCGAGTCGACCGCCATCACGTTCTCGTTCCACGTCACGGAGTCCATCGCCTGGTCGACGTCACCGATGTCCTTCGCGCGGTTGAGCTCGTCGATGCCGACGATGGTCTCGAGCTCGCGGTCCCAGATCGCGTAGCGGCGCGCCAAGGCGATGCCGTCGCCGGTCGCTTGCACGGGGCCGTGGACCGTCCGGCAGATCCGCTCCGTCGTCGTGCCTGCCGGCGGTGCGCCGCTCGAGCCCCCGCCCAGGATGAGCCCGAGGAGGGTGTCCGGCAGATCGGTGGGCGGCGTCCTCCAGGTGAAGAGCTCGTCGCGGCAGTCCATCGTGCGCTCCGAGCCCTTGTAGCTGTAGGTCTCGGGACCAG
This sequence comes from uncultured bacterium, assembly GCA_963786495.1. Lineage (GTDB taxonomy): Bacteria > Actinomycetota > Thermoleophilia > Solirubrobacterales > 70-9 > JALZKA01. Next base: position 505,950 of record CAWAZL010000002.1, on the reverse strand, counting down.
TCACCTTCTCGACGTAGAGGTCGTCCTCGTCGGAGAGCCCGGACGTGAAGCCCCAGGCGACGTCGCCGTTGTGGCCGATGCCGATCAGGGGAACGCCGGCGGCGCTCACGCCGTGGATATTCGGGAGCTCCGGGGTGTGGAGCTCGTACTCGACGAAGAGCTCGGGGATCGAGAACCCGAGCTGAGGCCCGTTGTAGAGGTAGGCGCTGTCGCTTTCCGGGTCCTGCATCGCCCACATGAACGAGCCGCCGGGGCTGGGGAGGATGCTGCGAAGGCCCGCGCCGGGCTCGTCGGCGGGCGAGGTGTTCTGAGCCGGCGCGGCGCGCGGGATCGTCTCGGTCGTGTCCACCACGCTCGCGAGGTCCTGTTCGGCAAGAAACTTCTGCGAGCGCTTAAAGCCCTTGCGCCGGTCGGCTCCGCTGCGGCCGGGCTGTGCGGGGAACTTGCCCTCGGAGCGCGGGATCGTCGGCAGCTGGCCCCGCGTCCGGACCGGGAGGAAGCTTGTTGAAGGCCTTCGGGCCGGCGTCGGCGAGCGCGAGCGCGTTGCGCAGCTCGCCGCCATCGCTCGAGGGCACGGTGCGGGCGAGGAAGATGCCCACACGGGCCGAGTCGAGCGGCGTCCAGTCGTCGATCGGCAGCGCCCCGAGCGCAATGAACTCGCCCGGCAGCTCGAGCAGCGACGTCGTCGTGACCTCGTCTATGTACGCGTTGATGCCGTCCGAGTAGCTCTGCGTACGGTCCTGTAGAGCCTGTGGGATGTCGTCGATCATCGTCTGCACTTCCGCGTCCGTGTAGTAGTCGCGGCGGGCGATGAGGTCGTCGTCCAGGTAGCCGGGGCCGACGATCTCGGCCAAGCGGCCGGACGTGGCGCGGCGGATGAGCTCGAGCTCGAACAGGCGATCTTGCGCGACCGCGTAGCCGACGCCGAACCAGCCGTCGTCCTCGGTCTCGCCGGTGACCGTGGGAACGCCGTAGGCATCGCGCGAGATCGTCACACCGGCACGGGGTGATTCGGTCGCGCCCGGCTGGTTGAAGGTGATGTCGCGGTACTCGAAGTCCTCGAAGAGCTGGACCTGATCGGTGAGGTGTGGCGAGCCGGTGCCGCTCGCGACGCCGGTGATGGAGACGTAGCCGCTCTGGCCGGGCGGAAGGACGCCGAGCGCGTCGAGTGTTTCGGCCTGCGAGGTCGCTGGCGTGACCGCAAGATGCGATGAGGGCAGCCTCCGAATGCGACGGCCCAGACGATTCACAAGACCTCGCGAAGCTACCGCGAACCGCATGCTCATGCGCAGGTCATAATCGGCGCTGGCACATGCTTCCACTCCGAGAAACGAGGATCAATGACTGACAGCTTCGGAGCCAAGGACACGCTCGACGTCTCGGGTACGCGAGTACGAGATCTTCCGCCTCGACGCGCTCCAGGAGAAGTTTGACGTCGCCCGGCTTCCGTATTCGCTGAAGGTCCTGCTCGAGAACACGCTGCGCCTCGAAGACGACGAGTCGGTCACTAAGGACGACGTCGAGACGATCGCGAGCTGGGACGCTACGGCTGAGCCTTCGAAGGAGATTCCCTACCAGCCGGCCCGCGTCCTGATGCAGGACTTCACCGGCGTCCCCGCGGTCGTCGACCTGGCCGCGATGCGCGATGCCATGGAGGACCTGGGCTCCGACCCGAAGAAGATCAACCCCCTTGTGCCCGTCGACCTGGTCATCGACCACTCGGTGCAGGTGGATGCGTTCGGCAATGACCGAGCGTTCGACATCAACGCCGACCGCGACTACGAGCGCAACGAGGAACGCTACGCCTTCCTTCGCTGGGGCCAGCAGGCGTTCGACAACTTCCGCGTGGTGCCGCCGGCCACAGGCATCTGCCACCAGGTGAACCTGGAGTACATCTCCGAGGTCGTCTTCAGCCGCGAGAAGGACGGGACGATGCAGGCCTATCCCGACACGCTCGTCGGCACCGACTCGCACACGACGATGGTGAATGGCCTGGGCGTCCTGGGCTGGGGCGTGGGCGGCATCGAGGCCGAGGCGGCGATGCTCGGCCAGCCGATCTCGATGCTCCTGCCGCAGGTGCTCGGCTTCCGCGTCGACGGCGAGTTGCCCGAAGGCGCGACCGCGACGGACCTCGTCCTCACCGTGACCGAGATGCTGCGCGAGCGCGGCGTCGTCTCGAAGTTCGTCGAGTTCTTCGGCCCGGGCCTTCACACGCTCGGACTCGCCGACCGCGCGACGATTGGGAACATGTCGCCGGAGTTCGGCTCGACGTGCGCGATCTTCCCCGTGGACAAGGAGACGCTGCGCTACCTGGAGTTCACCGGGCCGCCCGACCGAGACGATCGAGCTCGTCGATGCCTATGCGCGCGAGCAGGGGATGTTCCACACAGAAGACTCCGAGGACCCGACCTTCTCCGACCAGATCGATCTGGACCTCGGCTCGGTCGAGCCTTCCATCGCCGGCCCAAAGCGCCCGCAGGACCGGATCGCGCTCACCGACGCAAAGTCTGCGTTCCTTGAGTCGCTCTCCGAGTTCGACGAAGGGGCGGCCAAGAAGCTCGTGAACGGGCACGACAAGCAGATGGCGGACAGCTTTCCGGCATCTGACCCGCCCGGCAACGACGACGAGTCGAGCGATGCGGGGAAGCCCCGAAAGCAGGGCGGGGGAGGAGCCGCGGTCGAAGACAGGAAGGCGAACTCCGGTCGAAGTCACGCTCGAGGACGGCACCGAGACGACCCTTGATCACGGCCGTGTTGTGATCGCGGCGATCACGAGCTGCACGAACACTTCGAACCCCTCGGTGATGCTCGGCGCCGGTTTGCTCGCCAAGAAGGCGGTCGAGGCCGGGCTGGAGCGCAAGCCCTGGGTGAAGACGTCCCTTGCTCCGGGCTCGACGGTCGTGACGGAGTATCTGGAGCGCGCGGGTCTCGATGAGTATCTGGACAAGCTCGGGTTCAACCTCGTTGGTTACGGCTGCACGACGTGCATCGGGAACTCGGGGCCGTTGCCCGAGGTGATCTCGGAAGCGGTCGCCGAGAACGACCTGGTCGTCTGCGCGGTCCTCTCGGGCAACCGCAACTTCGAGGGGCGGATCAACCAGGACGTGCGCAACAACTACCTCGCGTCTCCGCCGCTTTGCGTGGCCTATGCGCTGGCGGGGCGGATGGACGTCGACATCTTCGAGGAGCCGCTGGGCCAGGGCTCGGACGGGCAAGACGTGTTCCTCAAGGACATCTGGCCCACTTCCGCAGGAGATCAAGGACACCGTCGCCGAGGCCGTTCGCTCCGAGATGTTCAAGGAGGGCTACTCCGACGTCTTCGAGGGCGACGAGCGCTGGAAGGGCCTCGACACGCCCGACGGTGACCGCTACACGTGGCCCGACTCGACCTATGTGCGGAAGCCCTCGTTCTTCGAGGACATGGACGAAGAGCCTGCCGAGGTCGAGCCGATCGAGGGCGCGCGTGTCCTCGCTGTCCTCGGCGACTCGGTGACGACCGACCACATCTCGCCCGCCGGCGCGATCAAGAAGGCGAGCCCCGCGGGAGAGTGGCTGATGGAGAACGGCGTCGAGCCCGGCGACTTCAACTCATACGGGTCGCGGCGCGGCAACCACGAGGTGATGATCCGCGGGACCTTCGCGAACATCCGCCTTCGCAATGCACTGGTCGAGAAGGAGGGCGGGTTCACGCTCGGTCCGGACGGCGAGGAGACCACGATTTATGAGGCCGCGATGGCCTATGCGGAGGAGCGACACGCCGCTGGTCGTGCTCGCCGGCAAGGAGTACGGCTCGGGCTCGTCGCGCGACTGGGCGGCGAAGGGCACCTCGCTCCTGGGCGTGCGCGCCGTGATCGCCGAGAGCTTCGAGCGCATCCACCGCTCGAACCTGATCGGGATGGGCGTCCTGCCGCTTCAGTACCCCGACGGAGAGTCAGCCGAGTCGCTTGGGCTCGACGGCTCGGAGACGTTCGACTTCGGCGGCCTGGCTGAGGCGCTCGACGCGCCAACGTCCGAGAAGCGGACGCTAAAGGTGAAGGCGGGCGACGCCGAGTTCGAGGCGACCGTGCGGCTCGACACTCCGAACGAGGTCCGCTACTACCAGCACGGCGGCATCCTCCACAGGGTTCTTCGCGAGCTCCGCTAGTCAACCCGCCCACACGGGGCGAATTCGGGTAGTGTTCAACACACACTCGGGGGGAAAGTTGCGCCGGGGTATTGACATCGGCCCCTCCGATCGGTCATAGTTGCTTTCGAGAGACCGTCAGGGAGCGGAATAAGGGACCAAGAAACGATTTCATAAGGCTCGTCCCCGGCCAGTCCCGCCTCCGGGGGCGAACGCGTCGGCATCCCTCCCTGGCTACCGACGCGCTAGGCGCGGGCGCGGGCCGTGTGGACCCCCTGCCTCCCACGGCCCCGCCCCGCCTTCTACTTCTTTAGGACCTTTCTTTCCGCTCGATCCGCTGGATCGCGATCACGCTGCCTACCGGCCCCACCGGGGTCAGGGTGGCTGCCAGCAGGGTGTACGGCGCCTGGTGGCGCAGCACCGCGATCCAGATCAGGAGCGCGAGCGCGATGAAGCCGACGCCGTGAGCGAGGCCCGCGTAGAACGTGGGGTGCTCCAGGCCCGGCGCGAGCCAGACGATCAGCAGGATTCCGAAGAGGCCGAGCTCGATCCAGGAGGCGATCTTGACCCACCTGAACATCGGCCCGGGCACCGGCTGGCGCAGGACGTCCGAGGGGCGTTCGGCTTCCACCGGAGCTGCATCAGGCGTGCTCACAGGCCTGAGTGTGGCAACAGGAGCGGGAAAGTCAGGCCCCGACCGCCCGTACAAGGCGCACATGGCAGTTTTGGACAAGAGTCCATAGGCCGCGGGCCGCCCAGGGAGAAGAATGCCCTTCATGCAGACCACCTTGAGCAAGGCAACCGGCCGGACGGTCCGAGATGTGGCACTCGTGGCACGTGAGGCGCGGCGTCTGACTGGCTTGGATCCCCAGCGGCGTCCGCTCCCGGCTCCGAACCTCCTCCTCAAGGCCCGCTGACCTGACGCGGGAGAGAACGCGACGCCCGCCCCGGAAGGGGCGGGCGCTTCGCTGCTCTAGCTTCGGGGGAATGGAACTCGTAGGAGTCGGCTTCGACAACCACTCGCTGCTCGCGCCAAACGAGGTCTCGCTCTTTACCGAGCACGTAGGCGTTTACCTCGGGCTCGGGTAGGTCTGAGCTGCGGACGAGCCCCAGAAGCTTTCGCTCCTCGGGATCGCTTGGGCGCACATCTCCTCCAGGCGGTAGTCCTCGTCCGGAGGCAAGATGCCCGCGCAGTCGAGGATGGTTCGGGCTGGGATTGTGCGGCCATAGTCCGTACAACCCCGCCGCAACATGTGACGCCCCCTCGGCGAGGCGCCTCGAAGGCTCCCGCCCCTTGGGTGCTGCCGTTGTTCAGGCCGTCGCGCGGCCCTGCGCCCTAGTCCGCGAGGGCGGTGAGCACGATTCGCTCCTGCTCGGAGCGGTGGGCGACCGGATAGCCCTCTGAGGGCGACGAGCGTTGGGGGCGGCCGATGTAGGAGAACTCGACTCCTTCGGGCAGAAGCTCGGGCATGCGCCGGGCCATGACGCTGTATGCGCCCATGTTCTTCGGCTCTTCCTGGACCCACGCGATGTGCTTGAGGTTCGGGAATTTCTCGATCAGCTCGCGGATCTGGTCGCGGGCGAATGGGTAGAGCAGTTCGACCCGGGCGATCGCGACGTTCGAGGACTCCTGGCGCTTGTCGTGGCCGTCCATGTCGTAATAGACCTTGCCCGAGCAGAGGACGAGCTTCGTGATCTCGGCTTCCCTGCCCTCGGCACGCGGGTCGCCCATGACGAACTGGAACGTGCCTGAGGTGAGATCGGAGAGCTTCGACGAGGCGCCGGCGAGCCGCAGGAGCCCCTTCGGCGTGAAGACGATGAGCGGTCGCGGCTTGGCGATGCGCGCCTGGCGGCGGATGAGGTGGAAGTACTGCGCGGCGGTCGTCGGGTTCGCGAGGCGGATGTTGCCCTCGGCGGCAAGCTGGATAAAGCGCTCGATCCGCGCGCTCGAGTGTTCCGGGCCTGAGCCCTCGTAGCCGTGCGGCAGCAGCAACGTGAGGCGCGTCGTCTGGCCCCACTTCGATTCCCCGGCGACGAGGAACTGGTCGATGATCACCTGGGCCGAGTTGGCGAAGTCACCGAACTGCGCCTCCCACAGGATCAGGCTCTCAGGCGACGCCGCCGAGTAGCCGTACTCGAAGCCGAGGCAGGCGATCTCCGAGAGCGGGCTGTTGTGGACCTCGAACGGCGCCAGCGCTCCAGACAGGTTCTGGATCGGCGCGTACTTGAGGCCTGTCTTCTCGTCGTGAAGGACGAGGTGGCGATGGGAGAAGGTGCCGCGCTCCGTGTCCTGGCCGGTCAGGCGGATGTGCGTGCCCTCGGTCAGAAGCGACGCGTACGCGAGCCCTTCGGCATGTCCCCACTCGATCGGCCCGTCTTCAAGGATCTCGATGCGCTTGTCGAGTGGCTTCTTCAGCTTGCGGTGGATCGCGAATCCGTCGGGAACCCGAATCAGCTCCTCGTTCAGGGAGCGAATGCGCTTCTCAGAGACGGCTGTCTCGACCTCAGGCGACTTCGTCCGGTCGAGCTCGCCCGTGCCGATATGGGTTGAGGTCGGGTCCTCGTAGTCGCCCGTCTCCATCTTCTCGCGTAGGCCCTTGAGGGTCGCCGAGAGCGACTCCTGGATCTCGTTCGCATCGGAGGCGACGTCGTCGGTCGAGACGACGCCTTCCTTGATCAGCTGCTCCGCGTAGATCTCCGAAACGGGGGCGTGGGCCTTGATCTGCGCCGCCATCATCGGCTGGGTGTAGGCGGGCTCGTCCGTCTCGTTGTGCCCGTAGCGCCGGTAGCCGATCACGTCGATCACGACGTCGCGCGCAAACCGCTCGCGATAAGCCATCGCCAGGCGCATCGCCGACATGCAGCCCTCCACGTCGTCGGCGTTCACGTGAATGATCGGGCAGTTGTAGCCCTTCGCGAGGTCGCCGGCGTACGGAGTCGAGCGGTCCTCCGACGGGTCGGTGGTGAAGCCCACCTGGTTGTCGGTGATGATGTGGATCGTGCCGCCGGTCGAGTAGCCCTCGAGCGACTGGAGGTTGAGCGTCTCGGCAACGACGCCCTGGCCGGGGAAGGCCGCGTCGCCGTGGAGCAGGAGCGGGACCGCGACATGGGGGCTGTGGTGAAGGCGCGGGCCTGAATGCTCGGTCTGGGCGGCGCGCGCGCCGCCGGTGACGACCGGATCGACGAACTCGAGGTGAGACGGGTTCGGGTACATCCGCACGCGGATCTCCTCGCCGTCCGGCGTCGAGAAGATGCCTTCGGCGCCGTGGTGGTACTTGACGTCACCGGTGCCCGAGTGGGGGATCGCAGCGATGGCCTTCACCCGGTCGAGCGCCTTGGCACCCTCGAACTCGGCCATGATCGACTCTGCCGAGCGTCCGAGATTGTGGACGAGGACGCTGAGACGGCCACGGTGGGCCATTCCGATCACGACCTCCTCCGCTCCGGCAGAGCGCGCCTGGGTGACGAGCGAGTCGATCATCGGCACCACGGCGTCCAGGCCCTCGATCGAGAACATCTTCTGGCCGAGATACGCCTTCTGGATGAAGCGCTCGAACCCGAACACCTCGAGCAAGCGCTGGAGGAGCGCCTTCTTCTGGTCAGCATCGAGCGGCGCGCGGTGGGCTCCGGTCTCGACCATCTCGCGCAGCCACATGCGCTGCTGGTGCGAGGAAAGGTGCTCGATTTGGTAGGCGACGGTCCCGCAATACGCCTCGCGCATTCGCGGCAGTGCGTCGAGGAGCGTCTCGCCCTCGACGCCGATGCGCAGGATCGAAGCCGGGATGCGGGACATGAGCTCCGGCGTCAAGTTGAGGCTTTCGGGCTCGAGCGCGGGATCGCCCTTGGGCTCACCGTCGGCCAGCGGATTGACCCGCGCGGCCAAATGCCCGTGGGTACGGAACGCCTTGAGCAGCGAGGTCGCGGCCTGCACCGCCTGGAGAAGCTCGCGGTCGGGCTCTGCCGAGACGACAGCGGTGCCGGTGCTGGCGGCACCGACGGCGGGCAGGGGCGGGGCGGACGCGGCAGCGGGATGGGCATTTGTGACGGGGCGATCGGAGATGCCGAGCTCGTGGGCGACTGTCTCGTAGAAGTCGTCTTCGCCCTGCAAGTACTGATCGATCCGACGCAGGAATGCGCCGGACTCCGCGCCTTGGATGATCCGGTGGTCGTACGTCGAGGTCATCGTCGTGACCTTTGAGACCCCGAGCGCCTTCAGCTTCTCGGCCGGCGCATGCGCCCACTCGACCGGATACGCAATAGAGCCGACCGCGACGATCGTGCCCTGTCCCGACATGAGGCGCGGCACCGATGCGACCGTCCCGATGCCGCCGGGATTGGTGAGCGTGATGTTCGTGCCCTGGAAATCGTCTGCGGTGAGCTTGTTCTCCCGCGTCTTCGAGATCAGGTCCTCGTAATAGGTGTGGAAGCCCGCGAAGTCGAGCGAGTCGGCGCCGCGGATGCAGGGGACCATGAGCGATCGCGAGCCGTCCTTGCGCTGCACGTCCACAGCGATGCCCAGGTTGACTCCCGCGCCCGTAGTGACCCACGCTTTGTCGTCGTGCTCGGAGTAGGTGCGCCCCATCGCGTCGTGCTCGGCTGCCGCGCGCACGATCGCCCACGCGATCAGGTGCGTGAACGAGACCTTGAGGCCCTTCTCCTTCAGCTGGGAGTTGATTGCCTTGCGTTTGGCGTCCAGCGTGTCGACGGGAAGCGTGCGGAACGAAGTCGCCGTCGGCATCTTGCGGCTTTCGTTCATCAGGTTTGCGAGCGTTCCGGCGGGGCCGCGGAGCGGCTTTTCCTCGCCTTCGGCCGCGGCCGGCGCCGGCCCAGCGCCGTTGCCGCCATCCGCGGCCGCGAGGACATCGGCCTTTACGACCTTGCCTCCGGAGCCTGAGCCCTGGATGGAACCGACATCGATGCCGCGGTCCTGAGCCATACGCGCGGCTACAGGCGATACCTCACGACCCGATACGGGCCCGGATGACGCAGAACTGGGGTCTGACCCCTTTGCCGAATCTGCGGCGTGTCCCGCCGCTGGAGGGGTCTGACCCCTCGTCCGATCGCTAGAAACGCCGGTCTGATCGCTAGCCGCGCCCGCGGTCATCTCCGCCAGAGCCTGTCCCACCTTGACGACGTCGTCCGGCTCGACCAGAAGCTTGGTGATGGTTCCGGCCGCGGGTGCCGGCACCTCGGCGTCGACCTTGTCGGTCGAGACCTCGACGACCGGGTCGCCTTCTGCGACCGAGTCGCCCACCGCGACTGCCCACTCGAGGACCGTCCCCTCGGTGACCGACTCGCCCATCTCGGGCATCGCGACGGTCAAGGTCTCGCCGGAGGCTCCGTCCGCGGAGTCGTCCATGTCGGGAACCGGCGAGTCGTCGGCGGAGTCGCCCTGCGCCTCTTCCAAAAGGTCCTCAGGGTCGCTCTCGCCGATGTCGGCATCGCCCTCGCCACCGCCGGTGACCATTCCCTTACCCGTGTGCTCGTCGTCGCCCGAGCTGGGCTCGCGCTGCGTTTGCGCGGCGGAGGCGGGGGCCGTCTCGGGATCCTCCTCCTGCTCCGCCGCCGGCGCGGCGCCATTGCCAGCGCCGTTGGTGTCGAGCTGCGCGAGGACCTGGCCGACGCTTACGGTGTCGTCGGGCTGGGCCATGATCTTGGTGATCACGCCGCTTGCGGGAGCGGGCACCTCGGCGTCGATCTTGTCGGTCGAGACCTCAACGATCGTGTCGCCCTCGGACACCTCTTCGCCCTCGGCGACGTGCCACTCGAGGATCGTCCCCTCGGTGACCGACTCGCCCATGGCGGGCATCTGAATCTCAAGCAAATCTTCTGCCAAGTCCTTCTCTCATCGAGTGTATGCCCTGAGAGAAGCCCGTGTAACGCCTCCACCTGCGCCGAAACACGATCGTCACAGGCGATAGCGCTCCAGGGCCTCTTCACGGGCGATCTTGCGGTCCACCATCGGCTCCGGGTAGTCCTCGCCGATCACGACGCCGCATCCCTTCTGGACCTCGGAGGGCATCTTCTGAGGCTCGCGCAGGTATTCATCCGGCACGGTTCGAAGCTCGGGGACGTATCGGCGCACGTACTCGCCTTGGGGGTCGTAGCGCTCCATGTGGAGTGTGGGGTTGTAGATGCGACGAAATACAGGTTGTGGGTCGACGCCTACTGACGCGATCCACTGCCAGTTCCCGTTGTTATTCGCCTCGTCGCCGTCGATGAGGTAGCGCATGAAGTGGCGCTCGCCCCAACGCCAGTCGATGCCGAGGTCCTTGGTCAGGAACGAGCCGACGACGAGCCGCGCGCGGTTGTGCATCCAGCCTTCTTGCTTGAGCTGGCGCATGCCTGCGTCGACGAGCGGGAAGCCGGTCCGGCCGTCGCACCAGCGCTCGAAGCGCTTCTCGGCATAGCTCCACTTGATCTTGCCGCGATAGCGCTCTTGGAATTCCGACTTCGCGTTCTTCGGGTGGAAGGCCAGAACGTGGTGGTAGAAGTCACGCCAGCAGAGCTGGCGGCGAAACGCCTCTGGCCCCTTGCCGCGCGGCAGCCGTTCCTCGATCTGCCGCGGGGTGATGCAGCCGAAGTGGAGGTAGGGGGACAGACGCGACGTCCGGTCCTTGCCCAGCGCGTCGTGGATATCCGTGTACTCGCGGACCGGGCCGTCCAAGAACCGGTCGAGCCGCTCGTGGGCTTCGGACTCGCCACCGACAGCGGGTTCTGCAACTTCCTGGGTCAGGCCGAGTGACGCGAGGCTCGGCAGCCGGCCCTTCGCGAGGCCCGAGGGAAGCGGCGGCAGTTCGCGCGGCGCCTCCAAGACGTCGCGGCGCTCGACGCCGAGCCAGTTCTTGTGGAATGGAGTGAAGACCGTGTACGGCTTGCCCTGCTGCGTGCGGATGTCGCGAAGCTGGTCGATCGCGTTCAGCCCGGGGTGGTCGACGGCCTCGATCCCGGCGGGCTCGAACGCAGCGCGACAGAGTTTTCCGCGCTGGCGGCCGAATGGACTGATCTCACGGGTGAAGTGGATGGCCTCCGCTCCGATCCTTTGGGCGATCGAGGCAAGCTCCCGCTCGGGCTTCCCGTGGCGGACGACGAGGCCCGACCCGCGTTTGCTGAGCGCCTCGTCCAGCTCCGTCAGGCACTCGAGCAAGAACTGCGTGCGAGGCCCTGATTCGTGCCGGCCGTAAAGCAAGCGATCGTCAAAACAGAACACCGGCACGACTCGCTCGTGCCGCTCGAGCGCCGCGCGCAGGGCGGGATGGTCGCGAATCCTCAGATCGCGACGAAACCAGACGATGCCGGTCCCGCTTCCGGCCACGGGCCCAAGCTACCCGGTCGATCCCCGCTGAATCGATTAGGGTTTTTCGATGACCTTGAGGGCCAGGGTCGCTCTCGTCGTCGTGGCCTTTTCCGCCTTGCTGTTGGCATGTTGCGGAGGCGGCGATGAGGCAGATCCATCGACCGAGCAGTCAGACCCCGCAGATCCACAAGCGGAGGAGTCAAGCCTTCCCGACCCGATCGCCGTGGAGAGCGCTGCGAGCGTGCCGATCGAGGACAGGTTGATTTCAGAGCTCGCGGTCCAAGGCGGCCCCGACAATCTCGCGTTCGAATTCGGATCGCTCTGGGTCCAGCGCGACGACGCCGAGGTCACGCGTGTGGATCCAAGCAGCGGAAAGGTGCTCGCCGACATTACGACCCTCCCCTTCAAGCAGCCCGTCTGCCAGGGCTTAGGAATTACTCCAAGCGGTGTGTGGACGTGTCCGCAAGAAGGGACGCTCGTGCGTATCGATCCGGCGCGCGTCGAAGTTGCCGCCGAGGTCAAGGTCGACAAGCTCCTCGAGCAAGCGAACCTCGTAACCCTCGACGGCGCGCTCTGGGTCCTGACCAAGGATGGACGGGAATTGACCGCACTCGATGAGAAGACCGGCGCCGAGAAGGCCCAGGTCCCGCTGCCGGAAGCGTGTAACGAGCTTGCCGCGACGGACGGGACGATCTGGGTCACTTGCTACAACGCCGACAAGGTCCTCCAGGTCGACATAGGTGCGGGCGATGTCGCTGGTGAACTCGACCTGGACGGGCCGCGACGTATCTCGGCGGCGGAAGACCTTTGGGTGGGGTTCGGGGCAGGGGTGGCTCAAGTCGACCCTGAGTCGCTCGAGGTCTTGAACGTATACGAGGCGTATCCAGGCCTCGAAGGGTCGATATTCGCCGGCGAAACAAGCGTTTGGGTGCGCGAGGCGGATGCGCATTTCCTCGTCCGGATCGACCCTGAGAACGCGGAAATCGCCGAGACGATCGAGGCGCCAAATCTGCCCAGCGGCGGCGATGTGATCGAAGTCGGCGACTCAGTCTGGGCGACGGCCTACAACGACGGAGCGTTGGTGGAGCTCCGAGCGGCGCCAGACGGCTGACTCGGCGGCACTAACCGGGCTTCCGAAGCGGTAGCATTCGCCGGGTGGGGCGTAAGCACACCTGGATTGTGCTGGCGACGGCAACGGTGGTCGCTGGGTCCATCGCTGCGCCTGCCGGCGCCACGTTCCCTGGAGACAACGGCCCGATCCTGTTCCGCGAGGTGGATCCGCAGACGGGCCTCGGGCAGCCGCTGTTCTCGGCGCAGCCCGACGGTGGTGGTGTGACGGAGATCAACGGACGCGCTGGGTTTTTCACCGACTGGCGGGCGGACGGAGAGATGATCGCGTTCGACTTCTACAGGCCGAACGGTTCCGCGCACATCGCCACCATGAACGCCGACGGCTCAGACGTGGAGGTGCTCACCGACGGCCCCGGCATCAATGAGGTTCCCTCATGGTCGCCAGACGGGCAGAGCATTGTCTTCGACGGCTCCCCGAAGGACCCGAACGACCCGGGCTTCAGCACCCGGCTGCGGGTGATGGATGCCGACGGCACCAACGAGCGGCTGTTGCCCATGGCCTCACGCGGATTCGACGTCGAGCCCCGCTATTCGCCGGACGGTCAGTGGATCGCGTTCATGCGACTCCGTTTCCCAGACGGAGGTTTCAAGCAGGCCGTGTTCGTGGTCAGTACTCAGGGGCGGCATCGGGTTCGCCAACTCACCTCGTGGGCGGCAGGTAACGCCGAGCACCCAACTTGGTCGCCGGACAGCGAGTGGATCGTCTTCAACACGGCGCCGAACGGAACTATCAAGTCGATGCGGCCTGACGGGAGCGACAGGCACAAGGTCGTGCCGGAAAGCGACGGCTTCGGCGTACACAAGCCATGGTTCTCTCCGGACGGCACGAAGCTCGTCTTCATGTGCGAGAACTGGGGAAGCCTGCCCGAAGAGCCGGAGAACTACAACGAGGACATTTGCACCGCGGACGCCAACGGTTCGAACATCGAACACATCGTCGACACACCTGGGACGCTCGAGAACTGGCCGAGCTGGGGACCCGCGTCATGAACATCGGCACCCGGCCCTTTGAGCACGACGCTTGGGCAGTCTGCGGTTAGCTCCGGGTAGTTCCTAGGCGCGCAACGAGCGCTACGCCGTTTGCGGGCGCGTCGAGAACGTTCGGACGAAAGAGCTCACGCGCCCGCGCGGTGTGCCCGCACCAGGCGCAGTGGAGCATCGTTGCCGAAGCGACGGCAGGTCGGCCGGGAAGCGGTAGCTCGCACTCGGTGCAGATGAGCGAGCCGTAGGCGATCACCTGATGCCCGTCGCTCAAGAGCTTGCGCTCGAGCTCGACCGAGTCGGCGCCGACCGCGCCCGCGACGGCCCTGTCTTCGCCTGGGTCGCCGAACTCGGGTTGCATGAGCGCCATACTCGGAGTTCAAAGTAGTGCAACCACCCGCTGACACACCGACGGCCAGCGAGTCGGGTTATTCCGGCTGGCGGGCAGACGGGTGGGATGCCCGGATCCGCATCGGGGTCTTGACTCCTCACGCAGACGTCGGACCCGAATCGGAGCTGAGTGCGATGGCGGGGCCCAGCATCGGCATCCACTCCGCGCGCGTTCCGTTCGGCGCCATGGATCCCGGGGGGAGCATGGATCCCACGATCCCGCTCGCGCCCGTCAAAGACTTCGCAGAGGCCCCGCAGCTCGACGAGGCAGTTGAGCTGCTTGCCAGCGCGCCTATCGACGTCATCGGATACGGCTTCACTAGCTCCGCGTACGTCATCGGCGCCGACGGGGAGCGCAAGATGGTCGAGCGGCTCGAAGGGCGGACTCGCGAGATTCCAGTCGTAGCGCCATGCGCCTCCGCCGTGGCTGGGCTTGAGGTGCTCGGAGTCCGGCGGATCGCGCTCTTCGACCCGCCTTGGTTCGACGCCGAACTGACCGCGCTGGGCCGTGCGTACTACGAGCAGGCCGGTTTCGACGTCCCGTACGCATCCGCTTGCGAGCTTCCGAGCGACCAGCGGGCGATCACGCCTCAGGCACTGCACTCCTGGGTGCGCGAGCGTCTGCCCTCCGATGCTGAAGCCATCGTGATCTCAGGCAACGGGTTTCGCGCGGTAGGCGCTATCGAAGCGATCGAGCGTGACACGAACCGCCCGGTGATCACCGCGAACCAAGCCCTCCTGTGGGGTGCCCTCACAGCGATTGGCGCGAAGACGGCGTCGATCGCAGGCTACGGCCGCCTGTTCGGCAGTGAGGATCAGAGCGCCGCTTCGCGAGCCTAGTCGGCAGGACTAGTAGGGTCTCCCCGGAGAGCTTTCACCCCCTGGAGGAGAGGCAAATGGGCTACTTCGTCACCGGCGCAACCGGCTTCATCGGCCGCAATCTTGTCGAGCTTCTGCTGAAGCGCGAGGGAACGGTCTACGTGCTCGTCCGCGAGGGGTCGAAGGGACGGCTCGAGGAGCTGCGCAGCCGCTGGGGCGTCGACGAGGACCGCGTCGTCGGGATCGTCGGCGACCTCTCGCAGGCGCGCCTCGGCGTGTCCGACGAGGACGTGGCGAGGCTCACCGGCGACGTTGACCACCTCTTCCACCTGGCCGCCATCTATGACATGAAGGCGGACGCCGAGTCGCAGCAGGTGGCGAACATCGACGGCACCCGGCACATGGTGGAGCTGGCCGAAGCAGTCGATGCCGGACGCGTTCACATGGTTTCTTCAATCGCCGCTGCCGGCCTTTACCCGGGCACGTGGCGCGAGGACATGTTCGAGGAGGCCGTGAACCTCGACACCGACCCCTACTTCCGCACCAAGCACGACTCGGAGGGGATTGTCCGCGAGGAGTGCTCGCGCCCGTGGCGCGTCTACCGCCCCGGGATCGTCGTCGGCGACTCCGAGACGGGCGAGATGGACAAGGTCGACGGCCCGTACTACTTCTTCAAGCTCATCCGGCGAATCCGCAATGCGGTCCCAAAGTGGCTCCCGATGGCCGGAGTCGAGGGGCGTCAGATCAACATCGTCCCGGTCGACTTCGTCGTCAAGGCACTCGACCACATCGCGCATGAGCCCGACCTGGACGGTCGCGCCTTCCATCTGACCGACCCGAATGCGATGACCGCGGGCGAGGTCATCGACACGTTCGCTCAGGCCGCGCATGCGCCCCAGACGACGGTCAGGCTTCCCGCGCCGGTTACCGAGGCATTCCAGCCGGTACTGAGCTTTCTCGTCAACTCCGCGCCTCTCGGCAACACCGCCGCGGACGCCGTGCTCGCCGATTTCGGCATTCCGCGTTCGGTCCTGATGTACATGAACTGGCCGACCCAGTTCGATTCCCGGCAGACGCAGGCCGCGTTGGAGGGTTCCGGCATCTCGGTGCCGCCGCTCGGGGCCTACGCCGGGAAGCTCTGGGACTACTGGGAGCGCCATCTCGACCCCGACCTCTACCGCGACAAGACTCTCGCCGGAGCTGCGAAGGGCCGGCTCGGCGTCATCGGAGGAGCCAGCCAGATCCTGGAGCACCAGATCCCTGACGAGGCGCTTCGGTTCGCGCGGCGCCTCAGGGGCGGAGTCTCCCTGGACAAGGCGGCACGCGGCAAGGTCATCATGGTCACCGGCGCCTCGTCGGGCATCGGCAAATCGGCGGCGATGAAGATCGCCGACGCTGGTGGGATCGTCCTGCTGGTCGCCCGCACGCCGGAGAAGCTCGAGTCCACGAAGGCCCAGATCGAGGCCGGAGGCGGCGTCGCGTACATCCATCGCGCGGACCTCTCCGATTACGAGGACATCGAGCGCATGGCCGAGGAGGTGCTGGAGCAGCACGGCCACGTCGACGTCCTGGTGAACAACGCGGGCCGCTCGATCCGGCGCTCGATCGCGCTCTCGTACGACCGGCCGCACGACTTCGAGCGAACGATGCAGCTGAACTACTTCGGTGCCGTCCGGCTGATCCTGAAGCTCCTGCCCGTCATGCGCGAGCGCAAGTCGGGCCAGATCATCAACGTGAGCTCAATCGGCGTGCAGACGAACATGCCGCGCTTCTCGGCATACGTCGCCTCGAAGTCCGCGCTCGACGCGTTCAGCCGCTGCATCGCGTCGGAGATAGTGGACGACGGGGTCGACATCACCACGATCCACATGCCACTCGTCCGGACACCGATGATCGCGCCAACGAAGATGTACGACCGTTTCCCGACGATCACGCCCGATGAAGCAGCGGGCCTGATCACCCAGGCGATCATCCACCACCCCAAACGAATTGCCACTCCGATGGGGACGCTCGGCCAGATCCTCTACGCGATCAACCCGCGTTCGATCGACTACATCCTGAACACCGCGTACCACATGTTCCCGGACTCGGCCGCGGCGAAGGGCTCGAAGGACAAGCCGACGACGCTCGCTGGTCAGGGCAAGCCGCAGAGCGCCGAGGACCAGGCAACGAACCAGCAGGTCGCCTTCGCGTACCTAATGCGCGGCGTGCACTGGTAGGCGCGGTCAGGGGGAGGGCGCGACCCCCCAGTTCGGCGCGCGGTCGTAACCGTTCGTCGTGACGGCCTGCTTGTTGAGCCCCGTGACGTCCATCATCCAGAGTTCGAGCTGGCTACCCGGTGACTCGGTGACGCCGACGTAGAGGATCTTCGTGCCGTCCGGAGAGAACACCGGCTCCAGGCCGGCTGGCGCCAGGTTGGCCGACTCCGTCCCACCGGTCGCGGGCAGCGTGTAAACGCCGGCGCCTGTGGATTCGGCAACCAGAATCAGCCCGTTAGGGGCGTAGTCAACGCGTCCCCAGACTCCTGTGATGCCTGGTGCGTCATCGTCCACCAAGGTTTCTTCCCCGCCTCCTGCCGGCACCGTCTTGATCGCGTGGCCGAAGGTGACGTAGGCGATCTTGTCGCCCAAGGGCGACCAGGAGGGTTGATAGACGTTGCCGTCGGTAGTAAGGCGCTTGAGGTCTGTGCCCTTGACCTTGATCGAGTAGACCTCGTTTTCCAGGTCGCTCTTTCGCAGGCACCGGAAGGCGATCGACTTGCCATCGGGCGACCAGGTCGGAAACGACTCGGCGAGACACGGCTTCGCCTTTGCCGTCACGGACTTGGGCCTGGTCCCGTTCGAATTGATGACGAAGATCTGCGCTGGGAAGTCCGAGTCCTCGACCTGAAAAGCGATCTTCTTGCCGTTCGGCGAGTAGACGAAGTTCGAGACATCGTCGTTGAACCTTGCGAGCCGCGACGCGCTGCCGGGGACCCCCGGCGTGATCGTGAACGGGTTCGACTTCGTTGCGAACTGTCCGGTCTTGTGCTGGTAGACGATGTCGCCGTTGATGCCCGGGTAGGTGGCGTGTGCCGACCCAGCCAGAACTACGAACGCAACGATTCCTGCCAGCCCCCCGAGAGCCTTGAAGTGCACCTGCCGAACTCCGATCTTCCCCCTGATGAACCGACCGCGAACAGCATAGGCGCGATTTTTTCGCCCGCATCCGTAGTTCTCCGCAAAGTCAGGAGTCGGACTCAGGCACTCATGGGGTGCACGATGCCGTGCTTGTGACCGGATCACAGGTGCCGCCCGGGCAGGCCTGGCCTCCGTCGTAGCACTGGCCGTCGATCAGGCACTTGTTCGCCTGCGGGAGCGGTGGCGGCGCCAATGCCGATGGCGCCCGCAGCCAATCTTTTGAGCGCCGAGCGGCGCGAGATGCCTGAAGCAAGGCCCCGTGCCAGGTCGTCGAATCCGCTCCCCGTTCCCACGCTGAGACCTTCTCACGTCTGGAGTCGTAGAGTGGCGCAAATGCCCAGACCCTCCAGAGGCGATCAGATCCGAGCAGTCGCCAAAGCCGCAAGCGGCGTGCCGCGCAACCTGCCCAAGCCCAACCCGTTTCGCGACCGCTCGCTCCGCACAGCGGTAGAGGGGAAGACGATTCTCATCACCGGCGCCTCCTCGGGGATCGGCGAGGCAAGCGCAATCAGAGTCGGCGTGAACGGCGCCAGGGTCCTCCTGGTCTCGCGCACCCGCTCAAAGCTCGACGCGGTCCAAGCGAAGATCGAGGATGTCGGAGGAGAAGCCCACGTCCACCCGTGTGACCTCACCGACACCGATGCGATTGGCGCGATGGCCGACGAGGTGCTGGCGGAGTACGGCGGCGTCGACGTCCTTGTCAACAACGCTGGGATGTCGATCCGGCGCTCGGTCGCCAACTCGTACGACCGCCTCCACGACTACGAGCGCACGATCCAGTTGAACTACCTGGGCGCGGTCGCCCTGATCCTCAAGGTGCTGCCCGGCATGCGCGAGCGCCGCTCGGGACACCTCGTGAACATCTCCTCGATGGGCGTTCAGATCAACACGCCCCGGTTCTCCGCGTACGTCGCGTCGAAGAACGCGCTCGATGGCTTCTCCCGCTCGATCGCCTCCGAGGTCATCGACGACGGCGTCGACATCACCACCGTCTATATGCCGCTCGTGCGCACGCCGATGATCGAGCCGACCGCCCATTACCGCTCGATGCCTTCAATCAGCCCAGAGGAGGCGTCGACGATGGTGGCCAAGGCGCTCGTAAACAAGCCGAAGAAGCAGACAACGACGGGCGGGCGGATCGCGGAGATGACCTACTCGGCGGCGCCCAAGGTCCAGGACGCGCTGATCAACGGCGCGATGAAGCTCTTCCCGGGCACGGGCGACGAAAAGCGCGCCGACCCGGACGAGCGCGAAGGTGGCTGACCGCCGCAGCCACTGGGGTTGGGGCGCAGAGTCGTCGCAACCCGACCGAGCCGCGCTCGAGAGCATGCGCTCGCTCGCGCAGGAGCGGTTCGGATTCGGGGGCGAGGAGGTCAGTCGAGGCGGTTCCGCTCGAGCAGGTGGAGCTGCCTGCCTCCCGCGTCTCCGCACCGCCGTCCTTAGCCGAGATCTGCGCTGACGACCCACATGCGCGCGCCTCGCACTCGATGGGGAAGGCATACCGCGACATCGTGCGCGGCTTCCGCGGCGAGTTCGAGAATGTGCCCGATGTCGTTGCCCGGCCTCGAACGGAGGCCGAGGTGGAGGCTGTTCTCGCGTGGTGCTGCGACGAGGGATATGCCGCGATTCCCTTTGGGGGCGGCACCAGCGTCTGCGGCGGCGTCGAACCGCGCCTGCCCCGGGAGTACCCCGGCGTCGTGACGATCGACCTGGGAGCGCTTGACCGCGTGCTCGAGGTTGACGAGGTCTCCCGCTCAGCGCTGATCCAGGGCGGCGCGCCCGGGCCTGTTCTCGAAGATCAGCTCCGCGAACGAGGACTCACGATGCGCTGCTTCCCGCAGTCGTTCGAGTTCTCGACGCTGGGCGGTTGGGTCGCGACCCGTGCCGGCGGGCACTTCGCGACGAAGCTCACCCATGTCGACGACATGGTC
The DNA here is from genome assembly GCA_963786495.1 of uncultured bacterium. GTDB lineage: Bacteria > Actinomycetota > Thermoleophilia > Solirubrobacterales > 70-9 > JALZKA01. The sequence continues at coordinate 486,099 of CAWAZL010000002.1, read as the reverse complement.
GAGTCGGTGCGCGCGATCACGCCCGCGGGCGTCTGGCAGAGCCGGCGCCTGCCCGGGTCGGGAGCGGGGCCGAGCCCGGACCGCATGCTGGTCGGGTCCGAGGGAATCCTCGGCGTGATCACCGAGGCGTGGGTCCGCGTCCTGCCGCGCCCAACCTTCAAGACGTCGTGCGGGGTGGAATTCGAGACGTTTGCAGAGGGCGCCGCGGCCGTTCGCGAGATCTCACAGTCGGGCCTGGATCCGTCGAACTGCCGTCTACTCGATCCGGCGGAGGTCGCCTTCACGGCGGCCGGTGACGGCCAGAATGCCCTGCTCGTCCTTGGTTTCGAGTCGGCGCACCACCCGGTGGAGGAACCGATGCGCATCGCGGTCGAGGCTGCCCGGGAGCATGGGGGCACGCCCGGAGAGGTGCGAACCCAAGACGACTCGGCGGGCGGAGACGACAACGTTGGTGCCTGGCGCTCGGCGTTCCTCTCGGCCCCGTACCTGCGCGACTCGCTCGTCTCGCTCGGCGTCCTCTCGGAGACGTTCGAGACAGCGATTACCTGGGACCGCTTCGAGGAGTTCCACGCGACCGTCATGGAGACCGCGCGGAAGGCGGTGGGGGAGCCCAGCAAGGTGACCTGCCGCTTTACACACGTCTACCCGAACGGACCCGCTCCCTACTTCACGATTCTTGCCCCGGCGCGAAGGGGCGATGAGGTCGCGCAATGGGGTGAGATCAAGGCCGCGGTCTCGGACGCGCTGATCGACTGCGGAGGCACGATCACGCACCACCACGCCGTCGGGCGTGACCACCGGCCGTGGTACGACCGCCAGCGCCCTGAGCCGTTTGCCGAGGCGTTGCGCGCGGCCAAGCACGCATTGGATCCTGCGGGAGTGCTCAACCCGGGCGTCCTCATCGACCCAGCCACGTAGCCTCCCTCGGCCATGCGTCCGCTGATCGCATCGCTGCGCCCGCAGGAGTGGGTGAAGAACGTCCTGGTCTTCGCCGGGATCGTCTTCTCGCGCAGCTTCGACGAGCCGGGCGCGGTCGCCGACGTCTTGGTGACCTTCGTCGCGTTCTGCGCGGTGTCGAGCGCCGGGTACCTCTTCAACGACCTGCGCGACGTGGAGCACGACCGGCGCCACCCAGACAAGCGCAGGCGACCGATCGCCAGCGGCGCGCTCAAAGAGTCGACGGCAGGGATGGTGGCCGTTGTCCTCGCGATCCTTGCGGTCGTCGCACCGCTGGTCCTCGTCTCGCCAGAGGTCGCCGCCCTGGTCGCGATCTACGCCGTGACAACGGTCCTTTACTCGGTCGTCTTGAAGCGCCTCGTGATCATCGACGTCATGACGATCGCGGGGCTCTTCCTCCTGCGGGTCGTCGCCGGTGCGGAAGCCGTCGATGTCGGCACCTCGGAGTTCCTGCTCGTCTGCACGGCGATGCTTGCGCTGTTCCTCGGCTTCACGAAGCGTCGTCAGGAGGCGATTCTCGAAGAGCTTCCGGTTGCGGCCGCGGCCGCGGGTGAAACCGAAGCGCCAGTCACCCGGCCCGTCCTCGAGCACTACTCGCTCCCGTTCCTGGACCAGATGATCGCGATGGTCACGGCCACTGCGCTGATCTCGTACATCATCTACGCGGTCGACTCGCCCTTTGCCGGGTCGAAGATGCTTGCCACCGCGCCCGCCGTCCTTTACGGAGTCTTCCGCTACCTCTATCTGATCTACGACCGCCAGGACACGCGCTCAACCGCCGCCATCATCGCGCGGGACCCGGGCGTGATCTTCGCCGGAGTCGCGTACGTCGTGAGCGCGGTTGTCGTTCTTTACGTGCTCGACTGAGACTGTCGCTCTGAAACTGTCTCGTGCCGAAATAGGTGCTTTGCACGGAAAGCACCTAAGCCTCCAACCGCCGAAGTCGTGATCGGCGCCATCAGGCCGCGGCGATCGCACCTTCGATCGCGTGGCCAAATCGAGGGGGAGGGTGCCGCCAGCCAGTGGCGCTCATCCCGACCTCGCGGTTTCGGTGCTTTGGACGAAAAGCGCCTAAGTCGCTTCGCATATAGGGTTGCGTCATCGCGACTCTCCTCGTTCATCTATCGACCGGGCCAGAGAACCCTACGCGGGCGGCGCTGGCAATGCTCGTCGCCAGGACGGCCGTATCCGAAGGCCACGACGTGAGCGTTTTTTTGGCCGGCGATGCCGTGCAGCTCTTGCGAGCTGAAACCGCAGCCGCAACCCACGGGGTTGGGACCGGTTCGTTCGAAGAGCACTTGGAAGCGTTGCGTGAGACAGATGTTTCGATCTACGCCTCGGGCATGTCGAGTAAGGCGCGTGGGGTAGATCTGGCTAACGCTGGCGCGGAACCGGCACAGCCGCAGAAGCTGGTCGAACTCGCCACCTCGGCTGACACCACGCTGACCTACTGAGAGAGTTCCGTTCTAGGCGGGTAGGCGGCTCGGCCTCTGAAGAGAGGCGACGCAAACGGAGGCGCCTTGGACGAGAAGCACCTACCCCGCCAGCGCACTCGCCGCGGGGACTACTGGACTCAAGCGGCCTCGGACAGTCTCGACGATCTCCGCTGTATCGATTCCCTGCAAGTAGATCGACGTGACGCCGAGGTTCGCGTGACCGAGTTGCCGCTGGATCACATTCAGTGGGACGCCCTCTCTCGCCATCTGCGACAGCATCCCCGATCGAGGCTTGGTTGATACGCTCGAGGTCGGCCTCGTGGAGTGCGATTGCTCCTGCGATCCGTGAGCCGGCTCGCCATCCCCAGTCGATCCATCAACCCGCGGAGCGCATTCGTACGGGCCGCTCCCTGCCTGTCGCATGACAGCGACGCCTCTCAACTCGAGGTCGGCCGCGTGAGTCGGCGATGGCTTTCGATCCGTCGCCTTGTTGCCACGGGACGACGAATGCCGGCAGGCTCCATGACTCCTTCTCAGGTGGTGGAGCCCCACTCTCGGTGATCTAGGCGCTCTTCGTCCAAAGCACTACTTCTGAGGACTACTCCGACAGCCCGGCAGCTTCGAGGGCTTCCTCCCGGCTGGGGTACGAGTGCGTCCGGATGATTTTGCCACCCAAGAGCGTCCAGAGGATGTCACTGCGGAGTTCAACCTCTACCCCGCTCCTTCCGATGGCCCGAAAGACGGACTCCGTGAAGACCGAATCTGGACCAATCTCGATTACCTCAAGCAACTCGTTGTGCCACTGCTGCAAGGCAGCAGCCAGGTCCTTGAAGTAAGCGCGAACGCCGTCGATGCCCCGGTAAGACCCGCCCTCGACTGCCGTCAGGCGCGAGACGAAGTCAAGATCGGGGTGAGCGAGTTCTGCAAGCTTCTCCACCGTTTCCGCCGGGGGGCCGGAGCGATTCGCCTCGATGGCGCGGCGCACGATCTCAACGTTCTCCTCCGACATTGCCCGCGCAGTATCGCGCAGTGCCTGTCCTCCCAGCAATATCGCTGCACCAACACTTAGACGCATTCCATGCAAAGCACGTAAGTCTCGAAGGGATCGCGAGAGGGTCGAACATCGGCAAATGGCCCTCCTAGATATTCTCCCGCGCTCATGGACCTGACCCTGACCGAGTCTGAGCAGGAGTTCCGCGACGAGTTTCGCGCTTGGCTTGACGAGAACCATCCCGGTCCGGCGCCGCGCGGTGGCGACCAGGTGCAGTTCGAGTTCGAGCGCGAGTGGCAGAAGAAGCTTCACGAGGCCGGCTGGGCTGGTGTTTCGTGGCCCAAGGAGTACGGCGGCCGCGGCGCGACGCTGATCGAGCAGTCCATCTTCGGCGAGGAGCTCGCGCGCGCCAAGGCGCCGCGCCCCGCCAACGTGCTGGGACTCGTGATGGGTGGCCCCGTGGTGATCGCGCACGGCACCGAGCCACAGAAGGAGCGCTTCCTCGAGCCGATCCTCTCCGGTGAGGAGATCTGGTGCCAGGGATTCTCCGAGCCCGAGTCCGGCTCCGACCTCGCCTCGCTCAAGACAAAGGCAGTCAAGGAGGACGGCGGTTGGCGCATCACCGGCCAGAAGGTCTGGACCACATTCGCCCACGAGGCGAAGTGGTGCATGCTCGTAGCGCGCTCCGACTCCGAGGCCCCCAAGCACAAGGGGCTCACCTACTTCCTCATGGATATGGAGCAGGACGAGATCGAGGTCCGTCCGCTCCGCCAGATCACCGGCGAGGCCGAGTTCAACGAGCTTTTCATCGAGCACGCCTGGGTCCCCGATGAGAACGTGGTCGGTGGCGAGGGGAACGGCTGGATGGTCGCGATCACGACGCTGATGAACGAGCGCGCCGGGCTCGGCGCCTCCGCTGCTCTGGGCCTTGCGAACTCGCTTGACGAGCTGGTCGAGCTGGCCAAGGAGCGCGACATGGCCGGCGACCCGCTCGTTCGCGACAAGGTCGCGCGCTTGAAGATCGGCATCGAGGGCCTTCGCATGGGAGCTCTACGCGCTCTCACCTCGACGATGAAAGTCGGCATCCCCGGCCCTGAGGGCTCGATCGCAAAGCTCCAGTGGTCGTCGACCCATCAGGCCATGACCGAGCTGGCGATGGACATCGGCGGCCCCGAGATGCTCGCCAAGGACTCTGACTGGGCCTACCGCTTCCTTCGCTCCCGCGCCAACTCGATCGAGGGTGGCACCACCGACGTCCTGAAGAACATCGTCGCCGAGCGCGTCCTCTCCCTCCCGAAGCTCAGGTAGCCAGAAGATGGACTTCGACTTCACCGACGAGCAGCGCGAGATCAAGTCGACGGCGCGCGAGTTCCTCACGAGCCGCTTCAAGCCCGAGCGCGTGCGCGAGCTTGCCGAGTCCGATTCGCCCTACGGCGAGGAGTGGGACGCGATCTGTGAGCTCGGCTGGCCCGGGATCGCAATCCAGGAGGAGTACGGCGGCGAGGGCCTCGGTGCCGTCGAGCTGATCATCCTCCAGGAAGAGCTGGGCTACGCACTGGCGCCAACGCCGTTCATCGCCAACGCCTATGCCGGCGCTGTGATCCAGGCCGCGGGCTCGGACGAGCAGAAGCAGAAATGGCTTCCCGGCATTGCCTCGGGCAAGGAGCGCGGCTCGGCTGAGCTCACCTGCGACCCCGACCCGATCCTGGGCGCCGCGGGCGGAGCATCGATCCTCGTGCTCGCCGACGGCGACGGCGCGAAGCTCGTCGAGCCCGCCGACGCGACGCTCGAGCAACTGGACCTCATCGACACGACCCGCGCCTACTTCCGCGTCAAAGCCGATGGCGGCGACCCGCTTCCGGGCGATATCGCCAGCGCGGGCAGCGTCGGGCAGATCGCGCTGGCGGCCGAATGCGTCGGCGTCGCTCAGCGCGCGCTCGACATGTCGGTCGAGTACGCGAAGGAGCGCCAGCAGTTCGGCCGCGCGATCGGGTCGTACCAGGCCGTCTCCCACCGCCTGGCCGACATGCTCTGGGAGGTCGAAGAGGCTCGCTCGCTCACCTACTCGGCGGCGTGGGCGGCCGATGCCGACCCCGACCTCTTGCCGATCGCAGCCTCGATGGCCAAGGCGCGCGCCTCGGACGCCGCGACCTCGGTCACCCACAACGCGATTCAGACGCTCGGTGGCATTGGGTTCACGTGGGAGCACGACATCCACTTCTTCTTGAAGCGCGCCCGCGCCTCGGCGCAGATGATGGGCACAGCCCGCGCGCACCGCGACAACGTCGCGACCCTCGTCGGCCTGGGCTGACGGCCTGAGTCAACCCTTCCCTCGCGCAAGCGGTAGGGTCGCTGTATTGACCGGGAGCACCTCGAACGGCACCCTCGTCAGGCTCGCTGAGGTACGCAAGAGCTTCGGCGAAAACCTCGTGCTCGACGACGTCAGCCTGGAGATCGAGCGGGGCGCCGCCGTAGTGATCGCGGGGCCGTCGGGATCGGGCAAGTCAACGATGCTGCGCTGCATGAACGGGCTCGAGTCGGTCGATTCGGGCGTGGTCGAATTCGACGGGCAGGCCGTGGTCACGACCGGGAAGGAGATCTACGGCATCCGCGCACAGATCGGGATGGTCTTCCAGCAGTTCAACCTCTTCCCGCACATGACCGTGCTCGAGAACATCATGCTTGCGCCCCTCGAAGTGGCAGACACCGGCCGCGCGGGCGCCGAGGAGGCAGCACGGGCGCTCCTGGAGCGAGTCGGCATCCCGGGCAAGGCGGATTCGCATCCGGCGGACCTCTCCGGCGGCCAGCAACAGCGGGTTGCGATCGCCCGAGCGCTCGCGACAAATCCGAAGCTGATGCTGTTCGACGAGCCGACCTCCGCACTCGATCCCGAGATGATCCGCGAGGTCCTGGACGTGATGCGCGACCTGGCACACGGGGGGATGACGATGGTGGTCGTTACGCACGAGATGGGCTTCGCGCGCGAGGTCTGCGACCGCATCGTCTTCATCGACGAAGGGAAGATCGTCGAGGAGGGTGCTCCGGACGAGTTTTTCAACCACACCAAGTCGGACCGAGCAAAGGAGTTCGTGGACAAGATCATCCATCACTGACCTAGTCAAAGCGGGGGGTCAGGAGGAGTACGCGTATGAGAACGAAACGAAGCGGCTGGCGCCTTTTGGTAGCCCTTGCCGTGATGGCGCTGGCGTTGGTCGCCGCTGCGTGCGGCGACGACGACGAAGACGACGGCGAAGGTTCGGACAGCCCGGACGTCGAGGTCGAGGAGTTCCCCACCGGCACCACGATGGGGGAGATCCAGGAGGCCGGCGAGATCAACCTCGGGGTCAAGTACGACGTCCCGCCGTTCGGCTTCAACAACCCGACATCGGGTGAGGTCGAGGGGTTCGATGTCGACCTCGGCAAGTACATCGCGGCTCGCCTGGGAGTGGAGCCGGTGTTCCGCGAGGCGAACTCGGACAACCGCATCCCGCTCCTAGTCGATGGGACGATCGACCTAATCCTCTCGACGATGACGATCACGCAGGAGCGCGATCTCGAGATCGACTACTCGGAGCCCTACTACGTCGCGAACGGCGACGTGCTGGTGCCTGAGGATTCGGACATCGCAAGCCTCGAGGATCTGGGCGGCAACACGGTTTGCACTGCCCTCGGATCCACATACCAGTCGACGATCAAGGAGCAGGTCCCCGACGCTGACCTGAGGCTGGTCGACGGCTACTCGGAGTGCCTGGAGCTGATCCAGACAGATGCGGTCGACGCGGTGTCAACGGACAACGTGATCCTGACCGGGATGGTCATTCAGGACGACACCCTCCAGCTCCTCGATCTCGACTACACCGAGGAGCCGTACGGAGTCGGAATCCCTGACGGCGATACCGACATGAAGGAATTCGTTGACGAGTCGGTGGCGCAGTTCATCGAGGACGGCACCTGGCAGGAGACCTACGACGAGTGGGTCGGCCAGTACATCCCCGAGGAGCAGCAGCAGGGTCCGCCCGAGATCACGCTCGAAGAGGCGCTCGAGCTATTCCCGCTGCCGAAGAACTAGCGGCCGTGCGTCGTGAGACGGGCCACGCTCCCAGGAGCGTGGCCCGTTGAGCGATGCCCTGAATCTCCTTAGCGACAATTTCGGGGCCTTCGCTTCCGGGCTCTGGGTCACTCTGCGGATCGTCGCGGTCGCGTTCGTGATCGCGATGATGGTGGGGACGTCCGTCGCCGCCCTGCGTGTCGCACCGTCGAAAGCCCTGAACAGGATCGGCGGGATCTACGTTGAGACGTTTCGGAACATTCCTCTGCTGGTCCTGCTGCTGATTCTCTACATCGGTGTCAGAAGGGCGGGCGTGCCGATCTCGGCATGGGTGGCGGGCACGATGGGCCTCGGGCTGTACACGGCGGCCTACATCGCCGAGGCGCTTCGGTCGGGCGTCTTCGCCGTCGGGAAGGGCCAGATCGAGGCGGCGCTCTCCCTTGGCCTTACCTATCCCCGGACCATGCGGAAGATCATCCTGCCGCAGGCCTTCCGGACGGTGATTCCCACGCTCGGCAGCCTGATCATCGCAATGGTCAAGAACTCCGCGATCGTCGGCGCCTCGCTGCTGGCCCTGCCCGACCTTCTGAAAGAGGCCAAGGTCATCCAGGCGGAGTCTGCCCAAACCGAGGCCTACCTCTGGGCTGCGGTCGGCTACCTCCTCATCACGGTGACCGTGACGGTCGTCTTCCGCCAACTCGAGACCCGCTACGCGGTGAGGCGCTAGCCCATGGACTACATCTTCAACTCCGAGAACTGGGAATGGCTCTGGACCGGGAACAACTTCAAGTTCCTCCTGGAGGGCCTCCTGGTGAACCTCCAGATCGCGCTGATCGCGATGGTGTTTTCGATGATCTTCGGCCTCATGCTTGCGCTGATGAGGATCTCGAACAGCCGCTGGGTCAGCATCCCCGCCGGCCTGTGGGTGGATGTTTGGCGAAACCTCCCGCTGATCTTCATCATCCTCTATCTCGCGCTTGCGATCCCAAGCTCGTGGCGCGACGCCTACGCCGACTTCGTCCCCGACTTCCTTCCGGACGCGCTCCAGGATGAGCTGGTCCTGGGCGCGCTCCTCGGGCTCGTCCTCTACAACTCCGCGGTCCTTTGCGAGATCATGCGCTCCGGCATCCAGTCGCTCGATCGCGGCCAGCGCGAGGCGGCCGCCTCGCTGGGGCTTACCTACTTTCAGCAGATGCGCTTCGTCGTCCTGCCCCAGGGCTTGCGGCGGATGGTCCCGGCGACGGTCTCGCAGCTCATCACGCTCAACAAAGACACGACCCTGATCTCGATCATCGCAATCCAGGAAGTGGTCAGCGCGGGATCGACCCTGGCGAGCGTCAACTTCGGCGTCGACGTCCGTCCCGCCTATCTCCAGGTCTTCTTGGTGGTCGGCGCCATGTTCATCGCAATCAACCTGGCCCTGTCGCGGCTTTCCCGGCGGCTCGAGATCCGCGAGCGCGAGCGCACGGGTACGACGATCGAGCGCGTCTCCGGCCTCGAGGATCAAGTGGCGGCCGAGGCGGACGTCACCAGCATGCGGTAGAAGAATCGGCGTATAGTCGGAATCGTGATGAGAGGGGGATTGGCAGGTCTCGTGATCACGGCGGCACTCCTGGTGCTCGCTCCCGCTGCCGAGGCGACGGTTTTCACCGTCGACACCAAGAAGGACCTGCTTGACGCCAACCAGGTCGATGGGGTGTGCGCCGCGGCGAACGGGAAGTGCTCGGTCCGCGCGGCGACGATGGCCGCGAACGGCAACCCAGGGTTGGACGGCATCGTGATCCCCGCCGGCACCTATGAGCTGACGCAGCCGGCCGACGACACACCCAGTTCGCTCGAAGGCGACCTCGATCTGGACGAGGCGGTCACGATCGAGGGCGCCGGGCAGCAGGAGACAATCATTCGCCAGACGGTCAACGACCGCGTTCTCGTGAGCAACGCCGAGCCCTTCGGGTTAGTCCCCGGCGCGCTCGTATTCGATCTGACCTTGACCGGCGGGCACATAGTCGAGCCTGGTAATCAACTCGGGGGCGGAGTCCGGGTTGACGACCACCTGTTCGCAATCGACAACGTCACCGTGCGCGACAACAAGATCCTTCGCACCGTCGGCAACTCGTTCGGAGGAGGCATCGCGGCCCTCGACCCCGCGACGCTCGTCGTGCAGAGCAGCAAGATCAGCGGGAACGCGGTCAAGCTGCAAAGCGAAACTGCCGGTTCCATCGGAGGCGGAATATTCATTGACGGCGACTTCCCGGCCGGCTCGACCGGGTCCTCGATCATCGACACCGAGATCACCGGAAACGTTGCCCGCGTCAAGGGTGGTGGCGCAGGTACGGGTGGCGGGCTTTACGCGAGGGACCCGATCTCAATCTCACGAACCGTGATTTCGGGCAATCGCGCCGATGAAGGAGGCGGGGTGACGTTCGCGCAGGATGTTGAGAACGCTGCCATCAGCGACGTGACCATCAGCGGCAACAAGGCCGTGCGCGGGGCTGGAGTGAACGTCAGCAGCAACCAGCTCGTCTCCTTGACGAACACGACGATCAGCGAGAACAAATTGGTGAAGGGCCAAGGCCGCGCGGGCGCTGCCCTATTTACGAACTTCGGGGAGATCGACATGAGCCACGTGACGATCGCGGCCAACGTCGCGGGTAAGAAGAAGGCGATCGCGCTCAAGCCGATCGGACCGAATTTCGTCACAGTGGACATCGAGGGTTCCGTCGTCGATGGGTCGAACAAGGACTGCAAAGGAAACGATCACTTCGGGATCAGAGAGCTCAACGTCTTCGGCGACGCTTCTTGCCTGGAAACCGGGCTCTCAACGAACCTTGTCGCAGATCCTCAACTGAAGCCGCTCGCCGACAACCCCGGCGCCTTCCCGCTCAATCTTTACGGCCCCACTCACATGCCCAAGAACGGCTCGCCGGTGATTGGCTTCGTCGCCTCGGGATGCCCGCCGCCTGCTCAAGACCAGCTGGGAACCGACCGGATCGGGCCGTGCGACGCAGGCGCGGTCGAGCGCCCGGGCGCCTGACCCGCGGCTAGTCCGTGATCTCGATATCGGCCGCGAGCTTCGTCTGGCCGCCCAGCGTGTACTCGACGTCGACCTGCTCGTTCTTCTTGTAAGAGCCGAAAAGGCCCAGGTACATGGCAAGCCAGCGGCCGGGGGAGACGCTCTCCTTGACGATCGGCCGGGTGAAGACGACGAAGCCCTCGCGCAGGTCCCAAACCTCGCCGCGGGCCTGTTCGACCCCGTTGATGTGGACGCGGACGGGCTCGCCTGCGCCGCGCGGTAGCTTGGCTCGGCGCCCAGCGGCATAGCTCCCCTTGGGGATCTCCTCGGCCTCGCTCATCTGAGCGCCTTACGGACCGCCTCGAACGGGCCCTTCTGCCCGGGGTCGAGCTCCTCGCGCTGCATGCCGCCACGGTAGGCGACGAGCGTCCCGTCTCCCATCACGTCGATTCCGGCGCTTATCCCGGAACGAAGGAAGCTTCCGGTCGAGATCTCCACGCGCCCAGCGACCTGAATCTCGGGCTCGTACTCGCGAAGCATCTTCTGCGCCACCAGCGGGCCTTCGGAACGGATGTCCTTCGCTCGCCGCTCCATCGCGGCGATCGCCTCGTCCAGGTCCTCGAACTTCTCCTTGGCCACGTTCGGGCCCTGGCGCACGGTGAGCCTGTAGGTCAAGCTCCCCGTTTGGTCCTGATCGGGCGCCGCAGCTGATCGTTGGTGATCTTCTCCGGCTCGGCCGAGCGCTCGGACATCGGGGTGTAGTCCACCTCGCGGCCGCCGGTGTAGATCTGGCGCGGACGGGCGATCTTCTGCTCGTCGTCGTCGATCATCTCGAGCCACTGCGCGACCCAGCCGGCGGTGCGCGGAATGGCGAAGATCACCGTGAACATCTCGCTTGGGATCTCGAGCGCCTCGTAGATGAGGCCCGAGTAGAAGTCGACGTTCGGGTAGAGCTTTCGATCCGTGAAGAACTCGTCGTCGAGCGCCTGCTTCTCGAGCTCGGTTGCGATCTCGACGAGCGGGTTGTACTCGGTCGCCTCGAGAACCTCGTCGACGTGCTTCTTGATGATGCGAGCGCGCGGGTCGTAGTTCTTGTAGACGCGATGGCCGAAGCCCATGAGCTTCTCCTCGCGGTCCTTGACGCCCTTCAGGAAGTCGGGAATGTTCTCGACCGTCTCGATGCGGCGGAGCATTTTCAGGACCGCCTCGTTGGCGCCACCGTGAAGCGGACCGTAGAGCGCGGCGACGCCGGCGGCAATCGCCGAGTACGGGTCTACCTGAGAGGAGCCGACCGCGCGTACCGCGTTGGTCGAGCAGTTCTGCTCGTGGTCCGCGTGGAGGATGAAGAGGACGTCGAGGGCCTTCGCCAAACGCGGATCGGGCTCGTACTTGAGCTCGGTCATCTTGAACATCATCGAGAGGAAGTTCTCGGTGAAGTTCAGATCGTTGTCCGGGTAGTTGTAGGGAAGGCCCCGGTTGTGGCGGTACGAGAAGGCCGCGAGGGTCGGCATCTTGGCGAGCATTCTGATCGCCGCCATGTAGCGCTCCTCGTGGTCGTCGAGCGCCTTCGCCTCCGGGTAGAAGGTCGAGAGTGCGCCGACGCCGGCGAGCAGCATGCCCATTGGATGGGCGTCGTAGCGGAAGCCCTGAAGGTGCTGCTTGATGTCCTCGTGGAGAAAGGTGTGGTGGGTGACGTCGAAGATCCACCGCTCGAGCTGGGGCGCGGTCGGAAGCTCGCCGTAGATCAGGAGGAAGGCGACCTCGAGAAAGCTCGACTTCTCGCAGAGCTGCTCGATCGGGATGCCCCGGTGCTGGAGGATTCCCGCTTCGCCGTCGATATACGTGATCGCCGAGCGGCACGACGCGGTGTTCGTGAACGCCGGGTCATACGTCATGAGGCCGAAGTCGTCCTCGTTCTCCTTCATCTGGCGGAAGTCCATCGCCTTGACGGTTCCGTCCGTTATCTCGAGCTCGAAAGTCTCGCCGGTGCGGTTGTCGGTGACCGTCAGGGTGTCTTCAGCCAAGGTTGTGCTCCTAGGGGAGGGGTGGGGGAGTTCTTATTCTTTCAGGTAGGTCATCGATCGCAGCTCGCCGAGGCGCGCATCGATCTCATCGCGCTTGAGCCGGGAGACCCGCTCAGTACCGAACTCCTCGACGTTGAAGGACGCAAGCACGGTCCCGTAGGCCATTGCCTTGCGGAAATCCTCTGAGGTTGGGTCGCCATCGGTTCCATCGAGATACCCCAAGAACCCGCCCGCAAAGCTGTCGCCCGCGCCGGTCGGGTCCCTCACTTCTTCGAGCGGCATGCCCGGCAGGGCAAAGAAGCCGTGGGAATCGAACAGCGCGGCTCCGTATTCGCCGCGCTTGGCGACGACGACGCTCGGCCCCATCGCCTGGAGCGCCTTCGCGGCCTTCGCGAGGTTCGGCTCTCCGGTGAGCATCCTGATCTCCGCGTCGTTCAGGAGGACGCAGTCCACCTTCGAGATCGCCTCGACAAGGGAGTCCCTGGCGGTCTCGATCCAGAGGTTCATTGAATCCAGGGCGGCAAATCGCGCCGCGGAGCACTGCGACCGGACCTCCTGCTGAAGATCGGGCTGGATGTTCCCCAAGAACAGGGTCGAGGCGCTCCGCGATCCGTCGGAGAGCTTCGGGGCGAAGTCCGCGAACACACCTAGCTGCGTGTCGTCGGTGTGGGCCACGTTCAGGTCGTGCTCGTAGTGGCCTGCCCAGAAGAAGGTCGAACCACCTTCCACTCGCTCGATGTCTGAGGTGTCGATGCCGCGCGAGCGCAAAAGCTCCGTGTGCTCGCCGGAGAAGTCGTCGCCCACCGGCCCGACCACATGGACGTCGCAGAAGAAGCTTGCGGCCAGCGCGAAATGCACGGCGGATCCGCCCAGCATGCGCTCACGCTCGCCAAATGGCGTGCGCACACTGTCGAACGCGATGCTCCCGACCACTGTCAGCGACATGACCGCGGCAGCCTATCCGGCATCGAATGGGTAAGACTCACGGTTCAGATGAAGGCGATCCAGCTCACAGAGTTCTCGGGTGCGGACGGCATGCAGTACGTCGATGTGCCCGACCCGGAGCCCGGAGATGGGCACGTTGTCGTGGATGTCGTGCGATGCGGTGTGAACTTCGCCGACACCCACGCAACTCGCGACGACTACCTCGCCAAGCAGGAGTTGCCGCTGATCCCGGGCGGGGAGATCTCCGGCCGCGCGCCGGATGGCCGCAGGGTCGCCGCGATACTTGCGACCGGTGGGTACGCGCAGAAGGTCGCTGTTCCCGAGGCCATGCTCGTCCCGGTGCCCGACGACGTCTCCGACGACCAGGCTGCCGCGATCCTGCTGCAGGGCCTGACGGCCCATGCGCTGATCCACAACTGCGCTCACCTCGAGCCTGGGGAGACCGTCGTGGTCGAGGCGGCAGCCGGAGGAACCGGGAGCCTTGCCGTGCAACTCGCAAAGCGCCACGGCGCCCGCGTGATCGGGCTCGCGTCCTCCCCTGAGAAGCGCGAGCTCGTCGAGCGGCTGGGCGCAGACGCGACGGCGGACTCGCGGGCAGACGACCTCGAGGCGGCGATCCTGGAAGCCAACGATGGCAAGAAGGTCGACGCCGTGTTCGAGATGAGCGGCGGTGAGGCGTTTGAAGCGGCGATGCGGACGCTCGCTCCGTTTGGCCGCATGGTGACATTCGGGATCGCCGGCGGCGAGCAAAACGAGGTTGCGACCGGATCGCTCATGCGAAAGAGCCGCGCCGTGATCGGCTTCTGGCTCGTGCACCTGTTCGCCGACCCGGCCGCGGTCGGAAAGGGGATTTCAGACCTTCTCCGCGCGGTCGGCGCAGGCGAGCTGGAGGTCGTGATCGGCGGCGTCAGGCCGCTCTCGGAGGCGCGCCAGGTCCACGAGGACCTCGCCGGCCGCCGCACGCAGGGCAAAATCCTGCTTGACCCGGCCGCGTAAGCTCTCCCTTCCTGATGCGGACGTTCAAAGAACTCGGCCTTTCCGAGAAAATTCAGACTGCGATCGACGAATTGGGCTTCGACGAGCCCACTCCGATCCAGGACCAGGCCATTCCGGAGCTCCTCGATGGCCACGACGTGATCGGCCAGGCGCAGACCGGAACCGGCAAGACCGCCGCGTTTGGGCTGCCGCTTCTCCAGTACCTCGACCCTGAGTCGCAAGAACTACAAGCGATCGTGCTGACGCCAACCCGAGAGCTCTGCATCCAGGTCACGCAGGCACTTCGCTCGTACGCCGAGCACATGGATATCGAGGTCGTCGCCGTCTTCGGCGGCCAGCCAATCGCGCAGCAGGCGCCCCGCCTTCGCGCCGGCGCCCAGGTCGTGGTGGCAACCGTCGGGCGCATGAAGGACCTGATTGCCCGCCACATCGTCGTCCTCACCGCCGTCCGCTACGTCGTCCTCGACGAAGCGGACGAGATGCTCGACCTCGGCTTCATCGAGGACGTCGAAAAGATCCTCCGCACCTGTCCGAACGGCCGCCAGACGGCGTTGTTCTCGGCCACGATGCCGCCTCCGATCGCGAAGCTCGCCGAGCGCTACATGTACGACCCGGTCACGATCAGCATCACGCCGAAGAAGCTCACTGTCGACGCGATCGAGCAGGCTTACGTCGAGGTTGCTGCAAAGGACAAGACAGAGAGGCTGCGGGAGGTCCTTCGCGCCGAGGAGCCCGAGCAGGCAATCATCTTCTGCCGCACGAAGATCGGCTGCGCCCGGCTCGACAAGGCACTCCGCGACAGGGGCCTCCGCTGCAAGGCGCTCCATGGCGATCTGAGCCAGGGCCAGCGCGACGGCGTGATGATCCAGTTCAAGGAGCACAAGCTGCCCCTGCTGGTCGCCACCGACGTCGCGGCGCGCGGGCTCGACATCGAGCACGTCACCCACGTCATCAACTTCGACCTGCCGAACAACCCCGAGATCTACGTGCACCGCATCGGGCGCACCGGCCGCGTGGGCCGGACAGGTCGCGCGATCACGTTCGTGACGCCGGCGCAGATGGAGGACATTCAGGCCTACGAGCGGCAGCTGAAGACCGCGATCGGAGAGTGGGAGCCGCCCGAGGAGCGCCTGAAGCACGCCCCCCGCCCGCGCAGGCGCGACCACTCGAAGGACCGCAAGCCCGAGCGCGAGAAGCTCGAGTCAGAGACTGATGCTGCCGACCAGGAATCAAACGGGGCCAAATCCGAGGCTCCCTCGACCAACGGCGCCAAGCTATTCGTCAACCGGGGTCACGGCTCGGGCATCGAGCAGGACGACCTTCACTGGGCGCTGACCGAGGGCGCCGTCATCCCCGAGGGCGACATCACCCGCATCGAGGTGCTCGACCGCTTTTCGTTCGTCGAGCTCTCCGAGGACCAGGCCGCACTCGCCCTGGAGCGCCTGGACGGCACGAAGCTCAAGGGCAAGCAGATCCGCGTCGAGTACGCGAAGAGCTAGCTGGCCCTCAGCGAGACGCCGAGGAGCTCCTCGAGCCGCGCGACCGTCTGGGCCGAGTCGCGGTGGAGAATCGCGGTCATGCCGACGGCCTCCGCGCCCGTGATGTTCTCGCGCAAGTCGTCGACGAACACGCAGTCCGCGGGCTCGACGCCAAGGCGCTCGCACGCCAGCTCATAGATCCCGGGCTGGGGCTTGTGTAGGCCGACGTCGCCTGAGATCACCGTCTCGTCGAAGAGGTCGACCGGTGCGCGGTCGTAAATGCCGAGTCCCCATGAGTTCGAGATGAGCCCGGTCTTGATTCCGGCGGCCCGGGCTGCTCGGACGGCGCCGATCATCGCCTCGTCAGGCTTCAGGCCCCCGAACAAGCGGTCGATCAGGCCATCGCTCTCGGCCAGGCCCAGGAGTTCGGCGAAGGACGGCTCGAACGCCGCCTCGTCGAGCTCTCCCGTCTCGAGCCCTCGAAGGAGGCGCATCGCCTCCGGGTTGGTGCGAAAGAGATCCTTGACGGCGCCGGGGTCGAGGCCCTCCTTCCCGCAAAATTCGCCGAAGGCGTCCCAGATGTCCGTGGTCAGGACGCCGCCGAAGTCGACTACGAGCGCGGAGAGCGTGCGGGTAGGGTTGGCCGCCATGAGCGACGAGGAGGCTATCGACGGCATCGACCGGGCCAACGTGGAGGCGTGGTTCGAGGCCAACGTGGAGGGTGCCGAGACGCCGCTGTCCTTCGAGCTGATCGCGGGTGGCCGCTCCAATCTGACGTACGGCGTCGAGGACACGAACGGTCGCCGCTGGGCGCTCCGGCGCCCCCCGATCGGCAAGACGCTCGGCAGTGCGCACGACATGGGCCGCGAGACGAAGGTCGTCTCGGCGCTGGCCGACACGAACGTGCCGGTCGCGCCGATCGCCGGCTACTGCACGGACGAGAGCGTGAACGAGGCGCCCTTCTACGTCATGGACTTCGTCCAGGGGCCGATCCTCCGCATGCGTCCCGACGCCGAGCCGT
The DNA here is from genome assembly GCA_963786495.1 of uncultured bacterium. Taxonomy (GTDB): domain Bacteria; phylum Actinomycetota; class Thermoleophilia; order Solirubrobacterales; family 70-9; genus JALZKA01. The sequence continues at coordinate 469,190 of CAWAZL010000002.1, read as the reverse complement.
ATGACGAGGCGCAGCAGCGCCAGATCGGCCTGAACGTGATCGACACGCTCGTTGATATCCATTCGCTGGATCCCGAGGAGGTCGGCTTGGGCGACCTGGGGAAGAAGGAGGACTACGTCGCGCGCACGCTCCGGCGCTGGCAGGGGCAGTGGGACAAGGGACGCACGCGCGAGATCCCGCTCATCGACGAGGTCCACGAACGGCTCGAGGCGCGCATCCCCGAGCAGGGCCCCGCGACGATCGTTCACGGCGACTACCGCCTGGACAACATGATCCTCACGCCCGATGCCTCCAACGTCGCCGCGGTGGTCGACTGGGAGCTCTCAACGCTCGGCGACCCCCTAGCCGACGTCGGCATGCTCCTCGTCTACTGGGGCGACCGCGACGCCGAGCTCTTCCCACTTTTCGAGCCCGCAACGACCGCGCCTGGATTCCCGTCGCTCGACGAGGTCAAGAGCCGCTACGCCGAGCGCTCCGGCCGCGACCTGTCGCTCATCGACTTCTACATGGCGCTCGGCCTGTGGAAGCTCGCGATCATCCTGGAAGGCGTCTACGCCCGCTACTCGGCAGGCCAGTACGGCGACAAGGTGGACGACAACGTCCGCGCCTTCGGCGAGAACGTCGTAAAGCTTGCCGAGGCGGCCGACGAGGCCGAGCGGCGCTTGGACTGAGCGCGGCGCTAGCGCTTGCGCGGCTTCGTGATCGGCAACCGTGCCTCGAGGTCCGAAATCGTGACGGCGCCGACAGCACGCTGCGCATCGAAGAGATTCGACTGGCTGACGAGCTGAAGCTGGAAGCCCGCGTTGGGCGCGACGTTTGCGATGCGCGTGAGTTGCGCTCGGACCCTGTGCTCGTCGCCGTCGAGCTTGATCGGGATCGGGGTCGCCTGGTTTCCGACCACGACGTCTCGCTCCAAGTCGACGATCTGGCCGAAGATGTGGGTCTTCCCGTCGCTGCGCGTTGGCGCGACGCCGGTTGCCGAATAGGTGAAGCGCAGCGTCGGGGCGCCAACGATCTCCTCTCCGCCCTCCTGCTCGAATCCGGCGGTGATCGGCGCGAGGGGATCGGGACTCGCGAAGATGAGGACGCCGGAGGTGGGGTTGACCCCGGGTGCGAGGGGGATCAGCCCACCGTCGCTCGACCCCTTGAGGTGACCGGCGTGCTTGAGCGGATACCCGCCGGGGCTCTTGTGCCATTCGCCGTTCTGGTCGATCCACTCGAACGGCGCGCCGGTCTTGGTCTTGCTGTTGCCCTTGAGATAGCGGTCGAACCACTGAAGCTGGCGCTCGGCGACGTGCGGTGAGCCGGCGATTGCCCCGCCGGCGCCATCGGACTCGACGTTGCATACGCCGTGGCCGCCGCAGAACCACATCATCTTGAGCGGGATCCCATTCTTCTTCAGCGCCTGGTAGTTGCGATGACCCTGCGTCAGGTCGAAGAGCGTGTCCACGCTTCCCTGCGAAATCAGCGTCGGCACTTTGATCTTCTTCAAGAAGATGTCGGGACCGTGTTCCTGGAACCACGCCTGGTCAACGGGCGGGATCAGGCCGGTGAGAGTTCCGTTCACCAGGGTGTCGTAGAACTCAGGCGCCTGGTGGCCGACTTCGATGCCGTTGGGGTTCAGGATCCCGAGCGCAAGCGAGGTGGGAATCCCGACACCCACCAGGGCGAGGTCCCAACCAAACTTGAGCGAGTCATGGGGATAAAGCGATTCGAGGAGGTTGTGCCACGGGATGGTCGGCGCAATGACGTCCACGCGCTTGTCGCGAGCCGCGGTGATGAACTGGATGCCGCCTCCGTAGCTCCCGCCCGCCATGCCGATCAGGGGGTCGCCGGGCCTCTCGAACGCGGCTTCGGGCTGCTCCTCGACGAAGTCGATTAGCGCCGAAGCGTCCTTCGCCTCAAACATCGGGTGGTCGATCATCACGGTGCCGCCTGACTGGCCGAAGCCACGAGCGTCCCAGGTGACGACGTTGTAGCCCGCGGCGATGTACGGGGCGGGGGAGCCGTCTGCCGGCTCGCCCGTGCCGCCCCAGCCGTGGCCGATCAGGATCGTCGGAGCAGTGTCGCCCTCCTCGAGGCCGGCGGCGGGATAGAAGTGGGCCCAGATGTCCGTGCCGTCGAACGACTCGACCTCTGTGTCGAGCGCCATCGCAGGCGCTGCGATCGCCAGGAACGCGGCAGCCGAGAACCCGGCGAGGATTGACTTGCCGAACCTCATCGAGGGCCTGGAGGCCCTCATCATAGAGGGCCTGGAGGCCCGAGCGCCACGACAGCCGGGTTCGAGGTGCCGCAGCACTCATCGATTTCGAGGTTGCCGTTCGCACTGGGGATCCTGGATCAATGCGCCCGATCCAGTGACCGTGTAGGTGCCCGCATCGCTGAAGAGGGATGCGGCGAAGCTATAGCTGCCGTCTCGAGGTCGTCGGTCGTCCACTCGACTACGCCGTTGTTGTGCCGAGTTCTACCCCGGAGCCTGAACAGATGTCGTCGGGCCAAATAGACCGTGCCGGTGACGCCGGTGGCCGGGGCAAAGTCGAGGGTGATAGTCGCTTCCTCTGACGCGTATTCGTATGTTCAGCCGTGTCGGCGCCGCACTGCTTGCGCCTTCCCGGTTTGCCGAACTTTTCCGACTCTCCGACCTTCGCGGTCCAGGAGCCCTCCTGGTAGACGTTGCTCTCCTCGAAGGTGAATCCCGCCCTCCGGGCTGGTCACAGCGGAATCGCTCGAGTCGCCCGACAGCTTCACGACGCGCCCGCCGACGCATTTCTGGGACTTGCTGGCCAGCTCGCCAACGAGGTCGGCACCGAAGATGTCCACCAGCTTGACCTTGACCGGGATGATCTTGGTTGCGGCGGTAGCCTGAGCGGCAGGAAGCGTGGCGACGACGGAGAGCGCGCAGTGTCAGGCAGGCGATCCGGCCTGCGTCGAGTACCACTATCCATGACTTGAAGGCTAGGCGCAGACGGCCGCTGCCTGCGCCGGCCCGCTTCCGTCTCGGCGAGCTTCTTCCAGTGATTGAGCTCCCGGCGGGCGACGACCATCTTGTGGACCTCGTCCGGGCCGTCGGCGATCCGCAACATCCGGCTGTACCGCCACATCGCCGCGAGCGGCGTGTCGTCGGACATGCCGAGCGACCCGTGTACCTGGATCGCGCGGTCCAGCACGTCCATGACCACGTTCGCGGCGATGACTTTGATCATCGAGATCTCGCGGCGGGCGGCCTTCTTGCCCTCCGTGTCCATGCGCCACGCGGCCTTCATCGTGAGAAGACGGGCCTGCTCGACCTCCATGCGCGACTTGGCGACGAAGTCCTGGATGAATTGCTTCTCGGCGAGCTTGCCGCCGAACGCCTCGCGCTCGTTGGCGCGCCGGCACATCATCTCGATCGCCCGCTCGGCGGAACCGATCGCGCGCATGCAGTGGTGGATGCGGCCGGGGCCAAGGCGGTCCTGCGCGATCACGAAGCCGGCCTGTCGCGGGCCGAGGAGGTTCGCCTCCGGCACGCGGCAGTCCTCGTAGAGGATCTCGCAGTGGCCGGGGCCGCCGTCGTGGCCCATGACGGGGACCGGACGCACGAGGTTGAAACCGGGGTTGTCGGTGGGGACGATGATCATCGATGCGCGCGCGTAAGGGTGGGCGTCGGGGTCGGTCACGACCATCGCGATCGCCATGGCGGCGCCCACGGCGCCCGAGGTGAACCATTTGTGGCCGTTGATGACCCACTCGCCGTCAACAAGCTCGGCGCGCGCCTGAAGACCCGTCGGGTCGGAGCCGGAGACGGCCGGCTCGGTCATGGAAAAGCACGAGCGTGTCTCGCCGTCCAGGAGCGGCTGGAGCCACTCTTCCTGCTGCTCGGGCGTGCCGTGCTCGGCCAGGATCTCCATGTTGCCCGTGTCGGGGGCGGCGCAGTTGAAGGCCATGGGCGCGATCGCGGGCGAGCGCCCCATCTCCTCACACAGGACCCCGTACTCCCAGTTGGTCAGGCCTGGCCCGAACTTGTCGTCCGGGAGGAACATGTTCCAGAGGCCCTCCGTCTTCGCCTTCTCGCGCAACTCGCGGATGATTGCCGGGTAGGCGACGCCTGCTCCGGGGCGCACTTCGTCGTCGAGTGCCTTCATCGCTTCGAGCTCCACCGGGAGCACCTCGGAGTCGATGAATGCCCTAACGCGCTCGGAAAGGTCAATGACGCGGGGGCTGAGATCGAAGTTCAATTTGTCTCCTGAGCACCTTTAGGTGCGAAAGCAGCAGGTGTATTTCCGTGTCAGAGCCTATTGCGGCATGGCGAAGCGCAGCTCGACCATGCCGTTCGCGTGCGTCTTGGTGTTGAGGTGACGAAGCTCGCCCTCGACTGCGCGGGCAAAGAACGGGATCCCCTCGCCGATGAAGACCGGCACCACCGTGACAATGACCTCGTCGATCAACCGGTCATCGGCCCAGCTGGAGGCAAGGTTGCCTCCCCCGACCATCCACACGTTCTTTCCGCCGGCTGCCCTCGTCGCTGCGTCAACCACAGCCGCGGCACCTTCGTTCGTGAACGTGACCTCGCCGCCTTCAGGCTGCGGAAGCTCGCGGCTGGTGAGGACCCAAGCGGGCAGCTCGTACGGCCACTCCTTCGCGTGCTCCAGAAGCCACTCGTAGGTCGCCGAGCCCATCGCCAGGGCGCCGACCTCTGCGTAGAACTCGTCGTAGGACCCATCGGACATCGGGCCTTCCTGACCCGAGTCGGCTCCGTAGCCCATGAGCCAGTCCAGGTTGCCATCGGGCCGGGCGATGAACCCGTCGAGCGTTGCGGCAGCGTAGTACTGGACCTTGGCCACCGAACGAGATTATCGGCGGTCAGGTGGCGGCGGCGGTGCGGCTTGTCCGACGGCTGCGCTGAACAAGCTGAAGCGCGATCAAGAGCGCGATCATCATGCCGCCGACTGCCAGCGCCGGAACCACGCCGGCGGCGCCCTGCTTGAGCACGAGTGTCGTGCCGGATGCGATCAAGACAACGCCGAGAGCCCCGCGAAGGAATCCAACCGGCGCCTTGACAGAAAGCTTCGTCCCGATGATCACGCCGGGCACCGAGCCGAGCAGGATGTTGCCCGCCAGGCCAAAGTCGATGTTGCCGCCGACCCAGTGCGCCGCGCCCGCGGCCCAAAGGAGGACAGCGGCGTGAAATACGTCGGTGCCGACCACGCGCGTAGGCGTGAGACGGAAGATCGCGATCAGCGCGATCGCGATCAGCGTGCCGCTGCCGGCGGAGGTCAGGCCGATGACGAAGCCGGTGACGATTCCCGTGAGGATCGCCGCGATGATGTGGCGGCGATAGAGGTGCATCGCGCTGCGCTCCTCGATCACGTCCTTGAAGAAGAGCGTCCGCAGAAGCGTTGCGAAGCCGACGACCAGGAGCGCGCCGCCCAGCATGCCGAGCACCAGTTCCTCGAGTCGTTCTTCGCCGTACTCCCGCTGAAGGATCTCGATCACCCACACTCCCAGGAGCGCCGAGGGCACGGACCCAATCGCCATCCAGAAGGCGATGCCCAAATGGACCGTCTTCAGCTTGAGGTGCTGCCAGCCGCCGACGGTCTTGGTGATAGCCGCATAAAAAATGTCGGTCCCGATCGCGGTGACCGGGGTGATGTTGAACACCAGGATCAAAAGCGGCGTCATCAGGGATGCGCCGCCCATGCCGGTCATGCCGACAAGCACGCCAATACCGAGGCCAAATGCGACGATCGCTGGATCCATGGAGGAGGGCTTTCGAGTTTCTAGACCAACTTAGTTCGAAAGCGGCTTGGAAGGGTAGCGAAGTTAGCGTTTATGCCAAGTCTGGGGGTCGTTCAGCATTGCGTCGATCTGCCAAGGGAGCTGGCCCGACGCGAGCTCGTCAAGGGTCACGTTTTCAAGGACGGCGCGGATGTTGTGCCGGACGGCGACCCAGACGTCGCGAAGCCTCTCGGCAGCACCCTCGTAGTGGAGCTCCTCGGGAGCGGCTTCGTGGATGTTCGCGAGCGGCCCCTCGACCGCTCGGATTACATCGGCGACGGTGATCTCGGCGGCCGGCCGCGCCAGCCAGTAGCCGCCACGCGCGCCGCGCCGCGCCTGGATCAGCCGGGCGTGCTTCATCTCCAAAAGGATGTGCTCCAGGAACTGGAGGGGGATCCCCTGGGAGGTGGCCAAGTGGCTGCCCTTGACCGGCTCGCCGTCCTCCGCTGCGGCCAGTTCCAGCGCCGCCCTCACGGCGTAATCGGCTTTGGCGCTGATCCTCATCCGTTTGATTGTCGCAAATGAGGTCAACAATTACGACAGGGTCGCTACGGTTGGGCGCGATGATCGACCTTCAGTCGCACTCAGTCGTGTCCGATGGCCAGCTTGAGCCGGCCGACGTCGTCCGCGCCGCCGCCGAGGCCGGGATCACGGTGATGGCGCTCACCGACCATGACGGCGTGGCCGGCGTGGCCGAGGCGAACGCCACGGCCGACGAGCTCGGAATTCAGAACGTCCCCGCCGTGGAGATGTCCTGCGTCCACAAGTACTCGGAGGACCTCCACATCTGCGGCTACTGGGTAGACATCGATGCGATCCAGCCCGCGTGCGACAAGGCCCAGCAGGAGCGGGTGGACCGCGCGAAGACGATCATCGGAAAGCTGAACGAGCATGGCGTGGACGTCACCTTCGAGGGCGCCGTCGAGAAGGCGGGCGCCGCTGACGCAATCGGCCGCCCGCACATCGCGAAGGCCGCCGGAGCCGGCCCCGACCTCGGCCCCTTCTTCGAGGAGTACCTCGTGCCGGGCGCGAAGGCGTTCGTCTCGCGCGGCTGGCCCAGCGCCGAAGAGGCCGTGAAGATCATCCACGAGGCTGGCGGCGTCGCCGTTGTCGCCCACCCCTACTGGGATGTCCAGGATCCGACACAGGTCCGCGACCTCGTCGAGAGCCTCGTCCGCGACGTCGGCTTGGACGGGATCGAGACGTTCTACCCGCCGCACACGGCCGAGCAGACGAAGCACTGCCTCGACCTCTGCGAGGAGTTCGGCCTCGTCCCGACCGCGTCCTCAGACTTCCACGGCCCGACGCACAAGACCTTCAGCCGCTGGGGCGCGTACGACACCTACGGGCTCGGAGAGCCGCAGGTTCCCGATAAGCCCTAGGCCCGCTTATTCGCAGATCGCGATGACCTTGAAATTGGAGCCGGTCGAAAAGGCGGTCGAGAGCCCGCCGAGCCAGCCTTTTGCGATATCGCCGACCTCCGTCTGGGTGGTCACGCCGCTCGAGTCGAGAGGCCCCATAACCGAGATGCCGTAGGCGGTGCTCTCACCGCTCGCGTGAAGGAGTCCCCCGCCGATGACCCGCTTGCTCTGAGGACAGGTGGTTGTGCTTGCGACGCTCGACCCTCCCGGAACTCCGGGGAGCGAAAGCAGCTCGACTTCGAGCTTTGCGTCCGAGCCCTTGGCACAGGTCGCGAACACGCGCGCTGGTGCCGGCTCGCCGAGCTGGTTCCTGATTGTTGCGAACCATCGTCGAGGAACGTCGCCCGACGATGTCTGGAGGTAGGCGCCGGTTTCGTCTGTTGGTCCGCTCGCGGTGATGATTCCGACTCCTTCGATGAACGCGCCACCGCCTACCGCCCTACGGCCCGCCGGGCACTTCACAGACTTCGACTCGATGAGGCCCTCGATTTCGAAGTCGCGGGTGGCCAGCTCCACGTCGGCCTTGGCGCACACGGCGAAGACCCGGAACGGCCTGTCCTCGGAGACCTCGTTCGAGGTGCGGGCGAAAAACCGCTTGGGCGTGCGGCCCGAATCGCTGGCAAATGGGTCACCAGTCTTGTCAGTTGGCGCCCCGAATCGGTGCACGAGGCCTTCATCGTCGCCGGTTTCGTAGATCATTCCTCCGCTGAGAAGCGACTGCTTGGCGGGGCATTTCGCGGTGCCCTGGGCTCCGGCCACCCCCGAAACGGTTGAGGCGTCGCCGACCTTTGCGGTGTGAGCACCGCTCCCGCCCCCGATTGCGAGCGTGCCGCCAAGCACAAAGAGCAGGATCAGCACGACGGCAGGAACCCGAGCCTTTCCCCGCAAGCCTTCCGCGCCTCTTAACCCCATCACGGGGATTTTCGCAAAGATGAGGCGCGTGATCAAGCGGGTGGAGCGGGCGACGAAAGGCGCGCCTCATTGGCCGCAGCCCTGCGCCGGCGGCCCGATTGCGCGATCGGCGCCAGGGCGCGGATCTCGGCGAGCAGGCGCACCGGGAGTGCGGCTGCGTCCTCGCCGTCGCGCACTCCGCCCTCGGCTGGCAGGAAAAACACGACCTTGATGCGGGGGCGCTTCGGGAAGCGGACGATGTCGACGGTGCCCGTGACGGTCACGGAGATGATCGACGCCTCGGGAACGGCGATCGCGAGGCGCCCCAAGCCGCTGCGCGCGCGAAGAGTCGCGCCGCGCGAGATCGTGCCCTCCGGGAAGATCCCGATGCAGGCGCCTTCGTGGAGCTGGCGGATCGCCTCATCGAGCGCGCCCGCGTCCGCGGCTCCGCGCTTGATGGGGATCTGGCCCATGCCCCGAAGGATTGGGCCGAGTCCCGGGATGTCCCACAGGCTCGCCTTGGCGAGCGCGCGGATCTGGCGGCGCTTGCGCCCGGCCGTTCCGATCGCTACGGGATCCCACTGCGAGTCATGGTTGCCGACGATCAGGACCGGACCCGATGTCGGCAGGAGCTCGGCCCCCTCGACCTCCATGCGCCCCCACCACCGCACGATCGGCGCGCAGACGGCCATGACGAATCGATAGGTGCGTGAGATGGGCTCGGGCTTCATCAGGCGGTGACCTTAGAGCTCGCGCTGCTGTTACGCGCCCCTTCGGAAGAAGCGAACGGCCCGGGCTCAGCGCCCGGGCCGTTTCAACGTTCGGATCTCTCGGGTCTAGTTCTTCGAGATGAAGCCGTTGTCCTCGAGGTAGGTCAGGATCTGCTGCGCCGACTCCTCAGGGGTCTGGTCAGCGGTCTCGACCACGATCTCAGCGTTCTCGGGCTCCTCGTAGGGATCTGAGACGCCGGTGAATTCCTTGATCTCGCCGGAGCGCGCCTTGGCGTAGAGCCCCTTGGTGTCGCGCTCCTCGCAGACCTCGACCGATGCCTTCGCGTAGACCTCGATGAAGCGGTCGTCCATCATCTGGCGCGCTTCGTCGCGGATCGCACGATAGGGCGAGATGGCGGCCGTGATGACCGGCACGCCGTTGCGCGAGAGCAGGTTCGCCACGAAGGCGATCCGGCGGATGTTCGTGTCCCGATCCTCCTTCGAAAAGCCGAGGCCCTTCGAAAGGTTCTCGCGCACGACGTCGCCGTCGAGCACCTCGAGCTTGGAGCCGCGCTGAAGCAGTTCCTTTACGAGGACGTTGGTGATCGTGGTCTTCCCGGCGCCCGAGAGCCCGGTGAACCACAGGGTGAAACCTCTTTGCTCTGCCATTAGTTGTCTTCCTCCTGATAAGCGTCGATAAGGATCTGGGCGACTTCCTCGCGGGAGAACTCGGGCGGGGGCTTCTCGCCCTCGCCGAGCATCTCGCGCACCTTGGTGCCCGAGAGGAACAGATGCGACTCCTGCGGGTGGGGGCAGGTCTTCGCAGAGCCCATGCCCTCGCACTCGTTGCACCAGAACGTGTGCTCGAAGAACAGCGGCGTGATGCCGAGTTCCTCGGTGTCGATGTCGTCGAAGATCCGCTGCGCGTCGTAGGTGCCGTAGTAGTCACCGACGCCGGCATGGTCGCGGCCCACGATGAAGTGGGTGCAGCCGTAGTTCTTGCGGATGATCGCGTGTAGGACAGCCTCACGCGGGCCTGCGTAATGCATCTTGCCGGGGTTGACCCCGAGCATCACGTGGTCCGGGTGGTAGTAGTTCTCCATCAGGACCTCGTAGCACTTCATCCGCACGTCAGCGGGGATGTCGCCCTTCTTGGTCTCGCCGATGAGCGGATGGATGTAGAGGCCGTCGCAGATCTCGAGCGCAGCCTTCGTCAGGTACTCGTGGGCCCGGTGGATCGGGTTGCGGGTCTGGAACGCGACGATGCGCTTCCAGCCACGGTCGGCGAAGGCCTTCTTGGACTCCTCGGTCGTCTGGTAGCGCTTCATGAACGCTTCCTCGTGGTCCGGGAGCGCGTCGACCTCGATCGGCCCGGCCAGGCAGCGGGTGCCCTCCTCGCGGATGGCCGCGACGCCCGGATGGTCGTTGTCGGTCGTCCGGTAGACCTTCTCGGCCTCGAGCTCGACGTCCTTCTCGTAGATCTCCTCTACGGTCAGGCGGCCGAGCGCTTTCCCGTTGGGCGCGGTCAGCTCGACCGTATCGCCCTCGGAACAATCGAGGTCCGTGGCCAGCGTGATCGGAATCGACCAGATCTCGCCCGACGTAAGACGCATGTTCTCGCAGACCGACTTCCAGTCCTCGGAGCCCATAAAGCCGGTGAGCGGCGCAAAACCGCCGTTACCGATGAGCTCGAAGTCAGAGGCTTGTCGGTTCGATAGCTGAAGCTCAGCCATTTATTCCGCACTCGGTCCGGTCGGTTCCGGCCCAGCGGCCAGCTCGGGAATCCGCGCCCGAGCCGGGCTTGGAGGTGCAGGGCATGCATCCGATTGACGGATATCCCTGATCGTGAAGTGGGTTATAAGGCACGTGGTTTTCCTTTATGTAGGTCCAGACTTGCTTGTCATCCCAGTCGGCGAGGGGATTCAGCTTCCAGCGATCGAAGCGGACGTCCCAGCCGAAGCGAGGGGCACTGGCTCGAGTCTCGGAATCCAGCCTGCGAACGCCTGAGACCCAGCAATCGACCCCTTCGAGGGCGCGGCGCATGGTAGCGACCTTCCGTGGAGCGCAGCATTCGTCGCCGGGTCCCCACTCGCCTGCGCGCCAGCGCTCGGACAGCCCTGGGGGGTTGTCCTGGACGAAGCGTTCGAACTCGATTCCGTAGTGATCAGCGAGCCTGTCGCGGGTCTCATACGTCTCGGGGAAGAGGAGTTCGGTGTCCACGTACGACGAACCGCGCATCGGGGTTGATGCGGTGCGCCATGTCCACGATCACCGAGGTGGTCTTCTGGAACGAGACCGCGAAAGTCAGCTTTGTCACCGAAGGTCTCGACCGCCCATGCGATGGCCTCTTGAGCGCCCATCGCCTCGACCTCAGCCGAGATCTCGGTCGGGGTCCACCAGGACGGCCGCCGATCTCCGGCACCGGCGCGTGACCGTTGCCGTTCTGCGCGACGGGCGCCTCGTCCAGCGGCCGGATCCTGATGACGGTGCCGCTCATACTGCGCACTCGCCCTCACCGCGCTCGACCTTGTAGGGCTCGGCGCGATTCCAGTCGATGAACTGGTCGAGGGTCTCAAGCGAGAAATCGGCGGGCATCGAGAGGTCCTTGATCTCCTCCTCGAAGCGGGCGATGCCGAGGCGCTCGACGAAGTCGTTGAACGCCTCGTCGTCGTTGCGCTCGCCTTCATAGAGGCGGAGCCAGCGCTCGACCGCGTCGGGCACGCGCTTGGCGGGAATGCGTGACTTGAGGCGGGCGCCGTAGACCACCTCGCCGCCCTCGTAATTGCCGCCGAGATGGGGGATGTAGGCGGGGACCGGCCTGCCGCCGACCTTGAGCGAGGCGCCGTAGAAGCCGATGTTCGCGATGTGGTGCTGGCTGCAGCCGTTCGGGCAGCCGGACATCTTGATGTGGACCTGCCTGGTCAGCGGGTCCGTAATGTCCATCGACTCGATGCGTTCCTGGATTGCGGCGTTGAGTCCCATCGAGCTCGTGATGCCGAGCTTGCACGAGTCGGTTCCGGGGCAGCTGACGACATCAGTGATCTCGCGGGCTCCTGCTTCGGCCAGACCGAGGTCAACGAGCCGGAGCCAGACGTCATAGACGGACTCATCCCGGACCCAGCGGAGCACGAAGTTCTGCTGGACGGTCGAGCGAGCGAAGCCACCGGAGAAATCGCGCATGATCTGGCCCAGGCCGCGGAACTGCTCGGGGGACAAGTCGCCGCGAGTCACCTTCACGACGACCGTGCTGAAGCCGGCCTGCCGTTGCGGCGCCACGTTGGAGTCGCGGAAGCGCTCGAACTCCGAGATGTCGCCGTTCGGCGAGGCGAAGTTGTTCGGGACCGGCGGCGCCTTGGCCTCTTCGTCGTACATGTCGTCCGGCAGAAGGCGCTCGATCGAGAAGTCGCGCTCGGAGACCCAGTCACCCTGAAGCTCTTCCTCGACCATCTCGCGGAAGGCGTCCATGCCGATCTTGTCGATCAGGACCTTGATCCGCGCGCGTGCCCGGTTGGGACGAAGCCAGTTCTGGCGGTCGAAGATGCGAAGGACGGCCTCGGTGATCTTCAGGTAGTCACCGTTGTCGAGCTCGACGAACTCGTACAGGGTGGGAGCGATGCGCGGCATGATCGACGTGCCGCCGCCGACGCGGATCTCCACGCCGCGCACGCCGTCGCGCTTACGCGGAATGAAGCCGATGTCGTGGATGCCGGTGATCGCGACGTCCTCGTCAGTCGCGGTGAAGGCGGTCTTGATCTTTCGCGGCATGAGCTGAGTCGTGGGGTGGCGGACGAAGTAGCGCACGTAGGCGCCGGCATAAGGCGTGATGTCGAAGAGCTCGTCAGCGGCCACGCCAGCGAACGGGTCGCCGGTGACGTTGCGAATCGTGTTGCCGCAGCCCTCGCGGGACGAAAGGCCCGCATCGGAGATGACGCGGATGAACTTGGCGGCGTCCGGCAGCGGAATGTGGTGGATCTGGATGTTCTGCCTCGTGGTGATGTGCCCCTTGCCGAGTGGCGCCCACTGCTCGATCGCTTCGGCGAAGGCGTCCATCTGCTCGGGCGTCACGCCGCCCATCGGCAGCTTCACGCGGATCATCTGGACACCTGGCTGCCGCTGGCCGTAAACGCCCTGCTTCAGGCGGAAGCCGATGAACTGCTCTTCGGTCTGCTGGCCGTCGAGGAAGATCTTGGCCTCGGTGTCGAAGTCGTCGAACTCGCGCTCGATGATCGGGATCAGGTGCCCGGGAACGTTGTCGTAGACCTCCGGGTTCTCGAGCGAGCCCAGGCGTCCCTTGCCCTCCTGTTTCTTACCCTGCTCCTGGTCGAGCTGGTCAGGGGTGGCCTTGTCCTTTACGCGAACCGGGGCGGCTGTGGGCTCCATCGCTCGTCATATTACACAAATCCCAATCCGGATTCAGGGTTTTATCGTCGGCGCTCGTCGACTACTTGCTCGCAGCTGTTGTCGGCGGTGTCATTGGCGCCGACGATCGCAGTGTCGAAGCCGGGGCCGCACGTCATCCTGTCTTTGGAGCCGTCGTCGCCGGGTACGGCGCCGGAGCCAACGAGCTGGTCGTTGCCGCCGCCGCCCACAAGGACGTCCTTGCCGTCGTCGCCGTACAGGTCGTCGTTCCCGTCGCCGCCTGTGACCATGTCGTCACCCTTGCCGCCGAAGATGCCACCGGTGATGGCCACGTCGTCCCCATCGCCTCCCGAGATCTTGTCGTCGCCCTTGCCGCCCTCGGCGTAGTCGATTCCATCGCCGAGCTCGACGGTGTCGTTGCCCCTCTCGGCGTAGACCTCGTCGTTGCCGGCCTTGGCATTGATGCCGTCCTTCTTGTTCGACCCGGTGATCGTGTCCTCGAACTGGGAGCCGTTGCACTTCCCGCCGTTACATGTGATCTCCTCGGCGAGCGCAATGGCCGCCCACATCAGCGCGGCGGCGCTGATTCCGCCTACCGCGGCCATTGCGACGCGCCGCATCAGTCGACGTCAGCCTGATCGACGATGAACGCCACGCGGACGTGAGCGCGGTACTCGTCGAGGTTCTCCCCTCGGATTCCGGTCGAGACGATGTCAACGGCCCGGATGTTCCGAAGTGACGACTGGGCTTCAGTCAGCGCCTGCTTGGCCGCGTCGTCGGTCGATGTCTTCGAGCTTCCAACGAGTTCGATGATCTTCACAACTGCCATCTCTGGCTCCTCTCCGTTCGCGTTGTCTAAAGAATGCAGCCCTGCGGGACCTTCCTCTTGATCTCTGTCGAGGAGATCGATTGGTCGAAGGGGGCGCCGAGCTTGTTGTTTCGCCACCGGTTGTCCTTGTAGAGGCACGTGGCCTCTCCTTGTCCTCCGAAGTCGGTCCAAAGGACGGCGACGCGCTTCTTGTTGTTGAGGAATGCCGACGAGGCAAGGTCGTTCATCTCGTCGAACACGTCGTTCGAGAGTCCTTTGCCCTTGATGACGACACGCTGTCCCTTGTAGTTCTCCTCATCCCAGAGGCAGAGTGCCTTCTCTGGGCAGCCCGGCTTGGCCTTGGCCTTCGCGGCAGCGCCGAGCGAAGCCGGGCTTGAGAGGGCGAGGACGAATAGTGCGGCGGCGACCGTTCCGAGCCCGGTCCCTGCCAGGGAAATTCTTTTCATGTCCCCACGATAGACCGGATCAGCGCGGGCGCGGAGCGTGACCCCAAGCATCACCGTGGAGCTGGCGCGCGGCGATGCCCTCCTCGAGCGCCGCGCGGGCCCATGGGTCGACGGTCGGCGCCTCGTCTGCCGGTGGCGGGGCGGTGTCCGCGAGAAACTGCTCGACCGCGGCGACGATCGCGGCGGCCTCGGAGTCAGACGCGCCGTTGCTCGTGATCTGGATGCGCTCGCTGCTCATGTCGCGCCACTCTAGCCTCAGCGCATGCCCGAGGTGCGCATGGTCGATGCAGAGGCGGTCTTCGCCGCGGTCTCGCCCGCCGATGCGGTCGAGCGAACGCGGATGGCATTCGAGCGCCATCACGCCGGCGAGTGGGTGATGCCTGCGAAGACCTACGTCGACGCTCCGCCCAACGGCGACTTCCGCGCGATGCCCGCGCGGGGCGAAGGCCTCGCGATCCTCAAGTGGGTGACGTCTTTCCCGGGCAATCCGGCGCGCGGCCTGCCCGTCGTCGCGGGCGCGCTGCTGGTCTCGAGCGCCGAAACAGGCGAGCTGCTCGCGATCCTCGACTGCGGCGCCGTGACGTCGCTTCGAACCGGTGCAGCGGCTGCGGTTTCCGCCCAAGCGCTCGCGCGCGACGGTGCCGCTTCGGTCGGCCTGATCGGGTGTGGCGTCAACGGCGGGTGGGCGGCGAGGTGCCTGGCCGCCGCCGGCTACGCGGAAGGCGTGTGCGCCGATGCGCGTGCGGAGAGCGCTGAGGCGCTCGCGCGTGAGCTCGGATGGCGCACCGGTTCGCGCGAGGAGGCGGCAGCGCAAGACGTCGTCGTCACCGTCACGCCGGGCGACGAGCCGGTGATCCTCGCCTCGGATCTCCGACCTGGCCAGCACTTCGCGGTGCTCGGTGCCGACGCGCACGGCAAAGCCGAGGTCGAGCTGGGCGCGATCGAGCGCGCGAGCCTCTTCTGCGACGAATGGGAACAAGCCTCGAAGGGAGGCGAGCTCTCAAACGGTGCGAGCGCGGGGATCGTCTCGAGCGATCAGGTCACCGAGCTCGGCGCCGTGCTTGCCGGCGAAACGGCCGGGCGCACCTCCGGCGAGGAGATCACGCTCTTCGACTCGACCGGCCTGGCGATCCAAGACCTCGGCATCGCCCTCGTGGTTCTCGGGCGCTAGCTCGGCGTCTTTACGCGTTCGCAGCTGATGAAGAGGTCAGCCTCGTCGCCGCGCGCGCGGTCCCTGCGGCCCTGACCACAACGGACGAGGTCCGCCTCGCCGTCCTTAGCTCTGATGAAGTCGTTGCCGCCTCCGCCCGTGATGCGGTCCTCACCGGAGTCGCCAACCAGCTTGTCGCGCTGGCGCCCGCCATTGATGCGGTCGTCGCCGGGCCCCCCCTTCAGGCTGTCTGCCCCCCGGCGGCCCCGAACGCAGTCGTCGCCGTCCAGCGCCGAAACCGTGTCGGGCCCTCCCTTTGAGTTGATGCGGTCGTTTCCGGAAGTCCCTTCGAGATCGTCGGCCTGGTCGGTGCCTTCGATGAGGTTGTTGCAGCCACCGACATTCCCTCCTTCGAGCGGGTTGTCGACGAGCAGCTCCACGTTGCGGTCGTCGGGATCGCCTTCGCAGGTCGGGTTGCACGCCTCGCCGCCGTATTGCGGATCGTTGTAGCCGATGGTCCGGCCAATCGAGGCCAGGTCGAGGGAGTTCAGGGTGGTGGCGTCCGTGCCGGCCGGGGCGGCAGTCGCCGGCGACGCGTGGTCGAGGATCGTGCCGAAGATCGAGAGCGTGCCGTCGTCGTTGTCGAAGATCTCCAGCAGGCGGCTCTGCTGTGGCCAGTCGGCCTCCGCAGCGACCCTGATCGACCAGAAGCCGCCGGTCCCAGAAGGATTGGGGTACGGATCGACCGTGTTCTGGTGGGAGTGCCCAGCAACCCAGGCGATCACGTTGGGGTGAGCGTGAAGCAGCGTCGTCAGGTCCGCGCCGAGGTGGATCGGAGCCGAATCGCGCGGATCGAGGTCACAACCGGGGTTGATGTCGTGCCCGTGCGGGTCGTTCGCCGTGCACGGGCCCGCCAGCTCGTCGGGGACGTCGGCAGTGAGGCTCGGGATCGCGTGGTGCGAGAAAAGGACGACGAGCTCGTCCGCCACTTCTGCTGCCTCGAGTTGCCCGGTCAGCCATTCGAACTGCGGGTGGTCGACGTTGCCGTCGGCGGACGGGCCGATCACGCCGGCCTCGGAGACGGTGTCAACCGAGATGAAGCGCATGCCAGGTTCCGGGCTCCAGCTGTAGTAGCCGGCCGCGCCCGCCGAGGCGGTCTCCTCAGCCGGGTCGACGAAGTCGAACCCGTGGCCGTCCGCCTGCGTTCCGCCTCGCCAGATCTCCTTCCATTGAAGCTTCGAGACGAATTGGCGGTTCGGGTCGGGAGGGACGAGCGCGATCTTCGTCGGGTCGGTTCCAAGCAGGCCCAAGACCCCGGCGAGGTCGAGGTCTGCGATGGCCTCGAGCGCCGAGCCGAAGCTGCCCGGGTCGGCGATGAAAGGCGTGAGCGGCTTGACGCAGCCGGTTGCCACGGCCTCGTAGGCGGCGTTCGCGAAGGCGTTTCCCTGAACGAGCGCGTCATGGTTCCCGAACGTGACGTAGTGCGGCATGTCTAGGCCCGCCGCGGTGAACTGGGTCTGGGCCGCATTCATCAGGTTTGGCCACGAGGGCCACGTAGCGAAGGCGCCCGCCGGTTGATCGGGGTCGTAGTACTGCTGGAGCCCCTCGATGTAGTCGTCGTAGTCCTGAACGCCCGTGTAGTTCTGCGGCGCGTCGTCATCGGCAATTAGGTTTGCCGTATCAAGAAGCGCGCAGAGCGGGTCGCCCGAGGTCGCGGGGTCAACGCCGCTGCCGGGCGCAAGCGGGCCGCCCTCCGCCAAGGTCCTAACCCACTCGGTCTCGTTCTTCTGCTGACTGTCGGCGATGTCGCCGGTGTTGATCGTGAAGTCCATCGGCCGGTTCGAGCCGTCGCCGGCGTCGAGCGGACTGGCGGGCGCGAACGCGTTGATCTGCTGGACCATCGCGTCGGCCTGGTGGGCTAGGAGCGCCTCGTTTGTTCGCCATGCCGAAGAGAACGGGCCGGTGTCGAGCACCTCGACCCGCGCCGGAGATTCCTCGTCGGCAAGCTGGAAGTCGGAGAGCTGGCCGAAGTAGAGAAGGGATTCTCTGCGGGTCTCGCGTCCGGTTTGCGCAGTCCCGATTCCCTCCTCGCGAACGACATAGCCGCTGGCGGTCGAGTCGAGCTCGAGCTGGTTGAAACCGGTCGCATCGTCGGGGACGATCTTCTGTTGGAGGGTCGTCTTGCCGAACGTGTCGGTCGTGGTCGTTCCGGCCGGGGCGGTCGAGGTCCAGACAGCAGCCAGCCCGACGGTTGCCACCGACCAAACCGCGAAAGCACGCGCCGATCCCCGCTTATTCGACTCCATTCTCAGCCGAAGCTACAGCCCCAGAACCCGGCGCGCGCCGGTTCTAGAGCGGGCGAGTCTCGGTTTCGTCCGCCTGAGCAGGCGTCGGCGAAGGGGGCACGGGGCGATTCTCTCGCGGCGTGACCACGAGCGAGATCCGGTTGCTCGCCAAAAGCGCGCCGGCACACATGATCGCCGCGCCTGCCAACGCGAGCCACGCGCCGACCTCGAGCTGCGAGTCGAAGCCCTGGGCCGCCGGAGGCACGTTCACGATCGAAACGACCACAAGGAGAAGAGCGACCGGCCCGGCCGCGGCCGCGAGCCCGGAGGGCACCCGCGAGCCCGTGCCCGCCAATGACTCAAGGGTGGCAACGATCACCGTAACCGCAAGCAGAGCCAGTAGGACGTCGACCAGCTCGAACGCGGTCCACGCGGTGAAGCCTTCGGCGTCGGGGCCCTGGCCGAAGCCGTACCAGTCGACGAAGAGGGAGGCAAAAAGAAGCGCGGCGCCGATCGCGACGATGACGCGGCCGCCATCGATTCCTGCGTCTGTAGTGCGTGGGCTCACCCAGAGGAGGATATGGCCTTGGCGAACTGGCGCGGCGGGAGCCCGTTCCGGTTTAGGATCGCGCCTGGGGGAGCCCGGTCATCGAGGACTCGAGCTTTGTCGCTGCCAGTGAGGTCGGCTCAGCGGACCTGAACTGCCTTCGCTCGTTCAACGGGAGCACGTACGAAGACCTCGACGGCGACTGCCAGCCGGTTCCTTGACCTGTAGCTTGTAGTCAAGCTAATCAAGGGGGAACGGTGATGGGACTCGCCAGGTTTGTCGTTCTGTTCGCGTGCGTGATCGCAGCTCTCCTCGGCACGGTGTCGCAAGCGGCGGGGGCCACGCGCTACGCGGAGGTTGGAGGCGACGGCCCGCCCTCCGGCGCGACGCCGTGCCCGGTTGACAACCCCTGCGCCCTCGAGCCCGCCGTCGAGGATCCCTCGGTCGCCGACGGCGACGAGGTCATCGTCCTGCCCGGCACCTACGACCTCGGCGCGGGGAACCTCCTGATCGACGACAGCCTCACCGTGCGTGGGCAGGGCCCCGGGGAGCGCCCTCTGATCACGGGCTCGGCGACCGGGTTCAACGCCCTGGTCGAGGTCTCGGGCGGCCCCGACCTGCCGGCGCCGCCCTCGCAGCTCCTCGATCTCGACATCAGCTCCAGCAGCGCTACCTCGCTGCTCCTGTCCCGTGTGGAGGTGAATCGGATCAGCGTCATTCAGAACGGTGGCCTGTTCAGTCCCGCCTGCCAGCTGAGCTTTGAGGCCAAGGTGCAGGACTCGGTGTGCGCGGCGAACAACGCGAGCGGCAACGGACTTCTGTTCTCACTCAGCGGGGGCACCGTTTCCAACAACGTTCGCAACGTCACCGCCTACTCGGCTCAGGCCGCCGCGATTTACGTCAGCTCGCAGAACGGCGCTCACACCCTGAACATCAAGAACACGGTTGCGACCGGTGCGACCGACGTGACCGCTTGGGCGGCGGCCACCGGGACGGCAACGTTGAATGCGACGACCTCGAACTACTCGACCACCACTGAGGAGAATGTCGGCACCACGACGATCACGCCGCCCGGAACGGCGGGTAATCAGACGGCCGAGCCCGTCCTGGTCAGCCCCGCCGCCGGGGACTTCCACCAGGTTCTCGGCTCGCCGACGATCAACGGGGGGAACGACGATCAGGGCGTCTCCGCCCTCGATCTCGACGGCATGCCCCGCTTCCAGGGCTCCGCCCCGGACATCGGCGCCCACGAGTACGACCTGATCGCCCCGGAGACGACGATCTCAAAGCAGCCGAAGCGGAAGACTGAGAGCACGAAGGCGACGCTGAAGTTCACCTCGAGCGAGCCGGACTCGAGCTTTCGCTGCAAGGTCGACAAGAAGCCGTACAAGGACTGCTCCTCGACACTCAAGCTCAAGGGGCTAGATACCGGCAAGCACAAGGTGCTCGTCAAGGCCGTCGACCCGGCCGCCAACGAGGACCCGACCGCGAGCGTGGCACGCTGGAAGGTGAGGCCCTAAAGCGGGATGTTGCCGTGTTTGCGCTTCGGCTGCTCGACGCGCTTGGTCTGAAGGGTGCGCAGCGCGCGGATCAGCTTGGGGCGGGTCTGCCGCGGCTCGATTACGTCGTCGAGATAGCCGCGCTCGGCCGCCGAGTACGGATTGGCGAAGCGCGCCTTGTAGTCGTCCATCAGGCGGGCGCGGCGCTCCTCGGGCGTAGGTGAATCCGCGATGTCCTTGCGGTAGATGATGTTGACGGCCCCCTCGGGGCCCATCACGGCGACCTCGGAGGTCGGCCAGGCGAAGTTGAAGTCGGCGAGCATGTGCTTGGAGTTCATGACGTCGTATGCGCCGCCGTAAGCCTTGCGGGTGACGACGGTGAGCTTTGGCACGGTCGCCTCGGTGAATGCGTAGAGGAGCTTCGCGCCGTGGCGGATGATGCCGCCCCATTCCTGCGAGGTACCGGGCATGAAGCCGGGCACGTCGGTGAACGTAAGCAGTGGGATGTTGAAGGCATCGCACGTGCGAACGAACCGCGCGCCCTTGCAGGAAGAGTCGATGTCCAGGACGCCGGCCAGGTGCTTGGGCTGGTTGCCGACGACGCCGACGGGAAAGCCGTCAAGCCGCGCGAAGCCGCAGACGATGTTCTGCGCCCAGTGCTCGTGGACCTCGAAGAACTCCTCGTCGTCGACGATGCGGCTGATGACGTCGCGCATGTCGTAGGGCTTCTGCGGGTCGTCGGGAACGAACGTGTCGAGTTCGGGGTCCTCGCGGTCGGGGTCGTCGTAGGGCTCGACCCGCGGTGGCATCTCCAGGTTGTTCTGCGGCAGGAAGCCGATCAGGTACCGAACGTCCTCGAGGCACGACTCCTCGTCCTCGGACGCGAAGTGCGCGACGCCCGACTTCGAGTTGTGAGTCATCGCACCGCCCAGCGCTTCGAACTCGACCTCCTCGCCCGTAACCGTCTTGATCACCTCGGGGCCAGTGATGAACATGTGCGAGGTCTCCTTCACCATGAAGATGAAGTCAGTCATGGCGGGGGAGTAGACAGCGCCGCCCGCGCACGGGCCCATGATCACGCTGATCTGCGGGATCACTCCCGAACACTGGACGTTGCGGACGAAGACGTCGCCGTAGGCACCAAGCGATACGACGCCTTCCTGGATACGCGCGCCTCCAGAGTCGTTCAGGCCGACCACGGGAGCGCCGACCTTCGCGGCCAGGTCCATGATCTTCACCATCTTCTCGGCCATCACCTCGCCCAGCGAACCGCCGAACACCGTGAAGTCCTGGGAAAAAACGAAGATCGGGCGGCCATCCACGGTGCCGTACCCAGTGACGACAGCGTCTCCCCAGGGCCGGTTCTTGTCCATCTCGAAGTCAGTGGTGCGATGGCGGACGAAGGTGTCGAGCTCCTCGAACGAGCCTGGGTCGAGGAGCTTCTCGATCCGCTCGCGCGCCGTCAGCTTGCCCTTGGCGTGCTGCTTTTCGACGGCCGTCTCGGAGGCCGAGTGGATCGCCTGATCGCGAAGCTCGCGGAGGTAGTTGAGCTTCTCTTCGTGGGTCTGGGGGTAGGACTGCCTCACGGGAGCGGCAGTCTATTCCTGCCTACTCCTTCAGCTTGACTTTGACCTTTGGCGAGGTGTCGATCGGAGATCCCTCCGAGTCCTCTGCGACGGCCTGGAAGATCTGCGTGTCCTTGATCTTCGGCGTCTTCTTGGCGGCCTTGCAAGCGCCGTTGGGCGCCAGGGCCGATCCCAGGTCCTTGAAGGTCGAGCCGTTCTTGATCTGGAAGGTGATCGTCTCGGCGCCGCCATCGCAGTTCTCGAGCGTGGCGGTGAGGGTCGCCTTCTCGCCCTTCTTGATCTTGACGGGAGAGGCCTTCAGGTCAAGAGACTTACTGCCTCCGCCGCCTCCGTCGAGGTCGACGACCTGGATGCTGCCGTCCAGCGGCGTTCCGATCCAGAGCCGTCCGTCCACGATGTCGAGCTGGGTGAAATAGGAGCGCGGGTCGGTCTGGTACGGGAGTCCCGCCTGGCAGGCCCCGATGTCAACGCCGCACGTCTCGAACTCGTCTGCGCCAGTGAGCACACCGAAGCCGTAGGAGCGCTCATACGCCCCGGCCGGCGCCCATTCATCGACTCGGCGGGTGCCCTGACTCAGGACGGCAAGGCGGCCTGTGTCCGGGATGCGCCGGATTGACGAAGGGCTGGAGAGCTGGCCGGCAGCAGGTCCGGGACCGCTGCCGAACTTGCTCAGCACGTACTGGCCTTCCCCGCCCACGATCGTGGGGACGACGTGACTGACCGTGTGATCGCTGTACTCCGTGACGAAGAAGCCGCCTGCGCCATCTGGAGCCGCGTCCGTCGGGTAATCGAACTGTCCTGCGGCCGGGCCGCCGTCGCCGCCCTGCCCGCAGCCAGGTGGAGCGGAGTCCGGAGCGCTGACGTTGCAAACCTCGAACCCGGTCCCGCTGCCGGCATTGACTCCGGCGCCATAGATCGCCTGCGGATAGAAGGGATGGCTTGCGCTCAGGTCGTTGAAGTTCAGGGCCGCAACCCTGTTGGACTGACCCAGCGCGATGGTGGCGGTGCCGTCGGAGCCGAGGCGCATGAACATCTGATTGCTGCCCAGGCGATAACCGGTCTCGGCGTCGCTGAAGACAAGGCCAGGGTTGGTGGCACCCGTCTGGTTGGTCGTAAAGGAAAGGATCTGTGAGCCGGAGACGATGTAGACCCGGTTGTTCGCGTACCCGATCGTCTTCGGGAAGTAGCCATTGATCGCGACGAAGAAGGAATCGATGATTCCGCCGGTCTGCCCGTCGAGATGGACGACGGTGCCGCCCGCACCAGAGGTCGCATAGGTCATCCAGACCGAGCCATCCTGCAACGGGGTGTACGGGTTGTTCAACGTATTGATCGGGACCTCGCGCACGATCGTCGGAGCCGCCACAGCCTGGGAGGTGCCCCATGCGAAGGTCACGACAAGAGCCACGACTGCTGCCCCCCCGAGTTTGCGAGTCCATCTCCCCACGAGCCTCAAACTACCTCCGCGAAGGGAGGACGCACATACCCCAAGGGGGTGAACGAGCCACCCCCTGGCCGGCTACTCCGCGCGTTCGAGCATCGACGCGAGTGCGTCGACCATCGCCGGGTCGAGCTCGGTTCCTGCCAGCCCGCGGAGCTCACCCGGCTGCGATCCCTGCTGGATGAACTCGTCGCAGCGCTTGGCGGCGCGGACGATGCGCGAGAAGACTGGGATCTCGGAGCCCGAGAGCCCCGCGGGCCCCGTCCCGTCGTAGTGCTCAGCGACGCCCAGGATCCAGTCGCACACGACCTCGGGGATCCCCGCGCCCCGGGCGAGCTGGGCGCCGGGCACGTACTGGGTGCCCGCCCCCCCGTAGATCTTCCCGACATCGGCCAGGCGAGCCGTTTCGCGGCATAGCTCAGCCTCGGGCCGTCCGAAGCCGAGGCCGACCGCGGTGGCGAGCGCGTAGGCGCCGGTCGCATCGGCTCGCTCCAGCGAGCCGGTGGTGTGTTCCTCGAGGCCCTCGAGCAGAGGTTCACCCAGCAGACGGATGAGCGCCGGAAGCTCCGGGTCGCTCAGCGGCGGCTCAGCCGGCTCTGAAGGGTCTTCGATCGGGTGATCCAAGCTCATCAAGGAGATTCTCCAGCGCGACACCCGCGGCAGGGCTGCCGCCTCCGTGCTTGGCGCTGATCTCGACTGAGGTCCCGAAGCCGCTCTCGGCGAGCGCGACCTTGATCTCCGCCCCGCCCTGGGCGCAAGAGCTTCGCCAGCCAAGGCTGCGCTCGGGCACGCGCTCGGTCACCTCGATAGCCACAGGGCCTTCCGAGCCGACGAATCCGCCCATCCACGCTTCCAACCTTGCCAAATCGTCGGCCAGTTCCCACAGCTCAGGCGCCGATTTGACGAGTGTGCGCTTAGCCTTGATCTCCATCCCGCGAGCTTTTCGCGTGAAGTGGCCACAATCCTTCGCAGTGAACGAGACCGTTCTCATCGTGCACGGCCTTGGCGGCTCCGGTCCCGACCACTGGCAGACCCGGCTCTGGCAGCGATTGCTCGAGCGCGGGGTCGATGTGTCCTACATCGATCTGCCCGATCCCGACGAGCCCAGGCTCGAAGCCTGGGTCGAAACGCTGGGAGATGAGGTCGCCCGGCTTGGCCCCGATGGCCTCGTCGCCGCTTCCCACTCCCTCGGGGCGGTGACCTGGCTTCACCTCGCATCCCGCACAGACCAGCGCCTCGCCGAGCGCGTCCTCCTTGTCGCGCCGCCGAGTGCCGGCGCGGGCGTTCGGGAGATCGCCGGGTTCGTACCGGCGCCACTTGATGCACGGGCGGTCTCGCGGGCGGCGGGATCGACCCGGGTCGTGTGCTCCGACTCAGGTGACCCCTATCGACCTGAGGGGCCGGAGCTGTTCGAGCCACTTGGCGTGCCCATCGACGTGATCCCAGGCGGCGGACATCTCAATACGGACGCCGGTTACGGCGAGTGGCCGGCAGTAGAAGCCTGGTGCCTCGACCCGGACGCGGTCCCGCTCACCTGACGCTGACGGCTCGTTGCCCTCAGTGTGCGATTACCGCATGCTCAGGGCGACGGCCGCAAGCGCGGGCGTTAGAAGAACGTCCCGCCGGTGTATTCGCCGAAGACCTCCCGCATCGCGCCGCAGACTTCGCCGATCGAGGCGTCGGCTGCGAGCGCGTCGCGGATGGGGTGGAGCAAGTTGCCCTCGCCCTGGGCGGTTTCGCGAAGCGCCTGAAGCTTTGCGTCCACCGCTGCCTGGTC
This sequence comes from uncultured bacterium, assembly GCA_963786495.1. Lineage (GTDB taxonomy): Bacteria > Actinomycetota > Thermoleophilia > Solirubrobacterales > 70-9 > JALZKA01. Next base: position 444,495 of record CAWAZL010000002.1, on the reverse strand, counting down.
GCGGTTCTCCTTGAACTTTGAGAGGCGCTCGAGCTGGCGCTTCTCGGCCTCGGGGTCGACCTTCAGGATGTCGACGTCGTCGACGGTGTCGGTCACGTACTTGTTGACGCCGACGACGATGTCCTGGCCCGAGCGGTAGCGCTCGTGGTAAGACGCGGCTGACTCCTCGATCTCCTTCTGCATGAACTCGAGCGCGCGGACGGAGCCGCCCATCGCCTCGACCTCCTCCATCAGCTCGTACGCGCGCTCCTCGATCTCGTCGGTCAGCGACTCGACGAAATAGGAGCCGGCGAAAGGGTCGACGGTGTCGGCGGCGCCGGACTCGTGCGCGATCACCTGCTGGGTGCGAAGCGCGATGCGGGCGGAGCGCTCGGTCGGGAGCGCGAGCGCCTCGTCGAAGCCGTTGGTGTGGAGTGACTGCGTCCCTCCGCTCACCGCCGCAAAGCCCTGGAGCGCGACGCGGATGATGTTCACCTCGGGCTGCTGGGCCTGGAGCGTCACGCCGCCTGTCTGCGTGTGGAAGCGGATCATCTGCGAGCGCTCCTTCGAGGCGCCGAACCGCTCGCGCATCAGCTTCGCCCACATCCGGCGTGCCGCGCGGAACTTCGCGACTTCCTGGAAGACGTTGTTGTGGCAGTTGAAGAAGAACGCGAGGCGGCCGGCGAAGTCGTCGATCTCGAGGCCGCGGTCGAGCGCCGCCTCGGTGTAGGCGATCGCGTTCGCGAGGGTGAAGCCCACCTCCTGGACTGCCGAGCAGCCCTTCTCCCTGATGTGGTAGCCGGAGATCGAGATCGTGTTCCACTTCGGGACGCGCTCGGCGCAGTACTCGAAGATGTCCGTGGTCAGGCGCATCGTCGCCTCGGGCGGGTAGATGAAGTTGCCGCGGGCGATGTACTCCTTCAAGACGTCGTTCTGGACCGTGCCGCGGAGCTCTGAGGAGTCGACGCCCTGCTCTTCGCCGACCAGTTCGTAGAGGAGGAGGAGCACGGCGGCCGGCGCGTTGATCGTCATCGAGGTCGAGACCTGGTCGAGCGGGATCTGGTCGAAGCAGATCCGCATGTCCTCGATCGTGTCGATGGGGACGCCGGTGCGCCCGACCTCGCCTTCGCAGAGCGGATCGTCTGAGTCGCGGCCAAGCTGGGTGGGCAGATCGAAGGCCATCGAGAGGCCGGTCGAGCCGTGCTCGAGGAGGTAGCGGTAGCGCCCGTTGGTGTCCTCGGGGCTCGAGAACCCCGCGTATTGGCGCATCGTCCACAGGCGGTCGCGGTACATGCCGTCGTGGATCCCGCGGGTGAACGGGTACGCGCCCGGCTCACCCAGCCGCTCCTCCAGCCCTTCCGCAACGTCGCCTTGGTCATAGAGCTTGTCGATCTCGATCCCAGAGTCGGTGAAGATTCGCTCGTCGTCAGGGCCGGTGATCGGGGCGATGTATTTGTGTTCGCCAGCGTCCACCTCGATCGGCTGGGAGTCGGTTTCGGCCTTGGGCTGAGTATCGGTCACGAGGGTGAGGCAGATATGCGTACCTGGGTTGCCAGAAGGCGTAGGCTCAGTTGCGGAGATGGGGGTCATCTCGAAATCGATTCCGGCGCTGGCCGGGATATTGCTTGCGCTGGCCGTGCCAAGTTCGGCCGGGGCAGCAGTTTCGTGCGACTACGACGGACTGGCTCTGACGCTTGATGTCAAGCTCGGGTCAGATGGCGACTCGGCGACAATCGTTCGCCTAGATGCGGGCTCGCCAGGTCAGGAAGACGATGAGATAGCCGTCCGCAGGGACATCGTTGTTCCCGTGGCTTGCGCAGGCTTCGAGCCGACGGCGGGATCGGTCGACCTAATCACTGTGACTCAGAGAGGGAACATCGAGGGCGACGTCACGCTCGACTACCGGAACGAGGAAAATGCATTCTCACCGGGCGCCACCGGGGCGGGCAAAGATGGCCCCGGCAAGACGCGCGAGATCGAGATCGATGTGCGCCTGGGACCGGGGGACGATGACTTGACGTTCGACGGCACCCGGGCCCTGGTCGGAGGCGACGAAGGGTTCAACCCCAACGTCTCGGCAGAGGAGATCGGCCCCGACGCGGATCTCCTCATCAGGGGCGTCGAATCCATCGAATCAGACGAATCTGAAGACCCATCGGGCAGTGTCAACCTCGTCGACTTTCGCGGCGGCCCATGTTGCGGTGATCCACTGGCTTTGCCCACCAAGATCAGCGGAGGCGAGGGTGCCGACATCGTGTACGGCGGCAAAGAGCACGACTTGATCGATGCAGGCATAGGAGACGATTTACTCTCGGGCGGCCGCGGCAACGACGAGCTCTTCGGCGACCTCGGGTTCGACACCCTTCTCGGAAAGGGCGGGCGGGACCGCCTGCACGCAGACGACGGCGCGGCCGACGCCAAGATCAACTGCGGCAAGGGGAATGACCGCAAGGCCAGCTTCGACTCCGGCCTGGATCCAAAGCCGAAGAGCTGCTGAGCCGAAGCGGCCTCGCGCGGAGACCCAGCATAAGCTCGCTCGGGTGCCTGAGCGGGATCGACGAAAATGAGGCGGCTGTGGATTGCGGGCGCGGTGGCAGCCGTCGCGCTGGCTGGGTGCCTTCGTGGGTATCGGGCTCCGCCGCCCCGGTCAAGCCACCTGACTGCTCGCGGGACGACGCGACGATCGTCGCCAAGCCGGGAGACCAAATGGTTAAGGGCACTGCAGGCGAAGACGTGATCTTCGGGACGGTGGCGCGGACATCATCGAGGCCGGCGATGGCAACGACATTGTCTGCGGCGGCGACGGCAACGACCAATCTCGGGGGAGGCAGGCGATGACGTCCTCGTAGGCGACTCCGGCGACGACGCCGTTCTCGGGTCGGAAGGTGACGACGAGATGTTCGGAGGAAGCGGCGTGGACGACATCCTGGGCGGCGAAGGCGACGACTACGTGAACGGCGAGGAGGGCGCTGACTCGCTCCTGGGCGGCGCCGGGAAGGACCACCTCGTCGCCTTTCACGGCAAGGACTTCATCATCGGAGAGGGGCAAGAGGATCAGCTGAACGGATCCAGTGGCGCGGACTTCCTCGTCGCGGGTGCGGGCGATGACCGGGCGTCCGGGGAGCTCGGCCCCGACTTCGTGGACGGCGCCAGCTCGTTCGACACCGTCTTTGGCGGCAAGAAAGCGGACTTGCTGTTCGGCGGCACCGACGAAGACGACATGACGGGCGGACCAGGCCCCGACCTGATGTATGGAGGGGGCGGAGACGACCCGATGCACGGGCTAGGCGGAGACGATGAGATCTTCGCCGGCGGCAGGCTCGATGCCCTTTTCGGTGACGCCGGCAACGACCTCCTGATGGCGGGAACCGAGTCAGATGAGCTTTCGGGCGGCACGGGCGACGACTTGCTCTTCGGTGAGCTTGCGGCCGATTTCCTGAACGGCGGTGAGGGCGACGACCGCTGCGACGGAGGGTCGAACGTCCCTGGGCGCACCAGCACGAAGACGAAGGACACGGCGAAGGCCTGCGAGACCACGAGGGACGTGCCGTGAGGCGGCTTGCTCCGGTTCTGGTTCTTGCAGCGCTGCTGAGTGGATGCGGCGGGGGCGAGGACGAGCCCGCACAGCTCTGCGCCACCGGAAAACGAGAAGCCGGCCAAGGTTCCGAAGTCGCAGACCATCGACGCCAGCCTGTTGGGCGGCGAAGGCTCACTTGGCACGTGCGACGGGAAGAAGGCGACGATCCAGGCGAGCGACGGCGACGACATCCTGATCGGGACGGAGGGGAAGGACGTGGTCGCCGCGGGCGGGGGCGACGACCGGATTGAGACATTCGGGGACAAGGACATCATCTGCGGCGGCGACGGCAACGACGTGTTGATGGGCGGCATCGGCCCGACCGACCTGATGTTCGGCGAGGCGGGCGACGACGCGCTTGTCGGCGGGGACGGTGACGATCTGATGGACGGCGGAGACGGGAACGACGTGATCCTCGGCGAAGACGACGACGACCGAATCGTGGGCGGGCCGGGCGACGACCGCATCAGCGCGAACCTCGGCTCCGACGATGTCTCTGGCGGCGACGGCAACGACGACATCGCGACCGACGAAGGCCGAGACACCGTGGACGCCGGCGCCGGCAACGACCGGGTTTCAGCCGGCGAAAGTGACGACGAAGCTGATGGCGGCTCCGGGAACGACGCCATCTACGGCGGGTCTGGCCTCGATCGCTTGTTCGGAGGGGATGGACTCGACCGGCTTTTCGGCGGCGAGGATCGCGACAGGTGCGCGGCGGGCTCAAAAAGCGAGCTCGCGCTCGAGTGCGAGAAGGCCGTCTAGCCGCAGGACGCTCCGGCGCAGTCTGAGAGCTCGCGCAGCATCATTCGAAGGTCGCGTTCCGTGTCTGCCATCGATGGATCGCCAGCGAGGTTCATCAGCTCGAAGGGGTCATTCTCGAGATCGAACAGCTGCGTTCCCCCGCTTAGGTAGTGCGCGAGCTTCCATCGCTTCGTTCGTACCGCTTGAAAAGCCTCCCGGCCGTCGAGAAGTTCGAGCAGAAGCGCCTCGCGGACCGACGGGTCCTCCCCGCGCAGGGTGCTAACGAGCGACTGCCCATCGAGCTTCCTTCCGGGCGAGGCTTCTGCAAGCTCTGTGATCGTGGGAGCCAGATCGACGTTGGCGACAAGAGAGGAATTGGTGGCGCCGGCATCCACATCCGGCCCGCGGACAATCAGCGGCACCCGGACCGCCTCTTCGTAGGCCACGTCCTTGCCTCTCAGTCCGTGCTCACCCAGGAGATACCCGTTGTCCGAGGTGAAGACGATGTACGTGTCGTCGAGTTCGCCCGTGTTCCGCAGGTTGCGAACCAGGCGCTTGACCATCTCGTCAACCGCAAGGAGGCTTTCGGAGCGGCCGAGGAAGCCCGACTCGAGCACGGAGAGAGAGGTCTGGTCTTCACCCCGCTTGACCCGGCGGGCAATCGCGTTCGGGACAGAGGCGGTAGGTGGTGTCTCGAACGATGGCGGTTGAGGCAGTGCCGTGCCCTCAAGGCTGCCGAGGTGACGGGGGGCAGGGCGGGGGTTCCGAGCGGACGCCGCCGGGATTTCATCCTCGCTGTGAGGCGCGGTTGGCGCGACGTTCAAGAAGAAGGGACGCCTGCCCGCTGACCTGCGGATAAAGCGGCTTGCCTCTTTCGCGAACACATCGGTCTGGTAGGCGCTCGCATCCTCGCCGTAGTCATCAAGCCCACCGTCGATGTTCAGCGTGTATCCGTACCGCCGGTCTTCCGTCCCGTTCACCGGTGCGGTCCACGAGTCCCAGCCGGGCGGGACCTCGCTCGGGTCGCTGCCACGGCTGGCGACCCCGTAGCCGTTGAGGTACTTGCCGACGTGTCCGGTGCGATAGCCGGCCGCTTGGAGCCACGCGGGGAGGATGTTGCCCTTGTCCTCCAACGCCGCGTAGCCGCCGTTTGGAGGGTCGGAAGACACGACCCCGTTGTTATGGGAGTACTGACCGGTGAGAAAAGTCGCTCTGGACGGACAGCATTGCGGGGTCGTCGTAAAGCTCGAAGTGAAGGTCATGCCGCGCTCACCGAGCAGCTCGCGCACTCCCGGCATGAACTTCAGCGAGCGGATCGCCTGGTCGTCCGTCATCACGATCACGAAGTTCGGCGCGCCCTTGGCGCTGGGTGGCCGCTGGGTGACCTCTTCGCTTGTTGGCGCCTCCGCTCTGCCCTCGTCCTTTCCGCAGCCCGCTGCGCCGCAGGCGACGGCGACGACCATCGCGGCACAGCCCGGCCAGAAGGACAGTGTGGACCTCAAGGGTCTTTCAGCCGCCCGATCGCGCCTTCGACGGCGGCCTCCATCCGGGTGGCCACGGCCGGATATGCGTGCTCGGCGCGTGCGTCTGGGTCGCTCGCGGTCAATCCTCCTTCCGCCGTGAGCGTGAGCGCCTCCGCGATCGCCCGCACGTCGCTGGCCGGGATCACCTTGCCGCCGAAGCTCGCGACGACGCTTCCTGCCTCGGTCCCCTCCGCAAGCGCCAGTACCGGCGGGCCCGCGCTCAGGTACTCATAAAGCTTGAAGTTCGCGAGCTGCGAGCGCACGGGGTGGGCGACAAGGAGCAGGGCGTCCGCCGCCCGCTGGAGTGCGAGCGCGCGGTCGCGCTCTAGGGACCCGACGACGCTGATGCGTGCCGGGGAGACGTCACGGTCAAAGGCGGCGCGCTCGTCCTCCGTGAGCGGCCCGGCAACGACCAGCTCGAGCCGGGCGGCGGCATCTGGCCTCTCGGTTGCCATGACGCCCATGGCCTCCAGCAGCGCGCTCGGGTCCCGCCCGGTCGACCCGAAGCGGCCGGTGTAGACAAGCGAGACCCGCTCGGAATCCAAGAGATCAGCCACAGACGCGGGGTCGGCGGCGCCGAGGAGCTCAGGGTCGGCGCCGTTGCGGACCAGGACCGGGTCGGCGATGCCGCGCCGGCGAAGGTCCTCGGCGGCCGGCTCCGCAACGCAGACCACTGCGTCGGCCGCGCCAAGAACCCGCTTCTCGAGCCGTTCGTCCATGGTTCTCTGGAAGCCGGTCGGGAACCGAGGGCGGAGCGGCTCGAAGGTCCAGGCGTCGCGGACGTCGGCTACCCACGCGGCACCTCGGCGCTGAAGCGCGCGGCCCACCGAGTGCGCCGACTCGGGCGGCGAGGTGGTGATGACGCAGTCGAACGCATTCGCGCGGTGGAGCGCACGGGCCCGCCGGCGTGCAAAGGGCGCCCAGGCCAGGGCGAGCGGCTCGGGCACGATCACCTTGCTCAATGGATGTGGCGTGCCCGAGTAGGTGTCGGAGTCATAAAGCGAGCCGACATGGTCGCGGCCGCGCAGCTTCGCCCGCCATAGCTGCGCGTCAGTGGTGCGGACGACGCCCTGCTCCTCGTCGTCAGGGAGAGAGCCGTAGGCCGAGGTGGTCAGCACGGTCAGGTCGTGCCCTGCCCGCCGCATGTACTTGACCATCGAGCTCGGGCGGTGAGCGCCCGTGTCCGTGCAAGGCGGATAGAAGTACGTGACGAAGAGGATCCGGCGGGCGGGCATCAGGACCGCATCTTCGCGGCTCGCGCCTCGATCGCCTCCGCGTACGCGCCGTCCATCCGATCGAGAAGGCGGGGCCAGTTCCACTCGGCCTCGGCGCGTGCTCTGCCGCGCGCGCCCATTGCCAGGCGCCCGTCAGGCCCGATCTCGGCGATCTCGCGGAGCCGCTCCGCCACGGCGCCGACGTCGCCCTGCGGCGCCAGGAGACCGGTGCCCGTCCGCAACGACGGCCCGGACGCCGGGATAGTCCGTCGCGATCACGGGCAGCCCGGTCGCCATCGCCTCGATCAAGACGATGCCGAAGGACTCCGGCGGCTCGGTTGTGAGGAGGAAAAGGTCCGCCGCCCGCAGGACGTCAGGCAGCGCGGGGTGGGGGACGGCGCCGAGGAAATGAACGCGCTCGCCGACACCGCGCTCGCCGGCTCGGGCGCGGAAGTCCTCGACCAGCTCGCCGCCGCCGGCGACGACGATGTGCACGCGCGGATCGCTCAGCTCCGCGAGCGCGTCGATCGCGACGTCGAGGCGCTTGAAGTGGTGGGCGCGATCGAGCGTGGCAACAAACGCGGCGACGATCGCGTCGCCGGGGATGCCCAGCCGCTTACGAAGCCCGCCGCTATCGGGCCCGGGGCTAAAGCGCTCGGCGTCGACCCCGTTCGGCATCTCGATGAGCTTCGACGGGTCGCGCTCGCCGGTGCGCTTGAGGTATGAGACCGACTCCGCGTGGTCGGGGCTGAGGACGCAGACGCGGTCGGCGACCCGGATGAGAGTGGGCGCGACGGTGTGCTCGTAGGCCTCGAACAGAAACCCGCGCCCGGCGTCGCCGACCAGCCGGTTCTTGTAATGGACGAGGAGCGCCTGCGAGCGGCGCTTTCGCCGAAGGCGCCCGAGGAGCGTGAGGTCCGCTCCGAAGATGAACGGGTAGTGGAGATGGACGACGTCGAACCCGTCAAGCCGGGCGAGGCTGGGGATGAGTGGGGCGTTGCCGATCGCAAAGACCGGCTTGGTCCTGTGCACTTCGACCCCGGGGGATGCGGGAATCTCGCCGGGAGCAGGCGCGGTAAAGACCTCGACGTGATGCCCGCGCTCGGCCTGGCCGACCGCGAAACGATGCGCCGTATTTCCCGCTCCGCCGGGATACGGAGGAAAGGTTGCTGTCAGATGGGCTATTCGCAGGTCTCTACCCAGGGGTGGACGAAGGGAGGACATCGCACTATCTCAAGGAATCTGGGGGAAACTGGACGGATATTCGAGGGCCAGGGACGGTCTATCTATAAGGACTCTCTGCGGCCTGACGATGGAAGGTACGAGGTTCGCTTTGAAGGGAGTTGTCTTTAACCTGCTCGAACAGGTCGTCTCCGAGGAGGCGGGCGAGGCTGCGTGGGAGCAGGCGATATCGGATTCGGGCGTGGACGGGGCATACACGTCGCTCGGCACCTACTCGCACAATGAGCTCGCGGGCCTGGCGGAGAGCCTTGCCGGGCAACTCGGCCTCGAGCCCGACGAGGCCGTCATGTGGTTCGGCGAAAGGGCCCTCCCGAAGCTGGCGGTGAGCTACCCGGAGCTCTTCGAGGCACACAGGGGAACGCTGTCGTTCCTCGGCACGCTCAACGACATCATCCATCCTGAGGTCAGGAAGCTCTATCCGGGGGCCGACGTTCCGGTCTTCGACTACCGCCTGATCGAGTCGGACCGGATGTTGATGGGCTACCGCTCGCGGCGGGGACTTTGCTTCTTCGGCCAAGGCCTGATCGAGGGCGCGGGCGAGTACTTCGGCGAGAACCTGAAGGTCGCCCAGACGACGTGCGAGAAGCGCGGCGATTCCGAGTGCGTCTTCGAAGTGGTCGTAGTGCCATGAGCGAACCCACCACCGAGGCCCTCGACGCCGAGACGCTCCGCAGGAAGGCAGACCGCGAGCGCCAGGCCCGCATGGAGGCCGAGGCGATCGCCGAGAAGGCGACGCGCGAGCTGTACGACCGCCAGGGCGACCTGGAGCTGCTCGAGGCTGTTGCCGTTGCCTCGAACGCGGCGAGCGAGGTGCGGTCCGCACTGAAGGTCACGCTCGACGCCGTTTGCGAGCGGTCGGGATGGCCGATCGGCCACGTTTTCCTCCTCAGCCGCGACGGCGAGACGCTCGTGCCCACCGGCATCTGGCACTTGGACGATCCCAAGCGGTTCGCCGGCTTCAAGCGGCTGACCGAATCCTCGATGTTCACCCGCGGGGTGGGGGTCGCCGGCAGGGTCCTCGAGTCGGGGCAGCCTGTCTGGATTCCGGACGCCAAGGCCGACGGCAACTTCCCGCGCGCGCAGGCGGCGGAGGGTGCCGGCATCAATGCCGCTTTTGCTTTTCCGATCCTCGTCGAAGAGTCCGTGACCGGCGTTGTCGAGTTCTTCTCGCCCACCTTGACCGAGCCCGACGATCGTCTCCTGGAGCTCGCCGGGCAGGTCGGCGTCCAGCTTGGGCGCGTGATCGAGCGGGACCGCCACGCCCGCGAGATCGTTCGGCGCACCGAGGAGCTTTCCCGGTACGCGACCGAGCTGGAGCACGCGAACGACGAGCTCAAGGAGTTCGCGTACGTCGCTTCGCACGATTTGACCGAGCCGCTGCGGACGATCGCCGGGTTTGTCCAGCTCTTGAAGCAGCGCTACGAGGGGCAGCTCGACGAGTCGGCCGACGAGTTCATCGGCTTCATCGTCGACGGCACCGAGCGGATGCAGGCGCTGATCGAGGGACTCCTGTCCTACTCGCGCACGGGCCGCTCCGAGCTGGTGGCGTCGCGGGTCGACCTGAACGACACTTTGAATCGCGCGATCGGATCGCTCGCGGCCTCAATCTCAGAGGCGGATGCAGATTTTGAGATGGGCGAGCTTCCGGTAGTCGGAGGCGACGCCGTCCAGCTCAGCCGGCTCTTCGAGAACCTCCTCTCGAACGCGATCAAGTTCCGCGGGGAGGGGAAGCCCATCGTCAAGATCGGCGCGGAGATGAAAGGCGGTGCCTGGCAGCTGTTCGTCGCTGACAACGGGATCGGGATCGATGAGCGTCACCGCGAGCGCATCTTCAACGTGTTCGAGCGCCTGCACGGCGCGGGCGAGTACCCCGGGACCGGAATCGGCCTCTCGATCTGCAAGAAGGTGGTCGAGCGCCACGGTGGTCGCATCTGGGTGGAGGAAACCCCTGGCGGCGGCACCACGTTCAGGTTCGTCCTGCCCGAGCTCGGAGATGAGGTACCAGGCCTGTGATGCCGGTCGAGCCGATCAAGATCCTCCTCGTCGAGGACCAGCCCGCTGACGTGCGGTTGACCGAAGAGGTGTTCAAGCAGGGCAAGGTCGCCAACGAGCTCTACGTGGCGGAAGACGGCGAGAGGGCTATGCAGTTCTTGCGCCAGGAGGGCGAGTTCGAAGGGGTGCCGAAGCCCGACCTCGTGATCCTCGACCTCAACCTTCCGCGGATGGACGGCAAGGAAGTGCTCCAGGCGATCAAGGGCGATCCGCCTTTCTGGAAATCCCGGTTCTCATCTTGACCACGTCGGCGGCCGAGCGGACATCCTGGACGCGTACGCGCACCACGTGAACGCGTACATCACAAAGCCGATCGACCTCGACGAGTTCGTCGCCGTCGTTTCGTCGATCGAGGAGTTCTGGCTTTCGATCGTGAGGCTGCCCGACGGGCTGGAGTCCGGGATGGGACTCGCGATGACGCCCTCGGCCCCGTCGGTCCTCTGGTCGAGGACAACCCGGCGGATGCCCGGCTCCTCCAGGAGATGGTGTCGGCTTCGGGCGACCACGACCTCGTTCTGCGCCCGTGCCGGAACCTGGCCGATGCGATCGAGGAGATCGAAGACGGTGCGACGGATTGCGTGCTCCTCGACCTCTCGCTGCCGGACGTATCCGGACTTGACGGAATCGATCGTCTCAGAGAGCGGTTCCCCGACCTTCCCATCATCATCCTCACCGGCCTGAACGACGAGGACGTGGCGCTCGAGGCACTTGGCGCCGGCGCTCAGGACTACCTGGTGAAGGGATCGATCGAGGGGATCGGGTTGAAGCGAGCCGTGCGCTACGCGATCGAGCGCAAGTCGGCGGAGAATGAGCTTGCCCATCTCGGCCGCCAGAACGAGATGATCCTGGACTCGGCGGGGGAGGGCATCTGCGGTCTCGATGCCTCAGGGGTCGTGACGTTCGCCAACCCTGCTGCCGCGCGGCTTCTCGGCTGCGACCGCGAGGAGCTTCTCGGCTCGCTCTTCCACGACATTGTCCACCCGAAGGGGCCGCTGTCCGATGGCCACGATGCGCCGGACTGCCCGATCCAGGTGGCTGTGCTCGGTGGCGTGAGCTACCAATCCGACGGCGAATCTTTCTGCCGCCTCGATTCGAGCGCCCTACCGGTTGAATACTCGATCACCCCGTACGCGGTCGGCCCGGGACAAGGCGCTGTGGTGACCTTCAAGGACATCACCGAGCGAAAGCGGGCAGAGCAGCAGCTTCAGTACCTGGCTGACCACGACGTCCTCACCGGCCTCTACAACCGGCGTCGGTTCGGAGAGGAGCTCTCGCAGCAGATCGCAGTCTGCGAGCGGCTCGACGTCACCTCGGCGCTGCTCGTCCTGGACATCGACAACTTCAAGTTCATCAACGACGCATTGGGACACCAGGCAGGTGACGAGCTCATTCGAAGCCTCGCGAGTCAGTTGAAGGGGCGGGTTCGCCGCACCGACGTCGTCTCGCGGCTCGGCGGCGACGAGTTCGCCCTGCTGCTCACCGGGACCGGGGCCGAGGCTGCCCTGGAACTGGCCGAGGAGCTTCTGGCGATGGTCAGAAGCCACCGCGTCCTTGCGCGTGACAAGCCGGTGCAGGTGACAACCAGCATCGGCATCGCGATGCTCGACGCTCAGAACCTCAGTGCCGAGCAGCTTCTTTTGGAAGCCGACGTGGCGATGTACGAGGCGAAGGGCTCGGGTCGCGATCGCGTGACCCTCTTCACACGCGACGCGCCCGCGCCTAACGCCCAGCGTGCCGGGTTCGTCTGGACGGACAGGATCAAGACGGCGCTACGCGACGACAAGTTCGCCGTCTACGCACAGCCCATCGCGAGCCTCAACGGGCCCATGCCGGACCGCTACGAGCTCCTGGTCCGGATGCTCGAGGAGGACGGCAGCGTCGTTGCGCCCGGCGCTTTTCTCCCCGTCGCTGAGCGCTTCGGCCTGATCTCCGAGATTGACATCTGGATGATCCAGCAGGCGATTGGCGTGATCGAAAAGGAGCAGGTCGCGGGGCGGAAGGTCGTCCTGGAGGTGAACCTCTCAGGTCATTCAATCTGCGACCCGGAGTTGCCCGACCTGATCGAGGCGGAGCTGACCAAGGCCCCGATCGATCCCTCTCAGCTGGTTTTTGAGATCACCGAGACCGCCGCGATCGCGAACATGGACGAGGCGCGCGCGCTCGCGACCCGCATCCGCCGCTGGGGCTGCCGCTTCGCCCTCGACGATTTCGGCGCGGGGTTCGGGTCCTTTTATTACCTCAAATACCTGCCGGTGGACTACCTGAAGATCGACGGCGAGTTCATCCGCAACCTCGACTCGTCCGAGATCGACCAGCGAATGGTCTCCGCAATGGTCGAGATCGCCCGGGCCCTCGGCCTGCGCACGATCGCCGAGTTCGTCGAGAGCGCCCCGGTCCTCGAGCGCCTGCGCGAGTTCGGCGTGGACTTCGCCCAGGGCTACCACGTAGGCCGCCCGGCCCCGGTCGCAGAGCTGGCGCCGGTGACGATCTAGGCACGCTCACGTGCGCGAACTGGCGCGAGTGCGTCTTGATCGGTAGGTCCCGGGGGGTTGGAATGGCCTGGTGCCTAGGGGTCTGCGAAGAAACGTTGCTCACAGCAACGCAAGTTCGCACACCCCCCTCGATGCCGCCATTGCAGCGCTTGCAGCGGTGCAACATGGCGTGGTTGCCTTGTGGCAGCTCGTTGATCTCGGCCTGAGTACGGCCGGTGTCCGGGCGCGCGTGGCCAGGGGCGCGTTGCATTCGATCCACCGAGGCGTGTATGCCGTCGGTCACGCGAAGCTCACCGCGAAGGGCCGGCGCATGGCGGCGGTGCTCGCATACGACCGCGCGGCGATCTCTCACATCACGGCCGCCGCTCACATCGGCCTTCTCAACTCAGAATCAGGTCTGATCCACGTCACCACCAGCGGTCGCGGGAAGTCGCGGACTGGGATCAAAGCCCACTCCGGAGCCACCCTCCTTGAGAGAGACGTTGTTCTCGTAGACGGCATCCCCACGACGAACTGGGCGCGCAGCCTCCTCGACATGGCGCCGGCCATCAGCCGCCGCGGACTCGAGCGGGCATTCGACCGCTCGATGACGCTCGAGCTGTTCGACCTGCGAACCCTCGAAGACATCCTCGACCGCGCTAACGGACGCGCGGGCGCTCCGCTCGTTCGCCAAGTCCTCGCCGAGCACGAGATCGGCACGACCGAGACACGCACCGACTTCGAAGAGGTTTTGTTCTCGATCGTTGATGCCGCCGGAATCCATCGCCCGGTCTGCGACTACGCCATCGAGACGGGTGAGGAGATCCCGCTCACCGTCGACTTCGCCTGGGTCCCCGAGCGCGTGGTCGTCGAGTTCGATTCCATCCGGTGGCATTCCACCCCGATCGCTCGAGCGCGCGACAGACGCCGGTACCGATCGCTCTCGCTGGCAGGGTGGACGCCGCTCCCTTTCAGTGAAAAGGATGTCGCCGATCCGTCTCGGATCGCCGGCGAGTTAAGCGCAGCTCTCGAAGAGGGCTAGTACTGCGCGTCGACCAGCTGTTCGACGCCGGCCTTTTCGATCGTCTTCCGCAGGCCGTCGCGGAGGCTCACCTCAGGCTCCCAGCCGAGCAGCTGCTTCGCGCGGGTGATGTCGGGCTGGCGGACCTGCGGGTCGTCGATGGGCAAAGCCTCGAAGATGATCTCTGACTTCGACTCCGTCACCTCGATCACCGTCTTTGCGAGGTCGATGAGGCTCAGCTCCTCCGGGTTGCCGATGTTGACCGGCACGTGGACATCGGACTCGGCCATCAGCATGTATCCGCGGACCTGGTCGTCGACGTAACAGAAGCTCCGGGTCTGGCTGCCGTCTCCGAAGACGGTCAACGGCTTGTCCTGAAGCGCCTGGCGCAAAAAGGTCGAGACGGCACGGCCATCATGCGGGCGCATCTTCGGCCCGAAGGTGTTGAAGGTTCGGACGATTCCGGTGTCCACCCCCTGCTGGCGGTGGTAGGCCATCGTGAGAGCCTCGGCGTAGCGCTTGGCCTCGTCGTAGACGCCGCGCGGGCCGATCGGGTTCACGTGGCCCCAGTACTCCTCGGGCTGCGGGTGGACCTGCGGGTCGCCGTAGACCTCGGAAGTCGAGGCCAGGACGATGCGGGCGCGCTTGAGCTTCGCGAGGCCAAGCATGTGATGGGTGCCATAAGAGCCGACCTTCAGCGTGTGCAGGGGCAGGCGCAGGTAGTCGATCGGGCTGGCGGGGGAGGCGAGGTGGTAGACGAAGTCGACGCCCTCGTCGGTGAAGAAGGGCTGAGTGAGGTCGTGGAGGACGAAGCTGAAATCCCCGTTCTCGATGTGCTCGACGTTCTGAAGCGACCCCGTATCGAGGTTGTCGATGCAGATCACGCGGTCGCCCTTCGCGAGCAGCGCCTCGCAGAGGTGCGAGCCCAAGAAGCCCGCTCCGCCCGTGACTATTGACGTAGCCATGTGTCGAGCTTAGACCTGCGGGACCGCCGAAGTCTCGGTTGAAAGGGCACTCGCAGGCGCACTTGCCCCGGTCGCGGCAGTTTGGGATCACCTACAGAGCGGGTAGTAAGAATGAAAGCGCGCCACGAAAGCGCACGTCAACCGGAGAGCAGGGATGCAATCAGGGCCTGCCCCCTACACCGACTTCGCAGTACATGTCGCGCCCACCGAGAAGGGGGGCACGGACGTCGCGATCTTCGGCGAGCTGGACTTGGCGACCGTTGATCGAGTGAAGGCCGCGCTGGCCGAGGCGATCGCGGCGGAGGGGCAGGTCGTGATCGATCTTCGCGCGTGCGGGTTCGTGGACTCCAAAGGCATTGGCGCGCTGGTCGAGGCAGCGCTGCGGCTGCACGACAACGGCAGACCCTTGGTCCTTCGCGGTGTGCAGCCGCGCATCATGCGAACCCTCGAAAGAGCCGGGTTGACGGAGTGGGATCTCCTCGAGGTCGAGACCGAGCCTGAGCCACATCCCAAGGAGCCGGCAGGGGGCGCGAAGTGAGTCCGCGGGGTTGTCGTATGCGTGGAAGAGCCGCGCATCACGCCAAGCCGTGCCGTTGCGCTTCTAGCTGACCACAACGAGGCCTTCCGCCGCACCGCACGCCGCGTCTCGATCTGTGCCGACGACGCGGACGATGCGTTTCAGCGGGCGGCGCTCATCCTTCTCGAGAAGGCGCCGCCTCATCCGCCGGACCGGCTCGCGGCGTGGATGCACCTGGTCACGAAGCGCGAGGCGCTGGCAGTCCGGCGCGATCGCGAGCGCCTCCTCGCGTGCGAGTTGCCGGATTCCCCAAGCGGCGCGCCGTGTCCGGCCGAGCGGGCCGAGCGACGCGAGTGGGCGCACGAGCGGGCGCGCACGCTCAAGCGCCTCAAGGCCGACGAGCGCCGAGCTCTCGTCCTCCGCGGCGAGGGTTACTCCTACGCCGAGATCTGCGAGCTGACCAACTGGACCCACACGAAGGTGAACCGTTGTCTGACCGAGGGCCGCGCCCGCCTACGCCAGCTCTCGGGCGGTTAGACCGTCGGCGGCCGACGCTCGTGCCAGCGCTCTTCGGCCTCGAGTTCGGCCGCGAGTGAGATCAGGAGGCATTCGGAGTTCGCCGGGCCAAGAAGCTGGACGCCGATCGGGAGCCCTCCATCGGTAAGCCCGGCCGGGACGTTGACTCCGGGCCAGCCGATCACGTTCCACGGCCACGCGTACGGGCACGCGCCGACGATCAGCTTGTCGGTCGCCCAGCCGCCGAGGCCCTCGGCGGCGCCGATCGGAAGGGCCGGCTTGGCCGTCGTCGGCGCCAGCACAACATCGAAGTCCTTGAAGATCTTCCCGATCCGCGCGCGCAAAGGCCCCTCCAGAGACCTGGCGCCAGCAAGCAAGGGCCCCGACAGGAGCTTGCCCACCGTCGCGTTGTGGCGAGTGCGAGGGTCTAGGACCTTTGGGTCGTCGATCCGGTTAACCCACTCGCGGATGCCGCTCATTGAGCGGGGCATGAAGCTCGCTCCGACCAGGCCATAGGAGGGATCAGCCTCGTCGACCGTGTGGCCGAGTCCTTCCAGCACGCTCCCCATCCGCTCGGTCGCGGCGCGGATCTCGGGATCGAGCTTCGCCGGCGCGCCGCTGAAGGGAATCGCTGTGGATAGCGCGATCCTCAGCCGCTCCGGCTTCTCGCCGGCAGCCTCAAGGTACGTCCCGGTGGGCGGCGGGGGGCGGTGGAGGTCGCCCTCGCGGTTGCCGGCGGCGGCATCAAGGAGGAACGCGGCGTCCGCGACCGTTCGGGTGAGTGGGCCAAGGCAGGTAAGCCCTTTGAAGGACTCGGGATGCGGCCAGGTCGAGATGCGCCCGCGCTGAGGCTTGATGCCGACGAGATGGCACCACGCGGCCGGGATGCGAACCGAGCCCGCCCCGTCCGAGCCGATGGCCCCCGCGACCAGGCCGGCTGCCACCGCTGCCGCCGCCCCGCCGCTGGAGCCGCCCGGGGTGTGGTCGAGGTCCCATGGGTTGCGGGTGACCCCAGAGCCAAGACTTTCTGAGAACGGCCACTGGCCGATCTCGGAAGTTGTCGTCTTGCCGACGATTACGGCGCCCGCCTCGCGCAACCTGCGCACGACCTCCGAGTCTTCGGTGATGACGTCGAAATCGCCGGCACAGCCGAATGCCGTGGTCTCGCCAGCGATGTCCGTGTCGTCCTTGATCGCGATCGGGACGCCGAGAAGCGGCGCCCGCTCGCCGGCTGCGATGCGGCGGTCGCACTCCTTCGCTTCTTCTGACGCGCCCTCGGCGCGCACGCAGCGAAACGCGTTCAGCGTGGACTGGCTCTCGGCGATCCGCTCGAGGCAGGCGGCCACGAGCTCGGCCGAGCTCGTCTCGCCCGAGGCGAGCGCACTCGCTTGCGCTTCGAGCCCGGCGAACACCCAAGGTTGCGGTTCGGCCTCGCCACCGGCCGGCTCGGCTCGCCAACGGCGGGCGTCATGCGGTCAGCTCAAGGTTGCGCGACCGGGACCTTTTCCTCGACCGCCGCCTCCGTGGTGACGAGGATCGCGCCTTCGCCGGTGACGTAGGCCTCCTCGCCGTGCTGAGTGATGTCCATGCCTATCGCCTCCTCCTGCTCCGTGACGCGTAGCGGCATGATCGCGCCGATCACCTTGAGGAGGACGAAGGTCACGATGAACGCGTAGGCGGGTACGGCCGCCGCGGCCAGCGCCTGGTCGACGAACTGGTCGAAGTTGCCGTAGAGCCAGCCGTCGGAGATCCCGTTCCAGCTCGCTTGAGCAATGAGGCCGATGGCGAGGATGCCCGTAAAGCCGGCCAGACCGTGGGCGGCGAGAACGTCGAGCGTCTCGTCGACCCGGGTGCGCGGCCGATACGCGATCATGGCGTAACACGGCAGCGCTCCCACGAAGCCGAGCGCCATCGCCCAGCCCGGTGCGATGAAGCCGCCGGCCGGGGTGATGAGGACGCAGCCGACGACGATCGCCGTCGCGGCGCCGATCGCCGTCACCGTCCGCCCGCGGATCAGGTCGAGCACGAACCACGTGATCAGCGCGCACGCCGGCGTAAGCAGCGTGTTGGTGAAGGCGAGCGTCGAGTTCTGGCCAGTGTTGAACCCTGAGCCGCCGTTGAACCCGAACCAGCCGAACCACAGCAGGCCGGCGCCGAGCAGCACGTAAACGGCGTTGTGCGGCAGGAGCGCTTGGCGCCCGTAGTCCTTGCGGGCCCCGACGACCAGTGCCGCGGCGAGCGCCGAGAATCCGGAAGCCATCTCAACAGCAATTCCGCCGGCGAAGTCGAGCGTGCCGCCGCTGATGAGCCAGCCGGAGCCGAAACCCCAGTAAGCGAGAACCGAATAGACCGCGACCGACCAGATCGCGGCGAAGACGAGGAACGCTCCGAATCGCATCCGCTCCACCACCGCGCCGGCGATCAGCGCCGTGGTGATGATGCAGAAGGTCGCCTGGAACGCGAAGAACAGGAGGTGCGGGATCGTCTGTCCCTCACGAGGCTCAAAGCCGACGTCGTTCAGGAACGCGTAGTCGAGCGAGCCGATCAGGTCACCGCCCTCTGAGAAGGCAAGCGAATAGCCAACGGCTGCCCAAGTGACGGTCGCGATCGCGATCCCGGCGACACACATCATGAAGGTGTTGAGCGTGTTCTTCGAGCGAACGAGGCCCGCGTAGAAGAGCCCGAGGGCAGGGGTCATCAGGAGGACGAGCGCGGTGGCGACGAACATCCACGCGGTATCGCCCGTGTCGATCGCGGCCAGGACGTCCATTACTTCTCCACCGGCGTGACGGCGCCCTTGTCGGTCTCACCGGTGCGGATGCGAACCGCCTGCTCGAGCGGCACGACGAAGATTTTGCCGTCGCCAACCTCGCCGGTCTGGCCGCCAGACTGAAGCGCGCCGATCGCCGGCTCGACGAAGTCATCGGATACCGCGATCTCGAAGCGGACCTTCTCGGAGAGGCCCATCTTGACGGTGGTCCCCCGGTAAGTCTCAACTCGCTCGAGCTCGCCGCCGTGTCCTTGGACCCGGCTCATCGAGACTCCGCGCACATCCGCTCTGTAAAGCGCCTCCAAGACGTCGTTCGCCTTCTCGGGGCGAACGATCCCGATGACCAGCTTCAAGCTGCTTCCTCCTCGAGTTGAGCCAGCTACCCACCGGCCGAGGGCGGCAGCCTAACGCAGCCGAAAGGGCTGAACGTCAGTCCTTTGTGCCAGGGGCGTGTGAGGCGTAGCGCGGGCCATTCAGGATCTTCCTCAGTGAGAGCCGCGCGCCGTCGTAGAACTGGAGGTTGAAGATGTTGTCGGTGGAGACGCTTCGGTAATAAACCAGCGCCCCGACCCGCGGACGGTCTCGCGCCCAACGGTGGATGCGCCGCGTGAACGACCCGTCATGGTCGTTGTCCCAGGCGCCGTACTCGGGGAGCATGAACGGATATCCCTTGTAGCGGTTGAAAAAGCTGTTCAGGTTCGTCCAGAGCGTCGAGTTTGAAAACTTCGAGTAGACGTCGGTTCCCACCCAGTCGACGTACTTCCGGCCGGGGAAGTACGCGTCAGGGGTGTTGCCCGGCACATCGGGGGAGCCTCGCGTAAGAGGGGTCCACACGAACGCGACCTTGGTGGGCTTGAGGATCTTGGGGATGTCGTGGCGGTCGTAGATCGGCGAGTCGTTTCGGTTCGCCCTCAACATGCGGGGCATTCCGAGGTTGCCGAGCCTCCTGTTGATCGTCCCCCGGCTGCCGCCGCGCATGATCAAGACCATCCGCTTCCAGGCCAGCTTGAAAGCGCGGGTGGAGTGCCCCGGGCGGGGAGAGCCGTCGGCGTTGAAGGCGGAGTAGGGGTTGAAGTGCAGATTCATCTCGCCGAAGGGACGCACGTAGGTGATGTCGCCTGAGTTACGGATCGCGCGCCACAGATCGAGCGGGTACGCGTCGTCGCGCCCGCGTGAGATCTCGCGCGGAGTTATGACCTCGTTTCCGCCGCCGGGCGCCGTCGAGAGTGACAGCACCCCTCGGGCGTCCATCTTCTCCCAGCGATCGATGGCTCCCGAGAGCGGCACGCCCCAGTGGTAGAAGACGAGGTTGAGCGCGTTGTGGGAGCGCACCTGTTGGTTGAAGCGCTTGAAGGCGGGCACCTCGCCGGTGTCGGAGACGCCGTGCCAGATCTTGTTGCCAGGCGGCGCATACGGCTTGGCGCTCGCGCGCTCCGCGCTGAGGCAGGCCAAAAGGAGCGTCGCACACATAAGCGCGGCCACTGCCTCACGGCCGATCGACCTGTTTCGAAGTTCGTGCACCCGCCTATCGATAGAAACACACGGGGTGCTCGAAAGCTCCGGTCGTGAGTTGACCGGGACGGGCTATGCAGTGCCCCGCGCCTACAGTGAACGCCTATGCGAAGGCTCTTGATCCTCGCGTCGCTCGTGGTGTTCGTCGACACCATGTTCTTCGCGGCGATCGTGCCCCTGCTGCCGGAGCTGAGCGACGAGTTCGGATTGAGCAAGACGGAGGCGGGAATGCTTTCCGGGTCCTACGCCGCGGGCACGCTCCTGGCCGCGATTCCCGGTGGGCTCTTGGCCTCGCGATGGGGGCCGCGGCCCACCACCCTTCTGGGGCTTGGGGGAATGACCGTGACCGTGCTCATCTTCGCCTTTGCCGATAGCGCGCCGCTTCTGATCTCCTCGCGGTTCCTCCAAGGCGTCGCGGGCGCTTGCTCGTGGGCGGGCGCCCTGAGCTGGCTGGTCGCGGCCTCGCCGCGCGACCGCCGTGGCGAACTCATCGGATCGGCGATGGCGGCCGCCATCGTCGGCGTCCTGGTCGGGCCGGCGGTGGGCGCGGCGGCCGACGTGCTGAGCCGCGCTGCCGTCTTCTCCATGGTGGCCGCTCTGGGCGTGGGGCTTGCCTTGTTGACCCTCAAGATCCCGCCGCCTCTGACGACCGGCCAGGCGAACATGGAGGCACTCTGGGCTGCAGCGCGCTCGACGACGGTGCGCTTCGGCTTCCTGCTCATTCTCGTGCCGGGGATGATCTTCGGATCGATTGACGTGCTCGTTCCGCTTGAAATGGACGCGCTAGGCGCGGGCGCCATCGCCATCGCCGCGGTCTTCCTGGCGTCAGCTGCGCTCGAGGCGGTGGTGGCCCCGTTCGCGGGGCGTGTCTCCGATCGGCGCGGGCGCTTCCTGCCGTGCGCACTCGGACTCGTCGCAGCCGTGGGCACCATGCTCTTGATTCAGGTGCCCGAGGCCGCCTGGACGCTGGGCGCGGTCGTAATTCTTGCTGCGCCCCTGATCGGAACGTTGTGGTCGCCCGCAATGGCGATGCTGAGCGATGGATCCGAAGCTGCGGGTCTCGACCTGGGACTCGCGTTCGGCTTCACCAACCTTGGCTGGGGCCTCGGTCACACCCTCGGGGCGGTCGTCGGCCCTGCGATCGCCGACTCGGGCGGGAACGACCTTGCCTACACTGGCCTGGCCGTTCTCACCGCCCTTGCGCTCGGCGCATTCCTGGCGCGGCGGAGCGCCGTCGAAGCTGCTCTAGCGCTCTAGGCGCAGGCCTTCTTCGCGGCCTTCTTGGCCTTCCTGGCGGCCTTCTTGGCCTTCCTGATCTTCTGCGCAGAGGCGTCGTTCTGCTTCAACCGCTTGAGCTTCGCCTTCGCCTTCGCGGCCTTCCTCTTCGCCGCCTCGCACTCCGCGTTCAGGAGATCGACCGAGTCGCAGGCCGGGTCGGAAAGATTGGCCTGGTTCGCCGTTCCGGTCTGAGTGGCGTTGTTTGGATTGTCCGGGACGGCCGAGTCCGCAGCCCTCACGCAGGCGAAGAACTGCCCGGTGTCGGTGTCGACCGCGCTGGTGTCGAGCGTGCAGTTGAACGTGGTGATGGCAGTGCTGGCCGCCGGCACGCTGCACGCCGCGCTCTCGCCAAAGATCTGGCCGTCACAAGCGGTCGAGTCCGCGCCGACCTGCTGGCACAGGAAGTTCGCCGGGAACGGCGGGGCAAGGTTGTCGGTGTAGTTGATCTCGAGCGGGACCGACGGACCGAGGATCGTTGCCGCCCCGTCTGCGAGTTCCACCGAAACCGTCGGCTTCGTCAGGTCGATCGTCGTAGCGGTGCGCTTCCCGGCGAGGTCTCCCTGCGTGCATGAGTTAGGTCCGTCTGAGAAGAAGAGGGAGTCATTGGGGAGGGAGTAGCTCCCCTGAATGCAGATCTGGTAGGTGTGGCCATCCTCCATCGCGGCGATGCCGCTCCAGCTAACCCACTGGTTCGTCGCTCCGTTTGGCGAAAGCTCGGGAGTGGTGATTTGATTGATCTCCGACCCGTCCTTGTAGTAGGTAACGCGCAGCTTGTAGGCGTCGGATCCGCCGGGCGCGTCGTAGCTGTACCACTGGGTGTTGGTGTTGTTCACAGGCTTCGTGAACGCGGGTTCGCCGGTCCCAGCGACCTCTACGTCGGCCAGCGCCGAACTGGGCACGAGCATCGAAACGGCTGCAATCGCGGCAACGGCGAGGCGGCGGGAAGACATGGCTCTCCTAGCTGTCTTGGACATTGCGCCGCCATCGTGAGGGAGCCGGCACGAAAAGTGAAACACCGAGTTCGTGTTTCATCAACATGCCGATCTTGTCAATCGGTTTCAGCCGGGCACTACGCGTTCGGGTTCTTGAACGTTTCCCGGGCGGCGCTCGCCATGTCGGCCACGAGCTCTGAGTCATTGCCCTCGAGCCAGGCCAGCGCCACCTCGGCTGGCTCGAGGCCCTTTACGGGGCGGTAGACGACGCCCGAGTCGGAACCCAGGGTGTTCACGATGCGTTCGCGGATGAGATTCAACCCCAGCCCGGCCCTGACTGCTTCCAGCAGACCGTCGAGACCGAGGAACTGGGCTGCAAGCTTCGGCGGCCTGCCGCCGCGATAGGCCGTCGCCATCCAGTAGTCGCGGTAGATGGGGTCCGGCACCTTGAAGTCAAAGGTGGGCTCGTCGATCATCTCCTCGATTGAGATCTCCCGTTTGGCAGCGAGCGGATGGCGCGCACCAAGGGCAACGCCGCGCGGGTCTGTCCACAGGTGAACGGTCTCCAGGCCCGCGCGGTCGAAAGCTCCCACCACGACGGCCACATCGGCAAGGCCTTCACGAAGCCCAACGGAGGGGTCGGTCACCTCGCCGAAGTGAACGAGCACCTCAACATCCGGCCGGCGCTCGGCGAACAAGGCCAGCGCCTTTCGCATCGGCTCGTGATCGGCCGGGACAAGGAAGCCGATCGTGAGCCGGGACGGGCCCTCGCCCGCGGCGGCTCGTGCCGCGGCGACGGCGCGGTCCGCGCCACCCAGGACGGTGCGGGCGTGTTCGAGCATGGCTTCACCGGCCGGCGTCAGCTCGACCTTCCTGGTGGTGCGCTCCAGGAGCCGCTCGCCCACCCTTTCCTCGAGTTGGCGAATCTGCGTGCTCAGCGCCTGCTCGAGCGAGGTGCAGGCGCTCGGCTGCACGGGTGAAGTTGAGCTCTTCGGCTACGGCCACGAAGGCCCGCAGATGCTTCAACTCGATGCTCACGGGTCGCTCAGTCTAAGCGCGCTTCACAACGCAAAAGCGTTACTGACACACGCAATCACTGTTTCCCTTTTTGGGTTCGAACCCGCAGCATGAGGCCACCCCGATCCCCGAACACAGGAGCCCCTTATGTCCACCACCGCCTCCGGCCTCGACCTCGACACTCTTCGCTCTGCCTCCCAAGGCCCCGTAATCGGCCCAGGTGAGGACGGCTGGGATGCCGCGCGCCAGGCGTGGAATCTCACCGCGGACCAGAGGCCTGCCGCGGTTGCCTCCGTCACGAACGTGCGCGACGTCGTCGCGGCCGTGGACTTCTCCCGCGCGAACGGCCTGCGGGTCGCCGCTCAGGCGACGGGCCATGCCGCGACGGCACTCGAGGACCTCGAGCGGACGCTGCTCGTCAAGACGCTCCGAATAGGCGATATCGAGATTGACCCCGTCACCCGGCAGGCTCGCGTCGGTGCGGGTGTTCTCTGGGGTGACCTTGGAGTTGCGGCGGCGGAGTATGGGCTCGCCGGGCTCGGGGGCTCGTCGCCCGACGTCGGCGTTGTCGGATACGCACTCGGTGGCGGAATCGGCTGGCTCTCTCGGCCCTACGGCCTTGCCTCGAACTCGATAACGGCGATCGAGCTCGTCACGGCGCAGGGTGAGCTGGTGCGAGTGGATCGCGACCACGAGCCGGACATCTTCTGGGCGCTGCGGGGTGGCGGAGGCAGCTTCGGCATCGTCACGGCGCTCGAGATGTCGCTCGTCCCCCTCACGGAGGTCTATGCGGGCAGCGTCGATCTGGCCTGCCGAGCATGCCGCCGACCTCCTGCCGGCGTACCGCGACTGGGCGCGGGAGCTACCAGCCGAGATGACGACGGCCTTCCGGTTCCTGTGCCTGCCGCCGATCCCCGAGGTGCCTGAGCCGCTCCGTGCAACGCCTGTCATCGACGTGACCGGCGCGTATGTCGGCGGCCCGGCGGAGGGCGCACGCCTCGTGGACCAGCTTCGTGCCGTGGCGGCGCCGATGATGGACTCCTTCGCGACGATCCCAGCCGCCGGCCTTTGCCGCATCAACGGCGATCCGGAGCAGCCAACGCCGGGCATGACCCATCAGACCGTGGTCGGCGAGCTGAGCGACGGCGCGATCGACGCGCTCTTGGAAGCCGCCGGCCCAGGTTCGGATAGCCCGCTGTTGGCCGTCTCGCTGCGGCATCTGGGAGGCGCTCTTGCCTCCGCGCCCGATGGCGCGGGAGCGATGGCCACGCTCGACGGCGAGTACGCGATGTACGGCGTCGGTGTTCCATTCACGCCCGAGATGGTCGGCCCGATCGCGGCGCACCTCGACAAGGTGGTCGACGCGGTGGCCCCGTGGAGCACCGGCGCTGACTACCTCAACCTCGCCGAGCGGCCGTGCGACTCGTCGCGCGCGTTCGCCCCCGATGTCTACTCGAGGCTGGTCGAGATTCGTGAGGCGGTCGATCCCGACGCCCTCTTCCTCGCGAGCCACCCAGTGCGCTGAAAGCGGAGGGGGAGGGATTCGAACCCTCGAGACCGGTCACCCGGCCTACTGGTTTTCAAGACCAGCGCATTCAACCGCTCTGCCACCCCTCCGGGGACGGTTTCGGTCAAGCCAGACTAGCCTTGCGCGGCGATGGCGAAGTGGACCAATTGGGCCGGGGACCAGGCTTGCGAGCCCGCGTCGATCGAGCGGCCGGGGACGCTTTCGGCGCTGCAGAAGACGGTCGCGGACTCGGTCGCCCGTGGCCTCCGCGTCCGGGCCTCCGCCTCGGGCCACTCCTTCACCGGCTGCGCGCTGACAGAAGGGACGATGGTCCGTCTCGACGGGCTCACCCGCAAGCTCGACTTCGACCGCGAGTCGGGGCTGTTCAAGGTCGAGGCCGGCTCGGTCCTCCACGACCTCAACCGCATGCTCGACGCGGATGGTGTCGCGTTCGAAAACCTCGGTGACATCGACCGTCAGACCGTCGCCGGCTCGATCTCGACCGGCACCCACGGCACGGGCGAGCGCTTCCAGAACGTCTCGGCGCAGGTCGAGGCGCTCGAGGTGATCGCGCCGGATGGCTCGCTGGTCACCATCGACGACTCGGAGCCCGACTTACTCCGCGCCGCGCGCGTGGCTGTGGGAGCGCTCGGGATCGTCTACTCGGTCACGGTGAGGACGGTCCCGGCGTACACGATCAACCGAGTCGACTCGCCGAAGCCGCTGGGCGAGGTGCTCGAGAGCCTCGGCCAGCTGAACGCCGGCACCGACCACTTCGAGTTCTACGTCTTTCCCGGCACCGAGGTAGCGCTCTGCCGCGAATCGAGCCGGACGGACGAGCCGCCGGCGCCGAAGCCGGGTTGGCTCGTCTTCGCACAGGAGGTGATGCTTGAGAACTGGGTGGGCCAGGCGTTTGCCGCAGCCGTTCGGATGCGCCCGACGCTGGCGCCGAGCGTGGCGAAGCTCGCGGCAAGGGGACTCGGCCGCGCGACCAAGATCGACGAGAGCTACAAGGTCTTCGCATCCGAGCGCCACATCAAGTTCACCGAGATGGAGTACGGCGTGCCGCGAGAGCGTGGGCGAGAGCTGATCGAGGGCGTGCTCGAGATCGCCAAGCGTCCCGAGCTCCACGTCGCGTGGCCTATCGAGGTCCGCTTCGTCAAGGGCGACGATTCGTTTCTCAGCCCCTCCCACGAACAGGACACCTGTTACGTCGCGGTCCACCAGGACATGAACCTCGGCTGGGAGCCCTATATGCGCCGGGTCGAGTCGCTCGCCCGCGAGCTCGGCGGCCGCCCACACTGGGGCAAGCGCCACTTCCGCACCGCGGCGGACCTTGCGCCCGCCTATCCGGAATGGGACGACTTCCAAGCCGCGAGAAAGCGCCTGGACCCTACGGGCGCGTTCGCAAACGCATACACGGACCGCGTCCTCGGGCCTGCTTGACGCCCCCGAGCGCGAGCATGAGAAGTTGGAGCGAGAGCTTCTCTAGTCCTCGGGAGGGTCGCTGTGAATCGGTAGAGACTCGATCGCCGTGTCGGCGGCCGCGAAGCAGACGCGGCAGAAGTCCTCGCCGAACGGCGTCAGGTGGATCGAGCGGCGCACCACGCGCGGGAAGCGCACCGACTTCATGGCCTCGAGGACTTCGGGCTGGGCCTCGAGTACCTGGTAGGCGCGGTGGTCGTGAAGCGTCTCGCGCGAGAACCAGATCAGGCCAAGGCGGTTGAGATTGTTGAGATAGGCGGGGACTCCATCGCGGTCCTTCAGGCCTGCATGCGAGCCGATCAAGGTGAAGCCGCCCGAAATGAGGCTTGAATTGACGAGCCCCAGCGGGCCGCCGGTGCGCACGTCCACCGCGGGGCGCGGTCCGTCGACCAGCATCAGCCGCAGGATGCGTCCTTCGTCAGGCGCTATCTCGGAGAGGATGCGCTCGTAAGCGGGGTGCTCGATGTCCTCGCTCTCTTCCTCGAAAACGTCGCGGGAGCGCGTGAGCAGCATCTCGCCGCTCTCGGCCAGGGTCGGCTTGTCGTCCTCGCGTGAACGTGTGACCTCGTTCGCCGCCGCGGCGAATCGATCAGCCGCCTCCTCAGCGGAGGGGGCGGCGCCAATCAGCCCCTTCGCGGTCTCGACGTACTTGCCGACCACCCACTCGGTGGTGCGCCACCAGGTCGACGCGGCGAACCGGACCACTCCTTCGATCGAGTCGAGGTTCCCCTTGTACTCGGCTTGGGGTTCTTGCGTGGGCTTGCTCCGTTCTTCGTCGCTCAACCGCTCACCCCGAAGATCGCCAGGTGGATGAATCCGCCGGCCAGGCCCATCACCGCGCCGTGCGCGTAGAGCATCCACTCGTCCTCCTTGATCGCCGAGCGCAGCATTTCCACGAAATCCTTGTAGGGCATCTCGCGGGTGCGTGCGGCGATCAGCTTCTGGATCTTCTCTGACTGGCGCCGGCTGAACTCGGGATCGCGGAAGGGGGTGAGCGTCTGGTCGACGCCCTCGCGGGCAAACGCCGCGCTGATCTTGTCGAACTCGCGGCCCCCCACCGCCGCGCGCGCCGCCGGCCGGATCGCGCCCGCCGCGCGGTCGATGGCCGGGCGCATCGCGGTTTCGATCATCTGCTTGGTCCGGTCGCCGCTGGGTCCCTCGACGAGCTGAGTGCCGATGTTCTCGAGCGTCACGACGTCGTCGGCGATGATCCCGGCGTAGACATCGGCCACCTCGGACTGTCGGCGCAGGAAGAGCCCGTGCATCTTGATCGGGCCCCAGTGGGTCGGTTCAACCGGCTCGAAGATCAGCTTCATGCCAAGCAGGTTGGTCACCCAGCCGACGATCACGCCCATGATCGGCAGGAGCCACCACTGGTGAAGGGTCACGTCAACGACTGCCACCGGGATCCCGAGCAGAAACCCGAAGATGAACCCGAAGTTCACCATCAGCTTCAGCTCCCTGGTTGAGATGTCCTTGAAGATCCGGACGACGAGGTCAGGGTTCGCTTCGAACTGCTCGATCACCATCAGCTTTGGGTCCAGCAACAGGTCGATGTGAACTCCGATCTCGTCGATCATCGAGTGGACAATCTCCGGCAACTCGCCCTCGACCCGCTCGTAGACCAGCTTCTTCACGCGGTCGGGAGTGTTGTTCCACAGGCGGGGGTTCTCGCGGGTGAGAATTCGATCGACGATGTCCGGCATCTGCGGGACGAACATCGAAACGATGTGCTCGGCGATCTGATCGGGCTCGAGCTGCTGGTAGAACTCGGCCGGCGTCCCCAGCTTGGAGATCGCCTTGTCCGAGGAGATGCTGCCCATCTTGCCGGCGCGCGCCGGAACGATCCCCTGCCAGCCGGTCTTGCCCTCCATCACGCCTGGGATCTCCTGCAGCTTGCGCGGCAGGAGCGTTGAAAGCTCGGCGAGCCCGGGCACCCGGAAACCGTGAAAGCGCACCGGGTTGAACAGCATGATCAAGCCGGTCCAGTTGATGAGCCACCCGATCGCGCCCGTGAAGAACGGGATGGTGGCGGCGGCGATCCAGTTGATGTCGCTCGACGCCAGCGGGACCGCTATGTGGTTGAGAAGCTCGTCGCTCATGTAGCGCGGGCGATTCTCACAGGAAAGTGAGCCCCTCGCCCCGGTAGGTCGGAACCTCTTCCACGACCGCGTCGCCCTCGATCAGATAGAGCGAATCGAAGCGCTCGCAGAGCTCGCCCGCTTTCGCGTGGCGCATGTAGACGCGGTCGCCCACGCGGAGCTTTTTTGCTGCCGCGCCGACCAGCGGCGTCTGGACCTCGCCGGCCGCCTCGTCCGAGTCGAGCGTGAGCCCCGGCGGCATGTATGGCTGGGGCAGGCGGTCTCGCCCTGGTGCGCCCGAAGCGATGTAGCCGCCGCCAAGGGCGGTCGCGACCCCGGGGTGCGGGCGGCGCACGATCGGCAGGCAGAAGAACGCGGCAGGAGTGAGGTCGAGCGAGCGGTAGGTGTCGAAGAGGGTTGGCGCGTAAAAGCCAGAACCCGCGGTGAGCTCGGTCGCGATGCCCAGGCCCTTCGAGCGCGAGAGGCTGCCCGTGCCGCCCGCATTCACCCACTCGAGCTCCGAGCCCGCCGCGTCGCGAATCGCCGCGATCACACCGGGCAGGCGCTCGCGTAGCTCGTCGAGTGAGCGCGACTGCATCGTTCGGATCGCGGCACTTCGCAGCGGCTTGCCCGGGATGTCGTCGCCGACGCCCGCGATGTGCCCCTCGTATGCCATCGCGCCGACAAGCTTCGTTCCCGGGCGCTCGGTGATCTCGGCGGCGAAGCGGCGCGCGTGCTCAGCGGTGCGGATCGGCGAGCGCTTCGGCCCGATGCGCGCGACTCGGCCGCGGGCGGGCCACCAGCTCGGGTCAATGTCGATCGCGACCCGGATCGGCGCCGAGCCGCGCCCGGCTGCGGACTCGATCAGGTCGAGGTGCGCGGACTCGTCGACCATCAACGCCGGGTGGGTGTCCGGACGCTCGGCCGCGAGCAGCGCAAGCTCGGCGAGCGCCTTGCGGTCCGCCGTCGGGTAGCCGACAAAGACGTCCTCGTGGCCATGGCGGGCGAGGTGGAGGGCCTCGGGCAGGGTGAAGCTGAGGATCCCGCGGAAGCCTTCGTTGAGGACGAGGATCCGCTCGAGCACCTTGGTCGAGCGCACGGACTTGGAAGCGATCCGCACCGGCAGGGGCGACGCCTGCGCGGCGAGTGCATTCGCGTTCGAGCGCATCGCGTCGAGATCGACGAACGCGAACGGAGGAGAGATGCCCTCGAAGATCGCGTCGTAGCGGCCTTGAAGCCGCTCGAGGTCTGCCTGAGTGCGGGTTGCCACGGCGCGGCGAGCCTATATCTAGAATCGCCCAAGCGCCCGGAGAGGTGGCCGAGTGGCTGAAGGCACTCGCCTGCTAAGCGAGTAGGGGGCTAATAGCTCTCTCGAGGGTTCGAATCCCTCCCTCTCCGCTCCGTTTGTCGCACCGGAAGTAACGTGGCGCCTTGATGAGTCAACGAGCCACCCGCCGCGTCGCCGTGATCGGCACCGGAGCCGCTGGGCTGACCGCGGTGAAGGAGCTGCGGGGCGTCGGTGCCGATGTCGTCGCCTACGACAAGGGCGATCGCCCAGGTGGCCTGTGGGTCAACAACAGCTCGAGCGGCATCTCGCCCGCTTACGACTCACTCCACCTCAACACCAGCAAGGGGCGGACCGAGTTCGCCGACTTCCCGATGCCGGAGGACTGGCCCGACTACCCGTCGGTGGAGCGCGTGGCGGGCTACCTGGCCGACTACGCCGAGGAGTTCGGGCTCCTGGAGAGCATCCGCTTCGGCACGACCGTCACCTCCGTAGAGCGGAACAGCGGAGACGGCTCATGGACGGTCGAGTCCGAGCCGGGCGCCGTCGAGCGCTTCGACGCGGTCGTTGTTGCAAACGGGCACAACTGGAGCCCGCGCTGGCCATCGCCGCGCTACCCGGGCGAGTTCGGCGGCGAAGAGATGCATGCGCACGACTACGCGAACGCCGACGTGTTCCGCGACAAGCGGGTCCTGATCGTGGGAATGGGGAACTCGGCGATGGACATCGCGGTCGACGCCTCGTTCGTCTCTCGTGGCCCAGTCCTGCTTTCGGCACGCCGCGGCGTGCACATCGTCCCGAAATACCTCTTCGGCAAACCCGCTGATGCCACGGGAGGCGCCATCGCCTTCCTGCCTTGGCGCTTGCGCCAGAGCCTGGCCCAGACCATGCTTCGCGTGGGCGTCGGCAGGCCCCAGAGCTACGGGTTGCCCGCTCCGGCCGTGGGCCTGTTTCAGAACCACCCGACCATCAGCGACACGATCATGCACCGCCTCACACACGGCGAGGTCGTCGCCCGGCCCGGCATCGAGCGCATGGAGGGAGACTCGGTTCGCTTCACCGACGGCCAGGCCGACGAGGTCGACGTCATCGTGTGGGCGACCGGCTACGAAGTGACGATCCCATTCCTCTCGGAGCGCTGGCTCGGCGACGATGCCGAGCGCTTGCCGCTCTACCGCCGCGTCTTTCACCTAGACGACCCGAACCTTGGATTCGTCGGGCTCATGCAGTCCACTGGCGCTGCGCTGCCGATTGTCGAGCAGCAGTCGAAGCTCTTCGCCGCCTATCTCGGCGGCAGCTATGCGCTGCCCTCCCCGGACGAGCAGCGGAAATCGGTCGAGCGAAGCCTCAGGGCAGCGACCAAACGCTGGGGCTCGAGCCGCCCCGCAATGCGAGTCGACTTCGACCGGTTCGTGGCTGAGCTTCCGCGTGAGATGAAGGCCGGTCAGAAGCGGGCTCGTCGGAACGGCCGGCCATGAGCTCGGGGAAGCGCGTGCTCGTGACGGGGGGATCGGGCACCTTCGGAACGGCGATCGCGACCGAGCTCGCAGGGCTCGGAGCGTCGGTCATCGGCCTCGACCTCGTGCCGCGCGAAGGCGAGCTCCCCGTCATCGCCTGCGATCTCACTGACGACGACGCTGTGCCGGCTGCGGTTGAGGAAGCCATCGCGCGGCTCGGAGGCCTCGATGTTCTGATCAACAACGCCGGCATCGGCGGCCCGGCTCCAGCCGAGCTGCCACCGGGCGAGGAGGCTCGCCGCCAGCTCGAGATCAACCTGCTCGGGACGTGGAGGGTCAGCGCTGCGTGCGCGCCTGAGTTGGTCCGCTCCCGTGGGCGCGTGGTCATGGTCGCGTCGCGGATGGCGGTGATGCAGCTTCCGCTCGCGGCCGCTTACGGGGCATCGAAGCGCGGAATGCTCGCCTACGCGGACGCGCTGCGCCACGAGCTTGGAACCCACGTCGCCGTCACATCTGTCTATCCCTCGGCGGTGAGAAGCCCGATCCACGACTCCACGGCCGAAGCCGGCTTGTCGCTGGAGGGCATGTCGAGCTTCGAGCCGCTGGAAGGCGTGGTCGACACGGTCGTGCGCGCGGCCCTAGGAACACGAATCCGACGCGACATGGCCACCACGCGGCGCGGCGCCGCCGAGCTCTTCCTCGCGCGTCATTTCCCAAGGACGACGGACCGCATCATCGCCCGGACTCTCGCCAAGAGGGTCGCGGGCGGCGCCTTCGAGGGCGCCGACCTGGCCTCCGGGGTCGTCGCCCGCCACCGCGAGCAAGGCAAACGTCCGTGAGTGCCCCCTATAGGGGGTAGTGACGGACGTTCTCTAGCGCACGCCTCGAGTTATCACGAAGAACGTTTGAGGAACCCCCGCTCCGCGAAGGTGCCGCATCGTCGAGTTCTCAGGGTCTCTGCACCCACGAATGGAGCTCGGCCTAATAGGAGGTTCACATGCGATCGACCAGAACCCACATCCGGGCCAACATCATCGGCTATGTCGCGCTGTTCTTCGCATTGAGCACAGGGGCCTATGCCGCCGGACTTGCCGACAACAGCGTCAAGTCCAAGCACATCAAGGACGGACAAGTCACGTCAAACGATGTTCTCGACAACAGCCTCGCCGGCAGCGACATAGTCGAGTCGAGCTTGAACGGCGTTCCAGTCAGCGCGAACACGGTCGGCTCCGGCCAGGTAGCCGACAACAGCCTCGGCGCACCCGACCTGGGCGCCAACTCGGTCACGTCATCGGAGATCGCCAACAACAATGTCAACGCGGCCAAGCTGGGCGAGGTCATCACACGATCGGCCAACTATTCCGTTCAGACCAACGCTGCGTACCCGAACGGCTTCGACGCGTCGTGCCTCCCGGGTGAGGAACTGCTCGGCGGAGGTGGGGGTTGGGACCAGCAAATCCAGAACGCCGACTGGTACAGCTCGCAGCGGGTTGGTGTGAGCCAGACGTGGCGAGTGCATGCGACCCAGTTCACAGGGAGCGACAAGCTCCTGCAGGTCGATGCGATCTGCCTCGGATAGGTGTTCCGACTAATCGATTCTCGGTTCGACGAGCGGGGCTTCGGTGCCCCGTTCGT
This sequence comes from uncultured bacterium, assembly GCA_963786495.1. Classification (GTDB taxonomy): domain Bacteria; phylum Actinomycetota; class Thermoleophilia; order Solirubrobacterales; family 70-9; genus JALZKA01. The sequence continues at coordinate 411,718 of CAWAZL010000002.1, read as the reverse complement.
CGCGTCGGGAAGTTCAAGGACCAACCACAATGACCGGTCGCTGATCGCCTCGGGTCAGCCAGGCGGCATCTCGTCGAACTGCTGCGCGTCGTCGCCGATCTCGTGCCAGCTGGCCTTGTACGCGACCTGCTGGTGGAAGCTCGGCTTCATGTCGAGCTCTGAGATCAGTCCGGCGGCCACGAAGTAGATCTCGCCGAGGTCGTCGAAGATGCTCGACCCGCAGTTGCTGCAGAAGTTGCGGGGCGCCAGGTGGCTCTCATACGTCTTGACGAGGTCCTCGCCCTTGGTGACGTTGAAGTTCTCCTTGGCCACGACGACTCCGGCAAGGCTCGAGCCCGTCCAGTGCTGGCAGCGGGTGCAGTGGCAATAGCCCATTGCCTGTAGATCGGAAACCTCGTACTCCACGCCTTCGCAGAGGCAGGTTCCCGTGAGGGTTTCAGACATCGCAACTCCTCCTGAGTTGGCGTTTTGACGGTCGACCGGCACGCTACTCCTACCGCCAGGCCAGTGCGGTGCGATCGATTCCGGAATACGATCGCGAGGTGGCTGACGACCAGCGGATCAATGCTGCAGAAGTCATCGCCGCGCTCTCACTTGCGACCGATCTTGGGTTGCAAGTGGATCTCGAGCACGGCTTGCGGAGCACCTTGTTCGCGATGCGCCTTGCGGAGCGCCTCGACGCGGACCTCGAGACGCAGCGCCAGACCTACTACGTCAGCCTGCTCCAGAACGTCGGCTGTACAGCGGACCTCCATGTCCGCGCCGGGATCCTCGGGGATGTCGCAACGACTATGCGGAACTACCTTCCGGTCTGGTTCGGATCTCAAGGCCAGATCGCCCGGGCGATCGCGCGATCGGTTGCAGCCGATCGAGCGCCGCCGGTCCGCGTCGTGGAGATCGCCCGCACCATGCCGCGAGCGATTCGCGAGATGCCAAGAATCGATGTCGCGTGCCGGGAGGTCGCGCGGATGCTTATCGAGCGCCTCGGCCTTCCGGCTTCGATCGGCGGTTTGTTCGCTCAGGTCGATGAGCGGTGGGATGGGAGTGGGGATCCCGGCACCCTCAAGGGAGACGCGATCTCGCTGCCGATGAGGATCGCCCACGTCGCCCGCGACATCGACATTCAGCGCTCTATCGGTGGTGCGCAGCTCGCCGCCGAAGTAGTCGAAGCACGCGCCGGCAGTGCCTTCGATCCCGCGATAGCCAAGCGCTTCGCCGACGACTCACCCGAGATCCTGGCCCTGGACGAAGAGCGCTCGACCTGGGACGAGGTGGTTGAGCTGGAGCCGGGGCCGAAAGTGGTGTTGGTCGGCGACGACGTCGATCGGGCCTTGTCGGCGATAGGCGAGTTCACCGACCTCATCTCGCCGTTTCTCAGCGGTCACTCGGCGGGCGTCGCAGACCTCGCGGCGAGAGCTGGCGCCCGCTTGGGCCTGGACGAAACCGGGCAAACGGCCGTGAGGAGAGCGGGCCTCGTTCACGACGTCGGCCGTGTGGCGATCCCGGTCGGCATCTGGCAGAAGCCGGGGCCTCTCAGCCCGGGCGAATGGGAGAAGGTGAGGCTCCACGCCTACCACTCCGAGCGTGTGCTCAAGCACTCGCAGCTTCTTTCTGAGCTATCCGGCATCGCCTCGGTTCACCACGAACGCCTCGACGGATCGGGCTATCACCGTGGGCTTGCAGGTTCCGGTCTTTCCCCACCCGCTCGCTTGCTGGCTGCGGCCGACGCGTACCACGCGATGACCGAGCCACGGCCTCACCGGCCTCGGATGAGGCCCGAACAGGCGGCCGAGCAGCTCGAGCTCGAAGCTAAGGCCGGAGCGCTCGACCCGGATGCGACCGCTGCCGTCCTCGAGTCGGCAGGTCATCGCGCAGGTCCCGTCGAGCGCCCCGCCGGCCTGACCGACCGGGAAGCCGAGGTCCTGGCCCTGCTCGCCCGCGGCCTCCAGACGAAACAGGTTGCATTCCAGCTCGGAATCTCGGTCAAGACGGCCGACCGCCATATCCAGAACCTCTATCGCCGGATTGGTGTCTCGACCCGGGCGGGAGCGACCGTGTTTGCGATGGAGCACGGGATGGTCGGATGGGGAGAACTCCCGATTGCAGAAGGAGCTAATCGAACCTAGCTTCCGCTCGACAGTGAGTCGATCCAGGAGGCACAAATGATCGTCCCGTACAAGCTCTACTACCGGCTGGGGTTCCACCCATGGGAAGACGCGGAGGAGATGCCCGAGTTCGTGGGTTCGTTCGATCGGCTCGTCGCCGGCGAGGAGGCAAGCGCCGAGCCCCCGTTCGGGCGTGCGCTCGATCTCGGGTGCGGGAGCGGGATCTGGAGTCGCCACCTCGAGAAGCGCGGGTGGACGGTCACGGGGATTGACTACTCGCGCAGCGCGCTTCGCCGTGCTCAGAAACGCGCTGACAGCAACGGGTCCAATCTGCGGCTGGTCGAGGGCGACGTCGGCGATCTCCGTGGGGCGGGGGTCGGATCGGGCTATCGCCTCTTGACCGACACTGGGACGTTCCACGGCCTGGACAAGACGACGCGGCTTGCGATGGGTCGCGAGATCGATGCGGTTGCGGTCGACGATGCCACCGTGATCCTGCTCGCATGGGACCCGAAGCGCCGCGGGCCCTTCCCACGAGGAGTCAGCGAGGCGGAGATTCAGGAGGCGTTTCCCGGCTGGGAGCTGACCAACGCCGGTCCGACGGGCTACCCGCCTCCACCGCCGCTGCGCGCTACGGAGGATTGGTACCGCTTGCGGCGCAAGTAGCCGCCCGGCTACTCGCCAGTCGACTCGATGCAGAAGCCCGGATTGCCGGCCATCACCCCGCCGCCGGGCTGGGCTTCCAAGAGAACGGTGTCGCCGGGGGTGATCGTTCCGCACTGATATGTCTGCAGGCTGCCGAGGCTCGTGATCACGATCGGCTCGGCTACGCCCGGCCTTGTGATCGTCACCTTCCAGCCGCCTGGCGCCCCCGCGAAGCCTCCGATGCCACCGTCGCTGGTCGCGACGTACTCGCAAGACGGGATGCCGGGGTTGAACGCGGTGCACGACTCGGCCGCCCCGGGGTTGTCTGAGGGCGGGCCGCCGATGGACGGGTCGCCGCGGTTCGGATCGCGCTCCTTGCCCGGCTTGGCGCCGCAGCGCTTGGGGATGCCGGGCAGCTTGCCGCCGGTGTACCAGGGGTCGGCGTCCTCGTAGCCGTACCAGTTGATGATCAGCTCCGAGAAGCCGAACCCATCGATCGGGCAACCGTCATACGAGCCGCTCGCGAGGTACGGGACGCGCTGGGTGGGCCCGTCTCCCTCTTCGTTGATGAGCGGCTCGCGGATATCGAACTCCGGCTCGAGGCCGAGGTCGAACGGCGGGACCTTGACCATCTTGCCGTTCGGCCCTTCGACGCGGCCGCCGTCGTAGCTGATCCGGTAGTCCCAGGATTGGCGCCAGATACCGGTCAGCGCGACCCAGAAGGTCGGGACGCGGCCAATGATCGTCTTGTAGTTCAAGTGCTGGATCGTCAGGTCCTCTTCCGGGATCGCGACGGACTTGCCGTTCGGCAGGCGAAGGGTCGTGAGCGCGGCGTAGGTGGGCTGCTCGTCGCCGACCAGGGGCGCGATCGTCCCGTTGTCGGTCTCGTGGAATGCAAGCACCGAGAGCATCAGCTGAGCGTCGTTGTCGAGGTCCATGAAGATCAGCTCCCATGGCATTCCCGAGTGGTAGTACTGCGCGTAGGTGGGCGAGAGCTGCGTGCCCTCGGCGAGGGCGAGCCCGGCGTAGAGGTCCTCGGGCGAGGCGTCGTACTCGCGGACCATCAGCATGCGCGACCCCTTCGGCGCCACCTTCTCGGTGAGGATCGAGCCGTCGGGCTGCTCGATCTCAAGGGTTCCCCGCAGCGACTTCGCCGCCTGCATGTACTGGTACGAGCGCGACTCGTAGTCGAAGAACCCGGGGATCCCGTACCACCACTTGCCGGTCCCGCCTGCCAGGAGCGGCGGGCCGGCCATCTTCGGTTTCAGATCGACGATGGCCTTGACGTGCTCGCCGGTGGGGTGCACCCAGGCGGTGTCGTTGTCCAAGCGCAGGTGGTAGTTCTCCTCTTCGAGCGAGGTGCGCTCCCAATGCCCCACGTCCTTGAGCCCGGCCCCGACATCGAGAGTCTGGTACTCGGGCAAAGTCTCGAACAGCGGGTTGTTGAAGCTCGGTATCGCGACGATCCGCCCCGCCCATGCTCCCTCGTGGCCCCATTCCTTGGGGCCGTCGATGCTCATGATCGAGCGCCCCTCGTAGGGGCCCTGCTGCGGATAGATCTGATGGCCCGTCACGCCGATGCCGTGAAGGGCGTCGAAGGCAACGCCGACGATGTAGTGGTTGCCAGACTTGGTCTCGAGGTCGGCGGCCCCCCACCAGAAGTCCCAGCCGTCGACGTGCCCGTGCTCGTCGCGCGGGAACTCGATGTCGCCGTAGGTGGTGGATGCGCTCGCCGGTGTTGCCGCGATGCTGGCCGTCGTGAGGACGGCCATGAACGCGAGTGTCGTCCCCCGTCTCATTGGATCAGACCGCCTCCGCCGGAGTGGTCGCGCTGCGCGAGCTGGACTTGTTCGCTGTCGGCGCCGTATCGCCGACGCGCTCGTCGGCGAGCACCCGCCACGGAGGAGTCCCGAAAGCCCAACGCATGGCGCGCGCATAGGACTGCATCGACGACGAGTGGAGAAGGCGCTGCTCGATCTCGGGGCGGTCGAAGCCGGTCATCTCCTGGGCCCAGCGCGGCGTCAGGCTCATGCCAGACTCGACCTGGAAGCGCTTTACCGGGCGGCCGAGCGGGCCCGGGAGGCGCATGGGGCCGAGTGGGCCGTCGATCAGAAAGTCGAAAAACTCACGGGTCATATCGCCCACCTCGAGCTTCGGCCGCATGTCCTCGATGAAGGCCTCGAGTTCGGAGACGGTCGTGGGCACCTCATCAGCGCCGCTCATCAGGCCGACCACGGACTGCTCGGCCAGGTAGCGGTCCTTCTCGTCGGTCGTGAGCGGGCTGTTGAAGCGCTCGTATGCGGTCATGATCCCCCACGGGATGCAACTGTGGACCCATGCGATGAGCTCCGGGTCGAGGGCGCTGTAGGGCTCGCCGTCAGGGCGGGTGCCGTTGACGCGCGAGTGCATCCGTTTCACGCGAGCGATCAGGCTCTCAGCCGCTGCGGTCGAGCCAAAGGTCGTCGTGATCACCCAGCCGAACGTCGTTCGAGCGCGGCGATACGGCTGCTCGCGGTAGTTGGACTGCTGGCCGACGCCCGCCATGACGGAGGGGTGGAGAAGCTCCATGATCACCGAGGCCACGCCCGCGATCGCTACCGCGGAAACGTCCGAGTGAAGCTTCCATGAGACGCTGCCTGGGCCGATCAGGCCCGGATCGCCGGCTGGCTCGGCGAAGAGCTCGCGCTCGTCGTGCCGCCCCACCTGGCTGGTGAAGTCTTCGATAATGCGCCGCTTGAGCGAGTTCAATCCAGGGGCCATAGGGAAAACCGGGGAACCGTAACGGAAATTTCCGTAACGGTTATATCAACCATGCCAGCTGCTGACAACCGACAACCGAACACAGACGCGATCACGGTCGACGAGCTCGCCGAGCGCACCGGCATGACCGTCCGGAACCTGCGCGAGTGGCGGACGCTTGGCCTGCTTCCCCTGGCGGAGAAGCGCGGCAGAGTCGGCTTCTACCCCCCGGAGGTGGTCGACCGCGTCAAGCGCATCCAGAAGCTCCATGCGGAAGGCTTCACCCTGGACTTGATCGGGCGCATGCTCGACACCGGCGGCGATGTGGGGGACGACGTCATGCGCCTCGCCGAGACGCTCACCGCCCCGCTTCTGAGAGACCCGGTCTCGCCCGAGGAGATCGCAGCGTCGCTTCAGGCGATCGGCCTCGACGCCAAGGCGATCCGCGACGCCACGGCCGAGATCCAGGGGCACGCCGAGGGAATCGCCGAGCTATTCGAGCGAGTCTGGCTGGACCAGATCTGGGAGCCGTTCGTTGCGGCGGGCATGCCCGAGGACGATCTGCCGCGCATCCAGGAGGCGGCCGCCCGCGTGCAGCCGCTCGCGCTCGACGCCGTCGTCGCTGCCTTCACTGTCGCGATGGAGGCCCAGATCGAGAAGGGCATCGCCCGGGAGCTCGCCAGGGTCAGGAAGAGCGAACGTCCGTGAGGGTGCTGGTTGCGATATGCGCCGCTGCGCTTGCCTTCACCGGCTGCGGCGGCGACGAGGAGGACGCGCCGGAGCCAGACGTATCGGCCGCCGAGAGCGCAGGCGACAAGCCTGAAGCAATCACCACCACCGAGGCGACCGAGGCCACCAAGCCCGCCAGGCCCGAGACGCTTCGCCTGCTCGACGACGGCAACCCGACCGTGTTCGTGAAGCTTCAGGAGACGGTTGACCTCTACGACGAGCCGGACGGCAACGTCGTCGAGACCGTCGGGCACGCCACGGCGTTCGGCTCGCGGACCGTCTACGCCGTCACCGACCAGAAGGGCGACTGGGTCGCGGTCCTCACCCCGTATACCGAGAACGGGGAGCCGCTGTGGGTCGAACTGGACCCGAAGCGGCTCAGGGCCGGCAGGTCGATCTGGGACCTTGAGGTCGACTTGTCCGAGTTCGAGACCCGCCTTTACGAGGAGGGGAAGCTGGTGCGCACCTTCCCTGTCTCGATCGGCATGCCGACAGCGCCGACGCCGACAGGCCGTTTCGCGATCACGGACACGTTCCGCGGCGACCTGAACGAGGCCTACGGCTGCTGCGCCCTCGCGACCACCGCGCGCCAGGTCAACCTGCCGTCGGGATGGCTCGGCGGCGACCGCATCGCCTTCCACGGCACCACCGGCGAGATTGGAGCCGAGATCTCCCATGGCTGCATCCGAGCCGCGGACTCAGACGTCTCAGCCCTCGTCGACACCGTCCCCCCGGGAACCCCGGTCGAGATCCATAACTAACTGGTGCCTGGCACCGTGCGGAGCACGGTTGCCTGGCTCCTCGTCTGACGCTCAGCCCTCGCGGAGGTTTCGTTTCAGGACTTTGCCCGTGGCGTTTCGGGGGAGCTCATCGATGAAGTGCACGTCTCGCGGCACTTTGTAGCGGGCGAGGTTCGAGCGCACGTAGTCTTTGAGCTCTTCGGCGCCCGGTGTCTCGTCGCCTCTGACCACCACATACGCGGCGAGGCGCTGTCCGAAGTCCTCATCGGCCACGCCGATCACCGCCGCGTCGGCGAGGTCGGGGTGCGCGAGCAGGAGCTCCTCGACCTCCTGCGGGAAGACGTTCTCGCCGCCCGAGACGATCATGTCGTCGTCGCGGCCGTCGATGTATAGACGCCCCGCATCGTCGAAGTGACCGACGTCGCCCGACGACATGAGGCCCGCGATGACCTCCTTCTTTTGGCCATCGGTGTAGCCCTCGAACTCCATCCCGTTCGAGACAAAGATCCTGCCGGTCTCGCCCGGTGGTACCTCGTTGCCCTCGTCGTCGAGCAGGCGGACGTGGGTGCCGAGCGTCGGCTTGCCGACCGTGGTCGGCGCCTCGCGGTGATCCCGGGGACCCGTGATCGAGGCGTAGGAGACCTCTGTCGATCCGTAGAGCACGTAAAGCACGTCGCCGAATGCGTCAAGCGTCTCGGTGGCCGTGACGCCGGGCAGCTGCGAGCCGCCGCAGAAGATGATGCGAAGCGACGAAGTGTCGAACTCGGCGATCCGCTCCGGCCCCAGCGCAAGCGCCCGCTGGAGCATCGCCGGCACCACGACCGCGGTCGTCGCGCGATGGTCGGAGATGCCGCGCAGGAAGTCCTCGGCGTCGAATCGGCGCTGACAGACGATCTTCGAGCCGAACGAGAGCGCGATCGAGAGGTTCGCGAATCCGAGCGCGTGGAAGAACGGCGGCGCGATGTAGGTCACCTCGCCCGTGCGGAACGGCACCCGGTCGAGCAAGGCACCGAGGGAGTTGATCGACCCCACCTCGCTTCGCGGCGCGCCCTTCGGCGTCCCCGTGGTCCCGCTGGTGAGCATCACAACGGTCGGCCTCACGCCCCCTGCATCCACCGGCGCCGAAGAGGCGCTCGCAATCAGCTCCTCCAGCGTCGCCTGTGCGCCGCCCGCATCGCCCGAATCCGTCCACGCTCGGTAGTGGCGCTCGGCCCAGTCCGGGGCTCGATCGTCGTACTCCTCGTCGAAGACAAGTGCCACGACCCCCTCGCGTTTACAGACGTCGTCGATCTGTGGGCCTGCGAACTCGGTGTTCATATAGACGGCGCGCAGACCCGCCTTCGCGGCGGCATAGGTCGCGTCGGCGAAGCCGCGGTGATTGCGGCAAAGGATCGCCACCGTGTCGCCGGGCTTGATGCCGTCCGCCATCCAGGCATTCGCGAGCGCGTTCGAGCGCTCGTCGATCTCCAGATAGGTGAGCGAACCGAGTTCGTCAACGAGGGCCGTGCCGTCGCCGTAGCGGATCGCCGCGACCGTCGCCGCCGCGCCGAACGGCCCGCGCCGGGTCGCCTCCCGCGCCATCCTCGCCATCTTGTCCGGGCGGGACGGCGCGAGGATGCCCGAACGGGCAACGGCGGCGGTCGCCTGGGCGGTCGTCGCCGTCTTACTCATCAAGTTCCGCAGCACGGCGCCGCGAATCTACTCGCTCGCACGCACAGCCAACCGCGATCAGGTCTAGGATTCCGGCATGGGCATGTTCAACTTCTTCTCACATCGGCGTGACCGCGAGAGCGCGATTCCTCAATCCGAACCCGACCCCCTCCTCGACAAGTTCAAGGCGCAAGACACGCCCGTCGGACAGCCGGTCCAGGGCGTGGGCGCTCCCCAGCCCTTCGGAGAGATCGGCGTTGGGCAGGCGGTGGACATGGGCAGCATGCTCGGGATGCTGGGGATGATCAAGCAGGCGTACCAGTCACAGAACGTCCAGATCTCCCACGGCGAGCACGTGATTGACATGCGCGGGACCGCCGACGGGCAGGAGCTCCGCGAGCAACTCATCGCCGCGATGCAGCAGGCCGGAATCGATCCCGAGCAGATGCCCGACGGAACCCAGCAGGTTGACGCTTCGCAGTACGAGGGGTTGCAGCAGAACATCATGGATGTCCTCGCTCAGCACGGCGTCGATCCCAGCGCCGGGGCGAGCTTCGAGGTCCTCCCGGATCTCGACGGCGACGGCAAGCCGGGTTAGCCCCCACAAACGTGGCGCCGAAGCCCGACGAGCTGGGTCGCGGCGAGCGTGTCCTGCCAGGAGTGTGGAGATTGCGGCTCCCCTTGCCGTGGGATAACTCGCCGCACGGGAACGCGTACGCGGTCTCGGCCGGCGACGGCATCGTTCTCGTGGACACCGGCTATGCGGGCGAGGACGGCACCCGCCAGCTCGAGTTCGCGCTCGCGCAGGTGGGCTGGGAGATCGGCGACATCCGCCTGTTGGTCTGCACTCACACTCACGCCGACCACTACGGCCTCGCGGGGCCGATCCTCGACATCGCGGGCTGCGAGCTGTGGATGCACTCGGCCTGGGACCACGTCCGGCCGATGGTGGAGGACCCTGCGGGGACGGTGGAGCGGCGGCTTGAGCTCGCGCGCCGCGGCGGGGTGCCCGAGCCGGTTCTCGAAAGCTTTCGCGCGGCCCGCGCGGAGACCGGCACCGGAGTCGCCAGGATCGTCGAGCCCGACCGCACGCTTGGCGACGGGGACGAGGTCGAGACCGACCACGGCGCGTGGCGAGTCATCGAAACCCCGGGGCACGCCCCCTCGCACATCGTCCTTCATCAGCCCGAGAGCGGCCTGCTCATCTCAGGCGACCACGTCGGCGGAAAGATCTTCCTGTTTTTCGACTACGGGCACACCCCCGATCCGGTGGGGGAGTACCTCGACTCCCTCGACCGAGTGGAGGCGCTCGACACGGGTCTCTGCCTGCCGGGCCATGGGCGTTCGTACCGGGAGGTGCCCGGCAAGGTGCGGGTCTACCGCGAAGAGGTCCTCAAGCAGCTCGGGCGTGTACGCGGGGCGCTCGGCGCCGAGCCGAGAACCCCGTACGAGCTGATCCAGAGCTTCGTGGGGGGCCGCGAGCTCGAGCCAGGAACCTTCGGCTACGCCATGCAGATGGTGATGTCGTACCTCGACCACCTGACCGCCACCGGTGAGGCCGTCCGCGATGACGACGGCGACGTCCTTCGCTTGCGCTCGATTGGAGGCGGCGCAAGCGGGTAAAGCGATGGGTTCAACCGAAAAGGAGAAACCCATGGCTGACACCCCCGCGAAAGACGCAAAGCTCGTTCAATACCTGAACGAAGCCAACGCCAAAGAGAAGGAGCTCGAGGCCGCTCTTGCCGCGCACATCGCGATGAGCGAGATGGCAGACCGGAAGCCCTACAAGAAAAAGCTCCAGGAACACCTCAAGGAGACGCGCTCACATTCGAAGGCGCTCGAGCGGCGAATCAAGAAGCTCGGCGGCTCCGGGAGCGTGACGGAGACGGTAGTCGCGACCGCCGCGAAGGCCGCAGGCAACGTACGCGGCCAAGCCGTGTCTGCCGCGAAGGGCCCGCTCCACATGGTGCGCGGAACATCGCCCGAGGAGAAGCTCCTCAAGAACGCGAAGACCGAGTACTGGAACGAGCACGAAGAGATCGCTACGTACATGGCCATTGAGACGCTGGCCCAGGAGGTCGGCGACTCAGAGACGGCCAAGCTCGCTCGCGACATCCGTCGCGACGAAGAGAAGATGGCGCGCTATCTCGAACGCCTCATCCCCTCGCTGACCAAGGCGGTCGCAAAGGCGGAGATCCCCGCCGCCGAGCGGCGCAAGCCGAGCACGCGGAAGCGCTCCTCCAGCTCAAGCCGCAAGCGCGCGACAAGCACGAAGAAGCGCAGTACCAGCAAGAAGCGCTGACGCCCCGCCAGGCCGGCGCGGCGGTGCCTCGTATCTTGAAGGCATGACCACCGCCGCGCCGGACAAGGCGCTCGAAGAAGCCCGCTGGAACCTCGACCCGCTCGTCGACGGAAAGGGCGCGGAAGGGACGCTCGAGCTGCTCGCCGAGGCGCGCGAGCAAGCCGTGGCGTTCGCCAAGAAGCACCGCGGCAAGGTCACGGACCTCGATGCCCCGGGCCTCGTGGCAGCGATGCGCGAGCTTGAGGAGATGTTCGACAAGGTCGGGCGCGCCGGTTCGTATGCCGCACTGTGGTTCACGGTCGACACCGCCGACCCCGAGCGGGGCGCACTCCTCCAGCAGGTTCAGGAGCGCGGCGCCGAGATCGAGACTTCGCTGATCTTCTTCGAGCTCGAGTGGAACCAGCTCCCCGACGAGCAGGCCGAGGCGCTTCTGGAGGCAGACGAGCTCGAGTTCTGCCGCCACCACCTCCGCACGGCCCGCCGCTACCTCCCGCACCAGCTGACCGAGCCCGAGGAGCTGATCCTCACCGAGACCGAGGTGACCGGGCGCTCGGCGTTCGGGCGTCTCTTCACCGAGCAGATCTCAAGCGTCATGGTCGAGCTGCCCGACACAGACGAGCCGGTGCCGCTGATGGAAGCGCTCAGCCGCTTCCAGGACCCGGATCGCGAGCGTCGTGCCGAGGCGGCCGAGGCGGTGACGAAGGCGCTTGAGCCCGGGCTTCGGACCCGCGCGTTCATCTTCAACACGCTCTTGCAGGACAAGTCGACCAAGGACCGCCTGCGCTCGTACGAGCATTGGCTTGCGGCTCGCAACCTTTCGAACGAGGCGTCGGACGAGTCGGTCGAGGCGCTGATCGAAGCCGTCGTCTCCCACTACGAGCTGGCGCGGCGCTGGTATCGCCTGAAGGCCAGGCTCCTCGGCCTCGACAAGCTTGCCTACTACGACCGGATGGCGCCGGTCGCGCTCGAGGAGCAGCGGATCGCCTACGCGGACGCTCGCGACCTGGTCCTCGACTGTTACCGCGGCTTCTCGCCGGAGCTGGGCGAGGCAGCTGCGGGGTTCTTCGAGGGCGACTACATCGACGCGCCGCCCGCGGCGGGCAAGCGCGGGGGCGCCTTCTGCGCCTACACGGTCCCGTCCGCGCACCCCTACGTGATGCTGAACTACACGTCCCGGTCGGGCGACGTGCTGACGATGGCGCACGAGCTGGGCCACGGCGTCCATGCCTACCTCGCCGGCAAGGAGCAGAGCCTCTTCCAGGTCTCGACGCCGCTGACCGTCGCCGAGACCGCCTCGATCTTCGGCGAGACGATCGTGCTGGAGCGTCTGCTCGCAGATTCGCCCGACGCCGGCGCGCGCCTCGCGCTACTGGCCGAGTCGCTCGACGGCGCGGTCGCCGCGGTCTTCCGCCAGGTGGCGATGAACCGCTTCGAGGACCGGATCCACGCCGAACGCCGTACGTCCGGCGAGCTCTCGCCCGACGCGTTCGCCGCGGCATGGCTCGACACCCAGGCCGACCTTCTGGGCGACTCGGTCGAGCCGGCGCCGGAGTACGGCACCTGGTGGTCCTACGTCCCGCACTTCGTCGACACCCCAGGCTACGTCTATGCGTACGCCTACGGCCACCTTCTCGCGCTCTCGGTCTACCGGCGCTACCAGGAGACCGGCGCGGAGTTCGTCCCGTCGTATCTGGAGCTTCTCGCCGCGGGCGGCTCTCGCTCGCCCGAGGACCTCGGTGCGATCGTGGGAGTCGACCTCACCGACCCGGGTTTCTGGACCTCAGGCCTCGGGTTGATCGAGGAGCAGCTCGACGCTGCCGAAAAGGCAGCGGCCGAAGCCGGACGCCTCTAAACGAGCTCATTCGCCCCAAGTCTTGACGAGTCGGACGAGCGTTTCGACGACCCGCGGGTCGAACTGCCTGCCCGACTCGTTTCGAAGCTCGGCGATCGCCGACTCCGTGGGCATCGCATCGCGGTACGGGCGGTCTGTGGTCATCGCGTTGAAGGCGTCGCAGGCGGCGATGACCCGCGCGCCGATCGGGATCTCCTCGCCGACCAGTCCGTCGGGGTAGCCCGTTCCGTCCCAACGCTCGTGGTGCGTGCGAACCACTACGCCCGCTTCCTCCAGCACCCCGCCAATCCGGTTGAGCATGCCTTCCCCCTCGACCGTGTGGGTGCGCATGACCGCCATCTCCTCGTCCGTGAGCCGGCCCGGCTTGTTGATGATCTCGTTGGGCACCGCGATCTTGCCGACGTCATGCAGGAGTGCGCCGAACTCGAGATCTCGCAGATCGGCGTCCTCGAGGCCGAGAGCCTCGCCGACCTGGTGCGCGAGGACGACGACGCTGCGCGAGTGGTTGCCCGTGTACTCGTCGGTGGATGACAGGACCTCACTGAGGAGCATCGCGGTACCGCGGTAGGCGCCCGAGAGCGCGATCGCGCTCTCGATCCGCGCCTCCCTTTCCTTCGCGAAGATCTGAAAGACGCCGAGCAGCGGGAGGATCAGGATGCTCGCCCACGGCTGCCCGGCCGCCGCGAAGGCGACGAGGAGCCCGGCAGGGGAGAGGAGCGCATCGATGAGGTCGATCTGGGCGAGCTCGGCGACCACGGCTTTCGGCTTGATCCCGAGCCCGTAGCTCACGCGAGCGGTGGTCATCGCCCCGTCGATAACGAACTGAGCGACCAGGGCCAGGAGGTAGATCGGCCAGTCCGACCACTCGGGTGACGTTGCGCCGAACGCGAGAAGAACGAGGGCTGGCCAGACTGAGTACCACGCGTCACCGGTACGAAGGAGCGCGCGATCGGCGTGGACCTCGCCGCTCCGGTAGTCGGGGATACGGGCGAGGAGCAGAGCGCCGGCAACCGCGAATGGCACTACGTTGGTCGGCAGCAAAAAGAGCATTGGCACGAATGACGAGCTGCGACGGGTCGGTCCACCCGGAGGCGATCCGGAACTCGACCCGCGTGGCCAAGGCATAAGCCGCCATGAGCCCCACCGCGAGCGGGACGTCAAGCGCGCGAGGCGTCTCCCAGGCGACGGCGACGACGGTCGCAGCGACGACGAAGGCGAGGGACGCCGCGACCTCAACCGTTCGCTCGCGGTCGAAGAGGCCCAGCACGAGCTGGGCGCGCGACTCCGCGAGCATGCGCTCCTGCGCCGGTCCGAGGTCGGCAGTACTTCCCGTTGGTGCACTCATGCCCTTGTTTCATCGTCCACAGGCGTCGATCGCTTGAGAAACGGGTGAAAATCTTGAGCGAAAGGGCGAAGAACGGACGGATATCCGATCGAGCTATGCGCCGATCTCTCCGAATGATTAGCCACGGACCAACTGATTCCGACGACGAGAGGCCGCATGAATATGAGAAACCGCAGCATTCGCACCCGCATCCTCGCCCTGGCAATCCCAGTGGCGGCGACCTTCGCACTGGCGCCTTCGGCACAGGCCGGGTTGCTCGTGGAGTCAGCGGAAGATTGCGATGCGCAGGAGCTCTCGCAGCCCTTCATGCCCTGGGCCGACCCCATGAGCTACACCCTCGCGCCCGATGGCGGGTTCGAGGAAGGTGGATCGTCCTGGTCGCTCGACGATGGCGCCGCCGTCGTCTCCGGCAACGAGTCCCATTACGTCCGCAACGCGGGAGACACGCGCTCGCTCAAGCTGCCGTCGGGAAGCGCCGCCAAGAGCGCCACCATGTGCGTCGGCCTCGAGCATCCGACCCTCAGGCTCTTCGCCCGCAACACAGGCTCGCCGCTCTCGGTCCTAAAGGTCGAGGTGCACTTCGAGGATGCCCTCGGGAACGCTCACTCCCTGCCGATCGGAGTCGTTGCGGCCGGTTCGAGCTGGCAGCCGACCCAGCCGATGGTGATCGGGGCCAACCTGCTGGCGCTGCTCCCCGGTGAGCGGACCCCCGTCGCGTTCGAGTTCACGCCGCTCGGGTTCGGTGGCAATTGGCGGATCGACGATGTCTACGTCGATCCGTATCGCCGCTCGTAAGCCGGACGGCTTTGGCGCCGCATCAGGTGCAGAGCCCGTTCACTTGAAAGTAGGAGGCGTCCGAGGTTGTAATCGGATCGTCTTGCGCCTGTCCGCCGAGACAGAGGGTCCCAGCGCCAGGCTTGGGCGAGACCTTCGCCGTGAAGAACTTGCTTTTCTCTGCCTTGAGCGTGAACTCGAAGCCGGCGGTCTGGACGTCATGGGTGACGTCCTTTGAACCCTTTGCCTTCTTGCCCTTGAACCACTTGATGTTGTAGTCCTCGCCGCCGGCGTCGCCGGTAGCTGCGTCGTCGAATCTCACGGTGCGGTCGGTCGCGCTGAAGTTCTCGACTCGCCAGTAGAAGAGCTTCTTCTCGCCCTGCTCAATCGAGGCGTTGGCGGGACCGTCCTTGTAGTTGCCGTCGGCCTTCTTCGCCGCCTTGACGTCGAAGTTCTGTATCAGCGCATTCGAGCCCGACGGGATGACGAGCAGCGCCGCGATGGTGGCCAGGACGGATATGGAGACGTATCGAAGCTTCATGCCCGCAAGGGTAGATGCCCTCGGCGGACGACGAGAGTCTCGCTAGCCTGTCCCATCCCGGGCCCGTAGCTCAGCCGGATAGAGCGTCGGTCTACGAAACCGAAGGTCACAGGTTCGAATCCTGTCGGGCCCGTTCCCTAAATCGCTGAACCCCTCAAGCTACGTGCTCAGGGTCGCCTCAACAGTGATCTCGACGTTACCCCTCAGTGCACCCGAGATCGGGCAGTTCTGGCCAGCGGCTTGCGCAGCCTGGTCAAAGCCACCGGCATCGAGTCCTTCCACGCGACCCGAAACCTCGATGTGCGATGACTTCACTCCCTCGCCCGGCACGAAGCTCACGCGGACGGTTGCCCTGAGCTCGTCCGCGGTGTGACCTCCGCCGCCGAGCTCGTGTGCCAGACCCATGCAATAGCAAGCAGCGTGTGAGGCGGCAAGCAGCTCCTCGGGGCTCGTCGTGTCGCTCGTTCGAGCGACCCTCGCCGGCCAGCTCACTTCCACGTTCGAAAGGGTGCCACTAGCTGTGCTGGTCTCTCCGCGGCCCTTCTCGAGGCTGCCCTCCCAGGTCGTGGTTGCCGTGCTCTCGCTCGCCATAGGTCTGTCCTTTCGTTTGTCAGATTGCAAGTTGGACGGCGGAGCCTACGCGCTGATCTGATGGGCCCGGTCGAGTACTGGTGTCCGAAGCGGGCAGTGAGCTCGACAAGTTCGGGAACGTGGCTGGGGGCATCGGCACGGCTGTGGGCTCGCTCGGCGGAGCGCATGCCCACGACGCCGCATCCGGCCTTCCGGAATGGATGCTGATCGGCGTGACCGACTCCACCGTCTACGGCTTTGCCGGGCGAGTCCTAGCTCGTTCGTTTGAGCTCGGACTCCGTTTGCGGCTCAGGCTTCGGGTGCGATGTGGTGGTTGCCCTTGAACAGGTCGCTCGGGTCGTACCGGGCCTTTACCTGGGACAGCCGCTCCCACGTATCCGGGTCGAAGAAACGGCGTGCGTCGGTCGGCTCCATGACGAAGTTCGGGTAGTCGCCCTCGCGATACGGACCAACGGCGCGATCCACCGCGTCGAGGTACCCGTTCGCCGTCGCGGCCGACGCCTCGTCTTCGACTACCCCCAGCGACAGCATCGCCAGCGTGCCCGGAAGGGTCGCGCGCGCTCCCGCTCCGGGCGTCCGGCGCGAGAGCGCGCCGCCCATATGGCGCAACTCCACCATTGCCAGCGGCGATCCCGAGCCGGAGCCCACTGCGGCGACCAAGTCGTCGACGCCCGCACTCGGCAGGTCTCTGAGCAGCGCTGTCGTGCTCACGAACGGCAGCGGGTCGGGCGGATCCATGGCCATGTCGCCGAGCGCCTCCGGCGCCACCATCGCGAAGCTGTCCATCGCCGGGCCGAGGCTGCGAATGGGCTCGAGTAGGGCGCGCCCTTCGGTCTCACCGCCGAGGAACGCGCCGAAGATGACGGTGAACGCGCCACCGCGGACCGGCTCGGGCACGTCAGGCGCATCCGGGAACCGCAGGAGCTTCGCCCAGGTCATCATCTCGTCCGGGAACGAGGGCAGGAGCTCAGTCCATGAGTGCAGGACATCACCGGCCTGCTCGAGCGGGAAGAACATCACGCCGGCGTACAGGGTCTCGACCGGGTAGACGGCGAACTCGATCGCGGTGACCACGCCGAAGTTGCCGTTTCCTCCGCGGAGCGCCCAGAAGAGCTCAGGCTCGTTCTCGGCGTCCGCTCGGATCGCGCCACCGTCCGCGGTGACGAGTTCCATCGCGGTGACGCTGTTCGCCTGAAGCCCGTGCTTGCGAGCGAGCCAGCCCATGCCGCCGCCCAGCGAGTAGCCGGCGACGCCGACGTCAGGGGACGAGCCGTGGAGGGCGGCGAGCCCATGCCCGGAGAGCTGTTGCACGACTCGCTTCCACTTGACACCTGCGCCGACCCTCACCCGCCTCGCGACGGGATCGATGTCTATCTCCTGGAGGTTGCGGACGTCGACCAGGAGCACGTTTTCGAGCGAGCCGAGCGCGTCGGCGTTGTGGCCGGTGGCCTGCGGCGCGATCCGCAGGCCCTCCGCCGTCGCGTACTTGACCGCCGCGATCACATCGTCGACGTCGCGGGGCAGCACCACTGCCGCAGGCCGCAAGTCCATCGCGAGGTTGAAGACCTGGCGCGTGGCATCCCAGTCCGGGTCTGATGGGGTCACGACTTGTCCGGTCATTTGCGTGGACAGGTCGGTCAACGGGGTGGTTGTAAGCATGGTCGTGATCCTTTCGCTAAACGTAGTGTTTACTGAAGAGACTGCCATGGTAACATGAATAAACGCTATGTCAAGTGAAACTAGGAAATACGAGCTGAAGGCTCGTGCCGAAAGCCAGCAAGCCACCCGCGACCGAATCGCGAAGGTGGCCGCTGAGTTGCACGAGGAGAAGGGCGTCGCCTCGACCACTGTCGCCGAGATCGCCCGTCGCGCCGAAGTCACCCGCCTCACCGTCTACAACCACTTCGCTGACCTGAACGAGCTGATCCCGGCTTGCGCCGCCCATTACGAGGAGCAGCATCCGGCGCCCGACTTCGAGAGCTTCCTCGCCCAGGAAAGCCCTGGCGACCGCGTCCGGGGCGTCCTCGGCCTGCTTTACGGCTGGTATCGCGAAACTGAGCCGATGTACAGCAAGCTCTTCAGCGACCGCACCTCGGTTCCGGAGCTCGACCGGTTCTTAGGGGAGAACGTCGATCGCATGCAGGCCGAGCTCGCGGAGAACCTGACGAGCGGTTTCCGCCTCCGCGGCCGGCGGGCGGCGCACACCGGCGCGCTAATCCGGCTCGCTCTCGACTTCTGGACCTGGCACCGCCTTACTCGCGAAGGTCTTGATGACGAAGGCGCTGCCAACCTGATGTCCTCCGCAATTTCGAGCCCCTGAATCGAGTGCGAGGCTCCGCGGGTCTCGCGAGCCTCAACCGCTAAGGGCGCTCGCTCAGACGGGTTGAGGAGGCCGGATTCGGCCGGTGGGCTTCGGCGCACGGCATCCCGGTCTTCGAGTTCCGGTACCGCTTGAAGAACTTCCACGTTGCCCTGGCGGCGCTCGGCCCGGATCTGTCGGTGTAGCCGGAAACGGAAGGGTCGTCCGTGCCTCCGGACCAGTGGTGGGCCATGCCGTGGATCCTCCAGCTCTCGCCGACGAGGCAGCCCTCCGGGTCGCGGTAGCGACTGACCGTGTAGTTACGGCCGCCTGGCTTCTGGCTCTCCTTGATTTCGGTCGGCGACAGCGGGATCGGGCCGGTCTGACTGCCGCTGAGCACGAGGTTGTTCGTCCGGAGCCCTGAGTCGAGCGCCTTTTGCGTGCAGGACCAGGGAAAGGCGATGTCGGCATCTCCGCCAAGCACCATGCGAGGAACGACTCGCGCGTACGAGCCCATGACGGTGTGAGCAAGCTGCGCGCTCAGTTCGGCCGGGATGCCGAGCCCGGTTGTAAAGCAGGGGGCGTCCATGTATCCCGCGGAGGACATCACCGCCACCGCTGCGTACAGGTCGGGGTATGCCGCCGCCTCGATCGAGGTCATGAGCCCGCCGGCCGAGATGCCGGCGAGGTAGACGCGCTCCGGATCGATCGAGCGCTGTCCATGGCGAAGTGCGTCATGTCGGCGATCGCGGCGGCGTCGCCGGTGCCGCGGAAGTAAGACGTCGGATCGGGGAACTTCCAGCAGTAGTTGAGCGGCCCCGGGAGCGCCTTGCCGATGGCGTCCACGTCGGGGTAGAGCACGACGAAGCCCTTGCGCTCGGCGAGCCGGTTGTAGCCCGAGACTCGCATCTCCTGCTCCGCTGTGGTCTGGCAGCCGTGGACCGCGACCAGGAGGGGCGCGGCCTCGCGCTTGCGGTAGGAGGTCGGGGTGTAAAGGAGGTAATCGAAGTCGCTGCCGTTCGAGGCCACGGTCCCGGACGTGATCCGTCCCGGGTCGGCGGCGGGCTCGCCGGCGACTGCCGCGGCGCCGGGCAGGCTCGCGAGCGCCAGTGCGCTGAGCACCAGTGCGCACGCTGGCCCACGCCATGTCCTTGCCCCCAGGTTCATGCGGCGACGATAGAGCCGCACGCGGCAGCGATGCGCCAGTCACATCTCGGGATCGTTGCGCATCTTCTCGTTCGCCGATTCGCGAGTCTCCTCGTCCGGGTACTAGCGGGGATTACGCGACAGGTACTTGACGCCTAGGATCGCGTTCATGCTGAACGCGCGCCGGTCCGGGGGGTTCTTGGTGATCGCCGTAACGGCGGCGCTCGCGGCGTGCGGTGACGGATCCGGGGGCGCGGCCGGGGACTTCGAGCCGACTCAGGAAGGCACCCTGACGGTCGTCACCGAGCCGCTGCCGACCGAGGGGTTCTGGGACGGCTCGGGAACAGAGCCCACTGGTGGCCTCGAGTACGGGATTGCGCTGGAGCTCGCCGAGGAGTTCGGTCTGAACGACGTCGAGGTCCGCACGGCCGAATTCCCCGAGATCGTCGCGGGTGACCTGGGCGACGCCGACTTGGCGCTTGCGCTGATTACCCCGACCGACGAGCGCGACGAGTTCCTCGACTTCTCAGAGCCCTATATCCAGTCCGCGCCGGCGCTCGTCGTGCGCGAAGGTACCGAGGTGCCTGACGTCGAGACGGCCCAGGAGCTTCGGTGGGCCCTGGGCCGTGACACGACGTTCGAGGAGATCGTCAGCGAAGCTGATCGACCCGGACGAAGAGCCGCTTCTCTTCGACAAGCGAGCCGAAGAGCTCGAGGCGGTGCGAAGCGGTGACGCCGACGTGGCGATGTTCGACCTTCCGGCCGCGGAGGCAATCGTGGGATCCGATGAGGGGTTGGAGGTCGCAGCGAAGCTCTCCGGATACCGAGCCGATCACGGCCGCGCTTCCCGAGGGCTCCGAGAACACCGAGGCGGTGAGCTCGGCGATCCGGGCGATGATCGCGGACGGCACGCTCGACGACCTGGCCGAGAAGTCGCTCGGCGTCTCGCTATCCGACAGCGCCGCGCAAGTGCCGATCCTGAGGACGAGCGAGCCATGATGCTCGCCGGCCTCGATCTCGAAGCGCCCAGCGGCGCGGCGTGGGAGTTCCTGGTGCTGTTCCTGGTGGTGATCCTGGGTCCGCCCCTGCTCGAGAAGTTCGCGGGTCCCCGGTCTGATCGGCCTCCTCCTCGGCGGCTTTCTGATCGGCCACAACGGCCTCGGGCTGCTCGACTCCGGCAGCACGACGATCCCGGACCTCGGACAGCTCGGCCTCCTCTACCTGATGTTCGTCGCCGGCGTGGAGCTGGACCTCAACCTCCTGCGGCGGCACCGGAACTCGGCGGTCAGCTTCGGTCTCCTCACCTTCGCGTTCCCGATGGTCCTTGGCACCGCGGTCGGGGTCGCCTTGGACTGGGAGCTCGCCGCGCTCTCCTGCTCTTGGGCTCGCTCCTTGCGTCCCACACGCTCGTCCTCTACCCGCTCCTCCGCGAAGCGGGGCTCGCCAACGACCGGATCATCGCGAGCGCAATCGGGCGCGACTGTCCTTAACGGACACGATCGCTTTGATCACGCTCGCCGTCATCGCCGGCACGACCTCCGGCACAGGCACGACGGCCGAGATCGCGTTGCAGCTCGCGCTGGGCCTTGGCCGTGCTGGGCATCGCCTGCTTCGTCGTGCTTGCCCTGGCTGGCTCGCCGCGCGATCAACCTCGTCGGCCGGGAGGCGGCCGTGCGCTACGTGGTCATCGTCGCCGCCTTCCTTACTGCTGCGGTGTCGCCGACACGTTCGGGATAGAGGGCATCGTCGGCGCGTTCTTCGCCGGGCTCGGCATGAACCGGCTCGTGCCGAACGAGGGGCCCCTGATGGGGCGTATCGACTTCTTCGGGACCGCATTGTTCGTGCCGGTCTTCCTCGTCTCGATCGGGCTTCTTCTCAAGCCGTCGGTGATGGTTGAGCCCGAGACGCTTGGCCTCGCCGGTCTCTTCATCGTGGCCTGCCTGGGCGGCAAGATGATCGCCGCCCAGCTCACCCGGCCGCTCTACCAAGCCACGCCCGCCCAGGCGCTTCTCACCTTCTCGCTCACCGCGCCACAGGCCGCCGCAACGCTCGCTTCGACGTCCGTCGGCTACCAGATCGGCCTGTTCGGAGAGTCCGTTGTGAACGCGGTCCTGATCCTGATCTTCGCGAGCATTCTCATCGCGACGCTTGTGGCCGAATCGCAGATCAAGAAGGTCGAGCGGCCCGGAAGGGCCGTGCGCGCACCCGGCGAGCGGGTCCTGGTCACCGTCGTCGACGTCGAGGCCGCTCCGACCGTGTTGCAAATGGCGCAGGAACTTGCGGCAAACGAGGGCGGGGTGGTCGAGTCAGTCCTGCTCCGGGGCGAGGAGGCGGACCGCGACGAGGTCGAGGCGGACATGACGCGTCTCCGCGACATCTGCGTCGGGCTTGGGCTTGAAACCGAGCCGACGCTCCGAATCACGGCTGATCCGCCTCGCTCGATGAAGCATGCGGCGATCGGCCATGACGCCTCGCTCGTGTTCGCCGCCGAGGACGGCGAGCACTATGCCGCGACGCTCGAGCGCCTTGGCGCCAAGCGCGACGAATCCGGAGCCTGGATCTTCTAGGACTCGTCGAGCGCCGCGCCGGCCTGGGCGCACAGCGTCGTGAGGGTCAGGATCTGTCGGTCCGTCGGGCGCTGGCCGTCTCGCGGCTCGTCAACGGAAACGATCCCCAAGACGGAGCCGTGTGTACAGCGCATCGGGGCAAACAGCGCGTCGCCCTTCCTCCAGCGGTTCTCGCCTTCGCCAGCGTCCTTGGGCGGGTCGTACATCGGGGCGTCTCCCCAATCTCCCTCACCCTCGGGGATGAAGAATGCGCCGAAGCGCTCGAACCTCCTCTCCAGAAGCTGCATCCACGAGTCGCGGGAGAGCTTCCCGCCACGAAGCGCATCGCGAAGCTCATCCGGACCGCGAAGGACCAAGATCTGGTAATCCTCCTCGTCCGGACGGAAAAGGTTGACGACAACTGAACTGAAGCCTGCTTCCGCCTCGATTCCGCTTGCGAGGGTTTCGAGGACGGCAGCCCGGCCCTCCGGTTTCGGGCCCATCAAGCACAACCGTACACCCGACGTCTCGAAAACCTGAACTCTTTTCCGTGCGAGACTTGCCGCGATGCGGCTAGTGAGCTTTCGACACTCCGCCGACGCTGACTGCGTCGGACGCCTCGAGGGCGACGCGATCTCAGTGCTGGACGCCCCTGACATGATCTCCTGGCTCCGGGCGTCGGCCAGGGCAGACACGGGAGTTCCCAAGTCTCGGTCGCGGAAGCGGAGCTGCTCGCCCCGGTTCCGCGCCCCCCGAGCGTCCGTGACTTCTTCGCCTTCGAGGGCCACGTCGAGGCCGGCTGGCGGCGGCGCGGGGGAGAAGTTCCCCCGGCCTGGTACGAGGCGCCCGTCTTCTACTTCTCCAACCCGGCGTCGATCGCAGGGTCCGGGCCGAGCCCGTGCAACGGCCCGCCGCGACGCAGGATGCTCGACTTCGAGCTCGAGATCGCCGCCGTGATCGGCGCGGGCGGCGAGATCGCCGGCTTCACGCTGATGAACGACTGGAGCGCGCGCGACGTCCAGGCGCAGGAGATGACCGTGGGGCTCGGACCGGCGAAGGGCAAGGACTTCGCGACGTCCCTCGGGCCCTGGCTGGTGACGCCCGACGAGCTGCCGACGATCGACGGGCGGCTCGACGATCGAAGCGACGGTCGTCCGTGAACGGCGAGGAGCTGACCGGACGCACGGCGGCCGAGCAGCACTGGTCCTGGGAGGAGATCGTCGCGCACGCCGCGCGCGACACCCAGCTTGCGAGCCCGGCGACGTGCTCGGGTCGGGCACGCTCAACCGCGGCTGCCTGCTGAGCTCGGCCCGCTCGCCGGCGAGCGCTGGCTCGAGCCCGGGCGACGAGGTCGCGATCGCCGCCGACGGCCTTGGCGAGCTCGTCCAGGCGGACCATCGTCTGACGCGCCTACTCGACCGGCCGCTCGAACAGCGTCGACAGGACGACCTGGGTTTGCGTGCGCGTGATCCCCGGGAGCGTCGCGGAGTCGCTCGAGCGCCTCCTCGAGATGCTCGGTGTCGCGGGCGTGGAGGTGGAGGATCGCGCTCGCCTCGCCGGCGACCGTGTGGGCCGCGGCCACCTCGGGGTGCCGGCCTGCGGCGGCGAGGATCTCCGCGGCCGACATCCGCCCCTCGCAGAACAGCGAGACCACGGCGTGGGTCGTCCATCCGAGAGCGACGTGGTCGAGCACCGCCGAGTAGCCCCGGATCACGCCGGCCTCCTCGAGCCGGTCCACCCGGCGCTTGACCGCCGGGCGCTGACAGCGACACCCGCGAGCCGATGTCCTGGAAGGACCGGCGGGCGTTCTCACGCAGCAGCGAAACGATCTGCTGGTCTATTTCGTCGAGATTCACCCTGATTGACCTCCTACCGCAACGAATCGGCATTGAAGATGCCATCAACAAGCGGATCATAAAGGTGACCCCGACGACGAGGAGATCCGATGCCGCCCGAGACCGCCACCAGCCAGCCCCCACCGCCCCGCCGAACGGACCACATGCCGCTCAACGGCATCGACCACGTCGAGATGTTCGTCGGCAACGCCGCCCAGGCCGCGTACTTCTACGAGCACGCCTTCGGCTTCCGCCGCGTCGCCTTCGCCGGGCCTCGAGACCGGCATTCGCGACCGGACCTCGTTCGTCCTCGAGCAGGGCCGGATCCGCCTCGTGGTCACCGGCGCCCTCCGCTCCGACTCCGAGATCGCCCGCCACCACGCCCGCCACGGCGACGGCGTCCGCTCGATCGCGCTCTCGGTTCCCGACGTCGACGAGGCCTACGCCGAGGCGCTCGGGCGCGGCGCGCGCGGGATCTCCGAACCCCGTGGACTTCACGCGACGAGGACGGAACGATTCGCACCGCGACGATCGCCGCCTACGGCGACACCCTCCACACCTTCGTCGACCGCTCCGGCTACGAGGGCGCGTTTCTGGCCCGGCTTCCAGGCGGTCGCCGAGCCGGCGTCGCCCGACGCGACGACATGCTGCTGGCGATCGACCACATCGTCGGCAACGTCGAGCTCGGCCACATGGAGGAGTGGGTCCACTTCTACGAGCGCGTCTTCGGGATGGTCGAGATGATCCACTTCTCCGACGAGGCGATCTCGACCGAGTACTCGGCGCTGATGTCGAAGGTCGTCGCCTCCGGCAACGGCCGCATCAAGTTCCCGATCAACGAGCCGGCCGAGGGCCTGCAAGCAAGTCGCAGATCGACGAGTACCTCGAGTTCTACGAGGGCGCGGGCGCCCAGCACATCGCGGTCGCGACGCGCGACATCGTCGGCACCGTCGCCGAGCTCAGGCGGCGCGGCGTCGGCTTCCTCGCGATCCCGGACGCCTACTACGACGAGGTGCCCGAACGGGTCCCCGAGGTGGCCGGCCAGCTCGCCGACCTCCGCGAGCAGGGGATCCTGGTCGACCACGACGACGAGGGCTACCTGCTTCAGATCTTCACCAAGCCGGTGGGGGACCGGCCGACCGTGTTCTTCGAGATCATCGAGCGCCACGGCGCCACGGGCTTCGGCGCCGGGCAACTTCAAGGCGCTCTTCGAAGCGATCGAGCGCGAGCAGGACAAGCGGGGGAATCTCTGATGCGCTACGCGAGCTCGGCGAGGTCCCGGCCAAGCGCCACGTCCAGTTCCGGCGCGACGGCAAGCTCCTCACCGAGGAGGTCCTCGGCTTCGAGGGATTCTCGGGCAACGAGTCGATCCTCTACCACCTCCACTCGCCCTGCCGGGTCAGCCGAGGTCGGCGACTTCCAGCCGATCATCCGCGACGAGTGGGTGCCCGATACCCACGTCCACCGGCTCACCGACACGAACCCGGTCGAGCCCGGCGGCGACTGGCTCGACGGCGCGCCAGCTCCTGCAGTGGAACGGCGACATCGAGGTGTCGGTCTGCGAAGCCGACGGAGGAGCGCGACGGCTTCTACCGCAACGGCGAGGGCGACGAGGTCCTCTTCATCCACCGCGGGACCGGCACGGTCGAGACGATCTTCGGCGACGTGCCATATCGCGACGCACGACTACGTCGTGATCCCGCGCGGCACCACCTACCGGGTGCGGATGGACTCCACGAGCCCGGCGAGCAGGCCTGGCTCTGCTTCCACACGCCGGGCGAGATCGAGACGCCGAACCGCTATCGCAACCGCTACGGCCAGCTGCTCGAGCACGCGCCGTTCTCACAGCGCGACTTCCACCCGCCGGCGGAGCTCCACACCCACACCGACCGCGACGAGCACGAGCTCGTGGTCCGGGTACGCGACGGGCACCAGACCTACGTCCTCGACTACCACCCGTTCGACGTGGTCGGCTGGGACGGCTACGTCTATCCCTACACGTTCAACACCGACGATTTCGAGCCGATCACGGGCCGGATCCACATGCCGCCGCCCGTCCACCAGACGTTCCAGGGCCAGAACTTCGTGATCTGCTCGTTCTGCCCGCGGGAGCTCGACTACGACCCCGAGGCGATCGCGCTGCCCTACCACCACTCGAACGTGCAGTCCGAGGAGGCGATCTACTACGTCGACGGCCAGTTCGGCAGCCGCAAGGGCGTCGACGTCGGGATGATCACCCTTCACCCCTCGGGCCTGCCGCACGGGCCGCAGCCGGGCCTGGTCGAGGCCTCGCTTGGCGCGCGCAGGACCGAGGAGCTGGCGGTGATGTGGGACACGTTCACGCCCGCTCAAGCTGTCCGGCCTCTCGCGGGACCTCGACCAGCCGGATTACGCGATGTCCTGGTTCGAGCCGGACGAGCCGAGCCGGCGACGACGACGACCACGGGCTGATGTTCGAGGAGGCACAGCTCTACTCGCCCGTCACCCGCAGACGACGACGGCGACGTCACCGTCCATCTCGACGACGAGCACCCCGGCGTCAACGACCCCGCCTACCGCGAGCGTCGCAACTCGATCGCCGCGGCGGCACTCGACTGGCAGCGAGGGCGAGCCGGTCCCGCGGATCGACTACTCCGAGGCCGAGCAGGAGGTCTGGCGCACCGTCTGGCGCGAGCTCGCGCCCAAGCACGAGCGCTAGCCTGCCGGGCATTCCGCGAGGCGGTCGTCGCGCTCGACCTCCCGCGCGATCACATCCCGCAGCTCGACGAGATCACAGCCAACCTGCGCGCCGCTGACCGGTTTCGAGTACGTCCCCGCGGCGGGGATCGTGCCCGCTCGACGAGTTCTACGGCTCGCTGGCCGACCGGCGCTTCCACTCGACCCAGTACGTGCGCCACCCCGACGCGCCTCTATATACGCCGGAGCCCGACCTGATCCACGAGGTGATCGGCCACGGGCATCTGCTCGCCGACCCGCAGCTCGCCGAGGTGAACCGGCTCGCGGGCGAAGCCGCCAGGCGGGCGGAAACACCGGAGGCGTTGCAGTTGGTTGCCGACGTCTTCTGGTTCACGATGGAGTTCGGTGTCCTGCGCGAGGACGGGGCGAGTTCCGCGCGTACGGCGCCGGGACTCCTCTCCTCCTATGGCGAGATCGAGGAGTTCCGCTCGGCAGAGATCCGCCCCCTCGATTTCGCGCAGATGGCGACGCTCGATACGACATCACGCATTACCAGCCGATCCTCTTCGGCGCCGACTCCTTCGAGCACCTGATCGACGCGGTCGGAGGCTTCTTCGCCGGCTGCGACGACGACACGCCCGCGCGCCTCGGTGTCGCTAAACAGCCGGCGTAGCCACCATTCCGAGCTAAACGTCCCACGCTGTGCCCTATTGGGGGTAGCGCTGGACGTTCCGGGCCCGAGCGACTCTTAGTCGTGCACCTCGAGGTTGTGGAAGATCCAGGTCTCGTCGGGGGCCCGGTCAAGGACCTCGCCGTTCGTCTCGTAGGCGGCGTACCAGCGGTAGGTCGACGGAGTCCTGATCGCCCCTTCCTGGAACCGGATCGAGAGGCCGTGCTTGGTTACCTTGCTCACAACCGCGGGACGTGTGCGATCCGCATCCGATAGCAGGACGACCTCGTCGCGGCCGCGCGCATGTCGGAACTTGAAATCGGCGACCTGGTCGTCGTCCGTATCGAAGTAGAGGTTCGGAGGGTCGTTGACATGCGGCTTGCCGTCCGTGTACACGGAGTGATCAAGGCGCGTCTCGCTGCGGTGCTTGTGCTGCGCAAAAATGATGTCCGTCGAGGCCGGTCCCTCGCTGTCGCCGGTGGAGTCGCCGTGGCTGCCGGCGTTACCCCATGCGACTGCGCCTGCGGCCGTCGCAAGCGTCGTCCCCACGATTGCGGCAAGGCGCCGCCTCCCCACGCTCATGCACATACGGTACGCCAGGCAGCAACTTGTGTCAATCAGCGCGGCGGTAGTGTCCGCTCGATCGAGACCTACGACCACATCGTGATCGGCGCTGGGTCGGCAGGGTGCGCCGTGGCAGCGAGGCTTTCCGAGGACCCGAACCGGCGGGTGCTCCTGCTCGAGGCCGGCGGGTCGGCGAACCGCCTGGAGGTACTTGCGCCGCTCGCGTTCTCGAACCAGTTCCACACGAAGATCGACTGGGACTACTTCACGGGACCCGAGCCGGGCTGCGACAACCGGCGGATCTACGAGCCGCGGGGAAAGGTCATGGGCGGGTGCAGCTCGATGAACGCGATGCTCTGGATGCGTGGACACCAGGCCGACTACGACGGGTGGGGCATCGAGGGCTGGTCGTGGGACGACGTGCGGCCCGTGTATGAGCGCATCGAGCGCCGCTCCGGAATCCCAGGCTTCACGACGAACGAAGATGGGCCGGTCCACGTCACGCGTCAGCGGGATCCTGATCCGCTCACGGAGAAGTTCATAGAGGCCGCGCGCGCGGCCGGGCTTCCGCCGAACGAAGATCTCTCGAACTGCGAGGAGGGGGTGGGTGCCTCGCCGACAACGATTTGGCAGGGACGACGGTGGAACGCCGCCCGCGCCTACCTCGGGAGGGCACAGAAGCGCGCGAATCTGACGATCTCAAAAAAAGCGCTCGTCAAGCATGTCGTCGTACGCGACGGCCGCGCGGTCGGCGTCGAGTGGGAGAAACGTGGCCGCAAGGGCGCCGCGGCGGCGCGGGCCGACATCGTGCTTTCGGCCGGCGCCTTCAACACCCCACACCTCCTCCAGCTCTCGGGCATCGGTCCGGCCGAGCACCTCAAGTCGGTGGGAATCGAGCCCATCGTCGACAGCCCCGGCGTGGGCTCGAACCTCCAGGAGCACGCGTTGACACTCGTCAACTGGGAGCTTCGTGAGGGCCACATCGGTCTCTCCGACGCGACTCACCCGAAGTATCTGGTGCGCTGGCTCGCGGGCGGACGCGGCAAACTCGCGTCGAACATCGCGGAGGCGCTCGCCCTGATCCGCACGGACGATTCGCTCGAGGCTCCCGACTTCGAGCTCCTCTTTGGCCCTGCGTTCTTCTGGGAGCACGGGGCCGTCGAGCACCCGAAGCCGGCGATGGTGATCGCGCAGTCGCTTTGGACGCCGAAGAGCCGCGGCACGGTCCTGGCCCGCTCCGCGGACCCGAAGGAACTGCCGGCGGTGCAGCTCAACATGCTCACGGAGCGCGCCGACGTCGACGCGCTGATCCGGGCTATCCGGCGCTCGCGGGAGATCGCCGCCACCGAACCGATGGCGGGGCTGATCGAGGCCGAGATCCAGCCCGGCTCGGACGTCCAGACCGATGAAGAGATCGAGGCGTGGATCCGCCGCACCTGCGAGCACACCTACCACCCGGCCTGCACGGCACGGATCGGCTTTGAGGGTGAGGGCGTCGTCGACCCCGAGCTGCGGGTTCACGGCGTCGAAGGCCTGCGCGTGGCGGACGCCTCGGTCCTGCCAGTTATCACGCGCGCGAACACGAACGCTCCCGCGATCATGGTCGGGGAGCGTTGCGCGAGCTTCATCCGGGCATAGGTACCGAGGCCATGGACACTGAATCTGAGAAGGACAAGACGCACGAGCTCCGCGAGGAACAGGAGACCCGCGAGACGCGCGAACACGAGCTTCTGGAGCATTCGGACCTCTCCGACGAGGCCGACCAGCACGACGCCGTCGCGACAAAGCCGCGTACCTCAAGGAGAAGCTCGCCGAGCGCGAGCGCTCCGAGCGCGACGCCGAAGGCGGCTAGCCGCGGAGGAACTCAGCCATCGCCTGGTGCGTCGGGCCGGGTGCCTCGACCTGGGGACGTGTCCGCAGTCGAGCTCCACATGACGCGCAGAGGGCAGGCACTCCTCGACGTGGCGCATGAAGGAGATCGGGACGAGCTGGTCCTGCCTTCCCCAGACGAACATCGTCTCGGGAGCCATCCCGCCAGGCGGGTCCAAAGTCCATCCTCGCCGTGTGGCTCGTCCATGTAGATCCGGCGCGCCGACTCATAAAACGCGTAGCGGCCGTTCGGGTCAAATACGAGCGCAGGAACTCGTCAACGCCGGCGGCGGTCCAGCCATCCTTCGCGCCAGGTACGAGCCGCGGACGATCGGCTCGACCAGCGCCGTGGGGTTGGCTGGATGAAGCCGAGCTGGGGCAGCGGATCCCGCAGAAGCCACTTCCAGCCGCGGTCCCGAAGCCACGCGAGCGCGGGAGAAAGAAGCACCAGCTTCTCGACTCGGTCCGGATAGAGGAGCCCAGTCTCGATCGCGATCCGCCCGCCCATGCTGTTGCCGGCGAGATGCGCGCGCTCGATCCCGAGCTCGTCGAGCAGCTCCATCAGAGCAGCGGCGAACCAGGGCGCGTCGTAGCTGCCCGAGCGGGGCTTGTGCGAGTCGCCGAAGCCGGGCAGGTCAACGCAGACGACCCTGAATCCCTGGGGCGCGAGGGCCGAGACCGTCGGCAGGAAGGAAGCCTTGGTACCGCCCAGGCCGTGGATGCATATCAGCGGCGTCCCTTCTCCCGCGCTCAGGACCGAGAGCTCGTGGTTGGCGGTGCGGATGCGCTCGAAGCGAAGGCGGTTGGGGTCGGTATCCCCGCTCGTCGCGGCCAGAAAGCCAACGCCAAGGTGGAGGTTTTCCCTGATCCGAAGCTGCCCCGCTCGATAGGCGGCCATTCCCGCGCGTACGTCCTGCGCGATCTTCTCCCAGACCTCCGGATCCGCCTGAAGTACTGAGTCGTAAGCGCCGTCGGATGGGACGATCGCGCGCTACACCGCCTTCGATCAAGGCATCAGCGCCGCAGTGCCGTTGTTGTCCTCGAGCCTGATTCGCGTAGCACCGCCCGGGACGTCGATATCCGCGGGATCGAAGCGCGCGACCAGATCTTGCAGGACGTCCAATTTCGTTGCGTCTGATGTTGGTGCCGACATGATCGAACCCGTGTTCCCCGCAAATGCTAGGGATAACGCGTGAAACTGTTGACCTGGAACATCGCAGGGCGAACTGCCGTCATGGACCGCCAGGCAGGGGCGGTGGCGCGGCGCGAGCCGGACGTCGTGTGCCTGCAAGAAGTGCGCGCGAGCACCGCGCCGCGTTGGCGGGAGGCGCTCTTGAAGATCGGACTTGAGCACTCCCTCGATTCGAGCGAGCTGGTGGCGCCGCGGCGCCTCTTCAACCTCACGGCAAGCCGATGGGTGCTGAAGCCCCTCATAGGGATCCTTGTGCCGCAGCCTGAGCGCGTCCTTGGCGTGGCCACGGACAGTCCGTGGGGCCAACTCGAGATCTGGAACGCTCATATCCCGCCGGCGGCCTCCAACGGGCTCATCAAGGCCGAGACCTGCGAGGTGCTGTTCGCGTCGCTCGCCCGGCCGAGCGAGCGGCACCGGATTCTTTGCGGAGACCTCAACACGCCGCGATACGAGTCGGACGAAGGCGAGGTCGAGACATTTGCCTCCAACCATCCCGACGATGAGGAGCGGTGGGATGCCGCAGAGCGCTCACTTCTCCTCGGCCTCGTTGAATGGGACCTGCCCGACATCTTCCGCGCGCTGAACGGCTATGGCCGGCGCGATGTGAGCTGGGTGTTCAACACACGCGCGCGCCGGAAGCACGCGCACCGCCTGGACCACATCCTGGCGAGCGGGTCGCTCAATCCCGTCTACTGCGATTACGTCCACGAGTGGCGTGAGGCGGGGCTCTCCGATCACTCCGCGATGGAGGCGATCTTTAAGCCCAAACGGGTATGAGCGAAAGGTGACGACTTCAGGGACAGGGTTCAGCCTGGGCAAGGAGGCGTCGAACGACGGCTCATTTGACCGCCAGGAAAGCGCGTTTCGCGACTGGGTCTCCGATGATGGCTCGACGGAGTACCCGCTCGCCTCAGGGCGGTATCACCTGTACGTGAGCTGGGCGTGCCCCTGGGCGCACCGCTCGGCCATCGCGCGCAAGCTGATGGGCCTAGAGAACGCTGTCGGGATGTCGGTTCTCGACCCGTATCGGGACTCGCGCGGCTGGGAGTTCACGGGCGGTGAGTACACGAACAACGCGGAGGTCTTCACCCGGCTCGCCGCCGCATACGAGGAGACGGAGTCCGGCTACGACGACCGCGCTTCCACGCCGGTCCTGTGGGACACCGAGCGCGAGGAGATCGTTTCAAACGAGTCAGCCGACGTCCTTCGGATGCTCCATACGGTCTTCAAGCCGCTCGCCGAGCACCCGGTCGACCTCTACCCCGAAGACCGCCGCGACGAGATCGATGCGCTGAACGAGCGCACGTACGACTCGCTCAACAACGCCGTCTACAAGGCAGGGTTCTCGACGAATCAGGACGTCTACGAGCAGGAGGTCGAAGGCCTCTTCGAGATGATGGACGAGTTGGATGAGAGGCTGGCAACGCGCCGTTACCTCTTCGGCGACGAGCCCCTCGAGACGGACTGGCGCCTGTTTCCGACGCTCGTCCGCTTCGACGCGGTCTACAACATCCACTTCAAGTGCTCGCGGCGAAAGCTCGTGGAGTACGAGCACCTGTGGCCGTACACGCGCGATCTCTTCCAGCGCGAAGGCGTTGCCGAGACCGTCCGCTTCGACGACATTCGCCGCCACTACTACACGACCCATCCAGACGTGAACCCGAGCGGCCTGATCGCCGTCATGCCGGACGTGGACTTCACGGAGCCGCACGGGCGCGAGCACCTCTAGCCTTTCGCGCGTGCGCATCCTCTTCGTCTGCCTCGGGAACATCTGCCGATCGCCCACCGCCGAGGCAGTCATGCGCGGGCTGGTCGCCGAGTGTGCGCTTGATGGCGAGATGGAGGTGGAGAGCGCCGGGACCGGCGACTGGCACATCGGCTATCCGCCCGACGAGCGGTCCGTCGCTGCGGCCGCTGAGCGCGGCGTTGAGCTGACGGGCACGGCGCGCCAGGTCGCGCTCGGCGACTTCGAGGACTTCGACCTCCTGATCGCGATGGACCGCCAGAACCGTGACGATCTCCTTGCTTTGGCGCGGTCCGAGGACGACCGCGAGAAGGTCCGGCTGCTGCGCTCATACGCGGATGGCGAGCTCGACGTGCCCGACCCCTACTACGGTGGCGATGACGGCTTTGCCGACGTCGTTGAGATCATCGAGCGCTCGTGCAAAGCGCTGATCGAGGACATCACCACGGTCTCCAAGTGAGCGAGTTCCAGAAGTCGCGCCCCGAGGCGCGGCGCGCGGACTTCGAGATGGAGGCGGCGGGCCTGCGCTGGCTGGCCGAGGCGGAAGGGGTTCGCGTCCCCGAGGTCTTGGGTGTCGGCGGCGATCCC
Source organism: uncultured bacterium (assembly GCA_963786495.1). Classification (GTDB taxonomy): domain Bacteria; phylum Actinomycetota; class Thermoleophilia; order Solirubrobacterales; family 70-9; genus JALZKA01. The sequence continues at coordinate 378,576 of CAWAZL010000002.1, read as the reverse complement.
GGCTGGCTTGCGCTCGAGCGGATCGAGACTGGCCGCCTCTCCGACGAAGGCGCCGAAGAGCTCGGCCGCGACCTCGCAACGATGCACGCACTCGGCGCAAGGAGCCATGGGTCGCTGCCCCCAGGCGCTCCGGACGATGTTCTGCGCATTGGCTTGGCCGCGCTCGAGCTGGCCGAAGCCGAAAGCTGGCCGCGCCTCTACGCCGAGCAGATGCTGGTGCCGCTGGCGCGGCGAGCCCATGCCTGCGGCAACCTCTCGGCCAGCGACCTGGAAGCTGTCGAGGCCGTCTGCGAGCGGATCGACGAGCTGGCAGGCCCCGAGGAGCCGCCATCCCGCCTCCACGGCGATTTGTGGAGTGGCAACGTCCTTGCCGGCAAGGACGGGCGTGCATGGCTCATCGACCCCGCGGCATACGGCGGCCACCGCGAGGTCGATCTGGCGATGCTGCGGCTGTTCGGCGCGCCGAGCGAGCGGATCTTCGCGGCATACGAGGAAGCGGCACCACTCCTCGACGGACACGCAGAGCGCATCGATCTCTGGCAGCTCCAGCCTCTGCTGGTCCACGCCCTCCTCTTCGGCGGCTCGTACGGCGCCTCGGCGGGTGAGGCGGCACGGCGCTACCTCTAAGACTCTTCGGCCATCTTCTCCAAGCGCTCGGCCAGGCGATTCATGCCGTGGCGGCGGGCTGAGCGGGCGCCGCCCTTGAGGTTCGTCGGCGCGTCCTTCGGGCGGTCGATCTTTGCGTCCCGGAGGGTTGCGATGTCCAGGTAGGAGCGGATCTCGTCGGCGGTCGACGTCAGGGTGGTGCGGAGTGCGGGCCGCTTGATCCGCAAGGCGTCGTCGAGCAGCGCTTCGAGCGAGCCGTGCTCGCGCAGGAGCTCAGCCGCGGTCTTCTCGCCAACTCCCTTGGCGCCGGGGATCCCGTCGGACGGGTCGCCGCGGAGCGCGATGAAGTCCGGTACGAGCTCGGGGCCGATGCCGTAGCGCGCCTTGACCTCCTTCGGCCCGATCGGCTGGGCTCCGCGCTTTCCGGTCTGCAGGTACAGGACGGTCACCTGCGCAGAGGCGCACTGGAACATGTCGCGGTCCCCGGTCAGGAGAAGGGCATTGCCGCCGGCTTCCGTCTCGAGGTCAGCGAGCGTGCCCAGGAGATCGTCGGCCTCAAGCGTGGCGTGGCGGCGGACCGTCCAGCCGAAGCCCTCGAAGAAGCTCTTCGCGCGCTCCCACTGGGGCACGAGCCGCTCCGGCATCTCGGGGCGGTCCGCGTGATACGCCGGCAGCGCCTTCTTGCGATAGGCGGCCGCTTCGGCCCCGAAGCACATGACGACCGCGCGGGGGTCGTGCTCCTCGATCTCTTTGAGAACGAGGTTGGCCGCACCCAGGAGCGCGTTCACCGAGACGCCCTTTGAGTCCGTGATCGAGTCGGGCAGCGCATAGAACGCGCGGTAGAGGAGAGAGGGAGCATCGACGGCCAGGAGGGGCTGAGCCATGGGGCCAAGGTACTTTGCGGGGATGCGGAGTGCCGAGCTCGAACAGATCACCCAGCTGCTCTTCGAGCAGCAGCGCTCGTCTGATCCGGCGAAGAGAACGATGGAGCAGCGGCGCCAGCGCCTGGAAGGGCTGGCGGACGTGTTCCCTCTGCCGGAAGATGTCGAGCGAGCTGACATAGACCTCGGGGGAGTGCCGGCCGTTCGGCTCACCCCGCCTGATGCGGGCGATGCTGTTCTCTTCTACCTACACGGCGGCGGCTACGGAGGCGGCTCTCCACGGTCCCATTCAGAGCTGGCAGCGCGGCTCGCGCGGACGGCCAGCGCGGTCGCGGTCCTGCCCGAGTACCGGCTTGCGCCCGAGCATCCGTTCCCGGCGGCACTCGACGACGCGACCGCTGCCTATCGGGCGCTCCTCGGCGAACTGGACGGGGACGCGAGCCGAATCGTGCTGGCAGGGGACTCGGCGGGCGGCGGCCTTTCCGTGGCTATCTGCGTTGCGTTGCGTGACGCGGGCGAGCCATTGCCCCGCGCGCTCGTGCTCCTCTCGCCCTGGCTCGACCTGACGTGTACGAGCCCGTCCTGGGACTCGCGGTTCGAGGGCGACCCTGTGCTCGATCACTCCCTCCGCGAGACGGCCGAGCGCTACCTCGACGGCGCGGATGCCCGCGACCCGTTGTGCTCGCCGCTCTTCGCCGACCTATCCGGGCTGCCGCCGACCCTGGTCCTGGTCGGCACGCACGAGATCCTCTATGACGACTCGGTGAGCTTCGCCGAGTCAGCGAGCGAGCAGGGGGTGGACGTCGAGCTCGAGATCGGCCACGAGCTCATCCACGTGTGGCCGATCTTCCCGATCACGCCGGAAGCTGTAGCCTCAACAGTGCGCATAGGCCGTTTCCTGGGAGCCAAAAGCGGTTAACAGAGACGTATCATGGAAAGGGTGTTAGGCCACCCTAATATGATCCACTAGCCTGCGCCCCAAGATGACGACCGCGACCATCACCCCAACCCGTAAGCGTCCCGAGTGGGCGATCGCCCTCGACCCGTATTCCCGCCCGAGTGTGTGGAGGACCTGGCTCGACATCTTCACGTCGATCGTGCCTTACATCGCGCTGTCCGTCGTCATGTACTTCTTGCTCGACGTCTCGTACTGGCTGGTTCTGGCTGTCGCGATCCCCGCATCGGGCTTCCTCCTCAGAACGTTCATCCTCTTCCACGACGCCACGCACGGCTCGCTGTTCGAATCGCGGAAGGTGAACAACGCGTGGGGTGTGGGCCTCGGGCTTGTAGTGATGCACCCGTTCAGCAACTGGCGCTGGCACCACGCCGCCCACCACGGGAGCGCCGGCGACCTGGACCGCCGCGGCCAAGGCGACGTGCCCACCATGACCCTTGCGGAGTGGCACGCGGCCTCGCCGATGAAGAAGACCGCCTACTGGCTCTTTCGCCACCCGGCAGTCATGTTCACGATCGGCCCGCTCTGGTCGCTCGTGATCGGCCCGCGCATCCCGCCGAAGAACGCGTCGAAGAAGCTGCGCCGAAGCGTCCACGTGACCAACCTCGCGCTGCTGGTCATCATCGGCGGCATCTGCGCCCTCATCGGCCCGATCGACTACCTCCTGATCCAGGCGCCGACGATCTTTATGGCCGGCTCGGCCGGCGTGTGGCTCTTCTACGTCCAGCATCAGTTCGAGGACGTCTACTGGGAGAACGCCGACGCGTGGAGCTACGAAGCTTCGGCGCTCGAGGGCAGCTCCTACCTCAAGCTGCCGCAGCCGCTCCAGTTCTTCACAGGGAACATCGGCCTTCATCACGTCCACCACCTGAACGCGCGCATCCCCAACTACAACCTGCAGCGTGCTCACGACAACGTCGAGCTGTTCCATTCGGTTCCGGTCCTGACTTTCTGGGACGGGATCAAGGCCACTCGCCTCAAGCTCTGGGACGAGGAGCGGGGTCGCCTGGTGACCTTCGCCGAGGCCCGCCGCGACGCGCGCAGCGCCCCCGCTGAGATTTCCTCAGCTACTCTCTCGTAGCGAAGGAGTCAATCGCCCACGCGCTGGATGCGCACGGGGTAAGTCGCAGGGAGGCGTTCGTTGAAGAAGCTCGTTGGAACGAGGAAGCGCTTTGCGCTCCTGGCAGTTGGTGCGGCCGTTCTTGGAGTGCCAAGCGCGGCACAAGCTGAGATCACCCAACGGCAGCTTGGTCCCCTGGGAAAGCCCCGACGGAACCGACCTCGAGATCGCTGCTGCGGCGCCTGAGATTCCCTGGACGGACCTCGCCTACTCGCTGGTGCCCAACGGCGGAACGCTTGACTACATCGCAGATGCCCCCTACTTCGGCCACGTCGACAAGATCGGCGTCGAGAAGAAGACGTGGGTCAACCAGCTTTATCTGGGCGGGCTCCTCCTGGGCTACTACGCCGATCAGGGCGTGGATCCCGACGCGGACCTCACCACCTGGAAGGCCTTCTTGGACACCGGCGGCCCGTACGGCGCAACCGAACAGGAGATCATCGAGGAGATCATGGCCCACCACTCGTCGTACTACATCGACGACTCGACGGCGCCCTCGCCGCTGCTCATCACGAGCGGCTTCACCGACGACCTCTTCCCGGCCCACGAGTCCGCGCGCTATTACAACCGCACGCTGACTAAGTACCCGGACGCAGACATCGCGCTGACGTTTGCCGACTTCGGCCACCCGCGTGGCCAGAACCAGGCGGCGTCGGCGCAATTCATCGGCGCCCGTGAAAACGCCTGGTTCGCCCACTATCTGAAGGGCCAGGGGCTGAGCCCGTCCAGGGCGTTGACGCCTTGACGCAGGCCTGTGGCGCGCCGCCGGCCGGCCCGTTCCACGGCGACAGCCTCGCCGACCTGGCGCCCGGCGAGATGCGTCAGATCGATCTCGGCACCAAGACGATTCAGACCTCGGGCGTCTCGTTCAACGCGGACTTCGGCGCTGCATCCGGCGTCAACTCTTGCAAGACAGTGGGCGCGGGCGACAGCCCGGGCGGCGCGATCTACAAGATGAACGCCGCGCCCACGGGCGGCTACACGCTGCTCGGCTCGCCGACAGTGGTTGCCGAGTTCACCTCGCCAGGCGCGAACAACCAGATCGCAGCACGCCTCATGGACATTGCGCCGAACGGCGACCAGAAGCTGATCGCCCGCGGTCTGTGGCGTCCGGAGACTTCTGAGGAGCCGGTCAAGCAGGTGTTCCAGCTCTACTCGAACGCCTGGAAGTTCGAGGAGGGACACATCGCCAAGCTCGAGTTGCTCCCGCACGACGAGGGATACTCGAACGTGGCTCCCGGCCAGACCACGATCACCGTCGAACAGCTCGAGTGGCGACTGCCGGTTGCCGAGAGCCCCGGCGAAGTCGAGGGCCTGGTGACGGCTCCGGCCGAGAAGATCCTGCCCGGCGCGACACAGCTGGCTCCCGGATTCGATTCGGGCCCGCCTGTAACCAGGTTCGTCACGACGCCGAAGGAGATCTCGAACAACGCGAGCCCCACCTTCGACTACATGTCGTCGGACGTCGGCTCGACGTATGAGTGCCGGCTCGACTCCAACCAGGAGGCGGACTTCAATCCCTGCCCGCGCAACAACACGTTGACCGGGCTGGACGACGGCGAGCACGTCTTCGAGGTACGCGCGATCGATCAGGACTCCATGGAGGATCCGACCCCGATCTCGTTCGAGTTCACGGTCGACACCGTCGCGCCCGACACCGATGCCAAGGTGAAGAACGGCCCAGGCAAGAGCGTGAAGGTCGTGATGTCCTCGAACGAGGACGGCGTCAAGTTCCAGTGCAAGCGCAACGGGGACTGGAAGGGTTGCGATTCACCGAAGGTGATCAACAACCCAGGCGCCGGAAGCGGCACGCTTCAGGTCCGGGCAAAGGACCGGGCGAAGAACGTTGACCCGACGCCGGCCAAGGCGAAGCTCAAGGACTGAGCGCGCGGATGTAAGGTGCCGCCATGGGCATCTTTGGGAAGTCAAAAAAGGAAAAGGCTGCCGATCTCATGGCGAGCGGTTCAAAGGGCGTCGGCACCGTTGTGTCGGTGCGCGACACGGGCATGACCGTGAACGACAATCCGCGTATCGAGATGGTCTTTCGCGTCGAGCCGCTCGACGGCAGCCCGACGATGGACCTCACCAAGAAGACCACCGTCTCGCGCGTCGAGATCCCGCGGCAAGGTGATCGCTACCCCGTCTGGTACGACCCGGCGGACGCAAGTACCTGGGCCTACGCGACGGTCGCGGACGAAAGCGGCCGCGAGAACCTCCGCCAGATGTTCGGCGAGGTCGCCAACTCGTTCGTGGGAATGGGAACGCCTGCGGCTCCGGCAATGGCGGCCGGAGGCGGCCAAGACGTCGCAGCCCAGCTGACCCAGCTGGCCGACCTGAAGAGCCAGGGACTCCTCACCGACGAAGAGTTCGAGTCTCAGAAAAAGAAGCTGCTCGGCTAGGGCCGCGGGCTACTCGCCCGTGACGCGAATCGAATAGACCTTGATCTCGGCCGGGACGCCCTTGGCTCGGAACATGCGCTTGCGCTTGGCCTTGACCGCATCCTCGCCAAACTCGGCCAGCACCTTGTCCGTGGCCAGGATCTCACCGCCGGTCGCCGCCTCGGCCACGCGCGCGGCGATGTTCACGTCCACGCCGAAATAGTCGTCACCGACCCGCTCGGGCCGGCCGACGTGCATGCCGGCGCGGAGCATCGGGCGGTAACCGGAGACCTCGACCTCCTCCAGGCGGGCCTGAGCCTCCCTGGTGGCGGTCAGCGCATCCGATGGATCGGCAAAGACAGCCATCATCCCGTCGCCGAGGCGCTTGACGACCTTGCCGGTGTTCGCGGCAACGGGGGGCTCGATCGCCTGCGAGACCTTGCGCAGCAGGTCGACCGCGGCGGCGTCACCCGCCTTCATGGACCAGTTCGAGAACTCGACGAGGTCGGTGAAAAGGATCGTCAGGTCAGCCTTGACCGGGATGCGGCCGGCCGTCTGGCCCATCGCGTCCCAGACCTGGAGCGCGGTCAGCCCCGCCTCGCGCAGGACACTGGGCTTCTCGGCGGTTGCCTCGGAGAGGCGGCGACCGATCTGCTGGCTCGACTTTCCGCCAGCCGTCGACAAAGGATCATCGCCAAAGCTCGAGTCGCCCGGCAACGCCTTGCGGATTGCTTTTGCGGCGGCGATCAGCCGGGGGTCGGTCGCGAGTTTGGCTGTCTTGGACTCGTCGGTCGGGTCCTCGGCTGCGTCCTTCGCAGCCTCGTCAGTCGTCTCGTCGGACTCCGTCACGCGCCCATCTTGGCAAGTGAGCCCACCTAAGATCGACTCAATGGGTGCAGAAGACCTCAGTGGCAAGCGAATCGCGCTCGTGACGGGCGCGTCCAGCGGCATCGGCGCAGCGACCGTGCGCGGGCTTGCAGCCGCCGGCTTCCACACCGTCTCCGCTGCGCGGCGGCTCGAGCGCTGCCGCGAGCTTGCCGATGAGGTCGGCGGCGATGCGCTCGAGCTCGACGTCACCGATCCCGCGTCCGCCAGTGCCTTAACCGAGGCGCTGCCTCAGATAGATGTCGTCGTCCACTCCGCAGGCGGCGCACTCGGCCTGGAGCCTGTCGCGGAGGCCGACGAGGCCAAGTGGCTCGAGATGTTCGAGACCAACGTCCTGGGCGTTGAGCGGGTGACGAAGGCGCTCCTGCCAGCTCTCGAGCGGGGCGGGGGAGGGCACATCGTCGTGATCGGCTCGGTGGCCGGAGTCGAGGTCTACCCCGGCGGCGCCGGCTACACCGCGGCGAAGCACGCCGTCAACGCGCTGACCCGAACCCTCCGGCTCGAGCTTCTGGGCAAGCCGATCCGAGTCACCGAGATCGCCCCCGGCCTGGTCGAGACCGAGTTCTCGCTGGTCCGCTTCGACGGCGACGAGGAGAAGGCGACCAAGGTCTACGAGGGGCTGGAGCCGCTAACGGCGGAGGACGTGGCCGAAACGATCACATTCGTGGTGACCCGCCCACCGCGCGTGAACATCGACTATCTGGCGGTCAAACCAATCGCCCAGGCCACCGCGCGAGACATCCACCGCGCCTGAAGTCGCGAGCGCGCCGACCCAGGCGTTCTTCGTCCTGAGCACCTAACTACTATCCAACGATTCCCGCTGATCGCGCCACCCTTCTGCTCACCGGCGCCACAGGCTTCGTCGGTGGTGCGCTGCTCCAGGCTCTTCGCTCACGAGAGCAAGTCCGGTGCCTGGTCCGAGACGCTTCAAAGCTCCAGGACTCGGACGGCCTTGAAACAGTGGAGGCCGACCTCGGAGAGCCTGACTCCTTGGAGCCCGCGCTCGAAGGGGTCCGCGAGGTCTACTACCTGGTCCACTCGATGGAGCCAGGGGTCGAGGGCGGTTTCGCCGATCGCGACCGCCAGGCAGCTCAGAACTTTTGCAAAATCGCAAGGAGTTGCGGAGTCAAACGGACCATTTATCTCGGCGGTGTGACCGGGTCGGGCGAGCGGAGTGAGCACCTGGAATCACGGAACGAAGTCGAGGACCTTCTGCGCGAATGCAGCGACGAGTTCGTCGGCTTGAGAGCCTCAATGATCGTTGGCGCAAAGAGCGCCTCCTTTGGCACCTTGGTTCAAATCGTGGACCGGCTTCCTGCGCTGGCCTTTCCGACCTGGCGCGAGCACCGCGTGCAGCCCGTTGCAATCGATGACGTAGTCGAAGCGCTAGTTGCCGCTCGTGAAGTCGATCCAGGCACGTACGAAATCGGGGGGCCCGACGTTCTGACGCTGGAAGAGATGACTGAGGTCGTCGCAGAGCTGCTCGGGCAATCGCACCGCTCGCTCCCACTGCCGTTTAGCAATTCAAAACTTGAAGCGGCCGCCGCGTCCGCCGTCGTCGACGCAGATCGAGAGTTGCTCGAGCCGCTTCTCGAAGGTCTTCACGAGGAGCTCCTGGTCGAGGACAATGCACTCGAACGGGTTTTTGGAGTTGAGCCGACACCTTTCGTCGATGCCGCCCGATCTGCCCTTTCGTCGATGGACCTTGACGATTCAGGAAACGCCTAAATCACCGAGAGTGAGATATCGGGACATATAGGGCCGTTAGATCACTCTCGGCGTCCCAGCCCATCGAACGTCGTCTGAGTCGCTTACGCCTCCGGCGGCTCCAGCGCTTCGTTTGCCGCAGACCACTTGCCCGGCGGTACGCGCAACGCGATGTCGCCGCGGTGGAACTCGTCGAGCTCGTAGTCCGAGGTGATCACAGCTTCGAGGCCGGCCTCGTCGAGGAGCTGGCAGAAGGCCTGAGCGGTCTCCAGGTCCGGGAAGTCGCGCACGACCTCCCAGTCGTCATAGCCCGCGTCGCCAATATGCAGATCGATGTGGGTCAACGCGAGCGGATCAGTCCGCGAACTCGATGCGCTCGATGGTCTGATCCTCGACGGGGCGGTCGCCCGAGCCCGTCTTGGTGCCCTCGATCGCGTCGACCACGTCCATGCCGTCGGTGACCTGGCCGAAGACGGTGTGCTTGCCGTCGAGCCACGGCGCGGCCTCGGTGGTGACGATGAAGAACTGTGATCCGTTCGTGTTCGGGCCGGCGTTGGCCATCGCGAGGGCGCCGCGGACGACCTTGTTGTCGTTGAACTCGTCTTCGAACTGATAGCCGGGACCGCCGGTGCCGGTGCCTTGGGGGCAGCCGCCCTGGATCATGAAGTCCTTGATCACGCGGTGAAAGATGAGGTCGTCGTAGAAGCCATCGCCTGCGAGCTTCTTGAAGTTCTCGACTGTCTTTGGAGCGTCCTCGTCGAAGAGCTCGATGGTGATCTGGCCAGCGTTGGTGTGCATATGAGCGGTAGACATGGGCATGACCCTAGCTAGAGCCAACCGGCGCATCGAGAGTGCCCCGGCATTACTGTTTGCCGCCGATGGGAGGAGCACGTTTGGGGAGTCGCGCTTCGCTGGCTTTCTGCCTGGTTGTGCTCGCCGTGCCTGCGAGCGCGCTAGCCGCGTTTCCCGGGCCCGACACGGATCCGGACCCGCGGAACGACACGCCGAACGACCCCGGCTTCGACCCCTGCGAGCTCGACGACGCGGAGACGATGGGCACACCGCCCGAGTGCACCACGTTCTTCTCCGAGCAGTACGGCTCCTACGGGTTCAGCCCCGACTCGGCGAACCTGATTCCGCTGCTGCCGCTCGAGGCCCATCCACTCAACGCGACCCCGTACCTCGACTGCGCCCAGCTGGACGCCCAGGGCAAGGCTGCGAACGTGGCCGACGGAGTGCCTCAGTGCTCGCAGATCGCGGGCGTCCGCGCCGACTCAGCCTGGAAGTACTCGACGGGCGACCCGGACACGGTCGTCGCGATCCTGGACACCGGTATTCGCTGGCAGGACCGCGAGCTGCTCGAGAAGGTTCACCTGAACGAAGCCGAGCTGCCCCAGCCGGCGGCCGATCGCGCTACGCCCGTCGACGGCGGTCCGCCGTGCAACAGCTTCACGGCCGCCGACGACGCGAACGGCGACGGCGCGTTCAACGTTCGCGACTTCGCCTGCGACTCGGGCGTTGACGCGGCCGACGGCGACACGGAGGCAGACAACATCCTGGACGGCTCGGACCTGATCGGCGCGTTCTCCGACGACGCCGATGACGACTCGAACGGCTACAAGGACGACATTGCGGGCTGGGACTTCTTCGACGACGACAATGACCCGTACGACGCATCGAGCTGCTGCTCGGCGAACGGCCACGGCACGGGCCGCGCGCGCGAAGCAGTGTCGGACACGAACAACGGCCAAGGCGACACGGGGATGTGCCCGGACTGCCAGTTCATGCCGCTTCGGATCTGGGACACCTTCGTCGTCCCGACGGACTTCCACGCGATGGGCGTGGTCTACGCGGCCGACAACGGCGCGGACGTGACCGAAGGCGCAAATGGCGGCCTGACCAACACCCGCTTCTCGCGCCGCGCTTATGAGTACGCCGACGAGAAGGGGCTGGCGCTGATGTCCGTCTCCTCGGACATCAACTCGGCCAACCACAACTACCCCACGAACTACAACGAGGCGATCTACGTCGCGGGCGCGCTGCCCGACACCGCGCCGTTCGAGACGTGCGACGGAATCGGCCTGCCGCTCATCGGCGACGTCGTGCCGATTCCCGCTGAGGCTTCGGATGCGTGCGACGACTTCTTCGGCCTTCTCTCCTCGACGCTTGGCATCACCGCGTCGGCTCAGCCGCCCACGACCAGCTTCTTCCGCAACTCCAACCTGACCCAGTACGGCGGCAAGGCGGACGTGGTGATGATGGGCGCGACCGGCTCCGAGGCCACCGGTCAGGCTTCGGGCGCAGCGGCCCTGGTCGCTTCGTACGGGCGCGAGGTATTCGGCGACGCCGACCCGCTCTCGGGCAACGAGATCCGCCAGCTCCTGACGATGACAGCGGAGGACGTACGACCCCTGAACACGGGGCTGATCGGCCTGCCGGACAAGGCGCAGATCGGCTGGGACCCTCACTTCGGCTACGGAAGGATGAACCTGGCCGGCGCGATGGGGCGCATCAAGGCCGAGCGCATCCCGCCCGAGGCGCAGCTGAACGCGCCCGACTGGTTCACGCCGGTGAACGTCGATCACCTTGACGGCGGGTTGCCCATCCGCGGCCACATCGCCGCGCCTCACTCGGACACGGGCGTCGGCGACTGGCAGGTCGACTACGCCTGCGGCGCCGACGCTCCCGACTCCTCCTTCCAGCCGATCCCCGGCGCGTCGGGCTCCGGCCCGGCCGACGGGCTCCTGGGGACGATGCCGAAGTCGATCCTGAACACGTTGGCCGACTCGTGCGACGGCTCGGTCGGAATCGACTTCGGCCGCCCGGTCGGCGCGTTGTCAGATGGCAACGCTCTCGGGGACGGCTATCCCGAGCCTGACCCCGAGCGCCACTCGTTCCAGATCCGCCTGACGGTGAAGGAACAGGGGAGCCCCAACAACATCGGGCGCTACCGAAAGGCCCTCTTCGCCTACCGCGACGACGGCAACCTCGCGGGCTGGCCGCGGCCGATCGGCTCGGACTCGAACGCGAGCCAGTCGGTGACGGGGTCCGGCGGCGAGGTTCCGCCGCGCCTCTTCGATCTCGACGGCGACAACGCGCTCGACGTCATCCAGGCCACGTCTTCGGGCGAGCTTTTCGTCCTTGACTTTTCCGGAGATCCGATCCCAAGCTTCAACGGGGGCGCGCCCGTCACCACGCAGCCGCTTGAGGTCGCTGCGGCCCACGGCGTCGGCGGCGTCTCTGGCGGCGTACCGCTCGAGAACCCGCGGGCGCCGACGATCGGCGATGTCGACGGAGACCTCTCGCCCGACATCGTCATGAACGCCGGCGAGCGCGTCTATGCCTGGGACCGTCACGGGGACCCATTGGCCGGGTTCCCGGTCCGCAGCGACCCCGCCCTGTCAGAGCCTTGCGTGGATGGCGTTCCGAAGCCCTGCTTCAACGCCGCAGACCGCGCGATCAACGAGGACAACCACATCAAGCGCGGCTTCCTCGGCGGTACGGCTCTCGCGGACCTCGACGGCGACGGCAGGCTCGACATCGTCGCCGGCTCGCTCGATCAGCACGTCTACGCGTGGGAGGGCGACGGGAACATGCTCTCCGGCTTCCCGGTCAAGCTTGCCACGGACGGGACGGTTGGCGCCGAGATCGTCACCTCGCCCGCGATCGCCGAGCTCGACGGCGACGAGACGCCCGAGGTCGTCCTTGCCTCGAACGAAGTCATCCCTGGCGATCCGGGCCTGCCCTCGAACCCATTCGACATCCTGAACGCGATCCTCCAGTCCTCCACCGGGTCGAACCCGGTCTACGCGCTCAACGGCGACGGCTCGTCCGTGCCAGGCTGGCCGGTGAAGGTCGGGGTCGCCGCGGGCGATCTCTTGCCGCTCGTCCTGCCAGGTCACGACGCGGCTGTGTTCGACCGCGACGGCGACGGTCAGGACGAGGTCGTGGTCTCGGGCGGTACATCGCTCGGACAGGGCGGCACCCGCATCGTCGATGGCACGGGCGCAACCAGCAGTCCCGGCCTGGTCGAGCTGACAGGCAACACGGTCGATCCCAGTCCGGTTCTGAACCTGGCCGACTACTCCGCTATCGGGGCGCTCTCGGGTTCCAGCCCGAACATCATCAAGGGTGGGCTTACCCTGAACGGCGCCGCCAACCTCCTCGCTCCCAATCAGAACCTCCCGTTCGCACACGTCGTCCAGGCCTGGGACGCGACGAGCGGCGCCGGCGTCCCCGCGTATCCCCGCGCAACCGACGACTTTCAGCTCCTCGGCCAGCCCGCGGTCGCCAACGTCGCCGGCACCGGCACGGCACGCCACGCGCTGTACGGCACGGGGATGTACCAACTCCACGCGTACGGCATCGATGGCACCGAGCCCACGGACTGGCCCAAGTTCACCGGCGGCTGGACGCAGGCAACGCCCGCGATCGGCGACGCTGACGGCGACGGCGACCTGGAGGTCTCGGCCCTCACCCGCGAAGGCTGGTCGTTCCTATGGAGTACGGGAACCCCCGCCTGCGATTCGGGCGGTGCCTCGACCAACGCCGAGTGGTGGACGTTTCACCACGACGAGCGCGGCACGGCCAACTACGGCACCGATGCCCGTCCGCCCGGGACGGTCGGCGGGCTGAATGCGACCTACGACGAGGGCGCCGGCACGACCACCCTCACCTGGGACGCATCCGGTGACGACTGGGAATGCGGCACCGCGGCCCGTTACCGCGTCCTGATCGGCGACGGCCCCATCGACGATCCCTCCGATTCGGGCTCAACCGTGGCCGAGGGCGACGCTACGGCCCAGGGCACCGAGCAGGCCGAAAGCTTCACTGACGCCGAGCTCGGCTCGGCCACCCACGCCGCGGTTTTCTACCGCGACGACGCCGGCAACTGGGGGCTCGTCCGCGACATCGAGCTCCCCGATCGCGACGGCCCCGACCCCGGTCCCTGCGCCAACCTGATCCCTGGCACTGAGGACGCGAACGAGCTGATCGGCACGGTCGGCGCGGACCGCATTACCGGGCGCGGTGGCGACGACAAGCTCCGCGGTAAGGGCGGCGACGACTGCATCGGCGGCGGCGGCGGCGCGGACTCCGCCGGCGGCGGCGGGGGCAACGACAAGGTGCGCGGCGGCCCCGGCAAGGACCGCTTGAGCGGCGGCACGGGCGACGACGCCCTGCGCGCTTCGGACAAGGCGCGTGACGTGGTCCGCTGCGGCCCCGGCGATGACACGGCGATCGTCAACGCTCGCGACAAGGTGAAGGCGTGCGAAGAGGTAACCCGCAGATGACCCGCGGGGCCGCCGTGGCCTTCGCCACGCTCGTGACGGCTCTTGCCGTCGCGACTCCGGTCCTCGCCGAGGTCCCATTCTCCCGCGACGGGTCCGACCTGAACGACCCGAAGGACCTCTACCTCGACGCCGGCGAAGTCCCGGGCGACCTCTCGGAGAAGGAAACGTGGATGTACTCGGCGACTGCCGAGGAGCCGGACCTAACCAATCTCCCCGTGATCCTCAACCCCGCCGAGCTCTTCGGCGTCCGCGGCGGGCATATCGCGGATGCCGATGGAGGCGTTGACACCGCTTGGCAGATCACGACGGGCCGCCCCGAGGTGAAGATCGCGGTGCTCGACTCGGGCATCAAGTGGAACGACTTCGGCGCAATGCGAAACGTGCGCTTCAAGACGGCGCTCAACCCGGGCGAGGCGAAGTTGCCGCGAAACGATTCCCTCGCGACGCCTAACGAGCCGGGCGAGGATTGCTCGCCCACCGGCCCCTACGACGGCCCTGAGCCGGGCGGGCCGAGCCACGACCTGAACGGTGACGGCGTCTTCAACATCCTCGACTACGCCTGTGACAACCGCGTCCAGGTGAACACGCCCAGTGGCGTCGGCCCCATCGATCTCTTCGAGCCGCAGGACGTCCTGATCGCCTTCAGCGACGGCGTCGATGACGACTCGAACGGATACGAGGACGACATGGTCGGCTGGGACTTCTTAGACGACGACAACGACCCCTTCGATGACGTCCAGTACGGCCACGGGACGGGGGAGGCTCAGGACTCGGTCGCCGAGGCGGAGAACCCACAAGGTGGCGCCGGTACCTGCCCCAACTGCATGGCGTTCCACATGCGCGTTGGCGACTCGTTCATCGCCGACTCGAACCGCTTCGCTGCCGCCGTCACCTACGCGACCGACAACGGCGTCCTGGTGATCCAGGAGGCCTTGGGTGCGATCAACAACACCTCGCTTGCGCGCGACGCGGTCGAATACGCGTACCGCCACGGCGTCACGGTCATCGCCTCCGCAGCCGACGAAGCCGCCCAGCACAACAACTGGCCGTCGAGCCTCCCGCACGTAATCCTGGTCAACTCGGTCACTCAGTACTCCGAGTTCGCCGAGCTTCCGGATCCCCTCCCGAGCACGCTCACCGAGCAGCCGAAGAGCTACCTGAAGTTCACGGGCTGCACGAACTTCAACGCGAAGGTGACGGTCTCGATCCCATCGGTGAGCTGCTCGTCGGACGCGACCGGCCGCGCGGCGGGAATCGCCGGCCTCATCTACTCGGCGGCAATGAACGCCGTCGAGCGCGGCAAGCTCGAGGCTCATCCCGACTGCCAGCAGGTGAACGGTGACCCGTGCGCGGTGACGCCGAACGAGGTGCGCCAGCTCATGGCCTCGGGAACGCTCGCGGGCACGCCGTTCTCCGACGACGTCGACTTTTCCCAGGATCCCGAGCCGTCATGCGCCTTGGCGGCCCTCCCGACCTGCACCGACCCCTTCCTGGGCCGTGGCATCGAGATTCCGACGCTCATACCCCTCGTGACCCTGATCCCGACGTCGAAGCGCTATCCCGCGCGCGGCGGCCACGATCAGTTCTACGGCTACGGCCGGGTGAACGTCTCCCACGGCGTCAACGCCCTGGTGCCACGGCCGTTCGGCGACCCCACCGTCAGGTCGAACGTGCCGCCAGAGGTTGAGATCACCTCGCCCGAGTGGTTCGACCAGATCGACCCAACGCAGCCGACCGCGGCTGTGGAAGGCGAGGTGTACGCGCGCGGCCGCCCGTACACCTGCCAGGTCCTCGTTGCGCCGGGGCACTACCCGAACAACCGCACGACCACACAGACGCCGCCCGGCGATTTCAAGCCGGTCCCCTCGACCCACTGCAACGGATCCACACGAACGACGTCGTTCGACGGTGTTCTCGCCGAGCTCAACCTCGCCGATCTGAAATCGCGTTTTCCGGCGACCGCCGGCACCTTCGACGGGCGCGAGCCGGGCACGCTCGCTCAGACCGCGGCGGGCCGCCCGAACGTTGCGCCCTATGGGTTCGTCGTCAAGGTCCTCGCCTCGGTCGCCGGGCCGCCCGCCATCACCGGTGAAGACCAGCGCGCGCTCTACCTCCACCGCGACCAGGACATGCTCGACGGCTTCCCCCGCAAGCTTGGCTCGGACGGCGAGTCCTCACCGGCGCTCGCGGACCTCGACGGCGACAACCGCAACGAGCTGATCGCCGCGACAGCGGACGGTTTCGTCCACGCGTACACGCGCGACCCGGAGACAGGTGTCATCGGCGAGCTGGACAACTGGCCCGTTCGCGGGGATACGCCCAGCTTCGTTGCCTCGCACGCCGCCTCGCCTGGATACGACACGGGCGCCCTGGACACCGGTGTCGGCGGCAGCATCGTGGCGGGCGTTGCCGTGGGTGACGCCAACCACGACGGCATCCCGGAGGTCTACGCGGCCGACTTCGAGGGGCAGATCTACGGCTGGGATCCGGACGGCAGCATCGTCTTCGAAGCCGAATCGACCAAGGAGTTCTCCGGCGCGCCGCTTACCCCCTTCCAGAACGTGCGCCAAGGCAACCGCAACCGGACACAGCGTGGTTTCCTCGGCTCGCCCGTTCTCGCGGACCTCGACCAGAACGACGACGGAAAGCTCGAGCTGATCGCGGCGGGCCTTGACCGACACGTCTACGCGTGGAACCACGACGGCACTCCCGTCAGCGGCTTCCCCGTCCTGGCCGTCGACCAGACGAAGGTCGCGTCGGTCGATCCCGCGACGCACAAGGTGACCTTTGCCGCCGACGCCGGGCCATCGCTCCAGCAGGGCCCGATCGTGGACACGCCGGCGGTCGGCGACGTGTCGGGCGACCCGCGCCCGGAGATCATCGTCGGCACGAACGAGGAGTACGCGGTCGAAGAAGGCAGCGAAGGCGCATGGGCGGTTGCGCCGTCGACTTCGCCCATCCTGAACCTCCTCGCACCCGCCGGTCTCCTCCAGTTCGCGAACGGGCGCGTCTATGCGATCAAGCCGGACGGTGACCCGGACGCTCCGGCTTCGGGCACCACCGCCTTCGCTTCAGGCTGGCCGCGGCCGATCGGCATCGCCCTCGCCGAGCTCCTACCGCTCGTCGGCGAGGGCATCAACGGCTCTCCCGTCATCGCCGAGCTCGATTGTTCTTCTGGTGGGTCCGGGCCGAAGATTGGGACGATCCCGGCGGCCGGACCGGCCTATCTTTTGAACCCCGATGGCACATCGTGCCTCGGCGAGGAGTCGGGCCAGCCGAAGGTGCTCTCGTCCGAGATCTCTCAGGGCTCCGGCCAAATTGACCGCCCGGTCTTGCCCGCGGTCGGCTTGCCCGCCTTCGGCGACCTCGGCGGCTCGCAGCCGACCTTCGTCGCGCCGGCGGCCGGGATCATCCGCGCCCTTGACCTGGCGCTGAACGATTACCAGACTGGCGGCCAGGACTTCTATGCGGCGTGGGACCCGGCCACGGGCCTGATGCGCACGGGCTTTCCATCGCCCGTGAATGATCTATCGTTCCTGACCGGCCCCGCCATCGGCGACGTGGGTGGTTCGGCGGGTGAAGAGATCGTCGCCGGTACTGCCTCGATGGACGTCGTCGCGCTGACCGGCGCGGGCCAGCCAACATCAAGCGCTTGGCCAAAGCTGTCCACCGACTGGACTATTGCGACGCCGCTTCTCGGAACGTTCGGCACGCTCGACACCGACGATTCGGCAAAGCGGATCGTGGTGAACCTGACTCGCTCCGGCTACATCAACGGCTACGCGACCACCGCCGGTCCGTGCGCTCCGGCCTCTTCCCCGCGGTTCCACCACGACAACGCAAACTCGGGCGATTCCCGCCGCGACGCCGTCTTGCCGGGAAACCCGTCTGACGTGGTGATCGTCCCCGATCAGGATGGCTTCGAGTTCACAGCTCCCGGCGACGACCTCATGTGCGGCACGGCAGCGTCGTACGAGATCAGGACGTCAGCGATCCCGGTCGACGAGTCGAACTTCGACGCGGCGACCGAGCTTGAAGGCGCCCCGGATCCGGCCGCCCCCGGCGATTCGCAGACCTACGCCTTCCCGGCCGAAGCGCTGCGCTACGTCGCGATCCGCGCCGTGGACGACCAAGGCAACATCGGCCGGGTGGCGTCCATCGACCGCGGCGCGGTCGAGCCGCCCGGCCCGTGCTCGAACCCCATCACCGGCACCGCTGGCCCGGACGACCTCCATGGCACCGCCGACGGCGACCGGATCAGAGCGCTCGAGGGTGACGACCAGGTGTCGGCGGTCAAGGGAGACGACTGCGTGATCGGAGGCAAGGGCGCCGACCGCCTCAGCGGGAATGGAGGCGGAGACAAGCTGCGTGGTGGCCCTGATGACGACCGCCTCAGAGGCGGGAAGGGCGACGACAAGCTCCGGGCTCGCGGGCAGGGCACGGACATCGTCACCTGCGGCCCCGGAAACGACGAAGCGAAGGTCGATCGAAGGGACCGCGTCAGACGGTGTGAGACCGTCCTCCGCAGGTAGAGGGGTCAGACCCCTAACGCTCCGCGGCCCGAACTCGCTCGGTTCTTCGGGTCAGACCCCAGCGCCCGTCAGCCAGCGGACCGGGTTCTCGTAAAGCATCGTGTGCTCCTGCTCCTCGGTCATGCCGCCCTCGCGAAGCGCAGGAAGCACCCGGTCGTGGACGATCTTGATCGTCCAGTCCTTCACCGCGCCGCCGGCGGCCAGATCCTGAACGGCCTCAGGAGAGAACCAGTCGATCGTCGCGCAGGAGTCGGCTGAGACGAAGACGCGATCGGCATAGCCGCGCTCGAGCAGGGCGAGGTGTGCCGCGATCCGCGGCTCGAACGGCTGATACATCTCGATCCCGTAGCGGTCGAGCCCGGCCCAAACGCCCTTCTCGATCAGGCTTTCGATGTAGTCGGGGTCGGGAGAGTCGCCGCAGTGGGCGATCTGCACCTTGTTCAGGTCGACGCCTTCCTCGGCGAAGATCTCGATCTGCCGGGGAGCCGTGTCCGAGGCGGGGCGGGAATGGGCCATGATCGGGAGGCCGGTCCGGAGGCTGGCGCGGGCGACCGCGCGGTGGACCTTTTCGACGTTCTCGGTGACGCCGGGCTCGTCGGCGGCGCACTTGAGGAAGGCGGCCTTGATGTCGGTCCCCTGGATTCCATGTTCGATGTCGTGGACGAAGAGGTCTGCGATCTGATCCGCGTCGCGGGTGACGAGCGGGGTGGGGAGGTGGTCGTAGGTGTAGATGCCGGTGCACGGGACGATCTGGATGCCGGTTTTCTCCGAGACGCGCTTCATCAGGCGGACGTCGCGGCCCAGGTACATGCACGAGGGCTCGACCACCGTCTTGACACCCCGCTCGACTGCCGCGGCCATGAACTCGGCAGCGACATCTTCCGCCTCCTCGGAAGTGACGCCCTTGATGGGGCCCTCGCGAACGGTGCCCATCTGCGGGAACTGAATGAGGATCGCTTCGTCGCGCGACATGAGGTGCTCGTGGATGAGCGTCTCGCCAAGCTCGGAGGCCTCGATCGGACCCCTGACCGTCTGCACTTGCGCCATGTGGCGCATCCTCTCAGAACAGCTTTATCGAGGCGATCACCATCGACGCGAGGAGGCAGGCGACCAGGATGGTCATTGAGATGATCCAGCTGCGGGGCACGGCGATTAGTATGCCCTCGTCAACTGGTGTCCGGAAGGGGTTGCCTTGTTCAATCGGATCGTGGTCGGAACTGACGGGTCGGAGACGGCGAAGACGGCGGTCGCACACGCGACGGAGCTCGCAAGAGCTCACGGCGCGGCGCTCGAGATCGTGAGCGCGTACCAGCCGGTGCCCTCGGATCGCCTCCGCGAGGAGAAGACTCAGGTCCCAGGGGACGTCGCCTACGGCGTCGGTCCACGAGAGGATGTCAACGCGAACCTCGACCTGGCTTCGGGCAAGGCGCGAGAGGCCGACATCGAGGTGAACGTACATCCGCGCGAGGGTGACCCGGCAGATGCGATTCTGGACGTGGCCGAGGAGACCGGGGCGGACCTGATCGTGGTCGGCAACAAGGGGATGACCGGCGTTTCGCGCTTCCTCCTCGGGAGCGTGCCGAACAAGGTCTCGCACCACGCGCCGTGTGGCGTGTACATCGTGCGGACCACCTAAGCCCGACCGTGGGGAAGGGTTTCTCCGAGCGCGACTCGGAGCTGATGGAGCTTGCGCTGAGCGAGGCGGCGCGGGCCGCCCAGTTTGGCGACGTCCCCATCGGCGCGGTCATCGCGAGCGAAGGGCATGCCATCGCGTTCGCCGGGAACGAGCGAGAGCGCCGAAACGACCCAACCGCGCACGCCGAGATGCTGGTGCTGCAGGCAGCGGCAAGCGGGCGCGGCGGCTGGCGCCTTCCCGCGACGACGCTCTACGTGACGCTTGAGCCCTGTGCAATGTGTGCGGGCGCGATCGTCTTGGCGCGCGTCCCGCGCGTGGTCTTCGCAGCCGCGGACCCGAAGGCCGGAGCGGCCGGATCCGTCCTCGACATCCTCAACGACCCCAGGCTCAACCATCGGCCAAAGGTGGACTCGGGCCTTATGGCCGACGAGGCATCGAAGCTCCTGAAGGACTTCTTCGCCGAGCGCCGCGGCTAGTCTCGCCGGCCCGGCTTAGGCCTTGGCCGGAAGCTTTTCGAGCGCTTCTCTGATCGTGCCGACGTCGTCGAATGACATCGAGAGGAAGTTGCCGTGCTCGTGGGCGATCTTGCCCTCCTCGTCGACGATGAAGACGGTGCGTTTTGCCATGGAGAAGCGCTTCGCGTAGACGCCGTACGCCCTCGAGACCTCAGCGTCGGTGTCGGCCAGAAGCGGCGTGGTCAGCCCGTACTTGCCCTTGAAGGACTCCTTCGAAGTCATGTCCTGGGTCGAAATGCCGACGAAGATCGCGTTGAGCTCGGCCATCTCGTCCGACGCGTCGCGGTATGCGCAGAATTGCTTCGTGCAGGTCGGCGTGTCATCGCCGGGATAGAAGAGGAGGACGACGCGCTCACCGCGGTGCTCGGACAACGTGAACGGGCCCTCCGTCCCCTCGAGGGTGAAATCAGGCGCCGTGTCTCCAACGTTCAGGCTCATGCCCCAAACATACGATCCGCGCTTCGTGCTTCGTTGCCCTGAGTGTGCGGCTACCGCATACTGAGGGCGTCGAGTAGCCGCGGTGACGGCGATCACGACCGCCCCGGGCGCAGCGGCGCCGTTGGGCTTCATAGACGTCCTCATCATCGGCGTCGCGGCGACGCTCCTTGCCGTCGTCACATTGGTGACGCTCACCACCGAAGACACCAATCGTCCGGCTAAGCAGCCGGGCGCCTTCTCTCGCTGATCCCTCTCGTCGGCGAACGTCCGTGAGCACCCCCTATAGGGGGTAGCGACGGACGTTTGCTTCGGCTACTCCGGGACTTCGCCCGGGAGGAGCTCGTTTGTGAAGCCGTCTCCCGGCTCGGGGCGGGCCTTGATGAAGCCCTCGTCGGCCAGGAAGCCGGCGAACTCGTCCCACTCGGCTTCGTCCATGTAGCCGTATGGCTTCTTGCCCCGCGGCAGGAGAAGCGGAAGCGTCGCGTCGATCTCTGCCGCGGTCAGCTTGGGGTCCAGGCCGTCGCCGGCCTTGAGGATCGCGTCGGTCGCAGCTTCGGGATCCTCGACAGCGTCCTCAGTCCCGCGCTCGAGGGCTGCGATGAACAGGCGGATCGCCTCCGGGTCCTCTTCAACTTGTTCCGAGCTGGCGACCAGGACAAGCTCGTCGTAGGTGGGGATCCCAAGCTCGTCGACCGGGACAACGCGTGGGTTCTCGTCGCGCTCTTCGAGCGAGACGCCCTCGATGTTCGCAAAGCCGCCGAGCATGGCATCGGCCTTGCCGGAGAGGACGGCCTGCTCGAGCCCCAGGCCGACGCTCACCTGGTCGATCTCGTTCTCGGAGATCCGCGCGTCGCGCAGGATGCGGCCGATGAACGCGTCCTGGTAGGGGATCCCGGCCGTCGCGACCGTCTTGCCCCGGAGGTCCGACGGATCGGCGATGCCTGCGTCAGGAAGCGAGATCAGCGAAGTGAGAGGCTCGGGAACGATCGCGGCCACGGCGACGACTGGTAGGCCCTGGTCGCGGGCGAGAAGGACCTCGGGCTCATAACTCACCGCCAGGTCTGCCTGACCCGAGGCGACGAGCTTTATCGGAGCAGCCGGGTCCGACGGCACCCGCGGCCTCACGTCGAGCCCGGCTCCCTCGAAGTGCCCGTTTTCGAGCGCCGAGTAGATGCCGGCGTGGTCGGGGTTCACGAAGAAGTCGAGCATCAGCTCGAGCTGCTCGGCTTCGCCGCCGCGGATGGACTCCTCCTTCTCGCCACAGCCGGCGAGAACCGAGGCCCCCAGGACCACCCACGCCAAGAAGAGTCGACGCCGATGCGTCATCCGAGCTCCTTTTTGCCCCATGGCGCGAGCTGGCGCTCCGCCACCACGATCAGGAGGAAAAGGAACAGGGCGAACGCCGAGAGCACGACGATCGAGGCGAACACCCTGGCGGTCAGCAGGTTCGCGTTCGCCTGGGTGATGAGGTAGCCGAGCCCGCCGTTCGCGCCGACGAACTCGCCGAGCACGGCACCGATCGGCGCGATCGCGACCGCGATCTTCGCGCCCGAGAAGAACTGCGGCATCGAGTAGGGCAGCTCGAGGCGGCGTAGGATCACGCCGCGGCTGCCGTCGAGCGTGCGCATCATCCGCACAGCCTGCGGGTCGACCGAGCGGAGGCCGTCGAGCATGTTGACCGTGATGGGGAAGAAGCAGATCAGCGCGACGACGGCAAGCTTCGGGCCGATCCCGAAGCCGAGCCAGATCACAAGCACCGCGGCGATCGCGACTATCGGGATGGTCTGCGAGGCGACGAGGATCGGGTAGAACGCGCGCCGCATCGTCTCGGAGAGGTGGAGCACGATCGCGAAACCGACGCCCAGGGCGAACGCGATGAGGAGGCCGCCCAGCATTTCCTGAAGCGTGATCCAGCCGTTGTCGACGAGCAGCTCGCGATCGTCCCATAGCGACTGGGCGACGTCGGTGGGCGCCGGGACGATCACGTCGGACACCGACTCGCGGATCCCGAGCAGGTCGGCCAGGGTGCCGGTTTGGGCCAGCACCTCCCAGATGGCAATGAGCAAAGCGACGACGGCCAGGGGCAGGAGGACCTTCTTCATCGCGAGTGCTCCCTGAGCGCGCGCAGCGCCTCTTCGCGCAGCGCCGTGAACCCCCGGTCGGTGACCGCACCCGCGCGGTCGAGCGAGCGCGGCGCCTTGGGTTTCAGTTCGGCGACGATGCGCGCCGGCCTGGCCGACAGGACGGCCACGCGGTCGCAGAGGTACAGCGCTTCCTCCACGTCGTGCGTGACGAGCAAGACCGTGCGCGGCTCGGCAAGGAGCGCGCCGGCCAGCCACTCCTGCATCTCGCCGCGAGTGATCGCGTCCAGGGCGGCGAACGGCTCGTCGAGCAAAAGGACGGGCTTGCCGGCGAGGAGCGTCCGCAGGAACGCGACCCGCTGGCGCATGCCGCCCGAGAGCTCGTTCGGCATTGCGTCGGCGAACTCCGCCAGCCCGAAGCGGGCGAAGAGCGGCAGCGCCTCTTCGCGCGAGGCGCGCTTCGACTCGCCACGGTTCCGCGGTGCGAGCGCGGCGTTGTCGATTGCCGAGAGCCAGGGAAAGAGAAGGTCGCGCTGGGGCATGTACGCGCAGCTCGCAAGGCGTGCGCTTGGCTCTCCGGCGCCCTCGACTTCGATTGAGCCAGAGCGCGCCTCGGCGAGACCCGAGACGAGCTCGAGAAAGGTGGACTTGCCGCAGCCTGAGGGTCCGACCAGGCCGACGACCTCACCCTCGGCGACGCCGAGATCGATCCCGTTGAGGACCTCAAGCTCACCGAAGCCGTGGGAGACGCTCGTCGCCCGGATTGCCTGCGTGGGCCCGGTCATGTTCCGCTCGTTTTGGTGGGGCTCCGTGACAGAAGCCTCTTGTGTTGTCGCCATGCTCCCTCCGCGCGCATTACCGCACAGGTTCTGAGGGTCAGCGCCGGGTGGGTATCGGGCGCTATCTCAGCCCGCTTTCCCGCGAGCACCCCTGTTGATCGCGGCTCAGTTTATGGCGCGGGTGGCCCGGTGTAGCCGCCGCCGTAACACGGCGCGCCGGCGCAGGTGTCGATGACGACGCCGTTGGGACTGAGGAACGCCGCCTTCTGCGCCTGCGCCTCGGGGTCGTTACGTGGAACGCCGTGGGGGTCCGAGCCGAACTCCGCGCCCTCGGGCGGGATGTTCGTAATCGGCGGCGCGGGTGTGCCGGCGTCCACGTAGACGATCGCCGAGCCCGAGAACGGGAAGCTGTCGATTCGCGGGATGCCGAAGAGCGGAACGGTGTCGGGGTGGCGGCCCGGGTCGAGCGGGCTCGGGTTGGTCGAAGCGCCGACGGTCCGCGCCAAAACGTCCGCCGTCCACATCGAGACCTGGTGGTCGCCGAACGCCGGTTGCATCAGGACCTCGTGCGGTGGGGTGTTCGGGAGGGGGTCGGTCGTCATGTGGTGCGCGTAGCCGTTGTTCTCGCCACGGTCCCAGAGCATCTGCATGAGGCCCAGGAGCAGCGGTCGCTCCAGCTCTGACGGGTAGTTGTCGTAAAGCCCAGCCTCGGGCGGCAGCCCGGGGAGGAACTCGCCCTCCGCGTACGGGGCGAAGTCGACCGAACGGCGAAGGAGCGTGGAGTAGTTCATGCCGGGCACGCCAAGGACTCCGCGCTCGAGATCGGGCTCGAGCGCCACGAGGCTGCCGCCGAGAATGCCGCCCTGGCTGTTGCCGTCGTAATAAAGGCGCTGGGTGTCGATGATCGACTCGCCGTTGAACTTGAAGGCGGGGCTCGCGCTGAAGCCGGCGCTGTGGATCATCGCCCTCCCGAGGAACATGAAGTTCAGGAACCCCTGCTGCGTGCGGTCGACGAGCTTCGGGAAGTTGTTGACGTCCTGGAGGATCAAGGCGATCGATGGGATGTCCTGCGTCGCGAAGCCGGCCCAATCGGTGGCGCAGAACATGAAGCCGTGGTCCGAGGCCATCCGGGCGATGTTCCCGCCTTCGACCTCTCCGGCCGAGCCCAGCAGGCCATGGCCGTAGAGCGAGGGCTTGACCGGACCTGCGTTTGGGCCCTCGACGGCCGACCGGGGGATCATGCAGGTGAAGTTCGCGAGCGTGACGTTGCCGGGCAGTCGGTCCGGGATGTTGTCCGCCGGGCCCGAATAAGCGAACTGCGAGCCGGTCTGGCAGAGCGGCAGGTTCGTGTAACACGGGACGACGACCTGACCCTCGACCTTGCGGATGATCCGGTCGTTCTCTGGGGGTGAGCCCAGGATGATCGAGAGCTGATCCTGAGTGGGGCCGATCAGCCCGCCGACGAGGGGCAGGTCGCCCGGCCCGAGCGGCAGCTCGCTGAACAGGGGAATCTCGAAGCCCGAGGAGCAGCCGTCGTTCCCACACGGCTCGTAGTCCGTCACGCCGGTGACCTGGACGGTTGGGTTCGTGCCCTGCACCTGGAGATCGTCGAGGTCTGTGTCGCCGAGCTGCGAGAACGCGTCGTCGCGGATCGAAAGCGCACGCTCGGTGAGGTTCTTCTCGCTGGCCACCGTGAAGTCCCAAGCCAGGTAGAGGTCGTCGCGTTCGATCCCCGCCTCGTCCAACTCGGAGAACGTCTGCTCGAACTCGGCCCGGCGCGCTTCAACGGCGGGGTCGGAGGTGACGATGCGATCGCGGTAGAGCTCGAACGGACGTTGGGGCTCGATCACGCTGCCATCCGCGCGGCGCATGTTGCGCAAGGCGACGACGTAGCGATGCCCTTCCTCGAAGTTGACGGCGGGGCGGATCATCAAATTTACGTCTGCCGGGTTGGCCGGGTTCGCGTCGAGCTCGGACCAGATCAGGTGCCGCTCGCCGGAGTCGGCGTCGATCACGACGATCGGTGCGTCCTCGTCGAACGAGCGCTCGAGGTCCGTGATCGGCACCGCGTCCGTCTGTTCGAACGCAGCCGGCGTGTCGAGGCCGGGGACGCGGGTGATGATTGCCTGGCCGGGCGAGAAGCCGTCGTTGCGGTTCCACTCGGCCGGGTTGATGCGGATGCCGAGGCGGTTGGCGAGCATGGACTCGGGCGCGAACGCGATCCGCTTGCCGGTGTCGGTCGCAGCGTCGGCGATTGTGAAATGGTCGTTGGGGAACGGCTGCAGGCAGACGGCGGGGTCGAGCGGGTCGCAGCGGCCGGCGTTCTGGAACTCGGCGCCCTGCGGCTCCCATGAGGTCTGGCCGCCGGCACCGTAGGGCTCGGTCGGCACGCCATTCGGGTCGACGTCGAGCGCGGCATTGCCGTTCTTGTCGTTGAAGACGACGGGATATGCGCAGCCGTTGGCGCCCGAGATCGTGAAGTCGAGGTTGCCCGAGCCCGCCGTGACGGGGCCGACCTCTTGCGGGCTGCCGGTGGTGGCGCTGCCCTCGATGGAGGTGAACGCGCCCGCCGGGGTGCCACGGGTGGCCGTGCCACCGGAGTGCTGGAAGGTGACGTCGCCGTTCTCGTCGGTGATGCCCGAGCAGGCGAAGAGCGCGAGGCGGACCGAGTCCGTGCCGGTGTCCGTGGCACCGAGATCGCGCGGCGTCGCGTTCGTGTGGGTGGCCGCGCCGCCGGGCACGATGTCGTAGACGCGGGTTGGCGGATCGGGCGGCGGGTCACACGCTGGAGTGTCGATCACGAGGTCCGCGCGAATCTCACCAACGCTGCCGCTGTCGCCTTCGAAGGTCGCGGCGGTGAGGATCAGCTCGCGAGGCTTGCAGCGGGCGATGCGGTTGGCGCCTCGCTGGCTGAGCTTGAGGTTGAACTCCTCAGTTCCGGGGCCAACGTTGACCTCGCGTTTGGGCGCGATCGGCTTGCCTGCCCCTGAACCGGTTGTGGATCTCGCCCGGAGCTTT
Source organism: uncultured bacterium (assembly GCA_963786495.1). Lineage (GTDB taxonomy): Bacteria > Actinomycetota > Thermoleophilia > Solirubrobacterales > 70-9 > JALZKA01. Next base: position 351,754 of record CAWAZL010000002.1, on the reverse strand, counting down.
ACGTCGGTCTTCCGGGAGGCCGTGACGGAGACCCGGAGCTTGCCCGAGTCGAGGATCTCGGTCTGGCTGGTGGAGAGGATCTCGATGCCGGTGACATCGTTGCCACCTCGATCCTGAGCGCTGCCGGAGTTCGCACCGCTAGCTCCAACCGCGAACGGCACTGTCGCGCAAGCCAGCGCGGCCGCGCCCAGCGCAGCGACCTTCGTTCGTCCCGGCCTCCCCAAATCCATGAGGAAAAGTTACCGCCGGTAGCTCGCCGACGCGCCGGTTCCCGGCGGCTAGCTCTCGGGCTGCGATCGCCCGCCGGCGATCACGTTCACGAACTCCTCGAGGTGCTTGGTGGTCCAGCATTCAAAGGCGGCCGTGCAGTGCTCCTCGTACGCGGACATGACCGAGTCGCCGTAGTTCCAATAGAGCTTGGGCTCGGGGTTGAGCCAGAAGGTGCGGCCCGCCCGTTCCGAGATCTCGGCGAAGATATCGGCGTGGGGCTCCCGCCCGTTCGTGCGCGCGTCGCCGAGGACGATCACGGTCGAGCGCGGATGGAGGTCCTCGGCGACTTCGGTGTAGAACTCGCGCCAGACGCGCCCGTAGTCCGTGTAGCCCGAGACGTCGGCGACGCCGCCTTCGCGGCTGATCCGGCGCGAGATCTCGCGGAAGTCGCGCTCGTCCTCGAAGACGTCGGATACTTCGGAGATCCGCTCGATGAAGACGAAGCTCCGGAGCTTTCGGAACGAGTCGTGGAGGGCGTGCAGGACGGAGAGGAAGAAGACGCTGGCTGACGTCACCGATGTCGAGACGTCGCAGAGCACGATGATCTCGGGACGGCGCGGACGCTTCGGCCGGTACTTCAGGCGGAGCGGCACACCGCCTGTCTCGAGGGATGCGCGCATCGTCTTTCGCATGTCCACGACCGCGTGCTGGCGGCGCCCCCGCTGCTCGTGGCCCAGCGTGGCAAGCCGGCGCTTCAGCTGGGTCACCGCCCGATGGACCGACGCGAGGTCCTGGGTGGGGCTGGTGGGCAGGGTTCGGTCGAGCTCAGCGAGCGGGCGGGAGGGCGGCAGCTTCTCGGTCCGCTCGATCAGGGCGCGCTCCAGCTCGCGGCGCAGGTGTTTCTCGAAGCGGTTGATCCCGTCGCGGTCGATGGGCGGGGCTTCGCCCTGCTGCTCGCTCGGAGGCGTAGGCGTGAGCTCGAGCGAGCGGCGGATGCGCTGAACATCGACGCCGACCACGCCCGACCCTTCGCCGCGGCGGCCGAAGGCGGCGATGGCTAGGCGGGCCAAGTCGCGCATGTCGCCCTCGCGCCCCTCGGCGATCGCCTGGCGGATGGCTTCGCGGAGCTCGTCGATGTCGAGCCGCTCTCCGCCGTAGTAGCGGTCGTCCTCGCGAAGCTCCCGGTCGACCGCCTCGGCCTCCGCGGCGCGGAAGAAGTAACGGTCGAAGATCAGGTCGAAGATGCGGCGGTCGTCGGGCGACTTCGCGACCGTCGCGGCGAGCGCCTCGCGAAAGTCGGCGGCCTCCGTCCAAGATACGGTCTCGAGCGCCGCGAACGCATCGAGGAGCTCGGACGTCCCGACGGGCACTCCTTCGGCGCGAAGGTCCTCGCAAAAGCTCGCTATCCGGGGCGCCAGTCCCGGTTCGAGGCTCATGCTAATCCGGCTGCGCGGCCGGTTCGGGGCTGCCGAGCCGGACGCCCACCCGTTCTGCAACCAGGTCGATGTCGGTCCGGTGCTTGACGATGATCGACATCGTCTGGGTGAAGGTGTCGCGATCGATGTCGTCCGCGCCCAGGAGCAGCAGGGCGCGCGCCCAGTCGATGGACTCGGCGATCGACGGCGGCTTCTTCAGATCGAGGTCGCGAACCATGCTGATCACCTCGACCAGGCGACGAGTCAGGTCCTCGTCCAGCTCGGGGGCGTGCAGGCGGACGATCTCCATCTCGCGCTCGAGCTCGGGGTAGTCGAGCCAGAGATATAGACAGCGGCGCTTGAGCGCCTCTGTCAGCTCGCGCGAGTTGTTCGAGGTGAGGACCACGATCGGGTGGGTGCGGCTTTCGATCCTGCCCAGCTCGGGGATCGAGATCTGAAAGTCGGAGAGGACCTCCAGGAGCATCGCTTCGAACTCCTGGTCGGTCTTGTCGATCTCGTCGATCAGGAGCACCACGGGCTCAGGGTTGGCGATGGCGCGAAGGAGCGGGCGCGTCAGGAGGAAGTCCTCGGAGAAGATCTCGGTCTCGACCTCGGAGAAGTCTTCGGGCCCGCCGGCCTGGTCTTCCGACGCGCTCTTGGCCTGGATGTGGAGGAGTTGCTTGCGGTAGTTCCACTCGTAAAGGGCCTTTGCCTCGTCGAGGCCTTCGTAGCACTGGAGGCGGATCAGCTCACGGCCGGTGGCGCGCGAGATCGCCTTGGCGAGCTCGGTCTTGCCGACCCCTGCCGGCCCTTCCACCAGGACGGGCTTGCCCAGCTCCTGAGCGAGGTAGGAGACCAGCGCTGCGGACTCGTCAGCGAGGTAGCCCGCCGACTCCAGCGCGGACTTGGTCTCGGCCACTGAGCGCATCGGCGCGAAGGATAGGGAGAATGTCCGAAGTGCTCCGCCTGCAACGACGCCCACGTGGTCCTGACCGCAGCCACCAACACGATGTCGGATCTCATTCCGTTTCTCGTCGTGATGATCTTCGGCTTCCTGGTGGGCGCCTGGGGACAGGCCTCCCGCTCGGCCATCGCCGTGATCGCCGGCATGGCCCTGATCATCATCGCCGTGGCGGGCTTTCTCGGCGCGAACGGCTCCGGCCCGGTCCCGGACGTCCTCAAATGAGCCGCCTCTCAGAAGTAGACCTTTCGCAGTCGCTCTCGAAGAAGGAAGAGGCCAAGCGCCTCGAAGCCGCGCAGACGCGGCTTCAGCAGCTCCGGCTCACGCTCGGCGGGCAGATCGGCGAGCGGGGGATTGGGCCGGCTGTCTGCATCGTGTTCGAAGGCTGGGATGCCGGAGGAAAGGGCGGGGCGATCAAGCGCCTCGTCGCCGAGCTCGACTCGCGCCACGTGCGGGTGGTCCAGTTCGAGGCACCGACGCATGACGAGAAGCGCCACCAGTTTCTCTGGCGCTTCTGGCCCATCCTTCCGGGCAAGGGCGGGATGTCGATCCTCGACCGGTCCTGGTACGGGCGCGTACTCGTCGAGCGAGTCGAGGGATTCGCGACCCGTGAGGAGTGGATGCGGGCCTACGACGAGATCAACGACTTCGAGCGGAGCCTCACGGAAGATGGGACGATCCTGATCAAGTTCTGGCTCCACATCTCCGACGAGGAGCAGCTTCACCGGTTCGAGCGGCGCGAGCGCAAGCCCCTCAAGGCCTGGAAGCTGACGGCGGAAGACTGGCGAAACCGCGAGAAGCGGGCCGACTACGAGCAGGCGGTGGAGGACATGCTCGCCCGCACGGACCAGCCGAACGCCCCGTGGGATCTCATCGCCGGCGATTCGAAGCAGTTCGCCCGGGTGAGCGTGATCGAGACGGTCATCCGGCGGATCGAGGAGGGGATGGAGCGCTTCGGGTTCCCCGTCCCCGAGCCGCTCGACGAGGATTGAGAGCCCGCCCGGTGGCCGGCCAACGCCTTGTCCGTGGGCTCTTGTAGTCTCGCGCCAATCCGAAGTCCTCGAGCGGGGAGGAGCCGAGGGTTGAATGAGCGATGCCCGATCGCGATCCCCAAGGGGAGATTTTGAGCGCAGAAGAGCCGACACCGTCGGGCAAGCCGAGGCTGCGCGCTGTCGGCTCTGAAGAGGGTGCGCAAACGGCGGCCGCCGAGGCCCGCCAGCTGGCTGAAGACGTCAGCGCCGCCGCCAGCCAGGCGCGCGCTGACAGCGTCGCCGAGCTTGCCGCGGACGTCCGCAATCTCCGCGCCGAGCTGAGCACGGAGCGCGCTCGTGCCGACGAGGCTCAGCGCGAGGCGCGCGATACGGCCGACGCGCTCGCGACGGCTGACCGCAAGGCGCGCGAGGCCGCGGCCGCCAAGCGGATGGCCGACCGGAAGGCGGCAGAGAACGATGTGCGGATCGCGGACCTCGAGTCCGACCGGTCGGACCTTCGCGCTCGAATGGCTCAGATCGAGGCGGAGCGCACCCAGGTGATCGAGGCGGCGGTCACCGAGCAGGTCGCCCAGGTTCGGCGGAAGGCGAACGAGGACGCGGAGAAGAAGATCGACAAGGCGCGCGAGGAGCTTCGCGAGCGCGCGCAGGCAAAGCTCCGCACCGCTGCGGCGAAGATCAAGCAGCAGGCGGAGGCCCGCGCCCGCGAGCTCGCGATGGAAGCTGCGAAGGGCGCCCAGGAGAGGGCGCTCCAGATGGCCGAGGCCAAAGTGAAGGCTGCGGACGAGCGCGCTGCGCACGCAATCGCCGAAGCGGAGCGCAAGATCGAGGCCGCGAAGGCCGATGCCAACCGCCGCGCCGACGAGGATCGCGCCAGCGCGAAGGCCGAGGCGGAGCAGTCGGTCAAAGAGATCGAGGATCGGCTCGGGAAGGCGATCGAGCAGCGTGTCGAGGCGGAGGCCAGGGTCGAGAAGGCCGAGCGAAAGCTCGGAGCGGTCGTCGATCGCCTCGCGGCCGAAGCCGAGGCCCGCGCCCGCGAAGACGCGGAAGCGATGGTCGCCAAGGAGCTTCAAGAGCTGGAGGAGCGCGCCGCGGATGACGCCAAGCGGGCCGAGGAGGCGGCGGAGCGCCGCGTCCAGTTCGAGCTCGAGTCACGACTGCGCGAAGAGACTGAGAAGGCCCGCCAGGAGGCCGAAGAGAAAGCCCTTGCCGCCGCCGAGGCGCAGATGAAGTCAACCGAGGAGCGCGTCCGCCGCGAGATCCAATCCGCTGCCCGCGAAGCATCAGCCGAGGCACGCCGCGAGGTCCAGCGCCAGATGGAGGAGACCTCGCAGCGTCTCCGAGCCGAGGCTGAATCCAAGGTCCACGAAGCCGCCGAAGAAGCCCGCCGCCGCGCCCTCGGCACCAACTAGTAACGCTTTCGGCCCTCCTTCAGCACGCGGCGCTCCCCATAGGCGCGCTCAGGGGTGCCACGGTGCCCCAATGCCCGCCGAGAGTGAGATAACGGGACATATTGGGCCGCGAGATCACTCTCGGCGTAGAAGAGGCGAGGGATCAGGTCGTGGGCGCGTTACTCGGAAGCTCGCGGAGATCGCGGAGCGCGACTTCGGCACCGTCTCCTTGAGTGACTGCCGTTCTTGCGGCTTGAGTGACTCGGGAGTCCGCAAGCGGGTGCAAGCGGGGGAGCTTTATCCGAAGTACCCCGGCGTTTATGCCTTTGGGCGCCCCGATCTCACTCAGGAGGGAAGGCGCTTGGCAGCCGTGAAGGCATGCGGCCCTGAAGCTTGTCTCTCCCACGCGACCGCTGCTGCCCATCGCGGAATGCGGAGGACGGACTCTGCTTTCGTCGACATCAGCCTCCCGGCCGGTAGGCCGATAAGGCGGCTCGAGGGAATTCGGTGCCATCGGGCCAACCTGGCGCCGCAGGATGTCTCGGAACACGATGGCATTCCCTGCACGTCCGTCTCGCGAATCCTTCTGGAGCTTTCGACCAAATTCGGTGATGACACCGTTGCTAGCGCCGCCAACGAGGCAGAAGTCCTCGAGATCTTCGACATGCGGGAGATGGAAGATCTCATCTCTCGTTCGAAGGGCCAGCGTGGGGTTCGCCGCCTCCGTCAGGTCTTGGAAAGGGGCGATCTATCAGGAGAGGATCGTCCGAAGTCCGGCCTTGAGAAACGCTTCGCCCGGTTGTGCGCCCGCGGCGGCCTTCCGAAGCCGGGAATCAACCGCTGGCTCTTGCTCGGTGATGTCTACCGCGAGATCGACTTCTTATGGCGCCGCGAGCGGGTAGCGATCGAGGTCGATTCGAAGCGCTACCACTCCACCGGCTGGAAGCTAGCCCGCGACGCGGAGCGCGACGAGCTCTTGTCCGCGAGCGGCTACCTCCACGACCGAGTCCCCGAGGACCTCCTCAACGACCATCCGCTCGAAGCCGTCGAGGTGGCCCGCGCCCTTCTTCTTCGCCGAGAGTGAGATAACGGGACATATTGGGCCGCGAGATCACTCTCGGCGCGGGCAGGGGGCGGTTACTTCGGCAGCGTCGGTTCGATGATTCGGTAGGCCTTGATGCCCAGGCCCAGGCGTTCGCGGTCCTCGCCGGCGGCCGGGTCGAGGCTTGAGAGTTCGCGGATGCGTGCAAGGCGGTGGGCGACCGTGTGGCGGTGGGCGTACACGGCGCGGGCCGTCGCGTTCATGTTGCAGTCGTTGCCCAGGTAGGCCTCCAGCGTCCCGAGAAGGTCGGTCTTGTACTCGCGGTCGTGCTGGACGAGGGGCTCGACGGTCTCGGCGTAGAAGCGCCTCACCTCCTCGGGGTCCGAGGCCATCGCCCGAAAGAGGAGGCGGTACACGCCGTCGCCGACCCCGCTGCCGAGCTGGGACGCCATGCGCTCGTCGCGGCCGATCACATCGAGCATGAGCTCCGCCTCGGCGATCGCGCGGTCAAGCTCCGACGGCGTTTCGCAGAACGACGAGAACGCAGACGGGCCGAGCGAGCGGAGGCGCGCGGAGATCCTGCGCGCCGAAGCCATCGTCTCGCCCGCTGGGTCTTCACTCTCGCGGGCCGGCAGCAGCGCGTATATGCGGGTGAGGCCTGGGATCTCTCCTCCGGCCGGCGTCAAGGGCTCTGCGATGGCGCCTGGATACTCGCCGGTGACGAGCGCGGCCGCGTGCCGGGGCCTTGCGCTGGGCACCTCCGCGACCAGCGCGACGGCGCCGCGGGACAGGTCGCAGCCCATCCGGGCCGCGCGCCGCGTCACCTCCGTGCCGTCGATTCGGCGCGCCCGCAGGTCCTCGAGAAGGCTGCCGCGAAGCTCGCCGGCCACCTCGTCGCGGGCGTCGGTCACGGCAAGCACGGTCAGCGAGGCGAGCGCCGCGACCCGGAGCACCTCCTCGCGGTCGACCTCAACGACAAGAAGTCCGTTGGCCTCGACCGAGAGGGCGAGCGCCGAGCCGATTCGGTCGTCGCCGGCGATGACCGGGGCTTCGCACGCGACTCCCTCAATCGGGTCGTCCCCCTTGCGGGCGGCGACCCGTGCGGATAGGTCGACCAGATCGATCGTCTCCTCGGACGCGGCTGCGAGGCCGCGCGCCGGGATTACGATGGCGACCGGGGCCGCGGCTTCTTCTGCCGCCAGCTCCGCGACGCCCGCGAGCCCGTCGCCCTCCAGGAGTGCGGCGAGCATCCGGGCCTGAAGGTCGCGCATCTTGGAGCTCTAAAGAGAAAAACGCCCCGGGCAGTCCGTGCCCGGGGCGTTTCTCGGTGCTTTCTAGGCGGCCACCTCCGCTTCCGGGTGGGCCTGGAGGACTTCGTCGCCCTCTTCACCTGTCCGGATGCGGATCGCCTCCTCGACGGGGATCACAAAGATCTTCCCGTCACCGACATCACCGGTGCGCGCGTGCTTCAGGATCGTCTCGACGACAACGGACTTGTCCTTGTCCTCGACGACCACCTCGATTTTCAGCTTCGGCCTGACGTTGACCGTGAGCGTCGACCCTCGGTATGTCTCGACGATGCCCTTCTGGCGGCCTGAGCCCTTGACCTCTGACAGCGACAGGGACGGAAATCCCTGGTCCAAGAGGTCGCTCCTGATGGGCTCGAATGCCTCATGCCGAACGAATGCTTCGATCTTCTTCATTGATTCACCCCCTCCTTACGAGGCCGCTGGGGTCTCGGTTGGCGTTGGCGTCGCGTGGGAGACCACCGGGGTCCCGGCGACGTGCGGCGTCGGCGTTGCGCCGACCGGGTATTCCTCCTGTGGGATGAACACCTCTGGGTAGCCGTACATCCCGTGTTCCGAGATGTCGAGGCCCGCGAGCTCCTCTGAGTCCGAGACCCGTAGACCGATCGTCGCCTTGATGAGGGCGAACACGGCGTACGAGGCGGCGAACACGAAGACGAACGTGGCTACCACTCCGACCACCTGAACTCCGAGCTGACCGAGGCTCGCCCCCACGGCGCCGTCCTTGATCCCGTAGTAGAGACCAGGCGAGGCGGTGTCGAGGATGAGACGCGGCGAGGCAAACAGCCCGACCGAAATCGTGCCCCAGATACCGGCGAGCCCGTGAGCCGACAGTGCGCCGACCGGATCATCGAGGTACTTCTCGATGAAGAGGACGCCGTAGACCACGACCACACCGGCTACCGCACCGATGATCGGAGCGGCCCAGAACTCGACGTAGCCCGATGGCGCCGTGATGGCGACCAGGCCGGCGATCGCGCCGTTGCCCGCCATGCCGACGTCGATGGACCTCGTCTTGAGCCAGATGACCCCTAGGGCGACGACCGCACCGGCGGACGCAGCGAGCTGCGTGTTCAACGCCACCTCGGCGAAGAAGTTGTCCGTGGTGCCGAACGTCGAACCTGCGTTGAATCCGTACCAGCCGACCCACAACAGGAGGACGCCGAGACCCACCAGGGGCATCGAGTGCCCGGGGATGGCCCGCGGCGAGCCATCGGCTCCGTACTTGCCGCGCCTCGCTCCCAGGAGCAGCAGGGCAGCAAGGCCGCCAACCGCACCCGTGAGGTGGACCACGGACGAACCGGCGAAGTCCATGACGGGCTTGCCGCCGATGTCCGACAGGAACCCTCCGCCGTAAACGGCGTGTGCCACGAGCGGGTAGATCACCGCGGCGAAGACCGTCGCGTAGATCACGTACGCCGCGAACTTGATCCGCTCGAGCGTCGTTCCCCACACAATCGCCAGGGACACAGCACAGAACAACATCCCGAACAGCATCAGGGCCGTATCCGCACCGCCGACTAGATAGGCGTCAGCGCCCGTCCCGATCGTCTGGCCGTTGTGGAAGAAGAACCCGTCCGTGCCGAAGACATCGTTACCCGTCAGCGACGAGATCCCGAAGCCGACCGACCACCAGGCGAGCGTCGCGATCGACAGGTTGACCATGATCTTGGCGACGCCGGCTCCCACGTTCTTTTGGCGGGAGAAGCCGATCTCGAGCAGCAGGAACCCAGCCTGCATCAGCAGGACGAGAACGCAGCCGAGCATCACCCATGTGACGTCCAGCTCGCTCTTGATCTGGTTGACGCCCTGTCCTTGGGCCAAGGCCATCCCTGGCAAAACCAGAGAGGTCCCGAACGCAAGCAGGGCGCCGAGGCTGAGCCTCTTTTTCATGTGTTTCCCTCCTAGCCGGCCCGACGCGGGCGTGGCCGTTGTAGTTCGCTTATTGGCGAGCCACGGTAGGAGGGGATTGGTTGACTTCGATTATCCCCGTGTCGAAAGTTCTGCGGCGGCGCTTGTACCGGCCGTCGAAGGCACCCCCTGGACCGCTTGGACAAGCGGTCCAGTGCCCTTGACTTCGATCTCGGTTCCCTCGCGCGCCAGCTCGATCGACTTCCGTGCGTGGCCAAGCTCGATCCAGCGCTTGCGCGCGGAGGCCTCCATGCGCTCGAGCATCACGTCGGTGTGGAGCGGATCGTGGTGGAAGAGGAGGACCTGCTTAGCGCCGACGCGGTGCGCGAACGTCAGCGTGTCCTCCATTCCGGAATGGCCCCAGCCGACATGGGCCGGGTACTCGGCGTCCGTGTACTGGCAGTCGTGAATCAGGAGGTCGGCGTCCTTAGCCAGGTCGTAGCCCGAGATCCACTCGTCGCCCAGACTCGCGAGCGGGGCACCGAGGGCCGGCTCGTGGTCGGGGATGTAACACAGGGTCGTCTCCCCGTCGGTGATGCGGTAGCCGAGCGTCGGCCCGCGGTGAGTGACCGCCTCGGCGCGGATCTCGACATCGCCGATCTTCCACTCGGACGCGGGCGCCTCGTGGAACTCGACGGAGCACGGAAGCTCCCGCACCTCGACGGGCGAGAGCGGGGCGGAGATGTAGCGGGCGATGCGGTTCTCGAGGGAGGTCTCGGGCGACGATGGGCCCCAGATCGTGATCGCCGCGTCGGAGCGGAAGCACGGCGGGAAGAACATCAGGCCCTGGATGTGGTCCAGATGGAGGTGTGTGAGGATGATCCCCACGTCTGAGGCATCCGCCAACTCAAGGCCCAACGTGCGAATCCCCGTGCCGGCATCCAGGATCAGCTGGCTGCCGTCGCGGAAGGTCACCTGCACACAAGAAGTGTTCCCGCCGAACCGGTTCATGTCCGGCCCCGGCGCCGGAACTGATCCTCTCGCCCCCCAGACTTTTATCTTCATTCCTCTTCCCCTACCCCTTGCGGCCAGAACAGGACCATGGCCCCCGACGAGCCTTGGTCCGATGTCACCAGCGGGAACGCGGCGGCTTCGACAAGCTCCTTGTCCGAGCGGGCCGTGCGGATGCTGAAAGAACCGTGGGCCGGCCGACCCGACTGAATCGCCTGCGTGAGTGAGATCTGGTCGAGCTCGTAGGGCCGATCGCCGTTCGAAAGCGGGCCGAACGCAGCGGTCCATTCCTCGGCGGTCATCTGCCCAGCGTCCTCGAACGAGCGGCCAAGCAGCGCAGCCGCGGCCTCGTTGTAGAAGACCATCGTTCCCTCGCCGTCGACCAGGAACGACGGGGTCGAGATGCTCGTCAGGAGGTTTCTGGCGAGAATCAGTTCGAGTGGCTTTTGCGCTGCGGTCATGGATAGAGGATGAGAGTCAACCCATTGTGCCACCGTTTGATCCAATCGGTACTCGGTGGGGCGTCCGTTGGCAGCCGAAAACCTTTAGCCTCAGAAACAAGACTGGACGAAAGTCCTAACGTCCAAGGCTCAAGCGGTGCCTGTGCGCTGCCGATTGCGTTCTTGATGCTTTCAAGGGATCGTGACAACAGTGGGGCTGAGCTCCAAGCGGCACGAAGCCGCATCGCAGAGCTCGAGACACAGCTCGGACGCGTTTCCGGGCGCGACGCGCTGATCTCCAGCCTCATGACCCTGCCGGCGTTCCGCGCTCAGCTCGAGCTGGACGTCGAGCGCGCTCAGCGCTATGGCCGTCCGCTCACTGTGGCGATCCTCGACATCGACCGCTTCCGCTACCTCAACATGAAGCGCGGCTACGCGGTGGGCGACAAGGTCCTCCACGCGGTCGGCGAGCTTCTCGCCGGTCGCACCCGCGCGCTCGACCTCACGTGCCGCGCCGGCGCGGACGAGTTCGTGATGCTCCTCTCAGAAACGCCGCTCGGCGAGGCGCAGATCGTCCTGGAGCGCATCCTTGTCGCACTCGAAGAGGTTGAGGTCGGCGATCAGCGCGGTGTCTCAGCATCGGTCGGCATCGCCGGGCTTCGCCACGGGCAGAGCGCGGACTCGCTTCTGGCCCAGTCGGCCATGGCGCTGGAGGGCGCCCGGCTAGAGGGCGGAGGCCGAGTGCAGACCTCCGACGGGTCGGAGGGCGAGCCCGGACAGGTCGCAGCAACGGTCGGCACGAACGTCGAGGTCGTCGCGGCTCTCGCGCAGGCGCTCGAGGAGCGCGACCAATACACCGGCGAGCATTCCGAATCGGTCGTCGACCTGACCGAGCGGGTCGCCGAGGCGATGGGCATGGACGAGGACGACTTGAAGGACGTCCGCACCGCCGCGCTCCTCCACGACATCGGCAAGGTCGGAATCCCCGACGAGATCCTTCACAAGAACGGCCCGCTCGACGCCCGCGAGTGGGAGATCATGCGCCAGCATCCCGTGATCGGCGAGCGCATCATGCGCGCGATCCCGGGGATGGGCTCGATCGCACGGGTCGTCCGCCACGAGCACGAGCGCTGGGACGGCGGCGGCTATCCCGACGGCCTCGTCGGCGAGGCCATCCCGCTTGCGGCGCGGATCATCCTCGCCTGCGACGCCTACCACGCGATGGTCTCGGATCGCCCTTATCGCAAGGCGATGTCGCACCACGACGCGATGTCGGAGCTGACTTCGAACGCGGGTAGCCAGTTCGACCCAGAGGTCATCCAGGCCTTGGTCGGCTACCTCGTAGGCCGGCGCCAGGCCGGCCTGGAAGCCGTCTAACCCAGAAGCAGTCTGAGTGGAGGCGCCCGGAAGGGCGCCGCCCCCTCCTCTACTCCATCTTTCCGATCTTGAAGATCTTCGTGCCGCAGTCAGGGCACGTGCCCTGGATCGCGGGACGACCATTCTTCATGGTGATCTGCTGCGGATCCTTGATCTCGACCTTCTTGCGTTCCTTTACGCAATAACCCTCAGGCATAAAGCCGCTCCTTTCAGGAGACTCGGATTGGGGCGAACGTAAGGCCACCGTCGGACGCTTTCACGCACGAGTGGTGCGAATCAGCACAAGGCAGGGTTTGAGCCCGGCGCGGCAAATTGCTTCGCTCTATGGCCAGAACGTGCAAGCGGATCGCTGACTCTGGCCTGTTTCAGGGTTTCATCCTTGCGGTGATCCTGCTTAACGCGATCACGCTCGGCGTCCAGACGTATGACCTCAAGGACAGTGTCGAGTCGCTCCTTACGACGCTCGACGACGTCTTCCTCGGGATCTTCGTCGTCGAGCTGATCATCCGCATCGCCGCCTTTGGCAAGCGGCCGCAAGACTTCTTCCAGGACGGCTGGAACGTCTTCGACTTCGTCGTGATCGGGGCGGCGTTCATCCCGGGCATCCGCGAGAACGCGACGCTGCTGCGGATCGTCCGCCTCCTTCGGGTGGTGCGAGTCGTCACGGTCCTGCCCGACCTCCGCGTCCTTATCGCCGCGCTGGTGCGGTCGATCCCGCCGATCTTGAGCCTCGGCCTCCTCACGCTCATGCTCATGTACGTCTATGGGATGGTCGGCTGGATCCTCTTCCATGAGGGGGACCCGGCGAACTGGGGCGACCTCGGCACGGCGATGCTCTCGACGTTCACGATGCTCACGCTGGAGAACTGGCCGACTTTGCTCGAGGCCGGCACGGAGATCCACCCGAGCTCATGGATCTTCTTCGTCTCCTACGTCCTCCTGGCATCGTTCCTGGTCATCAACATCCTGATAGCGATCATCATCAACTCCGTCGAACAGGTGCATCAGGTCGAGCGCGAGGAGGAGCGCGCCGAGCGGCTGGAGCGGTTCGAAGAAGGCGATGCCGACGACACCCTGACCGTCGCCGACCGCCTGACTGGGCTGAGGGACGCGCTTGACGACCTCGAGCTCGACCTGCAGTCGGGGGGAACCATCGAGGCGGCTGCGCCGACCACGAAGCGCCCGTCGAAGGGCGGAAGGATGCGCGCCTAAGGCGTGTCGTCGTCCGTGTCGTCGGTGTCGGCGTCAGCAGCCGCAGCGGCGTCTTCTTGCGCCTGCTCGACGGAGTCGATCTGATCGCGAAGGTCGGCGATGTCGTCCTGGACGACCGAGAGCTCCTTGCTCGACGCGCTCTGGTCTGAGCGCAGGGCTTCGATCTGCGATTCGATCTCGGCGAGGCGGTCGTCGAGATCGGCTACATCGTCCTGGGCTGCGTCCGACGCGGTCTTCGTGGCGTTGTCGACCTGGTCGCGGAGCTCTTCGAGCTCTCCCTTGGTGGCCGAGTCGTCTTGCACGCCCAAGGCGAGGACGACGGCGACGATGCCGGCCGCAAGGGCGAGCACCGCCGCGGCGGCAAGCGCGTAGAAGCGGGTCTGAAGCTTGCGGTCGAGCTGGGCGACCCACGCGTGGACGCCTTCGAGCTTCTCGTTCGGATCGGTGGACGCCGCAGCTTCCTGTGGAGTCTTCACGTGCGGCTCGGGGGGTGGTGGGGCGCCGGCTTCCATCAGATCGGCCTCGGCCCGGCGATCTCGCCGTCCTCGGGCTCGAGCGGCAGCCCCTGCGCAACCCAGGCGTTCATGCCGCCGGTCATGTTGTGCGCGTCGAACCCTGCTTGGGAGAAGGCCTCGGCTGCCATTGCCGAGCGGCTGCCGCCTCGGCAGTAGAAGACGACGGGGCGGTCCTTGGGGATCGAGGCGGCGTTTGCGGTCAAGTCGTTCATCTCGATCTGTCGCGAGCCGGCGATGTGGCCCGCCTCATGCTCGTAGTCGCGGCGGACGTCGATCACATCCGCCTCGCCGGACTTGGCGAGCTTCGCCACGTCGGCAGGGTCGATCTCGAGTCCTGTGACAGGGGGATCCTCGATGGGGCTCTCAACCGGCTCACTCATCGCGCCGGAGCTTAGTATTCAAGGATGCGGTCGATCGCGGGGTATGTCCGCCGCCACCACATCGGGCTCCTGGCGCTGTTCGTTGCGCTGGGCGGCACTGCGTACGCGGTGCAGAACGCGCCGAAGGACTCGGTCGTCTCCAAGTCCATCAAGGATGGGCAGGTGAAGGTGATGGACGTGAAGCTCACGAAGACGAAGGAGTTTCCGGCCCTGGCCACGCTGGACCCCTTCTCGGTCGACACGCTCGACCCCCTCGCGGTGCGGGTGCCGAAGTCCGGGATGGTTTCGGTGTACGCCCAGTCCGAGATCAAGAAGGTCAGCGGCCCAGCGGATGGAATCTGTGTCGTCAGCTTGAGAGTCGCCGGCGCGGGCGCCTTCGAGGGCCTGTACCGAAGGACCTCTTTTACCTCCGAGTTCATCGTGAGGAGATCGTCGCCGGGGACCGCCGGGATCGGGGTCACCGACCCGTCCGAGGCGGGCCTCATCACGTACAGCCTCGAGCCCGGTCGACGCGAGTTCGAGCTCAGCTACGCCAGTGACGCCGGCACGAACTGCCAGTTCCGGAACACTAAGCTCGTCGTAGTTCCGCTGCCCTGAGGCAGCCCTCCCTCTCTTATCTCAAGGAGCCACTCAATGCCCGAAGCCGTGATCGTCGACGCCATCCGCTCCCCGATCGGGCGCGCCTTCAAGGGCTCGCTCTCGCAAGTCCGCCCCGAGGAGACGGCTGCCTACGTGGTCGACCAGCTCCTCGAGCGCAACCCCGGCGTCGACCCCGCGCTCGTCCAGGACGTCTATTGCGGCTGCGGCATGCCGCAGGGGCTGACCGCGTTCAACGTCGCCCGCATCATCGTCCTCCTCTCGGAGAAGCTCACGCAGGAGACGACGGGCACGACGATCTCGCGCTACTGCGCCTCGTCGCTTGACGCGATCCGTCACGCGGGTAACGCGATCAAGGCAGGCGAGGGCGACGTCTACATCGCCGCCGGCGTCGAGTGGGTCTCGAAGTTCAACGAGGCGACCGAGGCCGTTCGCGCCGACGACCGCAACCCGAACCTCCTGGGCAAGCAGGAGGGTCAGCCCAACGCTTATATCGAGATGGGCCACACGGCCGTGAACGTCGCGAAGAAGTACGAGGTCTCCCGCGCTGACATGGACAAGTTCGCGCAGCGCTCGCAGGAGCTCGCCGTCGGCTCGCAGGAGTCCGGCTTCTTCGACCGCGAGATCGTCGCGGTCAAGGACCACGACGGCAACGAGGTCGCCAAGGACGACGGCCCCCGCGCCTCCTCGACCCTCGAAAAGCTCTCCGAGCTGCCCGAGGCCTTCGGAGAGGGCGGCGTCACTGCCGGCAACTCATGCCCGCTGAACGACGGCGCCGCGGCGGTGCTCGTCATGTCGGACACGAAGGCGAAGGAGCTCGGTCTTGAGCCGCGCGCCCGCATCATCTCGACCGCGACCTGGGGCAACGAGCCCGAGTACATGGGCGTCGCGCCGATCGGAGCGATCAAGAAGGTCCTCGAGCGCACCGGAATGACGATGTCGGACATCGACACGGTCGAGCTGAACGAGGCGTTCGCCGCCCAGGTCATCCCGATCATGTCCGAGTGCGACATCCCGATCGAGAAGCTGAACACTCACGGCGGGGCGATCGCGCTCGGCCACCCGTTCGGCATGACGGGCGCCCGGATCATGTCGACGCTCCTGAACGTGATGGAAACCGACGACCACCAGGTCGGCCTGGAGACGATGTGCGTCGCCGGCGGCCAGGGCGAGGCGATGATCGTGGAGCGCGTCTAGGACGCCATGGCCGGCCCCAAGGCAAGGGCAATCGGCTTCAACCACATTGCGCTCGAGGTGGGTGACCTCGATGAGGCGCTCGAGTACGGGGAGATCCAGTTCTCGAAGTCGCCTGAGGTGCTGCGCGGGATGGGCCTCGGCAGCCTCGGCAAGTCGCCCGAAGCCCTTGCCGAGCTCCGCGAGAAGGGCCTCGCGGACTGACCGCAGACCTCTCCACGACGCTCTTCAGCGCCGGGTGGGCGTCGGGGATCAACGCTTACGCGACGGTCGCGCTGCTTGGGATCCTTGGCCGCGCCGGCCTGGGCGAAGTGCCCGATCAGCTCCAGTCGGACCCCGTCATCGCCGTGGCCTCGGTGATGTTCCTGGTCGAGTTCGTCACGGACAAGATCCCGTACGTCGACAACCTGTGGGACGCGATCCACACGGTCGTTCGCCCGGCCATCGCCAGCGTGATCGGCGGCGTCTACGGCGTCGACGCAGACCTCGACAAGCTCGAGGAAGCCTTTGCGGTCGGCGGCTCGGGGGTCACGGCGCTCGCGAGCCACACGGTCAAGGCGGCGATCCGGCTGGGCGTCAACACCTCGCCCGAGCCGGCCTCGAACATCATCGTCAGCCTGGCGGAGGATTTCACGGTGGCGGTCGTCACCGTCCTGATCGTCGAGAACCCCGAAGTCGCCGCGGCGATCGCGGCGGTGCTGCTGATCTGCGGCATCACGATTGTCGTGCTCATCGCGAAGCGGATCAGGCGTGGCTGGCGGCGCTGGCAGGAGCGTGGCAGAGGCCCTCCGGTGGCGACCTGAGCGCCCTGAGGCTCTAAAGTCGTATAGGTGGGCAGGCACGAGAGAACTGCGCGCGCGCTGGCATCGATGAGGCGCAGAGGGGTCGCATTGACCGGCCTCGCGATGATCGCTGCCGGGTTGGTGTGGGCGGCGATCGCCTGGGCGAGCACCGCCGTCGAGATCACGAAGCCCTCGGGCGCCTCGGTGGACATCACGATCCGCGAGGACGACTATGACGTCAATAACGTCCAGTACAAGGAGGGCGACGACTACGTAGCCCACTCGGGCAGGTCCTTGAAGTCAGTCCTGAAGCAGATTGGGATCGGCGACCGGGCATGGACCAGCATCGACATCGAGGGCATCACGGTTCAGAACGGTTCGTTCAGGCCGAAGAAGCCTCCGCTCTTCATCCTGAAAGACAACGACGTCAAGTTCTACAAGCCCCAGTCGGGATCGGATCGCGGTGGAAGTCCGGACCGGAAGCCTTGACCTCTTCTACAAGGTGCCACTCGTCATCGAGGCCTCTGACAACTCTCCAGAGGCCGGCCAGAAGGTCACCTACACGGCTTCAGTTCCCAAGGGCGGGCCGCAGGGCGCATACGAGTTCACCTGGACGCCGTCCACCGGCACCGGTGGCACTGGCCCTGAGTTCAAGTACAGGTATCCGGAAACGAGCGGCGAGGTCACGATCAACGTCAGTGCCAAGCGCGGAAGCGACAACATGACCGTCGGCAGCTCAACCACTACTGCCGTGGAGATCAAGGCGCCGCCGCAGGACCCCAGCCCCGGCTACACCCCGCCGAGCGGCAGCTACAACCCCGGCTACACGCCCCCTTCGGACTACGACTACAACTTCCCCGACTCGGGATCGAACACGGAGATCCCCGAGACGCCCAAGACCGATCCCGACGAGACCCCGGAGCTCGAGGTCCCCGGCACCAGCGTCGAGGGCGAGCTGCTTTCGGCGGTCGCGCCGCTGCCGCCCTCATCGGGCGACGCTCTGCCTGCCGACGAAACCGCCCCTGACCCCGAGGAAGCGATCGAAGAGGCCGAGGAGATCAGCGCCCCAGGCGCACTCATCGGCGCCGGAGTGGTCGTGGGCCTTCTGGGCCTCGGCGCCGGTCGCGAGATGGAAAACGTGCGGCCGCGCCGCCTACGGCGCCCCGATCTGAGCAGGCTTCGTAGGCTCTCGCCTCCATGGAAGTAGAGGAAGTCCTTTTTGACGTAGCGGAAGCGCTACTTGTCCCCGTCCTGGTGGCGATGCTCCTTGCGCTCGCCCTGGTGCTTTTCGAGCTGGGTGGGCTCGTTGCAGAGCTGCTGAAGCGCCGCGGGCGCAGCCGCGTGAAGCTCGACCAGGCCATTGCCAGCGCCGGCGCCGCGCTGAACGCTGGCGACTCGGGCCGCGCATATCTCGAGCTCGGCAAGGTCGCCAACAGCAAGGGGATGCGAGCTGTCCTGGGCTCGATCGTCGAGCACCGCTCCACCGCGAACGGCGCCGATCGCATCGCGAAGGACCTCGCCGAGTTCGACTACGCCTCCGTTCGCCGGCTCGAGCGCACCCGCATCCTTGTCCGCGTCGGTCCCGCGCTCGGCCTGATGGGCACGCTGATCCCGCTCTCGCCGGCCCTGGCCGGACTCGCCGAGGGGGATGTCGAGACGCTTGCCGACAACCTTCGCGTCGCCTTCAGCGTCACCGTCGCCGGCCTCTTGGTCGGCGCGATCGCATACGGCATCTCGTTGGTCCGCGACCGCCTCTACGGCCAGGACTTCTCTGACCTCGAGTACATCGCCTCGGCGCTCGCGCCGGGAACGATCATCCCGCGCTCGACCGCGACTTCGACCCAAGCGGCCGCGCCCGCAGGAGCGACGCCCAACGCGGTCGCGCCCGAGGCGGCGACTCGCGCGCCGGCGGCACCACCTGCTCCCGCTCCTACGACCCAGACAACTCAGGTCGCTCCAGCCGCGCCGGCCCAGCCCGCGGCTCCCGCTCAACCCGCTGCGCCAGCCCAGCCGCCAGCACCTGCCCAGCCCTCTCAACCCGAGCAGCCGCAGCCACCTACCCAGCAACCCGGCGGGGGCACCTAGCGTATGGCGGTCTCAACTCGCGCGAGGGTGCACGAGGACCGCGGCGGCGACCCGCTCGACGGCCTCGTCAACCTCTTCGACCTCGGCATCGTCCTCGCAGTCGCATTCCTTCTCGCCGCTCTCTCATCGGTCGACCTCGAGGAGGTCTTCACCGACCAGGAAGCCCTCGAACAGGCCCAGGCAGCGGCGGCCGTGACCGCCGCCGAGGACGAGGTCGCAAACGAAGTCCAACTTGCCCCTGGCGAGCGCGTCGTCGGCCAGGGCGAGGAGATCGGCACCGTTTACGAGCTGGATGACGGGCGCACAGTCATCGTGCGTCCCGAGGACTCCGAGCCGGTCCCGGGCGAGGGCGCGCCGGTCGTGCCCGAGGGTGAGACCACCACGCCGGACACCACCACGCCGGAGGGGACGATCCCGGACGATGTGCCGGAGACCGGTTTCCCGCCGATCACGCCCGACGCGGACTAGGCGACCGCCACCGGCTCGCGCACGAAGCCCGCGATCAGCTCTGCAAGTCGCTCGGGCTGATCCTCCATCGAGAACGTGTAGGCGTCGTCGATCCACTCGAGCCGAGCGCCGGGGATGTCGCCGGCCAGCCTCTCCGCGTCAGCGGGAGGGAAGAACTTGTCATCGCGTGACCACGCGATCAGCACAGGCCGGTCGTACGAGCGGAGCTTCTCGATCGCGTCCATCGTGTGCTTCGGGTCGAACGCGCGCATGACGCGGGCGAAGTCGGCGCCTTGGGCCTTCTCCGTGAGGATGGGCAGGATGTAGGAGTCGCCGGCCGCCTGGTCGAGCTTGGGCTTGGTCAGCCAGCCGTAGGCGAGCGGAGTTGAACGCAGCGCGCGGATCCGAAGCGCGGCGAACAAGGCGCGTGCGGCTCCGGAAAACCGGGTGGGCCAAAGCAGGATCCGGAAGAACCGCGGCGGGAAGTTCTCGTACGCATCGCAGCTCGTCAGGACGACCCGGCCGGCCAGTTCGGGGTGGCGCGCCAGGGCGATCTGCGTCAGCCCGCCGCCGGTGTCGTTCGCGACGATCGTGGGTGACTCGAGCCCCAGCGTCTCGACGGCCTCGGCGATCATGTCGGCGAGTCCGGGAATCGACAGGTCGGCGTCCGGCACGGGCAGCTCGTGGGATCCGAGCGGCATGTCGAGCGTGATGCAGCGGAAGTCGGGGGAGAGGCGCGGCACGACCTTGCGCCAGAGGTTCGCGTTCACCAGGGCGCCGTGGACGAAGACGATCGGCTCGCCCGTTCCCGCCTCGAACACGCGCATCTTGCCGCCGCTCAGCTCGATCTCGCGCGGGTTGCCGAGGGATGAATCCCTCCAGAACTTGTTCTCTGTGCCCATCGATCCGGCCTCCTTGGTTACATACAGGTTGTATGAAGTGTGGCGAGGAGAGTAACATACAGACGGTATGTATGTGTGAGGGGCCGCACACCGGGAGTCGTTCATGAGCGCCGAGGCGCCGGCCGGGCGGCAAGCCGCGCGCTCGGAAGCGACGCGAACCAAGCTCATCGAAGTGGGCATCGAGCTCTTCTCCGAGCGCGGCTACGCCGATGTCGGCACCGAGGAGCTGGTCGACCGGGCGAAGGTCACGCGCGGGGCGCTCTACCACCACTTCGGCGACAAACGCGACCTCTTCCGCGCGGTCCACGAGGAGCTCGAGCAGCGGATCGTCGCCAGCATCGGCACCGCGCTCCAAGCCGACCCGCGTGAGGACCCGCTCGAGGCGCTCGAGGTTGCCGCCGGTGCCGTCCTGGACGTCGCCCTCGACGCGAAGATCGCCCGCGTGACGCTGATCGACGCGCCCTCGGTCCTTGGCTGGGAGGAGTGGCGCGAGATCGACGTCCGGTATGGGCTCGGGCTAACCGAGGCGGTCCTGAACGCGGCGATCGAGAGCGGGCGGATCGCCAAGCAGCCGGTGCGGCCGCTCGCCCACCTCCTGGTGGCCGCGGTCGGTGAAGCGGCGATCATGGTCGCGACCGCTGACGATCCCAAGCAGGCTCGCAAGGACGTTCAGCCCGCCATGCGCTCGCTCTTGTACGGCCTGGCCGCATAAGCCCGGCCGTTTCACTGGCCGCCGGCGCGGTACGTTGGTGGCGATGACGCGAGTCGAAGCACGCGCGGCGATGATCAGGAAGATCCGCGAGCACTATGCGGGCCTGGGCATCCCGCTCGACGATCTCTCGGATCGCCAGATCGAGCTGGGCGTACGCCAGCTTGCCGCGGCCGCCCGCGAATCGGGCATGTCGAAGGAAGAGGCCCAGGAAGCAATGCGCAAGGCCGTCGTGAACGCGAAGAAGACTGAGGACAAGGCACCGGCGGACGCGGAGGGGTCGGGGGATGGCTAATCCTCTGCGCCCGGTAACGGAAGAGATCGCCGACGGCGTCTGGCGTCACGCGGGAGACCTCCGCCAGGGGATGAACGTCTACCTCGTGAGGGAGGAGGACGACAGCGGCGTCTTCGCCTTCGACGCCGGAACGAGTTTGATGGCGAAGGGGATCATCGCGGCGGCCGAGCGGCTCGGCGGCCTCACGCGCGTCGTTCTGGGACATTCGCACGTGGACCATCGTGGGTCCGCTCCGAAGCTCGGCGTGCCGGTGCTCTGCCACCCGGATGAGGTCGCCGACGCCGAGGGCGATGGCGGCGTGAGCTATCAGCGGCTAGGCGACGTCCCGGTCCGCTACTCGCGCTGGCTCTATCGAGCCGTCTTTCCGCTCTGGGACGGCGGCCCGGTCGAGATCGCCGACACCTTGGCGGAGGGCGAACGGATTGGCGGCTTCGAGGTCGTGCCCCTCCCGGGCCACGCGCGGGGCCAGATTGGGCTCTGGCGGGAGAGCGACCGCCTGTGCCTGTGCAGCGACACGATCTACCTCACGGACTCGACGCGCCCGCTGGGACACCATCCCGGCATCTACCCGCCACACCCGGTGTTCGACCACGACTCGGATCAAACGCTTGCGAGCGTCCGGAAGCTCGCCGCGCTCGAGCCGGCGATCGTGGCCCCCGGCCACATGGCTCCGTTGCGGGGCGAGCCCGCGGAGCTCCGGCGCCAACTCGAAGAGGCAGCCGACAATCGGACGGGCTGGTAGGCGGCGCAATCGGTCTTGCGCGGACGTCCGAGGCGCGTCCGGCGCATCGATTGACCCCTAACGTGGCTTTGGTCGCCCGTTCCGGGCGGCGTGATGCTGCACGTCCTGAATCATCCACGCCCGTACCGCCGCCGTCTCCTCACGGCCATCTTGGTGTGCGCGGCAATCGTCCCACTTGCGCTCTGGAATGGACAGGAGAGCCGCGCTCAGACTCAGCTCGAAGAGGTACGGGCCGAACAAGATCGCATCCGTGAAGCGCTGGCCGATGAGAACGCGGCCGTCGACGCGGCACTTGCGAGGGCCGGCGAGTTGCGGACCCGTGAGCTTGAGGTAGGCGAAGAGCTCTCCGAGAAGGAGGAAGAGCTGGCGTCCGAACGGGAACTGTTGGCCCAGCAACGCGCGGCACTTGCGCAGACGAAGGTGCGTCTGCGCGCCGCTTCGGGCGACCTGAAGGACCTCCTGGTGTTCATCTACAAGAACGGAGAGGTCGACGAGGTCCAGGTGCTCCTCGACGCGGACGGGATGGACGATCTCGCTTCGCGGGCAGATCTCCTCGGGCGAATCAACGACTACGAGACCAGCGTCGTCGAGCGCGTAGACCGCCTCCGCGCGGATATTTCCGAGAAGGTCGGCTCGACCGAGGACTCCGTCGCCAGGATCGACGCCGCTCGCGATGCCATTGCAGCGCGCCAGCAGGAGCTGGCGTCCGCGCGCGCAGAAGCCGAGGAGCGCGAGGCCGAACTGAGGTCCGTTCGAGATGACCGCCGCGAAGCCCTGGCCGACCTGATCGGCAAGGAGAAGCATCTGATTGATGTTCTCTCGACGCCGGCGCCGACGCCGGCGGGCGATTCGCAAACGGTCGCGCCCCCGAGCGGCTCCCGGGCGACGCTGAATTCCGACGGCACGGCCAACGCGCCGGCCAACGCGCCTGCGGCCGTGAAGGCTGCGATCGCCGCGGGCAACGAGATCACCAACACCCCTTACATCTGGGGAGGGGGCCACGGCTCCTTCGAGGCCGCCGGTTACGACTGCTCCGGCTCCGTGAGCTACGTCCTCCACGGCGGCGGATTCCTCGATTCCCCGCTCGACTCGACCGGTCTGATGACGTGGGGCGACGCAGGTCCCGGCAACTGGATCTCCGTCTACGCGCACTCCGGCCACACCTTCATGACGGTGGCCGGACTCAGGTTCGACACCTCCGGCGCGCCGCCACGCTGGCAAACCGCACCGCGAAGTTCGGCCGGATACGTGGTCAGGCACCCGCCCGGCTATTAGCTAGGGGGCCGGATGCTGATCCCATTCGACGGCGACACCGTCGCGCATCCCGCGCATGAACTCCGCGAACCCGGCGTCCGGAGCGTGGATGTTGAGGACGGTCGCGTCAGCGTCGCTGTCATTCAGAAAAGAGTGGGCGGTCCCCGGCTGTATCGCGATCGAACCGCCCGCCTCGACGACTACACGCTCAGCGTCAGGACCAATCTCGAAGGTCATCGTTCCATCGAGCACATAGAACGAGTCGACGTGCTCCTGGTGCACGTGCCGGCCAGCCGGGGTCTGCCCAGGCGCGAAGCGGCCGCGAACTACAGTCAGCTGCGGTTCCGACGCGAGGATCACGAGCTCCCAGTCGTCGTTGGACCAGATGACCTCAGGCTCCATTGGCCCCCAATCCACCGCAGCGTCTACTCGTCGCCGAAGAGCGCGTAGCCGTACTGGCCGCGCTTGTACGCGAGCTTCGCGATCGCCTTCATGCGATCGTCGTCGTTCGACTCGATCTGGCGGAAGTTCGATTGGACGCGTGCCGCGGCGCGCTCGCAGAACGTCTCGGCGATGTAGCGCTCCTGGCCCGAGGGCTCGACGCCCTGGTCCTCGAAGATCGCGGTAACGCGTGAGAGCACGGAGACCTGGGCGAAGATGTCGGACGACCGCGTCGGCGAGCCGCTTCTGCTGGAACTGCGCCTCCATGATGTCCTTCTTGTGCTTGCGCAAGAGGCCTTCGGAGATGTCGCGTAGCTCCTTCACCTGCTCGGAGACCGCGTCCGCGTGCGACTTCAGCTCGCCGTGCGCCTTTCCGATCCGGTCGGGCCGCACCTCGCGCCTGACCCTGCCGCCGAAGTAGTCGGCGAGGACGCCGATTGAGCCGATCGGGTCCGACAGCCCGATGTCGCCCAGCCCGGAGAGCTCCTCGCCCAGCGGCTTGAGGCCCGAGAGCGCGACGAAGCAGCGCATCACGTCGTTCGCTCCCTCGAAGATCGGGAAGATCCGGATGTCGCGCAGGAGGCGCTCGTAGGGATCGGTCTTCATGTATCCCTCGCCGCCGCGGAGCTGGAGCGCCCGGTTCGCCTGGTACCAGAGGAACTCGGTTCCCGAGATCTTGCACATGGCCGACTCGAGCGAGTAGTCCTCGACTCCCGCGTCGACCAGGCCGCAGGTCATGTACGCCATGGACTCCAGCCCGAAGAGGTAGGAGACCATCCAGCCGATCTTGTCCTGGACCAGCTCGAACTCGGCAAGCGGCCGGCCGAACTGCCGCCGCTCCTTGAGTGGTCGATCGCGAGGTCCATCAAGTACTTCGATGCGCCGACCGCGCCCGGTGCCGAGGCCGATCCGGCCGTTGTTCAGGACCTGCATCGCGATCTTGAAGCCCTCGCCGGGCTCGCCGATCACGTTCTCGGCGGGGATCTTCACGTCGTTGAACTTCAGGCGCCGCAGGTCGTTCGCCGCGCAGCCCCATCGTGTCGTAGCGGTCGCCGACCTCGAAGCCCTTCATCCCCTTCTCGAGGATCAGCGCGATGTGGCGGTCCTTGCCGTCGACCTCGGCGCGCGCAAAGACGGTGAGAACGTCGGCGCGCGAGCCGTTGCCGATGTAGCGCTTCTCGCCGTTCAGGACCCAGGAGCCGTCGGCCTGCTGGACGGCGCGCGACTCGATGTTGTAGGCGTCCGAGCCGGCGTTCGGGCTCGGTCAGGGCGAACGCGGCGAGCTTCCTGCCCGAGCAGAGGTCGGGGAGGAACCGCTCCTTCTGCTCGTCCGATGCCGAAGAGGTGGATCGCCTTGTAGCCGATCGACTGGTGGACGCCGAGGACGATCGAGAGCGTCGCGTCGATGTGAGTGAAGGTCTCGAAGACGCGGGCGTACCCGGTCTGCGATAGGCCTTGGCCGCCGTACTTCTCGTCGACGTAGAGGCCGAGCAGGCCTGCCTCACCCAGCTCGCGCAGGAGCTTGTCCGGGATCCAGCGCTCCTCCTCGAACTTGCCGTAGTCCTGGTCGCCCGCGATCTCGCGCGCGGCCCGGATCAGCCCCGTGACCTTCTCCTGCTCGCCGGGATCGGGCACGGGCCACGGGAAGACCATGTCCTCGTGGATCTCGCCGAGGAAGAGCGACTTGGAAAACGACGAGACGGCGCGCTCCGGCTTGCTCCTCGATCTCGGCCTGTGTCGCAGCTTCCACGAACCGCACCCTACCCCGAGCGCAGTTTACGAGCGTCTACCTCATCGGCGATCAGGCGCGCGATCGCGAGCGACGACGTCGCGGCCGGCGAGGGCGCGTTGCGGACGTGGACGCAGCTGCCGGTCCGCGATAGGACGAAGTCGTCGACCAGCGAGCCGTCGCGGGCGAGCGCCTGCGCGCGGATCCCGGACGGGCCGGGCACGAAGTCGCCGGGCGTCGAGCTCGGGCACGAAGCGCTGAGCCTCACGACCAGCGCGCGATGGGCGAAGGGCGTGGCGGATCTCGGTCAGGCCCGCTCGCCAGTTGCGCCCGAGCCATCCGCCAGGTTCCGGGCCATGACGAGCGTCTGCCACAGATCGCTGGCGCGGATTCGCCCGACCTTGTAGGCGTCACGCGCGCCGACCATGAGCGCGGTCGGGCCCAGCAGGACCTCGCCGTCGTAGCCCGCGTGTGAGGTGGGCGCCCAGGAAAGGCAGGTCAGGATCGGGCACCGGGTAGATGTTCGAGCGCACGAGGAGGCGCGCTCGGGCCGCAGGCGCAGGTAGCCGCCTCGGAAGGGGACGATGCGCGGCTCGGCGGGCGCGCCGGCCGCCACCGCCAGGCGGTCCGACCAGGCGCCCGCGCAGCTCACCAGCGCCTTCGCCCGCGTCGATGCCGAGCGGCGTGCTCGACTTCCACGCCGCCGTCGCCCTCGCGGATCGCGAGCACCTCGCAGACGGTGGTGACGGTGCCGCCGGCCGCCGTCGACATCGTCGGCGTAGGCGCGCGCGACGACGCGAAAGTCCACGGTGCCCGTTCGCGGGGGAGTGAAGCGCCTCGATGCCGCGGGCATGCGGCTCGATGTCGGCGATCTCGTCCTGGCGCCGACCCGCCTGAGGCCCGGCACCTCGTTCTCAACGCCCCGGCGCTCCAGCTCGTCGAGGCGCGGCAGCTCCTCGGGCCGCGTCGCGACGATCAGCTTGCCGCCGCGCTCGGTGGGGATGCCGCGATCGTCGCAGAACGCGTAAAGCTCGCGCGCGCCCTCTACGCAAAGACGCGCCTTGAGCGAGCCCGGCACGTAATAGATGCCCGCGTGAATGACGCCTGAAGAGCGACCGGTCTGGTGCGTCCCGATCTGCGGTCTCGCGCTCCAGCACGGCGATCCGGATGCCGTCGTGGCGAAGCGACAGCTCGCGCGCGGTCGCGAGACCCACGATTCCCGCGCCGACGACGACCACGTCGGCCTCGCCGGGTGGGCTTCATTTGCAGGGGTTTTTGGGACTCGACCATGGGGCGAAACGTTGTGGTGAAGCTCTGGACACCTGGACAAGCACCAAACGCCTCCCAGCGGACGATATTTCCACTATGAAAGGCGAGCGTCGGCAGATCGTCGCTTTCGGTGGTGGCGGCTTCTCCATGGAGCGCGGCAATCCGCTTCTGGACGACTACGTGCTTGGCCTGACCGGCAAGGCGCGCCCGCAGGTCTGCTTCCTGCCGACTGCGTCCGGCGACGCCGACCACTACGTCGTGCGCTTCTACCAGGAGTTCGCGAAGGAGAGGGCGGACGCTTCCCACCTCACGCTTCTTCCGCCGCGACCGCGCGATCCCTTGCGTCCGCGAGCACCTCCTCTCGCAGGACCTGATCTACGTCGGCGGCGGCAGCCTCGTCAGCCTGCTCGGCGTGTGGAAGGCACACGGGATCGACCAGATCATGCGCGAGGCATGGGAGGCGGGCGTCGTCCTGTGCGGCCTTTCGGCTGGCGCGCTCTGCTGGTTCAGCGACCCGATCACCGCCTACTACGACGCGCCCGAGCGGGTCGAGGGCATGGGCTTCTTGCCATGGAGCTTCACCGCGCACTACGACTCCGAGCCCGAGCGGCGCGACGAGTTCCACCGCCTCCTGTGCGACGGCATGCGCCCGGGGTACGCGGCCGACGACGGCGCGGCGCTCCACTTCCGCGGCCTCGCGCTCCACCGGGTCGTGCCTCGCGCCCGTCGGCTGGGGCCGCGTCGCTCAGCTGCGGACCGGCCGGCGTGGTGGAGGAGCGGCTGGCGGCCGAATACCTCGCCGAGCCTGCGACCCCGGCGCTGGTTGCGGTTTGACGCGGCGGATCGTCGCGCTCGGCGGCCATGAGTTCCGCTCGGCCCCCGCCGAGCGCGCGATCGTGCGCCACCTGCTCGACCTGACCCGCGTCGAGAACCCGCGCGTCTGCCTCTTGCCGACGGCCAGCGGCGACCCCCAGCAGTCGATCTCCGACTTCTACTCCGTGCTCGACCGCTTCGACTGCCGCCCCACGCACGTCTCGCTCTTTCGCATGGAGCGCGAGTGGGTGAACCTGCGCGAGCACCTGCTCGAACAGGACCTGATCTACGTCGGCCGGTGGCTCGATGCTGAACCTGATCGCGATCTGGCGCGCGCACGGCCTGGCCGAGATCATGCGCGAGGCGTGGGAGTGCGGCATCCTCCTCGCCGGCCAGAGCGCGGGCGCGATGTGCTGGTTCGAGCACGGGATCACCTCGTCCGCCGGCAGGCCCCAAAAAGCGGAGGGGCTCGGGCTTCCTCCCTGGAACGCTTGCGCGTCCACTACGCGCGCGACCCGGAACGGCCGGACTTGTCTTCTGGCGCGAGGTCGAGAGCGGGCTGCCCGCGGGATATGGCATCGACGACGGCGCGGGCCTCCTCTTCGAGGGCACCCGCCCGGTCGAGGCGTTCGCCGGACGGCAGGGCGCGCGCGTGGTCCGGGTCGAGCCCGGACCGCGACGGCGTGCGCGAGATGGCGCTCCGACCGATCCCGCTGCGCCCGAGCTGCCCCCGTGCGACGATCCGGCGATCGCTGGAGATGCGGGAGCTCCGCCGAGCCAAGGCCAAGGCGCGGCACGTCGTTCGGTAACTACGATCGCGCCTCGGATGGCGCTTCCGCTCAAGCCTCCGTCAAGCCGCAGCTCGCGCTTTCGCGAAAGGCGCTCCCGGAGGGCGAGGGCTGGGCTTACGAGCCGAAATGGGACGGCTTTCGCGCGCTCGCCTTCGTCGACGGCGACGACGTCTTCGTCCAGAGCCGCGGCGGCAAGCCGCTTCACCGCTACTTCCCCGAGCTCGACTTCCCGAAGGGGCAGTACATCCTTGACGGCGAGCTCGTGATCCTGGACTCCGACGGCAAGGAGGTCTTCGACGCGCTTCAGAACCGGATCCATCCGGCCGAGTCGCGGATCAACCGCCTCGCGGAGGAGACCCCGGCGATCTTTCGGGCCTTCGACATCCTGGCCGTCGGTAAGAAGAACGCGACGAAGTTCACGCTGGCCGAGCGCCGGGAAGCGCTCGAAGGGCTGATCAACGGCTGGGGCAAGAGCAACCGGGTCGGTCGAGCTCACGCCGCTCACAAAAGATCCGGCCGAGGCGGAGCCCTGGCTTCAGGGCGGCGAGGGCGTGATCGCGAAGGAGCTCGACTCCACCTACAAGCCGGGCGAGCGCAAGGGCATGGTGAAGATCAAGCGGGTGCGCACAGCCGACGTTGTCGTGGTCAGGTTGGCGCCCCGGCAAGGAGGAGAACACCGTCGGCGCGCTCATCCTGGGCGTCTACGACGGCGACGACCTGCGCATTGTCGGACACACCTCCGGCCTCACCGCCAAACGGAAGCGTGAGCTGGTGGGCGAGCTGGCGCCTTACGAGACCGGCGAGCGCGGGTCCGGCGACCCGAGCCGTTGGACCGGCGACCGCGATCTCCAGTGGGTGGACCTGCGCCCCGAGCTGGTGGTCGAGATCACCTTCGACCACGTGTCGGCGAACCGCATCCGCCACGGGGCCAAACTGGTGCGCTGGCGCGACGACAAGGACCCGCGCGAGTGCACCTTCGACCAGCTGGAGCAGTAGGGCGCGCGGAAGGGTCAGACCCCTTCGGGGTCGAGTAGGGCGCGCGCAGTAGGGCGCGCGGGAGGGTCAGACCCCTTCGGGGTCAGACCCTAAGACAACCGGCCGCCCCCTGAGGGACGGCCGGCAGCCTTACGTCGGTTGGGCCGTTAAGCCCGAACTTGCTTACGGATTGGCCGCTTCGAGCTGCTCGAGGGCCTGGTCGGCAGCGTCTTGGCAAATCGCCACCGCTGATTCGACTGCTGCATCGTCTGCACCAGCTTCCTCTGCCTGCTCTCCGCAGGACTCGAGGGCGTCGGCTGCCTGCTGGCAAGCCGAGGCGGCAGCGTCCTCGCCTGGCGTGCCTGCAAACGTGTCCTCGCACTCAGCTAGGAACGCGTCTGCGTCGACGCCTTCCGAACTGGAGTCGTCGCTCGAGTCGTCTGAGCTCGAGTCTGAGCTCTCCTCGGTCGCCGGCTCGTCGCTGGAGCTCGAGTCGTCATCGTCATCTCCGCAGCCAACGGCGATAAGGCCGCAGGCCAGGAGCGCCATGAGCGCGAGCATCCACTTTGCGATGCGCATCTAATCCTCCTCTGTTTACCCCCGCGGCGGACCGCCGCAAGTCGCGGCGATCCTAAACGGAGTCAGCTGTTTCGGGTCAGCCGCCCAACGATTCGAACTGCTTGACGGCGTCATCGGCAGCCTTCTGACAGGTGGCGATTGCCGCCTCGGCAACCTCTTCGTCGCCTGACTCGTTGGCCACTTCGGCGCAATTTTCGAGTGCATCGGCAGCGTCCTCACAAGCCGCGATCGCGGTATCCGCGCCGGGCGTGCCCTCAACGGTCTCCTCACACGACGAGAGGAACTCGTCGACGTCGACCGCGGTCGCGCCCGAGCTGGTGTCGGTCGAGCCGGACTCGCCGGTCGCGCCGCTTTCCTCTTCGGTCGCGGGCTCGTCGCTCGAGCTCGAGTCGTCGTCATCGTCGCCGCAGCCTGCAGCGATGAGGCCGCACGCAAGGACGCCAATGAGCATCAAGAACCATTTGCTGTTCTCCATAAACCCTCCGTAGTTCGTTTCCCGGGGACGAGACGCCGCTCCTCGTTGGCGCGCGATGCTACTTCTTCTCGCCGGTCTTTAAGTCGCGGTCTCGTGAAGGTTGCACGCGCTTCGGTTCGCCCGGCATCTTCGGGTAGTCCGGCGGGTACGGCATATCGCCCTCTCCCTCGGACTCGTCCCGCTCGTACATCTCGAGGAGCGGCTCCAGCGAATGGTGCTTGTCGTCGATCGCTTCGAACCGGTCGCCGACCTCGGCGAAGCGCGCCGGCATCGACTCGACGGTGAAGTCCTCGGGCTGTACATCGGAAAGCTCGTCCCACAGGAGCGGCGCCGAGACGGGGGCGCCAGGCTTGGCGCGCACGCTGTACGGCGAGGCGATCGTCCGGTCGCGCGCGTTCTGGTTGTAGTCGACGAAGACGGTCTCGCCACGCTCCTCCTTCCACCACTTGGTGGTGACGCGGCCGGGCATCCGCCGCTCGAGTTCGCGCCCGAATGCGATCGCGGCGTGGCGCACGTCGGTGAACGTCCATTTGGGCTCGATCCGGACGTAGATGTGGATGCCCGCGCCCTCCCGACGTCTTGGGAAAGCCCGTGATCTCGAGTTCTGAGAGCAGGGTCCGTGCCTCGGCCGCGACCTCGACCGCGTCGTCGAAATCCGTCCCGGGCTGCGGATCAAGGTCCAGGCGGAGCTCGTCGGGATGGTCGACGTCGGCGCGCCTCACAGGCCAGGGGTGGAAAGTGAGCGTGCCCATGTGCGCGCACCAAGCGACGACGCCGAGCTCGGTGGGGCAGACCTCGTCGGCGCTGCGACCGGACGGGAACTCGATGCGGGCCGTCTCGACCCACTCGGGCGCTCCCTTGGGGATCCGCTTTTGGTAGAAGGCGTCGCCTTTGTGGCCTTCGCGGGTCGAGATGGTCATTCCCTCGTGGACGCCCTTCGGCCAGCGCTCGAGCGTCGTCGGGCGCTCACGGAGCGCTCGCATGATCCCGTCGCCAACTGCGACGTAGTACTCGGCGATCTGGAGCTTCGTGATCTCGCCTGTGCGCTCGGTCGCGGGGAAGATGACCCGGTCTGCGCTCGAGACGCGCACCTCGCGCCCGTCGGCCTCGATCGTTGTGTCGCCTTTCTTCGCCGCGATGGGGAAGGATGTTGCCATGCCCACTGAACTCACGACGATGACCTACGAGCGCGACGGCCGGATTGCGCGCATCACCCTCGACCGGCCCGAGCGGGGGAACGGGATCACCGCCGCGATGCCGCGCGAGCTTGCCGCCTGCGTCGAGCGGGCGAACCTCGACCCCGAGGTCCACGTGATCGCCCTGGCCGGCAACGGCACCGGCTTCTGCGGCGGCTACGACCTGGTGGAATCGGCGGAGGGGATGGGGCTCCACGAGGACGACTCCGTTCCTGAAGGCTCGCCGATCGACCCGTTCGTCATGGCGAAGAACCACGACCCGAATGGGCAGTGGGACCCGGTCACGGATTACCAGATGATGTCGCGGAACGTTCGCGGGTTCATGAGCCTTTTCCATTCGGAGAAGCCGACCGTGTGCAAGGTGCATGGCTTCTGCGTCGCGGGCGGTACGGACATGGCGCTCTGCTCGGACCTCCTGGTGATCGAGGACAAGGCGAAGATCGGTTACCCGCCGGCCCGGGTTTGGGGCGTTCCGACCACGGCGCTCTGGGCGCACCGGGTAGGGCCTGCACGCGCCAAGCGCCTGCTCCTGACCGGCGACTCGCTTTCCGGCACCGAGGCGGCGGAGTGGGGGCTAGCGGTCGAGGCGGCGCCCGCTGCCGAGCTGGATGCAGCATTCGAGGGCCTGCTGGAGCGGATCGCGCGCGTTCCGATCAACCAGCTGGTCATGCACAAGTTGCTCGTGAACCAGGCGCTCTACGCACAGGGCTTGCACGCGACACAGGTCCTGGGCACGTTCTTCGACGGCATCGCGCGCCACACGCCCGAGGGCTTCGCGTTTCAGCAACGCGCCGCCGAGGCGGGGTTCAAGGAGGCCGTGCGCGAGCGCGACGAGCCCTTCGGCGACTTCGGCCTCTCGCGGTAGATCAGTAGCGCTGATAGGCGCGTCCTCAATCCGAATTGCCGCGGCAGGCTTCCCTGCGAGCCTTGCCGGTGATCCGCGTTCACCGCATTCCGTTCTCGACCAACGTCGAGCGCGTTGCTCTCGCCGCGGGCGTGAAGGGGCTGGAGGTCGAGTGGGTCGACCACGATCCCGGCGACCGAGCGGCGCTTCGCCGGCTGTCCGGTCAGGAGCTCGTGCCCGTTGCCGAGATCAACGGGGAGGTGGTGTTCGACTCGATGCGGATCGTCGAGCGCCTTGAGGCCCTTGCGCCCGACCCGCCGCTTTTCCCGCCCGACCCCGCCGAGCGCGCCCGGGCGGCCGTCTTCGTCGAGTGGTTCAACGAGGTCTGGAAGGGGCCGCCGAACGAGCTCGACGACGAGCTCGCGAAGGCCGACCCGGAGCCAGCCGCGGTCGAGGACCTGATCGCGCGTACCCGCGGCTGGATGCCGCTCTTCGAGTCGATGCTCAGCGGCCGCCCGTTCCTGGGCGGCGGTGACGTCAGCGCTCTCGACGTGTGCGCGTTCCCCCACCTCAAGTACGCGGTTCTCGTAACCGAGCCCGGCGACAACGAGCCGTTCCACCCGGTGCTCGAGCGCTGCCTGAAGCCGGCCGACGCCTATCCGCTCTTGTGCGACTGGGTCCGCCGCGTGGACGCGTTGCCCCGCGCGTAGGCGGCGAAGAACAGCGCCGCCCAGATCCCGGCTGAATCGACGATGACGTCGACCGGGTCCGAGACCCGGCCTGGGACGAAGCTCTGGTGGATCTCATCGGAGACGGCGAAGGCGAACGCGATCGCGGCGGCCACGGGCCACGCACGGGTGCCGATGACCGGGCCGAGCGCCCAGATCCAAAGCGCGGCGAGCGCCGCGTACTCGAGAAAGTGGGCGAGAACGTGGCCCCATTCGGGGATGTCGCCGCCTCCGCTCTGCGCGGACGACCAGAAGATGAGGCCCATGAGCGCAAGCGGCGCGAGCGCCCTCAAGGAGGCATTTCTGGTTGCCGGATTCATGGGGAGAGCGTTTCATGCCGACGAATAGAGAGTGGCGCTAACAAAACGCACACACTCCGCACACGATCTGCTAGGGTGCCCGGAGCTTCCTGCTGAATCTCCGTCACATACCCACGGAGAGCGGGGGACCCAAGAGTTTTGGGGCGAATCGTCGGCATCTGCCGCGTAGCGCCTGAGCCAGTAGCTCAGCTGCGAGCCCGTCAGCTAACCCCGCAAGCGCCAAGCGAATATGACTGACCCCAAGTCGACAACTGAAGACGTGAACGGCTCCGGCAAGATCCGGACCGGCTTCGCCGTGATCTCCATGATCGCGATGCTTTCGCTCGGTACGGCCGTGACCGCCCTCGCAGGCGGCGGCGGTGTTGGCACGGGCGGCGGCGGTGGTGGCGGTGGCGAAGCAGTCCGGCGGCGACCGCTACGCGGCCGAGTGGGACTCCTTCCCGCGAAGGACAAGAAGTGGGCCCACAAGACCAGCGAGTGCGAGTCGGGACCGAACGAGGATCCGAACATCCACAGCCCGGGCCGCGACTATCACGGCGCTTTCCAGTTCCTCAAGTCGACGTGGCAGGCCGCGCCGATGTCGAAGGGCAAGGACGCCCACAACTACTCCTGGAAGGTCCAGGCCGTCGTCGCAGTCAAGTGGATGCACAAAGCGGGCAAGGACCAGTGGCCCGTCTGCGGCCACTGAACAGCTCCCGCTGAGCTTTTTCCTACGGCACGCGGTGGATCTCGAAGAGGTTCGTGCCCAGCTCCTGGCGCGGCAGGCCGGCGGTGATGCCGATCAGGTCGCCCGAGTTGGCGACTCCCGTTTCGCGGGCCAGGCGGGAGCAGTCCTCGAGTAGCTGCGTTGATCCCCGTCCACTCGTCGGCGATCACGCACTGGACCCCGAACAGGAGGTTGAGGCGGCGGACCGTCTCGATCCGCGGTGAGACCGCAAGCACGGGGACCTTGGGCCGGTGCGCGGAGACGACCCTCGCCGTGCGGCCCGACCGGGTTGGCACGATCAGCGCGGCCAGCCCCAGCGTGTAGGTCGAGCCGACCGCGGCGCGTGCGACCGAGCCGGCCACGTCGTCATGCGATCCGGCGCGGTTGAAGACCCAGTCCGCGTACGGAAGCTCGGGCTCCGTGGCGCGCGCGATCCGGTCCATGACGCGAACGGCTTCGATCGGGTTCTCGCCGACCGCCGTCTCCTCGGAGAGCATCACCGCGTCCGTGCCCTGGTAGATCGCGTTGGCCACGTCTGAGACCTCCGCGCGGGTGGGCCGAGGCGACGACACCATCGAAGCAAGCATCTGCGTCGCCGTGATGCACGGGCGCGAGTGCTTGCCCGCCAGCGAGATCAGCCGCCTCTGGACGCTCGGCACCTGCTCGAGCGGAAGCTCGATCCCCAGGTCTCCGCGCGCGACCATGATCCCGGCGGTCGTCGCCTTGATGATCGCCTCGGCGCGCTCGGCCGCCTGAGGCTTCTCGATCTTGGCGAGCACCGGGATGTCCTTGCCGCTCGTGCGAATGCGCCGCTCGACGGGCTCGAGGTCCTCGGCGCGCCGAACGAACGAGACGGCCAAAAGGTCGATGCCCTGCTTGATCGCGAAGTCGACCCATGCGAGGTCGTCCCGCCCCGCCGACGGAAGCGTCACCTCGGCTCCCGGGAGGTTGAGCCCCTGGTGTGACGAGACCGGCCCGCCGACCTCGACGCGGCAGCGAACCGACACTCGGTCTTTTCGAGCACGCGGAGCCGGATACGGCCGTCGGCCAGGTAGACCTCGCCGTCCACGCGGACGGCCTTCGGCAGCCCGTCCCACGACATCGGCAGGACCGAGCGTCAGCCGACGACGTCCTCGGTCGTGATCGTCACCTCCGTAACCCACATCCAGCTGTGACGACGCCTCCCTCGACGTCTCCGAGCCGCAGCTTCGGCCCGGGCAGGTCGCCCAGGATCCCGATCTCCTTGCCGCACTGCTTGGCCGCCGCTCGCGCCGTCGTCGACGTTCTCTGCGTGGTCGGCCTCGGTGCCGTGCGAGAAGTTGAAACGGAAGACGTCCGCCCCTGCGGTGATCAGCTCGCACATCATCTCGAGGCTGCGTGTAGCCGGGCCAATCGTGCAGACGATCTTCGTGCGGCGGATGTCGGAGGGCGGCTCGCTCATTGCCTCGGAAGGGTCTCAGTCTCAGCGGTCCGGGTGGCGTCCGGCCGCCCGGCCTGGGCCGTATGGATCGGCTCGGGGCCGCGAGCCCGCGGCGTTTCCTCAGGCGGCATCTCGAGCGCCTGGATCTGCGGCAGCCGCCATCCAAGGCCCGCGATCACGAGCCCGACCGCCACGGCGACGAGCGAGAGAAACCACTGGCCCGCGCTGAGGAGCTCGAGCTCGAAGAAGTCGCGGACCGGCTCGAGCGCGAACGCCGCCGCGAGGAGAGCGCCGAGCCCCGCGATCATCGCGAGCATGTAGGTCTGGATCGTGATGTGCTCGCGGCCTGGCCCGCGCTCGAGCAGGAGGATGAAGCAGAGGCCGAGCACGATCAGGGTCGTCGTGGCCGCCGTGCGCCCCTCCGCGACCGTGCCGCCAGCCAGGCTGTCGACGAAGAAGAACGACAGGATCGAGGCGATCGCGGTGCCCAGGCCCGCAGGAATGGCGAAGCGCGAAGAGCGCTTTCAGGAGCCTGCCGCGATAGAGCGGTCCCTCGCTGGGCGCGAGCGCGAGGACGAATGAGGGGATCCCGATCGTGAGGAAGGCGGCGATCGTGAGGTGGCGTGGGAGGAAGGGAAAGGTGAAGCCCAGGATCGACGTGAACGCGATCAGGCTGCCGCGTAGACGGACTTCGTCATGTAGAGACGCCCGAGGCGGTGGATGTTCCGCGCGATTCTGCGCCCCTCGCCGACTGCGCGCGGCAGCATCGAGAACTGGTCTTTCAAGCAGGACGATGTCGGCGACGCCCTTGGTGATTTGCGATCCGGAGCCCATCGCGACCGCCATCCGCGCCTGCTTGAGCGCGGGGACGTCGTTCACCCCGTCGCCGATCATCGCCGTGAAGCGCCCGCGCTCGGCGAGCACCGTGACCAGCGCCTTCTTCTGCTCGGGCGAGATGCGGCAGAAGATCGTGTTGTTGAGAGCGACCTCGCCCAGGCGCGCGCGGTCGTCGGGAAGCTCGGAGCCCTCGATCACGCCGGCGTCGCGTCGGCACCCCGATCGCGTACGCGACGGCCGTCACGGTCGATCGTGCGTCGCCCGAGATCAGCTTCAGGTCGACGTGCTGCTCGCGCATGAACTCGATCGTCTCCGCCGCGTCGGCGCGGAGACGCTCCTCCAGGACGACGAGCGCGTTCGGCCGCAGGCGCGGAGGGGGCGCTGAGGAAGGGTCGGTAGGGCAGGGCGCCGGCGGCCTCCCCGAATGCCACCACGCGGCGCCCCGCGGAGGTGTGCTCGTCCAGGCTCGCCTGTAGGTCGGGTGTCAGCTGAAGCGAGCCGTTTGCGATCAGGATGTCGGGCGCGCCCATCACGTAGCTGGAGTCCCCGGAGCCGCCGTTCAGCGTCATCCCGGACCACTTCCACGCCGAGGAGAAGGGCACCTCGGCGACAGGGCGCTCCGGCTTCGAGCGGAACCTGTCCGCGATGACCTGGAGCGTGCGGTTGCGCTCGCCCGCGGACGCGGCGAAGCGACCGAGCGCGCGCTCTGCGGCGGCAGTCTCGGCTCCGTTCGCGGGCACGACCTCGACCAGCTCCAGCTCGCCGTCCGTGAGCGTTCCCGTCTTGTCGACGCAGATCGTGTCCACCGCTGCAAGCGACTCGGTCGCCGCCATCTGCTGGACGAGGGTGTTCTGCTTGGCGAGTCGCACGGCGGCCACCGCGAACGTCACGCTCATCAAGAGGACGAGGCCTTCGGGGATCAGCGTCACCAGGCCGGCTGTCGCCGTCTGCGCGGCCTCTTTGAAGGGGGTGTCGCGCGCGGCCAGGGCAACCACGACGAGGATCCCGAGCGGGACCATCACGATGGTGTTCGCCCAGATCACGCTGTTGACCTCCACCTGGAGCGGCGACGGCGGGTGGCGGAACTCGCGCGCCTCGCCGGCGACCTTCTCGGCATATGAGTCCTCGCGGACGGCGCTCACCTCGTAGTAGCCCGACCCGTTCAGGCAGAAGGAGCCCGAGAGCACCTCGTCGCGCGTCTGCTTTTGAATGCCGTCGGACTCGCCGGTGAGCATCGACTCGTCCATCGTCAGGCCTCGCGACTGGATCACCTCGCCATCGGCGACGAGCTGGTCGCCAGGCTCGATCCGGACCACGTCACCCGGCACGACCTCGTCGGAGCGCAGGTCGACAGGCACGCCGTCGCGGATCGCCTGCGCCTTCGGCGCGACCAGTAGAGCCAGCGCGTCGAGCGTCTCCTTCGCCTTCAGCTCCTGGCGGATCCCGATGTATGAGTTGAGGGCGGCGATGAAGCCGAAGATCGCGTCCGCCCAGAGCCCGAGCGACAGGATCAGGACGAAGAAGACCGCCGATGATCGCGTTGAAGAGCGTGAAGACGTTGCCGGCGACGATCGAGGCGACCGAGCGGCTGTTAGGCGGCGCGGGCTCGCCGAGCGCCGTCAAGGCGCCGGGCGGCCTCCGGTCCCGACAGGCCCTGCGGATGGAGTCCTGACTTCCACCGCCTGATCTATACACACTCGGCTCCCACTTGCCTGGCCGCGTGCAGCGGTGGATCCGGGCCTGAAGCGCAACGCTGGGGTATACGATCGACCACGGTGGCGGGCGAGCCAAGCTCAAATGGCGCGGAGGCGCTCCCGGTCACGTACCGGGAGACGACGAAGCGCTACCCCGGCTCTGAGTCGGCAGCGGTCGA
Organism: uncultured bacterium; assembly: GCA_963786495.1. GTDB lineage: Bacteria > Actinomycetota > Thermoleophilia > Solirubrobacterales > 70-9 > JALZKA01. The sequence goes on along the minus strand of CAWAZL010000002.1, from coordinate 313,650 downwards.
ATCGCTGAGCCTGGAGGTCGCGGCAGGCGAGATCTGCGTCCTGGTCGGCCCATCCGGCTGCGGCAAGACGACCGCCATGCGCATGGTCAACCGCATGGTCGAGATCACCGAAGGCGACATCCTGGTTGGCGATAAGCTCGGTCCGCGACCGCACGCCGTTCGAGCTGCGGCGCGAGATCGGCTACGTGATCCAGCAGATCGGCCTCTTCCCGCACCGCACGATCGGCGAGAACATCGCGACGGTCCCCCGGATGCTCGGCTGGGAGAACGCCCAAACGGACGAGCGGGTCAACGAGCTGGTCGGCCTGATCGGCCTCGATCCCGAGCTTCGCGACCGCTACCCGGCCCAGCTCTCGGGCGGCCAGCAGCAGCGGGTCGGCGTCGCCCGCGCCCTCGCCGCGAACCCCGGGCGTGATGCTTATGGACGAGCCGTTCGGCGCGGTCGACCCGATCAACCGCGAGCGTCTACAGAACGAGTTCCTGCGCCTCCAGGCCGAGGTCAAGAAGACGATCCTCTTCGTCACCCACGACATCGACGAGGCGATCAAGATGGGCGACCGGATCGCGATCCTGCAGGAGGGCGGCAAGCTCGCCCAGTACGCCACGCCCGCCGAGCTTCTCATGGCTCCGGCTAGCCCGTTCGTCGAGGACTTCGTCGGCGCCGATCGCGCGCTCAAGCGTCTTGCGCTCATGCGCGTCTCCGATGTGGACCTCTGGGAGGCGCCGCTTGCGTTCGTCGGGCAGGCCACTGCCGAGGTGCGGACGAAGCTCGAAGGCGCGGAGGTGCCATACGCGCTCCTCGTCGACTCCGATCGCAAACCGCTGGGCTGGCTTTCCGAGACCGACCTGCAGAAGGACATCGTGCCCGGCGTCCCTGACATCTCGGACATCCCGATCCTGGACGCCTCGGACGTCATGCGGGACGCGCTTTCGGACCTCCTTCAGGCCGAGAGCCACTACGCGCCGGTCGTCGACGGATCGGGGACGATCACTGGCGTTCTCTCGATCGAGATCGTGGGTGACTTCCTGAGCTCCTCCGAGGCAACGGAGGACGAGCACTCCGCGGCTGAGCGGCCCCTCGGCGCATGAATCTGACCCTGATCGGACAGTCGCTCGCCGACAAGCTCGCCGGCGACTCGAGCGATCAGTGCATCCAGGACAACGGGGCGTTCTGCTTCAACTGGATCGCAGAGAACTTCTCCGACCGCTACGTCACGCCAACGCTCGAGCACCTCTATCTCGTCGGCTTCTCCGTGATCCTCGGCTTCGTCCTCGCGATGGGCATGGCGGTCCTTTCCCATCGGCGGCGGTGGCTGGTGCCGCCGCTGATCGGCTTCACCGGGATCCTCTACACGATCCCGAGCGTCGCGTTCTTCTTTTTGCTTCTGCCGATCACGGGACGCGGCGTCGACACCGCGCTGATCGCGCTCACCGCCTACAACGTCCAGATCATCTATCGCAACATCGTTGCGGGCCTCAACAATGTGCCGGTCGGGCCGAAGGATGCGGGCCGGGGGATGGGCATGACCGGGCCGCAGCTTCTGTGGAAGGTGGAGTTTCCCCTGGCGGTTCCCGAGATCGTCGCCGGGCTTCGGATCGCGACGGTCTCGACGGTGGCCATTGCGACGCTCGCCGACCTCGCGGGAGGCGGCGGGCTCGGAAGCCAGATCATCACCGGGTCCAACATCACCTTCAAGACGAACATCCTGGTGGTGACCGTCCTCGCCGTAGGTATGGCGGTGATCTTCGACATCATCTTCCTGCTGGCGCAGCGCAGGCTCACGCGCTGGCAGACGGCAGGCGAGCCAACAGGCAAGCGCTCGCGTCGCTTTGAGGCTGCGATGGCCCGATCGAGGGCGGCATGACCGGGCTGGCGGTGGGATTTCTCGGATCGTTCGGCGACGCGTTCGAGTTCATCTTCTCGGGCCGGCAGTCAACGATCGCCGACGGCGAGGTCGGAGGCCCCGAGAGGGTCTGGGACTTCCTCGTCACGCACGTGGCCCTGAGCGCGGCAGCGATGGCGCTTGCGCTCGCGATTGCACTGCCCCTCGGGATCTACCTGGGGCACCGTGGCCGGGGCGAGCTCTTCGCTGTTGCTGCCGGAAACGCCGGGCGAGCGCTTCCCGAGTTGGTCCTCATCGCCCTCTTCGTCGCCTTCATCGGCACGGGATTCGACAACGTGATGCTCGCGCTCATGATCCTCGGGGTCCCACCGATCCTCACCAACACGTTCGTCGGGATCAAGCAGGTGGACCGCACGGCGGTCGAGGCTGCTCGAGGGATGGGGATGTCCGAGCGCGCGATCGCGCTGCGGATCGAGCTACCGCTTGCCGCCCCCACGATCATGACCGGGGTCCGGACCAGCGCGATCAACATCATCGCCACCGCGGCGATCGCGCCGCTGGCGAGCGTTGACACGCTGGGCCGGTTCATCCTCGCGCCGAACGTCTATGGAGACGCGGGGGTGATCGCGGGCGCGATTCTGATCGCGCTGCTCGCACTCACGGTCGAGCTTTGCCTCGCGGGCCTCCAGAGCGCGCTGACGCCAAAGGGAGTCAAGCTGCAGCGCCAAGCGGTTGTCTGACACGTTGCCGTCCGGCAACGCGACAAGCAGGTGCCGTGCTTTCGGTCTTAACCGCATAAGGTTGCGGCGATGGTCGGTTCAACCAGTCCACGAAGAGAGAGGGAAGCCCAATCATGAGCTTCAGTAAGTACCTGCGGGCGCTTTTCGCGCTGCTGGCGGCGGGAGTCATCGCATTCGGAGTCGCCGCTTGCGGAGATGACGATGACGACTCAGGCTCGGAAGAGTCGAGCTCGGAGACTTCATCCACCGCGATCGAGTCCAACCCGGACAACGAGGGCGTGGAGGTGACGATCGGCTCGAAGAACTTCGACGAGCAGTTCATTCTCGGCGAGATCTACGCACAGGCGCTCGAGGCGGCGGGTTACACCGTCCAGACCGACCTCAACCTGGGCTCAGAGGTCGTTGCCAAGAAGGCGCTCGAATCCGGTGAAATCGACGCCTACCCCGAGTACACCTCGACGACGTTGACGAGCCTTTACGGCGTGGCGCCCGAGGACGTCCCCGGCGAAGCTCAAGAAGCCGCGGACCTCGCGAACGAGGAGCTCAGCGCCGACGGCCTCGTGGCCTTCGCGCCGACCCCGTTCACCAGCGCCAATGGCGTCGGAACCCTGACGGAGACGGCCGATGAGCTCGGTCTGTCAACGATCTCGGACCTCGAAGGACAGTCGGAGGACCTAACGCTCTACGGCACGACCGAGTGCGAGGAGCGGATCGACTGCCTGCTCGGGCTAGAGGAGAACTACGGACTCAAGTTCGGCGATTTCAAGTCGGTCGATCCCGAGCTCCGCTATGACGTGCTCGACAACGGCGACGCCGACCTGTCGATCCTGTTCACGACTGACGGTCAGCTCTACAAGGATCCCGAGACGTACACGATCCTCGAAGACGACCAGGCGCTGCTCCCATCGGGCAACGTGATCGTCACGGCAAGCCAGGAAGCGGTCGACGCGGCCGGTCCTGACTTCCAGGAGACGATCGAGCTCGTCCAGGAGCAGCTCGACCTGGAGGTCATGCAGGAGCTGAACGCCCGCGTCTCGCTGGATCGCGAGGATCCGGCCGACGTGGCCGCGGACTACCTGCAGCAGGCGGGCTACACCGAGTAGGGGTCAGACCCCTCATCAAACGCTCACAAAGCGGCCGCCCAACTGGGGCGGCCGCTTTCGTTTTCGGAGTAGCATCTCCATCGTGCGGGGGATAGGGGTAACCATGGCCGTAGCGGCCCTCGGGCTGTCGTTGTCGATCGCCGGCGGCATCGCGCTGGCCGCGAAAGGCGACACGATCCTGATCAGTCAAGGAACAGGTAATGCACCTGCGGCCGACGAGGAGTCCCACAGCGCTGCTGTGTCCGACGGGCGGTGGGTGGCGTTCACTTCCGACGCCGCAAACCTGACCGACCAAGACGACGAGGAAGTCGCGAACGTCAACGACGTCTTCCTTTACGACACGCAGGCCGACGAGCTGGTTCTCGCCAGCAAGACCTCTGCGGGAGATCCAGCTCAGGATGGATCGGGGGACCCGTCAATCTCCGCGAACGGCCGCTGGGTCGCCTTCACTTCGGGCGCGAACAACCTTTCCGACGACGACTACGACGTCGCGCCCACCAATGTCTTCGTCCATGACCGGACGACTGGCGAGACCTCGACCGCCTCACTCGATGCCCCAGGCGAGCCCCTGGACTGGCAATCGTTGCGGCCCTCGATCTCGCCGGACGGGCGCTTCGTCGCTTTCGAGACCTTCGCCGACAACCTCACGAACGCCGCTCAGGACGACGTCAAAAATGTCGTGTTATTCGACGAGAAGTTCGGCACCACGATCCTCGTGTCGAGGAACGGAGGCGCGGGCGGGGGTGGCGATTTCGGAGTCAACGACGACGCCAGCGATGCGTCGGTCGCGAAGAACGGCAAGTTCGTCGCCTTTTCGACTTCTGCCACGAACATGCCGGGTAACCAAGATGACGCCGTCGAGGACGTTTACGTGAAGCCTGTCCGCCTGCTGAGCCAGGGCCCCGGGCCAGACAATCCCGAGCTTGCGTCCCGCACCACGGGCAACCAGGGCGGAGATGCCGATTCGGGCTTTCCGTCCATCTCGGCCGACGGCCGCTTCACCGCTTTCCATTCCGCGGCCTCGCTCGTCGCCGCGGACACCAATGACGACACCGACGTTTACATGTTCGACCGCAAGCTCAACCGCCAGTTCCTCGTCTCGCGTGAGACGAAGAAGGGCCCGGTCGGCGACAACGACTCGCTCTTCCCCTCCGTTTCGGGCAGCGGGCGCTATGTGGCGTTCCAGTCGCTGGCGAGCAATCTCTCTGGCGCTGACAGTCCGGCCGCGTACAGCGACATCTTCGTTTATGACCACAAGACGGGGAAGCTGAAGCTTGCTTCGAAGAAGTCAGACGGAACAGCGTCGCTCGCGGGTCATTCGACCATCCCGTCTATCTCGGACAACGGCGCCTACGTGGGCTTTACCTCCGAGGCGAACTCGCTCTCCGACGATGACGACGACGCATTCACCAATGTGTTCCGCCATCAGTTCCTCGGCGAATGAGGGCCGGAATCTCGACCGTGGCCGGGGTGCTGGCGGTCGTCAGCTGCCTCCTTCCCGCAGCGGCGGAGGCCGCGACGATCAAAGTCGACACCGAGTCAGACACGGCCCTCGCGGGCGAATGCTCGCTGCGAGACGCGGTCACTGCCGCAAACGACAACCAGTCGGTCCACGGATGCGAGAAGGGCCAGGCGTCCAAGCGAGACACGATCTTCTTGAAGATCAAGGATGTTCACTCCCTGACCATCGCGAGCACGGATGAATCCGAGAACATGGACGGCGACCTCGATATTTCCGACGGGGGGCCCTTGACAGTCAGGGGCGCCAAGGGCGGCTCCGGAGTGCCGCGCCCGACGGGCTTGGTCTCGCCGGCTGACGATCGAGCCTTTGACGTGCTGCCGGGCGCTGACCTGACGGTCGAGAGGCTCGAGATCGCCTCCAGTTCCCCCGAGGTGCAGGTTGCGGCAGGCGGGCTCCTGCGGGTCAACGACGCGAAGCTGAAGCTGGAGAGAACCGAGATTCAGGACGGGCAGGCCGCAGTCGGGGGCGGCATCGCCGCGTTCGCTTCGGCCAACGTCAAGGTCGTCCAGTCGATTCTCACCTCGAACAATGCTCTGCTAGGCGGCGCTTTGGCGCTCCAGGGCGACGCTCGCGCCAGCGTCAGCCGCAGCGACTTCACGTTCAACGGGCAAATATCGAATCAGAGCGATCAGCTCAAGGGAGGGGCGATCCTGAGTCAGGGCAGGTCACTCACGGTTCTCGATTCCTCCTTCGACAACAACCTCATGCGAAACGAGGGCACCGGCGCTGCCGCGGGTGGGGCCATCTTCAGCGAGGCAAACCTCTCCATCAAGCGCTCCACCTTCAGCGATCATCAAGTGGTCGCGACGGACGATTCTCAGGACGAGGAGGGCGGCGCGCTGTACGTGGACACCGGAGAAGCTGAAGTGCCTCAGGACGCCGCAATCGTCAACTCGACCTTCTACGGCAACCTCACGGGGGCCGAAGGACGCGGTGGCGCGATCCTCCAGAGCGGAGACCGCTCGCTCTTTGTTGGCCACACGACTTTTTCCGACAATGAGGCAGGCGCCGGCGCTGACCTGGCGGGCACTCTTGAAAGCGGTTTTGGGGCCATCGTGCTGAAGGCGTCGGCGCTGGGGCTCGCCGATTCCTCCGAGCCTTGCGACGGCGACGTCGTCAGTCTCGGATACAACATCTTTCGAACCGGCGACGAAGATTGCGACGTTGAATCGACCGACGCTGTCGTGCCGGAAATCGGGTTCGCCTTCCCTGACGAGAACGGCGGGCCGACCGAGACAATCGCGCTCGAACCAGGTAGTCCAGCCAAGGACTTCGTGCCGAATCGCGAGTGTGGCGCCGCGGATGGAGTTGACCAGCGCGGCTACGGGCGCCCCGCCGGCAAGCGCTGCGACGCCGGCGCATACGAGAAGGGCGCGAAACCGTGAGACAGCGACTCCTCCTAACGGCGGCCATCGTTTTCCTCGCCTTTGTGGGGGCCGCTGATGCGGCCACGATCAACGTCTCAGGCACGGTTACAGCCCTCGAAGAGAACGGTCAATGCTCTCTGCGGGAGGCGTTCATCTCGGCCAACAAGAATGTCTCCCGCGATACGTGCACCAAGGGTGAGAGCACTCCCGACACGATCAAGCTCGAGGGGGTTGAGTTCTTCGTGACGGGCTCAATCGGGGAGGACGAGAGCAAGACGGGCGATCTCGACTACACGGGCGGGGGCCCGCTCATCATCCGCGGCAAGGGGATGGAAGAGACGTTAATCAACGCGACGATCTCCGACGATCGCGTGCTCCACGCGATAGGAAACGCCCGCTCGCTGACATTGGAGAAGCTGACGATCCGGAATGGCGAGGCCGTCGAGCCGGTGCCGTTGAGCGCGGGGCGGGGCGGCAATCTGCTCGTCGAGACTGGGGCTCTTTCGCTCGATCGCGTCCTGGTGGATGGCGGCGTCGCAGAGCTGGGCGGTGGAGTCGACTTCTCTGCCGTCGAGGAGCCGAGGCGCGACATCACCATCAGCCGGAGCATTTTTGTGGACAACGAGGCAATCGATGGGGGAGGGCTCGCCTTAAACGTCTTTGAGCCGGCAACGGTCACGATTCGAAGGACGACCTTCGACTCGAACAGAGCGGTCGGCGAGAGCCTCGTCGAGGGCGGGGCGATCACCTCGAACAGCGATCGCTTACAGATCTCGGAAAGCACCTTTCTCGGGAATAGCGCGGATGCAATCGACGACGAAAACGGGGTGGCGCTCGGCGGAGCGATCTCCGTCGGAGGCAGCTACGAGAAGGCTCGGATCGAGCGTTCGATGTTTCAGGAGAACGCCGCGGTCCAGGACGAAGGTGTTGCGCGGGGCGGGGCGATCTACTCCGGAGCCCAAAAGCTCAACCTCGTCAACTCCACCCTCTACGACAACTCGAGCGACGGCAGCGGCGGTGGACTACATGGGCGCGCGACGGTCGCACACGCCACCTTCCTCGCCAACACCGCAGACGTGGAAGGCGACCATGTCTCGGCGACCGGCTTCCCGGTGACCCTCCGCAGCTCGATCCTTCCCGGTGCCTCCATTGCGGTTGACGTCTGCGCCGACTCGCCGGACGCCGTCTCGAGGGGTTTCAACGTCTTCACCTATGACGACCCGGACTGCGGCACCCTCGACTCCGACATCACTGACGGCGGCAACGCCGGGCTCGTCGCCGGACCGGCTGAAAACGGTGGACCGACCGAGACGATCTCGATCATGCCGGAGAGCGTCGCCAAGGACCTGATCCCAAAGGGCGAGTGCAAGCCGGCAAAGGGCGTGGATCAGCGCGGCTACAAGCGGCCCAGGGGCCCGCGCTGCGACGCGGGCGCGTACGAGCAAGGCGCACAGCCCGGCTAATCATTAGGCTTGCCCGGCTGTCAGGCCTTCCGGGCCGCGGATTCGAACAAGGGGTAAGAAATGAAGTTCAGGGGAACGGTCGCGTTGGTTGCGACGCTTGTGCTTACGTGCTCTGCGATGCCCGCCAACGCCGCGACTATCAAGGTCAACACACTCGAGGACGGCTTCGACGAGGACGGGAAGTGCGCGCTTCGTGAAGCGGTCGAGGCTTCACGCAAGAACAAGAAGGAAGACAGCTGCGCGAAGGGCCAGACGAAACGCGACGTGATTGAGCTCAAGGGGGAGATCTACCCTCTCATCTTCATCACTTCCAACGAAGACTTGAACGTCAATGGCGACCTCGACTTCACGGGTGGGGGCCCGGTCTCGGTGGTCGGTAAGGGCAAGGGCAAGACCGAGATCCTTCAGAACTCGTCGGATCGCGTAATCGACGTTCAGGTGGCGGCAAGGTGACCCTCTCGAAGCTTCGTCTCGGTAACGGAGATGTCGCCGGCCTTGGTGCGTCGGAAGGCCGCGGCGGCAATGCGCGCGTGCGCGGCGGCTCGCTAACGATCTCGAAGTCCGAGGTGTCGTCGTCCGACGCGGTAGTCGGAGGCGGCGTCTACGCGGACGGCGGTGCGAAGCTCAAGCTGAAGAGCTCGGTCCTGGACAGCACCGACGCTACGGTCGCTGGAGGCGCGGTCGGGGTTCAAAGCAACGCGACGGCAACGCTCCAGAAGGTCACGGCTAGCAACGTTGACGCCACTTCGACCACTGAATCGGTGCGCGGTGGCGTGATCGCCTCGGACGGCGGGGACGTCAGGGTGATTGAAAGCACGCTTCAGGCGAGCAGCGCCAATTCCACCGGCAACAGCGACTCGGCTTCCGGCGGCGCCATCTACTCGAATGGCGACCTCCTGGTGAGCCGCTCCCTGATCCAGGGCAATACCGCCGATGCCGAGGACGACAACGCAGCGGAGCACGGCGGAGGCATCCATGCGGCCGGCGGTGACGCCAGCATTGTGAACACCACGATCTACAACAACGAAGCCGGCGGCGCTGGCGCCAACGACGGACTGGGAGGTGGCCTCTACGTGGGAGCCGCCGACGTAATCGTCGAGCACACGACGTTCGACGCCAATGACGGCAGCGCCAGCGGTGACGCGATTGGCCAGTCGGGGGGCTCCGTGGGTCTCTTCGGTTCACTCATCGACGACTCTCCCGACCCGTGCTTCGGGACGGTTTCCTCGCTCGGTTTCAACCTCAGCGAGGAAAGTGACGCGCAGAACGACTGCGGGTTCGTAGGTTCCGACGAGGTCGACACCCCGGCCGGAACGGTCGGCTCGACCCCGGCTGAGAACGGCGGCCCGACGGAAACCATCGCGATCCTGCCGACCAGTCCGGCTCGCGATCTGGTCCCGAAGGCCGCTTGCAAGGAGGCGACTGACAAGGTCGACCAGCGCGGGTTCGTGCGCCCGAAGGGCGACGCCTGCGACGCGGGTGCCTTCGAGTTCAAGGCGAAGCCCTGATGCGCGGGGGCCGATAGGCTCCCGCGCCGATGGCAGCGCCGAAGCTAGGAATCAATCTCGGCTATTGGGGGATCGGCCCCCAGGGCGACGAGGCGGTGGAGATCGTCAAGGCCGCGGAAGGCGCCGGCTTCGACTCCGTGTGGGTCGCCGAGTCGTACGGCTCTGATGTCGTCTCGATCCTTTCCTGGCTCGCCCCGCAGACGTCAACGATCAAGCTGGGCGCGGCGATCATGCAGGTCCCGGCACGCCCGCCCGCCGCGGCCGCGATGGCCGGCGCGACGATCGACGCCCTGTCGGGCGGTCGCTTCATCTTCGGCTTCGGCCCTTCAGGCCCGCAGGTCTCCGAAGGCTGGTACGGGGTTGAGTACGCGAAGCCCTGGGGCCGCACGCGCGAGTACATCGAAATCGTCCGCGAGATCGTGGCTCGCAAGGGACCGCTCGAGCATTCCGGCGACCACTGGAAGCTGCCGATCGAGGGAGGCACGGGGCAGGGCAAGGCGCTGAAGCTCAACTTCCACCCAGTTCGCAACGAGATCCCCGTCTTCGTCGGCGCGATCGGCCGCAAGTCCGTCGAGATGGCGGCCGAGATCTGCGATGGCTGGATCCCGATCTTCTTCTCAGCCGACAAGTTCGAAGAGACCTGGGGTGAGCACCTCGAAGCAGGATTCGCCAAGGGCGGGCGCACCCGAGCCGACCTGGAGATATCCCCGTCGGTCCAGGTGGCAATCGACGGTGACCTCGACGCAGCGCGTGCCGTCGTCAAGGCCGGCCTCCTTCTCTATCTGGGCGGCATGGGCTCTCGCAAGACGAACTTCTACGTGGATCTCACGCACCGGTTCGGCTTCGGCGATGTCGCCGACGAGGTCCAGGGCCTCTTTCTCGATGGCAAGCGCGACGAGGCCTACAACGCGATCCCCGACGAGTTGGTGAACGCCACCTCGCTAGTCGGCACCGAGGATGAAGTGGCCGAGAAGGTCGCGACGTTCTCCAAGGTTGGGGTCGACCGCCTCATCTGCTCGGCGGTCCACTTCGACCAGGGGCAGCGCCTCCACACGATCAAGCGCCTCGCCGCGATCGTCGATGGCGCCTGATGAGCGAAGCGAGCGCGCCAACCGGCCGGGTGGTCCTGTTCGGGGCGACCGGATACACGGGCGACCTCACAGCCCGCGCAATGGTGAAGCGCGGGATGAAGCCGCTGCTCGCTGCGCGGCGCATGGAAGCGGTCGAGGCGCTCGCGGCAGAGCTCGGCGGTCTCGAGTCCGCGGTCGCGGACGTCACGGACCCCAGCTCGATTCGCGCGCTCCTGGAGCGCGGCGACACGCTGGTGACGACGGTCGGACCGTTTGCCCGCTGGGGCAACGCGGCCCTCGACGCCGCAATTGACGCCGGCGCCCACTACATCGACTCAACCGGCGAGCCGCCCTTCGTCCGCAAGGTGTTCGAGGAGGCAGGGCCCCGTGCCAAGCAGAGCGGCACCGTAGCGATGACCGCCATGGGATACGACTGGGTGCCGGGCAACCTCACCGGCGCGATGGCGCTGGCGGAGCCCGAGGCCAAGGGCGCGGCAGGCGTCAGGATCGGTTACTTCGCGACGGGCAGGGGGTTGGGTGGCATGAGCGGCGGCACACGCGCCTCACTGATGGGGGCTCTGGTCGAGCCGAGCTTCCAGTTCCGCGATGGCGGCCTCGTCACCGAGCGGGGCGCCAAGCATGTTCACTCTTTCGGCGTCGGGGGCAGGCAGCGCCCGGGCATCTCGGTCGGCACGTCCGAGGCGTTCTCGCTCCCGCGCGTCTACCCGGACTTAAGAGATGTCGAGGTCTACCTGGGCTGGTTCGGTCGCCAGAGCCGCGCGATGCAGGCGTTCTCGCTCGTCGGATCGGGCATGACCAAGATCCCCGGCGTCACCAAGGCGACCAACGCCGCGGTCGGGCGCTTCGTGAAGACATCTACTGGCGGCCCCGACGAGGAGCAGCGAAAGAGCGGTGGCTCCCTGTTCGCCGCCGAAGCTCTCGACAGCGACGGGAACGTCATCGCGACGGCGGGCACCGACGGGATCAGCGGCTACGAGTTCACCGGACTGGTGCTCGCTTGGGCCGCCGAGGCGACCGCCGCCGGACAGGCAGCAGAGGCCGGCGCGGGTGCGCGCGGCCCCGTCGAAGCCTTCGGGCTCGAGCGCTTGGAGGCGGGCTGCGCAGAGGCCGGAATCAAGAGGTCAGTCGGATAGGCTCCGCGCCCGCCGAGCGTGGCTCGGCTCTTGATTGTGAAGATCGGGGTTCCGAAAGAAACGGCTGAGGGCGAGCGTCGCGTGGCGTTGATCCCCGATGTCGTGAAGTCCTTGGTCGACAAGGAGATCGCCGTCGTGGTCGAGTCCGGCGCCGGACTCGAATCGGGCCATCCCGATGACTCCTACACCGAGGCGGGCGCCGAGATCGGCGATCCCTGGGGCGCCGACGTCGTTGTCCACGTCGCGGTGCCCACAGCCGACGAGATCGGCAAGGTCGGGAAGGGCAAGATCTTGATCGGGCACCTCGCTCCCCTTACTTCGTCCGAGACCAATAAAGCGCTCGCCGCAGCGGGCGTCACGAGTTTTGCGATGGAGGCAATCCCGCGCATCACCCGCGCGCAGGCCATGGACGCGCTCTCCTCACAGGCGAACGTCGCGGGCTACGCGGCGACCCTTCTGGCAGCGCGTGAGGCAGGACGCTTCTTCCCGATGATGACCACGGCCGCGGGCACCGTCTCGCCGGCGCGGGTCCTGGTGCTGGGCGCCGGCGTTGCCGGCCTTCAGGCGATCGCCACGGCCAAACGCCTGGGCGCCGTCGTCTCCGGCTTCGACATCCGCCGTGCCGCCTGGGAGCAGATCGCTTCGCTCGGCGGCCGACCCCTGGAGCTCGACTTCATCCCGGACGCCGAGGACGAGGGTGGCTATGCGCGCCCCCTCACCGATGAGGAGAACGAGCAGGTCCGTGAGGCACTCGCCGAGAACGCCGGCAAGCAGGACGTGATCATCACCACCGCCCAGATCCCGGGTCGCGACGCGCCGATCCTTCTGACCCGCCAAGCCGTCGAGAACATGAAGCCCGGCTCCGTGATCATCGACCTAGCCGGCGATTCCGGCGGCAACTGCGAGCTGACCGAGGCGCGCAGCACCGTCGTCTCCGACAACGGGGTCAAGGTAATCGCTCCCGCGAACCTGGCCTCCGATATGGCCGCCCACGCTTCGCAGCTCTACGCGAAGAACATCGAGAACCTGCTGGGCCTTCTCGTGGGCGAGGATGGACAGCTCAACCTGAACTTCGAAGACGAAGTGGTTGCAGGCGCGTGCATCACGCACGACGGCGAGATCCGCGGCGAGAGGACAGCCAAATGAGCGTCGTTACCGAGCTCACGATCTTCGTCCTTGCCGCCTTCGTCGGCTTCTCGGTCATCTCGAAGGTGCCAGCGACGCTTCACACGCCGCTGATGTCCCAGACCAACGCGATCCACGGCATTGTCATGCTTGGCGGCCTGATCGTCGCCGGCTACGCGGAGGGCGCGCTGGAGCTGACGATCGCGTTCATCGCCATTGCCTTCGGAGCGATCAACATCGTCGGCGGCTTCATGGTCACCGACCGCATGCTCGGCATGTTCGTCCGGAAGCCAAAGCCGGAGTCCGACCCGACTGAGGTGCCCAAGTGATCACCGGCGTCCTCGAGCCGGGCGGCGACGCGGCGACGCTGCTCTACATCGTCTCGTTCTCGCTCTTCATCTTCGGCCTGATGCAGGGCACGCACCCGCGCACGGCTAAGAACGGCAACCTGATCGCCGCCGGCGGCATGCTCATCGCTGTCGTCACGACCCTGATGCTCGACGGAATCGGCAACTGGGGCGTGATCATCGGCGGGCTGGTCGTCGGCTCGGCGGTCGGCTACATCGCCTCGGTGCGCGTGCAGATGACCGAGATGCCGCAGATGGTGGCGCTCTACAACGGCGTGGGCGGCGGTGCGGTTGCCCTCATCGCATGGTCCGAGTTCCGCCACGAGTCGGGGTATGAGCTCGAGACCTTCATCCCCATCCTCTTCGCTGCAGTGATCGGCTCGGTCTCGTTCTGGGGCTCGAACATCGCATTCGCGAAGCTTCAGGACCTGATCCCGACCAAGCCGATCGCGGTTCCCGGCCAACAGGTGATCAACGCGCTGCTCCTGGTCGGCCTCGTCGCCGCCTGTGTGATCCTCGCCTCATCCGAAGACCCGTCGGAGGGGCTCTTCATCGGTGTGCTGATCGGCGCCGCACTTCTTGGCAATCTCGTCGTGCTTCCGATCGGCGGCGCGGACATGCCGGTCGTGATCTCGCTTCTGAACGCCGCAACCGGGCTCTCGGCCGCGGCTGCCGGATTCTCGCTCGACAACGTCTCGCTGATCGTCGCGGGCACGCTCGTCGGCTCCTCGGGAACGATCTTGACGATGGAGATGGCGACCGCGATGAACCGGTCGATCCCGAACATCCTCTTCGCCGGGTTCGGCGGCGCACCGGCCGCATCGGGGGCGCCAGGGGAAGAGCGCCCGCACACCTCGATCGGTGCGCAGGACGCGGCGATCAAGATGGCCTACGCCGATTCCGTCGTGATCGTCCCGGGCTACGGCCTTGCCGTGGCGCAGGCGCAGCACGCAGTCAAGGAGATGGCGAACCAGCTCGAGAAGCGCGGGGTGGACGTCAACTACGCGATCCACCCGGTCGCCGGGCGCATGCCCGGGCACATGAACGTGCTCCTGGCCGAGGCCGACGTGCCGTACGAGAAGCTCCGCGAGATGGAGGACATCAACCCGGAGATGCCTCGCGTGGACGTTGCAGTGATCATCGGCGCCAACGACGTCACCAACCCCGCGGCCAAGAACGATCCTGACTCGCCGATCGCCGGCATGCCGATCATCGAGGCCAACGAGGCAAAGCAGGTGATCGTCATCAAGCGCTCGATGTCGCCGGGCTTCGCCGGCATCGACAACGACCTCTTCTACCTGCCGAACACGGACATGCTCTTCGCCGACGCGAAGGCGGCTGCGGGCGAGATCGCCGCGGCAATCGAAGACCTCTAGTCGACCTTGTCCGGCCCGCCGCGGCGCACGCGCGGAGTCGCCCAGCCGATCAGGGCGCCCAGCCCACCCGCGAGAAGCAATGCGAAGATCAAGGGGATCGTCGTGTTGATGAAGAGGAACTTCACCTCGACCTCTTGGGCGTTCTGGAGGATGAGGATCGCCAGGACGAGGCCGGCGAAGCCAAGCGCGTAGCTCTTCCAGCCGCGGCCTTCCTTCTTTGGCAACTCGGGTAGGTCCGGACTCATTCCGACACCGTATCGGTGCACGGCGTTTGTGACTCGCGACGTGAAGCGGGCTTGGAGTGTGTGTGCGACTCCATGCGCTGCGAGACGATCGCGGGCAGGCGAGCCCTGAGTGGCTCGGGGTCGTGTTGGTGGTTTCGATCGCGTTCGCGGCGATGGTGGCAGCCGGCGTCGTGCCGGGCGCCGGGCTCGCTCGGACCCTGGTGGGCAAGCTCGTCTGCGTCGTGGACCTAGGCGAGGGATGCGACGAGCGGGCCTCGGCACTGACGGTGGCGTACGGGTCGGAGCTCGGCGACTTGGTCGCTGACCACGTGCCGCTACTCGAGTACGAGAAGGGAATGCGAGTCCTGCCGATCGACTGGCGCACCTGCCGCGAGAACGCGTGCTCCGAAGGGGCGGAGGCGGGGCGCGTGAGCGAGAGCGATGCGGGCGAGCCGGTCACGCTTTTTTCGCACGTCATCGACTGCCGTGATCCGGAGGACCCGCGACCGCCGGCAGCCCAGTGCGGCGGCGATGCGGAGGGCAATCTCTACCTCCAGTACTGGGCCTACTACCCGGATAGCCGCACCGCTCCGTTCGACAGCGATGCCTTCGGCAACCGGGGCTGGCATGAGAGCGATTGGGAGAGCTTCCAGGTGAAGATCACTCCCGGCGGGGTCGAGGAGCGCGCCAGCTCACACCACGGCTACAACGGCGACACCAGCGATCCGGTCAATGACACGGGCTGGTTCGCCGGCAAGCCGGCGTGGTCGCCTGCAACCGGGCGCTACGCGATCTCGTCGGGCAGCCACGCGGGCCGGGTGGGGACGCCGCCGTCTGAGAAGAACATCCGGCGCCCAAGCTCGGTCGAGCGGCTGCCACACCGGCTGTCGCGCCCGAATGACGTACGTGTGATCCCGCTCGAAACAATGCGCGACGAGTGGGGAGAGTACGTCGGCTCGGAGAAACACCTGCCCGCCTGGCTCAAGGAGGTCTACATCGACCCGGAGGCGACCGGCACGTCGGGCTAGGGCTGGCCGGCGGGTCATGAAGACCGCGCTCTTGGCCGATAAGGCGTTTGGAGTGTGCAATGCCTAATCGCCTGACGATCGTCGCATCTGCCGTCGCTGCCTGCATGGCGCTCGCCGCGCCTGCCCTGGCCGCCGATCCCGACGGCGATGGGTTGCCGACCAAGTGGGAGCTGGGCAAGACGAAGAGCGTCGAGAACCTGAAGAAGCATGGCGCGAAGCCGAAGCTCAAGGACGTCTTCATCGAGATCGACTACTCCGACGACACGGGCCCGAACGACATCTCGTGCGATGAGCTCGACGACTTCACCGAGGCGATGGCCGGTGGAGCGGTTCAGAACCCCGGCGGCCCCAACGGCGTCCGTCTCCATATCGACGCCGGCCGCACTTGCCCGGGCGGGACCGACTACGACCTCGGGGGCTCGCAGCACGTCAACATCAACCAGCCCTGCCTTAACCCTGGCCACCTGAGCCAGGCGCCGTTCAAGGCCAAGCGCTTCAAGGCCTTCCATCACGCCTTGATCACGGATCCGGGTGAGATCTGTGGCGGGGCGGCGGGCGTCGCAACCGATACGGACTTCCTCATCGACGTCAATGGCGGCGGCGGGTTCGGCCACGTCGCGATGCACGAGCTGGGGCACACGTTCGGGCTCGATCACGGCGGGATCAGCAGCTACAGCGTCATGTCGGGCCTCTTGGCCGAGAACGACTCGCCCCACGACTTGATCCTCGACTACAACCGCTACCCGATCGATGCGCTCTCCGAGGCGACGATGTCCGAGGTCCACGGCCTTCAGTCGACGCCGGCTGGTGAGGCGTTCCTCTCGACCATGCTCGTGCGCTACTTCTGCCCGAATGGCAGCGGCGGCTTTCAGTACGTGTCGCCTGAGGGACCGGACGGAGCGGCCGCGAACGTCGATTGGGACTGCGACGACTACCCATACATCACGCCTCCTTTCCCGCCATTCGAGCCCTACGACATCGACGCCGGCACCGTCGCGGCAGACGTGAACGGCGACGGTGACGCCGTAGACACCATTCCCGCGCACGTCAACGACTGGGAGAACCTGGTCTTCGACAACGGCCGCATCGGCGGCTAGCTCCGCGGCGGTCTATCGAGTCCGAAGGCCAAGCAGCCCGAGCATCCACTCGGTGTGTGCCATGACGCGCTCGATCGAGTACTCGTCCGGGCGCTCGAGGATCAGCCGCGCGGCTTCCTCGGCCACCGCCTGAAGCGTGAGCGCGGTCAGCTCGGGGTCCGGCGACGGCTCGGTGCTGCCGCCGGCGAGCGCAGTCGGGACGATTGCGGCGAGCTGCTGGGTCACGGCGGCGCGGATCTGGATGGCGCGCTCGCGCAGGACCTCAGGCGTTCCTTCGGCCGGGACCAGGACGAGCCGCCAGGTGACCGGGTCGTCGCTGACCGCCTCGAGAAATGCGCGCAGGGATCCCATCAGCATCGCGGCTGGGTCGTCGGTGTCGGATTCGTGGGGGATGAGGGCCATGAGTTGCTGGACGGCGCGTGCGCCCTCGCGGTCGACCATCGCGCGCAAGAGGCCGGTGAGGTCGTCGAAGTGCGTGTAGACGACAGGCCGCGTGATCCCAGCGCGGCGTGCCACCGCGTCGATCGAGACGGCGTGGAATCCGCGCTCTCCCGCAAGCGCTTTGGTGACGTCCAGGATCTGCTCGCGCCGCTGCGGGCCAGTGAGGCGGGGGCTCTTGGTGGGGGCGCTTGCTTCCATCTCTTCCTATGCTAGGCTACACCAGTGTAACTTACAGTAGTGTAACCGTGTAGATCCGCACATAGCCACGAAATCCACCTTCAGGAGATGCTTCGACCCAATGCCTGACACCGCCACCAGCCCCGCCGATTCGACCGTCTCCGCTACTCGACCCGACCACGAGGTCGTCATCGTCGGGACCGGCTTCAGCGGCATCGGCGCCGCGATCAAGCTCAAGGAGGCCGGGATCGAGGATTTCGTCGTCTTCGACAAGGCCCACGAGGTCGCCGGTACCTGGCGCGAGAACACCTACCCGGGCTGCGCGTGCGACGTGCCCTCGCATATGTACTCGTTCTCGTTCGAGCAGAACCCGGACTGGTCCGAGATGTACGCGCCCCAGCCCGAGATCCGCGAGTACCTCGAGGGCGTCACCGATAAGTACGGCGTTCGGCCTCACCTCCGCTTTGGCTTCCGCGCCGTCAGCGCGACTTGGGACGAGGCCGCGGGCCTCTGGAACTGCGTCGGAGAGGGACCGGACGGCCGTGAAGAGCTCACGGCCCGCTTCCTGATCTCCGGCATCGGTGGACTTCACGTTCCGGCGAAGCCGCATCTTCAGGGACTTGAGAGCTTTGAAGGCCCCGCCTTCCACTCTGCCGAGTGGGACCATTCCGTGGATCTCAGAGGCAAAAAGGTCGCCGTGATCGGGACGGGCGCCTCGGCGATCCAGATCGTCCCGGCGATCGCGCCCGAGGTCGGCCAGCTCGACCTCTACCAGCGCACCGCGCCGTGGGTGCTGCCGAAGCTCGACCGCCGCATACCGAAATTCGAGCGCAGGCTCTATCGCCGCTTCCCGATTCTTCAGCGCGCTTACCGCCGCGGCCTCTACTGGTACCTCGAGCTCGTGATGTACCGCGCGATCACCTCGAAGCGCTTCGGCCGACTGTTCGAGCGCGCCGGCATGAAGAACCTCGAGCGCCAGGTGAAGGACCCGGTCAAGCGCGAAAAACTCACGCCCGGATACGAGTTCGGCTGCAAGCGCCTCCTGATGTCGAACACCTACTACAAGGCGCTCGACCAGCCGAACGCAGACGTGGTCACCGATCCGATCGCAAGCGTCGGCCCGCGTTCGATCACGACTGAGGACGGCACCACGCGCGAAGTCGACGTGATCATCTACGGCACCGGCTTCGACACGCAGGCAATGGCCTCATCGGTCGAGATCACCGGCGAGGACGGCCAGATGCTTGCCGAGCTCTGGCAACGCGAGGGCATCCAGGCACACCGCGGCACGATGATCGCCGGCTTCCCGAACCTCTTCTTTCTGCTTGGCCCCAACACGGGCCTTGGACACAACTCGGTCGTCTTCATGATCGAGTGCCAGATCCGACTGGTCGTCCAGGCGATCGAGGAGGCGCGGCGCCGGGGTGCGTCGGTCTCACCGGCCAAGAGCGCCCAGGACGCCTACAACTCGAAGATGCAGGCCGACCTCGGCGACGCCGTCTGGTCGCGCGGCTGCAAGAGCTGGTACCTCGACGCGCAGGGTCGCAACATCACCCTGTGGCCTGGCGAGACTTTCCGCTTCTACGAGCAGACCCGAAAGCTCGACCCGGGCGAGTACGAGTGGGCCGCCGCCGGAGCCGATGCCCCCGCTGCGCCTGACCACCCCGAGCTCGCTGAGGTCTCCTGATGGCCCGCCGCACGTTCGACGTGAACGGGCGCACCGTCCTCGTCACCGGCGCGGCCCGTGGAATCGGGGGCGGAGTCGTTGAGCGGATGCACTCGAAGGGCGCGAACGTCGCCCTGGTCGGCCTGGAGCCCGACCTCCTTGAGGAGCGCGCCGCAAAGCTCGGCGACCGCGCGGCGTGGTTCGAGGCCGACGTCACCGACACGGAGGCGCTCGAGCGAGCCGTCAAGGGCACCGTTGCGGCCTTCGGCGGCATCGACATCGCGGTCGCGAACGCCGGCATCCACACCGTCGGCTCGCTGATCACCGCTCCGCCTGAGCAGATCGAGCGGACCATGAACGTGAACCTGTTCGGCGTCTGGCGCACTGACCGCGCCGTCCTGCCGCATGTCATCGAGCGCAAGGGCTACCTGCTCAACATCGCCTCGCTGGCAGCGGTCGCCCACGCGCCGCTCATGGGCCCATATGCCGCGTCGAAGGCCGGAGTGGAGGGACTCACCAATTCGCTTCGCGTCGAGATGGCGCCGACCGGGGCGCGCGCCGGATGCGCCTACTTCGGCTTCATCGAGACCGATCTCGTCAAGGCCAGCTTCGAACACCCCTCCACCAAGGCGATGGAGGGCATCATGCCGGCGCAGATCCGCAAGGCCGTGCCGCTCTCAGCTGCGGTCGACGCGATCGATCGCGGAATCGAGCGCCGCTCGGGCCGCCTGTGGGCTCCCCGCTTCGTGGGTGGCGCGCTCGCGATCAGGGGCGTCATGCAGCCTTTGACCGAGCTTCGCGCGATGCGCTCGAAGCACCTCGCCGAAGCGATCCGCCTGGCCGACCCGGCCAACGGCGGCCTCGACGGCCAAGACCCGCTGCTTGGCGTCGCCGCCTCCGTCCCGGAGCGTGAGAAGGTCCGCGTCTAACCCAGAACCGGGGTCTGACCCCTGAACCGTGCGAACTGAACCCGGCTCGACGCCCGTGGGGGTCTGACCCCACAGTCGCCTTGGGGTCCGACCCCTCTGTCGTCGACGGTCTAGCTTCCCGCGCATGGCTAAGCGCGAAGCGCAAGCCCGTTCGGAGATACCTCCGGAAGGGATGCCCGCGACGTTCAGCTCGGCTGCTGAGGAACACGCGCAGGCGCTCAAGAGAACTCCTGAGTCCACCGACGGCGCGAAGACAATGTTGGGCAAACCCGAGCGAGGGTGAGCGACGCATCGAGATGCCGGGCGCGACCAGGCGATAGCCGAGACGTGGCGAGTCGAGCAGGCCGAGCGGCCCTGCCGAGCGCGCGAAGGCTTCGCAGAGGCGTCAGGGCGCTGCGCACGGAGCTGAGGCGTTCGCCGAGCGCTCTCCAGAGTGAGGAGCGCTTCGCGCACGAGGAGCTGACGAACCGGAACTCCGGCTGGTCGAAGCTCCTCCGGCAAAGGCGCATCATCACCAGCCACCATCCGGGATCGGCCAGATCCTCCTGGCAGGCGAGGTCGAAGGCTTGACGAAGCGGGCGAGGCCGAGGATGAGCTGACGACAGCCCAGAGGAAGACTCGACGACGAAGACGACGACGAGGACGACCGGATCGGAAGCCGGTTACGACGAGCGGCCGACCCGACGCCCGAGCAGATCCGCGTTCTTCCGCGAGGCCGAGGAATCCGAGCTCACGCGCCGCGCGCCAGGAGCGGAGGCGCAAGGGAAACGGGCTCGGTTACGACGCGCAACTCTCAGCGGACCGCTGGCCGAGGTCGAGGAGCCTCTCGAGGCAGAAGCTCCCGCGCTCGCGGACGCGCCTGCGCGAAGGCTCGCGGAGCCAAGCGGATCGCCTCTACGCCGATATCGGCGGGGCCGTAATCGGGCTGGGCGGCGCCGCGGCGCTGATCAACTTCGTGCTCTGAAGACTGCTGCGCACCGCTACTTCGGCGGCATGCGGATCGCGCCGTCGAGGCGGATCGTTTCGCCGTTCAGCATCTGGTTCTCGATGATCGAGATCGCCAGGTGTGCGAACTCGTCCGGGACGCCGAGGCGCGAGGGGAACGGGATGCCGGCGCCCAGCGCCTGGCGGTTCTCCTCGGGAAGGGCGGCCAAGAGAGGCGTGTCGAAGAGGCCCGGCGCAATGGTGTTCACGCGGATTCCGCGCCCCGCAAGGTCGCGGGCGGCCGGAAGGGTGAGGCCGACGATCCCGGCTTTGGACGCCGCGTAAGCGGTCTGGCCGATCTGGCCGTCGAAGGCGGCGATGGACGCTGTGTTCACGCATACGCCGCGCTCGCCGTCTTCGTCCGGCTCGTTCTCGGACATCGCGGTTGCAGCGAGGCGAAGCACGTTGAACGTGCCGATCAGGTTCACCTTCACGACGTTCGAGAAGTATTCGAGGTTGTGGGGGCCCTGCTTGGACGCCGTTCGCTGCGCCCAGCCGATCCCGGCGCAGCAGACCGAGATGCGAAGCCCGCCCTCGGCCGCGGCGGCCGAGTCGACCGCTGCTTGAACCTGCTCCTCGTCCATCACGTTCGCCTCGACGAAGCTCGCGCGCTCGCCGAGTTCGGAGGCCAGAGCCTCTCCTTTGCCGGCGTCGAGGTCTGAGATCACGACGTTCGCTCCGGCCGCATGCAGGCGCCGGGTTGTGGCTTCGCCCAGTCCTGAGGCCCCGCCTGAGATGAGCGCGCTCGCGCCGTTGACTTCCATAGCGGCGGGAGCCTAGTGGAGTAACCGGTGCCTGGCACCGGAACGGTGCCTGGCATCCGGAGATCGAACTGAACGGTGTCTGGCACCGGTTAAGGGATAACTCCCGCGTAACGCCAGTGCGACTCGGGTAACTAGGGTTTCATCATCGCGACCTCGCAGACCCGGACCGATCTGAAGGACCAAATCGCGGAGCGCCTCACCGAGGCGCGGCGAATGACGCTGCTGCTCGTCGAGCCGCTCACCGATGAACAGCTCAACCGGGTTTATTCGGACATCCTCTCGCCGTTGGCCTGGGACCTCGGCCATATCGCGAACTTCGAGGAGCTTTGGCTCGTCCAGACGATCGGCGGGCGCGAGCCGATGGACGGCGATCTCGGCCGGTTCTACGACGCGATCGAGAACCCGCGCGCGACACGCAACGAGCTGCCGATCTTGCGCGGCGACGAGCTCCGCTCATACATGGGCGAGGTGCGCGAGCGGACGCTGGAGGTCCTTGAAGGCATCGAGCTTGAGGACACCGGCGACCGCCTGCTTCACGGCGGCCTCGTCTACGAGCTGATCCTCGCCCATGAGCACCAACACTCAGAGACGATGCTCCAGCTCCTTCAGATGGTCGAGACCTACGAACCGCCGGAGGCATCCCCGCCCCGAGCGATGAGCAAACCATGAGGGGTCAGACCCCTCATGAAGTGCTCATAGAGGCTGGGGATTACGAGATCGGCGCGGGGGAGAGTGGCTTCGCATATGACAATGAGCGGTCGCGGCACACCGTCGAGCTCGCGGCGTTCGAGATCGACCGCTCGCCGGTGACGAACGCCGACTGGGTCGACTTCATGGACGAGACGGACGCCCAGCCGCCGCTTTATTGGGAGCGCGACCGCGACGGTAGGTGGATGCGGACGGCGATGGGGAGGACGGACAAGGTCGACCTCGACCGCCCGGTCGTCCACGTTGACCACGGCGCTGCGACCGCGTTCGCCGAGTGGGCCGGCAAGCGCCTGCCGACCGAGTTCGAATGGGAGGCCGCCGCGGCCTCCGGCGATCTCGAGCTGCTCGGACAAGTCTGGGAGTGGACGTCCTCGGATTTCGAGGCGTACCCCGGATTCGAGGCCTATCCGTACGACGAGTACTCGAAGGTCTTCTTCGGCCCGGACTACAAGGTGCTCCGCGGCGGCTCCTGGGCCACGCATCCGAGCGTGATCCGGACGACGTTCCGCAACTGGGACCTGCCGGAGCGCCGGCAGATCTTCTCCGGCCTTCGCTGCGTGAAAGATGTCGGATGAGCAGCTTTAGCTGCGAAAGCAGCATGAGTGCCGGTGGGTGTCTTGATGAGCGCTTCCGCCGAAACCGCCCCCGACGTCTCCGTCGACGTCCGCCTACCCCCCGGCGGGCCGCTCTCCGGGATGGCGGCCGACGTGCGGATCGGCCTGACGAAGCCGTTCAAGGAGCTCTCGCCGCGCTACTTCTACGACGAGCGGGGCTCCGAGCTCTTCGAGCAGATCACCGAGCTGCCCGAGTACTACCCGTCGCGTGCCGAGCGGGCCATCCTGGAGAACGACTCGGCCGGGATAGTCGAGGCCGCCGGCAACCCGGCGACGCTCATCGAGCTCGGATCGGGCTCGGCGTCGAAGACGCGCGTGCTGCTCGACGCGATGCGCGACGCGGGCGGCCTCAGGGCCTACGCGCCGGTGGACATCTCCGAGGAGATCACCCGGGACACGGCTGCGAAGGTCGCCGACGAGTACGGCATCCAGGTGCGCGGCCTGGTCTGTGACTTCGAGCGCGACCTGGAGCGGATCCCGCTCGAGGGACCGCGCGTGATCGCCTTCCTTGGCGGCACGATCGGGAACTTCGAGCCGCAGCAGCGCGCCTCGTTCCTATCCCGCGTCGCGAACCTTCTTGGGCCCGAGGACCACTTCCTCCTGGGAACCGATCTGATCAAGGACCGCGCGACGCTCGAGGCCGCTTACGACGATGCGGCCGGCGTCACGGCGGAGTTCAACCTGAACGTCTTGGCGGTGCTGAACGAGCGGCTGGGCGCGGACTTCGACGTCAAAGCTTTTGAGCACGCTGCGTTCTGGGACGACGAAAACCTCTTCGTCGACATCCGCCTGCGCTCGCTTCGGCGCCAACTCGTCGAGATCTCTGCGCTCGAGATGACGGTCGCGTTCGAGCGCGGCGAGGAGATGCGAACGGAGATCTCGACGAAGTTTGCCCGTCCGGGGCTCGAGGGCATCTACGCCGAGGCCGGGCTCGAGATGACGGGCTGGTGGATGGACCCCGAAGGCCTCTACGGCCTCTCGCTCGCCCGCGCGGCCTAGCGTCGGTCCCACCGCATGCGGTGCCTGGCACGGTGCCTGGCACCTAGCGAGGCGCTAACTCTTCGATCAGGTCGCCCAGCTTGTCCGGGCTCGTTATCGGCGTCAGGACGGGGAGGGTGATTCCGCCTTCAGTGAAGCGCGCGAGGCGCTCGTGCATCTCGTCGGGGTCGCCCAGGATGAACATCTCGTCGATGAGCTCCCATGGCGCCTCGGCCGCCGCCTTCTGGCGGTCCTTCGCCTTCCAGGCCTCGACCATCGGGTCGATCGCGTCGCCGTGGCCGAGCCAGCGGTAGAACGCCTCATAAACCGGAACGGTGATGTACGAGGAGAACATGAAGCGGGCGATCGGCTCGACCTCCTCACGTTTGCCGGGCAGGCAGAAGAAGCGGCACAGAAGCTCGAACCCGTCAGGCGCGCCCTCAATGCCTTTGACTACCTGGGGCAGCCCGGAGATGGGAAGGAAGTTCGAGAAGGCCCCGCTCGCGCGCTCGACCGCGAGCTTCAGCATCCGGCCGCGGAGGGCGGCCAAGACCACAGGGATCTCGTGCTGGGGCTTCGTCTCGAGCTTGAAGCCGTTGTCGGTGCGATCACCCTTGAGCGCGACGTCGAGGAAGTCGAGCGTCTCCTTCACCTTCGAGTAGGGCTTCTCGAACGGGATGCCGTTCCAACCCTCGACAATCCGATCGGACGAGGCGCCGATGCCCAGGACGAAGCGCCCACCGGTCGCATCTGTCATCGACGCGGCCTGCTGGGCAAGCAGCGCCGGACCGCGCTGGAAGACGCCGACGACCCCGGTACCGACCCGCACCTTCGTGGCGTGGGCGGCCGCGAAGGCGAGGGGGGTGAAGCCGTCCGGCCCCGCCGTCTCGCCGGACCACAAATCGGTGTACCCGGCGGCCTCCGCTCGCTTGACCAGATCGACCTGGTCCGCGATCGAGGTCATGGGCAGCGGCAGCGTCAATCCCCATCGGCTCATGCCTGGAACCTATTGATATAGGCTCGCGCCGGGATGGAGATGTCGAACCTGGATCGCAACAGGACGATCGCCGGCGCGATCGCGTCTCTGCTGCTGATCGTGAGCCTCATCTTCCTCGAGTGGTATGGCCTCACCTCGGGTCCCGAGCGCGCTGCGCAGGATGCATGGATCTGTGGCGACAACGACTACTCCTGCACCGGCTGGGAGACGTTCCCGATCCTTCGGTGGGCGCTGATTCTTGCCGCGCTCGCGCCCGCGATCCTCGGCTACATCCTGGTCCGCGGCCACAAGCTTTCCTACCCGCCGGGCGAGATGACGATGGTCGCGGGCTTCGCTGCCTTCGTCCTGATCGCCTACAACGGGATCATGTACAAGCCTGAGCCCGACGAGGGCATCGCCTTCGGCATCAGCCTGGGGATCGGCTACTGGATCGCTCTCGTGGCAGCCGCTGCGATCGGCGTCGTCGGCTTCCTGCGCTCGATGGCGTCCGGCGGCAAGCAGAAGCGCAAGGCGCCGGGCACCGTTTAACCCGCACGCGCGGGGATAGGCTCAAGGCGTATGGGAGTCATCTCTCAGGACGTCCGCGACTCGACGAAGCCCGATCGCAACCTTGCGATCGAGCTCGTGCGCGTCACCGAGGCCGCAGCGCTGGCTGCGGCGCGCTGGACCGGTCGCGGCGACAAGGAAGCGGCCGACCAGGCCGCCGTCGACGCCATGCGCCTCCTGCTCGACACCGTGCCGATGGACGGCGTCGTGGTCATCGGCGAGGGCGAGAAGGACGAAGCGCCCATGCTCTACAACGGCGAGCACATCGGCGACGGCAGCCCGCCGAACGTCGACATCGCCGTGGATCCGCTCGAGGGCACGACGCTGTGCGCGAAGGGCATGCCTTCGGCGCTTGCCGTGATCGCTCTTTCAGAGCGCGGGACGATGTTCGACCCAGGCCCGTGCGTCTACATGGAAAAGCTCGCGGGCGGGCCCGACATCGCCCACCTCCTGACCCTCGACGAGCCGCTCACCACGGTCATCGAGCGCGTGGCCGAGCACAAAGGGACCGAGACCAGCGGCGTGACCGTGATGATGCTCGACCGCCCGCGCCACGTCGAGCAGATGGAGAAGGTCCGTGAGGTCGGCGGGCGCATCCGCCTGATCTCAGACGGAGACGTGTCCGCCGCGCTCTTCGCGGTCTCCGAATCGACTGGGGTGGACCTCCTCTGGGGGATCGGCGGAACGCCCGAAGGGGTGATCTCTGCCGCTGCGATCAAGTGCCTCGGCGGCGAGCTGCTCGGGCGCCTTTGGCCCCGCGACGACGCGGAGCACCAGGAGGCGATCGACGCCGGCTACGACCTCAGCGAGATCCTCACCGCCGACCGCCTGGTCTCCGGGGACGACGTGTTCTTCGCCGCCACGGGCGTGACTGACGGTGAGCTTCTCCAGGGAGTGCGCTACCCGCGCTCGGGCCAGGCATCGACGGAATCACTTGTAACGCGCTCGCGCTCAGGGACGGTGCGGACAGTGCAGGCGCGGCACGATCAAGCGAAATTGAGGGAGATCACCGGTGGCCGATACGGATAAGCGATCGCTCGCGGTTGTCGGAGCCACGGGCTACATTGGCCGCAAGCTGACGCTCGAGCTGCTCGAGCGCGGCGAGGTGGTCCGCGCTGTCGCCCGCACTCCCGAGAAGGCAAAGGACCTCGCGGACGCGGGCGCAGAGGTTGTGAAGGCCGACGTGCTCGAAGATAAGGGCCTCGTCGAGGCGCTCGAGGGCGTCTCGATCGCCTACTACCTCGTCCACTCGATGGGCCGCGGAGCCGGCGACGATTCGTTCGCGGAGCGCGACAAGAAGGGCGCCACCAACTTCGGCGACGCGGCGAAGGCCGCCGGCGTCGATCTCATCGTCTATTTGGGCGGGCTTTCGGACGCCGGCTCGAAGCACCTGGAAAGCCGCCACGAGAGCGCCGAGATCCTCCAGGCGTCGGGCGTTCCCGTCACCTACGTGCGAGCCGCAGCCGTGGTCGGCGCCGGCTCCGAGTCCTTCCTCATTCCCTACTACCTCGTCAAGAGACTTCCCGCGATGGTCACGCCCAAGTGGGCGCGAACCAAGACGCAGCCCGTCTCGGTCGCCGACGCCATTCGGTATTTGGCCGACATCCCGGGAATTGAGGCGACCCACGGCCGCGAGATCGAGATCGGCGGTCCCGACGTCACGACCTACGGCGGGATGATGGACGCGATGGCACGTGGGCTCAACATCAACCCCCGGCCTCGCCTGGGAGTGCCGGTCCTCACCCCGGGCCTGTCATCCCTTTGGATCGGTCTCGTCACGCCGGTCGACACGGGCGTTGCACGCCCCTTGATCCGTGGCATGGAGGTCGAGACGATTGTGAGGGACCCCTCGGGGATGGCACTCTTCGACTTCGAGCCGATGGACATCGACGCCGCGATGAAAGCGGCGTTGGAGGAGCGGAAAAACGCCGGCTAGTTTCCAGCCGTCCCGTCCTCCATCGACTCCAGGTCGTCCATCTCTTCGCCCTGGCCCGCAAGCGCGCCCACGGGCGAGCGTGGAAGGTCAAGCCGCGCGAGCGAGCGTAAAAAGCCATGCGTCACCCATGTGTGGATGCGGACCTGCGTTGCCGAGTAGAGCCTCACGCCGATGCGAGCAAACCATCCGCCGCCGCGAAGGAAGGGGTAGAAGTTCGAGACCTCAGTGCGGACGTGCACGCTGACATCCTCGGTCTTGTCATCGGGATCCTCGCTCCGCACCGTGATGCGGAGCATGCCCTGACCGCGCCCGTTTGGCGCGACCAGGAGCCCTCGTTCGATTCGCCACGTGACCTGTCCCAACCCGGGCCCGATCGTGTAGTCGGGCTTGCGGAAGCGAAGGAGGGGGAGGCGGCGCGAGATGAAGACGACGGTCCGGGACGACGGCTCATAGACGACGCGGATCGCGCCGAGCGAGACCTTGGTCAGGAACGCCCAGTATGAGCGCGCCAGGCGCTCGAGGTACTCGGGCCGCCACATCTCGTGGAAGGCCTTCGCGGGGATCTCGACAGTTGCCTCTTGAATCGACTTGACCGCACCGGCCGTGTCGATCGGCCCCGTCTCTGGATCGGGCAGAACCGTCACCTGGGCGGGCGTCTTCTCGGGCGACTCAGCGCGCGTCCGGCGGTTGAAGGCCCAGATCATGTGGGTGTGCCCTCCTTGAATCCGGGGAGGTCGAGGCTGCCCGTGTCGCGGAGCTCGTATCGCAGCGCGTTGATCACCGCACCGGCAAGGAGCGCCAAAGAGATGATGTAGAACCAGATCAGGGCGATCAGGATGAATCCGAGCGCCCCGCCGATCTTGTCGATGTCCGAGATCGAGGTGAGGTAAACGGGAAAAGCGGCGTTCCCGATCGCGGTCGTGATCGTCACGAACAGAGCCCCCGGCCAGACGCCGTGCCAGGGCACGTGGCCCTTGGGCACCACGTAGTACATGAAGCTCACCAGGCCGAACGTGAGCCCGAGCGCGAGCAGAAGCACCAGCACGCTGGCCAGACCCTGCACCTGATCGAGCCCGAACGGTAGGTCTTCGGCGCTGGAGATCGCCAGGTTCTCGGCTACGGGGATCACGACGCTCGCCGCGAGGAAGAGCGTGACCACGAGGAGCATCACCAGGGCGAAGCGCTTTTGGGCGAGCCAGCTCCGGCACTCGACGTGGTAGATCCGGCAGAAGGCCGTATCCATGGCGCCCCAGAACGAAGCGCCGATCCAGATCGCGCCGAGCGCCGCCGCGATGCCGATCGTGGTCGAGCTGTCGCGGATGCGCTCGACCGTGCGCGCTACCTCGTCACCTTCGACTGCCGGAAAGATCCCCTGGAGGTCGTTGATGACCGTTTCCTCGACGCTTCCAGACTCGATCACCTTCCCGAAGACGAACAGGATCAAAAGCGCGAACGGGAACAGCGCGAGCGCGAGGTTGTAGGCGACCATTGCCGCCATGCCCGTGATGTTCTCCCTGTAGGCCCGGTGCCAGAAGGCGCGAAGCCAGTCCCTGATCCTGGATCTCAAGGCCTGTCGATCGACTTGCGAGCTGCTTCGAGCGCCTTGCTCGTGAAGCGAATCCCCGCGGTTGCCGCCTGGGCAGCGACCGCGATGCCCGCCCAAGCGAGGTCCTCGACTCCCTGGATCGACGGTTGCGGCGCGAGCGGATCGTCGACAGGCTGCGGCGGGTCCGGCTCGGGCTCGGGCGGCTCGGTCGCCTGGGGCTCAGGCTCGGGCGGTGCGACAGGCTCGCGGTCTCGGCTGTCGGCGGCCTGCGCATCCTCGGCGTTCGTGCCGCGGCGCCTGGGACTCCGCGAGCCGGGCCGCGTTGAGGGCAAGTTGCCGAAGACTCCCTCTGGGCTGTCTGCGTCTTTGTCCATCCTTGACGGGAATCTACCCGCGCGCGACGAACGAGAGGCCAGTGGCTACGATCGTCGCAGGTCTAATCAACCGCTTCGGGGCGTCCGATAATAGGGCGAGGTCTGTGTGGAGACCAAGGATTTGTGATTAGGAGCAAGGAGAGGCGAGCGAGCTGATGGTTGCCGCGGAACTGCAAGAACTCGAGGAGGTCAAGAACCTCGTCACCAAGGGACAGGCCGAGGGCGTAATCGCTTATGGCGACGTCGCCACCGCGCTGCGCGAGGTGGACGTCGACGAGGGCGACATCGAGGAGCTCTACGGCTTCATCGAGAGCCAGGGAGTCGAGCTCGTCGACGACGTCGATCCCGCTCAGAAGCAGTCGCCGGACTCTCAGCGCGCCGACGGCAAGCGCAGGCGCCGCAAGGCGCCGTCGCTCGACCTGAAGCCGGACATGACGACCGATTCCCTTCAGCTGTTCCTGAAGGACATCGGCAAGGTGCGACTGCTGACCGCCCAGGAAGAGGTCGACCTCGCCAAGCGCATCGAGCGCGGCGACCTGGACGCGAAGCAGAAGATGGTCGAGTCGAACCTCCGCCTCGTCGTCTCGATCGCGAAGAACTACCGCAACCAGGGGCTTCCCTTCCTCGACCTGATCCAGGAGGGCACGCTCGGCCTCGTTCGTGCCGCCGAGAAGTTCGACTACCGCAAGGGCTTCAAGTTTTCCACCTACGCGACCTGGTGGATCCGCCAGGCGATCGCGCGCGCCCTCGCCGACAAGGCGCGCACGATCCGCATCCCGGTCCACGTCGTCGAGAAGCTGAACAAGATCGGCCGCGCCGAGCGAAAGCTCGTCACCGAGCTGGGCCGCGAGCCAACTCCCGAAGAGATCGCCGACGTCACCGGCATCGACCCCGAAGAGGTCGATCAGATCAAGCGCTCGGCCCAGGCGCCGGTCTCGCTCGAAAAGCCGGTTGGCGACGAGGAGGAGTCGGAGTTCGGGCAGTTCATCGCCGACGAGAAGGCCGAGTCGCCGTTCGACCGCGCCGCCGATCTCCTGACGAAGGAGGCGCTTCGCGAGGCACTCGAGAACCTCTCATACCGCGAGCGCCGCGTGCTCGAGCTCCGCTACGGGCTGGGTGGCGAGCATCCGCGCACCCTCGACGAGGTGGGCCGCACGTTCAACGTCACGCGCGAGCGCATCCGCCAGATCGAGAACCAGTCGCTGAAGAAGCTGCAGAGCCTCGCCGAGGCCCAGAAGCTCCGCGACGTCGCTTAGCGATAGCGAAGGGTGGGAGATTCACCCCTCTGGGGGTAGTGGCGTGCCCGGGTCTAGCTCTAGCATGCGCGCGATGAGGAGCAGACTGGGACTCGCGACGGCCATCGGGGTCGCGTTGCTTTTGCTGACGGCGTCAGCGGCGCAGGCGACCTTTCCCGGCGAGAACGGGCCGATCGCCTACGGGACCACAGGCGACGGGCCGGGGGACATCTACGTAATTGACCTGGACGAGCCCGGGGAGGAGCCTTTCAACGTCACCGAGACTCCCGGCTTCGAGCTGCAACCGGCCTACTCGCCGACCGGCGATCGCATCGCCTACAGGGCCAACGACGACGACAGCACCGAGATCTTCTCTATCCCCTCAAACGGCGGCAGCCGACTTCAGCTAACGCAGACGACCGACAACTACCTGAACTCCAACCCCGCCTACACGCCCAACGGTGCGTACGTCTTGTACGACGCTGCCTATCCCGAGGACCCTGAGGATCCGTTCTCCGGACGCAACGAGCTCTTCATGGCTAGGACCGAAGCACCGCAAGCCGAGTATCAGCTGACCGACACGCTCTACCACCTTGAAGAGGAGCCCGACGTGGACCCGGATGGCCAAAAAGTCGCCTTCGTCCGCAACTCGTGCTTCGTGAACGATGACCCGCCGCCAAACTTCAACTGCTCAGGCCGTGAGATCTGGGTGGCGACTCTGAATGGGACGGGACTCACGGGCGGAGGAGCGATCACGGACCTCCCAACGACCCAGACAGACGTACTCCAGGCGTCGGCGCCTTCTTGGTCGCCCGATGGGACCAAGATCGCCTATGTGGTCAGCAACATCCAGGGCCAGGGACAGATCTGGATTATGGATCAGAACGGCGCGAACCCGACGCAGATCACAACAGGAGGGGACGTGGGCAGCCCGGTCTGGTCACCCGACGGCACCCAGATTCTCTATGAGCGAAACGACGAGCTCGCCGTTCAGGCGCCGACGTTGGACGCCACGGTCACGACGGTGACCAACGAGCCCGGTTCGCGGCGTCCTTTCGACCCGACTTGGGCACCCGTTCAGCTGGTCGACATCCAGACGACGATCACCAAGAAGCCCCCCAGCATCTTGAAGAAGCGCACTGCGGTGTTCAAGTACACGGCGGAGCCGTCGCTTGGCGTCACGTTCGAGTGCAAGCTCGACAAGGGTCAGTTCGAGCTCTGCAACGACGGAAAGCAGAAGTACTTCGGCCTGAAGAACGGTGATCACAAGTTCCAGGTCCGGGGCTCCGATGGCTCGAGATTCGACCCCACGCCAGCCAAGGCCAAGTTCAAGGTCAAGGTCCCGAGGGGACAGGGCGGAAACTAGCGCCGCACCACCGCGAAGAGGTCAGCCCTTCTTCGCAGCACGCCACGAGCCGAATGCCTTCGACGTCCAGCCGGAGCCGCTGCCCGTGGGGGCAGCGCCAAGCGTCTTGCCGCCGTAGATGACCGAGCCGTCCTTCTTCTGGTAGGTCTGCCACGGGATCGTGCCCTGCTGGCCGACGCCCGGCTTCGAGTAGTCGCAGACGCCGGTCGGGAACGCCTCCTCCATCAACGCCCACTGAGCATTTGTGAACGTGATTGCTCCAAGGGGGCCGCTGTAGCTCCCGCGGTCGAGCGGCTTCAGCCGGCACTCGGCGTTGTCGGTCGTAATCGCGTCGCCGGCGACGGTGCGCGGAGTGCCGTAGCGGTTGGGCCCGGTGATGAGCTCGCAGTTCGCGCCCACGATGAGCCCCGTCGGCTCGCACTCGTCTTGGAGATCGCCGGGCTTGTTGAGAATGATCTTCTGCGCGAGCGGCTTCGAGCTCTTGTCCGCCTCCACGGCGGCAAGCCACTCGTCCATTGCGATCAGACCGTCGGCCGCGAAGTTCACGCCACCTAGGAGCGGGACGGGGCCGAACCAGATCACCTGGTTCTCGTGTGTCCCGTGCTCGCGGTCCAGGCGCGCGCGTAGCTCCCACGAGCGATAGGCGTCATGCGCGATCGCGGGGTCGGGCCCGCGCAGGTCGATGATCGCGACGCGGTCCATGTTGTTGGCCGAGTTGATCGCGCCGCTCCGGTAGGTGTTCTTGAGCGTTTGAACGTTGCCGGAAGTCCGCTCGGGAACGTGGTTGATGTCGATGTCGAGGCCGCCGACCTCGTGGTTCAGGTCGACGAACTGCTCAGTGGTGATCAGGCCGGCCTCGAGCGCACCCAGCCCGTACTGGACTCCAACGTTGCCGAGCGGGAAGCCCGCGAAGCCCTTGCCCGCCGCCTGCTCCATCGGCGACCAGACATTCTCGGGGCGCGGCCCGAAGATGTTGATCATGTAATCCAGAATCGAACAGCGGACGCCGCCGGGATTCGTCTCGGGGTCGTAGACGACATCTGCCGGGACGCAGCTTCCGCCAGGGGCGGTCGCCGTCTTGAAGAACGCCTCGTCGGCGACCACGGCGTTCAGCCCGGAGAGGTGGCCTTCAACCGGTCCCCATTGGACGGGAAGCCAGAGCTGGGGCAGGCGGGCCGCCACGTCCTCGAAGTAGGTGCGAAGGCCGTGATAGTCGGCGAACTGGATGCCCGTCGAGAGCGCGTCCGGATATGAGCACTGCGGCAGGATCCCCTGGTAGACGCCGGGGTACGCGTTCGCGACCTGCTGCTGCGTGAGTGAGCCGCCCGAGCAGCCGGTGCCGATCGTGTAGCGAATCTGCCCGAACTGCTCGACGATCCGCTCCTTGGCCATCACCAGGGACTCGGCCTGCGTTGCGATGTTGCAGTTGTGGCCCGCATTGTCGAGCGCGGTGGACATGACCGCGAAGCCGCGGCCCAGCGCTGCCTCTTCCGTGACCGCTGGCGCCTCGCCGACGCCGTACGTCACGCCGCAGCTGGCGCCGTGAGTGATCAGGACCTTGTGATTCCACTGCGGCTGGGGGTTCCATGGCTTCCACGGCATGTCCGGCTGGTAGAGCGCGGCGACCTTGTACTGGTCCCGGGCCTGATAGCCGGTCTCGACGCGGACGATGAAGGGCGCTTCAACGCCTTGGTCCGTGGTGGTGGTCGCGACGTCTGAAGGGGGATTCTCAGGGTCATAGGCCTGCAGGCCGGGTACCGGGCTCGTCGACTTGTAGAGGAACTCGTACGTGGCCGGCTGGTTGCACTTCTCGTCCTCAGCGGTCTCCTGGCACTGCCACGGGCCCACCTGAGGACCTGAGAAGACCGGCCCGCCGTTCGGGTGGTTCGTGATCACGGCCGAGCGCGAGCGCCCGTTCGGAAGGCTGACCTCCAGGACGTTCTTGCCCAGCTCGAGGTCCTCCAGAAGGCCCTGGTTCCGGCCGCTCGGAAGCTCGTGGAAGATGTCGCTGACGTCTGAGTTGCCCGTTCCGTTCTTGAGCGTGGCCTCGATGTCAGAGAGGTCCTTGTGCCGCGGAAGCGCCAGGCCGACGAGAGCCTGGCCGTCGGAGATGAGGTCGGCGCGGTTGGAAAGCACGCGAACGGCGAAGCCGTCGCTGTTTCCCTGGGCAGCCGAGGCCGTCGCGGCGCCTGCGCCGAACCCGGCTGCGATCGCTCCGATGACGGCGCACGACGTGCGCATTCCAAACACCGGTCGCATCAAGTTCGAACCCTTTCCCGAAATCCCGGACGCCTCGTGCGCCCAATGAGAAAGAAGCGTAAAGACGAAAACGAAACGAGGCGCCGGTTCGGCGCCTCGTTTTCGAGTCCTCTTGAGGTTGGGATTCAGTCGTCGTCCGCGCCCGACTCGTCCTCGTCGGCTCCGTCGTCCTCAGTGCCGACGACCTCGAAGTCGCGGTTCACCTGGACGTCGGTCATCGTGCCGTCGTCGAGGGTCACCTCAACCTCGTAGAGGCTCTCCTCATCGCCGGTCTCGGTGTCGGACACGGTGCCGCCACCGGTTTCGGCAAGCGCAGCGTCCGATGCCTTTTCGAGAGCCGATCCCTTGATCGGAGCCTCGTTGTCGTCGCCGCCGCCAGCGACCGCGATTCCGGCCGCGCCCGCGCCAACCGCGAGGATCGATGCGGCGCCGATTGCGGCCTTCTTCTTCATCTCCATGTTCATCAGCCTCCGTGGCCTGGTTGGTTTCAAATTGCTCACCGTTTGTACCCAGCCCAGGTGAAACAACGATGAAAGGGGTCAGACCCCACGCTTGGGGTCAGACCCCGCGGGAAGCTCGATCCAGACCTCGGCCCCCGGCGTGCCTCCCGTTGCGATGCCCGCGTCGCCCCCGTGGGCAGTCGCGATCGTCTCGACGATCGCTAGTCCGAGTCCAGCGCCCCCGCGCTCGCGGGCCGCGTCCCCGCGGCTGAAACGCTCGAATGCCCGCTCGCGAATGTCCTCGTCAAACCCGGCTCCTTCGTCCCGGATCGACAGCCTCACGCCGGTTCCCGAAGCTCTTGCTGTCAGCTCGATCCGTCCGGCTCCGTGCCGAATTGCGTTTTCGACGAGGTTGGTCAGTGCCTGCTCGAGCCTCAGGCGATCGCCGTACACGGTGAGCTTCGGCTCGGTCACGACGTCCAGCGAGCGTGAGGCGGAGCGCACCCGTGCCTCAAAGCGGTCCGCAACCGTTCGCAGAAGCGCCTCCGCGTCAATCGCCTCGCTTGCCAGCGCTAAGCCCTCCTCGCCGGAGCGTGCGACGACCAGCAGGTCGTCCGCGAGCTGCGCGAGACGATCCACCTCCTCGATTCCGGATGCGATCGCCTGCCGGAGCGCCGCCTCGTCCTCTGCGTATCGGAGTGCAACCTCAAGCTCGGCCTTGTGGAGGGCGAGAGGCGTCCGTAGCTCGTGACTCGCGTCGTCGACGAATCGCCGCTCGCGCTCATAGCCCCGCTCGAGCGGCTCGAGCGCACGTCCGGCGACCCAGTACCCGCCGAGGCTGGCCAAAAGAAGTGCGAGCGGCCCGCCGATGAGAAGCAGCAGGGCCAGGTTGCGAACCGACTCGTCGCGGTCCTCGAGCGTTGCGCCGGCCACCGCGAGCCTTCCTCCGTCGATTTCCACCGCAAACGCGCGGACTCTCCCGTCAAGTCCTTCGATCGATTCGAAGTCGTAGGTGCCTGGACTCTCGGCGATGGCGCCCTCGCCGGCGATCTGCTCCGTTGAGAGCTCGACCTCACCGTCCGTGCCGATGATCTGGGCAAAGCTGTCCTCGGGATCCAGCTCCTGCTCCAGCACCGCATCGCCCTGGGCCCGGCTCGCGAGATCCGCGATTCGGACCTCGAGGTTGTCGTTCACCCCCTCGTCAAGCTGATCGCGGGTCTGGATGAAGATGAACGCGCCGAACGCGGCGAGGACGATGGCCATCGCGAGGGTGAACGCGAGCGTGATCTGAAGGCGAACCGAGAGGCGATTCACGTCGCGCTACCGTCGTCGCGCAGGCGGTACCCCGCTCCACGAACCGTCTCGATCGAGCTGACGCCGAATGGCTTGTCCACTTTCGCTCGCAGGAACCGCACGTAGGAATCGACCACGTTCGAGCGGTTCTCGTATTCGTAGTCCCAAGCGTGTTCAAGGAGTTCGAAGCGGCTCATGACGCGGCCGGGATTTCGCATGAGGGTCTCGAGCAGGGCGAACTCCTTGGAGGAGAGCTCGATCTCGGTCTCGCCCCGATGCGCCTTGCGCTGCGCCGGGTCGAGTCGCAGTGAGCCGACCGTGAGCTCGGTGGGTCGCTCCGGCGCGCCTCTCCGTACCAGCGCACGCAACCGAGCCAGCAGCTCGGCGTACGAAAAGGGCTTGGTGAGGTAGTCGTCGGCCCCTGCGTCGAGACCTTCGACCCGATCGCGAACTGCGTCCCGGGCGGTGAGCATCAGGACCGGGGACCAGACGCCGGCCTCGCGGAGTGAGCGGCAGACCTTGAAGCCGTCGAGGCCCGGCAGCATGACGTCGAGAATGATCGCGTCGTACTCCGTCGCTTGTCCGCGGGCAAGCGCGTCTGGTCCCTCGGTAACCACGTCCACGGCCATGCCCTCGCGCTCGAAACCGCGCTTGAGAAGCGTCGCGAGCTTGCGCTCGTCTTCTGCGATCAGGACTCTCATGGGGCAGGGAGGCTCGCGCGCGAACGTGAAAGACAGATGAAAGCGCAGTCTGTGATTTCACGAAGCTTTCATCGCACCTGCGCAACGGTGGCCGCGTCAACCACCGAAGGAGCACCCATGAAGAAGGCACTACCTCTACTCGCAATCATCGGCGCGCTTGCGATCTCCGCGTGCGGCGGGGATTCGACTTCCGTGACGAATCAGGCGAGTTCCGGCACACAGGGGTCAGACCCTAGTGCGGGTTTGCCACAAGGCTCGGAGCCCGCCGACCTCGATCCTGCGGACTTCACAACTGAGATCGACAACCCGTACCTGCCGTTCGCCGTTGGCAGTCGCTGGGTCTACACGGAGACCGCGGACGGTGAGCCCGACCAGAAGGTCGTAGTCGAGGTCACCGACGAGACTAAGACAATGGCCAACGGCGTCGAGGCCGTCGTGGTCCGAGACACCGTGACGGAGGGTGGCGTGCCCGTCGAGGTGACGGATGACTGGTACGCGCAGGACTCAGAGGGCAACGTCTGGTACCTCGGCGAGGACACGGCCGAGTACGAGAACGGCGAAGTCTCCTCGCACGAAGGCTCGTTCGAGGCCGGCGCTGACGGCGCCGAGGCTGGAATCGCGATGCCCGCCAACCCCGAGGTCGGGATGGCGTACCGCCAGGAGTACTACGAGGGCGAGGCCGAGGATGAGGCAGTCGTCCTGAGCCTCGACGAGAAGGCCGAAGCGCCCCACGGCTACTACCCGCAGACGCTCATGACCAAGGACCTCGTTCCCCTCGAGCCAAAGGTCTCAGAGCACAAGTTCTATGCCGAAGGGGTAGGCCTCGTGCTGGCAATCCATACCTCAGGTGGCGAAGGCCGCGAGGAGCTCGTCTCCTTCACGCCCGGCGAGTAGCCGAACTGTCTGGCCCCACGCCTAAAGAAACGCGGCGTGGGGCCGATAGGCCTAATGATGGCTTTTGACATCGATCAGGCCCTGCGCTACGTGGTCGAGCATGAGGGCTCAGACCTCCACGTGAAGGTGCCCGCAAAGCCAATGGCGCGCATCCATGGCGTGCTCGAGCCCATCCCGAACACCGAGACCCTCACGCCCGAGGACACCGACGCCGCCCTCGAGCACATCTGCCACGATCCGAACCTCCTCGCCGAGTTCGGCAACGTCGGCGAGGCCGACTTTTCCTACGAGGTGCCGGGCGTCTCCCGCTTCCGTGTGAACGCCTTCCGCCAGCGCGGCCACGTCTCGATTGTTTGCCGCGCGATCCCCTTCCAGGTGCGCACGATCGACGACCTCGGCCTGCCCCAGGTGATCAAGGACCTCGCTGACGAGAAGCGCGGGATCATCCTCCTGACCGGCACCACCGGCTCGGGGAAGTCCACCACGCTCGCGGCGATGATCGACCAGATCAACTCGACCCAGCCCGAGCACATCGTCACGCTCGAGGACCCCATCGAGTACCTCCACCGCGACAAGCGCTCGATCATCAACCAGCGCGAGGTCGGCCAGGACACCGAGAGCTTCGCCCGCGCGATGAAGCGCGTCCTGCGCCAGGACCCCGACGTGATCCTCATCGGGGAGATGCGCGACGAGGAGACGGTCCGGACCTCGCTGTCAGCTGCCGAGACCGGCCACCTCGTCCTCTCGACCCTCCACACCCTTGACGCCACCGAGACGATCAACCGCATCATCGACTTCTTCCCACCGCACCTGCAGCAGCAGGCGCGCGTGATGCTCGCCTCGACCCTTCGCGGGGTCGTCGGCCAGCGCCTGATGCCGAAGGTCGGCGGCGGCCGCGTTGCCGTCTGCGAGGTCCTCGTCGTCACCGGCCGCGTCCAGGACCTGATTCTGAACCCGAACGAGACGGGCAAGATCACCGAGGTGATCGCCGAGGGCGAGTACTACGGCATGCAGACCTTCGACCAGGCGCTCCTGAAGCACGTGATGGCCGGCACCATCACCGAGGAGGACGCGATGACGGGCGCCTCGAGCCCGCACGACTTCAAGCTCATGCTCCAGGCGGGCGGCCAGCGCGCATCGGCATCGAGCAGGTGATGGGCAACGGCAGCGGCGAGGCCGCGCCGGAGCCACCCGCAGACGAGCCCGTGCAACCCCGGCGCGTCCCGGTCGGCGAGCTCCTCGGCCAGTAGGCAAATCCGCCGGAAGTTCCCCGCATGCCCAACGCTTCACAATCTGAAGCGTTGGCTATAATCCAGCTCGCCGGGTCGCGAGAGAACCGGTATTCGAGGCCGGCGATGCCTCACCTGGCAAGCATGGGAAAAATGGACACCACTTGCCCCGTCTGTAGAACCGCCGAGATCATCTCCGGCAAGTGGACCCTCCTCGTAATTCGCGACCTCGCGGGAGGGCTCCAAGCGCTTTTGCGAGCTCGAGCGCTCGCTCGCCGGGATCAGCCCGCGGACGCTCTCGCTCCGGCTTCGCTGCCTCGAGGAGCACGGCGTCGTCGAGCGCCATACCTACCCCGAGGTCCCGCCGCGTGTCGAGTACGCGCTGACGGACAAGGGCGAGGCGCTTGTGCCGCTCATCGACGACATGCGCTCGTACGGCCAAGCATGGCTCGACGCCGACAAGCGTCAGCCCGCAGCCGCCTAGTTCCGGCCTGAGCCGCAGGCGCTGCAAGCGCCGTTGCAGGCAGGAGCGCCGCGCGCTTCAGCAGAATCCCTCAGCCATGCGTGACTTGGTGCTCCGTGAGGGGCTGAAAACGATGGCTGGCGATGCCGCGTTGCTCCTTCGGGACCTCCTGGCTTCGGGGGTAGAGGTGCCTTACGAGGTGCGTGAGTCAGGAGCGGGGTCGCCGCTTGGCGGAGTATGTGCCGCAGACGTCGCGCGTTCATCCGCGACAACGCGTCGCAGCTTGCTGCCCTGGATTCCTACGGCACCACTTGCGCCGCGCTCGAGTCCGACGGCCTTGCGACCTCCTACCTGGAGGAGATGGGCGTGCCCGTACCCGCCGACAGCCGCCGCCGCGCCGAGTTGGCGGGCGTGGTCTTTCTCTGTCGCCTCTGGCAGGGCTCCACCGACTTCACCCTGGACGACGCTCCGCCTGACCGAGACGATCGAGGAGCTGCTCGATTGCGGTGAGGTCTCCTACGGCGAGGTTGAGATCGCGGTCCCGCTTCGCGGGTTCCAGATGGAGGTCGAAAAGCTTGAGCTGGCCGGCGCGACCATCGTCCGCTCCGACACCGTCGACGTACCGACCGAAGCGCGTGGCATGGACGGCATGGGCGGAGCTTCGTGGGAGCCTTCGTTCCTGGTCGTCGCACGCATCGACTCGATCGGCGCCGAGGACGACGAGAGCAACACCGGCATCCGCGCGGTCGCCGCCTTCAAGCAGGTCGTCACCACGCTTCGCCTGTTCAAGACCGGCGGCGTCGCCCTGGGCCCGCACGCCTGGGTCAAGGCCGGCGGCGACCGCTGGCGCCGGGTCTCCACGGGCGCGGGACGCCCCCGCCCGGGTGGCTACCGCCTGGCGGACACCGAGCTCGGCGACCTCGCGGCGCTCTCACGCGGCCTTGCTAACACCTCGACTCCCTTCCACCGGATGACTCGCGGTGCCAGGGAGGCTTCGCGCGCGATCCTCGTCCCGCGCGGTCTCGCGTTTCGAGGCAGGCCTCGAGCGCCCGGTCACCCTCGAGGCGCTCAACGACTACCTCCTGACCCTTCGCTTCCTGCTCGAGGGCGGCGGTCCCGCCTCTCTCAGCATGTCCATGCGAGTCGCGTCGCTCACGCCGAGCCAGACAGCCGCACGGCGGTCAAGGCCGTCATCGACCGGGCGATCGCGCTCGAGCGCGAGCTCTGGTCGGGCGAGCCGGCGATCGGCGGCGATCCGCATCTGCCGGCCGACGTCGCAGCCGAGGTCGAGGACATGACACGCGCCATCCTTCGCGATGCGTCCCTCGGACACCTGGGCACGGAGCTCCGGACAACCGCCGACGAGATCCTCCTCGGCGACGGCCTTCGCGTTGGCGAAGGAACCGATGCCGACCGCGGCGAGACCGCGGAATGGGGCGCCGCGATGCGTGAGGCAGAACTTGCCGACCAGCTCGATTCGAGAGTCTCCTTTGCGTCGAGGAATCGACCGTTCGAAGAGCCGAGCGCAGGGTCTGACCCCATCGACCGAGCTACGAGCCGGAGGAACGAGGCTGACCCGCTGTCGCCGGACGAGCCGTGTCGATGAGCCCGGAGCCGGACAGGCCCGAAGTTCGTCCGCGCCGAGAACCTGATCCACGAGCACCTTGCGCCGGGCGTCGACCCCGCCTTCGAGTGGTCGGAGCCCGCGCCGCGCACCGAGCGCGAGCCGGACCGCGAGCCGCGCTTTGCCCTGCCCGAGCGCGAGCCCGGCATGGAGTCGCACTTCGGGGCCAGGGACGAGGAGCCCGAGCCGGTGACCGAGCCTGAGCCCGAGGGCGAGGTGCGGATCCTTCGTGCCGTCCCCGACGACGGCCCTGTTGCCGCGCTGATCGCCGACTCCGACAACCACCGCAAGGAAGTGGCGAGCCGTGTCTCCTTCCTCTTCCCGCGTCCCGAGACCACCGAGTGGTCGACCCCGACGTCGGCTATGACCGCAAGCGCAGAGCTCAGATCGACACGGACGAAGACGCCGGCTAGCTCGGGTAGCTGACGCCGGTCAGCTCTTCCGAGATCTCCCAGAGCCGCTGCGCGTCCTCCTCGGAGCGCGAGGCTCGCGTGGAGCCGACGAGCTTGGGATGCCCGCGCGCCTCGCCGACGCCGGAGGGCCCGAAGTAGGCGCCTGACGTCACCTCGGGAACGGTCGCCGCGTAAAGCGTCGGCAGGGCGCCCATCTCATCGGACTGAGCGATCACGAGGTTGCCGAGGCGGGCGGCCGTCACGTTCAAAAAGCTCACGAGCCCGCCGCCGATCCCGGGTCCTGACGACTGGAGGTGGGTGGCCGCGTAGCCGGGATGTGCCGCGGCGCTGGTGATTCCCCATCCGCCTGCCGCCGACCGCCGCCCAAGCTCGTTGGCGAACAGCAGGTTGGAGAGCTTCGACTGCCCGTAGCGGCCCCAGCGGGAGTAGCTCTTCTCGCCCTGCAGGTCGTCCCAGTCCATCGAGCCGGTCCGGTGAGCCATCGACGACACCGTGACCACGCGCGCCTCATCATCGCCTGCCATGAGGCGATCGAGCAAGAGGCCCGTCAGGGCG
The DNA here is from genome assembly GCA_963786495.1 of uncultured bacterium. Taxonomy (GTDB): domain Bacteria; phylum Actinomycetota; class Thermoleophilia; order Solirubrobacterales; family 70-9; genus JALZKA01. The sequence goes on along the minus strand of CAWAZL010000002.1, from coordinate 271,550 downwards.
AAGTGGCCCAGGTGGTTGGTGCCGAACTGGAGCTCGAACCCGTCCGCCGTCTCTTCGCGCGGAGGCGCCATGACCCCGGCGTTGTTCACCAAGCCGTCGAGTGATTCGACCGATTCGGAGACGACGCTCGCGAAGTCGCGAACGGAACCGAGGTCAGCGAGGTCGAGCCGGACGAGCTGGGGATCGGGGCCGCTCGCGGCCCGCGATACGTCTTCCAGGGCGCGCTGGCCGCGCTCCGGGTCGCGGCAACCCAGGATGACCGTGGCGCCCGCACGGGCCAGCTCCCTGGCGGTGACGAGCCCGATGCCGCTGTTCGCGCCCGTGACTGCCCAGGTGCGCCCCGCCTGCGAAGGGATGTCCTTTTGGCTCCAGCCGCTCATTCTGAGTCCACCTTAGGCACGTCCTGGCCGAACAGGTAGCGATTCACCTCCATGAGCCCCGCCAGGTCGTGGACGTCGTCGTCCAGGTAGGGCACCTCGATGATCGCGCTCGTCCCCAGCTCCTCGGCCAGGCGCTCGATGTTGCGGCGGTCGCGCTCGGCCAGGAGGCGGTAGTCCTCGTAGTTGGCGGCCACGCGGTCGCCCAGGTCGTCGCCGAGGGCGTCACGGAGCTCTGCGGCCGCGCCACCCGGAAGCGTTCCACCGGCCCGATGGACCTTGTTCACGATCGCTCCGCCGAAGGGCAGCTTCTGCTCGGCCAGCTTGCCGCGGAAGTACGACGGCCTCGGCGATCGTCTCGGACTGCGGCCCGCACACGACTACGAAGGCACTGTGCTCGTCCGCGAGGAGCTCGTTCACCTTCGCCGCCCGCTCGCGTGAAGCCGCCGACCATGCCCGAGAACGAGCCGAAGAACTCAGAGAGGTCCTGAAGGAGGTCGACGCCCGTGATCCTTCTCAAGATCGAGAACATCATCGAGGTGCCGCGGCCGGCGACCTTGGCCGCAAAGCCCGGTCGGCGCCAAGAAGACCTGAAGCGAACGCCCCTCGATGAACTGGAGCAGGCGGTTCGGCGCCTCCAGGAAGTCCAGGGCGTTCCGCGAGGGCGGTGTGTCCAGGATGAGGAGGTCGTAGCGGTCCTCCGACCAGATCTCGTAGAGCTTCTCCATCGCCATGTACTCCTGGGAGCCGGCGAGAGCGGAGGAGAGCTCTTTGTAGATGCGGTTTGAGAGCACGGCGTCCCGGGTCTCCTCGTCGGGAGCGTTTTTCTCGACGACATCGTCGAACGTCGCCTTGGAGTCGAGCATCATCGCCCAGAGCTCGCCGCTGCCGGGATCCGAGCCGGCTTTCGTGAAGAGCGCCGGGTCGACCTGTCGCTCGACGTTGCCGAGCTCGGGCAGGCCGAGTGAGTCCGCCAAGCGCTTGGCGGGGTCGATCGTCAGGACGGCCACCTTCAGGCCGCGGGCCGCCATGCCGGCTGCAATCGCGGCTGATGTAGTGGTCTTTCCGACGCCGCCAGGCCCGGCGCAGATCAGGACGCGCTTGTCACGGACCAGGTCGGCGACCGATGTCACGGGATCACCGCCACGAGCTCGCGGAGCTCATCGGCCTCGAGCTCCGGCTTGAACAGGAACGGCAGGGTGGTTATCGGGCGCGCGGGTGATGCCATCCAGCCGGGCGAGCTGCCTGCGCTGCGCAGCGGCGCGGCGGCTCACGGCGAGCGCCGCGGCGACCGCGTCGCTCGGTGGGCCTGTCGAGCTTGCCGAGGCCATCTGTCAAGGCGTCATCGTCGCCCGTGGTGAATCTCTCGGGGTAGAGCCCGTTCATGAAGATCCGGTCCACCGCCACGCCCACAGTGCGTGTGAGGTCCCGCTCGAGTGACGCGGTCTCGTTCACGGGCATCTCCTCGGGCAGGGCCACGATCGCTACGCCGGTCTTGCGGTGGTTGGTGATGAACTTGTGCAGGGTCTCGGCCTGGGTCGCGATCGGACCGACGCGCGCCACGTTCGCGAACGTCTTTGGCGTCTGGAGAAAGCCGACGCCATGGCCTGTCGCGGGAGCGTCAAGGATCACCAGGTCATACGGCTTCGCCGACTTGACCTTCCGCTGGTCTAGCGCGAGCTCCCACACCTTGCCGATCGTCACGAGCTCCCGGAGGCCGGGGGTAGCGGCCGCCAGATACGTGAAGAGCTTCGAGCGGAAGAGGAGGTCGCGCATTGCTCTCACCTTGAGCGCGAGCAGCACGTACTCGCGCATAGCCTCGTCCGGGTCGATCGAGATCGCGAAGAGGTTCGGCTGGAGTTCGGTCTCGGAGAAGCCGACGTTGGCGCGGTGAAACGCTTGCGAGATGCGCTCCTGGGAGGAGACTTCGCAGACGATCGTGCGCCGCCCGCGCTCGGCCGCCTTCATCCCAGGGCGAGCGCGACCGTCGATTTGCCGACGCCCCCCTTGCCCGTGACGACCACGAGCCGCTTCTCCAAGAGGTCCTTCACCCACCGATCCTTTCACGCGCCCTTCCTGTTTCACGAGAAGGAAAGCCCCTCGCAGGTGCGAATAGTCGCGAGCGTATGGGTCTTTTTAATCGTGCATCTCGCCACTCGGGCGGAAACGGCGGCGGACATGGTCCGGCGACCGCGGGCCGCGAATCCACGCATGACGCCGACCTCGGCGCCGAACTCGCCGAGCTTGGGGAGCTCGTGCCAGAGCGCGAGCCCGAGGCGGAGGCTGCGACAGACGTCGTCGAAGAGCTGGAAGCCGCAGAGGAGTCCGGCTCGGCCGAGGTCGAAGGACCGAGCGCGGTGCCCGGCACCGACGCCGCCGAGGCGAAGGACCGAGCGCGGGGTCTGGCTCCGACGCCGCCGAGGCTGCCGAGCCCTGCCAGACGACGAGGTGCCTGACCCCTCAGTCGCCGCTGCGTCCCACGCCGAGTGGTCGACGAGCCGCCGACCCCACGAGTCGTCGCCGACCCCGACGCCGACCGAATCAACTTCGAGGACGCGCTCTCGCCGCGCCGCGGCGCGATCAGCGCCGGGGTGCCGAACCTGAACGAGTCCGAGGCCGAACGGCCGGTCGGCACCGCCAAGGTGATGTCCTTCGCGAACCAGAAGGGCGGCGTCGCCAAGACGACGACCACGCTGAACCTTGCCGTCGCGCTCTCAGAGATGGGCCACCGCGTGCTCTGCATCGACCTGGACCCTCAGGGCAACCTGACAATGAGCCAGGGCATCGACCCCGACAAGGTCGAGAAGTCGATGTACGACGTGCTCGTCCACCACATCCCGCTGACGGACGTGATCCAGAAGCGTGAGATCGATATCGCCGTCGCTTCGATCGACCTTGCCGGCGCGGAGATCGCGATGTCGACCCAGATCGGCCGCGAGCGCTCGCTCGAGAAGGCGATTCGCGGGGTCGAGAACGACTACGACTTCGTCTGCATCGACACGCCGCCGAGCCTGGGGCTCCTGACCGTGAACGCGCTCACCGCTTCGAACAGCGTGGTCGTGCCGGTCCAGTGCGAGTACCTCTCCATGCGCGGGCTGATGCAGCTCCAGAACACGCTCGAGATGATCCGCGAGAACCTCAACCCGAAGGTCCAGGTCGAAGGCATCCTGCCCACGATGCTGGACTCGCGGACCGTCCACGCCAAGGAGGCTGTGGAGCTCCTGGAGGAGAACTTCGGCGATCTGGTCTTCAAGTCCAGAATCCGCAAGGCGATCAAGTTCGCGGAGGCACCGGTGCGCGGCGCCAGCGTCCTGAAGTACGATCCGCAGTCGAACGCCGCGGACTACTACCGGGAGCTCGCCAAGGAGGTTTTGGCTCATGGCGCGACGTAAGAGGGCAAGCATGAGGGAGGGGCCACTCGCGGACCTCTTCCGCTCGACCGAGGCTCCCCAGGATCCGCCCGAAGCGCCGGCACTGCCGCCGCGCCGTGACGATCGCGAGGACGAGACGCGCGACGATGCCCGCGGTGCCTGAGCCCGAGGCGCGCGAGCCCGAGCCTGAGTACGAGCCCGAGCCCGAGCCCGCGCGGCGTGAGCCCGAGCCGGAGAGAGCACCTGTCCCGCACGCCGATCTTCGATGTCGAGGACGACGACCCGGTCGCCGAGAGCTCGACCGCGCCCGGCGCCAAGGAGCGCTTGTCCAGGATCTTTGCCGAGGACGCTGAGCCTTCCGGGGCGCTGTACGGCCGCGATGAGCCCGATTACTCGCGCAGCTACGAGGAGACCGGTCCCCACACCCCGGTGATCCGGGTGGTTGGCGTCGGCGGCGCCGGCGTGAACGCGGTCAACCGCATGGTCGAGGCCGGGATCCCCGGCGTCGAGTTCATGGCGATCAATACCGACCTTCAGTCGCTGCAGCAGTCGCTGGCCGACGTGACCGTGCATCTCGGCACGGGCGCCAGCCGCGGCCTGGGCGCCGGCTCGAACCCCGAGCTCGGCTACCGCTCCGCCTTCGAGGAACAGGACAAGATCAAGCGCCTCCTCAAGGGCTCCGACATGGTCTTCGTGGCCGCGGGCGCCGGCGGAGGCACGGGAACCGGTGCCGCTCCAGTCGTCGCTCGCCTTGCGCGTGACGTCGGCGCGCTGACGGTCGGCATCGTCACCAAGCCGTTCCGCTTCGAGGGCACCCGTCGCGCCTCGCAGGCAGACGATGGGGTGGACGCCCTCGCTTCCGAGGTCGACACACTGATCGTGGTGCCGAACGAGAAGCTTCTCTCGGTACTCGCGACGAACACGACGATGATCGAGGCCTTCCAGGTCGCCGACGACGTCCTGCGCCAAGGCGTGCAGGGCATCTCCGAGCTGATCACCCTTCCCGGCCTGATCAACCTCGACTTCGCCGACGTGCGCACGACGATGCGGGACGCCGGCCAGGCGCTCCTGGGCATCGGCATGGGCGCGGGCGACAACCGCGCCGTCACCGCGGCAGAAAAGGCGGTCTCGTCACCTCTCCTCGAGACTTCGGTCACCGGAGCACGCTCGATCCTGCTCTCCATCACCGCAGGAGAGGACCTGACCCTGCTCGAGGTCTCGGACGCTGCCAAGGTCGTCCAGGAGGCCGCGCATCCCGACGCCAACATCATCTTCGGCGCCAACATCGACGAATCGCTGAACGATCAAGTGTGGGTCACCGTGATCGCCACGCGTTTCGACGGCCGCGGGCGCAAGGCCGATGGCTCCGCGTCGATGAAGCGCGAGGCAGGAACCACATCGACCTCGACGCGGCGCCCACCAGAGCGCCGCGCCGGTACGGCCAAGGAGTTCGAATCGCGCCCGCGCGACCTCGAGCTGGACGTGCCCGAGTTCGTGCCCGGCCGCAAGTAAGCCCTGAAGGCTCTCCAGCAGCTCCTCGAGGCGGTCGTACGTCTCGCCCATGCCGATCTCCATCCCGGAGGAGAGCATGCCGTCGCGCTCCTCGGCGAAGTGGAAGGTCGAGATCGAGATGACGCGCGTGCGGCCGTCACCCAGGTCCTCGAGGTCCATCGCGTCGACCGAGATGTAGCCGGGCATGCCGTCCCACTCGAACGTCTGGACGACGCGCGTCGGCTCGTCGAGCTCGCGGTACACGCCGCTGAACCCGTGCGCACCGTCAGGCCCGTCGGAGACGAAGCGCCAGCGACCGCCCACTCTCACGTCGAGCTCCTCGACGATGGTCGTGTCCTTGTGCCGGCCCCACCACTTGGGGATCAGCTCGGGATCCGTCATCGCCTTGTAGACCTTCTCGCGCGGGGCGTTGAAGATCCGCTCGCCCCTGATCTGGCGCTCGCCGACGGCCTCGACGGTGAGCTTTCCGCTCTGTGCTGTGTCAGTCATTTACTGACTCCTTCCGGTTGTTGATTTTCCAACAGCTCTCCGAGGCGGTCAAGTCGGCCTTCGAGCGCATCGCGGTGCCGCTCGATCCACCACTGGGCCGGGTCTGGCCCGGCGGGATCGATTGAGCACAAGCGCTGGCGCCCGACCTTCTCGGTTGCGACCAAGCCGGCGTCCTCGAGGACCGCGACGTGCTTCTTCATGCCCGTCAGGGACATGCCGAAGGGCGCCGCGAGCTCGGTGATCGTCGCGTCGCCGGCAGCCAGCCGGTCGAGCACGGCTCGGCGCGTGGGGTCTGCCAATGCGCCGAAGGCCCGGTCGATTCGCTCTCGTTGATACTGAACCATCTAGTTCAGTATTACACATCTGGATTTGAAGCGCAAGGGAGACCGAAGGCGGTCTTAAGCTGCCCCCATGAACGAGGGAGTTGTCGCCGGCGGGCACCCCGCCACGGCCGAGGCGGGCGCCTGGGCGTTGCGGCAAGGCGGCAACGCGGTGGATGCCGCCGTGGCAGCGGTACTCACCTCGTTCGCCACCGAAAGCTCGCTCACAGGGCTGGGCGGAGGCGGCTACATGCTCGTCCACGACTCCGATCGCTCGACGCTCATCGACTTCTTCGTCGCAGCGCCAGGACATGCCGGAACGGAGCGGAAGTCCGAGCTCATAGCGGCGCCGGTGGAGTTCACAGACTCGGTCTCGCAGGTCTTCAACATCGGGGCGGCTTCGTGCGGCGTACCCGGTACCGCTGCGGGCCTCGAGCGGGCGCTCCGCGACTTCGGCTCGATGCCGCTCTCAGAGCTTGTGGCGCCGGCGGTATCGGCGGCCCGCGACGGTGTCCCCGTCGACGCGCGGGGCGCCTATCTCTTCAAGATCCTCTCGCCGATCCTTGTCCACGAGCCCGAGGTGGCCGCGATCTACGCGCCAGAGGGAAGCCTCCTGGCCGAGGGAGACACCTTCTGCTTCCCCGATCTTGCTGACGCGCTGGAGCTGTTCGCTGCCGAGGGCTCCGATCCCTTCTACCGCGGTGAGATCGCTCAGAAAGTGAGCGACTGGGTGCTGGAGCGCGGTGGGACCTTGGCGCCCGGCGACCTTGCCGCCTACGAGCCGGTCGTCCGCGAGCCTGTTCGGGCGCGCTATCGCGACCATGAGGTCGTGACCAATCCGCCGCCTTCGTCCGGTGGGACCCTGATCGCCTTCGCGCTGGAGCTACTCGACCGGATGGGCTCGGCGGGCGTCGATGAGCTGGTCGCGGTGATGGCCGAGGCTCAAGACGCGCGGGGCGACGAATTCGTTCGCGGCCTTTCCGAAGAGGGCTTCGCCTCGCGCTTTCTGGACCCGGAGATGCTCGCCAACGCCTCCAGGGCAGCCTCCAGCCGTCTCGGCTCGACCACTCACATCACCGCGATGGACAGCGACGGATGCTGCGCTTCGGTCACCTGCTCGAACGGCACGGGATCGGGCCTTGTGGTGCCTGGCACCGGCGTCCACGTGAACAACATGTTGGGTGAAGAAGATCTGAACCCGCTCGGCTTCCATCTCGCGGCACCAGGCTCGCGCCTGCCGTCGATGATGTCGCCGACGATCATCCTCCGCGATGGTGAGCTCGTGGCCGGCCTCGGAAGCGCGGGCTCCAATCGCATCCGCTCGGCGATCGTCCAGGTGATCCTGCGCTTGATCGACGACGGCATGGGCGTTGACGCTGCGGTCCAGGCTCCCAGGGTGCACTTCGAAGGCGCGGTCGTAAGCGCCGAGCCGGAGATTGACCCCGACGCGCTGGCGCGGATCAAGGCGGCCGGGACCGAGGTCGACCGCTGGGCCGACCGCAACATGTTCTTCGGCGGCGTTCAGGCCGTCACGCGGGACCCCCGGACGGGTGAGCTGAGTGCCGCGGGGGACCCCAGGCGCGGCGGCGCTGTCGCCTGGGCTTAGGCGCTTTGCATGGAAAAGCGCAATGAACGCGAGATAGTGTGCGGACGATGTCGCAGGAGAACGTGGAGATCGTGCAGAGCGGATTCAGCGCTCTCGCACAGGCGATTCGAGTCGTTCTTCTCGATCCTCGATGATGGTGTTGAGTGGGTTAATCCGCCGTACGCCGTAAACCGGGAACGAGACGCGGAACCGCCGAGTTCCGAGGAGCGCTAGACCGAATGCGAGCAAGCTTCGGGGGTATCCGGCTTAAGGTCGATGAAGTGGTCGAAGCGAGCGAGACCTCCGTGGTAGTTACCGGGCGCTGGACGGGGAGGGAACAGGCAGCGGTGTCCGGTTGGAAACCCATTTCTCCTCCCTCCTGACCCTCCGAAACGGCAAGGTCGCCCGCTACGAGTGGTTTCGCGGAGCGAAGCCCTCGGAGCCGCCAGCGCTAGTCAGCAACCCCTGACGTTGACGCTTCTACCGAACTGCGGCTGAACTAGGAGAAGGTGACCTTGCCGTTCATCTTCGCCGCCTCGGCGATTTCGCGGGACCGCTTGAGCATCCCGACGAGATCGTGAAGCGCCTGGCCGAGGAGCTTCATCCGCTCGGCCTCCGAGCGCAGCTCCAAAAGGCGTTGCTTGGTCAGGACCGGAAGCTCAACGCGGGCGGCGATCGCGTAGGCGTCGCTCTCTTCCAGCCCGTCGATCTCGGGCTCTGAGCCAGACACGCGGCGCACGAGGTCGGCGAACGCCTCGCGGGCGTCGTCGGCAGCGTCCGGATCGGCGGGCTCTCCGTCCTCGGAAAGGGCGACAGCCTCGACCTCGCCCGCCGGGTACTCGATGCCGTCGAAGCGCTCGAGTACCCGGAACGGCTCCTCGCCCGTGACCAAGATGTCCATCCGCCCGTCCTCGAAGGTCTCCAGGACCTCAGTCACGCGGGCGGTGCATCCGATGCGCCGAGCGCTGCCGTCGTCGTCGCGAAGGACGATTCCAAACGGTTCCTCGGTCTCGAGGCAGTGACCGATCATGCGCTTGTAGCGCTCCTCGAAGATGTGGAGCGGCATGAGCTCGCCGGGCAGGAGGACGATGGGCAGCTCGAACAGCGGGAGCTCGCTTGTTGCGTCCTCATTCACGCCCCCGAAAGTGTAAGCGGGCAGCGGGTGCTGCGCCAACCATCCGGCGATCGGACAGAATGCGCGCTCGATGAGCGTCGACTGGGAATCCGAGGGCCTCTTGAAAGACCTGGAGGGCAAGGCCCGCGAGGGGCGCAGCCAGCTTTTGGACGAGCTTCATGAGTCGGGCCTCAGCCTCGAAGCGCTTCGCGACGCCGTGAACGAAGGCCGGCTGGTCCTCTTGCCGCTCGAGCAGGCGCTCATGGGCGATGGCCCGCACCTGCAGCAAGAGGAGGTCGCAGAGAAATCGGGCGTCGACGTCGAGACCCTCCGAAAGAACTGGCGCGCCCTCGGGATGCCCGAGCCGGAGGAGGGCGAGAAGATCTTCACTGACCGCGACGTCGAGGCGGCAGCGCAGGTCAAGCAGCTGCTCGACATCGGGATTCCCGAGAACGAACTGCTCCAGGTCTCGCGCGTGATCGGGATGACGATGTCGCAGCTCGCAGCCGCAAACCGCGGGCTGGGCGTGCGCGTCTTCGCGGAGGAGGGCGACTCCGAGCTCGAGGTCGGCAAGCGGTTTGCCGCGATCGCCGAGGGGGTCGGCCCGCTGCTGGGCACGATCTTGGAGTACGCGCTCCAACTCCACATGCGCGAGCAGATCCGCCACGACGCGTTCGCCTCGACCGAGATCTCCGCCGAAGTTGAAGCAGGCCTCGAGACCGCGATTGCGTTTGCGGACCTGGTCGGCTTCACCAAGCTGGGGGAACGGCTGGATCCGGCGGAGATCGGCGACTTGACTGACCAGCTCTCGAACATCGCCTCTGACGTCGCCGGAGGGCCGGTCCGGCTGGTGAAGCTGATCGGCGACGCCGTGATGCTGACCTCCCAGGACCCCGCGTGCCTGCTCGACGCAGCGCTCGAGCTGGTGGCCAAGTCCGAGGAGGGCGGGGAGGACTTTCCCATGCTGCGCGCCGGCGTCGCCTATGGCCGCGCCGTCGCGCGCGGTGGCGACTTCTACGGGCGCCCGGTGAACCTCGCAAGCCGCATCACCGGGATGGCCCGGCCGGGGAGCGTCCTCTGCGACGAGGCGACGCATGACGCGCTCGAGGACCGCTACGACTGGTCGTTCGCCGGCGCCCGGAAGCTCAAGGGCATCGACGGCGAAGAAAAGCTCTACCGCGCCCGCCCGGCTGGCGACTAGGTGGAGAGGATCGCTGCGGCGGCGGATTCGCCGGAGCGCACCGCGCCGTCCATGTAGCCGCACCACACCGAGGCGTACTCCGTGGCGGCGAAATGGAGCGGGCCCGCGGGCTCGCGCAGCGTTCGCCCGTGCTTCGCTAGGACACCGGGCCCAAGGTTCGACACAGGGCCGCCCTTCGCCCACTTCTCGGCGAGCCAGTCGCGCTCCAGGAACCGGTCGGCCTCCAGCGCCTTCGGGCCGAAGAGCCTTGCGAAACCGCCAAGGGCAACCTCTCGCCTGCCCGCGTCCGGCAGCTCCGCGTAGCCGGGTGCGTCGACAGCCCCGATGAAGCCGACCAGCACGCCGGGCTTTCCGGCCGGCGGCGTGTTGTCGAACGTGATGTTCACTGCGCTGGTCGTCCCGACTCCCTCGCCGCTCAAGTCGTCGTCGCGCCAGAACGGCTCGGGGTAGGTGGCGGTCAGCTTGATCAGGTGGCCACCGCGCCATGCCCTGGCGAGAGCGGCGTGTGACTCGGGCAGCGGCGGGGCAAACTCGAGCGAGCCGACAAGCGCCGGCGGGACGGCGATCACAGCTCGTCGCGCACGCACGGAGCCGCTCGGGCCCACCAGCTCGACGCCCTCGGCGCTCCAGCGCACCTCCGTCACTGGCGAGCCCAGGTGGACGCGCTCGCCCAGCCCCTCCGCCATGCGCTCGGCGATCAGCGCCGAGCCGCCAACGATGCGGTCCTGCTGCGCGCCGTCCTCGACGTCCAGGAGCTTCTCGAAGCCTCCGCCCGCGCCCATGTAGGCGAGAGCCCACAGAAGTGACAGCTCATGCGGGTCGGCGCCCCAGACCGTCTTGCAGCTCAGTGCGATCAGGTCCCGCGCCATACGCGTCCTCGTTCGCCGCTCGATCCATTCACCGAACGTGATCGAGTCGAGCTCGGCGGCGCCCTTCGCTTCCCAGGGGGCCGCGGGGTCGACCTTCCGCACAGCCCGGCCGAGCCTGAGGCGGGCGATCCCGAGGTCGGCGAGCACAAGCGGTGAGAGCTTCGGGATCGTGCCGCGGTAGCGGCGCAGGCGCCCTCCCATTTCGATCACGTTCTGGCCCTCCGTGCGGGTCGGGAACGTCTCCAGGCCCAGCTCCTCGATCAGTGCGAGGACGCGGTCCTGTGTCGGCCCGACCCACTGGCCGCCCATCTCGGTTTTCTCCGTCTCGGAGATCGGCTCGTTGACGGTCCGCCCGCCGACCCGCTCCGACGCCTCGAGCACAACCACGTCCGCGCCGCCCTCGGCCAAACGCCGCGCGGCCGCAAGGCCGGCAAGCCCGGCTCCGACCACGGCTACGTCAACCTGCTCAGGCGCGCTCATCGCGCAAGTCTTTCGCGTAACGCATCCGCGCGCTGCAGCACCCCGTAATGAGGACGGCGGGGCGACGCCTCGCTGGACCTGAACCCATGACCCTTCTGATCCTTTTCGCACTCATCGCGGGCGCCGGCACGGCGCTCAGCCCGTGCGTGCTCCCGATTCTGCCCGCGGTGCTCTCGGCGGGCGTTACTGGTGGGCGCGGCCGGCCGGCCGGCGTGGTCACAGGGATCGTGGTCGCGTTCACCTTCGCGACGGTCGCGCTCGTCTACGTGATCGATGCGCTCGGCCTGCCCGACGACCTGGTGCGCTGGGTCGCGATCGGAACGCTTTTCGTGTTCGGAATCGTCCTGCTGGTTCCGCCGCTTGCCGACCGGGTCGAGGCGTTCATCAGCCGCATCGTCCCCGGCCCTGCCCGCTCCAAGGGCGAGGGCTTTTGGCCGGGCTTCGCGCTCGGTACGAGTCTGGGGTTCGTCTACGCGCCCTGCGCGGGGCCGATCCTGGCCGGAGTCATCACCGTCTCTGCCTCGCAGGACTTCACCGCCGGCAAGCTGGCGGTCGCGTTCGCCTACGCGATCGGGTCGGGCGCCGTCCTCTACGCGCTGATGTTGGGCGGCCGCAGGCTGATCGATCGCATGGGCGAGTGGCGCCACCGCGTTCAGGCCGTGATGGGCGCGCTGATGGTCCTGACCGCGGTCGCGATGGCCGCTGAGCTCGACATCCGCTTTCAGACCACCATCGCTGACGATCTGCCGGCGTTCCTCGTCAACCCGACCGGCGACATCGAGGAGTCGGACGCAGTCGCCGACGATCTGGCTGACGTGCGTGGCGGAGGGGACGGCCCGATCGCCGCCGAGGCCGACCAGGAGGTGGAACCGGAGGTCGTCCTGCCGGAGCTCGGAGCCGCGCCCGAGTTCACCGGCACTCAGGAGTGGTTTAACACAGACGGCGAGGCGGTTTCGATCGCTTCGGAGGTCGAGCAGGGGCACGTCGTCCTCATCGACTTCTGGACATACACCTGCATTAACTGCATCCGCACGCTCCCCTATCTCAAGGCTTGGGACGAGGAGTACCGCGACGACGGCCTGACCATCGTCGGCGTGCACGCGCCCGAGTTCCCGTTCGAGAAGGAGGCGTCGAACGTCGAGGACGCGATCGCCGACAACGGGATCGAGTATCCGGTCGTCCAGGACAACGAGCTCGCGACGTGGACCGCATGGGGCAACCAGTACTGGCCCGCCAAGTACCTGATCGACGCCGACGGTCAGGTTCGCTACACGCACTTCGGCGAGGGTTCTTACGACGAGACCGAGCAGGCCATCCGCTCGCTCCTGGCCGAAGCCGGCGACGCGGACCTCGGAGCGGAGGCAAAGGCGACGGGCGAGCGGATCGACCCGGGCCTGATGACCCCCGAGACGTACCTTGGCTCGCTCCGCGCGGATGGCTGGGTGCAGCCGGTCCAGAACGGAACCCCGTCATTCGACGCGCCTGCCGCCGATTCGCTCGACCTGAACGAGTTCGCCTTCGACGGCACCTGGGAGATCACCGACGACGGCGCCACCTCCGTGGAAGACGCCGAGATCAGCTTCCGCTTCCAGGCCAAGAACGTTTTCCTCGTGCTCGGCGCCGAGGACGGCCCCCAGCCGGTCGAGGTCCTCCTCGACGGCAAGCCTGTCTCCACCGCGGACGCAGGCTCAGATGTGAAGAACGGAGTCGCTCGGATCTCCAAGGAGCGCCTCTACCGCCTGGTCGAGCTCGACGAGGCTGGCGACCACACGCTCACGCTGCGCTTCGCGCCCGGAATCTCGGGCTACGCGTTCACGTTCGGCTAGCGCGCCGGACTAGGGCTTGCGGGCGCTGAGAACGAGGTTGTAGAAGAGCTGCGCGGGGAGGCGCGGCTCGAGCAGCTTCACGTCGGCCCGCTGGAGGGCGATGTAGCTGCGGAAGGCGAACCAACGCCAGCGGTCCGGGACGTCCTCGGGCTTGGCGCTTGCCTCCAGCGAGCGAAGGATCCAGCCGTACATGTTCGCCAGGAGTTCCTCGCCTTGGACGCGGATCTCCTCGAAGCCGGTGTCGGTCATCCAGTCGCGGAGCGCCGATGGGTCGAAGGCGTGGACGTCGACTTCGCTCTCGAGCCCATGGCCGTCGTGCGGATGCTCGTGCACACCGTTGTTCTCAGCCGGGCGCGCTCGCATCAGCGTCCGCCACGCCGGCGCGCTGGCGGCGCCGATGCGCTTGGGGACCGATGCGAGCCGGTCGCCGTAGGCGGAGGGCTCGCCGCAGAAGACGATCGCGCCGCCGGGGCGAAGGACGCGGTTGAACTCGGAAAATGCCTTGGCGAGGTCGGGGATGTGGTGGAGCACGGCGTGGCCGAGGACGAGGTCGAAGCTCTCGTCGTCGAAGGGAAGCTCCTCGGCGTCGGCTTGGCGGGTCTGGACGCGATCCGCGAGGCCGAGGCCCTCGGCGGTGGCTGAGAGGCTCGTGAGCATCCCGGTCGAGACGTCGGTCGCGACGAGGTTGGTGATTACGCCCTCCTGCATCAGGTTGAGCGAGAAGTAGCCGGTGCCCGAGCCGATCTCGAGCGCGTCGCCAAACGGCTCCGCTGGTAGGTCACCCAGCGCCTTGACGAGCTTCTGGCGCGTCTGATCGCGCCCGATGTCACCGAAGTCGATGCCCCACTTCGCGTCGTACGAGTCAGCGGCGCAGTCGTGGTAGCGCTCGTTTACGTCCCGGATGTGCTCCGGAGTGGCTGTGGGGGAGGCCGGCATGGATGCATCATTTGAGCACCTTTAGGTGCGAAAGCAGCATGTGCAAGCGCCGAAGGCGCGCGTAAGAGGTATCTGAACAGCCACGCGCCGTCCTCATATCCTCGCCCACCCCGTGGCCTATGTGCAGGAAAACCAGCCCGACGGCGTGCCTCCGCTCGCGCTCACGGGCGAGCGCACGCTTCCGGACGTGCCCGAGGAGAACTATTGGTATCGCCGGCACCTGGCCGTCTACGACTGGATCGCCGCGCGCACGCGGGGGCTTCGGGTGGCCGACCTCGCCTGCGGCGAGGGCTATGGCTCGGCCACCCTGGCGCGGACGGCCGCCCAGGTCGTCGGCGTGGACGCGAACCCCGAAGCTCACGAGCACGCCCGCCTCCGCTACACCGCTCCCAACCTTCGGTTCGAGCGCGGCCTCGTCGAGGACTACGCCGAGCCGTGCGACGCGATCGTGTTCCTGCAGACGATCGAGCACATCCACGAGCCGGAGAAGCTGCTCGCGGCCATTGCGTCTGCGGCGCCTGTCGCATACATCTCGACGCCCAACCGCCTGACGCTCGCGCCTGAGGGCGCGGAGAAGTCCGAAAACCCATGGCACCTGCGCGAGTACACGGCCCCCGAGTACCGCGCGCTTCTGGATCCGCACTTCTCCGAGGTCCGGCTCTTCGGCGTCTTCCACTCGCGGAAGCTCCGAGCGCATGAGATCGCGCTCGGCCTGGGCTGGGACCGCGTGCACAAGGCGACGCGTCTCACGAAGCCCTTCTACGACCGCTTCACCCCGGCAATCGCCGCCTCGGACTTCGCGATCAGGGACGAGTCCGACTGCGACCTGGACAAGGCGCTCGACTTCCTGGCCGTTCTTCGCGCGTGACCGCCGAAGCCGTGCCCGAGTCACGGGGGATGCTCGCGCTCGTCCTCCATTCCCACATGCCGTACGTCGAGGGGTTCGGCACCTACCCCTTCGGAGAGGAGTGGCTCTTTGACGCCGTCTTGCGGTCCTATCTGCCGGTCCTCGAAGTAGCCGACCGCCTGACGATGACGGTGACGCCCGTCCTCGCCGACCAGCTCGAGGCTCCAGGGGTCGCCGAGCGCCTGGATGCGTTCGGCGAGGAGTTCCGCCTGGGGTCATGCCTGCTCGACGCCGAAGAGCAGGATGGAGACTTCCACGCGCCCTGCATGGACGAGGCGGATCGCTACCGCCGGGGCCTTGCTCGCCTGCGCGATCTCGGTGGACCCCTGGGCGCTTTCCAGGAAGCGGTGGGGGAGGGGCGCGTCTCGCTCATGACGTCGAGCGCGACCCACGCCGTCCTGCCGCTTTTGGCGACCGACTCCGCGCGGGACGTTCAAGTCGATGCTGCGCTTCGCTCCCATCGCCGGCGCTTCGGCGAGCCGGACGGAATCTGGCTACCCGAGTGCGCGTACGTCCCCGGGCTCGAGGACCTCGTCGCCCGCCATGGCCTCAGCCACTTCTGTGTGGACTCATCCGCCTACGAGGAGCCGCTGTCCGCCCTTACGCCCATCGCGACCGAAGCCGGGCCGGTCGCCTTCCCGATCGACTGGGAGGCGGTCTCCTGGCTCTGGTCGCTGGACGGCTATCCGTCTGACCCCGTCCACACGGACTTTCACCGCGAGTCCCTGCGGGGCGCGCGCGTCTGGTCGATCGGCGGCGAGATCCGCGATCCGGAGGCCGGGGCCGCGCGAGCTCGCGAGCAGGCTCGCGAGTTCCTGGCGGCAACCGCGGAGCGCCTGGCGGGCCATCGGGATCGAACCGGAGCGGAGGGTCTCGTCGTCTTTGCGATCGACACCGAGCTCCTCGGCCACTGGTGGTGGGAGGGTCCGCAGTGGCTCGCCGAGGTCGTTGCGTCGGCGGAAGGTGCAGGCGTTGAGCTGGTGACGCTTGCGGACGCCCTGGGGCGCACGGAGCCCGAGGCTCGCCCGATCCACCGCTCGAGCTGGGGCGAGCACAAGGACCTCTCGACCTGGGACGCGCCGGAGGTGTCCGACCTGGCCTGGGGCGCGCGGCGCCTCGAGCTTCGGCTGGTGCGCGAACTGGCGGCGCGGGATCTCGCGCCTGAGCGCGCCGAGCGCGCCGCTCGCGAGCTATTGGCGCTGCAGGCGAGCGACTGGGCCTTCCTCGACAAGCGCCGCCAGGCGGGGGATTACCCCTTCGTGCGGGTGACCGACCACGCCCGGGCCATGCTCGACGCCATACACTCCGCGCCCGCTCCCGCGCCTGAGCTTCGCAATCTGGCGCCTGACCTCAGCCTCGCTCCGCTGACCGCCCCATGACCGAAGATTCCGCCCGCGTCCTCATCCTCTCCTGGGAGTACCCGCCGCTGATCGAGGGCGGGCTCGCCCGGCACGTGCGAAAGCTCTCGGAGGCGCTCGTCGACCTCGGCACCGAGGTTCACGTTCTCACGCGTGGCGGCGAGGAGTCGCCCGCCGACGAGACCGTGAACGGCGTGCACATCCACCGCGTCATCGAGCCGAAGCGCCCGACCGAGCTCACCGAGTTCGTCGCGTGGGTCGAGCGCATGAACTCGGACATGCTCGCCGCAGGAGTCGAGTTGGGCGACCGCTACGAGTTTGACCTCGTCCACGGCCACGACTGGCTGGTCGCGATGGCCTGCGACCACCTCGCGCGCCGCTTCGACTGCCCGCTGGTCACCACGATCCACGCCACGGAGCACGGCCGCCACCAGGGCTGGGTCGACAAGCACCCGCAGTCCTACATCCACGGCGTCGAGCGCTGGATCACGAATCGCGCCGACCGCGTCATCGCGTGCTCGTACTACATGCGCGAACAGGTTGCGGACATCTTCGGCGTCGACGAGGAGCGCATCTCTGTGATCCCAAACGGCATCGATCCCGGCGATCTGCGCTTCGGCGAGGAGCCCGAGCTCGCGCGCCTTCGCGGCGAGTTCGCCAAACCGGACGAGAAGCTCGTGCTTCTGATCGGGCGCCTCGTCTACGAGAAGGGCTTCCAGCTCGCTTTGGAGGCGATGCCCCGCGTGATCGCCGAGGCGCCCGGGACGCGCTTCCTGGTCGCCGGCTCGGGCACGCACGAAGAAGAGCTCAGAAAGCAGGCTGAAGATCTCGAGCTGAGCGATCACGGCACGTTCCTCGGCTGGATCGGAGACGACGTCCTTCATTCGCTCTACCGGATCGCCGACGTCTGCGTGGTTCCGTCGATCTACGAGCCGTTCGGGCTCGTCGCGCTCGAGGCGATGGCATCGGGCTGTCCGTGCATCGTGGCCGACACCGGCGGCCTCCGCGAGGTCGTGCCGGACGATGGCGCGGGCCTGCGCTTCCGCGCTCGCGACCCCGAGGCGCTCGCCGATGTGGCCGTGCGGGTTCTTTGCGACGAAGACCTGGGCGAGCGGCTCGTGGCCGAAGGCCTCGACCACATCCGCAGCTTCGACTGGGCCGACGTGGCCGCCGACACCGCCGAGCTCTACGCAGAGCTTGCGGGCGTGGGCCGGGCTTAGAGAGAGGGGTCAGACCCCCTTCGCGCGCTCGGTTGCGATGTAGCGCCCCGGTCTAGGGGTCAGACCCCAAAGTCCGCGGCGCTTCCGGGTCCGGCTCGACCGGGTTGGGCCACTGAAGCTCGCGCGGCGCCTCGCGCATGCGGATCACTCGCGCCGGAATGCCTCCTACGACACCGTTGGCGGGCACGTCGCGGGCCACGACTGCGCTGGTGCCGATCACGGAGTTGTCGCCCACCGTGACGCCGCGCAGGAACGAGGAGCCGTAGCCCACCCAGACGTTCGAGCCGATGACCACGTCGCGCTTGTAGATGCCCTGGGCGCGGATCGGGCGCTCCACCTCGACGATGCCGTGGTCGAAGTCGATGAACATCGCTCGGTCGGCGATCACGCACTGCTCGCCGATCGCGACGCGCTGGTAGGCGGAGATCGTCGCCTCCTGGCCGATCACCGTCTTCTTACCGATCTCGACCTGGCCCTCGTGGCAGCGGATCTTGGTGCGGTCGCCGATCCAGACGAACCGGCCGAACTTGACCGTGCCCTTCTTCGAGATCTCGAGCTCGAGGCCCTTGCCAAAGAAGACCGGACCGTCCGTCTCCCAGCGCCAGCCGGCGCGGGTGAAGAAGCGCCGCCAGAGGTAGCGCCACAGCAGGCGTGCGTACCGGTGGTTGAGCATCCCGTGGCGCCGGGCGAACTTGAAGAAGCGGATGGGGTGAGCCACGGGCCGGGACTGTAGCCTCGACCGTCAATGACGGGCGAAGCGACGAAGGAAGAATCCCTGGGTAAGCGCCTTCTCGCCGGCGACCGCCGCGCGCTGGCGCGGGCGATCAGCCTGGTCGAGAACCGCGATCCCGCAGGCGACCAACTCGTCGCCGAGCTCTTCCCGTCGACCGGCAAGGCACGGGTCACCGGGATAACCGGGCCGCCCGGCGTCGGCAAGTCGACCCTGATCGGTTCGATGACGAAGCTCCTGCGCGAGGCCGGCCGGACCGTCGGCGTGCTTTCGGTTGATCCGTCCAGCCCGTTCACGCGAGGCGCCGTCCTGGGCGATCGCATCCGCCTCTCCGACCACTTCCTGGACGAGGGCGTCTTCATCCGCTCGATGGCGTCGCGCGGAGCCCTCGGCGGCCTGGCCGAGGCGGCGCTTCAGGCCGCGCTCCTGATGGACGCCGCGGGCAAGGACGACGTGCTGCTCGAGACGGTTGGGGTCGGCCAGGGCGAGATCGACGTTGTCGATCACGCCGACACCATCGTCCTGGCTCTCATGCCCGGCTCTGGCGACTCGATCCAGGCGCTGAAGGCCGGCGTGATGGAGATCCCCGACATCATCTGCGTCAACAAGGCCGACCACCCTCAGGCCGACACGATGCTGCGCGAGGTACGCGCCGTCCTGTCGCTGGGCCCTCAGCGCTCGTGGCGCGTGCCGGTGGTACGCACCGAGGCCTCGAACGGGAAGGGGATCGACAAGCTGATCGAGACGATCACCGAGCACCGAGCCCACATCGAGGAGGAGGGCACGCTGGCCGAGCGCCGCGCACGGAACCTACGTGCCGAGGTCCTCGGCATCGCCTCCGCCCGGATGCGCCGGGAGCTCGAGACCCGGACCGGGGAGGACCCCGAGTGGGCCGAGCTCCTCGACAGCGTGGTGCGGCGCGAAACGGACCCCGCGACTGCCGCGGGCAAGCTGCTAGAAAAGTCGCTGGATGGCTGACGAGGAATCGACGAACGGGACTCAGTCCGCCGGCGAGGAAGAGTTCACCTTGCTTGGCCACCGGCTCGACGAGATGGATGGCGTCCAGGTCGGCAGGGTTGAGGGCAAGGCATCAGGCCAGAGGGAATGGCTCGTCGCCCGCATGGGCCGCTTCGGCCACTACTGCCTCGTCCCCGCGCATGACGCGGTATCGGCCAACGGCCGGGTCTGGGTGCCCTACACCCGCGACCAGATCCGCCGAGCGCCACGAGTCGAGCCAAAGGCCCCGCTCTCCGAAGAGGCAGAGCAAACCGTGCTCAGCCACTACGGCCTGGGCTAGCACTCCGGCCCAGCGCGCGCTCGAAGGAAATTGGTCGCTGGAGCGACCCAACGGCTTCAACGGCGTCGGCGGCGGCATTCCGCTGCCACGCTGCGAAGGGAATTCTCCACGTACGCGGGCTCGTAGCGCACCTGGCCGTGTGTGAAGCGAAGTGGTGTGTCACCCGCCGCTAGGTGGGTCTGGTCTCGCTTCCGGTCGCGGTACTGCTGCGCGGGCGTGCGGTGGTAGCGGAGGCTGTCCGTCTCGACAACCAACCCGAGGTCCCGCCAAAGGAAATCAACCTCCCAACCGTTGTGCATGACGCAGGTCTCCGGTGGCGGCAGGCCGGCGCGGCGGGCAATCGGGCGGAACCATCGTTCGAGCTCTGATCGGCTCATTGCGAATGTGCGGCGGTCGAGAGCATTGCGAAGCGGCTTGACGCCTGGAACGCCCGCGAAGGAGTCGAGTTCTGAACGGAGGGATTCGGGATCGATCAAGTCCTTCTTGTCGGCCTGGTTGATCGCCCTCTCCAGCTCCCCAAGGGAAAGCCGCGGAGTGATCTGGAGCATCGCGACCACGACGCTTACACCCGGGATTCCATCGTGCTCAATGCAGTGAGCGGGGTCGATGTCTGAACGGTGGATCGTCAGCCCCGCCACTCGGCGCGAATACCGGGCGGGAATGACGACCTCGATGGAGTTTCCCCGGCGATCCCGAAACCCGAGATGCTCGGCCATGCTTTGTCCGCACAGGCGAGCACCTTCCCCAGCGGCCAAGACAGCCGCCATCCACTTCCCTTCGATGCTCAGTTCGGATCTACCGACCGCGTACACGCCGCGGTGAATCTCGAAGAGGCGGCCGGTCCGCAACCGGTGTCTAATCGCAGCGCGGGTGTACCCGAGGTCGATCAGTTGAGCGCGTGAGATAACGCCGCGCTGCCTGCGGACCAAGGCCCAGACCGCAGCCGCATGTGCTTGAAGGATTGGGGTCGCCATTGCGACCACCAGGCTTCAAACGCGTTGAAATCGCCCCCCGGAGCGCTTCTACGGCCGCGCGCTAAAGCCCCAGACCCCTTGCGATCACCATCTGCTGGACCTCGTCGGTCCCCTCGCCGATCGTGAGGATCTTCGCGTCGCGGTAGAAGCGGCAGACCGGGTACTCCTCGATGTAGCCGTAGCCGCCGTGGATCTGGACCGCCTCTTCGCACGCGCGAACGGCGAGGCGGCCCGTGATCAGCTTCGCCTGCGCGGCGGTCAGCGTGAACGACTCGCCCGCGTCCTTTTGGAGCGCGCAGCGATACGTGAGAAGGCGCGCCGCCTCGAGCTGGCCGAGATGTCGGCGATCTTCGCCTGGATCGCCTGGAACTTCCCGATCGGCTGTCCGAACGCCTTGCGCTCGTTGGCGTAGCTGATCGCCTCGTCAAGAGCGCCCTGGGCGAGCCCGATGCCCATCGCCGACACGCCGATCCGGCCGCCGTCGAGGATGTGCAGGAACTGCTTGAAGCCGTCGCCGCGAGGGCCGAGAAGGTTCGCCTCCGGCACGCGGGCGCCGTCGAAGGTGAGCGGGCGCGTGTCCGACGCGTTCCAGCCCATCTTCCGGTACGGCTCGCCCTGCTCGTAGCCGGGAGTGCCGTTCGGGACGATGATGTTCGAGATCTCGGGACGGCCGTTGCCGGAGTCCGTGACGGCGGTGATCGTCACGCAGGCCGAGATGTCGGTGCCCGCGTTGGTGATGAACTGCTTGGCGCCGTCGATCACCCACTCGCCGTCGTCGAGCTTGGCCCGCGTGCGGGTGTTGCCGGCGTCGGAGCCGGCCTCGGGCTCGGTCAGGCCGAAGGCGGCGAGCTTGCTTGCCTGCGCATAGCTCCGGCAGCCAGTCCTGCTTCTGCTCGGCGGTGCCCCAGAGGTTGATGGGCATCGTGCCGAGCGACGTGTGCGCCGCGAGCGTGATGCCGACCGACGAGTCGATCCGGCGCAAGCTCCTCGACCGCGAGCGCGTAGGAGAGCGTGTCGGCGCCGCCGCCGCCGTACTCCTCGCTGAACGGGATGCCCATGAGCCCCAGCTCGCCCATCTTCGCCACCAGGTCGTATGGGAAGGACTTGGTTCGGTCGAGCTCTTCGGCGACCGGCCGGACCTCGTTTCGGGCGAAGTCGCGGACCGTGTCGCGGATCAGGCGCTGTTCGTCGGAAAGTGAGAAGTCCATAGAGCCGCCGAGCATAACCTTGAGAAATGCCCGGGAGCCAAGCGCCCGCCGCGATCCGCCTCGGCCGCACACTGCGCGGCGGGATCGCCCCGTCTATCTATGCGCTCGTCGAGCGCGGCGTCCTGAAGCGCCCCGAGCGGGCGGCTGTGGTGCACGGGCGCGTCCAGCTGCGCTTCCGCGACGCGCACCCGCCGGTGGCCATGGTCTTCGACGGCGGTCAGATCGAGGTCTTCGACGGCGAAGTCGAGGGCGCGAACCTCACCGTCACGGCCGGGCTCGCGGACGTCGTCCTGCTGACGACCGCGCCGCTCAGCATGGGAATGCCGAGCCCCGTCAATGCGCGCGGCCGCGCCGTGCTCCAGAAGATGGCCCGCGGCGAGATCCGCCTTTGGGGCGATCTGACCTTGGCTCGCGCGATGCTCGAGCTGATGAGAATCGACGTACCCGAGGCGAGGTTCGCGAAGCCGCCTTCGCCCGACCCGGCAACCGACCCAGCGGCCTGGATCGACGAACTGGTCTAGGGCGATCCCGCGGACAATTCCTGCGCAAGAGCGATCAGAAGCCGTACCCCGAACCCGGTCGGGCCCTTCCCGGCGTACTCGCGCTCCGAGTCCCATGCAGTCCCGGCGATGTCGAGGTGCACCCAAGGTTTCTCGTCCACGAACTCCTCCAGGAACGAGCCGGCGTAGATCGTTCCGGCCTCGCGCTTGGAGGCTGCGTTGGTGAGGTCGGCGACCGTGCCCGTCGTGAGCTTCTTGTAGTCGGCGTGGAGGGGGAGACGCCACGCAAGCTCGCCTGTCTTGATCGCCGCGTCCTCAACGGTGGCGGCGAAATCGTCGTTATTGGAGATGAGCGCGCTGTAGGTCGAGCCGAGCGCGATGAGAGCCGCGCCCGTGAGGGTCGCCAGGTCCACCACGCGAGCCGCGCCCTGCTCGCGAACGCACCAGGTCAGCGCATCGGCCAGGATCAGGCGCCCCTCGGCATCGGTGTTGTTGACCTCAACCGTCTTGCCGTTCAGCTGGGTGATGATGTCGCCCGGGCGCATCGAGCGCCCCGACGGCATGTTCTCGGTCGACGGGACCACAGCGACGACGTCCAGGCCGATGCCCAGCTCGGCGATCGCGCCCATTGCCTCGATGACGGCAGCGCCGCCGGACATGTCCATCTTCATCTCGTGCATGCCAGCCGAGGGCTTGATCGAGATGCCTCCCGAGTCGAAGGTGACTGCCTTGCCCACGATGCCCAGGACGTCGCCCGATCCGCGGCCGGAATGGCGCAGCGTGATCAGGCGCGGCTCCTCGTCCGAGCCCTGCGAGACGGCGACGAGCCCGCCCATTCCCTTCTCGGCGATCTCGTCGCGGCCGAGGACCTCGGCGGTCAGGGATTCATGGGCCGCGGCGAGCTCCGATGCGCGCTCGGCCAGTGCCGTGGGGGTCGCGTGGTTTGCGGGAAGGCTCTGGAGGTCCCGCGCGTGGTTCTGCGCCTCGGCGGCGACGCGAGCCTCGCGGATCGCCGGCTCGAGGGCAGCGGCGTCCGAGGCGCCGCCGAAGACCACGCGGCCCAGGCCGGGGGGCGGCGGGTCGTCCGGGTCGGCCGAGCGAAAGCGGTCGAAGCGGTAGCTGCCGAGAATCAGGCCCTCGGTGATCGCGCCGGCCGCGGCTGGCGGCCTCGAGATCGGCGGCCTCGAGCGAGGCGAGGTCCCAGGCGACGCTCGTCGCCCGACGCCTCCCGGCCTCCGCTGCCACGAGCGCTGCCGCCACGCGCAGGCGCTCCGTGTTCAGCTCGTCGGCTTTGCCCAGCCCCACGATCGCAAGGCGCGCGCCGTCTTCGGGAAAGGCGACGCTTAGCTTCTTGAACCCTGGCTTGGCGTCGCTCGCGCCGGGCGCGCCGGCGACCTCGGGCGAGAGCTCTTCGCCGTCGAAGAAACCGGAGGCGTGAAGGTCGGCGTGAAGCTCCGCGAACGGCGTTTCGGCTGCCTCGACCTCCATTCCGGCCGAGTCTAGGGATCGGCGCGAGGCCGCCGCAATACGATTGAGTTCTCTCTTCCTTCGCTCTCGAAAGGCATCCTCACATGGCAAAGACCGTGATCCTCGGCACCGCTCGCACCCCCTTCGGGAAGATGGGCGGCGCACTTCAGACGAAGACGGCACCCGAGTTGGGCGGGCACGCGATCGCCGCCGCGCTCGAGCGCTCCGGCGTTGACGCCGAGCAGGTGCAGCAGGTCGTCTACGGACAGGTCCTGCAGGCCGGCCAGGGCCAGATCCCCTCGCGCCAGGCGCAGATTGCAGCCGGGATCCCCAAGGAGGTGCCCTCCGAGACGATCAACAAGGTCTGTGCGTCCGGCATGCGCTCGATCGGCATCGCTGATCTCTCCGTCCGCGCCGGCGAGCTGGAAGTCGGCGTCGCCGGCGGCATGGAGTCGATGTCGAACGCTCCCTACCTCCTGCCCGGCGCCCGCTTCGGCTTCCGGATGGGCGATGTGGCGGCCGTCGACGCGATGACCCACGACGGGCTCACGAACCCCTTCACTGAAAAGCAGATGATCAACGAGGCATCCGAAGTCTCGAACGAGCTCGAGATCACTCGTCCCGACATGGACCGCTTCGCCGCCCGCTCGCACCAGCTCGCGGCAAAGGCAACCGATGAGGGCCGGCTCGCCGACGAGATCGTCGGCGTCACGGTCAAGTCGCGAAAGGCCGAGACCGAGGTCGTCGCCGACGAGGCCATCCGCCCCGACACGACGCAGGAGTCCCTTTCGGGCCTGAAGGGCATCGGCGGCCCCGACGCGACCCACACCGCCGGCAACGCGCCGGGCGTGAACGACGGCGCCGCCGCTGTCGTTGTCGCCTCGGACGAGTGGGCGCAGGCGAACGGCAAGGAAGCGCTCGCGACGGTCGTCTCCTACGGCCAGATCGCCGACGACTTCCCCTACCTGGCCAAGACGCCGGCAAAGGCGGCGCAGCTCGCTTTGGAGAAGATCGGCAAGTCTGCCGAGGACGTTGACCTCTGGGAGATCAACGAGGCGTTTGCCTCGGTCGCCCTCAACTCGCTCCACATGCTCGGAGTCACCGAGGACAACGTGAACGTGAACGGCGGCGCGATCGCCCTCGGGCATCCGATCGGAGCCTCTGGCGCCCGTATCGTCGGCGCGCTTGTCCACGAGCTCAGGCGCCGCGGCGGCGGCCTTGGCGTTGCCGCGATCTGCTCAGGCGGAGGCCAGGGCGACGCGATCGTCCTCGAGGTTGCGGGCTAGCGCCTCTCTAGCCTCGGGGGCCTGATGGCCCGTTCAGCAGCATTCTTCGACTTGGATCGCACCCTCATGGCGGGGTCCTCCGGCATGGCGTGGGTGAAGGCGTCCTATGACGCCGGGCTATCTCGCGAACGCAGATGGTCAGGTGGATCCGTGACGGACTGGTCTTCCGCTTGCGCGGATCGACCGATGAGACGACGCGGGACGCCATGGAGCGGGTCAAGGAGGTCTTGAGCGGCGCCTCCGCCAGGCAGCTCGAGCGCCTGGGGCCGCAGGTCCTGGCCGAGGTTCTGCCGCGGATCTACCCGCAGATGCTCGACGAGGTCTATTCGCCATCGCGATGGCGGGACGGGCGACGTTCATCGTCAGCGCGGCCGGGAACGACCTGGTCGAGCTGGTCGCGCGCGTCCTCGGTATGGAGGGCGGCGTGGGCACGCGATATGAGATCGACGCCGACGGGAACTTCACCGGTGAGCTCGACGGGCCGTTCATGTATGGCAAGGGAAAGCTCGAGGGCATGCGCAACTTCGCGGAGTCGCACGACATCGACCTCGCCGCGTCCTGGGCCTACTCGGATTCGGCTTCCGACCTGCCGATGCTTCGCGCCGTGGGCAACGCGGTCGTCGTCAACCCCGACACCGAGCTCGCCGAGGTGGCGTGCGCAAGAGGGCTGGCAGGTCATGCGCTTCGAAAAGCTCGGCCGCCGACTGGCGATCCTGGCTGCGACTGTGACCGCAGCACTGATCGGCGGGGGCGCCGCGTCGTTCGCGCGAAGGCGCGCGGTGCGCTAGCGCGCGATTCCGGCCTTTCGCCCGCAAATCCAAAAGCTCGACGGGCGTATCCGCCAGAATGGCGGCATGGGTGCGACCGAGAAGGCGCAGAAGCTCCACGACACGATGTCGGGGCATCCGATCAAGCCGCTCTACACCCAGGAGGACCTCGAGGGCTGGGACCCTGAGCGCGATCTGGGCAAGCCCGGTGAGTTTCCCGTACACCCGCGGCGTCTACGACTCGATGTACCGCGGGCGCCTCTGGACGATGCGCCAGTTCGCGGGCTTCGGCACGGTCGAGGAGACCAACGCCCGCTTCCGCTACCTGCTCGACCACGGGCAGACCGGCCTCTCGACCGCGTTCGACATGCCGAGCCTGATGGGCCTCGACTCCGATCACGCCCGCTCGCTGGGCGAGGTGGGGGTGGAGGGTGTCGCCGTCGACACCGTCGACGACATGGAGACGCTCTTCGACGGCATCCCCCTTGACGAGGTGACCGTCTCGATGACGATCAACGCCCCCGCGGCGATCATGCTCGCTTTCTATGTGGTCGCGGCGGAGGAGAACGGCATCTCGCCGGACAAGCTCGGCGGGACCATCCAGACGGACATCCTCAAGGAGTACATCGCCCAGAAGGAGTGGTGCTTCCCGATCGAGCCGGCGATGCGCCTCGTCACCGACATGGTCGAGTGGTGCTCTGCCGAGATGCCGCGCTGGCACCCGATTTCGATCTCGGGCTACCACATCCGGGAGGCCGGTTCGACCGCCCAGCAGGAGCTTGCGTTCACGCTGAAGGACGGTTTCACCTACGTTGAGCGGGCGATCGAGCGCGGCATGGACGTCGACGTGTTCGCGCCCCGCCTGAGCTTCTTCTTCAACGCGCACATCGACTTCTTCGAGGAGATCGCGAAGTACCGCGCGGCACGGCGCATCTGGGCGCGCGAGCTTCGCGACACCTACGGCGCGAAAGACGAGCGCTCGATGCTCATGCGCTTCCATACCCAGACCGCGGGCGTTTCGCTGACCGCGCAGCAGCCGCTCCTCAACATCGTGCGCACCGCGATCGAGGCGCTCGCCGGGATTCTGGGCGGGACGCAGTCGCTGCACACGAACTCGTTCGACGAGGCCCTGGCGCTGCCCACGGAGGAGGCGGTGCGCGTCGCGCTTCGCACCCAGCAGGTGATCGCGCACGAGACAGGCGTCACCAACACGGCCGACCCCCTTGGCGGCGCGTACTTCATCGAGAAGCTCACCGACGAGATGGAGGCAGCGGCCTACGAGTACTTCCACCAGATCGACGAGTTGGGCGGGATGGTCGCCGCTATCGAGACCGGCTTCCCCCAGCGCGAGATCGCGGACGCCGCCTTCACGTTCCAGCAGGAGGTCGAGTCGGGTCAGCGCACGATCGTGGGCGTCAACGACTACGTCCTCGAAGGCGAGGTCGATCCGGCGCTTCACCGCGCCGACCCCGAGGCTGAGGTCCGCCAGAAGGCGCGGCTTGAGGGCACGCGAGCGGCGCGCGACGGCGCGGCTGCGGAAGCCTCGCTTTCGGCCCTGGTCCAGGCAGCCAAGGGCGATCAGAACCTGATGCCACTCATCATCGACTGCGCCCGCGCACGCGTCTCTGAGGGCGAGATGGTCGAGGCGCTCCAGAGCGTCTTCGGCACTTACACCGAGCATCCGCAGTTCTGAGCTCGAGTCTTTGAGCGCTTTAGCGCGAAAGCAGCATGTGCCGGTGGGTGCCAGTTTCCAGGCGCGGCCGGCGGGGTAACCTGCGCAGACGATGGCTCTGAAGGTGATGAAGAACGAGGTTGACGGTTGGGATGTCGTCCGTGAGGACGAGGATCGCGCGCTGTCCAACCATCCGACGCGAGAAGAAGCGATCGCCGCCGCGGAGATCCGCTCCGACGAAGAACGCGTGAATGACGCCGGTGATACCCCGGTCGAGGTCGACACGGAGCACGTTCACGAGATCGAGGACGCTCGCCAGGGCATGAAGCCGGCGTTCTTGGGCGGCGGGACGCTCCTTGTGACGATGTTCGTCCTCATCGCGGTGATCGCAACGATCGTCGCGATCACCGGACTCGGCGAATAGCCCGCCAAAAGCCGCCGAAAGAATAAGCTCCCCGCGCATGAGCGAGGCCGAGAACACCCGCACCATTCGCGTCGTCGTCGCCAAGCCCGGACTGGATGGGCACGACCGCGGCGCGAAGATCATCGCCCGCGCGCTCCGCGATGCCGGCATGGAGGTCATCTATACGGGCTTACACCAGACGCCCGAGCAGATCGTCGCCACCGTGATCCAGGAGGACGCCGACGCGGTGGGCCTTTCAATCCTCTCCGGCGCGCATATGACGCTTGTGCCGAAGGTCGTCTCGATGCTCGCCGACCAGGGTGTCGACGATGTTGTCGTGACGGTGGGGGGAACGATCCCCGCCGACGACGTGCCAGAGCTCAAGAAGCTCGGCGTAGCCGAGGTCTTCACACCCGGCGCTCCCACGGACGCGATCGTGGACTTCATCCGCGGCGCCGTCGGCGAGCGCTCTGCCGCTTAGGATTCCATCTGGAAACGACCAGGGAGGTAGCTCGTGCTGAACAGAAAAACCCTCGCCGCCGTCGCTTGCTTTGCGACCCTCGCGATCGCCGCGCCGGCGCAGGCCGGTATGACCGTGCCCAGCCAGGTCACGATGAAGCAGGCGCAGGCAAACGAGGCCAAATTCAAGGGCCGTGTCTCGTCCTCGGCAAGCGACTGCGTCGTTGGGCGCAAGGTCGTCGTGTTCCGCAAGGAGCAGGGCCAGGACCAGAAGCTCGAGAAGACGTTTGCCACTGAAAGCGGCAAGTGGAGGGTGAAGGTGCCGATGCAGTCAGGCAACAAGCTCTACGCGGTTATCGATTTCGTGATCACTCCGCTCAACACGCAATGTGGCGCCGACAAGTCTCCAACGGTCAACGCCTGAGCGATCCAGAACCCGAACACGCGTTCCTACGGACGGGTAGATTGACTGGTCAGTCAATGGGTACCGCACCTGGGTAAGATGCCCGGCGCACCCCGCCCGATACGCGGATAGCGCGACCCACTTAAAGCCCCTCACCGACAAACAGGAGGCACCGACTTGAAGATCTGTTGTCTTGTCAAGGAGGTTCCCGACGCGGCGGTCCAGAAGAGGATCGACTCTTCTACCAAGCGTCTGGACCGCTCCGGCGAGAAGAACCTGAACCCGTTCGACACCCACGGCATCGAAGCTGCGATGCAGATCCGCGAAGGCGGCGTGGTTGATGTCGACGAGATCGTCGCCGTGACGATGGGCCCGGAGAGCGCCGTCCGCGCGCTCCACAAGGCAGTCGCGCTCGGCGCCGACCGCTCGGTCCATCTCACCGACTCCGCCCTCGAGGGCTCTGACGTCTGCGCGACGGGCTACGCCCTCGCGAAGGTGCTCGAGTCTGAGTCGCCCGACCTGGTCCTCCTGGGCCAGCAGTCGGATGACGGCGAGTGCTACACGATCGGCGCGGTCGTGGCCGACCACCTCAAGATGCCCTCGCTTACGCAGGTCATCAAGGTCGACGTGGCTGAGGGCACGCTCACGTGCCAGCGCCAGGCCGAGTACGGCTACGACACGGTCGAGGTCGACCTGCCCGCAGTCATCTCCGTCGGCGACGCGATCAACGAGCCCCGCTACCCGTCGCTGAAGGCGATCATGGGCGCGAAGAAGAAGCAGCTCGACACCAAGGCCACCGGCGACGTCGGCATCGAGGCCGACCAGGTGGGCGAGGGCGGCTCCAAGACGCAGGTGCTCGAGATCAACCCTCCGGCCGAGAAGGCAGGCGGAGAGATCATCGAGGACGAGGACACTGACGAGACGGTCGAGAAGATCGTCGCGTGGCTCGACGAAAGGAAGTTGCTCTCATGAGCGACGTAAGGCGCGAAAGCAAATTCAACACCCTGTCAAGGGAGGTTTCCTCATGAGCGGAATTCTGGTTTACGCCCTCCACGACGACGAGGGCAACTTCAACAACAACTCCCTCGGCGCAATCTCCGAGGCGGCCAAGCTGGCCGGCGAAATCGGTGGCGACGCTGCGGCCCTGGTGGTCGGAGAGGTCGACGATGCGGCGTGTGCCGCGCTCGGCAAGTACGGCGCCGCCAAGGTCTACCGCGCCAAGTCCGTTCCCGAGGGGCTCGCGCAGCCGATCGTCGACGCGATGGCCAAGGTCATCACGGACGACGGCTTCTCGTACGCCCTGTTCGGCGGCGGGCTGCTCGGCTTCGAGATCGGCGCCGGCCTGACCGCTCGCCTCAATGCGGGCGTGACCATGGAGGTCACCGCGGTTAAGGCCGCCGACGGCAAGCTCGTCGTCGAGCGCCCGATCCTTCAGGACTCGGCCATCGTCGACGTCGGCTACGTCTCCGAGCCGGGGATCATCATCGGCCGCCTGAACGCGTTCGACACGAACGAGAGCGGCTCCGGCGACGCTGAGGTCGTGGACATCGAGGTCGAGCTGTCCGACTGGTCGACGAAGGCGCGCATGAAGACGCGCGGCGACGTGGGCGACGAGGGCGCGGTCAACATCGAGGACGCTGACTTCCTGGTCGGGGCCGGTCGTGGTTTCGGGGATGCCGACAACCTCGCGATCGCCAACGAACTCGCTGATTCGCTGGGCGGCGCTGTCGCGTCGACTCGTGCGATCGTCGACGCCGGCTGGACGCCTTACGCGACGCAGATCGGCCAGACGGGTAAGACCGTCGCGCCGAAGCTGTATCTCGCCGCGGGCATCTCCGGCGCGATCCAGCACAAGGTCGGAATGCAGAACGCCGAGAACATCGTCGCGATCAACAAGGACCAGAACGCGCCGATCTTCGAGTTCTGCGATCTCGGCATCGTGGGTGATCTGAACAAGATCATGCCCAAGCTGACCGAGGCCATCAAGGCCAAGAAGGGCGGCTGAGGAACAGCGATGTCCGTAGCGCCCGGCGAGTATCCGCCGCCGTTCGATCCGGCCGACTACGTCGGTCCAGCCACCGACCCCGAGGACGAGCGCCTCGAGGCCGGTGTCGTGATCGTCGGCGGTGGTCCCGCAGGGCTTGCGTGCGCCAACAAGGTCATGCAGCTGCTGGAGGACGAGCCTGAGCTGACGGAGCAGCTGGGCGAGATCCCCGTGGCGGTGCTTGAGAAGGGCAAGGCGTGCGGCGCTCACAACGTCTCGGGCGCCAACATGCGCCCGTCGGCGATGGAGGACCTCTTCCCGGACCTCGATCCGGAGGACTGGCCCGTCTACCAGAAGGTCGAGAAGGACGCGGTCTATCTCTTGACCAAGAAGCGGGCGATCCCGCTGAAGCCACCTCCGCCGAACTTCCGCAACCACGGCAACTACGTCACCTCGGTCGCGAAGCTCTCGCGCTTTCTCGCCGACAAGGCGGAGGAGGCGGGCGCCTACATCCTCACCGAGACCACCGCGGACAAGCTCATCGTCGAGGACCGCATCGTCCGCGGAGTGCGCTCCGGCGACAAGGGGCGCGACCGCGAGGGGAACGAGCGCGGCAACTTCGAGCCGGGCAACGACCTGGTCGCCAAGGCGACCGTCCTCGCGGAAGGCACGATCGGCCATCTGACCGACGCCGCGGTTGCGTACTACGACCTGGCTGGAGATCCGAAGCGCTGGGAGATCGGTGTAAAGGAAGTCTGGGAGGTCGAGAAGCCTCTCGACCGCGTCATCCACACGATGAACTGGCCGCTACGTCCAGGGCCCGAAGTACAACGAGTTCGGCGGCTCCTTCATTTACCCGATGGGCGAGGACAAGCTCTGCATCGGAATGGTCGCGGGGCTCGACACGACCGACGCGACCTTCTCGTGCCACGACCTGCTTCAGCAGCTGAAGACCCATCCGTTCATCCGCGACCTCCTCGAGGGCGGAAAGCGGGTTGGCTGGGGCGCCAAGACGATCCCGTCGGGCGGCTACTGGTCGATGCCGCGGAAGCTCGCGGTGCCCGGCATGGTCATGTGCGGCGACAACGTCTCGATGGTGAACATCCCCTACCTCAAGGGCATTCACTACGCGATGCACGCCGGGATCTATGCCGCGGAGGCGATCGTCGAGAGCCTCAAGAAGGACCCCGAGTCCGTGAACTTCGAGGGCTACGAGGCCCGTGTTCGGAAGTCTGACATCGAGAAGGACCTCTTCAAGTCGAAGAACGTGCGCCAGCACGGTGACAAGGGGTTCGTTGCGTTCGGCGCGATCGCCAACGCATGGCTGCTCTCGAACGGCCTCTTGCCCGGCGGCCACTCGAAGTCGGAAGCCGACTCCGAGGTCGAGGTGTTCATGGGCGATGCGGCCAAGTCCTATCCCGAGCCCGACGGCGAGTACATCTTCGACAAGCTTTCCTCCGTCTTCCTCTCGGGCAACGCGACCCGCGACGACGCGCCCAACCACGTGCGCATCCAGCGCCACGTGCCGCGCGAGATCGCGCAGACGTGGGTGTCGATGTGCCCCGCGCAGGTCTATGAGATCCCCGAGGCTCAGCTCGAAACGAACGACCCGATGGTCGACGTGAACGTGACCGCCTCGAACTGCGTCCAGTGCGGCGCGATCACTGCCAAGGGCGGCCGCCTGACGCTGCCCGAGGGCGGCGACGGGCCCCTCTACCAAGAGACCTGAGCCGCGATACGCTCTCAGGCGCAACGCAGGTACACGGCCAAGACCCTAGGAGGCGGGGATGTCGAACGACGAATTGGTTAGCGCATACGTCGAAGGCGCGATCAGCCGCAGAACGCTCATCAGAAGGCTCGTTGCGGCGGGCGTCTCGCTAGGCGCCGCGACCGCCTATGCCCACCACCTTGCGCCCAGGGCTGCCGCCAAGGGCTCGGGACCCAACGAGTACCCGATCGTCAAGCTGCGCATCCTGTCGGACACGACCGAGGAGATCGCCAAAGACAAGGGCGTCAACGTCCGCGTGAAGACCGCTGACCCGTGCGAGTTGACCCTCGAGCTCCGCGTCGAGCAAGGGAACAACTTTGTTTCTCTCGGCGCGAAAAAGGTCAACTTCGGCCAGGGCGGCGGTAAAAAGGAAATCCTCGTGAAGTTCGACGGCTCCGGTGAGCTCAACCGCAAAAAGAAGTCCAAGGTGGAGGTCTATGCGATCTCCAACGAGGGCATCTATGACCCGGTCGTTGCGAGCAAGGAGAAGGAGCTGGCGGGCTAGGTCTTCGCGGCTCCGCGCCACTTTTGCGGCAAGAGCAGGTCAACCGCCAGTCCCGCGGTTGCCGCGAGGACTCCGAGCGCAACCAGGGGGCGAACCCGGCGGTACTCGCTTCGCAGCGGGCCTCCCCATAGTCGGACCCGTTGCTCGATGCCGCGAAACCGGCTCCACGGATATCCGGCGACGAACCCCAGGCGCGAGCGGAGCGTGCGCGCTGCCGAGCCCGTGTCGGCCTCGATCAGCCGGGCAAGAGCCTGCCCACGGGCGAAATGATGTGCGCAGAGGCGGGCGGGCGACTCGCAGCGTGAGCGGTGAACCAGCTGAACCTTCTGCGCGCGGTAAGCGCTGAAGCCTCGATCCCACAGAGCGTTGTTGACCGCGGTGTCCTCGCCTGCCCGCACGTCCTCGGGAAAGCCGCCGACCTCGTCGAGGGCATCCCGGACGTATGAGCACCGGGAGGGCGGACCCGCCAGCTCGGTCGATGGCCGGTCGGGCAACGACCCCGAGGCGTCCATGAAGTAGGAGGCCCATCCCGAACGGGTCCGGGTTCCGTTCAGGAGCGAGCCGGTCACCATGGCGTATCCCAACTCATGCGCCTCGATGCGCGCCTGGAGGCTTCCCTGCGGCAATTCGACGTGGGAGCCGGGGAAGGAGATGAACTCTCCCTGAGCGACGGTGAGTCCCGCGTTTCGCGCCATGCCGGGGAGCCCGGGTTCTGGAACCTCGACCGCGACAACATCTGGAAAGTGGTGGCGAACCACCTCCAGGGTGCCGTCGTCGCCGCTTGCGGCCACGATGACCTCGAACGGCGCATCGCATACCTGTGAAGTCACCGAGCGCACCGTTCGCTCGATCGTCGCCTCGTTGTTCCTCGCGATCACGATCGCCGAGAGTGCCGGCGCGTCCCAGCCGATCGTCGCGAGATCGAGCGAGGCGCCGCGCCCCTTGTGAGCGTCCGCAAGCAAGGGCAGACCGTTCGGCCGGCTTCGCCATCGGCGGGCTGGCCCCGGCTCTCGCGTCAGGTTCGCGTAGCTCGCTTGCCACTCACGCTCAGGGTCCGCCTCGTCGTACTTGCGTGCGCGCGCGAGCCTGCGCGAGGGAGTGCTGCCCCCGAAGTGCTGAATCCTGATCGTCGTTCGGACGAGGTCCTCAGGTTCGATTGAGCGAGGCACGGGCACCAGGTGGAGTCGCGCCTTGGGAAGGTCGCCGGCTGCGGAGGCAGCAAAGAGCCGGTAGACCCAGAGTCCCGCCCGGTCGAAGGTGTCGGGACCCGTCATCCCGAAGACCCGGAAGCCGTACGCATGCTCGGAATCAGCAGCCGCATCCACCAGCGAGCGCAGGGCTGCGGCGTCGTCCGGCGAGATGCGCTCATCCGCGTCGAGGTAGAGCACCCAATCGAATCCGCGCCGGCGCGCTGCATCCAAGAGAAGCTGCCGGTTGCGCCGGTCATCCCACCCCGCGTACGACTCGCGCGGCGGTTTGGTGTGGACGACCTCGACCCCATCGGCTTGCTCCAGGACCTCTGCGGTGCGGTCGGTGCTGCCGTCGTCAAGCGCCAGGATCGCATCGGCAAACGAGCTGACCGACTCGAGATACCCGCCGAGCTCGGCCTCGCCGTTGCGGACGGGTAGGAGGCATGCAAGCGTGGGTCTCGCCTCCGGCGATCCTCCTGAGGCGAGGGACTCCGGTCGCATGCCGTGTGGGAACAGGACAGGCAAGCCGGCTTCTCGTGGGCGCCACGTGCTGACGTCGGGGCTAGCCTCACGCGCCGGACGGTCGCGACCCCACTCACCGGCAGGATCGGCCTCCCGGTACTTCTGCGAGCGGATGGCCCGCCGCTCAGGCGTGGCGAGATGGCGTGCGCGGATGGTCGTCGGCACGTATGCCTCGTCGCTGATCGAAACTGGAACGGGGTTGAAATGAAATCGAAGGTCGGGCAGCTTGAGGCCTTCGCGCCACGCGAACGCCCGGTAGACGGTCCTGGGCGGGAGTTCGACCGCTCCCGGAGCGACCTCGTCGAACATGGCCAATCCGTACGCGCATGGGGCGATCGCGTCCCTCCTCAAGAACTCCTTGAACGCTTCGGCATCTTCGGGATCGATTCGCTCGTCCGCGTCGAGAAAAACGATCCAGTCGGGCTCGAATTGGCCCGCCGCGGTGAGTAGGCGCTGGCGGTTGGCGCCGTCGTCCCATTCGCCGTAGCCGGACCGCTTGTCGTTCGAGAGCACCTTGGCGACGGGCGGCGCAGCGCGGAGAAGCTCGGCGGTGCGATCGGTACTGCCGTCGTCGAGGGCGACGATCACGTCGGCAAAGGCTGTGACCGATTGCAGCCAGTCGCCGATTTCAGCCTCGGCGTTACGCGCGGGAAGGAGACACGCGATCATGCGCGCGTGAGCCTCTCAGGAGAGAGATAAAAGTGGCGACGGTCGTCGGCGTAATGGATGAGCGCTCGTTGCGGGGGCGGACGGACGTCACGGTGATCGCTGACCCCGAGCGGGAGCGCCTTCTGTGGGTGCCCCGCGACCTCTGGAGCGAGGGCCTCGGCGACAGGATCAACCGGGCGTACGAGCTGGGCGGACATGCCGGACTCCGCGCGAGCCTTGCCGAGCACGGGATCGATGCGGAAGACGGGCTCGTCCTCAGCAGAGCTGCCACGGAGCGTGTGATCGCCGGACTCGAAGTGATGATGCCGGTGGCCAAGAGCTTCTCCCTCACCGTTCCGGAGGTTCCCGGGGGACACATCAGGGAGGCGAAGAGAGAGGTCAGCTTCGAACCGCCGGCTACCCGGCTTCACGGGATTCTCGTCCATGACTGGCTGTCCGGTAGGTACTCGTCCGATCCGAAGGAGGCAGGCGATCTGGGCCGGATCCGCCGCCAACAACTCCTGCTCGCGGTGCTCCTGGGCGAAGGCGCCGACCTCGGCGGAGTCCTCGACAACCCAGACGAGTTCGACCTGACCTCGGAGGCAGCGATCGGCGAACTCGCAGCCGTGCGCCCGGACTGGAGGTTCGAGACTTTCGGGCCGCTCACGCCGCGCCGAATCGATGGCAAGGAGGTCCTGACACGTCGGCGGCCAGTCTAGGCTCGGCGAGGCGGATCGCTAGCGTGAATGGGTGCCCCGAGGCGCCCCAAGAACCGACCGCGTCGTCCTCCGCGACGGCCGCGTTGCGCTGATCGCGCCGCTTCACCCGGACGACCGTGCCCGGTTCCTCGACGGCACCGCGAACATGAGCCCCGAGTCGCTCTACAAGCGGTTCATGTCCCCGGTCGCGCGCCTGACGGAGTCGCAGTTGCGCTACCTGCTCGAGGTCGACCACCGCGATCACGAAGCGCTGCTCGCGGTCGATGAAGACTCCGGCGAGGCGGTGGGCGTCGCCCGGTTCATCCGCCTCGACCGGCCGGAGGTCGCCGAGGCGGCGATCATCGTCGTCGATTCCTGGCAGGGATCCGGCC
Source organism: uncultured bacterium (assembly GCA_963786495.1). Classification (GTDB taxonomy): domain Bacteria; phylum Actinomycetota; class Thermoleophilia; order Solirubrobacterales; family 70-9; genus JALZKA01. Next base: position 235,112 of record CAWAZL010000002.1, on the reverse strand, counting down.
TGGGCAAGGCGATGCTGAGGATGCTCGCTCACGCGGCATGCGAGGTCGGCGTCGCGAGCTTCGAGGCGAATGTGCTTTACGACAACGCGCCGATGCTGGCGCTGCTCGACTCGCTCGGCCCCCGCGAGTCAGTCAAACGCGACGGTCCATCGCTCGTTATTGAGGTGCCGCTGCCCGACCACGGGATCGGTGAGCACGACACGGGCGTGCTGAAGGCAGTCGACTCAGGCGAGTTCGAGTTGGTCAAGCCGGACGAAACCCCTGGCTAGACTCAGAGGCACGATGAAGGCTGGAATCCACCCTGAGTACGTCCTCTCGCACGTCCATTGCTCGTGCGGGAACGACTTCTACACCCGCTCGACCAAGCCCGATCTCCACGTCGAGATCTGCTCGGAGTGCCACCCCTTCTACACCGGCAAGCAGAAGCTCGTCGACACCGGTGGCCGCGTTGAGCGCTTCCGCCGCCGCGCCGCCCGCAGCGCCAAGTAGCCGCCGCGCGTCAAGCCGCTTCGCGGGGACGCCGATGGTGAGGCGATGAGCGACCGCGCTCTAAATATCGCTGACGCACGCATGCCCGACGGGCTCCCCGTCGCCTCCTGCGACATCCCCGTGGGCGGCCAGGCCGTGCTCGAAGGCGTGATGATGCGCGGCGTCTCGACCTGGGCGCTGGCCGTGAAGAAGCCGGACGGGACGGTCGAGGTCACGTCCGAGCCGGTCGTGAGCTGGGCCAAGAGCCACCGCGTTCTGCGGCTGCCGGTGATTCGCGGTGTTGTCGCGCTGGTCGAGTCGCTCAAGCTCGGCTTCCGCGCGATGCGGATCGCCGCCAACTCTCAGATCACCGAGGAGGACGAGATCGAGGAGATCGGCGGGCTCGCCTGGACGCTGACCGTGATCGGCGCGTTGCTGCTGGCGGTCGGGCTTTTCTTCGTGATCCCGGTCGCCGCCACGAGCCTCGTCAAGGACCAGCTCGACTCGTCGGTGCTGTTCTGGATCGTCGAAGGGTTTCTTCGTGTCGCGATCCTGGTCGGCTACATCTACGCGATCAGCCGGATCGGGCAGGTCGACCGCCTGTTCAAGTTCCACGGCGCCGAGCACAAGACGATCACGTGCTACGAGGCGGGCGACGAGCTGACACCCGAGCGCGCGGCGCTCTACTCGCGTCACCACCCGCGCTGCGGCACCAGCTTCCTGCTCCTGCTGGTCATTCTTGCGGTTTTCGTCTTCGCGCCGCTTGGCCTCCCCGAGTGGTACTGGCTGGTCGCCTCGCGCGTGCTTGGCATCCCGCTGGTGGCGGGCCTCGCCTACGAGCTCATCAAGTGGGCCGGCAGGCATCGCGAGCGGGCATGGGTCCGGGCGATCATGTGGCCTGGCCTGATGCTCCAAACCCTAACCACGCGCGAGCCGGACCGCGAGCACCTGGAGGTCGCGATCGCTTCGCTTGAAGCGGTGCTTGCCGTGGAGAACCCGGCTGAGCTTGCGGCGCGAGACCGGATCGAGATCGCGGCTTAGATCCCGTCGATCGGGTGCACCGCGACGCCCTTCGTCGAAACGCTCACGAGGTTCTCGCCCGCGATGAGCGTCCGCTCGATCTGGCCTTCGCCCTCGAGCTGCGCGATCTCGGTGAGGCCATCCTCGGGATCGACAGACACCACGACCGCGCCCCGCAGGCCGCCGCGCCCGTAGCTCTGCACAGGCACGACGGCCATCGAGTGCTCGGGGGAGAAAAGGAATGCGTGGTGGTCCCACTCGGTCGAGGTCGAGCCGTAGCGCCCTTCCGAGAGGTCCAAGGCGTCGAGCCGTTCGGGCTGCGCGGGGTCGGCGACATCGAACAGCGATGCCTGGGCGCCCGTGATCGTGCCGCTGTCAGTGCCGGCCTGGCCGATTCCCAGCAGGCGGCCGTCGGCGACGGGGTGGAGATAGGCCGAGTAGCCGGGGATCTTCAGCTCGCCCGTCGTCACCGGCTTTGAGGGGTCAGAAAGGTCCACGGTGTAAAGCGGGTCGGTCTGCTCGAACGTCACGACGTACCCCATGTCACCGATGAAGCGGACCGCGTAGATCTCTTCGCCACGCCCGAGCCCGCCGACGCTTCCAAGCTCCTCCAGTTCTCCGTCCTTCTCCGCCAGGGTCGTGATCATGCTCTCGCTCTCACCCGGTCCCTCCGTCCAGGTTTCGCCCTTGGTCGAAGCGACGCGCAGCACGCCGTCTTCCTCCGACATCGCGAACTGGCCGATCAGCCGCCCGGGGACCTCGCCACTCGCGGCGTAGCCGGTCTCGCCGGCCGCCGAGGTGTCGAAGCGGTGGACCGCGGTCTCGCCGGACGGCTGGGTCGGGACCACGTCCGGGCCGATGAGGCGCCCGATGGAGCTGACGACGCCGTCGTTGGGCGGAGTCATCTTGAGCGTCGCGACGTAAAGGCTTTCGGCGGAGGCATAGACAGTCGTTCCGTCGGTCATGACGGAGTCGACGTCGGTGGGCGCGATGCCGCTCTCCATGTCGATCGTCAGCACCGAGAGAAGGCCCAGCCCGGAGAACTCACCCGGATAGGACACGTCATCGCAGCCGGCGATCGGCGTCGTGACTCGCTCGCCCGTCTCCAGGTCGAGCAGGGACGCCTGCGGCAGCCAGTCGGGCTCATCGTCTTCCTCGGGCTCAGGGCCGGTCTCGCCGGTAGCGCCCGAGGGGGCGTCGTCAGCGGTATCCGAGGGGTCAGACCCCTCGCTCGGTTCTTTCGGGTACTGAGCCTGGGACTGGACGACGAGGCGCGCCGTTTCGCCCTGGAGCCGCGCGCTCACGTTCGCGCCGTCGAGTTCCAGCCTGCGAAGCACGGACATGGATGTGGGGTCCGAGATGTCGACTTCGGCCACGATCGCGAGCTGGGTGTCGCGCTTTGAGTCGTAGTCGTCCCAGGTCACCAGCGCCTTGTCGCCCGCGATCAGAAGCTGCGTGTTCGAGCCGCCCTCAAGCTCGATCTCGCCTAGGAGCACCGCGGAGTCGCCCGAGACGTCGTACGAGCGAAGCGCCTTGCCTTGCACGCGGAAGAGCGTTGTGCCCGAAAGCTTTGCGATGTCGGGTTCGTCGATTCCGACCTCTTGCGTGTTCGTTCCCGTCTCGCTGGGGCCGAGGGCGTCGGCGTTGGGGATGGCGGCGCGCAGGGCTGTGTCCTCCGCTGCGCCCGCGGAGGAGAACATGACGTCGCCCTCCATCGCGTACGGGTACGCGTTCTGGGCCCATTGATGCTCTCGCGCGTACCCGAGGAGCTCATCGCACGAATCGAAAGGCTCGAGCGCCGAAGCGGCTGCTTCGTCCGGGCTACCAGGGCCGCCCGCGCCTCCAACGACGCCTGTGGCGAGGGCGACGCCGGCGACGCCGCCGGTGGCCAGAACAGACAGGACGCGTCGCTTCTGAGGAGTCTCCATACCCGCACTACGGCCGAGCAGGCGAATCATCACGCGCGTCCGCCACACTCAGCGGACCGTGATTGAGAGCCTCGTCGAACAGATCGAAGGACGCTTTGCCGAGCTGGAACGCCAGATGTCCGACCCTGCCGTGATCGCGGACCAGGCCCGCTACGCCGAGGTCGGGCGCGAGTACCGGCGCCTCAGCCACGCCCACGAGCTCGCGGTCGAGTGGCGAAAGCTCCGCGACGACCTGGAGGGCGCGCGCGAGCTCATCGACGAGGACGGGGAGGACGCCGAGCTCCGCGCTGTCGTCAACGATGCCCCCAAGCGGATCGAGGAGATCGAGGAGGGAATCCGCCTGGCGATGGTTGAGGCGGACCCAAATGACGAGAAGAATGTCCTGGTTGAGATCCGCGGCGGTACCGGCGGCGACGAGGCGGCCCTGTTCGCCGGCGACCTCTACAAGATGCTGACCCGCTACGCGCAGGAGCGCGGTTACGAGGTCGAGGACCTCTCGCTCTCGCCGGCGGACATGGGCGGCTTCAAAGACGCGACGTTCGCAATCAAGGGCGACGGCGCGTTCTCGGTCTTCAAGTTCGAGGGCGGCACGCACCGAGTTCAGCGCGTGCCGAAGACGGAGTCTCAGGGGCGGATCCACACCTCGACGGCCACCGTCGCTGTCCTTCCGGAAGCCGAAGAGGTCGAGGTCGACGTCGACCCGAACGACCTGCAGGTGGACGTCTACCGCTCCTCAGGGCCCGGCGGGCAGTCCGTCAATACGACCGACTCGGCGGTGCGGATCACGCACAAGCCCACGGGCATCGTCGTCTCGATGCAAGACGAAAAGTCGCAGCTTCAGAACAAGGACAAGGCGATGCGGGTCTTGAGAGCGCGCTTGTATGAGCGCAAGATGGCCGAGCAGCAGGCCGAGATCGCGGCAGAGCGAAAGTCGCAGGTCGGCTCGGGCGAGCGCTCGGAGAAGATCCGCACCTACAACTACCCCCAGGGACGTGTCACCGATCACAGGGTGAAGCTGACCGCGCACAACCTCGAGGAGATCCTCAACGGCAACCTGCGCGAGTTCACCGATGCGCTCGCGGGGGAGGAGAAGCGGGCGCTACTGGCAGCGCAGGCGGCCGGGGGCGATCTCAAGCCCAGCGGCGAGTGAGCACCGCCTACGACGCTCTGGAGGCGGCCACCGATGCGCTTCGGGCGGCCGGCGTCGACTCGCCTCGGCTTGATGCGGAGGTTCTCCTTGCCGAGGCCAGCGGGGCAACCCGGGCCTCGCTCATCGCATCGCCCGCGACGCTTCTCGATCCGGCCGCGACGCGCATCTTCGCCGAGTTCGTCCGGCGGCGGCTTCGGCGCGAGCCGGTCGCGTACATCACCGGCCGCAAGGGCTTTCGGCGCATCGAGCTGGGGGTCGATCGTCGCGTCCTGATCCCGAGGCCCGAGACGGAGCTGCTGGTAGAGCTGGCGCTCGAACTCCAGCCGAGGAACGTTCTGGACGTAGGTACGGGGTCCGGAGCGATCGCCTTTGCCATCGCCGACGAGTTGCCTCACAGCCACGGTTGTCGCAACCGATCTCTATCCCGATGCGCTCGAGGCCGCGCGCGAGAACGCAGCGCGCCTCAACCTCGCTGGGCATGTCCGCCTGGCGCACGGCACGCTCGCTTCGGGGGAGTTCGAGCTCTTGGTCGCCAACCTGCCATATGTGACCGAGCGCGAATGGCACGAGCTCGAGCCCGAGCTCCGCGACTGGGAGCCGCGTGGAGCGCTAACACCCGGCCCGACCGGGCTCGAGGCGATCGACGCGCTGCTCGGCGAGCTCTCGGTCTCGCCCGCGACGAGCGCAAAGGCGATCGGCCTGGAGGTGGGGGAGGGCCAGTCCGAGACCGTCGCCGACCTGGTTCGGCGGGCGGGCTTTACGGACATCGAGGTAAGAAGGGACCTCGCTGGGATCGACCGCGTCGTGGTCGGCCACGCGGAGGTCTGGACATGACGCAGATCGCCTCGATCACGGGCGACGGGGCGGAGCGGGCCCGCGAGGCGCTCACCGCCACGGTCGCATCCGGCGGAATCGCGGTGTTTCCGGCGGACGGCCTGTACGGGCTGGCGTGCGATCCGCTCCGAGCGGATGCCATCGGGCGGGTGCACGCCCTCAAGGGACGCGACGATGGCAAGTCCTCAGCCATTCTCTTCTTCTCGCCGCTGATCCTCCGAGAGCTGATCTCGAGCCTCGGCGATGCCACGCGCGCGGCGCTGGCCGCCTTGCTGCCCGGACCGGTCACGGCTAGTCGTCCACAACCCGGAACGGCGCTATCCGCTCGCTTGTCGCGAGGATCCCGAGCGGCTCGGCATACGGTTGATCGAGAGCCCCCTCGGCGGGGTCGCCACGCCGCTGTTCCAGACCTCGGCGAACCTGACGGGCGAGCCCGCGCCGGCGAGCTTCAACGAGGTTCCCCTCGAGATCATCGGCGGCGCTGATCTCGCAATCGACGGCGGCGAACTGACCGGCCTGCCGTCCACGGTGATCGACGTGACGGGCCTCGAAATGGGCGGCGGCTGGAAGATCCTGCGCGAGGGCGGCATGCCCGAGGCGGAGGTCGCGCGGCGGCTCTAGGCCGTCTTGCCCGCCTTGGCGTCCTCGAGGTTGATCGCGAAGTCGATCCGCATCATCTTCTGGTCGCGGAGGGCTACGACCATCACGACCTCTTGCTTGGTCTCGATCCCACTCGAGCCGCCAACGGCCCGCATCACCGTCTCGATGGCGTAGCGATCCGGGCCGATCTCGTGGATGCCCTTCGGCTCGAGGGTCACGGTGTCCATGACGTCCAGGAAGGACGTCCACCAGCGCCGGAAGCCTTCGACTCCCTCGTAGCGCTGGGGCTCGGCTGCAAGCGCGGCAGGGGTCTCCATCTCAAAGTCGGGATGGATGAGCGGCACCATCGACTCGTATCCCTCGGCGCTCAGCCGTTCGAAGCTGTCTTTGAGGAGTTCGAGATCGCTGCTTGCCATGGCGCGAGGGTAGCCGCGCCGGACTCGCCGCTATCGTCGGCGCCATGAAGATCGCCGTCGGTTCCGACCACGCCGGGTTCGAGCTCAAGGAGCTCGTCAGGCCGCTCCTGGAAGAGGGCGGCCACGAGGTCGTGGACGTCGGGACTGACTCCGAAGAGTCCACCGACTACCCGCGCCACGCGGCCGACGCAGCACGCATGGTCGCCGAGGGCGAGGCCGAGCGCGCGGTGATCGTGTGCGGTTCGGGAGTCGGCGTCTCGATCGTGGCCAACAAGGTCGACGGTGTCCGCGCCGTAAATGCACATGACTCCGAAGAGGCCGAGATGAGCCGCCGCCACAACAACGCCAACGTCCTGGCTCTCGCCGGCCGCCGCCTGACGCCCGATGAGGCGCGCCCGATCGTCGAGACCTTCCTCGCCACTGAGTTCGAGGGCGGCCGCCACGAGCGCCGCGTCGATCAGATCGCCGCGGTCGAACGCGGCGAGAAGCCCTGAGCATGCTCTCGTCCACCCGGGCCAAGTCCCTGGTGGGCGTCGTTGTAGCGGCTGCCGCGCTCATTGGGATCGGCGTTCCCGCGCTCGAAGACGACTCGCCGTCTCCGTCGGCACCACCTGCGACCGCGCCAGCGCCAGAATCCGCGCCCGCGCCCGAGGCCTCGAGCGAAGAGGACGCCGCGATCGGGGAAGTGCTCGCAGCGATCAAGTCCGGCGAGTCCCTTCCCTACGAAGAGGACGGCCAGACCTTCCAGAACCGCGAGGGCCTTTTGCCTTCGCAACCCATCGGTTACTACGCGGAGTACACGGTCGAGACGCCGGGATCGCCCGACCGAGGCGCGCGGCGTCTCGTGATAGGCGAGGGCGGCGAGACGTATTACACCGACGATCACTACGCGTCCTTCACGCAGATCGACCCGGCGGACTACGGCCAATGAGAACCGTCAACTTCACCGATGAGGCGCCGGATCTGGACGGCTTCGAGGTTTTGACGATCGAGGGCGACTCGGTCGAGTCGAAGGAGGAGCTTCTTAGACACGATCGCCGAGGGCTTCGGCTTCCCGGACTGGTTTGGGCATAACTGGGACGCGCTCGAGGAGTGCCTGCGCGACCTCAAAGCTGTGAACGACGGCTACGCGCTCGTGATCACGAACGCGACTGCGATCTGGGCGCGAGCATCCACGGATGTCGGGCACGCTGGTCGAGGTCTGGCTCGACGCTGCGGCCGATGGGGCCGAGCGTGGGGTGGAGCTCAGGCTCGTCTTCGAGTGGTAGCCGCTTAGGGCTGAGCGACTGCGCAGATCGAGTCGACGAACAGCTTGCGCGCCTGCTCCAGCTCGGACGTCTCGCCGCGCTCGATGCGCTCGAGCGTCAGGCCCTCAAGCCCCGCGATCGTGAGCGTCGTGACTGCGCCGACGTGCTCCTCTGTCACGGGCGGGTTTGCTTTGAGGAGGAGACCGGCGACCACATCCCTCCACGCCACCTTGATCTCGCGCAGGACGTCACGGATGTCTGAATCGACAACGGATACGGCGTTCAGGTCGAAGTAGACGCGTGGGAGGCGCTCGTCGCGCTCGATCAGCTGCCACAAGGCCCCCGCGGCTCCCGAGACGATCTCCTCGACCGTCGTCGCGCCCTCCAGCCCGTCGAGCACCTCGCGGGTGATCTCTTCGCCCAGCTCGCGCCCCGCGGCCGCGATGAGCCCGTCCTTCGAGCCGAAGTGGTAGGAGACGAGCGCCTTCGACTCGCCGGATGCGGCAGCGACCTTGGCGATCGTCAGGCCTGCAAAGCCCGACTCCTTGAGCACCTCCAGGCAGCCCTCGAGGATGCGCTCGCGCGCACCCGTCGAGGGTCGGCCCCGTTTGGGTCGCTCTATCGCCGCGGCCTCCATCGTGGCCTCAGGCAGCGGCCGGCTCGCCCAGCATCGCGGGGTCGAGGCCCATCGCCGCGAGCTTCTTCGAGAGCGCCTTCGTGGCGTACTCGAAGATCTCGGACGAGTGGTAGAAGGGCGTGTCGAAGTCGTACGGATCGTCGACCCACGGCGGCACGAACACGAGCGGCGCGACCGGCAGGCACTCCTTCAGCGTCGCGACGACGATGTCCGCGTTCTTTGAGTCTTCCTTGATCGCGTCGGCGAGGAACTTGACGCCGAAGCCGACGTGGCGCGACTCGTCGCGGTTCACCGCGGTGAAGCCTTGGACGAAGCCGGGGAACCACCCGTTGTCCTTGAGCGCCTTGATCATGAACCGCGCGGCGGTGAGGGCGAGCATGCCCTCGATCACGACCATGTAAACGGTGACACCGCGGACCAGCGCCGCGAAGTTCGAGGGTCCTTGCGGAGGTCTTCGGCGCACTCGTGGAGGATCTCGTCGAACATGATCTCCCAGTCCTTGTTGACGACGTAGCGGTGCTGGTTGAGCTGTTCGGCGATTCCGTCCGCGTCGGAGTTGAACACCTCGCGGTAGAAGCGGTCCCAGAAGACGACGTGCTTGGCCTCGTCCGAGATCTGCGTCGTCAGGAAGAGCTGCGCCTCCTTGTGGGGCGCGGCGATCGCAAAGGGAAGGAGCTCCACCGTTACGCGGTCCTCGGCAATGAAGAACTCAGAGAATCCGAAGGCGAGGAACTGGCGCACCTCATCGGTGAACATGTCCGGGTCGGCCCACTGGCGGGCGTCCTCGGTGAAGTCAAAGTCCTCGGTGGACCAGTGCTGGCGCTGCCAGCGGGCGAAGAGCTTCTCGTAGGAGGGGGCCGCTTCGACGATCCGGTCGAGGCCCGCCATGACCTTGTCAATGTCGCCGTCGAGGAGGACCGAGAGGGCGTCCTCGTCAGATTCGACGTCGCCGTTCTGGTCTTGGGTGCTCACGGTCTCGCTCACTTAGATGCCTTTCAAATGGGATACGGGTGGTCTGCTTCGGCATTATTTACCATACGATCAATAAATAGTCAAGCCGGTCTTGTGATTTAGGCTCCCACGCGTGAGTGAGGCGCCTGAAGCATTCGATCCGATCCATGCCGACGAGCGGGCGCAGCGGCTCGTCGGGACCGTTCACGGGACCATCGTCGCCGCCAGCGTGTTCGCCGTCTCGGGAGGCGTGGACTCGCTCACTCCCCTCGAGGCCGGCCTTTACGTTCTGTCCACCGTCGTCGTTTTCTGGCTGGCTCACGGCTGGGGGCATGCGCTCGGCTTCCGGGCCGCAGGGCTTCCCGAGCACGGCTTCTTCAGGTGCCTCAAGGACCAGTTTCCGATCGTCGAGGCCGCAGGCGCTCCACTCGCGGCCCTGGCGATCGCTAGCGCTGTCGGAGCCAGCGACGAGACGGCAATCGATGTGTCGATGGCTGTCTGCGTCGGCCAGCTTGGCCTACTCGGTGTTGGTGTCGCCCGCCGCGAGGGCTTGCCCCCGCACCGGGTCGCGGCTACCGCCGCCGGCTGCGCTGCCCTTGGCCTTGTGATGGTCGCGCTCAAGGCGATCGTTCACTGATCCGCGCGAGTTACGGCCGCGCCAGGCACCTCCACCCGCGAGGTCGTGAACCCCGCCACCGGGTGGCGCCAAGAGCAACCCGGATAGACAGTGGGAGCGAAGTCGTGATGACCGCCGCCACTCGGCGCATATCAGGCCTTCGATTGCGAGCGAGTTGCGTACGTCGCCGCGATCCGCGAGATGGCTGCCGTCGGCCCTTTCGTCAGCTGGAGCCAAGTGACGCGGATTGTGAGGTAGCCGAGCGCAGCGAGCTCCGCATCTCGGCGGCTGTCGTGCTCGCGCCTTCCCGGTGTGGAATGCCATCTTGAGCTGTCCATCTCGACGATGAGCTTGACCTCGGGCCAGCAGATATCCGCACGAAAACGACCGATCGGTACCTCGGTCTTGGGGTGTGGCAGCGACGAAGCTCGGATGAGCTCCAGCAGCATGCGATGCGCCTCTTGAATCGTCACGGACGGAGGCGCGTCGCGATCGATCAAGCGCCTGACCTGCTTGATACCTCGCCGCCCCTTTAGGCGCTTCGCCATCTTGATCATGTTGTCTCGGGTGAACCACCCCTCGATTAGTCCACGCTCGTACGCTGCCTCAACCTCGGCTCGAGTTGCTTGTGAAGCGAGGTCGAAGACCGTGCGCGCAGCAGAGGTGATGGGAATGCCGTCCAAGACCGCGCGGTCGTGTTCTGAGATCGTCGTGGTCCTGTGGACGTACACGCCGGGCGGCCCGTCGAGCCCGTGACCGGGAACCGTGACCTGGATCGCCATGCCTCTGCGTGGATCGAGCATGTCCCAGAGCTCGGCAGCGCTCCGGTGAGATAAGACAGCGCTGGGGCCACAGGCCAAAACGGCGGCAAGTAGTCGCGCTCCCGGCGAGATAGCGGTGTGCCCAACTGCGTAGACGCCTGGATAGACCACGTGGAGCAGTCGACGCTCGATCCAGTGGTCGATCGTTCTCTCCGGGATACCAAGCTCGACCAGGTGTGCACGCGTCACCAGGCCCTTGTTGCTGCCGGCGGCGTCCGCGACAGCTGCCCAGCGAGGTCGTGACCGACGCCGTAGGGCGGCGTCCATCACGGCTTCGATCGGGACAAGTGATCGAGGGCGGGTTTCCGGCCTTCCACAGGCGGCGAACACGACTTCGCGGGTTTGGGGGACCTCACGCTCTCTACAACCCCGCGGCCTCCCGCGGCGCCCCCTACGCCGGCGCCCGCGCGATCGACTCCGCCGCGTAACGTGTCAACCTGATCCAACGCCTGAGATACCGAGCCACCAGGAGCCCTGCATGACCGAACTTCCCGACGACTTCCAGACCGCGCCTCTCGCCGAGGTCGACCCCGAGATCGCGCAGGTGCTTGACCGAGAGCTCGCGCGCCAGCAGGGGACGCTCGAGATGATCGCGTCCGAGAACTTCGTCCCGCAGGCCGTGCTCGATGCCGCGGGCTCGGTGCTCACCAACAAGTACGCCGAGGGCTATCCGGGCCGCCGCTATTACGGCGGCTGCGAGGAAGTCGACGTCGGAGAGCAGCTCGCGATCGACCGGGCGAAGTCCCTATTCGGCGCCGAGCACGCAAATGTTCAGCCCCACGCGGGCGCTCAGGCCAACAACGCCGTCTACATGGCGCTGCTCGACCCCGGCGACAAGATCATGGGCCTGCAGCTCGACCACGGCGGCCATCTGACGCACGGGATGAAGCTGAACGTCTCGGGCAAGCTCTACGAGGTCGTCGCCTACGGGGTCTCGAAGGACGACTACCGGATCGACATGGACGAGGTCCAGCGGGTCGCAGAGGAAGAGCGACCGAAGCTGATCATCACCGGCTGGTCTGCCTACTCGCGCCAGCTCGACTTCGTGCGCTTCCGTGAGATCGCCGACTCCATCGGCGCGAAGCTCATGTGCGACATGGCGCACTTCGCCGGCCTTGTCGCCGCGGGCGAGCACCCGAACCCGGTCGAGCACTGCGACGTGGTCACGACCACCGTCCACAAGACGCTCTGCGGGCCGCGGTCGGGGTTGATCCTCTGCCGCGAAGAGCTGCAGAAGGACATCGATCGCTCGATCTTCCCCGGCCAGCAGGGCGGCCCCCTCATGCACATCATCGCCGCGAAGGCGGTGGCCCTGCGGATCGCGGCGACCGAGCCCTTCCGCGAGCGTCAGCGCCAGACCGTCGCGAATGCTCGCGCGTTTGCCGACGGATTGATCGAGGGCGGCGTCGAGGTGCTCACCGGTGGCACGGACACACACCTCGTGCTCGTGGACCTCAACCCGACCGGGCTCGACGGCAAGGAGGGCGAGGACCGCCTCGACGAAGTCGGCATCACCGTCAACCGCAACGCGATCCCGTTCGACGAGCGTCCTCCCATGAATCCCTCCGGCCTGCGGATCGGCACGCCGGCGCTGACCACGCGCGGGCTGGTCGAGGACGACATGCGCGAGATCGCCGACGTGATTGCCGTCGCGCTCTCAGACAGGTTCGACGAGGAGAAGGACTCGCTCTCGGAGCGGACCAAGGTCCTGATGGACCGCTACCCGCTCTATCCGCAGCTCTCGCCGCTCGCCACGGCCTAAAAGCGCATAGACCGGCGTCGAAACTCAAAATCCCTAAACGGCACCTGCTTGTCGCGTTGCCGTCCGGCAACGCGTCAGACTCCTTGCCATGCGCGTCTGGGCCGATTGCACCGCTGCCGCGCATCCGCTCGTACTGCGGCCGATCGTCGAGCGCCTGCGCTCACGTGGCCACGAGGTCGAGATCACCACGCGCGAGTACGGCCAGACGGTCGGGATCCTCGAGCGCCTCGGCCTCGAGCACACGGTCGTCGGGCGCCACGGCGGCGGGTCCATGGTGCGCAAGGGCTCAGCGCTCGCCGGCCGCAGCGCCCAGCTGACCCGCTGGGCACGCCCGAAGCATTTCGACCTCTCGGTCGCTCACGGGTCGGTCGACCTGGCGGTGGTCTCAAAGGCGCTTCGCATCCCATCGGCGCAGATGCAGGACTACGAGCACGCGGGCCTGCAGCGAAAGCTGGCGTGGAAGGCGGCCCGCCGGGTCCTGGTGCCGGATGCGATCCCGGTCGAGGCGATGGTCGAGGCAGGAGCCGCCGAGGAGAAGCTCGTGCGCTACCCCGGCTTGAAGGAGGACTACTACCTGGCGGACTTCGAGCCGTCGCCGAAGGTTCTCTCCGACCTGGGCCTGCCGGAGCTGGGCATCTCGTCCGACCGGATGGACGACCGCGTGCTCGTGGTTGTACGCCCACCGCCGGAGACGTCCGAGTACCACGCCCAGAACGACCTGTACGAGGGCGTCCTGGATCGCCTCGCCGCCGCCGAGGCGGGGATCTCGGTCCTGATCCCGCGCACCGACGAACAGCGCGCCGCGGCGGAGCGGAGGGATGACCCCGGCCTCGTCGTCCCCGCCGAGGCGATCGACGCCCAGAGCCTGATCGCCTACGCCGACCTGGTGGTCTCTGCGGGAGGGACCATGAACCGCGAGGCGGTCGCGCTGGGGACTCCGGTCCGGACGATCTTCACCGGCGAGCTCGGCGCCGTCGACGCGAAGCTAATGGCCGAGGGGCTCCTGTCGCCCCTCGATGACCCGGCCGGCCTCGAGCTCTCCAAGCGCTCTGCGCCCGCAGGCGTTCAGAATCCCCGCGATGCCTCATTCCTCGTCGACGGGATCCTCGAAGCCGTGGAGGCCTAGAGCGCGATGCTGATCGACGCCGTGCCCGACACCATCGACGCGGTCTACGCGTTCTTCGTCGCGGCGGTCCTCGCGCTGCTGCTGGTGCCCTCCTCGGAGTGGATCGCCCGCCGGATCGGCGCGATCGATGTGCCGAACGAGCGCAGCCTCCACGTCATGCCGACGCCGAAGCTGGGAGGGCTCGCGATCCTGATCGGCGTGCTGGTCGCGGGGATCCTGTTCCTGCCGATGGGCGACGGGCTACGGGGCGATCAGACGCGCGCGATCCTCGCGGGCGCTGTCGCGATCGCCGCCGTGGGAGTGATCGACGACGTCTTCGACCTCCATGCCGCCTTCAAGCTCGCGGGTCAGATCGGCGCGACGATCATCCCGGTGTCCGCCGGCGTGGCGGTCACGAGCTTCTCGCTGCCCTTCCTCGGCACCGTCGACCCCGCGAGCATCGACGTCATCGGATCGGTCGACCTCGGGGAGGTGGTCACCGTCCTCGGCATCGTCGCCATCGTGAACATCATCAACCTCACCGACGGGGTCGACGGGCTCGCCGCCGGCGTCTGCGTGATCTCGGCGGCAACGCTCGCGGTGATCGCCCTTTCGCTCGATCGCAACCCCGCTGGTGTTCTGGCTGCGCTGACTGCCGGCGCCGCGCTGGGCTTCCTTCGCCACGGCTTTCCTCCCGCTTCCAGCTTCATGGGGGACACCGGATCGAACCTCCTCGGCTTCCTCCTGGGCTGCATCGCGATCCAGGGTGCGTTGAAGACGAATGCCGTCGTCGCCCTGTTCCTGCCGCTGATCGTTCTGATGGTGCCGATCCTGGACACCGGCTTCGTCGTCGCCAAGCGCCTCAAGTACCGGCGGCCGATCTACGAGGCGGACCGCTCCCACTTCCACCACCGCATGGCGAACCTGGGCTTCTCCCAGCGCCGGACGCTGGCCTATCTCTATGGCTGGGCGCTTGTCATGGCCGGGCTGGCGCTCGCGCTTCGCTTCGTCCCCTACTCGGACGACCACGGCAACTTCCACGCCGGCTGGACCGCGCTCATGGTCGTCTTCGCGCTCATCGCGCTGGCTGCGAGCGTGTATCTGATCTACGTCCTGGAGATCCTCAAGCTCCGGGGGATCCGCTCACGCCAGCTTGCCGCCGCCAGGCCCGGAGGTGTTCCCGAAGCCGAGGTGGACGAGGGGGTGGCGCGCGAGCTCGAGACGGGCAGCTTCACCGCCATCGACCCCGATACGGGCGAGTTCCGCGAGCTCAATACGGAGACGGGCGAGTTCGAGGCGTTGCCGCCGTCCACGTAGTGTCACTAACTAGTCACAAAGTGGGCAAGGTGACACCAGTTATTCGGATATATTCGTCTCGGCCGCACCGGCTCGGCGCTTAGCGCCCCGGAGCGGCTATCTCCGTCTTTTGAGCCACAAAGCCCACCTGTAAGTGTCTTCTCCAACCCCCTCCGACTCGGATGAGTCAAGAACCCCCCACGAGGATGGATGCCGCCACCGCCGGCATGGCGCTGGTCGGGGCGATGGTGGGATGCGGAGCTGTCGGGCTCGGGCTCGGTTCGCTGGTTGGGCTCGCGGTCCCGCTGGGGCTGTTGGGACTGTTCGTCGGAATCGTCGGGGGCATGGTCCTTGTCCACGCTCGCTTTAAGCGGATCTGAGCGGGCCGGCGCGGGAGCTTCGGCGATCCTCCGAAATCTGGACCTGATCCTGCTTGCCGTCGCGCTGCCGGTTTTCATCGCGGCGGACTGGCCGATGCTCGGCTACGCGGTCGCCGCGGGCGCCTGGATCGCCCAGCGCCTTGCCCTCGCGTATGCGAACTCCCGCATCGCCCACAGCCTTGCTGCCGGTAATCGCCGCGACGCCTTCCGCACTAAGGCGATCTCGTCGATGGGGCGCGTCTGGCTCGTCTCGGTCGCGGTCCTCCTCGTCGGCCTGTTCGCTGATCGCGAAGACGGCCTTGCCGCTGCTCTTCTAGTGACCGCGCTCTTCACAATTCAACTCGTATCGCAAGGGCTGACCAGCGGGGAGGGGACATCCGCATGAGCCTCAAGGCGAAGGTCCTCATCGGCTTCGGGCTCTACATCCTGATGCTGGGCGTGCTTGTGTTCGTCGTGGGCGTCGACGGCAAGAACGACGAGTTCCAGCCGCAGAACGAGTTCTTCCTCGATCCGTGGATCACGATCGACATCGCGGGCATCGACCTCTCGATCAACAAGGCGGTTCTCTACCTCCTCCTCGCGACGATCGCGACGATCGGCTCGATGACGTACATCGCGAATCGGATGCAGCGCGAGCCGAACAAGGTCCAGATGGCGGTGGAGCTTTCCTACGACCTCACCAGGAAGAACATCACCGGAGACAACCTCGACGAGAAGATGTCACTCCGCTGGTTCCCGTTCCTGGCGACGCTCTTCTTCTTCATCTGGTTCTCGAACATGATCGGCTACCTGCCGCTGCCGACGAACACCGAGCACCCCATCGACGTCTTCGGCGTCGAGATTCCGGCGTTCGCGCTTTATGCCGCAACCGCCAACCTGTCGATCCCGCTCGTCCTCACGCTTGTGGTTTGGAGCTCCTACCACGTCGAGGGCGTCCGGGCCAAGGGCTTCTTCCCCTATCTCGCGAGCTGGCTGCCCCCTGGCCTCGAGAACATGAATATCTTCGCCAAGGCTTTCTTCTTCGGCATCGAGGCGATCTCTCATGTCGCCCGCCTCATCTCGCTCTCGGTTCGATTGTTCGCCAACATCCTGGCCGGCCACCTCCTGCTTCTGTTCATGGGCGGAGGCCTTGCGGTCCTGCTCGGCGTCGCGGCACTGGGCCTCATCACCCTGCCCCTGGCCTTCCTCTTCTTCCTCTTGGAGGTGGGCCTGATCGCGACGCTTCAGGCGTTCATCTTCGCGACCCTGACCGCCATCTATCTCGGCGGCGCGACGTCGGAAACCCATTGATGATGGGCCAAACGGACATTCATCACACAAGTATCATCTTGTTACAAACTAGACTACATACAGACTGTATGTCCCAACCAAAAGGAGCAACATGGATTTCCTGATCCCCCTAGCTGAGGTGACCGACGACGGTCTCAAGTCGATCGCCCTCGGCGTCGGCGCGGGACTGGGCTCAATCGGCGCCGGAATCGGCATCGGCATCATCTTCGGTGCGGAGATCGAGTCGGTTGCCCGCCAGCCCGAGATGAAGGACGAGCTCCAGCAGATCCGCTGGCTCGGCTTCGCCCTCACCGAGGCAGTCGCCTTCTACACGTTCATCTTCGGCCTTATCGCCTTCTTCCTCTAGGCCGAACGCGTGGAGTACCTGACCGACATAACTGGGCTCCTGCCCCTCGCTGCCACTGACGAGGGCGGCAGCTTCCTGGTCTCACCGGGCCTCGGCCTGATGATCTGGACGCTTGTCCTCTTCCTCTTCACGATGTGGTTCTTGAAGAGGACCGCCTTCCCGAAGATCGCCGAGGCGCTCGAGAAGCGGGCCAACGCCGTTCGCGAGAACATCGAGGCATCCGAAAAGCAGCGAGCCGAGGCGGACGAGATCCTCAAGGAGTACCGCGCACGGCTGAAAGAGGCTCGCGAGCAGGCTGACGACATCTCGGCCCGCGCCCGCAAGTCTGCCGAGAATGCCGTCTCTGAGGCGACCGCTGAAGGCAAGGCCAAGCGCGAGGAGCTCGTCGCTTCTGCGCGCAAAGACATCGAGGCCGAAACGCGCCGCTCGCTGGACGGGATCCGCCGCGAGGTCGCCGACCTGACGGTGCTCGCCACCGAGAAGGTGACCAAGAAGTCCCTCACGGACGAGGACCACCAGAAGCTCATCGAGGAAGCGCTCTCGGAGCTGGACTTCTCAGCTCTCGCCGGCGCGGAGCGCTCGGAGTAGCGGAAGGCTCAATGGAAGAGATCGCACGTGTATATGGCGACGCCCTGTTCGACGTCGCCAAAGAAGAGGGCAAGATCGACGAGATTCGCTCGGAGCTGGGCGAGTTCGCCGACGCCCTCGACGAGGATCGTGAGCTTCAGGTCTTCTTCTTCAGCCCGTACTTCTCCTCGCAGGAGAAGCGCGATGGCATCGAGAAGGCGGTCGACGGCGCTTCGGACGAGTTCTCGAACTTCCTGTCCCTTCTCGCCGAGAAGCACCGGATGCCCGCGATCTTTCGTATCCGGACCTATTTCGACGAGCTCTGGGCCGAGGAGAACAAGCGCCTCGAGGTCCGCATCACCAGTGCCGTGCCGCTCTCGGATGCGGTCGTGAAGCGCGTCGGTGACGAGATCGAGCGCCAGACGGACAAAAAGATTGATCTAGAGGCGAATGTCGACGAGGAGATCCTCGGCGGCCTTGTCCTTCGTGTGGGGAACATGGTGCTTGACGCCAGCCTGCGCGAGAAGCTGAACAGACTGAGAAAGGAAGTCGCGCAGGCGGTTTAGCCGCCTGGCGCGACTCATGAAAAGGAGCTGAAGAAGAGTGGAGATTCGCCCAGACGAGATCGGGAACATCCTGCGAGACCGGATTCAGGATTTCGACACCGACGAGCAGCAGCTTTCGGAGGTCGGAACTGTGCTCCAGGTCGCAGACGGAATCGCTCGCGTCCATGGCCTCGAGAACTGCATGGCGCTCGAGATGCTCGAGCTGCCGCATGACGTAACAGGCCTCGCGCTCAACCTCGAGCAGGACAACGTCGGCGCCGTGCTCTTCGGCGAGTGGGACCAGGTCGTGGAAGGCGACGAGGTCAAGCGCACCGGCAAGCTCCTCGAGATCCCGGTCGGCGACGAGCTTCTCGGCCGCATGGTCGACCCGCTGGGTCGCCCGCTCGACGACAAGGGAGACCTGAACACCTCCGAGACGCGCCCAGCCGAGTTCAAGGCTCCCGGCGTCGTTCAGCGCCAGCCCGTTGTCGAGCCGCTTCAGACGGGCCTCAAGGCAATCGACGGGATGATCCCGATCGGCCGTGGCCAGCGCGAGCTGATCATCGGCGACCGCCAGACCGGCAAGACCGCGGTCGCGATCGACACCATCATCAACAACAAGGACTCTGACGTCGTCTGCATCTACGTGGCCATCGGCCAGCGGATGTCGACCGTCGTGCAGGTCCAGAAGATGCTCGAGGACGCCGGCGCGATGGACAACACCATCATCGTCGCCGCGCCCGCCGACGAGGCTGCACCGATCAAGTTCATCGCCCCGTACGCGGGTTGCGCGATGGGCGAGCACTTCCTCTACAACGGCAAGCACGCGCTGTGCATCTACGACGACCTGACAAAGCACGCGTTCGCATACCGCCAGATGTCGCTGCTTCTGCGCCGCCCGCCGGGTCGCGAGGCGTACCCCGGCGACGTCTTCTATCTCCACTCGCGCCTCCTTGAGCGCTCGGTGAAGCTGAACGACGACCTAGGCGGCGGCTCACACACCGCCCTGCCGATCATCGAGACGCAGGCGAACGACGTGTCCGCCTACATCCCGACGAACGTCATCTCGATCACGGACGGCCAGATCTTCCTGGAGTCCGACCTCTTCTACTCCGGCGTCCGGCCGGCGATCAACGTCGGCATCTCGGTCTCCCGAGTCGGAGGCAACGCGCAGACGAAGGCCATGAAAAAGGTCGCCGGAAAGCTCCGCCTGGAGCTCTCGCAGTTCCGCGACCTGGAGGCGTTCGCTCAGTTCGGCTCGGAGCTCGACCCCGAGACGCAGGCGTCGCTTGCACGCGGCGAGCGCCTCGTCGAGATGCTCAAGCAGAACGAGCGCAAGCCTCTGACCGTCGGCGAGCAGGTCGTCTCGATCTACGCCGGCACCGGAGGCCACCTCGACCGCCTGAAGACTGAGCGCGTCCATGACTTCATCGACTCGGCGATCAGCCGCTTGAAGTCGGAGAACGAAGACCTGCTCAAGCGCCTGAACGACGGCGACTGGGGCGACGACGTGGAAAAAGAGCTCGACGAGGCCCTTTCAGAGTCCGTCGACGACTTCGGCCCCGACCTCGACGAGGACGGCCAGCCGCTCGAAGAGGGCGAGTCCGACCGCATCAAGTCCGAGGAGGAACGCGAGAAGGGCAGCCACGTCGCCGAGCGAGTCGAGCGCGGGGTCTGACCCCGCTGACGAATCGGAATCGGAAGATGAACCTGATGAGGGGTCTGACCCCACAGGCGATCGAGAAGAGGACGCCGATAGCGACTCCGACGACGAAGCGGAGGAGAGCGAGAGCTCGTAACCCATGGCGACGCGCAAGGAAGTCACGGCGCGGATCAACTCCGTCAAGAACATCCGCAAGATCACGCGGGCGATGGAGATGGTCGCGGCTGCGCGCTTGCGGCGCGCCGAGCAGCGGATCGAGCACATGCGCCCGTACGCGCAGGCGATCCGCAAGCTCACGCGTGAGGTCGCCGAGGGTGACAAGGAGATGGCGAAGCGCATCCCGCTCATGG
Organism: uncultured bacterium; assembly: GCA_963786495.1. GTDB lineage: Bacteria > Actinomycetota > Thermoleophilia > Solirubrobacterales > 70-9 > JALZKA01. The sequence continues at coordinate 215,120 of CAWAZL010000002.1, read as the reverse complement.
AGACGCGCGACGTTTCGACCGTCGGCATCGTGCTCGTCACGGGCGACCGCGGGTTGGCGGGCGCCTTCAACACTCAGATCATCCGCGAGGGAGTTCGCTTGAAGCGCGAGTACCAGCGCGAGGAGTCGGCCGAGACCGAGTACCGCGTGGTCGGCCGCCGAGGCTCCTCGACCATGACCTTCCGCGGAGAGAACGTCGTCGAGTCATACGTCGGGTTCACCGAGCGACCGTCGTTCACGGATGCCCGCGACATCTCGCGCGACCTGACCGCAGCCTTTCGCGACGGCGACATCGACAAGGTCGATCTCGTCTACAACCGCTACGTCTCGCCGCTCACGCAGTACGTGCGCCGCCAGACGCTCCTTCCGATGTCGGAAGCCGAGGTCTTCGGCGAGGGCATCCCCGAGGAGGAGGGCTACTCGGACGAGGATCTCGCCGAGGCGCATCAGCGCTCGGACATGATCCACGAGCCGGACGCGGAGACACTCTTGCCGATGCTTATCGAGGAGTACGTGGACCTGTCGGTCTACCGTGCCCTCCTCGAGTCGTCCGCGTCGGAGTTGGGCGCACGGATGACGGCGATGCGGTCGGCATCTGAGAACGCTGAGGAGATGATCGACGACCTCACCCGGGAGATGAACCGGGTTCGTCAGTCAGAGATCACTCAGGAAATTCTTGAAGTAGTCGCGGGCGCCGAGGCGCTCGGTTAAGGAGAAAGAAACAAATGTCTGAAACAGCGTCCACCCAGCAGAGCTCAAACGGAGCGTCATCCAACGGCGAAGGCAACGTGGGCTCCGTCGACCAGGTGCTTGGCGTCGTCGTCGACATCTCGTTCCCCGGCGAGCTCCCGGAGATCTACTCCGCGCTCAAGATCGAGATCGAGGAGTCCGACGAGCGCGCCGCGATGGATTTGACGCTTGAGGTTCAGCAGCACCTCGGAGACGACCGCGTCCGCACCGTCGCGATGGATGCGACCGACGGCCTCCAGCGAGGCGACGACGTGATCGACACCGGCGGGCCGATCTCGGTTCCCGTGGGCGAGAACACGCTCGGCCGCATCTTCAACCTCCTCGGCGAGCCGATCGACGACGCAGGCGACGTCGAGACGGAAGAGCGCTGGCCGATCCACCGTGCGGCCCCCACCGTCGAAGACCTGGCCCCGGCTCAGGAGATCCTCGAGACGGGCATCAAGGTCATCGACCTTCTCGCCCCGTACGCGAAGGGCGGCAAGGTCGGCCTGTTCGGCGGCGCCGGCGTCGGCAAGACCGTGCTCATCCAGGAGCTGATCCGCTCTATCGCCGAGGAGCACGAGGGCCTGTCGGCCTTCTGCGGCGTCGGCGAGCGCTCGCGCGAGGGCAACGACCTCTGGCTCGAGATGAAGGAGTCGGGCGTCATCGACAAGACGATGCTCGTGTTCGGTCAGATGAACGAGCCGCCTGGCGCGCGCCTTCGAGTCGCGCTGTCCGGCCTCACGATGGCCGAGTACTTCCGCGAGCAGGGTGGCCAAGACGTGCTGCTCTTCATCGACAACATCTTCCGCTTCGTTCAGGCGGGCTCTGAGGTGTCGGCGCTCTTGGGCCGCATGCCCTCGGCCGTCGGATACCAGCCGACGCTCGAGACTGAGATGGGCGAGCTACAGGAGCGAATCTCCTCGACCAAGAAGGGCTCGGTGACCTCGATCCAGGCGGTCTACGTCCCGGCTGACGACTTGACGGACCCCGCGCCGGCGTCCGTGTTCGCGCACCTGAACGCGACCACGACCCTGTCGAGGTCGATCTCGGAGAAGGGGATTTACCCTGCGGTCGACCCGCTCGACTCGACGTCGACGATCCTCAAGCCGGACATCCTTGGCGAGGAGCACTACAAGACCGCGACCGACGTCCAGGAGACGCTGCAGCGTTATCGCGAGCTCCAGGACATCATCGCGATTCTCGGGATCGACGAGCTCTCCGACGACGACAAGCAGTCGGTGAACAGGGCGCGCAGAATCGAGCGCTTCCTCTCCCAGCCGTTCTTCGTCGCTGAGGCCTTCACCGGCCGCTCCGGCGAGTTCGTCTCGGTCTCCGACACGGTCGCCGGGTTCCGCGCCATCCTCGACGGCGAGCACGACGATCTGCCCGAGGGCGCCTTCTACATGAAGGGCTCGATCGAGCAGGTCACCGGCGACGACGAGAAGGCCGAGAAGGACGAGAGCGTCGAGCGCGAGAAGGCCGAGTCCGACGAGCGCAAGGAGAAGGAAGCCGAGGAGGCCGAGAAGCGCCGCGACGCGGGGTCTGACCCCGAATCCGAAGCCGGCGAAGGTTCGGACTCAGAGGGGTCTGACCCCTCGAGCGAAAGCTAGTCCGCCTTGGCCGACGAGCACAAGTTCGAGGCGGAGGTCCTGACCCCGGAGGGTGAGGTCTACCGCGGTGAGCTCTGGCAGCTCTCCACCCGCACCACGACGGGCGAAGTGGGCATCCGCGCGCGGCACGCCCCGATCGTCGCCCGGCTGGTGCCGAACGAGCTGCGCCTGTACGAGTCGGAAGGCTCCGAGCCGGACAGCCGCTTCGCCCAGGGCGAGGGATGGCTCGAGGTTTTCGCCAACCGCGCGCGAGTCCTCATCGCCGAGGCCGTCGAGCCGGACAAGCTGGACACCTCCGAGCTGAAGTCAAAGCTCGAAGACGCCGAAAAGCGCATCGAAGAGGCCGAGGAAGGCTCAGCCGCCGAGGAACAAGCGGTGCGCGACAAGGCCCGAGCCGAAGCCTTCATCAAAATCGCCGAAGCGTCCTAGCTCTAGATTCTCTCGTCCATGGACGAGCGTCTTCTCACCGAGAAGCTGATCGGCTTCGATTCCTCGAACGCGCAGGGCGTGAGCCTCTGTGCGGGGTTCGTGCGTGGGTGGCTCGAGGCTCGGGATGTGACGGTTCATGAGCTGACCGTGCGTGACCTGCCGGTCCTCGTGGCCGACGCGGGCCCGGTCGACGCGCCGATCACGGTTCTCCTTCACGGCCACATGGACGTCGTGCCTGGCCATGCCGAGCAGTTCGAGGCGCGGGTGGACGGCGAGCGCCTCTACGGGCGCGGCGCATATGACATGAAGGGCGGCCTGGCGGCGCTGATGCTTTCGATCGCCGACCTTCAGAACGTGGAGGGCGTGCGGTGCAGGCTCGGGATCGTGCCTGACGAGGAGTCCGAGGAGGAGCAGGAGCGAGGAGCTGACCTGCTCGTCGCGGAGGGTTTCAAGGGGGATTTCGCGATTACCGGCGAACCAACGGACATGCTCGTTGGAGTGGCCGCGAAGGGTGTTTTTGCCATGCGCATCAACGTTGGTGGCCACGCAGCGCACGGCGCCACGCCGTGGCTGGGGCGGAACGCGATCCTGCGCGCCATCGAGGTTTTCCGCGAGATCGAATCTCTACCCTTTGCCCAGGAGAGCTCGGAGCTCTACGACCGCCCCTCGATCAATCTAGGACGCATCCTCGGGGGCGATGCGCTCAACAAGGTGCCAGACGCTTGCGTGATCGATGTCGACGTTCGCTACCTGCCGGAGCAGGAGCCCGAAACGATCCTGAAAGAGGTGTCGGCGATCGACGGCGCTGAGGTCATCTCGACCTTCCATCGACCACCCGCCCTGGTCGACCCGCAGTCGCCCTTCGTCTCGGCACTTCGCGACGCCGCCTCGCCGCATCATCCCGAGGAGGTCACGACGATCGGCCGCCATGGCGCCTCGGACGCGGTCTCGTTCCTCAAGGCGGGCATTCCCACGGTCGAGTTCGGGCCTTCAGGCGCCGGCCACCATGGCCCCGACGAGTGGGTCTCGATCCCGTCGCTCTCCAGCTACCGCCGCACCATCTCCGACTTCGTCGCCTCACTGCCCACCCGCATGAACCCAGGGCCACCGGCATGACCGACGAAGAGCTGCCCGACAACGAAGACGAGCAGGACGGTGACGAGACCCCAGACATCCCGCCACCCTCAACCTTCGCCGGCAAGGCACGGCAAGAACCGAGCGCGGGGACTGGCTCCGACGCTGCCGAGGCAGATGAGCCTGCCGAGGACAAGGTGCCTGTCCCCACAGTCGACGCTGTGTCCCCCGCCGAAGAGGTCGAGGAGGCCGACGACGCTGAACCCCCCGTCGACGACACCATCGTCGTCCCACCGCCTCAGGTCAGCGGGGAAACGATCGAAGCGGACACCCTCACCCTGTCGGACGTCGAGGCTCAGCGCGAGGCGGCCCACGCCGGCCTGGCGAAGCGCGCCGAGAAGTCGTCGTTCTCGCACCAGGTCACGACCGGCTCGCACAAGGTCCAGCCGCCAGCGGCCGCACCTCCGGTTGCAGCCGCCGCAGCCGCAGAAGAAGGCGATGAAGGCGTCGGCAAGCCGCCCAAGCGCCGCATTGGCTGGCGCTTCACGGCGGCGGCGTTCGTGATCGTCTCCTCGATGGCCGCGGCGACCGCCGTCTCATTCCTCCTTTTCCTCAACGACATCGCCAAGGGCCTCAACGACTCATCGCTATCGGCGGCGCGCCAGCAGCTCGAGACGGTCGAAGGCGGAGCGCCCCAGACGATCCTCATTCTCGGCTCCGACAAGCGTGAGACCACGGTGGGCGATCCTGGGCGCTCAGACACGGCGATCCTCCTGCGAGTTGACCCCGACAAGGACTCAGGGTTCCTCTCGCTGATGTCGTTGCCGCGCGACCTGGAAGTGCCGATCCCGGGATACGGGACGACCAAGATCAATGCCGCCTACTCCTATGGACAGCAGGAAGATCCGACAGGGGGCGGCGAAACGCTCGCGATCAAGACGATCACCAACTATCTGGACATCCCGATCAACCACGTCGTGAACGTCGACTTCGGCGGCTTCCTCGAAGCGGTAAACGCAATCGGCTGCGTCTACATCGACGTTGACCGCCACTACTTCAACCCGGTCGGAGGCGAGTACGCAGAGATCGACGTCGAGGCGGGCTACCAGAAGCTCTGCGGGTACAAGGCCCTTCAGTACGTCCGCTACCGCCACACTGACAACGACCTCGTGCGCGGTGCGCGCCAGCAGGACTTCATCCGCGAGGCGCGTCAGCGCATCCCCCCGGGCGAGCTTCTGCCGTTCTTCGGCAACGGCGAGGAGTACATCGACATCTTCACCGAGAACACGTCCTCTGACATCGACAGCGCGTCGGCCATCGTGGGGATGCTGAAGACGTTCGCTTCGGTCAGGAACGCGCCGGTCCGCCAGGTCGACTTCGGCAAACTCTCGCCCGATGGCGGGGTGGTCGCATCACCCGCAGAGGTCGACGCCGCGGTCGAGCAGTTCCTCGGCAGCGATCTTGACGAAGCCCCGCCGGAGCAGGCCGCCGAGCCGAGCTCGGGTGGCGGCAACGAAGGTGGCGGCGGAGGCGACGACAAGGAAAAGCCCAAGCCGGAACCCCCGACCCAGGCGCCGCTGGTCGATTTCGCGGGCCCGGCGCAGGCGAAGGCAGCGGAGTTCGCAAAGACGTTGCAGCACCGCAAGCTCGAGTTTCCGATCTTCTATCCCACGCGCCTCGTCCAGAGCGCGAATACCGCGATCTCTGAGGAGTCGCGCGCCGCGGCGCTGCTTGGCCCGAACAGCGAAGACATCTACGGGATGTACAAGTTCGTAATCCCGTTCCAGCCGCTCTACGGTGATTACTACGGGTTCAGCGGCACGAACTGGGACGACCCGCCGATCCTCAAGAACCCCAGCGACACGCGCACGATCAACGGTCGCGAGTTCCTCCTCTTCTACGAGCAGGACAAGCTCCGGCTCGTTGGTTGGCGGACCTCAAAGGGCTCCTACTGGGTCATCAACACTCTCTCTCACGCCCTCACGGAGGCGCAGATGCTCGAGTTGGCGGCGTCGACCCGAGAGCTCGGCGGATAGCTTTTCGCGCCCATGGCAACTGAGCGTGAACAGGTAGGTGTCGTCGGCGTCGGCTGGGTGGGCCTGGTGACCGCCACGTGCTTCGCCGAGCTGGGGCACCGCGTAGTCGCGCTTGACGTGAACTCAGAAAAGGTCGAGTCGCTCCGCCGCGGCGAGGTCACCATTCACGAGCCGGGCCTGGCTGAGCTCCTTTCAAAGAACGCCGAGCGGATCACCTTCACGACCTCGATGGACGACGTCCTCTCCGAGGCCCGCCTCCTCTTCTGCTGCGTGGACACGCCCCCGACCTATTCGGGCGACGCCGACCTTTCGCGCGTGCGCTCCGTCGTCGGGCAGCTTCCCGAGGACTCCGAGCACGCGCTGGTCATGAAGAGCACGGTGCCCTCGGGGACCGGCGCCTCGATCCGCCGCGACAAGCCCGACCTGCGCTACGTCTCATGCCCCGAGTTCTTGAAGGAGGGCTCGGCTATCCAGGACTTCATGCACCCCGACCGCGTGGTCGTCGGCGCCGACGCCGGCTCGGAGGAAGCGGCTGACGCAGTCGAGGGCCTCTATGCGCCGCTGGGCGGCGAGATCGTGCGCACCGACGTTGCCTCGGCCGAGATGATCAAGCTCGCCTCGAACGCCTTCCTCGCCACGAAGATCTCCTTCATCAACGAGATCGCGAACGTGTGCGAGCAGACCGGGGCCGACGTCACCGAGGTTGCCCGCGGCATGGGGCTCGACGAGCGCATCGGGGCCAGCTTCTTGAAGGCGGGAATTGGCTATGGGGGCTCATGCTTCCCAAAGGATGTGAGCGCCCTCAAGCAGCTTGCCGGCAACTCGGGCTATCACTTCCAGCTCCTCAACGCCGTCATCGAGGTGAACGAGCTTCAGAAGCGCCGCGTGATCGCGAAGCTCGAGAAGCACCTGGGCACGCTCGTCGACAAGCGGATCGCATTGCTCGGCCTGGCCTTCAAGCCGGACACCGACGACATGCGAGAGGCGTCCAGCCTGGTCCTCTCGGCACGGCTACAGGGCGAGGGCGCGAAGGTCGTCGCGTACGACCCGGTGGCCGAGGACAGCGCGTCGGCGATGCTGCCGGACGTCGAGATGGCTCCTTCAGCCGAGGCGGCGCTCGAGGGCGCCGATGCCGTCGTCCTCGTTACCGAGTGGCCCGAGTTCTCGGAGCTCGACTGGGTAAGCGCACGCGACTCGATGGCCTCGGCAGTCCTGATCGACGGGCGCAACTACCTCGACGCCGGTGAGCTCCGCGCCGCGGGCTTCGCGTATGAGGGCATCGGCCGGCCGGATGGTCAGAGCGGCGGCGAGTAAGTGCAGGCGCTCGTTCTCGTCGGCGGGCAAGGCACCCGTCTTCATCCGCTCACCCTCACGCAGCCAAAGCCGGCGGTACCGCTGGTGGATCGCCCGTTCATCCGCTTCATGGCGGACTGGCTCGGTCGCCACGGCGTCACGGACGTCGTCATGGCGTGCGGGTTTCGCCCCGACGACCTGCGCTCGGCGCTCGGCGAGCAGATCCCAGGCGGTCCGCGCGTGCGCTACGTCGAGGAGTCCGTGCCGCTTGGCACCGCGGGCCCGATTCGCCTCGCCGCCGACCAGGGCCTCCTTTCCGACCGCTTCCTCGTCTTGAACGGCGACGTACTCACCGACCTCGACCTCAGCGAGCACATGCGCATCCATTCCGAGCGCGACGCCGTCGCCTCGCTCGCTCTCTACCCCGTGGACGACCCGACCTCCTACGGACTCGTCCGCAAGGACTCCAAGACGGGTGCCGTCACCGAGTTCCTGGAGAAGCCGGACGCGGCAGAGATCGACACCGACGAGGTGAACGCGGGCGCCTATGTCCTCGAGCGCTCGGTCGCCGACCTCATCCCCGCGGGGCGCTCGGTCTCGATCGAGCGCGAAATCTTTCCCCGGCTCGTCGGCCAGGGGCTCTTCGGCCTCAGGCTCGACGGCTACTGGATGGACATCGGAACACCTGAGCGCTACCTACAGGCGAGCTGGGACATCCTCACCGGCCGGGTCGAGACCGAGGTTGCGGCGCGAATGGACGAGAGGGCCGTATGCGTGGACGAGCACGCCGAGGTCGACGGGTCCGCCCACGTTGAGGGACCCGTGCTCGTCGAGTCCGGCGCCGGCGTCGCCGGCGGAGCGCAGCTTGGCCCCAACGCCGTGATCGGTCGCGACGCGAACGTGGGGGAGGGCGCGGTCATCGTGGGCTCCGTCCTCCACGCTGATTGCGAGGTGGGGGCGGGCGCGCGGATCGAGGGGGCGATCCTCGCGGCAAGCGTCAAGGTCGGCGCCAACGCGGTCGTCGAGGACGGCGCGATCGTGGGCGAAGGCGCCCGAATTGAGCCTGGCGCGCGACTTGAGCACGACGCTCGCGTGGAACCTGGCATGGTTGCGGCGTGAGCTCAGTCCTTGAAGCCATCCGCGCGATCGATTCGCAGAACCAGCTGGACGATGTCCTGGCCCTGCCCGACCATCTCTCGGACGCCCTGTTCAGAGTCGAGTCGGCGCGCATTCCCGCAACCAAGGCGAACGGCCTGGTCGTCTGCGGGATGGGGGGCTCGGCAATCGGCGGCGACCTCGCGCGCAGCGCGTTCGGAAGCCGGACGACCTTGCCCTTCACGACCGTCCGCGACTACAGCCTCGAGCCCTGGACCTCGCCCCAGCGAATGGTCCTCTGCGCGAGCTACTCCGGCAACACCGAGGAAACCCTCGCCGCTTTCGAAGCGGCAGCTGCCGTTGGCGCGAAGCGCGTAGTCGCGACGACAGGCGGCGCCCTTGGCGATGCAGCCCGGGAGGCGGACGTGCCGATCATCCCCATCCCCGCAGCGCTCCAGCCTCGCGCAGCGGTTGGCTACATGTTCGTTGCCGCGGCCGAGGTCGCAACGCTCGCGGGTGCAGCTCCCGCGATCCGCACCGAGATCGACGGCGCCGTCGCCCACCTGCGCGCCAGCCGTGACGCCCTTGTCGAGCGCGCGAGCGTCATCGCGGACGTGCTCGACGGCTCGTTCCCGGTTATCTACGGGTCAGACCTCACCTCGTCGGTCGCCTATCGCTGGAAGACGCAGATCAACGAGAACGCGAAGATCCCTGCCTTCGCCCACTCCCTGCCCGAGATGGACCACAACGAGATCGTCGGTTGGGACCCCACCGGCGGCTCTGAGCAGTTCTCAGCCGTCTTCCTGGACGACCTCGATCAGCATCCGCGCGCCCGCCAGCGCATCGAGCTGACCGCGAACCTCATCGAGTCGTCTGCCGCCGGCCTGATTCAGGTCGAAGCGGAGGGGGAGACGCGAACAGCCCGCATGCTCTGGACGGTCATGCTGGGCGACCTCGTTTCGCTCTGCCTCGCCGCCAGGCGCGGGATCGATCCCTCGCCGGTCGGGGTCATCGAGAACCTCAAGGCCGAGCTCGGCAAGCTGTAACGACTCACGCCGTCGACTGAGGGGTCAGACCCCTCACGAACCGCTCACATCGGGCCGGGGTCTGACCCCGCGTCCCGAAGTACGCTTTGGCGGGCTTCACATGCCCCTCTTCGACGACATCACAGGCGCCGTTCGCGGCGGCATCGGCCGTGCCGGCGAGGCGCTGATCTCCTTCGGGCGGAACGGCGATCGAGCCCGAGCTCGAAGCGGCCGAGCCGCCCAAGCCCCCCGCTCCCGTCGTGCTCGCGGCCAAGGACCTCGCGAAGGTCTATGGCGATGGCTCAACGGCCGTCCGCGCGCTCGACGGCGTATCGATCGAGGTCCGCAAAGGCGAGATCGTCGCGATCATGGGCCCGTCCGGCTCGGGGAAGAGCACGATGCTTCACCTCCTGGGGGCGCTTGAAACGCCGTCGTCCGGGCAGATCAGCCTGGGCGGGGAGCGCTACGACGGCCTCGACGACGCGGGGCTCACTCGCATCCGCCGCGATCGGATCGGCTTCGTCTTCCAGTTCTTCAACCTCCTGCCCTCGCTGACCGCGGAGGAGAATGTCCTGCTGCCGGCGTTGATCGCCGGCGAGTCAGGCGACCGGGTGCGCTCCCGCTCGCGCGAGTTGCTAGGCACGGTCGGTCTGGCAGGCCGGGTCAGCCACCTGCCGTCCGAGCTCTCGGGCGGCGAGCAGCAGCGGGTCTCGATAGCTCGCGCGCTTCTGCGCGAGCCTGAGCTCATCCTCGCTGACGAGCCGACCGGAAACCTCGACAGCCGCTCGAGCGCCGAGATCCTGGCGCTCCTGCGCGACCTTTCGGACTCGCAGGACCAGACGGTCGTCATGGTCACGCACGATCCCGGCGCCGCGGCTATCGCCGACCGGGTCGTGTTCCTTCGCGACGGCCAGGTCGCCGGCGAGGAAGCCGGCGGCTCGCGCGAGCTGATCTCAGCCGCGTTCACCGCCCTCCAGGCCTAAGGCCGCCGCCCCATGCGCAACTTCGGCTCCCTCGCCCTGAAGCAGGTCCGCTCGCGCCGCGCTCGCTCGCTGCTTACCGCCGCCGGAATCGTCCTCGGCGTCGGGATGATCCTCGGCGTCCTCCTGCTCTCAGCGACGATCAACCGCACCTTCAAGGACCTCTACGACTCGGTCTACGGCCGCGCCGACCTGATCGTCTCGGGCGGTGGGCAGGAGGAGTCGCTTCCCGAAGCGCGCGTTCGCCGAAGTCGAGGGCACGCCCGGCGTCGACGAGGCGGTCGGCCGGATCTCGAGCGTCTTCACGCTCGTCGACGGGAAGGGCGAGGCGCCGCCCGACGCGGCGAAGCAGCTGAACGTCGCGGGTCAGGATCCCGACGCGACGAACGTCACCGACTCCGAGACCGTCGCCGGGCGCGACCCCGAGCGCGGCCGCGAGATCTCGGTCCAGGACACCTGGGCGGACGCGAACGACGATCAAGGTCTCTGACCGCATCTCGCTAGCGACTCCGGACGGCGAGCGCGAATTCGAGGTCGTGGGCCTGTTCAAGTTCCAGAGCGGCTTCGAGTTCGGCGGCGAGGGCTTCGCCGTGATGCCGCTCGACGCCGCGCGCAAGGTGATGGACAAGAAGCGGTCGTTCGACGAGATCGATGTGATCGCGGCGGGCGGCGCGGAGACGATCGCATCGCTCGAGCGGCGCATCGACAGGCGCTTCGGCAAGGGGGTCGACGTCGAGACGCCGCAGACCAAGTCCGAAGACGTCGAATCCCAGCTCCAGGCGTTCAACGCGATCCTCTACTTCTTCGCGGCGATGGCCCTCTTCGTCGGGGGCTTCCTGATCTTCAACGCGTTCAACATGACCGTGCTCCAGCGCACGCGCGAGATCGGGATGCTTCGCACGCTCGGGACTCCGCGCCGAAAGATCACCAGCAGCGTGCTGCGCGAAGCGGCGCTCCTGGGGATCCTTGGCGCCGTGCTCGGGCTGGGCCTCGGCTTCGCTCTCGCGTATGCGCTGGCCGAGTTCGTCCGGGCGCTCGACTTCCCCGTCGGCAAGCTGACCTTCGAGTGGTGGGCCCCCGTCGCAGCCGTCGCCACGGGGCTCGTGACGGCGGTCCTCGGCGCCTACACGCCCGCGCGACGCGCCGGCAAGACGTCGCCGATCCGCGCCGTCCTGGGCTCGGACGAGCTCAGGCCGCAGCCGCAGCCGCGCCGGGCAGGCATCGGCGCCGCGCTCATCGTGCTCGGCCTGGCGGGAGCGTTTTGGCTGGGCGCCGCCGAGGAGACCACGCCGATCGTCGCGGCAGCCGGCATGACCGGGACCGTGGCGATCTTCTTCGGGATCGCGCTGGTCGCGCCGTTCGTCGTGAAGCCGCTCGTCCGCATCCTGTCGTGGCCGGTTCGGCGCATCCTGCCCGTCGAGGGCAGGCTGGCCTCGGACGCGGCGCGCTCAGACCCTGGTCGCACCGCCGCCACGGCGACGGCGCTCCTGATCGGGCTCTCCCTGGTGGTCGCCGTCAACAGTCTCGGATCAAGCTTCCTGGGCACCATCTCCGACGAGTTCGACCGCGCTTTCGCGCGCGACCTTACCGTTCAGCCCTCCGGCCTGTCCCCGGGCCAGGGTCCTCAACAGACGATCGGCGACCGGCTGTCGGAGCGCTTGGAGAAGATTCCCGAGGCAGCGGTTGTCGCACGTGAGCGCTTTCTCTTTACAACTGACCTGCCCGGTCCCAAGGGCAAGACGAAGTCGGACGGCTTGATCATCGCCTTCGAGCCGGCCGAGTACGAGGAGGTCGATACGACCGATATCCAGGGCGCGCCGCGCGAGGAGGTCTTCGACCGGATGCGCGATGGCGAGGTGACCGTGGGGAAGGGCTTCGCGGACGAGGAGGACATCGAGGTGGGGGACACCTTGCGCCTCGAGGGACCTTCGGGTGACCAGAAGGCGCCGGTGGCAGGGATCGTCGAGACCGTCCTCTTCGGCGGCCAGACCGTCGGCATGTCGCTGGAGACGATGCGGAAGGTCTACGGGGTCACGGCCGACTCCGAGCTCGCCCTCAAGGCGACGTCAGTCGCTGACCGGCCGGTGCTCGAGGACAAGGTCAGGAGGATCGTCCGCGAGGACTATCCGAACCTCGCCGTCCTTTCGAACACCGAGCTCAAGGCGAACGTCGAGGATCAGGTGAACCAGCAGTTCGCGACCTTCTACGCGATCGTCGGCGTGGCGATCTTCGCGAGCCTCTTCGGAATCATCAACACCCTCACGATGTCGGTGCTCGAGCGCACGCGCGAGATCGGCGTCCTTCGCGCACTTGGCGCCTCGCGTTGGCAGATCCGCCGCCAGGTCGCCGCCGAGAGCGTGGTGATCGGCCTCGTGGGCGCACTTCTAGGCGTCGCCGTGGGAGCCGGTTTGGGCTGGGCGCTCCTTCAGGGGCTCGCGTCGGGCGTGCCGGGCGTCTCATACAGGCCGCCGGTGGCGGCCATGGTGGCCGTGGCGCTGGCGGGCATCGTTCTTGGCCTGATTGCCGCGATCCTCCCCGCACGCCGCGCGGCGCGCCTGGACGTGATCCAGGCGATCTCGTACGAATGAGGCGGATGCGGGGACTCACGATGAAGTGTAGGTTCGCGGTGTAACGTTTGCCCGGGCCCGCTGACTTCAGAGCCAAAGGTCAACTCAGAGGGGTGAGGATGAACATCAGATGCATGGGGATCGCCGGGTCCGTTTTGGCCGCTTCGCTCTGGGCGATGGCTGGGCCGGCGAGCGCTGCGCCTCTCACCGCGGTGCAGTGTGGCGACACGATCGATCGCTCCATCAGGGTCGCCAACAGCATCTTTGGCTGTGATCTCAACGGTCTCGTGGTCGACCGCGACGGCATCACCATAAACCTTGGCGGCAATTTCATCGCGGGGAACGGCGCCGATGCCGACGACGAAGTGGGGATGCTCGAGTCGGGCATCCGCTGCGTGGCGGACTGCACCGGGGTCTCGGTCCGGAACGGCTCGCTCAGGGATTTCGAGGCTGGGGTCTTCATCGGCGGTAGCGGACAGGATGTGACGCTGCGGGACCTCCATGTAAGCGAGAACGAGCATGGCTTCCATCTGAACGGAAGCAAGATCTCTGTCCGTGCAACCACGTCTCGTGAGAATGGGAACGGCCTCAGCGTGTTCGGAAGCCGCACCACGATCGCCGATGTGAGGACCGAGGCCAACGACGTGGCCGGCTACCTGATCCAGAGCGACCGCAACACCTTGCGCAACAACGAATCACTCGCCGACGGGGTCGATGGCTTCGCTGTGAACGGCGACCGGAACGAGCTGGTGGCCAATCTGGCCGAAGCTTCCTCGTCCGACGGCTTCTCGGTCGCAGGCGACGAAAACGCCCTGCGGAGAAACGTTGCGAGATCGAATTCATCCGGGTTCCGCATCGAGGGCGTGACGGCTGTGCTCGAAGACAACCTGGCGACGGACAGCGGGTTCGACGGATTCGTGGTCAGCGGCGCGGAGCATTCTCTCACCGGCGATGTGGCCGCCGGGAACGGGCGCCTCGGGTTCGCACTCGGCGGTGCCGGGTCGAGCCTGGTTTCAGGACTCGCCACGGGCAATATCTCGGACGGAATTCTGGTGTTTGGCTCCGGCAGCATCGTTCGCCAGAGCAAGGCGACCGGGAACGGGGACGACGGGATTGACGTCAGCGCTGGCGCGGATCAGGCGCTCGTCCGCAACGTGGCGAACCGCAACGGGTTCCTGAACGGCGTTGCCGACGGAAGCGGACTGGGTATCCGCATTGCGCCCGCGGTCACGAACCTGACGGCGCGCTCGAACAGCGCCAGGGCCAACGACGATCCGAACGCCTGCACGCCGGGCGCCAATTGCGAGTGAGGTCTGGCCGGGACCTGAGAGACGCCGCGGCGCGAATTGCTAAGCACCTCTCGCGAGTCCAGAGTTAATCGCGCATAGCGCTACTGGCTCTGCTTTCGCGCGTGGTTCAGTCGTCCATCGAGGGGCGGCGGCGCTGCTGCTTCTTTTGGCCTCGCTGTTTCTTCTCGGTCAGGCGGCGTTCACGGGCTGAGCGGCCGGGGCGCGTGGCTTGGCGTGGACGGCGGCGCTCGAGGCCCTTGCGGATGCGCTCGGCCAGGCGCTCGAGCGCGAGGTCGCGGTTCCGCGCCTGCGAGCGGGCATCCTGCGCGATGGCGGTGACGCGCTTGCCGTAGCGGTGCGCGAGCCGCTCCTTCTGCTCCCGCGACAGCGTCGCCGACGACTCGATCTCGAACACCGCCTCGATCCGCGAGGCGGTCACGTTGGCGTGCTGCCCTCCGGGGCCGGACGAGCGGCTCGCGCGCAGCTCGATCTCCGCCAGCGGGATCGAAAGGCTGGGGCCGATGCGGACGCCGCGTTCGCTCACGGCTCGCGGGGTCTAAAGATCGTTCCCGGTACAGGTAACCCAATCTAGTAGCGGTATTGGTCCGACTTGTACGGGCCCTCGACCGGGACGCCGATGTAGGCGGCCTGCTCGGCGGAGAGCTCGGTCAGGCTCACGCCAAGCGCGTCGAGGTGGAGGCGCGCGACCTTCTCGTCGAGGTGCTTGGGCAGGACGTAGACCTGCTTTTCGTACTCGTCGTTCTTCCCGAACAGCTCGATCTGGGCGATCGTCTGGTTCGTGAACGAGTTGGACATCACGAACGAGGGGTGGCCCGTCGCGTTGCCGAGGTTCAGCAGGCGGCCTTCCGAGAGCACGATGATCGAGTTGCCGCCGGAGAAGGTCCACTCGTCGACCTGTGGCTTCACGACGATCCGCTCGGCGCCCGAGTTCTCGAGGCCGGCCATGTCGATCTCGTTGTCGAAGTGGCCGATGTTGCCGACGATCGCCTGGTGCTTCATCCGCGCCATGTCGGCGACGGTGATGACGTCCTTGTTGCCGGTGGCGGTGATGAAGATGTCGGCCGTCTCGATGACCTCGTCGAGCGTCCGCACCTCGTAACCCTCCATCGACGCCTGAAGGGCGCAGATCGGGTCGATCTCGGTGACGATGACGCGAGCGCCCTGCCCGCGGAGCGACGCGGCGCAGCCCTTTCCGACGTCACCGAAGCCGCAGATCACGGCGACCTTGCCGCCGATCATCACGTCGGTGCCGCGGTTGATCCCGTCGATCAGCGAGTGGCGACAGCCGTAGAGGTTGTCGAACTTCGACTTGGTGACCGAGTCGTTGACGTTGATGGCGGGGAAGAGGAGCTTGCCGTCGCGGGCGAACTCGTACAGGCGGTGGACGCCTGTGGTGGTCTCTTCGGTGACGCCCATGATCCCGGCGGCCATGCGGGTAAAGCGGTCGGGGCTTTCGGCCAGCGAGCGCTCGAGCGTCTGGAGGATGATGCGGAGTTCCTCCGAATCGGCGCCCGCGGGATCCGGAACCGCGCCGGCCGCCTCGTACTCGACGCCCTTGTGGACGAGAAGCGTTGCGTCGCCACCGTCGTCGAGGATCATGTTCGGGCCGTCCGAGTCGGGCCAGTTCAGCGCCTGCTCGGTGCACCACCAGTACTCCTCGAGCGTCTCGCCCTTCCAGGCGAAAACGGGCACGCCGGTGGCCGCAATCGCCGCTGCGGCGTGGTCCTGGGTCGAGAAGATGTTGCAGGAGGCCCAGCGGACCTCAGCGCCAAGCGCGGTCAGCGTCTCGATGAGGACGGCGGTCTGCACGGTCATGTGGAGCGAGCCCGTGACGCGGGCGCCCTTGAGCGGCTGGGTATCCGCGAATTCCTCGCGTGTCCGCATGAGGCCGGGCATCTCGTGCTCGGCAAGGCTGATCTCCTTGCGGCCGTACTCGGCCAGGCCGAGATCGGCAACCTTGAAGTCTTCAGTGGCAGGGGCGGTAGCGCTGGTTGTCATGCGTCTCCTCGTCTAGCGGCGATAAGACTGCGAAGGGTACTTGCGCCCTTGACATTTGGCTGCAATCGACGTAGGTTCGGTCGCACAACAACCGTGCGGGGGGTAAGAACGCCGTGCGGGTCAGCCATAGGGGGCTCACATGTCAGCGTCCGCACGCGTCCGAGCGTTCATCCGGTCGAACATCGTCGGGTTCATCGCTATCTATCTCGCGTTGGGAGGGATTTCCTGGGCGGCGATCAAGTCGAACTCGGTCAAGTCCAAGCACATCAAGGACGGCCAGGTAAAGACGAACGACCTCGCCGCCGGCGCAGTGACGGACATCAAGCTTGCGGACGGCTCAGTCGTGACGGCGAAGATCGTCGACAACTCCGTGACCGGGGCCAAGGTCGACGAGTCGACCCTCGGCCAGGTCCCGAGCGCGGCCCAAGCCGACAACGCCACGAACGCCGGCGACGCCGACACCCTCGACTCCCTCGACTCCACAGACCTTCAGAACCGGGTCACCGGCGATTGCCCGGCCGACAGCTCGATCCGCCAGATCGCGGCCGACGGAACCGTCACCTGCGAGACGGACACCGGCGGCGGTGCGCCTTCAGGATCCGCCGGCGGCGATCTGACCGGGACCTACCCGAACCCGACGGTCGGCAACAACGCGATCGGCACGAGCGAAGTGGCGGACAACGACCTCACCGCCACCGATATCGCTGACAACAACAGCCTGGGCACGCTCGAGATCTCTGAAGCGTCGCTCTTCAACGACAGCTCGTTGGACGGGTCCGACATCAGCGAGGCAGGGCTCGACCCGACGATCCTTCAGAGCCGTGTCAGCAGCAGTTGCGCGGCGGGCACGTCGATTCGAACGATCGCCCAGAACGGCACCGTCACCTGCGAGACCGACGACTGACCGCGGGCGCGACTGGCCCCGCCGGCGGCGATCTGGCCGGGCTCCTATCCGAATCCGACCCTCGGCAACGGTTCGGTTGCGGGAGGCGCCGGCGGCGAGATCACCGACAACAGCGTCACCGGCAGCGACGTCGACGAGGCGAGCCTTTCCGGAGTCGTCCGGTCGGTGTTCGCAGAGGGCTTCGCGGCCGTTGGGCCGATTCCCATTGAACACGCTCGTCTTTCCTGTCTGTCCCCGGCGGCAGTTACGTTGGCGGCAACGGCGACCGGGCTGTCGTCACCGGAAACGCGGCCTTGGGCGCCTCTGGAACGGCCGCCTCGGGGCTTGATCTCTTCATCTGCTATCAGGCCAACGGGGTGGGCCCGCTCGTTCCATCGGCGGCGGGCTCTTCGGCCTGACGTCACCCGCGAGCACCCGCCTGCCATTCGGCCTGACGACACCCATCTCCGGATTGACGGCCGGCACCTATCGGTCGGGCTATGCGGCAGGACAACGAATGCGAATTGGACAAACAACGAGTAGTCCTACACGACAGCACTCGTATTCAGGCCGTAGCGCGAGGGAAGGTGACTAGCCTCACCTCGCGATGAAGGCGATGGTGATGGCAGCAGGGCTGGGCACGCGGCTGCGCCCGCTCACGTACGAGGTGCCCAAGCCGATGGTGCCCGTTGCGAACCGCCCCGTGATCGAGTTGATCCTGCGCTCCCTGGCGAAGGGCGGCGTTACCGACGTCGTCTGCAACCTCCACTGGTTTCCCGAGACGATCGAGGGCCGGCTGGGCGACGGCTCGGACCTGGGCGTGAACGCTGACCTACTCGCACGAGGAGAAGCTCCTGGGCACGGCCGGTGGCGTCAGGAACGTGCGTGACTTCTTCGGCGACGAGCCTTTCTTGGTCATGGCGGGCGACGCCCTGACGGACATCGACTTCGCGGCGCTCGCCGCCGCGCATGAGCAGAACGACGGGCTGGCGACGCTCGCCGTGAAGAAAGTCAAAGACACGCAGGAGTACGGCGTGATCGTGACTGGCTCCGACGGGCGCGTTCAGGGCTTCCAGGAGAAGCCGGACCCCGCCGAGGCGCTTTCCGACCTCGCGAACTGCATGATCTATGCGCTCAGCCCAGAGATCTTCGACCACTTCCCCGACATTGACGCACCCGACTTCGCCCTCGACGTCTTTCCCGCCCTGCTGGACGGCGACATCCCCTTCTACGTCCACGAGACGGACGGCTACTGGAACGACGTCGGCTCTCCGCCGGAATACCTCCAGGGCAACTTGGACGTGGCGGCCGGCCACGTGGACGTCGAGTGGGCAGGGGAGCTGGTCGAGGCGAGCGCCGATCCCGGTGAGCCGGGCGAGCACGCCCTGGGTTCCGAGCAGGCAGGACTGCCCGCGGACACCGAGGTCGACGGACGCGTCCTGGTCGGACGCGATGTCGAGGTCGGCGAGGGCGTGCGCTTCGACGGCCCCTGCGTGATCGGCGACGGCGCAAAGATCGGCGACGGCGCCCGCATCAAGTCCTCGGTCCTCCTGCCGGACGCTCAGGTCCCCGCCGGCTGCTACTTGGTCGGCGCGATCGCCGGCCGCTCCGGCTCGCTGACGACGGACGCAACGTGACGCTCAGGAGAAGGCTCGTCTCGGTCCCGGCAACGTCTGCCAACCTCGGCCCGGGTTTCGACGTGTTCGCAGCGGCGCTCGCGCTGCACCTGGAGCTCGAGGTGTGGGAAGCCGAGGAGTTCGCGATCGACACCGGCGAGGACCAGCTTCCCCGCGACCGCACGAACCTCTGTGTCCGAGCCTTCGAGGAGCTCCATTCCGCCGACGGCATTCATTTCGAGACGACCTCTCAAATCCCGCTCGCGCGCGGACTCGGCTCGAGCGCAGCGGCGATCGTCGCTGGCCTGATGGCGGCAGATCACATGTACGAGCTCGCGCTCAGCTCGCGAGGAGATCTACGCGAAGGCCGTTGAGATCGAGGGCCATCCCGACAATGTCGCCGCCGCGGTCTATGGCGGGTTCACGCTCTGCCCGCGGCCCGAGCACGGCGAGCTTCCCGCGCCCGATTCGGCTCGAGCCGCCTGAGGGGGCTTCGAAGCGATCGTCGTTATTCCTACCGAAGAAGTGCCTACTTCCGAGGCGCGAGCGGCCCTGCCGGCTGAAGTCCCGTTCGGCGACGCGGTCGAGAACGTCGCCGCCGCGTCGCAGCTCGCCCTGGGCTTGGAGCGCTCTGACCTCGCGCTGATCCGCCGGGGCCTGGAGACACGCTCCATCAGCCTCACCGCGAAGCGCTCTATCCGCGATCAATGGACCTGGTCCGCCACGCGACGGGCATGGGCGCCCTTGGCGCGACGATCTCGGGCGCCGGGCCCACCGTGCTGATCTGGAGCTTTTGGCAGGACACGGGCAAAGTCGTCTCCGCCCTCGAGAAGGAAGTCGCCGGCTGGGCGGAGGTCCTTCGCGTTCCCTTCAGCCCCGTCGGGGCGGACGTCCCCGAGCTCTAGTTCTAGCCCAGAAGGCCGAGCTGCGTCAGGATCTTGACCGAGTCCGAGTAGACGTCCTTGCGCTTCAAGAGGCCTCCCTCGAACGGCATCACGTCGAGCCCGTTCCAGGTGATCGTCTTGCCCGTCGGCTCGGCTACGAGGTCGCCGCGGCGCATGACGTTGGTGTGAGTCGCGGTCGCGGTCCATTCCTGGACGATCAGTCCGTCCCTCGCGTAGAGCCTCCGCTCGGCGAATGCGATATCGGGCCAAGTCTCGAAGATCGATCCGATGTGGCCGCGGACCTCTTCGCCTTGGGCGCTCTCGCCGGCAGTGTGGTTCTCGAAGACCATGTCGGGCGCGTGCATCTCCATGATCCGGTCGAGATCGTGGGCGTTCCACGCGTCGTTGTAGCGGACGATCGTCTCGGTGAGGGCTTCGGCCGAATTGGGGTCGCTCAAGCTCGTGCCCCCGCCGGAACGATCTCGGCGCTCAGCTCGTCCAAGCTCTCCAAGAGGTCGGGCTTCCCGATCCTGCGCAAAACCTCGCCTGCAAGCGACAGGTAGTCCTGGCCGCGCCCCGGGCGGTAGTCGAGGATCGGAACGGCGCGCTCGGCGGACTCGGCGTATGCAACCGACTGACGGATCACCGTGCGAAAAACCTTATCCCCGAACTGCTCGCGAAGCGACTCGAGCGTGTGCTTCGCGTGCTTGGTGCGCATGTTCGCGATGTTGAGGACTATCCCCAGCAACTCGAGATCGGGGTTGAGGCTGTCCTTGGCGAGGTTCACGACCTCCATCGCCTGCTCGACGCCCTGTAAGGAGAAGTACTGGGCCTGGGTCGAGAGCATCGCGTAGTCGGATGCCACCAGCGCGTTCACGGTCAGGAGCCCCAGCGTCGGCGGGCAGTCGATCAGGATCACGTCGCGCTCGCGCTTTAAGTCGCGCAGGGCGTTTCGGAGCGTCACCTCGCGGCCGATCTTCCCGGCCAGCGCGAGTTCGGCCTCCGCCAGGCGGAGGTTGGCGGGGATGACCTGGCCGTGGATCGCGTCGGCCGCCCGCACCTGGGCCGTGATGACTTCCGCCAGCGTTGGCTCGGCGTCGGGAGCCGTGTCGAAGTAGTCGGAAAGGTTGCCCTGCGGATCGGCGTCGATCGCGAGCACGTCCAGCCCCAGACGGCCGAAGACGTCCGCAAGCGTGCGGGTCATCGTGGTCTTGCCGGTGCCCCCCTTCTGGGAGAGGATCGAGATCGTGATCGCCACGGCGCGGAGCATATGCGCGCGGCCGCATTTGCGCGCCTGGCGGTGTGAAGGTTTTGTGAGGGGTCTGACCCCTCAGCTGGTTAGTACGTAGAGCTTGAAGCGCCCGATCTCCAGCTCGTCACCGTCGGCGAGCGCAGTCCATTCGACGTGGTCTCCGTTGACGAAGAGGCCGTTCAGGCTGCGATCGTCCAGCGCCTTCAGCCGCCCGTCCTCGGTGCGCACTACCAGCGCGTGGCGCCTCGAGACCGTGGGGTCGTCCAGGCGGATGTCGGCGCAGCTCGATCGCCCGACCTTCGCCCAGCCCTCGGCGATGGGCATGGTGCGGACTTCGCCGGACTCCTCCCAGAGGAGATGGGGACCTGAACCCGAGAGCTCCCGCCGCTTTGCCTCCAGCCATTCAGGCGTGGCGACGGCGACGTCAACGGTCTCGATGTCGGCGGTCGGCCGGTCGAACGCGCGGGCACGCTTGAACGAGCTCTCACCGCAGGCCGGGCACGCGGGCACCGAATCGTCGACGGTGAGGGATATCGCGTAGCCACAGCCCTCGCATACAAGTCCCCCCAGACCGCGTACTGCGATTGTCATTTCTGGTGCTCCTTCCGGGAAAGAGTGCTCCAAACTGCACAAAGGAAACTACCCCTCTTACGTACCCAGGTCCAGGACGCGCATACAATCGCCCACGAAATGGGCCCAGTTTCCGCAAATGTCACGATCGACGTTCCGCGCGAGGACGTCTTCGAGGTCCTCATGGACCTCTCGGCCCGCCCCTCCTTCACAGACCACTTCATGGAGGGCTTCCATCTCCTGCGGATCGAGCCGGTCGGCGTCGGCGCCGGCGCCAGGTTCAAGCTCCGCGACGCCGGCTGGGTCGACTCGATCATCGAGGAGGCCGACGCCCCGCATCGACTGGTCGAGCGCGGCATGGGCGGATACCTCAACCGCATCCCGAATGTGACCGAATGGATGCTCTCCGATGCAGGCCCGGATGGTTGCGAGGTCCAGGTCACCTTCTGGACCGAGCCGGAGACGGTCATCGACAAGATGAAGGACAAAAAGGCGTCCGAACGGCGTCTTGGCAAGGGCTTGAAAAAGGCGCTCGAGCGCTTGCGGAACGTCGCCGAAAGCGACGCACCTATTGAGCGCATCGAGGTGGCGGGCGGAGACCGCCTGGGAGCTTGACCGGAGCCAGGCACCGGTTATATTAGCTTGACCGGAGCCAGGCACCTGCGGAGCCAGGCACCGGTTAATTAGCTTGACCGGAGCCAGGCACCTGCGGAGCCAGGCACCGGTTAATTACATAGACTCTCGCCCGCATGCGGACCCGAGTCGCCACCATCGTCGGCCTTCTGGCCGTTCTCGCGCTTGCCGTGCCGGTCGCCGGTTGCGGTGACGAGCATGACGACGAGGAGATCCCCGCGGTAGTCGAGGGCGAGCCGCTCGAGCTCGGCGGCCTGATCTACAACGTCTCGATCACCCGCTTCCTGAACCCCAACATCACCGAGGACATGGCCTACCTCGAGGGTGCGGAGGAGGAGTCCGACGGGCATGAGCTATCTCGGTGTGTTCCTCCAGATCAAGAACGAGGGCGAAGACGAGATTCCAAGCGCCACCAACTACTCGGTGGTGGACGGATCCCATCGCGTCTTCGAGCCGGTCGATCTCGAGACCGAGTTCACACTTGAAACCGGCGCAACCGTCCCGCCCGACGGCGTCATTCCTCCCGCCGACACCGTTGCCTCCGCCGGGCCGACCCAGGGCGCTCTGATCCTCTTCCTCGTGGATGACGACGTCTCAGAGGAGCGGCCGCTGGAGCTCGAGGTCGAGTCCGCAGTCGGCGGCACGGGCATCATCGAGCTCGACATCTAGCGTCTAGAGTCGAGGCGTGAACGAAGGCCTATCGCAGTCCGCACTGCGCACCGCGCTGGTGCTCGCGTCGCTCGCCGCGGTCGTGATCCTGGCGGGGCTTTTCTCCGACGCCGTCCGCTACGGGTGCCTGGGCGTGATCGTCCTCGCGACCCTGGTCACCGCCGGCGAGCGAAGCAGGCAGGGCGGAGGCTGGTGGACGATCCTGGGCATCGGCACAGCGCTGTCGGCGATCGGCGCCGGCGTCTCAGAGGCGAGCGAGACGGCAGGTGGCCTGCTCGCGGTCGCGGGCGGGGTCCTCGTCGTGGTCGGCTCGGTGATCGGCTTTCCGGCCGACGAGCTCGAATATGAGTAACCGGTGCCTGGCACCGAGGCTGCGCAGCTTGGTGCCTGCCGCCAACGCAGGGTGCCTGCTCCGGTCGAACTTTTCAGTCTCGAGAACTGACTCGTAGATCGAGCGCGCGATCGGCGCGGCTACCGTGCCGCCGCCGCCGGGCGTGTTGACGAGCATCACCGCGATCGCGAGCTCCGGCTTCTCGGCCGGCGCGTAGGACGAGAACCAGGCGTTCTCCTCCTGCGGGGGATCCTCGCCCTCCTCCAGAACCTGTCCGGGCTCGAGCGCCGCGGGACCGAGCTCGGCCGTCCCGGTCTTACCGGCGACGTTGATGCCGGGGATCTGGGCCGCCGTGCCGGTTCCGGAGCGCACGACTTCGAGCATCATGTTCTCGACCTTCTGCGCGGTTTCGGGCGAGGTGACCTCCACGGGCTCGGCCGTGGGCCGGAGCTCGTCGTCTTTCACGATCGACGTCGGGAGTCGGACGCCACCGTTCGCGATCGTCTGGGCGACCGATGCCATCTCGAGCGGAGTCGCGAGGACTTGCCCCTGCCCGATCGAAGTCTCGCCGAGGGCGACGTCGCTCTCGATCTCGCCTAGGCTGGATGGGGGAGGCGCCAGCGCTGCGAGGACTTCGGGGGCGGCGAGCGACGGTTCGGAGTTGAACCCGAACGCCTCGGCGGTCTCGACCATCTTCTCGGTCCCGACCTCCACGCCAAGCGGGGCGAACACGGTGTTGCACGACATGGCGAACGTCTGGACGAAAGTGCCTCCGCAGGACGCATCGTGGGCGTTCGAGATCTCGCGGCCGATGGTCGTATTCGAGGTCTCGTACGGAAACTCATCGTCGAGCTCGACCACGCCTGCGTCGAGGCCGGCGGTGGCGGTGATGATCTTGAATGTCGAGCCCGGCGGCTGTGGGGCCGAGAAGGCGAGTCCGGCGACGCCGCGCACGTCCCCGGTCTTTGCGTCGAGCACTGCGACTCCGCCGTACTGCTCGCCGAGCGCCGTCACCGCGGCGGCCTGGACGTCTGGGTCGATGGTCGTCTTGACGTCCTCGCCGTTGGTGGGCTCGCCGGTTGCGATGGTCCTCGCCTGCGCCTGCTCGCCGGTGGCGAAGAGCTCGCCGGAGGGCTGACCCGCGAGCCTGTCGTTGAACGCCAGCTCGAGGCCGCTGGTACCCGCCAGGGTCCCCTTCGGGAAACCGAGTGCGTACTGCGCCGTGTCCTGCTTTCTCGAGGGCGAGCCCATCGCTCCCGCGATGGCGAGGGCCGACGAGCCCAGGGGAGACGTGCGCGCCGAAGCAGGCCCCTCCGCGAGCGCCGAGCCGTCCGCCGCCAGGATGGACGCCCGCTCGCCCAGCCGCGTCTCGCGGCCGAGCTCCTCGCCCGCCTCGAGGCCGGGGAATGCCATGTGAGGCTCCCAGTCCACTGCTCCTTCCTCGTCGAGCGGCAGAGCCACGGTTCCCTTCACGTCGCCGAATGCTTCCGTCTCGACGGTTGCCGAAAACGAGGCCGTGTCATCTTCGACGGAGATCTCGCCCGTATCGACCTCGACGGCCGTGGCCGTCGACTGGGTGTCGATGTACGCGGCCGTCAGGTCGTCGAGCGGATAGGCCTCCTGAGCGGCAGGCGAGAGCTCAGTGTGCATCGCTTCGAAGTCCTGGCGCTCCCAGGCGTCGGCGAAGCTCTGGGCCGCCTCTGACTTGGCGCTCGAGGCGCCGACTGCGACGCCGACCACGAACGCGCCGGCCGACAGGACCACAAGCGGAGCGGCGCGGCTCATCAGCCGTCGCCGCCGCGTCTCAGGCTCGGTTCGAGGCTTCGAGGCACTGCGCGGCGCGGGAGGCTGAGTCCGGTAGCGTTGCCCGCCCTCCGTCGGCGGCGTAGGAGGGCGCTCGCTCATCGCTTGGAAAGTTAGTGACCAAATCGCCCAAAAGCTCGACCGGAGCCAGGCACGCAATGATGATGCCGAGCATGAGCCTGGCGCAGCCTCGGTGCCAGGCACCGGCTAGACCACTGTGAGCCTTCTTGACATCGGGATTGCCGTTTTTGCGCTCGCGATGGCCGCGATCGGGTGGGAGCGCGGCCTTGTGCGCTCGGCCCTTCCTCTGGCGGGGTTCGTCGGCGGCGTTTTCGCCGGCGCCCGTTTGGCTCCGTTGCTGTTGGAGGGTGGTGCCGAGTCGGCGTACGCGCCGGCAGTGGCTGCGGGTGGCGGCATCCTGCTCGGGGTGTTCCTGGCCGTCGCCCTGGAGGGGGTGGGACAGAGTCTCTCCGCTCGCCTGGCCGAGCGGCCCGCGACCAGGCGCGTCGACTCAGCCGGAGGCGCAATCCTCTTCCTGGGGCTCGCCCTCGCCGCGGCGTGGGTGTTCGGCGCCGTCGCCCTCAACCTGCCCGGCCACAACGCGCGCGAGATCCGCGAGGCGGTGCAGCGCTCGTCGATCCTCGTCGCCCTCAACGAGGTCGCACCTCCGTCGGGTGGCTTCCTGAACGCGCTGCGGAGGATCGACCCCGCGCGCTCGGTCAAAGGGCCCCAGGCAGACGTGGCCTCGCCCGACCCTGCGCTCGCCCGGGACCCGGAGGTTCAGGCGGCGAGCCGTTCGGTCGTGCGGGTGACCGGGAGCGCCTGCGGTCTTGGCATCGAGGGCTCGGGTTGGATCGCCGGTCCCGGGATCGTCGTCACCAACGCCCACGTGGTCGCGGGCCAGGACGACACCCAGGTGACCACCACGGATGGCCGCACGCTGGACGCGGACGCGCTCCACTACGAGCCCAGGAACGACCTCGCCGTTCTCGGAGTGCGCGGCCTCGGAGGTGCGCCGCTCGAACTCGTTGAAAAGCCGCGCAAGGGCACAGCCTCGGCGGCCGTCGGCTATCCCGAGGGCGGCCCGCTGACGCTCTCACCGGCGCGCCTGGGGAGGACCGGCACCGTGGACAGCCAGGACTCATACGGCCGCGGCCCGATCGAGCGCCGGATGACTCCGTTCCGCGGCGTGGTGCGGAACGGCAACTCTGGCGGGGCTGTCATCGACGGCGACGGCCGTGTCCTGACCACGGTTTTCGCATCCTCGGTCTCGGACGGCCCGCCAAGCGGCCTCGGCGTCCCGAATGATGTCGTAGCGAACGCGCTCTCGGGTTCGCTCGACGGCGCCTCAACGGGCCCCTGCGCCGCCTAGGCCACCGCCCGGTGCCAGGCACGGTGCCAGGCACCGGACGTGTGAGGTCCCCCATCCTGGGGTACCCCTCCCAACATGGAAGCGTCCGAGGGAGGCAAGCCCGTCGATCCCGCTGAGGAAGAAGAGGGTGGTCTTCGCCGCGCCATCGGGCCGAAGCTCCTTCTCTTCTTCATCATCGGAGACATCCTGGGCGGCGGGATCTACGCCCTGGTGGGCGAGGTCGGCGGCGAGACCGGAGGGGCGATCTGGATCGCGTTCACTGTGGCGCTCGTGATGGCTGCGTTCACGGCTGGCTCGTACGCGGAGCTCGTCTCGAAGTACCCAAGGGCCGGAGGCGCAGGCCTCTACGTCCACAAGGCGTACGGCAACCCGTTCTTCAGCTTCATGATCGCCTTCGCCGTGGCGATGTCGGGCATCACGTCGGCCGCCACGCTCTCGCGCGCGTTCGGAGGCGACTACCTGAGCGTGTTCGTCGATATGGACGTCGTGCTGGCGGCGCTGGCCCTGATCGCGCTCATCGCCCTTGTCAACTTCCGCGGCATCGCCGAGTCGGTGAAGCTCAACGTCGGCTTCACCGTGGTCGAGATCGGCGGCCTCCTCCTCATCGTCCTGATCGCGGTGGTCGCGGTTATCCAGGGAGACGCGGACACGTCGCGCCCGTTCGAGATCAAGAGCGGCTCGAGCCTGATCGGCGTCGCGCTTGCCGGCGCGGCCCTTGCGTTCTATGCGCTGATCGGCTTCGAGGACTCGGTGAACATCTCCGAGGAGGTCAAGGATCCAACCCGGGTTTACCCGAAGGTCATCTTTGGCGGGCTCGCGATCGCCGGGGTGATCTACCTCCTCGTCACGATCGGCGCATCGGCCGTGGTGCCCACTCCCGACCTGACCAACTCCTCGGGGCCGCTCCTCGAGGTGGTCAAGCAGGGTCCGCTGGGAATCGACACGAAGATCTTCTCGGCCATCGGTCTCTTGGCCCTCTCCAACGGCGCCCTGATCAACATGATCATGGCCTCGCGGCTCATGTACGGCATGTCGCGCGAGGGCGTGCTGCCGAAGCCGTTCGCGGCTGTCCACACCGCGCGCAAGACGCCTTGGGTGGCGATCGTCTTCACCACGCTCGTCGCGGCGGCACTCATCCTCGAGGCGAACCTCGAGTCACTCGCCCGGACTACCGTCGCTCTTCTTCTGATCGTCTTTACGGTCGTGAACGCGACCGTCCTGTGGCTCCGCCGGGACCCCGTCGACCACGATCACTTCCAGATCCCGTCTGCCATCCCGGTGCTCGGCGTGGGCGTTTCGATCGCGCTCATGACGCAGGTGAGAAGCGAGGACTGGGGCAGGGCGGGCATCCTTCTGGGCATCGGGGCCGTGCTCTTCCTGATCAATTGGGCGGCGGTCCGTAAGTTTGGTGGCGGAGACGCGAAGACGCCGACTTAGTCCTGAACTGGTACCCGCAAGTCCTAATTTAGGACTATCTGCTACGGTGTCTCCCGACCCCACGAAGTTAGGAGACCCCCGGATGACAACCGCAGATTCAGAGCGCGACCGCTGGCTCGCCCTCTACGTCCTGTGCGCAGGCTTCCTCATGATCGTCCTCGACATGACGGTCGTGAACGTCGCGCTGCCCGCCATCCAGGAGGACCTCGGCTTCAGCCAGTCCGGCCTCGCGTGGGTGGTTAACGGCTACCTGATCGCCTTCGGCGGCCTCCTGCTCCTCTCGGGGCGCCTTGGTGACCTTCTCGGACGCAAGGACGTCTTCATGGCGGGAATGGCGATCTTCCTCGCCGCCTCGCTCGTCTGCGGCTTCGCCCAAAGCCAAGAGGTTCTGGTTGGCGCGCGGTTCATCCAAGGCATCGGCGGCGCGCTCACCTCGGCAGTGATCCTGGGGATGATCGTGACGATGTTCCAGGAGCCGAAGGAGCAGGCCAAGGCGCTCGGCGTCTACGCGTTCGTCGCCTCGGCCGGCGGATCGATCGGCCTCCTCGCCGGCGGCATCCTCACCGATGCCATCAACTGGCACTGGATCTTCTTCATCAACATCCCGATCGGGATCGGCACCGCGCTTGCGGCCAACAAGCTCGTCGCGCGTGACAAGGGTCTCGGCTTCGACAAGGGCACCGACATCCCGGGCGCGGTCCTCATCACCTCGTCGCTGATGCTCGGCGTCTACACGATCGTCGGCCCCGCGGCCGAGGATGGCTGGGGCAACTCGACAACGCTCATCCTCGGCGCGATCTCGGCGGCGCTCCTGGCGCTCTTCATCTACCGCCAGGCGCATGCGGCCAACCCGCTCATGCCGCTTCGCATGTTCCGCTCGCGGAACGTGTCGGGCGCCAACATCATTCAGGCGCTGACGATCGCCGGGATGTTCGCGATGTTCTTCATGGGCTCGCTCTACATGCAGCAGGTCCTGGGCTATGACGCGCTCGAGATCGGCTTCGCGTTCCTGCCGACGACGCTTGCGATGGGGATCATGTCGATTCGCTTCTCGGACCGCCTGATCAACCGCTTCGGGCCGAAGAACGTGCTGATCCCGGGACTGACGCTGATCGGGATCGGCCTCGCGCTCTTCACCAACACTCCGGTCGACGGCAAGTACCTGGAGAACGTCCTGCCGCCCATGCTCCTGCTGGGGATCGGCGCCGGCTCCTCCTTCACGGCGTTGATGACGCTCGCCATGTCGGGCGCGACGCAGGAGGACGCCGGACTCGCATCGGGACTCGTCAACACGACGGCGCAGGTCGGCGCAGCGCTCGGCCTTGCGGTCCTCGCGACGATCTCCGCGACCCGGACCGAGAACCTGCTGGCCGATGGGGCAAGCGAGCCGTCGGCACTCGTCAGCGGCTACCACGTGGCGTTCTGGATCGGTGCCGGCCTGGTTGCGATTGCCATCGCAGTCGCCGCGATCGTGGTCGAGGCGCCAGACGAGGTGCCCGGCCACGCCGAGGCGCCTGACGGCGACGGGGTGGCTCTTGGCGAGTCTGACTCCCAGGGCGAGCCCGCCCTCTCGACGAGCTAGGAGACGACCGATGAGCAAGCTGAAGCTGGAGATCTCAATGTCGGTCGACGGGTACATTGCCGGTCCGAACCCGACCCACGACGAGCCACTCGGCGTCGGCGGAGAGAAGCTCCACGAGTGGGGCGTTCGCCTCGCGTCGTGGCAGGAATCGCACGGCTACGACTCGTCTCAAGGCGACACCGGCACCGACGACGACGTTATGGCTGAAGCTGCGGCGAGCCACGGCGCCGTGATCATGGGCAAGCGGATGTTCTGCGGCGAGGACGGGCCGTGGGGCGACGACCCCTTCAAGGGCTGGTGGGGCGACGATCCGCCGTTCAAGAAGCCGGTCTTCGTCCTCACAAACCATGAGCGCGAGCCGCTAGAGCTGGGCGAGACCCGCTTCGAGTTCGTGACCGACGGCATCGAGGCTGCGCTCGAGCGTGCGCGCGACGCAGCGGGAGACCAGGACATTCAGATCTCGGGCGGCGCAAACGTCGCCCAGCAGTACCTGGCCGCCGGCCTCTTGGACGAGATGCAGCTTCACATTGCACCCGTCCTCTTGGGCGGAGGCACCCGTCTGTTCGACGGGGAGCTGAAGGGACCGCGAGACCTGCGCATCACCCGCTCGATCGAGAGCCCGGGCGTCACCCACGTGCGCTACGAAGCCGCCTGACCCCTACCACGCGCGGGGGTTGCCCTCGGGGATCTCGTCCACCACGAGCCTCGCGTCAACCACCGGCGCCGGAAACTCTCCCGTGGTAGCCATGAACCTTTCCCAGCCATCCGGCCCTAGCTCGGAGAAGGCTGCCTCACACGCCCGGACATACGACGCGACGATGATCGAGTCCGGGGGAGTCTCCTCGGCGAAATGGCCCTCCTTCGCGGTGAAGGCATACACGCGGTCGAACGCAGCGCCGTCAGCCACCACCCCCTCGGTCACCTCAATCCGGTCATAGCGCACCTCGCGCCGCTCGAGCCGCTCGAGCTCCTCCTGTGTCAGCTCGATAAGCGCCCCGTTCGGCCACTCCGCCTCAGCGGCATCGGGCGCCCGCTGGATGTTCAACCCCACAATGTGCTCGAACGGCTCGCCGTCAACACGCTCAAACACCTTCTCGTGCGCGGTGTTCACCCGGTAGATCGACCAGCGCCGCCGCCAGCCCGCAAGTTGCGCCGGGACGGGCGCCGGCGCCTCATGCCCGAGCGTCTCGGCGATCGAAGCGCGGCTCACAAGCGAGCCGTACCCGAACACCGCGAGCCTCATCGGACCGGCGCGGGCGCGTCGCGTGACGGGCGCCACGCGGGTCGCGGGCAAAGGCGCGGGGCCGCGGGGCAGCCGAAGCAGAGCGCGGCATACGGCTCGTCGGTCACCTCGAACGACCCGGCGCGGATCTGCGCCACAAGCCCTTCCAGGCTCCCGCGCGCGGCTGCGAGCGCAGCGTCGTCGAATACCTCCACCACGGGCTCGTCAGGCCGCTCGAGGAATACATGGGCAGTGCGCACGGCGCTGCCCCCCTTGCCGGCGACCGCCAGCGCATAAACGGCACGCTGCGACGCATATCGCTCGCCCAGCGGTTCCACTCCGTCGGAGCCGACCCTGTCGGTCTTGAAATCAATCACGACCGGACCCTCTCCGTTATTGAGGCCGTTGTTCGGGGTCGCCAGCAGGTCGATGTTGCCGCGGAGCACGGTTCCGCCGAGCGGCAACACAAAGGGGGCCTCGGGTCGCACCCGCGCATCGCGGATTTCCGCACAGAGCTCAGAGCCGAGCCACCCGTCCACCAGCCGCGTCGCCCGCGCCAGCACCTCGTCGTCCTCAATCCCCTCGCGCGCAAGCAGCGCTGCGAGCCTGTCATCGCCGGGCCGTTCCCAGCCGGCGCGCGCACTCCACTCGAGCGCCGCGTGGACCGCGTTGCCGAGTGCCAGCGCGGGGGAGGGGCCGGCGCCTCCCACGACGGCATCGTCCTCTGGCTCGTGGAGCTCATCGCCGGCGCGCGCCTCCTCGTCGGGCTCGTCGGCTTCGTCCTCCCGAGGAGCAGCGCCGTCACCAGCCCCGCCCGGACGCCCAGGACTCGCTCGACGTAGAACCGGTAGCCGCAGCGCTTGAAGGCGTCGAGCGCCGAGTAGGAGAGGTGTCCGAGCGGCACGACCGAGCGCCCCTCCGCCAGGATCGGGGGCATCGCGCCAAGGACGTCTTCGGGCGGCAGCTCGGCGGCTGGGGGCGGCGGGGTGAGGGCGGCCGCGCGCTCCTCGCTCGGGCGCTGGACGCGCACCTGAAGGGGCACCGGCTTTTCGGCCAGCCCACTCGTCTCATCCCAACCGGCATCGACGAGCAGGGGCAGGACGCGCTTCAGGACGCTGTCTTTCGGGTCCGGCTCGGACGCGACCAGATCCTTCTCCTTGTACTGGCCCGAGAGGAGGAGGCGGTTCTGTGCCCGGGTCATCGCCACGTAGTTGAGGCGGCAAGCCTCCTCGGCGTCCGCCTCCTTCTCTTCTGCGTTGAGCTCCTCCAGCTCCCAGACGCCAAAGGACTTTGCGGTCGGGAAAGCCAGCCGCAGGCCGAACCGGCACGGTTCGCCCTCGTCGCTCAGGCGGCCGATCCAAATGTCCCCGTTCCTGCGGCCGGCCTGGAGAGGCCGGTCGAGCTCGGGGACTGCGACCACCGGGAACTCGAGGCCCTTCGCGCCGTGGACGGTCATGATCCGCACGCCGTCGTGGTCCTCGGCCTGGACGGGAGCCAGTCCCTCGCGCTCGTCGCGCTGGGTCGACTCGGCGGCCTGGACGAGGAACGTCCTGAGGTCCCGGCCCTCATTCCGCTCGAACTCCGCCGCGATCCGCATCAGCTTTCGCACGTTCGCCATGCGCCCCGCCGGCTGGCTCTTTGCGAGCAGCGCGAGGTCATACCTGAACGCGTTCATCGCTCGCTCGACCAGGACGTCGAGCGGAAGCAGCGGCGCCTCAGCCCTGAGCGCCGCGAGCTTGGAGCAAAAATCGCGCAGCCTGGCGGCGTCCGCCTCTTCAATCTGCTCGAGGCGCTCGGGCTCTGCGAGCTCGTAGTTCGACTCTTCGCCCGTGTCCAGCCCGAAGCCCGCGTCGAGCGCAGGCCACACGTGCCCTCCGCCCGCAGCGGCGCGAAGGAGCCAGAGCGTGTCGGGCGTGACCCCTACGGCCGGGCAGGCAAGCGCGCCGAAGAGCATCTCGTCGTCGAGCGGGTTGGCAACCACTCCGAGCAGGCGCAGGATGTCCTCGACCTGTTGCTGGGACCAGTAGCCGCGCCCGCCGACGACGTAGGGCTCGAGCCCGAAGCGCCGCAGCGCTTCCTCGTAGGCGTCCACGTGGGTGAAGGCCCGGAGCAGGACGACGATGTCGCCGCGCTTCACATTCTCTTCGACCACCAGCTGGCGCAGCCGCTCGGCAAGCGCCCGCGCCTGCGCGACGATTGCCAAGTTGCTCTCGGACTGGGGCCGCTTCATCGCGCCCTCGTGGTCCTTCCACTTCAGGTGCTTTGCGCCGGTTCCCTCCTGGTACGTGAGAAGCAGCTCCACCTCGGGCGAGCCCGGAACGTTCTGGTCGGATCCTTCGCCGACGGCGAGGTGAGTGAAGTTCTCGAGCAGGGTGTCGCCGAACGAGTTCGCCGCGTTGAGGATCGGCGGGCGCGAGCGGAAGTTGCCTCGTAGGGGCAGCATTTCGGTCCTCGGCGACTCCTCGGCCTTGCGCCTTTGCGCACGGAACACCTCCAGATCCGCATTCCTGAAGCGGTAGATCGACTGGTGCTCGTCGCCGACCGTGAAGAGGCGCGTCTCGGGGCCACGCAGTTGCTCGACAAGGTCGAGCTGGACCCGGTTCGTGTCCTGAAACTCGTCGACCATCAGGTGCTTGAAGCGCCCGTGCCATTGCTCGCGCACTGCCGGCGATGTGCGAAGGAGCTCGACGGCGTGGATCTCGAGATCGGAGAAGTCGAGGCCCGAGCGGATCCGCTTGAGCTCGGCGTAACGCCGGTTCGTCTCGTCGAGCACGGCGTCGAGCGCAGCCCGCGCCTCCAATGCGAAGCGCCGGTCCTCGACGCTCAGCTCGCGATCGTCGTCCTTTTCCTTTTGCGAGCGCGTCGGCTCGCCGACCTCGGGCAGGCGTGGGGCCGCCATGCCCTGGCTTCGCAGGCGCTCGTGCGCCGCGAGCGCGATGTCCCGAATGCGATACGGCCGGTAGGCCGCGGTCACGCGCCGCATGGATTCGTCGCCCGCGGTGACGAGCGCCTCCACCGCCTCACGGGCCGCTTGCGAGAGGAGTCGCTGCGACTCGGGCGCATCGAGCACTCGAAAGCGGGGATCGAGCCCCGCCGCGACGGGGTGCGAAGCGAGGAGGCGCCGGCAAAAGCCGTGGATGGTGGTGACCCAGGCGCCCTCGGTGTCACGCGCCAGGCGGCGCTCGCCGCGGCCGGCGAGCTCGCGCCGGATGCGCTGGCGAAGCTCCGCCGCCGCGCGCTCGGTGAATGTGAAGGCCAGGATCTCGTCGATCTCCGCGCCGTCTTCTAAGAGCGCCCCGCAGTAGCGGCCCACGAGCACTCGCGTCTTGCCGGTGCCGGCGCCGGCCTCGCAGAAGACGTCGCGATCGCGAGTCTCGATTGCGGCGCGCTGCTCGGGCGTCGCCCCGCGTCCGGGTGTCGCCTCGCTCACTCGGAGCCCCCGTTCTCGCCGTCTTCCTCGAGGCCGACCGCGCGCTCGAGCCGGCAGATGGGCTGAAACTCGCAGTACTTGTTGCACTTGCCCTTCAGCGGATCGCGGTCGATTTCCCCGGCCAGCATCCGCACGCCGTTCACCATGGCGCGCTCGCGCGCCGCGTCGAGCGCCTCGTCCAGGTCCTCCCGGCTCACCTTGTCCGTCCGGGTTTCCAAGCCCGCCTGTTCGAGCAGCCCGCCCTCGGCGGCCTCCTCCTTCAGCCCATACCCGCGGCCGTGGCGCTTGTCGTATGCCGCAAGCGGGTGGTACATGCCGGCGATCGGGTCGAGGCCGAGCAGGTCCCGGGCAACCAGCATGTAGAGCGGGAGCTGGAGCTTTCCCTGGTCGACGATCTGCGTGCGGCCGGGGACCTCCTTAGACGTCTTGTAATCACGAACGATGGCGCTGTGGCCGTCGGGCGCGACGTCGATGCGGTCGATGAAGCCGCGCAGCGCAAAGGCGCCGAAGTCGAGCGCCCCGGGATCGTCGTCGTGCTCCTCACCGAACCCGAAGCTGCGCTCGAGCAACTCGGGCTTGGGGCGAAAGGAGATCTCCCGCTTCGACTCATCTTCCAGGAACTTCTCGACCTGGATCTTCACCCTGGCGATCAAGATGCTCCGCTCGGCGTTCAGCCCGCCGTCGGAGCCCTCGGCGACGAGCTCGTCCAAGAGCTCGCTGAAGCGCTTCTGCCAGCTCTCCAGATCGGCCTGCCGCGGGATTGAGTCGGAGCCTGGCGGGTCGGCGTAGAGCCTTTCCAGGGCCTTGTGTACGAGCCCGCCGAGCCAGAGTGGGTCGGCGGTCGGCTCTAGGCGCCGGGGCGAGAGCTCATGGTTTACGAACCACCGATACGAGCATTCGATCCAGCCTTCGAGCGAGCCCGCGCTGAGCGCCTCGCGCGTCCGGATCGCCTCGAGCACGGCGGGGTGGTGGAGGCCCTTCGGCTTGTAGTTGGGGTCGGGCACGCCCCCGACCAGGTCCAGCACCGGCCCAGCGACGCTGAAGTCCGCGCCCATCGCATCGAGCCGAGCCCGATGTGCTTCGACGTCCAGGTTGAGCGACGCGGTGAGGGCCCGTGCGAGCGAGCGTGGCGTGGTGGCGTCGGACGGCCTGGGAACGGGGTTGGCAAGGCCACGTTCGGTGGTGAGGGCGTCTTCCGCCGCTTCCGCGTCGCCCTCGAGCAGGTCGATCACCTCGTCGACGAACGGCGAACGGGCTGCAGGGTGGCCCTCGTCGTCCGACGATCGCCAGCTGAGCGTGAGCGTCTCAGTCGGCCGTGAGACGCAGACGCTGAAGAGGTAGCGCTCCTCGGAGTCCTGCTCGGCGCGCCGGAGCGCCGGGATGCCTAGGCGGCTGCGGCTCTCGTCGCCCAGGAGCGGGTCGGCCGCGCCGCGCCCGGGGAACGTGCCCTCCTGTAGTCCGCAGCAGAAGAGGTGCTTCACGCGTCCTGCGCGGATCCGGTACGGGCTGAGGATGCGCACGCGGCCCTCGGCCGAGCCCTGCCACGAGCGGACGGTCGCCGATTCGATCGCGTCGGCGGCATCGGCCAAATCGGGAGGATCGATGCCCGGTAGCGCCGCGACCTCGGCCAGCTCCTCCAGAAGCTCCGCCGCGGCGACACCGGCGCGGAGCTCGACCGGATCGAGCGGGACGCCCGCCGTCCGCTCACCCGCGAGCGGCGCCTCCTCGTGATGGACGGCCTCTGCGATCCGCCGCGCGCTCACGGCGACCGCACGCACCCTCGCCGCCGGGCCGTCGGAGTCGAACACCCGCCGCAGGTGGGCGGGCGGCGTCTCGCCCCAGCTCTCCATGAGCGCCGCAACGTCGCCGAGCTTGCCGCGCGCCACGTCGCGCTCCTTCCAGTCCGCGCGTGACTGGCGAAATGCGGTGTCGTTACGCAGGTGGGCGATCACGTCGGCGGGTTCGCCGTCGTCCGCCGCGGCCCGGCACAGGGCGAGAAGCGACTGTCCAACCGCCGTGGAGGAGAGCGGCAGATGCGCCTCGAGCGTTGCCGGGATGCCCATCTCTCGCATGACGGAGGCGAAGAGAGGCCCTTCCGCGGAAGGGCGGCGAAGCGTGACGACGATGTCGTCGGCGCTCGTTCCGCCCGCAAGCAGGCGCGCGATCTCGATCCCGGCAGCCTCGGCCTCGCCGCGCTCGCCGGCGCTGGCCAGAAACGCTAGCCCGCCGTCGAACGGGTTGACCGTTCCGGACTCGCTCTCGAAGACGTTCCGCGCGATGTGGGCGAGGGAGCCGCGGGACGTGTAGCCAGTGTCGAAGTCGAGCTCCGAGACCACTTTGCCGCCCTCCTCTGCCAGGCGCGCCAAAAGGCCGGCGCGCGCGGTGAGCGCGTTGCGGTCCGAGTAGTTCACGGCGAAGATGACGTCGCAGACGCCGGCCAGCACCGCGATCAGGCCGAGCTGGACCTCCGTGAGGTCGTCAAAGCCGTAGATGAGCACGGGCGAGTCGCCCCAGGCGCCTGGCTGGGCGCGAAGCGCTGCGACCGCCGCCGCCGCGACTGAGCCCCCGTCGGAACGGCCGGCGCCATCGCGCAGACGCTCATACTCGGCGTAAAGGAGGGCGAGCTCACCCTCCTGCCCTGCGTCTCCCTCAGCAGCGTCGGCAGCGGCCTGAAGGTCCGTGGGAGATATAAGCGCGGC
Organism: uncultured bacterium; assembly: GCA_963786495.1. GTDB lineage: Bacteria > Actinomycetota > Thermoleophilia > Solirubrobacterales > 70-9 > JALZKA01. The sequence continues at coordinate 178,589 of CAWAZL010000002.1, read as the reverse complement.
CTGGAGCTCGGCGATCAGGGTGTCGAGGGCGGGCGCGAAGCCCGGCGAGTTGGACGACCGGCGGAGCAGGCGGAGGTCAGTCGAGGCGACAGCGGCACGCACGAGCGCAAGTCGCTGCGGCGGCGAGAGGCGTGGCGGCACAGGCGTGGCGGTGAGGCTTGCGACCTCGTCGAAGAGCGAGCCGAAGGTGCGGATCGTGGCCCCGACCTGCGGGGTGCCGCCGGCGCACAGGTCGCGCTCGAAGCGCACGATGTCGTCGCCCGTCGGCACGACCAGGACGGGGTCGCGGTCGAGTGTTTCGCGCAAGCGGTCGAGCACCGCGCCGGCGCGGTTCGAGTTCGGCGGCCCGACGATCAGTTCGAGTGCCATTGCCTGTTCCTTACTCCGAAGCTCACTTCCTCCGATCCTAGGTCGGGTTTCGGAGGCGAGACCTGACGGCGGGCCGGAAGCCGCGTCGTCAAGCCGGAAACAGCGCATTTCCGGGTGCCGGAATGCCGTCCGCAGCCGCCCGTACCTTGTCCCCGTCGCGCCAACCCATTGAGAGGTTCGCTCTAAATGTCACTCTGCTTCATCGATCCAGCCGACGCAATTCGCGCCATCGCCGACTCTGTCGGGCGCGAAGCACGCCGCCAGCTCCTCGGCGAAGCCGTGCGTGCGTGGGTCGATGAAATCCCCGAGGATGAGCTCGAATCGCACTACGCACGGGCCATCTCGGAGCTCGACGACCACGACATCTCGATGCTCGCCGCTTGGCACGCATCGATGGAGATCGGGCACCCGCTCCCCAACCGCGACTTCCTGATGCGCTCGTTCTCGGGCCTCGGCGAGCACCGCCGCGAAGCGCTGAAGCTCGCGGCGGGCTTCCGCGGGGAGGAGGCCGTCGACCGCGGCGTCACCGAAGAGCGCGCACTCGACACGGTCCTCGACTGGCTCTCCGGCCCACGCCTGATGGAGCTCGCGCTCGAAGCGGTCGAGCTCTACGTCTGGGACCGCGCCGGCTCCGATAACTGAGCGAGCCTTTAGCCGCGCTGGCTAGCTTTCTGGCGCGTGAGCAGGGTTACCGACAGACTTGGCGCGCTCGCCTGCGTCCTTACGTTCCTCGGCGTGCTGGTCTTCGTCGGATGCGGCGATGAAGAATCAGAGCCGGCCGCCACCTCGACCACTGCGACTACCGGGACGACCGAAGAATCCGAGGACCTGGACTCGAACGGCTTCCCGGTGAACGCCCACGTCGAGCCCCAGCTCGGCGTCGTGCCCGAAGGCATCGAGCTGGACGGCCGCGAGGGCACGGAGCCGCCGGCCGTGAGCGAGCCCGATCTCGAAGCGGCCGCTGAAGAAGCGAGCTGCGACCTCCAGACCGGCCTCCCCGATGAGGGCAACACCCACCTCTCGGACGAGGACGTGCCCGACGTGGAGTACGGAACCAACCCACCGACCTCGGGCGACCACTACGGCAACGCTGCGGAGACCCTCTCCGGCGCGCTCGCTGACGGCGCCTACCTGGAGTACCCGCCCGTCGGGCGCATCGTCCACTCACTCGAGCACCAGCGCGTCGCGATCCAGTACTCGCCCGGCCTTTCCGAGGAAGACCAGCTCGCGCTCAAAGGGATCTTCGATGCTGACCCGGGAGGGGTCATCTTCTTTCCGAATCCCGACATGCCTTACGAAGTGGCCGTGACCGGCTGGACCAACTTGCTGGGTTGCGACTCGTTCGAAGGCGACGCGACGCTTGATGCCGTCCAAGACTTCCGCGACGAGTTCCGCGGGCCCTCGGGCGACGGCCCCGAGGCCGTTCCGCTCGAGCTTTAGTTAGGCGAACGGCCCGACGGTCGGCGGCACGTCGGGGCGCGGGTCGGGCGGAGTCGGCGGACGCTCGTCCGCGCGCACCTCGGTCGTGGTCTCCGGGCTCGGCGGCAGGCCAATTCGCACGACGTTCCACTCCCCGCCATCGCCCTCCTGCGGGCGCCACTGGGCGACCTTGCGGTCCGGGTGCTCAGCGGCGTTCTTGGCGCAGAGCGCCTCGGCCTCCTCGCGTGTCATGCTGCGACCGTCCCCAGCGCGGCGCGGATCTCGCCGAGCGCCTGGTCGTTCGAGACGAAGCGGACCGCGTTGATGCCGAGTTCGCGCGCGGCATCGCAGTTCACCTCGAAATCGTCGATGAAGAGGCACTCGGAAAACTCGAGGTCTCCCAGCTCCTCAGGATCGTGATGGCGGATGCGCTCGAGCGTCAGGTGGTAGATCTCGGGCTCGGGCTTACGCATGCCTACGAACGCCGAGTCGACGACCAGCTCGAAGATCTCGTCGACGGGAAGCATCGAGCGCCAGAGCGGCTCCCACTCGCGGACGTTGTTGGTCAGCATCGCCATCCGGAAGCCCGACTCCCTGGCGGCCCGCATCTCGGCGATCATCTCGTCGTTCGGGTTGAGCGCTTTGAAGTAGATCTCCTTGAAGTCGTGGAGCTCCGGCTCGTGGTCCAGTTCGACCGCGAGCTCCACGCGGAGCTGGGCGAGGAAGTCGTGCTCGGTGATGTGGCCCTTCTCGAGCTCGTAGAGCGGATGGGCACCGTCGCGCTCGGTGATCCGAGCCATCGCGCTGCCGAGCGCCTCCGTTGGGATGCCTGTCTGGTCCTGGAAGGCCATGAACGAACCGACGAGCGGCGTGGTGAGGACGCCCCCGAAATCGCAGATGACGCAGCGGATCGCCATGCTCAGACGTGGAGGATGTCCAGAATCGCGTCGCCGACCTCGCCGTCGAGGCGGAAGTCGAGCCATGCATGCTCGCGCCGAAGCGCGCCTTCGTCTGCGGCCGAGGCGCGCCTGACGTCGCCTGCGCCGCGCACCGGGTAGTCGTCGTCCTCTGGGTAGAGCTCGACCGTCACGCGCTCGATGGCGCCGCTCGCCGAGTACTGCGTCGACACAAGTGCCTCCTCGATCGCCTTCAGCTCGCCGGAGCCCGAAACGAGGACGGCCTGCGGGTTCTCCGCATCGTGGCCGTCGGCCCTGTCGGGGCGGGCGCCCGCGAGAAGGAGCAGGGAGCCTTTGCCAGCGGATGCGGTGAGCACCTTGAGCGCGGTGTGGCCTGAGCCGAGCTCGCCATGGAGGCTCCACTGCGCGAACGGCTCATCTGCGGCGAGATCGGTACGCGTTTGGTCGAGGTCGTCCCACGCGACCCGGATGCCTGGCGCGAGCTCGATGGCGATCCCCTCAGCCACGCTCGTCGCCTGTCGGTCGCGGCTCGAGCTCAGGGGCGGGCTCGGTCACTTCGCTGGCCGAGCCTTCGTAGTCGTAGCTCTGACCGGGGCGCCGCGCATCGGCACCCGGCCGCTTGGCGTAGCCGAACTCGGCGACGCGGAACGCCACCGCACCGCGGCGACCGGCCAGGCGGGTGAGGAAGGCGCGGATGATGGCGCGGGTCGGCGGGATGATGAGGATCAGCCCGAAGATGTCCGTGATGAAGCCCGGGGTAAGGAGGAGCGCTCCGCCGAGGATGATCATCGCTCCGTCGAAGACCTCCTTGCCGGGGATCCGCCCCTCGGCCATCGCCGCGTTGAAGCGCTCCCACGCGGCGCGGCTCTGCGAGCGCGCCAGCGCGGCGCCGATGAGGCTGTCGACGATGAGCAGTGCGATCGTTTGCGGGACGCCGATCGAGCCGCCGATCTCGATGATCAGCCAAAGCTCCGCGATCGGGAGCAGGATGAAGACAAGGAAAAGGAGCGGCAACATGCCGCTCCTGATCCTACGTTGGAGGGGTCAGACCCCTCACAGTTCACTCACGTTGCGATTGTGAGGTTTGTTTGAGGGGTCTGACCCCGCCTAGTCGCAGCTACTCGCGAAGTTGACGTGCGCGACGTCGCCTCGCTTGACCAGGACCTTCTCGGAGGCCTTGACCGGGCCGCCCTTCTTCTCGCGGCAGACGAGCGTCCATTTCTCGTAGCCGGTCGGAATCGCGGAGGCCTCGGTCTTGTTGAACGTGATCGTGCCGTCGTAGGGCTCGGCCGCTGCGAAGTTCGAGACCCGCACGACGTACTTGCCGGGCTTGAACTCGGGGCCGGCGATGGTCGACGACTCGACGTTCGTGGTCCCGTCGGCGGATGAGCCGACCACGTCGGTCTCGCCCTCCGAGGTACCGTCGCCGTCCGAGTCCTTGAACACCTTCATGTCCCAGTCGCTCGCCGGACTGGGCCAGGTGATCCGCACCGTCGCCTTGCCGTTGTCGATGCCCTTGCCGCCCTTGACCTTGAACGGGTGGTCGTTGAAGCAGGTCGGGTCTTCGGACTCGGAGTCGCCGCACGGAAGTGCGTCTGGGCCGGGCGAGCCGGTGAAATCGATCGGATCCGACGGCTTGCCGGGCTTCTTGTCCACATCTGGCTGACGCGGGTCGACCAGCGGGCGAGTTGACGGGTTGACGTGCCAGTCGTACTTGCCCGACTTGCCGACGTCGAGCTTCGTCTTCAGCTTGTCCTTGAAGAGGATCACGTCGCCCTCGACTCCGCTTCCGTCGATGACCGGGGAGGTCGGGGTCATGAACTCCTTCTTCAGGATCAGGCGGGCGCCCTCAGGGGCGGTTCCTGTAATCCGGGAGTGGCGCTTCGTGTTGGCGGTCGACTTCAGAGCCTTCATGTACGCGGCCTTGTTCCCGCCGCCATTGCCGGACGCGGCAGAGGTGCCGTTGTACTCGGCGACCACTCCGTCCGCAAAGACATCGTGGAAAGCGGTGAGGCCGATCTCGAACGTGAACCCGTAGCCGCCGGTGGAGTAATACGTCCAGTCCTCGGCTCCGCCCGTCGTGTCGTAGAGCTCGTAGCTCTTCTGGTTCGCGTAGCCGTTCTCCTTGGCCATCGACGCGCCGAAGGCCTTGTAGTCCTTCTCGTCCGGCGGTGGGCCCTTGGCCTGGAGGCCCGGCGGGCGCAGCAGCAGGTTCGAGAATGTGTGGTTGGTGATGAAGGTCACCACCTGGTCCTTCGAAACCAGCTTTCGGATGTTCTGGGTCTCCGGCTCCGAGAACGGGCCGGGGCCGCGGTAGTCCTGAGCGGTCGAGCCGAAGGGGAGGGTGTCCTCGGCCGATGCGCCCGGGCCGCCCCAGAAGCCGCCATAGTTGCGGTTCGGGTCGACGCCGAACTGGGTGAGGCCGAGGTTGGGAACGCCCATGCAGTTGGCCGTGGGCGGCTCGGAGGGCGGAACCACGCGACAGTTCTTGCGGTGGTACTCGTAAGGGATGACGAGGTTCACGGTCTCGTCGCCGAGGGGCGCGGCACGGCCGCCCGCAGCGCCGGCGAGCTCTCCCGCCTCGCGGGAGGTGTTGAATCCGTCCGGGTTCACCACCGGGATGAAGATGACGCGCGTCTTCTTCAAAAGCTTCTTGATCCGCTTCTTGCCGTCGTTCCAGCCGTTGACGAGCTCGTATGCGAACTCGATCGTGTGCTCGGCCGACGGCCACTCGCGCGCGTGGTGGGCGCCAGTGAGGAGGAACGCGGGTCTTCCGTCCTTCTTCGTGACGTTCTTGCCGACGGTGATCGACTCGACAGGACGGTCTGAATAGGTGTGCTTCTTCAGTTCCTTGTACTTCACGAGCTTCGGGTTGTCCTCAGCGAGTTGCTGAAGCTCCTCGGAGTAGTCGACGAGGCGCCGGTAGGTGCCGTCGTTGGGCCCGGCGTTTCCGCTTGGCAGGCCGGACCCGCCGCGCATCTGGCGAGCCATCGCCGCCTCCGCGGTGCGCTGCTGGACGCTGGCCTCCGCCAGGTCGTCCTCGAGCACCTCGAAGTTGAAGCCCTCATCGTTGAGCAGCGCGCCCTGCGCCGGGTTGGCCAGGACGACGTCGATGTAGCCTGGACCACCGCTCTCGATGAGGTCCATGCCGAGCGAAGCGAGCTGGCCCTTCATCGCCTCGTCCGGAGTTGAGACGCGCACGGTCTGCATGCGCGGCGCTTCCTCAGTGAGCTCGTTCGTCTCGACGTTCAGCTTGGCCGTAGCGTCCTCGCCCGTCCGGCGGCATGCCTGCACGATCAAGTCGCCGGCTGCCGAAAAGCCTTCGGCGATCTCGTCGCCGCCCGCGAACGCCGATGCGGTGACGAGCCGGCCCGTGTCGGCCTCGTAGACCGCGAGGTCCCAGTCGCCTTCGCCGGCGAGGGTCGCCTTGACGGTCGAGACGCCAGGGGCCGAGATGGCCTCCGTGGCGACGCCGGCCTGGCCGGAGCGATCGCCCGTCGAGCAGGCGGTGTCGACCGCCTCATCCGCGGTCAGTGTTGACGCTCCTGCGGGTGCGGCAAGAGTGAGGGCGGTGGCGCAGACGCCAGCGGCAACAAAGCTGCAGACGCGGCGAGAAACGACGTTCAAAGAGTGCTCCTGTTCAGTTCCCTGGGGTTCCCTAATCAGCAGCGATCGTAAGGAACGAAACCGCTGAATGCGCCAGTTCTCACTGGCTCTCCAGCCAATTCAATAGAGCCCGCCTGTACGCTTGGAGCATGGTCACCGAAGAAGATGTCTACGAGGCCCTCGAAGAGGTAATCGACCCGGAGCTCGGACTGGATTTCGTCTCGCTCGGGCTCGTCTATGACGTGAACATCGAGGAGGCGGACGTCCAGGTGAAGTTCACCCTCACGACGCCCGCGTGTCCCATCGGCCCGCAGGTCTCGGAGCAGATGATCGAGTTCGTCGGCGACCTCGAGGGCGTCGAGTCAGTGCGCCCGGAGATGACGTTCGATCCCCCGTGGTCCCCGGAGATGATGACCGAGGACGCGAAGTTCGCTCTGGGGTTCTGATGCAGTTCTTCTTGACCGTGCCCCACGACTCGGCCGAGGAGCCGACCATGGATTCGATGGACCCGGGCGACCTCGAGGCCGCGCTGGCCGCCGTGGAGGAGTTCAACTCCGATCTGGAAAAGGCCGGGGCGTTTCGCTTCGCCGGGGGCCTGCACCCGCCGTCGTCGGCCAAGACCGTCGACTCCACCAGCGGCAAGCCCGTGGTGGTCGACGGACCGTTCGTGGAGGCGTCGGAGTACGTCGGCGGCTTTTGGGTGATCGAGGCCGCAGACGAAGATGCCGCCGTCGAGTGGGCGACGCAAGCGTCGAAGGCACTGGGCGGCCGCATCGAGGTGCGCGCCTTTCAGGACCCGCAGGACTCCTGATCCAACTAGGGGGTCGCGGACTGGCTGACCCCGGGGGCAGTTAGGTGCTTGCATGGGAAGCAAGTAACCCGCGTTCGGGGCAGACGTCCGTCAGTGCCCCCTATAGGGCGTACTCACGGACGTCCGCATGGAATGGATGCTGAGCGTGGGACGTTCGCTTGAAGGGGGTGGCCTGTGCATTTTCCATGCTAAGCACGATGTTTCCGCGTGAGGGCGCTAGGGCGCCGCTTTCGTGTCCATGCCGCGGTCGAAGTCGCGGTAGCTCACCAAGCTGTCGGGAACCGGGAAGGCGCGGTACGCCATGCCGCCGATCGACAAGCGGAATGCGATTGAACCTTCGGGGGTGAACTCAGTCATCAGGTAGCTGTCGCCCCAGTAGACGAAGAGGCTTCCGTCGCGGGAGAAGCGAGACGAGCCGGTGGCGGGAGAGCCCGGCGCCAGTGGGTCCTCGTAGGCCTCAACCATCGTCGCAGTCATCTCCTTCTTCGTCGATGCGCCAGCGGGTCACGCGAGGCGGCTCCTCAAGTCCCGTGCGGTTGTCGAAGACGGAGATCGTCCCGTCGGGCAGGACGCGGGCATCGTGCTGAGCGCCGGACGTGTAGTCGTAGTAGTCGCCGATGACCTGGAGCGACTCTGGGGTTTCCTCGCCGCCGAGCTTCCAGACGATGTCGCCGGTCGCCCGGTCGATTCCGTACACGCCATCGGTAGTCCGCAGGCTCACGATGATTCGGTCTCCGGCGGGCTCGACCGAGTTCATGTGCACGCGGTCGAAGGGGTCGTCCTCGCTGCCGTCGTCCTTTCCGTCGAAATTGCCCTCGAGGATGCGTTCTGATTCATATGAGTGGATGTTCTTTCTGGTCGACCAGCGCCAGATCGTCTTGCCGTCCCTGACCTGCTCGACGATCGCTTCCGCGGACCACGCCGATTCCGGACCTCCAATGTCCGAGAAGTCCTCGTTGGCGCGCGGCACGTAGCTGATCAGCCAGGCATCGCCGTTCTTTCGCAGGTTGAACTCGTGGCCATCGGTGGTAAGTCGCGGGCTCTCGAACTGATGAGCCAACTCCCCGTTCAGGGTGTGGAGCTGGTGAAGGTCTTCGATGAAGCTGTCCGTCCGAAGACCTTCCTGGCGCCAGTAGATGTAAGGCTCGCCCCTGTACTCGACCAGCTGGCCGCCCAACGTGCTGGGCCCTTCGTGCTGCCACCAGACCGGGACGCCGTGCTCGTCGAAGACAACGACGTAGGGATTCAGGTTCTTGTCCTCGTTGTCGTTGGACCGCCCAAAGGCAACGGAATAGAACTTGTGGCTGGGATCTGACAGTCGTTCGAAATCCCAGCCGGGGAAGTTGTTCGGCAGGCACCTCACTTGATAACGCTGCTGCCCGTCGTCCATGACGAAGCTCTCTCCCGGATCGAGGGGCACTCGGACGCGGCCCCTCCGTCCTCGCCACTCAAAGCCCGCCCGCCTGACCGTGACTCGCCTCTCGGAATCCAGCTGGAGCTCCGTGGCGCCACCGAAGCACGAAGTCACGTAGTGATCTACCCCGCTTTGCAGCTTGGGATAGATGTAGGCAGTTGACAGGTCAAAAGGCTCGGGCTCCGCGGCGCACTCCTCATCGCAGTTCGCCCATCTCCGTGGCGCGACGTACTCGTCGCCACCTTCCTGGGGCCAGTTCAGGTTCGGGATCTTGCTGCGCTCGACGGGCGGTTCGCCGGCGTCCTCCGAATCGGACTGGTTGCTGCCCGCGAAGAAAACGACTGCCAAGAGCGCAACCACGGCGAATCGCACCCAGTGGCCACGGCTGAGGAGCCTGGGAGTCACCGCCTGAGCTTACGGCGCATGGCCATAAACACGGGGTGTCCGACATCCGTCCGACTCGAGGGGGTTTTTGTCCGTTTGGCGCTCTGTCGTGCCGATGGGGGGTTGAAGTTTCCCACCCCAAAGGAGAAAAAGCCATGGAAGGTGTCAACGTCAAGAGCCGCGCCCGCAGTTCCCGCCGCCGGCGGATCACCAAGGCGAGCGTCCTGGCGACATTTGGCCTTGCGCTTACCGCAAGCGCTGCCTTCGGTGGCCTGGGCGACCTCGCGGGCAGCATCCGCGACAACGTGTATTGCAAGGCCGTTCGCGACTGCGTCTACAACGAGCCCACCACGAACATCAAGAGCGGGCCGGAAGGCCGAAGCGACGACCGGACTCCCACGTTCGGTTTCAGCTCGGACGAGAAAAATGTGACGTTCAAATGCCGCGTGGACGACAAGCCGTTCCGCACGTGCTCGAACCCCCACACCACCGCCGAGCTCGAAGACGGGCGCCACACGCTCGACGTCTACGCGGTCGATTCGGACGGCCTGCGTGACCGCACGCCGGCGACATCCGAGTTCGTGATCGACACTCAAGACCCGGAGTGCTCCGCGATCAACGGCCCGAAGGTGACCAAGGACCGCACGCCGACATTCCACCTCAAGTCGGACGAGAAGGGCGCGAAGTTCAGCTACCGGCTCGATCGACGCGGCAAGTTCGAGCGAACGGGCGACAAGCTCGTGCTGAAGAAGCTGGATCGCGGCAAGCACGTGCTGGAGGTACGCGCCGAGGACAAGGCCGGAAACCAGGATCGCTCACCGGCCAAGAAGGCATTCCGTGTCAGCGGGAAGCGCAAGCGCTGAGACAAGCACTCGCAATCTGATGCGCCTGACGGCCGCCGGCTCAGACCGGCGGCCGTTGGTGCATCGGTTGCCGGTTGCCCCGCTCGCACTCGCGATCGCGGTGATCGCACCGGTCGCGATCGAGGGAGGCTTCAGCTCGGCCTCCCGCTCGCTCTTCATCGGGTTGACGCTGTGCGCGCTCGCCGTCGTCTACGCGATCGATGAACGGCCCTTGGCGGAGCTTGCGCGCTCGCTGCCGGTGCTCGCGCTCTTCGGGCTCGCGGCACTCTCGCTCGCGAGCGGTGTCTGGACTTTGGGGGAGGCCGGTGAGGCTGAGCGCGCTGGGTTCGTCACCGCTTCACTTGCCGCGGTCGCGCTCCTAGCCGGTTGGATCGTGCGAGTGCACGGTGTCGCGTGGGTCGCCGGGATCATCGCCGCCGTGGCGATGGTCGAGGCCGTGCTCGGACTTAGTGCGCTTGCGCTTCGCCATGAGCCGTGGGCGCAGGTGATCGGCGGAGCGTGGCGCCCGGGTGGGACCTTCGAGTATCCGCCGGCGCTGGCTGTGCTCCAGGTTTCGGCGCTGCCGATCTACGCGTGGATGATCCTCAGGGGCGGTCAGGCGCTACGCATCGCCGGTTCGGCGGGGGCGCTCCTCGCGGTTGCGGTGCTGGCGACGGCCGAGAGCCGCCTCGCCCTGGGGCTGTGCCTACTCCTCGTTCTCGTGACTGCAGCCGTCGCCTGGCGCCGTGCGCGTGTTCTGGTCGGCCTTGCGGTCGTGGCCCTTCTCGCCGCGGTCGCGGTTGTCGCGCTGCGCGATGGGGGCGGGGCCTCCGAGCCGGTCAGCGGCATCGACCACGGGCGACTGGGGGAGTGGAGCGTCGCCCTGGACGCCATGGCCGAGCGCCCGCTAACGGGTGCCGGCGCCGACTCCTATGCGCTCGCAGCATCCGAGGTTGGAGGGGGCGAGACGCTGTACGCGCACAACCTGCCACTCGAGATCTGGGCTGAGCTCGGCATTGTCGGGCTGGCGCTGGTGATTGCCCTCTTCGCTTCGACAGTCGCTCTCGTCTGGCGCCTTCGCGCCGACCGCCGCGCCTGGTTACTGGCGCCCGCCGTCCTCGCCTTCCCGCTTGCGAACCTCGTCGACTGGACCTGGCACCTCGCCGGCGCCGCCGCCCTATGGGCAGCGGCGCTGGGTGCGTTGCTTGCTCTTGACGTCGAGCGCCGCGAGAGCCAGGGGCACTCGGCCTAGGGGAGTAGTCCGCCGAGCGCCTGATCCAGGAGATCAGCCCGCTCCTGGTCTGTGGCCAGCTGCTCCAGGCCGAAGCCCAGGAGCAAGGTGTCCTCGGTCGAGGTGCCCGCGAAGAACTCCACGACCTCCTCGCCGAACTCCCACGCGCTCACGGTCGGCGGGCTGCCGGCGGGCTGACCGGTAATGGTCCACGTCGGCGTCAGAGACTCGAACCCGTCCGCGAATAGCTCCGAGCCGTCCGCGACGACACTCGTGTCGTCTACGAACGCGCCGATGCCGCCGAAGGCCGAGTCAGTCACGTAGCTGATGTGGACTTCGACCTCTTCGCCGGCCCACTTGGACAGGTTGAACGCGGCCGGCTGCCAGCCGCCGTTGTCGCCGGAGAACGCGTTCCACTTGCCGCTCGAGCCCTTGTTCTCGCACGGGTTGCCGGGCTTGATGTAGTGCTTCAGGAACGGGTGCTCGTCGAGCAGGAAGCCCTGCTCGCAATCGAGGGGCACTTGCGTCGAGGTGCCGCCCTCGAGGTCCTTGAGCGTGGTCCAGTCGTTGTCGCCCGCAGTCCGCGCCTCGACGATGACAAAGTCATAGCCGGGCTCGATGTTGTGCGAGAGCTGGAACTGCAGCTGGGGCTCGTCACCGGCTGCGACGCCGGAGAGGTCAATCGTCCTGGTCAACCTTGTGTAGGTGTCGTCTCGGTGCTCGACGCCCGCGTAGCGAGTGCCCTCGACCGGCCCGTATGGACCGCCCTCCTGCGGATATTTGGCCGCGCCCAGCGATTCGAACTGCGGGAACTCGGCAACGGGGAGGACGTCGCTCGTGACCTGGAAGGTTCCCGATTCGTTGAGCGGGTTGTCTCCGGTCGTGACCGGGCCGCCAAAGTTGCCCTGGTAGCCGGTCAGAGGATCATCCACGCCGTCCACCGATTCAGGTCCCTCGAACGAGGTTCGCGCGAACGCGCCCAGGTAGTACTGGCGGAAGTCGTCCGCCATGATCAGGCAGTCCTCGAAGTAGCCGTCGGCGGACGTGATGACGCACTCGGCCTCTGGGTCGCCGTTGAGGCCGTAGTAGAGGCCGCCGACGATGTCGGAAATCCCGGGCAGGCCCGAGTACTGCGACGTCTCGCCTGCGTGGACGAGCTTGCCGCCCTCGTTGAGGTAGTCGCGGACGCTGATCGTCAGGTACTGCTGGCGCTCGGCGACCGAGATGTCCGGCAGGTTCCCGTCGGGCGTCTGGGTGAGCCTGTCCTCCGGGTCCTGCGTCAGGCGGTTGTCTCCGAGGTACCAGACCACGGCGTCGTAGTGGCTAAGCACTCCGAGGTCGTGCGGGACGCCTTGAGCGTCAACGTCCCAGACGTCGGACGAGTAGCCCGCGGACGTCAGCGCCGCTTGATGGGCCGCCGCGTACTTCGGCGCTGTGACCGACGGCGGATAGTTCGGGTTGACGCCCTCGTAGTCCTCGTTCGCGATCACGAGCACCTCGTCTGCGAGGCCCTCGACGGTGTATGTGAAGTGCTCGGACTCGACGACGGCGCCGCGGCGCGCGCTTTCGGCCGTGAAGTAGACCTCGACATCGTCGCCCACGCTCGCGCCGACCTCACCGCGGAGCTCGGCGTAATAGTCATCGCTCTCGTCTCCGTAGCGCTCGCCGCCTGTCCATTCGTTCACGGGGGCCGTCTGCACGGAGCCGCCGTTGATCGAGTAGTTGAGCGTCACGTCATCAAGCGCGCGCTTGGCGACGACCGCGACCTCCTGATTCGGGCCGTAGGAGACGTCGAACGGATCGATCACGAAGTTCGGCGCCGTGCGGCCGACGACCGACTCCGGGTCGTCGGGATCCGAGGCCGACTCGGCTACGGAGAGAGCGAACGGGAGGTTCCGCTTGAACTCCTTCTTGATCAGCTTCTCGTCGTCTGGGAACTCGAAGCCCGAGCCGCAGTCCTTCGGCTTCCACTTGTCCTTCTTGTTCGAGGCGGACACCGTCTCGCACGTAGACATCTCGGGCGTGAAGCCGAGTACCCCGTACGTCTCACTCATGTAGGTGTCGGTGTCGCCGTTGGTCGTGTAGAGCTCGGCAGAGATGTCCGGGTCGAAGCCCTTGATGGCGGGGTCCGCGTCATCGCCGGCCATTGTCTCGTAGAGCGCGTCGTCGGGCGAGGGCGTCGCGACCTGCCAGCCGATGCCGTAGAGCAGGAGCTCTGCGGCTGAGTGGTAGTTCACGAAGAACTCGAAGCCGATGTCGCTCCACGAACTGGTCGAGCGCCTGGGTCTCGGGCTCGGAATTGCCCGACTCGCCGCGATATGTCTCGCTGGCGGTCTGCGGCGAGGAGCCCTCATTGTCATAGCCCCAGCGGTAGTCGAAGTTGCGGTTGAGGTCGACGCCGTCGCCGGCCGTGATCTCGCCGTCGTTGTTGTTGTCGTGGAGGTTCTTACGCCACAGGCGCTGACCCGGCTCGAAGGTGAAGTCGTAGCCATCCGGGTTGGCGACCGGCACGAACCACAGCTCGTTCTCCTCGAGGAGCTGCTCGATCTTTGTTGTTGCCGGTGGTGTAGCGCTTGATGATCTCGTTCTTCAGGCGGCGGATCATCTCCGGCGTGATCCACTCTCGGGCGTGCTGGGCGCCGAGGTAGAGCACGGAGGGCTTGGCGCCGTCCGCGGTCGTGTCCGCGTCCTCCGAGACCTTCAGCGCGACGATGTCCTGGCCCTCGATCGTCTGGCCGATCGTCACGAGCTTGGTGATGTCGGGATTCTGGTTGGCCGTCTTCTCGAAGTCCGCCTTGAGCCCCTTGTTGCCCGAGTACTTCCGGAACACCTTCGGCTTCGCGGCCCGCTGCACCGCTTGGCGCTGAAGCTCGACACCGCTTCCGCGGAGCTCGAGCGACTTGCACCGGGCTGAGGATCGTTTCGACGCGGACGAGGCTCTTGCCGCCGTCAACGGGGGAGAGGGACAGCTCGCGGCGGTCGACGCCGAGCGCGAGGATCTCCTGAAGGTCTTCGGTCGCCACGGTGCCGGAATAGACCTCGAGGTCTGGCGGCGCGGCCTGTGCGGACGATGGAAATGCGAACAGCACGACTGCCCCTGCGACCGCCAACAGATACGACTTCAACGAGACCTCCTGGTTAGGCCCCCGACCACGAAACAGTGTGTCAACGCAAGGGGGCGCTGTCAATACCTCCGCAAATCAGCCTAGCCAGCGGTTTTGGCCGACGGCGCGCGCTGCTCGCGACGCACGGCATTATTTAGCCCCTCGAGCGACTGGAGGGTCCACCGCTTGAACCAGGGCCTGCCGATCGCCACGTCAAACACGCGGTATCCGAGTCGGTGTGGCTCCATGCCCATCTCGAGGTCGATGAACGTTCCTCCCTGCGCAGCTGTGAGCGTCCAGTGCGCGTAGGAAGACGAGAGCTGGCAGCGCATCCTTATCTCATGCAGTTCCTCGCGGCGCTCGATCACGTAGCGCGACTCGACATGCCAGCCTGGGCGGCGCGACACCTGCACGTACTCGTCGCCTTGCTCGTACGCCTCGCCGTGCACTTCGACGATGCGGGGCCACCACTCGGGATAGCGCTCGGGGGCTCCGAGCAGGCTCCAGGCGGTCGCAACCGGCGCCTCGAGGTACGCCTGATGCCGGTAGGAGGACAAGGCGAGGAAGTGTCGCAGCTTGACGGCGACTCAAGAGTTGTTGGATCCGGCGAGGGAGATGCGCGCGGCTCGTTGATCGACTTCTCGGGCCGCTAAGCCGTATCAGCCGCTTCGAGTTCCTCAGCCGCTGAGATCGGCGCCGGGGTCAGCGCCGCGGCGCTGATCACCAGGACGAAGGCCATCATGCGCAAAGCGACTCCGAGCGGCTCCTCCGGTAGCGGCTCCTGAAAGACGATCGGGCCCGCAGCGATCGTGAGCGTGTTGGCGGCGACGCTGGTGAGCGCGATGACCGGGACGGCCTTGCCGACCTGGAGGCTTCGCGCCGAGACGACCAGGCCGGCGATCGAGGCGAGCGCGATCAGGACCGCCAGCGGCGTCAGCAGGATTTCGGCTGCGCTCTCCTCGCCCAGTCCGTCCGATAGCGCCTTGATGGCGGTGTCCGACGCCGCCCAGAAAAGGCCGGCTGAGACGCCGAAGAGGATCCCCTCGCGCACGTTGTCGGACGCCCGCCATGCGACGAGGACAGCTGCGCCCGTGACGATCACGAGGAACGGGATTAGCCTCGAGTTCTCGTAGTCGGAGTGGGCTTCGGAGGCGGTGTCGCCAATCGTGGCGGCGAGGAAGGCGAGGCCAAGGGCAGCGAGCGCGACACCGATCCACTCGCGCCGCGTCACCTCATGCGCGAACAGGCGGTCAGCCGTGACCGTGAGGAGGACGAGGCCGCCGGCGATCGTCGCCTGGACGAGCGAGATCGGCGCCAGTGCCAACGCTCCGACGTGGAAGGCCCAGCCAACGGTCGCTGTGACGATGCCGAGCGTGTACCAGGGATTCTTGAAGAGCGCGAAGGAGGTCCGCAGCGGCTTTCGCATGTCCACGTGGGGCATCGCGATCGCTCCGCGGTGCTTGTAGAGGAACCCGAGCACGGACGCGAACGCCGTCGCAAGCGACAGCAGCAGGCCGATCTGGACCGAGACGGACACGGGCGCACGAGGCTACGGGAGCGACGAACGTCCGACGCTGAGCCCTATACGGGGTGCTGTGGGACGTTCGTTGGCTCTAGGCGGCGCCGTCGGCCGGATCCGTGGGATCAGGCTCGGAGCGGACGCCGCCGGGCGGCGTGATGTCGACGACCGGGGCGGGAGCGCCGTCCTCGCCGATCCGGATCGCGCGGATCGCATGCTCGTCGGGGAGCTTTTCGAGCAGGGAATGGATGATCCGCAGGATCTCCGGCTCGTCGTGGCCGAAGTCGTCCTGCAGGCTCTTGAGCGCCGTGTGCACGATCTTGAGCTGCTCGGGGGTCAGCTCGAGGTGATAGCGGAAGGGACCGCCTTCCATCTTTATGCCTCCGCTGACGCGGTTTCCGTTGCGGCGGCCTCGCGCCGGGCTTCCTCGGCGGCCGCACCCAAGTCGGCAAGGGAGCCCTCGATCCCGTCGGCGATGACCTGCACGTCGTCCATCGAGTCGTAGTCGGCGAGGAGGCCGAAGTTGACCGCGCCGTTGTAGGACATGATCGCGACGAAGAGCGTCTGATCGGGAGGCAGGAATCCGACCGGGAACATGTCCTCGAGCTCACGGCCCAAGAGATAGATCGGTATCTGGGGGCCGGGCACGTTCGTCACGACCATGTTGAACAGCCGCGTCGAGAAGTTGATGCGTGCCGCCTGGGCCAGGATCGTGGGAGGCGCGAAGTCGTTGAATCGCGAGATGACCTCGGCGCCAAGCGCCTGCCTCGACTCCTTGAGGTCCTTCATCTGCTCCTTGACACGATCGAGTCGCTGAACGGGGTCCTCGATGTAAACAGGGAGCGCGGCGCGCATCGCGGTGATCTGATTGCCGAGCTGACCCTTCCCATCCATGCCGCGGATCGAAACGGGGACCTGTGCGCGCACCTCCATACCTTCGGTCTTGATCCCGCGCGAGTGGAGCCAGTCGCGTACGCCGCCCGCCACCACCGTGAGCACGACATCGTTGACCGTGCCGCCAAGAGCGCCCTTGATGCCCTTGAACTGCGCCAGGTCCGAGCGCACCCAGACGAACCGGCGGTGAGATCCGATTGGAACATTGAGCGGGAGAGTGGGTGCGGGGTTGGCGAAGTTCCATGCGACCTCGCCCACGGCGGTCGCCATCTCGCTCGCGCGTGCCATCGAGTCGCGCGGATGCGAGGCCGCGCGCTCGGCGCGGCGCGCCAGCGCGAGCGGGATCTTCGCCAGGCCGGCGAAGCCCTTGGCCGCGAGCTGCGCCGAGGAGGGCTGAGGCGATGGGATCCAGTCGTGCTCGGCCTTGGCAGGCTCGGGCACCGGCTTTACGTCGAAGAGGACTGTGGCGATGTCAACGCCGGAAACGCCGTCGACCAGCGCGTGGTGGGTCTTCGAGACGATCGCAAAGCGCTTGCGCGTGAGCCCCTGGACGAGCCAGAACTCCCACAGGGGCTTGGTGCGGTCAAGCTGCTGCGAGAAAACGCGTGCGGCCAGGTTTCGAAGCTGCTCCTCTGAGCCCGGCGAGGGGAGAGCCGAGTGGCGCACGTGATATTCGAGGTTGAAGGTCGGATCGTCCACCCAGAGCGGGCGGCCCGTCTCGATCGGCGGGTTCGCGAGCTTCTGGCGAAAGCGCGGCACCAGGTGAAGGCGCGAGCGGATGTGCCCCAACATGTCTTCGTAAGCGGGCGGCGGCCCCTCGAAGATCATCACGCCCCCCACGTGCATGTGCGCCACGGACGATTCGTTCGTGAGGAATGAGACGTCGAGGGCCGAGAGCCTGTCCATATGACCCTTTGACATGACTGGAACCTACCCTCTTCAGGTGCATTTCGCCCGTTTCTTGACCTGCGCGGCGCTCGTTCTGGCCGGTTGCGGCTCTGACGAGCCGGACGCGACCGCCCCTGAACGCTTCGACGCCGAGCGTGCGTTCGAAGACCTCGAAGCGCAGGTAGACATCGGGCCGCGACCCTCGGGATCTCCGGGGAATCGCGAACTGGTCGCCTTCTTGGTCGCTGAGCTCGAGGACGCGGGCGCGGAGAACGTCGCGGTCCAGAAGCCGTACGCGAACGTCGTTGCGAAGATCCCGGGCAAGGGCGAGGGCACGGTGGTCGTCGGAGCGCACCACGACACCAAGGACATCGAGGGATTCGTCGGCGCCAACGATGGGGCCTCGGGGGTCGCCGTCGTCCTCGAGCTCGCGCGAGCCCTGGCCACCGAGGCGCCGCTCGAAGGGCCGTCCGTGTCGATCGCACTATTCGACGCGGAGGAGGCGCGGGGCGACAGGCCCTTCGAAGAGGACGGCACGCGCGGATCTCAGCAGTACGTGACCTACGCCGAGACCGCGGAACAGGGCTCGCCCGCTCTGGCGGATGTGAATTCGATGATCCTCTTTGACTTGGTCGGCGACTGCGAGCTTTCGATCCCGCGTGAGTCGAACTCGGACGCCGCCCTCTACGACCGCTTCGCCGGAGCCGCGGTTGAGGCAGATGGATCCGCTGCGCCATTCGAAGGTGAGGCCGCGGGAATCAGCGACGACCATCTCCCGTTCCTGGCAGCGAGCGTGCCTGCCGTGGACATCATCGACTTCACCTACGGCGACGACACGAGCCCCGGCCCCTACTGGCACACGACCGAGGACACGCTCGACAAGGTCTGCCCGGAAAGTCTTGAGGCCGTGGGCGAACCTGCCGTGCGTGTCCTCGATCCGTCTGGCTAGGCCTTGCGCGAACGCGCGAGGC
The DNA here is from genome assembly GCA_963786495.1 of uncultured bacterium. Classification (GTDB taxonomy): domain Bacteria; phylum Actinomycetota; class Thermoleophilia; order Solirubrobacterales; family 70-9; genus JALZKA01. The sequence goes on along the minus strand of CAWAZL010000002.1, from coordinate 160,220 downwards.
TGATGCCTCCGAAGACGAAGCCGAGCCCACCCAGTGCGAGCGCCGCGATCGTCATGCCGTCGCCGTCGTCGTCGCTGTCCGAATCGTCGGCCGTTTCGACGGCGTCGTCGGCCTCTTCGTCGGTGGCAGCGTCATCCGAGTGCGAGTCGTCGCCGTGGGCTTCGCCCTCTGCCTCGGTCAGCACGACAGCTGGGGCCGGGCTCTCGAGGTTCTCCTCGGTCTCGCCCTCGGCCGGGACTTCGATCCAGCGGGTCTCGCCCTTCTCGCAGGTCTGGATCGTCGGGAAATAGACGGACTCGCCAGGCTCGCCGGCAGGGAGCTTCGCCTCCAGCCAGAACCGCCGTGCTTGCTCGTCGGGCAGCTCCTGCCCGTTCTCAGCGGTCCACGTGACCTCGGAAATACCTTCGGTGACCGTCTCGCCGAAGAGTTCGACTTCCTCTTTGGGACCGGTCTTCGTTTCGAGCGTCCAGCCCGGCTGGACCTCCGGGGTCACGGACGGGACGTTCTCGGGGATCTGAACCGTCACCTGTGTCGTGCTTGATCCGTCACACCCGTGAGGGACGATGAAATCGAGGTACCCGAACCCGTCCGTCGGGACCTCGGGCTCCTGAATGAATACGTGAGCGCCAGCGCCGGCGGGGAGCGCGAACGCCCCCACGGCGGCAGCCGCCATTGCCATCTTCTTCATTTCCGTTCTCCTTTTATTGATGAAGCCCTTGCGGGCTTTGTTTGGTTCAGCAAGCTGTGTCACTCGATCTCCACCTCGAGAAGCCCTCGGGGCTCATCGAAACGCGAGAGCCGGCCCGAGAACGTGAGCTCCCAAGTGCCAGGGACTCCGAGCTGGGCGTCGGGGGCCGTGTAGTGGCCGGGGCCTGACTTCTCGAGATCGATCTCGATCGGCCCGAGATCCTCGGCTGGAAGGGACGCCTGAAGAGTCACGCCAGTCAGGTCGTCGAGTTGGGAGCCATCCTCGGGGTCCGTCAGGTAGAGGTGCAATTCGTTCGACCCGACGAGGGCCGGGTCGACTGTCACGTCGAGCCGCGCGCCGCCCACGGTCGTGGACGCGCTCTGCGGCCCCTCCGCGACCGACGTCGACGGTTGCTCGCCGACGAGGATCCCGGTCACGGCGAGGACAGCGACAAAAAGCGCGATCTCGGCGCGGAGCGCTTTCATCGCGAACTTGCCGCCCTGACCGGGCGGCGAGCCACCGTCCGCCGCCGCCCGCAGGCGTGGGAGCGAGCGGCGGCGGTGCACGATCCCGATCCCAACGAGGACGCCGAGCAGGATGATCTTCGCCAAGAGGGCTCGCCCGAAACCGGTCTCCCAGAGGTCGGAGACCGAATCGAGGTAGGTGATGGCCTGCACGGTGCCGGTGGCTGTAAGGACGAGCACGCTGGCGAGGGCGATGGGGGAGAAGCGAATGAGGGTCGCGCTGAGGAGACGGGTGCGATCGGCCGGATCGAGCGCTCTGGTCGCGGATCGGACCCCGAACGCGAGTGCCGCGACGCCGCCGACCCAGATCGACATTGCCGCGACGTGGCCGATGTTCGCCGAGACCATCAGCCACTCGGGGCTGTAGGTGGAGGCGTGGCCCGACAGGCTCGGTGCCACGACGAGAAACGCCAGGGCCGGGACGAGCGCGACCGCGCGACCGCGCGACCAGAGCAGCCCGCTGAGCGCAGCGACACCGATGCCGACCCATGCGAGCTCTCGGATGCCCCAGACCGTCCCGAAGCGGGTGCCGAGCACATCGGAGATGACACCGCTGTCGAGGGCGTCCCACACTGAGGTGCCGCCGGCTATGGCTCCCTGCGTGACGATGCCGAGCGCGCCGCCCACGAGTCCGGCGCCGGCCGCGATGACGACCAAGGTCTTCGCCCGCCGGCCGAACGCATCGGTCGCGTCCTGCCAAGTCTCATCCTTTCCGAGCTGCCTCACCGCGGGCAAGAACACGAGAAGCGCAAATGCGAAGACGCCGACGGCCAGCCCGGTCGCGGCGTACGTGAGAAACCTTGCCACCGTCGCCGATGCTTGGGTCGCGGTGCCTGCCTCCGTGTCGTCGAGGAGGTCGGAAACGCTCTCGGAGGGCGCCGTGCCGGCGTCGCCGACGCTGAAGACGAACCCGCCGGACACCGGATGGGAGTCCGCGGAGATCACGCGGTAGGTCACGGTGTAGGTGCCGTCCTCGAGGTCGGCCGGCAGGCGCACTCCGAGTGCCGAGCCGTCGTCGTCGGGGCGGAAGGTCTCGAGGTCTCCAAGCGTGTCCCCCTCGCTCGAAAAGACCCTCAGGGAGCCGAAGCTGGCCTCGACGGGTTCCGAGAACTGGAGCTCAACGGACTCCGGCGCCTCGCGCAGGTTCGCGCCACGCTCGGGCGAGGACCCCTCGAGCGTGGCGTGCGCCGACGCGAGCGCCGGGACCAGGAGCGCTGCTGCGAGTGCGAGCAGCGCAACGATGAGCGCACGCGCTCTCACCAGGTTGTGTCCTCGCCCTCGTCCTCATCGGCCCAGCGGCGGCGGCGGATCGTCAAGAGCGCGATTCCAGCCCCGACGCCGAGCGCTCCCACCACGACCGGCAGGACCGGGAATGAGCTCTCGCCTCGTCCGACCCAGGTCAGCGTGCCTTCGATCGCGCCCTGCTCGCCGCCCACATCGATGGGGATCTCGTAATCGAAGATCTTCGTTTCTTTTGACTCGTCCTTGACCTGAGGGGGCAGCGCCGTCGACATCCAGTGCATGCGGTGGTCATGCCACTCGAGCATCGAGGAGCGGTCTACGAGCTCCCAGTCGGGCGGGTCCTTCGCGTCCACGTCGCCCGGCACTTCCGACTCGGCGAAGCGATCGTCGTTCAGGTAGAAGGCGGGCGAGTTGCGGTTGAGCTCGACCGAGCCGTCCGCGAGAACTCGCGCGAACGGCTCGCCCTCGTAGCCCTCGATGACGACGTCCTGATCGGAGTGGTTGACCAGCCGCAGGCTGTCGTCGAAATTGACGACCTCGACGCTGAGTCCCTCTATGGCCGGGTCGACCTGGTCGACCACGGATCTGAAGTCCGGATTGCCCTCGTGAGCCGATGCGGAAGAAGTCGCACTGGCCAGGAGGGCTGCCGCGATTGCCGCGGCCACGCGCATGCTGCGCATGTACGCCTCCTTGTCTCGTGGTGAAGCAGCCCTCGGCCGCTACACGGACGAGGGCGCTAGGAAACCGTCAGCGCAGGGGGAGGCCTGGTGGCCAGGGAGCGGGCGAGAAGCTCGCCGGCTCGGAGCTCCGCGAAGACGACGCGGCGACGGGTGGCGACGGCGCGGGGTGCGCGCGGGCGCATGCTGCGTTCCGCGACCGATGCCGCGAGGCGGGCGATGGTGCGCTCGCCGGGGTAGCGCCCCAAAAGGAGCGCGAGCACCAGCGCGAACGCCGGGATGAGGCTGATCAGTAGCTCGCCCAGGACCATGAGCGAAGAACTCTAGCCCGATTCGGTAAAGGTACCCTCAGTACATGCCTGAAACAGCCCTCCACGCACCCAAACGCGTTCGCCTGGCCGCTCCGCGCGGCTATTGCGCGGGCGTCGATCGCGCGGTCGAGACCGTCGAGCGTGCGCTCGACATGCACGGTCCGCCCGTGTACGTGCGCAAGGAGATCGTCCACAACAAGCATGTGGTCGAGCAGCTTTCCGAGCGCGGAGCGATCTTCGTCGAGGAGGAGACGGAGGTGCCCGAGGGCGAGTTGGTCGTCTTCTCGGCCCACGGCGTTGCGCCGGCCGTCCACGAGAACGCGGCAGCGCGCCAACTCCGCACCATCGACGCGACCTGCCCGCTTGTCACGAAGGTCCACGTCTCGGCACGCAAGTTCGCCGACCAGGGCTACACGATCATCATGATCGGCCACGCGGGCCACGAGGAAGTCGAGGGGACCATGGGGGAGGCGCCCGAGGCGATCACCCTTGTCGAGACGATCGAGGACGCCGACTCAGTCGACGTTGCCGACCCCGAGCATGTCGCGTTCATCACACAGACAACGCTTTCCGTCGACGAAACCGCCGAGATCATCGACCGCCTACGCGAGCGCTTCCCGAAGATCGTCTCTTCCAAGTCCGAGGACATCTGTTACGCGACGACCAACCGCCAGATTGCCGTCAAGGAGCTCGCCGCCCAGTGCGACCTGGTCCTTGTCATCGGCTCGACCAACTCCTCGAATTCGAACCGCCTCGTGGAGGTCGCCCGCGACCACGGCGCCGACTCGCATCTGATCGACAACGCGTCCCAGGTCCAGGAGGAGTGGCTCGAAGGTGCCGAGACCGTGGGCATCACCTCGGGTGCGTCCGCGCCCGAAGAGCTCGTTTCCGAGCTCGTGGAGTTCTTCCGCGTCCGCGGCACCGACGACATCGCCGAGCTGAAGACGGTCGACGAGTCCGTCCGCTTCATGCTGCCGAAGAAGATCCGCTCCGAGCTGGCCGCCCGCGGCTAGCTCGCTCCGGCGCACGGCGGGGCTCGTGTGTGCATCCGCTTTCGCCCAGCGGTAGCGAATTGACACACGCAAAGGAACTAGTGCTCTGTATGGAAAGCACATATCCCCAGGCTCGGGATAATGGAGAGCGATGTCGCGAAAGAACCTCGAGCTCGTGCGGGAGGGATTGGCCGCATACAACCGTGGCGACCTCGACGCGGCGCTCGCGCTGTACCACCCGGACGTCGAGTTCGTGACATTGCTGCTCGGGAACCACCACGGCAAGGAGGCATTTCTCCGACTGTACGAAGAAAACAAGGCAGCTGTGCTCGGCTACACGCTCATCCCTGAAGAGGTGATTGATGCCGGCGACAAGGTCGTCGCCGTAGTACGAATGGGTGGGGCTGGACGGGTGAGCGAGATCGGCTTGGGTGATCGACTCGCCTTTCTCGTCACGATCAAGAATGGCCTAATTGTCCGGCAGCAGACTTTTCGGAATAGAGCCGAAGCTCTAGCAGCGGCAGGCGTGTCCGCTTAGCCGCTTAGGGCGAAATGCTCTTGTTGCGCGTTGCGGGGAGAGTTTCGGTCGGACTTCGATCCGCGGCTAGTCGCTCCGGCGCACCGCGAGCTGGCAGCCCAAGTCGCCCAGGGTTTCGCGCAGCTTGTCCAGCTGATCTTCGTCGCGAAGGAGGCCGACGATTGCTCCTCCGGAGCCCGTGTAGTTGACCGCCGCGCCCAGCTCATGCGCGGCGTCCGCCATCTCCGTGTGCCGCTCGTCCAGGTCGTAGATCGAGCGGCGGAGCTCCAGGTTTCTCTCCATGAGGATCCCGAGGCCGCCGGTGTCGCCGGTGAGGAGTGACTTCATCGCCGCCCTCGCGAGGCCCGCGATCTCGCGCATCGTGCTCACGACCTCTTCGTCGCCGGCCTTGAAGCGCTCTCGCATCGCGTTGTGGACGTGGCCCGAGTCGGTCGCGGCGTCGGGGCGCCAGGCGACGAACAGATCGGGCAGGCGCGAGGCGTCAAGCGGCTCTACACGCGGCCCGCCCTCGCGTGCAAGGTCGAGGTAGACCAGACCCCCGTACACCTGAACGACCCGGTCGCCCAGGCCGGCTGTGATCCCGAGCTCCTCGCGCTCAGCCGCCAGTGCGACCGAGGGCAGGTCCTGGCTGCCGATCTCGTCGCCGAAAAGATCGCCCAGCGCTCTCAGCGTCGCGATGACGATCGCGCTCGACCCAGCGAGCCCGACTCCCGGCGGAATCGTCGAGTCGTCGAGCTTGATGCGGGCCTTCGAGCTCCCGTGAGCCGGCTTCTCGGAGGCGAAGCGCTTCGCCGCCGCCCACATGAGGGCCAGCGGCCCTTCCGTTGGGAGCCCCGCTGCCGTCGACAACGCAGCGAAGTCTTCGAACTCGAGCGTTTCGTCGTCAGCCTCGATCTGAACGGACATCGAAGGCTCAGCCATCACGGTGGCGCTGAGCTCGTCGATCGCAATGCCAACGATCGCGCCGCCGAACGCGTCCGAAGGATTGCCCACGAGCCCTGCCCTGGCAGGCACCTCCGCGCGCGCGATGCCGACGGCGTACCTCAAGGCACGCCCGGCGCGAAGCTGACCGCCCAGATCCGAACGCCCTCGGACACCTCGAGCTCGACTCGGTGCGACTCGTGTGGCCCCGAGCCCGCGACTCTGGCGAGGCCGCCAGGCGGAACGCTGATTGCCTCGGCCTGCTCGCCGTCGACCGCGACCTCGATCGTGCCTTCACCCTCGGCGACCACCCACGCTTCGCCCGCGGCGTAGTCGATCACCATCGGCGACCCGCCCGGCTCCGGGCTCCAAGGCACCGAGGGAGACCCGCCGGGGAGTACCTCGGAGGTGGGCACGGGAACCAGCGCGTCAGGCGCGTCGGTCGGGCGCAGGGGCTCCATCGGAGCCGGGAGGCCGGTGGAGATGTCGGCAATGCGCAACTCCTCCTGGATCGCCTCCTCGGTCGCGCGGTACTCACCCTCGCCGTTGTGGGCCCAGCGCAGCGCGCCGCCCCGGCCCCAGAGAAAGAGCGACGGCCAGCCCTTGCAGCCGTAGTCGTGCCAGATGGCGTAGTCGAGGTCGAGCGCGACTGAGTGCTCGATCCCAAGGCGCTCAATCCCGTCGGTCGCGACCTCGGCATCCGCCGTGAAGGCGAAGCGTGGCGAGTGGATTCCGACGGTGGTCAGACCGAGCTCCGAGTAGCGCCGGTTCCACTCGGCGATGTAGGGAAGTGCGCGCACGCTGTTGAGCTGGGTGGGGTCGAAGAAGTGGACGAGGACCGGCCCCGCGGCGGTGAGCTCCGCCATCTTCGGCGCCTCTTCGCGGTTCAGCCACATGATCCGACCCGGCAACTCCGGGGCGGCAATGTTGTCCCGTTCGGGTCTCACGCCGGGAGTATGCTGAAGGCCCCCGCACCAAGAGATTTGATCGGGGTCAGACCCCAAGAATCCGATCTGTCCGAGGCATTTCGAAGTGTTGGGGTCTGACCCCGAACGAAAAACAAGGAGAGATCGTGAACGCCAACGTCTTTGACCGCATCGAAGAGAGCCGCCGCCGCTGGAACGTGCTCGAACACCCCTTCTACCAGCGCTGGTCCGAGGGCGAGCTGACCCGCGAGGAGCTCTCGCGCTACTCCGGCCAGTACCGCCACGCGGTCGAGGCGATCGCCGAGCTGAGCGCTGCTGCCGCCGACGCGCTTCCCGAGCGCCCCGAGCTGCGGCGTCACGCCGCCGAGGAGCTCGGTCACGTGCGCCTCTGGGACGGCTTCGTCGAGGCCGTGGATGGCGACACCGATGCTGCCCCCACCGCCGAGACCGCCGACTGCGTCGCGGACTGGGCGGGCGAGGGCGACGCCCTCGAGTTGCTTTCGCGCCTCTACGCGGTCGAGGCTTCACAGCCCGCGATCTCGCAGACCAAGCGTGCCGGCCTGATCGAGCGCTACGGCTTCGAAGAGGGCTCCGGAACCGCCTATTTCCGCGTCCACGAGGGCCGCGACATCGAGCACGCTGCCGAGGTGCGTGAGCTCATCGCCGAGCTCGGCACCGACGAGGACGCCGACCGCCTGGTCGCCGCCGCCGAGGGCGCGTACGAGGCCAACTGGCGTCTTTTGGACGGCGTCTGACGGCGCGGGGTCTGACCCCAAGGTTCGACCTGCCGTGCCAGTCCGAAATGTTGGGGTCTGACCCCACAGGGTGTCGCTAGTGAGCCGCGGAGATCGCGCACTCGGGATAGTCCTCGGCATCCTGGTCGGGCTGGCGATCGTCGCCGTCTTCGTGTTCGTCTTCTCCGAGGACACGATTGACTCGTCGCAGCTCGAAGGAACGAGCGGCGAGCCGGAGCGCTCTCAGCCTGATCGTTGAGAAGGCATTAGCTGGATCGGGGTCAGACCCCAAGGATCCGAGCTGTATTGGCAGGCCGAAATGTTGGGGTCTGACCCCGAACAAGAAACCCGTTACCTAGACTCGCCGCCATGGAGAACCGGAAGATCCCAGCCCTGATTGCGCTCGCCGGCGTCGTCATCGCGATCATCGTCTTCTTCTTCGTCGCCAACGACGACACCGCCGACCAGGAGAGCGAGACGACGCAAACCGCGGAGACCTCGGCGACCACTTCGGAGGACACCGGCGACGACGAGGAAGAGCCGGAGAAGGAGAAGCCTGAGAAGCCGGCTGAGCCTGAGGTCCCGCAGCTCGAGATTAAGGACGGCGCCCCCGTTGGCGGAGTTCTCGAGGTCGAAGTGACTGTCGGCGACGAGCTCCGGATCGACGTCACAACCGACGCTCCCGACGAGCTTCACCTCCACACGTACGACGTCTACCTCGACATCGTGCCTGGCAAAACGAACGAGCTGGTCGTTGAGAACGCCGACATCGAGGGCGTGATCGAGCTGGAGTCGCACTCCACAGGCGCCCTTCTGGCCGAGATCTCCGTCGTTCCCGGGTAAGCAGATGCTCGCCCTCCCGCTCGGGCACGGGACGCTGGCTCCCAAGGAAGACCTGCCCATCCCGGAGACGTGGTTCGCCTGGGGCGCGGCGATCGTCTTGATCCTGTCGTTCATCGGCCTCTCGATCGCGTGGGTGAAGCCGCGTTTCGAGGAGGACCGCTGGAGGGCCTTCGGCGGCGTCTCACGGATTCTCGTGAACCCGGTCACGCACGTCCTTGCGGGCGCACTCGGCGTGTTCATCCTGGGGGTGGTTGTCTGGTCGGGGCTCTATGGGACCGAGAACGAGCGGGCGAACTTCAGCGTCACCTTCGTCTTCGTCACGTTCTGGGTTTGCGTGCCGATCGTGAGCATCCTTTTCGGCGACGTCTTTCGCGCGTTCAATCCGTGGCGCGCGATCGGCCGGGCGTTCGGGGGCCTCTTCGGGCTGATCGCGGGACGTTCGGCGCCCGCTCCCCTTGCCTACCCGGAGAAGCTCGGCCGCTGGCCCGCGGTAGTGGGGCTGGCCGCGTTCCTTTGGTTCGAGCTCGCTTTCGCGGTGCCCTTCGAGCCGGTGGTGATCATCAAGCCCGCCGACGTTGCGACCGCGGCGCTGATCTACACCGCGATCACGTTCGTGGGCATGGCGCTCTTCGGCGTTGAGAAGTGGTGCGAGCGCGGCGAGACCTTCGGCGTCCTCTTCAACATGTTCTCGCGGATCGCGCCCTTGGAGGTGCGCGACGGGATGTTGGGGAGACGCCCGTGGCTCGCCGGCGCGGTGGGCTGGGGCCTCGTGCCCGGATCGGTCGCCCTCGTGCTCCTTCTGATCGCGGGCACGACGTTCGACGGCGCTGCCGAAGGCATCCTCTCGGAACCGATCAAGTGGCTCTACGAGCTGATCAACGGCGGGGCGGGGGCCGAGGGCGACGTCTTCGCAAGGCGCCTCACTGCCACCGTCTTCATGTTGCTCTCCTTCGGCGTCGTCTCCGGCATCTACTGGGGTGGAATCAAGGGGATGGGCACCGAGGGGAGCGGGATGACGACCCGTGAGCTCGGCCGCACGTTCGCCTTCTGCTTCATCCCCATCGCGTTCGCGTACACGTTCGCGCACTACTTCTCTTTGGCCGTTTTCCAGGAGCAGGCGCAGTTCACCTACCTCCTCTCCGACCCGCTGGGGCAGGGGTCCGACTACTTCGGGACGGCCGGCGGAACCATCGACTTCAAGGTGATCAGCTCCGAGTTCGTCTGGTACGTGCAGGTCGGATCGCTGATCGTCGGCCACGTCGCGGCGCTGGCAATGGGCCACGACAAGGCGCTGGCCGTCTACCAGAACCTGCGCCGAGCCACCCAGTCCCAGTACTGGATGCTGGCGCTGATGGTGAGCTTCACCGTCCTCGGGCTCGCGCTCCTCTCGGCCGCGAACCAGTAACACCCCGCACAAGGGTCTGACCCCGGGTCTGACCCTTCCGCGCGGGAGTGTCACGCCCTAACACGGATGTGACGCTTGGCTTGCCAGCCCGGTTTACCCTGGTGTGGTGAGCAGGACTTGGGGACGCTGGTTGACATCGCCCCAACCGTGATGCGACTGTTCGGCCTCCAGGCGCCGAAGAACAGCGTCGGGCGCCCGATCAGGGCCGCCTTCAAGCGCGGGGCGCTCCGCAACCGGCGCTAGCCTCTGAGGGGTGACCGCGACGCTCCTCCTGGCTCACGTAGGACACTGGTCGATGTACATCATCTACGCAGTGCCGGTGGTCGTCGTGCTCGCATCGGTTGCAAAGACCGTGCGCCAGGAAAGACAAACGGCACGCGAAAGCACGGACAGCTAGCCCTTACTCGCCGAGAGTGATCTAACGGCCCTATGTGTCCCGCTATCTCACTCTCGGCGGCGCTTCGCGACGCCGTCGAGTCAGGGGACTGGTCGGCGCTTCGCGAACGCCTCGACGACTCCGCCGTGCTCGACTCGAGCAGCGAGGCTGGGCGCCGACGGGTCGAGGGCGCCAACGCGATCGTGAGCCATCTCGCCGCGCCGGGGCCCGGGGAAGTGCCGGTGTGGGACGCACAGGAATGGGGGCCGGGCGTTGCCGTGACGTTCGAGTGGCACGGCGAGAGCGGCGCGGATCGCCGCCGCTGGTACGCACGGACGGACGAGAATGGCAAGGTTTCAGAGATCTGGAGCACCGCCGCGCGCCCTGATGAGGCAGGCGAAAGCTCAGCGCCAACGGCACCGCAGGCTCTGCTTGACGAACTTGGAGCCACGCGCACGACCCCGCTCAGCCACGGTGGAAACTCGGGCGCCGCGCTCCTTCGTGCCGAGGGCAACGGACCCGACTTCATCCTGAAGCGGGTCGGAGGAGGAGGGTCCGACTGGCTCGCACGGGCGACGGGCGATGAGGGTCGCACCGCGCAGCTCTATGAGGCAGGCGTGTTCGAGAAGATGCCCGAATCCATCGGCCATGGGATCGTCGCGATCGAGCGCGACGGAGATGCGGCTTGGGTCGCCATGCACGACGTCGGCTCACTCGCTGCTCCCCGGCAACGCCCGGCTGTCGCGCGAGGAGAGCCGGCGCATTCTCGCTGCCGCTGCAGGTCTGCACCGCGCGTTCCGCGGAGCGGCGCTGCCCGGGGCTGCCACGCTCGCGGCGCGCGTTGGGATGTCGTCGCCGGCGATCGGGGAGTCAGAGCGGGACCAGCCCGATCTCCTGCCAAAGCAGTTCGATCAGGGCTGGGACGCGTTCGGCGAGCTCGTGCCCGACGACGTCGCCGACGTGGTGCTCGGACTCGCGAACGATGTACGCCCCCTGACGGACGCTCTGGTCGAGGCCTACTGCGGCACGACCCTCATCCACGGCGACCTGCGCGGCGACAACCTTGGTTTTGACGGCGACCGGTTGGTCCTCATTGACTGGGATCTCGCCGCGGCGGGCACTCCTGGGGCGGAGTTCGCCTGGTACCTGGCTCACTCTCACCGGCGGATCGACGCCGATCACGACGAGATCGAGGCCGACCACGTTGAAGCGCAGGGTGACGAGCTCTCAGAAGCCGAGCACGAGCTCGGAATGGTCTCGGGCCTGGTCCAGTACGGCTGGCGGATCGCCCACAGCGCGCGGATCCACACCGACCCGGCTGAGACGGAATGGGGACGGGCCGAGCTCGAGTGGTGGGTGGCACGCGTTCGTCTTGCGCTGGAGCGGGCGGGAAGCGGGATCTCGGCCTGATTCGCGCAAGCGGATTGCATGCCGATCGGCATCGCGGAATACTCCACGGCTCAGGTGGCTCTCCTCGGATGCACCAACTGCGGCCTCGTGATTGAAGCGACGACCTCTCTGGCGGTCGGGCATCTGACGAGGAATGCTTGCCCCGAATGCGATACGCATCTCCGCGTGATTGATCTGGCCGAGGCGAATCAGCTGACCCGGGAGCGGTTCCTCGCCGCCCACTGGCGCGAAATAGCCGCGTCGAAGAGCACGAAGCGCCGGTCTGAGACGGTCGAGACCTAGGTCGTAGCGAGGAGCTCGCCGAGGCGGCGCTCCAAAGCTTCGGCGAGGGCGTCGCGGATCGGGCCCTCGATGGTGCGGTTGACGAGCTCCTGGAGGAAGCCGTCGATCACGAGACGCTTCGAGTTGGCCTCGTCGAGGCCGCGCGACTGGAGATAGAAGAGCTGATCCGCATCGACCTGGGCGATCGCCGCGGCGTGGGTGCAGCGCACGTCGTCGGCCTCGATCTCGAGGCCCGGGATCGAGTCAGCGTGTGCGTTGTCCGAAAGCAGGAGGTTCCGGCTCTCCTGGAAAGCGTCGGTGTGCTGGGCATCGCGGTCGACGCGGATCATCCCGCGCCAGACCGAGGTGGCCGAGTCCGAGAGGACGCCGCGGAAGGCGAGGTCGGAGACCGTGTTGGGAGCGGCGTGCTCCTGCGTCGTGTCGTAGTCGAGGTGCTGCGTGCCGAGGCCCGCGTAGGCACCCGTCACCTTGGCCGACGAGCCTCGGCCCGCAAGCTTCGTCTCCATGCGCACCTTGCCGCGCGCCGAGCCGAAGCCCAGTGCCAGCCAGTCGAGCGAAGCGTCGCGTTCAACCTCCGCGCGCTGGGTCGCGAAGACCCAAGACGAGTCCGAGAGGTCCTGGCCGCAGACGAAGCGAAGCGTTGCGCCCTGGCCGACCCGGATCTCGGTGACGCCGTTGAAGAGCGCCTCCGCCTCGGGATCGCCGGCGAGGTACTGCTCCCACACCTCTGCCTCGGCGCCCTCTTCGAGGACGATCAGTGAGCGCCATCCCATCGCCGAGCCGGCCGCACCCTGGATGGCGGAGAGGCCGATCGGCATATCGAATCGCTGGCCTGCCGGGACGTAGACGAACGCGCCACCGGACCACGTGGCCTCATTGCGGGCGACGAAGATGTCGTCGGAGGGGACGATCGAGCCGAGATGCTCTGCGACGAGATCCGGATAGCGGGCGGCTGCGTCGGTCAGCGGCATGACGGTGGGCTCTGTGGGCTTCCCATTGCCCGTGGGCTCGGGGAGCTCGGAGCCGAGGGTCAGCGAGTCGACCTGGCGAAGGAACGCGGAGCCTTCGGGAGCGGGGAGGATGGGCTCGGCGTTCTCGGCCGAGGCGCCATCGCCACCGTCGGCCTCCGAATAGGCATCCAGGTCGAGGGTCTGAGAGGTCGGTGAACTCCCAGCCCTTCGCCTTGGGATGGGGCAGGTCCAGGCTCTCCGCAAGAGAGGCGCCCTTTCGGCGCCTCTCGTCAAGCCAGGCAGGTGAGGTGGCTACCTCAGCCAATCGAGCCTTCCATCTGGAGCTCGATGAGGCGGTTCATCTCAACCGAGTACTCCATCGGGAGCTCCTTGGCGATCGGCTCGATGAACCCGTTCACGATCATCTTCGACGCCTCTTCCTCGTCGAGCCCGCGTGACTGCAGGTAGAAGAGCTGCTCCTCGCCGATCTTCGAGACCGAGGCCTCGTGGCCGACGTTGGCGTCCGACTCGTCGATGCGGATCGTCGGATAGGTGTCCGAGCGCGAGTCGGGGTCGAGCAGGAGCGCGTCGCAGACGACCTTGGACTTCGCCTCGGAAGCTCCCTTCGCGACCTCCAGGAGGCCGCGGTAGGTCGCCCTGCCGCCGTCCTTCGAGATCGACTTGGAGAAGATCGACGACGTCGTTTTGGGCGCCGCGTGGATGATCTTGCCGCCGGCGTCCTGGTGCTGGCCCTTGCCGGCGAACGCAATCGAGAGGATCTCGCCGTGCGCGCCCTCTCCGAGCAGGTAGATCGAGGGGTACTTCATCGTCAGCTTCGAGCCGAGGTTGCAGTCGACCCATTCCATCGTCGCGTTCTCTTGCGCGATCGCACGCTTGGTGACGAGGTTGTAGACGTTCTGCGACCAGTTCTGAACGGTCGTGTAGCGGACGCGTGAAGACGGCTTCGCGACGATCTCGACGACCGCAGAGTGCAGCGAGTCGGTCGAGTACACGGGAGCGGTGCAGCCCTCGATGTAGTGGACGTCGGAGCCTTCCTCGGCGATGATCAGCGTGCGCTCGAACTGGCCCATGTTCTCCGTGTTGATGCGGAAGTAGGCCTGGAGCGGCATCGAGACCTTGACGCCCTTTGGCACGTAGACGAACGAGCCGCCCGACCACACGGCCGAGTTCAGCGCGGCAAGCTTGTTGTCGTTTGCAGGAATGACGGTCGCCCAGTACTCGCGAACGAGGTCCTCGTGCTCCTTGAGGGCGGTGTCCATGTCGGTGAAGATCACGCCCTGGGCCTCGAGCTGCTCGTTCACCTGGTGGTAGACGGACTCGGACTCGTACTGCGCGCCGACGCCGGCGAGGAACTTCCGCTCAGCCTCGGGGATGCCGAGCTTGTCGAAGGTGTTCTTGATGTCCTCGGGCACCTCGTCCCAGGTGTGGCCGACCTTCTCGGAGGCGCGGACGAAGTAGTGGATGTCTTCGAAGTCGATCTGGTTGAGGTTCCCGCCCCACTGGGGGGTCGGGCGGCTCTCGTAGTGCTCGTAGGCCTTGAGGCGGAAGTCGCGCATCCACTCGGGCTCGGACTTGTACTCGGAGATTGACTCGATGAGCTCCCGCGAGAGGCCCTTCGGCGCCTTGTAGGAGTAGCCCGTCTCGGGGTCGGAGAACCCGAAGCGCTCCTTGTAGTCGGAGCCGATGTCCTTCAGGCCGGCCTCAGCGTCAGTGAGGACCTTCGTCGATGCGGGTGCGGCGGTTTCAGGTGGCTTCATATTCAGATCTCCAACTTCACTTCGCCGTTTTGGACAGTTACCTCGAATGTGTCGACCGGGACGTATGCCGGAAGCGATTTCGGCTTGCCCGTCCTGAGGTCGAATATCGACCCGTGACGGGGGCATTCCACGGTACACGACGCCTGGTCGAACGCTCCCTCGGCGAGCGGGCCGTCGTCATGGGAGCAGCGGTCCTCGAGCGCGAACATCTCGCCGCCTGCGCAATGGAACACGCCGATCTTGCGGCCCGCGTCGTCCTCGACGAGACGCATCTCGCCCTCGGGCAATTCTTCGATGTTGCAGACGGTCAATTCAGGCATGAGAAACAAAATCCAACTTCCGAGGTCGGATTTTAGCCGTATGCCCCGGCGTCCTCGGCCCGCGGGATGGCGTCGAGTGCGATACCTTGCGCACGCATGGCGGGGCTTCGGAGCACATCTCACCTACGCGAACGCCATGGCGACCGTCGCCGTGGTCATCGCGATCGGCGGCGGCATCGCGATCGCGGGGAAGAACGACAAGGGCGCGAAGCCCGTCGTATCACGAACTGCGTCGCTCCACCTGGATTCGGGTGTAGAGGGAGGCGTTCAGAAAACGCTTCTCAATGTGCCGGGCGTAGGCAAGTTCACGGCCTCTCGGGCCCAGTCGGCCCCCAGCGGCGGGATCACGTACAAGAACACGACCAATGCAGTCCTCACGCTCTCTTGGCTCGTCGGCCTGACGCAGTCGTCAGAAGAGCTCAACACTTTCTCCGACTTCATCGAGCTTCAGCCCGGGGAGGAGAAAAGCTTTGGGAGCGCGGGTACGCGCCAGCTCTACGACCTGTTCATTCACCCGGCAAGCGACAACCGAGATCTGCCAAGCGCGGACGTCGCGATGGATTTCATCGTAGGCAGCTACTGGATCAGCGTCTCAACCCCGAAGGGCTGAGCACCCTCAACCGGCCGGTACGACCGGGGCCGACTCCGCGGCGCGGCATCTGAGGCCGCCAGCCTTTCGCTCGCGCACCTTGGCGATATAGATCTCGTTCCCATCCCGGTCGAAGCCGGAGAACGAGCCGCCGGCGGCGCGGCAAGCGCCACCGATAAGGCGACCGCTATCAGCGTCATCGCCTTCATGCCGACACCAGGGAAAAATGGTACGTCAGATTTGCTCGGCGAGCGAGGGGTCGCCGGCTTCGCCCTCGTCCTCCCAGTCGGCAAGCTCGCCGAGCGAGGCGGACTTCACGACCTTCAGGCCAAGGAGCGCGCACTTCATGCGCGTCGCCGAGATCGGGATCCCCAAGAGCTCGAGCACCGTCTCCTTCGGCATGCGAAGGAGTTCCTCGCGGGTCATCCCCTCGAGCTCGTCGACCAGCATCGAGGTCGCCGCCGTCGAGATCGCGCAGCCCTTGCCCTCGAACGAGATGCCAGTCACGCGATCGTCTGAGTCGAGCTTGATGTAGACGTGCTGCTCGTCGCCGCAGAACGGGTTCGTGTCCTCGAAGTCGAGGTCGAAGTCGTCGAGGCGCCCAAAATGCCGTGGGCGCTTGTAGTGATCGAGAATGTTTTCGCGGTAGAGCTCGTCCATGTCCAGCTGTTATCAACGGTAGCCTCCGGCCCATGAAGAATGTTGTCGCCGCATCGTTCTGCCTGTCCTTCTTGGCGTTCGGCCCGTCCTCAGCCCTAGGCGGCGGCGCCGCCGACGTCCAGGTCATCGTCAAGATGTCGCCGCCGGCGTTTCACGGCAAAGTTGTCTCGAACGAGGCCGAGTGCCGCGAGCACCGCACCGTTCTCTTCTACCGGGAGAAAGCCGGCGGGGACAAAATTGTCGGCGACGATGAGACAAGCGGCCAGAGCCGGTGGAAGATCCTCGCAGGAGAGCAGTTCACGATCAAGCCAGGCGAGTACTACGCGAAGGCGCCTGCACTCAGCCTGGAATCGGGCGTGGAGTGCAAGCAGGACAAGTCGCCAAAGATCCCGGTCGAGGCCCCATAGTTCCCGGCCGGCTGAGCCGGTCTCACTCGATCCGCTCGGCTGCGTACTCGGCCAGTGCCATCACCGTTAGTTGCGGGTTGACGGTGATCGCGGCAGGGAACACGCTTGCGTCGCAGACGTAGACGCCGGGAGCGTTGGGTACCCCGAAGTCCGGGTCCACGACGCCGCGCGTGCGGTTGCGGCTGATCGCGTTCCCGCCCTGTGGGTGCGAGGAGTGGAGCTGGATGTCCGTGTTGTCCACAACCTGCGCGTCGAGCTCGTCGAGCGACTCCGGCGTGGTGAAGGGCAGAAAGCGGAACGTGGTCGGCATTACGCGGGTCGCGCCTGCCGCAAGGTAGATCCGCCCGGCCAGCTTTAGGCCGGCCACAAGGCGCTTCAGGTCGTCGGGGTGGGGGTCGTAGGTGAGCTTCATCTTGCCCCGCCAGTCAAGGCTCACGCGCCCATCGGGCCTGGTACCGACCACGGAGCCCGTGCACGCCATGTGGTCGTAGCGGCGCATGTTTCGCCAGTGGTCGCGGAACCAGCCCGGCATGAAGAGCGATTGCGCGCCGACCGGGTTGAACCACGTCTCGAGGATCAGGCCGTCGTCGCCCGGCGTTTGCAAGTAGTGGGAGATCTGAAGGCCGCGGAACGAGTCGATCTTGTCCGGGAAGTCGGCGGTCATCGGCGCGCCGAGGTTGAACGAGAGGCCGCGCCCCGCGTTCGGGCCGCCCAGACTCGAGCGCTGGAGGATCAGGCTGGACGCGAGCGCACCCGCTGAGACGATCACGGTGTTCGCGCTTACGCGCAGCTTTCGGCCGTCGCTCAGCTTGCACTCGACCTCGGCTGCCGATCCGTTCCGGGGCGTGATGCGCTCGACGGAGCACTCGCTCAGGATTTTCAGCGCGTCCGGGTGCTGAGACTGCGCCATTGGCAGGGTGTAGTCGAGCGCCGACAGCTTCCGGCCGATCGGGCAGCCGATGTTGCAGTAGCCCGAGCCGAGGCAGTCCGACATGTTCGCCTCGACCACGTCGAAGTCCCCGGTGCGGTCCAGGCCGAGCTCCTCGATCCCCTCGCGGAACTTGACCGCGCCGCCGGCGAGGTGCTTGTGCGAAGTCATCCGCTTCACCGGCATGAACTGCCGAACCCGGTCGAACGCCGCGGCGAGCTCGCCCTCGTCCAAGCCGGCGTCGAGGCCGTTGCCATCGTTCCAGCGCTCGAGCACGTGGTCCGGCAGGTCGAAGCAGACGGCGTTGTTCACAACGGTCGTGCCGCCCACGCACTTACCCTGGAGCACCTGGAAGCGGGCGTCCGTTGACATCTGCATGCCGCCGTCCGCGTAGAGGTTCGCGAACTGCTTCGACTCGTCCTCCGTGAACTCGGAGGGATCGACGTGGAGCCCGCGCTCGAGCACGACCACCTCGCGGTCCTTCTCTGCCATCCGCTTGGCCAGCACAGCTCCCGCGGCGCCCGAGCCGATGATCACGACGTCGGCGGTCATGCGGTCCGTGTCCACCTCGCGCGGCGTGCGGACGTTCAGGGGCGGGAACGGGCGCTTTGCCAAGTCGGCCAGCGGCCCGCCTTCGTCGCGCTCGGAGAACGGCACGTATCCCGTGCCCTTGGCGGCGCGCGGGTCCGAGTAGTAGCCGATGAACGTGAGGTTCTGGGCAGCCACCAGGATCGACTGGATGATCCGGCGGATGGGACCCGGCAGGCGGCGCTCGGCCACATCTGAGACGAAGCACTTCTCGATGAAGTCGATGCGCCCCTGGGGCGACATGATCGGGTAGGGCGGCCTCAGCCTGAGCATCGGGTAGACCCACAGCGCGGTGAGCGCAAGCTTGGCCTTGCTCTTCGCCTCGGCGGGGAACGAGTAGAGGTAGTCGTCGACGTTGGCGGCGACGGCGACGGGGGAGAGGGCCTCGTTGCGCCCCAGCACCAGGACCTCGGCCAGCGCCATCAGCGCGCGGTGCTGGTGCGGTGCCAGGTACTTCAGGTCAAAGCGGGCGCGCACCGCCTTATGGCGGCAGTAGATGAGCGCAGCGGTGACCGCGATCGCCAGGCCGAGCCAGATGAAGAGGATCACCTCGGCGTCGGGGAGGGACAGCCCGTCCGGCGTATCGAACGAGCCTGAGACGCGATCCGCGTTCTCGGTCGCCCACGAGAGCAGGAGCGACCCGATGATCAGGAGGTGGGCGCCGATGACGACGCTGACCGCCCACATGTGCCGGCGAATATCAGCCGCGGCGACGATGCAGAGAATGGCGAAGGTGCCGTCCTTGGCCACCGAGTTCGCGACGAAGGGGAACTCGGCGCCGTAAAGGAGTCCCTGGAGCATGTAGCCGATGGCCATCAGCGCGAAGACGGGAGCAAGGATCAGCATGAACCGCCGGAGGCGTAGCTCCTCCGGCGTGAGTGGGATGTCCTTGAGCGCCTGGTTCAAGGCGTGGGCTGTGTGATGCCGACGGCCGCGTTGGCGGCCTTGCGGTCATAGAACTCGCGGACCAGGCTGCATTTGCCGTCCTCGTCGAAGAAATAGACCTGGCAGACCGTGTCTGAGACTTCGAGGCCGGACTGTCGCCCGACACCTGAGCGCTTGACGACTGCAAGGACCCGGTCGCCAACCTCGGTCATCTCCTCTACCTCGAAGCGGAGCTGGCCGACCGCAGCTCGCCACTGGTCCCAGAAACCCTTGAGCGCCTCGTGGCCGCGGAAGACGCCTTGGTCGGGGTCGTCAGGCGGCGTCACCCAGACGACGTCGGACGCGAGGTGGTCGAGCACGTAGGAACGATCGCCGCCGTTCCAGGCGTCGTAACCGTCACGCAAAAGATTCCCGTAACCCCCGGTCAATCCGCGCGCAGCTTAAACGCAAAACGCGGCGAGCGCACAACAATTTCGACTGACGCAAGATCGGCGCCACGGAACTACGATTCGTGCTCGTGATTCACGGGGGTGAGTTCGGCGCGGGGCCGCGCATTTCGCGCCGTCGCCTGCTGCAAGCATCCGCGGTCGCTGCTGGGTCCCTCTACGTCCCGGCGTTCAGGCTGGACCGAGCCGACGCGCAGGCCGGGTGTCCCGCGCCGCCGGACTTTCCCGCAGGAATCGAGCTCTACCAACAGGGGTACGAGAACTGGGCGAAAACGATCGTCGTGGATGACGTCTGGACCTGTGCTCCGGCATCGGGCAGGGAGGTCGCGAAACTCGCCAACTGGGCGTGCGAAAGCGGCTATCGGCTTCGGCCCCGCGGAGCGATGCACGGCTGGTCGCCGTTCACCCTTCCCAAGCCGGTTGCTTGCGCTGACCGGATCGTTCTGGTTGATACCGCCGGCCTCGACGGCATCGAGCTTGCCTCTGCAACCGCGCCGACGGCCAAGGTTGGGGCGGGCGTGACGATGGAGGCCCTTCTCGCCTTTGCCGAAGCGAACGGCCTCGGGCTTACGTCGGTGCCGGCAACGGGCGCACCCACTGTGGGCGGGGCCCTGGCCGTCGGCGCACATGGCGCCGCGGTGCCCGCGAGCGGCGAGAAGCGCCCCGCCGGGGCAACTTACGGCTCGCTTTCTAATCTCGTGGTCGCTTTGCGGGTCGTCGTCTGGAACGAGGCAAGGGGCCGCTACGTGGTGCGGACGGTCAAGCGCTCGGATCCGCTCTGCAAGGTGCTCCTGACGAACCTGGGCCGCGTCTTCGTCGTCAAGGTGTGGCTAAGGCTTGCCGAGAACACCAACCTGCGCTGCCGCAGCTACACCGACATCCCGGCCTCCGAGCTCTTCGCCTCGCCAGGTTCTGGCGGAAGGACGTTCGAGAGCTTCCTGGACGAGACTGGCCGCGCCGAGTCGATTCTCTTCCCGTACACGGGCAAGCCGTGGTTCAAGACATGGGATGTGAGCCCCACCAAGCCGGCGGAGTCGAAGGCGGTCAACGCGCCCTACAACTACATATTCTCCGACAACCTGCCCGAGGAGCTGAACGATCTCCTGGGTTTGGCGATTGGGGGCTCACCTGAGCTGACGCCTCTGTTCGGGGAGGGTCAGTACCAGGCCGTCGAGCAGGGCCTCACCGCCCTGGGCCTGCGCGACCTATGGGGGCCCGCGAAGAACACGCAGCTCTACATCAAGGCGACGACGCTCAGGATCGATGATTCCGGGTACGCGATCGTGACCAAGCGAGGCAGCGTCCAGCGCGTCCTTCACGAGGTCTTCGAGTTCTACACCGCGCTCGTTGCCGAATACCAGGGACGAGGCGAGTATCCGATCAATGGTCCCTTCCAGGTCCGGGTCTCGGGAATCGATCGCCCGCACCACTGCGGCGTTCCCGGGGCTGAGGCGCCGGTGCTCTCGCCGACGACACCGGACACGGCGCACCGCGATCGAGACTCCGTGGTCTGGGTGAACCTCCTGACCTTCCCGGGCACAGAGGGGTCGTATGCCTTCTACCGCGACATGGAGCGGTTCATCTTCCGGACCTTCAAGGGCGACTATGCGACCGTGCGCCCGGAGTGGTCCAAGGGCTGGGCCTACGGGCCCGACGCCGACTTCGTGGACGCCGACGTGCTGGATCGGCGGATCCCTGATGCGTTTCGCCGGGGCCGCCCAGCCGGTGCGGACTGGGATCGCGCAAAGCGCACATTCAGGCGGTTCGACCCGCACCACGTGTTCAGCAACGACTTCCTCGACCGGCTGATCTAGGTGACCGAGTCCAAATACACGCACCCACGGATGGCGCACGGATACGCGTATCCGGACTCGATCACCTAAGCCCGAAGACGGCCCGTGCGTCGAGGAGACCGTCGACCAGACGGTCGATCTCGTCCGTCGTCGTGTAGATCCCGAAGCTCGCGCGCGCCGTTGCGGAAACGCCCAGGCGCTCCATCAAGGGCTGCGCGCAATGGTGGCCCGCGCGAACGGCGACGCCGTGGCGGTCGAGGATCTCCGAGACGTCGTGCGCGTGGACGCCTTCGAGCTCGAACGACACGGGGCCGACCCGGCCGGGACTGGCGCGCGGGCCGAAGATCGTGAGCCCCGGAACCGCGGCGAGGCGGTCCATCGCATAGGCGGTGACCTCGCGCTCATGCGCCGTCACGTGCTCCATGCCGATGCCGTCGAGCCAGCGGATCGCTGCCGCCAAGCCGATGGCCTGCGAGATCGCGGGCGTCCCGGCTTCGAAGCGGGCCGGCACGTCGGCCCAGGTCGTCCCGTCCTTGGTCACCTTGCGGATCATCGAGCCCCCGCCCAGGAACGGCTGCATCCCCTGCAGCAGGTCAAGGCGGCCCCACAGCGCGCCGATGCCGGTCGGCGCGTAGGCCTTGTGACCGGTCAGCGCGTAGAAGTCAACGCCGAGCTCGGCGACGTCGACCGCAAGCTTCGGCGCGGCCTGGGCGCCATCGGCGACCACGAGCGCGCCGGCGTCGTGCGCCATGCGCGAGATCTCGGGCAGCGGGTTGAGCGTGCCGAGCACGTTCGAGACGTGTGCGACCGCGAGCGCTTTTGGGCCGCGCGAGAGCGCCTCGGCGAGCGCGTCCATGTCGAGCAGGCCGTCGCCGGTGACGCCGACCCAGTCGATCTCGGCGCCGGTGCGGGCGGCGAGTTGCTGCCACGGCACGATGTTCGAGTGGTGCTCCATCTCCGTGAGCACGATCCGGTCGCCCGCGCCGACGTTCGCGTCGCCCCACGCCCTGGCCACGAGGTTGAGCGCCTCGGTTGCGTTGCGGGTAAAGACGACCTCTCGGCGGTCGGTAGCGCCCAGGTGGTCGGCGACCGTGGCGCGCGCGCCTTCGAAGGCGGCGGTCGCCTCGGCCGAGAGCGTGTGCGAGCCGCGGTGGACGTTCGAGTGGTGACGACGCTCGTAGCGGTCGACGGCCTGGATCGAGGCCAGGACGCGCTGTGAGGACGCGCCGGAGTCGAGGTATGCGACCGGCTTGCCGTTGACCTCGCGCGAGAGCGCGGGGAAGGCGTCGCGGACGTTCGCGAGCGGGTCGGTTAAGGCGGGCGTTGCCATCTCGAGTGGCGCCCAGCGGCGTCAGGCCGCCGCGGCTGCTCCCTCTACCTCGGCGATGATCGGCGCGTAGCCCTTCTCCTCGAGCTCCGCGACCAGCTCGGGGCCGCCCTCCTTGACGATCCGGCCCTGGTACATGACGTGGACCCTGCTGGGCTCGATCAGGTGCAGGATGCGCTGGTAGTGCGTGATGATCAGCGTGCCCATCTCAGGGCCGGCGAACGTGTTCACGCCTTCCGAGACAACACGCAAGGCGTCGATGTCGAGGCCTGAGTCGGTCTCGTCGAGGACGGCCATCTGGGGCTTGAGCAGGGCGAGCTGGAGGATCTCCATCCGCTTCTTCTCGCCGCCCGAGAATCCCTCGTTGAGGTAGCGGCTCGAGAAGTCACGCGGGATGTTGACGAGCTCCATCGCCGCCTCGGTGGTCTTGCGGAAGTCCTTCAGCTTGATCTCGGGCTCGCCGCGCGCGTCGCGGTGGGCGTTGACTGCCATGCGGAGGTACTTGGCCACGGTGACGCCGGGGATAGCGACCGGGTACTGGAACGCCATGAAGAGGCCCATGCGCGAGCGGTCCTCGGGCGCGGCCTCGGTGATGTCCTCGCCCTTGAAGTGGATCGAGCCCTGCGTCACCTCGAGCGCGGGGTGGCCCATGACGGCGTTCGCAAGCGTTGACTTGCCGGATCCGTTCGGTCCCATGAGCGCGTGGATCTCGCCTTTCGAGACCTCCAGGTCGACGCCCTTGAGGATCTGCTTGTCCTCGGCGGATACGTGCAGGTCGCGAATCTCTAGGTCTGCCATGAAAGCTCCAGTCGTGAGTGGTGGGGGATGGTCAGGCGACGGTCAGCGTGGCCGGCTGGCCCTCGGAGAACTTGACGAGTTCGGCAAGCGTGGTGCCCGCCAGCGCCTTTGTGACGCCGCCGTGGACGCGCGTCCACAGGAGCTTCGTCGCGCACGGGTCGGGATCGACCTCGTGCGAGCAAAGGACGCGGCCCTCGCGCTCGGTGTGAAAACACTCCATCGGCGCGATCGGGCCCTCGAGCGCCTGGACGACGTCGAGCATTGCGATCTCGGATGCGTCGCGAGCCAGGCGGTAGCCGCCGTGGGCGCCACGCACCGATGTGACGAGCCCTGCCTGGCGAAGCTTCGCCACCAAGTGCTCGAGATACGAGAGCGGAAGGTTCTCCGCCTCGGCGACCGCTGTCAGCGACACCGGCGTTGACTCATCGGGGCTGGCGCCGTCGGTCCGGCGTCCAAGCTCGACCATGAGCCTGACTCCGTACTCCGCCTTCGTCGAAAACAGCATCGCCTCAAATCCTAGCGAGGCGGTGGGTTTTGCCTAGGGCTCGATCAGGCCCCTGCGGATCGCGTAGCGCACGAGCTCCACGCGGTCGCGCATGCCGAGCTTCTTCATCGCATTCGAGCGGTGGTTCTCGACTGTCTTCTCGGAGAGGTGGAGGATCTCGGCGATTTCCTTGTTCGTATGAGCCTCGGCGACGAGCTTTACGACCTCCTGCTCGCGCGGGGTGAGCTCGTCCGAGCGAGCCTCGCCTTCGCCAAGGACGTCCTTGATGAGCGCCTGCTGGGCGGCCGGGGTCAGGAAGGGCTCGCCCTTCTCGACGGCGCGGACGGCCGCCATCAGGTCTGAGTCGGCCTGGGCCTTCAGGACGTACCCGGAGGCCCCTGCCTTGAGCGCCTCGAAGAGGTAGCGCTCGTCGTCGTACATCGAAAGGATCAGGACGGCTACCTCAGGTGCCTGCTCGCGGATCTCGCGTGTTGCCTGGAGGCCCGTGAGCTTCGGCATCTTCACGTCGAGGATCGCCAGGTCGGGACGCTCGCGGATCGCGAGGTCGCGGGCGTCGGCGCCGTTCTCGGCCTCGCCGACGACCTCGATGTCAGTTTGGCGTTCGAGGAGCATCCGTACGCCTGAACGGACGATCCCGTGGTCGTCTGCGATCACAACTCTCATGGCTTCAGCGCGCGGCGGTTCCACCGACGCCGGGCGCGATAGCGCTTGGTTTTCCCGGAGGGACACTTCCATCCACGTTCTCTATCGGCACGCGGAGCCGAACCCTTGTGCCGACGCCCGGCCGGGACTCGATTCGCAGGTCTCCGCCCACGAGGAGCGCGCGCTCGCGCATGCCTCCCATGCCCAGCCCACGGCTCGCTTGATCGAAGGTGAATCCCCGTCCGTCATCCGTGACCGTCAGCTCGACGGTGCCGTCCATGCGAGCCAGGCTGACTTGCACGGATTCGGCTTCAGCGTGCTGAGCCGCGTTCGAGAGCGCCTCCTGTGCCACGCGATACACGACCAGCTGCGAGTCGGCGGACAGGTCGGAATAGGTCGAGGCATCCGAGGTGAACGTGACTTCCAGGGCGCTCTGGCGATCGAGGTCCGTGACGTTCCCGGCCAGCGCCGCCTTGAGGCCCAGGTCGTCGAGCGCGGTGGGGCGAAGCCGGCGCGCAAGGGTCAAGAGCTCCTGCATCGCCTGGTTGGCCAGCGCCTTGGTGTCGTCGATCTCCTTCGCCAGCTCGTACGGCGCCTGCTCGCGCAGCGCCTCCAGACGCAGGAGGAGGCCGGTCAGCGACTGGTTCACTTCGTCGTGGAGATCGCGCGCGATGCGGGTGCGCTCCTCCTCCTGGGCCGTCAACGCGGCGCTCGAGGCACGCCGGCGCTCGGACTCCAGGCGCTCGAGCATCCGGCGAAATGTCTTGTGGAGCCTCTCGACCTCCTCGGGCTCGCCGAGGCCCGCCGGGTCTGAGAGGTTGGCGCCCGGCCGCGAGAGGTCGACGCGGTCCATCTCGTCGACGAGCTGTTCGAGCGGGCGCATCCTCCGCTGCAGGAGGAAAACGTTCACCAGGATGGTCAGCGCCACCGCGAGCCCCAGGACCAGGCCCGCCTCAGGGGTAGAGGACAGCTCGAACCGAGGACTGGTCGCGATCGTTGCGGCCACGACCGCAGCGACGATCAGCAGCAGGTTCACTGCCAGGACCTGCGTCATGAGGGTGCGTGAGCGTCTCATCGCCTATATATCGGCATCTGGGGTCATGGGTCTAGACCCCAGGATGAATGAAGACTGGCCCTCATGTCCAACAAACGTCCACCTGCGATGATTCCTGTAGGAAATTCAAGGCCATGGATGGCTTTGAGATTTGGGCCGGACGCCCTGGCATCGGAGATTCAAAAGGAGACTCGAACCTCACCATGACTACCACCCGTAAGTCGAATTTCTCGGCCGCGCTCAGGACCACGCTGTTGATGGCCACGCTGATGGGGCTTCTGGTCGCCATCGGCTTCGCTGTTGGTGGACCGGAGATGGCGACCCTGTTCCTGGGCATCGCCCTGGTCATCAACCTCGGCTCGTGGTTCTTCTCCGACAAGATCGCGATCAAGATGAGCGGCGCGAAGCCGGTCACCGAGGAGCAGGCACCTGGCCTTTACCAGATGGTCCGCGAGCTCTGCACCCGCGCCGATCTGCCGATGCCGTCCCTCTACGTCATCCCGCAGGAGCAGCCGAACGCCTTCGCGACCGGCCGCAACCCGAAGAACTCGGCGGTCGCAGTGACGGCCGGGATCATGAAGCGCCTCTCCGAGGACGAGCTTCGCGGCGTGGTCGCGCATGAGCTTGCGCACATCCGCAACCGCGACGTGCTGCTCCAGTCCGTCGCCGCGGCGATCGGCGCCTCGATCACCTACCTCGGCTACATGCTGCTCTGGTTCGGCGGCGATGAGGACTCGGGCCCGCTCGGCTTGATCGCCGCGCTGGCGCTGGTCATCCTCGCCCCGATCGCGGCCTCGCTCATCCAGCTCGGCGTCTCGCGCCAGCGTGAGTACTCCGCCGACGCGACGGGCGCCGACATCTGCGGCAACCCCGAGTCACTCGCGAGCGCGCTTCTGCGCCTCGAGGAGTCGGCGAAGGAAATCCCGATGCAGGTCAACTCCGCAGCGGAGCCCCTCTACATCGTGAAGCCGTTCGCGGGCAAGGGCCTGGCCGGGCTGTTCTCGACCCATCCTCCCATCGAGGAGCGGGTCAAGCGCCTCCGCCAGATGCGCCCCACCTTGGGCTAGCTGTCCGCCGCCACGCTCCCTGGCGTGGCGGCATGAGCTGCTTGAGTCCTCGCTGCTCTTCCTGATCGTGCTTGACATAGTGCTGAAGCCCGGTCTCTGACGCGCTTTCGGTCCATACCCGCGCGGGTAGGGGGTCGCTACACTTTCTGAAGTAATCCCTGAATCCCGACCGAGATTAGGACCTTTAGATGGCAAGCGCCGCGGAACCACTCGAAGACATCAAGGCCAGGATCGAGATGATCCCGGTTTCAGACGCCCAGCGAGAGATCGCTGATGGCGTCCGCGTCATCGACGTGCGCGAGCCGAACGAGTGGGATGAGTCCCACCTCGAGGGCGCGATCCATATCCCGCAGGCCGAGGTTGCCGAGCGGATCGACGAGATCGCCCCCGACACTTCCGAGCGCCTGATCCTCCACTGCCGCACCGACAACCGCTCGGCGCGGATCGCGGACCTCCTGTCAGAGCTCGGCTACGAGGACACCCCTGTCATCCAGGGCGGAATCGTCGCGTGGGAGGAAGCCGGCTACCCGCTCGTCTACGCGAAGGGCCTAACGCCCGAGCAGCGCAACCGCTACTCGCGCCACACGCTTCTGCCGGAGGTCGGGGTCGAGGGTCAGGTCGCCCTCCTCAACGCCAAGGTGCTCCTTCTGGGCGCCGGCGGGCTCGGCTCGCCGACCGCGCTCTACCTCGCTGCCGCCGGCGTCGGCACGATCGGCCTCGTCGACGACGACGTCGTGGACGCATCGAACCTCCAGCGCCAGGTGATCCACACGACCGACCGGATCGGGGTCGCCAAAACCGCCTCGGCCAAGGCGGCGATCGAGTCGCTCAACCCCGACGTGAAGGTGGTCGAGCACAACACTCGCCTTGACGCCTCGAACATCCTCGAGCTCGTTGAGGACTACGACGTGATCGTCGACGGCGCCGACAATTTCCCCACCCGCTACCTCCTGAACGACGCGACGGTGAGGCTCCGCAAGCCCGTCGTCTCGGCCTCGATCCTGGGCTTCGAGGGCCAGATCTCGACCTTCATCCCATACGAGGGCCCGTGCTACCGCTGCCTGTACCCGACGCCGCCTCCGCCTGAGCTCGCCCCGAGCTGCGGTGCGAACGGTGTCCTTGGCGTCATGGCGGGCCTCATGGGCCTCCTGCAGGCGAACGAGGTCATAAAGCTCATCATCGGCATCGGTGACACCCTCTCCGGCCGGCTTCTCCTCTACGACTCGCTCGGCACGACCTTCACCGAGCTGAAGGTCCGCCGCGACCCGGCGTGCCCGATCTGCGGCGAGGACGCTCCGGAGATTCCTGTCGAGGAGATGGGCAAGTTCCCCGACTACGAGCTCTTCTGCGGAGCCCCGGCCCGCGAGCCCACGCCCGCGGCGGCGTATAGGTTTCGGCACATGCCGTCCGCGACAGTAAAGATCCCGCCCGTCCTCCGCAGCCAGACCGGAGGTGAGTCGCAGGTGCCCGCCGACGGCTCCACCGTCGGCGACGTCCTGTCATCGCTCGTCGATGCCCACCCCGACACGAAGGGCCAACTCTTCTCCGAGGAGGGCGACCTGAACCGCTACGTGAACGTCTACCTGAACGACGAGGACGTCCGCGTCCTCGACGGCCTGGAGACGGCGATCGACGACGGAGACACCGTCGTCATCCTCCCGGCCATGGCCGGCGGCCGCTAGCGCGGCTAGTGGTCGAGCACCAGCCCGAGGAACTTCTTCGTCCGTTCCTCGCGCGGGTTGCCCAGGACCTCCGACGGCGGTCCGTACTCCACGACGACGCCGGCGTCCATGAACGCAACGTTGTTGGCCACGTCCTTCGCGAAGTTCATCTCGTGCGTGACGACGACCATCGTCATGCCCTCCGAAGCGAGCTCTTTCATCACGTCGAGGACCTCCTTGACAAGCTCGGGGTCGAGCGCGGAGGTGACCTCGTCGAAGAGCATCACGTGCGGCTCCATCGCCAGGGCCCTGGCGATCGCGACACGCTGCTGCTGGCCGCCCGACAGACGGTCCGGGTAGGTCTCGATCTTGTCGTCCAAGCCGACGCGGCGAAGGAGCGCCTCGGCCTTCTCGCGAGCTTCGGAGGGAGAGCGGCCGAGCACCTTCCGCTGCGCGATGCAGACGTTCTCGATCGCGTTCATGTGCGGGAACAGGTTGAACTGCTGGAAGACCATCCCCACCCGCTGGCGGACGTAGTCGAGGTCTTCGCCCTTGACGTTCTGGGCGATCTCCTTGCCCTCGAGCATGATCGACCCCTGCTCGGGCGGCGCCAGGAGGTTGATGCAACGGAGCAGTGTCGACTTGCCCGAGCCCGACGGGCCGATCACGCAGGTGACCGTGCCGCGCTGGACCTCGAGGTTCACGCCCTGCGAGGACGGTCAGCTTGCCGAACTTCTTGTGGACGTCGCGCAGCGAGAGGATCGCGCCGCTGTCATTCACCGCGTCGCCCGGAAGCGCCGTCGTGGGAGCCTCGTGAGCTTCGGTGGGCGTTTCGTCAGCCGCCATGCAGTCCCACCCCCCCAGGGGAGGCCCGGGGATCAGCAACGGGAGCGTCGCTGCCAGAGTCGTCATCGTCGCCGCCCAGGCCGCGCGACTCCTTGCGCTGCTGGCGGGCGATGAGGTAGTCGAGGAGCCTCGCAAGCGGGATCGTGACAAGGAGGTATAGGAACGCGCCGAGCATCAGCGCGGACGAGTTGAACTCCGTTTGCTGGACATCGCGCCCCACCTGGACGACCTCGAGCAAGCCGATGAACGCCACCAGCGAGGTGTCCTTCATCAGCGCGATGAAGTCATTGAGTAGCGGCGGGATGACCTTGCGGACGGCCTGAGGGACGATCACGTAGCGCATCGCTTGGCCGTTGCTCATCCCGAGGGAGCGCGCAGCTTCGGTCTGCCCCAGGGGAACTGCCTCGATCCCGGCGCGATAGACCTCGGCCATGTAGGCGCCGTAGCAAAGGGTGATGGCGAGGGTGCCGTACCAGAACGGGTCCGGCTGCCCCAGCCAGCGTGGGATTGCGATCGACAGCGGCAGCAGGCCCGAGTCGGCGAGCTCGCCGAAGAAGCCGAAGACCAGCAAGATGATGATCAGCTGTGGCAGGCCCCGCATGACATCGATGTACGCGATCGTCGGCCAGCGGATGATCGCGCCCAGCTTGCCGGGGGTCTGCCTGAGCACCGCCAGGATGAGCCCCCAGGCGAGCGAGAGGATTCCGGCCAGGATCGACAGCTTGATCGTGAACCAGAAGCCCTCGAGAACACGCGGGGCTGACTCCCGCATGATGTCGAGGTCAAAGTATTCCTTGAGAAGTTCTTCCATGGCTGCCCGTGGGGAAACTAAACGAAGAAGGGGGCGCCTGTCGTGGCGCCCCCTTCTCTACAACTGCTGCTGATTACCGGAGACGTCGATCAGGTGGCGTCGTTCGTCCCGTCGATGACGTTGTCCGGCGCGTCCGTGCCGAACCACTCCTGATAGATCTCGTCGAGCGTCCCGTTCTCCTTGATGGTCCCGAGAGCCTCGTTCACCGCTTCGAGCAGTGGGTCCGAGTCCTCCGGGATCACGATCCCGTAGAGCTCCTCGGTCGGGATCTCCTCGACGATCTCGAGATCGCCATCGGAGTCCTCGACCGCCGCCGCGGACGACGGGAGGTCGTTGATGACCGCGTCCACCTGGCCGTTGTCGAGCGCCGTGAACGCCTCGTTGATCCCGCCGAACGAGCGAACCTCAGCGTCGGTCTCGTCGTTCGCGTAGGTCTCACCGGTGGTGCTGTCCTCAGCGCCGACGATGGTGTCCGCGGTGATGTCGTCAACCGTGGCGATATCTGAATCGGTCGGTACCAGGAGCGACTGCGACGCCTCGAAGTACGGATCCGAGAAGTCGACGCGGTTCTCGCGCGCCGGCTTGATCGTCGTTGCCGCGACCGAGAGGTCGAAGCGTCCCTTGGAGCCGGCGAGGATGACCTCGAACGGCTGGTCCTGGATCTCGACCTCGAGGCCCATCTCATCCGCAACGGCGTTGATCAGGTCGATGTCGAATCCCTCGTAGTCGGGCGGATCGCCCTGCTCGAAGGGGGGATAGGGGATGTCGGATGCGACGGTCAGCGTGCCGTCGGTGAGCAGGCCGAGGTCGGTGCTTTCCGAGCCTCCGCTTGACGAGTCGTCGTCATCGTCACCGCATCCCGCCACCAAGGCGGTTGCAAAAAGGCCGATGACCATTGCGATCACAAGCCAGAGTCGAGTTCCTCTCATATCTGCGTGTCTCTCCCTTTTGTGGATTTCAGGCCGGGATTCCGCCCCGAAAAGGTCAGCGCCGGGAACATATCGCCCCCGGCGCTGATTCAACTTGCGACTAGTGGCTTCTGGCCGGGATGTTCGTGTCGGCCCCGTCGAGGTGACGCGCTTCGGCCCCGAGGACGAAGAGCCACGGCTTGACTTCTTCGCCGGGAGTCCACGCCTTGGGGATCACCATCACGTAGTCGCGGCCGTCGGTCGAGTAGCGCGCCTTGCGCCTCTGCGACTTCGGCACATCTGCCTTACGGAGCAGCTGCTTCATCGTGGACTTCGATCCCTCGTAGGCGAGCACTCGGGCGTCTTGCTTGTCCGAGGTCGACCAGACGGGCCGGTTCGTGACCCTTGGCAGCTCGGACTTCGCGAGCGGCTCGTTGGCCGGCGCGGCGTGTGCACGCCTGGCCGGGATCGGCGGGATGGATGGCCCGGTCGGGTACAGCGCACCGTTCAGCGCCATCCGCCACTCGACGTCAACCCACGAGCGGTACCAGGGGTTCGAGCCCAGGACCGTGGAGTGGCCGGCACCGAACGTCGAATCGGTGCCGTATGGACGACCGGGCAGCTCGCCCGGGCCTACGGCGTTACAGGAGTACCCGTAGGACGTGAGCGGATCCGCGTAGGAGATCGCCACGTTGGTGGCTGGGACCTCCGGACCGGGCGCCGGCGGCGTGCCGGCGAGCGTGGCCGGGTTGTAAACCGGGCTGCTCGACGCGTTCCGGTAGATGAACCCGCCGTTGTCGAAGCCCCATGCAACCGGGTTGTCCGTATCGAACTCGGCCGTCATCAGGATTCCCGGCGTTTGCAGCGAAGAACCCTGGGGCGGCGGACACGGATCCGTGAACGGTGGCACGTTCGTCGGCGTGGTGTTCAGGTTCGTAAACCCGGCGTTACGCGCCGTCGTGGTGCCGTTCGCCGAGTCGCCGACGTAGCGGCCGCCGGCGTTCACGAAGTCCCGAACCGCCGCCGCGTTACCGGCGGACAGCGCAGTGACGCCGCCCGGCACGACCAGGGCCGTGTAGTTGTTGGCGATCAGGTTGTTCGTTGGCGTTAGGTCCGCCGACGTCACGGGGTACAACACCTGGTCCGCACCTTGGTACGGCAGCCCGAGGTTCACCGCGAGGACGTGAAGCATCTCGCAGAAGGCCGTCTGGCTGGTCGTGCCGCAGTGACCGACCGCAGCTCCTCCGAATCCCAGTGGGTTGATCGGAGTGGCGGCGCCGCCCGTGTAAAGACCGATCTTCGGCTTCACGAGGGCCTTGCGCGATACGGGGTACGCATCGAGCCCGGTGATCGGCACCTGGCGCTTGTCCGATAGCGCAGCCAGGTCGATCCCGGTGGCGCTTGCAGTGTCGACCAGGGCGGTTCCCGTCGGGAAGCTCTTGCCGCCCGCGGTGAAACCGTCCTCGGAGCGCGAAACCGTGGCGTTCTTGCCAAGGAGCTCGATCATCATCGCGATGCCCTGAGCCGAGTCCGTCGGGAAGGCGAGGACGGGCTTGGTGCCGTCGGTCACGCCGTCGTAGTTGGCCTCGGTGATCTCCGTCATGTCGACGCCTTCCGGCATCGCCTCGGTGAGGTACCCGTTGCCGGACATGCCTCGCATCTGCGAGAACGACCAGTTGGCGATGTCGTAGAAGTACGGCACCGGGAGGAACGGATCCGCGCCCAGGATTCCCTGGATCCAGTGCTTTTGCGTCTGGTCCATCGGGATGAACAGGGTGCCGACCGGAAGGTTGAGCGATTCGGTGATCGGCGTTCCTGCCGTGGGTCCGGTCTGGCCCGTGTAGCCGTCCGCGAAATCGGCGGCGGCGGGGACAGTTACGGCCTCGTCGAGGCGATAGACGTGAACTCCCGTCTCGCGCATCTCCCGGATCAACTTGGCCGTGTCACCGGTGTGGTTGTTCGGCAGGTAGTAGTAGCCGTGGACCTCGGTGTTGGGCTCCTGGATGATCGTCGGAGTGAGTGGCGAGACGAGCTCGTTCTCCTCGAGCTCACCGTTCTCGCCCTGCGCGCGGGCCTCTTCCCACTGCGTCGACCAGTCGGCCATGATGTCGTCCTTGTCGTCGGAGATGACGTTCATGGTCTCGTCCATCGCGAGATAGTGGTCATAGACCTGCTTGCCGTAGTTCTCCGACGTCCCCTTCTCGAACGTCATCCCGGCAGCGCCGAGCTGGAGGGACGGCACGGAGTCGCCGTACTCGACAGCGAACAGGTCGTAGGCGCTGTAGTTCCGGTACTGCCCCGACTGATCGTTGAACTTCTGCTGGAGCGCCGGTCCGATCCGGTCCTGGATGGTCTGGATCGTGAAGTCCGACATCTCGTGGAGGACCGGGTCTTCGTTCGGCGGGAAGAAGTACCCGCTCGACTGCTGGTGGGCGTCGATGTAGACGGGGCCCGGGTACGGGATGATCCCGTCCGTAACGCGGGTCGCGTTGACGTCCTGGTTCCGCGACGCGAAGTCGCGGTTGGGGTCGAAGCCGTAAGCCGTCGTACGCGCGTTCACGTCGCGGCCATCCGGGTTTGTCACCGGCATGAGGAAGTTGTCCAGCCGCTCCAGTCGCTGCAGGTTGGCGCAGTCCGTGCGCGCCGCCAGCTCATACATGATGCGGCTGATCGCCTCGCCCGCTGCAGGCTCGTTGCCGTGCGGGGTCGCCGTGTTCCAGAAGAACGCGGGCCGGTCCTGCGCCTCCAGTGCGCCCTCCTCCGCGGAGATAGTGCCCTCGCGCACACCGCGCCAGAACGCGCCGTCGTTGCGGCCCGCGTCCAGGTTCGCGATGTTGTCAGGCGTGCCGATCACCCAGTAGCGGAACTGCTGTCCCAGGTATGAGGTGCCCAGATCGCGACGAACCATCGCAACCCGCGTGTTGCCCGCCAAAGCGGTCCTGACGGCTTCGAAATAGCCGTACAGCTGCGGGGTGATGTGTTTGTTCGCCGTGCCCGTCGAAGTCCCCCCAAGGGTGTTGTTGGGGATTCCGTTCGAGATCCGCGTACTGCTTGAACGTCGGGATCGACGGGTCGTACTGGATGCTGTCAGTGCAGCCGGGCGGGTCGGGCGCGGCCGCTGCCGTCCCGGGCGCCACTGCGACGATCGCAGTCGCGGCCAGTGCCGCCAGTACGGAGAGCGTTCCTCTGAGGTTCATCTGCCTACCTTGGTTTTGGTTCTTGGCGTAAGGGGCGGTCATCGGGTGAACTCCGCGGTTGCGTCGGCAGAGGTCAATGTCCCGTTACCTGAGAACGACGCCCCGACGTCGTAAACCGGCTTTGGCTTGCCCTTCTTCCTTTTCTCCTTGATGGTGAACTCGAGCTCGTATGTGCAGTCCTGCTCCACATCGACCTGAGTGCTCGGGAAGAGCGTGATGCCGTTGCGCTGCACGTTCAGCGTCACGTGGCCTGAGCACGCCGACTGATCGACGCGATCGGGCCTGACGACTTCACCTGAGATGGTCCGCTTGACCATCTTCTTGTTGATGCGCTGCTTGAGCATCTCGATGGTGAGGGTCGGCTCGAACTTCATCACCGTCACCGGCATCGAGGCGGTCGCCGTCTGCTCGTCGACCGAGGTCACGACGGCGCTCAGGATCTGATCGCCGACCTCGTCGCCGTTCGGCAGGACCTCGCACACGTACGGCGCGGTGTCATCCACGCAGACGGAGCGGGAGCCGAGGAAGAACTCGACCTCATCGACGCCTGCCTCGCTCGCGGCTGTCACGGAGTACGTCGCGCCCGTGCCCGGGATTGCGCTCGGCGCCGGGAGGTTGAAGGAGATGCCGTCGGCGGATCCGGCGGGCCCTCGCAGTCGAACTCGTCGTCGACCGTGACGGTGACGGTGTCCGATGCGGTCTGGCCACTCGAGTCCTTCGAGATCGCCGTGAAGGTGCGGTCGCCGCACTCGCTGTTCGCCGGGATCAAGAACGTCGCGCCGTATGGCGGCTGCTCGTCGATCGAGATCGCGTTCGCGCCTTCGAAGAAGGTCACGTTTGCGACGCCGAAGTCGTCCGACGCCGTAGACGAGAGCGTGACGGTGTCGCCAGGCTCATACGTTGCTGCGTCAGCGTCGATCGACACCGTGGGCCGCGCATCCGAGACCGGGAGCGGCGCGTTCACGATCGGCCATTCGCCTGTGTTCGGGTCGCCCTGCGTGCCGTTGCGGAACGGGCAGAAGTCGACCGCGGTCGAGTTCGGGACCGTCAGGTCGCATTGGAAGCCACGCAATCTGGGTCGACGGCGGTCGGGGTGCCGTTCACCGGGTTCTCAGGAATCGGGGGGTTGCTTACCGGCGAGATCGCCGGACCTGAGTTGATGGGGTTGGCGGTGTAGCGGAGACCCCACCAGTTGTTCTCGGCGCTCAGGGGTGTCGCTGCGGGAGTGGAGCCGTCGAGCTGCTGGGCCTGGACGCCGTAGGCGTTGTCGACGATGTTCGACGATGACATCGTCGACGTGCCGGCGCCGATGAACCGCGCGCCTGAGCCGAGTGGAAGGTTGACGTTGTTGGTGGCAGAGTTGCGCGTAGGCGCGCCCGTGCCGTTGACGAGGTTCTGCGTGAGGATCGAGTCCGTCACGGCCGCCGTGGAGCCGGCGGTGACCCGCAGGCCCTCCTGGCCGAAGAGCGGACCCGTGGTGAGCGTTCCCACGCTCGCACAGTTGCCGTTCACGGCGAAGTTGATGCACATGGTGCGCCCGACGATCGACGAGCCGCGGATCTGTCGCGGCGTTGACGACGCCGGATGCGGTCAACGGGGGATTGTCATTGGTCGCGCCGTCGATCAGGACGCCGAGCTTGTTGTAGTGGTCGACGCGAGAGTTGTCGATCAGGAGCGGCCGGGTGGTCGCGCCCGGAGGAGGCCGACGTGGCCGATGTCACCTGGGCGATGCCGTAGCCGAGATTGTTCGAGCGGTATCCGCCCGGGAAGCGTGTCGCGGCGTTGTCCTCGGAGGTGACAACGTCGGTCACGCGGCTGCGGACGAGCGATCCCTGTGCATCGAGGTAGACGCAGGCCGACCTCGGAATAGACGCCGTTGCCGTCGATCGTGACACCGGAGATGTCCACGGTGATCGGGTACCGCGCTGCCGCCCGCGATCGAGACGATGTTGCCGACCGCGTCGCGGATGTTCGGCGAGCCGGCGGCGATCTGGCCGCCGCTCGGCGTGGTGCGCCGGGCCTGGATCGTGACGTCGTCGGCCCCTGCGCCGCGGATCGTCAAGCTTTTGGTGATCGAGAGAGCGTTGGTCCCTGCGGCTCCCGTTCCCTCCGTGTAGGTACCGGGACAGATCGAGACGGTGTCGCCGGGGTCGGCGTCATCGACGGCGTCCTGGACCGAGTCATAAGCGGCGGTAGGGCATTCCTCTCCATCGTCGTCGACGGACAAGGTCACTGCTGCGTGTGCCGGCGCAACCATTGCGAAACTCGCGATTGCTGCGACTCCGACGGCCCAAACGCTCTTACGATTCACCCATGGCCTCCCGATCGGCGATGTCGCCCTGTAGCGACATCTGAAACTAGTTCAGGAAGCACCCTTTCACAAAACTGGCCAACGAGTCAAGTGGTCCAGGCGGAGTAATTGTTCCGCAATTTGCGACGGATCCTGTGTACAGATCGGCCAATGCGGCCTGCGGTGATAGGCGCCGAGCGCGCAGCATCCGCTCGATCGCGCCGCGAAGGAGCTCGCGGGCCCGCTCGCGGTCGATCGCCCCGGCAAGCCAGCGGGTGCAGAGTCCGTCGACGAGAGTGATCAGGACCTGTGCCGACTCTTCAGGGTCTGCGTCGAGGCGGATGGACCCGTCGTCGCAGCCGCGCTTGATCCCGGCGGCCACCGTTGCGGACCATTCTTCGGACACCCTGCGAACGTCTTCGCGGAGCGCCGGCTCGAAAACGGCGGACGCTGAGACCTCGCCCCAGACGACCGCGTTCTCGCGGACGGCGCGGTCGTCGTCCAGCTCCGCCAGGAGGGCGGTCTGCACGGCTTCGAAGCCGTCCTTCCCGGTGGGCTCGCGGCGAAGTGCCGTGGACGGCGCTTGCTCGGAGGCGTGCTCGAGCGCGGCGCGGATCAGCCCGGAGCGGCTGGCGAAGTGGTAGTAGAGGAGCGGGGGAGACACGCCCGCCTCAGACGCCACCTCCTCGACGCGGAGGCCTCGCACCCCGCGCTTGGCGATCACGTGGGCGGCGGCGACCAGGATCGCCTCGCGCCGCTCCCGCGGTGAATCATCGCCGCCCTCACGGACCGTCGCTTCGCTCATCGCGCGCATTATGTACCTCAACGCAGGACGGCGGTGCCGGTTGCACCGCACTACACTTATTGAAGTGACGGAGCCGACGCTCAACCGACCCTGCGGCGGGCGCTACGCGGACATCGTTTCCGAGGTCGGGAATACCCCGCTCGTCGAGCTTCCGACGCTTTCGCCGAAGCCTGCGGCCGTCCGGATCTTCGCCAAGCTCGAGGGCAGAAACCCGACGGGTTCGGTCAAGGACAGGGTCGCCAAGGCGATGATCGAGGCCGCTGAGGCCGAGGGCGCTATCGCCGAAGGGCAGACGATCCTCGAACCGACGTCGGGCAACACCGGCATCTCTCTCGCGATGATCTGCCGCCGAAAGGGCTATCCACTGCGGGTCGTCATGCCCGACAACGTGACCGCCGAGCGCACGCAGCTCCTGGAGATGTTCGGCGCGGAGATTGTCTACTCCGAGGGCGCGAAGGGTTCGAACGGCTCCGTTGAGATGGCGCTCGAGCTCGCGGACGGAGACTCGTCCATATATATGCCCTACCAGTACGGCAACCCCGCGAACCCCGGCGCCCACTACCACGGGACCGCGGTCGAGATCCTCGACGAGCTCGATGAGGTCAGCGCATTCGTCGCCGGCCTTGGTACCGGCGGGACCCTGATGGGGGTGGGCCGGCGCTTGAAAGAAAACGACCCCGAGACGAAGATCGTCGCCGCCGAGCCCATGCAGGGTGAGCTCGTACAGGGGCTTCGGTCCTTGGATGACGGCTTCATCCCGCCGATCATCGACCTCTCTCTGCTCGACCGGAAGATCATGGTTTCAAACCGCGACGCGATCGTCTGGACCCAGCGCCTTCTCCGCGAGGAAGGACTCTTCGCGGGCGTCTCCGCCGGCGCCGTTGCATCGGTTTGTGTCCGGATCGCGGGCGAGATGGAAGAGGGCAACGTCGTCTTCCTCGTTCCGGACGACGGTTGGAAGTACCTCTCGTCCGGCGTGTACACCAAGCCCGTCGACGAGCTGGAAGGCCTGGACTCAACGGTCTGGTGGTGAGCGCGGACGCCGCGGTGACCCGCGCCTCGGAAACGGTCCGCGAGCTCGCTGAGGACTGGGAGCCGCCCGACTTCGGCCATGTGCCAGATGCGGACGCGGCCATCTTCCTGTGCGCCGTCGACCACAAGACGGGTTACTCGGAAGCGCACGAGGTCAACGGCGCCGGTCCGTTCGAGGGATCGGAGCTCATGTGGATGGTGGGCCTCGAGGCGGCGGCAGCCGAGCCCGGGATGCTCACGTCCGCGCGCCTTCGCTACGTGAGCGCCGGCGATGTTGCGGAATGGTTCCGGTCCGGCACCGAGCCGATCGGCGACCCGGAGCGGCGCGCGGCCCTGTGGCGTGACCTCGCCTCCGGCCTCGAGCGCGACTATGGGGGCTCGGCGGTTGAGCTCCTCGCACGCGCCGACGGCTTGCTCGCAGGCCCAGGCGGTCTGCTCGAGCGGCTGCGAGCGCATCGCGCCTACTCCGACCCGTTGGCAAAAAAGGCCTTCTTGTTCGCGAAGATCGCCGAGCGCCGCGGCTGGTTCAACGTCTTGGACCCCAAGGCTTGGGAGGTCTCTGCCGACAACGTGCTCATGCGCCTAGCGCTTCGCTCCGGTCTGGTCAGCCCCGGCCCCCTCGAGGAGGTCCGCGCCGCCACCCGGGTGGCCTTCAAGGAACTCGCAGCCGTCACCGGGATCAGCCCACCGGTCCTGGACGACATGCTGTGGGAGCTGGGCCGCAGTGACCCTGACCTACTGGGGAACGCGGCCGGCGATCTGGCCGAGCCGCCCCGAGACCCGGCGAGCGCCTGGTACTAGACCCGGGTCAAGTCGGCGCGAGCGTGGATGGCGGCGTCTCTGCGAAGAAGAAGAACCAGATCGCCATCGCAACGATGGCGATCGCCAGCGAGCCAACCATGAGCGGCTCGAGCGCGCCGCGGATGGGGCGGGGCGGCTCGTCGTCGGGCGCATCCTCGAGCTCGCGGATGAGGAGGGGCATGGTCACCCGCATGTGCAGGCGGTTGAGCCAGAAGAGGCCGCGTGCCCAGATGATGATCGCAAGTGGCACGCCGAACACGGACAGGGTGATGTGCTGCGCCTGGTCCGAGGTGATCTTGCCGGCCAACCAGAGGAACCCGGCAGGCACCGCGACCCACATAGCGAAGCTTCCCACCGCCATCAGGATCCACAGGAAGGCCGCGACCAGCCGGTCGCTGGTGCTCATCACGGGTCTTGTATCGATCGCCTCGACGAAGGACATTCTCTCACTTCCTCATTTGAGGTCACCAACGGCACACGCCGCTTTCGGAACAAAGTTCCTCATTTGATAACTGAGATGTCGGGGTTGGTGGCAAGCAGGGTCTGGGTGAAGATGTAGTTGAAGGCGAATACTCCGAGGAGCGAGATCACCACGGCCTGGTTGACGGCCCTTCCAACTCCCTCGGCGCCGCCTGACGCGTTCATCCCGTAGTAGCAGCAGACGATCGCAACGATCGCTCCGAACATCGTGCACTTCAGGAGCGAAGCCCAGAGGTCGACGATGGATGCGTTCGTAAAAAGCGTGGCGAAGAACCCGCCGAGCGGCTGGCCGTACATGATCTCGGCGATCAGGCCGCCCGAGATCCCGAACAGGATCGCGTAGATGTCCAGGAGCCCTGTCATCACCATCAGCGCCAGGAAGCGGGGGACGACGACGTTCTTGATGGGATCCACCCCCAGTACCTGAAGCGCGTCGAGTTCCTCGCGGATCTTGCGTGCTCCCAGGTCGGCGGTGATCGCGGTTCCTGCGACGCCGGCCACGATGATCGCGCTCACGAACGGCGCGAACTCCCTGACCGAGGCCAGGATGAAGAATCCGCCCAGCCGGTCGAGCGCCCCGAACAGCGACAGGAAGTTCGCGGCCTGGAGGCCGGGAGCGCCGAACGAGACGGCGACCATCGAGACGGCCATCGGAAACCAGCACAGCTGTAGGGCGAAGATGAACTGCGAGAGGAACTCGCCGCCATACGGGTAGGGCGGTTTGACTGCGGCGAAGAGCGTCTTGCCCGTGAGGACCACCATGCTCCCCACTCGCTCGAAGAGAGACTTGGCGGGCAGAAAGGCCCGGTCGGCTGCTGAGCGGACCATGAGCTATGGGCAGCCGGAAGAGAGCTTGACCCGCCACCATCCGGCGACGGCACCCAGTGGGCCGAAGCGGGGCACTGCCCGCGCCTCACCGCACCCGGGGTCGCCGCACTCCTCAGTTCCAACCCGCTCCCAGCGATGCGACTCCGGGTCGCCAATGATCTGTTCGCGGCGCGCGTGCGCGCGGGCCTCACGCTCGCCACGGCGTTCGGCGTCGGCGCGCGCCTTGCGCAGTCGCTCGATCAGGACATCGCGAGCTGCGGAGAGCTCCGCGAAGTCCGGCAGGTGACCCTTCGGGCGCAGCAATGGATGGGTTTCGGTTTCTGGGCGCGTGTCGGGATACGCAGCCAGCTCGGCCTCGAGACGCGCAATTTGGCGCCGAAGCTCTCGTCGCGCTGCAGCTTCGTCCGCCTCGGCACCGACGTCGGGCAGCGTCCTCGTTAGGCGTAAGCGCGTCGTCGCCTGCCCAGCCTGCCGCATAAATGGCCCGGGCGACATCGCTTGGAGCGATGCCTTGGCGACGTGCTTCGGCAACGGCCTCGGCCGCGATCCTCTCGACCTCCGTCGACCACGCGGCCTCGGCGGCGACGAAGGTCCCAAGGCCGTGCACGGTCTCGACGAGGCCATCCGCCTCAAGCCGGCCATAGATGGCCCGCGCAGTATTGGCGTTGATGCCCGCATCGGCCGCCATCTCGCGAACGCTCGGCAGCCTGTCTCCGGGCGCCAGCTTGCCGGAGGAGATCATCGCCCTGAGGCGCCAGGCGACCTGGATCCCGACGGGAAGGTCGCTGGTGCGGTCCACGCGGAAGAGGGGCTGAGCGTTCACGAATCCGACAGTAACAGAGAACTAGTGAACTAGTCAAGTAGCACAGCCCGGTGCCAGGCACGGTGCCTGGCACCGGGCCGGGGCGGGTGGCTAGCCTGCCGGTCGTGAAGATCGCTCAGATTCTGCTCGACGAGATCGTCGCCCACGCCCTCGAGGACCGCCCGAACGAGTGCTGCGGGATGGTCTCGGGCTCGGGCGGCGTCGCCACCGAGGTCTTTCGGGCGAGGAACGCTCTAGCCAGCCCGTTCTCGTTCGACATGGAGCCGTCCGACCAGTTCGCCATCTACACGACAATCGAGGACCGCGGCGAGGAGATCCTCGCCATCTACCACTCGCACACGAAGAGCCCGGCCGAGCCATCCCAGTCGGATCGAAACAACGCGCGCTCATGGCCCGACCCCGTGTGGCTCATCGTCTCGCTCGCGGACCCCGACGACCCGGTAGTCCGAGGCTGGGACATGCGCGACGGCAAGGTCGCCGAGGTCGAGCTCGAGATCCAGTGGGCCGAGGAGGGTGTACCGGCATTGACGCATTCGGCCCTCGTCACGCAGGCGGCCCTCAGTCCCGCGGTACGACCAAGCTCGATACCAGTGCAGCTCCTCGCAGCCGGCGAGCCGGCGCGGGGGACGTCTTCGCGGAGGTAGCGGCGCCACTCGAGACCCACGTCGTGGCGCTGACTCTCCGAAGGCGATCTGGATCGCGCGCTCCGGCCCGTCGCGGCGGGTTCGCGAGATCAGCAGGCTGCAGGCATCGCGGCCGCGGCGGCGCTCAAGGAGGTCGAAGACGGTGCCGCCAAGGATGATCGCGTCGCGGCCCGATGGCGGAAACGCGGGCGGGTCACCTGCGCGAAGCCGCGTCTGAACGGCAGGGCGAAAGACCGGCACCTGGCCCGCGAAGTACTGCGCGCCACCCTCGACCAGCCACGACCAGCGC
The DNA here is from genome assembly GCA_963786495.1 of uncultured bacterium. Lineage (GTDB taxonomy): Bacteria > Actinomycetota > Thermoleophilia > Solirubrobacterales > 70-9 > JALZKA01. The sequence continues at coordinate 118,199 of CAWAZL010000002.1, read as the reverse complement.
AGGTAGCGCGAGAAGCGCCGCATGCCCCAGGGCGGTGGCAGGCTGGAGTTGTTGGCGCCGATAACGATCTGCGCGTAGAGGCGCTCGGCGGTGCCGCGAAGGGCGGCCAGCGAGTCCTCGCCGGCCGCGCGACGGTCGAGGTAGTCGTCGTTCAGGACGTGGAGCTCACGAGCCATCGCCCACCCGGCCAGGTATCGGCGACCCGCCGGAGCGGCGGCGATGCGTGCCGCGGGCAGGAACGGATGAGCCGCGTTCAGCCAAGAGGGCGACGGGTGGACCACGACCGTGACGTCCCCCGGAGCGACGTCGAAGCGGTCCTCGAGCTTTAGGCGCAGGTCCTCCAGGGCGTCCAGCGTCCGCTGTGCGGACTCCTCGTCCGCCTCCTCGTGGCGCGCGGTGAAGCTGAGCGATTCGGTCTCGACCCACATGGCCCGAGAATCTACGCAAGGGGTCCTAAAGAGTGCCTGACCCCGCCGCCCGGCGCTCTTCCCAGTCCAGCTCGGTCGAGACGCCGATCTCGTTCAGGGCGTCCCTTGCCGTCTCGATCGAGGGAGCGTCCGCGACGGCTCGCACGAGGGGCAGCTCGGGCACGGCAGCCTCGAGGTCGAAGACGAAGGCGAGGGCCGCCACCGGCCCGAGATCCACAACGCGCCGGCCGCCTCGGATCTCGACGGGGCCGATCTCGCCGCGCGCCGCACGGGCCACCAGCAGGCTCGCCTCCGTAACTGCCACCGCGCCCGCGGCCTCGATCTCCGCCGCTGCTGTAGCCGTCGCCGAACGTGTCGAGCCAAGCGCCGGCACGGGCGAGTGCCGCGACCCGTTCGAGCACCTCGGCGGGCTTGAGCTCGCCGTCGCATCCTGCGCCGAGGACGCCGACCAGGCACTCGAAGCTCGATGCCGCTCCGGCCGCGAGCATCACCGCGTCGCACAGCGGGCTCGCGAGGCCGGGCTCTGAGCCGTCGGCGATCGCGTCCCCGCCGATGTCCACAAGGAAGACGAGGTCGCAGCCCAGCTCACGGGCCGCAGAATCGATGCCGCGGGCTGCGCCCGCTGCCCCCTCGGTCACGTCGATGAGGATGGTCTCCTCGCCGAGATGAAGCGCCAGGCGCGATTCGCAGAAATGGACGCCTTCGGGTGTCGTCGCGCCGCGAGTCGGTTCGACGACGACGGCGCCGTCCAGCGCCCTCCCGCCGCGGATATCCGATAGCCCGCGGGGCCCTGGATGCGGGTCGACGACGATCCGCTCCCACGCGACTCCACCGAGGATCGTCTCGAGGCCACGCTCAGCCAGCCAGTGCGCGACCGCGATCGAGCCGACGGCATCGCCACCGCCGCCGATGCCCAGGACGAGCGCGCGGCTCGCTTCCGCGACGCGGCTGGCATAGGGGAGCATTGAGTGAAGCTAGACGAGCGCGGCTTCGGACTGTCCGGCCACGTTGCGGATGATCTCCGCTGCACGGTTGAACTCGTCGTCGGCCATGACGGGCGTGCCCTCGAATGGCAGGTCCCGCTCGATGTCGACCCACGAGCGGCAGCCGTGGTACTCGTCGCGCACGCGCACCGTGACCGGGCGGGGAATCCGGTAGACCCGCAAGAGCATGATGTGGAGCGGGTGCCGGCGCTTCCAGCCGAGCCGCTTCATCGCGTAGTCGGGCGTCCAGACGTGGAAGGGCGAAAGCGCGTCGACGACGCGGGGGTCGTCGGTCGTCCAGTGGTCGGTGACCTCGGCCCAGGCGCGGATCCGGACGCGGTCGGGCTGCGGGATGCCGCCGTCCTGGAGGAGTGCCCTGGGCGTGGGCTCGTCATCGGGCCAGACGCCCTCCTCGAGGGCGCGGCGAAGCTCGGGATGATGGGACTCGCGGACGAGGTCGTTCCGCTGGTGGTCGAAGGTGGGGTAGAGGAAGAACTGGTCGTGCTCCAGCTCGAAATGCTTGTTCTCCTCGCGGATTCCGCCCTTCCGCATGGTGATGAGCTGTTCGCATTCGGCCAGTGCGCGCACTGTCACGGCCCATTCTTTGAAGGCAATCGGCATATGAATGAAGTTACTCGGGGGTAGGAAAGGGTTTTGGGGGGTCCCGGCTTCGCAAGGCGCTTACGGGCGCTGAAACCGGCTCAGGCGAGGCAGGTTACGAAATTTTCCTGCGTTTGCCAAGTATGTGAGAGAAGTTGCGAGATTCGCCGTCAGGCGTCGGAGTCCTCGTGAGGGGTCGCCGAAGCCGCCGCCCCCGGGCGTTTCCATGCGAATCCGTCTGGCCGGCGCGCAACTCGCCCGTCGCCTTGGCCGGCACATCTTCTCCGTCCACCGCGTTTCGTCCTGGCTGGCCAGCGGAGCCGCCCGCCCGGCCTTGCGGCGCGTGCCGGCGCCGCTCGGTGATCAGGCTGTAGCTCATCGGCTCGAGCGCCTCAAGCTCGCGGACGATGCCGTCCCCGCCGCGACGCTCGCCGTCGCCGCCCGAGCCGCGCCTCACCGACAGCTCGCGCACGCGCACCGGCAGCTCGGCCTCAAGCGCCTCGACCGGCGTGTTGAGCGTGTTCGACATCGCGACATGGATGGCGCTCGGCCCATCGGCGTCGCGGCACGCCCCCTGGCCGCCGCCGAGCGTCTCGTAGTAGGTCCATTCGGCCTCGCCGGTCCCGCCCAGCGTCAGATTGTTCATCGTCCCCTGGCCCTGCGCCGGGCCGTCCGCTATATCGGCCAGGGCCTTGAAGACGAGGTCGGCGACGCGGCTGGAGGTCTCCACGTTGCCGCCGGCGACGGCTGCGCCGGCGCCGCGCGTTCAGAACGGAGCCCTCTGGTGCGATGACCTCCACCGGGCGGTTGGCGCCGGCGCTGGGCGGTGCGTCGGGGTCAGCAGCACGCGTACGCAAAAGAACGCCGCCGAGCGAGTGACCGAGAGTGGGCAGTTGAGGTTGCCGTCCACCTGGCCGGCGCTGTTGGTGAAGTCGAGTCGCAGCTCGTCGCCAGCGATCGTTGCCTTCACCCGCAGCTCGATGTCCTCGGATCCGTCCGGGCCGCCCTCGAGCACGTCCGTGGCCTCCCACTCGCCGTCCTCGAGCTCGTCCAGGCGCGCGCGGGTGCGCCGCTCCGAGTAATCCAGGATCTCCCTCATCGCCGCCGAGATCTCGGCCGGCCCGTCGGCCTCAATCAGCTCACCCAGGCGCCGGGCTCCCAGATCGTTCGCCGCCATTTGCGCACGGAGGTCCGCCATCCGCTGTGGGCGGTTTCGCATCCCGGTGGTGATGCCCGTCGAGCTCGGACTGCCCCGATAGGCGCGTTGGCGGAATCACCACTCCCTCTTCATCGAGCGAGCGCGAGTTGGCCGGCATCGAGCCCGGCGTCGGGCCGCCCACGTCGGCGTGGTGGGCGCGGCTGGCGACGAAGCCCGCGAGCCCGGAACCGTGAAAGACGGGAGTGATCAGCGTGATGTCCGGAAGGTGCGTGCCGCCGCGGAACGGATCGTTGAGGATCCACGACTCGCCCGGGCGCTGCTCTTCGCCCAGGATCGCGGCGACTGCATCGGGCATCGAGCCGAGGTGCACCGGGATGTGCTCGGCCTGCATGACCAACTCGCCTCCCGGCTCGAACAGCGCCGTCGAGCAGTCGCGGCGCTCCTTGATGTTCGGCGAGTGGGCCGAGCGGATCAGGACGGCCCCCATCTCGTCGCACACGGCGCGGAGCCGCCCGACGTGCACGCCGAGGCTAATCGCGTCCAGGCTCATCCTCGCCCCTCGGCGCACGCGATGACGGACCCATGCTCGTCCACGCTCGCGGTCCAGCCGGGAGGCAGGACGAGCGTCGACTCCGGCATCTCGAGCACGGCAGGGCCTTCGAACGCCGCGCCGGCTGCCGGTTCCCCGCGGCCGACGAGCGCGTCATGCCACTCATCGCCAAATCGCACCCGGCGTGAGCCCTCCGTGAACTCGCCGGCGCCGGCGGCGAGCTTGGGCTCAGGCGCTGCGTCCTCGATGGCCAGGCGGATCGCGACCAGCTCGACGGGCGCTCCGGAAACCGCGAAGCCGTAGCGCCGCTCGTGGGCTTCGGCGAAGGCGCTCAGAAGCTCGTCCCGGGACGGCTCGGGCCCCGTCTCCACCGAGAGCTCGAAGGACTGACCCTGATAGCGGAGCTCGTAGGCGATCGTCTCCTGCACGGCTTCCATTCCCTCGGCAAGGCTCTTGCGGAGGTCGGCCACCGCTGCGGCGACGGCTTCGCCCCTCAGCTCGCCAGGGCTCATCATCACCGTGCGCGCCGTGTCGCGCCTGCGCGCCGAGGCCAGAAGTCCCAGCGCGGAGAGGACGCCGCCTGCCCGCGGGCAGATCATCCGGGTCATGCCCATCTCGGCGGCGAGCTCGGCCGCGTGCATGGGGCCGGCGCCGCCGAACGGCATCAGCGCAAACTCCCTGGGGTCGATGCCGCGGTTGACGGTGACGACCCGCAGCGCGCGGACCATCTCTGAGTTCGCGAGCCGCACGACGCCGGTCGCCGACTGGAGTTCATCGAGCCCCAGCCGCTGCCCGAGCGCGGAAATGGCGGCGGATGCGGCTTCGGGGTCGAGCTCGAGCTCTCCCGCCAAGCTCGAATCGGGGGCAAGGCGCCCGAGCACCAGGTTCGCGTCGGTGACCGTCGCCTCTGTTCCGCCCCGGCCGTAAGACGCGGGGCCGGGGTCAGCGCCCGCGGACTTCGGCCCGACCCGCAGCGCGCCGCCGTGGTCCACCCACGCGATCGAGCCGCCGCCGGCTCCGACGGTGTGGACATCCACCATCGGGAGCTGGATCACGCGGCCTCCGATCTCGCGCGACTCGGTGATCTGCGTGCGGCCGTCTTCGATCACGCAGACATCGCACGAAGTTCCGCCCATGTCGAGCCCGACCGCGTCGCCCTCACCTGAAAGCCGAGCCACCAGGCCGGCGCCCACCGCGCCGCCCGCAGGGCCGGAAAGGACGCTCCAAGCGCCCTGTCGCGCCGCCTCGGGCCAGGGCGCCACGCCGCCGGACGACCACATGATCTCCGGTTCGGGAGCGCCAGCGGATTTCGATGCCTCGGCCAGGCGGCTCAAGTAGCGGCCCAACAGGGGGGAGAGGTAGGCATCGACGACGGTTGTCGAGGTCCGCTCGTACTCGCGAAAGCGCGGCAGGACCTCGTGCGAGGCCGAGACGTGAAGGTCCGGAAGCCGGTCGCGGATCGCGCCCGCGATGCGCTTCTCATGAGACGGGTCGAGAAACGAGAACAAAAGGCAGACCGCGACTGAATCGGGGTCCAGGTCCGCGATGGCGGTCGCGATTCGCTCGATCTCGGCCTCGGCCAGTTCTTCGACCTCGCCGCTGGGGCCCATCCGCCCGCCCGCCCCGATGCGATCGCCGTCGGCCACGAGCGGGGCCGGCTTCGGAGCGCAGAGCCGGTAGAGCTCGGGCCGGTCCTGGCGGCCGACCTCCAAGACGTCCTCGAAGCCGCGTGTGGTGACCAGCGCAGTGCGGGCGCCCCGCTCTTCGAGGAGTGCGTTCGTGCCCACGGTCATCCCGTGCACGAAACGCTCGATCTGGGCGGCCGTCGCTCCGGCCGTCTCGATCACCGAGGTGATCGCAGCAAGGACGCCCTCCGACTCGTCTCCGGGAGTCGTGGGCGCCTTTGCTGTGTGGACCTCGTCGCCGTCGAACAGGACGGCGTCTGTGAACGTCCCGCCTACGTCGACCCCAAGTAGCACGGGGCCGAATCTATAGGCGGCTTACCCCTAAGCGGTGACGAGCTTCTCGTCGAAGACCTCTTGCTCGATGAGGAGGTCGTCGAAGCTCTCTTCGAGATGCTTGTGCGACGGGCAGTAGTCGCGGCCGGGAAGCGGCTCGCGCTGGCAGGGAGTGCCCTTGCGCGTGTGTGCGCGGCACTCTCTTGGCCCGCCGTCGATCTCGAGAAGTTCGGGCGCGGTCTCCATCAGCTCGAGGCAAAGGGAGATGTTCGTGTCGATGACGTTCCAGACGAAAAGCTGGTCGCTCATCGCGAAGTGAATGCGGACCTCGTTGAAGAGGGAGCGGGACGGACGGGCGAAGTAACGGCGGTCGGTGCCGATCCTGCGGATCGCGGTTTCACACGCTTCCAGCACCTTCTGCTTGTTGCAAGCTCCGGACTCGTCGCGGTCTTCGACGACTCGAGGTGCCAGGTCCCTGTAGATCGATCGGCTAAAGCGGTACATGTCCTTGCGTACTCCTTCTCGAAGTGGCTTTCGTGCCTGAGGCTTTGCTCAATACAGCGAACTACTCCACGATTGTTACACCGAAATGGTAAATCGCAAGGGTCGATCATTAAGACTGTGTTAACCGATCAGTGGAGTCACGCCTCCTCCGATCGGAGGAGGCGTGGGATCAGCCGATCAGACCCAGCGCTCTAGGCGAGGCTCCTCGTACCCCCGTAGGACGAGGTGAACCCCGTCCAACGCGCCATTTGGGAGTGGAAAGTCCGTTCGGCGGTGTGATCCGCGCGATTCTTCACGAGCCAGCGCCGCGTGCGCGATCAGGGATGCAAGGGGGTAATCGTCGTCGGCCAGCCGGGATAGCCGCTCGGCGTCGCGCGAAGGCCCGGCAAGCTCCCAGACCGCGGCCCGGGTCTTGAGCGCGGGGGGCGTAAAGCGCCATTCGTCAGGCTCTGGGGCGTCGCCAGCCGAGGAGTCCTCGATCGCGCGGCGCGCGGCGCGCTCGCCGAACACGAAGCACTCGGACAGAGAGTTGGACGCGAGCCTGTTGGCGCCGTGGAGGCCGGTGCAAGCGCACTCGCCGACGGCGTAGAGCCCCGGAACGGTCGAGCGGCCGTCGATGTCGGTGACGATGCCGCCCATCAGGTAGTGGGCAGCGGGGGCAACGGGGATGGGCTCGTGACGAGGATCGAAGCCGGCCTGCTCCAAGGTCTGAAAGACGTTGGGGAACCGGCTCGGCTCGATCTCTCGCAGGTCGATGTGGACGTGCCCGGTCCCGTCGGCGCGCATCCTGTCCCCGATGGCCGCGGCGACCTGGTCGCGAGGCGCCAGCTCGTCGGTGAAGCGATTGCCCGAGGCGTCCAGAAGCGCTGCGCCCTCGCCCCTGACCGCCTCGGTGATGAGCGAGCCGTCGCTATCGGAGCCGGGCGCGGCTAGCGCCGTGGGGTGGAACTGGCAGAACTCCAAGTCGGCCAGCTCGGCGCCGATCTGGTGGGCCAGGACAGGGCCGGCTCCGATCGCCCCCCAAGGGTTCGTCGTCCGCTGCCAGAGCGCCGCGCCTCCGCCCGTGGCCAGGATCACCGCCCGCGCCCTGATCGGCCCCGCCTCGGTCACCACGCCGAAGCACCGCTCACCGTCGCCCCAAAGCGCCAGGGCGGATGCTCCCTCCTGCACTTCGATCCGCTCGTCCGTGGCGGCCATTCGCGCCAGGCGGTCGGTCAGCTCGCGGCCGGTCTGGCTGCCGCCGGCGTGGACGATGCGCCTGGCGCTGTGGCCGCCCTCGAGGCCCAAGGCGAGCGCGCCATCGGTGTCCTCGTCGAAGCGCACCCCGTTCTGGACAAGCCACTCGACGGCGCGTGGCGCCGCCTCGACGAGGGTCTCGACGGCCTCGATCCTGCACAGGCCGCGTCCGGCCGCATGGGTGTCGGCCGCGTGGCGCTCGGGCGTGTCGTCGGCCGAGAGGGCAGCGGCAAGACCACCCTGGGCCCAGTAGCTGGAGCTCTCCTGGAGCGGCTTTCGCGAAACCAGGACCACGGGCGTGCCGCTCTCGGCGGCCCGGATCGCAGCGTGGAGGCCTGCGGCGCCGCCGCCGACCACTACGACCGGGTTCTCATTGCTCTTCGCCAAGGGCGCCCAACCGTACGACCTCCGCATGGCAAGATGGCGCTTGGTGACGCTCCTCTACACCCATCCGTCCTCCTATGCCCACGAGACCGGCGGCCATCCCGAGAACAAGGGACGGATCAAGGCGATCGAAGAGGCACTCGACACGGCCTCCGTGCCTGGGCTCGTCGCGGTCGAATCGCCGCGGGCGACGAACGAGCAGCTGGCTCGCGTGCACGACCAGGAGCACCTGGCTTCGCTCGAGGCGTTCTGCGCCGCCGGCGGCGGGATGATCGACCTCGACACCGTGGCGTCGATCGGCTCGTGGGAGGCCGCCCTGCGGGCATCCGGCGCAGCGTGCGATGCCGTAGAACGCCTCCTCGCCTCAGAGGACAGCTCAGCCTTCTGCGCCCTTCGGCCCCCCGGTCATCACGCGGAGACGGACAAGTCGATGGGGTTCTGCCTGGTGAACCAGGTTGCGATCGCCGCCGAGCACGCGCGTGCGAAGGGGGCGGACCGCGTTCTGATCTTCGACTGGGACGTGCACCACGGCAACGGGACCGAGGAGATCTTCAAAGCTTCGGAGCACGTCCTGTACGCCAGCATCCATGGCTGGCCGCTTTACCCAGGCACCGGCGATATCTCGTACACGGGCGAAGGCGCGGGCGAGGGGTACACGGTGAACCTGCCTGTGCCGAACGGCTCGGGCGACGACTTGTTCGAGGCTCTCACCGAGCACGTCGTGGTCCCCGTGGCACGGGAGTTCGACCCCGGCTTGATCGCTATCTCGGCCGGCTTCGACGCCCACGCGGACGATCCGCTCGCCTCGTGCGAGGTCTCCGAGGAGGGGTACCGCACGATGGCGGCGCAGATCGCCGGCCATCGCGGCGGAGCTGGACGTGCCGGTGCTGATCTGCCTCGAGGGCGGCTACGACCCGGCGGCCCTGGGTCGCTCCGTGGTGGCGATGCTCGAGGGCCTGTCAGATGGCGCGGAGCCGTCGGGCGCGAACGAGTCGCTGGCGGCGCCCTATCGCGAGCGGCTCACCACGAAGTGGTCGCTCTAGGGGACTACTTCGTCCTTTAGGCGCGTCAGGAACGCCTTCGGGAAGCCGGGCACGCGATCGAGCTCGCCGACGTCCCTGAACCCGTCGTTCTCCTCGCGATAGCGGATCACCCGCTTGGCCTGGGTCACGGAGAGGCCGATGTCGCGAAGCTCGTCGAATGAGGCGTCGCTGAGGCTCAGCATGCCCTCGGGGGTGGGAGCGCGCTCAGCCGGCGGTTCCGGCTCCGGCTCAGGTTCCGGCTCCGGCTCCGGCTCAGGTTCCGGCTCGGGCTCCGGCTCAGGTTCCGGCTCGGGCTCCGGCTCGGGCTCGGGCTCAGGTTCCGGCTCGGGCTCCGGTTCGGGCTCGCGGTTCGGGCTCCGGCTCGGGTTCGGGCTCCGGCTCGGCTCTGGCTCAGACCCGCGGTCGGATGGGCTCGCCTCGGCTGTGATTGAGGTGTCAGACCCCCGGCGCCTGCGGAAGAGGCCGCGCCGTGGCTTCTTGGGCTCCGGTTCGGGCTCCTCGCCTGTGTCGGTAATCCACCCTTCGGGCTCGAAGTCTTCCGGCTCGGACACGGGTTCCGGCGCGGGTTCGGGCTCTCGGCTCCGGCTCGAGGGGCTGGAGGTCAGCGGCCAGTGTGGAGCGCGCGCGCTCCGCAGATGCCGTCGCCTCGCCCATCACCTGGTCGATGCGAGACTCCATCTCCTGGAAGCGGTTCTCGCGCTCGCGTTCGATCTCCTCGCGAGCACGCTCGTCGACCTCTGCCGCGCGGCGATCGGCGGCTTCGGCCCGGTCGATCGCCTCCTCGAGCTGGCGCCTCGAGATCGCGAGCTCCTCTTCGAGAGCCGCGCGTTCGCGGTAGAGCTCCTCCTCGCGGTCGCGCACCCGCTGAGTGCCTTCCGCGGCGGCGGCTGCGCGGGCGGCTGAGGCTTCGCGCTTCACGTTCTCCTCGGCCTCGGCGCGGGCGCGCTCCAGCTCGGCATTGAGCCTGGCCTCGTGCTCGGCCTGGGCCTTCGCCTCGGTCTCCGCGATTGCGGTGCGCACCTGCTCGGCGGCGCTGCGCTCGCCCTCCTCGCGGATCTGGCCGGTCTGCTGCTCGAGCCACTCGGCGGCCTCCGCACGGGCGTCGATGGCAGCCTGCGCCGCGGCCTCCTCGGCCTTGCGCGCACGCTCGTCGGCGGCCTGAAGTTGACGTTCTGATTCGGTGAGCGCCTTCGCACGCTCGGCCTTGATCTCGTTGACCTCGGAGCGGGCCTCAGCGGCAATCTCGCCTCGGAGCCGCTCGATCTCGGCTGCCTGCTTCTCCTGCTCCTCGGCCCTGACGCGCTCCTCGGTCGAGGCACGGGCCTCGGCGGCCGTGTTGGTCACCCGCGCGTCGGCGTCGATCCGCATCTGTTCGATCTCGTCGGCGGTCCGCTTCTCCGTCTCCTCGATCCGCGCGGCGGCGTCGGCCTTCTCGCGCTCGGTCTCTTCGACGGCTTGGGCGAGCTCGTCCTCGCGCTCCTTGACGCGAGTGTTCGCGGCGTCGGTGGCCTCGCGCTCTGCACGTGCGGTCTCATCGGCGATCCGCTGCTCGGCGGCGGCCTTGAGGCGATCGGCCTCCTTCGCAAGTTCTTCTTCCGCGGCGGCGACGCGCTCGGCCGCGGCCAGGGCGCGCTGCTCGATCTCCTGGAGCCGGCGGTCTGAGCTCTCGAGGATCCTGGTCTTCTCCTCGCGCTCGGCTTCGAGCTCTTCGTCGCGCTTTGCGAGCTCGGCCTCGTACCGCTCCTTCTGAGCGGCGCGCGCGGCGTCGACCTCCTCGCGCAGGCGGTCCTCGGCCTCCTTGCGTGTACGGTCGAGCTCGGCGGCGGCTCGCTCCTCGGCCTCAGCGCGGGCGCGTTCCTCGATCTGCGTTCGGGTGGTCTCCGCGGACTGAAGCGCCAGGTTCTCGATCTCGACCCGCGCCTCCGCCGTAGCTGCGGCGGCGCGCTCGGCCGCGATCTCGTCGGCCTTCGCGTCGGCCTCCGCGCGGATCTTTTCCGCCTCCTCGCGGACGCGGTCCTCGATGGTCGCCTTGACCTGCTCGAGCTCCCGGCGCAGGTCGGCCGTTTCCGCTTCGACCCGCTCGTCGGCCTCCTCGCGGATCCGGCGCTCAGCTTCGGTCCGTGCAAGCTGGCTCTGCGTGGCCCGCTCCTCGGCCTCCTGGGCCTGAGTCAGTGCCTCCTGGACGGCAGTGTCGACGCGATTCGGATCGGCGGCGGGCGCGCTGGCACGGGCGGCAGCCTCCTCCTCGGCTGCCTTGGCGCGAGCCTCGGCTTCATCCTTGGCCTTCAGCGCGGCCTCGAGCTCGGCCTTCGCTGCCTCGCGTTCATGATTGGCGCTTCGAAGCTCGGCTGATGCTGAGTCGCGGGATCGGATCGCCGATTCAAGCTCTGCGGCGGTGGAATCCCGCGCCTCGATTGCAGCTTGCAGCTCGGCAGCGGGCACCTCGCCTCCCTCTGAAGCGGCAGCGGCCTTCGCCTCGGCCTCCTCGGCGGCCTTGGCGGCGCGGTCCTCGGCTTCTGCGGCACGCTGCTCGGCCGCGGCGACGCGCTCCTCGTTCTCCTGCCGGACGCGCTCGATCTCCTCGGCCGTGCGCGTGTCGGCCTCGGCGGCGAGCTTGGCGGCAAGCGCCTCGCGCGCCTCTTCCTCGGCCTCGGCGCGCGCCTTCTTGATCTCGTCTGCCATTCGCTCGTCCTGGCCACGTTCGATCTGCTTGACCTGGTCGCGAAGCCACTTCGCGGCGCCGGCTCTTGCCTGCTCCTCCAGTGCACGTGCGGACCCGGTGTCGCTCGTCGCGGCTTCGAGCTGGGACGTCGCGCGAGCGTCGGCCTCAGCGGCTTCTTTTCTGGCCTGTTCGATCGCCGCTGCGGATTCGGTCCGAGCGCGCTCCTCGGCCGCGGCGGCCTCGGCCTTGACTCGCTCCTCGGCCTCGGCAAGCCTCGCTTCGGCGGCCGCGAGTTTCTCAGCCCCCTCACGCTTCGCCTTCTCCAGGTCTTCCTCCAAGGCGACGATCTCGTCGATGGCGCGCTCCTCGGCGGCCTGGGCAGATGCGGCGGCCGCCTCGCGGATGCGTCTGTCTACGTCCGACTCGGCCTCGGGGGCGGGGGCGGGCTCTTCGGGCGTGGGGGCAGCGACTGGCTCCACGCCCGCCGGCAAGAAGGTCTCTGGAGGTTGCTCGGGCGCGGGCTCGGACTCGGGCTTTTTGCGGACGCTGGGTGGCACAAAGCTCTTCGGGGTCGCCGGCCGCTCGCTCGCCGGCGTCTCGGGCTCTGGGCTCGTGTCTACCTGCCACTCCTGCGTTGGTGGGCTGTCGGGCTCGGGCTCCGGGTCGGAGGGGGCGTCAGCACCGCCTGGCGTGAAGTCCTCGGCCTCGGTCTCCGCGGCGGGAGCTTCGGGCTCGGGCTGGACGGGGGGCGAAAAGTCGTCGGTATCGCTCGCCTGGTCGAAGAGCCCGGTCTTGGGCTCGGCGCTCTCGACCGGTTCATCTGCTTGTGGCGCCTTGGCGTCGCCGTCGGCCTCGGTGGGCTCTATCGAGTCTTGAACAACCGTGGGCGGGTCGCTTTGCGCGCCCTCGGGCGCCTCGCCTGCAGGAGGCGGGGTGGACTCGGGAGGGCCGGACCCGGTCGAGCCCTCGGGCGCATCATCTGCGGACCCTTGGGCAGCGTCCGCGGGATCGGCGTCCTTGCGTCGACGGAAGCTGAATCGGCGTTGTGCCACGGGCCGTGACTCTACGAAATAGCGCGCGCGACAGTTGCGCGTCCCTCTCTTTTGCGATTTGGCACGCCTGGGTCTTGTTCGGCGGATCCACCCGCCGGAGCATTCGTGCCGTCAACTCCGAACTGAAAGGGGCCACCTTCATGGCAACCACGATCCACCTCGTCAGGGCCGTCCGCGCGCGCATCTCCTCTCAAGCGGGTCAGGGCACCGTCGAATACGTCGGCCTGATCCTCCTCGTCTCGCTCCTCATGGTCGGCATGGTCGCCGCCATGAAGGGCTTCTCAGGCGAGTCCGGCCTCGACATCGCCGAGGTGATCGTCGCGAAGATCAAGAGCGCCGTTCAGGCGATCACCTTCAACGACTGACTTGCCGGCTGAGCGGGCTCGTGTGCGCCGTCTGGAAGACTGGCGCAATGGCCGCCCGAAGCTACGACCGTGCCGCGCATGAACCCCGCCCGATCGAGATCGAGCCGGGGTTCGTGCGGACGGCCACCGGCTCCGCCCTGTATTCGCAGGGCGAGACGCGCGTGATCTGCACGGCGTCGGTCTCCGAGAAGGTCCCGCGCTGGATGGAGGGCCGTGGCAGGGGCTGGGTCACCGCCGAGTACTCGATGCTTCCGGCCTCCACCGGCGAGCGCAAGGAGCGGGACTCGCGCAAGGGCCGCCAGGACGGGCGCGGGGTCGAGATCCAGCGACTGATCGGGCGCTCGCTTCGCGCGGTCGTCGACCTCGACGCGCTCGGCGAGCGGAGCGTCTACGTGGACTGCGACGTCCTCCAGGCAGACGGCGGCACCCGCTGCGCTTCGATCACGGGAGGCTGGGTTGCGCTGAGGCTCGCGCTCAACTCGCTGATGGAGGCGGGCGAGATCACCGCCGATCCCATCACCGACCAGCTCGCCGCGATCTCCTGCGGGCTCGTGGACGGCGAGGCCCTCTGCGACCTCGACTACTCCGAGGACTCCCGAGCCGAGGTGGACGCCAACATCGTCATGGCGGGGCCCGAGGGACTCGTGGAAGTCCAGGCAACGGCCGAGCAGACGCCAGTCACCAAGGCACGCCTGGACGAGCTCCTTGCCCTGGCCGAGCCGGCGATGGCGACGCTCCGCGAGGCCCAAACGGCCGCCTGCAGCTGAGCGCCGGGCCCATGCGCCTGATCGTCGCCACCCGCAACGACCACAAGCTTCGCGAGCTCTCGCAGATCCTCGCCGCAGAGCTGGTCCCGTTGGCCCCCGAGGTCGAGCTCCCGCCGGAGACGGGCGACACCTTCGAGGCGAACGCCCTGATCAAGGCTCGCGCCACCTACGCGGCGTGCGGTGAGGCAGCGCTCGCCGACGATTCGGGGATCGCGGCCCGAGCTCTCGGGGGGCGGCCGGGAGTGCGCTCCGCCCGCTTTGCCGGGGAGAACGCCACCGACGAGGAGAACCTCGACCTCCTGATCTCGGAGCTTCGCGACTCCGGCGACAGGCACGTCGCTTACGTGTGCGCGCTCGCCCACATCGCCGCGGACGGCACCGAGACGGTCGTCGAGGCGAGCTGCGAGGGCACCCTGATCCTCGAGCCGCGCGGAACCCGCGGCTTCGGCTATGACCCGGCGTTCGTGCCGCTCGACACCGGCGAGGACGACCAGCGCACGATGGCCGAGCTCTCGGATTCCGAGAAGCACGCGATCAGCCACCGGGGCCGGGCAGCGCGAAAGCTCGCGGACGAGCTCGGCCTGGGGGTCACGGCGTGATCCAGACCAAGACGAGCGCGGCGCTCCTGTCCGTGTTCTCGAACGCGTTCCTGATCGCGCTGAAGCTCGCAGCCGCGGCGATCACCGGGTCGATCTCGATCCTCACCGAGGCGATCCACTCCTCGATCGACCTGATGGCTTCGTTCGTGGCCCTGATCTCCGTGCGCCGCGCCGACGTTCCGCCCGACGAGGACCACCCCTACGGCCACGAGAAGGCGGAGAACCTCGCCGCCACGATCGAGGGGATGCTGATCCTCGTCGGGGCCGGGATCATCATCTTCGAGGCGACGCGCAGGCTGGTGGTGGGCTCGGAGATCGAGTCTCTCGGCATCGGCATCGCCGTGATTGGATTCTCGGCGGTGCTCAACCTGGCCGTCTCGGGCCTCCTCGGACGCAGGGCCAAGAGCCTCGCTTCACCCGCGCTCGAGGGCGACGCGGCGCACCTCCGTGCCGATGCTTACACCTCGCTCGGCGTGCTCGCCGGCCTGGTGCTGGTCGAGGTCACGGACGAGCCCGCGTTCGATGCGATCGCTGCCCTTGTCGTCGCCGTGGTGATCGTCATCTCGGGCGTCAACATCATGCGCCGCTCGGGAAGCGTCCTGATGGATGAGGCGCCGCCGCCCGAGGAGCTCGACCGCATCGAGGCGACGATCGCGGCCGCGAAACCGCCAGAGATGCTCGGCTACCACAAGCTGCGCGCCCGCCGTGCCGGCGCGCGGCGCTGGATCGACCTCCATGTCCAGTTCCGGAACGGGACCAGCTTGGAGCGCGCGCACGAGGCGGCGCACGAGCTGCGCGACGCGATCAGGGCCGAGCTGCCGCGCTCCGACGTCCTGATCCACGTCGAGCCCGAGAGCTCGCACCGCGAGCTTGCAGAACAGCCCGCTCCGGCACTCGACGGCTGAAGACGAACCGCCTAGCGCAGGTTGACTGCGGCGGCGAGCCCGACGGCGCCGACGGTGATCGAGTAGCCCGTGTAGCCGTTCAGGACGAGCACGATCGCGGCGATCGCGCAGATGCCGACGGTGGTGAGCCACGTGATCCTGGATGTGTTCACGCTGGCTATTTTGTCAGGGGATGGCGGACCCTTCAGCGGCTGAGCGAATTCGAGGGGCCTCGCCCGAGGCTCCGGCGGACGCAGTGGTGCGGTTTCGAAGCCGCCTCGCCGGACGTCCGCGGCTGCGCGATCTTCGGCGCCGACGGGGTCCTGGCGGCGTCTGGCACCGCCTCCCGCTGGGCCGATGCGGGTGCCGCTCTCTTGGAGGCCGCGGACGCGGCCGCCGGAACGCCAGGCGACCCACGCGCACGTCGCCACCGAGGAGGGCGAGGTCTTCGTCGTCCGCTCGGGCGACCTCGCGATGGTCGCGGTGACGGCCCGCTTCACCCTGGCTTCGCTCATGTTCGCTGACATGCGGGCCGCGCTCAGGCTCGCCCGCGAGCAGTCCGTGCCGGCACCGGCGACCGCGGAGGCTGCCTGATGCAAAAGCCCCACCGGCTCGTCCTCGACCGCGTGTCCGGCTACGCGGATGAGGCGGCCGCCTACGTTCGGCGCCGGCGTCTGACGCGCAAGCCGTTCGCCCGCGTGTACACCGAGGGCGGTGGTGGGCAGACCCACTCGGCCGAGACCGAGGAGGGGAGAGGCCTCTTCCTCGCCGCGGCGCGCCTGATCGACATCGCGCGCTGATCCGGCGCCCGGCCGGCGCTAGATGTCGTCTACTTCTTCTTCAAACTCGGGGTCGGGCTCGAGATCGTCGACTTCCTCGTTCGGGTGGATCTCGTCGTCACCGTGGTCGGCGCTCGTCGCCTCGACCGCGTCGCGCGAGATGGGGTGGTAGCTCGTCTGAAAAGTCTCGATGGACTGCTCCAGGGCGTGTTCGTCCACCGGCACGTCGTCTGAGACGTGGACCCAGTCGGCGGCGAGGTCCTCCAGGTTGAAAACTTCCTGGTCGATCGAGTGGGAGTCGTCGACGATCACGACGACCTCGGTGTTGGGGTTGAAATATGTGCCGGGGCGGAGGACCAGTTCGTCCAGATCTAGGTTCTCGCCAGTCATCGGGACCAGCACCTCAGCCGTGAGAGCAGCTCGGAGCAGGTCTGAACGCCTGGGTTACGCAGGCGTCTACTGCCCGAGTGATTCCAGCTCGTCCAGCTGGCGCTGCACCTCGGCCTCGACATCGAGCGGTTCGCGTCCCATGCGGATCCGCCTCGCGTTCGACGCCTCGACCAGTTGGCGCACCTCGGCGACGAGCTGGGTGTCGCGCGTGAGGGATCCTCCGCTGGAGCGCTCGTCGGCCAGGATCCGCTCGAGCTCGGCCTCGATATCGAGGGGCTTTTAGCCCTTGGTCGCGAGGCGGTACGACTTCGCCTCGAGGAACTGGCGGATCTCGGCCTCCCGGACCTCGGCCGAGATCGGCGCGGATGGCCCGCCCGCAGACCCCTGCGGGAAGTCCTGCTCGATCGAGAGCGGCCCGCGTCCGATTTGCTTGAACGCCTCGCCTGAGCCGATGAAGCTGAGGGCCCCGATCGGAATCGCGACAAGGACGATCAGGAGGATCACTTCGCCGTTCGAAAGCGCGAGCGGAAGCACGATGAAGAGGCTATCCTTGCCAGGTCTTAGCTACTGACTGACCAGTCAATCAAGGAAGGAACTACGGTGGATTTCACCCTTACCGACGAGCAGAAGGACCTCCGCGAACTGGCGCACAACTTCGCCGAGAAGGAGATCCGAAAGGTCGCCTGGGAGTACGACAAGGAAGGCACCTGGCCGCAGGAGATCGTCGAGAAGGCCTGGGAGGTCGGCTTGATGAACACCCACGTGCCCGAGGAGTACGGCGGACCGGGCCTGGATTTCCTCTCCGGTTGCCTGATCGAAGAGGAGCTCGGCTGGGGCTGCTCCGGCATCGGCACGTCGCTTGCCGCCAACGGCCTGGCGATGACGCCGGTCGCGCTCGGCGGCTCCGAGGAGATCAAGAAGGAGTACCTCGGGATGCTCACCGAGGAGCCCAAGCTCGCCTCGTTCTGCCTGACCGAGCCGGACGCCGGCTCCGACGTCTCGGGCATGAAGACCACCGCCAAGAAGGTCGGCGACAAGTGGGTCCTGAACGGCTCGAAGTGCTTCATCACAAACGGGACGTACGCCGACTGGTACACGGTCTACGCCAAGACCGACAAGGAAGCCGGCCACCGCGGCATCTCCGCCTTCGTCGTTCCCCGTGACGACACCGTCACGATCGACAAGAAGGAAGACAAGATGGGCCAGCGCGCGTCGAACACCGCGACGGTCGTCTTCAACGAGACCGAGATTCCCGCGGACAACCTCCTCGGCGAGGAGAACAAGGGCTTCAAGCTCGCGATGATGACCCTCGACCGCACCCGCCCCGGCGTCGCCGCGATGGCGGTCGGCATCGGCCGCGCTGCGTTCGAGTTCGCCTGCGAGTACTCCAAGGAGCGCGTCCAGTTCGGCGTGCCGATCGCGATGCACCAGGCCGTCTCGTTCATGATCGCCGACATGGCGACCAAGGTCGAGGCCGGGCGCCTCTTGACGTGGCAGTCCGCCGCGCTGCTCGACCAGGGCATCCGCAACACGCTCGCCTGCTCGCACGCGAAGCGCTTCGCCGCCGACTCGGCGATGGAGATCGCGATCGACGCCGTGCAGGTCTACGGCGGCTACGGGTTCATCAAGGAGTACCCGGTCGAGAAGCTCATGCGCGACGCGAAGATCATGCAGCTGTACGAAGGCACGTCGCAGATCCAGCGCCTCGTGATCGCGAAGGAGGTCCTGATGGGACGCAATGTGAACGAGCCGATCCCCGAGGCCGTCGCCCGCCAGTCAGACGCCGCGGCGAAGGAGTCCGAAACCGCCGCCGCCGCCGTCTAACCGAGCGCGGGGTCAGGCTCCTGAGCCGGCAGGACGCAAAGTCCTGCCGAACGAGGGGTCTGACCCCACAGTCGCCGCTAGTCGCCGCGGCTCAGAGGTCGAGCGACTACCCCTTGCGGTTCGGATCCACGGCGAGCATCGTCCCGATCACGGTCAGGACGATGCCGCCGATGACGACGAGGTGCGCCCAGCCGTCGATGCCGTCGACGAGGGCGTAGAGCAGCACCGCCGCGATCACCGAGAGCGTCGCGTTCAGCGCGACGATGCGCCACGCCTTCTTGACCGCTGCGCCTGCCGTCGGCGGGCCCGTCAGGTCGATCCGCTCGTACATAGTGCGCTGGGTGATGTCGGTGCTGGCCATTGTGTCTCTCCTCGTTGGACGTTGAGATCACCTTCCACCTTCTCCAGGCGCCGCGATGTGACGTGCGTCACGCCTATAGTCAGCGCGTGGCCGAGAAGCTCTCCCGACCGGTCTCCGAGGCGGTCGCGCGTGGGCGCCGCACCGAGCGCCGACCAGGATTCCGGAGCGCTCGATGATCTGCTCGGCCAGGAGGTCCGGCGCCGCGACCTCGTCCCGGCCCTCGTGCTCCATCTCATGCGCGACGAGCCCGTTTACGGCAACCGGATCATGAAGGGCATTGAGGAGCTCACAGGGGGCGTCCTGTCGGTCAACCCCAACACGATCTATCCCTTGCTGCGCGACATGGAGGCTCGCGGCCTGATCGAGGGCGCCTGGGAGCACCCCGACCGGCGCACGCGGCGCTTCTACTCGATCACCGACGCCGGCGTCGACGAGCTCGCGCGGCTCCGCGAGGAGCTGGAGCCCGTCCTTGACTCGGCGATCCAGCTCGATGACGCTGATCAAGGCTGAGCTCTATGGCAAGTAGGCAGGCGGAGTGAGCATTGTCGAGCAGGAGGTGGTCGTTTCAGCCTCGCTCGCCGATGCGTGGGACTTCTACTTCGAACCGCGGGCCTGGTCCGACTGGGTCGACTCGTTCGGAAGCGTGATCGAGATCGACGGGTACCCAGAGGCGGGCGGGACGCTTCGCTGGAAGTCCGTTCCGGCCGGCAGAGGCGAGGTGGTCGAGAAGGTCCTGGAGCACGAGCACCGCCGCAAGCACCGCATCAAGTTCACCGACCCGTCGATGGAGGGCGAGATGACCGTGACCTTTTCGATCGAGGGAGAGGGCACCAAGATCGTCGCCTCGATGGACTATCGCCTGCTCGACAAGAGCGCTTTCGCCCGCCTGGGCGCGCTTCTGTTCTTGAAGGCGCAGATCCGCGGAACGCTTCGCCGCTCGCTGGACGCCTTTGCGTCCGAGGTTGCCGGCCGCCCGGCGGCCCCGGGCTAATAGCCTCTCGCGTCCCTTTCCCAACTTTCGAACGGAGCAACCTCTAGATGTTCGTTTTCAAGGCCGCCGTCGTCGGCGCCGGAACCATGGGTGGCGAGATCGCGCAGGCGATCGCAGCCGCCGAGATCCCCGTCGTCCTCAAGGACATCGAGCAGAAGTTCGTGGACCACGGGCTCGACAAGGCGCGGGAAGTGACCAAGGGCCAGCTTGATCGCCTCGTCAAGAAGGAGAAGCTGACGCAGGAGCAAGCCGACGAGCAGCTCGAGGTCGTGATGGGCCGAATCACCGGCACCACCGACTACTCCGACTTCGGCGACGTCGACTTCGTGATCGAAGCGGCGCCCGAGAAGATGGAGATCAAGCAGACGGTCTTCGCCGAGCTCGACGCCGTGACGCCGGGCCACGCGATCCTGGCTTCCAACACGTCTTCGCTCTCGATCGCCGAGATGGCCGACGCGACGCTCCGCCCTCACAAGGTCGTGGGCTTCCACTTCTTCTATCCGGCCTCCGTCATGCCGCTGGTCGAGATCGTCGCGGGCGTGACCGACGAGGAGACGATCGAGGCCGCCGTCAACTTCGCCCAGACGATCCGCAAGCAGCCGATCGTCTGCGAGGAGGTTCCCGGCTTCGTCGTCAACCGCATCCTCAACTCCGCCGTCGGCGAGATCTGGCGCGCGCAGGAGGAGCAGGGGCTCTCAATCAAGAAGATCGACGAGGCGGTCGGCGCTCAGAACGTCGCGCCGATGGGCCCGTTCTTCCTGGTCGACCTCCTGGGCCTCGACACCGTCTTTCACGTCGCTGAGCATCTGAACGAGTCCTACGGCGACTCCTTCTATGTCCACCAGGGCATGAAGAAGCTCGTCGAAGAGGGCAAGCTGGGCGCCAAGTCCGGCGGCTCCGGCTTCTACGAGAACGGCGAGCCCCAGATCGAGGGCGACGCCGAGCCGAACGGCGAGGAGCTCGCCGAGCTCATGTCGCTGAAGGCGATCGTCGAGGCCTGCCTCGTCCTGGAAGAAGGGCGTCTCGACCGTCCGCGAGATCGACCTGGGGATGATGGCCGGCGCCGGCATGGACCCGCGCCGCGGCATCTTCCCGCCGTTCACCAAGGCCGACCTGACCGGGCTCGACGTGGTCCTCGAAAAGCTCGAGGCAGCCGAGGAGAAGCACGGAGAGCGCTTCGCGCCGCCCGTGACGCTCCGGCGCCTCGTCGCGCAGGGCAGGCTCGGCCAGAAGGCCGGCCAGGGCTTCTACGCCTACCCGCAGGCCGACGAGGGCGACCAGACCGACACGGTCAAGCTCGAGACGCGCGGCGACGTCGCGATCGCATGGCTCGCGAACGGGATGATGAACGCCGTCTCCCCGGATGTCGTCAAGGACCTGGGGACCGTCTGGGAGAAGGTCAAGTCGTCGGGCGAGATCGGCGCGATGGTGATCGCATCGGCGAACCCGCTCGTGTTCTCGGCCGGCGCCGACATCAAGGCCTTCACGCAGATGGACGAGGCGGGCGGCGAAGAGCTGATCCACTCGGGCCACGCGCTCCTTCGCGACCTCGGACAGAACCGCGTTTCGACGATCGCCGCGGTCAACTCGCTGGCCTTCGGCGGCGGCTGCGAGGTCTCGATGGCCTGCGACTTCCGCATCGCGGCCGAGTCGGCGATCTTCGGCCAGCCCGAGATCAAGCTGGGGATCATCCCGGGCTTCGGCGGCACGCAGCGCCTGCCGCGACTGGTCGGGCCGCACAAGGCGCTCGAGATGAACCTGATCGGCGACGCGATCACCGCTCACGACGCGCTCGAGCACGGGCTCGTCAACCGCGTCGTGCCGGACCACGAGCTGTTCGACACCGCGCTCGCGTGGGCCCGCAAGCTCGCCGGGCAGGCCCCGCTCGCCGTCGAGGAGATCAAGAAGGTCTCACACAAGGGCGACCTGGACGAGGGCATCGAGGCCGAGAAGCAGGGCTTCGCCGACGTTTTCCAGACGGCTGACGGCAAAGAGGGCATCGCGGCCTTCCTCGGCAAGCGAAAGGCGCAATGGAAGGGCGAGTGAGCTCGCCAGACACGGCTGAGATCACGCCTTGCGAGCAGGCAGAACGGCTTGCGGGCATGCTCCGCGAGTCTTCGTCCACTGTCGTGCTCACCGGCGCCGGCGTCTCGGTCCCGTCTGGAATCCCCGACTTCCGCACGCCCGGCACGGGAATGTGGGAGAACGTCGATCCCATGGAAGTCGCGCATATCGACGCATTTCACCGCGACACGGCGCGCTTCTGGCGCTACTACCGCCCGCGCTTCCACGAGCTGGGCTCGAAGGAGCCGAACGCCGCCCACCGCGCCCTCGCCGAGCTCGAGCAGCGCGGCCTGATCAGCGCGGTCATCACCCAGAACATCGATCGTCTCCATCGCGCCGCCGGGTCTAAGCGTGTGATCGAGGTCCACGGGATCCATCGAGACCTCCAGCTGCACCTCGTGCTGCGAAAGCGTGGGCATCGACGAGGTCGAGGCGCTCTTCTCGGATGATGAGGTCGCGATCTGCGCGCGGGTGCGGCGGCAAGGTGAAGCCCGACGTCGTCCTCTTCGGCGAGTTCCTGCCCGAGCAGGCGATGGCCGAGGCCACCGCGCTCTGCGAGGACGCCGAGCTGATCCTCTGCGTCGGATCCTCCCTGGAGGTCTATCCCGTCGCAGGGCTTCCGAGCGTCGCCCTTAACCGCGGCGCCCGCCTTGCGATCGTCACGAAGGGCCCAACGCCGTACGACCGCGACGCTGTCCGCGAGGCTCGACGGCGACGTGGTGGACGACCTGACGGCCGTCCTGGCCGCGATCTAGGTCGCTTCCCACCCGTGCGCCGCGCGGCGCCTCAGCACGCGCTCGCAGATCGCGAGCGTCTCTTCGACCTCGGCGGCCCGCTCGGCCGAGAGCGGGCCGAGGAGCGCCTCGTTGGCGGCTTCGCCCGTGACCTTTCGCCGCTCGTCGCAGCGCCGCGAGGTCCTCTTCCTGTCCGTGGCCCGTGAGCCTGGAGCGCTCGGCCAGAAGCGCCTCGAGGCCTACGCGCAGCTGAAGCGCGGCCTCGCGCCCGCGGATCGCCGAGCACGTCAGCCCGGGCGCGCAGGATGAGCTCTTCGCACGCGAGCGGGGTGTCGCGAAGGCCCGAGCAGAGCGGCCATGCGCTCCTGAGGGCGCAGAGCCTCGCTTCGTGATGCGCGCCGCTGATCGTGCGGCACTTCGATCGCCTGCTCCCACTGGCGCTCGACCAACTCGTCGCCTTGCCCGAATCCGATGCGGATCGCCAGCGCGGACTCGCTGCCGAGACGGGTCGGCGATGGCGGGGTCGGTGGCGGTGATGCGCCGGGCGGCCACGCGCGCGCCTGCAATGCATGCGCGCCGCGGTCGATCAGCGCGTCGCGCTCGTCCTGGTCCTTGCGCATCCGCTCGAGCCAGGCCTCGGGGTCGCCCTCGATCTCGGCGGACTCGATGACCATGAGCCTGGTGACCGGGACGTGCGCTGCCCCGCCGTCGGCGGCCTGTGGCTTCGCCTTGCGCATCTCGCCTGCGGGCGGGATAGGGCGCGCCGTAGGTCTCGGCGACGAGCACCAGAGGCGTCGCACGGCCGCGTCAGTGCCCGCCTCGGGCTTCGCGAACCGGATAGCGGCCGTCGGCGATGCCCAGCGAGCCCGCGAGCTCGAACTGGACGAATCCGAAGAGGCTCAGCGCTCCGCTACTCGCCGACGTGGGCAGCAGAAGCGCGGTGCTTCTTCGCCGGCAGCGAGTACTTCGACGGCTTCGTCGGGACCGTCGGGTTGTCGATCTGGCCGATCTGGCTCGATCAGGCGCTCCCACTGCTCGGGCTTGAAGAGCTGGACGAACTGCTTGTCCAGGGACGAGGCCGCGCCTGAGGTGGGCCGGTAGCCGATGTGCACGTGGTCGTGGTGGTCGCCCATCGCGAAGGATGGTCCTCCGAAGCTCATCAGCGAGATCACCTCGTCAGGATCCATGGTGCCCTGGAGCTGCAGCGTGTCACGCACGAGCGCTTCGGCGACGGTGCCCGGGCCCTGGTTGCCCAGGACCGGGATGCCGTTGATCTGAGCGATGTCGATGGCACCGCCGTAAGAGTGGTTGGAGACGTTGCCCGAGGTCGTGATGCTGGTCTCGCGTCCGCAGAGCATCGACGTGACGGTCAGGCGATAGCCGCGCGCCGTCAGGTACTCCATCGCGGCGAGGATGCGCCGGTCGATCTGGCCGCCCCGCACGTAGTTGAGATCGCACGAGGAGAGCTCCAGGCGGTTGTTGACGAGAACGCGCTTGATCAGCTGCTCCTTCGACATGAGCAGGACCTGGCCGGTCGTCACGCCCGTGCCGGCGAACGGGTTCTTGCCCGCCGCGCGGTAGATCGCGGTCGCCTCGAGGAGCTTCCAGCCGTCGAGGATGGGCTTTGGATCGATCTTGGGGGCGCCGCGGCCAGTCGGGCGGATTTCGAAGTGGAGGTGCGGGGCAAGCTCTGACGTCTTGCCTACCCGGCCGAGGACCGTGCCGGCGACGACCTTCGAGCCCTTCTCGAGCTGCGCGAGGTCCATCTTGTCCTCGTCGTAGCGCAGGACGCTCGAGAAGTAAGACTTGACGCCGTCGTAGGCGGGCATCCGGCGGTTCAGGAGCTCGTCGATCTGGCCGGTGAGACTCGCCTGCTCTGAATTGGCGGCGCGCTCAGGGAAGGCGAAGAGGCGCGGTGCGTGAATCTTCGGTGTTGGCCGGCCCGGAGGCGTCCTTCTCAGATTTGGCCTTGTTCTCGGCCTTCGCCCTTCGCCTGCTTGCCGGCCGAGGCGGGCTCAGAGGGCTTCTCCTCGGTCTCGACAAAGAGGTCGCGCATCGGGTTCTTGCGCTGCTTGGGGACCGGGTAAGCCTCGGCCACCTCGCCAAGCTCGGCGTACGTGAACCGGTTTCCGTAGGCGTCTTCCAAGACGATGTACTTGCCAAGCCGCTTCGACTTGCCCATCCGCTTGATCACGCCGTCATTGACCGCGACGACCGGTGCGCCCTCGCGGCTGTAGATGTTGATGCCGCGCTGCGTGGGGGAGCTCGAGATCACATCGGCGGCGTTGCCGGACGATCCCTTCTTCGGCGTCGCCCGCTCCAGCGCCTCACGCTCGGAGATGTCGTCCGCGTATCGGGACTTGGCGGCGACCGGGAAGTGTGCGCCTTCGGTCAGGCCGGTGAGCGAGCCGACGAGATCGTCCGGGATCTTGCCGTACTGGCGGGCGTAGAGGAGGACCTCGTCGACGTACCAGTCGGCGTGGTTGTAGGCGAAGATCGCAGTGGCGAGGTCCTCAGAGCGCACCTGCGGCGTCGAGGTAGTTCGCGGCGGCGCAGATCGCGTCGACGGGGTTGTACGGGTCCTTCCGGCCGTCGTTGTTGGCGTCGACGCCATATGCCTCCCAGCTGGAGGGAATGAACTGCATCCAGCCCAGGGCGCCTGCCGACGAGACGTTCAGGTTGGTGCCGAAGGCCGTCTCGATGCGGTTGATGGACGCAAGCACTTCCCACGGCACGCCGTACTGGGTCCCGCAGGCCTGATAGATCGGAAGGAGGAACGGCGGGATCGTGAACTGGTCGATGACGAAGTTGGGGACGCCGATCGGAGCAGCGCCGTAGTCCGCGATGGTGACGGTCGGGTTGGTGTTGCTCGGGGTGCCGTCCGGATTTCTGTCACCGGGGGGATCGAGCGGTTCCTCCGGATCACTCTCACCCTCATCCCCAGGTTTAGGGTCGTCCGCTTGACCCCCGCCCTTGCCGCCGCCGCCGTTCCCTTGCCCGGACTGGCCGGGGACCTCGCCGAACTCGTCGCCGTCCTCGCCGTCGTCACCGCCGTTGCCCCCACCGCCGTTGCCGCCACCGTCGACGGGCGGGACGTCAGGATCGACAGGGGGCTCCGTGGGGGGAGGCGCCGGGTCGGTCTCGTCGCCGTCGCCAGGGCCCGAGCAGCCTGGATCGAGCAGGTCGAGCCTGCCGTCGCCGTCGTCGTCCTTCAGGTTTGAGCACACCGGCAAGGTGATCGAGGGAAGGCTCGACCCGTCGCCCAGGTCGATGTTCACGCCGCCCTGGCCGTTGCCCAGGTTGATGCCGCCGGCGGTCGCGTTTGCGGCCAGGACAGTGATCCCGAAAAGGGCGAGGGCTACGACAAGTTGAAACTGCCTCTTCACGGTTTGGATCTTTGTCTCTCTCTACCCGGCCCGCCGCGCAGGATTCAATTCCGTTCCGGCCTGCACATGGGCTTCGAGGACGCTACCTGTTCGGCCCGGAATGTGCAATGACCAACGTACGCATGCGAAACCTACCGCAGGGTGTACCCGGAACGTGTTGTTTTCACATGAAGCCAACTCGGGTTCCCATCGGCACCTCGACAGGCATGCTTGAAGCCCGGTGCCGTAAGTTTTCCCAAGGTTGACCGAAGAGGACGACAGCGGCATCCGCGCGCGCGGCGAGGAGGCGCTCACCGAGCTGGCGCAGGCCATCGCAGAAAACCCCCTTGTGGGCGGCGCCGTAGCGCGGGCCTTGGGGGCCGGAGAGAAGGCTGCGGTAGCCCAGCGCCAGGCGATCGGAGCCCTCAACCTCGCGTCGAGCTCTGACTTCGAGCGGCTCGAGCTGAGGCTTCGTTCTTTCGCGTCCCGCCTCGAGGCGATGGAGGACTCCATCGACCAGCTTCGTGACGACGTCGCAGCGCTCAAAAAGAGCGACGAAGCCGCATCCGCTCCTCAGCCAGAAGCCTGAGGGACGGCGCCCAGCGCGGCCGCCGCACGCGTACCCAAGCCGATCAACGCCTCGTCAAGGGCCTCGCGCTCCAGCACAGGGCCGTCCTTAACGCCGGCGACCACGAGGGCGCAGGCGCAGTCGATTCCGCCCTTGGCGGCAGCGGCCGCGAAGGCAGCGGAACTCAGGTCGTAAGCCACCTCGTTGTCACCCGTTTCGGCCGCCTCTGAGAGGACGTCGACCGACCGCACGGTCCCCGTGCCCGGGTCGCCGGCCCCGTGAAGAAGCGCCTCGGTGAGCCCGGGATCGGGCTTGAGCGGGCCCCCGCCTGAGAGGGCGATCGAAGCGCCGTCCCCCGGCTCGAATGCGGTGGCGACAAGGCTCGAACCGCGCTCGAGGCCGCCCCCGCGGGCGATGCAAAATCCGATGCGAATCGCCCTGGATACGCCCAAATCGGCCAGATCGGCCATGACGACCGCGGCGCTGGGGCCGCCGATTCCAAGCGACTGAATCGTCAAATCAGTCCCGCCCGGCGTTGTCCCGTGGTAGCCCCAGAGGCCGTGTGCGAGGTTGCTCATTCGTGGTGACTCCGTGATGGCGACGGCCATGTCCATCGCCACCTTGGGGTCGTCAACCACCAATGCGTCGGCGGCGATGGGCGCGGTCGGGTCTATATATGTGCGCATCGCGCACCCATTCAAGCGCGTAAGAAACCGTAAGCTGCCCCCATGGCATCCGAGGAGCCGGACAAGACCCCAGAGGGCGATGACGGAGGCGTCGCAGACGCGCTCCGCGCAGCGATCGAGCGCACCCTTGCAGCCACCGCGCCGGCGGCCGGTCAGACCCGCGAGCGGGCGGGCGAGCTCGTCGGCGAGATCTCCAAGCGGGGGCAGGACGCGCGGGACGAGCTGGCGCGTCGTTCTCAAGAGGCTGGGGCCGAGATCTCGCGGCTGGGACAGGAAGCCAGGGACGCCCTTTCAAGGCGGGGCCTGGAGGCGACGGGAGAGCTCAGATCGCAGCTCGACGGCCTCGAAAAACGACTCGCGTCGGTCGAGGAGCGGCTCAAGGCGGCTCAGGCGCCGGCGGGCCGCGACCAGGGCCCGGAAAGTGACAAAGCTCAACCTAAAGCTGAGGGTTAGGTGGATTCTGAAGGAGGGCGCCGGGTCGCGATCACGGGCGTTTCAGGGCATTGGGGCACTGAGATTGCGCGCAAGCTTGCGCGCGACGAACGGGTCTCCTACGTAGTCGGCATCGACACTCGCCCACCCACAGGCGATCTAGGCGACGTCGACTTCATCGAAGCCGACCTGCGGGGCGCGCTCATCTCCCGTCTTCTGCCCTCGACAGAGGTGGACACGGTCGTCCACTGCGGGATCCTTTGGTACCCGGAGCCTGGCAAGCCCGCGCGCTCGCTCCACGACTTCAACGTCATTGGCACGCTCCAGCTGCTGGCTGCCTGCGAGCGGACCCCAACGCTCGAGCGGGTCGTCGTGCGCGGATCCGCTGCGATCTACGGCTGCGAGGGAGCGGCGCCGCTGTTCTTCCCGGAAGAACTGGCGGGCGAGATGCCGCTCCGGACCCGCTTCCAGCGCGACGTCTCAGAGCTCGAGGGCTACTTCGAGAACTACGCGCGGCGCCACCCTGAGATCTCGAGCTGCATGCTGCGGTTCCAGCCGGAGATCGGCGCGGACCTGGATGCGCCTCTGGTCCGTTACTTCAGTCTTCCGGTCGTGCCGACCCAGCTGGGTTATGACCCGCGGCTCCAGCTTCTCGACGCGGATGACGCGGCCGGCGCGCTGGAGGCGGCGGTTTGGAGCGACGATCCGCGGCCCGGTCAACATCGCGCCGTCCGGTGCCCTGTCCCTCAGCCGGATCCTGCGGATGGGCGGGCGTCCTTCCCTGCCGATCCCCCATCCGCTCTTCGGCCCGGCGCTCGAGCGGCTCGGCGGGCGCCTTGGCGCCGGACCCCTGGTCGGCGACGCCGTGCGCCTACTCCGGTACGGCCGAGGCGTCGACAACGGCCGCATGCGCCGGGAGCTCGGCTTCCAGCCGAAGCTCAACGCCGTCGAGACGGCCCGCGAGCTGATGATGCGCCTCGACGGCCGCCGGATTGGACCGCCGCTCCACCCCGGCGCTGCCCTGGCACGCCTCGCGGGATCCGGGCGATGAGCGCCGAGGAGGGCCGGCCCAAGACCGGCGTCACCGGCGAGGACTCCGAGGCACTCGCGCGCTTCCTGCATGAGGTTCGGTCCGGCGTCGAGGCGGGCGCCGACCCCGTCACGGCCGCCGGCGACGCCGTCAGCTCGCTTCCCAAAGTTGTCGGCGAAGCCGTTGAAACCATCTTGCGGCGCCTCCGCGGCGACTACTCCGAGGACGAGTGGGGCTTCGACGAGGACTTCGCCGAGGCAGTGTTTCCGCTGTTTCGCTTCCTCTATGACATCTGGTGGCGGGTCGACGTCGAAGGCGTCAGGAACGTTCCGGCCCACGGTCGTGGCCTCATGGTCGCGAACCACGCCGGCTCGCTGTTCCCCTTCGACGCTTCGATGATGACGATGGCGGTGATGCGCGAGCACCCGCTGCCGAGGTGGCCGCGGTTCATGGTCCTCGACTGGGCGTTCGTCCTCCCGTTCCTCTCCGGGTTCATGCGCCGGGTGGGTGGAGTTCCCGCCTCGCCCCACAACGCGAAGGCGCTGCTCGAGCGCGACGAGCTGGTGATGGTCTTCCCGGAGGGGGTGAAGGGAACCGGCAAGCCGTTCTCCGAGCGCTACAGGCTCCAGCGCTTCGGCCGTGGCGGCTTCGTCGAGGTCGCGCTTCGAACGGGGTCGCCGATCGTCCCCGTCGCGGTCGTCGGCTCCGAAGAGATCTATCCCAAGGTCGCGGATGCTCCGGCGGTCGCTCGCGCGGTCGGCGCCCCCTTCTTCCCGATCACTCCCACGTTCCCGCTCCTCGGTCCGCTCGGGCTCGTGCCCCTACCGTCGAAGTGGCGGATCGAGTTCTGCGATCCGATCGATCTCTCCGAGCACTCGCCCGAGGCCGCCGATGATCGCGGGCTCGTCTTCGACATCTCAGAGCAGGTGCGCGAGACGATCCAGGCGAAGATCTACGAGAACCTGGTGGCCCGCGGAGGCGCATTTCTCTGATACATAACTCACATGACTGAAAGTGTCGGAGCGGACGAGCTGCGTGAGTTGATGGAGCACGTCCTCGCCGAACTGGACGTCGACGAGCGCCGCGGGGCCGTCCTTCAGGCAACCGGTCTTCAGGTGCGCCTTGAGGTGACCGACCTCGACATGGTCCTGCGGGTCCGGGCATCCGACGAGGGCATGCATCACCTGTCCTGGGCGTTCGCGTCCGAGGAGGAAGAGGACTCGGCGGCGGGGCTGACGCTCTCCATGGACTCGGCTACCGCGAACGCCTACCTCCAGGGCCGAGCAAGCCTTCCGGTCGCGATTGCGAGGGGACAGGTCCGGTGCTCCGGCGACCTGAAGACGGCGCTGGTGTACCTGCCGGCGCTGCGGCTCCTCGTCGAGCCGTACCGGAGTTGGGTCACCCGGCTTCATCCGCATCTTGCCGTGGCCTAGACGAAAAGGTTCTAGACGAAATTTCCCTTGACTCTCGCCGTCCGACGGGCGTAGTGTCGGTCCCATCAACAAAGGCAAGAGGCCGCAGTGGCGTTGCCTTGGAGTCCCCGGCGACTGGGACTCATAAGACAGCGCTCGCGAGACGCTCGGAACGGGCGCCGTAGGCCGACCTAGCGGGCCGTAGAGCCCGCGGACGACGGGGTCATTCCGATCCCGTCGTCCTATGTAGCTAACGCGTCACACAAACTCCTGGACTCTCCTGCGAGTATCGGACAGGTGCCGGACGAAGAGATCACGATCGCCGAGGCCGCCCGCATCGCAGGCGTCTCGACGGCGACCCTGAATCGCTGGGTGAGCGCGAAGGTCCTGCCGGTCAAGCGGGGCCGCTGGACTCGCGCGATCGCGGCGCAAGCGCGGGTGGTTGCCCGGATGCGCGAGCGTGGCCACTCGCTCAACGACTTGCGACAGGCATCCCGCGACGGGCGGCTGCGTTCGGCTACGTCGAGGACCTGATCCCGCGTTCCGAGCGTCGTACACGCGGAAGCAGGCGGCCCAGATGTCGGGCCTCGAAGAGGACCTGATCGAGCGCATCATGGGCCTCCTCGGTACGCCCACCGCGCGTGGAAGGGACGCTGACCGAGCAGGACGTCGACGCGATGAAGCGGATCGCCGGCGTCCTGGATGCCGGCTTTCCGCTCGTCGCACTGCTTCAGCTCGTCCGCGTCTACGCGCAGTCGATCCGCAAGATCGCCGAGGCCGAGGTGCGCCTCTTTCACCTGTTCGTCCATGAACCGCTGATCGCCGAGGGCGTCGACGCTCTCCAGATGGCCGAGGAGATGGAGGGCTTGGCGCGCGACCTCTTCCCGTCGGCAGCGCCGCTCATGTCCTACATCCACAACCGCTACCTGCGCTTCTACACCGAGCAGGACGTCGTCGGCCACATGGAGACCGAGCTCGTCGGATCGCGCCAGCTCGGACGGGTAACGATGACGTTCTGCTTCGTCGACCTCACCGGCTTCACCCGGTTCACTGAGGAGGAGGGCGACGAGCAGGCCCTCGACCTGGTCGAGCGCTTCGTCGACACCGTGGAGGCAACGCTGCCATCCGAGGCGCTTGTCGTCAAGACCATCGGCGACGAGGTGATGATCGTCTCGCCAGACCCGGTGATGCTCACCGAATGGTCGGTCGGGTTCCTCGCCCTCTTCAACGAGCGCCCTCAGCCGCGCGTAGGCATCCACCTGGGGCGCGCCGTCTACCGCGATGGTGACTACTTCGGGACCGACGTGAACCTGACCCACCGGGTAGTCGCGCGCGCGCTCGGCGGCGAGGTGATGATCACGCGCGCCGTGGCCGACGCGATCGGGAGCTCCGAGTATCTGGAACTCGAGCCGATCGGCAAGGTCGGGCTCAAGGGCTTCCCGGAGCCCATTGATCTGTTCACCGTCAGGGCTCGGCCACTCGAATAGTTCCCCAGTTTCCGGCTTGTCCAAGCAGGATTCGACCGTCGCCCGGCGTACGATCCTTTCGTGACGAAGGGGAATGCGCTTGAGAGGATGAAGGAGGCCGCTGAGGCATCGGGTCTCGTCGATTCCACCTCCGACGGCGTGGTGATGGTCTCGGGCGGTGCCGACTCGGCCTGCGCCGCCGCGGCCCTCGCGCAGATTGTCGGCCCAGAGCGGATCCACGCGCTCCACGTCAACTACGGCCTCCGCGACGCCGCGAAATCAGACGAGCAGACCGCCCGCCGCCTCTGCGCCGCGTTGCGAATCGACCTCCACGTCGAGCGCGTCGGCAAAGCCGGCCTGGGCCCGGGGAACCTTCAGGCGGCAGCCCGTGCGGCCCGGTACCTCGCCGCCGAGCGCCTTCGCACCCGCTTCGGCGTGACCTGGATCGCCACCGGCCACACTCGCTCCGATGTCGCCGAGACCGTCGTCTACCGCCTGGCGAAGTCGCCGGGCTCCCGCGCGCTCTTGGGCATGAGCCCTCGAGCGGGCCGCGTCATCCGCCCGCTGCTCAGCCTTTCGCGCGAGGACACCCGTGCGCTGGCCGCCGCGGCCGGCCTGCCCTTCGCTGACGATGAGTCAAACCTCGATCCCGCCTTCGCCCGCAATCGGATCCGCGCCGAGGTCCTGCCGGCCCTCGCGGAGCTCAGCCCGGAGACCGAGCGGAACATCGCCGAGACCCGGGCCGAGTTGGGCGAGGAGGCGGCGCTTTTGGAGCGGGTCGCGTTCGACGCGCTGGAGCGCGCCGGCACCGGAGCTTCCGATACCAGCCTCGACGCCCGCGCCCTGCGCGTCTGGGAGCCTGCCCTTCAGCGCCTCGCGCTCCGCTCACTTGCCGAACGCGCCGCCGGCCGTCAGGTTCCGCTCGGGCGTTCCCGCGCGGCCGAGATCGCTCGCCTTGCCGCCGAGCCGGAGGGTGGAGAGATCCAGATCGGCGGCGGGATCAGCGCGCTGTGCGAGTCGGGCACCGTTTCGTTCCGCGTGATGGACCCGCTCGATGCCGCTCCCGAGCCGTCGGTGGGCCTTCTGACCCTTCCCGGCCGCTGCCAGGTCGGCGAGTGGGAGGTCAGGGCAGAGCTTCACCCCGCGCCCGTCGTGGCCGCCGGCCCGGAGCTGGCAACGCTCGATGCTGCGGCGCTCGGCGAGCCGCTCGCATGTGCGTACCTGGCTCGAGGGCGACCGCATCCGCCCGCTCGGCATGGACGGCACGAAGACCCTCGGCGA
Organism: uncultured bacterium; assembly: GCA_963786495.1. Taxonomy (GTDB): domain Bacteria; phylum Actinomycetota; class Thermoleophilia; order Solirubrobacterales; family 70-9; genus JALZKA01. Next base: position 85,642 of record CAWAZL010000002.1, on the reverse strand, counting down.
CCTTTTTGCCGACCGCGGCGTCCCGCGCTCGCAGCGCACGCGCGTTCCGGTCGTCACCTGCGGCGACCGCGTCGCCTGGGTGGCGGGAGTTGCCGTCTCCGACGACTTCCGCCTCGAGGCCGACACCACCTCGGCGGCAGTCATCACCGCCCGCCCGCTCTGAGGGAGACAGGCGTCACGCCTGGTGCCAGGCACCGTGCCTGGCACCTGACCCCTTAGGCTCCGCCCCGTGAACGATCCCGCGATCGGCGAGATCCTCGTCTCCGAGGACGATCTCAAGGCGCGCGTCGCTGCCCTGGGGGCAGAGATCAGCCGCGATTACGAGGGCCGCGACCTCTTCATGGTCGGCGTGCTGAAGGGTGCCGTCCTCTTCATCGCCGACCTGATGCGCGAGCTCACGGTGCCGTGCGAGATCGACTTCATGGCGGTCTCGAGCTATGGCTCGGAGACGGACTCCTCAGGCGTGGTGCGGATCATGAAGGACCTCGATGCCCCGATCGAGGACCGCGAGGTGCTGATCGTCGAGGACATCATCGACTCCGGCCTCACCTTGCACTACCTGATGAAGAACCTGCGGGCCCGGAACCCGCGCTCCCTGGAGGTTTGCGCGCTCCTTACGAAGCCAGAGCGCAGGCGCGTGGACCTGCCGATCAAGTACGTGGGATTCGAGATTCCAAACCGCTTCGCGATCGGGTACGGGCTCGACCACGCGCAACGCCTGCGCAACCTTCCTTACGTCGCCGCGTTAGACGGTTCGTAGTACCAGGAACCGTTGCTACGCTGATCCAAGCGTTGCGGGACCACGAATTCCTTTTATTCATGCCTCTTTTGAGCACGGCAGACAGCCTTAGTCCCGCTCCGGCGGTTCCTTCGCATGGGAGCCCCGCATGAGGCGCTTCTTCCGCTCGGCTGCGTTTCCGATCCTGGTTGTCCTCGTTCTGGCCTTCTTCGCCAGCCGGGTGATCAGCCCAGGCGAGCCCGAGGACATCCCGACCTTCAACGAGTTCACCGAGCGCGTCGAGTCCGAGCCCGAGTCGATCAAGACCGTCGTCTTCGAGCAGAAGCAGAACAAGCTGAAGTACACGCTTCAGGACGACACCGAGTACGAGACCGGCTACCTCGCCGAGCAAGAGGACACGCTGATCAACACGCTCGAGCAGAAGGACATCGAGACGACGATCGATCCCATCACCGGAGGCGGCATCCTCGGGGCGCTCACCTACATCCTTCCGTTCCTTCTGTTCCTCGGGCTCTGGATCTTCCTGATGAACCAGATGCAGGGCGGCGGCTCGCGCGTCATGAGTTTCGGCAAGTCGAAGGCGAAGCGAATGGCCGTCGACGCCCCCAAGATCACCTTCCGCGACGTCGCCGGTGCCGACGAGGCCGTGCAGGAGCTCCACGAGATCAAAGAGTTTCTCGAGAACCCGAAGAAGTTCCAGGCACTCGGCGCGCGCATCCCCAAGGGCGTCCTTCTCTATGGACCCCCCGGCACGGGTAAGACGCTGCTTGCGCGCGCGGTCGCCGGCGAGGCCGGAGTGCCCTTCTTCTCGATCTCCGGCTCGGACTTCGTCGAGATGTTCGTCGGCGTCGGCGCCAGCCGCGTTCGCGACCTCTTCGAGCAGGCCAAGCAAAATTCTCCCTGCATCATCTTCATGGACGAGATCGACGCCGTCGGCCGCCACCGCGGCGCCGGCATGGGCGGCGGTCACGACGAGCGCGAGCAGACGCTCAACCAGCTCCTCGTCGAGATGGACGGCTTCGAGATGAAGGACAACATCATCCTCATCGCCGCCACCAACCGCCCGGACATCCTCGACCCGGCGCTCCTTCGCCCCGGCCGCTTCGATCGTCAGGTTGTTGTCGACCGCCCCGACCGCAAGGGCCGCAAGCAGATCCTCGAGGTCCATACGCGCGGCAAGCCGCTCGCCAAGGAGATCGACCTCGACGCGCTCGCCGGCCAGACGCCCGGCTTCACCGGAGCCGACCTCGCCAACCTGATCAACGAGTCGGCCCTGCTGACGGCCCGCACCGGCAAGCGCGAGATCACGATGGTCGAGCTCGAGGAAGGGATCATGCGAGTGATCGCCGGCCCCGAGAAGAAGACCCGCGTCATGTCGGAGAAGGAGCGCCTGATCACCGCCTTCCACGAGATGGGCCACGCGATCGTCGGCCAGAAGCTGCCAAACTGCGACCCCGTCCACAAGGTTTCGATCATCGGCCGCGGCCAAGCGCTTGGCTACACGATCTCGCTCCCGGGCGAGGACAAGTTCCTCACCACCCGCGCCGAGCTCTCGGACACGATGGCGATGACCCTCGGCGGCCGCGCCGCCGAGGAGATCGTCTTCGGCGAGATCACGACCGGCGCCTCGAACGACATCGAGAAGGTCACCGCGACCGCCAAGTCGATGGTGATGCGCTTCGGCATGTCGGAGAAGCTCGGTCCCCGCGTGTTCGGCCACGACACGACCCAGCCCTTCCTCGGCCGTTCGATGGGTTCGGAGCCCGACTATTCGGACGAGATCGCCCGCGAGATCGACGACGAGATCCGCCGCATCGTCGAGAACGCGCACCAGTCCGCTCGCGACATCCTTTCCGAGCACCGCGAAGACCTCGACCGCATATCCCACATCCTGCTCGAGCGCGAGACGATCGACGCCAAGGAGTTCGAGGCGCTTCTCGCGGGCCAATCAGAAGAAGAGGTCTTCGGCTCCGACGACGAGGAGTCCGGCGCGCCGGCGACTCCCGAGGAGCCCGAGGCCGAGGCCGAGAAATCGGCCAGCCGCGAGGGCCCGCGCGCCACGCCTCCACCGCGCCCCGCATACGGCGGCGGCTCGGCCGAGATGCGCTCAGATAAGTAACGATCCGCCGCGCCGGGCCGGCCCGGCGGCCTACTCGACCGAGATCGTGAGGCGGTAGTCGAAGATCCCCTCGCCGCCGTTGGCGAAGGTGGACTTGCTGACTTCGACGAAGTAGGTCCCGGCAGCCAGGTTGTGGAGAGCCGCGTCTTGGGGGGCAACTCCTCGTCCATCCGCCATCGAGCAGAACCCTCGTCCGTCGTCATCGTCAGTCACGAGCAGGCTCCCGTCAGGCGTGAGGACTCTGAGCCTGGTGTCCAAACCGTTTGACTCGCACGTCTCGAAGGTTGGGCCCGCCGCCGGCTCGATGGTCTCCACGCGAAGCGACTGGCCGGCGGCGACAGTGACCGCGAATACATCGAGGTCGGCCTCCGCCTGATGATCACCGGCCATGTAGACCTGGCTACCGGCCACGGAAGTCGCTGCTCCGATCGAGTCGTTCGGCTCGGACTCGGTACCCCCGTCTGCGAGGACTTCGCTGCGGAGCTGATACTTCGGGATCGCTGCATCGTTCCCGATTTCGTTCACCCGGAGATAGCTGGTCCCAGCAGGGACTTCGACCGTCAGGGCCGAGCAGGCTCGGATGCCGCTCCGTTGTCCGTTTTGAGCTGGGTTCCGGTGGAGCCGAGGAGGCCGAGCATCGCGTAACGCCCGGATCGCAATCGTCGCCGCTCGCGTTCAGAGTTTCGAAGCGTGCGATTTCACCGCCCACCCACGAAGCCTTGAAGACATCCACATCCCCCGGCGCCCCGACGCTTGCGTCGATGCGCCGGTCTGAATCGATCAGCAGGTCCGGCGTCGTCGCCGTCGCGGCGTCCGCTTGGCTCGTGGTGTTGTTCGGCTCGACCTCGTTGTTCGGGCTGAATCCCAGGCTCACTCCGAGCCAGTAGTCGGGGATCACGCCGTTGTTTCCCGACTCAGTTACGCGCAGGAAGTATGTCCCTGCAGAAAGCCCGGAAGCCCCGGCGTCTGAGTTCGGCGAGATGAGCGAGCAGGGGCCGGTGCCGTCGTCATCGTCGGATGCCAAAACAGTGGTTCCGTCCGGCGCGTACAGCTGGACGAAGGTGTCGTGGTTCTCGGAGGGCTGACACGTCGAGCCCGATCCGTCGAAGGTCTCGGTGGTGAGCGACCTTCCTTCCGGAACTGTGATCGAGAACCAGTCCTGATCGGCGAGCGGATCGATTGCGCCCGTCATGCGAACCGGATTTCCCTCAAGCGGTGTTGCCGACGCTGAGGAGTTGTTGGGCTCATCCTCATTCGGTGGTGGGACCACGTCGACCTGCAGCTGGTACCCGGCGATCTCGGCGTTGTTCTGGAATTCCTCGACGCTCAAGTAGTACGTGCCCGGCGCGAGGTTCGAGGCGGCTGGATCGAATACGGCTCCGTCGATCTTCGAGCAGTTGCCGGAGCCGTCGTCGTCGTCTTGGACGAGCTGGGTAGTCCCGTTCGGTCCGAACAACTTCATGAACGTGTCGATGTCGAAGCAGCTGCCGCCGGTCGGTCCGAACGTCTCGGCGACGATCGACGAACCCGGTTGGGTGACCTCGACAGCGAAAAAGTCGAGGTCGCCGATCGGCTGGATCGCTGCAACGACCCGGTTTCCGCCGCCGGGATGCTCGGTGGCCGACGCGGCGGTGCCGTTTGGCTCAGCCTCGGTCAAGACGTCCAGCTCGACGTAGGTAATGGACGACGAGCAGGCGCTCGGGTTCCCAGCCGGGTCGGTCTGAGTCACCGAGAACTCGGTGGAGGAGCCGTTGGGCACCCCAACCTCGATGTCGAACGTACCCGCTGCAACCTGACCTGTGCTCGCCACGGGCCCGCTGCAATCTGCGCTCTTGTAGAGCCTTACCATCGCGTCCTCTTCGCCATCTCCTTGGACGTGGGGTGTCTGGTCATCCGCCGGAGAGCCAGGCGAGGTGGAGAGATCGGTGGGAGCTGCAGGCGCAGTTGAGTCCTCTACATACGTGTGCGAGGTCGAGCAGTCCGATGGGTTGCCGGCTGCGTCAGTAGCCGTGGCAGAGAAGTCGGTGCTCGAATCGTCGGGGACGCTCGTTTCGATGTTGTACGTAGCCCCCGGAGGCCTGGCCCGTGCCGACGGCGGACCCGCTGCAGTCAGCGGTTGCATAAAGCGTCACGGTCGAGCCGTCCTCGGCGTTGCCGACCGCGTGCGGCGTGGTGTCGTTGGCGGGTGGGGTCGGTAGCAGTTCGAGGCTGGGGGCGTTCGGCGCGATGGAGTCCTCGACGTAAGTGACCGTGTTCGAGCAAACGGACCTGTTTCCAGATTCATCGTCCGCGACCGCGCTGAAGTTGGTCGTTGAGTCGTCTTCGACGGCTGCGATGAACAGGAAATCACCAGAGGAGTCGGCAGTCGTGGTGTCGTAGAAGCCGGTCGCACAATTCGCTGACGTAAACAGGGCCACGGAACCCGGTTTCTCGGGCCGGTTTGACGGGAACTCGATTCGCCGTCGAGCGGGCGTCGTCGACGCGGAGCATCGGGCGAGATCTGGACGATGGATCTCAACGGGCGGGTCGCTCTTCAATTGTTGACTCGCGCTTCTCGGCAACCTCGTCGGCGACATCGGCGCATGCGATCAGGTTGTAGGTGCCGGGATCGAGGGACGCAGGCACCCCGGGTTGGCTCGAGCCGCTAGAGCTCTTCTTCTTGCGGAGCTTGGGAACAACCCTGGTGCCGATGAGCTGCGTGTCGCCCGGATCCTTGACCGCGTCGGCCGAGAGAAAGAAGCCTGTTAGAGAAGCTTTGGCAGTCTTCTTGCCGACGTTTTTTGTGCTGTCGTCGACCGCGAGCGAGCCGCCGGGCACGGCGTCTGCTTCTGCGGTGACAGACGTGACTCTCAGGTCCGGCTTCTTCGCCGCAAGGGCAGTCTCAGCCGCCGCGCCCCCACCAAGACCAACCGCCGCCGCAACTGCCGACGCCACGTAGCTTTCGCCGCATATCCCACTGCCCCTCTGTTCCCCCTGGTAATGCCAACGACGCAACGCGCGCGCCGTCCCCCTGGCCTGACGGCAGCGCAACATACATCTATTCGGCGGACGCTGGCCCCGATTAGCCTCATCGTCGTGCGGATCATGGGGATCGTCAACGTCACGCCGGACTCGTTCTCCGACGGCGGGCTCTACCTCGACGCCGGGGCGGCGATCGCTCACGGCTAGAGCTCGCCGCGGCGGGAGCGGACGTCCTGGACGTCGGGGGCGAGTCAACACGGCCCGGAGCTGAGCCCGTCGGCGCCGAGGAAGAGGTGCGGCGCACGGAGCCCGTCGTCAGGGCGCTGGCAGGCGCGGGCCACGCGGTCTCCATCGACACGTCGAAGGCCGCGGTCGCGGCGGCGGCGCTCGATGCCGGCGCCGGCATCGTCAACGACGTGACCGCCTTTCGAGGTGACCCCGACATTGCCGGCCTCTGCGGCGAACGCGACTGCGATGTCGTCCTGATGCACATGCTCGGCACGCCGCGGACGATGCAGGAGGACCCGCGCTATGACGATGTCGTAGACGACGTCAAGGCGTTCCTCGCCGAGCGCGTCGAGTCGGCCGTCGCTGCCGGTGTCTCAGAGGAGCGCATCTGGATCGACCCCGGCATCGGCTTCGGCAAGACGCTCGAGCACAACCTCGAGCTGCTGCGCCGCCTCGGCGAGTTCCGCGACCTGGGTCGCCCGATCATCGTCGGCACGTCGCGCAAGCGCTTCATCGGCGCGATCACGGGACGCGAAGCGGACGAGCGGGTTGGCGGCACCGTCGCCTCTAACGTGCTCGCCCTCCTAAACGGCGCCGACGCTTTCCGCGTCCACGACGTCGCCGAAGTGCGGGAGGCGCTCGACGTGGCCGAGGCGCTGCTCGGCCGCCGATCGTGGAAGGCTGTGAGCTGATGGACTTCGGCGTCGCCACGTTCCCCACCGACCAGACGATCGCCCCCGACGAGCTCGCGCGAATGTGCGAGGAGCGCGGGTTCGAGTCGCTCTTCTTCACCGAGCACACCCACATCCCGGCCTCGCGGGAGACGCCCTATCCGGCCGGGGGCGAGCTGCCGGAGGAGTACCGGCGCATCCTTGACCCGTTCGTCGCGCTGACCGTCGCGGCCTGCGCGACGAAGGACCTGAAGGTGGGCACGGGGCTCAGCCTCATCGTCGAGCGCGACCCGATCATGTGCGCGAAGGAGGTTGCGACCCTCGACCGCGTCTCCGGCGGACGCTTCCTCTTCGGGGTCGGCGCAGGATGGAACCTGGAGGAGATGCGAAACCACGGCACTGATCCCGGCCGGCGCTTCGGCCTGATGCGCGAGCGGGTCGAGGCGATGAAGGAGATCTGGACCTCCGAGGAGGCGAGCTACCACGGCAAGCACGTGGACTTCGACCGGATCTGGTCGTGGCCGAAGCCGACCCAGCAGCCGCATCCGCCCGTGCTCGTCGGCGGGAACGGCAAGACCGTTTATGACCGGGTGATCGCCTTTGGCGACGCCTGGATCCCGAACTTCCTGGGCGATGTCGAAAAGCTCGCCGGCCGCATGGAGACACTGCAGGCCAAGGCGGCCGAGGCGGGTCGCGACCGCATCCCGATCACGATCTGGGGCGTCCCGCCCGTCTGGGGCTTTCCGGCGGACCCGGCCGCGTATGAGCGCTGGGCCGAAGCGGGCACCACCCGCTGCCTGTTCTACCTCCAAAACAAGGACGCGACCTCACGCGAAGCCGTCGAATCACGCCTCGACGAGTGCGCCGCAGCGATGGAAGAGTTTCGCGCCGCCTGACCCGGTGCCAGGCACGGTGCCAGGCACCTCACAGTTGCGAGGTGTCCGTTTCGAGCCCAAGGCGGATGCGGCCCGCGAGCTCAAGGCTTGCCGGCGAGACCATCATGTGGGCCTTCGCCGTATGGATGTCGCGGAACCGTCGCTCCAGCGGGCTGCGCGTATAGATCGCCGTCCCGCCGCCCGCCTCGTACATGAGATCCACCGCTTCGGCGGCCGAGCGCGTCGCGTGCGTCGCGGCGAGCCTGAGCTTCGCTCGCGCCACGTCTGGAATCTCACCGCTCTCGGAAGCGGCGTCCCAGGCCTTGCCGATGGCGTCGTCAACCCAGGTTCGAGCCGATCCGACGAGGGCCGTGGCTCTGGCCACGCTCTCCTGGGTGCTCGATCGCTCGGCGAGCGTCCGCTTTGACCCGCCGGGCTTCTTCGCGGTGGCGAGCTCGACCAGGTCCTCGATGGCGCCGGCGGCGATTCCCATCGCGACCCCGGCGATCCCGAGCGCGAGGAGGCCGAACGGCGGAAACGCGTACAGCGGCCCATCGTGCCGCGGGCGGTCGCTGGACAACGATGCGCTGTGGCCGGCCGGCACGCGGAGATCAGCGACCTCGAAGTCGTGGCTACCGGTGCCTCGAAGGCCTGTTGTCTCCCAGGTGTCGTGGATCTCGGCGGCCGACGCCGCGAAGACCATCGCCCGCACCGGCCCGTCGTCGCCTTCGATCGTCGCCCCGCCCAGCAGCGTTGTCGCGTGCTTGCAGCCGCTTCCGAACGGCCAGCGTCCCGAGAGCACGAACTCGTCGCCGTCGCGCGTTGCCCTGCCCATCGGCGCGTAGACGCCACCGCCAACCGCGGGAGGCCCGAACGCCACACGCGCGAAGTCCTCATCGACGTAGGCCGAGACGAGGCCGCTCGTCGCGGCGACCATCGCGCACCACGCTGTCGAGGCGTCCCCGCGGGCGACCAGGTCCAGCGCCGCGACCATCTCGCCGGGCGACCGCTCACCGCCGCCGAGCGAGGCCGGGACGAGCATCGAAGGGAGCGGCGAGGCAGCAAGCGCTTCGGCCACGTCGGGTGCAAGGGTTCGCTCGCTCTCGGAACGACCAGCATGCTCAGCGCCGATCGAGGCAAGGCCCTCCGCCGCGTCAAGCACCTCGTCGCCCATGCGAGTCAAGGTACATTGGCGCCATGGAGGCTGGCCGCAACCCCTTCGATGTCAGCGTGGATGTGGAGCTTCGCGGACTCTCCATCTACACGCACCACGGGGTCTCCGACGCCGAGCAGGAGATCGGCCAGCGCCTGGAGTTCGATGTCACCTTCGACGTCCCGGACTGCGACGCCGTTCTCACCGACCGGGTGGAGGACACGATCGATTACGGAGACGTCGCGGACATCGTTGCGCTGGCCGCGACCGAGCGGAGTTACCGCACGCTCGAGCGCCTCGCCCACGTCGTTGGCGAACGCCTGATGGAGCGTTATGGCTGCGAGCGGGTGCGCGTGCGCGCCACGAAGCCAGAGCCGCCGCTCCCGCTGGCGATCGAGGAGGTCGCGGTCGAGGTCCTGGTCGAGCGCCCGCTTGACCCGCCGGAGGACGACGAGGACGATTGACGGTCAGGACCGGCTACCTCGGCCTGGGCTCGAACGTCGGCGAGCGCGCTGAGAACATCACGAAGGCGCTCGAGCTGCTTGGCAGGCAGGGCGCCACAGTCGAAGCAGTCTCGTCGCTTTATGAGACTGAGCCGGTCGGCGAGATCCTCGACCAGCCCGACTTCCTGAACGCGGCCGCGCGCATCTCCACCGGCCTCGACCCCCTCGATCTCCTCGACGTCTGCAAGGCGGTCGAGGTCGAGCTTGGCCGCGTCTTCGCCGGGCCCCGCCACGGGCCCCGCCCGATCGACGTGGACCTGTTGCTCCTGGGCGAGATCGAACTCGAGCACGAGCGGCTCACGTTGCCGCACGCCGAAGTGACCGGCCGGCTCTTCGTCCTCGCGCCGCTCCTCGAGTTGGATCCCGAGCTCACCTTGCCCACCGGGGAGCGCATCTCCGGATATGCGGAGGCCCTGCGCGAAGGGCCGCGAGTCGAGCGAGTCGGCGAGGTGCCTAGCTGGAGCCAGTAAGCGGCTCGAGCCACTCCGCCGGCAGGATCGGCGGGACCTTGCCAGGGAACCCCGGCACCAGGCGATTCGCGAGCTGGCCCGCGGATCGATTCTCGATCGCGGGGCGCAAATCGTCCATCGTCATCGCAAGCCCGAGGGCCGACGCGATCTGGAAGTCGGCCGCGTTCGGAGGATCGCCGCCGAGCACGCCGCCCTCGATCCAGTCGTCGATGCGGTCGAGCCAGCCCGGAAAGGCAGCCAGATCGGCCTCGACAGCCTCGTCGGTCACATCGTTGATCCGCAACTCGGCGGCGATGATCGGCGCGGCGGTCGCGACGGCCAATCCGTGCGGGACGCCGATCTTCGCGCCGTCGAGGTATGAGCGAAGCGGCTTGCGGTCGCGCTTGATCGAGTTCCAGAGGATGCGCCGTGTCCCGTCCTGAAGGATCTCGTTGCCCCAGCGCTCGGCGTCCTCGACCTGGACCCGCTGGGCGGGGTCGGCGGGGAAGAGTGGAGGGTCGGGCTTGATCTCGTCCAGCGCCTCGGCGATCTCCCGGGAGCCGGTGATTCGCCGCCCGTCGATGCGGAGCGATGGGATCGTGATGCCTGGAAACCGCATGACCTTCAGGACGCCGCGGCTGACGACGGGCATGAGGTCGCGGCGCTTGTAGTCGATCCCCTTGTGCTCGAGCATGCGCCGCGCCGCCATGGCGGGATGGGAGCCGGGAATCACGTAGAGAGTCGCGCGGGACATGACGGCGGCAGTCTGTCAGAAGCGAATCGTGTGCGTTCCGTGAGGGGTCTGACCCCTCATACTTCGCTCATGCTTCTCGCGGTCGACGTCGGCAACACCCAGACGCACCTCGGCGCGTTCGAGGGCGCCGACCTGCGCGAAAGCTGGCGCTTCCAGACGCGTGCCGGAATGACCTCGGACGAGATCGCCGAGCGGGTCTCGGGCTTCATGGAGCTGAGCGGCCTGGACTTTCATGGCGTGGACGCGATCTGCGTGTCCTCTGTCGTCCCGCCGCTGGGGAACCAGTACATGACGCTGTGTGAGCGCTACCTCGACGGCAGCGACTGCCTCCTCGTCGGACCCGGGATCCGGACCGGGATGCCCATTCGCATCGACAACCCGTACGAGGTCGGCGCGGACCGCCTGGTCAACGCGGTCGCGGCGTACGAGCGGTTTGAGGGCGCCTGCGTTGTCGTCGACTTCGGAACCGGCATCAACTTCGACGCCGTCTCGGCCGCCGGCGAGTACTTGGGCGGTGCCATCGCGCCGGGAGTCGAGATCTCGCTCACCGCGCTCGCTCAACGCGGGGCCAGGATCCCGCAGATCGACCTCGCCAAACCGGAGGCCGCCATCGGCAAGTCGACGCGCTCGGCGATCGAGTCCGGCGTGGTGTTCGGCTTCGCCGGGCTGATCGATGGCGTCGCGCGGCGGATCCTCGAGGAGCTGGGGGAGGGCACGCCGATCATCGCGACAGGCGGCCTGGCCGCATCGATCGTCCCCTACTGCGAAACCATCTCCGAGATCGACGAGCTCCTGACGCTCACGGGCCTGCGGCTCATCTGGGAGCGGAACGCCGACTAGCGATTCTCCCGCTCGGGCATTGGCCCGGACGGTTCCGGGCCGTTGCGCAGCGGGCTCGCGTAGCCCTGATATCGAGCCCTGCGGCGTGCCATCGCATAGTCGTCGGGCGGGAGGCTCGGGTTGGTCCGCGTTGACTTCGTGTGCGGCCCGGCGTGATGCTTCATGAGATAGGCGCGAAGGTCCGAGCGGTGGTCGCCGCAGGCGTAGAGGTTCGGTCCGTACGGCCCTCGCCCGTGCCAGATGAGCCATGCGCCGGGGCCCGCGTCCACGTACTCGCCGAAGCGATGGTTCAAGAGCTGGCGTTCGATCGAGACCTGCGTGAGAGCGTCCGGCTCGCACGAGCAGAAGTGACACCGAAAGATCATCCGATAGGCCACTGACGCAGAGTACATACGCTTTAGGCCGTGGTCCAGCCTCCGCTCACAGACCCGTTTCGCATCGGCCAGGTCGAGATCTCCAATCGGGTTCTCCTGGCGCCGCTTGCGGGAATCGGCAACTGGTTCGTGCGCCTTCAGGCAAAGCGCCACGGCGCGGGCCTCGCCGTCTCCGAGATGGTCTCGAGCTACGCGCTCCACTACCGGAACGAGCGCACGATGCGCGAGCTCCTGCGCATCCATCCGGACGAGCACCCCGTCTCCGTCCAGCTCTTCGGCCCGGATCCCGAGGCGATGCGCTCCGCGGCCTCGATGGTCGCCGAAGCAGGAGCCGACCTCCTCGACATCAACATGGGCTGCCCGGTCAGGAAGGTCCTGAAAACCGGCGCCGGCGCCGCGCTACTGGACGATCACGAGCTTGCGCTGGAAGTCGCGCGGGCCGCGGCGGAGGGATCCGGGCTGCCGGTCACGGTCAAGCTCCGCTCGGGGCTTCGGCCCGGGGACCGCTCAGGCTACGAGTTGGCGCTGCGGCTCGCTTCCGAGGCGGGCGTTGCCGCAATCGGGTTTCATCCGCGCCCGGCGACTGTCCACCACAAGGGCCGCCCCGACTACGAGCTCGCCGCCGAGCTGGCAGCGGAGCTGAGGCGCCGCGAGCTCGACTGCCCAATGATCATCTCGGGCGGCCTGGGTGACGCGGCCAAGGCTCGCCACGCCTACGAGGCGTCGGACGCGGATGCGGTGATGGTCGCCCGGGGCGGCATGGGCAACCCGTGGATCTTCGAGGAGCTGACGGGGGCCCGCGAGACGACGCCCGGCGCCGATGAGGTCGTCGAAGAGCTGCGCTGGGTGCTCGACCGCGCGGCCGAGCACTGGGGTGAGGAGCGTGCCGCTCGCAACCTCCGCAAGTTCTATCCCTGGTATCTGGAGCGCCTCGACCTGCATGGAGAGGCGGCGGACGAGTTCCAGCGATCGACCGATCTCGACCGGGTGCGCGAGCTCCTGGAAGAGGTCGAAACGCCAGTTTCAAGCCCTGTTTAGGCCCTCGGGGCCGTCGCTATAATTGCCGGCTCTGCCCGCCTCGCGCACTCGCTTCAGAGTCTCGCGAATCGGGCGTCTTTTGCGTCAAGGAGAGATTCGGACCCACATGGCCCGCGAGATACCAATCACCAAAGAAGGCCTCAAAAAGCTCGAGGCCGACATCGAGGTTCTCTCAACCGAGCGCCGGCGCGAGGTCGCGCAGCGCATCAAGGAGGCCCGTGAGTTCGGTGACATCACCGAGAACTCCGAGTACGACGACGCGAAGAACGAGCAGGCCCTGCTCGAGCAGCGGATCGCCCAGCTCGAGGAGCGCCTTCGCCGCTCGATCTTGATCGACCAGAAAGCCATCGACACCGAATCGGTCTCGGTCGGCGTCGTCGTCCACGTCAAGGACCAGAAGACGGGCGACTCCCGCAAGTTCCAGATCGTCGGACCCGCCGAGGCGAACCCCACCGAGCAGAAGCTCTCGAACGAGTCGCCGATCGGCAAGGCCCTTCTCGGCCACAAGCGCAACGACATCGTCGCCGTCGACGTCCCGCGCGGGCCCAAGAAGAAGCTCAAGATCACGAAGATCGAGACCGCTTAGGGGCATTCGTGTCCCGCCCCGCTGGGGGTGGGGAGGTTCACCCTCTTGGGGGAGTGACGTGCGGATTGGCGGTGGTACGGTCGCTCCGGCAACCAGCGGGCGTCCGAGGGCGCTCAGATCGGAGGGATGAAAATGAGGCTCGGAAAGCTTGCGGGGGCCATTGCGGTTGTTGGTGTCGCGGCGGCGTTCGTGCCCGCTTCGGCCAACGCGGGGATCTCTTTGCAGTTCAATGGAGCTGGCGCGAATGTGCCCCAAGGCGGTCCCGTCAGTTCATTTTCGTGGGGTGTCAGCCGACCGCACACCGGACCTGGTGGAGGCTTCACAGGCAGGGCGAAGTATCAAGCGGTGACGCTGACCAAACCGGTCGACTCGAGCTCACCGAGGTACCCCTATCACCTCGCGTCGGGCCGGCCCATAACCAGAGCCCAGATCATTTTCGATCAGCCGAACTCGGTTGACGGCCTCGCTCTCTGCCTGGATGGCGTAAGCATCACGAAGTACGAACTGAACGATGAGGCCGGCACCCCTGACAACCTGACCGAGTCGCTGACCCTGGTTTATTCCAAGATCAGCTACGTGATCTACCTCGACGGCGGGCCGTTCAACGTCACATTCGACCTGAGGCGAGGAGATGTCGAGCTTGACGTCGAGCAATCCCTGCCCGAGCAACACCTGAGGACATGTTCATAGCGCGGCGAGCCAATAGGCTCGCCGCCGCGTGACAGGTAGCGAGAACAACGAGCCGGAACGCGACGAGCCGGCGATCATCGCCGAGCGCCGGGCGAAGCTCGCGCGCCTGCGGGAGAGCGGCGTTGACCCGTTCCCGCATGAGTTTCGCGGACCGGGTCGAGATCGCGAGCGTCCGCGCCGTGCACGACGGCCTGGAGGACGGCGAGGAGACCGACTCCTCGTACCGCGTGGCCGGCAGGATCACCGCCAACCGCGACATGGGCAAGGTCGCGTTCCTGGACCTGGTCGATCGCTCGGGAAAGATCCAGCTTCAGTCGCGCTCAGCCGACCTGGGCGACGGCCACGCCGCGCTGACGGGCCTGGACCTGGGCGACATCGTCGGGATCGAGGGCACCGCGTTCAAGAGCCGCAAGGGCGAGTTGACGCTCCGGGTCACGGAGTGGACGCTCCTCGCAAAGAGCCTCCGCCCGCCGCCCGACAAGTGGTCAGGGCTCGAGGACACCGAGCTTCGCTACCGCCACCGCGAGCAGGACCTGATCGCGAACCCCGAGGTCCGCGAGCGCTTCTTGAAGCGCGCCAAGGTGATCGCCGAGACGCGGAACTGGCTCGACGGCGAGGGCTTCGTGGAGGTCGAGACGCCCGTCCTCCAGCCGATCTACGGCGGCGCCCTTGCGCGGCCGTTCGTGACGCATCACAACGCGCTCGACCGCGACCTATATCTGCGGATCGCGACCGAGCTCTATCTCAAGCGGCTTATCGTCGGCGGAATCGAGCGCGTCTACGAGCTGGGCAAGGACTTCCGCAACGAGGGCATCTCGTTCAAGCACAACCCGGAGTTCACGATGGTCGAGTGGTACGAGGCCTACGCCGACTACAACGACGCCGCCGAGCGGCTCGAGCTACTGGTCGCTCACGTGGCCCAGGCGACGCTCGGCACTACGTCCGTGGAGCGCGACGGCGCGGAGATCGAGCTCGCGCCGCCGTGGAAGCGCGTCACGCTTCGCGACGCGATCCGCGAGGAGACCGGGATCGATGTGATGGAGAATCACGACCGTGAGTCGCTTGCGGAGGCGATGGGCATCGAGCCGAAGCCGGAGCTGGGGTGGGGCAAGCTCGTGGACGACCTCCTCTCGAAGGCCGTCGAGCCGAAGCTCATCCAGCCGACGTTCATCACCGATTATCCCGTCGAGATGTCGCCTTTCGCCAAGGCACACCGGACCGACGAGGGGCTGGTCGAGCGCTGGGAGGCCTACGTCGGCGGCTTCGAGATCGCCAATGCGTTCTCCGAGCTGAACGACCCGGACGAGCAGCGCCGCCGTTTCGAGGCGCAGGTCGAAGAGCTCAAGCGCGGCGACGTCGAGGCGCAGCCGATGGACGAGAACTACATCCAGGCCCTCGAATCAGGCATGCCGCCCACAGGTGGAGTGGGCCTGGGCATCGACCGCCTGGTGATGCTCCTGACGGGAGCGAAGAACCTGCGCGAGGTGGTTCTCTTCCCTGCGATGCGCGGGGATTGACAGAACGGTCGCTCAGGACTTACAGGCCTTCCAAGCCCCGTAAGGGCATCTCACTCGGAACCGTTTCCTTCGACGCGGCTTAGTCGCCCGGGCGAAGGCCGCAGTTTGCGGGACGCGTCGGCCACGCACGGCTGACGCAACTTTCAGCCGCCTGACGGCGGATATACTTCGTCTGGCTTCGTTGTCCCACAACCCCCGGAGGTCCTAATCCGAAGGCATGCCAGAGCCGATGAATGGATTGGGAGCCTGCGGCGCCCATCCGTACCCGGAAGAGGCGCCTGATTACGACCACCGACACATAGATACTTAAGGCGAGAGATAGAGGCAGGCAGAGGTAAGTGTTCGAAAGATTTACAGAGCGCGCAAGACAGGTGGTGGTCCTCGCCCAGGAAGAGGCGCGCACGCTCAAGCACAACTACATCGGCACCGAGCACATCCTGCTCGGCCTGCTCCGCGAGGAGGAGGGCCTCGCTGCCCGCGTCCTCGAGTCTCTCGACATCACCGTCGAGCGCGTGCGCGCACAGGTCGTGCGCATCGTCGGCTCCGGTGAGGAGGTCACGTCCGGCCAGATCCCCTTCACGCCTCGCGCCAAGAAGGTGCTCGAGCTCGCCCTCCGCGAAGCGCTCTCGCTGGGCCACAACTACATCGGCACCGAGCACATCCTGCTCGGCCTCGTCCGCGAGAACGAGGGAGTCGCCGCCCGCATCCTCCTCGACTTCGACGCCGACTCCGAGAAGATTCGCAACGAGGTCATCCGCATGCTCTCCGGACCTGGCGGCCGCCGCCAGGGCCAGGGCTCCGGCGCCTCCGGCGAGGGCAAGAAGTCCTCGAAGCTCCTCGATCAGTTCGGCCGCAACCTGACCAAGCTCGCCGCCGACGGCAAGCTTGACCCCGTGATCGGTCGCGAGACCGAGATCGAGCGGATCATGCAGATCCTCTCGCGCCGCCAGAAGAACAACCCCGTTCTTCTCGGCGAGCCCGGCGTCGGCAAGACCGCCATCGTCGAGGGCCTCGCTTCGCGGATCCACGCGGGCGAGGTGCCAGAGCTCCTCAAGGACAAGCAGATCTACACGCTCGACCTCGCGGCCCTCGTCGCCGGCTCCAAGTACCGCGGCGAGTTCGAGGAGCGCCTCAAGAAGGTGATGAAGGAGATCACCCAGCGCGGCGACATCGTCCTCTTCATCGACGAGCTCCACAACCTGGTCGGCGCCGGCGCCGCTGAAGGCGCGATCGACGCGGCCTCGATCCTGAAGCCCGCGCTCGCCCGCGGCGAGCTCCAGACGATCGGCGCGACCACGCTCGACGAGTACCGCAAGTACCTCGAGCGCGACTCCGCCCTCGAGCGCCGCTTCCAGCAGATCAAGGTCGAGCCGCCCTCGATCCCGGACACCTTCAAGATCCTCCAAGGCCTCCGCGAGCGCTACGAGGACCACCACCACGTGGAGATCACGGACGAGGCGCTTCGCGCGTCCGCCGAGCTCGCCGACCGCTACATCTCCGACCGCTTCCTGCCCGACAAGGCGATCGACCTTATCGACGAGGCCGCGTCCAGGCTCCGCATCAAGTCGATGTCCTCACCGCCCGTGTACCGCGATCTCGAGGAGGAGATCGAGGAGACGCGCCGCGCCAAGGAGACTGCCATCGAGGCGCAGGAGTTCGAGAAGGCCGCGAGCCTTCGCGACCAGGAGCGCCAGCTCACGAACAAGAAGCGCGAGATGCAGGACGAGTGGTCCGAGTCCGACGAGGGCGAGCGCCCGCAGGTCGGCGAGGAAGAGATCGCCGACATCGTCTCGATGTGGACCGGCATCCCCGTCTTCAAGCTGACCGAGGCCGAGACCAAGAAGCTTCTGCGCATGGAGGACGAGCTCCACAAGCGCGTGATCGGGCAGCACGTCGCCATCGAGGCCGTCTCGAAGGCGATCCGCCGCTCGCGCGCCGGCATCAAGGACCCCAAGCGCCCGGCCGGTTCATTCATCTTCCTCGGCCCTTCCGGCGTCGGCAAGACCGAGCTCGCGCGCACCCTCGCCGAGTTCTTGTTCGGCGACGAGGAATCGATGATCCGCATCGACATGTCCGAGTACATGGAGAAGCACGCGGTCTCGCGGCTCGTCGGCTCGCCTCCCGGCTACGTCGGCTACGACGAGGGCGGCCAGCTCACCGAGGCCGTGCGCCGCAAGCCGTACTCGGTGCTTCTCCTCGACGAGATCGAGAAGGCCCACCCCGACGTCTTCAACATCCTGCTCCAGATCCTCGAGGACGGGCGCCTCACCGATGCGCAGGGCCGCACGGTCGACTTCCGCAACACGATCGTGATCATGACCTCGAACATCGGCGCCAAGGACATCGCCAAGAACGTCTCGTTTGGCTTCGCGGCCAACGACGACGAGTCCGGCACGTCCTACGACGACATGAAGGGCAAGATCATGGGCGACCTCAAGAAGGTGTTCCGCCCCGAGTTCCTCAACCGCATCGACGAGGTCATCGTCTTCCACAAGCTCGCACGCGAGGAGATCAAGGAGATCGTCGACCTCCTGATCATGCGCGTGCGGACGCAGGTCGCCGAGCACGACCTCCAGCTCGAGCTCACCGAGGAGGCAAAGGAGCTCCTCGCCGAGCGTGGCTGGGACCCGTCGATGGGCGCCAGGCCGCTCCGCCGCGCCATCCAGCGCTACATCGAGGACCCGCTCGCGGACGAGGTTCTCCGCGCAGGCGAGCTCGCCACGGGTACGACCGTCCTGGTCGAGCGCGACGAGGCCGGCGACGAGGACGACCTGCCGCTAAAGCTGAAGCTGGTCAAGCCGAAGAAGCCGCGCGCCCGCAAGAAGGAGAAGGAGCCCGCGGGCGTTGGTGGCCGCGGCGGCTCGGACGACGAGCCTGCCGACGAGCCGGCGGACCCGGATGCCATTCCGGATCCGGACGCGGCTTAGCCTTCTCGTTCCCCTCGCTCTCCTTGCCGCTACCGGTTGCGGGGAGGAAGAGGACGTCTCGCCGAGCTTCGAGGACCGAGTCCCACTGGGCCTCGAGCTGGAGGCCGTTGACCGCGAGGTGCGCTTCGGGGATCCCGCCAAGTTGAGCGGCAAGCTGACCCAAGGCGGCGACGCCGTGCGTGACGAAGAGATCAGTCTCGAAGAGGATCCCTATCCGTTCGACGAGTCGTGGCGCGAGGTAGCCACGGCTATGACCGACAAGAGGGGCCGTTTCTCGTTCGAGCCGGAGCTCGAGATCAACACCGCATACAGGGCCATTGCGCAAGAAACCCTCTCGGACCAGCGCGTCGTGTTCGTGGATCCGGTGGCGTCGGTCGACTCCGAGCTCGTTGGGAGTTCGAGCACTCGCTTCGTCACGACGTTCCGGCACTCGCCCGACCGGCCGCTCGACGGCGCTGCGCTCTATAGCTACGGCGGGCCGGTGATCCAGGCCGAGATCGTCGGCTCGGTTCCGTTCGTCGCAATCGAGCGCGTGAAGGAGGTGAAGCCCGGGCACAGCCAGGCGACCGTCGTTCTGCCCGGCTCACCTGGCGACCTCGCGTACGAGGTCTGCGTCAGCTATGCGCCGAGCAACGCGGTCGGAGTGCCACGCGCCGAATGCGGGCAGGGGCGAAGGCCGTTCGAGGGCTAGAGGCCCTTGACGATCTCGCAGGAGGCCGAGACCGTGTCGTCTGAATCGGCCTTCGCGACGTCCTTGCGGCCTTGACCACATCTGAGGTCATCAGCGCCGGCGCCGCCTGAGATGCGGTCGCGTCCGCTGCCGCCACTCACGACGTCGTCGCCCGCGTCGCCCTTCAGCCGGTCGCGGTTCTTCTGGCCGTAAAGGCAGTCGTCCCCTTCGCCGCCGCGCAGGCGGTCATGCCCCTTGCCGCCACGGATCGCATCGCCCGATGCGGTTGGTGGGAGGTTGCTCGGCCGGTCCGCCCCGTCTGTGCCTTGCTGGGGAAGGGCGCACGCCTCGGTGCCGCCACCGCCCTTGAGGTCGTAGGCGTCACCGACGAACGAATACGGCACGTCGGCGCCATCGGGGCCCATGTTCGCGCAGCCGGAGCGCATGTCGCCGCAAACCTGGCGGTTGCCTTGCGCGTCGGTGAAGTCGAAGCGGGAACGCAGATAGAACGAGAAGAGGTTGCCGTCGTCATTCAGGTCAACCGCTTGACCTGGGGCGTCCGCGCGCCAGCGGTCGCTCAGGAGGCGCCTGTCCGCAGCGGCGGCGCAACCGTCGGGGTTCGCCGCGCCAGGGCATTTCACCCACCGGTCGAACCAGGCAGTGGTGTACCAGGCGATGATGTCCGTTCCGCGCAGGGTCGCGGCGCCAAGCGGGACAGGTCCCGTGGTGTTGCCCGGGATGAAGGCGGACTCCTCGTGGGTGCCGCCGCGGATGTTCACCTGCATGGAGTCGAGCCCGGCCGCCTGGTAGGCGAGGAAGCCGCTGTTCGCCTTCTGGGGGTCAGGGTCGGACGTATAGGGGGTTTGCGTGATCCCGTAGTCGTTCGAGATCCCCATCGCCGGCTTGGTGAGGGAGATCGTCGCGGGCCGTGAATCTGGCGTCGACGGGCAGCCCGGAGCATCGAAGGCTCCGCCGTCGCCGGGCGGGCGCAGGTTGTCCCATGCGGTGATCGCGTCGACCCGTGGGTCGATCTGGCCGACGTAGGAAACCGCTGAGGCGCCAAGCGAGTGGCCCGCGATCCCGATGCGGCTCTCGTCCACGAGGTCGTGCAGGGGGTTGAAGCCCGCGTTGAGGCTGTCCTCGACCCGCCTGTCCTGCTTCGGTGCATGAGAGGTGCCGGTACCTCCGTTCGCGTTGCCGCAGCTCAGGCGTGGGACGTAGGGCTCCGAGGGAGTCGAGAGAAGGAAATCGAGTGCGTCCTCGGTGCCGTCGTAGAAGGGCTGGCCCGCTTGGGAGGGCACGCCTTCGGTGGTGTCGGGCGTCTCGCCGAGAACGTCGGAGCGACCCTGCCCCTGCACGTCGTAGGTGAAGACGATGTACCCGTGTTTTGCGAGCGTGGCGGCCTGGCCCCAGTAGAGCGTCTCGGGCGCTTGAACCGAGCCGGTGGTGATCACGATCGCGGGTCGTTTGGCGGGGCCTTCCTCAGTCGCCCACACGGTGCCCGAGAGGGTCGCGCCGCTGCGGGCGGTGAAGACCACTGGTTCGCGGATCGCGCCTTCCGACTCGGCCCAGTCGTAGAAGCGCACGTCGCCCGCGCACTCGTTGGTGCGCGTGCCGCAGATGTTCGCGAAAAGACGCTCGGGGTCGTTGAGCAGGATCTGCGCGGACTCAAGATTGTTCGCAACGTTCGCCTCCTGCAGGCGCAGCTGGAACTCGGGCGTCGCGACCACGTGCGCGAACCGCTCGAGGATCTTCGCGAAGTTCTTGACCTCCAGCTCGGGATCGAACGCCTGCGCGCTGCCAGGGGCAACGAGCGCGAGCGCCGCGAACGCGGCGCCGATCCACCGCTTTGCGGACGTCCCAGTCACGACGGCGCAGTATGGAGCGGCCCGGGTCCCGGTGCGCCAGTTCCCCTCCCTCGCGCCGAACGTCCCGGAACTACGGCTATGGCGATAGCTCAGGGACGTTCGGCGCCGGGGGGAGAGTTTTCGGCGCCTGCGGGCCTCTCATGTGGCGTGAACGATTCGCGTGTGGTCCGCCTCGCGGGAGCCCAGTTCAACCGCGTGCTCTCGCCGCCAGCTAGAGGATTTTCGGTATAGCCCGGCAGCTATCGATCACCAGCTCACCAGTGGACACCTCGTGGTGGTCGAAGAAGGCGTGTACGCGATTGCCGCCCGTGCTCGACGACAACTGGGGAACATGGATGGGCGCGACGCTCACTGCTCCCGGCACGATCCTGAGCATGCATAGCGCTGCTTGTGCGCGCGGCTGGCTCAGCTATCCTCCGGCCCCTCGTGACTGTGACAAGGCCAGGAGCGGCGGGCCTCGCCGGCACGGCGGCTTGCTCGTCTTCAGAAGCTCGCGGCTTGAGGGCGAAATCGAGGAGTTGAACGGCGTGCCAATTACCTCGGTACCGCTGACTCTGCTCGATCTCGCCAGCCGCTCTTCGGACAAGATCTTTGCGCGAGCTGTGCGCGAGGCCCTTCGGCTCGAAGACACGAGTCTCGTCGAGATGGGAGACCGGCTTGGCGCCTACCGCGGGCGGCGAGCGTCAGGAAGCTTGGGCGCGCCCTGGCTAGCTATTCGGGGTTGCCGATCGAACGAGCTCGCAGCGGCGCCGAGATCCAGGCATTGCAGATCATCAGGGACACAGGCGTGGAGCTGCCCAGGTTAACGAGACGTCGCCGGCGAGGAGGCCGACTTGAGCTGGCCACAACACCGCCTGATTGTCGAAATCGACGGAGGGCCGTTTCATCAAGAAAGGCGAGGACGAGCGTAAAGAGGGAGCATGGACGGGTGCGGGATGGACCGTTCGCCGTATCCCAAGCGACGATGTCTACGAGAACCCGGGCCTCCTCGTCGCCCTCCTCCCGCCGAACGTCCCGGAACTACGGCTATAGCGATAGCTCAGGGACGTTCGGCGCGGGAAGTGGGGCTAATCCGTCGGCGCTCACGCCTAGTGTGGGGTGGTGGCAAAGAACACCGCATACGTCTGTCAGTCCTGCGGGCATGAGGCGCTCCGCTGGGCGGGGCAGTGCGCCGGCTGCGAGGAATGGAACACGCTCGTCGAGGCCCCGAGGGAAACTGGCGAAGCCGGCGGCGAGCGGCCGTCTGAGCCGCTCGAAAGGCTCCGCGGCAAAGCCCGTGCCGCTCCGCGACGTCTCGGCGCCCGCCGAGCAAAGGCTTCTCACCGGTATCGACGAGCTCGACCGCGTCCTGGGCGGCGGCCTCGTGCCCGGCTCGCTTGTGCTCCTGGGCGGGTCGCCGGGGATCGGCAAGTCAACGATCACCGGGATGGCCCTGGGCAACATGGCCGCGGCGGGCCGCCGGACGCTCTACGTCTCCGGCGAGGAATCGGCGGCGCAGGTCCGTATGCGTGCCGAGCGGCTGGGGGAGGGGGCGCTCGCAGTTCCCACAGTCACCGAGACGTCCCTCGAGAACGTCCTTGCCACCCTGGAGGCCGAGCAGCCCGACGCCTGCGTGATCGACTCGATCCAGACCCTCCACTCCGAAGGGATGACGGGCGCGCCCGGCTCCGTCGGCCAGGTTCGCGAGGCAGCCAACGCGATTCTCGAGGTCGCGAAGCGCATCGGCAGCGCCGTGATCCTGGTGGGGCACGTGACGAAAGAAGGAGCCGTAGCGGGACCGCGCGTCCTCGAGCACCTGGTGGACTGCGTGCTCTTCTTCGAGGGCGAGCGCGAGCGCAGCTTCCGCACGCTGCGAGCGCTCAAGAACCGCTTCGGCGCCACAAGTGAGGTGGGTGTCTTCGAGATGCGCGGGGGCGGCCTGGTCGAGGTCGAAGACCCGTCGGCGCGCTTTGTCGGCGAGGCGTCGGCGGCGCCCGGCTCGGTCGTCCTGTGCTCGATGGAGGGCACGCGCCCGCTGCTCGTCGAGGTCCAGGCCCTCGTCGCGCCCACCGAGATCGTCCCGCCCCGCCGGGTCGCGAACGGCGTCGACCGCAACCGCCTGGCGATGATCCTGGCCGTCCTCGCACGCCATGGCGGCCCGGGCCTCGCCAGCGCCGACGTCTTCGTGAACGTGGCCGGCGGGGTCCGCGTGGACGAGCCGGGCGCGGACTTGGCCGTCGCACTCGCCGTCGTTTCGGCGCATCGCGGCGAGCCGCTCGCCGACTCGACGGGCACTCCGCTCGCCTGCTTCGGCGAGGTGGGGCTCACGGGCGAGCTCCGCTCGGTTGGCCACGCCGACCGCCGTTTGGCCGAGGCAGCAAAGTTCGGCCTCTCACCGGTGCTCGGTCCACCCGAGCGCGAGCCCATGAAAGGACTCGCTCCTCAGTCGGCCATCCGCGCTGCGCTCGGCGCCGCGTTCGGCCGCCAGGTTGCGGCTCGGGCCGCTTGAGCTAACGCATCCGGGTACTTGGTCAAGCCCCTTTGCTGGCGGTCCACTCAAGGGCGCCGGTGGTACAGACGCCGTCGCCAGAGTCGAAGCCATTGCTCGTGAACTTGAGTTCGCCCTTGGCGTTGTTCTGCTCTCGGAGCTCTCCTGCAACCCGGAACACGGAATTGTTCTCCGGTGCCGTCCGACGGACGCGAAAACCGCGGTGTTTCACCCGGCCCTCGGGTGGGTCGAAGTAGTAGCTAGCTCCGAGCACGTCCGTGCCGTTCTGGCAGAGCCATGGTGTGCCATCCCAATCGAGCTGATCCAGGTAGAGGCGCCCGCCCTGCCTGTCGAACGTCAGGAAGATCGTTGAGTCCGGCAAGCCTTTGAAATGCCCGGCGTAAGTGGCGGCCTCGGCGGTCGCGGCGGTGCTCAAGAGGACTAGCGCCGTGAGACAACCCAGCATCGTTCGCATCGGGCCAGCGCCGCCAGCCGCCTTTCGCAGAGCGCGAATCACGGGATCGACCTCTCGACTTCACAGCCCACTGCCTCGTCAGCGCCGGGGCCTCCGACGCAGACGTCGTCACCCCTGCCGCCGATGAGCTTGTCGTTCCCGTCGCCGCCCTTGAGCGTGTCGTTCCCCCCGCCTCCGCAGAGGCCATCGTTGTCAGCGGCACCTGCGAGGGAGTCACTGCCCTTGAGTCCCAGAACTCCATCGCCTTGGTCGGTGGGCTCCAGATCCGAATCCGACGAGGTGTCGACGAACGAAGTCCCGACTCGGTTCACGACCTTCCCGCCGCAGTACGCCAGCTCGTAGGCGCCGCTGTCGCATCTCGGACCCTGGGGCCGTGGGACGCCGCGTATGTCAGTCGCCGGGCAATCCGCGGCTTTGGGCACGGCGTCCACCGCGGGGCTCCTCCGGTCGAGCGCAGTGGAGAGCATGCCGTTCATGCCGCCGTAAAACCCCTCGCCTTGCAGCACGGGGATGATCGGGGGCTCGTCGCCTCCGATACCACCTCCGATCTGATCACCGGGCAATGCGTTGATCACGCAATTCGGCTGATAACCGACGAGGTTGCCGCCTTCACTGAGAGTATTTCCACCGCCCTGATCGCGGCAGTCTTCGTGCAGGCCGTCCGAGGCGTCACTGTCCATGTTCCCGGCGACGATCGAGTTCTTCAACGTGAGTTGTCCAGGGAAGCCTCCCGGATCATTGGAAATCGAGATGCCGCCGCCCTCTGCAGCAATATTCTTGGTCACAGTCGTGCTCTCCAGCCTCGCGCTTGCCTCGACGGCGCGGATGCCGCCGCCATACCCGGGCGCTCCTGGCACGGTGTTGTTGTCGACGTTCGTGTTCTTGAGCTGTGCTTCGGAGCCGTCGATCAGGAACAGGCCGCCGCCGCTGCCTCCGGCGTCGTTTCTGCCGACGCGGGACCCGTAGAGCGAGAGCGTTCCACCCCGACCGGAGATTCCGGCGCCGAAGGTTGCGGTGTTGAAGTGCAACGTGGACGCGTTGATCAAGACGTCCGCGGTTGAGTAGAAGTACAGGCCGCCGCCGAAGCCGGGACCCGTTGCCTGGTTCGAGTGGACCCGGACCCCGTAGAGCCGTACGACCCCGGTCGCCCAGATCCCGCCCCCTTCGCCCGACACCGCACCGGCCCGGTTGACCGAGTTGCTCCCAACCTCGCCGTTTTGCATCGAGAGATAGCCTTCCTCGTTCACCTTGAAGCCGCCTCCGCGAGCGACGTTGTCGCCATCGATCGGAGCCAGGCCGTTCTGGACCACGGCGTCCTCGAGGGTGAGCGCATCGTTCAGTTCGAAAGCGCGGTCTCCAGTCGTGTTTCCGTGCGCGTCGATCACGACCGACGCTCCGTCCACGTTGGGAATGATGTGGACCGGGTCCTGAATATCCAGGTCGCCCTTGTAGGGGTCGCCGAAGGTGGGGTAGCTCGTGCGCGGAATCGAGAGGTTGTAGGTCCCCGCCGGGAGGCGGATGATGTCTACGCCGGGGTTGCTGTTGGCCTGGATGACCGCACCGCGCAGCGAGCAGTCAGCGGTGGAGCAGACGTTGAGACCGGGATCATCGCCCCGACTCACCGTGTAGGTCTTCGTCGCACTCGCCGGCGCCGCCCAGATGGCGACACCGGCGAGGCTCAGGGCGCACGCGCGGGCGAGCATGTTCGAAGCGCAGCGCATCAGACCTGGGCCGGCTGCGGGTCGGGCCGGACCACAACTGTGTCCGCGATGGGGACGATCTCGTCGACGGGGAGGTTGGCGCGCTTGGCGTGCTCACGGATCTTGTCGAGGCTCGACGCCTCATAGACGCAGAGCGTTCCGACGGAACCGCCTTCCTCGGCGAGCACGTAGCTCCTGATCCAGCGAATGTCCTCGGGCATCTCCTCGACGCCCACCTGGGTCGAACGCGCGGCCGCCTCCTCGAGATCGACGCCCGACTTCCAGCCATTTCGCCGAATGATTGCGTACATGTCCATCTGGTTCTCCTTTGGTTGGATGATTGCTTCGGTCGAAATCTGGTGTGATCTGCGGCTCATCGGTCTTTAGCCGTGCGCTCGAAGGCGCCGATGTCGGGGTCGTGACGCCGGCGCCCGCGCTGATCGACATCGGGCGAGGACTCGCTTGCCCGGTCGATGGCGGGGCTGTCTGAAAGCAGGGCGATGGTCGCCGTCGGCCCACCGTTGAACCGCAGGTCTCCGAGACGCGGCCGTCGACTGACACGGTCCGTGTCTTCCTGAAAGCCGGCGCACAGTTTGCGCGTGGAAAGCAGGTTGTGCCCTGCCGAAACAAACGGATCGTCGCCCTCACAGTCGTTCGGGGCATGTGTCCCGTTCAGCCGCACGGTGTTATGCGCGAAGAGGGAGTTCTCCACCGTCGCATGGCCCCCGGTGGAGGAGTAGACGCCTCCCCCGGCGGGGATGGAGCCGTCCATACCTGCCTGGTTGCCGGCGATGGTCACGGAGTTGATCGACGCTTGGGAGTCGATGTACAGTCCTCCGCCGCGCGTTCCGGCGCGATTCGCCGCGAAGGTCGAGTTGGACAGGAACGAAATCGGGGAGCCCCTGAGGCCGAGGCCCCCGCCCGCTTCGCGAGCGCGGTTATGAACGAAGGTCGAGCCCGTCACATCGATCGGACTCTCCTCGGACCAAAAGCCGCCACCTGAGACGGCGGCACGGTTGCCAGAAACCGTAGTGTCGCTCACCGATGCGCGCGTCGTCGACGCGTCCATGAAGATCCCTCCACCGTTTCCGCCAACGGCCTCATTTCCGGAGATCGTCGAGCGCCGGATGGATAGTGGATCGGGCTGCCCCTCGGTCGAGTGGACGATCCCGCCTCCCACTATGGCGGTGTTCCGTGCGACCACGGAATCGACGAGGCTGAGGGCTGCGCCCTGCCCGGTGAAGATGCCGCCGCCGTATCCAGGGGACTCGTTGCCGACCACGGATGAATGCTTGAGGGTGAGGTCGCCGAATGCCCTGATCGCCCCGCCATCCGGCGAGTCCGACGGGTCTCCGCCATCGGTGAGCTTTATGCGTCGAAGGGTGAGAGCGCCATCGGGGTAAACGTGGAAGATGCGATCCAGAGGGTCAGGGAGACCGTCGTTCTCAGGGTTGAAATCGATCGTGGCCTTGCCCGGCCCGGGATGAACCACGGTGAGCGAATTCTCGAAGACGTCGAGGTCGCCGCTCGTGTAGTCGACGCCCACATCCATGATCGAGAGCTGGTAACGCTTCTTGGAAGGGAGCATGATGCGGTCGGGGCCTGGGGTGAAGCCGGCGGCGAAGACGGCCTCACGGAGGGAGCAGTCACCGACAGGGCACTCCTCTTCGTAGCGATCGTGACGAGTCGTAACCTCAAACTGCTTGGCATCTGCGGTTTGCGCTGAGATGAGGAGCGCGGCCGTCATAAAAAGCGCACCGAGCGGGCCCCGGATGGATTTGTTGGAAGCCATGCCGCCAAGCTAGGTGCGCGGCGGGCCGCTCACATAGGGAGAACTACTGATCTTTCGAAAGATCTCGGAGAAGCCGCTTGGTCAAGCGGTTCTGAGGTCCCCCGCGGCTAGATCAGGCCGTGTTCCATCGCGAACAGAGTGGCCACGGATCTGTTCGAGGCGCCAATCTTGGCGTAGATGTGTTCGATGTGGGTGCCGACGGTCTTGGGCTGGATGCCGAGCTCTTCGGCAGCCTCGGCGGAGGTACGCCCGCGCGCGATGATGCGCAGGACCTCGACCTCGCGCTGAGTCAGGTCGGCCGGCGCGCTCAAGCGGCGTGGCTGTGGGCGATGACCAGAGGCGGCAAGAACCGCTTCCACGGCATCTGCGTCCAGACGCCCAGCTTTGACGTCCGAGCGGAGTTCAGCCGCTGCTTCATCGGCGGGGTATGCGGGTCTGTGAGGCCTGGCTTCGCACAGGGATTGATAGATGTCGGCAGCCGCCAGCACCCTGCCCGTGACTGGGATCTCACCACCTTGTAGACCGCGCGGGTACCCGCTTCCATCGAGGCGTTCCTGAGTCGCCGCGGCGGTGAAGGCGAGGTTCGAAAGACTTCCGCGTTTGAGGATCCGCTCGGTGAAGTATGGGTAGAGCTGCATCCGCTCGCGCTCCGAAACGCTCAGGGAGCCCTCCTTGTCCCAGATGGTGTTGGGCACGCCCGGTCCGCCCGAGTGAATGCACCAGGGCGGCGCGCCGCATGAGGCTCACGTCGGCTTCCGGCAAGTCGAGTCGCCAGCCCGCGGCCTCCGCAAGCCCCGCCACATTATGAGAGTGGCCGCCGAACCATGGCGATTTGAGGTCGGCAAAGTCGCCGAGGGCCTCGAGCACCGATTCGAACCCCTCGCCGGTAAGCCGCGCTCGTAGCGGCGCACTCGCCACAACCGCCTCCCAAGGGTTCTCGTCGAGCTGGTCGAGAATCCCCGGCAGGGCGGTCATCGAGGCCTCGACCAGGGCGGGGTCGAGAGTCGCCCCGGCATGCCGTCCGAGCAGCTCCAATGTCGCCTCCGTGCCGGCAGTCCTATGCCCTGCCTCGGTCCGCCATGACAGCGCGAGTACGCGCGCTGCCAGCGGAATCTTCTCGCCCCCGAGCCCCCTCGGAATCCCCTTGCCGTCCCAGCGTGCGAACTTCTGTTGCAGGGGCTCAGACACCGATTCGTCGAGGCCGAGGCGCGTCGCGAACCGCGCCGTGATCCGGCAGTCCGCCTCGAACCCCTGCATCACGGCTCGCATGCCGGTAGCGATCAGCGACGCGCTGGCGCCAGCACGCCGCAGAGGACCGCCGTCAGAGCCCGCCCGAGGAGGTAGCGAGGCATGGACATCTGCGAAGGGCCGACGTCGTACATGCCGCGGCGAAACTCGATGTCGTTGCCGAATATCTCTGTCATCTCGTTGGAGTCCGCGGTGCAGCCGACCATCGCGAGGAGCGTCACCCAGAACACCGAGTCGCTGAATTCCTCGCCTAGGTCAAGTGCCTCCGCAAGACGGCTCGCGATGAGACAGGACCGAAGGCCGTGCTCGAGGGGCTGCCCGAGCCCCAGATCGGATGCCAAGGAGAGGGCCGCTACGACTTCGACCAGCCGCGGAGCGGGCTGCGGAATGGTGCCTGGCGCGGTTTCGGATTCCACTCTGGCGATCGTAAGCGAGATCGGGGGCGTGCATTCCCGTACCCCGCTTGACAAAGCCCTTTCCGATCTATCCACACGGATTTATCTGCGATTTAACTTTCAGGGCCGGTCTGTCATCCTTATGGAGCGATGGCGCTTCCTCCTGATGATGACAAGAGTGAGCTGGAAGCGCGACAGGACCCGCGGCTCCTCCGTGCGCTCGACACGGTTGCGCCCGGCACGCCGCTTCGTGAGGGCATCGACAACATCGTCCATGCGCGCACCGGCGGGCTGATTCTCGTCGGGGACACCGAGGAGGTCTCCTTCATGTTCTCGGGCGGGATCAAGCTCGACGTCGACTACTCGCCGGCGCTCCTCTACCAGCTGGCGAAGATGGACGGCGCGATCGTCCTCGAGCCCGAGACCTACCGGATCATGTGGGCGAACGTGCAGCTCATGCCCGATCCGACGATCCTCTCGATGGAGACGGGCACCCGCCACCGCACGGCCGAGCGCGTCTCGAAGCAGTCGAAGGCGCTGGTCATCGCGATCTCGCAGCGCCGCGAGGTCGTCTCGCTCTACGTCGAGGGCATCAAGTACATCCTCGAGGACATCCCGAGCGTGCTCTCCAGGGCAAACCAGGGGCTCGCGACGCTCGAGAAGTACCGCGCCCGCCTCGACCAGGTCGCCGCTCGACTGACCATGCTCGAGTTCGAGCGGCGGCGCTGTGCTCCAGGACGTCCTTTCCGTTCTTCAGCGCCTCGAGCTGGTCACCCGCATGGCCGCCGAGGTCGAGCGCTGGATCATCGAGCTGGGCGCCGAGGGGCGTTTGATCGAGATGCAGCTCGAAGAGCTCGTTCACGGCGTCTTTGCCGAGCGCGCCGCCCTCGTCCGCGACTACGCGGTCGATGCCTCCGAACCGGAGCTCGAGCGGGCGATCGCCGGCCTCGCCGAGCTCGGCCACCACGAACTCCTCGACTTCGGCCGCCTCGCCGAACACCTCGGCTACGACCGTAAGACGAACACCCTTGACTTCCCTGTAGTACCCCGAGGCTTCCGCGCGCTGTCCGGCGTGCCGAGGCTTCCTCGTCTGGTGGCCCAGAAGGTCGTCGATCAGTTCGGCGACCTCGAAGCCATCCTTTCCGCCACGGACTCTGAACTGGCTGCCGTGGACGGAGTAGGGGAGGCTCGAGCGACAGAGATCCGTGAGGGACTTCGCCGAGCCGAAGAAGTCGACGCCGTCGACCGCCAGTCATGAGCCAACGAATCGTCTGCGTCAGCGGGCGTACCCCAAAGGAGGCATCCCATTCCGGAACTAGCTACTGAGGAGGAGATCGAGCTCGAGGAGATCGCGCCGGTCGAGTGCACGTACGAGGAAGGTGACAACGTCGTCTACCCGCATCACGGGGCCGGCGTCGTGATCCTGAAGGAATCCAAGGACCTCATGGGCGAGACCCGCGACTACCTGACCATCAAGATCCTTCACAACGACATGACGGTGATGGTCCCATGCGAGAACGCACACATCGCCGGGCTCCGTCGCGTGATCGATCCGCAGCAGGTCGAAGAGGTAATCGCCGTCCTGACCGGCGAGCTCTCCGATATGCCGAAGAACTGGAACCGCAGGTTCAAGTACAACCGCGAAAAGATCAAGACCGGCGACATCTTCGAGATCGCCGAGGTCGTCCGCAACCTCGCCATCCGCGAGATGGACAAGGGTCTGTCGACCGGCGAGAAGCAGATGTACACGCGGGCGAAGAAGATCCTCGCCTCCGAGTTCATGTACGCGCTGGAGAAGGACGAGGAGGGCGCCGAGGAGTACATCGACGGGCTCCTCGAGGAGCGCTTCTCCGAGACGGCGACCGCCTAGTCGCCGTACCGCATGAGCGCTGACGCGCTCGCAACAGCCGTGATCGCGGCCGCCGGCTCCGGAGACAGGCTCGGAGCCGGCGGCCCGAAGGCTCTCGTCGAAGTCGGCGGGAAGCCGCTTTTGGCTTGGTCGGTGGCAGCGGTTGACGCCTCCGAACGCGTCGGCTCGGTCGTTATTTGTGCGCCGCCGGGCCACGAGGACGCGGTTCGCTCGCACGCGGTGGGCGCGGAGGTTGTAACCGGCGGGGCCTCACGCTCCGAGTCTGTCGCACTCGCCCTGGCTGCGGTCGAGTCCGAGATCGCCGTCGTCCACGACGCAGCACGACCGCTGGCAACGCCGGCACTCTTCGACGCCGTGATTGCGGAGCTGGAGGGCGACTCCGGCTGCGATGCCGTTGTTGCCGCAGCGCCCGTGACAGACACGCTCAAGCGCGCGCTGGCGGGCCGAGTCATCGAGACCGTCCCGCGTTCAGAGCTCTGGGCTGTTCAGACGCCGCAGGCGTTCCGCTCGGAAGCATTGCGCCAGGCGCTGGACACAGACGCTGGGACCCTCGCCGCCGCCACCGACGACGCCAGCCTGATCGAGGCTTCGGGCGGAGTCGTGCGCGTCTTCGGCTGGGACGAGCCGAATCTGAAAATCACCACGCAGGTTGATCTTGCACTCGCGGAAGCACTTCTTCGCGCCTAGGTGTAACGTCCCGCGGCGTAGGGGGCTGAACGAAGGAGTGCTCGTGAAGAGATCGACTGGTGTCCTGGCGGTGTCGGCGATTGCGGTAGCGGTTCTGCTTCCGGCGAGCGCCTCGGGGGCGACCAAGTTCGGAGCCGAGCTGACAAAAGACGTTCAGCCTTCGAACTCGATACCTGCCCATCCGTGCGAGCCCGAAGCCGGTAAGTGCTCGCGCATTTCGCTGGAGGCTTACAGCAACCCCGGCGGCCAGAAGGCCCCCAAAGACGGGCAGATCGACAAGATCCGCATCATCGCTGGCGACCAAGGCAGCTTCCGCCTGCAGCTCGCGAAGGCGAAGGGGAACATGTTGCAGGCCAAGGCCACGTACCTGGGCGAGAAGCTCGAGTACGTCGGTCAGCCCGACCCTAATGACCCGTACAAGATCGAGACGTTCAACGTGGACGTTCCCGTTAAGAAGAACGACCACCTGGGGATCGTCGCGAAGAAGACCAGCATGCTCCGCTGTGATTCGGGCGGGGAAAAGCAGCTGATCTTCCAAGGCCCGCTCGACGTCGGTGGCCCGTTCGAGGATGCGGACACCGTCGACGGCTGCTGGCTGCTCTTGGAAGCGATCTATGAGTAGGGGCTAGCCCTCCTCGGGCGCGCTCGCGAGGCCGGCGGCCTTCCGGCCCGCGTCTGAGTGGTGCTTCGCCTTTCGTCTGATGTAAAGACGGCGCTGGATGAACAGTGTCGCCACGCCCGAGAGGACGATCAGGGCGAGGTTCAGGGACAGCTGTCCCATCGCTCCCAGCCATTCTTCGGAGTCGCCGAGTGCTGCAGCGACGCCGATGTTGGCCGCGGCCGGGATCGTCGTCACCGAGATCAGCACCCCCACGAGCGCGCCGGACTTGGCGGACGTGAGCGAGAGGATCCCTGCGATCCCCGCGAGTACCGCGACGATCGCGGTGAACTCGTCGGGCTTCGCGATGAAGTCGGTGAAGGGATGGTTCTGCTGCGAGAAGTCCTCCGGCACCAGGTTGGCGATGTCGATCAGGAACGTCATCACGAACGAGGCCGTGATCGCCAGCGGGAAGCCGATTGCCAGCGCTATCAGCGAGCGCTTCGCCACGTCGGGGCGCTTGTGGACCAGCGCTACGCACAGGCCCGCGAGGGGACCGAACTCCGGGCCCGACGACCATCGCCCCGATGATCAGGATGATCTGGTCGGTCAGGATGCCAACGGCCGCAATCAGGGTCGCGACGACCATGAACGCCAGGAAGCTGCGCCGAGAGCTCGACGTTCTCCGAGGTTCTGGACTCCACCTCCTCCCAGACGACGGCGTCCGACGGGAGGCCCCGCGCCGCCTTCTCGGCGGCGATCGCGACGTCGGAGATCTGCGAGTCGATGTCCTCGACCGCGATCGAGCCGCACTTGTGGATGCCGATCTCCTTCAGATCGGCGATCACCACGCTCGCGTCCTCGCGGGCGACGTCGCACAGGATCGCGTGGCCCTGGGGCTTGCGCGCGACGCCCTCGAGCACGATCACGTTGTAGACGGAGTCGGTCTCCTCGAACAGCGCGAGCGCCTTCTTGGCCTCGGCTTCCGGCGCGACGATCCGCAGGTGGACCATCGCTGCAGCCTAAACGGGGTCAGGCACCATTTAAGTTTGCCTACGTGCTCACGGACTATCACCTGCATTTGCGCCCCGACGAAACTGATGCGAAGGCATCCGAGTACTTCACGCAGGCGAACGCCGATCGTTACCTGGAGGCGGCGCAGGCGGCGGGCATCGCGGAGCTCGGCGTGTCCGAGCACATCCACCGGTTCACCGAGTCGCTCGAGATCTGGGACCACCCCTTCTGGCGCGAGAACGCGGTGGACGACATGGCCGAGTACCTCGAGTTCGCCCGCTCCGCCGGCCTACGGGCGGGGATCGAGATGGACTGGGTCGCGGGGCGCGAGGACCGCATCGCAAACGTGCTCGACCGCCACGCCGGCAACCTTGACTACGTCGTCGGCTCGGTCCATTTCATCCGCGATATGGCGGTGGACCATGATGCATACGACGTGTGGGCAGAGATCAACGATCCCGACAAGGTCTGGGCGCTCTACTTCGAGACGTTCGCCGAAGCGATCCACACCGGGATGTACGACATCTGCGCGCACCCGGACCTCGTAAAGGTCTGGGGCGAGGGACGGCCCAGCCCCCGCCGCGACCCGCGTTTTCACTACGAGCCGCTGATCGAGGCGATCGCGGAAACGGGAACCGCGGTGGAAGTCTCGACGGCGGGCCTTCGCAAGCCCGTCGGCGAGCTCTACCCCGCCGATGCGTTCGCAGAGATGTGCGTGGACGCGGGCGCCGCCTTCGCGCTCTCGTCGGACGCCCACGAGCCCGAGAACGTCGGATTCGCCTACGAGCGAGCGGTCGAGGCGATGCGCGGGTGGGGCGTGACCGAGCTCTGCGTCTTCGAGGGCCGCGAGCGGCGCCTGGAGGAGATCGGATGAGCGCTCATTCGGGCATCGGCTACGACTCGCACCGGTTCACGGAGGGTGGAACGCTGATCCTCGGCGGCGTCGAGGTCCCGCACACGCACGGCCTCGAGGGTCATTCGGACTCCGATGTGGTCGCCCATGCGATCACCGACGCCGTATTGGGCGCGGCCGGCCTCGGCGACATTGGCACACACTTCCCGCCAAGCGACGAGCGCTGGCGCGACGCGGACTCCGTCGAGCTCCTGCGCACCGCCGTGGCAATGGTTCCGGGCTTCGTGGTGAATGCGGACGTCACCGTCATCTGCGAGGAGCCGAAGCTGGGCGAGTATCGCGAGGAGATGGAGCGCATCCTCGCCGAAGCGGCCGGCGCCCCGGTGAGCGTCAAGGCAACGACGAACGAGGGAATGGGCTGGATCGGTCGTGGCGAGGGCATCGCGTGTTTGGCAATCGCCTCAGTGGAAATCGAGTAATTGCTACATGCCGAAGCCCTGCTCCATAAGGTTGCCCGCGTGATCAGAGAGCGCTTGGGAAAGGTGCAGGTCGGCTCGTTGGGCCTCTTGCCCGACGTCCCGTTCAATGTCAAGGTCCTCATCGACGCCGGGATCGTCCGCCCGACCCGTCCCGACCGCTTGGGCAAGGTGCTGCGCGAGCTCAGGCGCTGGGGCGCATCGCCGGCCGCCGGTGTCAGCGCCGCGGCGATCCGCCACCCGGACGAGACGATGCTGATCGACGACCTCGGCGAGCTCACCTTCGCTGAGGTCCAGGAGCGCTCGAACAAGCTCGCCCACGCTCTCGCCAAGAATGGGGTCTCCGAGGGCGACGGCGTGGCCATCCTCGCTCGCAACCACCGCGGCTTCGTCGAGACCTTGCTCGCGGTATCGAAGCTCGGAGCGAACGCGCTCTTCATGAACACGATGTTCTCCGGGCCGCAGCTTGTGGACGTGCTCGAGCGCGAGGACCCCAAGGCGGTCGTCTACGACGAGGAGTTCCTGGGCGTCATGGAGAAGGCCGACGTGGACCTCAAGCGCTTCGTCGCGTGGGCCGAGGAAGGCGAGTCCGACGACCCCACCATCGAGTCGCTGATCGAGGAGACCGACGACGCGTCCGACCTTGAGCCGCCCGAGAAGTCTTCCAAGTTCATCGTGCTCACCTCCGGCACCACCGGCACTCCTAAGGGTGCGCAGCGCGGCCAGCCCGACACGCTCGGGCCCATCGCGGCGCTCCTTTCCAAGATCCCGCTCAAGGCACGCGAGACGACCCTGATCTCGGCGCCGCTATTCCACTCGTGGGGCTTCGCGCACTTCTCGATCGGGCTCTCGCTCTCTTCGACCTACGTGCTGCGGCGCAAGTTCGACCCCGAGGACATGCTCAAGGCGATTGAGGAGACCAAGGCGTCGGCGCTGATCGTCGTGCCGGTGATGCTTCAGCGCACCCTCCAGCTCGACGACGAGGTCATCCAGAAGTACGACCTCTCCTCGCTCAAGGCGGTCTGCGCCTCGGGCTCGGCGCTGCCCGGGGAGCTCGCCACCGAATGGATGGACGCGACCGGCGACAACCTCTACAACCTCTACGGGTCCACCGAGGTCGCATGGGCCACGATCGCGACGCCGCAGGACCTTCGCGAGGCGCCGGGTACCGCCGGCCGCGTTCCGCACGGCACGATGCTGAAGATCTACGACGAGGATGAGAACGAGCTTCCCCAAGGTGAGACCGGCCGCATCTTCGTCGGTAACGAGATGAAGTTCGAGGGCTACACGGGCGGCGGCAACAAGGACATCATCGACGGGCTCTTGAGCTCGGGCGATGTGGGCCACCTCGACGAGGAGGGCCGCCTGTTCATCGACGGCCGCGACGACGAGATGATCGTCTCCGGCGGCGAGAACGTCTTCCCGCGCGAGGTGGAGGACCTGCTTGCAGGGCACAAGGCCGTGGACGAGGTCGCCGTCATCGGCGTCGATGACGAGAAGTACGGACAGGCGCTCAA
The DNA here is from genome assembly GCA_963786495.1 of uncultured bacterium. GTDB lineage: Bacteria > Actinomycetota > Thermoleophilia > Solirubrobacterales > 70-9 > JALZKA01. The sequence continues at coordinate 49,588 of CAWAZL010000002.1, read as the reverse complement.
GGCCTTCGTCGTCACGACATCTTCCGGCTCCTTGGACGAGGACGAGGCCAAGAAATACGTCAAGGAGAACCTGGCGGGCTTCAAAGTTCCACGCGAGGTGGAGTTCATCGACGAGCTCCCCCGGAACGCCACGGGCAAGGTCGTGAAGCGCGAGCTTGAAGAGGACAGCGACGAAGGTGACGAGTCAAGCGACGCGGGGTCTGACCCCGAATCCGAAGAGAGCGACGAAAAGAGCTCCGAGGGGTCTGACCTCTCATAAGGCGCTAGACGGCGCTTAGGACAAAACCCGGTGGGTAGCCGAGCCCCATGCCACCACGCGGAGTCAAAAAAGGCACGAAACGTGCCCGGCAATACGAGCACATCAAGGAGTCCCAGAAGGAACAGGGAGCTTCCGAATCCAAGGCCGAAGAAGTCGCCGCGCGCACGGTGAACAAGGAGAAGGCGCGCAAGGGCGAGTCCCGCACCGCCTCGAAGACGTCCATTCAGGACAAGTCATCGGGGCAGCGCGGAGGCGAGCGGTCGGGCACGAACAAGCCCAAGGGCCGCACGAAGGATCAGCTCATGAACGAGGCCCGAGACAGGAACATCGAGGGTCGCTCTTCGATGTCGAAGGACCAGCTCCAAAAGGCGCTGGCCGGCAAAAAAAGCTGAGGCTCAGGCCTCGGCCGGCTCTGCTTCGGCCGCTTCGGCAACTCGCTGCTGGCGCTCTGATTCGATCAAACGCTTGAGCTGCTGAAGCGAGAGGCGCAGGTCCTTCGAGATGCTGGGTGCAGAGAGGCGCTCGGAGAGCCAACCGGTGAAGCCGCCGCCCGCGACGCCGTACTGGTAGCGAAGCTCGACGCGCGTCGAGCCGTTACCCGCCGGGCGCAGGCGAAAGCGCCCGCGTTGGTCGATGCCCGTGACCGAGCTCCACGCGAGGTCGTTGGGCTCGTCCCACTCGACCATCTCGATCAACCCGCCGACCTCGGCCGAGCCCGCCTTGATCAGCATGCGCCGGCGGGCGCCAAGCCCGGTCGTTGCCTCACCGTCGGCGTCCCAGCGCGTGATCCCCGACATGAAGCGGTCGTATCCGTCCAGGTCTGAGAGATAGCTCCAGACCACGCGTGGCGGCGAACCGACGACGACGCTTTCCGTCAGCCTCATCTCTTCTAGCCGATCACGGGGTAGCGCCGCTCGGCGGCGAGGCCGTCGAGCGCTTCCTGCATTACGCCGGTGACGTGCTCATAGACCTCGTCGATATCGGGTTCCTCGCCGAACTGCTCGCGCAGGTGGATGGCGGGGAGGACGTCGCTGGTCATCTTGGCCGGCAGGGGGATCCGCGGCAGGAAGTCTCCGACCGTGAGCCCCCATGGTGGCGCGATGAGTATCGGCAGCACCTTGAGGCGCGCGGTGCGGTCCAGGCGAAGGAGCTTTGCGAGCCAGGCGCCCCGGTCGAGCCAAAGAGCGGTCTCCTGACCGCCGATGGTGACCACGGGAACGATCGGCACGTCCTTTTCGAGCGCGAGCCGCACGAAGCCGCGTCGCCCGTTGAAGTCGATCTGGGAGCTCTTCCAGCTCGGGGCGGTGGACCTCCCAGTCGCCACCCGGGAATACGAGGACCGCTGCGCCGGCGTCAAGCGCCTTCAGCGCGTTCTCGTGCGACGCGGCGACGGTGCCGAAGCGGCGCAGGAACGGGCCGAGGGGGGAAGCGAGGACGAGGTTGTGGGCGAGCTGATGGAAGCGGCGCTCAACCCCGAAGTACGTCGAGAATGCCAGGGTGAAGAAGATCGTCTCGGGCGACATGTTGCCGCCGGTGTGGTTGCCGACCAGGAGCACCGCTCCTTCCTCCGGCACGTTCTTGAGGTTTCGTACCTCGGCCCGGTACCAGATGGTCGCCATGAGCCACGAGAGGGGCAGGTTCTCGCGGATGTAGTCCGGGTCGCGGTCGTCGAGGTCAGCCTGGAGGCGCTTCGCCAGCGAACGAGCCGCGCTGCCGGCGGCCTTCCCGAGCAAGTTCTGGCCCAGCCGCATGGCATCGCCGGTCGCCCGGCCGACGCTTTCCGCCAGGCCGTCGAGCGGCACGCGGTCCGAGATCTTGGGAGCGCCGCCGTTCGTCGAGGCGTGGTGACCGTTCGTCGAGACGTCGCTCGCGGGCTTTGGCGTGGATGCCATGCCCCGCGATTCTATGCCCCTTCGCCGAGGTGACCACCCAGTTTGTCGAGCGCAGCCGTCCATCCCGATTCGGCGGGCGCCGATGCGCCAGGGGGCAATGGACCGTCTGTAAGCGTCATGCGGGTCTTGTCGCCGTGGTCGTGAAGCTCAACTCGGACGACCGTGCCCTCGTCCATCCCCATCTCAGGCATCGGGTCGGACTTGAGGACCAGTAGTTCAGGCTCGACGAGCTCGAGGATGTCGTAGCCGATCGAAAACTCTCCCTCTCCATCCTTTCGGACCATCGTCAGCTCCCACCGTCCGCCGACTTGAGGGTCGATGTGGATCCGATCCTCTGGAGCGTCCATGCTGGCGGGGCCATACCACCCAGCTACCTCGTGTGGCTCGATCCACGCGCGGAACACCTCCTCGCGGGGAGCCTCGAAGATTCGTGTGATCATGACCTCGGAGTTGTCGCGTGATTTCGGAGCGTTCATGTCTGACTGCCTTTCTGTCGGAGGTGTTCTTCAAGTCGGTCGATCCGGCGCTCCCACGTTTCTTTCGAGCCCCGATCCAATCCGAGGCTTCATCGAGCGGATGCGCTTGGAACCTGCTTGGCCGCCATTGGGCTTCGCGGCTTCGGGCGATGAGCCCGGCGTCCTCGAGCACCTTGAGGTGGCGCGACACCGCTGGCAGGCTCATCGGAAGCGGTCGCGCAAGCTCCGAGACCGTCGCCTCGCTCTCGGCAAGGCGTGTGAGGATCTCGCGCCTTGTCGGGTCGGCCAGCGCGGAAAAGGTGAGAGAGAGCGCATCGGTGGACATCGCTTTGTATTTAACCAGATCGTTAAATACAGAGCTCGACCTAGGATGAGCGAGTGCGCGAGGTGAGGATCAAGGACACGCTGACCGGCGAGCTGCGCTCGCTTGAGCCGCGCGAGGCCGGCAAGGCGGGCATCTACGCCTGCGGGCCAACCGTCTACGGGCGGATCCACGTCGGCAACGCGCGCCCATACGTCGTCTTCATGCTCGTCGGCCGGCTGCTTCGCCACCTCGGCTACGAGACCACGGTCGTCATGAACGTCACCGATGTGAACGACAAGATCTACGACGCGGCGAAGGAACTGGGCGTGCCTTCGACCGACCATGCCGCGGAGATGACGCGCCTGTATATGGAGGACACGGGCCTCCTCGGCATCGGCCGACCCGATTCGGAGCCTCTCGCGACCGAGACCATTCCGGAGATCGTCGAGATGATCCAAGCGCTGATCGAGCGCGAGCACGCATATGAGTCCGGCGGCGACGTCTACTTCCGCGTCCGAAGCTTCGAGGGCTACGGAAAGCTCTCGAACCGCGATCCGGACGAGATGGACCAGGGCGAGGAGGCCGGCACCCAGAGCCTCAAGGAGAATCCGCTCGACTTCGCGCTTTGGAAGGCGCAGAAGCCCGGAGAGGACACGGCGTGGGAAAGCCCCTGGGGTGAGGGGCGGCCCGGTTGGCACATCGAGTGCTCGGCAATGGCCGAGAAGGTCCTGGGTGCCGACTTCGAGATCCACGGCGGCGGTGTCGACCTCGTCTTCCCGCACCACGAGAACGAGGTGGCGCAGTCCGAGGGAGCCCGCGAGCTCCCGCTGGCTCGCATCTGGATGCACAACGGGATGATCCGGATCGCCGACGAGAAGATGTCGAAGTCGGTCGGGAACATCTTCGGCCTCCGCGAGGCGATCGATACCTATGGCGCCGAGGCCGTCGTCGCGTTCCTCATCTCGGGCCACTACCGCCAGCCACTCGAGTTCTCCGACGGCGCGCTGGAGGAGGCGAGCGCGCGGGTCGACCGCATCCGCAACTTCCTGCGCGAGCCGGGGGTGGAGGGAGAGGACGAATTTGCCACGGAGCGCGAGGAAGCGCTTGTTGAAGCGCTGTGCAACGACTTCAACACCCCGCGGGCGCTCGCCGCGGTGTTTGAGCTGATCGCCGAGGCAAACCGCAGGCCCGTGCCGGGAGCGCGCAACGCGCTCGAGCGCGTGCTGCCGCTGCTTGGCCTAGAGGGGATCCTTGCGTCCGACGACGAGGAGGCTGGGGAGGAGGCGCAGGCACTTCTACGTGAGCGCGACGAGGCCCGGGCCTCCCGCGACTTCGAGCGCGCGGACAACGCGCGCGACCGCCTGGCGGAGCTGGGCTGGGAGGTTCGCGACTCGGCTGAGGGCTCAAAGCTCGTGCGCCGTGGCTGATGTCGTCTACGGGCGCCGGCCGGTCGCCGAGGCCGAGCGCGGCCGACGTGGCGTCTTGCGGATCGTCACCGCGGACGACGCCAGCCCGGATGAGCTGACCCGCCTCGCCGGCTCCCCAGACCACCAGGGGATAGTCGCCGAGGTCGAGCCCTACCCATACGCCGATCCCGACCAGCTCGCTGGCGCACCCGATGCTCTCATCGTCGCGCTCGATCAGGTTCAGGACCCGCACAACCTCGGCGCGGTCTGCCGCTCGGCCGAAGCCGCCGGAGCCACCGGCGTCGTGATCCCTGACCGGCGGGCGGTGGGGGTGACCCCGGCGGTCTGCAAGGCGTCGGCGGGAGCGGTCGAGCATCTGGCGGTCGCGCGAGTGCGAAACCTCGCCGACTGGCTCGAGGCGGCGAAGGGTGGGACGGGCCTCTGGGTCTACGGCGCGGCGGCGGAGGCGGCCGAGCCGTACACGTCCGTCGACCTCAAGGGCCCAGTTGTCCTGGTGATGGGGAGCGAGGGCTCGGGACTCAGACCGCGGGTCGAGAGCGTGTGCGATGCGCTGGTCTCGATCCCTCTGCGGGGGAGGGCAGCCTCCCTCAATGTGTCGGCCGCGGCGGCGATCCTGCTGTTCGAAGCCATCCGCCAGAGGGATGCGTAAAGGACCCTCCGGACGGACTCCCTTTCCTGCAACGAAACTTGCATTCGAAAGTCGGGGTTGACAGAACTACGCTTACCTGCCTAAACTTCTACCGAAGTAAGGGTGAACTAAAGGTCGAGCCTCAAGCGGCCGATAGGGAACCTAGAGAGAGGGCGCCCCTGGGGAGGAGTTGGCGCCACCGAATTCAACCGAGAGGAATTCGCGTGGCCGTTTCTACTTCCCATAATGCTGTTCAGCCGTCCGAGCCTGCGCCGCGGTCGCCGCCGCAACCGCTCGCCGCCCTCGATCTGAGGCTCAACCCGAGCTTGATGATCACTACCTCGTCGCCCTCGCAAAGCGGGGATCCGCCGACGCCTATGACCGCCTGATCCGCCGTTATCGCGGATTCGTCCGGCTCAAGGCATCGTCGTACTTCCTGCTCGGAGGCGACTCCGACGACCTGATCCAGGAGGGGACTGTCGGCCTCTACAAGGCCATTCGCGACTACCGCACCGATCGCGAGTCGAGCTTCCGCAACTTCGCGGAGCTCTGCATCACCCGCCAGATCATCACGGCCGTGAAGACCGCGAGCCGCAACAAGCACGCACCGCTCAACCAGTACGTCTCATTCGCCCAGACGCCGGCAGCGGCGGGCGACTCGGACACGACCCTCGAGGACATCCTCCCGGGCCCGATCTCCGATGATCCCGCGGACCGCGTGATCGCCTCGGAGGAACTGTCGAGCCTGGTGGCGTGCCTCGGCGATGTTCTCTCCGACCTCGAGAGCGAAGTGCTCTCGCTCTACCTCGACGGCTACAGCTACGAGGTCGTGGCCGAGCGGCTCGAGTGCGACACGAAGACGGTCGACAACGCCCTTCAGCGCGTCAAGCGCAAGGTCTCCACCCACATCTCGGGTCGCGAAGTCCTGCTCTAAGCCTCAACCAACCTGCAAGGGGGTCTGACCCGGGGTCAGACCCCCTTTAGGGTGGTCGAGGGTTTCGGTCAGCTCGCCTCGCCGGGGAGTCCGTGTTTCGCGACTCCCCGGTCGTAGTTCACGCGCATCAGGGCGATCACGTCCCTGACGTCTTCGTCTGACTCGATCGCTCGGGCTCCGAAGCCCGGCTTGCCTGGGGAAGACGGGGTGGTAGGTGATGCGTCCCGCGTCGAACAGTTCTTGCCAGACTTTCTTCGGGAAGCCGAAGTGGGCGACTCGAGAGCCGTGCAGGTGGCCGATCTCCCGCTTGCCCAAGCGGAATCTGTGCTCGCCTCGCGAGCCCGTAACGGCGGTGACCTCCGGCCAGGAGGTGACCTCTTTGTCGATCACGTCGAACGGTGTTGTCGTCTGGGTCTCGGTCATTGCAGGCTCCATTCGTTTCGTTCCCACGAGACTACAAGTTCAAGTAAGCTTTAAGTCAAGTGGAAGATCAGATCACGATCACAGAGGCTTCGCGACGCAGCGGTGTCGCAGCTTCAGCACTTCGGTTCTACGAGGAGAAGGGCCTGATCTCGTCCGAGCGCGCCGGCTCCGGCCACCGCCGCTATCCGCGCACCGTGCTGCGGCGGATCGCCTTCATCGTCTTCGCACAGCGCGTCGGCCTGTCTCTCGACGAGATCGGTCACGAACTGGCAAAGCTCCCACCCGATCGCGCGCCGACCAAGGGCGACTGGGCCAAGCTCTCGGGCAACTGGAGTGAGCGGATCGACGACCGCATAGCGGAGCTCCAACGGCTCAAGGCGGGGCTGACCGAGTGCATCGGATGCGGTTGCCTGTCCCTCGAGCGCTGCAAGCTTGCGAACCCCGGCGATCGGGCGGCAAGATTCGGGCCCGGCCCGCGATACTGGGTCGGAGATACGCCCGGGTAGCTCAATTGGCAGAGCATCGCTCTTGTAAAGCGAAGGTTGCGGGTTCGAGTCCCGCCCTGGGCTCTTGAACGAGCAGGACATCAACTGGCACGACGGCGACCGGACGATCCGGTTCGCTGCCGGCGCCCTCGAGGCATCTCCCGCCATCCTCGCGGACAACGGCTGGGACGCCTACGAGCTGTTCTCGACCGAGCGAGCGCTCGCGGATGCTCCCGACGCGCTTGCGGGGCAGGCGGCCGAGGTCCACATCGTGCGTCCGGGCGCGGTGAACGAGATCGCGGCGGAGGAGATAAGCCAGGTCGCGGCGAATCGCCTCGTCGCCTTCGGCGGTGGCCGGGTGATCGATACGGCGAAGGCGATCGCGGCGGTCAAGGGCGCCCGGGTCGCGGCGATCCCGACGACCCTCTCAGGCGCCGAGATGACGCGGATCCACAAGCTGCCCGACGGCCACACGGCGGAGAGCCTTCACCGGCCAGTGCTCGTCATCGCCGATCCGGACGCGATGACCGCCCAGCCCGAGCACGAGCGCCGAGCTTCGGCCATGAACGCGCTGGCACACGCGGCCGACAGCCTCTACACGCCGATGGCCCAGCCGGTCTCGCGCCTTTCGGCTCTGGAAGCGGCACGGCTGATCGCCCAGGGCCTTGAGGTTCCGCGCAGGCGCGATCTGGCCTACGGCTCACTGCTGGCGGGATACGCGATCGACAGCGCGCTCTTCTCGCTTCACCACGTCATCTGTCAGAGCCTCGTGCGGGTCCTGCGCGTCCCGCACGCGGAGACCAACGCAGCGATTCTGCCGCGGGCGGTGGAAGCGCTCCTTCCGCGCGCGCCGAAGGACATGGCTGAGCTTGCGGGCGCCCTGGGCACCGATTCGCCCGGGCTCCCGACCCGGATCGAGGACCTCGGCGGAGGCCGGCGCTCGCTCGGAGAGATCGGCGCGGACCGCGAAAAGCTCGACGACGCGCTGGACGCGATCCAGGCGCGGGGCGAGCTTCGGTTCACGCCTGACACGCCTGATCGCGACGAACTTAGGCGAATCATCGAAACCGCCTGGTAACCAGGCACGCTCAGGCGTGTAGCCATCTCGATGGAGGATCGTCCCCGAGCCTCGTCGCCGCCCCGCGACGACGACGTCATAACCCAGGAGCGCTTCGACGCGTACCACCGCTTCGCGCGCGAGCACGGCACGAACCGGTTCGTCTACACGATCGTCCGCTGCATCTTCTTGCCGTTCTTCCTCATCTGGTTCCGACTCGAGCGCCAAGGTCGCGAGCACGCCCGTTTCAAGGGCGGCCTGATCGTCGCTTCCAACCACCGAAGCTTCCTTGACCCCTTCGTGATCGGCGCGCTCCTGCCGTGGCGACGCCAGTTTCAATTCGTCGCCAAGATCGAGCTCTTCGAGAATCGCTGGCAGGGCTGGTTCCTCAGCCGCCTCGGCGCCTTCCCGATTCGCCGCGGCCAGTCGGACGAGACCGCCGTCGAAACGGCGAGGCTCGCGGTCGAGCGTGGCGGCACCGTCGTCATCTTCCCCGAGGGGACCCGCATCCGCCAGGGCTCCCTGGCCAGGCCCAAGCGCGGCGTCGGCCGTCTCGCCCTGGAGTCGGGCGTCCCCGTCATGCCCGTGGCCGTGATCGGCACCGAGCACGTACGGAGCGGCTGGCGCATTCGCCCGCGCAAGGTGCGCCTGCGCGCCGGCAGCGCCGATGACCTTCCCGCAGACCGAGCGCCCGTCGCCCAGCCTGGCCCAGACCGTCACCGAGCGCATCTGGCCGAACATCGAGCTTCAGTGGGAGTACCTGGGAGGCCTGCCGCCGCTCCGCAAGGCGGCCGTGATCGGCGCCGGCAGCTGGGGCACCGCCATCGCCGCGCTGATGGCCCGCGGCGGCCTCGAGGTCCAGCTCGGAACCCGCGACGAGCACAAGGCGGCCGAGATCACCAAGCGGCGCGAGAACGAGAAGTACCTGCCCGGAGTGAAGATCCCCGAAGGCGTCGAGGTGAAAAAGGCCACCGACATCGAGCTTGCCGGATGCGACCTGGTCTGCCTCGCGGTGCCGTCGAAGGCGATCCCGCAGGCCGTTGGCACCTACGCCGACAAGATCGGCTCGCGGGCCGCCGTGCTCCTCCTCTCGAAGGGGCTCATCCAGCCGATGGGCCACCTGCCGACCGACTACGTCTCCGAGCGGGTGCGCGCCCGCGCGATCGCCTGCCTGGGCGGCCCGGCGCACGCGCGCGAAGCGGCCGCCGGGATGGCTGCGCTCGTCCTCGGCTCGGCCGACGCCGACCTGCGCGTCCAGCTGGGCGAGGTGTTCGACCGCGCCGGGCTCGTGTGCGAGCGGACCGACGATGTCGTCGGCGTCGAGATGGCCGGCGTCGCCAAGAATGCGGCCGCCCTTGGCGCCGCCGCGGCGGAGCCGCACGGCCTGAACGCGGCGGGCATCGCCGCGGCCGGGATCTGGGACGAGTGCATCGACTACGGCGTCTCGCGGGGCGCCCGGATCGAAACTTTTGCCGGCCTCGCGGGCGTCGGAGACCTGACCGCGACGATCCTCGCCCCCGGAAGCCGCAACCGCCAGGCCGGGGAGCTCCTGGGCAAGGGCATGCCTGCCGAGCAGATCCCGGGAAAGATCGGGCAGGCCTCCGAAGGGCTCGACTCGGTGCCGCTCATTGCCGAGACCGTCGTCCGGGCGGGAATCGACGCGCCGCGCCTCGAGAGCCTCGCTTCGCTCATCGCCGGCGACATCACCGCGGGCGAGTGGATTGCAGGACTCCGCCGAACACAGCGCGCGAAGAGAGCCGCGTGATGTCGCAGCGCATACGCTCACGCCATGCCCCCGGGGGACCCTGCACCGATCTCCAAGTCAGAGCTCGACCGCGAGTTCTCAGAGCTCTACCGTGCACACCTTCGCGACGTCTACTCGTACGCGTACTACCGGGTGGGCAACCACCACGACGCCGAGGACCTGACCGAGCAGGCGTTCCTACAGGCCTACAAGCACTTCGAGCGGGCTCGCCGCGAGTCCAACGGCCGGCCGATGCGCCCGTGGCTCATCCGCATCGCCCACAACCTCGCATCGAACCTCTATCGCGACCGCTCGCGCCGGCCGGAAGCGAACATCGAGGCCGTCGAGCCGCCCGCCCATCCCCATCCGACCGAGCGCGTGGTCGAGGGCCGGGAGGAGCTCCGGCTCCTCATGCGAAAGCTCGACGGGCTGCCCGAGGAGCGCCGCGAGGCGCTCATCATGCGCTTCGCCCTGGGCATGGACAACCGCGAGATCGCTCGCGCGATGGGCAAGACCGACGGCGCGACGAAGGTGCTCATCCACCGCGCGCTCAAGCAGCTCGAGGAGCAGATGGACGCCGAGCGGGGGGAGCCGCGCGATGAGTGACCCGGGACGCATGGACCTCGAGGCGCTGCTCGCCGACGCGCTGCAACCGCTGGATCCGCCTGAGGACCTCGCGAGCCGCGTCGAGACGACCCTCTCCGCGATCACCGAGCAGGCGGCCGCAGCGCTCGGCTCGTGGGCCGAGGAGCTGACCGACTCGGAGCTTCAGTCCTTACGCGACCCGCGGAACTGGGTGCGCCCCGTCGCCGCGGTCGCCGTCGGCGGCGTCGCGGCCGGAGCCCTGGTGGTGGTCGGCGCCCGGCGCAGGCGGAAGCCAACGGGCCTGCGCGCGAACGCAAGTCGCGTGATCTCAGATCTGAGCGGCGAGATCCGCCGCTAAGCGGCGCTCGCGCGATTGCGCCGCGACCGCTCGCGCTTCTTCTTGGCGCCGCCGGGCTTCGGCGTCGCCGCGCCGGCGGCCAGTCCCGTCAGCCCAAGGATCAGGTGAAGGAAGTTGTCCTCGGTGTTCACCGGCACCGTGGAAAGCAAGGTGCCGAACCCGTCCTCGATGATGAGGAAGCCCCAGATCGCGATGATCGTGTAGGCGAGGCCTAGGGCGAGCGCGTACGTCCGCGCCGCATACGCAGCCGCGGCCAGACCCAGGAGGCCGGTTGCGATGTGGACCAGGTTGTGCCAGCCGTTAACGGCGAGCAGGCCCAGGACCTCCTCAGACTCCCGTCCGACCGCCTTGCCGGTCGAAAAACCGGAGCTGTAGAAGAAGCCCAGAATCCCAGCGATCACCAGGGCTCCGCCCACGAGGGTTGCGTAAAGACGTGCTGGTGTGGCGTCATTCATGATGTGATCCGCTCTGGCGACTGGCGCGTATCTATATACGCACACACATCCACGAGGCTTGTGGCCCGGCGGCGGGACCCGGGTTACGAGCCCTGTGGAACCTTCAATACCCGCACGAAAACCCCTTTATGAAGCGCGATGAGCTAAACAGGCTGGCCGACGAGGACCTGATGGTCCTGGTCGAGCGCAAGGACCCCTCGGCGTTCGAGATCCTTTACGACCGCCACGGCGGCGCGGCCTACTCGCTTGCGCATCGCATCGTCGGAAGCCCCGAGGCCGCCGAGGACGTCGTCCAGGAGGCGTTCCTCTCGATCTGGCGGAGCGGCGCCCACTTCGACTCCGCCCGCGGCAGCGTCCGCTCGTGGACGCTCGGCGTGGTCCGCAACCGCTCGATCGACGCTCTTCGCCGCCAGTCCGGCAAGGCGCCCAAGCTCGACTTCGACGACGACGCGACGCTTGAAGCACAGGATTCCGGCGCGCTCACCGACGCCGAGGCGATCCGCCGCGACACCGCCACCCGCGTTCGCGGTGCGCTCAAGGAGCTGCCCGACGAGCAGTCCGAGGTCATCGGCCTCGCCTACTTCGGCGGCTTCACCCACTCGGAGATTGCCGAGATGCTCAGCATGCCCCTGGGTACCGTCAAGGGTCGGATGCGCCTGGGCCTGGAAAAGGTCCGGCTGCTCCTCGCGGAGGGGATGGGCATCCGTGATGCGTCGGAGGCGCTGCCATGAGCGATCATCGCGAATACCGGGACGAGCTTGCCGCCTACGCGCTGGGCGCTCTCGAAACGTCGGAGAAGCTCGAGGTCGAGCGCCACGTCGAGGGCTGCGAAAAGTGCCGCGAGTACCTCCTTTGGCTCGACCCGGCAGTGGACCTCTTGCCAGCGTCAGTTACCCCGCGGACACCGCCGCCGCGTCTAAAGCGCTCGCTGATGAGCGAGGTCGAGGCCGACCTGAAGGCACAGCGCCAGACTGAGAAGGCCCAGGCCCGCTCCCAGCGCGGCCTGTGGGGAACGATCTGGCGTCCCGTTACCGCGGGCGTGCTCTCAGTTGTCCTCGTCGCCGGCGTCACCACCGGCTGGCTCCTGTGGGGAGATGACCCCGAGAGTCAGACCTTCCAGGCCGAGAGCCTCGCCCAGATCGGACCGGAGATGGAGGCCAGCCTCGAGGTGCAGGGCGACCAGGGCACGCTCCACGTTGTGAAGCTGCCGGGCCTGCCGCCCGAGAAGGACTACCAGGCGTGGATCCAGCGCGATGGCGAGATGGAGCCGTCAAGCACTTTCGACATCCGCGAGGACGGCGAGGTGCAGATCGAAGGCTCGCTCGAGGGCGCCCAGGGCGTCTACATCACGCGCGAGCCGGAGGACGGCTCCGAGGTGCCGACGGAGCCCATCCTCATGGGCGTCGAGATCTCCTGACCCATCAACGCTGTCGCACAATTGTTAAGGGGCCTGTCCCCTTAACGCGGTGGCTTGCCTCCGAGTAGATTCGGCCGCCGATGGCCACCTGTTACCGCCACTCCGACCGCGAGACGAACGTCGCCTGCTCCAACTGCGGGCGGCCGATCTGCCCGGACTGCATGACCTCGACGCCAGTCGGCATGCGCTGTCCCGAGTGCTCTCGTCAGACGACGAAGGTCGTCCGCTCGCCGTCGGGAATGCTCGGCGGCGCTCATCCCGTCACGATCGCCCTGATCATCGCGTGCGTGGCCGCGTTCATCGCGCAGGTCGCGGGCGGCATGGGGATGACGAACGGCTCGCCGGCGGGCACCGTGACGGTCGACTTCGGCCTGATCGGCTGGCGTCCCATCTCGATCAATCAGGCGATCGGCGTGGGGGAGGGCGAGTACTACCGGATCCTCACCGGAGGTTTCCTTCACTCGGGCCTGATCCACCTGGCCATCAACATGCTCGCGCTGTTCTTCCTCGGCGCCCTTTTAGAGAGGGCGATGGGCGGCTGGCGGTTCGCCGGGATCTTCTTCGTCTCGCTCCTCGGCGGCTCGCTCGGAGCGCTTCTTCTCTCGCCTCAGGACCTGACGGTCGGCGCTTCGGGCGCCGTCTTCGGGCTCATGGCGGCGGGCTTCATCGAGGCCAGGGACCGCGGCCTGAACGACATCGCGTCGCAAATCGGTTTCTACGTCGTCATCAACTTGGTCTTTACCTTCAGCGTGCCGAACATCTCGGTAGGTGGCCACCTCGGCGGCATGGTCGCCGGCGGCGTCTTGACGTTGCTCTTGGCCCAGCTCAGGCGCTCACGCGGCTCCGGCGCGCAGCCGGTCGAGATCGGGGCGATCGTGGCCATGGGCGCGGCCTTGGCCGTCGCCTGCGTGATAGTCGGGAACGCGGCCGTCCCCTCCGCCGGCCTTTAGAGCTGCCGGAACTCCAGACCCGCGGGCGCCTCCACCCGATCCGGGTGGAGAAGGTGCGCCAAGAGCTCGACGCCGTCGACCAGGCGCGGGCCAGGTCGGGAAAACGACGACGCGGCATCCACGGCCCAGAGCGCGTTCGCGCCGAGGGCCCTCAGCTCGTCCGCGTGGTCGGCGGCCTGCGCGGCCGCCTCGTCCGCGTAGAGGCCGCACGGCATCACCACCGCCACATCGGCCTCCGCGGCATGAAGCTCGTCCCACGTCGCTGTGCGGGACTTGACGCCCGTCTTCCCGAGCGCGTCGGTGCCCCCCGCGGCCTCGATCATCTCGGGCACCCAGTGCCCGCCGATGAAGGGCGGGTCGAGCCACTCGAGCGCAACGACGCGCGGCCGCGGCGCATCCTCGACCGCCTTGCGGATGGCGTCGAGGCGCTCGTCCAACTCGCGGCGGAGGTTCTCGCCGCGCTCGGCCACGCCGCATTCGGCCCCCAGGCGGACCAGGTCGGCGAGCACCTCGTCGAGCGTCTCCGGGTCGAGCGAGAGCACGCCGGGGTCACCCGGGAGCGCGCCGGCGATCGAGCACACGTCGTCGTAGGAGACGGCGCAGACGGCGCAGAGCGCCTGGGTCACGATCAGGTCCGGTGCGAGGCGTTCGAGCTCATCCGAGTCGAGCCCATAGATCGCCTCGCCCTTGGCGGTGAGCTCGCGCACGGCGTCGTCGATCTCTCGCGGCGTGAGTCCGGAAGGAATCTCGCTGCGCGTCAGCCGCGGCCTCTCCAGCGCCTCACGCGGCCAGTCGCACTCGTGCGTCACGGCAACGACGTCGTTGCCCAGACCGAGCGAGAAGAGCGCCTCAGTGGCCGATGGGACGAGGCTCGCGATGCGCACGAGGGAAAGAATATGGTTGAGCGCATGGCAAAACTTGACGACTCCGACATCGAAAGCCGCCTCGCCGACCTCGAGGGCTGGGAGCGCACGGGCGACGCCATCTGCAAGTCGTTCGAGCGCAACGACTTCGTCGGCTCGGTGGACTTCGCAAAAGCGATCGTCGAACCGGCGGAGGAGATGGGCCACCACCCGGACCTCTCCATCTCGTGGGACACGGTTGAGGTCTCGATCACGACGCATTCCGAGGGGGGCCTGACGGCCAACGACTTCGAGCTGGCCGAGCGCATCGATGGCCTCGCCTGAGACGGCGACCGACACGCTGAGCCGGACCGAAATCCGTTTCCGCTCTGGTGAGGCGGAGTGCGCCGCCGTCTTCATCCGCCCCGCGACGAGCGAGCCCGTGCCGTGCGTTGTGCTCGCACACGGCTTCGGCGCCGTTAAGGAAGGTGCGCCGATCCGCATGGCGGAGCGATTCGCGGCCGAAGGGTTCGCGGGGCTCGCGTTCGACTTCCGCTACTTCGGCGAGAGCGGAGGAGAGCCCAGGCAGCTGCTGAGCATGAAGCGACAGCTCGAGGATTGGCGCGCGGCAATCGCATATGCGCGGACGCTGGAGGGTGTGGATTCGGGGCGGATCGGCGTCTGGGGATCCTCCTATTCGGCCGGACAGGTGATGGCGCTCGCTGCCGAGGACCACTCGATCAGCGCGGCGGTGGCGCAAACGCCGCACGTTGACGGTGTCAAAACGCTCACGAACCTCAGCCTGGTTCAGAACGCAAAGCTCACCTTCGCCGCCTTGCGGGATGCACTTGCGGGCCTGCTCGGCCTCGAGCCCAGGCGCATCGCGATCGTGGGCCCGCCGGGCGCGACGGCAGCGATGACCACCCCCGACGCGGAGCCCGGCTATGGCGCGATGTACGACGAGGGCTTTCAGTGGCGGAACGAGTTCACGCCGCGCGAGGTGCTCACGATGCCCCTCAACAGCCCAGGCAAGCGCGCTGGCGAGATCCAGTGCCCGATCTTGGTGCAGGTGTGCTCAGCGGACGTGACCACGCCGCCCGGTCCGGCGATCGAGGCGGCCGCCCGCGCGCCGAAGGGCGAACTGATCACCTACGCCGGCCTCGCCCACTTCGACGTCTACCGCGGCGAGCCGCTCGAACGCGCCGCCGCGGACCAGCTCGAGTTCCTCAAGCGGCACCTCGCTTGACGCGCCTTCTCCACGTCGTCGGCACGCGGCCGAACTTCGTGAAGATGGCGCCGGTCATCGGCGCCTGTCGCGAGCGCTTCGGGGAGTCGTCGAACGTCGTCGTCCACACGGGACAGCACTACGACAAGGCGATGTCCGATGTGTTCTTCACCGAGCTCGGCGTGCCTGAGCCCGACCACATGCTGGGCGTCGGCTCGGGTTCCCATGGCGAGCAGGCCGCGCGCGTCATCGAGCGCCTGCGGCCAGTCCTTCGCGACGAGCGCCCGGACCTGGTCATCGTGCCCGGCGACGTCAACTCGACGCTCGCGGCGGCGCTGTGCGCTGCGGAGCTGGGCATTCCCATCGCCCACGTGGAATCGGGCCTTCGCAGCTTCGACCGCGAGATGCCAGAAGAGATCAACCGCATCGTCGTCGACCACCTCTCCCAGATCCTCTTCCTCCACTCGGCCGAGGCGACTGAGAATCTCGCCGCAGAGGGCGCGCCGCCCGAGCGCGCGCACATGGTCGGCAACACGATGATCGACACGCTCGCGGCGCTCGAGGACCGGATTCGCTCGCGGGCAGCCGCAACCGCACTCGGGCTTGAGCGCGGCGGCTACCTCCTGGTCACCCTCCACCGGCCGGCGCTAGTGGACGGGGAGCTTCTTGGCGATGCGATGAGTGCCCTCGCCGAGGTGGCGAGCGAGATGCCCGTGCTCTTCCCCGTACATCCGCGCACCCGGGCGCGCTTGGAGGCCCTGGAGCTGGACTCGCAAGAGGGCGTCACCCTGGCCGAGCCGGCGGGGTACCTGGACTTCCTCTCACTCGAAGCCGACGCCGGTGCGGTACTCACGGACTCGGGTGGGATCCAGGAGGAGACCACGTGGCTCGGGGTCCCCTGCTTCACGCTGCGCGACAACACGGAGCGTCCGGTGACCGTCCGCGCTGGCACGAACACCCTCCTCGGCCTCGATCCCGGGCGCATCACGGAGATCCCGTCGCTTCTCAAAGGGGCCGATACAACTCCGCAACGTCCGGATTTATGGGATGGCCATGCGTCCGAGCGCATCGCTGGCGTAATCGCCGATTGGTAGCTTCCGGGCGTGGCGCTTCCCTCCCTGATCCCCAAGGACAACGTCTTCTTCGACCTCTTCAACCGGTCGGGGCAGAACAGCTTGCTGGCCGCGCGGATGCTGCTGGAGATGCTCGAGGGGTGGCCGGCCTCCGAGGGGCTCGCCCGCGAGATCCTGCTTGCCGAGCAGGAGGGGGACAAGATCACCCATGAGTTGATCCAGCGCCTCAACTCGACCTTCGTCACACCGATCGACTCCGAGGACATCTACGGCCTCGCGTCGGCCCTCGACGACGTCACCGACTACATCGAGGAAACGGCGGACTTCATGGTCCTCTACAAGATCGAGGCGCCGATGGAGCAGGCGGTCGGCCTGGCGGCAGTCCTGGTCAAGGCGTGCGAGCAGCTCGCTTTGGCCCTCGAGCACCTCCGCGGCTTCAAGGACCTCGACTCGTACCTGATCGAGATCCACAGGCTTGAGAACGAGGGCGACCGGCTTTACCGCGACGCGGTCGCCTCCTTGTTCGCGAACGGGATCGACCCCATGGTCGTGATCCGGTGGAAGGACGTATTCACGGTGCTCGAGCGCGCCGTGGATGCGACCGAGACCGCCGCCCACATCCTCGAAGGCATCGCGATCAAGAACGCCTAGAACGGGCGCAGGGCTATGACAGAGGCCGATGTAATTCTCTACATCGTCATCGGGACGGCGCTTGCGTTCGACTTCACGAACGGCTTCCATGACACCGCGAACGTCGTCGCGACTTCGATCTCGACACGCGCCATGTCGCCGCGGGTGGCCGTCACCTATGCCGCGATCCTGAACTTCGCCGGCGCGTTCATCTCGCTTGAGGTCGCTGCGACCGTTGCCGCCGATGTCGTCGAGGGCGGCGCGATCACCCCGACGATCGTCTTCGCGGGACTTGTAGGCGCGATCATCTGGAACCTCGCGACCTGGTACTACGGGCTTCCCTCGAGTTCGTCGCACGCGCTCATCGGCGGGGTGGTCGGCGCGACGTTCGCAGCGGTGGGCGCCAGCGCGGTCATCTCCGACGGGGTGATCGGCAAGGTGCTCGTGCCCGCCGTGATCGCGCCTATCGTCGCGTTTGCGGTCGGTGCCATCGCGATTGTCATCTGTTACCGCGTGGTCGGCCGCCAGCGCCCCGGCCCCGTGACGCGCGGCTTCCGCCTGGGGCAGGTCGTCTCAGGCGGGATGCTCGCGCTCGCCCATGGAACCAATGACGCGCAGAAGACGATGGGCATCATCGCGCTCGCGCTCATCGCCAACGGCAGCCTCGATGCCGGGTCTGACCCACCGACGTGGGTGATCGTCTCGGCCGCGACAGCGATCTCCCTGGGCACCTACATGGGCGGGTGGCGAATCATCCGCACCATGGGAACCCGCATCATCAAGATGGACGCCGCGCAGGGGTTCTCGGCTCAGGGTGCGGGCTCGGCAGTGATCCTTGCCTCGACGCACTTCGGCTATCCGCTCTCGACGACGCAGGTGATCTCAGGCGCCGTCATGGGCGCGGGCGCCGGCAAGCGCGTCTCCGCGGTGCGCTGGGGCGTCGCGGGGAACATCGTCACCGCTTGGCTCCTCACCTTTCCGATGGCCGCAGCGATCGGGGCGCTCACCTACGGGGTGACGCAGCTCTTCGGCGACAGCGCCGTCGGGGTCGTCTTGATCTTCGCCGCGGGAGTCGTCCTGACCCTGATCGCCGTTGTCCGCAGGTTCACGACGCCGGTGCAGACATGAGCCTGATCGCGACGATCGTGGATTGGGATGCCCTGGGGCAGACCGTTCTCGCTTCGGTCCTCGCGGGGGTCGGTGTGGCGTTTGCGTTCTCCCTGGGGATCCTGGGCGCCGCAAAGCTTTCCGATTCGTCGCGGGAACCCGGCCTCTTCGGCGCCGTCGGCTTCACCCTTCTTGCGGTGCTGGGGTTCGGCGGCACGATCGCGGCGATCGTGTTCGGGCTCGTCGTGATGGCCAGCTAGACCCCCCGCACCCGGAGCCGTAGGATTCTCAGGCATGAGGGCTGCCCGGAACATCGCGATCATCATGCTTCTGGCGCTGATCGTGGCCGAGGTGCCCGGTGGAGGCCACGTGGCCGACGGGATCTTCGCGGCGCTGACCATCGGGTTCATGGTCGCGATCGCGGCGACCGTGTACTTCGCCTACCGCCAGAACCGGTTCGCCTACATGACCCTGCCGGACCGAAGCCGCGGGATCCTCCTGGGATCGGCCGGCGCGATCACGCTTGTTGTGGCGGGATCGGACGAGGTCGTGGACTGGGCCGGCGGGGTCTTCATCCTGCTCGGCGTGATCGGGATCGGCCTGTACCTGATCTACACGGTCGTCATGGAAGCGCGCTCGGTCTAGCCGCTTGGCGCCTCCCATTCGGCGCTGAATCGGCACACTGCGGCACCCACTCGCGCGCCGTCGCGACCTAGGGTCGCCGGCGATGAGACGGACGGCCTCCCAGCAAGCTCAGGCGTCCGCCGAGCTGATCGCGATCGTTCCGATCCTCCTCGTGAGCGCGGTGGCGCTGGCGCAGGCGCTGGTTGCGGGCTGGGCGCTTCTCAGCGCCGGCGAAGCCGCCCGCTCCGCTGCCCGGATCGCTCACGTCGGCGGCGACGCGGAGGAGGCGGCAGGCGACGCCCTGCCCGCTCTCCTGGAGCCGGCGGAGGTGGACGTCGACGGAGCCAAGGTTCGGATCGAGGTCCGAACCCCAGCGCTCCTTCCCGGAGTGCCGCAGATCCGCGTGGCGGCGAGCGCCGCTTTGGATCCGGAGGGCGGCGGGTGATGCGGCGTGGCAGCACCCAGCCTCGTAGCGAAGGCCAGGCTTCGCTCGAGCTCCTGGCGACGGTGCCGGCGATGCTCCTCGGAGCCGTGATCGCCCTCCAGCTGGCGATCACGGGCTACGCGCTTCATCTGGCGGACGGGGCGGCCGAGGCGGGCGCTCTCGCAGCCGCCGCCGGGACGGACGCCGAGGCGGCAGCCGTCGCGGCGCTTCCGGGGTGGGCGGCCGATCGTGTTGACGTCGCCATCGAAGACGGCCGGATCGAGGTGGCGGTCCGCCCACCCGCTCCGCTGCCGGAGATATCCAGCGCCCTGGAGGTAACGGGCGAAGCGTGGGCGCGGAGCGCGGATGGAGGCTGAGGCGCCGCTCCTCGTGGCCGTCACGTCACTGCCCGGCGCGGACGGGGGAGTCGCGACGGCGGCCGCAGTCGGCGTTGCGCTCGCGCGCTCGGGCGCTGCGCGTGAGCCGCTTGGCGTGGTCGTGATCAACGCCGAGTTGGAATCGCGCCAACGCCCGACTCTGGTCTCCTCTGCTCCCGCACGAGCGCTCGAGGCATCGCTCCGCACTGACCTTCCTGCGGTAGCGCGGGGGACCCTTTGCGTGGTCCGTCCGCAGCGGCGACCCTGCCGGAGACGATTGAGGTGAGCCGCCGCCACGGAGCGGCCGCAGTCGTCGTCTATGGCGATCCCGAGCCATGGCGGGAGCTGATCGACACCGGCGAGGCCGGCGCCGCGGTGCTGCGCGCCGACACCAGCACAACGCGGCCCTTGACCGCGATCGTGGCGCGAGATCTCATCGCCTCGGGCATCCCAACGGGTGTCATGCCTCGTGCACCCGGCCTCGTGACGACCCGCCGCGCCCTTGCGGGAATCGAGCCGGGTGGAGAGCTCGGCCTGCGCGCGGCGCGCTTCGCGCGGCGGTTCGTGCGTGCCCAGAGCGGCCAGGCGGCGCCGATCACCTTGTTTCTTGCCTTGGCGGTCATCGTCGCGGGGGTGCTCCTCGCGATCGTCGGCTCCGCGGCCACGGGCGCATCGCGCTTTCAGCGTGCGGCCGACCTTGCGGCCGTGTCGGCAGCGCGCTCGTTGCGCGACGACCACCACCGGCTCTTCCTACCGCCGTCGCTTCCCAGCGGCTCGCCGAATCCGGCGCACCTGAGCGACTCGGAATATCGGCAGCGCGCGACCGCGGCGGCTCTGGAGGCGACCGAGGCAAACGGCGCCGATGAGGGCTCGGCCTCGGTGACCTTTCCGGGCGCGACCTTCGCGCCGACACGCGTCCGCGTCGACCTGGGCGCAACCGCTTCCGTGGCCGGGGAGGCGGCCGCCAACGAGGTGAGCGTGAGGGCGGTCGCCGAGGCGTACCCGCCGAGTGCGGCCACCACCGCATCAGCCAATGCGTCGGGCGGCGGCTACTCGGGCCCGCTTGCGACGCGTCAGGGGGAGGGGATGCGCCCGGACGTCGCGGAGGCCTTCGACGCCCTATCTGCTGCCGCGTCCGCCTCCGGCCACGCTCTCACCATCAACTCCGCGTTTCGCTCCGACGCCGAGCAGGCGGCGCTATTCGCCGCCAATCCCGACCCGCGCATGGTCGCAAGGCCCGGCACCTCGCTTCACCGTTGTGGCACCGAGCTCGACCTCGGCCCGCCCAGCGCCTACGGCTGGCTGGCGGCAAACGCGCAGCGCTTCGGCTTTGTTCAGAGATACTCGTGGGAGGCGTGGCACTACGGCTTACGTCCGCGGTCCCGCGCCATGCTCCGCGTCAGGTGATCGCATCTCGCAGGAGAGCGACGGCGCCAGCTCCCAGGTCCGGCCTGCCCGCGTTCGTCCCAGCGCGATTTCGCGAGCCGCTCGCGCGAGGCCTCGTCGCGCTGGAACGTTCCTGCCAACGTCCTGGCCGCGCAGCTCCTGGCCGAGTCGAACTTCAACCCGCTCGCCGTCTCGCCCGCCGGGGCCAGCGGCATCGCCCAGTTCATGCCCGGAACCGCGGCCGCGTACGGCCTTTCAGACCCGTTCGACCCGGACAGGGCTATCGACGCCCAGGCCCACCTGATGTCAGATCTCATCCGCCAGTTCGGCGACGTCTCTCTCGCGCTCGCGGCCTACAACGCCGGTCCCGCGCCCGTCGCGACCTGTTCGTGCGTTCCGCCGTACCCCGAGACCCGGGCCTACGTTGCGCGGATCCTCGGCCTGATGGGCGGGGTGGGTGCCATTGCGCCGCCGGCGCTGGAGGTGAGGCTTGTGGGCTGAATAGGCTCCGGCTCATGGACCTCCCAGTCACGATCAGCGGCGTCGACGGCATGCAGGACCTGCTCGGCCAGCAGATCGGCCCGACCGAGTGGCGCGACGTCACCCAGGCCGACATCAACACCTTCGCCGACCTGTCGGGCGACGACCAGTGGATCCACGTGGACGTGGAGCGGGCAAAGGCCGAGAGCCCGTTCGGCACCACGATCGCTCACGGCAACCTGACGCTCGCGATGATCGACGGCTTTCGCATCCAGCTCATCAAGGTCGAGGGCGTGAAGCTCGGAGTGAACATGGGCTGGAACAAGGTCCGCTTCCCGGCGCCCGTCCCCGCGGGCTCGCGCGTGCGCGCGACGGCGGAGATGACCTCGATGGATGAGCTCGACGGCGGCTGGTACCAGTCCGTCACGAAGTTCACGCTCGAGTGTGAGGGCCAGGAAAAGCCCGTGTGCGTTGCCGAGTCGGTCGGCCGCGCGCTCGCCGGCTGACGAGCGCGCTCCTGCCGGGAACTACTCGACCGTGAGGTCGCCCTCCATACCCGCGTCACGGTGGCCCGAGACGGAGCAGTAGAAGACGTAGTCGCCGGGCTCGAGCTCGACGTCCGCCGAGGTCGATTCCCCGGTGACCGTGTCGGTGCCGCCGACGTCGCCATCAGGGCCCTCGATGATTACGTTGTGAGGCACGGACGAGGGGTTATCCAGCTCAACCGTCACCGAGCCGGCCTCAGTTTCGGCCGAGTCCTCCTCGTAGGCGAGGCTGCCGTCCTCAGCAGCCGTAAAGGCAACGGTGCCGCCGCCTCCCGCGCTGGCGGTGTCTTCAGTGGTTGAAGTCTCGGAGGTCGTCTCGGTGGAGCCGGACTCGCTCGATTCGTCATCGTCGTCCCCACATGCGATAAGGCCGAACGGCGCGATCGCTGTGATGGCCAGGGCGATCGAAAGCTTCTTCTTCATGAGGAGGTCCTTTCTCGGGGGAACACCGGCAGTGTAAATGCTTGAACACGCGGCGCGAGCCCGCCTCATGCCCGCGTTTATCCGCTCCGCTCCCGCCTAACCTTGAAGGCATGGCGGATATCGAGATCGAACGCGACCTTCAGTCGGCTGAAGGTGCCTCGATCGCCGAGCAGCGCAGGGCACTCCCGGATGAGCCGGGCGTCTACATCTTCCGCGACAAAGAAGGCAAGGTCCTCTACGTCGGGAAGGCCCGCTCGATCAGAAAGCGTGTCGGCGGGCACTTCTCCGGCAAGACCAGGACGCGCGCGATGACCGAACAGGCGTCGTCGATCGAGTTCCTGGTGACGAACACCGAAGCCGATGCGCTCCTGGCCGAGCAGCAGTTCATCAAGCGCCACCGTCCGACATTCAACATCCGCCTGCGCGACGACAAGTCGTATCCCTACATCGGGATCTCGCTCGACGAGGAGTTCCCGCGCGTCTACTTCACCCGCGAGCGCCACCGGTCGGCTCGCCTCTACTTCGGGCCCTACTCCAACGCCAAGCGCACGCGAGAGACGCTCGAGATCCTGGGCAAGCTCTTCCAGTACCGCACCTGCGACGGGCCGGAGCCGGGCCGGCGCTCGGGCGTGCCGTGCCTCGACTACTACATCAAGCGCTGCCAGGCGCCCTGCGTCGGCTACATCGACCGCGAGGAGTACCGGCGAAACATCGACGCGATCGCGAGCTTCCTCTCCGGCCGCTACCGCGACGTCGAGCGCGACCTCGAGCGCAAGATGGAGGAGGCATCCGGCGACGAGGAGTTCGAGCGCGCGGCCGTCTATCGCGACCGGCTGGAGGCGGTCCGCTCGCTGATGGAGCGCCGCAGCGTGGCGGGGGAGACGATGGACAACGCCGACGTGATCGCGGTCGCGACCGAAGAGGACACCGCGAACGCGCAGGTGTTCCAGGTGCGCGACGGGATCCTGGCCGAGCGCCAGAGCTTCTACCTGACCAACGCCGGCGGGCGGGAGGAGGGCGAGGTGATCGAGGAGTTCGTCGCGCAGTACTACTCGGCGGCGCCGTCGATCCCGCGGCTGGTCGTGGTCGGCAAGGCCCTCGGCGGCAGGGCTGTCGTGCTGGCCGACGCGTTGGCGACAAGGCGCGGGGGCCCGGTCGAGGTTCGCGCCTCCGAGCGCGGCGAGCTGCGTCGAGTCCGCGAGCTCGCGGCCCGGAACGCGCAGCTCGCGCTCAAGCAGGACAAGCTGCGCTCCGAGCGCCGCCGCTCACAGCGGGTCGACGCGGTCGCGGCGCTCCAGGAGGCGCTGCGGATGGACAACCTGCCGATCCGGATCGAGGGCTTCGACATCTCGAACATCGGCGGCGAGCACACCGTGGCGTCGATGGTGGTCTTCGAGGGCGGCGCGCCGAAGAAGTCCGACTACAGGCGCTTCCGGATCCGCGGGGACCGAACGGGCGGCCCGGACGACTTCGCATCGATGAACGAAGTGCTCTCGCGGCGCGTTTCGCGCCTGGTCGAGCAGGCCGACCGCTCACCGCACGACGCCGAGCGTGACCCGAGCTTCGCGGCCATGCCCGACCTGATCATGATCGACGGCGGCAAGGGCCAGCTCTCGTCGGGCATGAAGGCGATCGGGACGCTGACGGACCGCGGGGTCGTGGTGATCAGCCTGGCGAAGCGCGCGGAGGAGATCTACGTCCCTGGGCGCTCCGCTC
Source organism: uncultured bacterium (assembly GCA_963786495.1). GTDB lineage: Bacteria > Actinomycetota > Thermoleophilia > Solirubrobacterales > 70-9 > JALZKA01. Next base: position 25,342 of record CAWAZL010000002.1, on the reverse strand, counting down.
CGCTTGCGATCGAGCCTGACTCGCCCGCGTCGCATCTCGTCCAGCGAGTGCGTGACGAGGCGCATCGCTTCGCCATCGACTTCCACCGCAACCGCCGCGACAAGGCGATGACCCGGTCGATCCTCGACGAGCTCCGGGGTGTCGGCCCTGCCCGCAAGCGTGCGCTGATGACCCACTTCGGCTCGCCGGAGCGGATCGTCGCGGCAACGCGCGAGGAGATCGAAGCGGTCCCCGGCATCCCTGGCAAGATCGCCCGCGACATCCACCGCCAGCTGAACAAGTCGGGATGAAGAAGCGCCCCCAGGACGAGCTGTTCCCGCAGCCGGTCGAGCTGTGGGTGATCACCGGCTACTCGGGTGCCGGCAAGTCGGAGGCGATCGCGGCGTTTGAGGACACGGGTTACTTCTGCGTCGACAACCTGCCGCCGCGGATGATCGGCTCACTGGGCGAGCTCTTCCGCCACGACGGTTCGATGGTCCGCCACGCCGCCGTCGTCACCGACGTGCGTGGACGCGGCTACTTCGACGAGCTCCAAGCGGTCATCGGCGAGCTCGACCAGGACGGCCTGGACCTGAAGGTGCTCTTCCTCGAAGCGGGCGAGGAGACGCTCATGGACCGCTTCAAGGAGACGCGCCGGCGCCACCCGCTCGCCCCCGACGGGCGCGTCATCGACGGGATCAGGGCGGAGCGAGAGGTGCTGGGCGCGCTTCGAGAAACGGCCGACGTGGTGGTCGACACCTCCGACCTCACGGGAGCCATGCTGAGGCGGCGCATCGCGAACGAGCTACTCGGGCCGAAGGACGAGCGCCGCCGCCTCGCGCTGACCCTGCTCACGTTCGGCTTCAAGAACGGGCCGCCGCGCGACGCAGACCTGATGTTCGACGTCCGCTTTCTGCCTAACCCGCACTACCGCGAGGACTTGCGTCCGCTCACCGGAATGGACGCCGCGGTGGTCGAGCACGTCGAAGCCGGAGAGCTCGCCGGTGAGTTCTACCGCCGCGTCTTGGGTCTCCTCGACTTCCTGTTGCCTGCCTATGTGGCGGAGGGCAAGACCCACCTCACGATCGCGGTCGGCTGCACCGGTGGGCGGCATCGATCCATCACGGTCGCGAACCGCATCGCGCGACACCTTGCCGACCGCGAGGAGGTCGCGGCGCGGGTCGTGCACCGCGACACGCGGATCGACTGAGACCCGAACTATCCTGGGGCAATGTCCTTCAGCTCTTCGCGGCCTGCGCAAGCGCTGACCAAACTCGCTGAGGGGGGCGTCCTTTTCAAGCGGTCCGCGCTCGATTTGCATGAACGCCGTAGACCCTCGAATCAGACGACACTCGACGCGGTCAGCTCCGATTGGCATTCTCGGTTCCCGGCCGAGTTCCGCGTGTCCTCCGGCGAGTCACCCACCTTCGAGGATCCGCGGCTCAAGTGGGCAATATCCAGACTTGGGATCGAGGCGGCTCGCGTGCTCGAACTTGGCCCTCTCGAGGGAGGTCACACGTTCATGCTCGAGCGAGGTGGAGCTGACTCGATTCTTGCGGTGGAGAGCAATCGCCATGCCTTCGCGAAATGCCTGGCAACCGCTCAAGTGACTGGGATGACCAAGGCGCGCTTCGTTTGCGGCGACTTCCTGGAGCTTCTCCGCGAAGCGGACGAGACATTCGATGTCTGCGTTGCCTGCGGCGTCCTGTACCACCTCGTCAATCCCGTCGAGCTCATTTCGCTCCTTTCACGACGCGCTCGGAGACTCTTCATCTGGACGCATGTCTACGACGCGACGCTGCTTTCGGGCTCGCGCCGCTTCAAGGATCCGGTCCAAGCCGAGTTCAATGGGTTCTCTCATTTGCTCTATCCGCGCCCGTACAACAGATTTGGTCTGCGTCTCTCACGGTTTCCGGGCGGCATGAACCGAAGCGCCGCTTGGCTCTCGCGCGATGACTTGCTAGCGGCGCTAGCGCACTTCGGGTGGACGGATGTCGAAGTTGGGCTAGAAACCCACGATGAGGAGCCAGGCCCGGCCCTTTGTCTCACTGCGCGCAACGGCTCACTCGGCTGAAACATCGATCGTGGTCGGGCAGCCGGGCAGACCGAGCTTCGCCCGGAACGCGCAAACCACCGGCTTCGGCCTGACCGCACCTTGTTCGTGCTCAGCGAACCAGCCGAATCCTGGGCCTCCGGGAACAGCTGAATCGGGGTCCAGCAACGTGTGAAACGCAACCGCTTCGACCTGCGTGCTCGAAGCCGCGGTCTCGTAGATCTCATCGAGCTCCACCGCCTGCTCCGCCTCTGTGACTGGCGGCGCGAAGGCTCCCGGTTGGGTGGTCACGCCGGTTTCGGTGATCCAGATCGGGAGGTCGGATGACGAGGCGAGGTCACTCGTAACGGCCAGCGAAGGCGTGAAGAGGTCTTCGGTCGTGCCCATTCGGCCGATCGGGTAAAGATGGACGCTCAAGGCGTCCATGCTCTCGGCAGCGCCCGCATCAAGCATCGCGAACAGGAAACTCTCGAGAGAGATCGCGCCCGTTGAAGGGTCGTCAGTTTGCTGGTTCGCGACCGATCCGCCGAGGACGAGTTGCTCCGGCCTGGCCGCTTTGACTCCGTCGTGTATCGCCTCGAGAACATCAACGTATGCCGCCGGGCTCGGGGCAGGCCAGAAAGCGGGAGATTCGGTTCGTTCCAAGCCTCGAAACCCATCGCCAACGGATAGCGGTCGGCAGCGATGGCTGCGAATCTCGTCAGGGATCGAGGTGTTCGCTCGCAGGAGGCTGAACGCACGCGGCGTCCGGAGTGCAGTTCTTCCCGACTTCTGGCGCGGCCCAGACAGGGATGCCTGTAACCGTGAATAGCGTGCCGATTCCTTCCGCGGCGGCTGCGCAGTAGATCTCATCGGTCTGAGAAAAGTCGAACGCCTCGGGCGTGGATTCAACCCGCCCCCAATCGAGGACGAGGCGAACGAACGATGAGCCAGCCACCTCTTGCAACTGGATGTCCGCTTCGGGGTCCAGCTGGCCGGTGATCGACGCCGCGTCGTTGAATCCGTACGGCAACGCCCCGCTCTCTTCGCTGAGCTTCAGAGGGCGCCCACCCTCGGCGCAGCGCAGAGGCGCGACGCGGCAAGAGTTCTTTCCCAAGGCGGAGCACGTGAGCGGCGAGCCGGGCTTCATCGTCCCCCGTGAGAGCGATCGCACCAACCACGCCGGCCGCAACGGCGAGAAAAGAAACGACCGCCAGTAGCGGGCGGGAGGCTATTCCGGCTTTTGACCGCGACATTGAAGTCGCAGTCCATCATGCTGACGCACCAACGCGTCGTAATCTTGCTGCGGAGCACCCGTCGCAGCCCTCTCCAGCCCAACCAGTGTCTTGCGACAAGGGCCGCACCTGCTCTTCACCTGACGAGCTCTCTCGCGGAGGCTGTCCCGCTTGGCTCGGGAGTCCGCCGCTCGTGCCTTCCTCTTGAGAGTGGCGACGCGCTTGACACAGGGCACGCATTCGCGGGCCCGCTCACGGTAGGCCCGCTTGTATTGCTTGCGCTCATCGCCGCTGGTGTTTTCCATGAACCAGCGAAGAACCGTCATGTCCGTGCTGCACTCGCTTTCGAGAGGGTCCGGATCAGGGTCCGGATCAGGGTCTGGATCAGGATCCGGATCGGGATCGGGATCCGGGATCGGGATCCGGGTCCGGCGGGCCCTCGTGGATCTTGGGGCATCCGCCGAAGGGAGTCGGTGTGTTCACGCGCCCCGCGAACGCGCAGAAAGCAGGTCGTGGGGTGAACGGCTTGAATCCCGCGATGATTCCGAAGTCGCGCTCGGGCGACGGCGCTTCGAGCCTGTCACCCAGGGTGTGGATATACATGGCCCCGAGATCGGGCATCGTCATTACACGCCGGTACTGCTCCAGCAACCCCGCTGCTTGCTGAGCCGGTGTGATCACTGGATTTTGAGACCCGAGCGTCAGGCCCGTTTCGGTCAACCAGAGTTTCTTCGAAGCATCTCCAGCGGCGGCCTTCGCCTCACGAACAGCTTGAAAGGCGTTTGCCCAATGGCTCGTGGCGCCGAACTCCGTGTCCGCAATGACGGTGTGGAAGCTGATTGCGTCGCTGTAGTTCTTGATTGAGGGGGTAGCTGAGTAAGCCTTCGTCAGGAACTCTCCCATGCCCATGTACTCGATTTGCCCAAAGAGGTCCCGGACGGTATTCGGGGCCGGCGCGAGCCCACCGGCAACGACGGTCATCTCAGGTTCGACGCCCTTGATCGCCAGATATGCGGTACGCACGAGCTGGGCGTATCTGTGCGGGTTTGGTTCGGGCTTATAGAAGCCCCTCATGTTCGGCTCGTTCCAGATTTCGATTGCGGCCGCGTCGGGAAAGCGGCGCGCGACTTCGGCGGTGAATTGCGCCCACTGAGGGTCCGCCCAGGGGGCGGGCGGATATTCACACCCCACCTGGTTCAAGCAGCCTTGATATGGCGCCTCCCGAGCCCACGGTGCCGTCCCGACAACCGTGATGAGGGGACGCATGCCACGCGCCTGAAGTGCGTCGTACATGCGCTCGTAGTGGTCCCATCCGCTCTCATTCCAGACATCTGGCTGAGGCTCCACCCACTGCCAATTGAGATGAAAACGGAGCGAGTTTGTTCCGGCCCCCTTGGCGATCGTTGCGAGCTCTTCAGCGTTCCATCCGTGTGAGCCCTGCACGTCCCATGTGTTCTCGTGAAATCCAAAAAACTTGCCGCTGGTCTGGCGGCACCGGAACGATCGCGTTTGGATTTCCGCCAGGATCCGGAGCATTTGGCTACGGGCCAGCGAGCGCGTTCGGCGCCGCCAATCAGACGTATCGAGGCCGACCAAGCCTGCGATAGGGACGCCCGATGAGCTCCACCCCTGAGACGGCCTCATCTGCGGAGAGATAAACAAGCGATCGGGCCATCTATTCAAGCGACAACCAGTCGCGGATCAGGCGAGGGCTCCGACCGGAATGCCGATTCTCGCCATAGCCGCGTATCCGGCCTCCGGAAGGCCTACGGCTCGAACGAGGCCGTCCGGGGGATCGACCTCTCGGTCGAGGCCGGCGAGGTATTCGCATTCCTCGGGCCGAACGGCGCCGGGAAGACGACCACGGTCGAGATCCTCGAGGGATACCGCGAGCGCACCGCTGGGGACGTCAGCGTCCTTGGCGTCGATCCGAAGAACGGCAACCGTGAGTGGCGGGAGCGCATCGGCATCGTGCTCCAGGAGTGCCGCGTCGAGCCGCTTCTGTCCGTGCGGGAGACGCTGGAGCTCTACGCCGGCTACTACCGGGCGCCGCGCGATGTCGACGAGACGATCGCCCTTGTCGGGCTCGAAGGCAAAGCGGAGGACCGCGCCGGCAAACTTTCCGGAGGTCAGCAGCGCCGCCTCGATGTCGCAATGGCACTGGTCGGCGACGCTGAGCTTTTGTTCCTCGACGAGCCGACGACCGGCTTCGACCCTTCGGCGCGCCGCCAGGCCTGGGAGGTCATCGCGAGCCTTCGCGAGCTCGGCAAGACCGTCTTCCTCACCACCCACTACATGGACGAGGCGCAGTTCCTCGCCGACCGCGTGGCGATTATCCGCGACGGGCTGATCGTCGCCGAGGGCGCACCGAACGAGCTCGGTGGACGCGCGGAAAGAGCAAGCGCGATCAGGTTCCTGCTCCCGCCCGGCGTCACCACGGCCGACCTACCCGACGGCATCGGCCGCGTGGAGTCCGAACTACGCGGCGCCGGCGTCGCGATCTCGACCGACGAGCCCATTCGCACCCTGAACGCGCTCACGGGCTGGGCAATGGAGCGCGGGCATGAGCTCAGCGGCCTCGAGGTCACGCGTCCGAGCCTGGAGGACATGTACCTCGAGCTGACGGAGGAGCCCGCGTGAGCGCGATCGCCCTCGTCCGTCACCAGTACCGCTACGACAGGCGGGTCTTCTGGCGGAGTCCGGCGTCCGTGTTCTTCACGGTGATGCTGCCGCTGATCTTCCTGTTCATCTTCTGCGAGATCTTCGGAAACGACACGATCGAGGAGCGCGGGAACATCTCGATCGCCACCTATTACGTGCCGGGGATCATGACGCTGGCGATCGTCTCGGCGACGCTGGTGAGCCTGGCGATCTCGCTGGTCGAGGCGCGCGACAGCGGGCGGCTCAAGCGAGTGCGCTCGACGCCGTTGCCCACGTGGGCGACCGTTGCGGGCCGGGTGGGCAACGCGGTCGTCATCTCGCTGCTCATGACCGTGATCGTGACTCTGATCGGTTACGTCTTCTACGACGTGGAGATTCCGACCTCGACGGCGCCGGCGTTGGTGGTGGCAATCCTGGTTGGCGCGGCGTCGTTCTCGTGCCTGGGCTTCGCGTTGACCGCGGTGATCCCCTCAGAGGATGCAGCTCCGGCGATCACGAACGTCGCCGTCCTGCCCCTCTACTTCCTCTCTGGCGTGTTCATCCCTGACACGGAGATTCCCGATGGCGTCCTCGATGTCGCCTCGGTGTTCCCGATCCGCAACTTCTTCGAGGCTCTGTTCACCGCGTTCGATCCTGCGACTACGGGCGCCGGATTCGAGTGGGGCAATCTCGGCATCGTTGCTCTCTGGGGGGTGGGCGGCCTCCTGCTCGCCATGCGCTTCTTCCGCTGGGCGCCCCGCAGCTAGCCACTGAATAGATTCACCTGAGTGATCCACCACGTGAGCGTCGAGGTCTCCGATCTGGAGCGAAGCGGGCAGTTCTACGACGCCGTCGTGGGCGCGCTTGGCTGGCGCCGCCACATCGGAGACCGACGATCAGATCGGCTGGGGGATCGTGCGTCCCGTCTTCTTCGCGTCGACTCGCCACGCACCCGGTGCGACGAGCGGACACATCTGCCTCGCTTCGCCCGGCATCTCGGGCGTGAAGGGCGCTTGGGAGTCAGGGATCGGTAACGGCGGCAAGGACGACGGCCCACCAGGCCAACGGCCCGAATACGGTGCCACTTACTACTCCGCCTACCTTCTCGACCCGGACGGCAACCGGATTGAGATCGCGGTCGGCGCGAACTGAGAACTTCAGAAACCAACCAGGAGGATCGAGAGAACATGGCAGTCAAGGTCGGCATCAACGGTTTCGGGCGCATCGGGCGCAACCTCTTTCGTGCGGCGCATGAGTCCGACGCGGACATCGACATCGTCGCGGTCAACGACATCACCGACAACGCGACGCTCGCCCACCTCCTGAAGTACGACTCGATCCTGGGACGCTTCCCGGGCGAGGTCACCGAGGGCGGCGGTTCCATCACCGTCGACGGCAAGGAGATCAAGGTCTTCGAGGAGCGCAACCCGGCCGACCTCCCCTGGGGCGACATCGGCGTCGACGTCGTGATCGAGTCCACCGGCCTCTTCACCAAGCGCGATGACGCGAAGAAGCACCTCGACGCGGGCGCGAAGAAGGTGATCATCTCCGCGCCGGCCACGGAGCCGGACGTGACGGTCGCGCTGGGCGTCAACTTCGACTCTGACGTACGACGCCGACTCGCACCACATCATCTCGAACGCCTCGTGCACCACGAACTGCCTGGCGCCGATCGCGAAGGTGATCAACGACGCCGTCGGCATCGAGCACGGCCTGATGACGACGATCCACGCCTACACGGCCGACCAGCGCCTTCAGGACATGCCGCACTCCGACCTGCGCCGCGCGCGCGCGGCTGCGCTCAACCTGATCCCCGCCTCCACCGGGCGCCGCCAAGGCCGTCGGCCTGGTGCTCCCCGAGCTCGAAGGCCGCCTGAGCGGCTTCGCCGTGCGCGCGCCCGTCGCGACCGGCTCGGTGGTCGACCTGGTCGTCCAAGGTCGGCAAGGAGACCTCGAAGGACGAGATCAACGCGGCAGTGAAGGAGGCGGCCGAGGGCCCGCTCGAAGGGCATCCTGTCCTACACGGAGGACCCGATCGTCTCGACCGACATCGTCAAGGACCCGCACTCGTCGATCTTCGACTCGAGCCTGACGATGGTCATGGAGGGCACGATGGTGAAGGTCGTCTCCTGGTACGACAACGAGTGGGGCTACTCGAACCGGGTCGTCGAGCTGGCGACCAAGGTCCTGGGGTAGCCGCCCGGCTTGCCGCCAGAGTTCCGCAGCGTCCGCGAGGCGCCCGCCGAGGGCAAGCGCGTCCTCGTGCGGGCCGACCTGAACGTGCCGCTCGCCGACGGCGAGATCACCGACGACACGCGCATTCGGGCAGCGCTGCCGACGATCCAGCTTCTGATCAAGCAGGACGCGAAGGTCGTCGCTCGTCTCACATCTCGGCCGGCCCGATAGCCGCGACGAGCTCTCGATGCGCCCCGTGCGCGATCGGCTGGCAAGGCTCCTGAGCGTTCCGGTGAGGCTCGCGCCCGGCGTGGTGGGCGACGACGTTGCGGCCGAGGCCGAAGATCTCGAGCCCGGCGCAGGTGCTGCTGCTCGAGAACAGCCGGTGGGAGGAGGGGGAGACCGAAGAACGACCCCGACCTCGCCGCTGGCCTTGCTGGGCTCGGCGGACCTCTACGTGAACGACGCGTTCGGCGCCGCGCACCGCGCGCACGCGACGACCGAGGGCGTGGCGCATCTCCTGCCCGCCTACGCGGGCCTCCTGCTCGAGCGCGAGCTCTCCGAGCTGACGGCGCTTCGCGACGACCCCAAGCGGCCGCTCGTCGTGGCCCTTGGCGGCGCCAAGGTCTCCGACAAGATCGGCGTGCTCGACCGGTTCCTCCAGATGGCGGACAAGGTGCTGATCGGCGGCGCGATGTGCTTCGCGTTCTTCAAGGCGCGAGGCGTCGGCATCGGCAACTCGCTTCTCGCAGATGAGGACGTGCCGCTGGCCGAGAAGCTGCTCGAAAAGGCCGAGCGCTCTGACTGCGAGCTTCTGCTGCCAACGGACCTCGTGATCGCGGACTCCTTCTCAGCGGAGGCCGAGCGCAAGGACATACCCGGAATCGAGGTGCCAGACGGCTGGATGGGCCTCGACATCGGGCCCGAGACGACGCAGCGGTACGCCGAAGCCATCGCCGAAGCCGGCTCGGTCCTTTGGAACGGGCCGATGGGGGCATTCGAGATGGAGCCGTTCGCCGCCGGGACCCGCGGCGTCGCAGAGGCCGTTGCGGCTTCATCCGCGCACACGGTCGTCGGCGGTGGCGACTCCGCGGCCGCGCTTGTCGCGTTCGGCCTGGACCAGGACGTGGACTGGCTCTCAACCGGAGGCGGCGCGTCGCTGGAGCTCTTGGAGGGCAAGGATCTGCCGGGCGTTGCCGCGCTCGCTCAGAATGATGATGCCGACGAAAAGGATGAGACGATGAGCGAGCGCAGGCCGTATCTGGCGGCGAACTGGAAGATGCAGAAGACCGTCGAGGAGACCGAGGACTTCCTCGATCGCTTCCTGGGCGATATCGGCGAGCTCGCTGACAAGGACATCGTGATCTGCCCGCCGTTCACGTCGCTCGTGACGGCCGTCGAGCGGTGCCAGGCGCAGCCCGGTCAAGGTCGCCGCGCAGAACATGCACGAGGCGGACTCCGGCGCCTACACCGGCGAGATCTCGGCCTCGATGCTCACCTCGATCGGCGTCGAGGCCGTGGTCCTTGGCCACTCCGAGCGGCGGGCGCTCTTCGCCGAGACCGACGAGGCGCTCGCCCAGAAGCTCGTAGCGGCGCTTCGCGCTGAGCTCCAGCCGATCCTGTGCATCGGGGAGTCCGAGGAGGAGCGCGAGGAGGGCCATCACCGAGGACGTACTTCGCCGCCAGCTCGAGGCCGACCTGGAGCAGGTCGAGGACCAGCACCTGCCGCGGATCGTGATCGCGTATGAGCCCATCTGGGCGATCGGGACCGGCAAGACCGCCACGCCCGACCAGGCAGAGGAGGCGGTCGGGTTCGTTCGCTCGATCGTCGCCGAGCGCGACCAGGAGGCCGCCGCTGCAGGTCCGCATCCTCTACGGCGGCTCGGTCAAGCCCGACAACGCCGAGGAGCTCCTCGGACGGGAGGAGATCGACGGCGCCCTGGTGGGCGGCGCGAGCCTCGAGCCCGCCGACTTCCTGGCGATCTGCGAAGCGGCGTGAGCCTTCCACCCGGACCCGGCGAGCTGCCCGCGCCATCCGTGGCGCTGGTGATCCTCGACGGTTGGGGCTTGGCGCCCGACGGCCCGGGCAACGCGATCTCCCAGGCGGACACGCCCGTCTTCGACGAGCTCTGGGCCGGGTACGCGCACACGCAGCTCTCGGCGTCGGGGCGCGACGTCGGGCTTCCCGACGGGCAGATGGGCAACTCGGAGGTCGGCCACATGAACCTGGGCGCCGGCGCCGTCGTCAAGCAGGACCTCGCGCGGATCGACGACGCGATCGCCGACGGCTCCTTCTTCGAGAACGAGGCGCTCGTCGCCGCATGTAAGGCAGCGCGCGAGTCGCCGCGCGGCCGCCTGCACCTGATGGGCCTGGTCTCCGACGGCGGCGTCCACTCCGGCTGGGAGCACATCGAGGCGCTCATCGAGCTCGCGGCACGCGAGGGCGTTCCGGATCTCGTCGTGCACGCTTTCACCGACGGCCGCGACACCCTTCCGAAGTCCTCCGCCGGCTACATCCCAGAGCTCGAGCGCTGGCTTCGGCAGGCGGGCCGTGTGGGGACCGTCAGCGGGCGCTACTACGCGATGGACCGCGACACCCGCTGGGAGCGCACGAAGCTCGCCTACGACGCTCTCGTGCACGCACAGGGCGTGAGGCGCCGAGACGGCCGAGGACGCCGTGAAGGGCGCGCACGAGGCCGGCGAGACCGACGAGTTCATCAAGCCGGTCGTGATCGGCGACTACGACGGCATGGCGCCCGGCGACGTCCTCATCCACTTCAACTTCCGCCCTGACCGCACCCGCCAGCTCGTCCGCGCCCTGGCCGAGCCGGGCTTCGACGAGTTCTCGCGCTCAGGGGCGTCCGGAGTTCGAGCTGACGACGCTCACTCAGTACCGCGAGGGCTGGCCCTACCCGATCGCGTTCCCGCCCAAGGTCGCCCGCGACGACCCTCGCGGAGGTGCTGGCCGGCGAGGGCGCTGGTCAGCTCCACGTCGCCGAGACGGAGAAGTACGCGCACGTCACCTACTTCTTCAACGGCGGCCGTGAGGAGGAGTGGGAGGGGGAGGAGCGCCGCCTTGTCGAGTCGCCTCGCGACGTCGCCACCTACGACTAAAAGCCCGAGATGAGCGCGAACGCGGCGGCCGACGCGTTCATCGACGGATGGAAGGACGCCTCGCCGCGCTTCGGCATCCTCAACTTCGCGAACCCCGACATGGTCGGCCACTCCGGCGTGATCCCGGCGGCGGTCAGGGCTGTCGAAGCCGTTGACGAGTGCCTCGGCCGCGTCGTCGCGGCGGTGCACGAGAGCGGTGGAGCGATGATCGTGACCGCCGACCACGGCAACGCCGACAACATGCTCGAGCCGGACGGCTCGCCCAACACCGCGCACTCCACGAACCCGGTCCCGTTCATCGTCACCGCGCAGGGCGTGGAGCTCGACGACGGCGGGATCCTTGCCGACGTGGCGCCGACCGCGCTGGCGCTGCTGGGGATCGACCAGCCGGACGAGATGACCGGGCGCTCGCTCGTCTCCTCGTAGCGATGCGCCATGATCCAAACCGCCTGAGCTTCGAGATCGAAGCGCGCGACGGGACCGCTCGCACCGGAAAGATCGTCACTCCACACGGCGAGGTCGCCACTCCCGCGTTCATCCCGCTCGCCACGACGGGCGCCGTCAGGGGCCTCGACACCGACGAGGTGGCGGCGCTGGGTTACGAGATGGTCCTGGGCAACACGTTCCACCTCGACCTTCGTCCGGGCCACGAGCACATCGAGAAGCTCGGCGGCCTGCACAAGTTCATGAACTGGGACGGCGCGATCATCACGGACTCGGGCGGCTTTCAGGTCTTCTCGCTCGCCCACGGCAATGTCGCGGACGAGATCAAGGGCCGGCGCGGGAATGCCGGCAACCACGGTTCGATCCTCGACATCGCGGAGGAGGGAGTGCGCTTTCGCTCCTACCTGGACGGCGTCGAGCGGTTCATGGGCCCTGAGGAGTCGATGGGCATCCAGGCGGCGCTCGGCTCCGACATCGCGCTGGTCTTCGACGAGTGCACGCCGTATCACGCCGACCTGGACTACACCGCGCGCTCGACCGAGCGAACGCATCGCTGGCTCGACCGCTGCCTCAAGTGGCATGACGACTGAGGGGCCGCCAGGGCAGGCCGTGTTCGGCATCGTCCAGGGCGGAGTCCACGAGGAGCTCCGCCGGAGCTCGGCGGAGCGAGTGAGCGCCGCGGCGATCGACGGAATCTCGATCGGCGGCACGCTCGGCCGCGACAAGGAAGAGATGGCGGGCGTGCTCGAGTTGACCGCGCCGCTCCTCCCGGTCGATGCGCCGAAGCATCTCCTCGGGATCGGTGAGCCGGACGACCTCCTCAACTTCATCGCGCTGGGCATCGATGTCTTCGACTGCGCGGTGCCCACGCGGCTGGGGCGGCACGGCGTGGCACTCGCGCCGCTTGCCCGACGATCGCTTTCGGATGAACGTGCGCTCGCGCGACGCTGGCCGAGGACGAAGGCCCGCTGGTCGAGGGATGCCCGTGCCCGGCGTGCGCGCGGCATACGCGCGCGTACCTCCACTACCTGGCCCGCGCCGAAGAGCTCACGGCGGTCCGGCTTGCTCACGCTGCACAACCTGACCTACCTGGAGCGACTGGTGCCGGGGCGCGCGAGAAGCGATCGCTGAGGGACGCTACGAGGAGTACCGCCAGAGCCGGCCTTGCCGGCGCTCCGCCCTGGAGCGCCTGAGCCGCTACTGGGTGTTGTCGCCGACGAGCTCCTTGAGCTTGTCGATCTGCTCGTTGATCTCGTCGGAGATGAAGTCGCCGAGGTCGGTGTTCTGCCCGCGTCGGTGAGGACCAGGACGACGATGGCGATCACGGCGGCCAGGATCGCGACGAGGAAGAGCACGCCAAGCGCGCGGAGGAAGCGTGATCCGCCCGACGGCTTCTTGGCCTGGACGGGCGCAGGAGCGGGGGCAGCGGCGGCACGGCGGGGCGGGGCATAGGCGGGGTGCGGCGAGATGGGCGTCGCTACGTCAGGGGAGTCCATCGCTCGCGTGGCGGCTGTTGCGGCTCCACCGGCGATGAGCGCCCTGGTCGGCATCTCGTCGGAGGCGACTGGCGGCTCACGACCCGAGATGCCCGCGCGCAGGGCAGCGGAGAACTCCTTGGCCGTGGAGTAGCGGTGGTCGACCTCTCCCTCGAGCGCGCGAAGAACGGCGGTCGAGAGCGTCTCCGGCACCGCCGAGTCGTAGGACGTGGGAGGGAGGGGGCTCTCGGACTCGCGGCGGATTGCGAGCTCGGCGAGGCTCGAGCCCTCCCACGGCAGCCGTGCCGTGAGCATCTGGTAGATCACGACGCCCAGGGCGTAGACGTCGGCAGCGGGCGTCGCCTCGCCGCCGCGCGCCTGTTCGGGAGCGAGGTAGGCGGCCGTACCGACCACCGATCCGACCTGGGTGATCCGGGTCTGCTCGGCCGCTCGCGCGATGCCGAAGTCCGTCAGCTTGACCGTCATCTCGTCCGTCTGCGGATCGTGCGAGCCGCGGGTCTGGGGTCCGGCCGGGCCGCCGATCACCATCAGGTTGCCGGGCTTCACGTCGCGGTGGATGATGCCCTGGCGGTGCGCGTACTCAAGGCCCGCGCATGCCTGCACGCCGATCGAGACGGCAACCTCGGAGCCGAGCTTGCCGTGGCGCTGAAGGAGCTGCGCGACCGAGCGGCCCTCGACGTACTCCATGACGATGTAGTGGCGGTCGTGGTCGACGCCCGTGTCATAGACCTGGACGATGTTGGGATGGATCAGACGGGCCACGGCCAGCGCCTCGCGGCGGAAGCGCGCGACGAACTTCTCGTCGTCGGAGAGATGCTCGGCAAGAATCTTCACTGCGACCGTGCGCTCGAGCACGCGGTCGGTCGCGCCGTAGACCGTGGACATGCCGCCGGAGCCCAGGCGTTCGCCCAGCTCGTAGCGGTCGGAGATGAGGCTTGCAGCCAGGTCCAGACATCAGGGCGCTGCCCCTCCCTCGCCGGTGCGCTCCGCTCGGTTCCTCCTCGGGCTCGCTCCTCAGCCTCCTGCACTGATCAGGGTCACGGGACTGAGCGACCAGGTTGTCGCTCGCTGTCACCAGCGTCTCCCGAAGCTCGCCGTCACTTCATCGGGAATCGCCTGGACCGCTCCTGACGATCTCCAGGGCCGTTGCCTCGCGCGGCGTCGCATTGCCGTCGTCCACACGCTGATCCAGCTGGTCGAGCAGCGCGACGATCTGCGTCGCCCTGGCCCTGCGGGATCGTGCCTTCTGTCTTCGTTGCCCGCCGCAGGCACACAAAGCGAGCGGCGCACGCGACAGTGCTCATCGCGCCAAGTGTTGCGCGTTTCCCCAGCACACGAGCGAGTGTATGGAGTCCCCTGGGCCTCATTGCCCGATCGCCAGGCGCTTCCCGAGGTGCTCGGGAAGGCCCGCCTCGATGATCGACTCGGCGGCTTTGTCCACCGGATATTCGACGCGCGAATAGGCCGCGGTCCAGGCCTCGGTGTCCAGGGTGAGCCAGGCGGCCCGCGGGTCGCCGTCCCGCGGCTGGCCGACGCTGCCCGGGTTCAGGAGCCAGCCGCCGTCTCCGACGTCGAGAGTCGTGCCTGCCGCGACCTGGGCGCCCTGGGTCGCGTCCACATCGCCGTCGTCGTCGGCGCGGAAGCAGAGGGCGACGTGGGAGTGACCGACCATCGATACGCGGGTCGCCTGCTTAGCGATGCACGCGCCCGCCTGATCGGGCCAAAGGACGTACTCCCAGACCGGGTCTCGCGGTGAGGCGTGGTAGACCGCGACATCGCGGGACTCGTCGCTGGCCTTGAGGCTCTCGAGGAAGGTGCGGGAGTCATCGTCGAGCTTGCCGCGAGTCCAGATCGCGGCCTCAGCCGCAGCCGGCGAGAAGGACGAGATGTCCAGCGCGTCGAGCGCCGCAAGGTCGTGGTTCCCCGCCAGGCAGAGGTCGGCCCGCTCGGCGACGATGCGCGAGCACTCGTTCGGCTGCGCGCCGTAGCCGACGACGTCGCCGAGGCACCAGAGCTCGTCCGGCGGATCCCGGTCGATCTCGGCCAGGACGGCCTCGAAGGCGGGCAGGTTCGCGTGGATGTCGGAGATGACCGCGATGCGCACGAGAGCGGACTATCGTAGGAGCGGATGGCAATTTCGGGCCTCCGTCGCCGGATCTCGGGCTCTCAGGCGGCGCGCGCGGGGCTTTGCTTCGCGGCGCTCATCGTCGTCGCCGAGGGAGCCGTCCTGCTGCTCGCCCCGTCCGAGGAGGGCATTCCGCCCGAAGCGGTAGTCGCCGAGCGACTACTTCGACCCCGCGGAGATCGAGCGCGCAACCGACTTTCGCGAGGGGCAGCGCCTGCTCTTGGTGGGCGGGCTGGCGGCGCAGGCCCTCGTCATCGGCGCGCTCGCCGTGGGCCGCCCACGTGGCGCCGCGACCTGCTCGCGAGGCTGTCGTCGCGAAGCGTGCTGGGCACCGCGGCCGCGGGCGTGGTCGTCGTCGTGATCGCGGAGGCCGTCGCCTTCCCGATGACGCTCGCCGCTCACGAGCGATCCGTGGACGTGGGGTTATCCACGCAGACGCTCGGGCCATGGCTTGGCGACCAGGCGAAGGGCCTCGTGATCGGCGCGCTCGTGGCCGGCGCCGGCGCCGCGGCTCTCTCCGCGCTGATCCGCCGCTCGCCTCGCCGGTGGTGGATACCGGGGTCGATCGTCGTCGTCGGGTACGGCGCCGCAATGAGCCTTCTGGCTCCGATCCTGATTGCGCCCCGGTTCAACGACTTCGACGAGCTCCCACAGTCCAGCGAGCTTCGGGCGAACGTCGTCGAGCTCGGCGACAGGGCGGGCGTCGACGTGGGCGAACGTCTATCGCGTCGACGCGAGCCGCCAGAGCACCGCGCTGAACGCATACGTGGCGGGCATTGGGCCCACGAAGCGGGTCGTGCTCTACGACACATTGATCGACGGGACCACGGAGCCCGAGCTGGAGTCAGTGGTCGCGCATGAGCTAGGCCACGTCGCCCACTCGGACATCCCGCGGGGGATCCTGTTCGCGGCGCTCGTAACGCCGCTGGGGCTGTTGCTCGTCCGGGAGCTCTGAGTGCGCTGTCGCGCCGCTCCGGCGCCGAGCCGGGGTCCGCGGCCGCGGTGCCGGCACTGTTCCTTGCGATCGCGGTGATCATCGTTCGTGGTGAACGTCCCCGCGAATCAGCTCTCCCGGGAGGTCGAAGCGAGCGCTGATGCGTTCGCGCTACGGATCACCGACGATCCGCAGGGGCTCCTGGACCTTCAGGTCCGGCTGGCGGAGCGGAACCTCTCAGATGTCGATCCGCCCGGTTGGGTCGTCGGCGCTTTTCGGCACGCATCCGACCACGCTCGAGCGGATCGGCTCCGCGCGGGCGTGGGAGCAGGGCGAGCGCTAGGTACTACCGAGCGCCGAGATCTGCTGTGATCAGGGCGGTGCCGTCGGCGATGTCGATGCCGACGCCCACGTCGTTGTATGCGCTCTTCTTGAGCACCTTTCGGTGCGCTGCGTCATCGAGCCACGCGTCAACGAAATCAGCTGGCGAGAAGGAAGTGCTGCCGTAAGCGATGCATTCTCCGACTTTGAACGCATCTCCGTCGGCGACGTAGCCGGCGTCCTTCACCCGTTCGCCAAGGCCGTCCTCGCCGGGGCATTCATGCTCGAAGCAGTCCTTGTTTCGCATCACCTTCGAGTGCTTTTGAGCTGCACGCTGCAAGGCTGAGTTTTTAGTCACATTCGGGTTGCGGATTGCGTTTATCTCGCAGACGATCGCGTCGCGGGCCTGCCCCTTGCTGAGCGAGCCAATATCGGCGCCCCCGTTGGCGCAGCCTCCGCCGGCCATTGCTGACGGCGCGCCGAGCAATCCGATTGCCAGGCCTGCGCAACCGACGCTCACGCCAATGCCTGCCCTGAACTTTGTCCGCCTGCTCAACATGAATCCTCCGCGCTCGTCGTAGAAGTTGGTATGGGCATTAAACATGGTCGAGCGGTCAAAGTCACCCTGCCAACCGCGTGCGGGGTCAGCGCTACCCGTCAATCAGGAGGCTCTGCCTTAGCCCATTCCGCCGTACGCCGCAGCCCGTCCTCGAAGGTCGGTTTTCGCACGCCAGCCAAGTTCGGAGGTCGCTTTCTGCGGGTGAGATTGCGATTCGCTGCACCTCGCCTGCTCTCGCGCCCGCCATCTCCGGGCCGAAATCCACGCCGTATGCAGCCGCGATCGCCTCGCCCAGGTCCAAGACTGTTGCCTCTTGGCCAGTGCCGATGTTGAAGGCGCCGGTAGCCTCAGAGTCCGCAACGGCGATGAACGCGTCCACCACGTCGCCGACGAAGATGTAGTCGCGGGTCTGCAGTCCGTCTCCGAAAACCTTCGGAACAGCGCCTTCAAGCAGCGCTCCACAGAAGATCGCGACGACGCCAGCCTCACCGTGAGGGTCCTGCCGTGGTCCATAAACGTTGCCCAGGCGCAGCGCAGCGGTCTTCAGCCCATGAAGTCGCGCATAGAGGTCCAGGTAGCCCTCAGCTGCGAGCTTCGACTGGCCATAGGGGGCATCAGGCCGTCTGTCCGCGTCCTCGTTGAGAGGCAAGTCCCTGCCTTCGCCTTCACCGTAGATGGCACCACCGGTTGACGAAAAGACGAATTTTGAGACCTCGGACCGGACCGAAGCCTCAAGAAGGTTGATCGTGCCACCGACGTTCAGGCCAAGATCGAACACGGGGTCGCTGATTGACCGCCTGACATCGATTTGTGCTGCGAGGTGGAACACGAGGTCCGGCGAGGCGGCCCGGAATACCTCGGCCACCGCATCCTGATCGGCGACGTCCCCCTCGATCAGTGTTGCCCCTGCCTTCAGGGCACGCGCGAGGTTCGCGGTCTTGCCCGATGACAGATCATCGAGGACGACGACGTTGTCGCCTCGGGCCACGAGTGCATCGACGAGGTTGGAGCCAATGAACCCCGCCCCGCCCGTCACGAGAGATCGCATCGTCTGGGAGCCTATCCCCCAACGTAGACTCGCGAGCCATGGCGTCCGATCCGGTTTCAGTCCTGCGCGAAGGCGTTAGCGCCGCAGCGTCGACGCTTCATTCCGGGTCTTCGGGTGAGCCCGCTCTCGAGCGCCCGAAGCGCAGCGACATGGGCGACTACTCGACCAATGCAGCGATGCTGCTTGCGCCTGTAGCCGGCGAGCCACCTCGCGAGATCGCCGAGCGGCTAGGGGATCTCATCCGCAACGAGGTCGGACCTGACCTCGAGAAGCTTGAGATCGCTGGCCCTGGCTTCCTGAACCTCTTCATGACCGACGGATGGCACCGGCGAGGCGTGGAGGCAATTCTCGCGAGTCGGCACCGACCCGTCAGTCGATGGAGAGTCGCTCCCGCAGATGCTGCTCGAGTTCGTCTCGGCGAACCCCACGGGTCCGCTGACCGCCGCCGGAGGTCGCGGAGCCGCGTTCGGAGATTCGCTGGCGCGGGTTCTGGAGAGGGCCGGGCATGAGGTCTCGCGCGAGTACTACCTGAACGACGCCGGCACCCAGATCGAGGCTTTGCCGCATCGATCTCCGCTCGGATGAAAGGCGAGGAGCCGGCCGAGGGCGGGTACACGGGCGACTACGTGCTCGAGCTCGCGCGAGCAATGACGAAAACGGCAGGCTTGTCCCCCGACGATCTCGAGAGCCCTTGCGACACAAGGCACCGAGGCGATGCGTCAGCGCATCGAAGACACCCTGGAACGCTTTGGCGTCCATTTCGATACCTGGTCGTCGGAGCGCGAGCTGCTCGGACGTGGCGCCCTGGAGGAGACCCTCGAGGAACTGCGCGCGCTCGGACCACACTTACGAGTCGGATGGCGCCCTGTGGCTTCGCACCACCGACTTGGGACGACGACAAGGACCGGGTGCTGATCCGGTCAGACGGCGAGCCGACCTACTTCGCCAAAGACATTGCGTATCACCGCGACAAGCTCGCTCGCGGCGCCGAGCAGATGATCGTCCCTTTGGGGGCCGACCATCACGGATATGTGCAGCGGATGAAGGCGGCGGTCGGAATCTCTGAGCGGGGACCCCGACCGCTACGAGGCGCCGATCATGCAGTTCGTGAACATCGTCGAGCGCGGCGAGCGTTCGCGCATGTCCAAGCGCAAGGGCGACTTCGTCACCCTCGACGAGCTGATCGACGACATCGGCCGGGACGCAGCGCGCTTCTTCCTGCTCCAGCGGAGCCATGACACAGTTATCGACCTCGATCTTGAGCTTGCGCGCACGCAGTCGCAGGAGAACCCCGTCTTTTACGTGCAGTACGCCCATGCCCGGATCGCAGGGATCACCCGCAATGCGGACAAGCATGCGGTCGGCGATTCACCCGCGCCTTGCGAGCCTGCCGAGCGCGAGCTCATCCGGCGTCTACTCGAGTTTCCAGCAGAAGTGGAGGTCGCTGCTGAGAGGCGCGCTCCGCACCGGCTTTGCGCGTATGCGACCTCGGTCGCGGCAGACTTTCATGCGTTCTACCGCGATTGTCGCGTCGTCGGCGCCGACGAGGAGAGCGGAATAGACGGGCTGGAGGCGGCACGGCTTGGCGTTTGCCAGGCGGCGCGCAAGGTGATCTCGCAGAGCCTAGACCTCCTCGGCGTCAGCGCTCCGGAGCAGATGTAGCGCTTACTGCCCGCGGCGCCGCACCACGTGGCCGAGCGTAAGAAGAAGGATCCGGACGTCGTTCCACAGCGACCAGTCGGCGACGTACTGATAGTCCAGCTTCACCATCTCGTCGAACGAGATACGCGATGAGCCTAGAACCTGCCACGGGCCAGTCATCCCAGGCCGGATATCGAGTCGGCGGCGGTGCCAGCCTTCGATCCGTTTGTCCTCCTCGAGAACGAGCGGTCTCGGGCCCACCAGGCTCATTTCGCCGCGCATTACGTTCAGTAGCTGAGGGAGCTCGTCGATGTGGAACCGGCGTATCACCCGGCCCACGCGGGTTATACGAGGGTCCTGTGCAATCTTGAAGAACCCATCGGATTCATTGAGGTGTCGGAGCTCTTCCTTTTGCTCCTCTGCGCCGTCGATCATCGATCGGAACTTCACAACTTCGAAGGGTTCGCCATGTCGGCCCGCCCGAACCTGACGGAACAGCACGGGGCCAGACGAGTCGAGCCGGATCGCGATCGCAGTGGCTAGGAGGACCGGAGAGAGGATCACGAGGCTCACGGCCGAACCGGCGAGGTCGAATGCCCTCTTAATGAAGCGGGAGGAGAAGGTAATCTCGAATCGTCGCAGCCCGAGAAGGGTGATGCCGTTGAGCCGATCGAGCTCCACGGACGCGTTGACGAGGCGGGCGACGTTGGGCAGCACGCTGACCTTGACGCCATTGGCCTTGACCCGGCGTACCGCGTCGAGAAGTTCATCCTCGCTTGCGCCCGGCCCGAGCACGATTCGATGAACGTCCCGCTCCGTCACCAAGGACCGAATTCGTTCAGCCAGGACGAGCGGTCCCAAGTCGCCTTCGTCCCCGCGACGCCCTATTGGGAGCCAGCCCACGACATCGGCTCTAACCGCATGGCTGCCCGCCAGCTTCTCCCGGAACTCCTCGGCCGCAGATGAGTGTCCAATGAAGAGGCAGCGTTCAGCGGGGGTCATTCGAATCGCAATCGCTCGCGCGCTCGATCGCGTGACGATCAGACAGACGAAGAGTGCCACCAATGAGACGACCACCTGATCCCTCCCGATGACGCCGTTCACAAGCAATCCATCGGCGAGCCAGAGTGCCAGCGCAGCCGATGTCGAGAGGCTCAAGAGCTTGGGAACCTCGTCGAGCGTTGTCTTGTGGAGGAGTTCCGCGTCGCGATCGTAGAGCCCCATCAACTTGGCGACGAACACAAAAAGGAGAGGCACGCCCAGAGCTGCAGCGGTGAGGGTGTCGTTACCGACCACCACTGCGCTTAGGTACAGCGCAACGGTGATCGAAAGTGCGTCCGCAATGCCAAGGAAACGGCGAAAGGTCGTCTGACGCCGACGCACTGCTCCGGAAACTGGGTAACTGTTCGCTTGGGGGACGGGCACCTCGTCACGAATCTCCGGTGGGCCGTCCATATCGCGCACATGGCTGCTGGCAGGCTCGCTCGGAAGCCCAGCTATGGGTTTGTTTGGGCTAAGTCTCTCCACGGTTTCCCCACTCGTGCCAGCCTGCCTGTAGTTTGGCCAGCGAGCCAAAGGGTAAATCAGCCACCCGCGCGCGTCAACCGACAACTGCCGGCGCACACGCACCGAACCGTGGCCTAGACCTGAGTCGCTAGCTCGACGTTGGGCCGTCGCGGAGTCGCTCGCGGACCGCAATGTACGAGCGGATCACAAGGCCCGTGATCAGGAGAAGCACAAGAAGGAGGATCAGGCTCGTTAGGGGGTATCCCGTGAACGGGAGAGTTCCACTGCCATCACCGTTGTCGGCGCTGGGGCTTTTGCCTCCATCGACGCCTGGGCCCTGATCGCCGTTGTCCTCGGCTTCGTCCGTCGGCCCGATGCAGATGTCAAGGTTGGGATAGTCGTCGCAGATAGCAGGAAGCTGGGCGGACGCGGGGCTAGTCCCGAATGCGGCCGTCGCCAGAAACGCGCCCAGCAGCGCGACGAGCGCGACAATAGAAACGCGGGTCCTGTTGAGTGTCATTCCCTGAGCCATGTGCATTGTTTCGACAGAACGGGCCGCCGCTCCTTTGCGATGTCGGAACTATACCCGTAGATCGGACGGATGTAGCCGGTACTTGAGAATTCGCATCTGTTTAACCTCGGCTCAAAGCTTGTGACGAACCGCCGAGGGGCCCTCAGCCCGCGCAGCCTTGCATCTCTTCTGATCCCGGCGGGGTTGCTCGGCGTCCTCGCTTTCGCCGACGGGGGTCTCGATCTCGCAGTACGCCAGCAGTGGTTCCTGGTTGTGAGCTGGGTGCTGCTTGGCCTGATCGTGTTCGGAGTCGTTCCCAGGTCAGTCCCCGTTCGAGGCTTGACGCTGGTCATCGCTGGACTCGGCGGGCTCTGCTGCTGGCAGCTCATCGGCGCGTTCTGGGGACCTAGCGTCGACCGCGCGCTCTCAGATGCAGCGAGGACGGCGGGCTACCTCGCGGTGTTCGCGCTGGCGAGCTTGAGCCTAGGCCCCCGGTCTTGGATCAACGCGTCGCGGGGTGCGCTTGCGGTGGCAGGAGTCGTGTGTTATACGCCCTTGCTGGCCGGCTGGCACCCGATCTCGCTTCGATTTCAATTGAGGGGACGTCACTTGAAACGCCTCGGTTGTTCGATCCCATCGGTTACTGGAACGCGCTCGGCGCTTGGGCCGCCGCGACGACGGCGTTCGCGCTTGCAGTGAGTGCGGACACTCGGCGAACCGAGAGATCTGTGGCGCTCGCCCTGGTCCCGATCGCCGCCTGCGTCATCTATCTCACCTACTCACGGGGCGCCGTCCTCGCATGCCTTGCCGGGATCGCGGTCGCAGTGTGGCTAACTCGCAGGCGCCGCATGTTCGCGCTCAACGCTGCGGTCGCTGCAGCTGCCTCGGCCTTCGCGATCGTGGCAATCCGCTCCGAGGAGGGGATTGCCAATGGGACCGGAGGCGAAGGCGGGCTGACGGTCGGTTTGGCGATCATGATCGCGAGTGGGGCATGCTGGCTCTACTCATCGCGATCCCGCGTAGAACGCCTCCGACCGGGTTCAACCAGGGATGGCGCGTCGAGCCGCGCGCGCCTGTTGGCGGTTGGCATCGTGTGTGTCGGCTTGACAGGGGTCGCCATGCTCGCGGTCTCTACAGGCTTTGGCCGAGGAAGCGATACGGCGTCAATTGAAGAGACGGACCCCGCTGGAAGGCTGGACGAGCTTGGGGGAAACCGGTCTGAGATCTGGGAGCAGGCGCTGGAAGGGTTCGCAGATCACCCTATAGCCGGCGAAGGCCCCGGCTCGTTCGTGTACCGCTGGGCGAGCGAGGGTTCGGGACCGGAGCTCGTTGACGATGCGCACTCCGCTTGGCTCGAATCCCTCGCCGAGCTTGGGGTAGTCGGACTTTTGCTCTTCGCCGTTATGTGGATCGGGCTTATCCTGGTGGCGCTTCGCGGAGTCAAGACCGCCGGGAACGGGTGGGCCGTAGGTCCGGCCGCGGTCCTTGGGGTGATCGCGGTTTCCAGCGCGATCGATTGGACGTGGGAGGTAGCCGCTGTCGCGGTGCTCGGGCTGGTTTGTGCCGGCCTCCTAGGGGCTGCAGCCTCCGTCCCGATGAAAACATCGAAGCAGGGCGGGAGATCCTCATCACGCATCTCGTCAAAGCTTCGCGTGGGTGCGGCGCTGGCGGCGTTCCTGGCTGGGGCTATCCAGATCCCGGGCGCGGTCGCGGTCGAGCAGGTTCGCGAGTCCTCGCGGCAGCTCGAGCTTGGCGACCCCGAAGGCGCCCTGGACGCGGCGAGGACTGCGCTCGATGCGGCCCCGTGGTCGGCGACGGCCATGAACGCCCTGGCTGTAGCGCAGCTGGAGGCGGGCAGGTCGGACGAGGCGATTTCAGAGGCTCAGTCGGCTGTTGACGCCGAGCCCGAGGAGGTTCGCCATCGGATCTTGCTCGCGATCGCGAATGGGGCGGCAGGCGAACTTGAGGCTGCGGCGGAGGCACTCCGTGACGCGGTTGAGCTCAGCCCTCGGTCCAGCCTGCTCCTCCAACCGGAGGTGGCAGAGCTTGCAACGCGCATTCAGGCAGCGGGAATTGACCTGTACGCACCAGAGGGCTGAACGCCTTGCCGCATAAGGGGTGTGTGCAAGACTGATCGACCGTTCTAGACGGCTCTAACGCGGACGCAGGAACCGCGTGCAGGTCAACGAGCGAGCACTTATGTCCGACAAGACCGCGTTACAGCTCCCTGCGCGATTACCTCGCGCTTCTCCGTCGACAGGTCCCCGTCATCGTTGCGGTGACCCTCGCGTTCGGCGGCGCGGCATTCGCACTCTCTACGGGACAGACGCCGGCTTATGAGTCCGAAGCGGCGATTCAGTTCAACGACATCGCGCGCGACGCGGGCATTAAGACCGCGATGGAGCTCCCAGCCGGCACCAATCCGGTCGTGAAGGCCTCAGCCGAGTCAGAGGAGCTGAGGTCGATCGATACTGCGCGGAAGGTCGCGAAGGTGCTCAAGACAGACATCTCTCCAGAGAGTCTCAGAAACGCGATCACCACGAATGTGGGCGCACAGACGTTCTTCGTGCAGATCACCGCGAGTTGGGACGAAGCGGAGTTCGCCGCCGATCTCGTCAACGCATACGCCGATGTCTGGATCGGAGACGAGAACAGCCAGCTCAAGGAGATCCTGGACACCTCCGTCGAGGAGCTCCAGCCGATCGCGAAGGGCAGGCTCACGGACGACAACGGGAACCTCAACCTCTCCGTCTTCAATTCCACGCAATCAGCTTGGTGAGGTGAGTCGACTCAAGAGCTTGGTAGACGAGGGCGTCGTCCGCGCCGCGGAAGTAGGGCGTACGGGCGAGGTCGCTGGCGGCCCTTCATCGCCTCAGACGGCACGCAACACGGTGCTCGGCCTCGTGGTGGGGCTAGCGATCGGCCTGCTCGTCGCCTTCGCTCGAGGATTCTTCTTCGACCGACGCATACGCACAACTTCCGACGCCCATCTGGAGTTTGGCCTGCCGGTTCTGGGCAGGGTGGGAAAGACTGCGATGGGGTCGACCGGCGCGGCTCGCTCAAGAAACGGATCGGGCCTCGTGTCCCCGGCGGACATCGAGTCTTTCCGGATTCTTCGCTCCAATCTCGTGGCGCTCAATCCCGATCAGCCTCCGCGGGTGGTCCTCGTGACGAGCGGCTTGCCCCAGGAAGGCAAGTCCACGGTCGCGGCCTCGCTGGCGGCGGCGTCTGCCGCGGCGGGGCAGCGGACGCTGCTGGTTGACGCCGATCTGCGTCGCTCGGTGATCGCCAAACGGCTCGGATTGCCCGAAACGCCCGGGTTCTCCGAGTACCTCGCAGGGACCGCTTCGCCAAAGAACATCTTGCACACGATCCCGATTAATGCGATGGGCGCTCTGACGCCGAATGCGGCGGGGCCGAAGAAGGAGTCACGAAATGCGGATGCCCCCCCGCAGCGCAGTCTCGTCGTGATTCCCGCAGGCGATCCACGCGGACAGCCCGCCGAGCTGCTCGCATCGCAGCGGGCGCGCGACTTCATCGAGAAGGTTTCGAGGGCCTACGACTTGGTCGTGATCGATTCTT
>CAWAZL010000001.1:0-134797 GCA_963786495.1 uncultured bacterium | reverse complement strand
TGCGCGCCTGGAACGGGTTCTCGACGATGCGGAAGAAACCCTCGCCAGGACCGCCCGCCTGTGCGTCGATGTAGTCCTCGAGCTCATTTGATTGAGTTCGATGTCCAGCTCGACGGACTTCGTCTCGTTGCACGAGTTCTTCGCCTCGGTGGCCACAAACGGATAGTTCGTATAGACCTTGCAGAGCACCCGGTTCTCGACCATCAGGTTCACGAAGACGCGAAGGCCAGCCAGGTGCGCGCGCTCGAGCCACCGGTAGTACGAGTTTTCGTGAGTCAAGGACTCGGAATCCGGCCAGCCCTCGAAGTTCGGCCAGCCCGAGGTCTCGTGACAGGGATCCCCTCCGAGGAAAGTTTGGCAAGAACGGCGGTGGAGCCCGTCGGAGTCAATGTGGTCTTGGCAGTCGCGGAGCGCGTCTCAACACCCAACCGATGCCACGGCTGGCCGCAGTGGGCAGTGCCGCTCAAGAACTCAAAGGCCATCATGTGCATGTGGCCGTCCATGGTTCCCTCGACCTCGCCGTAACGAGGCAGGTTGGTGTTCGGGTCGCCGGTCACGTTGAGGGGGATCTCCGGGTAGACGGCGCAGCCGTCGGCAGCCACGAAGGTGAAGGCTTCCGCTTGGGCCGCGGGGACTGAAACGAGCTGGTCACTTCCGTTCACGGACAGCGCCAGATTGCCCGCCTCGTTGACGATCGTGAACTGCCCCGCCGCACCGTCCACGATCCAGGTGGTCTGACCGCTGGGCGCTGTCGCCACTTCCACGGCGGCGCCGTTGAGCCCGAGGAAGTCCTTGGCCTCGCCGTAGAACAAGTACTTGCCGAGCTCGTGGCCTGCATGCGGAATCCCTCCGCGTCGCCCAGGGACGCCGCCGTCGCGGAGTAGCCGTTCCCCGTCTGGGCGATCAGGTTGCCGGCAGCCGACTCGAGCGCGAAGCAGCCCTTGACGAGCGTGTAGCGGTCGGTCGTGGTGCCTGTTTCCGCCTGGGCGGCATCGGCCCCGAAGCCGAGCATGGCTACGCACAGCGCGAGCGCGCTACTCGCGCGCCTGATCCCCCCCAATCGGCTAGTGCCTGCCCCGCGGTCCACCATCTGTCTCGAGGGTAAAGGCTTTGCCTGTGATTTGTGCCGGTTCGCGCATGCCCCGCTACCTTCCGGAGTGACCGGGGGTCATTTCTCGTGGAACAAGGCAGTACCCAAACACGCCCCTGGCAACGCTTCGGCCTGAGCGATCGCGCGGCGATTGCGGTCGCGGCCCTGGTGGGTGTCCTCATCGTCATCGTCGTAATCGCGGTCCGCTCGCTCGGCGGGCCAAGCGCAACGACCGCCGTGGACGGCTATGTCGCGGCGCTTGAGAACGATGACCCTGAGGCCGCGGCCGCGTTCACCGACGGCGACCCGGCCCTCGTCGCAGACATGCTTCAGGCGAACATCGACGGCCTCGACGGGGCAACGTTCGAAGCGGAGGTGACGGAAGTCTCCGAGAGCGGCTCCGACGCCACTGCCAAGGTCCGAATGACCTGGGACGTGCCGGAGTTCGGCGCCTTCGAGTACACGAACGACGCGCTGACGCTGACCCAGGCCAACGACGAATGGCTCATCGACTGGTCGAGCCGTGCGATCCACCCGGCGCTGCGCGAGGATGGCGAGCGGCTCGGAACGGTCGAGGAATTCGCGGACCGCGCGCCGATCCTGGACCGCGACGGCGAGCAGCTTGTCTCGCTCGGCACCGTGGTCGACGTAGGGGTCCTGCCCGCCGAGGTCGACGACGTCGCGGCGACCGTGGACGCGATCGAGGCCGTAACCGAGGTCGATCCCGAAACGCTGACGAAGGCAATCGAGCAAGCGGAGCCCGATGCCGTGGTCCCGGCCATCACGCTTCGCGAGGAGGACTTCACCCCGGTCGAGACCGAGCTCAGAGCCGTTCCCGGCATCCAGCTCGCCGTACGCGAGACCCCGCTCACGCCAACCCGAGACTTTGCGCGCGCCCTGCTGGGGACGGTCGGGCCCGCGACGGCCGAGCAGATCAAGAAGTCCGACGGCGAGCTCGACGCCGACGACATCGTCGGTCAGACAGGCCTCTCGGCCGCGTTCGATGAGCAGTTGGCCGGCAAGCCGGAGCGTTCGGTGGTTGTGAGGAACTCTCAGGGCGAAGCGGTCGACACGTTGGAGACCCACGAGGGCGAGCCCGGCGAGCCACTCGAGACCACGCTCTCCATCGAGGTCCAGACCGCCGCCGAGGAGGCGTTCGCCGACGTCGAGGGCGCCGCCGCGCTCGTCGCGCTCGATCCGAAGACCGGCGACATCCTGGCGGTTGCCAACCGGCCGACGGACGAGGGCCAGAACATCGCCTTCACCGGGCAGTACCCGCCGGGCTCGACCTTCAAGGTGATCTCCACGGCCGCTTTGCTGGACACGGGCCTCGAGACGACCGAGATCGTCGACTGCCCCGAGTCGATCGACGTCGGCGGCCGCGACTTCGTCAATTTCGAGGGCTCCGCTGCCGGCGCCGTGCCCTTCTCGACCGACTTCGCCCAGTCATGCAACACCGCGTTCGTCTCGCTCGCCGACGATCTCGAGCCGACCGCCCTTCGCGACAAGGCCGAGCGGTTCGGCGTCGGGATCGATCCCGAGCTTCCGCTGGACGCATTTGGCGGCGACGTCCCGCCCGGCAAGGACGAGGTCGAGGAGGCCGCGTCGGTGATCGGGCAAGGACGAATCCTTGTCAGCCCGCTCGCCATGGCGGGGGTCGCGGCGACCGTTCAGAGCGGCGAGTGGCACCGGCCGCGCTTGGTCGCCGACGACCCCGAGGAGGCGGGCGAGCCCATCGGCCCCCAGAACGCGAACGAGCTTCGAACCTTGATGCGCTCGGTGGTGACGTCCGGCACGGGGACCGCGCTCGCGGTGGTTCCTGGCGAGCCGATCGGCAAGTCGGGCACCGCCGAGTTCGGCACCGCCGACCCGCCGAAAACCCACGCCTGGTTCATCGCCGCCCGCGACGACGTCGCTGTAGCCGTCCTCGTCGAGGAGGGCACCTCGGGCGGGGAAGTCGCCGCGCCAATCGCCGCGAGCTTCCTGACCGCCCTCCCAGTCGACTGACCCTCAACCGGCCTCGACGGGGTCAGACCCCCTTGAGAGTCGGTCGAGGGTCCGCCCGTGCCCCACAAGCCTCAACCTCCCGCACGAGGGGTCTGGCCCCGGGTCTGACCCCTCGCTTTACAATCTGAAGCGTGGAGGCGCGAAGCAGTGAGCTAGTTCGCTTCGGGTCTCCGAAGGGGCGGTGGGTGCTGGCGGTCACGGTCCTCGGGTCGGGGATCGCTTTCCTTGAAGCCACGGTGGTGAACGTCGCTGTACCCGAGATCGGGCGCGATCTGGGAGCGACGACCGGCGATCTCCAGTGGATTCTCAACGGGTACCTCCTGACGCTCTCTGCCTTCATCCTCCTGGGCGGCTCGCTGGGCGACCGGATGGGCCGGCGGCTGATCTTCAACGTGGGGATCGTCTGGTTCACCCTCGCCTCGGCGCTGTGCGCGCTCGCGCCGAGCTCGGAGTTCCTGATTGCCGCCCGCGTCCTCCAGGGCGTCGGCGGCGCTCTGCTCACGCCCGGCAGCCTCGCGATCATCGAGGCAACCTTCTACCCCGAGGACCGGGCCCGGGCAATCGGGGCCTGGTCTGGCCTAGGCGGAGTTGCCGCGGCTATCGGCCCACTGCTGGGTGGGTACCTGGTGGACGCGGTCTCGTGGCGGTGGATCTTCCTGATCAACCTGCCGCTTGGCGCCTTCGTGGTGTTCATGTCCAACCGCCACGTGCCTGAGACTCGCGACCCGACTGCGACCGGCAAGCTCGACATCCCGGGGGCTGTCCTGGCGGCGACGGGTCTTGCCGCGGCGACCTTCTCGCTGATCAGCGCGTCCGAGGGGCGCAGTGCGGCGACCGTCGCGATCACGGCCGTTCTAGGCGCCCTTCTTCTGATCGCTTTCGTGATCACCGAGCGCCGGAGCGCGAACCCGATGATGCCCCTCTCGATCTTCGAGTCGAAGCAGTTCACAGCGGCGAACCTCGTGACCTTCTGCGTTTACGCGGCGCTGAGCGGTGTCTTCTTCCTGCTTGTCGCCTTTCTGCAGATCACGATGGGCTACTCGGCGATCGCGGCAGGCTCGGCGGCGCTCCCGGTCACCGTGATCCTGCTCTTCTTCTCCTCGCGCGCCGGCGCGCTTGCGACTCGCATCGGGCCTAAGCTGCCGCTGACGATCGGTCCGATCGGCATCGCAGCCGGCATGCTGATGATGCTGCGAATCGACCCCGGCGACAGCTACCTCTCGACTGTCTTCCCGGCCGTGATGGTCTACGGCGCCGGCTTGGCTCTCGTTGTCGCCCCGGTAACGGCGACGGTCCTCGCGGCGGCCGATGACCGGCACGCAGGTGTCGCGTCGGGGATCAACAACGCCGTCGCCCGCGTTGCCGGCCTGATCGCGGTGGCCGTCCTGCCGTTGATTGCGGGACTTTCGGGAGAGGCCTTCTACGACGCGCAGGCGATGGACGACGGGTTCAAGATCGCGATGGTGGTCACCGCATGCCTATCGCTCTTGGGGGGTCTCGTCGCCTTCCTGATGATCGACTCTGAGGTGCTCGAGGAAGACGAAGGGGAGGACGATTGCTCGCGCGCCGCCACCGATCGCAATTGCGGCGTCGCGGGCACCCCGCTGCGGCCCGGGCGCCATGTGGGCGACGAGGCGGCGGCAGAGCCCGTGGGGCTCTCAGAGCCGAACCGCTAGGAGCACCAGCCGCCGCTCGGGCGGCAGGCGTGCTCGGCGACGCGCTCCAGGTACATGTGGAGCTCGCGACGCTCCTCGGCCGAGAGCGGCGAGAGGAGTTCGCGCTCGGCTTCGGCGACCGCCGCCTCCGCGCTGCGAAGACGCTCGGTCCCAGCGGGTGTCAGCTTGATGAGCTGGCGCCGGCGGTCGCTTGGGTCGCGGCGACGAGCGATGAGGCCATCCAGCTCGAGCTGGTCGAGGAGGGCAACGAGGTTCGATGGATGAAGGCGGAGAATGCGGCTGAGCTCGCGGCCGTGTGCGGACCCGCCCTGCTCCAGCCGGTGGAGAATCGCGAACTCATGCCCGCTCATTCCCAGGGCGTCCAGCGAGCGGCCCAAGCCCTGGCCCGACATTCGGGCGATACGGGCGAACAGGATCCCGCAGCCGGATTCAGCCGCAGATCCTGCTCGTGTGCTGGTTTCGGTGGTGCTCATGACAAATGAGTCTAACGACAAACGATGACGTTCTATAATCGTTTGCGATCATAACTATTCCTGAACGGAGCGACAGCGCAATGGAACGACTTCCCCTCATCCCACTCGACGACTCGGTCCTCTTCCCGGGCATGACCGCCACGGTCATCGCCGACGGTCCCGCGGAGGGCAAGGTCTTCGTTGTCGCACGACACGATGAGGAGTTCGCCTCGGTCGGCACGATCGCCGAGGTCGCCGAGCGCGCCCGCATCCCCGGCGGGCGCGCTCTCAACCTTGTCGGCCTCCACCGCGGCGTCGGCGGCACGGCTGTGACCGATCCGGACGGCACGCTCATGGTCGAGGTCACCCCCCACCCCGACCCGGACGACGAGACCTCGGAGGACATCCGAGTTCTCGAGCGCGAGTACCGCGCTGTAGTCGAGGAGATCCTCGAGCTGCGTGGCGCCGACGATCGCATTCGCGCGTTCCTCCGCTCGATCGGCGACGCGGGCACCCTGGCCGACACGGTCGGCTACTCGCCCGACGTCTCGACCCAGGAGAAGCTGCGGGTCCTCGAGACCATCGACGTCACCGAGCGCCTGCGCATGGCAGTCGAGATCCAGCGCGACCGCCTGGCCGAGCTTCAGATCCGCAAGCGCATCCACGACGACGTCACCGAGGGCGCCGAGAACCAGCAGCGCGAGTACTTCCTTCGCAAGCAGATGGACTCGATCCGCAAGGAGCTGGGAGAGGACGACGGGTCGTTCATCGAGGAGTACCGCACGAAGATCGAGGAATCCGGCATGCCCGACGAGGCACGCGAGCAGGCCGAGCGCGAGCTCGGGCGGCTCGAGCGCGCAGGCGAGGGCTCTGGCGAGTCCTCGATGATCCGCACCTACCTCGATTGGCTCATCGCGGTGCCGTGGTCCGAGGCCTCCGACGAGGTCCTCGACCCGGTCGGCGCCCGGGAGGTGCTTGACGCCGACCACGCCGGTCTCGACGACGTGAAGGAGCGCATCACCGAGTACATCGCTGTCCGCAAGCTCCGCAAGGAGCGCGGCATCGAGGACGAGGGACGCGGCGCCGGAGCGATCCTGACGTTGATCGGTCCTCCCGGCACCGGCAAGACCTCCATCGGCGAGTCGATCGCCAAGGCAACCGGCCGTGAGTTCGTGCGCATGTCGCTGGGCGGCGTCCGCGACGAGGCGGAGATCCGTGGCCACCGGCGCACCTACATCGGCGCGATGCCGGGCCGCTTGGTCCGTGCCCTTCGCGACGCGAAGACGATGAACCCCGTGATCCTTCTCGACGAGGTCGACAAGGTCGGCGCCGACTGGCGCGGCGACCCCTCGGCCGCGCTGCTCGAGGTTCTCGACCCCGCGCAGAACCACTCGTTCCGCGACCACTACCTCGACGTCGAGATGGACCTGTCGCAGGTCCTCTTCATCGCGACCGCGAACGTGGCCGAGACGATCCCCGGCCCGCTCCTCGACCGCATGGAGGTCGTGAGCTTCGACGGCTACACGACCGACGAGAAGGTCGAGATCGCCCGCGGCTACCTGTGGCCCAGGCAGCTGAAGAAGAACGGGCTGCGTGACGAAGAGGTCGAGATCACCGACGAGCTCCTGCGCGAGATGGTCACCGAGTACACCCGCGAGGCGGGCGTGCGCGGCCTCGAGCGCGAGATCGGCAAGCTCCTGCGAAAGACCGCGACCCGCATAGCGTCCCTGGAGGGGTCAGACCCCTCACAAAGCGCTAACGATCGCATCGCGATCAACCGCGAAGACATCCGCGACGCGCTCGGGCGCCAACGCTTCTTCCAGGAGTCGGCTGAGCGCACGGCGGTGCCGGGCGTTGCGACCGGCCTCTCGGTCACGGGCGCCGGCGGCGACGTCCTCTTCATCGAGACGACGTCGATGCCCGGCAAGGACGACTTCGTCCTGACTGGCCAGCTCGGCGACGTGATGAAGGAGTCGGCGCGGATCGCGCTGTCATACGTGCGCGGCCACACCGAGGAGCTCGGCCTGGACCCCGACGGCTTCGACAAACGGGAGTTCCACATTCACGTGCCCGCGGGCGCGATCCCCAAGGACGGTCCCAGCGCGGGCATCACGATGACGACGGCGCTCGCGTCGCTCCTGACCGGCCGCCCGGTCAAGCACACGGTCGGGATGACCGGTGAGGTCACGCTTCAGGGCAGGGTCCTCCCCATCGGCGGGCTCAAGCAGAAGGTCCTGGCGGCCCACGCGGCTGGTCTGACCGACGTGATCATCCCGGAGCGGAACCGCGGCGACCTCGACGACGTGCCCGAAGAGGTGCGCGAGGAGATGACCTTTCACCCGGTCATGACGATCGGCGAGGTCCTCGAGCTGGCGCTCGAACCTGAGCGGACGCCGGCAACGGCATAGCCATGCGGGACGCCGGGTGCGTCCGGCGCTGGCGGGATGGTCCGTGGCTTGTCCGCGTCAGATCCCGCCAGTGCCACCGACTCGCCTGAGACGAACGAGCTCGTCGTAGCCGACGGCGTCGCGCTGCTGCGCGTCGCGCCCGAGCCTCACCTCGCTGAGGCCCTCGAATCCGTGCCCGGGGTGCCGTTCGCCGGTTTTGAGTGGGCAATTCGCCTCGGTCCCGACCGCGCTGCGTCGCTCGAGCTGATCGCCGATTCCTTCGGCCTGACCCTGGCCGACACCTCTCGCGAAGCGCTCGCCAGGCTTGTCGCCAAGAGGAGCGCGAGCGACCCGGTGGTCGAGATGGTCGGCCCTCCGGCCGAGCCGCGGCTGAGCCTCATGGACGACTGGTCGTACCTGTGGGCAGAAGAGCTGAAGGGCGTGCCGGGTGGACGTGAGATGCCGGGCGCGGGCCGCTTCGAGGTCCCGATCTCATCGTGGACCGCCCAGGCGGTATCGAGCATCATCACCGCCAATCAGCTGAGGCTCAGCCCGGCGTGTGAACTGGCGCTTCGTGACGCCCTTGAAGGACCCGGGTCACGCCTAGCCCCGCCGCCGGCGGACGACGAGCCGCCCGCCCATCACGTCTCGATCCCGACCGCCGGCGCGGACGTGCTCCTGAGCGCGGAACCGGAGGGGCCGATGGCCGCCGGCATCGCGGGACTTCCCGGCGTGCGCGCGCTCGGCAGGGGCAGCGGACGCTGGGTCCTGCCGCCTAGCCCCCAAGCCGCGCGGGCGGTTCGCGAGCTTGCGGACACGCACGCGGACCTGACGTTCGACGATGCAGCCGAGGCGTGGATACGCGAGGCCCCGCGGTGGATCGCGCACGTGGAGGTCGACTCGCTGGGAAAGGCGCCGCGCCTGGTGATCGGCACGTCCTGGGGCGAGCCTCCCGCATCCCTCGCGGACTCACTTACTGGCGTCGTCCATCACGCCCGCCGGATCCTGGCGCCCCTCACGACAGCGAACCTGAAGGCGCTTGAGCGCGCTACGCAGCGCGAAGCGGATTTGTCTTTTTCCTCCGCCGCGGGCAACGCGGTTGGATGGCTTGCCGAGAACCCTGACGCCCCCGATCTGCCGCCGGCGGAGCTCGACGTGATCCAGGAGGTCTACGGCCCTCGGTACGTGATCGAGACGGTCTGGGACGAGCGGGTCGAGACGGAGTTCCTGGCGCAGGAAAGCCGGCTCGCCCGAAAATCAGGAAGCGGCGAGGTCGATCTTCCGGCGTCGGCATGGCCGCCCGACGTTCTCGCGCGATTCATCCGCAAGCACCGCGTCGCCATGACCCTCGCGGCGCGTGCCTTGATCGACGGCGAGGTCGTGACCGACGATGACGCCCAGCGCCTGCTGGCGATGTCGCAGGCTCATGACGCCGAGCTCGAGATCCAGGGGCTCGGCGGCGAGCTGATGCCGTTCCAGCGTGCCGGCGTCGTCTATGCCCTGGAGCGCCGCCGCGTCTTTCTCGCGGACGAGCAAGGGCTTGGCAAGACGATCCAGGCGCTCGCGACCGTGCAGGCAGATCTCGCGTATCCGGCGGTTGTGATCTGCCCGGCCTCGCTCAAGCTGAACTGGCTTCGTGAGATCAGGACATGGCTTCCGGGCCGTCAGGCGATTGCCCTCTCGGGCCGCACCAGTCAGGAGCTCGAAGGGGCGGACATCGTCGTTCTCAACTACGAGATCGCCGCCGCGCACCTCGAAGCCCTGGGCGAGCTTTCACCGCGGGCGCTGATCCTGGACGAGTCGCACTACGTGAAGAACCCGGTCGCCGTGCGCACCAAGGCGGTGCTCGAGCTGGCAGAGAGCCTCGGACCCGACGCGCTGCGGCTGGCGCTCACCGGCACACCCGTCGTCAACCGTCCGGCCGAGCTGGCGCCGCAGCTGCGCGCGCTCGACCGCTTGGGCGAGTACGGAACGATGGCGAGCTTCAGGCGCGGATACGCGAGCCCCGGGTCGCGGCGAAAGCTTCACTCGCGCCTCCGGAGCTCGTGCTTTCTGCGCCGCCGGAAGGCCGACGTCCTGACTCAGCTGCCGGCAAAGCGGCGCGCCGTGGTCCCGGTCCCGTCAACGAACGAGGCGGAATACAAGCGTGCCGAACGTGACTTCATTCGCTGGCTCTTGGAGCAGGCCGGCGATGGGGAAACGGGGCGGCTGGCGCCCGACGCTCGTGCCCAGGCGCTGGTGAAGATGTCGGCGCTCCGCCGGTTGGCGGCTCGCGGCAAGCTCGACGCTGCCCTTTCGTGGATCGATGACTTCCGTGAATCCGGCGAACGGCTCGTGGTGTTTGCCCACCACCGTGAGATCCAGGCGGCGGTGATCGAGCGGTTCCCGGAATGCGCGCGCATCGTTGGCGACGATTCGATGGACGATCGGGAAGCGAACGTGCAGCGCTTCCAAGCTGAGGAAGGACCCGAGCTTTGCGTCTGCTCGCTTCAGGTCGCTTCGCACGGGTTCACGCTTACCGCAGCCGCCAACGTCGCTTTCCTCGAGCTCGACTGGACTCCGGCCAAGCACGACCAGGCCGAGGACCGGGTCCACCGCATCGGGCAGGCCGAGAGCGTGACCGCGTGGTACCTCCTGGCGAACGAGACCATCGACGAGCGGATCGCGACGCTCCTTGCCGAGAAGCGCGACGTCGTCGACTCGGTGACGGACGGTGGTGGAGGTGCCGGCAGCTCAATCGCCGACGCGCTGATCGGCGGTTATGCGGCCGAGGGCTCAAAGCCTGCGAACCACCGGGGAGCCGCCGCGGCCTGACGCTGAGTTAGCGACGCGCATTCGGGTAGCCGGAGATCGTGAAGGTCGTTGTATTCGGCGCAACCGGGAACGTTGGGACGAGCGTCGTCCGCGCGCTCTCCGAGGACCCCGCGATAGAGCGGGTCACCGGAGTCGCTCGCCGGCTCCCGGCACTCGACGTACGGAAGACCGCTTGGATCCAGGCAGACATCACAAGCTCGCCGCTTGTCCCGATCCTCGACGGCGCGGACGCCGTAATCCACCTTGCCTGGGCGATCCAGCCCTCGCGCGACGACCAAGCGTTGCGATCGACAAATGTCGACGGGAGCCTGAGGGTGTTCGACGCCGTCTCGAAGGCGCGAGTGCCGACGCTCGTTTATGCGTCCAGCGTGGGCGCCTACTCCCGCGGGCCGAAAGACCGGGAGGTTGACGAGTCGTGGCCAACCGGAGGGATCGAGACCTCGTTTTACTCGCGCCACAAGGCCGAGGTGGAATCACACCTCGACGACTTCGAACGCGGCGAGCCGGGTGTCCGCGTCGTGCGACTTCGCCCGGGGCTGATCTTCAAGCGCGAGGCCGCGACCGAGATCCGCCGGCTCTTCCTCGGCCCGCTCGTGCCGCGGTTCGCTTTCTCGCCGCGCGCGCTGGTCGCCGTCCCGGACATCCCGCGGCTGCGCTTTCAGGCCGTCCACACCGACGACGTCGCCGAGGCCTATCGCCTTGCGCTCCTGGACGAGAACGCACGGGGCGCCTATAACGTCGCCGCGGATCCTGTCCTGGACCCGTCTGTCCTGGCCGATGCGCTGGGTGCTCGGCCCATCAAGGCTTCCGCGCGGGTGATCCGCGGCCTGGCCGCGGCGACGTGGCGCGCCCGGCTTCAGCCGACGCCCGAAGGGTGGCTTGACATGGGGCTCGGCGTCCCGCTCATGAGCTCCCGCCGGGCACGTGACGAGCTCGGCTGGGCGCCGCGCAAGGATGCGACCGCGACGCTCAAAGAGCTGTTGGACGGGCTGCGCGCCGGCGCCGGCCTCGACTCTCCTCCGCTGGACCCGGCGTCGAGCGGGACGGCGCGCGCAAACGAGTTCCGCACCGGCGTCGGCGCGAAGGCCTTCTGACGCAAAAGCTGAGAGACTTCCCGGCAGTGGAAGCGAAGGACATCGAGCGCACGGAGGCGGGGGCCGAGGATCCAATGCTCACCTGCCCGGTCCACGACATGCGAATGTCGGAGTGGCCGAGCTGGGAGGATGGGCCGCCGCACGAGCTGTTCAAGCGCCTTCGGGACGAGTGCCCGATCCACTGGACCGACCGGATCACAGAGTGGCCCGAGGAGGCCGGCTACTGGTCGGTGACCAAGGCCGAGGACGTCCACACCGTCTCCAAGGACTGGAAGACCTACTCCTCGGAGCGCGGGGGGATCACGGCGCTCACCCACTCGATCATGCCGTTGGAGATCCAACAGGGGATGTTCATCGCCATGGACCCGCCCAAGCACGATCGCCTGAAAGCCCTCTTCCAGCGCGGCTTCACGCCCAAGCGCATCGCCGAGCACGAGGACGAGATCCGCGAGATCACGCGCAAGGTGCTCGACCGCCTCGAGGACGGGCAGGAGACGAATCTGGTCGATTCCGTAGCCCAGCCGGTCGTATCGCGTGTCATCGGCAGCTTCATGGGCATCGACGAGGAAGACGACAAGGTCTGGGCGCGCCTCATGAACGCAGTCATCGCTGCCGGCGATGAGGAGGTCAACCCCGGCGGCACCGATGAGATCATGGAGAAGGACGTCCCCGAGATCTTCGACCGCTGCCGTGTCCTGATCGAGGAACGCCGCAAAAATCCCACGGACGACCTCACCAGTGTGCTCGTCCATGCCGAGTACGAGGGCGAGGGCCTTGCCGAGCACGAGATCGTCATGGGCTTCTTCCTTCTCATGGCCGCGGGCAACGACTCGACCAAAGCGACCTATTGCGCCGGGATGCGTGCACTCTTGGAAAACCCCGACCAGCTGCGCCTTGTCCTCGACGACCCCGGGATGATCCCGAGCCTGGTCGAGGAGTCCTTGCGCATGTTCCCCGCGTTCAACCACTTCCGCCGTACAGCGACCTGCGACACCGAGCTCGGCGGTCAGTCGATCGCGGAAGGCGAGAAGGTCGTCATGTGGTACGTCTCGTCGAACCGCGACGAGGACCGCTTCTCAGATCCTGACCGCTTCGACATCACTCGCACGACGGAGCACCAGGCCTTCGGCGCGGGCGGGCGGCATTTTTGCCTGGGCACGGCGCTAGCCCGGCTCGAGCTGCGGATCCTCTTCGAGGAAACGCTTGCCCGGTGGCCCGACATGGAGCTCATCGGCGAGCCGCGTCACGCCGTCTCGCCTTTCTCGAGCCAGCTGACCTCGCTGCCGGTCCGGCTCTAGTCACTCATAGACGATCAGGTCGGGCTTGGGCTCGAGCCCCAGCACGTCTGCGGGCGACATAAGCGGGAAGTCCTCGGCATAGAACAGCTTGAACCCGGCCGCGAGGCCGGTCGCACGTTTCGGATGAAGCTCGGCGTACTTGGCGATCTTGTCGAGCGGATCTCCGAAGCCGTCGGAGTTGAGGACCATGGCCAGGCCGTCTTGCGGCGCCAATAGCTCCTTTGACGTGATCATGTCGTCCGTGAACTGGTGGATGACGAAGAGCTTTTCGGGCAGGTCCAGACGCTCCACGGTCGCCGCGAGCTCCGCCGCGATCTGGTTCACCTCGGTCGCGCCCACCGAGCCGATCACCTCGCCGGGGACCTCATCGAGGCCGACGTTCCATTCGGGATCGAGCGCCAGACCGACGTCGGGCTCATCCAGGTAGCGCTCGAGACGGCGCACCTCGCTGGCGAATCCAGCCCTTCCCGGCTGGATGTCCAAGAGGAGGATCCCTCGGTTTCTGCGGGCTTCGGTCAGGTACTCCTGAATCACCGAGTGCGGTTGGCGGTTGCGGTAAAGCCCATCCGTGCCCGGATGATCCGCGGCGATGGTCGCGATGAGCTCGAACACCGGCATCACCGGCTTCGCGCCCTCATATGCCTCGATCTGCTTCAGGAGGCGCTGTCCGGCTTTGGCCGGTGTGCCGATTCCCAGCGCGCCGAGCGCATCGTCCTGCGGAGCGCCGTAGAAGCCCACCAGCCGGTACTCGGGCAAAAGGGAGCGGCCTCCGCGGGGCAGTTCGATCGGCCCGGATGCCTCGGCCCCTTGGGACGGGGTCTCGTCGCCTCCCGAGGAGGACCCGACGACGATGCCGACGACGAACGCCACCGCGCCTGCTGCGCCGGCGCCGATGAGCGCGCGGCGGCGGCGTTCGGCGCTCTTGGCCCGAGCCTGACGCCTTGCCACCGGGGGGTCGAAATCGTCCTTGATGAGGCGAGTTCTATCTCGTTTCTTGGGCCGAAGGCAGCCTTCGGCGCCGGTACGTCAGGCGTCAGCCGAAGCGGATCGGCAACTTTTCGAGGCCGTAGACGCCGGCTACGGACTCGAACTCGGGCTCGCCGGCCAACTCAAGGTTCGGCATGCGTGGGGCGAGGAACCAGAGTGCCTCCTGGAGCTCGGCGCGTGCCAGGCTCGCCCCCAGGCAGTTGTGGATGCCGGCGCCGAAGGTCATGGGCTTTGCCTTGCCGCGGTCGGGCACGACGTCAAACGTGAACGGCGCGTCGTATGTCGCGGCGTCGCGGTTCGCGGCGAAGGTCGAGATCATCAGCACCGTGTTCGCAGGGACCGTGACGTCCCGGTACTCGACATCCTCGGTCGTCATCCGTGCCGTAAAAGGCGTGATCGGCTCATAGCGGAGGAGCTCCTCGACCGCGCGCGGCACGAGGTCGGCGTCCTGGCGCACGAGCTCCCACTGCTCGGGGTAGCGGGCGAAGAGGCGAACGCCATGCGCGAGCTGAGCCTGGGTCGTGTCAACGCCGCCTGCGAGGACGTTCATGATCAGGTTGAGGCACTCGTCGTCGGAGAGCCGGTCGCCCTCGTGAGTTGCGGTGAGAAGGGTCGAGATCAGGTCGTCGCCCGGGTTGTCCCGGCGCGCCTCGATCAGGTCTGTCGCGTACGCGGTGAACTCGACGATCGCCGACTCGATCTGGTCGCGACTGGCCATGATCGCCGCCGGGTCGAACTGGCGCTGAAACCAAGTCGCCCAGTTGTGAAGGCGCGGAGCGTCCGCGATCGGTGCGCCCACGACCGAGGCGATCAGCTGCGACGGGTAGCGCTTTGCGACCGCATCGACGAACTCCACGTCGCCCCCGCCCTCGAGTGGGGCGAAGATCTCCTCGAGGTGCTCGCGCATCACGGCGCGCCAGCGGTCCGCCGAACGCGGCGTGAACGACGGGTTCACCAGGTTTCGCAGGCGCCCGTGGTCCGCGCCCTCGATCGAGATGATGTTCTTGCGGATCGCCTCCGCGAGCGGCCCGTCTGTGATTCCGAACGCCGCGGCTACGACCGCCGACGGGAAAACGACTTGCTTCGAGCGCAGAAAGAAGTTCGCGGCCTCACGGTCAAGGACGAAGGTCCACCCCGGCTCCGATCCCGCCAGCCAGTTCTCGGCGGCGAGCGCCTCCATCCGCGCGTGGAACTCGTCGCCGCGGAGGTTCTCGTCGGTCCAGTCGAGAAAGGGCAGGTCGAGCTCGGCAAGCGCTGGCACACCCGGAGCGTAATTGTTAAGGGGCCTGTCCCCCTATCCCGGCTCGTAGTGGCAGGGCTCATCAGCCGACTCGGAGGGCGGGCAGATGACGTCGAGGACGATTCGCTCGGCCTGCGCCTGTCCCGAAAGCGGCTCGATCTGGATCAGGTCAATTGATTGGAGGGAAGAGTCAAGATCCGAGAAGTGGAGCTCTCCGAGGCCCGCCGATTCCTGACCCACCCGGAACGGGCCACCCGCACCAAGCGTGCCGGCGTTTACTACGTTGATGAGCCCGCCGGCGTAGCGATCGATCGCCTGAAAGTGGTTGTGCCCGGTGACGATTGTGAGCGGCTGCGAGTACTCGTCCGCGAAGGTCGCCGCCAGGTGTTGGGCGAGGCTGTTCTGGTGAACGAGCAGGATGTCGGGAGGCTCCGGAAGCGCCTCGAACCAGGCGGCCACATCCTCTTTGGCCTGCGCGAGCTGCTCTTCACCGTCCTCGAACTCGGGGAAGGAGAAGATCCGCTCCGATGATGCGGGGTCGGCGCCCTCCCACTCGAGCGGATCCGAAAAGCCGGCGACCGTGAGGCCCTCGACCTCGAGGAACTCGTCGTCTTGCCAGACCCCGTCGGGGTTAAGCACTCCATCCGTGCCAACCACGTCGACGCCGTCCGCGGCGAGCTCGTCCATGAGGATCGATGAGTCGTGATTGCCTGAGACCGCGATGACCTCGTCGCTCAGCGCGGCGATCTGGGGGCTGGTCGCGCTCGCCTCTTCCTCGCTACCCGACACGCCAAAATCGCCGGCCAGGATGAATGGCTCGCCCGCCGACGAAAGCCTCCGAGCGACGAGATGATCGGCAGGTTCGAGTGCAGGTCCGAGCCGAAGAAGATCGCGCGGTCCGCGCCGTCTCCCACCCTGCGGCGCTTCGGCAAGTACGCGCTGAAGTTCGTGAGCGCGTTGTCGAATGTCGCGGTGTATCGGTCGTTGTCCTGCTGGCGCTCGAAGAACGCGAGGAGCTGCGCGAGCTCGGGTCCACGGCCGTAGTAGGACGGCGACGCGAACGCCTTGTTGTCGAAGGTGACGACCGCCAGGAGGAGTGAGCCGCCCGTTGCGGCCAGCCCCACCCCGGCGACCCAGAAGGCAGCGAAGCGCAGGCGGCGCCACCGCGAGCGGAGGAGCCAAAGGACCAACGCAACCAGAAGCACGGCTCCCAGGGCGAACGCGAACCCGCGAACGACGGACCGCCTGGCCGCTTTCTCCAGGTCCGTGCGCGTGTCATCGACGGCATCCCGCTCGCCCCCCGCCGCCTCAAGCGCACCCTTGCGATCAAGCGAGCGGATCTCCAGCTCCAGCTCGAACGGAGCGTCAAAGGCGTTCGCCCGGATCCCCCAGTCGGCGATGGGCACGTATGCGTCGACTTCACCGAACTTGTCTCCCGAAACCTCGAAGGAAACGCGCCCCAGCTCGGTGTCGGACTCAGTCGGCCCGGCGACCCGCCAGCCCACGACCATGGCCGCCAGCGCAAGTGCGGTGGCGGCGAGGATCCCGACGGACCAAAAGGCTATGCGGCGTGCCATCCGTCAAGTCTGACGGCGGGCGCGGGCAAGCTCTCGCGCGCGATCGACCGGGAATGCGTCCTGCATTGTCCCGTCGAGGCGTTCTGCCGGCATCGCGGCGACCAGGCAGTTCATGACGGCCTCGTGGGCCGATTCATATGCGGCGGCGAAGATCGGGCTGAGCTGGGCGTTGTCGAGAGTCCCGTCGCGAACGGTTGAAAACGCCAAGCCGATCT
Source organism: uncultured bacterium (assembly GCA_963786495.1). Taxonomy (GTDB): domain Bacteria; phylum Actinomycetota; class Thermoleophilia; order Solirubrobacterales; family 70-9; genus JALZKA01. The sequence goes on along the minus strand of CAWAZL010000001.1, from coordinate 117,960 downwards.
CGCCGGAACCCGCACCGCCGTACGAACCCGCGCGCGCCAGCCCGAGCAGAGGGCGAAGCGCGAGGCGCCCGAGCTGCTGCGCCGAAAGCGGAGCATCGGTCGCGCAGACCGAGATGCAGGAGCCCGTGTCCTCGACCCGGCGATCCGGCTCGGGAAGTGTTGTTCCGAGGAGGTCCAGGTACTTGCGGTGGCCGAAATTGCAGAGCAGGAGCACGCCGACGGTCCATTCGCCGACGCGGCGCGACGCCGTCCCGATTCCGCCAGGGAACTCGAAGACCTGCATGCCCGTGCCGGCGCCGACCGACCCTTCGGCGAAGTCCTGTCCGAGCGCCGCGGCCGCGGCGCCTACGTCCTCGGACACGATCGTGCGCGAGTCGGCCAAGTCGCCGTCGTCGCACTCCCCCACCACCGGGATCACGACCTCGCTCGGCCCCCGTCCCGAGGCGACGATCGCAGCCTGATAAACGGTTCCCAGGGCATGCGTCCCGCATAGGTAGAGGGGCGTGTCCATCCACCCCGTCTCGTCGATCTCGAGCTTTGAGGTGAGCTCGCCCGTTCCATTCACCACCGCGGTGCCCGCCATGGCCGGCAGGGCCGGGGGCTCAACGACCGTCACCCCGGTCCGGTGACCGCTCGCCGCCTGGGAGTGGCCCACCCGGATGCCCGGCACGTCCGTTATCGCGTTCCGCTCACCCGGCGGCAGGTGGCCGACCGGGCCTGCGATGTCGCGCCAGCGCTCAGGCACTCTTCATCGCTTGACTGGCAGCCGGATCGTGGAGCAAGCACGCCGCCTGCTGACCGGGCGCCCCTGCGTCGAAAAGCGGCGGGTCGACGGAGTCGCAAGGCTCGAACCGCTTCGGGCAGCGCGGATGGAAGCGACAGCCCTGCGGCACATCGGTCGGGTCCGGAAGCTCGCCGGACAGAAGCTCGCGCCGCCCGCCGCCGCCGGGCGCCAGCACAGGGATGGCGTCGACCAGCGCGCGTGTGTATGGGTGCTGCGGGTTCTCGATCACGTCCACCGCGCTGCCGTGCTCGACGATCCGCCCCAAGTACATCACGCAGATTCGATCGCAGATCGTCCACGCGAGGCTGAGGTCGTGGGTGATGAAGAGCAGGGCCAGCTCGCGCTGCTTCTGGAGGTCCGTGAGCACGCGCAGAATCTGCGCCTGGACCGAGACGTCCAGCATCGACACCGGCTCGTCGCAAACGAGGCCGTCGGGCTCGAGCACGAGCGCCGCGGCGATCGCGACCCGCTGGCGCTGGCCTCCGGACAGCTGATGCGGGTAGCGCTCGCTGAAGCGCTCCGGGTCCAGACCGACGTCTTCGAGCGCGCTCTTCACCCGCTGCTCGTGCTCGGACTTGGCGATGCCCTGAACCTTGAGCGGCTCGGCGACGATGGTGCGCACGCGCATCCGCGGGTTGAGGGTCTGGTATGGGTCCTGAAAGATCATCTGGAGGCGCCGGCTGACCTCCGCATGGCTCGCCTTGCCGTTCTGAGCGGAGCCGTCGAGCACGATCTGGCCGGCCGCGGGCTCGACGATGTGAAGCATCGCCCGCGCAAGCGTCGACTTTCCGCAGCCCGACTCGCCGACGACGCCGAGCACCTCGCCCTTGCGCCACTCGAGCGAGACCCCGTCGACCGCACGCGCCGTGCCGCGATCCACCTTGAATTCGATCGCGAGGTCGCGAACTTCCACCAAGGAATCGGTCATCCGGTCGCGCCCGCCTTCCAGGCTTGGGAGAGGCCCTCTTCCGGCCACTCACTCCAGGGCGCGAAGTGGCAAGCGGCCGCCTGCGCCGGCCCGGCCGCCCGCAGATCCGGGTCCTCGCGTTCGCAGATCTCCTGCGCGTACGGGCAGCGCGGGCGGAAGCGACAGCCGGGCGGCGGCTCGCCAGGATCGGGTGGGCCGCCCGGGATCGGATCGGCGAGCCCGCGGCTGCCCCCGATCGAGGGCATCGACTCGAGCAGCCTCTTTGTATATGGGTGCTGCGGATTGGAGAAGACGGTGTCCACCGGCCCGATTTCCACGATTCGCCCGGCATACATGACGGCGATCCGATCGCACGTCTCGGCCAGCACGCCCAGGTCGTGCGTGATCAGGATCAGGGCCAGCCCAAGCCGCTCCCGGAGACGCTCGAGCAACTGGAGCACCTGAGCCTGCATCACGACGTCGAGCGCGGTCGTCGGCTCGTCGGCGATCACCAGCGAGGGATTGCACGCCAGCGCCAGGGCAATCATCACCCGCTGGCGCTGGCCGCCCGAGAGCTGGTGTGCGTAGCGGCGTCCGACGCCCTCCGTCAGCCCGACGGTCGACAGCAGTTCCTTCGTTCTTTCTCTGACCTCGCTCGAGTCGGCCTTCGGCGAGTGCAGGCGAATCGCCTCGTCGAACTGCACCTCGACGCGCTGCACCGGGTCGAGCGCGTTCATCGCTCCCTGGAAAACCAGCGAGATGTGGCGCCAGCGCACGTAGCGCATGCCCGTCTCGGTGCGCCGCTCGAGGTTGATCGGCTCGTCGGAGTCCTTGAGGTTGAGCGTCATCGTGCCGGTTTGCGAGAGAGCGCCGGGGAGGAGCTTCATCAGCGCGAGTGCGGTGGTCGTCTTGCCACAGCCGGACTCGCCTGCCAGCCCGAGCGCCTCGCCGTGCTGAAGCTCCAGGTCGACGCCGTCGACGATGTACTTGTCCCCGGCGTGGACGTGGAGATCCTTTACCTGCAGCAGTGGCGTGGCCATCAGCGCTCCTCCAGAAGCCGGGGGTTCACGTATTCCTCGAACCGGTAGCCGATCAGGGCGACGGACAGCACCAGCATCGTGATGCAGAGCCCGGGCGGGATCACGTACCACCAGGCCTCGGCGCTGGGCGCCCCTGCGTTGAACGCGTTCTCGAGCATCGTCCCCCACGAGATCTGCGTCGGATCGCCCAACCCAAGGAATGCGAGCGCCGACTCCGAGAGGATCGCCACCGCGATGATCAGCACAGTGTTGGCAAAGATGAGCGGAAGGGCGTTCGGGAAGATGTGCGTGCGCAGGATGTACCAGTGGCTCGCGCCCAGCGCGCGAGCGCGCTCGACGAAGGCCCGCTCGCGCAAGGTCAGCACGTGCGACCGGACGATCCGCCCGGTCCCCGCCCACGAGGTGATGCCGATCACCAGGATCAATACCCCGAGCGACGGGTCCAGCAGGCTGGAGAGAACGATCATCAGCGGCAGCGTGGGGATCACCAGGAACCAGTTGTCGATCCCGTCAAGGATGCGGTCCGTCCAGCCGCCGAAGTAGCCGCTGAACAGCCCCACCGCCGCTCCGATCACCGCCGAGATAATCGCGGCCGAGAAGCCGACGACGATCGAGACGCGTGCGCCAACCAGGAGCTGCGAAAGCACGTCCGCCCCGCTTTCCGTCGTTCCCAGGAGGTGTGCGGAGCTGGGCGGGGCAAGCGTGTCCAGGCTGGACGCGTCAGGATCGTAGGGCGCAATCAAACGTCCGAAGATTGCAATCAGGATGAAGAGGACGAGCACGCTCAACCCGAATCTGCCCTGCCAGCTGCCCAGAAGGAGCTCTTTCGCGCGTGAGCCGGTCATTTCGCCTGCACCCTCGGGTCGAGGAAGAAGTACAGGCAGTCGGCGAGGAAGTTGGCGAGGATGACGCCGATCGAGAAGACCAGGAAGGTCCCCTGCAATACCGGGAAGTCCTTGGCGTTGATCGCGTTGTATGAGAGCTCACCCAAGCCAGGCCAGGAGAAGAGCGTCTCGATCGTTACCGCCCCTCCGGCGACCGCTCCGAACTGGATCGCCGCGATCGTCACCAGCGGCAGGAGGGCGTTGGGCACCGCGTGCTTGTTCACCACCCGCCGCCACGGGAGACCCGTGGCGCGCTTCACCGTGACGAAGTCTTCTGTCAAGACGTCGACCATGGTCGAGCGCATGATCAGGAAGTACTGGCCCATCAAAAGGAACGTCATCGCCGTCACGGGAAGAACGAGGTGGTCGACCACGTCCGCCGCCTCGGCGAACCAGCTGGAGAACTCAACCCCGGGCGTGATCTGCTGGCCTGCAGGGAATATCGGTATGGCCACGGCGAAGACCAGGATCAGGATGATCCCGACCCAGTACTCGGGCGCTGAATAGGTGAAGAGGCTGAAGCTGAGCAGGCTGTCGTCGGTCTTGGTGTTGCGTTTGGTCGCGGCCTTCACGCCCATCCAGGCTCCGAGCAGCGTGGCGATCAGCGTGCCCACGCCCACCAGCAGGAGCGTCCACGGGATCGCGGCCTTGATTTCGTCCCATACCGGCTCGCGCGTTTCCTGGCTGATGCCCAGCTCGAGCGTCGCGGTGTCGCCGACGTAGTCGGCGAACTGGGCGAGCACCGGCTTGTCCAAGCCGTACTCGGCCCGCAGATCAGCGATCTCCTCATCCGTGGCTTGGGGCAGCCGAACCAACTGCTCCGTCGGGTCGCCAACCGCCCGGAAGAGGAAGAAGTTGAAGATCAGCACGAAGATCAGCGTCACCACCGCCGCTCCGAGCTTGCTGGCGAGCCAGCGGGCACTCATGAGGTAGCGCCCCTCATGTCGTTGCTGGAACTACGCATCCAGCTCCAGTGGCTCGGTGTCCCTCCGGCCGCGCGCGCGACCCAGCATGAACGCGCCGATTGCGATCGCGAAGCCGGCAAGCGCCGCAACGCCGCCGGGCAGCCCTGACGTGGTCCCGGCCGCCGTGTTCCCGGATCCCGGCTCGAGCGCGACCAGCGGCGCTGCCGAGACCTGCTGACACCAGGCTGTTCCCGTCTCCGCCGGACACACTCGCTCGACGTCGCCGAGTGCGTCGGTGTTGTAAGCCTCAAGATCGGGGTCGTACGTGAGGGTGATGTACGGCAGGTCCTCCTGGAGAATCGCGATCATCTCCTGGATCACCTCGCGGCGCTCCTCAATCAAATCGTCGCCCACCAGCGTCAACTGCTTCTCGTACAGCCGGTCGTACTCCGGGTTCGAGTAGAAAGCGTCGGATGACGAGCCGATCTGATCGCTGGTCATGAGCCCGAGCAGGTAGCTCGGGTCATAGGGGTCGCCGCCCCAGCCCCAGATGAAGGCGTCGAACTCCGGCGCCGGCTTGCCGTTTTCCTTGCGGACCGTCAGCTCGGTGAGCTTGTCCGTCGAGACGATCTGGACGTTGTACTCGATGCCGACCTCCGCGGCTTGCTCTGAGATCAGCTTCGCCATCTGCACGGTGTAGGGCGACTCCGAGCGGGCGTAAGAGGTCGAAGGAGGCGACCAGGCCATCCTTCTCGCGGATTCCGTCCGAGTTCAGCTCCCAGCCGGCCTCGTCGAGGATCTGCTCGGCCATCTCCGGGTCAAATGGATAGTCCTGCTCAGGGATCTCGTAGAAGTCCTTGTAGAAAGACGGCAAGAGGCCGTGGGCAACGAAAGCCGTGTCCTGCGTGGCGATCGTGTTGATTCGCTCGCGGTCGATCGCATACGCCGTGGCTTGGCGGACCGCAACGTCCTGGATCGCAGGGTTGAACTGCGCGTCGGGGCAGTCCTCTGCAGAGCAGAGGTTGAAGGCCAGCTCCGTGAAGGCGTACGTAGGCGAGTTGATCGTCTCGATGCCTTCCTGGCTGCTCATGCGCTCGAACGTCGCCGGCTCGACCTCGGTGATGAAGTCGATCTCGCCAAGGGTGAGCGCGCGCTCCACAGCGTCCTGTGATCCGTAACGGATGAACTGAAGCTCTTCGAATCCGGGTTTCTCGCCGCGCCACTCCGGGTTGACCTCCATGTGCAGGATCCGGCCGCGCTTGAACTCGGTGACGATGTAAGGGCCGCTCCCGACCATCGGGATCTCGGGCTGGTACGCGCCGTTGCGGTCGTCTTCCGACACCTCTCCCCAGATGTGCTCGGGCAGCACGTAGACGTAGAGGCCGCCGATCATCCGGGCGTCCGGCCGTCTCAGCTCGAGCACCACCGTGTTTTCGTCCGGCGTCTTGATCGACGTGACGTTGCTCGTGTAGCCGGTGAACAGCAGACCCTCCTCGCCCAGAGTCTCGAGCGAGAACTTGACGTCCGCCGAGGTGATCGGCTCGCCGTCCGACCAGTTCGCCCCCTTCACGAGGTTGAACGTGATCGTCTTCGAGTCCTCCGAGACCTCCCAGCTCTCGGCGATGCCAGGGGCCGGCGACAGGTCCTTCGGGTCCCAGTTGATCAGGAGCTCCCAGTTGATCGCCCAGATCGTGTACTCCTCCTCGTTTACGCCGACGAAGGGGTTCAGGGTCTTCGGATCCTGCGACCAGCCGATCCTCAGGACATCGTTCCTCGCCGCGCTGAACCGGAGTCCTGCGCGGAGGCGCTCGCGCCGTAGAGGCCCGCCCCCGCGCATCCGATCGCCATCCCGACCGCCATGATGACCCTGAACCGTTTCACTCGTTTCCTCCTTGTTCGCCTGGCCGCTCAACGGCCGGCTCCATGATCTCGAGGGTCTTCGCGTCGCCGTCGACGCGCACCCGCGCGCCCAGCGGCATCGTCGCCATGTGCTTCCCGTGGCCAACCGGAACGTTCGCGATCGCGGGAATTCCCAGCGGCCCGATCAACTCGTCGAGCATCTCTTCGATCGAGAGGTTGGACTGGGGCTCCTCCGGGATCGTCTGATCCTTCAGGTTCACGTCGGTGCCGAACACGAAACCCTTCACGCCGTCGAGCTTTCCCGCGAGGATCAGGTGGTTGATCGCGGTATCGACCAGGTAGGGGTCGGTGTTCAGGTCCTCGACCATGAGGACACAGCCCTCTGCGTCGAACTCGTAAGGCGTGCCAATGCTCGAGGCGAGAAGCGTCAGGCAACCGCCTACAAGCGGGCCCTCCCCCGCGCCGCCGCAAAGAGTCAAGACGTAGGGGTTCTCCGGATCCTCGAACACCCGCCCCAAAGGCTCGGGCTTGAACGCCCGGTGGAACCATTCCTCGGTCTCGGGCGTGAGCGGGTAGTCGTCCTTGCGCCTGGTGAAGCGCAGGATGTTCGGGCCGTAGAAGGTCACCCAGTTCGCATGCTTCGCAAGCGCTAGATGGAGCGCCGTTAGGTCCGAGTACCCGCAGACGATCCGCGGGTCTCCTACCGCGGCCCAGTCGATCAGCTTGTAGAGGCGGGCCGTTCCGTAGCCGCCCGTATACGCGTGGACCATGTCGATGCCCGGCTCGGACAGCGCCCACTGGAGGTCCTCGGCGCGCTCCGCGTCGGTGCCTGCCAGGTAGCCGTGGACCTTTCGCACGTTTTGCCCCAGGAGCACCTCATGACCTCGCGACTCGAAGTAGTCGACCGCCTGCTCCAGGTCCGAGCGCGTTTGCGGCGCCGTCGCCGGGGCCACCACGGCGATCGTCGCATTGTCCGGCAGCGCGGGTGGCTTGACGCGGTTCACGCCGTCGCCTCTTCGATCAGCTTCGGCTCGGCGCCGAGCGAGGAAAGCACGAGCTCGACCTGGAGGTCCGCCACCTCGTCGAGGGAGAGAGAGCCATTCGGGTCGAACCACAGCGCAACGCCGGTACAGGCGAGGAGCGTCGAGTACATCGCAACCTTGGGATTCGAGACGCGGAGCGAGCCATCCCGCACGCCGCTCTCCGTCGCCTCGATAAAGATGTCCTGGTAGGCGTCGCGCTGGGCAATGAGGCGGCTCTTGGCCGCCGGCCCGAGCGCGCGGATCTCGGAATCGGTCACGAACGCCGCTCTCGTGTTGAGGCCGTGGAAGACGACGTGTTCGCGCACCGCCGCGGCGAGCTTCAGCGCCGGGCGCTCCTGCGCGCCCATCGCCGCCTCGAGCTTTTCCGTGAGGCGGTCCATGAAGTCGTCCTGGAGGTGGACCAGCAAAGCCTCCTTCGAGGGGTACCAGTGGTAGATGGCGGCGGGCTGGATGCCGGCCGCAGCCGCGATCGCCCGCATCGAGGTCGCGTGGTAGCCAAGGCGAGCGAAGAGGTCGAGCGCCGCCGCGTGGATGTCCTCACGCGTCGCGGGGCCGCGCTGGCGCGAAGAGCGCCGGTCTGCGCGCGAGGCAACTGTCGCCGCGTCAGCCAAGCCCTAAAAGCTCCTTCGCCTGCTCCTGGGTCGCGACCGTGCGGCCCAATGACCTCGTCATCTCGCAGGCCATCTCGACCAGAGCCGCGTTCGAGGGCGCGTGGACGCCCTTCTCGATGTATGCAACGTCCTCGAGCCCTGTCCTGATGCCCGGCGCGCCCTTCAGGAGGGCGAGGCCGAGCATCCGGCGGTGGTGGCGCCCGATGCAGGTGACCGTCCAGAACGTCTCGGGCGGGAGCGGCCGCAGCATCGCGTCAAGCGCCTCGGGTGAGGCATCGATGCCGCCGGGCACTCCGAAGACGAGGTTGATCTTCATCGGGCCCGGGATCACGCCGTCCTCGAGCCACTTCACGGCGCTGACCACGTGCCCGACGTCGAAGACCTCGACCTCCAGCGCGATGCCCTCGTCCTGCGCGCGCTTGGCGATCCCGCGCCCCGCAGGCGGCGGGGTGATGAAGGTCTCGTCGCCAAAGTTCATAGACCCCGACTCGACTCCCGAGATGTCCGGCTTTGCCTCCAGGCCGGTGGTGCGCTCCTCGATCGTCATGTCGTTCGAGCCGCCGGTCGAGACCATGGTCAGGACCGGGCTCTTCGCGCGGATGCGGTCGATTACGTCAACGAACAGCTCCGGCCTTCCTGACGGCGTGCCGTCGTCCTCGCGGACGTGGAGGTGAACGATCGTCGCCCCGGCCTCGGCCGCCTCGATCGCGGAGTCGGCGATCTCCTCGGTCGTGTACGGGATGTTCGGGTTGTTCTCGCGGAAGACGTCCGCGCCGGTGATTGCGCAGGTGATGACCACGGGGTCCGAGTTCCAGCTCATGCATCTCCCTTCTCGAGCGCGGTTCGCTCCTCGTCGGTGATCGGGCGGGACGCGCGGCGCTCGGGGTCCCACAGAACGATCCCGAACTCGGCCTCCACCAGCGCCACGCCGGCCGAGTCGATGATTCGCTCGCGGGTCTTCACGCTCGACGTTCCCAGCTCGGCGACCTCGCACTCGACGATGACCGAGCCCATCGCCGGGTCGATCTCGCCCTGGTACGAAACGGTGCAGCGCCCGACGACGTACTCGTCACGCCTGATCCCGCGCTGTGCCAAGAACGCGTCCCGCCCCTCCTCCAGGTAGGTCAGGACGACGGGATGGTTCACGTGCCCGAGGGCATCCAGGTCACGCCAGCGCATCTGCACCTCGTGACTGCTCACGCCGTCTCCCCGGTGGGTTCCATTGTTAAGGGGCCTGTCCCCAGCAGTTCGACGCCCATCGCTTCCCGCAGACCCCGGTTTCGCCGGACCAGGTCGAGGGCGTAGGCGCCGTGGTCGGGCGAGAAGCCGCTTCCGATCACCATGCGCGCGTCGGACGACAGCCCGTCGGAGGTGAGCGCGGCGGTGCCGAAATTCGTCGCCATCGAGAAGAAGAGGATCCGTCCCCCCGGCGCGGTGTTGAGGATCGCAGCGGCCTCGCATCCGGTCGCATTGACCACGACCACGGTGAGGTCCGCCGGCGGCGCCCCAGCCGCCCGGATCGCCCTGAGCGCACCAAGTGGGTCGCGCAGGTCGGTCGCGACACCGACGTCGGCCAGACCGTGCTCGCAGGTTCGGGTAACGACGTCCGGGTCCACGTCCACCACGGTCAGCGTTGAGGCCGGCGAGGCGTCGCGCGCGGCAGCGAGGGCGAGCTTCCCGGCGTGGCCTGCCCCCAGCACGCAAACGCTGCCGTCAACCGGCACGAGGTCGCGCGTGTGGGAGGCAGCGGCGCAGACGTCCAGGACCTCGAGCGCCTTCTCGAGTGTGAGATCCACGGGACGCTCGGTCCACGCGGCGCTCGCGCAGACGTACGCGGTGCCGCGCACGCCCACCTGCGGCGATGCCGGGTCTACGCCGGTCACCTCGTCAAGGCGAAGCGGCGTCAGGGTGAGCGACGCGAGGGTCACGACCGCCGTGCCGATCTCCGGAGGGTCGGGGAACTCGGCGCCAACTGCACTCGCGGCGCCGGTCAGGATCCCGCCCGAATCGGTCACCGGGTTGTGCATCTTGCCCCGCCCAGAGACGATCTCCAGGATGCGGGCAGCCATCGCGTCGGCGTCACCACCCGCGCTCTCAGCGATCTGGCGGTGCGACGTCGAGTCGAGGCAGAGGCGCTCGACCGCGATCTCGAGCTCATGCGGGCGGACGGGCCCTGAAGGATCGAGCTTCTCGGCGGGCTGGGGAAGGAATCCTGGCGGGGTGACGACACGGTCGGCGCCGACCTCGAGTGCGATCTCCGCTCCGTGCGTGGCGATCTTCATGAACGGTCGTTAAGGAAGCTATTCCCGGGCACCCCGATCGTCAATGGGCACTTTCGGATGAACTTCGGGGACAGGGTTGGCCAGTTCGGTCGCTAAGGGGCAGGCCCCGAGCGTGGTGCCTGGCACACGTGGTGCTGGCACGAGCGTGCTATCGATACGCGGATGGGGGTCACTATGCCAGTCGTCTGGAGCGACCGCCACCGGCTTCACGAGCCCGGCGGCGAGGTGTACGTGGGCGTTCGCACTCCCGGCACCGAGCTGCCGGACCGCGTCGAGCGAATCCGCCAGGAGCTGGAAGCGGCCGGAACCCGGATCACACCGGCGAAAGAGCATTCCGATGCCGAAGCGCTGTCACTTCACGATCCCGCGATGGTCGAGTACCTGCGCACGGCGTGGGAAGAGTGGCGTTCGAGCGGGCTCGCCGAGGAACCCGGCCAGGACCGGGTCGTTCCCTATCTCTTCCCCCACCCCGGCCTGGTCGGCTCACGACCTTTTGAGCCGGCAACCAACATGGCCGCGCGGGCGGGGACCTTCTGCTTCGACACGATGACGCTGATCGGCCCCGGGACGTGGACGGCCGCCCGGGCAGCGGTTGACGCAACCCTGACAGCCGCCGACCTGGTTGCCGAAGGCGAGCGGGCCGCCTATGCCCTTTGCCGCCCACCAGGCCATCACGTGACACGGAACGCGTTCGGCGGCTCGTGCTACCTGAACAACGCCGCCGCTGCCGCTGCCCGCCTGCGCGACTCGCTGGGAGGCCCCGTCGCGCTCCTCGACATCGACGCCCATCACGGCAACGGCGCCCAATCGATCTTCTGGGAAGACGGCTCCGTCCTGACCGGATCGGTCCACGTGGATCCCGCGGCCGGGTGGTTCCCGCACTTCCTGGGGTTCACCGGCGAGACGGGCGCTGGTCCGGGCGCGGGCGCGAACCTGAACGTGCCCTTGGATCCCGGCGCAGACGATCACATGTGGGTGGAAGCGATCGAACGGCTCGTGTCGTGGTCAATCGACGGCGCGTGCCGGGCGCTGGTGGTCGCGTTAGGCGTGGACGCCGCGGGCGGTGACCCCGAGGCGCCCTTGAACGCGACCGCCGGCGGCTTTGCCGCGGCCGGCCGGATGCTCGCCGCGGCAGGCATGCCGACCGTGTTCGTCCAGGAGGGTGGCTACGACCTCGATGCGATCGCGCAGCTCGTGGTGGCGGCGCTCACCGGCTTCGAGGACGCAACCTGAGTTCGGCCGTGCGGGTCCTTGAACCAAGCGCTGGCATCCTCGCCTTTTACGACGGCCGCGATGAGGGCGCGACGCTCGACGGCGCCAACTGGGTGGAGTACGACCTCGTGCTGGGCCTCGCGAGCTACGCGATCGTCGAAAGTGACTCCGCACTCGTCTATGACACCCACACCTCACCCGATCGCGGGGGGTTCATGCGCGCCGAGCTCGAGCGCCGGGGAGTCAGCGAGATCACGGTCGTGCTCAGCCACTGGCACCTCGACCACATCGCAGGCGCGAGCGCCTTCTCCGACTGTGAGGTCATCGCGACCGAGCGGACGGCGCGGCATCTCGAGGCAAACCGCGAGGCGATCGAGAGCGGCTCACTCAGCGGGCCTCCGCCGATTGACTCGGTGCTGACTCCCACTCGAACGTTCGATGAGCGGCTCTCGCTCACGATCGGCTCGCGCGACGCCCACCTCATCCACTTCGACATCCATTCCGACGATGCGGCCGTCTTGTGGCTGCCTACCGAGCGGATCCTGTTCGCCGGCGACACGCTGGAGGACACCGTCACCTTCGTGGACGAGCCCGAGTCGCTCGACACGCATCTCTCAGAGCTCGACCGGCTCGCGGAGCTCGGGTCGGAGCAGATCCTGCCCGCGCACGGTGACCCGGACGTGATCGCGAACGGTGGCTACGCGCCGGCGTTCATCGGCGCGACGCAGGCATACATCCGCCGCCTCATCGAGAGCCACGACGAAGAGAGCCTGCGCGACCTGCCACTGCGGGAGTTCGTCGCGGAGGAGCTCTCCGAAGGAGCGATCACGTTCCACGACCCTTATGAAACAGTTCACCGCGACAACGTGGCCAAGGTGGCAGCGGCGTGAGGCCGGTCAGGATCGGCTGCTCGGGCTGGGTCTACAAGGACTGGCGCGGTGCGTTCTATCCCGAGAAGCTGCCGCAGCGCCTCTGGCTCGAGCACTACTCATCCATCTTCGACACGGTCGAGATCAACAACACCTTCTACCGCCTTCCCACCGAGGCAGCCGTCAAGGGCTGGGCCGAGCAGACGCCGGACGGCTTTTGCTTCGCCGTCAAGGGCAGCCGCTACACGACGCACATCAAGCGCCTCCTCAGCTTCGAGAAGTACTCCATGAGGTTTTTCCAGGCCCTCGAGCCGCTGGAGGAGGCGGGGAAGCTCGCGGTCGTCCTTTGGCAGCTGCCGCCGAACTTCAAGCAGGACCTCGAGCGGCTCGAGACCGCTCTCAACGTCCTGGACAACCGGCCGGGGCGCCACTGCTTCGAGTTCCGAAACGAGACGTGGTTCAAGAAGGACACCTACGAGCTCCTTCGCGCCCACGACGCGGCACTGGTCACGGGCGACGATCCCCGCTTCCCGTTCGTGACTCGCGAGGTCACAGCGACTTGGGCATACATCCGCTTTCACCGCGGCGCGCACGGGATCCGCGGCAAGTATGCGCCGGGGGAGATCGACACCTGGCGACGGCGAATCGCCGCCTGGCGCCAGAAGACGGACGTCTACGCCTACTTCAACAACGACTGGGAAGGCTTCGCCCCCGAGAACGCGCGCCAGCTCGCGTCTTCGTTTCGCCGGGTTTAGCCGGCTAGCCCGTGCCTGTACACGCGGGCCCACTAGGGCTCGCGTCGCCTCACCGCGGCTGCGCCTCGTAAAGCGTGCGCAGCCCGGACGCGAGCGGCTCGCGCCGCGAGATCTCAAAGCGCTCGGCGAGCAGCCGCTCGAAGTTCTCGGCGTTGTAGTCGGGGTGGGCGTCGTCCTTCTTGCGCCTCAGGAGCCGCTGCACCATCGCGTCATCGCGGCCGGCGAACTCGACGACGAGCCCTCCGCCCAGGCTCGCCAGCCAATCGACGACATCGGCCAATGGGACGTTCGCGGCGATCGAGAGGTGGTGGATGAGGGCCAGGCAAAGAATGAGGTCGGGTCCGGCCGCGGTCCTCGAGCCGGGTCCGCTCGACGCCCCGCCAGCCCCTGGCCGGAGAGGGATCGGCGAGATCCATGACAAGGGGCAGGATCCGCTCGTCGCCTTCAGAGCGCAGGTTGCGGTAGAGCGCGTCGACGCTGGCGTGATCACCGTCCACGGCAACCACATAGGCGCCGTGGTCGGCGGCGATCCGCGAGTAGCGCCCGTCGTTGCAGCCCAGGTCCCAGGCCAGCCCCGGCTTGCGTGATGCACAGGCCTCGCCGACGAAGCGGTCCTTGCGCTCGAGCTCGTCCGTCTCGTAATGGCTCCGCTCGCCATAGCCTGACCAGGCGGTCTCACCTGAGCCCCAGTCGAGCCTCCGCACGAGTTTTTCGAGCCCCGCGGCATTGGCCTCGATCATCTCCTTGCGAAAGCCCGCCCGTTTGACCTCAGAGCGGGTGTCGCGATCTCCCTCCCGACTCTCGAGCCGCGCGTGGAGAACGACGTGGGTCAAGACCCCGCGGCGAAAGCGCCGGCGCCCGCGAAGAATCGCGCGAGCCTCTGCCGGCTCGATCCCCTCAAGCGAGCCGCGCAGCCACGGCTGAAAGGGAAGGCCGGCGTAGGCCTGGAGCATGAGCGGATAGAGGAACAGGGTGCAGAACTGGCGGTACCCGGCCCAGGGCTCTCCCGCTCCGATGCGCTCGAACGAGCCGACGTCTATGAACACCGGCCGCGAGCCCTGCCACTGGACGTTGTAGGGCGAGGCGTCTTTCACGATCATGTCCTCGGCGAGCGCGGCCCGCAGGAGCTCGAGCTCCAGCAACGCTGCGTCGCGAAGCATCGAGAAAGGCCATTCGTAGGGGTAGGAGACGAAGGGGATGCGCTCGTGACGGAGGGTCGCGGCCGCGGCGAAGTCCTTGAGCGCGTTCGGCGCCGTAGCGTCAAGCCGGTCGGTGCGCACGATCTTCCCGGCGTCCTGCATGGCCTCAAAGAAGCGCGTCCCCGCAAGTTGCTCCCAGTCCTCGAGCCCACTCACTGATAGCGAGCGCAGAACGTCATCCCCGTCGCGGAACACGCGGCTGTCCGGGTCCCTGAACGACCCGGGCTCTGCTTCAGGGTGCGGGGCCAACTCCGCGGTCGGCTCTACGAGGCTCGGTTCGACTCGGGCTCGTCTGAGGGGGGCGCAGCCTCGGGCGAATCTGCCGGATCCTTGCGGATCCGCAGGAAGGTCAGAAGGCGGTGCCACCAGAGCTTTCCGGTGATGGCGAGCGCGGCGACGCCGCCGAGCAGGGCCTGCAGCAGGACGCTGCCGCTACCGGGATCGAGATACGCAAACAGGCTCACTTGGTCTCCACTTCCACCACATCTTCACAATAGCGGCCGTGCACCCACCGGAATCACTGCGCAAGCGAGCTCTCCACATCTTCGTGCTCGCAGCCCTTGCCGCGGCGCCGGTCCTGCTGGTCACAGACGCCCAGTTCTTCATCGGGCGCGGGGCGAGCGGCGGCGACATCGTGGCGGTCGCGCTGATCATCGTGGTGGCCGTGCCGCTCGCGCTCGCGCTTGCCGGATTGCTCGTTTCTGCGATCAGCGACCGCGTCGGCTGGGTAGTGCACGTAGTCATGATCGGCGCGCTGAGCGCGCTGATCCTCTCGGAGGCGCTCTACCCCCTGGGTTTGAGGCTCGAGCTCCAGATCCCGCTGGTGCTCACCGCAGGGGCCGCAGCCGCGATCGCCTACGCACGAGCGGAAGGCGCACGCTCCGTGGTCTCGGCGCTTGCCCCACTGCCGCCGATCATCCTGGCGTTCGTCTTCCTCTTGACTCCCGTCTCAGGGCTCGTGTTCGCGGGTGAGGGCGACGTCGAAGGGCCGTCGCAGCCAGATGCCCGCGCACCGGTGGTAATGGTCGTCTTCGACGAGCTTCCCGGCTACGCGCTGATGAACTCGAAGGGACGCATCGATCAGAAGCGGTTCCCGAACTTCGCGGCGCTGGCAGATGACGCGACCTGGTATCGCAACGCAACGACGTCGCGGAGCGACACCGAGCTCGCCGTCCCGACGCTCGCGACCGGGATCAACGCGCCCCTCGACAGCCTGGCCACCTATGGCGACCATCCGCGCTCGCTCTTCACGCTGCTGGGTTCGGGCTACGACATGCACGTCTCGGAGCCGTGGACGAACCTCTGCCCGGACAGCCTGTGCGAGGGGGCGACCGAAAGCCTCGACGAGGGCGGGCTCGGTTCCATCCTTGCCACGATCCCGTCAATCCTTGGGTACGTCTCGGTTCCCGATGCCAAGCGACTCGGAATCTCGAGTCCGCGCGAGAGCGGCGCGGTCACCCGCAACGGCCAGTTCGCGACCTTCGTCGAGGAGATCGAGCCGGCAAGCGGGCCGGTCCTCCACTACCTCCACGTGCTCTTGCCGCACAAGTCGTGGAGGTACCTGCCATCGGGGGAGAGTTACTCGGACACCGTCGGCGCGGACGCCGAGCTGGGCGGTCTCGAGGCATGGGTCGACGACGACTGGGACGTCCTCCAGCATGAGCAGCGCTTCTTCCTCCAGCTCGAATTCACGGACAGGCTCCTGGGCGACCTGCTCTCGAAACTTCGCGAGACCGGGCTGTACGAGAGCTCAATGATCGTCGTCGCCGCGGACCACGGCGTCTCCTTCCGGGCCGGCGACCAGCGGCGAGACGCAACCGAGACAAACGCTGCCGACATCATGTCGGTGCCACTTTTCGTCAAGGAGCCGCGCCAGCGCAAGGGCGAGATCAACGATGATCCGGCGCGAACCATCGACGTTGTGCCGACCATTGCCGACGGTATCGGCGCCGAGATCCCTTGGGATGTGGACGGGGTGTCTTTGTTCGACGGCCTCGATCCCGATCGCCCGCTCCAGATCGAGAATCTGCGGGGAGGCGAGCTCGAGCTGACCCCGGCCGAGTTTGCCGAGGGCCGCGACGAAGCGCTCGAGCGGCGGATCGAAGCGCTCGGCGACGGCAACACCAGCCTCTATGCGATCGGCCCGAGCCCCGAGCTTCACGGGCGTCCGGTCGAGGCATATTTGGGCCAGGAGGCCGCGGCCGACGCGTCGGTCATCGACGGGACAGAGGTCCAGAACTTCGACCCGGAGTTGTCGCTCACTCCCGCCAGGATCGCGGGAGACCTGTCCGGACTCGACTCGGGCCAGCCTCTGGCCGTTGCCCTAAACGGGCGGGTGGCCGCCACCACGTACAGCTACGACGGAGAGCACGGGATCGAGTTCTCGGCGATGGTGCCGCCGAAGCTCATCCAGCCGGGCGACAACGAGGTCGCCGTTCTTGAGATCGAGGGAGCCGGCGACGAGACGACGCTGCGACCCCTCCGATTGTCCTTCTAAGGACCGGGCCGCGCTACTGCTTCTTCTTGTACTTCCAGGACTGAGACTCGGTTTCGACGTTGCCGAAATCGTCGCTCGCCGTGATCGTGAATTTGTGCTTGCCCTCTTTCACCTTCACCGTGCGTGGCGAGGTGCAGTCTTCGGCAGGCTCGGAGTCGAGCTTGCAGGTAGTAGTGCCCGGCTCGCTCAGCGTGAACTCGAACTTCGCCCTCTTCCTCGTCGTCTTCCCCGAAGGACCCTTGGTGATGTCGATGGTGGGCGCCGGGCTCCCGAAGGTGAGCGCGTTGCGAAGGTTGAGGCGGGTGCCGAATGCGACCGGCGTTGATCCGTTACTCGCGAACGCGGTGTTGGGGTCGCCGGTGGCCCCCAAGATCGTGATGACTTCGTGCGGTTCAAGGTCGGGCGCCTTCGCAAGCATCAGCGCCGCCGCGCCGGCGACGTGCGGAGTGGCCATCGAGGTTCCGTTCAGGAACTTGTGCGTGCCCTGGATCGGCATCCCGATCGCGGCCGGCGTGTAGCTGCCCCCGAGGCACATCAGCGTCACGTCGTCGACGCGCGAGCCCTCACCGACGTCTGCGTCGCCATCCGCGGTGAAGGTCACCTGCCAGTTCGCCTGCGTCTTGCCGTTCAGCTCAGGGACTGCGGGCGTCTGGCGGAAAGTGCTCGTGCCCCTCCATCCCTGTGCGATGGGAATCGAGACCCCGTTGTCGATCGGACGCAGCGCGACGAAGTCCTGGAGGTCAGTAATCCCCACGTCATAGGTCCACTCGATATGGCATCCGGTCTCGCCCGTCAGGTCCACTGTCGAAGCGGGGCGGAACCCCTTGGCGTTGTCCGCTGCCGAGTAGTTCGTGCCCGGGAAGTCCGATTCGCTCATGGAGAAGCTGCCCTTGACCCCGGCCACGCGGCGCCAGTCGGTACTGGTCAATGAGGTGATCGGAGTGCCACCAGGGATGCTTACGAGGCGGGTGTCGAAGCCCGGGTTCTCGGCGTTCTCAGCGAGCTTCGGGGCGTACTTCGGCTGGGTCGAGAGCGTGTCGAAGCCGGGCGCAGCGATCTGCACCGAGGTCGCGCCATAGTTCGAGAAGGGAGCGCGAGTGTCGTCGCTCTTCGAGGCTGCGACGCACATGACGTTGGTGAAGTCATGGGCCGGGCCGGCATAGGCGGCCGCCTCAGGGCCGGCGTTGAAGTTGCAGGGGTACTGCCCCGGATGCTCATTGGCGTTCGCCGGGTCAGCGCCGTCGTTGCAGTCGTCGGGGCTGAGCTCGGCGTCCGCGTCATCGTTGACGTCGTTGTTATCTCCCACGCCGTTCGCGCCGCCGTTACCCGCGGAGACCACGAACAGCACGTCGGGATGCGACTGGATCGCGGCTGCCTGAAGTGCCGACGGACAGCCGCCACCGAGGCTCGCGTTCACGATCTGGGCGCCGTTGTCGCCGGCGTAGTCGAAGGCATTGCCAACCGACACGTTCGACGACGCGTCGAGCTGATCGAAGACCTTGACCGCCATCAGCTGCACGCGCTGCGCCACGCCCGTCACGCCGTAGTTGTCGCCGCCGCGCGCCCCCACGGTGCCTGCGACGTGCGTGCCGTGGTTGACCTGGCTGTCGTCGATCGGATCCGAGTCGGCGCAGGCTGGCGGAACCGCGTCAGTACAGGGGTTGGGACCCGGCCGCGAGAACGTGTTCTTGAAGTCGTAGCCGAACTCGTCGTCGACGAAGCCGTTTGCGTCGTCATCGAGACTGTTGCCGGGGATCTCGCCGGGGTTGTGCCACATGTTGGGCGCGAGGTCCGGGTGCTCGTAGTCGATACCCGAGTCGACGATCGCGACCACTACGTCACGCGCGTCGCCACCCTCGACCGGCGCGACGTCCCAACCTTCGGGCGCGTCGATGTCGGCATCCGCGGTGCCCGCCGTGTCGGTCGGCGTTACGACCCCTGGCACCGACACCGTCTGGCCCGTGTTGTCAAGGCCCCACAGCTGGCCGAAGAACGGATCGTTCGGGACCGAATCCTGGTGATAGAGATAGTTCGGCTCGGCGAAGTCGACAGCGGGGTCTTGGGTCAATTCGGTCACGGCCTCGCCCACGCTTACGCCGTCTCCGAGCTCCACCAGCGTCGCCCGGCTGATCGAGAGGGCCGGTCGCGGATTCCGCGTCGACGCTGTCCCCGGCGCGCCGCTCGATCGCCGCTGCTCACGCCCGGCTCGAACCTGACCACTACCTCGCCTGGGACCCAGAGTTTCTCCTGCTGGGTTGCGCCGTCGTCGACCGGCTGCAGTCCCGGGAGGGCCTCGCTCTCAGCCGCTCCGGCGAGTGCGGCGCTCGCAAGCGCAGCCGAAGCGCTCAAAGCAACCATCAGCCGGGCTATACGACCGGTGTTCCCCCGCGAACGTCCCCCGTTCATGGGCGGAAAGCTATCAGCGAATCCGGCTCGTGTGCGTCAGGGCGCGGCGTTTTCGAACGGCACGTAGTCGCGGCAGGGTTCGCCGCGAAGGCCGGGGCATGGCGGAAGCTCGTCTGGCACCTCCATGCCGGGAACGGTGGGCAGCACCAGCTTCGACTTCTGGCTCTTGCCGAAGGCGACATCAACGTCGGCCGTGCCCTTTGGCCGCGCCTTTGCGAACGCCCAGATCGGCTGGTCACCGCCAACGGCCGAGATCAGCACACGTATGCGCGAGCCGGCGCGATACGAGTGGCCTTGGTAGTAGAGCGGGATCGTCACCTTGACGAAGCGGTCGTCGGGCAAGGGCTGAACGTCCGATTTACGCAAGCTCAGCACTGGTGAGAGCTTGGTGCTCTTCTCCTTGTCGAGCTTGCGCATGTTGCCGCGCAGCCACCCGCCCTGGACGAAGGTCTCGAGTTCGTCGGGTCGCACCTCGGTCACTGTCGCTTGGAGATCGACGTTCGACTTCGACGATCGCACCCACGCACGCACGTAACCGTTGCCAAGCACCGTCGTGTCTTCAGCGAGGGGCTTCGAGACGTAGGAGAGGGCGTTCCCCTCGGCAGGCTGCGACCACTCGTAATCGGGTAGGGCTGTCCAGATGCCACCCGCGCCGGAACCAGTGTCGCCTGTGAAGTTGGTTGCCGGCCGCGCGCTCGTGTCCCAGGTGAAGCCGTCGGCGCCCGGGCGCTTGGACTTCTTTTCCCTGAGCTTGCCCTTCTTGGCGAAGAAGAACGAGCGGCCCTTGAGCCCTGGAACGGGCCATTCGTCGAACGACTCCTCGTAAGCCGGGTAGGGCTGCCCGGGCTCGGAGCCGCCGGCGCCGTTGTCGAAGAGGATGCGGACGGGCTGCTGCGCCTCGAACGCAGCAAGCGCGGCCTCGTAGGTGGGCTGCTGCTGAATCGGGTCGTCGGGCATAGTCATGCCGCTGATGCCGAACGCTTCCTCGTAGAGGACGGGCGCCCCCGCCTTGACGATCGGCGACCAGAGCAGCGGATTCTCCTTGGCGACGAAGAGCTTGAGGAAGTCGAAATACTTGTTGAAGGTCTCCGGCGCGAGCGAGTCGACGTGGGTCCCGTTCGTGAAGGTGAAGTAGGCGTCTTCGTTTTCCGACATCGCATCGGCGAGAGTCGGGCAGTGCCCGCCCGTCTGTTCATCTGTCCACTGGCAGGCGAGGAAGGTCGGGGCTTCGATCTTGTGCGCGAATGTGGTCGGCGAGAGCGGATCGGCGACCTTCGGGCGGTAGTGGCGGTTGGCCTTGATCTTCTGCAGGAGATTGCGCGCCTCGCCATGCATCGCCTGGTTGTCCGCGCAGGTCTGGTCTCCCGCCTGAATCTGATCCCACGCGTACGGCTGGCCTTGATCGGGACCGGCCGGCAGCGCCTCGGCAACGCGGTCGAGCGCCCACTCGAAGGCAAAGCCGGTATTGAGGACACCGCCCGGATAGAGCGTGGTCTGTGTCTGGTCGATCAGCGACACGGGAGAAAGCGCGGCGAGGCTCGGTGGCTGCGTCGCGCCGACGAAGAGCTGAGAGATCCCGCCGTACGAGATGCCCATCAGGCCCGGATCGCCCTTGACCCAGGGCTGGCGCGCGACCGTCTCGACCACGTCGTAGCCGTCGAGGCTTTGAAGCGGCTCGAAGAAGTCGAAGGCACCTCCGGAACAGCCGGTCCCGCGCATGCTCACGTCGACGACCCTGAAGCCCATCAAGTTGCCGATGATCGCGATCCCGCTCTCGGGCTGGCCCGGGCGGCCGGTCGCGTAGCCCGAGTACTCGATCAGGGTCGGCAGCTCAGCATCGACTGGGATGTCCGGGAACGGGATCGGCAGAGGCAGCACGTCCGTGATGTCGGTCGGCGGGTGGACGTTGATCGCAAGCTTCGTCCCGTCTCGGGTCTCCAGGTACTGGTAGCCCTGAGACTCGAGTTCCTGGTCGTAGATGGACTGGTCGGGCGGAGCAGACTTGTTCTTGAGGACCGTGAGCTCGTCCGAGGGGTCAAAGCCAGCTGGATGGACCACGTAGCCGCCCCCGGGCGTCAAGTGGCGGAAGAGCACCCCGCCTTCGGCCGTCGCCTTGTTGGTCTCAATGGTCTCGCCGCCCTTGATGAGGTCGACCATCTGCCCGGACTCGAGGCCGGTTGCATAGACCTGCTCAACGCTTCCCCGGGCCTCGTAGCCGGGGTCGGAGCCGGCGCTGGCGGGCGCGGCAAAGAAAAGTGCGCCGAGCGTGGCCGCCACCGCAAGCAGCGGCCGTAGATGTGCGCCAGGAATCCCCACGACGGAGGCTTTGTACCGAGTCCCAGCGTGGGATGCGCCGGTTCCCCTAACGAGCCGCTTGCGGCGTACCGAGGCGGTTTGACCTCGCTATGCGGAGTCGGCCCGCATCAGCTACCGGTGCGTTCGCGGTGCGGGCACCCTGCCCAGCAGCAAGGCCGGCGCTTTCCTTCCTCCAGCTCCTCATGCGTACGCCGGATCCGGCGCTCGCGGGTTTCCTGCTGCTTCGCGTCCTCGACCCAGCAGATGAACTCGTTGCGCGCCAGGGGCGTGATGTCTTTCCAGAGTTCGAGTGCCGTGCTGTTGGCGACCAGCGCCTCGCGGAGGTCTGCGGGAAGCTTGTGGACGACGCCACCGGGCACTCGCTGGCTGCCAACTGCGCTCATGCGGCAAACGCTAGCGGGGCGGCGCCAGTCGTGTCAGCGGCCCAGCGGCTTCATCGAGAAGCAAACGACAGCGGGCGTGTCAGCGGCACCTTCGTCGTAGGTCTGGTCGAAGGCGCAGCTCACGGATATCGCTTCCTGCTTCGCCCCGCCAAAGCCACTTGCGTGGACCACGAGGTCCAGCACATTGTCGTCGGCGGCGATGGTCACGCTTGAACTCGGCGCGACGTTGACAACCGTTTGATCGTCCCGGAGCACGTGGTAGACGCCGCCCAGGCCGGTGTGCTCGACGACAACCTCCTTGACCGCATCCGCGTTACCGTCGTCGTGGATCTCAAGCGCAGCCCCGTTGAGTTCCGCGAGAGGGTCCTCCGTCGCATCTGCATAAAGACCAGACTGGACCTCGGTCCCGAGCAGACCTTGCAGCGAGGTCTCGGAGATGTCGCTTCCGCCAATCGATCCATCCGCTATGTCGATGCCGGACACGGTGTCGTCGAGAATCTCCTCGGTGTGCACGGCTCCGGCCTTGATGTGCTTTTGGCGCACAGCATCCGCCTTGATGTCCTTCGCGCCGATCGTCGCCGCGGCGTAAGCCGTGCCGCCCAGCGCAACGAAGAGGGCGAGGTACGCGATCGCGTTTGTGCGCAGATGGCGGGTGACGCGTGCAGGCATTTCGGACTCTCCCCTCGTGGACTTTCGCGCACCATACAGCGCCGCACGTACCATCGGTGTAGGCCATCCTCATCCCTCGCCCCGAACTCATGGAGGAGCAATGACGACAACTGAGTCCCAGCAGGAGCTGACCGTCTCATCGACCGACGAACTTCGTTCGCGAGCGAGGACGGCCCTCGAGAACTGCGGTGTCGATCTTTCCTCCCTCGGAACCGGGGCATCCGTTAGCGCGCGTTCGCCGATCACCGGCGAGGACCTGTTCGACGTACCTGGCGCCGGCAAGGCGGAGGTGGAGGCGGCGATCGCCGAGACCAAGGAGGCCTTTCGCGAATGGCGTGCCGTTCCCGCGCCGATCCGCGGCGCGTTCGTCAAGCGACTGGGCGAGCTCCTGGGCGAGCACAAAGCGGACGTCGCCGAGCTGATCACGATCGAGGCGGGGAAGATCCGCTCAGAGTCGCTTGGCGAGGTTCAGGAAGCGATCGACATTTGCGACTTCGCGGTCGGCCTATCGCGCCAGCTGGACGGTAAGACCATGCCATCCGAGCGCCCGGGCCATCGCCTGATGGAGACATGGCACCCGCTTGGCGTGGTCGGCGTCATCACGGCGTTCAACTTCCCTTGCGCGGTGTGGGCCTGGAACGCCGCCGTCGCCTTCGTCTGCGGCGACACCATCGTGTGGAAGCCGTCGCCGATGACCGCTCTTACCTCGATGGCATGTCAGTCCCTGGTGGAGCGCGCCGCGGCGGAGTGCGGCGCGCCGGCCGGGGTCCAGCGGATGGTTATCGCTGACCCCGAGGCGAGCCAGGCGCTGGTGGACAGCCCCGACGTCGCGCTGGTCAGCGCGACCGGATCGGAGCGCATGGGGACGGAGGTCGCTCCCCGCGTGGCAGCCCGCATGGGTCGCGTGCTGCTCGAGCTCGGCGGGAACAACGCCGCGATCGTGGCGCCCTCTGCGGATCTGGAGCTCGCCCGGCGGGGAATCGTGTTTGCCGCCGCGGGGACTGCCGGCCAGCGGTGCACGACCCTGCGCCGGGTTATCGCGCACGACGAGGTCTCCGACGAGCTCGTCGCCGGGCTGCAGGACGTGTTCGCCCGTCTCCCGATCGGCGACCCCAGTGCCGACGGCACGCTGGTCGGCCCGCTGATCAACGAGCGCTCGTACCAGGCGATGGTCGCCGCGCTCGAGCAGGCGCAGTCTGACGGCGGCGAGCTGATCGTCGGCGGCGGCCGGCGTGAGGCCGCCGGTTACCCGGGCGCCTACTACGTCGAGCCCGCGATCGTCCGCATGCCCGGGCAGACGGAGCTGGTGCGCCGCGAGACGTTCGCCCCGATCCTTTACGTGATGAGCTACTCGGCGCTCGCGGAGGCGATCGAGATCCACAACGGCGTTCCCCAGGGTCTGTCGTCGAGCATCTTCACCGGGGATCAGCGGGAGGCCGAGCTCTTCCTCTCCTCGGAGGGCTCCGACTGCGGGATCGTGAACGTCAACATCGGCACGTCCGGCGCCGAGATCGGCGGCGCGTTCGGCGGCGAGAAGTCCACCGGCGGAGGCCGCGAGTCCGGCTCGGATGCCTGGCGCGCCTACATGCGCCGGGCGACCAACACCGTCAACTACTCCGACGAGCTTCCCCTGGCCCAAGGCGTCGAGTTTGGGTGAGACGCCTGAGCAAGCGCTCGAGAGTCACTTCCGTGAGCGCCTGGCCGCGCTCAGCCCGAACGGTTCAGGGGACGTAGAGCTCGACCAGCGGGTCCGCGACGACACGGGCCTGACTGGCCACATGGCCCTCGCGTTGTTCGACGCGATGGCGGAAAGCAGGAACCTCGACCTGGCCGCGCGTTATCTGCGGAAGGAGGGACCCGGCGTCTACACGATCGGATCCGCGGGCCATGAGTCGAACGCCGCCGTTGCGGCGGCGCTGAGGCCCACCGATCCGGCGCTGCTCCACTACCGGTCGGGCGGCTTTTACTGCGCGCGGGCGCAGCAGGTGCCGGACTCCACCCCGCTTCGGGACGTGCTACTCGGCCTGGTCGCGGCCGCGGACGAGCCGATCTCCGGCGGGCGGCACAAGGTTTTCGGCAACCACGCGCTCGCGGTGATCCCCCAGACCTCGACGATCGCGTCGCACCTACCCCGCGCGATGGGAGTCGGGTTCGCGATCGAGCGCGCGCAGCGGATCGACGTCAGCCCCGCGTGGCCGGCGGACGCAATCGCGATCTGCTCCTTCGGCGATGCCTCGCTCAACCACTCGACTGCCCTGGGAGCGCTGAACGCCGCCGAGTACAACGTGCATCAAGGGCTTCGGATGCCGGTGCTGTTCAGTTGCGAGGACAACGGCTTCGGAATCAGTGTCCGCACGCCGCGCGACTGGGTGAAGGAGTCCTGGTCGAACCGGCCGCACCTGCGTTACTTCAGTGCCGAGGGGACGGACATCGCGGGCGCCTATGACGCGGCCCTTGCGGCAGCGGAGTACGTGCGGAGCTCTCGTCGCCCCGCGTTCCTGCACCTCCGCACGGTTCGCTTCCTCGGGCATGCGGGCTCGGACGCCGAGATCGGTTATCGCACCCGCGCCGAGATCGGCGAGGATTTGGACCGCGATCCTCTTCTCCACGCAGCGCGCCTCCTCGTTGAAACCGGCGTCGCCGAGCCCAGCGAACTGCTTGCGAGGTACGACGAGGTCGCGTCGGAGGTGCGGAGCCTTGCCGATGACGCCGCCGACCGTCCGCGCCTCGAAAGTGCATCGGAGGTGATGAAGCCGATCGCTCCGCGACGACCGGAATCGGTCGCCACCGCCGCGAGCCAGGCGGCGGATGAGAACGCAAGATCGAAGGCGTTCGCAGGGAAGCTCCCAGAAGAAGCGGGGCCCCTGACTCTTGCCGAGTCGATCAACGCCACCTTGACCGATGCACTCGCGGCCCGGCCCGAAGTCCTGGTCTTCGGCGAGGACGTTGGTCGCAAGGGGGGTGTCTACGGAGTCACCCGTGGGCTCCAGCGCCGCTTCGGCATCACCCGCGTGTTCGACACGCTGCTCGACGAGCAGACGATCATGGGCGTCGCACTCGGCTGCGGAGTCTCCGGCCTCCTCCCGGTCCCCGAGATTCAGTACCTCGCCTACCTGCACAACGCCGAGGATCAACTGCGAGGTGAGGCTGCGACATTGCCCTTCTTCTCGAACGGGCAATACCACAACCCGATGGTGGTGCGGGTCGCCGGATACGGCTACCAGAAGGGCTTCGGCGGGCATTTCCATAACGACGACGCCGTGGCGGTTCTTCGTGACATCCCGGGGATCGTCGTGGCGTCTCCCGCTCGCCCCGACGACGCGGCGGCAATGCTCCGCACCTGCCTGGCGGCTGCGTCCACCGACGGTTCGACGTGCGTGTTCTTAGAGCCGATCGCGCTCTATCACTCCCGCGATCTGCATAGCCCGGAGGACGGCGGCTGGGTCGCGCCGTATGCGCCGCCCAACGAGTGGGCCAACGCTCACGCCCCGATCGGCTCGGCGCGAGTGCATGGCGACGGAAACGACTTGACGATCATCACCTTTGCGAACGGCACCTACATGTCGCTGCGCGTCGCGCAGCGACTCGCCCACGACGGGATCAACGCCCGCGTGGTCGACATGCGCTGGCTTGCCCCGCTGCCGATCGACGACATGCTTCGCGAGGCGGAGGCGACCGGACGGGTGCTGATCGTCGACGAGACGCGCAGGAGCGGCGGGGTCTCGGAGGGCGTTCTCGGCGCGCTTGTCGACGCGAGCTTCGAGGGCAAGATCACGCGGGTGACGAGCCAGGACTCATTCATCCCGTTGGGGGAAGCCGCCGAGCTCGTCCTGCTGCAGGAAGCCGAGATCGAATCGGCCGCGCGTGCGCTCGTAGGTAGCTAGAGCCGGCGCTCAGGCGACAGGCAGGAAAGGCATGTCGTCGACCATGTCGACGTGCGGCTCGCGCGCCAGCATCTGCCCCGCCTTCGTGGCCAAGAAGTCGTTGAGCGAAACATCCTCCTGACAGACGAAGCCTGACGGCAGCGAGCCCTCCGCAAGCAACTCGATCATCCCGACGGCTCCTGCGGCGGTCGTCCATGCAATGGCGGTCCGGGGGGCACCGGCGACCTTCCGCGGACGGTAAATGCGGACGAACTCCTCCCGGGCAGAGCGCCCTCCACTGTGTCCCTCGGCCGCCGCATAGAGAATCACCAGGTCGTCGCGCACCGGCGGATAGGCATCGGCTAAAAGACGCACGGCCTCCTCGCGCTGCTGGCTGAGGCCCAACTCGTGAAGCATGAACCTCATCAGCGCGCGGTGGCCGGGGTAACGGATCGTCTTGTAGTCGAGGCTGTCAACACGGCCGGCGAACGTCTCGCACATGGTCCCCAAGCCGCCTGAGGTGGTGAACGCCTCGTAGCGCGCGCCGTCGATCACGATCGTCTCGACGTTCTCGAGTGACGGCACGGTCACCAGCTCGCCCCCGCGCAGCTGCTCGCAGTCATTCAGGTACTCGTTGATGATCCCGTCAGGCGACCAGGTGCACGCATAGCCGAGCGCGTTGTTCGGGCTGCGCGGAAGGGCGCCGACGCGCAGCTCGATCTTCTCGACGGTCTCGAGCCTGCCCACCAGCGAGCCGCCGACGACGCAGATGAAGCCCGGAGCCAGGCCACAGCGCGGCATGAAGATGTTGTCCGAGGTCTTGGCGAGCTCCTTGATGACGCGCGAGGTATCGACGTCTTCCGTCAGGTCCAGGTAGTGCACCCCGGCCGCATGCGCGGCCGTGGCGATCCCCGCGTTCAGGAAGTACGGCAGGCACGAGATGACCGCGTCGACGTCTGCGAACAACGCCTCGAGGGCAGCGGGGTCGCTGACGTCCATGACGGTCGCGCGCTCACCGGCGAGCCTGCTCTCGTCCGAGTCGACTTCCCACACCTCGAACCCGCGCTCGACGAGCATGTCAGCGATCAGGCGACCGACGTTGCCGAGGCCGACGACGGCGATCCGATTGGTGGCGGATGACGACTCCATGCCCGGCAAGCTAGCCCAAGTGCTCGCGCATGCGCTCGACGGCCTCTGTGATGCGCTCATCGGGCGACGCCAGCGAGATCCGGAAGAAGCCCTCGCCCGACGGGCCGTACATGGAGCCCGGCGAGATCACCACGGCTGCTTCTTCCAAGACGAGCTCCGCGAACGACGTGGAGGTGTGACCGTCCGGCACCGGTGCCCAGACGTAGATCGTGCCCTTGGGGGTGTCCACGCTCATGCCGATTTCGCGCAGCGCGCCAACCACGAGGTCGCGGCGCCGCGCGTAGATCCCGTTCATCTCGGTGATCCGCTCTCGCGGCCCGTTGAGCGCGGCGGCCCCGGCAAGCTGAACCGCCTCGAACAAGCCCGAGTCGATATTTGTCTTCAGGCGCCAGTAGGTCTGGACCGCGTCCGCGTTACCCAGGATCGCGGCGCAACGCCAGCCGGTCATGTTGAAGCCCTTGGACAGCGAGAAGGTCTCGAGCCCCACCTCCTTGGCGCCCGGTGTGGCAAGAAAGCTCGGCGCCACATAGCCGTCGTAAGTCGTCTCGGAATACGCGTTGTCGTGGACCACCATGAACTCGTGTTTCTGGGCAAGCTCCACGACCTGCTCGAAGAATCCGTCGGGAGCTATGGCGCCCGTTGGGTTGTTGGGGTAGTTGATGAACATCAGGCGCGCCCGGGCGAGGTCGTCGGCCGAAAGCTTTGAGAGGTCGGGCGCGAAGCCAAGCTCCGGCTCGAGCGGCAAGAGGACCGTCTCGGCTCCGGCGAGAACAGGCCCGCCGGTATAGACCGGGTAACCGGGATCCGAGATGAGGGCGACGTCACCGGGATCGAGGAAGGCGAAGCAGAGGTTGTAGAGACACTCCTTGGCGCCGATCGCCGGAATGACTTCTGTGTCCGGGTCGATCTCGACCCCGAACCGGCGGCTGTAGAAGCCGGCCAACGCCTCTCTGAACTCCTGGCGCCCCCGGTTGGACGGATAGGCGTGGGTGCTCGGGTCGGTAACGGCCTTCTGCATGGCCTCGATCACGTGCGGGAAGGTCGGATAGTCGGGGTCGCCGATCCCGAGGTTGATCACATCGATCCCGGCGGCCCGCTTTTCCGCCACCTGCGTCTGGAGCTGGGCGAACTTGTACGGCGGAATCGCCCCAAGGCGCTTGGAGGGATCGGTGAGGGCCACGGGGTCGTCAGGCTATCCGCAGACGGAATGACCGACTCGGTCCACAACCAGTAAGGAGATGAGCATGAACATCCCCCCGATCGTCTCGCCGGAAGAGTGGGAGGCATCGCGCCAGAAGCTCCTGGTCAAGGAGAAGGAGCACACCCGGGCGGGCGACGCGCTCGCCGCCGAGCGCCGCCGGATGCCGTGGATGGCGGTCGAGAAGGACTACCGCTTCGAGGGGCCGAACGGGCCCGCGAGCCTCGCCGATCTCTTCGACGGCCGCCGCCAGTTGATCATCTACCGCGCCTTCTACGCGCCGGACGTGACGACGACGGCGCAGGGCACCTCCTACCCCGAGCGGGCATGCGTCGGTTGCTCGATGATCGCCGATCAGGTTGCGCATCCGGCCCACCTGAATGCGCGGGACACGACGCTCGCGTTCGCCTCCCGCGCCCCCCAGGCCGAGATCCAGAGCCTGAAGGAGCGCCACGGATGGGAGCTCATCCCCTGGTACACGATCACCGATGACTTCGATTCCGATTTCGGGGTCGGCGAGTGGCATGGACACAACGCGTTCTTCCAGGAGGGAGACCGGATCTTCCGCACCTACTTCATCCACAGTCGCGGCGCCGAGCACATCGGGACGACATGGAGCCACCTGGACATAACAGCGCTCGGACGACAAGAGGATTGGCAGGACTTCCCGCAGGACTATCC
Organism: uncultured bacterium; assembly: GCA_963786495.1. Taxonomy (GTDB): domain Bacteria; phylum Actinomycetota; class Thermoleophilia; order Solirubrobacterales; family 70-9; genus JALZKA01. Next base: position 88,447 of record CAWAZL010000001.1, on the reverse strand, counting down.
ACAAACACGGGGCGGGTCGCCGGGCGAGTGGTGGACCTACAACAACGCGTACGGCGAGGACGGCTGATCGACAACCTCGTCACCCACTTGGGTTCCTTCTCCTAGGCTCCGCGAGCGGAGAAACAGCGTGCCCGAGCGAATGATCGAAGCCAATGGAGTTGAGCTGTGCACCGAGGCGTTCGGTGACCCGGCCGATCCTCCGATCCTTCTCATCATGGGCATTGGCGCGTCGATGCTCGGGTGGGAGGAGGACTTCTGCCGGATGCTCGCCGACGCCGGTCGGTTCGTGATTCGCTATGACCACCGCGACACTGGCCGCTCGACAACCTGTGAGCCCGGCCGGCCCGAATACACAGGAGCGGACCTGACGGATGACGCGGTCGGCGTGCTCGACGGGTTGGGCATCTCGGCGGCACATCTTGTCGGCGTCTCCGCGGGTGGCGGCATCGCCCAGGAGGTGGCGCTCGACTCAGCCGATCGCGTGCTCTCCCTCACGCTCTTGAGCACCTCTCCCCTAGTCCCGGGCGACCGTGATCTGCCGCCGCCGTCGGCGGAGTTCAGTCGCTTTTTCGCTACGTCCGAGGCCGATTGGTCAAGCCCGGACTCCGTCGTCGATTACCTGGTCGATTACGCGCGTCTCCTCGCTGGTGGTGAGCGGCCGTCCGATGAGACCGGAATCCGAGAGCTTGTTCGCCGGGAGATCGAACGGGCGCGTGACTTCGCCGCGGTACAGAACCACGACGTCATGTCCCACGGCGAGGGAACGCTCAAGCCCCTGACTCAGATCAGCGCACCGACGCTCGTCATCCATGGCACCGCCGACCCGATGTTCCCAATCGCGCACGGCGAGGCTCTGGCGCGTGAGATCCCCGGTGCCAGCCTGCTGCGCCTGGAGGGCGCCGGGCATGGGATCTACCGAGCCGACTGGGAAGCCATCGCCCACGCGGTCGTTAACCACACCGCCCGCATGGGGTAACCGCCCGTTCGTGACCGAAATCGCGGTCAAGATCACCCACCCCGAGCGGGTCCTCTTTCCAGAGGACGGTGTCACGAAGGGCGACGTAGCCGCCTATTACCGACGGGTGGCACCGCTGATGGTGCCGCACCTCAAGAACCGTCCAGTGAGCATGCAGCGGTTTCCGGAGGGAATCGGCAAACAGGGCTTCTTTCACAAGGAAGCTCCCGAATATTTCCCCGCGTGGATCGAGCGCGCCAGGATGAAGAAATCCGGCGGGACGGTCAACCACCCCGTCGTGACCGATGCGGATTCGCTCGTTTTCCTGGCCAACCACGGGACGATCACACCGCATGTGTGGCTTAGCCGCGCCGACAACCCCCGCCGCCCTGACCGCATCGTCTTCGACCTCGACCCGTCCCAGGACGATTTCGCGACCGTCCGCAAGGCGGCCAGGAATATCGCCGGCCTACTCGACGAGCTCGGACTCCAGCCGTTCGCGATGGTCACAGGCTCACGTGGCATTCACCTGTGGGTGCCGATTCGCCGCGACCGGGAAACCGAAGAGGTGAAGGCGTTCACGAGGGGAGTGGCCGCCGTGGCAGAGGAACGCCACCCGGACTACCTGACGACGCAATTCCGCAAGGAGAAGCGCGACGAGAAGATCCTCGTGGACGTAGCGAGAAACGGCTACGCCCAGACCGTCGTCCCGCCGTATGCGATACGCCCTCGTCCGGGCGCCCCTGTCGCGATGCCTATCCGGCTGGAGGAGCTCAGCGACTCGAAGCTGAAACCTGATCGTTGGAACACCCGCAACGCCTTTCGGCACCTCTCGCGGGTCGACGATCCCTGGCGCGAGATGTCGCGCGCCTCGATCTCGCTCGCGCAGCCTGAGCGGAGGCTCGCGGAGCTCGTCCGCAGCTAGTTCCTCGGTCTAATCGCGCCGTCGATCGGGTCTGGTCGCGCCTCGTTGCCGCTGACCACGAGGTTTCGCGCGAGCGGAATCTGATGCGACGCGCTTTCGAGAATGTGCATCAGGTAACCGGCCGTGTTCGGAAACGCCAGCAGGTCGCCCACCGCCACACCCCGTGGAAACGAGAAGCGCCGCCATGAGATCAGCTCGCGCTCGATGCAGTAAGCGCCGACGAGGTACCCCTCGCACATCTCGGACGGTTCGCCGGCGCCGGAGGGTCGAAGAAGAAGCGGATCCACAAGGAAGTCGTCGGAGGTCGAGCGCATCTGAGTTCGGTTCATCGCCAGGCCTATGAGCCAGGTGCCGTCGGATCGCTGCTTTCTGAACTCGACCCGTGCGACGGTCATGCCGCATCCGTCAACCAGCGCGCGGCCAGGCTCGCACCGAAGCTCGAGTTCACGCATCCGGATCTCTTCGGCGACGGTGCCGGCACCAAGGGGGGCGCCGAGAATTTTGCGCAGCCATTCGCCTCGGACCGGTGACTGGAAGTACGGGTAGACGGTCCCGATCTCATGGCCGTCGAGCGTGATCTCATCCCGGTCGCCGGCCGCCGCGCCGGCGTGCTCGCGCCAAAAGCCTTCCCACTCGTCATGAGATTCCAGGTAGCTCATAGGAATGCCGCCACCGATGTCGAGAAAGCGGGGGCTTTGGCCCAGGTGTCGAAGGACGTCGATCAGGTCGAGGGCTGCCGCGATCGCGGCCACTCGGTCCCCCGCGTCGTAGCCGTCGAGGTGGAAATGAATACCGTCAAGCCTCAGCCAATCGGAAGCCTCGCCGACCGCTTCGACGATCTCGTCATGGCTCATGCCGAACCGAGTCGGGGGCCGGCCTGGAGTGGGTTTCGGTGCGAGCCGGACCGCCGCTCTCACTTCTCGCCCGGCTCGCCTCTCGCTAAGCAGGTCTAGCTCGTCGGCGTTGTCGAGCACGATCGTCGCGCCGCTCTCCACGCAAGCCTCGAGCATCGCCCGCGGTTTCACCGCGGCGGTCACCACTACGTCGGCCGCGTCGACGCCCAGCTCCAGAACTTGGCGAAGCTCGCCCTCGCTCGCGACGTCCACGCCCAGTCCCAGGCGATTGGCCTCGTTCACCAATGCCAGCGCTTTGTTCGCCTTGCGCGCGAAAAAGACGCGGAGCGGGACAGCCTGCTTTTGTGCCGCCTCCAGAAGCTCCGCTGCGTTTCGGCCCAGGAGTTCAGGCTGGATCAGGTTGACCGGCGAGCCGTGCTCCTCGATCCAAGCGGCGAGCTTGTCCGGCTCGGCCGCCAGCTGTACGTGCCAGGGCTCGAGCCGAGCTCTGAGTGGCGGCACTCCGGCGCAGTTCGCCCGCACCTCGCTCATCCTGCTGCGCCACCGGCCACTCGCAGGGCCCAGCGCTCCGGCTGCGGATGGAGCTGTCGGTTCAGCGTGTCGTTTCCGATGACCCAGTCTTCCGTAGGCCTGCCGATCGCGCCAAGGCCACGAGTTGGCGAGCCGTTGACACCGACGCACTCAACGTCCCGAGTGATCTCCAGTCCTCGCCGGCCGGGCGAAAGGCGGGCGTACCCAGAGTTCACGATCCCCTCCCAAAGCGGTTGCTGAGAGCCGAGGACGCCTGGAGGGGGGAGCACGGCGTCGATGATGACGTCGGCCGACGGGATCTGACCTGCCTGGAGGTAGCTGAGGTCAACGATCCTGGAATCGATCAGAGCCAGCAGTTTGGCGGCGTTCACGGACGGCGGACCGAAGGCCACGCGCTCCATCTCACGGGCCAACAAAGAAAACGCAGGCCATTCCTCAGCTGCGAGCCCCCCTTCGCCGAAGGTCTCCACCAAGGCCGGGTATAGCGCACGCCATGTATGACCGAGCGCCCAATCTCGCCCGGGCACCGCCGCGCCGGAGGCGACCGCGACGGAGCGCTCGATCTCGCCTTCGGGAGAGCTATCAGCCGGCAACCTCCCGCCTTCCGCGACGGAGGCGAGCAGCGCTTGTAGCTCCTCTGCTGAGGAATCGTTGCCGGGGGCGACCTCGCGAAGGGTTTGCGCGACCACGCCTGCCATCACCCGGATGGCGTCGCTCAGGGTGGGGCTCGGTAGAAGCGCCATCAGGTCTCGGCCCCCACGCGACGCAATTGGACCCATCGCGGGAGCGATCGTCGCGAAACTCGGATCCGGCTTGGCGAGCATCGGCCGGCCCGTTCGCGACCAGGGACAAATCACCGCCGGCTCCTTCCCGCAGCGCTCATAGCGCAGGAGATGCGGCTCGTGTCCCTCCAAGAACCGGCCTCCCCTCCCCTCTGTCAAGGCGAGCGCGGCGTCGATCATCGTGAGAGCAAAACCGCGGACCGCCACCACGGCTCCGGGCTGGACCCGCTCAAGGGTGAGTTCACGACCGACTGGGAAAACGGCCGTTCTAGACGGATCGGAAGCCGATCCTTGCCCCTCGTCGCGCATGCCCTCGTGGCCTGTGGCGAGGAGGACCTCGTCGTAGTGCGCCGTCGTGCCGGAGATGACTACCCACTCGTCAGCTCCTCTTGCGAGTGAGGCAACGCGCTCCGCCCGCAGATCAAACCTCATCGAGTCAGGAGCGGCCGCCAGCAAGCGTTCGTACCCCTCGACGAGGTAGCGCCCAACCTGGGCGCGGGGCGGATATGCGTCTTCGCCGAGGCCGCCGACCGCGTCGCGCCATTCGGCGAACGATGCCCCATCGCCGTCGCACCACATGTCGATCAACTCGGCGGCGAAGTTCATTCGCAGGTACGCGGGCTGCGATGGGTCGTAGACGGGGCCGGCTCCCGGCGCAGGGTGCGGCTCGTAGATCGTGAGCTCGATTGGACTCGTTGCGAGGCGGCGCGAATGGTGAATCAGCCTCTCGAGCGCATAGAGGCCCTTTGGCCCGAGCCCAATGATCGCGACGCGACAAGGCCGCGCCGATGCGCTCACTTCACGCTTTCTCGCGAGGCAGCTCTGCGATGGCCGATGTGAGTGCCGCAGTCGAGCATCCTGTCTCGCGCTCCACCCAGGCGTCGTCGTAAACGGTGTCGAGGTAGCCCGCTCCGCCGTCGGGCAAAACGACTGCGCACCGCGCGCCGGACTCGAAGGAAGAGACGATCTTCTGCAGGGCAAAAACGACGGCCCCGGACGAGGCGCCCGCGAAGATCGCTTCGCGCTCGAGCAATCGGCGGCAACCGATCACGCATTCGAGGTCCGACACCCGCACGAGCTGGTCGTATTCGAGACTTCGGGAATGCGCACTCTCGACTCCAGCGCCGTGACCAGGAAGGCGCCGGGCGCCGGGCTCTCCGCCAAAGAGGGCACTGCCTTCCGCATCTACCGCGATCAGTCGCGTTCCTCGCCCATGCTCCCGTAGATAGTTGGCACAACCGAGGAGTGTGCCGACGGTTCCGGCCGCAACCAGCAGGTAGTCGAGGTGCCCTTCCAGCGCCTCGTCGATCTCACGCATCGTGCCGTCCGCGTGCGCCGCGGGGTTGGCGGGGTTCGCGTACTGATCCGGGCAGAACGAGTTGGGTGTCCGCTCGGCGAGCATGGCGACCTCGTTCAACCTCGCCGTCAAGAGCTCCCCGGTCTCGGGGTCGGGTTCGGTGATCACCCGGACGTCTACTCCCAAAGCGTGAAGCGTGCGGACGGTGGACTCGTTTGTGCGGCTGTCGAGCACGCAAATGAGTTGCAGCCCGTAGAACCGGCAAACCTGCGCGAGTCCGATCGCCATGTTGCCCGAGCTCGACTCGATCACCGTGTGGCCGGGTGCCAGCTCACCAGTCCGCAGCGCATCGACGATCATGCGCGCCGCCGGCCGAGCTTTCGAAGACCCGCCTGGGTTCTGCGACTCGAGCTTTGCCCAGAGATCGATTCGCGTCGTGGGCAGGAGTTGCCGCATTCTGACCAGGGGCGTACCGCCGATTGCCCCGACGATCCCCTCCACTGGCGGGCTGCTCAGAGTTCGCGTTTCAATCAAAGCTCTGCCCCGGCAAGCACCGGAATCTTGGCCTCGATCTCACGGCAGAAGGCGCCGACCGCCGGCTCGTCCCCGCCGTGAGCATCGAAGTTGTGGTTGATCTCGAGCGCATAAGCGTCGGTTTCCGTTTCGAGGACATCCACGGCCAATAGGTCCCCGTCGACCGCCTCAAGCATTTCCATTGCCACGTGCCCTACGTTCGCAGGAAGCGGCGCGCGGGCGCAGCAGGTGCCGTGCAAGGGCTTGAGGACCGCTTCGCCGGACCAATTCAGCGCCCGGTCGCAGATGCCTTCTGAGCTCATCACGAACGAAGGCGGTTGGGGGATCCCGTGTTGTTCGAAGGCCAGATGGGCTAGCGCCTTGTTCTCGCACTGACGTCGCGAGTCGAACGAGTTCAGCACCGGTATTCCGTAGGTCGACATCACCTGGTCGACGCGAGCCATGTTCGCTGCACCGACTCGGAATAGGGGCAGGCAGACATCGAATCGAGAGAGATCGCATCTCAGAACCGCGTCCAGGTCATGGATTTCTGTGACGCTCATTCCGCGTCTTTGAAGATGCTCGGCAAGGACCGGGTTCCACGAGTTGACCTCGTATGGCTCCCAGCAAAGCAGCACGTTTGTCGACGCCCCGCGCATGCCCAAAGGAGTACCCGCGGCCGGGTCTCACAATCAAGCGCCGTTGAGGCGCTGGTGTTCCTTGCGGACGAGCTCTGTCTCGCGCCGCTTGGGAATTGCGGCGCGAACTTCCAACGCCGGGACCGACATGTAGTGGTCGGTGCCCTTCCTACTGCAGTCCGGACACGTCTGAAGGCGCATCGGCAGCGTTGCGAATGACCGACAGAGCCCGCACTCTGGACAAATCATGTCCATCGGATTCTTCTCCTGCTGAAAAATCTCGATGCCTTGGCCCGGCCCGCGTTCGTCAGGGCTCGACGCTTCGAACGTTTAGGGACCGTCGCGGCTTAGCTGTCCGCGGCGGCGTGTCAACGCACTACCCGCAAATGTCCGGGGCAATCGCCGGCATTCACGTTTCCGGCAACTTCGACTGGGCAGGGGGCTCCGGGGTGGAAACAGTCAAGAGCAAGAGGTATTCATCGGAAGTCGAGATCTCGAGGGGGATGGTCTCGATTTACAAGGACGTCATGGGCAGGGGTCCCACCAAAGCGCGGACGACCATTGCCAACGACATGGTCGTCACCGTCCTTGAGGACAGCCTGACGAAGGGCGAAAGGACCCTCGCCGCGCGAGATCGAGAGGAGGCTGTGCGGGAGCTTCGCCGAGGCCTCCAAGATGCGATGCGCTCGGAGATCACGAAGCTCGTTGAAACGATCCTCCATCGCGAAGTCGTCTGCTTTCTGAGCGATCATTCGCCGGACCCCGATTACGCGATCGAGGTTCTGCTTCTTGCCCCGCGGTCAGACGGCCAGGAGCCGGAACTCGAGGATTTGGAATCGACGAGCGACCTCTGAGTTGAGCTCAGTCCTCGGTGGGAAGGGGGTGTCGGACGGGATCAGTTCGCTCCGTGACGTTCCGAGCGATCGCGTCGGTCTTCTCAACCACCCAGAACCTCTCCGCCCGCTCGACGATTTCGCCGAGGCGATGGTCAACGTGCCCGGGGGCTACGAAGAACCGGTGGGGATCGGCGCGTACCTCGTCCCACTCATGCTTGAAGATCTTCAGAAGCGCGCCGCAAAGAGGCTGACTGCATTCGCACCAGAACAGATGCATCGCCTCGTCGCTGGAATCGTCGCGCCAATTTGCTGTGGCTGCGTTCAGGTCGCGCTCGATCGACTCGTTCAGCGCGAGCCGCTCCTTAAGGTCGTGAGGGTCCGGCATCGTTGATTCCTGCTTGGCACCTACCCGAGCGCTACGAGAATATGCCGAGTGCGCCCTGAGAGCACATCGCAGCGCTGCCGAGGGACGGCTCCATGTTCGCCCCGAGAGTTCTACTCAGACTGGAAGGCGCGGCTGTCTTCGGGGTCGCGCTCGCCCTCTATTTGGATGCGGACTTCAGCATCCTGGCGCCGGGTTCAAGTACGAAGATGCCGACTTCCAAGACACTCATTTGGGACGGGTCTGAGCACACCCCCTTGAACCGGCGCTCTCGACGATCGTCTGGAAGCTGATAGCGGGGGCCCGATTCGTTTCTCGCTACCACCCACGGATTGTGGAGCGAGGCCGCTGCATGGGCCGACGGTGCCGTGCAAGCATGTGATCCCGGCTCAGGCTGCCCAGTAGCCGTCGGTCGCCTTCGGCTCGAAGCTCGCGCCGGCGCGCTCGAGCTCTCCGCGCGCCTCGTCGATCTTGATTCCCCGCAGCGCGGCCACCTCCGCGGTTGCAAGCGCGTATGGCGCCCACGCGAGGACTTCGGCGACGGTCTCGGGCGCGTCGCGTCGCTCGATGTCAGGCGCGACGTTCGCGACGGCGACCTCATAGACGGCGAACGGCTGGAAGCCGGCCACGACAACGCGTCGGTCGTCATGCTCGAACACCGCGGACGCGGACGAGTAGCGGAGGCCGCCGTCATCGTGTGCGAGCTTGTGGGGGAGCGCGAGCGCCTCTGCATGAGGTTCGCGCGTGGCCGCCATGTCCGCGCGCAGCGCAGCCTCCACTTCGTCGTCTGCGAGCCAAGCCTCGACGTTGCCCGGCGGAAGCCCGGCGTCGTCTGCGGCGGCGCGGATCGTGTCGATTTCGTCCAGCGGCTGCTGGTCGGAATGCGCGCGTCGGTGCAGGCCACGCAGCAGCGCCAGCGCGCGGTCGGGTGCGTGCCTCCGCTCGCCGACGTATGCACGGCACGCATCGATCGTGGCCGCCACACGAGGCACGGGTTGGAGTCCCATCGGCATCCCGTAGAGGCCCGCCAGTCGCTTGCGAGTGCCGGCCACCAGTTCTGCTGTCAGGCCAAGCTCCTCGAACGACGAGCTTTCGTCTGAGAGGACGATCATCCGCCAGGAGAGGTCCGCCCCGTGGCCGTAGTGCCAGAGCAGCTGTAGCTCCTGGCGCTGCGCGTTGAACCCGAACTGGCAACCGGGATCCGTGTAGATCGTGATCTTCATCGGCACCGTCAGATCGCTATCGCTGGAGGCCGAGGAGAGATCCAGACGCTGGAAGTGCTGCGCGTCGCCGCTGACTTGCCGCGGCCGCCGTTAAGGAAGCCCTTTCTCCCAGTCCGCGTTCGCAGTAGGCGTACAGCGTCACCTCGTCGCCGTAGCCGTAGAGATGCCAGGTCTGGATTCCGAGCCTCTTGAAGACGTACAGTCGTGTGGCGGAGTTCCCGGCGAAGGTCGGGTCCGCGAACCCACCGGAGACAACCCGCTCCCCCGGTTTGCAGGTCGCATCCAGGTTGAACAGACCGGGCTTCTCGCCGCTGGTCGACCGGGTCTTTAAGCGTCCACCCTCCCGGCAGTTGACCTTGGCGATGAGGTCACCCGGTACCGAGGCAATGTTGGCTCCACCGACTTTCCAGGCACGCCGCCCTACCTTGCGCGATACGCCGATGTGGAAGCGCGGGTCGTCGGGCGCGCCCGTGAACCGGTCCGCGTTGAAGCCGCCCGAAACGGCCCTCGTCCCGCGGTCACACCTCGCCGTCACCGTCCCCGCCCCCCCGGGGTCGATCTCCCGCGAAACGGTCCGCGACGCGATCTCCCCCTCGCGGCAGTAGGCGTAGGCGGTCAGATTGCCGCTGGGGGCGAAGCCCCAGTTGATGCCCTCCGTGGTCCACCCGCGGCGGCCCGTCCGCGAGGATTGGTCGGGAAACGGCGCCGGACCCCCCGCAGCCCAGTCGGTGTCGAATCCACCCGAGACCGCGCTCGTCCCTCGATCGCACGTTGCCGTCGCCGAGCCGTGTTCGTTGGAGCTCACCTCGACGGTCTTGGAGCTTTCCGTCAGCCTCTCCCCGCCTAGCGCCGAGATGGCCCCGAAGGTCCCGACCAACACGCAGGTCGCGAGTGATACGAACGCGAGTCTCTGGTTGAGACTGGTCATCTCGTCACCCGCCAGCGCGCGCTCGCCGAGGTCGGGTCGGTGACGCCCGCGACTGTCGCACGCACGCTGAAGCTGTGCTTCCCCGGCTCCACCCGCTTCTCGAATGGCGAGGAGCACGGCCTGAACGGCTTGCGATCGAGCTTGCATTCGAACGTCGCCCCAGTCGTGGGGTCGGACACGAACTTGAACTCCGCCTTGCGCTTGGTCGTCGTGTTCTTCGGCTTCTCAGTGATCGTAGTTTTCGGCTCCCCCGAGAAGCGGGTCAGCGAGCTGTCGATGAGCGAAGCGACGTAGACCGACCTGCCGTCGGGGCTGACCGCGACGCCGCCGGCGCCGTCGAGCGAGTCGAGTGGCGGGTCGGCGCAGCCCGACAGGCCGCCGTTGGCGATGCAGCCCTGAAAGAAGATCTGGCCGGCGGCGTCGCGCGAGAAGTGGGTCAGCGAGCTGTCGAAGGGCGAGGCCACGTAGACCGAGCTGCCGTCGGGGCTGAGTGCGACTGACTGAGCACCGGCGAGCGAGTCGGTGCCGGGATCGAAGCAGCCCGACTTACCGCCGTCGGCGATGCAGCCCTGAAAGAAGATCTGGCCGGCGGCGTTGCGCGAGAAGTGGGTCAGCGAGTCGTCGAAGTGCGTGGCCACGTAGACCGAGCTGCCGTCGGGGCTGAGTGCGACTGACTGAGCACCGGCGAGCGAGTCGGTGCCGGGGTCGAAGCAGCCCGACTTGCCCTCCTCGGCGATGCAGCCCTGAAAGAAGATCTGGCCGGCGGCGTTGCGCGAGAAGTGGGTCAGCGAGTCGTCGATGAGCGAAGCGACGTAGACCGAGGCGCCGTCGGGGCTGACCGCGACGTCGCTGGCACCGGCGAGCGGGTCGGTGCCGGGGTTGAAGCAGCCCGACTTACCGCCGTCGGCGATGCAGCCCTGAAAGGTGATCTGGCCGGCGGCGTCGCGCGAGAAGTGGGTCAGCGAGTGGTCGCGGTCCGAAGCGACGTAGACCGAGCTGCCGTCGGGGCTGACCTCGACGTCGCGGGCGCCGGCGAGCGAGTCGGTGCCGGGATCGAAGCAGCCCGACTTACCGCCGTCGGCGATGCAGCCCTGAAAGGTGATCTGGCCGGCGGCGTTTCGCGAGAAGTGGGTCAGCGAGTCGTCGAGGAGCGAGGCGACGTAAACCGAGCTGCCGTCGGGGCTGACCTCGACGTCGTAGGCGACGGCGAGTGAGTCGAATGGCGGGTCGGCGCAGTCCGAGAGGCCGATGTCGGCGATGCAGCCCTGGAAAGAGAGCTGGCCGGCGGCGTTCCGCGAGAGGTGGGTCAGCGAGTCGTCCTCGGCCGAGACCACGTAGACCGAGTTGCCGTCGGGGCTGACCGCGACATCGCGGGCGCCGGCGAGCGAGTCGAGCGCGGGGTCGACGCAGCCCGACTGCCCGAGTTCAGCGATGCAGTCCGCGAACGCGATGTCGCCCACCGCGGCCTGCGAGGACGCCGCGAAGGCGAGCCCGACCAGGCTCGCGGCGGCGCTAGCGAGTGTCCGGGCGAGGATGCGATGGCCGATCATGGCCGTGCCTCGAGCACGAGGTTGAACGGAGTCTCGGTGGCCCTGCGGAAGCGGGTGAACCCGGCCTCGGTGACGACCTCGCGCAGGCGCGCCTCGCCGGCCTGGGCGCCCAGCGCCAGCCCGACCTCCTGCGACCGCGACGCCGGCGTGCAGACCATCGTTGACGCCGAGTAGAAGATGCGGCCGACCGGATTGAGGTTGTCCTCGACGTGGTCACCGGCCATCGGCTCGACGATCAGCCATGTGCCATCGGGGGCGAGCGCCTGACGGACATGCGCCGCGGCTCCGACCGGATCGCCCATGTCGTGCAGGGCGTCGAACACGCAGGCGAGGTCGTAGCCATCGCCGCTGAAGTCCTTAGCGCTGGCCACCTCAAACCGGACCCTGTCGGCGACGCCCGCCTTCTCGGCGGCCTGCCCTGCCACCTCGATCGACTCGGCGTGATAGTCGGAGCCGAAGAACTCCGACTGCGGGTACGCCTGGGCCATGACGATCGTCGAGGCACCGTGGCCGCAGCCGATATCGGCGACGCGGGCGCCGGCCTTTAATTTTTCCTCGACTCCGTCGAGAGCCGGCAGCCACGACGCCACGAGATTCGCCACGTATCCCGCCCGGAAGAAGACCTCGGTACCGCAGAAGAGGTCATGGTCGTGCTCGTGCCAGCCGAATCCCTCACCCGTGCGGAACCGCTCCGTCAGCGCCGGTTCGTCCTTTATGCAGGCGCTCGCTATGTAGAACGCTCCGGGCAAGAATGTCGGACTCTCACGGTCGGCAAGACAGGCCGCCTGTTCGGGCGTCAGATGGAAGCTCTCGGCCTCGGAGTCATACTCCACATAGCCGCTCGCGGCCTGCGCGCAGAGCCACTCGCGGACGTACCGCTCGTCGGTCTGCGTCCGCTCGGCGAGCTCCGCCGGCGTTACGGGTGCGCTGTCGCCCATCGCGGCGTACAGGCCAAGCTTGTCGCCGATGATGACGGTCGTCTGGTGCAGCGCCGCACCGAAATCGCCCGCAAAGCGGCCGACGAAGTCCTGCAGCCTGGTCTCATCAACATTGGTCGCCATGTCATCTCCTTTGTTGAGGGTCTGGGATCCGTCGTCTGCGAGGATCGCGTGTAACGGCGCCGTTCGCACCGTGGAGCCCCCCCTGACTTTTGAAGCACGTAATCCAGGGGGGTGGCCACGGTGCGAACCCGCTGCTCGGCAGGGAAACTTCTCCGCATGGATTCACCGGACCTCGCGAAGCTCGAGTTGATGCTTCAGCTGGGTGTGGAACCGTTGCGCGGCTTCGTCCGACGGGCCGAAGACCGCGAGTGGCGGGCGTTCAACGGCTGGCTCGGGCTCGCGCGGGAGCTGGAGCTAACACGTGACAAGGGCGGCGCAAACACCGCGACTAGCGCGGGCTCGATTCCGTCGCCAGAGCGGCGGGCAGCTCATCCCGGGACTTGATCTCGAGCTTGCGGTAGACGGACGTCAGGTGTCCCTCAACCGTGCGGGCGGTAACGAACAGCGACTGGGCGATCTCCCGGTTGGTGCGGCCCTCGGCGGCCAGCCGCGCAACCCGGCGCTCGCTCGCGGTCAGCGAGTCGAGCCCGCTCAGCATCACCCGGCGGGGCCGCGCTCCGGTTGCCCTCAGCTCCTCCTCGGCACGACGGCGAAGGCTCAAGGCACCGGCGCGCACGGCGAGGTCTAACGCCTCGCGCAGCGGTTCGCGCGCCTCGGCCCGGCGGTTCGCGCGGCGCTGCGCCGCCCCGAGCTCGTAGAGGGCGTAGGCATGCTCGAGCCGTGCCTCCGAGTGCTCGAGGACCCTCACGGCCTCGGCGAGTCGGTCCACGCGTTCGTCTCCGTCCTCGACCAGGCCGAGTGTCCTTAGCGCGATTCCGGTCGCCCCGGGAGCGGCAAACTTCCGCGCCCGCTCGAGCTCGTCGTTGGCCATTGCGGCCGCCTCCTCCGAGCGACCGAGCGCGTGCAGGGCCATGGCGGCGTCAGAGCGCCAGGGGTGGAGAGCCGGGCCCGGCTGTCGATGCCGATCGAGTTCCGCCCCGCACGCGAGTGAAGTTTCCAACGCCTCCTCGAAGCGACCCTGGGCGAGCCGCAAGCGTCCGCGAATGCCGAGCAGGCGGGGGTAGGTGATCAGTGGCTGCAAGGTCGGCTCCGGTGTGCCGGCCAGTAGGGCAGCGTCGGCTTCGTGGAGCTCATCGCGCTCGATCAGGGTCCCGGCGAGCATCGCGGCGGCGAACGGGGTCAGTAGAGGCAGCGCGTGCAGGGCGTCGGTGTCGACCGCGGTGCGGGCGTGTTCCTCGGCGGCGATGAGATCGCCTTGACGGAGCGCTGCGCACGCCGCGAAGGTCGACATCGCAGTCAGCAGCGGCAGGCTCCCCAGGCGCCGCCCCTCATCCATTCGCTCCCCGATAAGCCGCAGAGCAAGCTCGTAGCGCTCGCAGTGAATCAAAGCCACGTAGGCGTGGAAAACGCCGGGGACGTTCACGGTCGGGTCGTCGGGCGAACGCTCGACGATCAACTGCTCGGCCCGCGCGGCGATCCGCTCCGCGGGCTGGTCGCCTTGGCTCGCGTCCCACTCGCTGAGGACGCAGAGGAGGGTGTACGGTGGTCGCTCGGCTGCGTAGGCGCGCTTGCGTGCCGCCTCGATGCGTGCGTCGACGATCGGCGCTCCAAGGTGATTGAGGGTCGCACCCGCGAGCAGGCGGCCTTCGAGCAACAGCACGCCGGGATGGTTCTTCTCGGTCAGCTCGTCGATCACAGGTTGCATCGCCGCCATCGCATCGTCCCACCGGCCCCCGAAGCTCAATGCCTGTCCGAGGGCAAACGTGGCGGCGATAAGCGCGTCGTCGTCCGGGGCGCTCGCTTGTGCTGCGCGTAGATGGCCGACAGCGCCCGGATCACCGACACGCGATTCGGTCGAACCCAGCTCGAGCAGGACGGCGTGGCGCGCATCATTTGGGGGCGGCTCCTCAAGCGCGCGGCGCAGGTAGGCGATCGCCGTGTCCGCCGAACCCCGGGCGCCGGCCGCGCGAGCGCCCTCGATCAGTGCCCCGGCTACCTCCGGATCCCCCGCCGGCGGCAGCGCGAGCAGGTGGACGGCAAGCCGGTCGGGGGCGGCTCCCGCCCGGCGCATGATCAGGGCAGCACGGGAGTGCAGCAGCGTGCGCTCCGAGGGAGGGAGATCGGAGTAGACGGCCGAGCGGACAAGCGGATGGACGAAGTCGAGTGGCCGCTTGTCGGCAAAGAGCTCCAGCGCGACAAGCGCGTCGAATGCGGCGGCGGCCGCACCGGGGTCGAGCTCGGCGAGCTCGGCGGCATGGGCGAGCTCAGCCCCCGGCCCGAGCACTGCCACCGCTGCCGCCAGCTCCTGCGCCGTCTGGTGAAGGCAGCCCAGGCGCAGAAGGATCGCGTGCGAGACCGAGGCGGGAACCAGCCGCTCGATTGCCGAAGCACCGCGCGCGTTGGGCTCGATCCCGTCGGCTGCCGCCGCCCGAAGCAGTTCCTGGAGAAGGAACGGGGTTCCCGCGCTCGCCGTCAGGCACGCCGCGGCGAACTCCGGACTCGGCTCGCCGAGCGCTTCAGCGACGACATTTCTGACCGCCTGAGGGCTCAGCGGCGCGGGCCGAAGCAGGCCAACGCCTCGCTCTGTGGCGAGCTTTCGAACGAGACCCGTCGCCGACCCCGGCTCGCCGCTGCGCGCGGCGGCGATCAGGGCCACGGGCACGGTCTCGATCCGGTGCGCCAGATAGACCAGGAAGCGCAACGAGACCTCATCGCCCCAGTGGACGTCGTCGATCACGAGTGCCAGCGGCTGTCGCTCCGCCAGATTTGCGGTCAGCCAGTAGAGGCCGTGGAGTACCGCAAGCCCCGGCTCGGCGCGCTTATCGGCGGGCGCGGCGCCGACGAGCCGCCCGGCTAGCTCGGCGGGGCCGGAGAGTAGCTCTGCTCGCTCCTCCGCCGACGTGCTCATGACGACGGGTTCGAACAGCTGGCGTGCAAGCCCGCCGCCGAATCTGCTCTCGAGCTCCGCGCCGCGGGCGGTGAGGACATTGAGCCCGTTCTCGGCGGCCATCTCCAGAGCAGCGTCGAGAAGCGCCGTCTTGCCGATTCCCGCGGGTCCTTCGATGAGCACCCCTGCCCCAGCATCGCGGGTGGCTGGGATCTCGAGCACCGACTCCAGTTGAGACAACTCAGCCTCGCGTTCCAGGAGGGCGTCCTGGCTGTCTGGGGGTTCGCGGATCGGGCGCATGCCGACATTCTCGCCGACCGTGGGCAGACCGTCCAGCGTTCACCAGGTCAAGTGCCTTCGAGGACGCAAAGCCCTCCAGGCGGACGGCTCAAGCGTGGTAGTGACGGATATAGCGGGGGCAGGATTTGAACCTGCGACCTCCGGGTTATGAGCCCGGCGAGCTACCTGACTGCTCCACCCCGCGGCGCACTTGAAACCGTAGCAAGCGTGATCAGCCCAAACGCTTGATCTGCACTGGGCGCAGGAGCGTGACCAGCACGCGGTCGTCGACCGCGGCTAGACCGCCCTTCTTCATGTCGATGCGCGCGCCGGTGAGGTTGTAGACCGCATGGGAAAAATCGGGCTCATGCCCGACGAGGAGGACGTCGCCTCGCCCGGCGGCGAGCGATTCGGGGTCGAAGTCGCCACCTGAGAGCTCGTTCGCCTCTTGAGGCTCGAGGCCGAGCGCTTCGCAAGCGAGCGCGGCGGTCTGGATCGCCCGCACGCGAGGGCTCGTGAGGCAGGCGTCGAGCTCGACGTCGAGCGCTGCCAGCGCGTAGACCGGCCGCGCGCGACTGACGCTCGCCCTTCTCGGTCAACTCGCGCGCGAAGTCGTCATCACCGTCCTCGGCGTCGCCATGGCGAAGGAACCAGATCACACAAGCATTTCTATCCGACGGGACTACTCTCCGCGCGGTGCGCGTAGCAGTCGTCGATATGGGCTCGAACTCGACCCGCCTTCTGGTCGCCGACGTCGAGGAGGACGGGCAGATAGCCGAGCTCGAGCGGCGCTCGACCGTGACCCGCCTGGGCGCGGCGTCGACACGTCCTCGCAGCTTTCGAGCGAGGCGATCGAGGACGTCTGCGACACCGTTGGCGAGTACCTCGAGCTGATCGAGCCCCACGCAGCCCGACGCCACCGTCGCGATCGCAACCTCGGCCGTGCGCGACGCCGAGAACCGCGGCGCGTTCTGCGGCGAGCTTCGCGAGCGATTCGCGCTCGACGCCCGCGTCCTCTCGGGCGACGACGAGGCTCGGCTCACCTATCTGGGCGTGATCCAGGACCGCCCGAGGGCCGATGACGTCGCTGGTCGTCGACATCGGCGGCGGCTCGACCGAGCTGGTAGTCGGCTCGGGCACCGAGGTTTCGTTCCACGCGTCGCTCCACGCGGGCACCGTCCGCCACACGGAACGCCACATCGGCCACGACCCCGCCGAGCAGGGCGAGCTCGAAACGCTCGCCAACGACGTTCGCTCGCTGATCGACGGCGCCCTCAAGGGCTCGGACTTCGCCCGACGCGCAAGCGGGCATCGGCGTCGCGGGCACGCCGACCTCGCTCGCGGCGATCGATCAGGTGCTCGATCCATACGACCCCGACGCGGTCCACGGCTCGACGCTCTCGCTCGGCTGCGATCCAGCGCATGCATTCCCAGCTGGCGGCAAAGACGCTTGCCGAGCGCCTCGAGGTGACCGGCCTTCACCCCGGCCGGGCGCCGACGATCGTCGCCGGGGTCGTGATCCTGATCCAGGTGATGCGCGCTTCGGCCTGTCCGAGATCGAGGTGTCCGAGCACGACATCCTCTACGGCGCCGCGCTCGAGGCCGCCGGCGTGGCTTGAGCCGGCTCGGCCCCGATCTATGCGGCGATCGCGATCTTCCCGCTGATCGCCGCGGGCGCCGCACTGCCCTATGTCGCCCTCTCAGTACCGCCGTCACGGCGCGCTCGGCGCCGGTCAGCTCTTCCTGGCCGGGCTCTTCGGCCTCTATCTGGTCGGGCTTGCCTTCGCCGTCGTCCTGCCGCTCCGCCCCGTCTCGCCCGACTTCTGCGAGATCTTCGGTGTCAACGCGCAGCTCGATCCGTTCCACGTGCTCGACCGAGGCCCGATTCGAGCGTAGCCGGCGGCGGCCTCGGTGCCGTGCTGCGCAACGCGGACGTCCAGGACCTCCCCCTGAACGTCCTGCTCTTCATCCCGCTGGGGATGTTCGTCCGCCACCTCCTCGGGCGCGGCTTCCTGGCCACCGTTGCGATCGGTGCCGGGGTGTCGCTCCTGATCGAGCTGACCCAGCTCACCGGGCAACTGGGGCCTCTATCCCTGCGCCTACCGCTTCTTCTCGACGTCCGACCTGATCACGAACACGCATCGGCGCGGGCATCGGCGCGCTTTGCGCGCCGCTCTCTGTGGCTCGTCCCCGGCCAGGCGCCCGCCTCGTCCCGAGCCGAGCTGCGGCAGGTGACTCCGTGGCGCCGCTTCCTCGCGGCGCTTTGCAACGTCGCGCTGATCGCTGCCGTCGGCTTCTGCCTGCTGGCCGCCTTCGGCTTGCTGCTCGACGCCTACGCGCGGCCAGCTCTTCCTCTCGGACAGCATCCGCTCCCAGGCGCTGCGAGCCTTCGCACTGGTGATGGTGCCCGGCACGGCGTGTACCTTCCTCGTCATCCCGCTCCTCTGGGCAGGCCGAACGCCGGGCGAGTGGGCGGTTCTTCTTCGCCCGACGCAGACCGGCCCCGGCGCCTCGACCCGCCACCTCCGATCGTGATCGGCGCGCTTCGCGCTGGTCCAGGCGCCGATGCTCCTGGCGGCCGCGGCGGGCGTCGCCGGTTTCGAGCCGGCGTGGATCGCGCTCGCCCTGCCTTGACCCTCGTCAGCTCCTGCCTCGTCTGGACCGCCAAGGAGTGGCGGGGAGGCGCCGAGCTTCGGCTCGGGCATCCGTGATCACAGACTCGCGCTAGACGTCGCCAGCGCCGACTAGAATCCCGGGCCGATTCGGCAGCTGGGGGTCGCAATCACATGGGCGCGAGGCACGCCGGGCCGAGACTGTCGATCGACATGCCCGCAATCGGCTCAGGAGGGAAACACATGACTAGTACTTCTCGGAAGAAGCTGTGGGCGGAACGCTCACGGCTGGCGTCACCGGCGCTCTCGGCTGTGCTCGGTCGTCACCGTCTTCGCAGCTCGTCCGCACACGCGCCAAGGGCCCGACGCCCGCGGCGAAGATCAAGATGGACCTTCGACCAGAGGCCGGCCCTCCGACTTCGTTGGCGCCGACGTCGAGTCGCCGCCGGCCAGGACCTGAAGATCGTCAACAACACGAAGCCGAAGCAGATCGGTCCGCACACTTCTCGCTGATCGAGGAAGGCAGCATCCCGACCACGAGCAAGGAAACGAAGGAGTGCGGCAAGGCTCGAGCTCCCCGTCTGCGTGAACGTGTTCAACGCGCACAACGTCTCCGAACAAGTTCGTCGTCGCGCAAGCGCAACGTGGATAAGGGCCTCGACGGCTGGGACACCTCATTCAACGACGAGGTCAAGGGCGACTCCTGGTTCACCGACGTCAAGAGAGAGTCTGAAGACTCGCGCAGTCAGCCGCTGAGCCGGCGGCTCGACGCTCTACTACTTCTGCCTGGTCCATCCCGGAGATGCAGGGCGCGATCGAGCGTTACGTCGAGTCACGTTGACGGACGCCGGCGCCGAGCGACGTTTTCGCCGTCGCCGGTTCGTACTCGGAGCCGCATCGGGCGCGGCCGCGCTGGCACTGCCGGCGTGGCTGCGCCCGGCGGGCGGCTCTCCGCTCGACGCAGCCGTCGCCTCGCCGCGTCGAGCCCTACACGCGCAAGCTCCCGATCCCGCGCGAGCTGACCGGATCGAACCTGACGATCCCCATCAAGCCGGCCGAGGTGAGGATCCTCCCCGGCTCGAAGACGAAGATGTGGACCTACGGCGGGACGTTCCCCGGCCCGACGATCCGCCGCCCGTCCGGCGAGCGCACCACCGTCACCTTCAAACACCGGCTGCCAGAGAAGGCCGGGGAGCTCACCGTCCACCTTCACGGCGCCCACACACGCTCCAAGGACGATGGCCAGCCTGGCGGCCTCACGCCGATCCCAGCCGCGCTCGTTTTACTGCGACATCTCCCCCGGTCTGTCCGAGCGAGCCTCAGGCAACGACCTTCTGATCGAGCCGGGCTCGGAGCGCGAGTACCGCTACGACTTCACCGAGGACGGCGCCGACGAGCGCGCCGCGATGCACTGGTACCACGACCACCGCCTCGATCGCACCGGCGAGAACGTCTGGCGCGGCCTTGCCGGGATGTGGATCACCGAAGACGACGTCGACCTCGCGTTGCCGCTTCCTCGCGGCGACCGCGACCTGCCGCTGATGATCGCCGACCGCGACTTCGACTCGAAGAACCAGCTGACAGACCCCTTCAAGAACCTCGTCCCGCCTGACGACGGCGCGCAGGGAAAGCACGTACTGGTCAACGGCGCAGTGCTGCCCTTCCATCCGGTCTCGGCGCAGCGCCACCGCATCCGGATCCTGAACGCGTCGAACTTCCGCGCGTACAACCTCTACTTCGAGGGGCCGACGCGTCCACCGATGGCGCAGATCGCTACCGAGTCGGGGTTCATGCCCGAGGCGCTGCGAGCGGACGAGTTCCTCCTCGGCCCCGGCGAGCGCGTCGAAGCTGATCGTCGATTTCGCCGCCGCTCAAGGACAGGACGTCGTGCTCCGCAGCGGCCCGCGCGACGATGGCGAGAATCGCGCTCGGATCCAAGCCCTACAACGGGCCGGTCATGCAGTTCCGCGTGGACGCCGAGATGGTTGCCGACGACACGGCCGAGCCCCACGACCTGGAGCTGCCGCCACTCCCCGGCTGGACTCAGACCGTTACCGCCGCGAGCCCCATCGATTCGAGATCTGGAACGTCTCGGGCGGATTCGCCGGGAATCCCTGGCGCATCAACGGCAAGACGTTCAACCCGGGCCGCGTCGAGACGAAACCGGCGCTCAGCTCCGTCGTCGTCTGGAAGATCTCGAACAACACGAACGTCGCGCACATGATGCATCCGCACCACACCGACTGGTACGCGCTCGAGCGCCGTCAAGGGTCAGACCCGCCGGCTCCTCCCCCGCCCGAGGAGGTTTGCCTCAAGGAGACGTTCTTCCTGGACCCCTTCGAGTCGATCACGATCGCGGGGAAGATGTCCGACTACACCGGCAAGTACGTCATGCATTGCCACATGCTGGACCACGAGGACCACGGCCTCATGAGCCAGTTCGAAGTCGTCGAGCCCTAGAGCTCGAGCTCGTATTCCTTGTAGTCGCCCGGAACGCCGCCGACGCGGTTGTAGACCGTCTGCGCGCGGCACGTTGTCCTGGGCCGTGTACCAGAGGATGTTGGGCGCGCCGTGCTTTCGAGCGACGTCGGCAACGGCCTTGATCAACGCGTCGGCGTACCCCCCTCCGCGGGCATCGGGATGGACGAACAGGTCGTCCATCAGGACGATCTTCTTGCCGCGCAGACTCGACCACTTCCAGTCGTTGTTGGCGAAGCCGACGACCTTGCCTTCGTCGTCAGCGGCGACGAGCAGGTACGCCTCGTCTTCGGGCGCAGCAATCACCTCGCGCAACAGCGACCTCGACGTCCGCGTCATCGGGATCAGCACTCGTAGAAGTCGAAGTAGCCGCGGAAGAGCGGCATCAGCGCGGTGATGTCCTCGAGGGTCGCCTGGCGAATTTCCATACAGAAGTTCTAGCGGTCGAGAGCGCGGCGGAGAATGTCGCGGAGCGCCTTCTGGTCTGCGACGGATAGCTCCGTGATCGCTTCCGGGGGCTCGGCGATACGGCGCGCCATCTCCGTGCGGACGCCGGCGCCCTCCTCGGTGAGCTCGATCAGCTTCACTCGGCGGTCCCCCTCGGCCGGGGTGCGTCGGACGAGTCCGCGTTCCTCCATGCGGTCGACGATGCCGGTCATGTTCGAGTTGTCGCAGTGCATCATCGCCGCGAGCTCGCCCATCGGGCGCGGCTGATCGAGGAAGCGGAGAACGATCCCCTGCGGCGGCGAGAGCATCAGGTCCTGACCGGCGCTCATGATCTTCGGCCGGCCGTGCTTGAAGAAAAGCTCGGTGGCAGCGCCCCATGCTTCAGCCGCAACGGTTGTCGTCCGGGAGTTCATTGAGGAGGATGATACTCTAGATTCCAGATAGTTGACTTCATCAACTTCCTAGGAGTACATGAGCCCACAAGCACGCGACAACGGAATCGAAGTCGAAGACCTGGTCCGAGAGTTCAAGAAGGGCCCGCGAGCGGTCGACGGGATCGACCTCGAGGTGAAGCCCGGCGAGATCTACGGCTTTCTCGGCCCCAACGGCGCCGGCAAGTCCACCACGGTCCACATGCTGACGACGCTTCTTCCCCCCACCTCGGGCACGGCCCGGGTCGCGGGATATGACGTGGTGCGCGAAGGCCCCGACGTGCGCGACTCGATCGGCGTCGCGCTTCAGGAGGCCGCGCTCGATCCGTTCCTCACCGCCCGCGAGCACATGCGCCTTCAGGCGGGCATGCACGGTTTGACCAAGGCCGACTCGCTGCGCCGCGGCGACGAACTCATCGAGCGAGTCGGCCTGTCAGAAGCCGCGGGCCGGAAGGTCGGCGGCTACTCGGGCGGCATGAAGCGGCGGCTCGATCTCGCGCTCGCGCTGGTGCACGAGCCGCGGGTCCTCTTCCTCGACGAGCCGACCACCGGTCTCGACGTACAGAGCCGCACCGCGCTCTGGGACGAGGTGACACGCCTTTCGCGCCAGAACGGCGTCACGGTCTTTCTCACCACCCAGTACCTGGAGGAGGCCGACGCGCTCGCTCAGCGCGTGGGCATCATCGACACCGGCCGGATCGTCGCCGAAGGGACGCCTGATTCGCTGAAGGCAGAGATCGGCAGGCCGACCGTCGAGGCGACTCCGTCGAATGAGGGTGACCTTGAGCGCCTGGAGCGAGTCTTCGAGCAGTTCGGCGAAAAGGCTCCCGCGGCGCTCGGGGCGGCGGGCGTGCGCCTGCGCGAAGGCGCAGAGGAGCTAGCCCCCGTCGTCAGGGCCCTCGACGCAGAGAACATCCCCGTCCACAACCTCGAGATCCACGCGCCAACGCTCGACGACGTCTTCCTGGCGAAAACCGGCAAGCGGCTCGAAGGCGCCGATTCAGGCGAGGAAGGGGCAGCTGAGCCGCGCACCACGGGCGAGATGGAGGCGGTTGGCGCTTGACCACTGCCGCCGCCACAGTCGAGGCGCCGGGAATGCACACCGGCACGCTCGTTCAGGTCGGACACCTCGCTCGCCGCTCGATCATCCGCACGGTCCGCCAGCCGGCGGTCGTCGTGACGAGCATGATCTTCCCACTCTTCCTCCTCGCGATCAACTCGTCGGGTCTCGCCGCGGCCACCAACTTGCCCGGCTTCCCGACTGACTCGTACCTGACGTTCGCACTCGGACTCACCTTCATGCAGGGTGCGCTGTTCGCCACGATGGGCGCGGGGCAGTCGATCGCCGAGGACATCGAGCGGGGCTTTTTCAACCGCTTGCAGCTGACTCCCCTTCACGGCCCCGCGCTGATCGCGGGCCAGCTCGCCGGGACGCTGGTCCTCGGCGTCACTCAAGGGGTTGTCTTTCTGACCGTGGGGATTGCCTTCGGCGCCGACTTCGAGGCTGGGGCGCTTGGGATTCTGGTCATGTTCGCGCTCGCGATGGTGATCTCGGTGGCCTTCGGATCGCTCGGCATGACCGTGGGCCTCCGGACCGGCAACGCCGAGAAGGTCCAAGGCGTGTTCCCGCTCATGTTCGTTCTGCTCTTCCTCTCCTCGGGCGCGCTCCCGCGCAACCTTCTGGAGCGCGACTGGTTCCACGCCATCGCGACCGCCAACCCGGTGAGCTACATCATCGAGGCGTATCGAAGCCTTCTGATTACCGGCTGGGACACAGAAGCGCTGGCGCTTGGCTTCGGGGTCGGCCTCGCGATCCTGGCAATCGGCATCTGGGCCGCCACCGCCGCTCTCAGAACGCGAATGGAGCGCACATGAACCCCGTCGTAAGACACGCCCGCGCGTCCTGGGCCATCGCCTGGCGCCTCCTCTCAAAGATGCTGCGCAACCCGGCGTTCCTGCTGCCGTCGATGCTGATGCCGGTCTTCTTTTTTACGGCGTTCGCCGGCGGGCTCGTTGCAGTCTCGAACTCGCCCGGCTTCGACTATCCGAGCTACACGACCTTCCAGTACGTCTTCGTCTTGATCCAGTCAGCGGTCTTCGGCGGCGTCTTCGCCGGCTTTTCGATCGCGGCGGACTTCGAATCGGGGTTCGCTCGGCGCCTGATGCTGGGCACTCGCGGCCGCTCCGCGCTCGTCATCGGCTACACGATCTCGGCGCTGGCACGGGCCTTCATCGTGTGGGGTGTCGTGACGGTCATCGCGCTCCTCGCCGGTGCCGAGGTGACGGGCTCGGGGCTCGACGTCACCGAGACGATCTCGGTCGCGATGCTCACGAACATCGCGGCGCTTCTCTTCTCATGCGGCGTCGCGATGCGCATGCGGACGATGCAGGCGGCGCCGCTGATCCAGCTGCCCGCCTTCCTCCTTATATTTACGGCGCCGGTCTACGTGCCGCGCGAGCTTCTCGAGGGATGGGTCGCCTTCGTCTCGGACTTCAACCCCTTGACCGCGGTGCTCGAGGCCTCGCGCGAGTGGGTGATCGGCGGATCGCCCGAAGCGCTGCTCGCCTATGGCGCCGCGCTCGGCCTCGCCGTGCTGATGGGCGTCTGGGCCATCACCGGCCTCCGGCGCGCTGAGCGCGCCGCCTAGTTCGGGTCAGATCGCAAACGGCCGCCGCCCCTGGAGAAAGGGCGACGGCCGCGAGCTTGAGGTCAGACCTGAGAGTTACGAGACGGGCGTCTCTTCGTCCTCCTGGACCTTGGTCGAGACGCACTTGCCGAAGGCGTTCTTCTTGTTGCCATTCGTTCCATACGCCTCGTCGAATGCGACCGGGTCGGCCTCGCGCTCGGCGCGGCACTCCTCAGAAGCGTTCTTGAACTCGGCCGGCGTCGTCTCGCTGGCGACGGGCTCCTCGCCCTTCTTGCAGTTCTTCATCGCGTGCTTGGGGCCGTACGTCGCGCGGAAGGCGTCCTTGTCGGCCTGCTTGAGCTTGTGACAGGCCTTCGCGATCTCGTCCTTGCCGTTGTTCTCGCCATCAGCGGCTGAGCCGTTGGGAGCGCCAACCAGGGCAAGTCCGGCACAGACGGCAGCGACAGTAATCGTTCGTTTCATGGTTCCTCCTTCATAGGGGTTGCCTTTGAGACAACGCCCGCGGGGAACCGATGTCAGGCCCTACTTCGGATCCTTGTCCGAGTTGCCACCCGTGTTCGAGTGCGTGGGTGGCTCAGACGTATCGCCGGCGTTCGAGTGCTCCGCGGGGCCGTTCGAGCTTCCTCCCGCGTTCGAAGTGGGTGGTGCTGTGTTTCCGCCGGCGGTTGAATGGACCGGCGGGCCTGCCGAATTGCCGCCAGCGTTCGACTGGGCGGGCGGGCCCGACGAATTGCCATTCGAGTGGGCTGGCGGTCCAGGCGACTTCTCGCCCGACTGCCCCGGTGGCTTTGACGGCTTGCCCTCTTTGGCCTTGTCCTTCGAAAGCTTGTCCTTGTGCTTCTCGTTTCTTGCCTTCGGTCCAGCAGTCTCTTGCCCGCCTTCCGCGGAAGACTTGGTCGAGCCGCCAGCGGGCACTGTCGCGCCCGCCGGGTCCGATCCGGAAGTTGCCGGGACCTGTCCGCCGCTCTGACTCGCGTGCTCGCCGGATCCCCCCGGCAGGTCGACGCCGGCCACTCCCGCGCCCCCCACACCGATGGCGAGGCCGGCGCCCACGATCCCGATCGACTTGAGAACGCTCGACCCGCCGAGGACGCCTACGGCTCCCGCTCCGGCGCTGAGCGTGCCGCCGGCGCCGGTTCCGCCCCCGAGCACGCTGGCGATCAGACCAGACGCCGCGGCGGCCGGGAGCGGGGGCGCCAGCCACCCAAGTTGGGTGCGGCGATGGCGGATCGCAAGTGCGAAGTCCGAGCAGCGCTGACAGTCGCGAAGGTGAGCCCGGAGCTTCCGCCCGCGGACGACGCGTCCGTCTCCGTCCGAGATCATCGCCCGAATCTCGTCACAGTCCATGGCTCTGCCCTCCTTCAGGTCCTGGAGCGCGATCCGGGCCTCGTAGATCGCCTGCCTCGACGCTCGTGGAGAGCGCTGGAGAGCCTCCGAGACCTCCTCGTGACTGAGGCCGCTCATCTCGTGTAGGACGAGCGCCGAGCGCTGGGTTTCCGGCAGCGAAGCGAGATCGGCGACCAGAATTCTCACCGCCTCGCGGTGTTCGGCGCTGATATCCGCCGCGGGGGTGGGCGGAGCGCGCTCCTCGGTCAACTCGAGGCCCTGCTCGCGCTCGCGGATCAGCGTCAGCGACTCGTTTCGCGCGACCCGATAGAGCCAGGGCCGAAGATTGATCGTGCGCTGCTCGCCCGGCAGCGCACGGAGGATCCTCGCCATGGTGCTCTGCACAGCGTCCTGTGCATCGGTTGGATCGCCGAGAATCGCCCTGCAGAAGCGGTAGAGGTCCTGGCCGTAGCGCTCGAAGATCGCGGCGAATGCGTCCTCGTCTCCCGCGGTTGCGCGGCGTACCAGGCGTGCGTCGCTTTGGCGCAGCGGGCTCACGCGCAGGGGTCCGGCGATCGGCAGGGGTGACGCATCCTCCATAGGAGGCCATTATCGACAGCTCCGTTCAAGTTGTGTCCTTTGGCCGCAAGCGACCTCGTTACAGACACAACGCGGGCCGACCGCGTTTGTCAGGCGCTAGTTCGGATCAGGCGAGGTTGGACTTGCGCGGGTAAACGACCTCGGGGTCGGTGAGGACGTTCACCAAGGCGGGCTTGCCGGACTCGAATGCGCGCTCCAGCGCCGGCCGGAGCTCGTCGGGCTTGGACACCAGTTCGGAGTGGCAGCCGAGCGCTTCGGCGACCTGGTCGTAGCGCGTTTCGGGCCGCAGCTTTGCCGCGACCGAGTAGCCGTAGAGGAACATCATTGGGTGGTGCTCCAGGGCCCAGATGCCGTTGTTGCCGATCACGCCGACGACGGGAATGCCGTGGCGGGCCATCGTGTCGAACTCCATCCCGGAGAAGCCGAAGGCGCCGTCGCCCAGGAGCAGACAGACCTGCCGGTCGGGGTGCGCGATCTTGGCGCCAATCGCCTGGCCGGGGCCGGCACCGAGGCAGCCGAACGGACCGGGGTCCATCCACGTGCCCGGCTCGTAAGTCGAAACGACCTTGCCCGCATACGAAACGAAGTCGCCGCCATCGCCGATCACGATCGCGTCGCGGTCGAGCACCTCCGCTAGGCCCTTGTAGACGCGCATCGGGTGAAGCGGTGCGCGATCGTCGTCGAGCTCCGGCAGCTCGGCCGCGCGCTTTTCGTCCTCGGTGGCGCGAACGGCCTGGACCCAGCTCGCGGTCCGTGACGGATCGGCGCCGGACGCAGACTCGCGGATGGCAGCGAGCGTGGGCGCGATGCCGCCGACGAGCTCGACATCGGGCTTGCGATTGCGATCGAGCTCGTTCGGAGCCGAATCGAGCCAGATGAGTTTGGTCTCCTCGCCGAAGGAGGCGCCGAAGGCGAGGCGGAAGTCGAGTGGCAGGCCGATAGCCAGCGCTACGTCGGCATCTTTCAGCCCGTGGCCGCGGGCGCGGGAGAAGGCAAGCTCGTGGTCGGCCGGCAAGCAGCCGCGGCCCATGCCGTTCAGGAAGACCGGCGCTCCCAGGGCCTCGGCCAGCGCACGCAGCTCGTCCTCGCCGCGTGCCCAATAAAGGCCCGTGCCGGCCATGATCGCCGGCCGCTCGGCCTCAGCGAGGAGCTTCGCCGCCTCTTCGATGCCATCGGCGACGTCGCCCAGGGACTTGGAGGGGTCAGACCCCCCCTGGGGGTCAGACCCCGCTGCAGCGTTGAAGACTGTGTCGAGCGGGAAGTCCAGGAACGTCGGCCCGGAGGGGTGGGCCATCGACAGGTCGATGGCTGCGGCGGTGCGCGCGGCGATGTCGGCGGTGTCCTTCACGGTCTCGGCCGCTTTCACAAGCGGTTCGACGAAGGGGACGTGGTCGATCTCCTGAAGCGATCCGGAGCCCCAGCGCATCTCCGGCGCGCGCCCACCGAGAACGGTGATCGGCGAGCGGTTGTAAAAGGCGCCGGCGATGGCGCTCATTCCGTTCGTGACGCCCGGCCCCGCGGTCAGGGCGGCAACGCCCGGCTTGCGCGTCGCCTTCGCGTAACCCTCGGCTGCCCATACGGCCGCCGACTCGTGGCGGACGTCGATGATCTCGATGCCTTCTTCCTTGCAACCGTCGTAGATCGAGAAGAGGTGTCCCCCCGAGAGCGTGAAGAGGTGCTCGACTCCTCGGGACTTGAGCGCCTGGGCAACGAGGCGCCCGCCGTGGACTGACGCTGTCGCCGTCTCTTCGGTGGCTGCCATCGGCGCGGACTCTATCTGCGAGCCCGCAGCCTTAAGCCGCGTCGCATCCGGCCAGCCACGGCGAGGATGGGCTCTGGGTCGAGCAGCGACGCCTCGTCGTCTTCGGTGCTCTCCTTCGTCGAGGACTCGACTGCGAACAGCTCTACGGGCTCCGGCACTCCCTTCAGGTTGTGACGACCCATTTCTCTCAGTTCGATGTCGTCGCCCAGAGCCTCGGCGGTCGCAGCGGTGATGAGGACGTCACGCTCGAGCTCGCGAGTTGCCGCCTCCACACGCGCAGCGACGTTCACCGCGTCGCCGATGACGCTGAAATTGAGCCTGCCGGCACCGCCGATAGCTCCGGCCACGACCCGGCCGGTGTTCACGCCGACCCCGACGCGGAGCTCGCCGTCCTCGTCGCTCTCATTGACGCGGCGGCAGATCTCCATCGCCGCGCGCGTCGCCCTCTTCGCGTGATCGCGGAACGGAGCGGGCGCCCCGAATACCGCCAGCAGACCGTCACCCTCGAACTTGTCGACGTGCCCTCCGTGGCGGGCGATCACGGGTACCACGATCTCGAACAGCTCGTTGAGCGCGGCGACGACCTCCTTCGCCTCGGCCTCCGCGGCAAAGCCCGTGAAGTCACGTACGTCCGTGAAGAGGACGGAGACCTCCAGCTCCCTGCCTTCCTCGTCGAACTCGTCGGAGAGGATGTACTCGGCCACCTCGCGGTCGAGGTAGGTGCCGAACGCGTCGCGGATGCGCTCGCGTTCAGCGAGGCCTTGGATCATCGCGTTGAACGATGCGGCCAGCTCACCGGTCTCGTCGCCGGTCGTTACCGCGACCGTCGCGGTGAAGTCGCCCTCGAGAACTCGCTCGGTTGCCTTCTGAAGGTCGGCGAGCGGACGGAGAACGGAGCGGGTCACGAGAAGCGTCAGCTCCAGGGCGATCGTGGTCGCGACGCCGACGGCGATGGCGACGTCAAGTCCCAGCGACGCGCCGCCGCCGCCCTCCGAGGTAAGCGCGGCAACCGTCATCCCGGTGATTGCATTGATGAGCGGCAGCGTCAGGAGGAGGCGCCAGCGCAGCGAGATGGTCGAGACGTTCGCTTGCGTTCGAGGTGAGATCTGCTGGTTGATGTCCACCAGGAGGGGCCGCAGGCCGATCTCCAGGGCGAAGTAGTGGAGCATCGACGCGTAGGCGAGCGCCACCGCGGAGCCGGCCATGAACGGGAAGACCGCCGGCCAGTTGAGCCCGAGCAGGACCACCGACGCGATCGCCGATGGGACGAGGACGATGAAAGCCGGAACAAAGACGTTCGAGCGGATCATTCGCCAGGGAAAGCTGATGGCCGACGCCCACGCTTCCGCGGTCGAGCGCTCGTCGCGGGCTCCGTCGATCCACTGCTCGAGCGGCTTGAGCATCGGGAAGGTCCGGAAGCAGGCGATGACTATCGCGATCGCCGCGAGGGCGCAAGTGATCCCGAAAAGCGTGAAGAACTCGCCGGTGGAGCCGTCGTAATAGAAGGAAAACAGGCCGTAGGTGCCAAGAATCACCGGATAAACCGTCTGAAGCTCGAGCACCAAAAAGACACGCGGATAGTGCCGCCCCAGGCGACGATACGCCCAGCGAAGCGCAGTTACGGCCATGGGCTCATTCTCCCAGGCTTTTTCCCAGGTTGCGACGCCTAAAGCCTCAGCCGCACAAACCCGATGAGAACTACGTGATACCGGCGACGGCCAACGGAGGTTTTCCTCTGCCTGCCCCAGGCGGCGCGCAGCGCGTGGTTGAGGCGACGCACTCGGGCTGCGCTGCCCGAACGCGCGTGAGCCTGCCCGCAGGCCTGCCCGTGCGATCGGTCCGCCGGATCTTCTGTGCGCACTGCGAGCGCCTCTGTGAGGCGACGGCGATCTCAGAGGTCCGCCCGGGGCTCGGTGAGCGCTTCCGGGCCATGCTCCCGTCAACACCGGCATTTTCGCCTCCCACCGTGTCGCTTCCAGCCCCGCTGGCCGGCTACGACCTGCGCTGGCTCACGCTGCCCATCGCCGCGCTCGCCGTCTTCGCGGTCCTGAGCCTCCTGAACGGCGACGAGTCGCCGGCGCCGCAACTGGCGTCCACTGCCCCCGCCGCCGACGCCAGCCAAGGCCGCCGGCGCCAAGACCGACGCAAAGGCCAACAAGGGCAGCGGCCCGAGAAGGCTGGCCGTCCCGGCCGATGCGCAACTCGTCGCCGAGTCGACCTTCTCACTGGCGCTGCCCGCCGGCTGGGATCGTGTGAACCCCGCCGCCGGCGCGACCTTCGCTGCGGTCTCGGCTGACGGGACCGCCGACGCAACCCTTTGGATCCAGGAGAACCCGAAGCTCGACTTCGCGACGTTCGAGGCGAGCTCGCTGCAGCAGCTCGAGACGCTCGCCGGCAGCGCCCGTGTAGTCGAGCGCAACGTGGGACCGTCCGTCCAGTCGAGCTCGGTCGTTCTGGCGCCCAAGAACGTGCCCGAAGGCTCGCCCACCTACGAGGTCGTCCTCCGCGGATCTGGCGACAAGTGGTACTACCTGGCCACGACGCACCAGGCGAGCGCTCCGGCAGACTCGATCACCGGCGTCGACATCATCCAGGGCTCGTTCCTCGCCGATCGGAGGCAAGGGATGATGCGGAAGCGGATCCTCGGCCTTGCGCTGATCGCCCTTGCGGTCCCGTTCCCCGCCCTCGCACTGGAAGGCGGCGGCGTTGAGGCGTCCGGCTCGCCAGGCCTCTCCGTCACGGCCTCCCTCGACTCCTGCGGCCTCGCCGGCTCGCAGATCATGTGCCAGATCGACGCCGGGTGGAACAGTCTCGAGGGCGCTGACAGCTACTCCGTCAGCGTCACGAGCGCTGACGGTTCGGTCATCGACATGGGAGAGATGGCCGGCCAAGGCACGTCCGTCTGGGTCCCGTACGTCGGCTCGGGCACGTATTCCGTCTCGGTCACGGCCTGGGCACGCCCCCCGGCGAAGAGGACGCCCCACCCGAGGTCATCGCGAGGGACTCGTCGATGTCCGGAGGCGAGGTGGATCCCCTCACCAAGAGCGCGCCCGAGGCCGGTTCCGGCGACGCGCGCGACGACGACGGCACCGAGGACACTTCTGATGAACCGGTGACTGACGTAACTCCGGAGGACCCCCGCGACGAGACTCCCGTCTGCGAGGAGCCACCGGTCGAAGAGCCGCCGCTGCCGCCCGCGTCGGAACCGGTGCCGGGCGACGAAGACGCCTCCGCAGTTCCCGCCGAGCCGGGGGTCGTGGATACGATCCCGGCCGATGACGACTGCACCGGCTGAGCTCCTGTCCCAACCCACCCGCGACTTCCTGGGGCGAGTGCCCGGGAAGCTCCTGATCGGCGAAGGGTGGTCCGAGCCCTCGGAGGGCACGACCTTTGCCACCATCGACCCGTCCACGGGCGAGGAGATCTGCCGGATCGCGCAGGGCTCTGCCGACGACGTCCGCCGCGCGGTCGAGGCGGCGCAGGCCGCCTTGGACGGCCCACTCCGGAAGGTCAACCCGGCGAAACGTTCCGCGCTGATGAACGCGCTTGCCGAGCTCATCAAGGCAAACGGCGACGAGCTGGCCGAGCTCGAGTCGCTCGACAACGGCAAGCCGCTCGCGATGGCCAAGGGCGACGTCGCCGCGTCGGTCAACCACCTTCGCTACTACGCGGGCTGGCCGACCAAGATTGAGGGTCAGACCATCCCGGTCTCGGCTCGCGACGTCCTTTGTTACACGCTCCGCGAGCCCGTCGGGGTGTGCGGGCAGATCGTCCCGTGGAACTTCCCGCTCCTGATGGCGATGTGGAAGGTCGCGCCTGCCCTGGCCGCGGGCTGCCCGATCGTCTTGAAGCCGGCCGAGCAAACCCCGCTGACCGCCCTTCGCCTGGGCGAGCTCGCGCTCGAAGCCGGCCTTCCGCCCGGCACCCTGAACGTCGTCACGGGCGACGGCGCGACCGGTGCAGCGCTCGTCGACGACCCAGGCGTGGCCAAGATCGCGTTCACCGGCTCAACCGTGGTCGGCCGTGAGATCGCTCAGAAGTGCGGGAAGGCGCTCAAACGCGTAACCCTCGAGCTGGGCGGCAAGAGCCCCAACATCATCCTTCCCGACGCCGACCTCGAGCCAGGCGATCAAGGGCTCGTACCAGGGGATCTACTTCAACTCGGGCCAGGCCTGCAACGCGGGCTCACGCCTGTACGTCGCACGGGATCTGTTCGACGAGGTGACCGAGAAGCTCGCCTCCTATGCCGGCGAAGCGAAGGTCGGCCCGGGCCTCGATCCCGAAAGCGAGTTCGGCCCCCTGGTGTCCCAGGAGCAGTTCGAGCGCGTCAAGGGCTACATCGACTCGGGCCTCGAAGAGGGCGCGAACGCCTTGGCGGGCGGCTCTCCGGAGAACGGCGACGGCTATTTCGTCTCCCCCACGCTCTTCACCGAGGTGTCCGACGAGATGAAGATCGCCCGCGAGGAGATCTTCGGCCCCGTGCTGGTCGCGATGCCGTTCGATGAGCTCGACGAGGTCGCCCAGCGCGCCAACGACACGGACTACGGCCTGGCGGCCGGGCTGTGGACGCGAGACATCTCGAATGCCCACAAGCTCGCGGCGATGCTGAAGGCCGGGAACGTCTACATCAACACCTGGGGAGGTGGCGACCCCGCAGCGCCGTTCGGCGGCTACAAGGCGTCGGGGATCGGCCGCGAGAAGGGCCACGTGAACCTGGACGCCTACCTCGAGACGAAGACCGTCTGGACCCAGCTGTAGCCGGGTAGGTTCAGACCATGGGACAGATTTCCGCCAGCCACACCGTTGAGATCGACGCGCCGATCGCAGAGGTCTACGAGGTCGCAGCCGACGTGCCGGGCGCGGTCGAGTGGAACCCCGCGATGGACAAGGTTGACGTGATCGAAACCGACGCCGACGGCCACGCGACCCTGGTCGAGGTCGAGGCCGACGTGAAGGTCAAGAAGTCGAAGTCGATCCTGCGCTTCACGTTCGACAACGCGCCGAACGGCCTCACCTGGAAGCAGGAGTCGGGCGACGTCAAGTCGGTCGACGGGCGCTGGGAGTTCACCGAGCTGGACGCGAACCGGACGAAGGCCGTCTATGCGCTCGAGATCGACCCGGGCCGCATGCTCGGAATGCTTCTGCGCGGCCCCGTCGAGGGCCAGGTCAAGACGTACCTGACGAAGGGCGCCGCCGAGGGCCTGAAGGCCCACTGCGAGAGCGCCTGAGTTTGTCGATAAGAAGGATGCTCGGGCCATTACGATCCGGGGCGCCCGGGTGGACAAACTGGTCAAAGTCGGCGGACTTAAAATCCGCTGCCCGTGAGGGCGTTGCGGGTTCGAGTCCCGCCCCGGGCATTTTTTCGCCGCTGAAATGCCGTCAGTCGGCTTAATCAAGCGACAATCTCCCGCCCTAGCCACGCAACCCTTTCAGTGTTACCGTGTTTCCAGGTAAAAGCTTGGAAGCGTCGGCGCTCACACATTCCAGCCGTATCGGGCTGCTCGGCAGACGCTCTCCGCTGCTCAAGCTCCAGGGAGACGAGCGACTGATCGCGATGATCCGCGGCGGGCAGGAGCGGGCCTTCGAAGCGCTCGTCGACCGCTATAGCGTGCGCCTCCTTGCCTTCTGCCGCGGCATGCTCTCCTCGACCGAGGATGCCGAGGACGTCCTGCAGGAGGTCTACGTCGCGGCCCACAAGGCGATCCTCGCCGACAACCGGGCGATCAACGCGCGGCCGTGGCTCTACCGGATTGCCCGGAACCGCTGCCTCAACCACCTTCGCAAGCCGGTGCCCCAGGGACAGGACTCGATGGACGTTCACATGCACGAGAACGGCACCTCGGTCGCGGAGAAGGTTCAGAAGCGCGCCGAGTTCCGCGCGCTCATCCTGGATGTTCAGGGGCTGCCCGAGACGCAGCGGAGCGCGCTGCTCCTGCGCGAGATCGACGCCCTCTCCTACGAGGAGATCGCCGTGGCGATGGAAACAACGGTTCCGGCGGTCAAGTCGCTCCTGGTCCGCGCCCGCATGTCGCTTGCCGACGCAAGCCAAGGCCGCCACCTGACCTGTGACGAGGTCCACCTGGAGCTCGCGGAGGCAACCGAGGGACTCCGAAAGGTTTCAGGCCCCGCCCGCTTCCACATGAAGGACTGCGACCGTTGCCGCGACTATCGCTCCGAGCTTCGCCGGAACGGCAAGGCGCTTGCGGCGCTGGTGCCGATCGGCCCGCTAGCGGCGCTGGCCCATACGTTCTCGGCAAAGCTTGGAATTGGCGGCGCGAAGGCAGGCGCCGGAAGCTCTGCCGGCGGCGCAGGCGCAGGCGCCGGCGTTGGCGGCGCCGGAGCCGGCGCGGGCGGCGCGGGAGTCTCTGGTGCAGCGGCGGCCGGTGGCGGCGGGCTCGGCCTCGCGGGCTCGGGGGCCGCGACCCTGGGCGCCGGCGCACTGGGCGCCAAAGCCGCGGCCGGCATGGCGAGCATGGCCCTGCTGACCGCCGGTGCGGTCGAGGTCCAGCACATCGCGTCGGATTCATCCCCCGTTCGCAGCCCGGGAATCGAGCAGAGCGCCACCGCGATGGTCGGCCCGGCGGACCGCGCGATGCACGGCTCGGCGCAGATCGGCGCGCCTGCGCCCGCTCCTGCCGATCCCGGCCCGGCAGAGGAACCCGCGCCCCCGCCCGTCGAAGCTCCGGCCACCGACGCTCCCGCCGAGCCCGAGCCGGCACCTGTGATGACTGAGCCTGCACCGACGACCGAGCCTGCTCCCGACCCTCCGGTAGATGATGCCGCGGTCGGCGACCCGAACAGCGGCGGCGGGACGATTCCTACTAACCCCGGCGACTCCGATGGCGTGATCGTCCCAGGCGACCCGCCGCCCGTCGTGGATCCGCCTCCGCCCTCTCAGCCGCTCCCGCCGGGCGCCTCGGTCTCGGCCCCCGTGAGCTACGAGCGCTCGCCGGGCTCCTGATCCACTAGCCGGGCCCAAACCGTCGTGCCTGACCCCGGCGTCGTCTGAAGCAACAGCTCCCCGCCGTTCGCCTCGACTCTTTGCGTCACGGAGGCGAGTCCGATGTGGCCCTCGCCGAGCGCCTCGCGGCGTCGTTCAGGGTCCATGCCTACGCCGTCGTCAACCACGGTCACCTCTACGGCGCCATCGTGCGCTTCCACGCCGACCTTGGCGATGCGGGCGTGCGAATGCCTGGCGACGTTCGACAACAGCTCACGGGAGATCGCGACGATGAGCTCGTCGTTCCGGCCGAGCGCTTTCGGATCAAGCTCGACGGTGACCTCAAGATCGGTGCTTTGGCGCTCCGCCTGCCGCGCGATTGCGCTGAGCGCCTGCTCCAGGCCGCCTTGTGAGAGCGTCACCGGATGAAGTGCCACCATCGCTTCGCGTAGCTGGGCGATCGTCCCGCTCACGACCTCGTGCGCCCTGGTCACCTGCTCGCGGCCGGGCGCCGCCTCGATCAGGTCCTGGTTCGCCGCCAGGAGACTTTGCAGGGCGTCGTCGTGGATCAGCTCGGCGATGCGAAGGCGGGCACGGTCCTCCGCGTCCATCACCTGAGCAACGAACTGCTTGCGGTCCTCAAGCTCGGCTTCCGCCTCGGCAAGGCGCCGCCGCAGGTCCTCGATCTCCGCGCGGAGATCGGCGTCCGTCATTCGAGGAGGCCGCGCCTCATGCCCTCGGCAACCGCCGCGGCCCGGTCGGACACGCCGAGCTTCTCGTAAAGGGTGCCGAGATGGGTCTTGACCGTCGTCGGGCTCAGATGGATCTGCTTTGCGATGTCGGGCGCTGACATGCCTTCGGCGATGAAGAGCAACATCTCGGACTCGCGCGGGCTCAGCTCGGGCCGGCCATGCGAGCGCTCGCGGTCCATGATCTCCTGCGCGAGCGCTGACTGAACTTCGGGCGCCAGGGCGGTGTCGCCGCGCGAGACCACGACGATCGCGTCGCAGATCTCCTGGCGCGAGGACTCTTTCGAGAGATACCCGCGAGCGCCCTCCGCCACAGTCGTGTAGGCCAGCTCGGCCTCCATGAACGCCGAGAGGAAGAGGACCTCGGTGGTGTTGCCGTCGCGCTTGAGGGCCGACAGGACCTGGGTCCCCTCGAGGCCCGGCATGCGGATGTCCAGGACCGCGACGTCCGGCTCAAGGAGCTTGATCTGCTCGAGCGCGTTACGCCCGTCGCCGGCCTCGCCGACGAGCTCGAGGTCGGGGCGATCCTTGACCGCACGGACGATGCCTTCCCGATAGATCGGGTGATCGTCGGCGACCAGGACACGGACGCGCCGAGAGCGAGTAGCGGTGGCCATCACAGGGGATTCTAAGCCGTGAAGAGGCGACCGTGACTAAAGAGAGATGAAGAGGAGGGCGGATGCCTCAACTCGATGCCTTCCTTGGCGTCGAGTTGAGACGTCCGGGATTAGGGGGGTAAGACGATTAATGGTGGCCGACCCAGACCTTTTCGACATCCGCCGATCGGCCTTGAAACAGGAGGAATCTGCCTCCTCCGATCGGAGGAGGCGCGACCTGGAGATTTCTGGACGTTTCTCCCCTAATGACGCCTCCCACCCGGGTCGATATAGGGGTTGCACCTCATATGCGCACTCAAACCACGACCATGAGCCCTCAAGCCGTCAAGCACATCACCGCAGGAGTCGTCCACTACGACAACCAGGCGCGGCGAGTCTGGGTGGGCACCCAACGCCTCCACCACGGTCTGGTTGGAACGCTCTTCGCAGCGGCCGGCGTCGCGCTGATGGCGCATGACTGGCACGACCGCAAGGTTTGGTTCATGCGCGGTCCGCAGATTTGATTGCTGAGGGGCTTTAGCCCCGAAAGCAGCAGGTACGAGGCGCCGAGGGCGCGCGTAAGGGGTACCTCAAGCCTCGTGTTCTTCGCCCGGCGCGAGGATCACGACCTCCGAGGAGCTCTGGTCTTCGACGTCCGCTTTGAAGGCCTCCGCGTCCGCCTCGATCGGCGGGAAGGTGTCGTAGTGGCATGGGATGACCGTGGCCGCTCCGATCAGGCCGGCTGCGAAGGCCGCGTCATGGCGGTCCATCGTGTAGTGGCCGCCGATTGGGAGGATCGCGATGTCCACCGGGTGACGGCGCGCGATCAGCTCCATGTCGCCGAAGAGGCAGGTGTCGCCGGCGTGATAGATCGTCTTGCCGCCGATCGAGATGATCAGCCCGGCAGCCTGTCCGACCGGGGTTCCCGTGTCCGCGCTGAAGGGGTTGTCGCCCGAGCCCGGCATCGTGTTCGTGTGGAAGGCCTGGACGAGCTTCACGGAGCCCCAGTCGAACTCGACGGTGCCGCCGAGGTTCGGGTCGAAGGTCTCCTCCACGCCCTGATCGCCGAGCCAGCCGGCGGTCTCGACGATCGCCACCGCGGGCGCACCGGTGCGCTTGCAGAGCCCGACCGCGTCGGCGATGTGATCAGCGTGGCCGTGCGTCAGGAGCACGTGGGTCGCCTCAACCTCCTCGGCGGTGTGCACCGCGACGGGGTTGTTGGGCTTGAGGAAGGGGTCGACGACCACCGTCGCGTCTCCGTCGCTGATCTCAAAGCAAGACTGTCCGTGGAACTTGATCTTCATCCGGTGTCTCCAATCATGTGCTCGCCTCCCCTTCGGGGGCTCGCTCAATTTGTGATTTCAACTCTTGCGCGAGTGCCCAGCCCACTGCGACGCCAACCAGCATGCCGACTCTCGCCTCCTCCGCCAGGAGCGTCCTGACCGCGCGGAGGCGCTCCGCCTCATCCTCGGTGGCGGAAGCGCTCGCAGCCGCGTCGTCATGGGACTCGGCGAACCAGCCTCCCGACTCGAGCGCCTGAGCGAGCACGCGCGCCAGCTTCGGCGCCGCCCGGCCGACCATCGCCTCCGCTTCGCGGAAGCGCTCGGGATCCTCCAGCGCGGCGATCGCCGCGTCCAGCTCTGCCTCGGAATACTCCGGCGCCACGCGGGAAACCTAGCGTCAGTCCTGGGGCTTGAACTGCCGCTCCATGATGTGGAAGCGGAAGTGCGTCCGGTACCCGAGACGTTCGTAGATCGGGCTGCCCAGAGCGGAGGCCTGCAGGGACGACGTCCTCATCCCCCGCTTTCGCGCCTCGAGCAGGGCCGCAGTCAACAGGCGGCTGGCGAGCCTGCGGCCGCGCATCTCGGGGGGCGTGGCGACGAAGAGGATCCCAGCGTCGTCCTCGACGTCGAGCGTGCCCAGCACGCACGCGACCTCGCCCTCCGACCGAGCGCGGTAGAGCCGAAGGGGCAGGTCGGATGACGGCGCCAGGAGTGCTCCTGCCATTCCGGTCGCCGGCTCGTACCCATACGCCAGATCGTTCAAGCGGCCGAGCTCGTCGAAGCTTGCCTTTGAGTCCCAGTCGAGGTCTCCGAGGTCCTCCGCATTCCATTCCGCGAGCTCCAGAGCCATCGCTACGGGAGCTCCGTCGAATGCGTGGCCCTTACCCTCGAGAAACGCCTGAGTCTCCTGGGCTTCCTCGTGGATCCAAACCGTCCAAGCACGGACGCCCGCCTCGCGATAAGCCTGGGCGAGCTCGTCGTATGAACTCGCGAGTGACTCCGCGCCGTCCCCGACGACCGAGTTCATGATGGAGCGCTCCGCGGCGGCGGGAATGATCGCGGCGATCAGGCCTCTCCGCTCCCAAACGGTGGCGCCCCTGCTCGCGCCACCGAGCCAATGGATATAGCTGCGAATGAAGTCGGCCTGCCGGCGCCGCACCTCGTCGTGGGTGAGCGTCATCGCTTACGAGCGATCGTGATCCCGTCCGCGATCGCGACCATCGCCAGATCGACCCGCTCGTCGCCGGCCAGCTCCTTGTTCAGCGCCACGATCGCGTTGGTCGACTCGTCGTCCGGATCGGGGTCGAGCACCCGCCCATCCTGGAGCATGTTGTCGAGCAGGATCAGCCCCCCGGGCCTCGTCCGCTTCAGCGCTTCCTCGAAATAGACCGGGTAGCCCGTCTTGTCGGCGTCGATGAAGACGAGGTCGAAGTGCTCGCGCTCGGGTAGCTTGCGAAGCGTCTCGGCGGCCGGGCCGGTGATGATCTCGACGCGGTCGGCGACGCCGGCGGCCGCCAGGTTGCCCGCGGCGATCTCGGCGTACTCATCGGAGAGCTCGAGACACAAGAGTCGGCCCGCCGGCGCGAGCCCGCGGGCGATCGAGATCGCCGAGTACCCGGTGAAGGTCCCGATCTCGAGCGCCTCCTTGGCGCCGATCGAGCGGGTGAGGATCTCCATGAAAGCCCCCTGGTCTGGGGCGATCTGCATGGCGGCGAGCGACCCCATTTTCGCCGTCTCCTCTTGAACGCGGGCGAGCACGTCGTCCTGGCGCGACCCGTGCTCGACGAGATAGGCGTGGAGGTCGTCGTCGAGAGCCGTGTACTTGCTCACGCCCGCCTCCGGGCAAGCGTTGCCGTGTAGCCGCAGACGCCGCCGACGAGGCCACCGGCAATCCCAGCCCACATGTTGGCGAAGGGAAAGACGATCGGTGTCGCGAGCAGGACCGCCGCAGCCACGGCGACGGCAACCGGGTCGTAGGACTCATCGGGGTCGGCGCGGCGCTCGGGCTCGCGCACCGCGACGTAAGCGGCGAGAAGTCCCAAGGCCATCCCGTTCGCCCCCGAAGCAAGATGCGCGCCATCTCCCAGTGCGGAGCTCACGCCATCGGCGGCGAGGATGCTCAGCGCTCCGCACGCGATGCCCAAGATCAGCGTCGGGATCGAGCCGAGGCGCCGCTCCAGGGCCGGGGCGAAGACCGCTATCCCCACCCCGCAGATGAACAGGTAACCGGCGTTGACGAAGAAGAACGGCGCCACGAAGTACCGCCAGGGGTCATCCCCGAACGTCGCATCAAAAATTTCCGTGAACAGCTGGGTCGCCTCGGTCACGACGACGCCCCGGATCGAACCCGTCGCGTTGAGGACGATGTACAGGATCGCCGGGATCGCGATCAGGGCGATTGTCGCGATGGGCTTCGTAGCGAGCTCCTCACCGCGCGAGAACGAGCGGCCGAGGCCTGCGCGCTTCTCGTCATTGCGCTCGCGGCGCTCGGCGTCGCGACGAAGCTTCTTCTCGCGCCGGCCCTCGCGGATCCTGATCTCATCGCCCTCGCGCTCGAGGCGCGGCGCCCGCTTCCTGATGCGCGTGCCGCAATACGGGCACTCGGTGACGTACGGGCTCACCTCGGAGCCGCAGTTACGGCAAACAACGCTTAGCTCAGGCCCAGCCATCCTCGATACCGAGGATAAGGGCTTGGACTACTCGATCACCAGCCCGCGGACAACCGCTTGGAGGTCCTTGGTCTCTTCCCAGGTCGCGAGCTGGCGGCGGGCGCCGGTTCCATCCCTGAGGATCTTCCAGACCGTTTCCAGGTGATTGGCGCAGCCGAGCTCGCTCGCGTCCTCCGCGAGCTCTTCGAGCAGCCGCTTCGCGAACTCGGACGCAGGCACCGGCCGGCCGGCGCGGAAGTCGACGAGCTCACCCTCCATGCCGCGGACCGCGGCGCGCACCTTGTTGTCGTCGATCAGCTCGGTCGGGTACTCGACGAGAGGCTCCTCCGAGTCGTAGAGCTTCGAGAGACGGCGCGCGAGCGAGACGATGAGCGCCGCCAGCGCGAGCGTGTGCTCGAGGCTTGTCTGCTGATCGCAAATTCGCGTCTCGACGGTGCCGAGCTTCGGATGGGGGCGCACGTCCCACCACATGTACGTGTAGTCCTCGATCGCCCCGCCGCGGATCATCTGGCCGACCCGGTGGGAGTAGATCTCCCAGGTCCCGTAATGCGGCGGGATGCCCTCGCGCGGGAACGCGCGAAACACAGGGACTCGCGCGGACATCATCCCGGTCGTGTGGCCGCGCCAGAACGGAGAGTTCGTCGATAGGGCAAGGAGTAGGGGCAGGTAGCGCCTGATCCCGTCCGCGACGTAGATGGCGCGGTCAGCGCCGTCGATCGCAACGTGGACATGGGTTCCGAAGATCAGTTCGCGCCTGGCGACATACCCGAGGTCCTCGACCAGCTTCCGGTAGCGCGGGCGGTCGACGATGGCTTGCTCCTCCCAGCGAGCGAACGGGTGCGTTCCTGCCGCGCCGACCAAAAGGTTCAGGTCCGCCGCGAGCTCGACCATCATCTGGCGAAGCTCGGCGAGCTCGGCGCCCGCCTCGTTAACGTCGTTGCACGGCGGTGTCGCGATCTCCAGGACGGAGGTGAGGAGCTCCGGCTTCACCTGCCCCTCGTGCTCGGGCGGCACGGCCTCGAGGATCGCCTCGATCTCGCCCGCCAAGTCAAGCGTGGCCGGGTTGAGGAGCATCAGCTCCTCCTCAATCCCGATCGTGAAGGGCGGGCCGGTGAAGGCGTGTTCGATCATGCGGGAGTCGTCCTCTCCAGGCGCAACGCGGTCATTATGATCGCCAGCATGGAAGTCAAAAGCTTGAATGCCCAGAAATCACTGCTCGACACCCTCGCACCTGGCAAGCGGACGCGCCTTCGCCGCCTTCTGTTCGAGTTCGGGCCAGGCAACGGCACGCTCATGCTCCTACCCATTGACCAGGGGATCGAGCACGGCCCACGCGACTTCTTCCCCAACCCAGACTCGAAGGATCCCGAGTACCAGTTCAAGCTTGCCGCCGAGGCCGGCTACTCGGCGCTCGCCTGCCAGATCGGCATGGCGGAGAAGTACTACCCCGACTACGCGGGCTCGGTGCCGCTGATCCTGAAGGTCAACGGCAAGACGGACATCCCCGGGTCCGACAACGCCCTGTCGACCTGTAACGCGTCGGTCGAGGACGCGGTGCGCCTCGGTGCCGACGCCGTCGGCTACACGCTTTATGTCGGCTCTCCCGCGCAGGGCGAGGACCTCGAACAGCTTCGCCAGGTGCGCCAGGACTGCGACCGCTTCGGCATGCCGCTGGTGATCTGGTCCTATCCCCGCGGCGCGGCGCTGGACGCCAAGGGCGGGCAGACGACGTTCTACGCGATCGACTACGCCGCCCGCATGGCGATGGAGATGGGCGCGGACATCGTGAAGCTCAACATGCCGAAGATCGACCCGGAGAAGGACAAGCTCACACCAGCTCCCTACAACGAGATGGACGTGACGCAGGAAGAAGCGATCCGCCAGTGCGTCGAGTCGGCGGGCCGCTCGCTCGTCGTCCTGTCCGGCGGCTCCAAGATCGAGGATGAGAAGCTCCTCGAGCAGACCGGGTTCATCATGGCCGCCGGCGGCTCGGGCGTGATCTACGGCCGCAACGTCTGGCAGCGCGAGTGGTCCGAGGCCTTGGAGATCGTCGCCGAGATCAAGGAAAGCCTCCTCGCGAACGTCACCCGCGAGCCGTAGGGCGCGCCCGCGGGCGAACCGATGCTGACCCAGGTGGCCGACGGGGTCTGGGTCCGGCAAAGCGAGTGGGTCTGGACCAACTCCATCGTGGTCCGCTCAGACGATGGGTTGATCCTGGTCGATCCCGGGATCAACGGTTCGGAACTGGACGCGCTCGCGGATGACTTGGACGCGCTCGGCCTTCCGGTGGTCGCCGGCTTCTCCACCCATCCCGATTGGGACCACCTGCTCTGGCATCCCCGGTTCGGCGACGTGCCGCGCTACGCCACCGCTGCCGGCGTCGGGTTTGCCGAAGAACACCGAGAGGAGGAGCAAGCGGGCGCGGCGGAGGAAGGGGCCGAAGTCCCGCTCGAGCTCATCGGTCTCGTCACTCCCCTGCCCGCGGACGGCGGACCCGTGCCCGGTCAGATCATCGAGCATCAGGCGCACCGCATCGGCCACGCCGCGGTGCTCCTCGAGGACCGCAGCGTCCTGCTCGCCGGCGACATGCTCTCCGACATCCTGCTTCCGATCTTGGATTCCCTTCAAGATGATCAGCTGAGCGCCTACGAGACGGCACTCGACCGCCTGGGCGATGCTGCCAGGCAAGTCGACGTCATGGTCCCCGGCCACGGCTCCGTCGCCAAGGGGCCCGAGGTCGCGGCCCGCATCGCCGCCGACCGCGCCTACATCGAGGCGCTGCGGACGGGAGAGGAGCCGGTCGACGCGCGCATGGATGAGCACGACTGGCTCTCCGGCATCCACGAGTCGAACGTAGAGCAGACCCGAGGGCGGTAGCTCCGCGACTCGCTGTTAACGTCGAGCGGGTACAGCGGGCTGTGACAGGGAGCGTCAGGGGGGACGCACGCAGCCCACGATTAGGAGGTTCTCCGTGCAATCCGTTCTTTCGAACGTCGTGTCACGACGTCGCGCCCGCGTTCTCGCAGGCTTGTTCTTTTCTTGTTGCGCTCTTGCGCTGCCATCGGTCGCAAGCGCGGCCGACATCGTCGTCAACGACGACACAACCGGTCCCGGACCGGCAGGCGCCAACTGCACTTCCCTGGCTCCGTTCGCGTCGATCCAGGCCGCGGCGACGGCCGCCAACCCGGGCGATCGCATCCTCGTCTGCGCGGGTACCTACAACGAGCAGCAGGTGGACGTCACCAAGCGTCTCGACATCATCGGCGCAGGACCGGGCCAGACCATCATCGACGGCGGCACAGCACAGAACCTTCCGAATGGCGGGCTCGTCCGGATTGCACAAAGCACGGACG
Organism: uncultured bacterium; assembly: GCA_963786495.1. Classification (GTDB taxonomy): domain Bacteria; phylum Actinomycetota; class Thermoleophilia; order Solirubrobacterales; family 70-9; genus JALZKA01. The sequence continues at coordinate 44,912 of CAWAZL010000001.1, read as the reverse complement.
GTGACGTCCTTCTGAGCGGCTTCACCACGCGCAACCCGGGCCAGACCGGCACGGGCGCGAGCACCCCGCGCTTCCACTTCACCATCAAGGGCGACGATCCCGGGACCACGAACGAGATCGAGAACGTCGAGGTCGACGGCGGCGGCGCCGCCTACCGGGACTATGGGCTCTATGCGGATGGAGACTCGAACGACCTGATCGTCCACGACAGCTCGATCACAGGAACGGACTTCAACCCGATCCTCCTCGAGCGTCACACAGGTGCCGCGACGATCCGCGACAACACGATCTCTCCTGACGGAACAACCAACACCTCGTCCGTCTTCGTGTTCACCTATCAGGCAAACCCGGTCACGCAGCCGCAGCGCATCGTCCGCAATGACATCGACGCAAACGGCAGGTCGGGAATCACCGTCTCGGGCGGCTTCCAAGCGCTCGCGGCGAACGGGTTCGACTCAGTCGAAATCCGCGACAACGACATCTCGGACTTCGGCACGAACGGACTCTCGATCACGAACGTAGATCCTGTTGCAGGCGGCGTGGCGGGCGAGATCTCGAACGTCTCGGTCGAACACAACACATTCGCTGAGCGGGACGGTTCCGCGGCAAGCCGAGCGGTCCGCGTGCTGGGACGCGTCCGGAACGTCGACATTCGCTCGAACACGATCGTCGGGCTCGTCAGGGGACTCACTTTTGACCCCAACTCCGGCGCGGGTGCTCAGGACGTAACCGTGCGGTTCAACCGGATCGCAGGCAACACGACCGCTGGCCTCGCCTCGACGATCACAGAGGAGATCGACGCCGAGCACAACTGGTGGGGCTGCAACGAAGGCCCGAACCAGACCGGCTGCGACGCGGTCACCGGAACGGTTGACTTCGACCCGTGGCTCGTCCTGACCCTCACGGCGTCGCCCAGCTCGATCTCGACCGATGGCGACACCTCGGACCTGACCGCCGATTTCACAATCGACTCGAGCGGCGACGACGCGGGTGACGGCATTCCGGAAGGGACGCCCGTCATCTTCGGGACCGACCTCGGCACCGTCTCATCACCGGCCGAGACGGCGGACGGTGTCGCCACCAGCACGCTCACGTCGCAGGACGACGAGGGCACGGCGAACGTCACGGCAAGCCTCGACGGCGAAACCGCCACCGACACCGTCCAGATCGTCTCCCCGGTTGAACCGGCGGCGCTGAGCCTGTCGGTCGACCCCAAGAAGCGGAAGGTCACCGCCGGCGAGTCCGCGACCTATGAAGCGACGGTTACGAACACCGGTGAAACCGACGCCGACAACGTCGTCGTCTGTGCCCGCGTGAGGCAGATCAAGGACTGCGTCACCATCGGCCAGGTCGCGGATGGAGCGATCGTCAACCAGGACCTGACGATCAAGACCAAGAAGAACATGAAGACGAAGGCCTACAAGGCCCACTTCAAGGTGACCTCGGACAACGCTCCGACCGAGAAGACCCAGGGAACGCTCAAGGTGCGCCCCGCCTAACTGACCGCTTGCACCGTCCCTGCGTAGCGCCCTGGATCGGGCGCTACGCAGGGGGCGTTGCAGGCATTTCTCGTCCGAAGCACCTAAACCGCCGAGGTCGGGATGAGCGCCACTGGCTGGCGGCACCCTCCCCCTCGATTTGGACACGCGATCGAAAGTGCGATCGCCGCAGCCTGATGGCGCCGATCACGACTTCGGCGGTTGGAGGCTTAGGTGGGTTCCGAGCGCTGGGCGGCGCTACGCAAGGGGCGTTGCAGGGGGCGGGATTCGTCCGCCCCGGCCTTGAGGGTGCGTACGTGTCCTTCGGGCCCAGGCTTCCGAGTGCCGGCGCGGTCGTGCTTCTGATCGCTGGACTGCTGCTGCTCTTCCTCACGAAGGAAGAAGGAGAGGATCGAGGGCGCGATCAGCGGGGTGCGCCCGTTGGGAAAAGCGTCGATGCGACTGTGGTCCGGGTCGTGGATGGCGACACGGCCCAGATGGAGCTGGAGAGCGGTGGCGAAGAAGGGGTGCGCTTCATCGGGGTCGACACTCCGGAGTCCGTTGCGCCCGGTCAGCCGGTCGAGTGCTTCGGAAAGAAGGCGTCGCGCTTTACGACCGGGTTGCTCGAGGGGGAACGGGTGACGCTGCGATTCGGTGAGGAGCGGCGGGATTTCTATGACCGGCTGCTCGCATACGTCTACCTGGATGACCGGTTCGTCAATGCCGAGCTGGTGCGGCTCGGCTACGCACGAACGCTCGAGATCGCTCCAAACGTGGACTACGCCGAGAAGTTCGCGCGGCTCCAGCAGGAGGCGGCGAACGCGGGCCTCGGCCTGTGGGAAGCCTGTTGACAGGCGTGGTTGTGCCGGTTGTAGCTAAGAAAGCGTGGGTGAAGTGTGAACATACGTTTGCAATACGCCGTTCATCCTGTTAGGTTCTTCGTCCCCATGCGCATGCGTCAAAGCCTCAACGACTGGGAGCTTGCGTTCGAGAACGAGACCGTTCTTGATCGCCAGCGCCGTGCTCAGCTGCGCCATCGCGCCGCTTCGCGCTCGCGTGCCCGCCGCATCACCCGGGTGGAGAAGTCCGGCAAGGTGCGGTTCAGCGTCCTCTTTACCGCGCTCACCTTGACGGTTATCGTCGTGACCGTGGTGATGTTCGAGACGCTCGCGCTCCTGATGGGCTAAGCGCCCACCTCGCGAACAGCCGCAAGCGCCTCAGTCCTTACGACCCAGCGCCTCTTCGACCTTTGCGGCCGCGCCGTCGATGATCGCTTCCTCGATGCCGTTCTGGCTCGCTCCCCCGCCGGGCTCGTCCTTGCCCCTGGGCGGAGAGTTGCCTTCCTTGATTGAGATCCAGACTTCCTTGCGAAAGACGGGTACTTCCTTCGGCGCGGTGATCCCGATCCGGATCTTGTCCCGCGACACGGCAAGCACCGACACCTCGATGTCGTCGCCAATCATGATGCTTTGGCCCGTCTTCCTTGTAAGGACCAGCATTGCGATGCCTCCATTCGGCTTACCCCCCTAAGGGTGCCGGTAGGTTCCGTTGGCAACCCTAGCCGCTCGCCCAGCAGAACGCCACATACAACCGTCGCCCTTCAACGAACCATCCAGGTTCGGGGAGCGACTGGATAAAGTCGGCGCCGCAAATGCCCCGTAAGCCGCTTCGATCACAACTGAACCAGGTCCGCGCCTGGGTGCGCCAAGGCCGTACAGACGCTTGGATCGCCCACCAGCTGGACGTCCCCGCAACCGAGCTGCGCGAGTTTCGCCGCCGCCACGGCCTGGAGGCCGACTCAGAAGACACGGGCGAGGTAGACCTTCGCGACGAGATCGAGGCCGAGATCGAAGCAGCAACGCTCGAGGAGGCCGAGTCAGAAGAGGAGGCCGAGGACGAGGCTGACGACGAGGCCGAGGGCTCAGCCCCAGCTGACGGCGACTCAGGCGGAGGAGCAGGGCCCCAGCAGCCCAAGCGGCGCAGGCGCCGCCGAGGCGGGCGCGGCGGCAAGCGCGCCGGCGCCGGGCTTCAGGCGAGCTTCGACCACGGCGAGGCGGACGGCTACGGCCTCTGGCTCGACCCGGCGGTCACCGAGGACCCGATCTACTCCGAGCACTGGACCGAGCGCCGCAAGGTCGAGGTCACGATCGAGCCGGACCGGATCGTGATCGTGCCGTCCAGCGACGACTGAGGGTCAGACGCGGGTCGGCGACTGTGGGGTCAGACCCCCTTGCCGAGTGGTGGAAAGCTCTTGGCCGCCGGGGTTTAGGGGTCAGACCCCGGCAACTGCTTCTTCTTTTCGCCCATCCAAGCTTCGTTCGGAACGCGGCGTAGGTGGTTCGTCAGGTCCTCTAACGCGCGAATCTCGTCCGACGCCGCCCCGTCGGCCAGGACCCTGCGCATCGATGCGCTCTTGACGGCCGCCGGCGCCCGCTCAAAGAGGCAGAGCGATATCTCCTCGTCGCGCTCCGTCGGCTTGGCGACCCCCGGCACTCCAGCCGCATCGCCGAGTCGCCTCAGGATTCCGACCAGCTCCTCCCCCTTACCGCCCCGGAGCCGCTTCTCCGGGATGCCCTTGTTGATGGCCCTGCGAAGCGGCTTGCGCTGCTCCTCCGGGATCGAGCGGATCCCCGCGCGGGGGTTGAAACCGCTCACTGATGAGCCCTTGAAAGACGAGCGCGCCATGTGGACCAGCGGCTCCCAATGATTCCGGGGGATGACCCGCATCACCACGAGCCCCACGAGGAAGACCCCGAGCAGGACGATGGCAACCGCGATGGACCCTGCCACCCCGATGTCGGGGAGTGCCAGGAAGGCCGCAGCGATGAGGACCGCGGCGAACAGCGCCTTGAGGACCCCTCCATACGGGAACTCGATCGGCTTCTTGCCTCGTTGAGTGCGGGTGAACATGTACGCGGACGGAAGCCCGAAGCCGATGAGCATCCCGATGGGGGCGGCGTACGCGCCGATCTCCGACGCGAGCCCGTACGTCACCCCGCAGAAGATCACCATCGCGCCAAGACACCCCGCCACGAATACGCGGCGGTTATCCGGGAGGGTCGAATTCTGATTTACCGTCCGGTAGAAGGCGGGCATGACGAAGGCCGCCGCAGCGAACGGGATGAGCGGCGCCGCGTCCGCATACTCGGGCGGCGCGATCTCGACGATGACCTCGCCCAGGAGGATCATCACCAGCACGGCGAAGATGCAGAGCAGGGTGAAGTAGCCCAGGAGCTGGCCCTTCTGTGTCTGGGCGCCGTACTCGTCGGATACGGCCTGGAATATCGCCCCCTTGCGAAGCGGGCGCATCGCCATGCGGAAGCCCTGGGGCAGGAACGAGACGACCAGGCCAAGCCGCGAGGCCAATGTGTAGATCCCCAGCTCCGTCTCCGAGATCACCCGCGACAGGATGAACACGTCCGCGTTCTGGATGACCCAGAAGGGAAAGACCACCGGAGCGCGCCGCTTGGCCTGCTTGGCGATCTCCCAGGTCTCGCGTAGATCGATGGCCGGGTGAAAGCTTCGCCGAAGCAGGAAAATCCCCACGACGGTCGCGCCGGCGACGCCGAAGGCCGTGGAAGCGATCGCGCCCTCGATCCCCGCGCCCGCCGCAAGCAGGATCACGAGGGCGATGAGCGCGACCAGCGGCCGCGAGGCATCGGCGATCACGAACGCGGTTGGACGGCGCTCGAACCAGATCGAGATCGAGGTCAGCTTCGCCGCGGGCCAAAACGCCACCGTTGCCGCAGCCCAGACGACGTAGATGGAATCTCCGTCGTCGCCCAGGAGCCAGTCGGCGAGTTGCTCCGAGAACGCGATCATCAGCGCGGCGCCGCCGAAGCCCAGCACCAGCGACCAGAGGATTCCTACGCCAAGTGAGCGCTGGGGCGACGTCGAGACCTGGGTGTCGTCGTCATCATCGTCATCGTCGTCGTCTCCGCCGCCGAATACTCGGCGAATGGTGCCCGCCTTCGAGAGCACGACGAAGACCTGCGTAATTACGCCGGAAAGGAACAGGAGCAGCGCGTACTGGCCCAGGTCGGCCGGGCCCAGGAAGTTCGCGACGACCGCCAGCGACGCGAGCTGGATGATGTTGGAGATGCCGAGCGAGATGCCCTGCACGCCGGCGTAGCGAACAAGCCTGGCTCCCAGGACCGCACCGGACCCGCCGGGGTCACTGCCCCCCTGTGGAGGGCTCACGCGTCCCAGATCGACCAGTCGCGGAACGGGCGGCCGGCCAGCTCGCGCATGCGCTCGGCATCGTCGCGCAGCGCGCGCAGCGCCTCATCGGTCAGCGCCAGCCGCACGTCCGGGCGATCGATCGGCTTCTTCATCGGCAGCCGCTCGTCGAGGGCAAACCACACCTTCGGCGGGACGACCCTCCCCCACTTTGACTTCGAGGCCCGTTCCATGCGAACCGCCAGTTTCGTCGCCCTGGTCTTCCGCGACGTCGAGTGGCGCTCGCGCTCGAAGCCTGGGTGCGAGAAGTCGGGATCAGCGCCCGCGAATTCGAAGACGCGCCTGAGCGTCTCGGTGCGGTCCTTGCGGAAGTCCTCCTGGTCGAGGATCATGATCTGCTCGCGCGGGAAGTGGTTGAGGAACTGCTGAAGCTGCATCGCGTACTGGCTGCGCTGGAGGTATGAGGTGTTGGGGTGGCTGAGGGTCTCGGCCAGCGTGCCCTTCTCACGTCGTTTGGCGTAGTTGTGGACCCAGTGCGCGGCAATGCGCTGAAGCGGATCGCGAAGGACGTAGATCAGCTTTGCGTCGGGCACGACCGCTGCCATCCGCTCGGGCACGCCGACATGCTGCGGAAACGCTGTGTAGTTGGGCGAGGACTCGCCGCGCACCTTCGCCTCGGGGTCGAAGTGGCGGCGGTACCAATCCTCGCCACGCGGCCAGTTGCGCTCCTCGATGAAGAAGTTGAGCTCCTTTGGCCTCGACATCGAGACCTCGGGATGAAGGCCCAGGTGATAGTGGAGCCCTGACGTGCCGCACTTCTGGGCGCCGATGATGATGAGGTTGGGCAGGGCGCCGGCCGCGCCCGGGGCGCCGTTGGACGGCACCGAGGCGGGTGCCGATTCGCTCGTCTCGGGAGGTTTCACGAGCCCTTGAGGGTATCGCTGGAGTGTGAGCAGTTCATGAGGGGTCTGACCCCTCAGAAAGCGCTAACACGCGCTTGATCCGAGGCCGCTCGGCGAGGATCAGGTCGCGCCGGTCCGCGGCTGCCACGTGCTCGCCGCCCACGCCCTCCTTGCGAAGAACGGGAAGGACGTCCACGCGGGTCGTGAGGACGAGCACCCGCTCCGATGGCTCACCCGACTCCTCGATGGCCCGCGGGAGGAGGCTCGCCACCTGCACGGGGCTCAGGCCCCCCGCGTCGACCAGGAGGCGGGCTTTTGGCCGAGTCACGGTCTGGTGCGCGATCCTGCCCAGCGCGCCCGGGACCCGCGCCGCGAAGGGCGCGGCGGCGCGAGCCGAGGACACGGGATGCGCGGCGTAGCGCTTCCAGCGCTTCGTCCCAGGCTTTCGGACCCGCTCGGTTGCGGCGAGGCCGGCAAGCCATTCGGCCGCGGGCGCGGCGCCGTTCGGCGGGCGCTGCTCGGCCAGGGCATTGCGCATCGCCTCGCGCTTGGCCGGGTCGAGAAGCTCGTCCAGCTTGGCCTCCAGCTCGGGCGCGGCAGGCCCCTCCACGCCAAGGCCCACGCCGCTTTTCTCAGCAAAGCGGGAGCGCGCCTCCTGGTCGTCGGTCTGGCGGCGCATCGGCACGAAAAGCGAAGGCACACCGAAGCGGATCAGCTCGTGGTAGGCGTTGTATCCCGCGGCCGAGACGGTTGCGTCGAACGCGCGCAGATACCTGCTCATCGGATAGGTCGAGTCGAGCCCGATGACACCGGGGGGCGTTGCATCCATGGCCGCCAGGTGGGAGCGGAGCGCGGCCACGCGCACACCGTCACGGCCCGCGAGGTGCGCCAGGCAGCGCTCCGACGCCGCCCGAACCTCCTCGCCCTGGCCGAGCTGGACCAGCACGTTGACGCCGCCCGGCTCCAGGCCCAGCTTGCGCTCGGCGTCCGCGCGCTCGTAAAGCTCGGCGTCGTCGCAGAAGACGACCGGATCGACGCAGAAGGCATCCTCGCGCAACGCGACCGTCGCACCGCGGTCCTCGGAAGCGGCGAACTCTCCGGGCTCGAGCACCTGGTCGAAGAACCTCGTTCGCTCGAGCGCACCGAAATTCGAGCCGGGTTTCCACATCGGGCGCCTGCACCAGACGCGGTGTGCGTCCGGAACCGAGGGCATCGCGTCCAGGAGCGCCTGATAGGGATGAGCGCCATCGAAGACGAGCACGCGCGGGTCGGCATCGCGCATCACCGCCCGAAGGCGCCCGCGCAGGCGGCGCGACCAGCGCCAGTCGCTCCCCGCCGTCGGGGTCGCATACGAGGCTGCGAACTCGACAGGGAAGCCCTGGTCGGCCACCACCGGCGCGGCACCCGAGAGCGTGAAGAAGAGCGGCTCGAGCGACTCGTCCAGACGGCGCGCGATCGCCATCGAGCGCGTGAGGTGGCCGAGGCCCGTGCCGTTCGACGAGAGAAAAAGGATGCGTTCAGCCATAAATGAGCGCCTTTAGGCGCGAAAGCAGCAGGTGTTGGTGGTTATCCATCTATCCGAGGCGCTCCAGAGTGTCGATCAAAGGCGTCGCGACGTGGTTGCCCTCCTCGTGCAGCTGGGCAAGCGTCCGCTCGTAGCGGCGCTTCACTCGAGCGCGCCCGATCGGCCCCGCCCCTTCCGCCCAGCGTCCCCGGTGCATGCCGGACGCGCTCATCTGACCGTCGAAGAACTCCCGCATGCCGTCGTCAGGCTCGATGTCCAGAAAGCCGCAAACGCCGGCGAGGACCTCATCACGGCGGCCCGTCACGAGGTCGTCGAGGACGACCAGGTGAAAGCGGTCTGAGGGAAGCCCATACTCGGCCCCGTCCTCCACGCCGGAGATCCCACGGTCGATCCAGCGCAGGCGATCGGCCCACCAGCCGATGCCCTTCACCACGTCGTCGGGGCCCCAGGTCTTCGTCGTGACCGACGAGGCGGCGTCACGGCCGTCGCGCACCGTGTGGATCATCTTTGCCTCGGGAAACAGGCGGCGGAGTATCTGCGCCTCCCGTACGTTGTGTGAGCTCATCTCGACCAGCCCCGGCTTTCCCTCCTCCTCGGCGAGCGGCCACAACAGATCGAGGTAGAGGCGCCGGCTGGCCCCAATCGGGTCCGAGTGATACGAGGACTCGAAGCGCTTCAGCGCGTCGTCGAAGGCCGAGCGGTACATCAGCGAGTAGAGACCGCGCGGCTGCTCATCGACACGGATGCGGTGCCACCAGAAGTCACGGAGCTTCTCCATGAAGCCCCCGAACGAGACCCGGCCTTCGAGCAGGTCGGGCAGCCCGCGCTTGTTGCAGTGAAACCGCGCCTCAATCGGGACGTCGGCGAAGGCGCCGTGCTCGCCGAGGAGGCGGCCCAGGATGTGCGTGCCGCTGCGGCCCGTGCCGCCAACGAAGACGAGCGAGTGCTCGGCGCTCATCTGCCGCGCTCGTAGTTTCGGCGCAGGAGCGCCGCGCAGTGGTAACCCTCGCGCTCGATCCGGTCGAGGGCGGCCTCGTAGCGCGAGACGACCGCCTGCTGCTGTTCTTCGCCGAGGCCTTCGCGCCAGCGCTCGCGGTGGGCGTTCTGCGCGTTCATCTCCTCGTCGAAGAACGCTCGCATGTCTGAGTCGTCGTTCAGGCCGGCGAACTCCGTGAGGCCCGCGTACGAGGCCTCACGGTCGCCCCAGACGAGCTCATCAAGGCATACGGCGTGGAGCTTCGAAGGATCGCTCAGGCCGCGGTAGCCCCGCTCGGCGAGCGCCAGCCGTCCCTCCCACCACTCGACGCCGGTGGCGGCGTCGGACGGGTGATGTGACTTCTGTGCCTTCGAGACCTTGGAGGAGCCCGAGTCCCGGCCGTCGCGGACCGAATGGATGAATAGCGCCTCGGGGAAGATCAGCTCCAGGCCGCGCGCGGAGGCGATGGTGAAGCAGCTCATCTCAACCAATCCGGGTTTGCCGTCGCGTAGCGGCCCCAAGAGATCGAAGAAGAGCTCGCGGCTGGCGGCGACGACCTCTGGGCGGGTGCCGTCCTCGATGCCGGCCGTCGCGTCCTCGAAGCGGCGGGCGGCTGCCTCGAACGCATCCTTTTCCATGATCTTGTGGAGGCCGCGCTCCTTGCCCTCGCCGCGGGCGCGCCAGCGGGCGCGGACGAGCGCCTTCTCGCCGACGCGGACGCGGTGCCACCAGTAGCGCCTGAGCTTGGTCAGGAATGCCGACGGCGTCGCCTCACCCGTCACAACCTCCGAGAGCCCCTTCGGGTTCGAGTGGAAGCGGCACTCGATCGGGATCGGATGCAGCGACGGGTGGTGGCCGATCAGCTCGGCCACGATGTGCGTGCCGCTGCGGCCCGTGCCGCCGACGAAGATGAGGGGGAAGGCTCGGTCATCTGTCGATCTCGTAGTGGTCTACGTACTCCCCGCAGGGTTCTGCGCTCATCTCCGGCTCGTCCTGGCTGGTGAGCGCCAACGTACCCAGCCAGCTCGTGCGCGTGACACCAAGCGCACGCTGGAGCGCGCTCGGCTCGTCGGCTGACACTTCGACCTCGACGGGGCCTCCATCCGTGACGGCCTCACCAGCCGGCCAGAACGCGCCTCGGCCGGCACCGGTGAGGTAGAAGCCCTCGAGCGACGGTGGCAGCTCAGCGACTTCCTCACCGTCCACCGAGACGGTGAGCGGTGATTGGGAGTGGTACTGAAGCGAGAGGACCCATTCGCCGGCAGGTGCGTTGACCTCGACCTCAGCGCTGCCCGGAGCCTCGAACGTCGGCGTTGGCTCCCAGTCTTGGTGGTCCGCGGTCGCAGGCGGTTCGAGCACGGTCGCAATACCGCGGTTGAGGTCACCCCCACACCCGACCAGCACGCCTGGATCGCCTGCCTCGTCAAACACGCGGGCCGAAGGCGTGTCCCCCGTGCGCTCCCACAGGACGTAGTCACCTTCGCGCGCCACCTCCCTGAAACTGGGCGGCGGCGTGGACGCGTACGCGGCGGCGGTCGTGATCGCGAAGTCGTAGCGGTCGAGCTTCGAGGGGCTCAGCGTGTCGAAGTCCATCGCGAGTCCCTGCTGCCACGTCTTCTCAGGGCGGGCGTCGACGTCCTGGGGCACGTAGCCACCCGGGCTCTCGGCGAGTGTGCCGCGGAGCCAGTAGCCCGCGAAGCGGTCGACTCCCAGGAAGACGACCGAGCCGCCGTCGATCTGCTCGGCCAGCGCCCCCAGATCGTCGGCGCCGCGGTCGTCGAAGCCGACCGGTGCCGCGCGGAGGGCCAGGAGGCTCGAAATCAAGGCGAGCGCGCAAAAGAGCGCCCCCGCGACCTGGCGAAGAAGCGGACCCGTGCCCGTGCCGGGCGCGAGGAGCCAGCGGACTGTGATCAACATCGCGATTGGCGCCAGAACGGCAAGCGCCTTCGCCTCGACGTGGATCTGCGCATATGGGCGCGCGAGCGCGTAGACGAACACTGCCGCTGCGACGACGGACAGGAGGGCCCACTCACGCCGGCGGATCAGGGCCGCGCCCGCACCAATCGCACACAGCCCGGCGAACGCGGTGGCCAGGAGCGAGCCCGAGACCTCGCCACGAACGATGCGGAAGTCGCCCTCCGGCCAGATCCCCAACGCCTCGCCAGGGAACACCGGCGAGGAGAGGCGCCCGCTGGAGCCCTGAACCTCGTCGATTTTGTCGATGAAGTCCTTGGCGGGACCGATCACGATCAACGCCAATGCGACCAGCGCCAAGCCTCCGCCGATAAGGAGCCAGCGATGCTCGCTCGCCGCGGCGCGGGCGCGCGAGAGGTCGATCGTCCCGTTTCCGAAACCGAGGGTGAGAATCGCCCAGACCGGGATCGCGACCGCGAACCAGACGCCTCCGGGAATCGAGAAGGTGAATACGGACGCCGCGGCCAGGACGGCGATCACTCCCACGACGGCGTGCGCCGGAGGTGCCTCGCGGTCCTCGTCTTTTCGCCTCAACGCAAGGTGGAGGACGATCGCAAGCGCGACCACGAGCATCGCCATCACCGTTTCCTTGAAGCCGGACTGGGCGAGGAACGACGCGCCCAGGTACGGCAGGCCGGTGAGGCCCGCAGCCAGGCCGCGGCGCCAAGGTGGCAGGCCGCCCAGGAGCGACAGGGCGGCGAGCGCGGTCAAAGCGGGGATCGCGATGAGGAGCCCGTTGAACGCGGCGACGAGGTTGACTGTGGTGCCCTCAGAGACGCTCGCAGCGAGCGCCTGAGGGCCGACCGGGTACCCCACGGAGACCGCGCTCGGCTGCGGGCCGAATCCGTCGGCCAGCCAATCCGCCCAATAGAGCTGGGCTGCCTGGTCGTTCGTGTAGATGCCCTCGCCCAGCACGCCGATGTGCTCGTTGAAGACAAAGGGGAGGCAGGCGACCGCGATGACGGCCGGCACGACGCACAGCGCCACGAGGTGCTGCGCCCGCGGGCGCTCTGGGTCTGTGTGGTGCTCGCCGCGCCGCGGGGTGGCCCGGCGAGTTACGACGGCACACCCGATGGCAACCACAGCCAGGATGACGGCCGCGGTGAGGCCTCGCCCGGGCAGGCGGACGAGGAACGGCGCCACGACCACCAGTGCTGCGAATCCGACCGCGCCCGCGACCCATTCGGGGCGCCTCCAGCCCAGGGCCAGCATCAGCGCCCTTCCGATGACAACCGAAGAAAGGACGATGAGGATGGCCGCGAAGAGCGTGCCGAGCATCAGGACCCCTCTTCGCCTTCGGTGCCGGCGCCGGTTGGCGGCTGGTTCGCGAGCGGGTCGTTGTTCACGGAATCGCCGTCGAGCTCGGACCGCTCGAGATCGGGCAGATTGCCACACGCCGCCGGGTCGAGGGGCTCGTCGATGCGAAAGACGCTGACTGGGCCGTTGCGCAGGACCTCCGACGCGCCAGGATCCTCACGGGTCCACAGTCCCTCCTTGGTATCGGTGAGGCCCAGCGGCTGGTACGGGTCGTACAGCGTCACCACGTACGAGTACTCGCCGTCGTTCAGCTCGGTGCGCCAGGTCTCACAGTCCGGGATCCGCTCGTACGCGTGGTGCTCGCCCTCAATGCCCAGCCACTGAACGTGGTTCGAGAGGTCGTATCCCGAGAACGCGTACTGGTTGAACACGCCGCGCACGCCGGAGATGGCGATGCGCTCGTCGGTCACGGTGTTCGCCCACCGGACCGCCTCGGCGAGGCGAAGCTGCGGGCTCAGATCTTCGTAACGATTCTCCAGGGAGTGCCGCTGGACCGCGAAGCCCGCGGCCACCGCGGCGAGCCCAACCGCCGCTACCACTGCGGCCACTCGGCCGGCCGAGGCGCGCGGCCCAAGATAACCACGCCCCTGCGCCCACGCCCAGCCGCCGAAGAGACTGAGGACCAAGGCTCCGGTTGCGATTGCTCCCTTCTGGTGGTCGTGTGACCATTGGATGATGGTGAGCGTGGTGAAAAGCGCGACCGCTCCGAGGCCGAACAGCGAGATCGACCGGGCTCGCGGAGGGGAGCGGAAGGCGGGAAGGAGCGGGAGGATCGCGAGACCGATCGCCACGGCCGGAGCCAGATAGCGGATGTTCCACTCGAACGCGATCGGCTCGCCCTGCTCCCCGCCGGCCGTAAGCGGCGTGAAGACATATGCCAAGGCTGTGAAGACAGCCACTCCACCGAGCGCTCGCAGGATCGGCTCGCGTCCCTTCCAGAGGGCAAAGACGCCACCCCCAACCGCCCCGATCAGGACAAGCGGCCAAAGCGGGCCGAGCTCCTCGGCGAGCTTGGGCGCAAACCAGTCCCACCAAATGTCGGGCTCGTTCCAGTAGTGGGCGACGGAAAAGCCCGGCCGCAGCTCGAGCATGCGTTCTGGCGTGGGCAGTCCGAGCGGGCCCCAGCCTGTGTAGGGGATGGGGTTGCCGGTCGTGACGAGGTTTCGCAGGTACCAGTAGCCGCCACAAACGAGCATTGGGAGCCCGAACGCCGCGGTGGAGCGGATGCGGGTGCCGCCCGGCGCAATGATGATCACGGCCAGGGTGAGGAGCGCTACGGGCGCCAGGAATGAGAGCTTGGTCCCCGCCGCGAGGCCGGCCGCGAGGCCCGCGAACGCCAGGGCGCCGGCGCTGATTGAGCGACCGCCGGTCCGCGCAGCATGGCCGTTGATCAGGACCGCTGAGGCGCAAAGCAGGAGCGCGACGCCCCCGACGTCGTTGAGCGCCTCGCCTGCCTGGAAGTCCGTCATCGTCTCGGCGCCCAGAACGACCGCTGCTCCCAGGAGGGCCTGCGGCCCGAGGCCGTAGGGCCTGCCCATTGCCCAGCCCGCGAGCAGGCCGAGGCTCAGGAACCCGAGGTTGAGAAGCGGTGAGAGGAAGTCTCGCGCGAAGGTGAGGATCGGGATTGCGTGCAAGACCTCGGTGTTCGCCGGGTAGAACGACGCGAAGAAGATCGGGTCGAAGAAGAAGATCTCGCCCGTGGAGCCCGTCTCCACGAACCGTGACGAGAGCGGCATGTGGTACCAAAGCGAGTCGGCCCTGCCCATGCCGCCGGTGATGCCGCTGAGTGTGGGAATCGCCCACCCGGCGAAGATCGCTGCGACAACGATGGCGACTATCGGCAAGCCCAGGCGGTGGGCGGGCGGCGAGGGCGGCGTATCGCCCAACGCCGCTTGGTGCCTGGCACCGTGCCTGGCACCTTGTGGGATCGCGAGCGCCGCTAGGCCGACGACCACACATCCGACGATGTACGCAGCCTCCGTGAACAGGTCAAATGTGCCCAGGACCTCCGCAAGCACGGTCGCGAGCGCCATCGTGGCCACGATGTCGGCCACCAGAGCAGGGGGGCCCGAGAACCCCGGCAGCGCGAGACGCCGCAGGCGCACGGCGCAGAAAGCGAGAGCGGCGACGATGAGCCCGAGCTCGGCGGCGCCCAGGAGGTACTCGCCGGCGCTGAGCGCGCGGTCGCTCACGTCGAGTCCACCCGCGGAGCGGGACCAATCGTTAGCGAAGTGTGAGGGGTCTGACCCCTCAGGGTGTGGAGCCGGCGCAGCCTTCGGCTCCGCCCTGCTCGCAGATCACGACGGAGCGCTCGTCCGGGTTCACCATGCCAAGTCCGCGAGCCCCGAGCTCGGCGGCGTCCGAATGCTCGAGTGTTTGCGCGCGGGTCTTGAGCTCCTGGTTCTCCTGTTTCAGCTCGGCAAGCTGGGCGGACTCCGAGCCGGAGTCGCGCCAGGCGTCCACGAAGTTCACGACGGGGTTGATGTAGAGCGCGAGGATCACGAAGAGGATCACGACCAGGCTGATGCGTCCCAGGCGCTCCCAGTCCACGCGCGACCCGGAGCGCCTGGCGCCACGGGAGCGGGGTGCGACACGGTATGCGCGCGAGCTCACGCATCATCGATTCAACGCCGGAGGCGCTCTACCTTCCGGTGAAAGCTTCGATGCCCGGATAGGTCGCGGCGTCGCCCAGCTCCTCTGCGATTCGCAGGAGTTGGTTGTACTTGGCGACGCGGTCTGAGCGTGACGGGGCGCCGGTCTTGATCTGGCCGACGCCGGTCGCCACGGCAAGGTCGGCGATCGTTGTGTCCTCGGTCTCGCCCGAGCGATGGGACATGACCGCGCTGTAGCCGGCATCGCGCGCCATGCGGATGGCCTCGAGCGTTTCCGTAAGAGTTCCGATCTGGTTCACCTTGACCAGGATCGAGTTCGCCACACCCGCTTCGATGCCGCGGGCGAGGCGCTCGGGATTTGTGACGAACAGGTCGTCGCCAACCAGCTGGCAGCGCGAGCCGACCAGGTCCGTCAGCGCCTTCCAGCCGTTCCAGTCCTCTTCGTCCATCCCGTCCTCGATCGAAACGATTGGGAAGGAGTCGATGGCGTCTGCCCAGTAGGCCGCCATGTCGAGGGGTGAGAGCGAGCGGTCCTCGTGGTCGAGGACGTAAGAGCCATGCTGGAAGATTTCGCTGGTCGCCGGATCGAGCGCGATGTAGACGTCCTCTCCCGGCTTGTATCCCGCCGCCTCGATCCCGTCGACCAGGGCTGAGAGCGCGTCGCGGTTGGATTCGAGGTCGGGCGCGAAGCCGCCTTCGTCACCGACTGCCGTGTTCAGGCCACGGCCCTTCAGGATCCCCTTGAGGGCATGGAAGACCTCGGTGCCGACCCGCAGGGCGTCGGCAAATGTCTCGGCCCCCGCAGGGACGACCATGAACTCCTGGAAGTCGACCGAGTTGTCGGCGTGCGCGCCACCGTTCAGGACGTTCATCATCGGCACCGGCATCACCGACGGAGGTCCTGTGCCCGCGACGCCGGCGACGTACTCATAAAGGGGCTGCCCCGCCGCCGAGGCCGAGGCCCTGGCGGCTGCAAGCGACACGCCCAGGATGGCGTTCGCGCCCAGACGCGACTTGTTCGGTGTGCCGTCCAGGTCGATCATCTTCTGGTCGATGGCGGCCTGATCAGAGGCGTCGGCGCCAAGGAGCGCGTCGGCGATCTCGCCGCTGGCGTTCGCAACCGCCTTCAAGACCCCTTTGCCGAGCCATTCCGATGTGCCGTCGCGGAGCTCCGACGCCTCGAACTCGCCAGTAGAGGCGCCTGAGGGAACGGCGGCACGGCCCATTGCGCCACCGGCGAGGGTGACGTCCACCTCGACCGTGGGATTGCCCCGGGAGTCGAGGATCTGGCGCGCTTGGATGCGTTCGATCTCGGCCATGCGAAAAGACGCCCCACTGCGCACTGTCGCGCGGCGGGGACCGGCTGAGATTCTAGTTCGTTGCTTCGCGCGCTTCGTCCCGGGCGCGGCCAGCGGCTGCGCGGACGGCGAGCTCGGGGTCGACGCCCAGCCGCCGCGAGATGCGGACGAGCTCGAGCAGGACCTCGCCCAGCCAGCGCTCGGCGCGGTCGCGAGCCTCGGGATCGCCCGGCGGCGGCGAGCCGGCGTCGGGCGTGGCACGGCGAAGGACTTTGCGCGCGTAGAGGAGCCCGGGCAGGTTCTCGGGCACATCGGCGAACGGATCATCCACCCCACGGCCCTCGACGTCGCGCTTGATCTGGTCCCATTGCGAAAGAACTTCGCGAGAGGTGAGACCACCGGGGTCTGACCCCTCGTCAGTCGCCATGCCCAACGTCTCATCCGCCGCGAACACGTGCGGGTGGCGGCGGATGAGCTTCGCCGTCATCCCCTCGGCGACCTCGGCGAGGCAGCCGGCGCCGCGCTCCTCCAGGAGCAGCGCCAGGAAGTGGACCTGAAAGAGGACGTCGCCCAGCTCGTCGAGCATCTTGGCGTCGTCGCCCTGCGCGGCGGCGTCGGCGAGCTCATACGCCTCCTCGACGGTGTGCGGAACGATCGAGCGCTCGTCCTGCTCGCGGTCCCAGGGACATTCGACCCGCAGGCGGCGGGTGATCTCGTCGAGCCTGGCTAGCGCTGCGGCGGCTTCGCCGCTCACGCTCAGCCTCCCGGCGGCTGGGTTGGCGGTGCGCCCTGCGTCGGCGGCGCCTGGGTGGGCGGCGCCGTCGTCCCGGGCGGCACGGTGCCAGGAGGCGCGGCGGTGCCGGGCGGCACCGTTCCGGGCGGCAGGCCGAGCTGCTCGGCCCCGGGCGGGAGCTCCGGCTCATCCACGGGCGGCGGCTGCGGGCCCTGCGGCAGCGGGGTCAGTGTGCCGGGAGGCGTTGCCAAGAGCGGGTCCTCCTCTTCCTGGGGGACCGGGATCGGGGAGATCACCGGCCAGAGGGGCACGAAAACGCCACAACCGGTGGGCTTCTCCGGAATCTCACCGGTTACGGGGTCCGGCTGAAGCTCGTCGCTGTCGTCGTCTCCGAGGCAACCGTCGTCGGTGACGATGAAGTTCGAGCAGCGCTCGGCCAGCTGAGTCTGGACGGTGCCGTCCTCGTCATCGGCGAGGAGATCCTCCGAGCAGACGGTGCGGGCCCGCCATTTGGCCACGAACTCGTCCTGGAAGTCGGTGACCGCCTGCTGCTGCTCCTGCGTCACGAGCTGCTGGCGGATCTGCGCGGCGGTCGCCTCGTCGAGCGGCTGCGTCGCGGCCTCGTTGATCGTGTCGACCTCAAGCACGTAGAAGCCGGTCTCCGTCTCGATCGGACCGACGATCTCCCCGGGCTCCGCCTCAAAGATGGCCGTGTCGAGCTCAGCCGGCTGAGCGGTCCCCTGGGCAACTCCTGGCCGCAGTCCGCCGAGCGCCGCCGTCTCCTCCTCGGTCGAAAGCTCCTTGGTCACCTTCTTCCAGGCCTCCGCGCTGGAGTCCTCGGCAAGCTGGTCCGCCGCCTCCTGCGCCTTCTCCTCATCAGGGTTGAGGAGCGTGCGGACGTCGCGGGTCTCGGGCGTCTCGAACTGCGCGATGTTGTCGTCGTAGAACTTCTGGATCTCGTCCTGGGTGATCTCGACCTCCTCGTCGCCCTGGCAGCCTTCGCGCGCGGTGGTTGGCGCTTCAGCCTCGGGATCCTGAGGGATGACCTGGTCCTGGATGCACTGTGTCAAGAGCTGAAGCTCGACGCGGTCCTTGGCGTCCTCTTCTGAGAACCCGGAGTCTTCGAGGAACTTGTCGAACTCTTCCTGCCCGCCGAACTGCTCCTCGATGATCGTCTCGAGCTCCACGTCGATCTCCCGCTCGGTCACCGCGATGCCGCGCTCGTCGGACTCACCGCGGACCCAGCGCCCAAGCAGGAGGTCGGACAGTGCGGGCACGAGGGCTGCGTTGTACTGAGGCGTGCCGGGCTCAGGCACTTCTGCGCCACCCTCGGCGGCCGCGGCCTGCTCGATCCCGAGGTCAAGGTCCTCCTGCGTGATCTCGCCGTCGTCGATGTCGTCAACGAACGCGGTGGCGCCGTCAGGGAGGCTGAGCGCGCCGATGCCCATCGTTGCGGCGACCAGGATCACCACGATGGCCAGGATCCCGCCAAAGACGAATGCAGCAGTTCTCTTCGAAATACTTCTCATCGGCCGCCAGAATCTAACGAACCCGGGGTCTGACTCCGTCGTCTTTACGGAACCAACGCCTCGGAGTGCGAGGGGTCTGACCCCACAGTCGCCGTGAGCCCGCCCACCAACTGAAGCAGCGCCGCAAGCCTCTCGGCGGGCTCGTCAGGCACCCGGAGCGAGAGCGTTTGCCTTGCCGTCTCGTACATCGCCTCGGGAATTTCCCCTCTGATCGATGCCACTCGGGCCGAATCGAGCTCCAGCGGCGAGATCGAGAGCCGTCCTCCACGTACCTCTGCGACACGCCCCCCGGCCTTGCCCACCTCGATGCGGGCGCGCTGCAGCTCGAGCAGGGCCTCAACCGGATCGGGCACGGGCCCGAAGCGGTCGCGAAGCTCGTCGGCCAGCGCCCGCAGCTCCCCGACCTCGCGCGCCCCGGCGATGCGACGGTGAAGCTCGATCTTCGCGGCCTCGAAGGGGATGTAGTCGCTCGGGACGAACGCGGAGACGTCCACGTCGATCCGCACCTGGGACTCGGGCGCTCCCTCTTCGCCCCCGGCCCTAAGGGCCTCGGTCGCCTCCTCGAGCATCGAGAGGTAGAGCTCGAAGCCGATCGCCGCCACGTGGCCCGACTGCTCGTCGCCCAGGAGGTCGCCGGCCCCGCGAAGCTCGAGATCGCGCATCGCGATCGCGAACCCCGAGCCAAGCTCCGTGTGGTCGGAAAGGGTCGCCAACCGCGCTGCGGCCTCTTGCGAAAGCGCCTCGGACGTGGGATGGAGCATGTAGGCGAAAGCGCGCTCGTGCGAGCGCCCGACCCGGCCGCGGATCTGGTACGCCTGCGCCAGCCCGAGGAGGTCGGCCCGCTCGACGATCAGCGTGTTCGCCTGCGGGATGTCGAGACCCGACTCGATGATCGTCGTCGCCACCAGGCAGTCCGCATCGCCTCGGAGAAAGCCGAGCATCGTCGATTCGAGCTCACCCATGTCCATCTGGCCGTGTGCCTCGGCAAAGCGGACGCCTGGGCACAGCGCGCGCAGGCGTTCGGCCATCTCATGGAGGGTCTCGATCCGGTTGTGGAGGAAGAAGCACTGCCCGTCGCGATCGACCTCGCGCCGGATCGCCTTGGCCACGAGCTCCTCGTCGTACGGCCCGACATAGGTGCGGATGGGCCGCCGTCCCTCGGGCGGGGTCTCGATGACCGAGATGTCGCGGAGCCCCGCAAGGCTCATCTGAAGCGTGCGGGGGATCGGAGTCGCCGAGAGCGACAAGACGTCGACGCGAAGCTTCAGCTGGCGCAGAAGCTCCTTCTGCTTGACCCCGAAGCGCTGCTCTTCGTCGACGATCAGTAGGCCCAGGTCCTTGGCGCGGACGTCGCGCGAGAGCAACCGGTGCGTTCCGATCAACACGTCCACCCCGCCGTCGGCGAACGCCTTGAGCGTC
Source organism: uncultured bacterium (assembly GCA_963786495.1). Classification (GTDB taxonomy): domain Bacteria; phylum Actinomycetota; class Thermoleophilia; order Solirubrobacterales; family 70-9; genus JALZKA01. The sequence continues at coordinate 24,970 of CAWAZL010000001.1, read as the reverse complement.
GCGCGCACTTCGGCGGGCTTGCGAAGGCGGGAGACCGCGTCGACCTCGAACGGAAGCTCGGCGAAACGCTCGCGGAACGTTCCCAGGTGCTGCTGGGCGAGCACGGTGGTGGGCACGAGCAGCATCACCTGCTTGCCCTCCCCCGCCGCCTTCGCCGCCGCGCGCAGCGCCACCTCGGTCTTGCCGTAGCCCACGTCGCCGCAGATCAGGCGGTCCATTGGTCGCTCCGACTCCATGTCCGCGCGGGTCGCCTCGATCGCCTCCAGCTGGTCGGCCGTCTCGCGGTATGGGAACGCCTGCTCGAGCTGTACGGCCCACTCCGAGTCGGGGCCGAACGCATGCCCCCGGCGGGCCGCCCGCTCGGCGTAGAGGTTCAACAGATCGCCGGCGAGCACCCGCGCCGCGCGGCGGGCACGCGCCTTGATCGAGTCCCAGCGCTTGGAGCCCAGCGCGGAGAGCTGCGGCGACTCGCCACCGACCCCGACGTACCGGGTGATCTTCGCCAGCTGTTCCGTCGGCGCGAAGACGCGGTCCTCGCCGCGGTATTCGAGCTCGAGGTAGTCACGGGTGACCCCCGCCACGGTCTTCGTCTCGAAGCCGGCGAAACGCGCGATGCCGTGGTCCTGGTGGACGACGTGGTCGCCGACCGCCAGGTCTGCCATCGAGGCGAGCGTTCCGCGGACCGTTGGCGCGGCCGCGGTGCGCCTGTGCACGAGCTTTCGCCACGGGATCACAGCGAGCTTCAGCGAGGGAGAGACGAAGCCTTCGCCGATATGGGCTTCCACGAAGTTGACGCCCGGATCCGCGGGCAGCACGGCGCCGAGGAACGAGGAGTCGAGGCGCTGGAGGTTGTAGCGCGCGCGCTCGGCCTCGCCTCGGTGGTCGAAAGCGACGACGACGCGGTAGCCCGACCGGACCTCCCGCTCGAGCTGGGGCTCGGCTTCTGCGATCGAGCGCGCCGCGGACGCGGGCGCCTGGGCCCTGATCGACAAGAGGCCCTCGTCCGGGGCGGTGGAGCGCAGGCGCAGGGCCGCGCGCTCTCCCAGCGGCGCCGCTACGTCCACGTACAGGCGGCGCGCGTCGTCGGAATGCATCGCCGCGGTCACGTCCTCCCAGTGCGAGCGAAGCGCCGGCTGGATCTCCTCGTCTGCTGCCGTCACGAAAGCGACGTCCTTGGAGATCACGTCGAGCGGCGCGCGGAACGAGTCGACTGGAAGGAAGTCGATCGGCCCGCCTTCCTCGGAGTCCTCCAGCGCCGCCTCGGCGAGCATCCGGTGCTCGGTGGCGAGCTCGGCTGCGGGTGAGAGCTCCAGCTCCTCGGCCTCGCCCAGGGAGCGCTGCGTGAACGTCGAGAACCAGCGGATCGACTCGATCTCGTCGCCGAAGAGCTCCAGGCGCGCGGCGCGGTCTTCCGTAGCCCCGAAGACGTCCAGGATGCCGCCCCGCAGGGCGAATTGCCCGCGGGCCTCGACCTGGTCCACCCGCTCGTAGCCCGCCTCGGCCAGGAGCTCGGCGCAGAACGTGAGGTCGATCTCCTCGCCCACCTTGAGCGAGAAGCCCTCTGGGCGAAGCGAGGCGTCGGGCACGGTCTCGGCGAGCGCGACGGCGCTGGCGACGACGACCGGCGGATCGTCTGAGCTCGCGCCGACCAGCGCGTCGAGGGCGGCGATACGCAGGCCCACGAGGTGCGGGGGCGGCGCGACGTGCGAGGCGTACCCGGTACCCCGCGAGGGGTAGTGGCGGACGCGGCGCGGAGCGAGGTAGGCGCCAAGCTCTCGCGCCAGATCGCGCGCGCCGACGTCATCGGGGGCGACGACCACGACCGGGTTTTCGCCCAGGGCGTCGGCGTCCTCGGCGAGGGCCGCGATCAGGTACGGCTGGATCGAGCTCGAGGCATGCGCGACGGGCTCAGCCGAGCGGACGGCAGCCCGAAGCGCCGCGTAGCCGCGGTCGTCGTAGGCAAGCTCCAGGGTCGGCCGAAGCGACACCCCTTGAGGCTAGTTCCTACCTCTGCTTGCCCTTTGCGAGCTCGGACGAGTTGCCGGTCGAATCGGTCTGCAGGGCGGTGACGACGTCGTGCTTGCCGATGTTTTCGTCGGGCTTGAACTTCCACTTGCCGTCGTCCTTGACGCCCTTCTTACCCAGGAACTCCGTGACGCCTACCGGCTCCACGCCTGCGACCGACGCCGAGAGGAAGAGCCAGACCTTCGCGTCCGGGTCGGCCTTCTTGCCCTCGACCCTGTCCTTTTCGACGGACTTGATTTTCGGCTTCTGGATCCCCTCGTTCGGGCCTGTGGACTCGTCGTTGCCTGGGCCGTCCGCGGGTTCGAGGTCGAGAAAGAGGCCACTCGGCGCATCGCCGAGGTTGACCTCGACGGTGTTGAACGCCGAGTTGACGCCCTCCATGCGGATCGCGTCCTCACCGACGTTCGTAATGACGTTCGCGCGCGTCTCGTCGGTGCCGCCGATCACGTTGAACTGTGAGTGGAATGGGTCGTCGTGGACCACGATGCCCGCGCCGCCGATCGGGCCGTCGACGCCGATCTCGTTTCCGGCGATGGAGTTCGAGCTGCCGTTGACCGTGATCCCGTGGCCGACGGTCTCGGAAATCGAGTTCTCCTCGACGAGATGCGTGGTTCCGTTCAGTGAGATCGCATCCTGCCCGCCCGAGCCGGCGGATCCCGGCAAGCCGAGGATGTTCTCGTCGACCGTGGCATGGCCGCCCTCGATGGTGATCAGGCTTTGCGGGGTCCCCGGTCCCGCGATTTCGTTGCGTGCAACGACGACATCGTCCAAGGCGTCAGACTCGAGCACGATTGCCTGGGTGGGTCCCGTGAGGACGGCGTCGCCGGCGGCGTTGAGCCCCATCGAGTTCTCCTCGACGAGGAGGTTGTCCGAGCCAACGTCGTTGTTGACCCCGATGATGCCGCCGCCAAGGCGGTTGCCGGAGATCGTCACGTCGTCCGCCTCCCCGACATGCACCAATTCCGCAGCGCTGCCGATCACCGTGGTGCCAAGGGCGTTCATCCCGATGTGGTTGCCGAGGATGTCAACGTTCGATGCGCCGGAGGTGTCGGGGCCGTTCCCCGACAGGTCGATGCCCTTGGCGCCCGCCGCGGCGATGATGTTGCACCCCGCGTCGCACAACGCGGTCGCGTTCGGCTCGGCGCCGATCCTGATGTCGGTGGGGTCGGTGCCAACCCCGTTCCCCAGCGCATTGATGTCGGCGTCGGTGTTCGCCGCGAGGACCCCGTTCGGGCGAATCCCGAAGGCGCTGTTTTGAATCACGTCCCCCTGGGTGCCGGCGAATACCAGAATTCCGACCCCGTTGCCCGCGAAGAAGTTCGGTGGCTCGCCGATGAGCCCGATGGTCGCGTTGCTGCCGGTGAGGTTGACGCCGACGTCGTTCGCTTCCGGAGTGCCGTCGAGCTTCAGCCCGAACCAGCTGCCGGAAACAGTCAGCTCGGTGGGACCGAACAAGTACGCGAGGCCGGCTGAGTGGGTCGTGCCGAATATCGCGATACGGCTCATCTCGAAGCTGCCACCGAGGACGGTGATCGCGTTGCCAGCCGAGAAGGGGCCGTCGATGCCCACGCACGGTCCTGGACTGGCACACGAGGCGGTCAGTACCAGCGGTTCGTCGCTTGTGAGGTGGTCCGTGAGGACCACGGTGGCGTCGCCGGGGACGGTTTCCACCCCGTCGAAGATCGAGGAGTCGAAGCTGATCGTGTCCTCGTCGCTCGTATCGGCATCGTCGGCGTTCGCGAAAGCGCCGACGAGGCTGCAGTCGGCAGCGGCCCCGGTGCACGCCGTCAAGCCGGCGCTTGCCGAGTTGGTGTCGACCACGAAGGCGTCCTCGTCCGCGTGGGCGACTGCTGGCGCCAGCCACGCGACCACGACCGACCCTGCAAGTGCGATTCCCCTCACGATGCCTCCCCGATTGCTTTCGGGAGACTCTAAACCGATCAGGGGTGAAATGGAAGGCCTGGGCCTGAGCGCTGCCACTCGACCTGACCTTCGCCCTCGACCTTCGAGCGCTCGACGACGCCGTCCCACTCGTGCAGCATCTCCTTGAGCCGCGCGACGGCTTCGGGCGGGTGTGAGGCCGCGGTGGTCGCGATCTGGATCGCCATTTCCTCAGCGGCCGCGGCGGGTGCGACCTTGTGGACCAGGCCCCAGCGCAGCGCCTCGTCCGCTGCGACCTCCTTGCCCGAGATCAGGAGGTATTTGGCGACGGAGAGGCCGCACAGCGTCACGAGCCGCGCAGGCCCCACGGGAACGCCCAGGGAGGCGCCCGGGAAGCGCAGGCGCATGTTCGAGCCGCCGACGCGGATGTCGCACGCCACCGCGACCTCGGCCCCGCCGCCAACGGTGGCGCCGTGACAAGCGGCGACGGTGGGCTTGGGGAAGCTCACCAGGTCGTCGTAGAGGTCGGCAAAGAGCTGCATGCGGCGAATCCGTCCGTCTGAGTCCAGCTCCTCGCGGACGTCCGCGCCCGCCGAGAGGCCCATGTGGTCGGTCGAAGAGACAACGAGCGCCCGCACCTCGGCGTCCTCGCGGGCCGAAGCGATGTGCGCGAGCATCTCCTCGAGTATCTGCGTGTTCATCGCGTTTCGCGCCTTCGGGCGGTCCAGGCGGAGGACAGCGACGCCCTCCGAGACGTCATAGGTGGTCAGCGCGTCACTCATCGGTTTCCGACGCTAGCCGCTCGACGAGGCGCTCCGTTTCCTCCGCGGCGTACTCAATCAGGCGCTGCACCTCGGAGTCCGGCTCCGAGAAGCTGCCGAGGACCCAGGCCGAAACGATCTCGGGGTCGGTCGAGTCGGGTCTACCGACCCCCACGCGAACGCGCCAGAAGTCGCCGCTACCCAGGCCCTGGCGGAGTGACTTCATGCCGTTGTGGCCGGCGGCCCCGCCGCCCAGCTTGGAGCGGATCTCGCCAAATGGAAGGTCGATCTCGTCGTAGACCACGACGACGCGGTCGAGCGGAATCTTGAGCGAGCCGCGGGCGGGACCGACCGAGGTGCCCGACTCGTTCATGAACGTCTGCGGGAGGAGGGCGGCGACGCGAGGGCCGCCTGGCCCCGTGCGGCCCTCGGTAAGAAGGCCGCGAAACTTCTCCTTCGCGCGTGGCATGTCCCACCGCCTTGTGAGCTCGGAGACAACCTCGAAGCCAATGTTGTGGCGCGTCTTCGCGTAGCGCTTCCCGGGGTTGCCAAGCCCCACCACGAGGATGCGGTCCGAGCCTTCGCCGTCAGATTCGCCGGCGTCGTCGCGGGAGCGCCGGCGGAAGATCGACAGGGCTACTCCCCGTCGGAGTCGCCGGAGTCCGAGTCGCCGGCGTCGTCTGCGTCCCCGTCGGCCTCTTCGCCCTCGGGGGCCTCGATCGGCTCGCCGTCCTCGCCCACGAGCTCGGTCTCTTCCTCGACCTCGGGCTCTTCCTCGACGCGCGGCGGGTTGAGCGTCGCGATCGTGATTTCGGCCGGGTCGGCGCCCTCACCGAGCGCCCATTCGACGCCTTCGGGAGCGACGACGGAGTCGAGCTGAAGGGTGTCGCCGATGTACATGCCGGAGACGTCGACCGCGATGGACTCAGGGATGTCGGTCGGAAGCGCCTCGACGTTGATCGAGTGGGTGATGTGCTCGAGGACGCCGCCTTCCTTTACGCCAGGCGATTCCTCGGCGCCGAGAAGCTCGATCGAGACCTCCGACTGGATCGCTTGTTTCAAGTCGACGACCTGGAAGTCGATGTGGATGAGATTGCCGCGCACCGGATGGCGCTGCTGCTCCTTCACGACGACCGGCTCGGCCGACCCGCCGCCGAAGGTCAGATCGAAGAGTGCTGCGCCTGTTTGAAGCAGATTGCGCGCCTCGCGCTCGGGCACGCTGAACGTGCGCGCCTCGGAGCCGCCCGAATACACGACGCCCGGGACGAGCCCCTCACGGCGGAGGCGGCGGGTCGTGCGAGAGCCGAACTCGGTGCGTTCGGCTACTTCGAGAGTTGGGCGATCGGAGGCCATGGGCGACCGATGAGGATAGCCAGGCTCAGCCGCTCAGCCGCACACGCATTCGGTCCCGGTCCCCGCGGCGTTGCATTGACGGACGCCGAAGACTCCGGGTGAGCACTCGCAGGGCTGGCCGAGGTCTGGGAAGTCCTCGTCAATAAGGTCGTCGCCGTCGTCGTCGAGGCCGTTGCAGCTTTCGCTCACGCATGCCCCCTCTGGCGTGCAGGTCTCGCCCGCGCCACAGCTCCCACACTGATCGCCGTTCGGAGCCTGACCGCATTCCCGCGAGCCGCATCCCTCGAGGTTGGTGCAGCCGGAGGTGTCGAATGCGCAGCTGTTGGTGCAGGCGAGGGTCCCGCCGTCAAATCCGAGCGTCTGGCAGGTCTCCCCGCCGAGGTCGTTTCCGTCGCACTCCTCGTCCCCCTCGACCAACCCGTTCCCACAGGTCGCATCTGGTGTGCACTCGCCGCCCAGGCAGGTCTCGTCTTGGTTGCAGGGGCTGTTACAGGAGCCGCAGTGCTCATGGGAAGTCCCGAGATCGACGCAACTTCTTGCCGCACTTCGTCTTCCCGCCCTTGCATTTGCACTTGCCGTTCTTGCACTTCGCGCCTTTGGGACAGCACTTCTTTCCGCAGCGCCGCGACTTCGGGCAGTTGCCGCGCTCGAGCTCGTCAGCGAGGGCTGAGGGAGTGGCGGCTAGGCCGATGCCCAGTGCGCCGGCCGCGAGGCGGCGGAGCGCCGTGCGGCGCGAGATGGCGCCTCTCGCGAGGTCGCGGGCCAGATCGTCGAGGCGAGCTCCCTCCCCCATGCGCCGACCCTCTCACACGGCGCACCGCGCGTCAAGTAGATGCTGACAAGGCGCGAGCGAGCCCCATCACAGCGTCGGCGCCGATGGCGTAGTCGGATGTGACGACGCCGTCCGCGTCGACGCGAAGCGCCGACGGGGTGCCGCGGAACTTCAGCTCGCGCCCGATCGACGTGCCGGGGTCGAGCGCGATCTGAGCGGTGATCCCTTGCTCCTCATTCGCATCCGCGTCGCCCTTCGAGAGGACCAGGAGGTCGTCGATCAAGGAGGGATTGTGTGCCTCCCACTCAAGGAGGTCGGGAAGCATGCGCTTGCAGAAGCCGCAGTTGGGGTCCCAGAAGAGGAGCATCCGCTCGCGCCGGCCGAGCGCGTCGGCTAGGGACATCGGCTCGCCGTCGAGGCTTTCGACCTGGGATTCGAGCGGGATGGCATCGCCCGCCTTTGGGCCAGGTGGCGGACCGGACTGGACGACGGGAAGCGCGGGCGCGACGGAGTTGCGCGCAAGCTGGAGGATCGCCTGATCGCCCGCGGCAACAGGCGATGCAACGCGGCCTTGAGCGTCGACGAGAACGGCGCTGGGGGTGGCGGTGGCCTTGTACTTCTGTGAAACCTCCATGCCCTCCTCGAGGAGGATGTGCTGCGCAAGGGGCGAGTCGCCCAGCTCGGCGCGCGTGGGCTCTTCGGCGCCACGCGAGATCGGAACGAGCGTGATGGGGTCGCCGGCCTCGGTGTGCCATTCGGCGAGGCGGGGTGCGAGCTTGCGGCATGGGACGCAGTTCGGATCGGTGAAGACCAGGAGGACGCGCTTGCCGCGCGCGAGCAGGTCCTGAAGGCTCGTTTGCTCGCCGGCGAGGCGCGCGAGATTGAACGCCGGCGCGGGGGCGCCGACTGGAAGGCCGGGCGCCGACGCCTCTGCTTGGGGAATCGCTATGCCGCGCGCCCTGAGCGCGCCTTCGAGGGACTCGACGCGGAGGAGAAGGCGGCCGTGGTTCCTGAGCAGCTGGAGGTAGGCCATGGTCCCGAGCGTGAGCAGGACCGCCGTGGCGAGACCGGCGACGATGAGCGCGCCCGCGCTGCCTTCGAACGACGGCAGGAGGTGTGGGCCGCCGTCGGCGCCCGCGAAGAGCGCGAAGGCGGCGAGTCCCGCGAGCGCGAGGTTTCGGACCAGGACGCGCGGGCCGACCGGCTCGGAGTGGATCTGACCGAAGCAGTGACAGTCGGGCGCCTCTCCGCGAGCCATCGAGCGTGCGATCCCGATGCAGAACCCCGCGAGGAGGACTAGTGCCAGCAGGGCGCCGGCCCTCGCCGTGCCCTCGCCAAGGAGGAGGACGGCGGCGGTGATCTCGGCGAAAGGCAGGAGGGTGCCGATCGGCGCCGCGAGGCGCTCGGGAACGCCGAAGCCGGCGACCGCAGCGCGCGAGCCCGAGAGGTCTGCGAGCTTCGCCACCCCCGCGACCACGAATACGCCCGCCAGGATCAGGCGGACTGCGATCAGTGCCTCGTCCATGACTCCATTATTCCGCGAGTTGTGAAAAGAGGCGCGGATCGTTCGTGCAGATGCCGTCGACGCCCATGGCTGCGAGCTGGTTCATCCGCGCGGCGTCGTCCACCGTCCAGGCGACCAGGATGCAGTTTGAGTCGTGCGCGGCCTCGGCGAGCGCGGGGGTCGCCAGAGCGTGATGGACCCAGATGGCCTCGACGCCCAGAAGCGGCGCTTCTTGTCGCACCCGCCGGGGCAGGCGCGCGCGGAGCGTTGCCATGCCGCCCAGGACGAGTGGCCGCAGGACCCGGCTTTTCGTCCAGTCGCGGGTGACCCGCGGAATGGTCCAGCCTCGGCTGAGCTCGGGCGCGACATCGCCCAGCAGGCGAATAGTCGGGATCTCGGTGCCCGATGTCATCGTGCGTTCGGTGAGGCCGCGGGAGCGGACCGCTTCGGCGATCTCGTCCTCGCGCCCCTTGATCTTGATGTCGAGGTCGATCTTCAGGTTGTCTAGCGGCGGCTTTAGGAAGGCGTCGAGCGCCTGGTCGAGGGTCAGCGGTTCCTTGGTGCGGCGGGCGGCGGCCCAGTCGTGCGCGACGAGGATGGGCCCGCCGCCGTCAGCCGGGCCCGCCGGTGCGGTGCGCCAGTCGGAGCCGTCGGCGAAGTCCTCCGGCGGGCGCAGGACGTCGAATTCAATCGCATCGACGCCGGCCTCGGCCGCGGCGTAAAAGCTCGCAATCGAGTTGCCGGGAACGATCCCGTCCGCCCCCTTGTGTCCGACGCGCAGCATGCGCGGTGAATATAGGTTGGAGGCAATGGGGTTCTTCTCGGAAGTTGCGAGGCGCCGGATTGCCGCCGTGATCCTGGTCGTGGGGATCGTCCTCGTCGTCCTGGCGATCACTGACACGGCGTTCTTCGAGGACCCGCCGACCGAGTCGGAGAAGGTCGAAGCGGTCGTCTTGGATTTCTTCGACTCGGCGGCCGATGGCGACTTCGAAGCCGCGTGCGACTCATTGACGAAGACGGCGCAGGACGTCATGCGCCGGGCCGCAGCCAGCGCGCTTGAGACTGAAGAGCGGCTGCGGTGTCCCGAGATCATGGAAAGCGTGATCAAGGACTCGTTCGCCGAGGTGACGGTGCGCGTTCGCAGCGTCAGCATCTCCGGCAACCGCGCTCGATCGGAAGCTTCGCTGAAGACCGAGGGCGAGCTGGCGACGTTCCGGACGATCCTCCTCGAGGAAGACGAGGAGGACGGCGGCTGGCTGATCTCGGACTTCGGCTAGCCGTCTGGCTCGCGAGGGGGCGGGTCGCTCTGCGCTACGCGATGCAGATTGCCTCAGCCTGAAGCGTGGCGAAATGACCGGCATCGTTGGCGCCGATAACGGTCACCGTCTCCGATTCCATGTTTAGCCTGATCTCCTGGATGTAGAGCGCGTTGTCATCGTCTGCGCTGCTGTCGGTCCACTTGCCTGATCCCGAGATCAGCTCACTCCCGCCGCGGGAACAGGTCACCGTGGCAGCTGCGATGACCGGATCGCCATTCTGAGCCGCGTCGTCGTCCTCAAAGGTGACTCCGACCCCTGCATCTCGTGAGACCTCCGCCAGGGCCGAGGAGTCAACCGAATCATCCAGGATCTCGGGGCCGCCGACGGACGCAGGCGCGAGCTCCGAGCTGCCGACCTGGTCGAGGCCAATCTCGCTGCTTCCCACCACGCCGGTTCCGATCTCGGAGGATCCGACAGCGTTGGCCGCAATGTCGCCTGAGCCGACCGCATCCGTGGCGATGTCGCCCGTCTCAACTCCGCCGGTTGCGATCTCTGATGTCCCCACCGCCTGGGTGCCGATGTCGGGCTCGGCGACGCCGTTGGTGGCGATATCGACCGAGGTGATCTCTTGGTCGACGATGTCGCTGCTCTCTACTGCCGCCCCATCCTTGAGATCGCGGGACTTGAGGCTCTCGTCGACGATCTTGCTCGACGTGACCGAGTCGTCGGGGACTGATGCGATCGCGACCGATCCGCCGGCCAGCGCCAGGAACACCGCCAATGTCGACATGACATCGGAGTAGCCGAACCTCCGTGTTGACTTAGTCATTGACCGCCTCCCTCCCGTGGCAAACCCGGCATGGCGCGTCGCGTCAAGGGGTTGCTCTTGAGCCAATTGACCCTATTCGCGCGTGGCTTGGAAGTCAAGGCACGCGCGCCATGGTGCGCGCGGCTCGGCTAGAAGAGCTGGTTCTCGCCGGCGAAGATCTCCGAGACGGAGTCGTCGGCGAAGATGCGGCGGATCGAGTCGGCGAGGATCTGCGAGGCATGAAGGACGGTGATGTTCTCCGGCGCGCCGGGCGCCAGCGGCACGGTGTCGGTGACGACGATGCGCTCGATGCCTGAATTCTCATAGGCGAGGCGTTCGTATGCCGGGCCGGAAAAGACGCCGTGGGTGGCGCACGCGATGACCTTCGCGGCACCTTCCTCGAGAACGGTCTTGGCGGCGGCGCAGAGGGTGCCGGCGGTGTCGATCATGTCGTCGACGAGGACGGCTGTCTTGCCCTGGACGTCACCGACGACGTAGCCGATGTCGGCGGTGTTGTGCGCGGGACGCTCCTTCTCCATGACGGCCCAGTGGACGCCGACCTTGCGGGCGAAGTTGCGGGCGACCTTCACTCGGCCGGCATCGGGCGAGACGATCACCAGGTCGTCCTTGATGGCCTGATCGATGAAGTACTGGGTGAGCATGGGTTGCGCGGTCATGTGGTCGACGGGCTTGGAGAAGAAGCCCTGCACCTGGCCCGAGTGGAGGTCCATGGTGAGGACGCGGTCTACGCCGACTGCCTCGAGGCACTGAGCGACGACTCGGGCAGTGATGGGCTCACGCGGCGCAGACTTCTTGTCCTGGCGCGAGTAGCCGTACCACGGCATGACGGCGATGATGCGGTGAGCGGAGGCGCCCTTGGCGGCATCGATCATCGTCAGGAGCTCCATGAAGGAGTCGTTGGGCGTCATGCCCTCGGCGACGTTCTTGGCCGTGGACTGGACGATGAAAATGTCGGCGCCGCGAATCGACTCCTCGTAGCGGCAGTAGACCTCGCCGTCGGCGAAAGTCTTCAGGGTGACCTGGCCGAGGTCGACGTCGAGCTTGGTGGCGATGCGCGCCGCCTGCTCGCGCGACGCGCGACCGCCGAAGACCATGAGGCGCTTCGTGTAGTCGTGCGGGATCGAGCTCAGCGGGCTCGGCATCTCGTCGGCGATGGTCATGATCGAGTCTTGAATCTCAGCGCTCGCATCGGACGGGATCGCTCTGGTCTCGGTGGTGCTCACTTATCCCCCTCGGCGTCTTTTGACTTTCGCTCTGCGTAGTCCTCGATGTTGCGCTGACCGGCGTCGGTCACTCCCAGCGCGCCGGGCGGCACGTCTGAGCGGATCACGGCGCCGGCGCCAGTGTAAGCGCCATCGCCCACTTCCACCGGCGCGACGAGCGAGTTGTTGACGGCGATTCGCGCACCTTCCCCGATCTTCGTGCGGTGCTTGTCCTTCCCGTCGTAGTTCGCGGTGATCGAGCCGGCGCCGATGTTGGCGCCCGCGCCGACGTCCGTGTCGCCGATGTACGCGAGGTGCGGGACCTTCGCCCCGGGGCCGATCTCGGAGTTCTTGATCTCGACGAAAGTGCCGGCCTTCGAGCCGTCGGCGAGGTTCGCGCCGGGGCGGAGGTAGGTGAAGGGGCCGACGCTGCAGTTGTCGCCTACGGATGCGCCGTCGAGGTGAGAGCGAAGGACGGTGATGTCTTCGCCGACCGTCGGAGACGAGGACCGTGGTGTGCGGGCCGATGGTCGCGCCGCTCGCCGATTGTGGTCTCGCCGCGAAGGGCGGTGCCGGGCTCGATCGTCGTGTCCTGGCCGATCTCGACTCCCACGTCGATCCAGGTCGAGGCGGGATCGGTGATGGTCACGCCGCGCGAGCATGTGCGCTTCGTTGATGCGGCGGCGGGCTTCGGCTTCGACGAGGGCGAGGTCGGCGCGGGTGTTGACGCCCAGGTTCACGTTGGGGTCCGTGGCGACGTGGGCGGCGATCGCTGCGACCGTCGGCGCGCATGAGCGGGAGGACGTCGCCCAGGTAGTACTCGCCGGCCTCGTTGTCGTTCGAGATCTGCGCCGAGGGCGGCGGCAAAGGTAGGCCCGTGGAAGAGATAGGTGCCGGTGTTGATCTCCTTCGTGTCGAGGATCTCCTGCGGGACGCTCTCGGGGTGCTTCGTCTCGACGATGCGCTCGACGCCGCCGTCCGCGTCGCGGACGATGCGCCCGTACTGGCCGGGCTCCGAGAGCTCGACGGTCATGACGGTCGCCCTCGCGTCCTCGGAGCGGTGCGTGTCGAGTAGCGCTGAGATGGTCTCGGCGCCCAGGAGCGGGTGGTCGCCCGAGAGGACGACGACTTCGTCCGAGGACTCGATCGCTTCGAGCGCCGCGATCATCGCGCCGCCCGTGCCGTTCGCTTCGGGCTGGACGATGGTCTCGGTGCCGTCGGGCAAGGCCGGCGCTCAGGTCGTGCTTCGGGCCGACGATCACGAGCACGCGTCCGGCACCCGCCTCGCGCGCGGCGAGAACGGGCCAGGCGACCATCGGCCTCCCCGCGACTGCGTGGAGGACCTTGGGTGTGGAGGAACGCATGCGCGTTCCCTCGCCCGCGGCCATGATCAGGACCGTTGGCGCTTCTGAGGAGCCGGCCACGCGCCCATCGTAGAGGCGGGGGGCTTCGTGGGTCGGGAATTTCAGGCCGGCTGGTCGGGTCCAGCCGTGCTCAGCTTGGCGTCGTGACGGGCTCTGAGCTTCCAGCCCAGCCAGTGGAGCGGGAGCGCCGGGATCGTCGTGACGAGAAGCAAAAGGATGCGCGGGTCCTGGATGTGGGCCGCGGGCTCCGCCTCGCCGCCGATCTCGAAGCCGAGGAGGATGGCGACGCCGAAGAGAAGTTTCGGCAGAGTTCTAGACTCGGCGAACCAGCCGATCCGGGGTGGTGTAATTGGCTAGCACGCGACTTTTTGGTGGTTGAAGAGAGGGTTCGAGTCCTTCCCCCGGAGCTGTCCGGTTCGAGCTACTCCGCGGCCTTCGGCTTCCGCACCTTGCCGCCCCTCGCCCCCGCTTCCATCGCCGGGCCCCTCGGTGGCGCAATGCCCAGGACGCGCATCGCCTTGAGGCCCAACCCCAGCTTCTCCCGGCCCTCGGTGGACGAGATGTCGTGGCCGCACAGGTCGCGCACGCGCTCTAGGCGGTAGCGGATCGTGTGGCGGTGGGTGAACATCGTCTCGGCGGTCGGCGTCACGTTGCCGTCGTTGTCGAGGTAGGCCTCCACCGTTTTGACCAGATCGGTCTCGTACTGCTCGTCGTAAGCGGAAAGCGGCGCGACAGTCTCCTCGTAGAAGCGCTCGAGCTCGGACGGGTCCTCGCTCATCGCGGGCAGCAGCAGGCGGTAGGAGCCCGTGTCTTCGAAAGCGAGCAGCTCGCCGCCCTCGGCCTCGGCGACGTTCGCGGCCAGCACCGCTTCCTTGCCCGCGCGATAGAGATCGACCGGATCCTGCGCGAGCCGCGAGTGCGCGACCGTCACCCGGAAGCCCTGGAGCGAATGGCGAAGCTCGCCCGAGAGCGCCTTGGCGGCACGGCCAAGCACCTCGGCGTCGCCGGCGGGGACGAGCGCGCTCACCTCGGCCGCATCGCCGTCCCCTACAACCGCTACCGAGCCCTTCGCCTGCGTGCGCAACACCCGGAGCGAGACGGTCAGGACCCGCGCGCGCCAGTCGCCGTCCTGCGCGACGTGGGGATGCGCCCTCGCCACGATCACGCCCGCCCCACCCTCGAGATCCGCCCCCACCTCCGCGGCGCGGGCGACGATGTCGCCACGATCCGTCACCCGGCGCTCGAGCACGGCGTTCACGAACTCGCCTGCCGCCTCGTCGGACGCCCAGTCGCCCGAGCGGGAGCGCTCCACCTCGAGCGCCAGCAGCGCCGAGACCATCCGCGCCAGCGGCGCATCCGAAGTGGCGCCTCCCTTCGTCCTGAAACGCAGCTCCCCCACGACGGTGTCGGCAACGCGCAGCTCGACCGAGTCCACCCCGTCGCCGTTCCCGAGCAGCTTCCCCTCCTCGGACGAGGACGCTGCCGCGACCGCGAGCACGACGCTCGAGCGGTCGATCACAGCGACGCTCGTGCCCAGCACCTTCGCCGCGGCCCGCGCGACAGCGGGCAGCCCAGCGCCCGACTCGATCGCCTCGGAAAGCGCTTCGAGCATCGCCGGATCGGCCGCCCTTGCAGCCGTCGGCCTTTCTTCGACGTCGCCGTCACCCCCTGATTCTGGCAGCGCAGGCGGCATGCCTCAACGCTCAGAATAGCCGAGATGTCGTCCCAGTAGTAGACGATCACGACGCCGAGCCCGAACCCGAGCGCGAGAAGTGCGATGAGGACGAAAAGCGAGAGCACGGCGGCGGCGGCCTTCTCCCAGCCGCGCCCGAACGAGCCCATCGTCGGCGCCAGGATCAGCGCGCCGAAAGCGAGCACGCTCAAAAGGCCCGCTCCGCCAAACAGATAGTGGACCGCGCTCAGCTCAGCCAAGAACGCTCACGTCTCCGCCTCATTGTCGCGGAAGTGCACGACAACTAGGCGACCGCGGAGCAAATCGCGAACGCGGCAACCGCCAGCGCCGCTCCCGAGTTCACGTCCGAGAGGAAATGCACGCGCAGATAAACGCGCGAGAGACCCACCGCGGCGGAGACCGCAAGCCCGATCACGACCAGCACCGTCCCCGACACCCGGGTGATGTTTCCCCGCACCGCCATGAGGAAAGCGATCCAGGCATAGATCGTCCCGTACGCGGCATGGCCGCTCGGCCACGAATAGCCGCCGACGTTGCCGCCGGATCCGGAGGCCGCGGGCGCTCCACGATCTCCTTGAAGAGCGGAACGGCAAGGTGAGCGGCCGCCACCGCAATCACCGTCACGATCAGCTCAGGCCACATCCTCTTCGCCCCGAGGACAATCGCCACGACCAGCGCCACCAACAGCGTGATGTAGCCCGACCCCAGATCCGTCACCGCCTCAGCAACGTCGTCGAGCCAGCCTGAGCGAAGCCCGTCCGCGATCTCGAACGCCGTAGTATCGCCGGGCGTCGCGCCGGGGTCGGCGGCGACGACTGACCCGTAGCCGATCACGATGAAGAGCGACACCGCAACGAAGGCCATGATCGTCGTGAACTCGAGGCCCAGCTTGCCCGGCGTCATCCGATGCCAGGAAAAACGCGCCTGCGGCTCGATCCGCCGGCCGAACTCCACGAACGCCGGCTCCAGGCCGCGTCTCCTCCAGCCGCCGCGCCAGCTTCGGGCGATTCTCCGATTCCCGCATATAGCGGATCGCCAGGTAGCCGCCGACGAGAATCGCGATCGTGCCGCCAAAGATAAAGATTCCCTTGCTCGCCAGGTTTCCGCCTTCTCGATGTTGTTCGGCGAGCAAGTAGCCCAGGAGGGAGAACGCCGCCGCCCACAAGCCCGTGCCCAGCACGCTGTAGGGAGCGAACGAGCGATAGGTCATGCCCGAACTCCCCGCGATGAACGGCGCGAGCGCCCGCACCAGGCCGATGAACCTCCCGACGAGGATCGTCCTGCCTCCGTAGCGGCCGAAGTAGTCCTCCACCTGCTCGAAGCGCTCCGGCGTGATCCTGACCTTCGGGCCATGCTTGAGGATGAACCCCTTACCCAGCTTCTGCCCGAGGAAGAACGACGCCGTATCCCCCGCCCACGCCGAGAACCAGACGATCGCGATCGTGACGACGATCGACGTCGTCCCGTTCCCCGCGATCGCGCCGGCCAGCATGACCGCCGTTTCGCCGGGAAAGACCAGCCCGACAAACGCCCCCGTCTCCAGGAACGCAAGAGCGCCGACCACCACGTAGGTCCACTTGCCAAGCGAATCCGAGATGTCCTCGAGCGCCTGCTCGAGGTTGATCGACGGCAGCGCATCGCCGAACACCTGGTAGGCGGCGAAGAGCACCACGATCGCGATGATCACCGGGTGCTCCCGGACGAACTCCCAGACTTCTTCATCGGCGTCAGTTCCAAGGGTGTCACGGCCCGGGGCCGAAGCCGTGACGAGCGCGTCCGCCCACTCGGGCCCCAGCTCTCCGTAGCCCCGGTCCGCCGCGACGATATCGGGGAAAAAGCCCACCGCCGTCGGACCCGATCCCGTCACTGACACGACCTCAGCCCCCGCCCCGCGAAGCGCTCGAGCGCATCGCCGATCTCCGGACGCAGCGACAGCGCCGCCTGCTCGAGATCGTTCTTCAACAACCCGGCATAGGTCAGCGGCGAAGCACCTCGTCGGCCGCCCCTCGCAGCCGCCCTCGATCGCCGAGCTCGCCATCTGATCGGCCGATCCCGAGCCGGTCCGCCTCCGCATAGACCTGGCCCGCGCTCAGCCCTCGCTCGAACGGCACCGCCACCACGCCGAACCGCGCCGGCGCGCGAAGCCCTCGAGGCGCTCGCCTGCCCCGCCGACGAGCGAGAACGCCGGAGAAGATCTGAGACGGCACGTCGGCGCCCAACTCGAGCGCAAGCGCCTCCAGCCCATCCACCTCCCCCTCCGCAAGTCTCAGAACCGCCGCGGCGTCGGCGCTCCCCCCGCCCAGGCCGGCCGCGATCGGAATCCGCTTGTCGATCTCGATCCGAAGCGGCGGGCTCTTCCATCCCGGGCGCGCAGCGCCGCGAGCGCAGCGGCGGCCAGATTCGGCGCCCTCCACCCCTTCACAGACAACCTCGTCGAAATCGTCATCCGCAGTGGTGACCTTGATCCGGTCCGACAGGGCGAGCGGGCAGAACGGCCTGCATGAGCTTCGCTCGCTGTTCTGCCCGCTTGCTCTGAGCGACCGGATCACGGTCACTACGTCCGACACCGATGGCGACGAGGTGATCTGCGAGGAGGTGGAAGGTCCGAACCTGGCGGAGGCTGCGCTGGCCGCGCTGCGCGAGCGGGAGTGGAAGAGCCCGCCGCTTCGGATCGAGATCGACAAGCGCATTCCGGTCGCGGCCGGGCTTGGCGGGGGGAGCGCCGACGCGGCGGCGGTGCTGCGCCTGGCCGAAGGCGACGTGGACGGGCTGGCGGAGCTTGCGCGAAAGCTCGGCGCGGACGTTCCGTCGCAGCTCGAGCCTGGGTTCACGTTGGTTGGTGGTGCGGGGGAGCGGCTGGAGCGGCTTCGCGCGCCTGCGGCGGTTGGGATCGTCCTGATCCCGTTTGCGCCCGGGCTGAGTGCGGGCGAGGTGTACGCGGAGGCGGACAGGCTCGGGCTTGGGCGCGATGAGGTGGAGTTGGGCGCGATTGAGGGCCGGCTGCGAGGGGCGGCGGACGGCGGGGCGTCACCGCTCTCCTACTCGGAGCTTCTGGTGAACGATTTGGAGGCGGCGGCGGTGTCGTTGCGCCCGCAGATCTCGGGCGCTCTAGAAGCGCTTCGCGAGGTTGGTGCCG
Organism: uncultured bacterium; assembly: GCA_963786495.1. Lineage (GTDB taxonomy): Bacteria > Actinomycetota > Thermoleophilia > Solirubrobacterales > 70-9 > JALZKA01. Next base: position 7,191 of record CAWAZL010000001.1, on the reverse strand, counting down.
AGGCGGCGTTCGTCACCGGATCGGGGCCGACGGCCGTGGGATTGTTCGGGCGACGTCGTGGCCGCGGACCGCGCCTTCGGAGAATTGGGCCCGGAGTGGGCTGACGCGATCGTCTCGGCTTCGGTCCCGAGGCCGTGACAGGGTTAGATCTGACGCCGTGAAGAAGGTCTGGGAATTCATCCGCGAGCACCCGCTGATCGTCGTGATCGTGCTGCTCTTCGCCGCTTACCAGCTGTTTGGCGACGCGCTGCCCTCGATCAACCTGGAACAGGCGCTCGAGGACATCTCGGATTCGCTCGGCGAATGGACCTATCTGGTGGTTGGTGCGCTTGCTTTCCTCGAGACGGGGGCGTTCGTGGGGTTGGTGTTTCCAGGCGAGACGGCGGTGGTGCTGGCAGGCGCGATCGCGGGCAATGGGACGACGTCGATCGTCGTCACGATCGCGGTGGTGTGGGTCTCGGCATGGCTAGGGGACACGGCCTCGTTCTTCATCGGAAAGAGGCTCGGCAAGGAGTTCATCCTCAAGCACGGCCACAGGGTGCGGATCACGCCGGAGCGGTTCGGGCAGGTGGAGGACTATTTCAGCCGCTACGGCGGCCGGACGATCCTCGTGGGGAGGTTCATCGGCCTGGTGCGGGCGCTGGCGCCGTTCATCGCGGGGAGCTCGGGGATGACCTATCGCTCGTTCGCGCCGTACAGCATCCTGGGAACGGGCTTGTGGGCGGCGGCGTTCTCGGTCCTCGGCTATGTGCTCGCCGAGAACATCGAGAAGGCCGAGGACCTGGCGAGCCGGGGCATCTTCATCTTCGGTGGAACGATTGCGATCCTCATCGGCGGCTACCTGGCGATTCGCTACATGCGCGTGTCGGAGAATCGCTCGAAGCTGGCGCGGCGGCTGGAGGAGACGCGGCCAGGAGCTTGGATTGTGGCGCTTGGCCGGCGGATCGAGCCGCAGGCGCGTTTTACCTGGCATCGGATGACGCCGGGCGAGCTGGGGCTCGAGTTCACGACGATCATGGCCTTCGTCGCGGTTTCGCTCTTCATCGTGATCGGATTCGGCTCTGTCGTCTCCGGCGATCCCGGCCCGACGCCGGGCGACACTGCGGCATTCGATGTCGTGGACAGGCTGAGCTCAGGCTGGCTCGACGACGTTGCGGAGGCGGTGACGACCCTGGGGTCGGGCTACATCACGCTTGCGGTGGCTCTGATCGTCGCGATCCTCCTCGGGATGAAGAGGATGTGGCCGGAGTTGATCGTGACGGTGATCGCGGTGGCTGCGGTTCACCTGGCGGTTCCGCTGTTGAAGGAGATAGTCGAGCGGCCGCGCCCTCCGGATCCAGTCATCAATGTCGGCGGGTACTCGTGGCCGAGCGGCCATGCCGCCTACGGGATGATTTACACCTGGATCGCTTTCCTGATGGCGGTGCGCGCCAACATCAACAAAGTGTCGGGGACGGTGCTGGTCCTGATCGGGCTTGTGGTCTCCGCCGCAGTGGCTCTCTCGCGCGTTTATCTGCGCGTGCATTTCCTCTCGGACGTGAACTCGGGAGCGGCTCTGGCGGTGGCCGCGTTCGCGATCTGCTCAGCTGTCGCCTTGTTGATAGTGCACTTCCGCGACAATGAGGCGGAGACGTGAGCGTTTTGGCAGAGCTGACGGCGGTCCACTACCTGTTCGGCGGAGCGGGCCTCTTGAGCGTGCTCGCGTTCGGAACGCTGATCCTGGCGCCGACGATGAGCTCGTTCGGCCGCGGATGGGAGAAGGCGGCCGCTGCGGTGCTCTCGCTTTTTGTGCTGATCGCTCTGCTCGCGCTGGGGTTCGGCCTCGGCGTCGTGATCGTCTATTACTGGGACGACATCTCGCGCATCCTGACCTGAGGCTGCCGCCCACTGCCACAATCAGTGGGTGACGGCGGAGTCGAAAAAAGAGCCGAAGGCCGCAAGGGCGGCTGATCCGGCGACGCTCGAGGCGCTTTCCGAGGCGATCGAGTCGGGCGCGGGACTGCCTGCCGTTGCGCGTGCCGCGGCGAAGGTTCTGGGGACGAGCGTTGCCGTGATCGATCGCTCCAGCGTCGTGCTTGCTGTTGCGGCTGCTTCCTCGTCCGAGGAGGGGAAGCTGCTCGGGAACGGCGACGGGGTGGACTCGGTTGAGCTGCGCGTCGCCGACACCGTTGTGGGCGAGCTGCGTTTCAGGACGAAGGGTGGCGCCACTTCGGATGCGCCGCTGGCGCGGATGGTCTCGGCGCTTTTGGCGCTGGAGGTGGAGCGCTCGCGCTCGGGCGACTGGGCGTCCGACGAGGCGGCCGGTGAGTTTGTGAACGCGGTGCTCGAGCGCCGGGTGACGGACCGTGGCGACATCGCCGCCCGCGCCGCGGAAGTTGGCGCGGACCTCGAGGCCGGGGCCGGTGTGATCGTGGCGAGGGCGCATCCCCACGTCGCGCAGGACGGCGACTGGCGCGCCCGGGTCCTGACCGTCTCGCTCCGGGTGTTGCGCACGCAGGCGAAGGGCTCTGTGGCGGTCGTCGGCGACGGCGATGCGGCCGAGGTGAGCGCGCTCGTCCCCGCCGGCGACGCGGAGGTGCTTGGCCGTGCCGCGAAGGCGCTTTCGGGCGAGCTTCGCCATTCGCTCCAGGGCTTTCGGGTGACGGTCGCGCACTCGCGGCTCGCGCACGATCCGGTCGATCTCTACCGCGCCGGCAAGGAAGCGGTGCTCGCCGCCAACGTCGCCGAGGCCGAGGACTCCGAGCTGCTCGCTTTCGAAGACACGGGCTCCTACCGCCTGCTGCTGCCCGCGATGAGCGAGGACCCGTCCGAGCTCGAGCGCTTCTACGAGGAGACTGTCGCGCCGCTTTCCGCTTACGACGAGCAGTACGAAACCGATCTGGTCAAAACGGTGGAGGCCTACCTCGACAACGACGGCAACGTGACGCCGACCGCCGACACGATGTTCACCCACCGCCACACGATCCGCTACCGCCTAGAGCGTGTGCGCGAGCTGTGCGGCCACGACATCTCGTCCACCGAGGGCCGCGAGAAGCTGGGCCTGGGGCTCAAGGCGATGCGAGTCCTGGGTATCGCGCCACCGCGGGGGCCGGCGATGGAGCCGGGATCGAAGGGCGGGAAGGTGCGGAGGCCGAAGGCCCCGGAGTAGTGAACAGGTAATACAGCTCCGGGGGAAGGATTCGAACCCTCTCTTTGACTACCAAAAAGTCACGTGCTGAGCCAAGTACACCACCCCGGATCGGCTGGTTCGCCGAGTCTAGAACTCTGCCGAAATCTTCTCTTCGGCGCCGCCATCCTCCTCGGCTTCGAGATCGGCGGCGAGGCGGAGCCTGCGGCCCACATCCAGGACCCGCGCATCGTGTTGCTCCTCGTCACGACGATCCCGGCGCTCCCGCTCCACTGGCTGGGCTGGAAGCTCCGAGCCCGCCACGACGCAAAGCTGAGCACGGCTGGATCCGACCAGCCAGCCTGAAAGCCCCAACCCAAGAAGCCCCCCGCCTCTACGATGGGCGCGTGGCCGGCTCCTCAGAAGCGCCGACGGTCCTGATCATGGCCGCGGGCGAGGGAACGCGCATGCGTTCCTCCACACCAAAGGTCCTCCACCTTGTCGCGGGGAGGCCGATGGTCGCCTATCCCGTTCACGCCGCGCGTGAGGCGGGTGCCGGACGCGTGCTCGTGATCGTCGGTCCCAAGCACGACCTGAGCGGAGGCTTGCCCGACGACACGGAAACCGTGACGCAGCCCGAAGCGAACGGCACGGGCGGCGCGATGATCGCGGCGCTCGAAGCGATCGAGTCCTCAGACGAAGTCGTTGTCCTCTCCGGCGACCACCCGCTCTTGGGCGCCGACACGATCTCAGCCCTCCTCGAGACCCATCGCTCGGAAGACGCGAAGGCGACCGTCATGACCGTCGAGCTCTCAGAGCCCGGCCAATACGGGCGGATCGTCCGCGACGCCGACGGCGGCGTCGAGCGCATCGTCGAGACCAAGCATCCCGAGACCGTCCCGCAGCAGATCCTCGACACGAAAGAGATCAACACCGGGACCTATCTCTTCCACGGGCCCACCTTCGCCGCCGCCCTCGGCCAGATCGCGAACGACAACGAGGCCGGCGAGTACTACCTGGGCGACGTCCTCCCGCTTATGCGCGAAGCTGGCGAGAAGATCGCCGCCTACGTCGCGACCGATCCCAACGTGAACCTTGGTGTCAACACCAAAGCCGACCTTGCCGTCGTCGAAGCTGAGGTCCGCCGCAAAATCAACGAGCGCCACATGCTCGCGGGCGTCCGCATCGTCGATCCAGGGTCCACGTGGATCGACGTAGACGTCGAGATTGGCCAAGACACAACGATCGAGCCCGGCACCGCGATCCGCGGCGTCACCCGGATCGGCGAGGGCTCCTTAATCGGGCCCTACACCACGATCGAAAACTCGACGATCGGGTCGACGTCAGTCATTCTCCGCTCGCACCTGGACACTGCCCGGGTCGGCGATAACTGCAGCGTCGGCCCCTTCACCTACCTCCGCCCCGGCGCGAACCTCGCCGACGGCTCGAAGGCCGGCACCTTCGTCGAGATCAAGAACTCCGAGATCGGCCCCGGGGCGAAGGTCCCGCACCTCGCGTACATCGGCGACACGGACGTCGGCGCGGGCGCCAACATCGGTGCCGGCTCGATCACCGCGAACTACGACGGGAAGGACAAGCACCGCACGAAGATCGGGGAAGGTGCGCGAATCGCCGTCAACAACTCGCTCGTCGCGCCGGTGGAAGTGGGCGATGGCGCTTACACTGGCGCCGGCGCCGTGATCCGCTCAGACGTGCCGCCCGGCGCGCTGGGAGTGACCGACGCCGGTCAGCGCAACATCGAGGACTACGCAGAGCGAAAGTCAAAAGACGCCGAGGGGGATAAGTGAGCACCACCGAGACCAGAGCGATCCCGTCCGATGCGAGCGCTGAGATTCAAGACTCGATCATGACCATCGCCGACGAGATGCCGAGCCCGCTGAGCTCGATCCCGCACGACTACACGAAGCGCCTCATGGTCTTCGGCGGTCGCGCGTCGCGCGAGCAGGCGGCGCGCATCGCCACCAAGCTCGACGTCGACCTCGGCCAGGTCACCCTGAAGACTTTCGCCGACGGCGAGGTCTACTGCCGCTACGAAGAGTCCATTCGCGGCGCCGACATTTTCATCGTCCAGTCCACGGCCAAGAACGTCGCCGAGGGCATGACGCCCAACGACTCCTTCATGGAGCTCCTGACGATGATCGATGCCGCCAAGGGCGCCTCCGCTCACCGCATCATCGCCGTCATGCCGTGGTACGGCTACTCGCGCCAGGACAAGAAGTCTGCGCCGCGTGAGCCCATCACTGCCCGAGTCGTCGCTCAGTGCCTCGAGGCAGTCGGCGTAGACCGCGTCCTCACCATGGACCTCCACTCGGGCCAGGTGCAGGGCTTCTTCTCCAAGCCCGTCGACCACATGACCGCGCAACCCATGCTCACCCAGTACTTCATCGATCAGGCCATCAAGGACGACCTGGTGATCGTCTCGCCCGATGCCGGCCGAGTGAAGGTCGCCCGCAACTTCGCCCGCAAGGTCGGCGTCCACTGGGCCGTCATGGAGAAGGAGCGTCCCGCGCACAACACCGCCGACATCGGCTACGTCGTCGGTGACGTCCAGGGCAAGACAGCCGTCCTCGTCGACGACATGATCGACACCGCCGGCACCCTCTGCGCCGCCGCCAAGACCGTTCTCGAGGAAGGTGCCGCGAAGGTCATCGCGTGCGCCACCCACGGCGTCTTTTCCGGCCCGGCATACGAACGCCTCGCCTATGAGAATTCAGGCATCGAGCGCATCGTCGTCACCGACACCGTGCCGCTGGCGCCCGGCGCGCCGGAGAACATCACCGTCCTTCATGCCTCGCAGATCCTCGCCGACTCGATCCGCCGCATCTTCGCCGACGACTCCGTCTCGGAGATCTTCGCCGGCGAGAACCAGCTCTTCTAGCCGAGCCGCGCGCACCATGGCGCGCGTGCCTTGACTTCCAAGCCACGCGCGAATAAGGTCAATTGGCTCAAGAGCAACCCCTTGACGCGACGCGCCATGCCGGGTTTGCCACGGGAGGGAGGCGGTCAATGACTAAGTCAACACGGAGGTTCGGCTACTCCGATGTCATGTCGACATTGGCGGTGTTCCTGGCGCTGGCCGGCGGATCGGTCGCGATCGCATCAGTCCCCGACGACTCGGTCACGTCGAGCAAGATCGTCGACGAGAGCCTCAAGTCCCGCGATCTCAAGGATGGGGCGGCAGTAGAGAGCAGCGACATCGTCGACCAAGAGATCACCTCGGTCGATATCGCCACCAACGGCGTCGCCGAGCCCGACATCGGCACCCAGGCGGTGGGGACATCAGAGATCGCAACCGGCGGAGTTGAGACGGGCGACATCGCCACGGATGCGGTCGGCTCAGGCGACATTGCGGCCAACGCTGTCGGATCCTCCGAGATCGGAACCGGCGTGGTGGGAAGCAGCGAGATTGGCCTCGACCAGGTCGGCAGCTCGGAGCTCGCGCCTGCGTCCGTCGGCGGCCCCGAGATCCTGGATGATTCGGTTGACTCCTCGGCCCTGGCGGAGGTCTCACGAGATGCAGGGGTCGGAGTCACCTTTGAGGACGACGACGCGGCTCAGAATGGCGATCCGGTCATCGCAGCTGCCACGGTGACCTGTCCCCGCGGCGGGAGTGAGCTGATCTCGGGATCAGGCAAGTGGACCGACAGCAGCGCAGACGATGACGATAGCGCGCTCTACGATCCAGGAGATCAGGCTAAACATGGAATCGGAGACGTGGCTCGTTATCAGCACCAACGATGCCGGTCATTTCGCCACGCTTCAGGCTGAGGCAATATGCATCGCGTAGCGCAGAGCGACCCGCCCCCTCGCGAGCCAGACGGCTAGCTGAAGTCCGAGATCAGCCAGCCGCAGTCCCCTCCTCGTCTTCCTCGAGGAGGATCGTCCGGAACGTCGCCAGCTCGCCCTCGGTTTTCAGCGAAGCTTCCGATCGAGCGCGGTTGCCGGAGATGCTGACGCCCTGAACGCGCACCGGTCCACCTCGGCGAACGAGTCCTTGATCACGCTTTCCCATGATCTCGGGACACCGCAGCCACTCTTCAGTCTCAAGCGCGCTGGCAGCGGCT